>OZ253667.1:0-2552500 GCA_965263235.1 Pseudomonadales bacterium
CTCAGTCCAAACGCCACAAGCGCTTAACCCAAACGCCGCTTGGACTACCGACTTCAAACGCCCAGTTAATTACAAAATAAATTATGAGCTCTAAACCTGTCGCGCAACTCATCCAGCAACGCTACTCCGTTCGCCAATATCTCGATAAAGATGTACCTGAAGAAACCATACGGGATATTATAAACACTGCAAGGCTATCGCCATCTAACGGAAATACTCAGCCATAGCATATAGCCGTGGTTTCTGGTGAGTCTCGCCGCAAAGTAGAAGAGAATATTTTTAAAATGATCAAAGAGGGAACACCTCCACACCCGGTTTATCCTCCTGGCGGCTCTGGGCTGAAGGGGATATACAAGGATCGACAACGCGACTGCGGATACACTTACTATGGCTGGATGGGGGTAGCGCGCGAAGACACCGAAACACGCAAAGCACTCGCCCAGGAAAACTGGCAGTTTTTTGGGGCACCTCACGCGGCGTTTATTTCAATGCCGGAAACCATGCATCGCGCCAACACCATCGACCTCGGCATCTTTATACAATCGATTATGCTGCTGTTTGCAGAAAACGGCATCGCCTGTATTCCCCAGGGTGCGCTTGCGAGTTACCCAGAACCGGTGAAAGAAGTCGTTTTTATTCCGGAAGGCAACGCCATTATGGTCGGCTTATCTTTTGGCTACGAAGACAAAGCAGCAAGAGTAAATAAGCTAAGAATGTCCAGAGCAGAGCTAGATGAAATATTCAGCTTTGCTGGATAAGCAAGTTTATTGTAAGCCGCGTCGACAAATATTCAGGTTATCCTGTCACAATGTAAAACCACCTGATTGATCCCGAATACATTTTCGATTTACACAAAAAATCAATGCGCACGTACGCGTTTTTAATTTTATAAAAACAAATATAATTGCTGCTCGTAGCATGTACATAGAATAGAGACCCCCTATGACTGAAATCCTGTTCAGCGCCTTTGTCTACCTAACCGCAGCGGTTATTGCCGTGCCCTTATCAAAACAGTTAGGCCTTGGCTCGGTGCTCGGCTATCTTATCGCGGGTATCGCCATCGGACCAATCATGGGGCTGGTCGGATCCGAAACCGAGTCTATTCAACACGTCGCAGAGTTTGGCGTAGTAATGATGCTATTTCTCGTTGGGCTGGAGCTAGAACCCAGGCACCTCTGGTCACTAAGACATAAGCTCCTCGGTCTGGGCGGTTTACAAGTGGGGATTAGCTCACTTGTTATCTTTGTGGTGACCGCTTTTTTTAATCTACCCTGGACGGTTGCGCTAGCGGTCGGCCTTATTCTTTCGCTCTCTTCTACCGCTATCGTTCTACAAACGTTAGGTGAAAAAGGATTAATGCCCAGTCAGGGCGGACAATCGAGCTTTTCAGTTTTATTGTTTCAGGACATCGCGGTGATTCCAATGCTCGCGCTGATGCCCTTGCTCGCGCTACCCGAGCTGGTTAACAGCGTACATGCAGAGGCTCACGACGAACACTTTTTTGCAGAGCTTCATGGCTGGATGCGTAGCCTTAGCACCCTGGGCGCAATCGCTTTCATCGTTATCGGTGGCCAATTTCTATTAAGACCCCTGCTTCGCTGGATTGCTAAAACGCGATTGCGCGAGATGTTTACGGCAACTGCTCTACTCATTGTCGTCGGTATCGCAGTACTAATGAGCGCGATTGGGCTATCGCCAGCGCTAGGAACATTTCTTGCCGGTGTCGTCCTTGCCAATAGCGAATATCGTCATGAGCTCGAAAGCAATATCGAACCCTTTAAAGGGCTACTACTCGGCTTGTTTTTTATTACCGTCGGCGCGCGCATGGACATGGCACTTTTATTTGGGCAATTCAGTTTTATCCTGGCACTTACCGTCGGGGTAATCCTGATTAAAGCGCTAGTACTTTACTGTCTCGGCTGGCTATTTAAATTAAAGGGAAATGACCGCTGGTTGTTTGCGCTTGCGCTAGCACAGGCTGGCGAGTTCGGCTTTGTCCTTATATCGTTTACGTTGCAAAACGGTATTCTGCCAAAACCTCTCGCTGACCAGCTTCTTCTGGTGATTGCGCTTTCAATGATGCTAACACCTTTATTATTTATCGTATTCGATCGTCTAATAGTTCCACGGTACACAGGTGAAATAACGCAGAAAGATGACGTTATTGATGAAAATGGCTGTATTATCATTGCTGGCAATGGACGCTTTGGACAGATTGTCAATCGACTATTAGTAGCGAGCGGACAAAAACCAACGGTAATCGATTTAGACGCCGAAGCGATTGAGGGGTTCGCAAAAGCGGGCTTTAAAACTTATTTTGGTGACGCTACCCGACCAGAAATACTCGCTTCTGCAGGCATCGATAACGCTAAACTACTGGTGGTGGCAATCGATGACAAAGATCGAGCATTGGATCTGGTCGCTCACGCCAGGAAAGCAAATCCGGAGCTTCAAATTGTCGCCCGCGGATACGATAGAGCACATTGTTACGAGCTTTATAAAGCCGGCGCGCAAAACATCGTTCGCGAAACCTTCGACAGCGCTATTAGGGCCTCTCGAATTTCTTTAGAGCAGCTGGGATTTACCAAAGAAAAAGCGAAGGACGTAGCTGACTTGTTCTTCCATCGCGATCGCAATGTGGTTTTACAGCTCGCTGAATTGTACGACCCTAACATGCCTCGGTTTGGCAACCCTAAAATGCTGGAGCGAGGCATGGAGCTCGAGCAGGAAACCACAGAAATGGTCGAAGAACTACTTAGAAAATAGTCCCAAAGCGATATACGCCCAGCAAGCGGCAGGGCACAAAAGATCCCTAAGTATTTGCAACAACTATTGCTCTGCGCGGGGCGGGATACCCCTCAACCGTTTTTGCTGGATCCTCTGGATCAAGAAAATCACTTAAAGATTGAAACCTCATCCACTCTGTAGCCCGTTGCTCGTCACCGTTGGTAACCGAAACATCAACAACATCGACATTATTAAATTTGAGCTTTCGTAGCCAGTTACAAAGCTCTGGCACCGAAGGCAAAAACCAGACATTCCCCATTTTGCTATAACGCCCTTTGGGCACTAACACTTCACCTTCGCTGCCATCGATAACAAGCGTTTCGAGCACCAACTGTCCACCCTCGACAAGTGCCTCCTTTAGCTCTAACAGGTGATCAAAGGGGGAACGGCGATGATACAAAACCCCCATCGAAAACACCGTATCAAAAAACTTTGTGTTGCGCGGGAGCAGCTCCATTCTTGCGGGAACCACCCAGACATCGTGCCGCTGGGCATATTTTTGAACCGCCCAATACTGACAGACAAACAATGGAGTAGGATCAATGCCTATCGCCAAAGCTGCTTCTTCACCGGCCATTCGCCAGCAGTGATAACCGCTACCACAACCAACGTCGAGCACATTCTTACCCTTCAGTGTGCCAACACGCTGCTTTACCCGATCCCACTTTAAATCTGAGCGCCACTCAGTATCGATTAACGTACCAAAAAAGTTAAACGGGCCTTTACGCCAGGGAATGAGTGCTTCCAGTGAGCTGTTTAAACCCGCCAGCTCTTTCACGCTGGGCTGATTGCTTGCCGTTAGCCGCACACAACTATCATTCAGGTGAATATCACCAACAGGAATATCGGGTAGGTCGGAAAGTGCATGCTGCCATCTCGCCAAATCGCCATAGCGTTTTTTGCATAAGCCAGTTTCTAAAAGTGACGGCAACTGCTCCGCAATTTTTTTTGCTCCTGGTTGCTCTTTGCCTAGCTCGTCAAGCAAACCGATAAGCGGTTGGTAATCAAATAATTCCAAAGACATACCAAAAAATATCTATGCTACTTAAACGCCACCAGCGAAATAAAATTAAAGCATTGAAACCATACTTCTATTCTTGAAAACCCCGCTGCTTTTAATCGCTGCTTATGGGCTTCTATCGTTTCCGGGATGAGCACGTTTTCAATTGAATCTCGTTTTTGGCTAATCTCTAAATCGCTATAGCCATTATTCCTTTTAAAATCATGATGAAGATCGATAAACAAATGATCGACCCTGTCGTCTGCCAATTTTATTTTCTCAGACAACACTAAAACCCCATCAGGGTTTAATCCCTGGTAGATTTTCTCCAGCATGGCCAATCGATGACTCTTTTGCAAAAATTGCAGAGTGAAATTCATGGTGACCAATGATGCATTGGTGATGGCGACACTTTCAACATCCTCTAGCAACGGCCTGATCGTCGCGTTCATGACTGGCAAATTACTGTCCCGTGCGGCTAGTAATTCGGTCAGTCGATCTATCATTGCCGGTGAATTGTCGACCGCGATACATTCGCAGCCATTTGCAGCACTGCTTGCAATCGCAAAACTGGTCGCACCCAAAGAACAGCCTAAATCATAGAGGTTGGTATTAGGCTGCGTAAAACGCGCCGCCAACACGCCGGAAACCGCCGTGATTGTGGCATAGCCCGGCACCGAGCGATTGATCATATCACTAAATACGCTCGCAACATTCTCGTCGAACACGAAGTCCGGCACCTCAGTAAGTGCTTCTTTGTAAAGATCGTCCTGATTATTCATAGACAAATAAAGACGTTAAAATAAAACTCGACGCAGCAAACCAACTTCAACTACTCGTAAGCGCGAATTATGCCTGAAACCCTGCCCACTACCGGCAACAAAATGCGCGGAAAATTGTATGCCTACGGTGAGACCGCAGCCATACTGGATGTCACCAATGGCGAAGTGCTCGACATACAGCGGAGACTATGGCAAATCAAAGCGCTGATCGAATCCCAGCATAGCCTTAAGGGAAAAATTCTGGAGGTTGTTCTTGGCAACAACAATCTTACCGTTGTGTTCGATCCGCTGCATCTGAGTTTCGACGCAGTTTCCAAGGCGCTTAAACGCTACTGGCAGGAAGAAGACAATAACGAACAAAGCAAACGCGACCCCAAACGCGTTAATATCCGCGCCGTTTTCGGTGGGCAAGAGGGCCCTGATCTGGACACCCTTGCCGCAAGTAAATCCATCACCCCAGAAGCGTTGGTCGAGCAATATTGCACAGCTACTTACCATGTATTGTTTATCGGTTTCCAGGCCGGCTTTCCCTACTTACATGGCCTGCCAAAGGAGCTTCATGCGGAACGACACAGCAACCCAAGAAAAACACTGGCTGCTGGCTCGATTGCCATCGGTGGCGCGCAAACGGGTATCTATCCCAACAGCTCTCCCGGCGGATGGCAGATAATTGGTCGTGTTTGCGAAAGCGAATCCCCTTTGTTTGACACAACCGTGGAACCCCCTAACCGCTTTTCGCCCACTGATGAAATCCGTTTCATCCCAACCGAAGTTAAGACAAACTAATGAACGCCGCTCTATCTGTGCTTAAAGCAGGCGTTGGCTGTAGCTTGCAGTCTACGCAAAGAACCGGCCACCGCGACATTGGCATTTGCTCGGCAGGCCCGCAAGATTGCTGGAGCGCTCAACGCGCGAATCTTTTGGTCGCAAACGACACTCTCGCAAGCTGTCTAGAAATCCCTTGCGGCATAGTAGAATTGTTATGCAACAAGCACTGCCTGGTATCGTTGGTTGGCTACGGCTTTTTGTTGCGAGTTAATAATATCAACCACCGTCTAAACCAGGCATTTAAACTTAAAGCAGGAGATACTATTCGCATAGACAATACGCAAGCAACCGGCGTAGCTTACCTGGCTATAAACGGCGGCTTTTTGGCCGATGACTTTCTCGGCAGCCAATCCACAGATATTAGTATTGCGCGGGGGGGATACCAGGGCCGATATATCAAGCCTGACGATATTTTGTCGCAAGCTGAAGAAGCGCCCATTGCAACACAGCTTATCGGCAAGGGCATAAGACCTGAATCTCTTCGCCACGATGTTCGTGCTATTCCCGGCCCAGACAGCCACACAATAAATCACGAGCTAGAAGAACGCTTCTGGGGAGAGCGCTGGTGCATACAACGCTCTCGCAATAGAATGGGCGTTAGATTGTCGTGCAATGCAAAGGACGAAAACCAGCCCTCACTTCCAAGCCTTCGCTCGAGCGCGGTATTACCGGGCACCATTCAAATGACGAGTTCAAACCAATGTATAGCGTTAATGGCAGACTGCCAAACCACTGGCGGTTATGCACGTGTTGCTACGATATTCCGGGCCGACCTTTGGCAGCTTGCTCAGCTACCTATAGAAAGTAAAATTCGATTTATTAAAAGCGACGCTAATACTGCCAGGAAAGCGTTGTTTAAAAAGCATCAAGAACTTAATCGACTTGCGTTCGAAAGCCAACGTCTTGCGGCATTATCATGAAAGACAACCTTAGTGAAGAACAGTATCAGTCGTTTGTTGGCAATCCCTACGCTTTTTTTGATCTCTTGTTAAACGCAGATTTGGGCGAAGGTGGCCAGTACGACGAAGCCATTATGGCCTATATACATGCCGCAAATATTGCCTGCGGTGGCCACGCCGGTACAAATAAGACAATGCGCACCACCATCCGGGCAGCACTGAATAACCAGCTAATTATTGGTGCGCACCCTTCATACGTGGACAAAGAAAACTTTGGCCGAACTTCTCACTTTAAAGAACAAAACATCATGCAAATTATTGATGCAGTTCTAAATCAAATTGACACTATCGCCAACATTTGTGTAGAAGAAAAAACCATACTTCGCTACGTTAAGCCCCACGGCGCCCTGTATCATGATTTAAATAACCATAGAAGTTTTGCCGCTCAACTCGCGAGCGAGATTCGCAGCAGCTTTCCCAACGTAGCCATAATGGGTTTCGCAGGATCAATCTTTTTGCACGAATCGGCACGCTGCAACATGGAAACCTGGCCAGAAAGCTTTGTCGATAGACGATATATGCCTGACGGCTCACTTATGCCGCGTAATCACCCAGACCTGAAAGCCGTGTTGGATTTAGCGCAAGCGGTAGAGCAGGCAACACACCTGAAAGGCGGATGGGTATATGATAGCGAAGGCAATCAGTTAAATATTGAAAGCAAAACCCTTTGCTTGCACGGGGATACCGAACAGGCATTGGAAATCGCACAGCATGTTTTCAACGAGCTTTATAGCAAGCGCAACAAGCCCAGGGCCTAACTGCTCTAGCAACAAAGAAACACTTGATGCTTAAAGAACACCAAACAAATAAAAAAGTTAGTTGGCTTAGGCCAATGTGGCCCGCGCCCGACAACATTTTTGCGGCCACAACTTTAGCTGATGCTAACGAATCGACAGACAAAGAATATGGCGGATTCAACCTGGCCGATCATGTCGGTGATAACCAAAAAAATGTGGAAGCCAACCGAGCGTCGCTGTATCGGCAAATTGCTTCAGAATGTTCTACTGACGCCGACAAATTAGAAGAATGCTGGCTAACGCAAACCCATAGCGCCAAGGTTGTCGCCTTTAACTCAGTACCAGAAGCTCAGGAAGCGGACGCCATTTTTAGTTCCGACCCCTTACAAATTTGCGCGGTACTCACTGCTGACTGCCTACCCGTATTACTTTGCTCACACGATGGCACGCATATCGCCGCAGTTCATGCGGGCTGGCGCGGACTCGCGGGCGGCATTATCAATCACGCGGTTGAAGCACTGATCAAAAAAGGCTGTACTGCCAAAAAGCTCTACGCTTGGTTAGGCCCGGCAATAGGCCCCCAGCAATTCGAAGTGGGCTCGGAAGTCCGGACGCAGTTTCTTAATGCCGGAAGTCACCTTGGCAATAACCGCAGCTTAATCGAGGCAGCGTTTACAAAACATGTTGACGAAGAAAAATTTTTGGCCGATATTTACCAACTGGGCACATTGGCGCTGCAACAGTCTGGCATTCACCATATTTACGGCGGCGGATTTTGTACCGTAAGCGATGAACGATTTTATTCTTTTAGAAGAAGCCCCATAACGGGGCGAATGGCAACTTTTATTGTCCGCAAATAGACACACTGGCAAAGACATGGCTACTACCGCAAAAACGATTATCCAGGAAATGAAAGTCCTTCCGCAGATCGACCCTGCTGAAGAAGTAAAAAAACGTTTGGGCTTTATCAAGCGTTACCTGCAAAGCGTGGGCGCTAGAAAGCTTATATTGGGAGTAAGTGGCGGTATAGACTCCTGCACTTTGGGGAGACTAGCGCAACTTGCTATCGACGAGTTAAATAATGAAGGCGATGAGTGTTACGAGCTTATCGCGGTGCGACTTCCGTATCAGGAACAAAAAGACGAAGACGACGCCCAGGCATCCTTGGATTTTATCAACCCTACACATAGTATTTCAGTAAACGTCGCGCCTGGCGCAGACGCCATCCACCGTTCGACCACCGACGTTCTAGAAGCGGAAGGGTTACTACCGGATGATGCCTACCGCGTAGATTTTAGCAAAGGCAACGTTAAAGCCCGTACCCGTATGGTTATCCAGTACCATATTGCCGGCCTCGTTGGCGGGCTTGTCCTTGGCACCGATCACTCTGCCGAAAATGTCACTGGCTTTTATACCAAGTGGGGAGATGGCGCGGTGGACCTGATCCCTCTATTCGGCCTAAACAAAAGACAGGTTAGGCAAGTAGCAAGCCATTTAGGTGCGCCTCAAAAAATTATTACCAAGGCACCTACTGCCGACCTGGAAGACCTAAACCCCCAACTTGCTGATGAAGACGCTTTAGGGCTTAGCTACGACAATATCGATGATTTTCTTGAAGGCAAAGAGGTAGGCGAGGAAATCGAAAAGCGTATCGTCGAAATATTTTTAAGCACCCAGCACAAGCGTGCGCCAATTCCTACTATCTACGACTAGCTAGATACCGGCAGTACCGTATTGGCGAGATCAGACAAACGGTTGTTTTTTGCAAGCATCGACTTAGAATAGGGATAAGCGTCAGGACGACAGATAATAATTTATTTAAGCGCACAGGAGGTGCCCATGCTTATTCCGTTCTATATTCCTCAGCCCCGTGTTTTTCTACAAAACAAACGGCTGCACTGCTTAAAATGCGACGGCTTTAATCTTCTCGAATTGATGGTAGTAGTTGCTATCGTCGGTATACTCACAGGCATTGGTGTTCCCTCGCTCACTCACCTTATTGAATCTGCGCAGACAGACAATGCGCAATCAACATTGCGCAAGGCGATTGCTACAACACGAAGCCTTGCCCTAAGCCAGCGAGGTGTAGCAACACTGTGCCCGGACGAGCGCTGCGCGGGTGAATGGAGCGACGGGTATTTGCTGTTTGCAGACAAAAACAATAATGCCCGCCTTGACGACGAAGAAACTATTTACCAGCGTTTTCGCAACAATGATAAAACCATTATCGAATGGCGAGGCTCGGGCAAGGCCAACTATCTCAAGTTTTCTTCAACGGGCGTGGCTAGACAATTTGGTCGCTTCCATCTTTGCCCAAAAAACGGAAAGCCGTCTAACGCTAGAGCAATGGTACTGAACCGCCAGGGCAGGCTAAGAATATATCAAGACCGGGATAAAAACGGTGTAGTGGAAGATGTTAACGGGCAAGAGCCTGAATGTTTTTTTGAATAGAATAAATTGCTGCGAAACGCTTATTAACGCCAGCAATCATCGATGCTGCCGCCTGCTCCCTGCGCGCCGGTTTGATCCAGTGTTAACGTTCCACAGGCATCACTTGTTTGCCCACCCTGCGGAACCGCAGATAAGGTATAGGTGTTCGTGCCAAGATTAGAAAGTGTTATCTGGTAGTAAGTTTCGGTACCATCAATAGGTGCCTTGCTCGGGATAGTAGTGCCTGCCGTAGCGCCTAAATAACTATAGCCATTGCTTGCATAATAGCTTTCCATGGAAATGGCTGATTTAACAAGAACCGTTGCGGCATCTGCCCGTCGAGTTTGCTGGACCTGTGACTGATAGCTGGGAAGCGCTACCGCAGCAATGATGCCGACGATTGCTACAACCACAAGCAATTCAATAAGCGTTATACCAGCGTTGCTCTTCATCGTTATTTTCCGCAAACTCATTTCTCGCAAACTTTTAATTTATGATTGCTTACAGGGCTAGAAACAATCGTCAACTGTTAAACCGAGCGCTGATGTGGTTCTTACACCCGTATTGGTAATAGATAGATCGGCACACTTATCGCTCGCCTGTACTCCATTGGCAGTTGCAGTAAGCGTGTAAGTAGTCGCATCAGAAACTAACGTAATATCATAGTATTCATCATTCCCTGTTTTTGGTGCCTTTTCTGGAAAATCCGTACCCTTTACCGCGCCCACATAGGTAAAGTTTTTAGCGTAGTAACGCTCCATCGCCTGGCGGGCTTCTTCCAAAACCGCGACACCATCCGCTCGACGCGATGACTGAACGCTTTCGTTATACGCAGGTATGGCAACAGCAGAGATAATTGCCATGATGGCAATTACTATCATGATTTCGATCAGGGTAAAGCCCGAAGCTCTTTTCTTATGCATCGTTAGCACCGCTAAACGGTAATCCTCTTAAACGCGACGTATATTATGCCGATAAACAACACACATATCCGATTAAAGTTTAGTCTTATAAGGCCTGGCACAAGCGTATAGAAGTGTGTTCTGCCTCACAGTTTGGCCGCGACTAGCGCTAAAACCAGCAAGCTTAAAGCTCGCCACCTCCGAACCACTACACTAGCGAAGCTGGCGCCAACGTAAACGCCCAGTTGCGCCAAGCTCACCGGCCGGGTTACCCGCAGGCACGTTGAAGCTTGCCTTACCGTCACCGGCAAGCAGGGTCACGCCTTGCAAGGAATACTCGTTGTCCAGGCGAATTCCCACAACAGGCAGGCTATTAACCACCAACGCCTCACCTTTGCGGTCAACAAGCGGTGGATTTGGAGGAGAGCCCCCATCAAAGCGACTCACTACATTAAGAAAGTTCTCCGCACCTGCACCACAATCTGCTTCTTCCGGCAGTACCGATACAAAGGCGACCGTAGAGCCGATCAAAATTGGCGGGGCAATCACTCGTTCTGCGGAACCGCCACTAACCACCAACTCGATAAAGAAGCCCTTATCGCTGGCAAAATCAACTGCATCACTTGAAACGGTGCGCTCACTGCCACCGGAAAATTGCTGCTCGGTTAGATCACTTTCCTGGACGCAGGCACTTGCGAGCGAATTACAGCTGGCGTTATCAAGCACACCGTAGAATGCCTGCCTGTCGCTATTGCTTACATCAGAATCTTGCAGCAATTGCCCAGTGCCAAAATAAACAATCTGGCCCCCACCGCCATCGGGACGTCTGCCAACCACTGGCTTAGCAGTAATCGGTCGATCATCGCCTGCGTCGTATAACAAACCTGCGCTCCAGTTGCTAATAGAAGAATCGCGCAAATCGAACTTCCACAATCTACCCTTTAAATCGCCAGCGTAGGCGTACTCGACATTAATATCATCGTCTACGGTAATTGCAGAAATAGACGACAGGCCATTGGGGCTTGCCAGATTATCGGCTGTTCCACCGACTTCTATTTCTCTTAGAATCTCGCCATCGTCGAGATCAACGACAAACAGCGAAGCACGACCACTCCCTCTGCGACCATCATCTTCGGTTGCATTGTAACCACTTGGAATGAGCGCTACCCACTTGCCGCTAGATAAATTACTTCTAACGATTTGAGCTTCTCCAAAGCTATAACCCAGGTTTTCGGCGCCATCGGTCTCGTCGGTAAATTCCCATATCGCTATGTCGTCAGCATCAGTATTATTGTTAGATAACCTTGAGATATCGAGTGCGAAATAACCCTGTCCGCCGGTACGTAGACCACCGATTACAATCGTTTTCCACTCATTTTCAACGTAGGCATCCTGATAGCTTAACGGCCCATCAACATAAGCACGATGCCCATAAGCTGGGTTTGCGTAGTCAGCCAGATTCGCGAAGACCTTGTTTGGCACGTACGCTAATATTTCTTCGCCACCATCTGCAGAAGCAGATGCATCATAAACATGCAACATCCCATCATTCGCACCAACCAGCACTAACGGCGGCCGGTTGGTAACCGTACCGTCAACGTAGGCGTTGTATGAACTGGCCTCAGGGAGATTATCCTGCTCGGCGAAATTAAACGTATTCACGCCATTACTGCGGCCATCACCTACATAAAGCGGCGCCGAATTTACGATCGGACCAAGATAAGTAATACCCGTTCCAGCACCAAAATCCGGCTCCGACCTTGTTCTAAATAATTCGTCACCACCGCTACCAAATTCATTGCTTACATCACCAGACAGGTAGTCGACCAGCGCCTGGCCAAACGCGGCATCATTGCCATCGTTCAACAAGCTTTGTTGTGTAGCGTTAAGCTGGTCATATTCAAAGTCAACGCCTTCACCATGAGTAGATAGATCCGGATTGAAGGTTATGATTTCCCGCTCACTAAACGTAGGTGAAGCTTGCGTATTTTCGCGCGCAGCATCCCATTCCTCGCCACAAAGCGTACCAAAGATTTTTTCGTTGCAGGCCACGCCTTCCTGACCAAGGACGAAGTCGCTACCATCGGAGAAGCGCTGAGCTCTCAGGTGGCCTATCTTTAGTTCGGTATCAAATTCCGCTGTATAAATCAGGCTGTCACCAGCTGCTCGCCCACTCGCAGACGCAACCGCTGCTAACGAACCACTATTGTCAGGCACTGCGACAATATTCGCGATCGAACCGACCAGCTCACTCAAATTTTCCAGATTAACAAAGCGCCCACGGCTATTAATCGCCGCCTGCCTTAAGTTTTCAACATTTCCGTCAGACTCAGACCCAAGGTTAACCACCGAGGTTCTAACGTGCTGCCATTGCGCTGGATCGTTAGAAGGATCAAAATAATCTTCCGCCAGATTGGAAAACTGCAAGCCTGGGCCTAGTAGTGGAGGAACGTCGTTATCGTTGGTATCGCCGAATGCGTCTGTTGCCCAGTAGTGAAAAGCGATATTTTCGATGCTATCCAGGCTGGAAGACTTAAAATCCGGCAAGCTAGCCGAGCTAAAGACTTCCCCGTCGGGCAAGCTAAAGCTTCCATTCGCGTCTAAAAACGTTTCGGCTGGTGCGTCGCCCTGCACAGCGTCGGAACTAGTAATAAGAATATGCTCGTTGCGGCGACAAGCCTGGAGCGTATCAATATCACCGGGGACATCTTCGTAGGCACTATCTTCTGTAACGTAATCCCCCACACGTACAAAAGACTCTCTAAGCTCGGGGTTGTTAATAAGCTCCACACCACTAAGCCAGCTATAAAAATTTTCTCGCTCGTCCACATTGGCGAACGAAGAAACGCCCGCAACATCCGCTTGCGGAGAACCCGACTGAATGCTAGACCGGTCTCGCGAAGTTTGCCTACCAACGCGAACACTATTAGTGACGTTCTGTGGAGCGAATGCCAGGCGAAGCGCTGTTTTGGCCGCGTTTAACCTGACTGAATAATATTGATACCAATTTGCGAAGTTGGTTCTTTCTTCTTCGATACTCCTTCCGTTAAAGCCAGCTATAAGCCGACTTGAAAAATCACCTATTTCTACACGGGAATAGCAACCTGCATTGTCAGGTATTCTGGACACATCACAGCCAGGAAAAATACTCCGATGAACAAAGTAGTAAGCGCCACAATTGTCGTTATCACAGCCTAGCTCATCGGCAAACCGAGGCGTTTCCACACCTTCGTTATAGACAATCCGTCTTATCGTTCGATATTCATTAGAAAGATCAACGGCAACCGGTGTTGAGCTATAAACCCCCCTAATAGCCGCATTAAAATCTGCATTTGCTTCAAGCGTGCCATCAGCTTTAAACGGAGGCTCGTAGGTGATAGAAGGATCATACGCAAATTTATTAAACTGCGAAGATCGAGCGTAGACTTCATCAAAGTCAGTACCAGGCTCTGAATAAGCCAGACCCATACTGTCTTCTTCGTTGTCAAAGGTGACAATAATGTTCGTTGGCGCTGTACTCACCGAAGTAACCGGCAAATCTGCCAGGTCCAACAATTGCGAATATGCGGAAAACGACAAAGAAGCCAACAGCGAAAAAACGCCGCATTTTAAAATTGTTAGGTTTTTCTGTTTCACAACTTTCGATATCGTGGATTTACTTTGCATAAATACTCTCTACTACCGCAGAGCTACGCTCATCAGCACCATATGAAAATGCTGTTACCCGGTACACTCGACGCGTTGAAGGTGACTCCGTACTAACGGCCTCCGAAAACTCTAACGATGGGCTCGCAGTACCCACGTATTCAATTACGCACGATGGCTCTTGCGTTAAACTCGCGAACGAAGGATAGCCATTGCTCCTTACACGAGTCGAATCATCCCAATTTGAAAAGTCTTCCCACCAGCGGCTCAAGCTTCCATCTTCCGCTACTTCAGCCAATTCGTTGAGCTCCAGATCAAAGCTTTCTATATCCGCGACACTGGAAACACGTATGTCCGTCTCACACTGAACTAATCCTGCCTCGGCACCTTCGAAAGCCATACCTAAACTTTGCACATTCGCGGTAAGTTTTTCTTCCATACGCACCGAGTTAATGCTGCCCGTACCCAGCAGCGTTAACACGAGCAAAACTACCAGGCCAATGGCAAGCACTGCACCTTGCTGTTGACTGCTTTTAAGTTGTTGTCTTTGCATTCGCTTTACCGGTTACTAAGTTTTTACCTAAACCACTATCGATTTCTTAACGCAATCGTCTGATAAAAGACCTGTCGCACGCGGCCATCATCGGCGTCTGTTTGCTCGGTATCTAACAGTTGATAAGTGTTGTCCGAATCTCTATCCAGAGGCTGGTTGTCTGAAGCCGTCAACAGTGCCAGGCGAACTGACGAAACGCTTGCCCACTCGCCAGCGCTTACCGAAGAAGCGCTTTTAAAGGATACGTTACCGCCTGCTCCGTTAACGGCATACAGAATTTGCATGTCTTCGATGCCAGAGACTAACTCCTGCTCGCTACCTGTCGAAACAGCCCCAGAGTATTCATCAACCCGACAGGCGAGTACGTTATTACTTTTTATAAAGTAGTGAATAACACTGGTGATCGCAGGGTCACTCGAAAGCATTTTCCCCTCACAGTCACTCATTGAAAAAGTGCCGGGCGCATCGACGTCATAACTCGCATCCCCTTGCATACGAACTGACAAATAATCGCTACCGGATTTGGCATCACCAAACGAGGCACCTGAGGTCGCCGCGTCATCACCACCCGTAATTACCGCACCTGCTTCAAAGGCTTCTGCAGCAGGCCACTGCGATTGAATATTCTGGCTAAATTCAAGCGTGTCAATCAGCGCCTGTGCAAAGTCATCAGCGTTTACACTATCCAGCGCGCCGTAATTTATGTATCCGGCATTTCGCGTGGTATCCGCAATAAATTGCGTCGCAAAGCGTCCGCTTTCCTGCGTCATCGATTGTGCCTGGATAACTTCAAAGGCCTGCCTGCTGCCTACCGTTACCTGAAAGATACCAGCAACAATAAACACGCCCAACGCCAATGCGATCATCAACTCAATTAACGAAAGACCACTTTGCTTATGATGTTTTTTTGCCATTGATCGCTCGCTATATTTGAATGCGCCAGGTCACACAGCCAGAGGCAGCGGCACAGTTTTCAGGTTGAGCACCTTCTCGAGCCTCATCCCAAAATATCTGGATATCATAAATTGCCGTAACAACCTCACCCTGGGCATCGTTAATTTGGCCCACCGATACAATCGCCTGTCCCGCATGAGGCAAACCCGAGCTTTGCACCGCTGACTCCCAGTTTTGCAAATCAAAACCCGCAATCGAAGAAGGGTCGCACTCACCCGCCCCCCATGCGCAACCAGGCGATTCCGGGGCGTCTTCTAGATACACGCTGTTTGCGCCTCGCTTGGCCTCAGTTGCATTCGCACGCATCTTGCCCGCCATATCGGCAACCAATAAGTTTGCCTGACTTCGGAAATAAGTATTTTGGGATTCACGCACACCAACCGACTGCATACCTGCAACGCCTAGTATGCCAATAGAAAGAATTAAGACCGCGACCACAATCTCTACAAGTGTAAAACCTGCATTTGATCTAACGCTTGACTCGTGCCGAGAAAAAAAGCGACGCGACCTGAACGTAACCCCTGCCTTCATTATTAATACTCTATTGAGCGGATATGCCGGATACTTGCGCAAATAATTTTTGCGCGCAGCCAGCTTAAATACATGAAATGTCGTTATCGTATGTTATGGACCCTACAACTGTAAGGCTAAACCCCCTCCCAGACAGTGTGCTAGACGCATCTGGGCAGACAGTAAAAGTCGTACCTCCACCAGCCGACGCCATCCCGCTGGGCTGATAGGTCACACCCGTGAAGGTTCCGCCCAACGTGAGAGAATCACTGCTTTTTTGGTAAACCTCGATAAGCGTTTGTGCTCCATTGTTATTTTCGAACACAATCCAGCCATCGCTAAGCGTACCACCGCAATCAGCACCATCGGCGCTCGCACAAAGCTGCACAGGCAGCCCTCGCGTAACCGCTTCGCTACGGGCCAGCTTGATAGCACCAGCCAAGGCATCACGCTGGGCGCTAATTCGGCTTGAGTCGATTAAGGATTGCATGCTGGGTATGGCGATGGAAGCAAGAATCGCGGCGATCGCCAACACCGCCATCAACTCAAGTAAGGTAAAACCGTTTTGCAAAGCCTGGCGGGCGACTACACCACGGCGTTTTCTCATCGCGCTAAATTTCTTCATCATCATTGGTATCAAATCAATAGCTATCGAATCATTTGGAGCCAAGTTGGTGGCAAAACTTGCTGCCATTCCCACTGCTGAAAATCGAGAAAAACTACGGCCTATTGATTGAGTTTTGCTCAAAACACCGGATTTTTCCAGCCGTTTTAGCGTAAAGGGTGCTGATAAGCCGACAAACGTGCATTGGATCATTCTTTTGGCGGTAATGCAGAAGCCCTTAGCGCTACGAAGAAGCCCTTAGCGGTAATTAATAAAGAAACCCTTAGTGCTATGAGGAAGCCCTAAGCGGTCGGCAACAATGAACCGCCCAAGCAACAGCGATGTTTCAATCGATTGTCTTAAACGGGTCAGCCAGCGCTCAAAACAATGGCTAACTGTCGACCTGAATTAGTCGTAGTTCTTTTGGCAAAGCAAAGGAAATAGTCTCTTCCACGCCGTCTAACTCAGCAGCATGCTCAGCGCCAAGTGCGTGCAAACGGTCAAGCACTTGCTTGACCAACAGCTCGGGCGCAGAAGCGCCTGCCGTAACCCCGATAGACTGCTTTCCTTCTAGCCATTTGGACTCAATTTCCGTATAAGAATCAATAAGATAAGACTCTATCCCCGCCCTTAACGCCAGCTCCTGCAAGCGCCTGGAGTTTGAGCTGGTAACCGAACCGACGACCAGCACCAGATCACAGTCCTGGGCGAGCTCCTTCACCGCATTTTGTCTGTTTTGGGTGGCGTAGCAAATGTCGTCCTTGCGTGGCCCTTCAATTAATGGAAAGCGTTCACGCAGCGCATCGATGATGTCAGAAGTGTCATCAACCGACAGGGTAGTTTGCGTGACAAAGGCTAACGCGTCCGGGTTTTTTATATTGAGCGTTTGGACGTCTTGCACGGACTCAACCAGGTACATCTCACCGCCATTTGAGGTATCGTACTGGCCCATCGTGCCTTCTACTTCCTGATGCCCGGCATGACCTATCAGAATACATTCCTGCCCCGCCCTGCTGTACTTGGCGACTTCAAAATGAACCTTGGTAACCAACGGACAGGTAGCGTCAAAAACTTTTAGATGCCTTGAATCTGCCTCTTTACGCACGGCTTTCGACACACCGTGTGCAGAAAATATAACAATGGAATCGTCGGGCACTTCATCGAGCTCATCGACAAAAATAACGCCTTTCGCGCGCAAATCGTCCACAACAAATTTGTTATGAACAACCTCGTGCCTGACATATATGGTTTCGTCGAATGCGACCAATGCCCGTTCTACGATATCAATCGCACGATCAACACCGGCACAAAAACCTCTTGGGTTGGCAAGCTTAACGCGCATGCTTACTCCACACGCTGAATACTGTGAACGGTAGCCTTAAATACGATATCGCGCCCGGCTAACGGGTGATTGAAATCAACCATGACCCACTCATTCTCAAGCGAATCAACAACACCTGTCAACTCACCGCCAGCTGGATCGGCAAAGCTAATCATCAAACCCTTTTCGAGTGTCATATCGGTAGCGAAATCACTGGCTTTAAAGCGTTGCAGGTTCTCTTTATTATGGGGGCCGAACGCGTCTTCAGCGGGGACAGTCACTTCAACCGAGCCGCCCTCTTGCAAGCCAAGCAGGTGCTGCTCAAATCCGGGAAGCATATTGCCATCGCCCATTTTCATCTCGACAGGATTGCCATCGAAGTTTGAATCGATCTCCTGGCCGTCTTCTAAAAACAGGGCGAAATTGAGTGTAATCGATGAGGCATTGCCCACCGCCGGGGATTTACTCACGACGATCCCCCGTTACGTGAAGGCGCATCGTGACCCTGCTTTGAAGAAGCACCAAAAAACGCATCTAACAACATAAAACCAGCGCCCACCGTTATCGCCGAATCGGCGACATTAAACACCGGAAAATGATGGTCGTCATAGTAGACCAGCAGGAAATCGATGACATAACCATAAATCATTCGATCAATTAAGTTCCCTACTGCACCACCCAATATCAGGCTAAGTGCAAGCAACAAAATGGATTGCCGTGGACCACCCAGCGCCGCATCTTTAGTCGCACGCCAAATCCAGACAACCAGAACGATGCTGACAACTAAGGATATACCCGTAAACATCCACCTTTGCCAACCACCAGCGTCGCTTAAAAAACTCCACGCCGCACCATAGTTGTAAACCAGCGTTAGATCGAAAACGGGTAACAGGTTCAGGCGCTCGC
Source organism: Pseudomonadales bacterium (assembly GCA_965263235.1). GTDB lineage: Bacteria > Pseudomonadota > Gammaproteobacteria > Pseudomonadales > UBA7434 > UBA7434. The sequence goes on from OZ253667.1 coordinate 18,919, forward strand.
CATAAGCAAAGTTGGCTGCAATTAATTGCTTGGTTAACTGATCCAGAATCACAACCAGCAACGCAAGACCCAACCAGGGCCAGGGTTTGAGGCTATTCATCAGGCGTACTTTCTAACCTCTCCGCTGCCTGCCACGTTTTCGATGCAACGTGCACATAACTCTGGGTGCTCATCATCGCTACCTACATCTTCACGATAATGCCAGCAACGTACGCACTTCTGGTGCGCACTTTTCTTAACTAAAACCTTCACGCCGTCTAGCTCAGTTGCAAAAGCATCACTCGGCGCTTCCGATAACGGACGCACCTCTGCCTGCGAAGTAATGAGCGCAAACCGTAGTTCGTCATCAAGCTTTCGATACTGTTCGGCCAACTCGTCCGACGCATAAACCACTATTTCTGCCTCCAACGAAGCCTTCACAACGCTGTCGTTGCGCGCCGCCTCAATCGCTTTATTAACCGCAACCTTAAGCGCTGATATCGACGCCATTAACTGCGCCTCTCCAGATGATTTATCTAACAAATCACCTAAGCCATCGTAAAACTCTTCCAGGTGAATCGAAGCCTGCTGGCTTTCGCTTGCAGCTGGAATGTGCTCGTAAAGTTCGTCCGCGGTAAAGCTAATAATCGGTGCCACCCAGCGCGAAAATGCCTGAACAATATGATAAAGCGCGGTCTGGGCTGAACGACGCGCAAGGCTATCAGCCTGGGTAGTGTACTGACGGTCTTTAATAATATCGAGATACACGCCCCCCATATCCACCACACAAAAATTATGCAGCCTCTGGTAAATTTGATGAAAATTAAATTCGTTATAGCACTCGATAATTTCCTTCTGCAATGCATGCGCCCTGGTTATCGCCCAGCGGTCCAGCAGCAACAGAGATTCGCTCGGGAGAAGATCTCGCTCTGGCTCAAAACCCTGCAAATTCGACAACATAAATCTTGCCGTGTTTCTGATGCGGCGATATGAATCAGCAACCCGCTTAAGAATTTCGTCAGACACCGACATCTCGGCGCTAAAATCGGTTGCCGCCACCCAAAGGCGCAACACATCAGCCCCCATTGCATTCATAACTTCTTGCGGTGCAACGATATTGCCCAGCGATTTAGACATTTTTTTACCATCGGCATCGACAGTAAAACCGTGGGTTAATACCGTTTTATATGGCGGCTCGCCATTAATTGCCATCGCCGTTTTTAACGATGATTGAAACCAGCCACGATGCTGATCAGAGCCTTCTAGATATAAATCGGCTGGCACTCTTAGATTATCGCGCTGCGCCAGCACTGAATAATGGGTAACACCAGAATCAAACCACACATCCAGTGTATCCATTACTTTTCGATAATTCTCAGCTTCATCACCTAACAGGTCTTTTATGTCTAGCTCAAACCAGGCTTCGATGCCGTCAGACTCGATACGCTTAGCCACGGCCTCAAATAACTTAACGCTGTCTGGATGAATTTCCTGCGTTTGTTTATGAACAAACAAGGTAATGGGCACACCCCATGTTCGCTGGCGAGAAACACACCAGTCAGGACTGCTTGCAAGCATGCCATCGATTCGCGCACGCCCCCAGTCAGGCACCCATTGCACCTGATCACAGGAATCCTTTACAGCATCAAGCAAAGGCTTATCCAGCTGTCCGGATTCGCTCATACTAATAAACCATTGCGGAGTCGCCCGGAAAATTAGCGGGGTTTTGGTTCGCCAACAATGCGGATAACTGTGCGTAAACTTGCTTACCGCGTAAAGCACATCTTTGGCTTTCAGTAACTCAACGACTTTATCGTCAACTTTATAAACGTGCTCACCAGCAAAAAGCTCGGTCTTTTCACTAAATACGCCGTTGTCACTCAACAGATTTAGGGTTTCGATGCCATATTTTTTTGCGACATTAAAATCATCCACGCCATGGTCGGGCGCAGTGTGAACACATCCGGTTCCCGCTTCAGTCGTAACGTGATCGCCCAACAATACAGGCACCTGCTTGTCATAAAAAGGGTGTTGCAAAGACAGTTTTTCAAAAACACTGCCTTTTATCTGCGCCAGCACGTCGACACCATCTGCGTCCAGAGACAGCCTTTGGATAACCGTAGGCAAAAGATCTTTTGCGACAATAACGGAACGCTGCAAGCCGCCGCCATTTACCAACACGTAGTCCAATTCCGGATTCAGCGAAACCGCCTGGTTTGCCGGCAATGTCCAGGGCGTAGTCGTCCAGATTAAAACATCAACCTCACCAGCACTTTCGATCGTGCCGTCATCTAGCCCTAACTGAGCTGGCTCCATAACACGAAAACCAACATCTATGGAGTAGGATTGCTTATCCTGATATTCAACTTCAGCTTCCGCCAACGCCGAGCCACCAACAACACTCCAGTGAACTGGCTTGAAGCCTCTAACCAAATGACCGCGCTCGACAATCTTTCCTAACGCTCGAACAATGTCGGCCTCGGTTTTGTAGTCCATGGTGAGATAGGGCTGATCCCAGGCACCTAACACCCCAAGACGCTTAAAATCTTTCTTTTGGCCTTCTACCTGGCGGGCCGCATAGTCGCGACACTTTTTACGAAAAGTTTTGTGATCAACTTTTGCGCCCGGTTTACCAACCTTACCTTCCACCTTGTGCTCGATAGGCAAACCATGACAGTCCCAACCAGGAACATAAGGCGCGTCAAAACCCTGCATTGTTTTGGACTTAACAATGATGTCTTTAAGAATCTTATTTACCGAATGACCAATATGAATATCGCCATTGGCATATGGAGGGCCATCGTGCAGGATAAACTGCGGCTTGCCAGCAAACTTTTCTCTAATCTGCTCGTACAAACCAATGTCGTACCAACGCTTTAGTCGAGCCGGTTCACGCTGCGCCAGGTTTGCTTTCATCGCAAAACCTGTCTTCGGCAAATTTAGCGTATCTTTATATTGATTACTTTTGTCGTTCATTTTTACTGCACGTATTCGCGGCAAGCGTGCCGCCTAACAAAAAAGATTAGTCCGAGCCTTGCTGAAAAAAGGCCCTTGCTTCATTCGTATCCAGGCTGATTTGTGCTTTAAGCTCGTTAAGGCTATCGAACTTTTGCTCATCGCGAAGCTTCTTGCGGAATCTTACCTGCAAGCATTTTCCATATAGGTCGCCGTCGTAATCCAGCAAATGCACTTCTAACGTAACCTGTTCGCTGCGCGCCACTGTTGGCCTGGTTCCAACATTAGCAACCGCGGGCAACCATTGCGCTTTAGTATCGAAAAGCTCGCCCTTATCGACTAGCGCGTCTACCACGTAAACCCCTGCCATTGCGGTACACCGCCTGCGCAGCTGAATATTCGCGGTAGGGAAGTTGAGCTGACGGCCAAGCTGTCGGCCAGGGAAAACTCGTCCTTTAATGCTATATCGGCGACCAAGCAACTGTGCCGCCTCGGCCAACTCACCGCTCTCTAGCTTTCCCCTTATCAGCGAGCTAGAAACGCGCTGGCCTGCCACCCGCTGGCTATCGATAGACGCCACCGTCGCACCTGTGGGCTCCAACATGGTTTTCAGCAGTTGAAAGTCGCCTTCGGCATTCGCTCCAAACCGAAAATCGTCGCCAACGATCACATGCCTGGCGTTTAACCCACGGATAAACAGCTGGGTGACAAAGTCTGGCGCCGGAATAGAACGCATGTTGTCATCAAAGCGGATCAAAAGCACGTAATCAATCCCTAGTTCTCGCAAGGCTTCAAATTTTTCACGAAAACTCATCAGCCTGGCCGGCATCGAATCGCGGGAAAAGTACTCGCGCGGCAACGGTTCGAAAGTCACCGCTACCGAAGGCAACGAGCGGGATTTGGCCTCGCCAATCACATCGCCAAGCAATCGCTGATGACCAACATGCAAGCCGTCAAACGCCCCGATTGTCACCACAGCACCACGCTCAGACAACGTTGCAGGCAACTGCTTGAAGCCTTTAATAAACCCCTCAGCCATATGGCCTGGCACCTCTTTTGTTCAATGGAGCGTCTCTCTTTATGCGTTTCTCTTTATGCATTAGCGTCGTGACGAATGCGGTGACGAAAATGACCTGGCCGCACACCAAGCATCAACAAAGCCAGACAATAAACCCCACCCGCCCCCGCGATGTAAACAACCACTCCAGTTAGCCGGTCAAAGAAAGCCGCCTCAAGCCAGTAGCTCGTCGACTGTTGCGTATAAATGAGCAATGCGGCCATAAGCGCGGAAGAAAAACCGGTTTTCAGTAACACAGAGATACTTTGCTGGCTCATCAGCGATCCCGTCCAGCCCACAAAAACTTCAGTGCGACGCAAACCTCGATAAAGCAAACCCGCGTTGATGCACGCCGAAAGCGATGTCGCCAGCGCCAGCCCAACGTGGCCAACCTGCCAATAATGATGAGCAACAAAAACAAAAATCAGGTTGAACACCATGTTAGCTACCATCGCAATAATGCCGATGCGCACCGGTGTTTTCATATCCTGCTGGGCGTAATACGCCGTCGCCAATACCTTTATTGCCATAAAGGCGAGCAAACCCAGGGAATACGCTTTTAAGCTCAGTGCCGCCATTGCTGCATCGCTCGGTGTCATCGCCTGATATTGGAACAGCAAAATCAGAATGGGCTCGGCTAAACAGAATAAACCAACCATGGCCGGTATTGCGACAACGGCAATGGAGCGCAACGACCAGTCTAACGCATTAACAAAGTTTTTCTGTGACGCCGCATTGCCACTGCGCTCTCCCGAGAAATTAATCGAAGACAAACTCGGCAGCAAGACCGTTGCTATCGCGATACCAAAAACACCTAACGGTAGCTCCACCAGACGATCGGAATAATACAACCAGGAAACGCTCCCCGAGGGCAGGAACGAAGCCAGTACAGTATCCAGCAGCAAATTGATTTGACTGACCGAAACCCCAAATAAGGCAGGCACCATTAGGGTCAGGATTTTTCGCACGCCAGGGTGGCTAATATCCCAAACCGGCACAGGCATTAGCTGGATCTTTGCCAAAAACGGCAACTGAAACATTAGCTGCGCAAATCCTGCTATTAGCACCGCCCAGGCCAGCGCAAAGACCGGCTCAGGTAGTGACGGTGACCACCATAGCGCGGCAATTATCAGCGAGATATTCAGTAACACAGGCGTAAACGCCGGAACCCAAAAACGACCATAGCTATTGAGAATGCCCGCCGCCATGCCAGTCAATGAAATAAGCAAGAGATAGGGAAACGTTACGCGCAACATTGAAATCGTTAGCCCAAACTTATCTGGTGTATCTGCGAATCCCGGCGCGAATATATACGCCACTAGTGGCGCCGCCAGCACAACAACCAACGTTACCAGCAAAAGAACACCGGATAGTACCCCAGCTACGGCATTAACCAGTCTTTTTACTGCCGCGAGCTTGCCATTAGCGTTGCGTTCGGATTTGTATTCGGCGAGCACCGGCACAAACGCCTGAGAAAAAGCACCCTCTGCAAAAAGCCGACGTAAAAACTGAGGTATTTTAAAGGCAACGAAAAACGCGTCTGCGCTATCACCCGCACCAAAGATTCTTGCAAGAATGACATCCCTGGCCAAACCTGCGAAGCGCGAAATCATAGTCATCGCGCTAACGATTAGCGAAGAGCTTAGTAAACCGCCATTCGATTTTGTATCACTCGCGGCGTCGGATGGGCCGACGTTGGTAGGCTCATTTTGCATAATGGTGTGGCTAGCGCTAAGCCCTGGATACCAGAATCAATCGCACAACCTAACGACGCCCTGTATACCAGTTGACGTCATAAGCGCTGCTATCAACCTTATCGACCACATCGAGAATCATTGCAAACAAGGCCATACGAATCGTCACGCCATTATCTGCCTGCCGAAAAATTGCCAGATTGGGGTTATCGTCAAGATCGGTGGCCAACTCACTGGCCTCGGCCCGTGAATCCCTGGGCAGGGGATGCATAATGACAGTGTTAGGTTCACAGTACTTGGTATAGATCGCACTGTTTAAGCGAAAACGCCCGCGATAGGCGTCGGCTTCTTGCTGTGACGCAAAGCGCTCTTCCTGTATTCGCGTGGAGTAAGCAATATCGACATGCGCAATATTCGCTTCGAGATCACTGGACACTGTAACCGTATGGCCAGACTCTCGCATCTTTTCTACGATTGAGCCCGGCATTTGCAGCGCCTCCGGCGAAATCAAATGCACCTCTACACCCCGGTACCGGCACAAAAGTTTTGCCAGTGAATGAACGGTCCGCCCGTATTTTAAGTCGCCAATCATGGCGATACGCAAACCGTCGATACTCTTGCCCTGGCTTGCCAGTTCTTTGTCGATGGTATACAGATCGAGCAACGCCTGCGTAGGATGCTCGTTTTCGCCGTCACCCCCATTGATTACCGGCACCCGGCTGGCAGAGGCAAACTCTGCCACCGAACCTGCGGCAGGGTGGCGCATGGCTATCACATCGCTAAACCCGCTTAGCACTCTTGCGGTATCCTGTAGGGATTCACCCTTGGACAGCGCTGACGACTGTATCCCGGTGGTTTCGCGAACCTCGCCGCCGAGAAGGTTAAATGCGCAACCAAAACTCACTCGCGTACGAGTACTTGCCTCAAAAAACATATTGCCGAGAATCGCGCCCCTGAGCACATTGGTCGCTTTACGCCGCTGGGCATAAGGCTCCATATTTCTGGCGACCGCAAAAAGGGCATCTATATCGTCGCGCTCAAACGCGTCGATTGAAAGAATGTTGGCTCCGACAAAATTCACCGACCCAGAAGCTCCTGTTAATGACAGCCGTTGGCTACAATGGCCGTTTATACGGCCTGACCGATACTTACCACAGTCTAAACCGCGTGCCGAAGCTCGCCAATAGTCGCGGTGGTTGCATGTCATTTTTGCCCAAACCTGTGTAGCTAATATATGCCTGATAGCAATCCACTCGTAGACCAACTACAAACACAGCTTCAACTACGAATCCCCGCAGCAAAACTTGCCATTAGTCCGTTGCCGGGTCACCCGTCAATCAGGCTCTGGCTGCTCTCCGCCGACTACCCACAGTGGGAGCTCAACGCAACCCAGGCCGCAGACCTAATGAACGAACCGCCTTTTTGGTCCTTTTGCTGGGCTAGCGGGCAGGTACTGGCACAGTTCTTTGCCGAGCACCCTCATTACGTTGAAGGCAAACATGTTGTCGATTTTGGCGGCGGTTCGGGCGTGGTAGCCATCGCCGCAATGAAAGCGGGGGCACGCAAAGCGACCGTTTGCGATATTGACGAAAACGCACGCCTGGCCAGTCTCTGCAATGCCAGCCTAAACGACGTGGAGCTGGACTGCGTAAGTTCGATTGAGCAAATCCCGCCCTGCGATCTCATTACGGTAGCGGATGTCTTTTACGACCGTGACAATTTGCCGCTACTCGCGGATCTTCAAGGACGCTGTACTCAATTGCTCGTGGCCGACTCACGACTTAATGGCAAAGGGCTAGAGAATATGAGCATCATCGGCCAATCGCGCAGCCACACCCTGCCTGACCTGGATGAATCCCAGGAGTTTCGTCACGTTACGCTATATCAAACATCACTGTCGCAATAGTGATGCTTTCTCGGTGAGCGTTGATGTATTATCCGCTCTCGAAAAATTCGCAGGTCAAATTAGAATAGAAGATGTATATCGTTGGTTTAACAGGTGGCATTGGTACCGGCAAATCTGCCGCATCAAAAGTTTTTGTTGCTCTAGGCGTGACGGTGGTCGATGCAGACATCGTTGCCCGCAAGGTTGTTGAACCAGGCAGCCCAGCGCTCGATGCGATAGCTCAACGCCACGGGGAAAATATATTACTTAATGACGGATCACTTGATCGAGCACAGCTAAGGAAAATCGTTTTTTCAAATGATGACGAACGAAAATGGCTGGAAAGTGTTACCCACCCCGCAATCCGCGAAACTATCGCAGAGCGACTCACCGCCCCCAGGTTAGACACAGAGGCGCCCTATCGTATTCTTGAGTCACCCCTATTACTAGAAACCACGCAACGCGATTTCGTCAAGCGCGTATGCGTTATCGATGCCGAAGAAGAAACCCAGATCAAACGCGTTCTGGCTAGAGACGGAATTACCGAACAGCAAGCCCGCGCTATTATTGCCACACAAATGCCGCGAGATAAAAAACTAGAACTGGCTGACGATGTGATTGATAATTCCAAATGCCATGAATCGCTTGCTTTGCAGATAGCGCGATTGCATGAGTTTTATTGTGATTTAGCCGGAGAGTAAAATTACAGGCCTACCGTGCTTGCGACGTGTTTCTTGTCCAATTAAATTCCATTTGTTTAGCCGTTTTTTCGGCCAACGCTAAGCCATGAATTTTGCTTACCAAATGCAGGCTCATGTCGATACCGGCTGATATACCGCCAGATGTTATAATATTGCCTTCATCAACCCATCGCTGATTTTCAAGTACTTCTAAATCCGGATAACTCGCCCTAAGAGCCGGGATATCTTCCCAATGGGTTGTAACTCTGTTTTTAGAAAGCACTCCAGCCTCTGCCAGCAAAAAAGCGCCTGTACAAACCGACGCAACGAACTTTGCCGTCTTAGACACTTCTTTAATCCACTCTAAAACAGCAGGTTTTTTCATTTCCTCTGTATGCACACCGCCGACAACGATAAGCACATCTATTAACGGATGATCAGAAAAACCATAACCAGGAATAACCTCATAGCCACCACGAGCAGTAACCGTATGACCAGTTTCGCTTATTAGGAAAACATTGAATAGGTTTGGCGTATTCGAAATTCTAGAGGCAGTCGAAAAAACCTCAAAAGGCCCCGAGAAATCGAGCACCTCCGTTTCATCGTAAATGTAGATTCCAATATTCATTTTTGTTTACACGTACTTTGCACAGGGGCAGCAAAACCAAACCAGAATATAGCAGGCTCAGGTAGCAAAAAAAGCGAACCGATGTAATTTACTTTTCTAACCTTTAAACCTTTCATAAAACCTCCGATTCTCCAGAAATTTCATCTTTATACTTTTTCGTATTTCGCGACAATACCCATTCCGTCAACCTTCTCTTAAGGCCTCTTTGCTTCCATGGCGCATACTGATTTTCAGGACCTTCAGATAATTTAGAGTGATAGACAAAATCTCCTGTTGAATAAAACTTTCGAAAGCTCATGATAAGTGGGTGCCATTTGTCAGGGTCAATGTAAGACCGCTCGGCGTCAACCAAGATCGACTCCTCGACATGAACTTGTTCGATAGACAATTCGAACGCTGCCGTAGGAACAGACATCTTTTTACTTTTTTCTCCAAACGGAATCATCTTACTTAGTTTTGCTTCCAGTTGAATTTGACATTCCTGGACGCGCGGCGCAGAGACACAGACGGAATCTTGCATCGTTAATCCCGAAGCTTCAAATTTATCAGGTTCATATCTATAACCTAAAGCCTTTTTGTGCAAAGGAACTTTTCTCCTTCCGGTCGTTTTAGCAATTTTGTTGATAGATTCGACCAAATCGACGGATGGCAAATTCAATACGCATTCTCCGGTACGTCTTATATTTTCAGTCGTTTGAGATGAGCCATCTACTCCAATCATACTGCTCCAGCCAAGCCACCAAATTGAAGAAATCGGCGCTAAATTAACTGTTCCATCTGCGTTACAGGTTGACACAAGCACGACGGGAGTGCCGAGATACAAAATTGCGGGTTTGATATTTTTGTGCATACAACAATTCCTCCTTTATTAACGTGGAAGAATTGTTAACGCATTTTGCTTTCAACACGACCCAGTTCTTGCTAGATATTGAAAAATATCAAATGTCAAAGACGCCAAACGATTCAGCACGCATTGCTGAGTTTGATGTAATGCTGTATTCGAAGAATAATCACGAATAAACGTGCTATTCCTTTTTGCCGAAATCTCACCCAGATATATCAGCAATGATCTTATACAAAGGACATATGTGGACTTAACGCCTCAAACACCGGCGCAGCTATGCTACCTTCGAGTGCTTTGATTTGTTAGGGGCAATGACTTGATAAACACTCTTTGCTACTAATTCAGCTAGCGTGACAGGAACCGCATTACCAATTTGCCTCATGCACTCACTCCATACTCCGGCTATATGATAATCATCAGGAAATGTTTGAATTCTTGCAGCCTCACGAACGGTGAAATACCTAATTGAACCATCGTTATAGCGAATCATATTTTCCCCGCCGGGAACTCCATGATCTCCAGCTTTTAATGTTTTAGAAGGTTCGTCGATGGGGCTTCCTGTGTGGCCAGGGTATGATTTAGCACCACCTTTAAATTCGTGGTTGTTGAAATCATTCTTTCTTTTCGGTGAAGGTAAATCTTGTATAGCCTCCCTGACAGTAACCCATGGTTTTTCTTCTGGTTGAAATAGACCGTACTTTTTTTGAAGACGTGAAGCGATTTTCTCTGGGCTTTGATTTAGCTTTGGCCTATCTGATTTAGCAACCTTGAGGCGCTTCCAGTAATCCCCAGTAACCCATTGATCCCATAGCAAGGCATCTTGAGAGTGGGTAGCCTTGGGGAAGCTCCACTCGACATTTAAATCATTACGGAAGCCAACAATGAAAACTCGCTCCCTTTTTTGAGGAACACCGTAATCTGCTGCATTTAGGAGCCTGAACACGACATTGTATTTAAGACCTCTATAGTTGCCTTTCGTGTGAGTTTCTTCGAGTCTCGCTAAATGGCACTCCCAGTCTTCGCCATCTGCCTTAGAGATATTTGGGTAAGATAATTGCAATATGATGTATTCAAAATATGTGCTGAAATTTTTTCTTAGCAATCCTTTAACATTTTCAAAAATAAAGGAATCAGGCTTTGACTCTCTTACTGCTCGAACAGCTTGAGGAAACATATCTCTGTTATCGTTAAACGCTTTGTGCTTTCCACCCAAAGAGAATGGTTGGCAAGGGGGACCTCCTGCAATAAGCGAAAGACTGCCTTTATATTTTTGGAAAGATATATTTCTTACATCTTCATGCAGAATATCCCAGTTTTTTATTTGAGCGTGTCCCTCATCATGGTTCTTTAACAATGTGTTTACAGCATCTTTATTAAATTCAACGAGCATTTCGTGCTTAAAACCACTGTTTGCCAATCCCAAAGCTAACCCGCCTGCTCCAGAAAATAACTCGACTGAATTAGGTTGATTTATTGACATGATAAATACCTATTTTTTCTTCAACTTTATTCTCATCCGGCGGCGTACCTTTTAGTCGATCAGCCCAAACTCTACCGGGATGAAGTACGTCCCATTCGGATTTTGCTTGTTCATACCTTCCCTTACCAGGATCATGATTGCCAAACCCGTCTATGTGAGAGTTCCAAAGAGGATTATACCTGCGAGTCATAGCCGCTTCTACGGTACTTATAAGGTCAGCTTCCTGATCTTGCAGCACGACAAATCTGCATGAAAAATCTTCAACCTGAAGATTCTCCACAGCATTTATGCTTCTCGCGTGCTCGTTTAACCTTCTGTATAAAGCGGAGTCATTTTCTTTAACGCTACCTCGACCTTGCCTCCATCCCGGTAATACTGCTTTACCCACATAAATTGGAAGATCCGGAGATTTGCTATAGATCTTTTTGTACTGCGGAAAATCCCCTTTGTAATAAAGCGCATATACTCCACCACCAGCGAATTTGACTTCTGGGGGAAGTTTCTCGAACGGCGTATTTATCATAAATTCAACTGCTTCTTCGATAAGTTCTACAAAAGATTCAGACCGATAAATATGTTCTTCTATTTTCATTTACATCCTTAATTAAAATTTCGGATCGCCCCCAACAGCTAATTCAGCCGCGAAAGACCGCATACAACTTCGGCTGCATATTTCGTTTATTAAAATTCTCCACGAGAGAAAAATAACTTTAAATCAACCGCTTATCAATCGTTTTCTTTTGAAATCTAAGAAAGTGCGGCGTTACGCCGCGTATTCCCGAGTTGATTTAGAAAAATTAGCTGTTGTTATCAACAAGCTAGGTTAAGGGCGGGTAAGGGAGTCGCAAGCCCAATTAATCAATTAAATATCTCGCAAAAACATGGCTGACAGAGCTTATGTTTTTAAAGACGCTCTACGAGTTTATTAGTACAATTAACCTCAACACGTCACCATTTATGATTCTTAGATTATTTAGCGATGTCTTCTAACAGCACCCTCACCGTTAACTGTCCCGCTTGCAACGATAAGGTTGAATGGACCGAGACGAACGCTTTTAGACCATTTTGCTCGGAAAGTTGCAAAAACAAAGATTTTATTGGCTGGGCAAACGAAGAAAAGCGCCTAACAAATGCGCATAGCTACGACGATATTTTTTCGGAACAAAGTACTAGCCCAGACGAGTAAGCTGCCTACAACCTGCGAGCCTGGCAACTAACAGTAACAGTATCACTATCCCTCTCCAGACGAGGGCCGCATGCCATCGTAGATTTCGGCAAAGATTTTTGCCATTTCCTCTGGCGACTCCTTCATTCCGCCACTCACCCATCGACTAAAGACAAAAATCAAGCCACCTACGCGGTATTCCAACGCGTACGGGCTTTTATCGTCGAACAACGGAAACTCTTTCTCGATCTTACGTCTGCGAGCGCCCAGCTCAGCGACCCCAAATTTATAGAGATCTTTCGATTGCAGAAAACTCTCGACTTGCGGATTATTTTTTAAAAAATCAAACGCAACATACTCCATCGTCTCTGCACTGGGGTTTTCTTCGTAAGCCGCTCGCGCAACGTGCAAATACTCTTTAAACAACTTTTGCGTCAGCTGGGCAAGTACATCTTCTTTCGATTCAAAATGGCGATAGAACGTTGGCCGGCCCACACCCGCCCGCCGGCACAGCTGGGTTATCGTCACCGCATCAAGCGAGTACGATTTCAACAAGTCCAGAAGCGCCTCTGTGATAATGTCTTTACTGCGCTCAATTTGTTTAGCTTTTTTGCTACCCATTCCTACTTTATCTCTTTTCCAGGTTAAATAGGTCATCCGCCGTATAGTACAACAAACACCATGCGATGCGCGGCTTTTTGCGCCGGTAAATACGCTGCTGTAGACTCTCCGTTCTTCTACCGAAACTTTATGCGTTTTTGAGCTTAAAAAATTCTTACACTTTGTTAATTGTTAAGCGCCTGGCGATTAGAACTTGTGAACACCAACAAACCATTCGACACAATAATCATAGGCGCTGGCAGTGCTGGTTGCGTTCTCGCCAATCGCCTTAGCGAAGGCAATCGACGGGTTCTACTTATCGAAGCTGGCGGCTCTGACCTGTGGCACTGGTTGCATATTCCTGTTGGCTATCTTTATGCCATGAACAACCCACGCGCAGACTGGTGCTACGAATTAACACCACAAAAAGGGTTAAACGGCCGAACACTTCCCTACCCCAGAGGAAGGGTGTTAGGCGGGTGCAGCGCAATTAATGGCATGATTTATATGCGCGGCCACCAAAAAGATTATGATAGCTGGGGCTTTGAAAACTGGCGCTGGGAAAAGGTGCTGCCTCGTTTTAAAAAATCTGAAAACTTTTTTGGCGGCGAAAACAACTTCCACGGCACTGACGGAGAACTGCCGGTCCAGCAACAGCGACTCAATTGGCCTGCCCTGGAGCACTGGCAACAAGCCTGCAAAGAATTCGGAATTCCCGAAACGCAGGACTTTAATACCGGCGACAATGAAGGTGTTGGTTTATTCCATGTCAACCAGCATAATGGTGTGCGCTGCTCTAGCAAAAGAGCATTTTTAAATCCCGCAATGAAACGAAAGAATCTTAGTGTTGTTAGTCATTGCATGGTTAACAAACTAATTGTTCGAAAGGAAAGAGTAACCGGAGTAGAGGTTATTCACCGAGGAAAAATAAACCGCTTCGAAACCAATGGCAATTTAATCTTAAGCGCAGGCGCAATTGCCTCTCCATGCATTTTGCAACGTAGTGGTATTGGCGAAGCCGGATTTTTATCCAAAAAAGATATTAATTGCGTACATGAACTAAAAGGCGTTGGAAAAAACCTGCACGACCACCTTCAAATTCGGGTAGCGTTTGAGGTAAGCAACTGCGGCACACTAAACGAAAGGATGAATAGCCTCACAGGAAAAGCAGCAATGGGGCTAGAGTATCTGCTAAATCGTAGCGGCCCGATGTCTATGGCGCCCAGCCAGCTTGGCGCTTTTTTTCGTTCTGACGATAGCCAGGAAATTCCCAACCTGGAATACCATGTCCAACCCCTTACGGCAGAAAAACTTGGGACAACACTACACAAAAAGCCTGGTATTACGGCATCGGTATGCAATCTTCAACCAGGCAGCCGCGGCGAGGTTAACATCAGCAGCAAAGATCCGCTTGCTGCTCCTGTGATAAACCCCAATTACTTACAAACCGAAGAAGACCGCGACATCGCAGTCCGATCAATAGAAATTACTCGGGAAATCGCAACTCAAGCTTCTGCACTACGCCTTAACCCAAAAGAAATTAAACCCGGCGATTCGATACAAAGCAAAGCGGATTTAGTTCGGGCGGCGGGCGACATAGCCTCTTCGATCTTTCACCCGGTTTCCACCTGCAAAATGGGCAGCGAATATGACCCCTTAACAGTTGTGGACGAGCAGCTAAAAGTGATCGGCCTTAAAAATCTTTATATTGCTGACGCATCGGTTATGCCGCAAATTACTAGCGGCAATACACATGCCCCCGTGGTGATGATCGCCGAAACGCTGGCTGAGCAGCTCAACAATTGCAAAGACACCTAAACGAGTGAAAAAAGAAAGTTGACGAACAGCCAGCATCGTGTGTTAGTATCTGTACAAATATTGTTGTTTTATTAACTAACTCGCAGGTAATTAATTTGCCCAACGCAACTGGGCGATGCAATCGCCTTCGTTCATTGTGAGTAACACAACTGACACATAAACGCCTAACGCATAAATCAAGGTTGGAAACAAACGAGAAACGCAGTTATACATTAGCGCAGCACTAACACACGCAACATTAACGCACGCAACCTTAACGCACGCAACCTTAGCAAAAAAAGGACACGCCAGAATTTACAGGCGTGATTAGAAGGCAGTTGCAAACACGCAATTAGTAGTTACAGTCGCGAATGGTGGACAATGAGCAATAAACAAGTTGTAGATCCGGTTAAACCTGATACTCCCTCTTTTACTCAAGCCCAAGTCGATAAAGCAAAGCCTAAAAACGAATCTCACAGTAAGTTAGCAGTTACTCCTCTCCTCTCCAGCAAAACAAAGCTTTATGTGCTGGACACCAATGTTCTACTCCACGACCCCAATGCGCTTCTGGCGTTTAACGAGCACCATGTCATTATCCCGATGACGGTACTTGAAGAACTGGATGCGATTAAGGATCGTCGCGACAAAGATGTTTCTCGAGAAGCTCGGATAGCGATTAATGCTATTGACGATATTGTCGAAAGCGCATCACCTTCTGAACTGCAGGCTGGGGTTACCATTCCCAGCAATAACAAGCTTAAAGGTTTGCTGTCGATATTTGCGGACCAGATGATTGAGCATTCTACTAGCGACTCCCTGCTTAACAACGCAACGCACTACTATAACGACGACCGGATTATTAACGTTGCGCTGCACTTGCAGGATCTTCACAGTGACCGCTGTATATGCCTGGTGACCAAAGACATCAATATGCGCCTTAAGGCTAAAGGCTCTGGGCTGGAACATGTCGAAGATTACCGTAAAGACAAAGTCGTTGAAGATATTCAGTTCATGGCAAAGGGCCACTTACATTTTGCCGGCGATTTTTGGTCCAGCGTCGATGATGTGGAAACACATCAAAACCGTAGTGGCGAAGTGAAGCATGTACTGGATCGAAAGTATTGCCCGGATCTCTACATCAACATGCTGCTGCACGATAACCAGCACTTTTGCGGCCTGGTAAGGCAGCACGACGAACAAAAGTTTTTACTGGAACATCTCGACCGCGAACACCTTATGCATCAGGATTTATGGGGTATAAAGCCCAGGAATTTTGAGCAAGCCATGGCCTTTTATCAAATCCAGCGCGATGACGTCGACATGATGGTCATGACCGGACCTGCTGGTTCAGGAAAAACACTGATAGCGTTAGCATACGGCTTACAAGCAACGTTAGAAGAAAGGCGTTACGACAAAATCATTGTCGCTCGATCAACACCACCCATCGCCGAAGACATAGGTTTTTTACCAGGGACAGAAGAAGAAAAGATGGCGCCCTGGCTGGCAGCATTTGATGATAACCTGGAAGTACTGCATGCCAATGATGAGCATGCGAAGAGCAGCATTGAATATATTAAGGAACGCGCCAACATTCAGTTTAAGTCGTTAAATTTTATGCGTGGGCGATCTTTCAATAACGCCTATATTATTATTGACGAAGCGCAGGGCTTAACGCAGTTTCAACTAAAATCAATAATTACCCGGGTAGGAAGCAATTCTAAAATTGTTGTTTTGGGCAATCTGGCGCAAATCGACAACAAGTACATATCGCCGCTAACCTCTGGGCTTACGTATCTTGTGGAGAAAAGCAAAGACTTTCCACACGCCGCAATTATGCATGTCAACGGGGTGGAAAGAAGTCGATTAGCAGCGTTTGCAGAAGAACAACTCTAAGTGAAAGCATTCTTTTATAAATCGCCTTTATAAATCGCCTTTATAAATCGATTCTGTGAATCGACTTTAAGGCTCGGCATGCATAGATCGATGCCAAAACCGATTAGTTAGTATCAATTGATACGTTAACAACACCAACACGGCCAGGGTTACTATCAAACAGAGCAAAACCCAGTCATAGAATAGGGTTAACAAGCCCGACAATACCAGCACTGCAATCGCAACCATATTTGGCACGAAGTCACTTAATGTCGCTGGCTCTACATTGGAAAAAAACGCCTCGTTGTCAGGGTCAAACCGCGCACGACGCATGGTAGTTTGTAAAATAAATAGCGCAAAAAATAATACGCCTGCCATAGCGATTAACCAGCCACCACGCTGATCCGAGTAAAGCGTTTCGATGGATATAAACTGGATAAGCCCAATCGCGAAGGGAGCTATCGAATCAAAAGTCGTAGGCACCCATTTAAAACGCATCGCTGTGCTGGCGTACACTACCCACACAATCACGATCGCCATCAGCGTTGCAACAATTTGAGCCCAATGCGTAATTGCATCAATATCATTGAAAGAAGGCAATTGCTGCTCGGAAACATACTGCCACCAAAGCTCCAACGAAAGCGCCTGCACAATACTCAACAACGTTAACAGGGCGGTTGGCAAAATCTCTTTTGCTCTTTCTCGTATTGGACTCATCTCTGCGCTGTACTCATTCGTTTAAACCAGTAAAATTACGCGGGCAATTGGCAACGCTTACCATTTAATATAATCAGCCACTTCAGTGGGAACCCATCATCATGCAGCCGTTTTATTTTCCAGCACAAGTCTTCCTCACCTCTGCATTACTCACTTTAAGCACCAACCTTTACGCCCAGGCAACACATTGCAATTTACCAGCTCAAGCACCTGAAACTCAAGAACAATCCGGCTTTCTTTCGTGCTGGTATGGAGGGCTGGAAATTAACTACGCTTTACTCGACCCTGATTCCGGATCAAGCGGCCTGGAAGTAACTGACGACAGCGATACTGGTTGGTCAGCTGCGTTAGGCTGGCGGTTTTCTAACAACTGGTTTGCCGAGTTTAAATATTCCGATCATGGCAACGCAGAAGTTAGCAATCCTCCTTCGCAGGCCGATATCGGCTACAAGACTAATTCTTTGATGCTGGGCTACGATTTGCTAGCTATTCGCGAGCACCTGCATTTATATGTTAAAGTCGGGCTTGCGGATGTAAACGGCTCTGTCAGCAACTCCTCGGGATTGACACTGGATGATGATGAGGTCCAGCTTTCTGCGGGCGCTGGCCTGGAGTATCGCTTGAGCAATCCATGGTTTGCCCGCCTTAATGCCGATTTCTATAGTAAAGATGTGCAGTCCATCGGCCTTTCTATCAATCGTTATCTTGAGTGGCCAGTAAATACCGGGAGTGGCGATAGAAAAACTAGTGCGCGAATCGACTCTTCTTCCACCAAAATTGCACAAGACTGCGCAAAGCTTTCCGGCACACTAAAAAACGTCCAGTTTGAAAGCAATTCTTCGTACCTGAAAGCTAGCGCTAAAAAGCAACTCATCGAATATGCTCGCGTCTTAAAGCGCTTTCCGGAAACAGAAATCCTTGTTCTTGCTCACACGGATTCTACCGGCGAAGCCGCTTACAACCTGTTTCTTTCGGATCGCAGAGCAAAAAGCGTTGTCCGGTTTCTGGTAAACCAGGGGATCGCAGCAGAACAACTGGATAGCGAAGGAATTGGCGAACTTGCGCCTATCGCCAGTAACGAAACGGCCGAGGGGCGAGCCGAGAATCGCCGCGTAGAATTTTCGATAGTAAAAAGTGATGCCTGTCTTTAAAAAAGACGTAAACCAAAAAGCACGAATGCGTTTTAGATGAATTGGTTCGGATTGCTGTAACCGGCCAGCCACCTTAAAGGCTATAATAATTACGAGGTAACGTACGACCCAGTGCCCACCGCTATAAGCTCTTTCTTTTCGTTATGAAATTCAGATCGCACCACCGCGACCTTTCTTCCGTGACGCAATGGATAAGCGGTGCAGGTAAAGTGCTCTCCCGTACCCGGCCGTAGAAAATCAATCCGCATATCAATTGTGCCGAGCTTGGTAAACGCCAGACCAAGCTCTTCTTGTGATGCTCCTTCAAGGCGTTCGACTATACCAACAAGTGCAGCAACACCGCCCGCGACATCAATCACTGAGGAGATAACGCCTCCATGAAGCATTTTGCGGGCGTAATTGCCAATCAGCTGCGGCTGCACTGGAATACTGATTTTTACTTCGGCGGCGTTAATCGAATCGACAGACATCGACAACAGCTTGTTAAAAGCAATCTTTTCTTCAAAAATTTCTTTAACAATGGCAAAAGTCTCGCTGTCCATTATTAACCCGCCTCGATTAGAAAGTATCTAGTCGTTAACCTGGAATAGCGCCAGACTCACGCATAGTTGCGATGGCAGCCTCATCAAAACCGGCGTCAGCCAGCACCGTATCGGTATCGGCTCCTTCCGCAACACCAGCTTGCGGCTTGCCAGGCACTGAAGCGCTAAATCGCGGCGCTACGTTGGGCTGCATAAAACCGCCAACTTCAACATAGGTTTCGCGCGCCTTATTATGAGGATGATCAGGTGCTTCGGTGTAATCTAACACTGGAGCAAAGCAGATATCAGTGCCTTCCATTATCGAGCACCATTCATCACGCGTTTTAGATTTAAACACGCCCTTAAGATGCTCTTTTAACTTAGGCCACTCGGCAGGATCCATTTGTGGCTTAAATAACTCTGGATCCAGATTAGCCTTTTCGACAAGCTCTGCATAAAACTGTGGCTCAATTGAACCAATAGAAATAAATTTGCCGTCCAGGGTTTCGTAAACATCGTAAAAATGTGCTGCGCCATCTAATAAATTTGAAACGCGATTATTAGTCCACTCCTTTAGCTGCGACATGCCATGAAACATCGCCATCAAACTTGCAGAACCATCGGTAATTGCAGCATCCACCACCTGCCCCTCGCCCGTTTTTCCTGCATGTAAAAGTCCGGCTAGCATGCCCATCGCCAAATACATGCTTCCACCAGCGTAATCTCCGATCAGGTTGAGCGGTGGCACAGGTTTTTCGCTAGTACCAATTGCCGCTAGCGAACCGGTAATTGATATGTAGTTAATATCGTGGCCAGCCGCACTTGAAAGCGGCCCAGTTTGCCCCCAACCAGTAATGCGTCCGTAAACCAGCTTTGGGTTTCTTTCCAGGCAAACATCCGGCCCAAACCCAAGACGCTCGGTAACTCCAGGGCGATACCCCTCAATTAAACCGTCAGATTGCTCTATCAATTTAAGCAACGCTTCAACACCCGCCGGCTCTTTCAGGTTTAACGCAATCGATTTTTTTCCCCGCGATGCCGGATCAATCTTTGATGGTACTGCAATACCGTTAGGCTTGTTCGAACGCTCTACAACGATTACTTCTGCGCCCAAATCTGCCAATAACATACCTGCAAATGGGCCCGGACCGATGCCCTTTATTTCAATAATTTTAATACCTGCTAATGGACCCATCACTTAAACCTCTAATCGGCGACTTTTAATCACTTAATTCTGAACTGGTCGTTAAAAAAAACCGTCGCCCTCGGTCAAGAAGAAGCGACGGTAATCAACGTAAAACTAAAAATATCTTCTAAACGCTATCTGTTAACGAGGCTGCATGCGTATACCGCCATCCATACGAATACACTCACCATTGGCGTAATCATTTTCGACGATATACTGCGCCAAACGCGCTATCTCTTCTGCTCTACCTAATCGTTTCGGGAAAAGCGTGCCAGCCACCAGGCTGTTGTAGGCGTTTTCTGGCAAACCATCAAATAACGGAGTATGAATAAGACCTGGGACTATCGTATTGCAGCGTATACCTTCCGAAGCAAGATCACGCGCAATCGTAATTGTCATCCCGATAATACCGCCTTTGGAAGCAGCGTAAGCTACCTGGCCAATCTGGCCTTCATAACCTGCAATCGATGCAGTATTCATGATAACGCCGCGCTGACCATCGTCGTCTATGGGCTCTTGCTTACACATCTGCTCGGCTACCAGGCGCGCAACATTAAAAGTGCCCACTAAATTCACATCGATAACCTTGTTGAACGACTTTAGTGAGTGCGCTTTACCTTTGCTTACCGTTTTTTCTGCAATGCCGATGCCCGCATAGTTATTACAAATATGGATATCGCCAAACGTTTCTACCGTTGCAGCGATCGCACTCGCTACGCCTTCTTCATCACATACGTTGACGTTTTGATAAATAACATTTTCGCCTAGCTCTGACGCAAGCGCCTCGCCGCGCTCATCATTCATATCAAAAATAGAAACCTTTGCTCCTAGTGAAGCATATAAACGCGTCGTTGCCTCACCAAGACCCGATGCTCCGCCAGTAACAATCGCTACCTTATCTTTAATATCCACAGCTGCCCTCTCTTAATACGTTTAAAACTTTGCTAAATAAATAGACGTTAATCGTCCCATACATTTCTGTAACTATCGGAAAAAATATCTCGCCCGATAATAAGTTTCATTACTTCTGATGACCCGGCGTATATTCGGCTGATACGCGCGTCCAGATACATCGAAGCGATCGGATACTCCATCATATAACCTGCACCGCCGTGAAGCTGCACGCCAAGATCAACCATTTTGCATAGAGCTTCGCTGGTCATCAGCTTTGCTTTAGCGCCCATGTTGGACGTTAGCTTGCCCTTGTTATGCAGCGTGACGCAGTAATCGCAATATACTTGCGCCAATTCGATTTCAGTATCCATCTCGGCCATGCTGAACTGCGTGTTTTGCATGTCAGCTAACCGCGAGCCAAACATTTTTCGCTCCAGGCAATACTTTCGGGTCTCCTCAAAAGCTGCTTTGGCAGACGCAATAAAACCAACCGCACCCAACAACCGCTCTTCGGCCAAACCATGCATAAGGTATTTAAAGCCTTTGCCCGGTTCGCCTAGTATATTTTCGCGCGGAATCTTAATGTTGTTAAAAAACAGCTCTGCGGTATCTTGCGCTTTAAGGCCCATCTTTTCGAGATTACGCCCGCGCTCAAAACCTTCCATGCCACGCTCGACAACACAAAGTGTTAACGCATGCGAAGAATCTGTTCCTTCCTGCCTGGCCGCGACAACGACTGCATCAGCGTTAATACCGTTAGAGATATAAGTTTTTGATCCGTTAAGAACAAAATGATCGCCAGCATCTTTGATCGATGTTCGCATACCGGCGAGATCACTGCCGGCATCAGGCTCGGTCATCGCAACCGCAAGAATTTTGTCACCGCTAACCGCAGGCACAAGAAAGCGTTGTTTCTGCTCGTCAGTTCCGAGGTTTTCAAAGTAAGGACCAACCAGACGACTATGCAGCGAGTTGTACCAGTCACCACAACCGGCCGCGGCAGTCTCTTCGATAATAATTTGCTCGTAGCGAAAATCATTATCGCCTAGCCCACCATACTGCTCTGCTGGCCAAATCATCAAAAAGCCCTGGTCGCCCGCTTTTTTAAACGCAGAGCGATCAACTATACCGGCTTTTTTCCACTCAGCCATGTAAGGCTGAATTTCAGTTTCTAAAAACTTACGATAGGCCTGTCGAAACATGACCTGTTCTTCGGTAAATTCACGCATATCTTTCCTCGAGCAAACGCCGACAGATATAGCAGTAATTACGCTATCAACTGATGTACCGCACCGTAATCTATCTGGAAGAAAATCTATCCTTTGCCCGCCCCCTGCAACAGGGAGCGGGCAAAGGCTTTAACTCATTACAGGTTTAAGCGAAAAGCTCGCCTGCTGCAATTTTGTCTTTTACGATTTGAGGACAATCGAAGCGATCACCGTATTTTTCAGACAACTCTGCACAACGATCAGCAAAGTTTTGCAGGCCATAAGTATTTACATA
The DNA here is from genome assembly GCA_965263235.1 of Pseudomonadales bacterium. GTDB lineage: Bacteria > Pseudomonadota > Gammaproteobacteria > Pseudomonadales > UBA7434 > UBA7434. The sequence goes on from OZ253667.1 coordinate 41,527, forward strand.
CTGAATAAAACCACCAGTATGCGCTGGCGCACCAATACCGAAAATCGAACCGATATTGCCATCCGCAACTGAGCGCAATACGTTAGTCTGCAAACATTTTAAGGTTTCGATAACCTGACGGAACATCAAACGATCTTTAACATCCTCATCAGAAATGCCGTTATCGGCCTTGTAGTACAGATCAACCAGGCCAGGCCAGGGCGAGCGCTTACCGTTTTCATCATAATCATAAAAACCTGCTCCACCATGGCGAGGATCTTTACCACCACGACCACGCTCAACTAACAGATCTTGTACGATGCGCGCCGTATTGGAACCGTCGTACCACTTGTCAGCCATACCCATTTCAGCCCAGGTTTCACTTCCTTTACGAGTAAGCTCGAGGCTTGTCTCATCATGAATCTGAAGCGGGCCAACAGGCATACCAATCGCTTTACCAAGGTTGTCGATCTTAATTGGGTGTACACCTTCGGTAAGTATGCGGCCACCCTCATCGAGATAAGTACCAAATGTTCGCGAAGTGAAGAAGCCAAGCGAATCGTTAACAACAATAGGCGTTTTGCGAATTTGCTGGGTGTAGTCGAATGCTTTGGCAATCGCTTCGTCGCTGGTGTTATCACCAACAATAATCTCGACCAAAGGCATTTTGTCTACTGGAGAGAAAAAGTGGATACCCACAAAGTTTTCTGGTTTTTTCGCAGCAGATTGCAAAATGGTGATAGGCAGCGTTGAAGTGTTAGAACCCCAGAATCCATCTTCAGCCAGGAACTCTTCGGTTTCTTCAACTATTTTGTTTTTAAGACCGATATTTTCGAACACCGCTTCGATAACCAGATCGCAGCCACGCAAATCTTCATTGCTATCAGTAGGCTTTATTAAATCCAAAACAGCTTTGGCTTTTGCCTCATCCATACGGCCGCGCTTAACCGCTTTTTGTAATAGCTTTTCTGAGTAAGCCTTACCACGCTCAGCCGCTTCAACTGAAACGTCTTTAAGCACAACTTCGATGCCAACAATCGCAGAAACATAAGCAATGCCCTGACCCATCATGCCAGCACCCAATACACCCACTTTCTTGGTTGGGGTTGGAGGCACATCTTTAGGACGACTCGCGCCACCGTTTACTTTGTTTAAACCAAAGAAGAACGTGCTGATCATGTTCTTGGCAACTGGACCCGTCGCGATGCGAGTAAACTCACGTCCTTCTACTCTAAGCGCTGTATCAACATCGAGCACACTTGACTGGAAAGCGACGTCAAGTGCAGCAACCGCTTGAGGCATCAAACCACGGGTTTTTTGGTTAAGCATAGTTGGAGCCATTGTGGCCAACTGCGCATTGCGTGGCAGGTTGATAGCGCCACCAGGGATTTTAAAACCTTTGCGATCCCAGGGCTGTACATAAGAAGCTTCGTCATCCTTATTTTCAAGAATCCATTTTTTAGCCGCTGGTAACAGCTCATCGAGAGTAGCAACCGTTTGGTCAATCAAGCCTTCGGCCAAAGCCTTCGCCGGCTTAATACGCTTGCTCTCTAAAATATAAGGCGCCGCCTTTTCAACACCTAGCAACTTGGTTAGACGGACGATACCGCCACCGCCAGGATAAAGCCCTAGCGAAACTTCTGGCAGGCCAATTTGCACCGCTTTTGAATCAACCGCTATACGGTGATTACACGCCAGACAAATTTCATATCCACCACCTAATGCAGCACCGTTAATTGCCGCAACAACCGGTACTGGAAGCTTTTCAAGGCGACGCAACTGGTCCTTCATGTTTTCGGTGTTGGCACGAAACTCTGCTGCTTGCTCTGGTTGAGCTTTAACAAGCTCGTTGAGGTCGCCGCCCGCAAAAAAGACTTTTTTCGCCGAAGCGAATACAACACCCGCTAAACCTTCTTCGGCTTCTAGCTTTTCAACCGTTTTACCCATTTCAACGTCGTACTCAGCGTTCATCGCGTTGACAGGGCCAGTCATGTCCATAGTGACAGTGACGATGCCGTCTTGATCTTTCTCGTAATTAAATCCACTCATAACTCATTACCTAAAATTCTGTACACATAACATCGCGCAGCTAAATACAGGAATATAAGTACTAGCGCGCTGTTCGTAGCTCGATCTTTAAAAGAAACGACTATAGGCGCTCGATAATGCAGGAAATACCCATGCCGCCGCCGATGCATAAAGACAACATCGCACGCTTCTTCTCACGACGCTCTAGCTCATCAACCATCGTGCTCACAAGCATCGCGCCGGTTGCGCCAAGAGGGTGACCCATTGCAATCGCACCACCGTTAACATTGGTAACAGAGTGGTCGACATCCAAATCTTTCATGTAGCGCATAGCTACCGACGCGAAAGCTTCGTTAATTTCCCAAAGGTCAATGTCATTTACAGTCAAGCCCGCAGTCTTAAGCGCTTTTTTCGCAGCAGGGCCTGGGCCAGTTAACATGATGATTGGGTCTGTTGACATCATTGAACCAGCAACAATTCGAGCGCGAGGCGTAAGCCCCAGGTCTTTTCCAGCTTGCTCGCTACCAATCAACACCGCTGCAGCCCCATCAACAATACCCGACGAGTTACCTGGCGTGTGAACGTGGTTCACTTTATCGAACTCGTTATATTTGCGAAGAATCAAGTCATCAAAACCAAACTGGCCCATCTGCTCGAAAGACGCTTTAAGACCACCTAACACTTCCATAGAGGTGCCGGGCTTGATGAAATCGTCTTTAGCAATAATAACTTCACCGTTCGAATCCAGAACAGGAACGACGGACTTATCGAAATAACCATTGTCACGCGCATGAGCTGCGCGCTTTTGTGATTCTAGTGCAAACGCATCGACGTCTTCGCGGCTGTAACCTTCAATGGTTGCAATCATATCCGCACCAATGCCCTGTGGAACAAAGTCTTCTTGAACCATGAACGCAGCATCCGCAGCCATCGCGCCACCATCTGAACCCATTGGGCAGCGTGACATGCACTCAACACCACCTGCAACGACAAGGTTTTCCCAGCCAGACATTACTTTTTGAGCGGCGATATTTACAGCCTCTAGACCAGACCCGCAAAAACGGTTTAGCTGGAAGCCAGCAACAATCTCATCCCATCCTGCGTTTTGTGCACTCATCTTGCCGATGTCGCCGCCTTGCTCACCTACTGGCGATACACAACCATAAACGACGTCTTCTACGCGAGAAGTATCCAAATCGTTACGTTGCTCAAGCGCGGTCAATACCCCAGCGCCTAAATCAACAGGTTTAACTTCATGCAGCGAACCATCTTTTTTACCCTTGCTACGCGGGGTACGCACAGCATCATAAATGTAGGCAGCATTACTCATAATTCTTCACCTTGATATTGTCGAGCCGATTATTTTCTTTGCCATTAAAGAAAGAGACGGCGTTGGGTTCACTAAAACTGTGCTCACTAAAAATCGGTATGCACGAGAAATCTGACGCTTTGCGCCCAGATAGTCGCGCAAGAGAAAGGTATGGCGACTTAATGGGGAGGGAATTCTGATGCCGAACCGGCAATAAAACAATGACCAAACGCTTTAAAAAAATTGACATTAGGTTACACTATCTCCGTGAGTATCGAACTGCTAAAAACCAACGAGCCGCAGCAAACCCTTCCCGACTCAACTACGGTGGATGCTCGCTATGCGCGCGACCTCATTCAGGGGGCGCTAGAAAAAGGCTATGATATCAATAGGTTACTAAAGTCCTCAGGAATATCCCCGTGGCTACTGCATGATCCAAAAGGGCGTGTAAGCTTTCGCCAAATTGCCGATCTTAGCGCCGGATTAAGTGACTTAATGAACGACGAATTTTACGGTTTAGTCGAAAAACCGCAGCGCAACGGTACCTTTAAATACATGTGCTATTCAGCGCTTAGTGCGGATACAGCCTACGAGGCACTCGCAATGTTTTGCGAGTATATGAATCTGTACGAGAACACATGGTCGCACGAGCTAGTTAGCACAGAAAGCGAAGTGATATATCGCCCGATACAGCGAAGGGGCTTTCGCTTAGCGCACCCCCTGGCGTTAGAGTTTTTATTGTCATCACTTTACCGAACCCTATGCTGGATGAGTAATTCCCAGCTTCCACTTAAAAGCGTTTCTTTCACCACGCCCCAGGCTATCTTCGCAACGCCGCATCGCTTTATGTTTTATAACGCGCCCCTTAACTTTGCTCAAACGCAATCGTCGCTTATTTTTCCCTCGCATGCGTTAAGCAACGAAATAGTTCGCGACTCACGTGAGCTAAAAGATTTTCTAAAACGAACACCGCTTACCCTGTTAACCCAGATCATTCCCATCGAGGATATAACCAGTCGGGTGCGAACATTTTTAGAACGCCAACTCATGCGCGAAAAGAAACTACCCAGCATTGAGGAAACCAGTGAACACCTAATGTTGCATCCGCAAACGTTGCGCCGAAAACTCATTAAAGAAAATTCGAACTTTAGCGACATCAAAACCGAAACCCGTCGAGACCTTGCGATTCGCATGGTGCATGAGGGCAAGCTAAAAATGAGCGATATAAGCGAACACCTGGGGTTTTCTGAACCAAGTGCTTTTGTTCGCGCGTTTAAGCTTTGGACAGGCCTTACGCCCAAGAACTACCAGCTACGACTAGAGAGGCACTAAAAAGCTTTGGGTTAAAGCCCATATGGCTCTTCCTAACATATACCTAATTAACGCCAAAGAATTATTAATTAGATTTGCAAGGCAGCAAGCATCATACGAGAATAACTCTCTAAAACAGTTAGCGATTAAGAGTTGAGAGGAAACGGCATGGCAACAGTACTTTATGGTTCTACCACCTCGCCCTACGCGCGCCGCGTGAGGCTTTATATGGAGAACGAAGACTATCAATTCAAAAAGACGCAGATCCTTACACCCGAAGGTCACAAAACAATCCTGGCACTGTCACCTATCGCAAAGATACCTGTACTAGTAGAAAACGAAGGCGAACCCAACCAACAGATTGTTTACGATTCAAAAAATATTTTTGAACATATTCGCAGAAAGCGAGGTGACTCAGAACTTAGCGCTGACGAACTCAATCTGGTTTATGTCGTAGATGCCGTTACCGAGTCGTTTTTTAATCTAGCAATGGCCGCGCATAGTGGGCTTGATGTTTCCCAGGACGTGCCAAGTTTTTCCCTTACGAGGCAACGCGCCATCGATTGCCTCAACTGGCTAGAAACTCAGGCGTCGAAGGGTGCGTTCGACGAATGGCGATTTCCGATGATGAGCCTGTTAGCAGCGATTGACTGGATTGATTTTCGCGACATACACGCACTTGATGCCTTTACTGCACTTAATAAAGCACGCGCCAGATATGCGGATATGCAAATCGTAAATGATACTGCGTGCTCGGAATAACGAGCGCGCAATTACTGCCGAAGAATAATTAAGCCACTGCTCCGAATAAACCACCAACTGCGGCGGTTATTCCCATTGCCAACGCTCCCCAGAAAGTCACTCTAACAGATGCTCTTATTAGCGGCGCTCCTCCTACCTGCGCGGCAAACCCACCCAACAAAGCCAGAGAGACCAGCGAACATAATGCCACCATCGCAATTAGCTGTGGTAGCGGTGCGAGCCAGGCAATCACGAGCGGCAGCGCTGCGCCGGTAGTAAAAGCAATTGCAGACGAAAACGCTGCCTGTAGCGGCCGCGCCTGGTTTACTTCGGTAATACCAATTTCATCTCTTGCATGCGCCGCTAATGCATCGTGCTCCATTAACTGCTCAGCGACCTGTACTGCAAGCTCTGAAGTCAGGCCACGCTCTTTATAGATATTTGCCAATTCTTCGCGCTCATAGTCAGCATTATCTTTAAGCGACTGGCGCTCAAGCTCCAGATCAACTTTTTCGGCATCCGACTGCGAACTAACGGATACATACTCACCCGCCGCCATCGACAAAGCTCCCGCAACTAAGCCCGCCAGGCCAGCCAACAAAATATCATTATGCGCAGTGTTCGCGGCTGCAACACCGATAATTAAACTACCTGTAGATACAATGCCATCGTTGGCGCCAAGAACAGTAGCGCGAAGCCAGCTTATGCGCGGAGAATAATGATGCTCGTGAAGTGACATAATCAACCACCTGCTTTTAAATACATAACAGGCAGTGTAATCCGGTGTCACTTCCAGTAAAAGCCGATTGCCCTATTTTTACCGGTCAATACGAAGTTAATTTATTGATGCGAGTCGTTTTGGATAACTTAGATTAAGTAATTATTATTTTCGAAAAGCAATTGATTCTTATTGCCTCGACACATCGTATAACAAGAATTAGGCATTAACATAAAAGTGCCAAGCCCATAGCTAAGAAAACTTTTGCAGCCCACTGACAAAGCCAGTGATGTACGACAGCATCCAGATCGACCAGACTAATAGGCTAAAACGACTAAATTGCCGCCTTCCCGCTTCATGATTGCGTGTATACACAATAACGGCCCAGCAAAAATGCAGTGCCATTAAAAACAAGGAAGTAAAACCAAAAATAGCGTGCGGAGTAAAAACAATCGCGCCAACAAACTTTATCGTTAACCATGTCGCCAGCAAATCAACCGACACGCCCAGCCCGAATACAATAAGATGCCAACGCTTGAGCTGCCCCATAATTCGTTCACTCCATACACTGACAGAGTAAAGAAGCAGGGCAACCGTAAAAAGAATAACCGAGTAGAGTAACAGTGCAGGCATTGAACGAGTTTACCGATTTATCGGGCAAAGAAAAAGCCGCTGGAATCAGCGGCTTTAAGCAAAAAATAATATTATAAACGCTAGTTAAAGCGCGTACTGCCACCCCAATGTCACCATAGCATCGGTTTCTAACTGCGGTCCTTTGAGATCTTGATAAACAGGCGCACCAAGCTCCAATGCCAAACGATGTTTTATGTTCGGCAACTGCCAGTTAACCCCAACGTTGGCATCGACGCGATCCAGCCCCTGGCGATTAGGGTCTGCCGTTTGTACTGGCAGAGCGATATCAGGATCCTGACCATCGATGTTCCCTCGATTTAGATATTCAACACGCGTATTAATACTAACGTTATTGCTCAGCGCGTAGCTTAGCCACCAACCAAGCCTATGCTCGTCACCCAGGCTATAGTCTTCGGAATTTTCACCCATTCGGATAATGCTCTTCCACTGCCCTCCCCAATTCCACAAACCATTTTTCTCACTGTAGGTAACTCCGGCGATCAGGTCATAGGTGCCGGAACCCAGCTGCATCGGGTAAGGTAATCGAACAGTAGGCTGCATACCCGCGGGGTTAAGTATGGTATCGGTCTCATCAGTACTACCTGTTGGTAACGAAACACCTATCGTCGCATGCAATCCATCTCCAACCCTGACTAACGCCGAGAGACTGGTATCACCAATCCCGCTGGTTTTAGTCGTAAACCTGCCTTCAACAACAGTTCCCATCCCTCCTGAATAAGTAATGTGATCCATATCTTTGCTAATGTAATTGACCATACCCATTAGCGTTACAGCATCGCTGGGAGCATACATAGCACCTAACATATGCATATCCATGGTCATTTTGGTTGGAACGACGCGCAAATTCATCGGCATTCCAAATGTGTTTGGAACTAGAATAATCTCATCTGGTGAAATGCTGTTTGTACCATCACGATTGCCTTCCATCTCCATATACATATAGCGATAGGAAAACATCCACTCACCTGACTTGTGCATATGGTCAGCCATTACACCAATAGGGGCGTGTGACTGCGAGTCGGCTTTACTACCATGCTGCTCGCCTGCACTAACAAATGGGGCGACACAAGACAAAACGCTAGCAAATAGCGCGAATTGATTTAACTTCTTCATCATTTTTTCCTGAAAAATCGAACACAAAACAACGCTGGCTAAGCAATTAAGCCAGCCAACAAACAATGCTTGTAATAACTAACGATTTACAGGAGGGGCGCGAGGAGACTGCTGGCGAAATCGCTTCGCCAACACATCACTTGCTTGAAGGGTAGAAAGCTGAATAGCAGCCGGACTTGCCTGCTCGGCAGACGAAGAGGCCTCAATAGTGTAATCACCACTAGCCGACGCGCCGTATGGACAATAGTCTTGCCAGTATCCATCGTTTTGCGCATGGCTATCATCAATACCATCCGCCATATGGTGTGCATGGTGATGGTGGTGATGCCCGGGGTGCAAAACCATCATCATCTCGTCCGACAAGCCCGTTGGGCAAAGCTTTATCAGACTGCCTTCGCTCGCATAAGAAGCAGGCATGTAGCCAATAGGCACAAGCACTTGCAACACAAACGCAAACAACACAGAAAGCGCTGTTGCTCGACGTTTTACGTTGTGGGAATGCCGCCAGTTTTTCATTGGATACACGGAAAGGGCCACCGGGTATTCGCCAGAACATTTGACCAATACCTATTGAGCCCGAACAAAGGGAAGGCGATTTTGCCGTAAGTGACGACTTTACGAAAGTAGCATATGCACCATATTCGGCGCGGCGCGCATTCTTACGCTACTGACTTGTCTTTAAATTGCTCGCGTAAATCCTTTTTACTGACCTTTCCGGTCGCAGTATGCGGTAGCTCATCAACAAATACGCATTCGTCAGGCACCCACCATTTGGCCACTTTATCGCTAAGCGACGCGAGCACATCTGCCGCTTCTGGCGCTTTTCCTTCATGCGCAACCACAATTAGCAATGGCCGCTCTGTCCACTTATCGCTAGGTATCCCTATCACCGCGGCCTCTAGCACTTCGGGGTGCGCCATCGCGGCATTTTCAACATCAATCGAACTGATCCATTCACCGCCTGATTTTATGACGTCTTTTGTTCGATCAGTTATTTGCATAACGCCGTTGCCGTCAAGCGTTGCTACATCACCGGTTTGAAACCAGCCATCTTTGGTAATCGCGGACACATCGTCCAGTTTAAAATAACCACTGGCAACCCATGGTCCACGAACCTGTAGTTCACCCGCGGACTTTCCATCGTTGGGTAATACATTGCCATCCTCATCCACAACGCGCATATCGACGCCATAGACTTTTTTGCCCGTTCTAACGCGAAGGGCGTCGAGCTCTTGCTCTGGTAACATTTTCTCCTTGTCGGTAATCACATTGGATGCGCCCAATGGGCTTGTTTCGGTCATACCCCAACCACCCTGCACCCAAACGCCGTGCCGCTCCATGCCTTTCAATATCGACAAAGGACACGCCGAACCGCCAACACCGGCATGAGTTAACGAATTTATGGTTTCACCACTTTCGTCGAGATAATTGACCAGCGCCAACCAAACTGTTGGAACGCCCGCAGAGAACGTCACCTGCTCACCATTAATCAACTGGCACAGGGTTTTTCCATCTCCCATCATCGGCCCTGGGAACACCAGCTTGCTGCCGGCCATTGCCGCCGAATAAACCATACCCCACGCACTCACATGAAACATGGGCACAATAGGCATAATAGTTTCGTTAGGGTTCGCCAGCAAAACGCCGCTGCTAGAGCAACCCAAAGCATGCAGCACAGTGCTGCGATGCGAATATAAAACCCCTTTTGGATTTCCAGTGGTGCCCGAGGTATAACAAAGCGAGCTCGCCGTTTTCTCGTCGAACTCTGGCCAGTCATAATCGGCTGGCTCGTCTGCAATAAAGGTTTCGTAACAGTGGACGTTGTCCAGCGTTGTCGCTGGCATATTTTTTTCGTCTGTCAATACGACAAAGCCTTTTACCGTGGTTAGTTGCGATTGAACCGCCTCAACCAAAGGTAAAAAGACCGGGTCGAGGAACAACCATTGATCCTCGGCGTGATTAGCGACGTAAGTCAGCTGTTCGGGGGTAAGCCTTGGGTTAATCGTATGACAAACATAACCCGAACAGGAAATCGCGTAATAAAGCTCGAAATGACGATAATCATTCCAGGCCAGCGTCGCTACCCTGTCACCAGGCTCCAGACCCTTTTTATTTAGTACATTTGCTAACTGGCGAACGCGTGCGAACGCATCTTTAAATGTGTAGCGATGCAGCGGCGCATCTTTGGTCACCGATACGATTTCTACATCACGAAATACTTGATCTGCATGCTCCATAATCGACGTTATGGTCAGCTGCCTATCCATCATTAAGCCGTGCATGGTGTTCCTCTTACATTAGTCTTATAGTAACGTTTACGCGGATCGCAGGAGCGAATATATTTTGATTCTTCAGGCTTCTTTTATTACTCAAGTTTTACTACGCAAGCCCAAACGGACGTTTCGCTAGGAAACAAATACCACGTTTTCAGATAATTCTGCCCTGGGCATTTTTACTTCATTAATTTTGGCGCCTTCATCGGCGTAACCAAAAGAAATCCCACAAAGAATACCATTTTCTTCCGGGATATCACACATTTCAAAAATTGGATCTGTGTAAAACGCCAACGCACCCTGCGGACAGCTAGCTAAACCGTGCTCAACAAAAAGCAGCATAAGCGACTGCAGATATATTCCAACGTCAAGGGCGTTTACCGCACCCATATATTTAGGCATTGAAATAAATGCCACATGAGGCGCACCAAAAAACTGCCAGTTTTTAAGCATTAGTTCTTGTCGGGCAGCCTTGTCTTCGCGGGCAATACCCATCGTGCCGTAGTAATCTGCTGCGCAAGCAAACTGCCTTTCGCGATAAACCCCTTGCAAGTCCTGGTCACCTGGCTGAAACGCCGGGGAAGGTTCTTTACCGCTTACTATTTCGGCTACTATCTTTTGTTCAAGCTCGATGCGTTTTTGGCCTGACACCACCGCAACATGCCAAGGCTGAGTATTACAGTTAGAGGCGCTATGCTGGGCAGCACTAAAAATCTTTTTAGTGAGCTCGCTGTCGACCTGATCTTTTTTATACCCACGGATAGTTCGCCTTTGTAAAATTGCTTCACTAACATTCATCTTCTGGCTCCTAATCTTATACCCTTCTGCGCTTATATACCGCTATATCACGATCTACCGTTGCAGCTTGCTAACTTTTCTATTCGGGCGTTATAGTAAACAAGACCATCTCATTTTGCGAGCCTAAGCGCATGCGCGGCCCCCATAACGACAAACCATCTGAGGTATAGATAACGCTATCGCCCACCTCAAAATATCCATCGGCATAAGTATAAATAGCGTCAACCAGCCAGGTGAACGGCCAAATCTGGCCTCCATGTGTGTGTCCATAAAGTAACAAATCAAAGCCATGTGATACGCCATCCTCGATATCGATTGGCTCGTGATACAGCAAAATCGAAAAACGGTCTTTATCAAGCGGAATATTTTTTAAATGCCTGGCGAGATGACCATCGGTATCGCCGTAATCGATGCCGACAATGTCGACTTCACCTATGCTGTCCTTTCGATTAATCAAAAGCCGCAACGTGTCTACCTGGTTTAAATCGCTCAACAAACGCGTTGGATCATGATAAAACTCGTGATTTCCACGCTCGAAAAAAATGGGTACCGGGCTATTCGACAGCATCTCAAAATCTTCTGTTTTATAGGCATCGAAATCAACCAGATCGCCAGTAAAAACAATAAAGTCCGGGTTTAACGCATAAACATTTGCCAGCTTTTCATTCATCTCCTCTAGCGTTGCGGTGCCATACTGAATATCGCTGATATGGACAAACCTTACGGTCGAGGTCAACTTGCTACTTTTTAGCTCGAAGCTTACGATTGTGTCGGGTTTATGGAAGTTATATACGGCAAGCGCAACCGAACCAAGCCAGGCCAGCAAATAAACGCCGCCTAACATTTGCTTGGTGCCGCCACTAAAAGGAAACCAACGGCCGCTCAACACTCGGTACAGCCAATGTGGCAACCAATAGAGCATTGCAATAAAAAAACCAAACGATACTAAACCCAGGTAATTTAGCGACCAGCGATAAAAATTTGGGAAGTTGTTATTAGTAATGACAAAAATCAACACCATGACGGCATTGAACAAAATACTAATCAGCGCCAACCGTGGAACAGGTCTGGCAAACAAGTCACTGAGTGTTTTTAGGGATGTATAAAACGCAACGCTTAGCTGGATAAAAAAAGCCAGCACCATGAATATATAAAAACTTATACTTAGCATCTTATCGCTGCAATTCGGGCATTTTAAAACGGGGGAGAATTATACGCAGGAACTACTCTGCCAGATCAATTTCGAGACGCCCATTTTTTACCGCCAAATGCGCAATGCCGTTCGCAAAGCTGTGCCAAAAGCCACCCTGACCATCGAATTGCTCGACAAGATCAACGTTTTTCAGGCCACCAAGCCAATCGTTTGGCAAAGGCACACCCATCACGCTAACGCCTTTCAACACAGCGACAAGGCGACCGTCACTGAACTCAAGCCCCATTCCGGTGTTGACTCTTACCGTCCGACCGCCAAGTATCGGAAAAGCTTCATCGACCGGCACCAGCAAAGTAGCGCTGACCAGGTTTTCCGAAAAATCGATTGCCAGTTGATCGGCAAAACCGGTGTTTTTAGCAAGCAATGCGTTAACCTCACGCTCGCTGAAGGCCAACGTACGATTCGCGCCTTCCTCACTGTATGGCTCCGGCGCCAAAAATACTTCTTCGCTTTGCGACTCGCTCGACTCGAACTTAAACCCAGGTATTACGCGCTGGATTTTTTGTTCGAGTTGACGCTCTTCTTTTTGCGAAAGCTCGGTAGGCGAAAAGGGACTGGGCCAGAAGTAATAGCGAATCGCAAAGAAGGCCGCAAGCCCCAGCGCAAGAAAAACCAGAAAAGCAATCCATCCGGCAGACAGCCCTTTTTGATTCTCCTTTGTATTAGCCACTTTATTCATAACGGACACGACTCAAGCAATCAGTTCGAACCCTTATTTTATCCTTCTCGGCTCAAAGTGCAGCTAGCTTTACAATTAAACCCCGCGATGCATTGCAAAAGCTTGTTAAACAGGCGCTCTAAAAACTGCTATCTATCGTCCAATCGTCAAAACGATCATCGGTTGCGCTTTCGATAGCGCCAATTACGGTTAGATTAAATTTGCTGCTTTGGTCTGGAAAAAAAATGTTTAATCCGCAAGTTAGCGCTGTTCCTTCCGGCTGATCAATCAACCTAACTCCAAACTCATCGCGGAACTCTGCACCCTCGGGCAAAAAGTCTGGAACAACACAGCCAAATAACGTACCGCTCGGCCGCGAAATCCCACTATACAAACCAGTGTCGATCCCAAGCAAAGGGCTCGCGGCGGCATCCAGAACAGGATCAACAGCACCGCCACTATTGTCAGCGTCACCATCGTTATAGCGCTTGAGATCATCAGTACCATTTTCGCGGCTACCGATACGCTCTAAAAATAAGGCCGCACTACCAGTAATTGATGCGTCATCATCTTCGGCAAATGCAACCGTCTCACCATCATAAAACCTCAAGCCATCGCCATTTGTATCTTCACCTTGCAGCAAGGATGGCAAATTTGGAGATATCGCCAGCGGGAGCTCCGCGCTGTCGACAGTATCCGCAAACTCGCTCACGCAATGCACGCCATCTATAAAGCGACTTTCCTCTTCAGGATCCACATCTGGTATCGAGTTTAATTCCATCCCAGAAAGGTCGGCGTCAGGCATTACCGCGTAGCAACCACTGCGATAGTTGAGTAAAAAGGAGTTAGCTATTCGTAGCAGCTGAAAACCGTCTTCGAAAAACAAGGCGAATTCATTACCACCACTTTGCGAAGAATCGTCATTTCCGATCAAAGTGGCGTTAACAATTAACGGGTTAGAAAACTCTCCACCCATGCGGATGCCCACAGTTCCACTTGCAGGATCTTGAATAACAAGAAGGTTTTTCAATAGCCCACTAAAACTGTCAAGGTAAAGCGAGTTATCTGCCGCATCCGTCACCAGTATTGATTCCAGTAGTGCAGCATTGACCTCTGTATCCATATCCCCATCTGCAACCAGTGCAATACCATCATTACCCGATGCATGCGATTGCAAAAATCGCACCTCAGTATCCTCATGTTCACCGAAAAAACTAATGTTCGCGCTATAGGTTCTTGGACTCATCGATACTTCCGCACCTGCCTCGGCAACAACGACGTATTCCAGACGTTGCGCGACCCCTCCTAACATCATCGACTCTATTATTAAACCACCCCATTCGGCGCCACCCGACTCGCCATCATCATTGGACGATAAAACAATTGGTGCACTGGATGTTCCTACCGCGTTTATCCCTCCGCCATTAGCGATATAGATATATTCGTCTGCACCCTCAGCAAAAACACTTACGCCAGGATTAATAGTTAATGTCCCGCTGTCTACGGTAATGCTGCCAGATAAAAACCAGTCAACATCGTTAGGTGGTAACTGCATTGTCGCGCTGGTCATTAGCGTTCCAGAAACCAGGCATCGATCAGCGCCGCCACCAAAGGACGAGGTCTGGAATTCGACATCTAACTCGCCAATTGCGGGGCAGGCCGAACTTGCGCTGCTTGCGCCGCCCGGCCCCAAACTCTCTGATGAACAGCCAAACTGAAATACGACCAGCAAAAGCGTAGCTACAAACAGAACCTGTCGTTCAATAGTGTTAATTGGATTATCCCCTACTAGCCCATATCCCCTAACAAACCGAGGAACTCCTGGCGCGTGTTATACGATTTACGAAACTCGCCTAACATAACCGAGCTCCCCATTGCGGAGTTCTGCTTCTCGACGCCACGCATCATCATGCACATGTGTTTGGCCTCGACAATCACTCCTACGCCCAAGGCGTCGGTTACGCCAAGGACGGCATCAGCAATCTGCCTCGTTAGTCTTTCCTGAATCTGCAAACGCCGGGCGTACATATCAACAATCCGCGCGAATTTAGACAGGCCGAGCACTTTGCCGTTGGGAATATAGCCGATGTGACAGGTGCCGATAAACGGCAACAAATGATGTTCACACATCGAATACATTTCGATATTTTTCACCACCACCATTTCGTCATTGCCCGACTCAAAAACCGCGTCATTAACGATTTCGTCTAACGACATTGAGTAGCCGTGCGTTAGATATTGCATGGCCTTCGCGGCTCTTTCGGGCGTTCCCTGCAAGCCTTCGCGACTAATATCTTCGCCAAGCCCACTGATAATATCTGAGTAACTCTCAGCAAGCGCCTGTGTATTTTCTTGCTCACTCATAACTAGAAGCTCTCGAATTAGGACTAATCTCGCCGCTGTGATCGCCGCTCAAAATACAGGTCGGCCGCTTGTATCACACGAGAAAAATTTTTCTCGTCTTCGCAAGCCAGATGATGCTTTGCATCTTGAATTAACATTACCTTTGCATTTGGAAACTTTTCTTTCAGAAGCTGCAAGCCGTATTTAAAATCGACCGTTGTATCTTGCTGCCCCTGAATGATCATCAGCGATTTCTCTGACCAGTTCAATTTACGAAACCGCTTAACCCATTGGATCATTGCAGACACCCAGGTCAACGGAATTCGCTTTTCCTGCAATGGGTCTCGGTTCTTCTGAAAATCTAAAAAATCCAGATCATTCGAAGAATCGTTAAATGTTCGCTTAACGGTTTTGATAAATGGTGACAACAACAAGTTCCCAATACGTATTTTCTGCCAGGACACTGGTCGAACCAATGGCGCTAACAATATAACCTTGTCAAAACTTTCCTCGCCCAAATCAAACTGTTGACTGAGCAAATAATCCATCGCTATCGCGCCACCGGTACTTTGAGCAATTAAATTCAACGGCCCCTCGATATTTTTTTGTACGTAGGCCAGCACCTGGCGAAACACCAGGTTGTAATCACCAAAGCTATCGATATGTAGCTGCTCTCCATCAGACAGGCCATGACCAGGCAAATCAAAAGTTACAACGCTATTTCCGCGATGCAGGAGATAATCAAACACCTGGCCAAATAAACCAACGTGATCAGTAAAACCGTGCAAGACCAAACTTGTTTTCTCGGCAGTTGCCAATTTGTAGTAGTGCAC
The DNA here is from genome assembly GCA_965263235.1 of Pseudomonadales bacterium. GTDB lineage: Bacteria > Pseudomonadota > Gammaproteobacteria > Pseudomonadales > UBA7434 > UBA7434. The sequence continues at coordinate 57,498 of OZ253667.1, forward strand.
AACCACGTTGATCTGTTCACCATTACCAAGGCGCACAGGCAACAAGCCGAAAAAGTGCTGCACCCCTTCGAGCTGCCGGGCAAAATCAATATCGTAGTAGGCGAGATACTCCGTTTCTGCGCTGGACGGTGCAGCGTTGCGGCTAATATCTAGCAAGCTTAATCCGCGCTTAACGCCAGAAAAATCAACTGGATAGCCTTTCTCCGTTTCGGTCATGACTTTATCCATCACTAAATATCAAAATCGTTATAAAAGTTATTGATAAATTGAGTAAGCTATAAAACCAACTACATTGCTTTGGCGCGCAATTGAAGCATGGCAACTGCCGGTAGCGTTTTACCTTCTACAAACTCCAAAAACGCTCCGCCACCCGTCGATATATACGAAACCTTATCGGCCACGCCATACTTATCTATCGCGGCAAGCGTATCGCCGCCGCCCGCAATCGAGAAGGCATCACTTTGAGCAATCGCATTCGCTAGCGCTTCAGTTCCACCACCAAATTGGTCAAACTCAAACACGCCTACCGGGCCATTCCATATAATGGTCTTCGCATCAGCAATAATTTCTGCTAGTGCCGCCTGACTCGTTTCGCCGATATCGAAAATCATATCATCTTCGGTGACGTCACCAACAGCTTTTGTCTCAGCAGGCGTGGCCTCGTCAAAAGCTTTTCCGGTAACCACATCGACCGGTATAGGGATATCGGATGTATCCGCCAGGCTTTTGGCTGTTTCAAGTAAATCATGCTCGCACAATGATTTCCCTACTGGTGCGCCGGACGCTGCCAGAAAAGTGTTTGCAATACCACCGCCCACAATTAGCTGGTCTACTTTTTCGGACAACGCTTCTAACACCGTCAGCTTGGTGGAAACTTTCGATCCGCCAACAATGGCAACCATCGGCCGTGCCGGGTTAGCCAGTGCTTTTTCCAGAGCTTCTAGCTCCGCAGCAAGCAGCGGGCCCGCACATGCAACAGGCGCATACTTAGCCACACCGTGGGTAGAAGCCTGTGCTCTATGCGCGGTACCGAACGCATCCATTACAAACACATCGCATAGCGAGGCATATGCCTTAGCTAAATCGTCTTCGTCTTTTTTCTCTCCCTTATTAAAACGAACATTTTCCAGCAAGACGATTTTTCCTGCGTCTAGTGCGCTGTTAACAACGCTTTCGTCCTGCCAATCCGATACGAGCTCGACACTCATCCCTAACAATTCTTGTAAGTGGCTAGCCACTGGCGCCATACTAAATTCAGCGTTTTCTTCTACGCTCCCGCCTTCCACAGGCCGACCCAAATGCGACATGACAATTAATTTTGCGCCAGCATCACTGGCCTGTCTAAGTGTTGGTAACGCAGCCCTGATGCGAGCATCAGACGAAACCTTTCCGTCTTTCACAGGGACGTTTAGGTCTTCGCGCACCAATACTCGCTTGCCCGCAAGCGCCAATTCACTCATTTTTAAAACATCTGTCATGCTTGCCCCACTACTTTATCTACAAATACCTGGTTTAGACCCATCAACTTAATTGCTTGCCTGAATACGCAAAACGATATCAAGCATACGGTTTACAAAAGCCCACTCGTTATCAAACCAGATTAAAAGGTTAACGCTGCGCTTATTTACGACCTGTGTTTGCGCGGCATCTATCGTTCCTGAAACTGGATGATGCACAAAATCGCAGGAGGCCAGAGGCTCATTGGTAATCGCGAGCACATTTTTTGGCAACGCTTCGCTGGCTTCGGCTAAGGTGCGATTGATTAACGATGCTGTCACATCGCTAGACAAATTCAGGGTTACGTTTAGCGCCGAGACATTGTTGACCGGCACCCGGATTGCATGAGCGACAAAACGGCCTGCCAGTTCCGGCAACACACGTCCCACACCCGCCGCCAACTCTGTTTGAACAGGAATAAACGATTGCGAAGAAGCACGGTTTTTACGTAGGTCACTTCCGTGATATGCATCGATAACCGGCTGGTCATGCATCGCAGCGTGAATGGTCGTGATGACGCCAGACTCTATACCAAAATGATTATGAAGCGTGGCAACCGCTGGCAACAGGGCGTTCGATGTACAAGATGCGGCAGATATCACCGCGGGCGTTTTGTCGAACAGTGAATCGCTCAGCCCCAACATCGCTACGGGAATATCGTGCTCGCCCGGGTTGGACAGCAGCACCCCCTTGGCGCCAGATTGCAAATGCCCCCCAGCCTGATCGTTAGTAAAAATCTCTCCAGTACATTCGAAAACCCAATCGACATCAAGTTCATGCCAGGGCAATTGGTGTACATCAGCTTCACTTATGAGCAATGCTTCGCTTTCACCCAGCGGGCCGTTTACGTTTAAGTAGTGCCCGCTCTCTTTTTTATAAGTACTTACAGAAGCAGGGAAACGCCCATGCGTGCTGTCGTACTGTGTTAGGTAAGCAATGGTGTCAGCTGTCGCAACCTCGTTAATCGCTACTATTTCTAGCGCTTTTTTATTTAGAAGCGATCGCTCATAGGCCGCACGCAGCAAACAGCGACCAATACGCCCAAAGCCGTTGATCGCTACACGCATAAATTACCTAAGAAGCACCAGGACGTCGCGGGCAACATAATTAAGCAGCCGAGTCGTCCAACAAAGCCGTTACCTCTGCGGTAACCGCATCGACCGTAATCCCAAAATGCTCGAACAAAGCCTTTGCCGGTGCCGACTCGCCAAAAGTAGTCATACCCACTATTCGCCCGTCAAGCCCAACGTACTTATACCAAAAATCCACCTGTGCAGCTTCTACCGCCACACGAGCCAAAACGTTAGACGGCAAAACAGATTCTTTGTAAGCTGCATCTTGCTCATCAAACAGCTCGGTACAGGGCATAGAGACAACTCGCACGCCTTTACCATTTTCACTTAGCTTAGCTGCCGCCTGGACTGCCAGCTCAACCTCAGAGCCAGTGGCGATAATGATCGCATCAAGTTCACCCTGCTCACGAACCAGCACATAGCCACCTTTACTAACATTCGCTAGCTGTTCTGCATCGCGCGCCTGGTGCGCCAGCCCCTGACGGGTAAACACCAATGCGCTAGGTGCGTTGTTTGTTTGAATCGCGAACTTCCAGCTCACTGCCGACTCAACAGTATCGCAAGGGCGCCACGTATAGAGGTTTGGGGTACAACGCAGATTAGCTAACTGCTCAACCGGCTGGTGCGTCGGGCCGTCTTCACCCAACCCAATAGAGTCGTGCGTGTACACAAAAATAGCGCGCTGCTTCATTAACGCCGCCATTCGAACCGCATTACGCGCGTATTCCATAAACACGAGGAAGGTAGCGCCATAGGGGACAAAGCCGCCGTGCAAGGCCAGACCATTCATAATGGCCGACATACCAAACTCGCGCACACCAAAATAAAGGTAGTTACCCGCGGCGTCATCAACCGAAACCGGAACACTGCCTTTCCAGATAGTGTTGTTCGACCCCGCCAGATCCGCCGACCCGCCAATCAGCTCGGGCAAATGAGGCCCGTAGGCATCCAGGCAGTTCTGTGAGGCTTTGCGGGTGGCAGGGCTTTCGGCATTTGCCTGACATGCTGCGATATAAGCGTCAGCTTCGGCTTCGAAATTTGCTGGCAGTTCGCCGCTTACCCGACGCTCAAGCTCGGCTGCCTCAGCCGGATATGCCTGGCGGTAAGCTTCAAACGCCTGGTTCCAGTTAGATTCGCGCTCTGCGCCAGATGCCTTCGCATCCCAGGCATCGTAGTGATCCTGTGGAATTTCAAAAGGCTCGTGCGCCCAGCCAAGCTCCGCGCGCGTCGCCGCAATTTCGGCATCGCCTAGCGCGGCACCATGTACGCCTGAGGTACCCTGCTTATTGGGCGAGCCAAAACCAATCACTGTTTTAGCGCAGATTAGTGTGGGCTTACTTACCTCAGCGCGCCCTGTTTCAAGGGCTATTTTAATTTCGTGGGGGTCATGGCCATCGACATTAGGAATGACCTGCCAGCCATAGGACTCAAAGCGCTTGGCCGTGTCATCGGTAAACCAGCCCTGAACTTCACCGTCAATTGAAATACCGTTATCGTCATAAATCGCGATAAGCTTGCCCAGCCCCCAGGTTCCCGCCAGCGAACAGGCTTCGTGCGAAATACCCTCCATCAGGCAGCCATCACCTAAAAAGGCGTAGGTATGATGATCAACGATTTCATGCTCAGGCTTATTGAACTGCGCCGCTAACACTTTTTCTGCCAGTGCCATCCCAACCGCATTAGTGATCCCCTGGCCCAGCGGCCCTGTCGTGGTTTCTATTCCAGGCGCATAACCATACTCTGGATGGCCGGCAGTCCTGGAATGAAGCTGTCTAAAATTTCTGATCTCCGCCATGGGCAGGTCGTATCCGCTCAGATGCAACAAAGCGTATATCAGCATTGAGCCATGCCCGTTCGACAGGACAAACCGGTCTCGATTTAACCAGTTTGGGTTCGCAGGGTTGTGCGACAAGAAATCGTTCCAAAGCACTTCGGCAATATCTGCCATGCCCATCGGTGCGCCTGGGTGGCCGGAGGCGGCCTGTTGAACTGCATCCATCGCAAGCGCGCGAATGGCATTAGCTAAATCTCGTCGAGACGGCATGTATGACTCCAAATAAGGGAACTCTATGGGGATTTCGAGGGCTGGCTATTCTCTCTCATGCTTTCGCGCGGAGCAATTTATTTCAAGGCCATTACGCGGAATAAGCGCGTCAATCTTAGAAATTTACGGCATTTTCCCAAGGTCTATGCCACTAGAATTCATAGCGCGCTAAATGAGCTATGATAAACTTCGCGCGCTTTTTTGACCGGCAGTGGCATTCGCGCCGACCAAACCCGCAATGCGCGCAATTTAGCGCAAAAGACTTGAATGGTAATGGGGACAGACAATGAGCGTTTTTAACCAGCAACTCGACAAAGTTCGCAAAGAAAGTGGATTTATTGCCGCGCTGGACCAAAGTGGTGGCAGCACCCCAAAAGCACTCAAGCTCTATGGCGTTGAGGCTGATGAATATAGTAACGATGATGAAATGTTCCGCCTCGTTCACGAGATGAGAACCCGCATCATCTGCAGCTCAAGCTTTAGCGGTAAGCGCATACTTGGTGCAATTCTGTTCGAAAACACGCTCGATCGCGAGATTGCTGGCAAGAACTCTGCGGAATTCCTTTGGACAGAAAAAAACGTTGTGCCTTTCCTAAAGGTCGATAAAGGGCTGAGCGATCTGGAAGACGACGTTCAAGTGATGAAACCCATCGACAACCTCGACGCACTGCTGGAAAAAGCCAAAGCACGTAATGTTTTTGGTACGAAAATGCGTTCTGTTATCAAAGCTAATAACGAAGCGGGTATAGGTGCTGTAGTCGCACAACAGTTTGAAATTGGAAAAAAAATCTGTGCAGCAGGCCTGGTACCGATCATCGAGCCTGAGGTAGACATTAATAGCACGAGCAAAGCTGAAGCTGAAAGCACGCTTAAGCGCGAACTGCTGGCTCAGCTAAATAGCCTCGCTGACGACCAGCTTGTTATGCTCAAGCTAACGCTGCCGGAAGAAAGCAACTTTTATCAAGAATGTATTGATCACCCAAATGTTATTCGCGTAGTCGCACTTTCTGGCGGTTACTCACGAGAAGATGCCAACACCAGACTCACCGCAAACAACGGTATGATCGCCAGCTTCTCGCGCGCGCTTACAGAAGGGTTAAACGCCAGGCAAAGTGATACTGATTTTGATACCACGCTTGACCAAACGATTGCATCTATCTATGAAGCATCAGCGACCTAAGCTGTCAAACTATCTTTTCAGCTAGTAAACTATAAAAAACTGTTAGTTATATTTGTGGTCACTAAAAAACGCACGCGAGAGAAAAACCGCTGCCGCTCGGGTTAGCAACGCTTACATATCGTCCTAATCCAGTCTCTACGTTCTATATCGTTCTACTTTATTTTCTACTGTTTACAGCTTATGGATTACATTGTTGGTCAACGCTGGGTTTCTCAGGCGGAACCTCAAATGGGGCTGGGCATCGTCGTCGAAGCCGATGCTCGCCATATAACACTGCACTACCCGGCAATCGAAGAAGACCGAATCTACGCGACCAGTAGCGCACCGCTTGCACGCATTGCGTTTCAGATTGGGGACGAAATTACCAATCTCGAACAAGAAACGCTTGAAGTTAAAGCGGTCGAAGAAATGAAAGGCCTGCTCTATTACCTTGCCGACGATACTGCCGGCGAAGAGCGCATTATTCCAGAGTCGCAACTCGGTGCGCAGGTTCAGCTCGAATCACCAACACAACGCCTGTTCAGCGGGCAATTCGATAAAAACCGCCTGTTTGAGCTACGCGCAGCCACTTTGCACTATCGTCACGTGCAGCAAAAATCCGAAGCGCGCGGCCTAATTGGCTCACGAACCAGTTTACTCCCCCACCAGGTTTATATCGCTCATCAAGTCGCTAATCGTTATGCTCCACGGGTATTGCTTGCCGATGAAGTAGGTCTGGGCAAAACCATCGAAGCAGGGATGATTTTGCATCATCAACTCGAAACGGGCATGAGTAGCCGCTGCCTTATCGTTGTACCCGAGCCTTTGCTACACCAATGGCTGGTCGAGATGCTGCGTAAGTTTAACCTGCACTTTTCCTTATTTGACGAACAGCGATATAACGATTTATTAGAGGCAGGCGAGTCCAACCCATTCGAAACAGAACAACTCATTCTTTGCAGTATGTCATTGCTTACCAGTACCGAACAGATTGGCGCCATGGTGACCAGCGCTGAATGGGATATTACTGTAATCGATGAAGCACATCACCTTGAATGGCACGCCGATAGCGAGCCCAGCCCTGCGTACAAAGTCACGGACGCGCTTGCAAAACGCAGTAACGGTTTACTCTTACTAACGGCAACGCCCGAGCAAGTTGGTGTCGAAAGCCACTTTGCGCGGCTGCGATTGCTCGACCCTACTCGATTCCACGATTTAGACGCTTTTAAAGAAGAGCAACAAGGCTTTGTCGAGTTGAACCAGGTGGTAACAAAACTCGATAGCGCCATAGCGCTTGATTCTGACGAATTTAACAAGCTGCAAACGCTGCTGGGCAACGACAGCCCGTCATCTGCCGACGAAGTTAACGGCTACTCAGATCATGAACGGCAACATCTTATCAACCAGCTACTCGACTGCCATGGCACGGGGCGCGTACTTTTACGTAACACGCGCGCAGCAATAGAAGACTTTCCAGTACGGGTACCCATACCTTATCCATTAGAAACGCCAGCGGACTATACCCGCTGCGATCTACAGAGCGAAAACAACCATAGCGACTGGCTTGATACTGACCCCAGGGTAAAATGGTTAGAAAACTTGCTAACAGATCTTAAACGCGAAAAAGTATTGCTTATTTGTGGCAAAGCCCGCACCGCGCTTGATCTGGAAAAACACCTTCACCTCGACATTGGCATCCGTAGCACTGCGTTTCACGAAGGGCTTTCTATCGTTGAACGCGATCGCGCCGCCGCCTATTTCGCCGACGACGAACTCGGCGCACAAGTGATGATTTGTTCAGAGATTGGCAGCGAAGGGCGCAACTTCCAGTTTGCCCATCACCTCGTATTGTTTGACCTGCCAGTAAATCCCGACCTGTTAGAGCAACGTATTGGTCGCCTCGACCGCATAGGCCAAACGCAAGACATCAAGATTCACATCCCTTATATGCAGGGAACCTCGCAAGAGTATTTGTATCGCTGGTATAACGAAGGTGTGAATGCCTTCTCGCAAAGCTTCTCTGCCGGGCACGCCGTTTTTGAACACTTCGCCGACCGCCTCCTACCCTGGATCGACAACGAGCAGCAGGAGCCAAAAGAAGACTTTGCTACCCTGCTATCCGACACGGCTCGCCATCGTGAGCAACTTCAACACGAGCTTGAAGAAGGCCGCGATCACTTGCTGGAATTAAACTCATGCAATCATAGCGTTGCAGAAAACATTATCGATTCTATCTACAAAGCCGAACGCAGTGAGCTTTGCCTCGACTACATGAGCAGAGTGTTTGATAACTTTGGCGTAGAACAGGAATACCATTCTCCCGAATGCTGGGTTATTCGTCCGACCGAGCAGATGCTAACCGAAGAATTCCCTCATCTGAAAGAAGAGGGAATGACCATTACCTACAATCGCAACGTTGCACAAAAGCGTGAAGACATGGCGTTTATCACCTGGGAGCACCCCATGGTAACCGACGCAATTGACCTGATTTTAAGTAATGAAATTGGCAACAACGCCATAGGTGCAGTAAAAATAAAAGCATTGCCGCCTGGCAGCGTTCTGCTGGAAGTTTTTTATTCGATGCAATGCAGTGCACCAAAACACCTGCATCTCGACCGCTATTTGCCCGCCACCCCTGTGCGGGTGTTGATTGAAGCATCTGGCAAAGACCTAACCAATATCATCAAGCATACGCAGCTTAACCAGCTTCGCGAACATCTAAAACGATCATCTCGCTTTGCCATTATTAAGCAGGTAAAGCCGCAACTCGAAAAGATGCTGGAAAAATCAGAATCCATTGCCAGGCAAAAAGCGTTGCCTTTAATTGACAGCGCTCGTCAGGCGATGCACGAAAGCCTTGGCGGTGAACTCGATAGACTTAAACACCTCAAGTCTTTAAATAACACCATCCGTGACGATGAACTCGCCTTCTTTGAGCACCGAATATCAGAAGCTGAAAAACACTTTGACTTAGCGGTTCCTGAAATGCAGGCTGTAAGGGTGATTGTTAATACCTACCAGAAGTAGGTAATGCCGCCAGAGCGACGGCATGCTTTTAACCAAATACTAGTGATTGGATTTTTTAAACCGCAAGCCAAATAAGCTTAACGCCGCAGAACCAAACAACCAAAACGCCGCTGGAAGTGGAACTTCGGAAGTGGTTATTTCCAAAAATGGCGTTGTTAGCGATGTTTCCATCCCATCTGTCACAAGATCACTTAAGCCAAACATTAGCTCGGACTTTTCGACTAGATCATCGCCTAACGGTGTCATTCTGTCTTCGAATGACCAGCTTGGCATAAACCCGGTTAGCACAAAATCACCACCCGCCGCGATTGCGTCGTTGATTAATGCTATTCCGGTCGCATCTAATGTAATCACGAACTCTATAGGCCCTGAGCTAAAGTCCAACGGATCAGTGTCCATAATCGCAAGCGGCCCAGCGACTGGCGAATCATCAAAAGATTCAAAAACTTCCTTTTTATCCAGGCCACCCGGATCTTCAGAGGGCAGCATCGTATCGGTAACAATCGCTGACGAAAACGGCGTGTGGCCCAATACAAATTCCTCAACCGTATCTTTTGGCCATGCACCAGGGTCAGTGTCATCCCAAGGCGTTCCGGGGTCGTCAACCATTGGCAGCGGGCCAGTACAAGGATCAGCACCTAAGCAGTCGGTTCCGAAAATCAGGCCGAAGGCCGGCAGGAAAAGACTAAAAGAGGCGCTGGTGACCGGCCCTGAGATTCCTGATAGATCAAACGTAAAAAAGCTTCGTCGCTCTTCTGTTCGAGGAAAACCGGGCGTGGTGCCGTAGCCAACAAAATAGTTTTGAAACGTAGCGGCATTGTCGGCACTGCCATCGGCATAAAAGCCGCCAACCTGGGTAGCATCGACGCTGGTTACTGTGGCATGCGCATTCACTGCTGCTGCCGCAACAACGGTCGCCGTGAGTAGTAATTTCATTGGATTGCCCTCGCTCTCAACTTCTTTATGCCTCTTCAATCTGCCAATAAAAAGTGCCCAGACCATCGAAGCGTTTATTTTTATATTCTTTTAAATTCTAACAAAAAATTCAGCGAGTGGCTTATTTTTGTGCCGCACAACCGAAAGCGACGTGTATCATACTTTTTCTTAATAAAATCAAAGCGCTAAATGACTTGCGAACGTTCTTCTGCTACAACAAAAAACGAAGCTTGCCATACGTGTCACTACAAAGCAGTGCTTTCAAGCACACCCTAAGCGTATCAACCAGAATGGCGCGATGCCTTACGGCACCCAGAAGCCTTAACAGCTTGCGCCGGGAAATCTCAAAACCAGGTATTTAACCAATGACACAAAAATTATCTGAACTCATTCTTTTGGCGATTGCTATCGCCTTCACGATCTTTTTTACTCTAATCGTAATGCCGCATGTGGTGGAAAACCCTAATATCCTGGAGTTTTTTACGTTGGGCTTTGTTAACCCTATTTCGTCTGGTTATTCGATGGATACCATACTTTGCTGGGTCGTTTTATTAGTGCTGGCTATTTACGATGCAGCAAACTATCGAATAAAACGCGGCTGGCTATGCGTGTTGCTTGGAGCAGTACCAGGTGTTGCTGTCGGCTTTGCACTTTATTTGATAACAAGAAACCGACAGATGCAAAACTTGAGTGGCAGCGCAAGCTAGCACCCCAGCAACTCACCGGCAATTATCATTTTTCTTACTTCTGTTGTGCCCGCACCAATTTCTAACAATTTTGTTGAGCGGAATAAACGGTTTATCTCCGACTCCCAGATATAACCATTGCCACCAAATATCTGGACTGCATTATCCAGCACCTTGTTGCACATATCAGCACAGTACATCACTGATGCAGCAGACTTGGCGTGAATCTCTCCTCGACCGGCCTCCGTCTCATCGACGCCGGATATTTCCGCAAGCACCGACCAGCAATAAGTTTGCATGGTTTCTTTCCACACATACATGTCAGCTATGCGTGACTGGATCATCTGGAAATTCGCGATTGCCTGCCCAAACTGTTCGCGGGTTTGCGCAAAATCTATCGATAATTCTAGCGCGCGTTCCGCAACACCAACGTTTATTGGCGCAATGACCGCTCGCTCAAAGTCCAGACCGCTCATAACCACTTGATGGCCTTCATCAATGACGCCAACAACATTTTTTGCCGGCACTCGCAGATTCGAAAATACCAGCTCGGCGGTCTGGCTTCCCCTGAAACCCATCTTTACCAGTTTTTGAGCGACACTAAAACCGGGCGTACTGGTTTCCACAGCAAATGCCGTAATACCTTTCGAGCCTTTGTTTGGCTCGGTTTTGGCGTATAGCAAACAGACGTCGGCAACCGGACCATTAGTAATATAAAGCTTCGAACCATTGATAACAAAGTCATCACCATCGCGAACTGCTGTTGTACGCATCGAGCCCAGCGCATCGGAACCGGCTCCCGGTTCGGTTAAGCCAAGACAACCAGTCCACTCACCAGAACAAAGCTTCGGCAGGAATTTTTCTTTAACGTATTCATTGCCATTGTTATAAATATTATTCGCACAGAGATTGTCATGCGCCACCCACGACAAACCAAATGCGTGGTTCCAGCGAGAAAACGCTTGAAGCACCAAACCTGCTTCAAACAAACTCATACCCAGACCACCATATTTTGGGTCAATCGTGATTCCCAAAAAGCCCAATACCCCTAGCTTAGGCATCAGGTCGTCGGGCCACCATTCTTCGTTATCCATTTTGGCAGCCAGGGGTAGCAATTGTTCTTTACCAAATTTGTCGGCAAGTTCAAATAGCGCGCGCTGATCTTCATTTAAAGAAAACTGATTCATACACCCTCATATAACCTGTTAGTTAACAGTCACTTTCAGCAAGCTGAAGGCTAATAACGCATAACGCCATATTGAGCTCCACCAAACGGGGCATTTAGCGAGGCCGCAATCGATATCGCAAGTGCATTACGCGTATCGACGGGATCAATAATGCCGTCATCCCATATTTCTGAAGTGGCTGCGTAAGCGCTCGTGGTATTTTCGTAATCACGCAACACGCTTTCCCTGATTGCATCAAGCTCTTGCTGGGAGGGTTCGACACCCTCACGCTTTAACTGATTCGCTTTAATTGTTACCAATGTGTTCGCTGCCTGGTCAGAACCCATCACGGCAATCTGGCTTTGCGGCCAGGAGAACAGTGTTCGAGGATCCCACGCCCGACCGCACATACCATAATTGCCCGCCCCAAAAGATCCGTTAGTCATAATTGTGAACTTGGGTACGTCCACTGCACCTTGCACCATCAACATTTTTGCGCCATCTTTTGTAATACCGCGCTGCTCGTATTCCTTACCAACCATGTAACCCGTAATGTTTTGCAAGAACACAAGCGGCACATTGTTCTGGTTGCAGAGCGACATAAAGTGCGTGGCTTTTAAGGTGCTGTCGTTGAACAGTACACCGTTGTTACCCAGGATACCCACCTTATAGCCCCATATATTGGCAAAGCCGCAAACTAACGTTGTGCCATAGTCGGGCTGGTATTCAGAAAAACGGCTACCATCGACAATTCTTGCGATGACTTCTCGCATATCAAATGCCTTTTTCAAGTCATTCGGGATAATCCCATAGAGCTCTGCCGGATCGTAGTATGGGTCTTCAGGCGCTTCACGTTGCAGCGGATACTTTTCTTTTTGTTCCCATTGCATAACAAGCTCGCGCCCAATGGCTATCGCCTCTCGCTCGCTATTGGCAAAATAATCGCAGGTGCCAGACACTGAGGTATGCATGCGCGCGCCGCCCAACTCATCAACGGAAACGTCTTCACCCGTCGCGGCTTTTACCAACGGCGGCCCTCCTAAAAATACTGCACCAGTGCCTTCAACAATAACCGAATAATCAGACAGCGCTGGCACATAGGCACCGCCCGCGGTACAGTGACCAAAGACAAGCGCCAACTGCTTGCAACCCATTTTTGCCAGCTGAACCTGATTGCGGAAAATACGCCCCGCCATATACTTGTCGCCAAAGAACTCCGATTGCAAAGGCAGGTATCCACCTGCACTGTCGCACAAATGAATAACCGGCAGATGGTTCTCGATGGCGATATCAAGTGCGCGAACAATTTTTTTGCCGGTTAAAGGAAACCATGCACCGCCTTTATTCGTGCTATCAGAAGCGTTGATCACAACCTCTCTACCACCGACAATTCCGATACCCGTGATGCAGTTCGCGCTGGGTACAGAGCCTTCGTAAGCCATGTTGGCGCCAAGGGACGAGAACTCAAGAAAAGGGGTGCCAGGGTCTAGCAACAGCTCGAGCCTGTCGCGCGGCAACATTTTATTTTGACGACTTAACCGATCAATATCACGCTGCGGCCTATCTTCGCGGGCTTGACGTTGTTTCTCATGAAAATCCGCAACGAGCTTTTTATTGTGCACCTTATGCGCATTAAACTCTGCCGAATTAACATTAACGTTAGACGTAATTCTTCTCACATTTATCTACCTGGCTTACGACTCACAAAATTATCCTTAACCGCTAGCATCGCTTTCCTGCTCGAACTCGACGAGCAACGCGCCTTTATCAAAGTTATCGCCGGCATCGTAGTTAATCGCTGCTATAACGCCATCAACACTCGCATTTACTTCCATTTGCATCTTCATGCTCTCGATAATCACAAGCGGATCACCCTTACAAACCGGCTCACCAATCGCTGTCATCACTTCTACCACCACCCCCGGCATGGGTGCCAAAAGCGAACTCGCCGCTGCTCCCACGTTTAGATCACCGCCAAAATCATCGATGGCACTTAACTCCCACACCTTGCCATCAACGTGGATAAAAAGCCTGTCGTCATCTTGCGCCGCATAAAAAATGTGGGGCACCTGGTCAACGACTATCTCACCACCAAAACGATCGTGCCAGTTAAGACGAACGTTGGTTTCTCGCCCATCGATGTTGAGCACGATGTCCTGAGATCGGCGAACAGGGCTGACGGCATGCTCGTGATCATTTAGCTTATATTTTGGCTGCATAACTAACCACTCTTTTTAGTTTCGCCAATGTCCAATTGCCGCGTATGGTTCCGGCGTACTTTTTAGTAACAGCTGTGTGTTGCGATCTGAAAGATAGGCCGCAGACAAAACAACATTGAGTTGCTCTCGACCGGGCAACGGGAACTGAAGCTCGCTGGCAAAGCGACTGGTAAATCCGGTATCAAAGTCGCCCAACCGGAAAGCATCGTTCTCTAACACATTAATTAGGTACTCGGTGTTTAACTTAACCCCAAGGCAGATAAATTGCTTTAGCGCTGCAATCAGTCGCTCTATCGCAAGATCACGATTCGGCGCATGCACCACCAACTTGGCCATCATCGGATCAAATGCCGTAGTTACTGTCTGGCCCTGATACATTGCGCTGTCAAATCGCACCCCATTGCCAACTGGCGCCTTTAAGAACAAAACCTTGCCCGTCTCGGGCATAAAGTTATTAAACGCGTCTTCTGCACAAAGGCGGCATTCTATGGCATGACCATTAGCAACAATGCTTTCCTGCGCCATCGACAACGGCTGTCCCGCTGCAATACAAATTTGCTCGACTATCAAGTCGACGCCATAAACCATCTCGGTAACCGGATGCTCTACCTGAATACGTGTATTCATCTCCAAAAAGAAAAATTCGCCCTCAGGGGTATATAAAAATTCAACTGTACCCGCGCTACTGTAGTTCGCCGCTTTAGCAATGCCAACCGCCACCGCACAAATATCCGCGCGCTTCTGAGGCCCGAGTACGGGATCACTAAACGCCGGAGACGGCGCCTCCTCGGTTACCTTTTGAAAGCGTCGTTGTATCGAGCATTCACGCTCACCAATGTGAATAGCATTGCGCCCATCACCAAGGACTTGCACCTCGATATGCCTGGCGTTAGAGAAATAGCGCTCTAAATAGACCCGGTCGTCGCCAAAATATTTTTTTGCCTCAGAAGCCGCAACCCGCATCGTACTCGCCAGATCTTCGACCGAATTAACGATGCTCATTCCCTTGCCTCCACCACCAGCCGACGCTTTTACCACCAGCGGAAACTTCATCCCCGGCACATCGTCTATCACCGCCGCAATCTCTGGCAAGCTTTTTTGCAAGATAGATGAATCGATCGTCAACGAAGGCGGCACTGGAAATCCATGGCGCTCCACAAAATCCCTTGATGTTATTTTGTCGCCCATCAATTCAATCGCATCGGGCTTTGGCCCGATAAAACAGATGCCCGATTTTTCTAACGCTTTCGCAAAGCTAGCGTTTTCCGAAAGAAATCCGTAACCGGGATGTACCGCATCAACACCCAGATCCTGACAGATAGAAATTATCTGCTCTACATCCAAATGCGAAGCGGTGGGACTATCACCAGTAATCTCAACCGCCTCGTCAGCCTGGCAAACCACGGGCGAGTGCTTGTCGCTATCGTGGTAAATCGCTACCGATTGAATATCGAGCACCTGCAACGCCCGCAAAATCCGCATCGCAATCTCACCGCGATTAGCTATTAACACTTTTTTGAACGCTGGCATTTCGATTACTCCATATTGGCGAAGGTATCGCCTAGCAAGCTTTCTGGGACATCCATTTCTAATTGCAGCAATCCCATCCCGTGCGTTTTTCCTTGCGCGTCCGTTAGTAATGTTTCGCTGCCGCCTCCGCCAAGCGAACGATGCAATAAGAAATTGAGTGCTTTTAAATTCGGCAGCTCATAGCGAACCACATCACCAAAACAGATCTCCTTAAAATGCTCTTTAACTCGCTCGGCAGTTAAATTGTTAACCAGGAATTGGTATTGCGCCTCGGTAGCGACAAAAACCCCGACATTGCTGCTATCTCCTTTATCGCCCGATCGAGCGTACGCAAATTCAATTAGCTTTACCTTAGCCATATTAGATTTCCTCGATACTGAATTGCGTATTAATGAATCGTTTATTAATCAGCGCAGGCCAGTAACTAACGACTTCTTTAGGGCGCGGACGGCCATTAGCATAACCCGTTATCCCCGGCGGACCTGAAGTCGATGCCGCCGCCAATTCCATCCCCAAAACCTGCAATGGCCGCTTGCTATCGCAGCGTGCACCTATGCGCAACATAATTTCGTGTGGGTTTTCGCTCTGCGAGACCAGGCCCTTATACATAACGTTTGCGCCAAACAACTCGACAAACCGATCTTCAGGAGGGATGTCATAGCCATGCATGGCTACGCGCTCGAATATCATAGCGGCGACTATTTCAGCTTTTTCAATAGCGTCAGGGCCGGGAACACAAAGCGTGCCTAAAACCTGGTAGCCCTTATCGTAAGCAATTGACACCTTATAAGTATCGGTAGGCGGTTTACCGCTAACCCCGCTTACCGCAACGCGATCCTTCCCGACCTGCTCCAGCTTAATCGTGGTGAAATCGGATATGCAATCGGGCCCCATATAGTTTTCCGGATCCCCAAGCTCATAGAGCAGTTGCGAGGTAACCGTTGGCACAGTCACAAGTCCACCCGTGCCTTCGTGCTTGGTAACGACGAAACTGCCATCGGCGAATGCCTCTATCACCGGAAAGCCGATGCGCGCCCAATCTTTTACCTGGCGCCATCCGCAAAAGTTACCACCCGTCACCTGCGTACCGCACTCTAGCAAATGGCCCATAACCGTTGCGCTCGCGAGCTTATCGTAGTCATCCATCGACCAGCCAAACTCGTAGACCAACGGCGCCACCACTAGTGAAGGGTCGCTGACTCTACCCGTAATGACGATATCTGCGCCGTCTTTCAAGGCATCTATTATTCCTTGCGCGCCTGTATACGCATTAGCACTTGATACCTGACTGCGAATCGTTTGGATGCTCAATCCCGTATCCAGGCTTTCTAACGACTCACCACTGGCGACAATTTCATCAAGATCAACCAGTATGTCGTCTCCTTCTACTATCGCCACCTTAATGCCCGTTACGTTTTGCTCCTCTATTGCCCGCTTTGTTGCTTCCATGCATGCCCTGGGGTTAATACCACCCGCGTTAGCAATAATTTTTATATTTTTTTCACTGCAGGTTTTAATGATCTTGCCAACCATTGGCGGGAAATCTTTTGCGTAGCCCGCATCGGGATCTCGCTTGCGCTGTTTCTGCATTATGCTCATCGAAACTTCAGCGAGATAATCCAGCGTTAAATAGTCTACCGGCCCTTCATTTACGATACGCCAGGGCCCAAGCTGGCTGTCGCCCCAAAACGCTTGCGCGTTAGCGACTCTTACTATTTTGCCTTCGCTCATAAATGAACTCCGCTATTATTCTTTATGCGGCCGTTTTCGGCGCTTCACACATTAATTGCCGCCTACGCTTGCCAACCGGGTTTACGCTTTTCGAGAAATGCGCTTAATCCTTCGCGGCCTTCGTCGCTTGCCCTTATATCGGCAATAAGCTTCACCGTCGTCGCGATTGTCTCTTCGTTTATTTCTTTATCGTAAACGTGATTAATAATCCACTTCGCTTTGGCAAAACCAGCTGGCGAATTTTCGAGAAGCAAATCTTCCAGTGCTTCTATTCGCTCGTCTAAGCTGGATACCTCAACGACCTCACTTAAAAATCCAACTGCCATGGCTCGCTCAGCACTTAATGTTTCACCCGTAAGAAAAAGTCGGCGCGATGCTTTCTCACCGATGGTACGTACCACATACGGCGCTATCGTCGCAGGCACCATCCCAATTTTAATTTCGCTAAGCGCCAGCCTGGCCGCCGTAGTAGCGATAGCAATATCGCAGCAGCATATAAGGCCAACACCACCGCCCATCGCTGCACCGTGCACGCGCGCAACAGTAGGCTTGGGGAAACTGTTTAAGGTTTTCATTAAATGCGCAAGCCGTTCCGCGTCCGCGAGATTCTCCTCATAGGAGTTGCCTCCCATACTGCGCATGTAATTGATATCGCCACCAGCCGAAAAACTTTTCCCCTCGCCTGCGATCACCAATAGCTTCACGTCCGGGTTTATGGCTGCCGCTTCAAGGGCATCAATCATGCGCTGCTGTTGATCGGCATCAAACGCGTTGTGCACCTCGGGGCGATTCATCGTCAGACGCAATACACCTTTGTCACTCAACACCTGAACCAGCTCTGAATCTGCCATTCCGCCCCACCAAACAAAATTAGATTTATTGAGTATAACTCAATAAAATATTTAATATCAATTGAATTAGCAATACCTATCTCATATATAAGCTTTTATTTGCTATAAATAACGAACAATAGGCTTTATTGTGTACAGCTCAATAAAATGCTACTGTTACCCCGCTCACTCACTGAGTCAGTGGATTCTCACAGCCTCGAAAACCGAGCACCAAGGGGAAACAAAACACCTAGCGTATGCAAAATAGCAGCAGAAAAAAGTCGACGCGGCTGTCGAAAGAAGTAAGAACAAATGAAATCCTGTCTTCCGCACGAGCGGTTTTCGAGGAAGCTGGCTACGAAGGCGCGAAAATGGCAGACATCGCCAAGAAAGCCAACGTCGTGGAAGGCACCGTGTTTCATTACTTTGGCAGCAAAAAAGAGCTGATGCTAAAAGTCATCGAAAAGTTTTATCTCGACATCACCGAAGGACTAATAGCAGGACTGGAAAGCGTTAGCGGTACCCAATCGAGACTGCACTTTACGATTCGCTACCATCTAACGGTATTCGAACGAAACGCTGCGCTTTGTGCAGTAATGATTCTTAACTCGCGCGGTGTTGAAGCGACTTTCAACCAGGCACTGCACGATGTAAATCGAAAATACACAAACAGCCTGGTGTATATCATTCGCGATGGTATTGCATGCGGGGATATTAATCCCAACACCTCACCCACGCTGGTTCGCAGTATTGTGTATGGAACGCTAGAGCATATTCTTTGGGACTACATCCAGGACAATAAACCTCTGGAAGCCGAGAGCACCGCTAAAGCGCTCTGCGAACTTATGTACAAAGGGATAAAAGTATCGCCTACCAACACTGACAACAAAGAAGTGCAAACACTGATGAATAAGCTTAACCAGTTGCTTTAGCCATTTTAGCGCCGAGTAAAATCTTGAAAAACGCAATACAATCCAGTCCACCATCTACGTTATGCTTAACGATCTAACTCAATCTCTTATGGGGCACGACGTAAATGAACAAAATTATTTTAATTATTCTTGCAATACTACTTCCACCACTAGCGGTCGCGATTCATAAAGGCCTGGGTAAAGATCTCGCCATAAACATCCTGCTTTGCCTGCTTCTTTTTGTTCCCGGCGTCGTTCACGCAATATGGCTAGTTACCCGCTAGCCAAAGGCCCGTACCACGACCTTACGCACAATGAGCAAAAATACACTAAAAACCGTCCGTGGCTTTTTAAAAGAAGCGGTTTATCGCTGGACACCTTTCAAACGCAAGACCGAATCGCTGGAAAACATTTACAACTACCTTGATATCGAAGGGCTTTACGCCACTTCTGGACAGCCAGGCGAAGAGCAGTTTTCGCTTATACGCGATGCGGGTTACCAGGTCGTTATTAATCTTGCGCCGAATAGCGTACTCGAAAACGCTATTGTTAATGAACGCGAAACGCTAGATAAGCTGGGTGTCGATTACATACATACTGCGGTCGATTTTAAAAATCCAACCGACCAGGATTTTGATATCTTTGTGCAAAACATCCGCGCGAACAGCGGCAAGAAAATATGGGTACACTGCGCGGCAAATATGCGGGTGTCTGCTTTTACTTATCGCTATCGCACCCAGGTTCTTGGCCTAGACCAGCAAACAGCCAGGCAGGATCTCGATAAAATCTGGGCGCCGTTTGGGGTTTGGAAAAAATTTATAAGCGTTTAAAACGCCGTTTAAATATTCAAACGGCGCTGTGACAAAAATCCGGGATTACAAAACCTCTAGAATCTTTTCGGCAGTGCTAACATCTACACCAGCACCGTCTGGCTCGACATTCAACACCTTGATTTCCCCGTTCTCGACGAGCATGGAATAACGCTTGGAGCGCTTACCCAAACCAAAACCTGTTCCATCCAGTGCAAGGCCAAGCGATTCGGCAAGATCAGCATTACCATCTGCCAGCATCAAAATTTCTTCTGCGTTTTGAGATTTTCCCCAGGCGTCCATTACAAACGCGTCGTTCACTGATACGCAAGCAATGGTATCAACCCCTTTTGCTTTTATTTTATCGGCGTTAACAATGTAACCCGGAAAATGCGTCACAGAGCAACCGGGTGTAAAAGCACCAGGCACCGCAAACAATACCACCTTTTTATCGGCAAAGATTTGCCTGGTCGTAATGGGTTCCGGGCCTTTCTCTCCCATAGTGCTTATGGTGCACTCTGGAAATTGATCGCCAACTTGAATAGTCATGGTAATGTCCTTCGATTGCTGAAAGTGAATAAATTAAGTTTAAAAACGGTTGATGCGGCCAGGCATTTGCTCAGCGGCAAAATACCTGTTCGAAAATATCGCTGTAGTGCTCGGCAAAGTTAACGCTTAACCCGGTACGTAGATAATCGGGCAGCTCCTCAAAATCTCGCCTGCATGCTTCGGGTAAAAACAGCGTCTTTATTTTACTGCGTCTAGCCGCAATAACTTTCTCACGTATCCCTCCAACGGCTAACACCTGGCCCGTCAGCGTAATTTCCCCTGTCATTGCCATTGGCGACTTGATGCGCTGATTGCGCGCCAGTGAAATAAGTGCGGTTGTCATCGTAACGCCAGCGCTTGGGCCGTCTTTAGGCGTGGCTCCCTCGGGCACATGCAGATGTATGTACGATTCATCAAAGAAGTTTGGATCACAACCATACTCTTCTAAATGACTCACAACGTAACTGTAAGCAATTTCGGCCGACTCCTTCATAACCTCGCCCAACTTGCCTGTTAGTTTAAACCCTCTATTTTTAGTGTGTACGCGCGTTGCTTCTATGGGCAAGGTTGCTCCACCCATCGCTGTCCACGCAAGCCCAGTCACCACGCCAGTCCCGTTGATCAAGCGATCATCTCTAAACCGCGGCGGTCCCAAATACTCGTCCAGCTCGTTAATACCAATGCGAATTGGCTCATCTGGATCTTCCAGTAGCTTGACGGCAGATTTTCGCAGAATACGCTGGATTTGTTTTTCCAGGTTACGCACGCCCGCTTCACGCGCATAGTTTTCGATGATTCGCCGCAACGCCGGTTTCGCTATTCTCAATTGTCGCGGCCTGATTCCGCTGTTCTTTAACGATTTTGGCAACAGGTGATTTTTAGCAATCGCCAGTTTTTCTTCGGTAATGTACCCCGCCAGACGAATAACTTCCATACGGTCTAGCAGTGGCCCAGGTATAGTGTCTAGCTGGTTAGCGGTACACACGAACAATACTTTCGAAAGGTCGACGGGAAGATCAAGATAATGGTCGTTAAAAGCCTGGTTTTGCTCCGGATCTAACGCTTCGAGCAAGGCGGACGCTGGGTCACCCTGGTAAGAACTGCCCACCTTGTCGATTTCATCGAGCATAATAACGGGGTTTGAAACGCCAACCTGCTTGAGCGCTTGCACAAATTTACCCGGCATCGCGCCGACATAGGTTCTTCGATGGCCTTTAATTTCCGCTTCGTCACGCATCCCACCTAAACTAAAGCGGTAGAATTCTCGACCGAGGGTTTCTGCAATTGATTTTCCAATCGACGTTTTACCCACGCCTGGCGGGCCAACCAATAAAATAATAGAACCTGAAACCTCGCCTCGCAGCTTGCCCAGGGCCAGAAATTCTTTAATTCTATCTTTAACATCTTCCAGACCATCGTGGTGAGCATCGAGCACCTCCGTCGCTCGCGACAAATCAAGATGGTCTTTTGAATGCACCCCCCATGGCACAGAAGTAACCCAGTCCAGGTAATTTCTGGTTACGCCGTATTCCGGCGAGCCGGGCTGAAGAACATCAAGCTTTTTGAGCTCGTCATCAATACGCTTTTGAACCTGCTCACTTAAAACCATGCCTTCCAGGCGTTGTTTAAATTCGTCGGAGTCTGCTGTTTTATCGTCTTTTTCGATCCCCAGCTCTTGTTGAATAATTTTTAGCTGCTCGCGCAAAAAAAACTCGCGCTGGTTATCTTCAATCTTGTCATTCACCTGCGCAGATATTTCGGTTTGCAACTGGGCTACTTCTATTTCCTTGCGCAATAAAATGAGCACTTTTTCCATTCTCGGAAGCAACTCGAGCGTCTCGAGAATATCCTGTAAATCGGTGCCTTTAGCGGTAGTAATCGCTGCGGCAAAATCCGTTAGCGGTACAGGATCATTAGGGCTAAAGCGACTTAGATAATCGCGCAGCTCCTCGGTATACAGCGGGTTGAGTGGCAATAAATCTTTGATGGCTTTAAGCAGCGCAAGCGCATGGGCTTTTACCTGTTCTTTTTCTGCTTCGCGCGCGGCCGCATCGCTCGGTAACTGACTGGGGTAAGTAGGCGGGTAAGAGACCTTTGCTTTTAACTCATCACCTGGCAGCCAGTGTTCGAGCTTAAAGCGCTTAACGCCCTGCGCAATAAGCTGCAACTGGTCGCCGACTACAGTGACGTTATGCAACCTCACAACGCAGCCAATGCGAGAAAAATTTTCTTTTTGCACCGGACTGTCTGGATCGCGTTTTGAGCTGCTTTTCGCGTAAAGCAAGCCTAAACAATTGTTACCAGACTTGGCGACGGCCTCTAATGTTTTTTCCCAGCGGCTTCGGCTTACCGCAACCGCTTGCACCTGAGCAGGAAAAAAAGGCCTATCAAACAAAGGCACAATGGCAAGCTCTTCAGGAAGCACATCGTCTGAATGCACTAACCCCTTACCAGATTCAACCACATCGCCTGAGGCAACGGATTCGGCACTGTTATCGTCATCAGCCATAACTACACATTCTAATGTCTTGGGTTATACGGTCACACCACTCTTTTCCCAACGCTAATACCCGGAAGCGCTGAAACACATCAAGTGGTTAGAACAACTATTGGGGCGCCCTCGCTTATCTCAAGCCAGCCTTAACCACAAAAGCTATTCCACCACCAGCATTCGGCTTCCTGTAAACGAACCAATATACAACTTGTTATCGCGTTCTATCGCCGCCGTACCCGCACCAAAAAAACTGCCATCGCTTTTAAATCGCACTCGCGTTTGATCGCTATTTGGTGTGATTTCAACAATCGAGAATGGTGTCTGGCAATGCTCGGAACGTTTAGCCCCACAATTGTACGAACCTAAAAAGCTGCCTCCTTTGCTCGCAACATAATAGTTTTCACGCTTTGCATCCCAGGTGACATTATCGGGAAAGGACATCTTAAGCTCGCGCTTTTTCTCGCCTTTGCCGTTGTAAATACTCACTTTGCCGCTACCCCATTCATTTACGACTAACTCATCATCTTTTGCATTCCACAATACACCGTTGGTGAGTGGCGCAGCCGTGCCTTCAAGCACCTCCCAACGATTGTCGATAGACCAGCGCTTGACTACGCCGTTTTTGCGTTTGAAAAAATAGTCCCAAACGGGCGCAAGTGATGAACTGGCTTTATAAAATCGCGTGACATAAAAACCGCGCGCAGCGGCACTCACATCATTAAATAGATCGGTGCCTTCTGCTGCCACACAGCCGCGCCATTCCAGATACCAATGCCCTTCGATTTGTTTCAGCTCAAAATATTCGACCGCTTCTCGCTCACCGTGATTAACCACCAGTAACTGCCAGCGACCACTTGGGCGCTGCACCAGACTAATGCCGTGCGGCGAGAAATACTCGGGCTCATCACAATCTGGATCACCCCAAATATTGTTCGTGATATTTCTTTTCGCCGTCTGGCTATCATAGAGGTGTGTTATCTGGTATCCATCGAGCTCCATAAGCGTCAGTCGCCCTTCCATTGCGCCCATCTGGCCGTACTCACTCACAATCATTCCGCTACCATCCGGAAGCCATTCGAAATCTTCAGGCGCTTGAAAACCGCAAATCACCTCCATCTCTTGCTGGGCGCTACAAAGATAATCCATGTCCACGATATCATCGTCATTGCAGCCCGCAAGAACCAACACGCCTGTAATCACAGCTGGCAGGATCGCTTTCCTACCCGCTAAATAAGAGACTATCCACTGCTTGACTTGCAAAACCTTTTCTCCTAAAAAAGATCAAATTGGGTGAGGAGCGCCCCAGTAACTGGCTCCAAAGCCCGCCTGGGATACCGGCGTACAAGGCGCGAAGCGTCATATGCTCCTGTGTTATTATGAACTGCTCGCCGAGCCTTATGATGTTATTCGAAAAAGTCACCAGCGAGAGAAGATTCTAGCGTCTCTGCATAAATGAACTCAACCGTATTCAAGTTAAATGTAATATGACAGAGCTGATCGATAGCTTTGGGCGACATATCACCTACGCACGACTCTCTGTAACAGATCGTTGCGACTTCCGCTGTGTCTATTGCATGGCAGAAGAAATGACCTTTTTGCCGCGACATACGATTCTTAGCCTGGAAGAGCTATACACTGTTGCACAAGCGCTGGTTGCAAGCGGCGTAACCAAAATTCGCATTACGGGCGGCGAGCCACTTGTGCGCAGTAATATTCTTTGGTTGATCGAACGCATTGCGGCACTAGATGGTCTTGAAGAACTGGCGATGACAAGCAATGGTTCGCAGCTACCACGGATGGCCAGTGATCTTTACAACGCCGGCCTTTCGCGACTTAATATCAGCGTTGACTCATTACAGCCCGACAAATTCAAACAAATTACGCGCACCGGAAATCTCCACACCGTTTTAGAAGGCATAGAGGCTGCGACTGACGCTGGCTTTAAAAACACAAAAATCAATAGCGTTATATTAAAAAACCGCAACGATGACGAAATCATTGACCTGCTCCGGTACGCCATTGAAAATTCGTTAGATATTTCGTATATCGAAGAAATGCCGATGGGCCATATTGTTGAGCATGACCGCGCACTGGCTTATTGTTCCAGCGATGAAATCAGGTCGATTATAGAACCGCATTATCATATAGAAAAAATTTCGCACAAAACAAACGGTCCTTCTGCGTATTACCAGTTACGCGACCAAAACGGAAATACACTTTCGAGCAGGCTTGGATTTATCTCGCCTCACTCGCATAATTTTTGCGGCGAGTGCAATCGCGTTCGTGTAACTGTCGAAGGGCGCTTGCTGTTTTGTCTTGGCAACGAACACTCCATTGATTTGCGTGCCTTGTTACGCTCGCCTAAGATCTCTGGGAACCCGGCGAACGATGTTGCACAAGCCATTTACAACAATCTTCACCTTAAGCCCGAAAAGCATCATTTTGATTTAAACGCCGAACCGGATATTGTTCGCTTTATGAATATGACCGGCGGCTGAATCAAGATCAAACCCATATAAGCCCGTAGGAAAATTACAATTACAATGGCGAATGTTAAACGCTGCCCCTGGTGCGGAGATGATCCGCTTTACCAGGACTACCACGACAATGAATGGGGACGCCCGGAGTTTGATGACAAGATCCTGTTTGAGTTTATCATTCTGGAAGGTGCCCAGGCAGGTTTGAGCTGGATTACCATTTTACGAAAACGGGAAGGTTATCGAAAAGCATTTGCAGATTATAATGTCGAAAAAATTGCGCGCTTTAGCGACAAAAAAGTTGCCGCACTCAAGCAAAACCCGGAAATAGTTCGCAACGAGTTGAAGATTCGCTCAGCAGTTACTAACGCCCAGGCTTATTTGCGACTTTGCGAAGAAAAGGAAAGCCTGTCGAATTATCTCTGGAATTTTGTCGACGGCCAGCCGATCCAGAACACGTTTCGTCGCATGAAAAATGTCCCAGCGAGCACTCAACTTTCGGACACCATTGCAAAAGATATGAAAAAACGTGGCTTTAAGTTTTTTGGCAGCACTATTTGCTACGCCTATATGCAATCAATGGGACTAGTGAACGATCACCTCCAGGACTGCGTTGCGTATCAAGAGTGCAAAGCACTTGCGAAAACAATTTGATCGGGCTACCTCGACAAGACCATTAGGCGCTCACCCCAGCAAACTTCAACAACAAATAGTTAATTGGAGCAAATACCATGATCGGATATACAACATTAGGCACGAATGACCTGGAACGAGCATGCGCTTTTTATGACGAGTTGTTTTCGGTGATCGGTGCCAAACAAATATTTAACAGCGATGGATTTATCGTGTGGTCAACATCGCCTACCGCATGCGGTCTTGCGATAACCAAGCCTTACAACGGAGAGCCCGCGACCGTCGGCAACGGTGTGATGCCAGCAATCCAGGCCAACTCTAAAGAGCAGGTTGATGCCATTTACAACAAAGCTTTGGAATTAGGAGGCACAGACGAAGGGGCACCGGGTGCGCGCATTGATTCCTTCTATGCTGGGTACTTCCGTGACCTGGATGGAAACAAGCTTAACGCCTACGTTTATGTTCAATAGTATGTGAAGCCCGTTCCTGTCAAACAATAAAATACCGATGACACCAAAATTTATCTTACTGGTTAGCGCGACTATTTTTTCTCTCAGCACACACGCTGATCTGCAAGCGTCCAACGATGATGGGCGCTACTGGGGACTAGGGCTATCGCAAATTTCCATTGATGCGTTTGACATTAATGCAGTGACAGGAAAACTAGGTTACGCCTTTGCAGACTACTTATCGCTTGAAAGCAGACTATCGTTTGGCCTGGATGACCGCACTGTCAACGACGTAAGCATGGAGGTCGAGTATAACTTTGCTGCATATTTGAGAATTGGCTTGCCCATCGCCAAATATGTTTATCCCTATGCCATTTTGGGCTATTCACGCACATCGTTATCGGCAAGCAATCAAACGCAATCGGAGGATATTAGGCATGGTTTTTCCTATGGCGGCGGTTTTAACTATTATCTCCACGAAACAACCACAATTGATGTCGAGCTAGTTCGCTACTACAAGGAAAGCGACACCAACATTAACGCGATTTTTATAGGTGTTACCGGAAATTTCTAAAAAAAAACCAGCGACAAGTCGCTGGTTAAATTAACCGTATTGCTACGGTCTTGGGAACAAACTTAAAAACGGGAACACGTTAAATAAAACTCTAGATCAGATTTTTTTCCTGTCGACGCAAGTTTGCTTGCGCCTGAATTCATCTACCGTAGCCGATAGCTCCAGCAGTGCTCTGTTCTTTAAATAGTCTAGTTGCGGTTTTTTCATGCTGCCCGAAACCAGGCACAATAAACAACTAAGATCTAACGACGCCCGAAAAAACTTTTTTTAGTTATATAACGAGCAATCAATGCGCCTCATCCCAGTTATCACCTACACCTACATCAACAATTAACGGCACCGCCAGCTCAGCAGCTTCGCCCATTAAACAACTTACTTCGCGACTCACATCCTCTACCTGCGATGCTTCTACCTCGAATACCAATTCGTCGTGAACCTGCATAATCATTTTTGCGTCTACATCGCTAGTTGTTAACCATTGATCAATCGACAACATTGCTCTTTTAATAATATCTGCAGCCGTACCCTGCATGGGAGCATTTATAGCTGTACGCTCTGCCGCCTGTCGTCGCATACCATTGCTGGCGTTGATCTCTGGCAAATACAACCTGCGACCAAATAGCGTTTCGACATAGCCCTTTTCTGACGCCTCAGAACGAGTCTCATTCATATAGCGGAGCACGCCGGGGTAACGATCGAAGTACCTGTCTATATATCGTTGCGCATCATGGCGACCGATCTCTAACTGCCTGGCTAAGCCGAATGCAGACATGCCGTAAATCAAACCAAAATTAATTGCTTTTGCTTTGCGCCGCTGATCAGCACTAACGTCATCAACTTCTTCACCAAACACTTCGGCAGCAGTTGCCCTGTGCACATCAAGGCCTTTATTAAAAGCATCAAGAAGACCTTTATCCTTTGAGAGATGCGCCATAATGCGCAACTCAATCTGGGAGTAATCCGCGGCCAGCATTTTTGAACCCTCAGGCGGAACAAACGCCTGGCGTACTCTTCTGCCTTCCTCGGTACGAATTGGAATATTTTGCAAGTTTGGATCGGACGACGAGAGCCTTCCCGTCGCAGTCACTGCCTGGTGATAAGAGGTATGAACACGACCGGTTTTTGGATGGATTTGTTGCGGTAGCTTATCGGTATAAGTAGTTTTTAGCTTTGCCAAGCCACGATATTCCATGATCACCTTTGGCAGCGGGTAATCAAGCGCTAACTCCTGCAACACTGGCTCTGCGGTAGAAGGCTGGCCTTTGGGTGTTTTTTTAAGAACCGGTAGCTTTAACTTTTCGAACAATATCAGCTGTAACTGTTTTGGCGACGCAAGATTAAACTCCTCGCCTGCAATGCCGTAAGCCTCCTGAACCAGCTCGGCCATTCGCTCATCTAACGATTTGCTTTGTGTAAGGAGCATATCCCCATCGATAATTGCTCCATTCGCTTCCATCTTGCAAATAACATCTACAAGCGGCAACTCAAGATCGCTGTAAAGTTTCTCTAAGCGTGGTGTTTCAGCCAATAAGTCTTTAAGTACGTGATACAGGCGCAAGGTAATATCTGCATCTTCGGCAGCATAGGGTCCGGCTTGCTCGAGAGGAACCTGGTTAAAGCTTATCTGCTTGGCACCTTTACCGGCAATATCTTCATAATGGGTGGTTTGATAATCAAGATAGTAAGCCGCTAACGAATCCATATCGTGGCGCGTTGCTGTGGAATTAAGCACGTACGACATCAACATGGTATCTGCCGCAATACCCCGCATAGCAATGCCGTGGTTTGCCAAAACGTGCGCATCATACTTTAAATTTTGCCCAACCTTTTTTGCTGAAGGGTTTTCCAGCAACGGTTTTAATGTACCAAGTACTACTTTCTCCGAGAGCTGCTCGGGGGCATCAAAATAATCATGCGCAAAGGGAACATAGGCTGCCGCGCCCTCTTCTACCGCGAACGACACGCCAACCACGCGTGCCTCGGCATAATCCAGGCTGGTTGTTTCTGTGTCAAAAGCAAAATAGCTGCTGCTCTCTAACTTTTTTACCCAGCTGTTAAACTTGTCGAGATCAACAATAACCTCATATTCCCCAGGCTTGTTACCAAAGCCCGCTGGTTTTTTGGTTTCACTATCAGCACCCGGCGCTGAATCTACCACCTTGTTATTCGACGCCTTCGCGCCGCCTTGTACTTCACCCTTTGCAGCCGTCAGCTCTTTTATCCACGTTTTAAATTCCAGATCGGTAAATAGCGCTAGCAGTTCATCTTTGTCCGGATCGCTTGCCATCTCACCGCTGTATAGCTGCTGGGCATTTACCTCTAACCCCACGTCCAGCTTTATCGTTGCCAGCTCGTATGACAATCTTGCATCGTCTTCGCTCGCTAGCAATTTATCTCCCAGCTTTTTTGCTCCTCGGATGGTCAAGTCTGCTACCTGGTCCAGCTTTTGGTAAATATCGTCTATACCGCCGAGATTTTGAATAAGCGCCAGCGCAGTTTTTTCGCCCACACCCGCAACCCCAGGTATGTTGTCGACCTTATCGCCCATCAATGCGAGATAATCGATGATAAGCTCAGGTTTAATTCCAAACTTGTCGATAACCCCCGGGATATCCATGACGGTTTCTGTCATGGTGTTAACCAACGTCACATGCTCGTTTACCAGCTGAGCCATATCTTTGTCGCCAGTGGAAACCACCACTTCGATCCCGGCGTTGGCACCCTGAACAGACAATGTGCCAATAACATCATCTGCTTCCACACCTTCAACAGCCAGCATGGGCACGCCCATCGCACGAATAATTTGATGGATCGGCTCTATTTGCACGCGCAGATCATCTGGCATCGGCGGCCGGTTCGCTTTGTACTCGTTGTAAATCTTGTCGCGAAACGTTTTGCCCTTGGCATCAAACACCACAACCACGGGAGACTCAGGAAAGTCTTTTTGCAAGCGGCGCAACATGTTTATCACGCCTTTAACCGCGCCAGTCGGCTTACCTTTAGAGTTGGTCAACGGCGGTAACGCGTGAAAAGCGCGATACAAGTATGAAGAACCATCGACGAGAACCAGTGGCGTATTTTGGGACATAAGAGCTTGTGTAAATTAGGTAATTGGCGCGAAACGGAAGTAAAAAAGGCGGTGCAGAATAGCATAGGCCGCCTTGAAATCCATCTAAGCCAAATTGTTACTAAAAGTTATAGCCTGAATACTGATCAATAAATTGTTTAAAATCAGCAAATTAACGTACATATTGAAAATAATACACATGTAAAAGCTCTACAAACCCGCATATCTGAGCAATAAAGTAACGTTAAGACTCTTTTTGCGCCAAATTAGCAAGAATGCAACTTGAAGAATCACGAATCGGCGTTACTATAAGTAACAGGTTTTCAGCATTAATTGAAAGCCTTTGTAGTTAACCGACAGAACGCAGCCAAAAGCCGCCGAAAGTCACTTACGAAAGGAGTAAAGCGTATGACTATTCGTACTACATGCTCCGCCATTTCGTGTGTCGTAGCTCTGACCCTTGCCCTACCCGGCGAGGCTGAGCCTACCCCTGCCGATGTGCGTGGAGCTTCTTCCAACTCAACCGCTGCAATGGTTCCAACAACATTGCTTTCTTACAATCACGCTGGCGAGACATCAAAAAATGCCTCGCAGAAAGTACGCGGTTTCGCCAACACTGAAAGCGCACCGCCTATGCACATCGAGGAGCTGACCGCTAGTCGTATCGGCAGCCCAAACGGCAAACACGAAATTCGCTACGATATTGATTATCTGACGCAGTTTCAAGAAGCCCTGACTTCTCAATTGTCAGCTGAGCTCGATCAGCAAATTGAGGGGCTTGAATGGTAGCAACCGAGCTATCATGAAATCCAATACCATCTCCATGTATTTAGCGGGTCCAATCGACCCGCTTTTTTTGCAGCTAAATAAATACCACTCTACTTTCGCTAGTCGATAATACCAAGCGCTTCTTTTTTATAACGAGCCAAATAAGGCGCGGTAAGACTACTCACATAGAGATAATGTTCGGTTTCCCATGCTCCCGTCGTTGCGGGATAAGTACCCGCGGGATCCTGAAGGCTGTGAAGCACTTCACCCTGACCATCTACAGCTATCACATGCCCATAAGGAACAATCGATGGCCGCAAAAAAACCGGAAGCCTTTGCATTATCTTTCGCAGGAAAGGCGCGCCTGATAACGCGTCTAATAAATGATTGCGCGGACTTGTAAACCCCAACCAATAGCGGCCGCTTAATCCGCGATGAATATTATCGGGAAACCCTGGCAAATTTTTCGCGATAACCTCAGCTTGCCCGATCTTCGATCCGAGCAACCAGTATTTCCACAATTGATAGCTGCCCGTTTCAGCTACCAATAAATACTGACCGTCGCCACTTGCGGTAACACCATTTGCAAACGTTAGCCCTCGCATAATTGTGACACTTTCTCCAGTCGAAGGATCGTACTCAATCACGCGACCATGACCACCGTGCTCAAGAATATCGAGCAAGCTTGCAGAAAGCGTGCCCTCACTCTGCGCGGCTGAAAATTTTGTTGAAGCATCACTAAAATAAATTTTTCCGTTAGGAGTCACAACCAGGTCATCCGCATAACGCAAGGGAATGCCCCCGCTCTCGGTAAGCTCTACCGTTAGCTCTGCATTGGGTGAAATTTTTTGCAATCCAATATATGCGTTAGCCACCCACAAGTTTTGCTGGCTATCGAACGCAATTCCCAGCGGCCTGCCTCCTACGCGAACCCATCGCTCAGGCTCTTTCTCACCCAGCCGCCAACGCAGGATCCAGCCTTCGTGTGTAGTCGCGTAGATATTTCCCGTCTCATCTTCTATTACCGCTTCCGGCCCGGTTAGGCCATCAAGTGATAACGCCTCAAAATTCGCCAGCCTGGTATTACCCGCATACTTCCCGGAATACTTCGGCGCCTTAGGTGCATCCCAGGCTTGCGGATCAACAGATACCGGCCAGGCTAAAAAATAAATCAGGCCAACTACGAATACCAAACCCACTGCTCTCATCACTTTCTTCATTATTATTAAACTCGTTTGGAATAAAACGGCGAGACTTACAAACCTGTCGTCTCGTGAAGCTTTAAGGTATTGATCACATCAAACACGCCGCTCATCTCGCGAAAAAAGACTGTGGTTTCGTGCTCAAACGTCACGGGCGTATAAATAGAGCCCGCCTCAAAACGATTTTCTTTACTGTCAACCATCAACAGCAATTGCCTGTTATAAAAACTTGCGCGAATATTTTTTCCGCCGAATTCCCGGCTCAACAATAGCAGACGCTCCATAAAGCTAGTCGTTAAAAGGTATCTAGCTTCTACCTGATCACTTGAGTAAACATCGAACTGCCGTTCAAATACCGGATCCTCAAGCGATACACGCTGCAATCCTGACAAAGCGTTTTTAAACCAATGGCCCAGAACCCCATGATCTTTTTCCACTATCGTTTTTCCGACAAATTTTTTATTGAAATTTAGCATTATAAGCAGACCGGAGAATACCGTTTCGTCCCGCCGCCTTCCCCTGGAATCTCGCGAAACTTTGGTTAAGCGCGACTCCATAAGCCGGAAGTCGACCCCCTTATACATACCGCTAATTTCATCTTCGCAGCGAGCGTCGTCATGCGCAGGCAAAATCGAAAACCCACTTAGCTCCTGAATAGTCCATACCGGCCTGGACAGAAACTCGAATTCATCCCCAAAGTACTTTACCAGCCTGGGATAAACGGAATGCTTAATGCCGCCTTTAAAGTCTCTTATCGGACGACGAGACCATGATGCTGTCACAGCTAAAACAAATAAAGAAAGGAACAACACTATATTAAAATATGCGTTTAGCGGACCAACCCACGAATATAATAAAGCGAAAACCGCAACTATCGCCACAAGAACAAAAATCCGGCTGCGCTTTTGATACTCTAACAGCTGGACTATGCGGTGTTCTTCAAAGCCCTCTAACAGCGGCCCCAGGTTTTTATCAAAATATTCTGAAAAGTTATTCTTATGCTGATCCGGCACGGCAAACTGCCTAACATCGCCAGCTTTACGCTTTGCCTTGCCTTTTTGTTGACCGAGAATGAGTGTCAGGTAGTCCCTCAGCATCGCGCGCTATATACTAACAACATGCTAACCCAGAATATCACCTGCGTTTACCGGCTCGCGCGAAGCCTCTTCTGCCTGATAAAAAGGCATTTCGCTAATATTTGCCCAACCAGCAATTATGTTTCCCGGAAAGATTTGTACTGCATTGTTTAACGCTGTTACCGAGGAATTATAAAAGCGACGTGCAGCAGCAATTTTCGCTTCGACCTCATTATAGCTAGCCTGCGCCTGTAGCATTGTTTGATCCGACTTGAGTTCAGGGTAACTTTCCACGTTAACCATTAGCTGGTTCATCTTGCCAGATAACGCCTCGCTTGCTGAAAGGTGTTCTGAAACTGCACTGGCATCCGCTTTATCATAATCTTGCTCCACCTTCGAACGAAGAGCGGTGATCTCTTCAAGCAAATCCCGCTCATGCTGCATAAATTTTTTGGCAATAGCGAGAATATTCGGAATAAGATTTGCGCGCTGCTTTAACTGGACATCAATGCCGGACAGCGCCTCTAGCGCATTATTGCGCTTTCCAACAATACTTACGTACCAAAAATATGCGGCAGCAACAGGAAGTAAAAAATATAACCAGGCAGGAATATCCATTCAACGCTCCATTTAAAAATCAAAACTTATGCCGCTAGTTAGCATATTTAACTTAACAGCGTAGAACTATCGATCAAGGTATTTATTTCGTCGAGGTTATTAACCACAAGAGTGGGCTCTATGCCCCAGGGGTCATAAACCGCGTTGGGATCTCGCTTTAGCCAAATCGTTCTAAGACCAGCTTCATGGCCACCAATTATATCGAAGGAATTAGCGGATACTAACCATATCTCCTCCGCCTTACAATCAGCCACTTCTAACAGATAACGATAGACATCAGGGTTTGGCTTAAACGTTTGCAGGTCATCAACACTAACGACACCATCCATCAATGGCAAAAGATCAGCGCTTTCCAATAAGCCCTTTACGGCTTCTTCGCTACCGTTCGAAAACGCGAAACACCGAATACCCCTGGCACGCAGCTTATTTAAGGTACTGCCTACATCTTTAAAAGCCGGCAGTTGACCATAGTACGATAAAAGCTCACCTTTCTTGTCATCGCCAAGTTTTGTTTGAAGCGTTAAGTCGGTGTAATCCAGCGCCTCTCGCGTACAGACTGAAAAATTCTTATAACTTCGCATTAGGCCACGACGAAAAGAATATTCTAATTGCTTGTTTCTCCACAGAACGGAAAACTGCGAAGCCTTGTCGCCAACCATTGAGGATAACTTCGATAGGACTCCATGCGTATCAATTAGCGTGCCATAAATATCAAATGCCAGCGTTAACGTCACGTTATTAGCCACCCCACCTATTTATTTTATATACGGCATTGCCGGATTCAGAAGACCGCAAGATTATCTGACAGAATTAGCGAACATACAATTTAACAATTGTTGAAGTCTGTTAACAAAACGCGAGCCAAACTAATTTTTCGGGTTGCTCTTTACTTGGCAATCCAAAACGCCTTACCATCGCTAACAGTAGCATATATTAATAATTTAGGGCATTGGCGCCATTCCCACATGAACCTGGACGCACTACATACCCTGTTTAGCGAGAATCAACATTTACTCGGATGGGTTACTGCGGGCTCGCTATTCATGCTCATCGCCGGGCTAATCTGCGCGCCGTTTGCAGTATCGGCTATTCCGTACGACTACTTTTCTAGTGAAAAACGCCCTGGCAAGCGCGACAACGAACCCTGGGCATTTTATATTTTGCGCCGCCTGCTTAAAAATATTATCGGCGCAGTTTTAATTGTTGGCGGCATATTGATGCTTGTTTTACCCGGACAGGGCTTACTAACACTAATGGTAGGCTTGTTATTACTCGATTATCCGGGCAAATTTAAATTTGAAAAAGCACTTTTCAGTCGCCCAAAAATCCTTAACGCTATTAACTGGATGAGAAGAAAACAGGGCAAGCAAAATCTAATTATCTAGCTTTTCGCTGTCTTTTATTTTCGATCATGATTCTTATCATCATCTTGCTCTTTAAATAGACGCGGATTCAACTTAACAAAGTGACGAACGAGTCGATCAAATAATAGCGAATCACCATCCCGAACGTAGTAGTAGCCGGAAACTGCGGCAACCATTCCACCCAGCGTATTCACCATGATATCGGTCATTGTATCGATAAGACCCGATTTCTGCATATTGAGACTGAATAACCAATCCATAATAAATTCAAATATCTCCCAAATAGTTCCCACGGTTACAGACAGGCTTAAGGTAACGAGGGCAACGTAGATGGGCGCTATCTGTATTCTATTGGTCATATAAAAAACGTAGATCATCAAAAACCCAGTGATTCCAACCATCAATGCTGAAAAGCTGTGCAAGAGCAGATCCCACCACCAGAACCTCGCATAAAAATCGCTTACCTCACCCAAAGCAAAGGAAGCGTACATAAAAAGCGCTGTAATAAACGAGAATTCAACCGGAAGGTATACACTCAACTGCCGTTCAAGGATGGCTGGTGTGAAGGTTAGCGAGAGAACAATGGCACCAACAAATGCGCTAAACCATTGTTGAGATGTTAGAAGTGCAATGACCAATACCAACATAGCAAGCTGGAGCAAGTTGGCAATTATCACCTGACTGCGATCAATCCACTTGAGCTGAATTTGAAATACGCCGTGCTTCATCTTTACCATTCTACTACGAGAAGCCCCTGGCTAGAGAATCAAACCTTGCAGACAAAATATCCCAGCGTCAGCGTGTCGAAGCCGACTCTGATCGCCCTGATATAACCTCTTATATCAAAGTAACTTCTGTATCCTTTGGTAACCGCTTTCGATCTCTTGTCCAATTTTCCCCAGAGAAGCACCGACCTCTCGACCAGAATGCGTTACCTCATCGGCAATTTGCTTCATCTTAGTGTTAAGGAGAGACCATTTACCTTCAAGCACTTCCCATTCTTCCCTGGCTTCCATAGAAGCTAGATGTAACTGAACGCGTAACTCATCACGCTGGCGACGCAGCTTATCAACCAGCTCCTCAAAACCGTCCTCTAATACATCTTCAATGTCATCAAAATCTGGCATGATAGTACCCTCTCTCAATAGTGATTAGCGATTAAATCGCTGACCGTAGCTACTGATTCTATGAGCCGAGCATATCGCTCGACTTGACGCATATCAACTGAAGAACTCGACGATCATAGGGAGCGCATCCGCTTCGTTGAAATAAATTCCCCTAAATAACAGAAGCTTAGGCGTTTTTTAGTACGCTGGAACTAAACCGCAACTTTCAATGCCGCTACCTTTACCCGCCATCGCTGGTCGTTTGCGCTAAACACACAGCCCAAGATGAGTCCTCGCATTCTGATTGACTTGTATCAATATTCTGGTTCTACTCCCTCATAGAATTAACGTAAAGCACCCCGTACGCGATTTACAATTATCAATTTGGAGGCTCCGTATGCGACCAACAATAATTAGTTTGATCTTTCTTCTCGCTGTGCTGATGCAACTCACTGCGTGTGGTCGCACTGCTGACTCTCCAGCTGGTTTTAGCTTGCCCAAAGGTGACCCATCACGAGGGCAAGAACTCTTTACCAGTTTTCAGTGCGGTTCGTGTCACTTCTTACCTGGAGAAGGAAGTACTACCGTTGAAACCGAAGCGGCCGAAAATAAAATAACCCACAAAATTCGTATTGGCCGTGAAGTCCCCCACGTAGTTACCTACGCTGAACTCGTTACTTCAGTTATTAATCCATCACACCGCATCTCAACGCGTTACGGCCGCGAAATGATGACGCCGGAAGGAAACTCCAAAATGCAAAACTACAACGATGTTATGACAATATCTGAGCTTATCGATTTAGTAGCTTTCCTGCAGCCTCTGTACAAGGTTGTACCCTA
Source organism: Pseudomonadales bacterium (assembly GCA_965263235.1). Classification (GTDB taxonomy): domain Bacteria; phylum Pseudomonadota; class Gammaproteobacteria; order Pseudomonadales; family UBA7434; genus UBA7434. The sequence continues at coordinate 94,333 of OZ253667.1, forward strand.
CCAACCCACTAACTATGGTATCTATCCCTAACTCAGATACTCAATCGATTTACGTGTAAACAGCCTGATGTCATTTGAGAGATTAATATGGAAAGAAAGCATTTAAAAACCCTCCTCACAAACCTTGAAACAGAGCTTGCCAACCGGGTTGAATCAATCCATAAAGATAAGACCAACCGAACAACAAGCAAAAGCTTTAGCCAGCAGGCTGTTGACCGCGAAAATGACGATGTGCTCGGCGCGCTAGAAGCTGACGCACAAAATGAGCTTACCGCGATTCGCGCATCACTAGCCAATCTGGACAGTGACGATTTTGATTGTTGTGTGCAATGTGGAGAAGTAATCAGCGATGAGCGCCTAACGGCCATCCCATACACACGCCGCTGTCGTCACTGCGCCGACTTTGCAACATAATTTTTTAGTTAGACTATCACTTTGGAGTAATCCTAAACATATAGCTACCAGGCCAACACAGTAAACGCCATCCAAATAGCACTACGATAGGGAAGACACCTGTTGAAAATAATATCTTATAATATTCATAAGGGATTTAGCGTTGGCAATCGGCGATTTGTCCTCGATAGCATCCGGCACGCGATTCGCGCAACATCTGCGGACATTCTATTTCTCCAGGAGGTTGTTGGAGAAAACCTCCGACCCAGAAAACACCAGAAAGACCTGGAGCTCGCTGCACAGTTTGAGTATCTAGCAGATTCGGTTTGGCCACATTTTTCTTATGGCAAGAACTCTGTTTACGACAAAGGTCATCATGGAAATGCCATTCTGAGCAAATACCCTATAGAACAATGGGAAAATATTGACCTTACTCAAAATGTTCCAGCATCCCAGCGTGGCGCGCTATACAGCTTGATATACGTTGGCGACCGAAAAGTCCATTTATTCTGCGCGCATCTTGGATTGCTTGCCAACGAGAGAAAACGCCAGGTAAGCATTCTTGCCCACGAAATCAAATCACGCGTAGAACCTGGGGAAGCTGTGATATTAGCGGGAGATTTTAATGACTGGCATCATAGAATTTCTCCAACACTTGATACAGCAGTAGGCCTTAAAGAAGTTAGTCAATCCAATGGTGGTACGATAAGACAAAGGTTTGGCTCGAAACCAACCTTTCCCGCGCGGTTTCCCGTATTATCACTGGACAGGGTTTATTACAGAGATCTCGGACTTAAAACCAGCACTGTGCTAAAAGGCGCGCCCTGGAACAAACTATCCGATCACTGTGCAATTTTTGCTGAATTTTATTCTTCCGAGCCATCGATTAATTCGGATCATCTACCAAAAAGGAAACAGGTAGTTTAGCGTGGAACTGCGGATGACTTGAATTTTCTAACACGCTAATTTAGTCTAATCCAGGCTTTGCCCTTAAGATGATTGTCTATTTCGTATAGAAGCACTTCTGTTCGAGTCTTTTTTAGCTATCACAACAAATGGAGCTTTAATGGAATCTAGAAGAAATGCCAGGTTTGTACTCAAGGAAAATGTACTGGTTAAACCTGAGTTTAAAGCCATAGATATATCTGAAAGCGGAATGAAACTTGGCTCCGCGCGCGAGTTATCGAAAGGCAAAGAATTAGATCTTCTTCTTGTACTCGATGGGGAGGAGATAAGACTGCAAGGGAAAATTATGTGGTGCAATAAGTCCAACTCCATCTTCGACGGAGATTGGCATGCAGGTGTGCAGTTTGTTAACCAGTCAATCTCATCTCAAATTGAGATTCGACGATATATTTCATCTAATGACCGATCTTAAACCGGCCTGAATTAAAACGTCTTCCAACTATAAGTAGTGCCTAATAACGGCAGAACCCGTAATGGTTCTCGGTAAAGCGACAGTACTCCTTTGCGACTCCTTGCTCGAGTAGGGCGCGATTAATCTCCTCACCACCGGATAGATAACAACGCGCAACAATTCGATCGTACTTGTCTATATCCTGGGTAGCGCAATGAACTTCGTTATTTAACGCTAACTGCTTAAGAGCGTCTTTAGCTTGTTGATAACCTGCTTCCTCTCGCTCCGGCGCATCAACACCCCATAAGCGAATTTGGGTTTTCTGGCCTTCTATATAAAGGCTATCGCCATCCACAACGTGCCTGCATCGGCCTTGATTTTGAAAAACCATATCCGACGGCAGGCTGCTGGCAATATCTTGAGAGTCTGTTTTTTTTGTATCGACTGAAAAACCGTCGCACGATGCAATCGCGCTTAACATCGCGATCATCCAGACACGAAACATTACTGACAAAGTGGTTTTGATCACAGCGTAAATGAAATTACTTCTTGTTCTCTAAACGAACTGATCGATAGGTTAAGAACATTCGCTCTACATCCAATGGCGGCTTATAAAACCCGTAGTAATGACCTTCGGGATTTATCAACGCCACGTTGCCACCATGATCGATAGTGTAGTCACCGCTGGCCTGGTCTGTGACAACCTTTCTAAAAGCAACATTAAGCTGATTTGCGAGCGTTTTTATTGTTACAAAATCATTTGCGGAATCAGGATCAGCCGTTATCGCCTGAAAATCGGAATTAAAATAATCGATATATTGCTTAAGCTTTTCCGGCGTATCGCGAGCCGGGTCAACACTCACTAACAAAAAACGTGTGTCGCCAGAATAATCACTTTCTTCAGCGATCTTTTTTTGAAGCTGGTTAAACAACGCTAATGTTGTTGGGCAAATATCGGGGCAATAGGTAAAGCCGAAGAAAACAAACGTCCACCCTCCTGCTAACTGTTGTTTGCCAAAACCATTGCCATCCTTATCAAGCAATTGAAACGAACTGATCTCTCGCGGCACCTGAAACATAACCGCACCAGCGTTTACCATTTCTTTTGGCGAAAGCACTCGAGGTTGTAAAACTCGATAGATAAATAAACCAATGAGTACGGCAATAATCAGCAGCAGTATGGTTACTGTTTTATAGATGCCTTCTTTTCGGTCTTCTGCAGTAAAATTCGGCTCGTCGTTCATTGCACGCTTTCCTTAATTAACTTAGCTCAATTTGTAGCGAAGGCGCTAACAACTGGTTACCAGGAAATATATAGTGATCGACCAGCATAATAAGAAAAAGTGAAAACAAGTATAAAATTGAATACTTAAACGTTGCCATAGGCGCGCGAGCGTCTTTTTCCCGCAATATCTCTATCGCCCAATAGAGAAAACCACCTCCAAGACTCACTGCACCTATTAGATACAATGTCCCAAACATGCCGGTCACCCAGGGAAGAATAGTGACGATGACCATAATGATCGTATACAACAAAATGTGTAAACGCGTGTATCGATCGCCATGTGTGACAGGCAGCATGGGAATTTCCGCCTTGGCATAGTCTTCTTTGCGCGCAATCGCAAGCGCCCAGAAATGCGGTGGCGTCCAGGCAAAAATAATTAGCACCAGCAACAATGCATGACCATCGACAGAATTTGTCACGGCCGTCCAACCTAGCAGCGGCGGTGCAGCACCCGCCAAGCCACCTATTACGATGTTTTGGGGTGTGGCGCGCTTTAATAGCATTGTGTATATAAACGCGTAGCCAATAAGCGCACCAAACGTCAGCCATGCAGTAAGTGCATTAACGTAAAGAAGCAGTACTGCCATCCCTAACACACCAATTACCAGGCTAAACAATAACGCCTGCCAATCTTCAATACGTCCCTGGGCAACAGGCCGGTTTTGCGTACGCTTCATCAGCGTGTCGATGCGCTGGTCTACTACATGATTAACAACTGCGGCTGACCCTGCACATAGCGCGATACCTAGATTGCCTAGCAGCAGAACGTCTAACGGCACCATACCGTCGACAGCCAACATCATGCCTACGATAGTAGTAATAATCATTAAGGCAACTACTCTCGGCTTGGTTAGCTCGAGATAGTCGCGCCACAGTGCTCTTTGGTTAGTCACAGAAGTCGTCGTCATAATATCTCACGTTCTCTTATTTTAGGCTCGCCCAGCGGTAAATACTCTATGGCACAACCCCACCATGCTCACAAGCAAAACAGCGCCGATTGCATTATGCGCAACTGCTACCGCCAGGGGCAACGCAAAAACAACGTTGCTAATACCCAGCGCAAGCTGCACCAAAAGCACGGCGGCAAGCCATTTTGCCCACTTTTGAGCCTGGACGAAACCGGTTTGCCAAAGCCGCACCACTAATAATAATACTGCCACCGTAACCAAAATGGCGCCTATTCTATGGCTGAAATGAATGGCTGTTCTGGCCGCACTATCCATAATACCGCCTAAATAATTAGGGCCGATCGTTTGCCCAATATTAAAACCCTCAGAAAAATTCATCGGCGGCCACCATTGCGTCTGGCACAAAGGAAAATCCGGACAAGCAAGCGCTGCGTAATTTGAAGTTGTCCAGCCTCCTAACGCTATTTGCCCAACCACAATCACCAACACGATGACCGAAATTACTTTAAGGCTTTTAAGTCTCATAAGCTGCTCAAGATCCAGGTCTGTCCAGTATCGATTGGACAAGCGGAACGCAAGCAACGTTAGTAGTGACAGCGTGGCAAAACCACCCAGCAAATGCGCAGTAACTACTTGAGGCCACAATTTAAGGGTAACCGTCCACATTCCAAACAAGCCTTGAATAATTACCATCACGAGCAGCAAAGAAGGTAGCTTGAGCGGATACGCACTATCGCTGCGACGCTGCCGCACCGCGTAGCCAACCAGGATGATACATAGCAAGCCCAGAGAGCTGGCAAAGATACGATGTACCTGTTCAGGCCATGTTTTGTCGTGTTCAACCGGCATGTCAGGAAACTTGGCGTTGGCTATAGCAACCTCTTCAGCCGTCTCTGGCCATAATATATGTCCATAACAAACAGGCCAGTCGGGACAACCTAAGCCTGCGTCAACCAGGCGCGTAAAAGCGCCTAACATTATTACGCAGGCGGCGAAAAAAATGGAAAACAGGACAAAATAGAAACCTGGACGAGCGACGCGCATAAAAAATACTCTTAAACCAAATCAGTAACGACTACTAGCGTTCCTTCGAGTAACGCAACAAATGCTTTAAGTCTTTCAGCACTGCGTTACCTTCATGCCCTTGATGATAAACCATCATCGCCCATGACTGTGGATCAACCAGGAAGAACTGAACGATGGGGTTTTCGCCGCTTTCAACAGCGGTACTCGTGTTTAACACGGTGTTTGCTACCGCAGCATCCAATACCGCAAGCTCCGCATCATCACTCACAAACACTTTTAGTAACGCATGTTCTTGTTTAAGAAACGGCATCAACTCGGGATCTTCTTGAAAATTGTCTATCAGTAAAATCCTTTGCACACGATTAGCTTGTTTATCCAAACGAATATGTAACTGTCGCGACAAATACAACGCTTGCTTACAGCCTTCTTCACACGTACCACTGGTTCTAATGACCATCGTCCATTTGTCGTCCCAAACGTTGGCCAAATCGTCATGCCCACTCTGTTCGAACAGCTGTTGCAACTGAACTGGCGGCCTGATGAGATCGCCATTATTGTTACTGCCAATCGACATCTGACCAGTTTGTACCAGGTAATAAACGACGCCCGCGATAGCCATTAAACCAAAAGGCACCAACCATAGAATCAACAACTTAATTTGATTTCTTCGCCTTTGCTTTGGCGTTAGTGTTGTCGTGGCATTTTCGGAATGAGAAGCTTGCATGTATTACTTGCCCTGAAAAATCAAAACTTAACTGGTTTTACCCTTAAACTCGCTACTGACGGTTTGCACCAGCAATCGATAAGTACAACCAAAATATTAGTAGCGCTGCTGACATTGCAAACCATTGAACCGCATATCCAGTGTGCTTCGCCGGACTGGCATTGATCACAGGCCAGTCGACCGTTAGCGCACCAGCGTATCCTGGCTCCAGGCGCAACTGGTACTTAAAGGTATCATTAGCTGTTACGGCGTCACTTGTTAGCCGATCATTTAAACCCGCAATATCTGCACTCTGGATCAACACTGGCCAACCTTTGGGCCAGTTTTCGGCGGCCAGTACTACCGCGTTACCAACCGGAATATAAACGCTCGCAACTATCGATACTTGATGATCGACTTCTGGTATCAACGGCAGACTGCGATCTGGATTACCCGCAAGCCAGCCTCGATTAATCCAGAAAATCATGCCGGAGTTTGAGGCGAACGGAGAAAGCACATGGTAGCCCGGTCGACCGTTTTCAATCCGGTTATCGAGCAAGGCGTTGTATTCATTCAGGTAACGGCCCTCTATTGCAACCGTGCGATACCCAACGCTGGACTCTAACGGCGACGATACATGCGCCCGCTCATCCACCTCTAACTCACCAAGCTCACGCGCCGATAAGCTCGGCATACTCGCGCGCTCGATAAATGTTGCCTCGATATTTCGCTTTTGCTCTGCCCTATCAAGCTGCCAAAACCCCAATCGCATTAAACCCGGCAGAAGCAGCACAACCAGCAGCGTCACCTTCCAATTTGAGCGCCAGCGTAATTTCATCGTAAGCCGTTTTTCTATGCCGTGTGTTTTGGGTAAATTTTCTCTACACTATCGGTTCTGAAACAGGGCCGCCACTTTAGCAAAGCGCGGTTTCAACCATAAAGAGTGCGGAACTATGCTTTTAAAAGCCATCATCATTGTCTTGCTAATCGCAATCATCATTAGCCTGGCCAGCAGCCTAATGTTTTTGTTTAAAGATACGGGAAGTTCTAAACGGGTGCTGCATTCGCTAGGCGTCAGGGTCACATTGGCAGTCGCGCTGGTAGCAACAATTGTATTCGGCTTCTTTACCGGACAACTGGAAATTGGTGCTCCATGGGACAGCAGGAAGTATGAAACTATAGCGCCGCCGCCAGCACTAAACGATACTCAAAACAAATAGCATTCGGCTCAATAACGCTTTGTCCAGCTTACTAAATTCGTTGTCGCAAACATAAGAAAAGCCCCTTGCGGGGCTCTTCCTTAGCAATTCAAGTTTATCTACAACACCTTCCCAGCTGCTGTAAGATATTCCTTAAATAATATAAACAAACAGGAACAGGCAGACCCAAACTACGTCTACAAAGTGCCAGTACCATGACGCAGCTTCAAAACCAAAACCATCATCATGTGAAAAGTGTCCGCGCATCGCCCGCAACAACATGATTAACAGCATGGTCATACCCAAAAATACGTGAAAGCCGTGAAAGCCCGTCAGCATAAAGAAGGTAGTACCGTAGATTCCTGACTCAAGCGTTAAACCAAGATGCGCATATGCTTCATAGTATTCGAGATACTGTACGTATAAGAATATTATCGCCAGCGCGACAGTAATGGCCAACCAGCCAACAAACTGACTGCGGTTGTCTTTCTTCAAACCAACGTGCGCCATATGCACAGTAACAGAAGAGGTAAGCAGGATAATCGTGTTCCAAAGCGGCAACCAACCTAACAAGCCATTGTGCGCATCTTTTAAGTACATTGAATGACCTTCGCCCGCGCCGACAACAGCTGCTTTTGCACCATTCACTACCTGATCAGGCGTCTCCATTACGGGCCATGCAAAACGGAAGTTCTCCCAGAGTAAATGTATGTGCTCGCCTTTTGCCCCTTCGCCACCAAGCCAGGGTCCGGAAATGTTTCTTACGTAATAAAGCGCGCCAAAGAAGGCCGCAAAGAACATAACTTCGGAAAAGATAAACCAGCCCATACCCCAAACATAAGAGCGCTTAAGCTGAGCGCTGTTTAAGCCCTCAAGGTTTTCGATAACCGCTGTTCTAAACCAGAAAAATAACACCGCACAGAAAAATAGCAGTCCAATCAAGCCGACATATTGGCCGATTCCGCTTTCCCCAGCAGACAATTGATTGAAAAACGTCGCCGCACCAAAAACTGTAAAGAACAAGCCAATCGTCGCCAAAATCGGGTATGGCGATTGCTCTGGCACGTAGTAAGTTTCGTAACCGTCTGCTCCACTGTTAGAAGACATAGGTTCTTTTCTCCTCAAGCTATTGACTGCATTCGCGAGCCAATGTGTTTTGCAATTAAATTTCTAAACCAACAACAATATAACTAAAGCGATGCAACACTCTGTTTGTTTCCAGCTCGTCTGGCGGTCGCCTCGGTTATATCAAATAACGTATATGACAGCGTTATTGTGTGGACTGCCTCCGGCAGGTCTCGATCTACAATAAAGCTCAACGGCATATCTGCCGACTCTCCAGCACCCAATGGCTGGTTATTAAAACAAAAGCATTCCGTCTTGTGAAAATACGCTGCCGCCTTACCGGGCGATACGCTTGGAATAGCTTGCGCAACCATATCGTATGCTCTTGGGTTGCGTGCGAAAAACGTTGTTCTTACTTCTTCGCCAGGGTGCACTTTAAGCTTAAAAACCTCAGGGCGAAAGTCCCACGGCATAGACTCATTGTTAGTCGCGATAAACTGAACCGTTACGCTACGGCTCGTATCAACCAACTGATCTGCTGGTACAAACGCTTGCTCGTTTGTTTTACCGTTTAAACCAGTTACTTCACAAAAAACGTCATATAGTGGAACGAGTGCAAAACCAAAGAAAAACATTGCTATCACGACAAATACCAGTCGCTTAACTAAATCTCTGTTGCTTAAACTCGTCCCATCCATATCTAACTAAATAAAATTTAGACCTAAAAGTCCGACGCCAAACGCTACTTCACCGCTGGTGGCGTGCTAAACGTGTGGTATGGCGCTGGTGAAGGAACTGTCCATTCCAGACCTTCTGGGTTTTCCCAAACTTCATCCGTAGCAGGCTTACCGCTTCGTATCGTCTTAATAACCACATAGAGGAAAAACACCTGGCTAAAGCCAAACAGGAAGGCACCACAGGATGCAATCATGTTGAAGTCAGCAAATTGCAAGGCATAGTCTGGAATACGACGAGGCATACCGGCCAGGCCAACAAAGTGCATCGGGAAGAACGTCACGTTTAGGCCAACAAATGACAGCCAGAAATGCGCCTTACCCAAACGCTCATCGTACATTTTTCCTGACCACTTAGGCAGCCAGTAGTAAACCGCCGCAAAGATCGAAAAGATCGCCCCAGGCACCAACACATAGTGGAAGTGAGCAACGACAAAGTAAGTGTCGTGATACTGGAAATCTACAGGTGCGATCGCAAGCATCAAGCCTGAAAAGCCACCAATGGTAAATAGAATTACAAAAGCGATCGCAAACAACATCGGCGTTTCGAACGTCATCGAACCACGGAACATTGTTGTCACCCAGTTAAAGACTTTCACACCGGTTGGAACGGCGATGAGCATCGTTGCGTACATAAAGAAAAGCTCACCAGCGATTGGCATGCCCACAGTAAACATGTGGTGTGCCCACACGATGAACGACAAGAATGCAATTGACGCAGATGCATAGACCATCGAGGCATAGCCAAACAGCGGTTTACGCGCAAAAGTAGGAATGATGGCCGATGCGACACCGAAGGCTGGCAAAATCATAATGTAAACTTCAGGGTGCCCAAAGAACCAGAATACGTGCTGGAACAACACAGGGTCACCACCACCAGCAGCACTAAAGAACGACGTGCCGAAATGGATATCCATTAGCATCATGGTGACACAGCCCGCGAGAACAGGCATTACCGCAATCAGCAGGTAAGCCGTGATCAACCAGGTCCAGACAAACAACGGCATTTTCATTAGCGTCATGCCAGGTGCGCGCATGTTAAGAATGGTCGCGATGATATTGATCGAGCCCATAATCGACGATGCACCCATTATGTGAACCGCAAAAATAAAGTACGTGACCGATGGTGGCGCGTAAGTGGTCGACAAAGGCGCGTAGAATGTCCAGCCAAAGTTGGGCGCCCCCCCCTCCATAAAGAGTGTGGAGCTCAACATTGCAAAGGCAAAGGGCAGTATCCAGAACGACCAGTTATTCATTCGTGGCAGGGCCATATCCGGCGCACCAATCATCATTGGAATAAGCCAGTTGGCAAGCCCAACGAATGCTGGCATAACTGCGCCAAACACCATCACCAGGCCGTGCATGGTGGTCATCTGATTAAAAAATTCTGGTTCAACCAATTGCAAACCAGGTTGGAATAACTCGGCGCGAATCACCAGTGCAAATACACCACCAAGCAGAAACATTGCAAAACTGAACCAAAGATACATCGAGCCGATGTCTTTGTGGTTAGTGGTATATAACCAACGCCCAAAACCTTTTGCAGGACCGTGATCACCCATTTCTATCTGCCTCTAAAAAGCTCTTTACTAATTTGGAAAACTATTTTTGTTTCTATCTCTATATCAACTTCAAGCTGGCTATTGCGCCGTCTTGAAGTTGAGGACGTCAACTGCCTGAATCATGTCGCCCATGTTGTTACCCCAGGCATTACGCTCGTAGGTGACAACCGCTGCCAGATCCAGCTCACTCAACTGATTACCGAATGCCTGCATCGCCGTGCCAGGAACACCATTTACGATAACATCGATATGCCCTTGCATCTCACCGGTTGTTATTGCGGTGCCTATCATCGAAGGACCAACGCCACCCTTACCATCAACACCGTGGCAAGCCGCACATTGCTTGTTGTAGACATCTTCACCGCGCGCCATCATGTCTTCGAACGACAACACAAGCTTATTCATTTCTGCAATTTGCGCAGCTTCTTCTTTCTTCGCCGCCAACCATTCGTTGTAATCCTGCTCTTCCATGGCGTGAACAACGATAGGCATAAAGCCGTGATCCTTACCACACAACTCAGCACATTGTCCGCGATAGACGCCAGGCTCATTAGCTATAGTCCACGCATCGTTAATAAAGCCCGGGATAGCATCGCGCTTAACAGCCAAATCAGGCACCCACCACGAGTGAATAACGTCAGCCGCTGTAATCAGGAAGCGAACTTTTTTACCTACAGGGATAACGACAGGGTTATCAACTTCAATTAGATAGTGCTCGCCCTTGGGCGCCAAACCGTAAATTTCATCTTTCGACGTACTAAGGTTGCTAAAGAAGCTAACATCGTCTTCCAGATACTGGTATTCCCATTTCCACTGATAACCCACGACCTTAATGTCCAGATCAGGCTCAGAGGCATCATATATATCGATTAGCGTAGTTGTTGCGGGGAAGGCCATGCCGATAAGGATGGCGAAAGGGATAGCGGTCCAGAGAATTTCCAGCGCCGTGCTTTCATGAAATTTAGCAGGCACAACACCGTTGGATTTACGGTGCATGATCATGCTGTAAAACATGATGCCGAAAACAACAACACCAATAGCTACGCAAATCCAGAAAATCAGCATATGCAAATCGAAAATACGCTGCCCGATATCGGTAACGGACTCTGGCATGTTGACACCCCAGCGCTGGGCTTCGTCAACTTTATGATCTGCATGGTGCGTACCGCCAGCAGCACTAGCCCAACTCGCACCGAACGTTATCAACGTAAGAAAAAACCACTGGCAAACACGTGTAAAACGCTCGTGGCTTACTAAATGCTTCATTCCTGTCTCCCGGAAACTATTAACAAGGCCGCTGGTCAAATCGCGATGGCAACCCTGGTCGATACAAATACACTTTTATAGGCTAATTAATCTTCTTCTGCGCCACTTTAATAATAAATAACACGTTCGCCGAACACTTTATGATCGAACCAGCGACCAAATTGTCCTTTCGCAACGTACTTGACTAGCAGAATACTTACATCAGACTTTGATGTGCATCAAAACGCCGCGGAGTATACCAAAATCAGAACAATACGATAGACCATGTCGCAACATAAGAGGGCGACTTTTTTCCAGTACTTAAGAACCTACTTTAAGAAGCCACTACGCTAGCAACACAAAAAACCAACACTTCAGTCAAAAATCGTCCTTAACGACTGCTTGTGTAAACACTTATTCGCTAGCTTTTCCTGCAGTAGCGAGCGCTTTAATAATAACCGCGCGTGTTTCACCAGGCTCAATTACCGCGTCTATTTCTACATAGGAGGCTACTTCCGTTGCCTTACCCTGCTCATACAGCTTGGCCAGCAGACTATCAAATAGCTCCTGGCGCTCTTCTGGCGTTGCGGCGCTATCCAGCTCTTTTTTAAACCCCAGATGCACAGCGCCTTCTAGCCCCATCGCGCCAAACTCTCCCGTTGGCCATGCCGCCGTGTAAACCGGCTTAAAGAAACCGCCCATTGCCATTGCCATCGCGCCAACACCGTACGCCTTGCGCAAAATAATACTGACAACGGGTACCGTTAGCGTAGAACCTGCAATGTACATATCCGACATTGCTTTTACCGCGCCCTGTTTTTCACTTTCCGGGCCAACCATAAAGCCCGGCGTATCGCAAAGCGAGACCACCGGCAGCCTCATCTTTTCACACAGGCGCAAAAACCTCGCTGCTTTCTCTGCTGCATCGTTGTCAATCGCACCACCTAACACGCGCGTGTCATTGGCGATGACAGCCATTGGCTTACCTTCTATGCGCATTAAACCAACCACCAGGGCTGAGCCAAACGCCGCCTGAATCTCAACAAAGCTTTCGACATCAGCCAACGGCTTAATTAATTTGCGTATGTCGTAAGAAAAACGGCGATCGCTCGGTAGCGCCTCCCACAAACCAGCACTGTCGTGACTTTGCCAATCGCTGCAGTCACCTTGAAAAAAGCCAAACACCTGCCTCGCAATGCGTGTGGCTTCTACTTCATCATCGACTAATATATCGATTACACCACGCCGACTCTGTTCTGGTGCCGGCCCAATAGTTTCCGAAGCATGTTTTCCCAGACCGCCACCTTCGATCATCGCAGGCCCTGCCATACCAATACAGGAATCGCGAGTCGCAATTTTAATATCCGCACAGCCAAAGAAAACGGCACTCCCCGCAAAGCAGTAACCACGGTTAACCGCAATTTTTAATGTCGACAACGCCGCCCATTCAGCAAAGGTGCTGACCTCTAATCCGACAGCATGAACCGTGACATCAGTGTCGCCCGGCCGCCCACCACCGCCTTCGGTATACATGACGACGGGCAAATGGTTCTCCTTAGCGACAGAAAGGATACGATCGATCTTTTTATGATGGAAATAACCCTGCGTTGCAGCTAACACCGTGTAATCATTTACGACGACTGCCACCTGCGCGACCTTATCGCCAAAGTGATCTGCATTGATCGTGGCGAGGCCTGTAATCACCCCGTCAGTGGGCGTTTTTTCGATAAGCTCTTCATTAGATTTACGCGAACGCTGCGCGGCGACAGCAAACTGGCCAGACTCAATAAACGATTCCTCATCGCATAAGTCTGCCAGGTTTTCACGCGCTGTCCGCAAACGCCTGGCATGCCTCTTGTCGACCGCAGCCCCTCGGCTTTCGTCCAGGGTTTTTGCTCGCCGCTCAACAAACTGTTCAAGCGCCTCGTTCTTATCGCCAATCTTTACCCGCTTAACAATACCGCTTTGCGTTTGCTTAGGTTTTTTCATGTCACATAATAATTAGTTAAACACAACGCCTGGCAACATCCTTTATTGCTCAAGCAGAAAATCCACAATCTGCTCAACTGCTTTGCCGCCCTCTACCACCGGGACAAGCGGGTAATCGTGAATCATATGGTCTGCGAGGTATGCCGTGTAATCCACCTCCTCTGACTCAAGCTTTTGTAAAAAAGGCTTTACGTCGTCGTAGAAAAGATCGCAGCCACCCATCCACAGTCCAATTTCAGGAAAACCGTTAAACGCGCCGAGCGAAGGAGAAACATGTGGGTGCGCAAGCTCATCACCGCCTGCGTAGCTCTCAGCGGCAAAGGTCAGTCGCTCTACCGTTAACAGAATATCTTTCTCAATTAGCTCCTTGCTAACCGTCGCTAGGCTGGTTGGGTTGAGCCAGGGGGAAACGAGCAAAATTTTTGAATAAGGCTGTGGTAAGCGCTGGGCAATTAAGGCTTGCATCAACACCAACGACAAACCGGCGCCCGCCGAATCGCCCCCAAGCAGAAGATTGTCATCTGGGTGTTTAAGGCGCAACTGTTCGGTAACCTTTAACGCGTGCGCAACTGCATGATTATGATTGCTTTCAGGTGCCAGTGGATACTGCACATAGGTCACCTTCCCTGCCGTTCGCAGCGTTAGCTTTTCTAAAAACGCCCAATGCTCAGGTACCGCTTGCGCGACATATGCGCCGCCATGAAAATAAACCAGGTGCCCATTGTTTTTATTTCCATCTTTGCGACTCAGGGTATGAACAACGTAACCGTCAATCGAATCACTTTCAATGTGTAAGTCTTTGCCAAGCTTGGCTGGCATCTGGTTCGCCTTTTCATTGCGCTCCGGGTTTTGAATATCATCCAACCCCTTGTTGCGGCTACGAAAGCGATATTTCACGATTGCGAACAGCAGCCGCGTCATTAACTTTCGAGGCTGGCTTTCTCTAACGATAATCTTCTTGCTGGTCATGTATCTGCTCTCGCCTAGCTTTTCTTCTCATCAATTAATGTAACTTTTTCAACGGGTACTTCATGAGCTAACGGTTTTTCGCCCAGGCGATGCTGGTTTACTCTTGTTTCCAGTTCGCTCACCGACTCTTGTTCTTTAAATGGTTCATTGAGCTCACAAGCAACACAGGCCCGCCATTTGCTACCCGCATTTTCGTAAGTAAATATTTTGTCCATTGCGCCACATGCCGGACAGACAGCCCCCGCAATAAACCGCTTGTTTTTCATTTAGGCCGCACCGCTTTGTGTAATACCGGTATGCCTTAGCAGCGCTTCGGTGTTAGCAGGACGCCCACGAAACATCTGGAATAACTCTGCTGGCTCCTGACTCCCGCCTTTTTCTAATATGCATTGCTTAAACCTTGCGCCAGTTTCAGAACTAAAAATCCCTGTTTCTTCAAACAACGAAAATGCATCGGCAGAAAGCACTTCGGCCCACTTATAGCTGTAATAACCCGCAGCATATCCGCCAGCAAAAATGTGTGAAAAGCTATTTTGAAAACGATTTTCTTCTGGAACCTTATAAGGAGAAACCTGCTCTCTTACTGCTTCTAACGTTTTTGTTACGCCTTTAAACGTTTCACTGGAAAAGTCTCTATGAATAAGGAAATCAAAAAGTGCAAACTCGATCTGCCTGACCATTTGCATTGCCGACTGAAAGTTTTTTGCCGCCTGCATCTTTTCGTACAGCGCGCCTGGCAATTGCTCGCCGGTTTCGTAGTGACCAGAAAAAAGATCCAGCGCCTCTTTGTCCCAACACCAGTTTTCCATAAACTGGCTAGGTAACTCGACAGCATCCCAGGGAACACCTGAGATGCCACCAACTGCACTAACGTCCACCCTGGTCAACATATGGTGCAAACCGTGGCCGAACTCGTGAAACAAGGTTGTCACTTCGGAGTGAGTCAATAGCGACGGCTTATCGCCAGAGGGCGGCGTGAAATTACAAGTTAAGAACGCGACAGGTTTTTGGATGCCGCCTTCACCACTTTCTGAACCAACAAATTGACGTGCCTGGCAATCTGCCATCCATGCGCCGCCACGCTTACCTTCCCGCGCAAAAAGATCCAGATAGAACTGGGCAATGCACTTGTCTTCTGCATCCTTTATTTCGTAAAAGCGCACATCCGAATGCCAAACACTGGGCGGGTTTGCGGCTGCAACATGAATACCGTATAAGCGCTCGACAACCTTAAACATGCCGCCTATTACTGTATCTGCTGGAAAATACGGTCGTAATAACTCCTGCGATAAATCGTACTTCGCCAGACGCAGCTTTTCCGACGCATAAGCCACATCCCAGGCCTGCAGCTCATCAATACCCAACTCATCCTTAGCAAAATCACCTAACGCCTGATACTCCGCGCGCGCGATGTCAACACTGTGCGAAGCCAGGGTTTCAAGAAAGCCCACTACCTCAGACGTTGTATTCGCCATTTTCGTCGCAAGCGACAACGCCGCATAGTTTTCAAAACCGAGCAGTTCGGCAAGCTCTGCACGCAACGCCATGATGGACTGGATGACTTCGGTATTATCAAACTCTCCAGCGTTAGGGCCAATTTCACTGGCACGACTAACATAGGCGAGATAAAGCTCTTTGCGCAGCTCGCGCACGTTACAGTACTGCATAACCGGTAAGTAAGAAGGAATATCCAGCGTGACGAGATAGCCGGTTAAACCCTTGCTTTCGGCCAACGCTCGTGCCGACTCAAGCGCACTTTCCGGTACGCCATCCAGCGCTTCGGCATTGTCAAACTGCTTCTGCCATGCCTGTGTCGCATCAAGCACATTGTTAGAAAACTTTGTGGTCAGCTCCGACAACGCGTTTTTTATTTCCGCATAACGCTGCTTTTCTTTTTCGGGCAGGCTAATGCCCGCCAGGTGAAAGTCGCGCAACATATTGTCGAGCATCTTTTTTTGGGCGACGTCCAAACTTTGGTATACATCACTTGTCTTTAACTGAGTGCATCTGTCAAACAAGCCTTTATGCTGACCCATTTTTGTTGAATACTCGGTCAACGGCGGCAAACAAGCGCTATAGGCTTCGCGCACCTCTTGCGTATTACAAACCGCATTTAGATTCGAAATCGGCGCCCATATTCTTTCTATTTTGTTGCTGATTTGCTGCAAGGGGAACAAAAAATTGTCCCAGCCGGGCACATCTTCTTGCTCGCATAACGCGGCAATTGCCTGCTCCGCCTCAGTCAACACGTGGCTAACTGCCGGCAGAAAGTGCTCAGCTTTGATGCTGGAAAATGGCGGCAAAGAAAAAGATTCGAGTAACGGGTTGCTCATAGTAAAATAAGTACAGAAAGCGCAGAGAGAAAGAAAAGCGGCGATTATACTCGCTTAGACATTATTTTGAGAGCACGTCATGCCTGATAACAACAGAACGCAACCGTCGGAAATAGACAGCAGCTCATTCAGTGAAGAAGGTTTTTGGGACAAGCTTAAAAACTACGCCACTTCCGCTGGCAAGGACGTCGTAGAAGTCGCGCTAAAACTCTATTACGCGATGCGTGATCCCGACACGCCAGACACCGCCAAAGCGATAATAATCGGAGCGTTGGCTTACTTTATTATCCCACTCGACGCAGTCGCCGATTTGCTGCCCGGCGGCTATGTGGACGACTGGGGAGCACTGATGGGCGCGCTTTGGACGGTTTCAAAACATATAAAAGACGAACACACCCAAAAAGCAAAAGAGAAACTTAAGGAGTGGTTTGGGGATCAGAAGGAAGACCGGTAATTTGCATTGCCAGTTCTTTTTCTACCGCTGGCAGCGCAAATACTCGTGCTTGCTGGAAGTAGGTCGAAAACGCCACATCGGGTGAATATTTTTCCTCCGATGTCGATGTAGGAAAATTTAGATAGCTGACCAACTCTTTCCAATTCTCATAGAGCTCTGTATCTAGAACATTTGACTTATCGTCGGCGAGATTTAGCCACAGACTCAAGTCATTTTGCTTTTCTCGCGAAGCTATTCTCGCCTGGCGCTGCACCTCCTCGCGCTGTGCAATAGGCAGTTCATTGATATATTCGATCCATAGCAATAGCGCTAACCCCCGATAAGGTGGTCCATTTTGATCTTCACTTTTAAAAGAATGTCGCAGTAAAGTGTAGGCATTATCCAGCCTTTTAATGTGGCGCGGATTGGCGAGTTGAAACCTTCCCGCCCAATAAATAAATTGGTCTTGCTGCTCTTCGTTTAACCCTCTCACGAGATCAGGCGATTCGAGCTCACCAAAAAAATCTGCTGGCTTCTTTTCTAAGCTGACCTGACTGTCACTCAGCATTTCACCGGTACTTTTTTCTTCCGCTGGCAAGTCAATAACGTTCTTTTTGGTTGACACTTCATAATCGCCCTCCAATCTACTTTTTCCTTCCGGCTGCTGCGGGACTGCGTTGCGGTTTTCTCTACCGGAACCCTTGCCCATTTCCTTCCCACCAAAAATAGTGTCTCGCCATAATTTCTCACGCAGGAATTTCTCCACCTCTTTTGCAGACGGGTCTTCGAGAAGAATTGGTACATTTACTACCTTACCGATATAATCACGCGCGATTCCCATCGGGTCTGTTGTATGATGCTCCGATAACTCTTTATAGTGCTTCGCAAGTGACGCCAACGCAATTCGCTGATCAATGGCTATAACGACAATAACACTTTCCAGGTCCATCACTAGACGTATCGCCTCCAGAGTCTGAACGACCGCATCCGGACTACACCTGTCTAAATCGTCAACCACTAACAATACGCGCTGACTTTTCTTCATATACGAAGAACGAGGAAAAAAGTTACAACGAATATCCACTAATTCTTTAATTTGCTCGCGCATCTCTGGGATTGCACCGATTGATTCGTTAAAATCTGGCAGGCTAATTTGGCTTTTTAATTTGACACTTAGCGGATTTTTCCAAGCCTCTTTAAATGCATTAAAAATAGGTATTAAAGCGGCGATGCTCGCACCGATGCCGACATCTGTTGGCGTAATATCGTTTAAGCTAAAAAAGTTTTCTGGCAAAACAAAGCTTATAAGTGCTACTAAAAGAGGCAAACCGACCCATAAAAAGCTCAGGCGTTTACGTCGCCAAGCAAATTTAATTGCGACTAACCAGCGGTCGAAGAACCATAGACCTTTTAACAGGCCATTTACCATCTCCTGTGCAAGACCCGCCTGGATATTTACTGTGCTTTCGTATCGCCATGCATTAAATTCAGCGTAGATAAAATCATTGCGTAAAAAAGCCTTGCGCTTTTCATAAGATAAATGCTGGCCGGGCTCTTCAACAATCTTGAGTTCTTTTTTTAGCAGCTCTACGAAAGTCGACTTACCGACACCCCAATCGCCAAACAAGCCAATTGCCCAATGGCGGTTACTTTTACTGTTACTTAGCCAGTTTGCCAGCGCTTGCGCTATCGGCTTTCGATTCAGGTTATCTTGCTTGCTTGGCCGGTCATCCAATAGCGAATTATTAGGGAGTGCTGCCTCCCATTTTATTTGATTCTTGCCGAGCGGCGTGTTGATGCCCGGTTCTTTATAACTTTCCCATAACCTCTCGTATTTATCCCAAGGTTCTATTTCCTGCCAATTACCATCAAGCAAACTCCAGAAGTCATCCGCCATCCCTCGATCTATTTGCGCAAGCTGCTTATAAGCTTGCTCACCATCCCAAACTGCAGCGCTGCGCCAATCATCAGTCCATAATGACAAGCTAGTTAGCACTCCACCGCTACTCATTACACTCAAATCGTGCCTCATAAACGGATACAGTTTCCGATCTGCCTGAAATGCGTCTGATGCAGCGGTAGAAGCATAGGCCGCGACATCTGACTCATAAATTACCGCATTGGCTGTAGCGTAAGCAGCAGAGGCAACATAGGCATATGCAGCAGCGAGAGACGCCATGTTCCGAGTGGCCGTGGCGCGAGACTCAGCTGTTTCCGAAGCGTAAGCCGCCGTTTCAGACGCATAACTTACAACACTAGCAGCGGCATCAGTTAGGACTTCCATATCTACATTGCGACCAATAGCAGCTCTGTACGCGATCCATAATAAGCGCCAAACTGCGATCACATGCTTTTCGGAAACAACTTCCGACTGACCAAGCGCACTAACACAGCACGGAAAAACTCTAAGCGTACAACGCACAGCGAATGTAACGATTTCTTGTTGTTTCTGACTTTCGTCTAACGATGCGAGAAAGACCGTCAACGCTTCTGGATCAACACCTCCAGAAGTGACAATTTTTTCAATTGAATAGGTTTTCGAGCTATTACGCGCAACCTTTATTTTATTCTTAGGTTTGATCTGTTTATTTTTTGTATTTTCTTGTATCGCCATGGTTAACTTGTTTATAGGACAAACAATAACTGTTAATTCTTTTTTTGAACAAAACCGCCGGCTAGTAAAGCTAAAATAGTTAAAAGATAAAATGAGAACCAGATTAAAAACAGCACCCCAAATACCGCGCTGGCCGCCATAACCCCTTCTTGAATAGATTCCGTGCTACACACAGCGACAATGATCGCTCCAATGAACGTTGTCACCAAAAAAAATGCAGTCAACCCTATCAATAACGGTTTTTTCCCTCCGCCGCGTTTACCATTGTACTTAACTCCTAAAAAGTAACCCAATCGCACTGCGTACCAAGCTATCCATGCAAGCCCCCTTATTTTAGTAATGGCTGCTATTAAGTCTCGAAATAAGCGATCAGCCTCATCACGACTAACCGATACCCGCGAAACTTCGCCGTTTCGTACTACAAGCAAATAACCAAATTTAAACGCAAAATCGTGCACCAATGACGGTGTAAGCAATACACCTAATGGACGCAATATTCCAATAGTCAATAAACTTATAAGCCATGGAAAGGGTATCGATGCTCCGTCATATTCGATATCTATCCCTTCGTGATTTCTTGGAGTAACGATTGTCCCATTGAGCTGTGGCTGATATTTTATTCCGCCTACTGTTGTTTCCCAGTCCTCCTTTAATTTAAAAATTCGTTTTCGAGTTGCGATAGCCACGCGCTGGAAGGTCGTTACCTTATCCTTTAGAGAAATAGTTATAGGCTCTATTGCGGGTATGCCATGGAGTGTGACATCTATACAACCGCTGTAAAACTCATCTTGCGGCGCTTGTTTTCTTGACGCATCTCCACCTTCTATAGACATAAAATGGCTTCTCCACCGCGTCTTAATTTTTCGGTATTTCTTCGTAATGAGTCAAATGCAACTCGTAAGTTTTCAAAAGCCAATAAAGGCCAAAGAAAAAAAGCAGCACATATTCAAGCCAAAATATCGAGGTATTGCGACCTTCAATTTGCGAACGCATTATATAAATGGAGATGGGTAACAAAATCATTAGCAGCCCAATAAAATTATATATTCTGCCGAAATTCCTTTTTGCTCTATCACTCTCTAAATGAACTAACGATTCTTTAGACAGCCGACCGATAACATATGCCAGGCACGCAAATAAAATTACTGCTGAACCATAGTGTAAAACATCATCCGTGAAAGGTGCATAGCAAATAAAGTTACAACTAGTTGAGCCAATTGCTTTTTGAAAAGCCATGTCAGTAGATGCTGTCTCGACGCTCATTGGCATAAACGCAACCCCAACTGCGCAGACGCCAGCAACATTTAACGCTATATTTTCGCGCCAGCTATAACCCTTATAGAGATACATTCCGAAACCCGCAGCAACCAATACACCTACAAAAAGGTTTCGAACTCCCGAGTGATAATATGCACTCATCGACCCTTGCAGCTCCAAACCAAAAATAATTTTACCAGCGACGTATAGGGCAAGGCCAAAAAGAATAGCTGACAGGCCAAGATAAAGCCTTAGATAGAAGTACGTTGAGACAATTTTTTGATGGAAGAAATCGTTGTTATTCATCTTAAATCCCTATCTTAAAAACGACCTATAGATTTACCTCTATCCCTCCGCGCGTTCTATAACTATCGGGGCCATTGCCAAAATCTGCGTCGAGATTACTCTCCAGAAAGTAGGTAACATTGCCCCCAAAATCCAGTAGCGTGCCTTTCGGTGCATACTGTAATCGCGTATTCAGAAGAAAACGCTTTTCGCTATTCTCGACATACAAGTCGTTAATGCCATAACCAATTTCAAAGAACGTACCACGGAAATTGGTATTTCCATGCGATATATATCCTACAGTGGCTTGGTGTATGTCTGCTAGATCATCGACATTTTCTACTGAGGCAAACCCTGCGCTCAATCTCACGTAGGGTTTAGCTCGATATCTAGACTTGTACATAACCTCTTCAAATTCATATCGAACCCCAACATACCCCTCAATACTTCTAGCATCTTTCAAGAAGGCTAATGCGCTATCAAATCCATTACTGCTTCCTACCACATTGTCAATTCGATCTTGAAGAGAGATACTCTGATCTCCAAAGCTTTCACATGCTGGGCTTCGAGCCTCACTAAGGCACTCTATTTCAGCCAAACGCCTGGTTCTAATAGTTTGCCCAAACAACCAAATGTTTTCGTCCGCTCTATACTCAAACTTAATTTCCAACGTGCCACTAGTGTCAGAGTTATCGACGTCACCCTGATTTATGTAGCGCCCTCGCTGGCTCGGACTAAACGAGTTATTGATAAAACCAAGATATAGGTCAATGTTGAAGTTTCTCCTATAGTCATTTTCAGGACTATTTCTTACTATAGGTCCGTCATTATTATCACCAAACTCCCGAGGCAAAGAGATAAGCTTAATAAACGCCGACTTAGGCTCGTCTTCCCCCAAATGCCTGACAGTAACATAGACCAACATCTCACCGCGAGATCTTGTTCTAACGACAAGCGACCCTGAAGTCCCAGTCGCAACCACATTGCCAGACTGATCGAGAATGGTATCTGTTTCACAGCTCTCAAAAATAGTGCTTTCACCATCTATAGGATTGCCGCTCGTATCTATCGAAGCGCCAGTTTTCCCTAGCTCATCTACACAATGAAATTTAAACTCGAGTGATTTGCCATTTTTTGCTGTAAATGCCTTGCTAAAATCAATCACGTTTACACCAGACCATGCATTCAACTCTTTGTTATTTATTTTCTCCAACTCATCCCTGTCTATTCCCGGCGCAGCTCCATAAACGGTTGTAGTTATACATATGCTCAACATGGACAATAATTTTTTCATCTCACACCTGCAACTGATTGTTAGATAAATAGTTTAAATATCTTATCCGGAGATTATTTCGGCCGATAAGTATTGTTGTGTTCCTTGTATTCCAGTCTACGAGCCATGCTTTCACCATTAAACGCCCCTTTAAAAAAGCGTTTTATACCTGCATTTTTATTCGCCGTTTTCCCATCAAAATAGGAATGACTTTCCCCCACTGCACGTTCTTTTGTCATATCCACATAAATTGCGTGTTTTGAATCAAGCCTTTTTAGATAGTGACCCAACCGTGCTTTTTGTTGTTCGCCTGGTTTTCGGCGTGACCACGAAAGCGCAAAATCATTTTCATTGATCGCTATATAAACGGAGTTTCTAACTTGCAGTGAGTCGACCCAGTTTTCGTGCAGCTCATTATTAGTATCTGCTGCAACAAGAGAAACATTGTCAAAAATAAGTTTTCTTGCCTCAGATAACTCGCTCGTGAGCGCATGTTTAAGCACATAGTTGCCCATCGAATGGCAAAGTAAATTGACCGAAACTTTGCAGTAGTTTTCGATTTTCTTAGAGAAGATCTCTCTTTGTTTGGTGGGGTTATCTGGATACTTTGCCTCTACATCAGATCGAATTCGACATCGGGCTGCGTTAGTAAGAAGTCCATGATAGTGGCCAAATATATCTATTGTTCTATTTAACGCATCTTTCGAAGTGCGCGCGTCTCGCTTATCTGCCAAATAAGATAACGTCCCCGAAACCGCTCCGCCGCCGTTAGCAGGCCAAGTAAATACAACAACTATGACACCATAGAGCCTTTCGATTTCTAACGCCGTTTTGTATACATCCTCAACGTCGTTGTTATAACCATGAACATAAAGAAGAACGCTTTTTGCTTCCTGGCGAGCACGCTCAAAAACAGCACACGAAACTTCAAGGCTCGCGTAGTATTCAATTACATCTTCGCTATTTTTCTTTTTTTGGTCTTTTTCGATATCGGATGTTGGCTCTGGCAATTCAAGATCAAAACGCTTAATCAGACTTTTTGCTCTCGCGGATTTGAGAACATCACTTACCTGTTTAATCGAGGGTTGTTTAACCGTGCCCGTAACTTCAATAACGTAGAGTTCGTTAGGTCCACGAGGATTTACTCGCTTGTCAAATTTTGAAAACCCTTTTTTGCTGGAGTCAAAAGCCCTATTTGTAATAAAAAACATCGCTATTTCCTTTATTCACATTAAATGTCATCCATCCAACCCAACCAGAAACCTGGCGGCACCAACTGTTATCAAGGGGAGTAGCTATACCTGCTGGCGGTTGTCAGCACTATGCTCTATAGGAAATGAATAAATACATGTACAGCCACCCCTGCTACCACTTGCCACTTTGAATTGAACTTTATCTGGCCCATATAATTCTTATGTGCAGCCACCCTCTAATTACTTTGTTGCCTGATTGTCTGTCGCCTAGCATCGAGTGTCGAGGGAAACTCTCTTAATCAATAAACTACTGTAGTTAAGCGTTGAAAACAATTACCTTAACTAAAATTTTATTTTTTTGTTCGTAAAGCAAGCGTCAGGCACAATTTTAAACCGTGCATGTATTCAAAACGTAATTTCAGATGAGCTGTTTATACATTAAGTGCATATAAAACAACGGGAGCTATGCCTTTATCGCTAGCAAGCCTTTAATTCTCGAACTCGAAAGGAGCCTCAACATGCCGACCCACAAAACCAAGGGCAAACGCCCATTACAAAAGATCAGCAGCTTATTGCTTTGCCTGTGTTTATTGTCATGGAATGCGCTAGCTGAAAATAATACTGGCGCCAGCAAGCGCATGGATAATAGTCGGCTGCAAACCTTGATTGAGCAAATTGACAAAGATTTTCAGGGGCAACCAGGTTACTGGCAACTACAAATCGAAGACACCGTTGCAGCGGTTATTACTGATGAAAGCGCAGATCGCATGCGTATAGTTGTGCAGGTGACGCCTGCAACGAATTTAGATAAAGGCTTGCTCTACCGCATGATGCAGGCTAATTTTGATAGCGCGTTAGACGCACGCTACGCCATTGCCAATGGCATGGTTTTCAGCACATTCATCCACCCGCTAGGCGATTTAAGCGACGCGGGATTTGTTTCCGGTATGGCTCAAACTGTCGCGCTCGCGCATTCGTTTGGCGAAAGCTACAGCTCTGGCGCGCTACGATTTGAAGGTGGTGATTCCGCCGCTGCCGAGCGTGAACTTTATGAGCGCATCATCGAGCAGTTTAGGTCGCGGGGTGAATCTATATAAACGCCAGCGCTAAGATCGACTCCAACGATGATATTTTTCTACCCATCCCAGTAAACGCTCTGGCTTGTGCGCTCTGGCGTACTCGCCCGCCGCAAATTTGTTCGCCTCTCCCAGCGTTGGATAGATATGAATGGTGCCCATAATGTCTCGCAACTTGCCTTTCCGCTTCATGGTTGCAATAAATTCATTAATAAGCTCACCCGCGTGAT
This sequence comes from Pseudomonadales bacterium, assembly GCA_965263235.1. Classification (GTDB taxonomy): domain Bacteria; phylum Pseudomonadota; class Gammaproteobacteria; order Pseudomonadales; family UBA7434; genus UBA7434. Next base: position 119,462 of record OZ253667.1, read on the forward strand.
AGCCGACTATCGTTGCACCTAATATCCTGTCGTTTCCTTTTGGCGTAATAACCTTCACAAAACCGTGCGCTTCGCTATCAGCGATAGCTCTATCCAGATCATCAATGCCATAGGTTGTTACTTCATAGTCGATTCCCTGCTCTTTTGCGTCGGTCTCGTTAAGGCCGACACGAGCCACTTCTGGATCGGTAAATGTCGCCCATGGTACGACCGAGTAATCCACGTTAAAAGTTCGAAAGCGGCCAAACAACGCATTAACCGTTGCGTACCAGGCCATATGCGATGCCGTATGCGTAAACTGGTAGGGGCCCGCCACATCTCCCACAGCATAAATGTTAGGGACATTAGTGCGAAGTTTCTCATCAACCTGAACCGTGCCGTTATCATTTAGTTCGATATTCACCGAGTCTATTCCGATATTTTCAGTATTGGCTTTTCTTCCGACCGCCATTAGCAGATGCGTAAACTCAATAGCAACCTCTGGCCCGTCTTTACCGCGCTTTGCAATTAACACATAGCCATCTTGGTGTTTTTCAAGTCGCTGGGTAAAATGCCCCAGCGCCAGATTAATCCCTTCGGCTAAAAACCTTTGCTTAACATAGCTGGCCACATCGGGGTCTTCCTTGCCCATGACGTTGTCAACGATATCGATGATTGTCACTTCGCTGCCAAGACGCGAAAACGCTTGCGCTAACTCACAACCAATTGGCCCTGCACCAACCACCATGAGTTTGGCGGGCCTCTCCCTGAGATCCCAAATGGTATCGGAGTTATAAACGGGCACGTCTTCGATTCCCGGAAACGGAATCATATGCGGCCGGGCACCGCTGGCGATGATAATGTTTTTGGTGGTAAGCGTTTTATCGCCTACTTTAACCTCCCAGGGACTAACAATTTCTGCCTCCCCCTGGACACACTCAACGCCCAAACCTTCGTAACGCTCGACAGAATCGTGCGGCTCGATTGCTGAAATTACCGACTGCACGCGCTCCATCACCGCCGCAAAATCAACTTCTGCCTTTCCAGTGTTTATGCCATAGGTATTTGCGCTGTCGACATAGTGAGCAATTTTGGCCGAGCGCAACAATGCCTTACTTGGCACGCATCCCGTATTTAAACAATCGCCGCCCATTTTATGTCGCTCGATCAGCGCTACTTTTGCGTTCACGGTAGCCGCTATATAAGCAGATACCAATCCGCCCGAGCCAGCACCGATCACTACCAGGTTATAGTCAAAGCGCGCGGGCCTGGTGAAGCCCTTGTAGGCTTTGCGCCGCTGAAAGAATTCGACCACGCGTTTAGCAATCAACGGCAACACTCCAAGCAATACAAAAGCAACTATTAACCCGGACGACAAAATTGGCTGATCGCCGCCGATCTTTCCTAGCTGCGTACCGGCGTTCACATAAACCGCCGTCCCCATTAACATGCCAAGCTGGCTAACCCAATAAAACGTCAACGCCTTGATGCGCGTAATGCCCATACCAAGGTTTATTAACGCGGGCGGGAAGATTGGAATCAAACGCAGCGAAAACAAATAAAATGCGCCTTCTTTTTCGATACCACGATTAATCGTCTTGAGCGCACTTGCAAAGCGGTTGCTCACCCAGTCTCGGAGCAAATAACGTGAGGCCAAAAAAGCCAGCAGCGAGCCAAGCGAGCTCGCAAAAGAGACCAGGACAATACCCCAGACCAAACCGAATATCGCACCACCAGCCAACGTCAACACGGCACCAGCAGGCAATGCCAGGGCGAAGACCAACGTGTAAATGACGAAATACAGTAGTGCGCTTGCGACAAAGTGCTGATCTTTATAATCGAGCAACGCCTGCCGCTGTTCGGCGAAGTATTCCAGCGATAAATACGACCCGCCATCAAACCAGAAAAATAGGGCAATAAGCAGCGCAATTGCAGCAACTAATACGATTCGAACCATGGATCCCCTGCCTTAAAAGTGTTTGTAAACAACGCTGTACGCTATCATGAACAGCGCATACTATCGTAGAAAGCGCCAATTACGACACTTGAACTCGCCATGAGTGCCCCCATGATGGAAAATAGCTGCCCACCACCTTTGTAATGTGTTGGGCAAAAGTGGCTTCTCGCAGCGGCTGGTTTTGCAACTAACCCCGTCAGTGATACGATATAGTCCACGCCCTTTGAATTTATTTAACCGGAGCAAAAACGCATGAGCAGCACCATTGTGCACGTTACCGACGCTACATTTGATCAAGAAGTACTTAATTCCGAGGTTCCAGTTCTTGTTGATTACTGGGCTGAGTGGTGCGGACCTTGTAAGATGATTGCGCCCGTCCTGGAAGATGTAGCCGACGGCTACGAAGGAAAAATCAAAGTCTGTAAGGTGGACGTCGACAACAACAAAGAGTCGGCAGCCAAATACGGCGTTCGTGGCATTCCTACGCTAATGGTCTTTAAAGATGGCGATGCCGCTGCAACCAAGGTTGGCGCATTGTCTAAGTCGCAACTCGAAGAGTTTGTTAACGGCGCTATCTAGTTAGCCTGAGTGCAGCGCGATACTTGATCTCAATTAAGCGCCTCGCAGCATTCGATAAAACACGCGCAGCACTCTACAAAAGATGCGCAGCGCCTGATAAAGCAAAAGCAAATCCACCCGGCGCCCGCCCGACATTGCCAAATTTTGACAGTTTTGGGCTGGACGCCAAGTAGATCGGGTGCTAAAGTTGCTAACTATAACCACTCGAATTGAAGTCGGTATCCCTTTTTACTCCCTGCCCTCGACCTGAGCCAATTTTAGAAAAGCACTATTGGCGTGTTTCCGAATTAAACAATTTATGGTCGATGCAAGGACATTGGTTCAAGGAAGCATAACCTGAACAGTTTGTTCAACCGCAAAGCTTTTCTCTTGCGCTCCCCTGACTTAACTGTTTCCTGTTAGGATTATTGCAAGATAAGTAGCACTTCAATGCTGCGCAAATTACCTTACCGTTAGTTGAATTTTTAAATATTACATAGAACTGTCATTCATTCAGATTAATTCCTTAAAAAAAATAGAATTCGCGTATTAATCTAAAAACGGCATTTCGTAAGTAAACCTCACAATATTCAAAGTTAGTACTTTCACATTATTGATAACCTGCAAGTAAGCATAATCCTAAACCTAGTTTCCCTTAATAAAACCTTGCGCTAGAGCAAATCAGCACGCTATGAATCTCACTGATCTTAAACAAAAACCAATTTCCGAACTTGTTAAAATCGCAGAGGAAATGGGCCTCGACAATGTCGCCCGTTCGCGAAAACAGGACATCATTTTTTCTATCCTCAAGCGCCATGCCAAGAGCGGTGAAGATATTTATGGCGATGGTGTTTTAGAGATACTGCAAGACGGCTTTGGTTTTTTGCGTTCTGCGGACAGTTCCTACCTGGCAGGCCCAGACGACATCTACGTTTCCCCAAGCCAGATTCGCCGATTTAACCTGCGCACAGGTGACACGATAGCTGGGAAAATTCGTCCCCCAAAAGAAGGCGAACGATACTTCGCGCTGTTAAAGGTTAATGACATTAACTTTGACAAGCCTGACAATTCAAAGCAAAAAATTCTGTTTGAAAACCTCACCCCGTTGTTCCCGGAAGAGCGTTTACAGTTAGAAGTCGGGAACGGTAGTACCGAAGACCTTTCTGGTCGAATTATCGATTTAAGTGCACCTATCGGAAAAGGCCAGCGTGGATTGATTGTGTCTCCTCCCAAAGCGGGTAAAACGCTTATTTTGCAAAACATGGCACAAGCCATCATCCGCAACAATCCTGAGTGCTATGTCATTATTTTGCTTATCGACGAGCGACCGGAAGAAGTTACAGAAATGGAGCGCTCAGTTCGCGCCGCCGAGGTTATCGCCAGTACGTTTGACGAGCCACCGGCACGCCACGTACAAGTGGCTGAGATGGTTATTGAAAAGGCCAAACGACTTACTGAGCACAAACGCGATGTAATTATTCTGTTAGATTCGATCACGCGACTTGCACGTGCGTATAACACCATTGTCCCTTCATCGGGCAAGGTGCTTACTGGTGGTGTAGACGCCCACGCACTTGAACGACCAAAACGCTTCTTCGGTGCCGCGCGTAATATCGAAAAAGGTGGCAGCCTGACGATTATCGCGACTGCGCTAACCGAGACCGGCTCCAAAATGGACGAGGTTATATACGAAGAGTTTAAAGGCACAGGCAACATGGAACTGCATCTCGATCGCAAGATCGCCGAGAAGCGTGTTTACCCGGCGATCAACGTACGCCGTTCGGGTACTCGTCGCGAAGAAATTCTCACCAGTGATGAAGAACTTCATCATATGTGGATTCTGCGCAAGCTGCTTCACTCCATGGAAGACACGCCTGCGATTGAGTTTTTAATCGATAAATTAAAGGGCACAAAAACCAACGACGAATTCTTTACCTCAATGAAGCGTCAAAAAACTGGGAAGATAGCCTAAACCCAAACCAAAAAAGCCGCAGAAGAAACTGCGGCTTTTTTTATGCTAAACAATATGATGTGCGGGTCTACTGCCGCGCTTCAATTAGCTTCTTACAAATCAAACAGCTTGCTCTTGTAATACCGGAGCTCTTCAACCGAATCTTTAATATCATCCATTGCAAGATGGTTAGATGACTTTTTAACGCCTTCCATTACCTTGGGTTTCCAGCGTCGCGCCAGCTCTTTTAAAGTACTCACGTCAAGATTTCGATAGTGAAAAAATGACTCCAGCTGCGGCATGTAACGCGCAAGAAAACGCCGATCCTGGCAAATACTATTGCCGCACATTGGTGAATGACCGCTCTCAACATGCTTCTGCAAGAACCGAATCGTTTCCTGCTCGGCCTGCTGTACGCTGACCTCGCTTTCACGTACACGTTTACGCAAGCCAGATTGGCCATGCTGCCTTGTATTCCACTCATCCATGCCACTCATAATTTCTTCTGGCTGGTGAATAGCAATCGCCGGGCCTTCTGCAATCAGATGCAAATTTGCATCTGTAACTAAAGTGGCGATTTCGATAATCACGTCGCGCTCGGGGCTAAGGCCTGTCATTTCCAGGTCGATCCAGATGAGCCGGTCAAGCTGCTGCATGTTGCAAGTTCCTTATCAATAATAATGAGGGTATATTCCACCAGTATAGCGTCGTGTAGCGACAACAAAAGAGTGCATAATGGATAATCTCGCCGCAGACTTTAATGTCGGCAAGAAAGCTTATCCAAAAACGATCAACATGAGCAAAAGACGCCTAAGCAATCAACAACGTGCACGTGTCAATAAACGCGCGCGCGCAGGGGACGGTAAAGAAGACCCTAGCTGGAAAGCGGGCGTGGTGGTTGCGCATCATGGAAAGCGTGTAGACGTAAGACCCGGCGCACTTTTTCAAGACGATGCTGACCAAAGCGATATCGTGTCTGGGCATATTCGCGCGAACCTGCCGACACTCGTATGTGGTGATGAAGTGCTCTACCGGCTTCTCGACGAACACAAGGACAGTGCGCCTCGCTGCGTCATTGAAAAAATCAAACCGCGACGCAGCGTATTAAACAGGCCGAGACCCTACTCCGATCCCAAACCCATGGTTGCCAACGTCGACCTTATCGTTCTGGTTATTGCGCCGTACCCAGACCCTATCGCCAGCCTGATTGATCGTTACCTGATTGCCGCTGAACAAACCGGTATAGACATTATTATTGTCATTAACAAAACCGACTTACTCGCCAGCGACAGCAATCCGGCGATATGCGAAGAGCTTAACGCCCTTGCTGCGCTCTACCAGTCGCTAAACTACCAGGTTTTTTCATTATCGGCGATGAACGACAATCATGGCGAAAACCAGATTGCCAATACACAGTCAGCTAACGATTTATTTCAACTGCTGACTAACAAAACCAGCGTGCTGGTCGGGCAATCCGGCGTCGGCAAATCTTCGATTATTAACTCAGCAGCAGATCGCGAAATTGCATTAACTGGAGAAATCTCCGATAGCACCATTAAGGGGAAACATACCACAACTCACTCCGCCCTCTTCGAACTCAATTTAAACTGGCAAGATGATACTGGCTCGCCCAGGAAAGGAGCCTGTGCTGTTATCGACTCCCCTGGAATTCGTGAATTTGGTTTGTGGCATTTAAGCGATGACGATATTATCAACGGACTGCGCGAATTTCGGCATTTCGCCAATGAATGCAAGTTTCGCGACTGCGATCATCAATTTAGTGAAGGCTGCGCATTACAACGCGCTTTCGAAAACGGCGACATCCATCCCAGCCGGATCGCGAGCTACCGCCATATACTCGCGTCGCGTGACGAGCACTAGTAAACGGCCCAACAAGTTAACCAATATATTGAGATTTATTCATGCAACCCAATGCCTTTAGCCAGCGTATTCTAGAACCGCAGGATCTATTCTCACTGCTCAGCGAAAGCACGGACAACCAAAACCGTTTTTTGCCGGTGTTCGTGGGCAGTCCCGAATCCTTTGCTCTCGCGCATATTCCCGGCTCAGCGCTAATTACACCTTCACAACTGGTAATGGGTTCAGCTCCCGCGCCTGGAAAAATCCCCGATCTAGATGACTTACAGCTGCTATTGCAGACGCTTGGCGTTACGGAAGAAACCACCATCATTGCCTACGATGACGAAGGCGGCGGCTGGGCTGGCCGGTTGATCTGGACATTAGATGTCATCAACCACGACAACTACCTGTTTTTAAATGGCGGTATAAACGCGTGGTCAGCAGAGGGCCTAAATGTTGAAAAAGGCCTCAACGCTTTAGCGCCAGCTTCGCCAAGCAGTTATCATTTTTCCATCGACCACTCAAAACTCGTCACCGTCAACGACATTTTAAGTGGCCTGGCCGATGATGCTATCCAGATATGGGATGCGAGATCTGCACAAGAACACAGCGGCGAAAAAGTAGTTGCTGCTCGTGGCGGACGAATCCCAGGCGCAAAAAATGTCGACTGGCTAGAACTGATGGATCGTGAACGCTCACTTCGCTTTAGGCCTTCTGGCGATATAGAGCAACTGTTAGAGCAGCGGGGACTTAAGCTGGATAACAATAAAGCAACCATTACGCATTGCCAAACACATCATCGCTCTGGCCTGAGCTATGTCGTTGGAAAAATGCTCGGCTTAAATATTAAAGCCTACGACGGTTCATGGTCGGAATGGGGCAACCTGCCTGACACCCCTATCGAATCTGATGTTTAACTCTTAACTCGCTTACTCAAAACAGTTATGCCCGAACTTACGCTACTCGAAAAAGTTTTTGTCTTTTTACAACACATCGTCCCGCATCACTTGCTATCCCGGCTCACCGGTATGCTGGCCGACTCTGAAATAAAGGCGGTAAAAGATTTTTTAATCAAACAGTTTATCAACCAGTTTGATGTAGACATGTCCGAAGCCGAAAACCCGGACCCTACCAGCTATAAGAGCTTTAACCAGTTTTTTGTGCGCCCTCTAAAAGAGGGCGTTAGACCCATAGATGAAAATGAAGATGCTTTTTGCTCGCCTGCCGATGGTGCGGTTAGTGAGTTTGGAGAGATTAAAAACGACCGACTCATTCAGGCGAAGGGGTATAGTTATGACCTGTTGTCGCTAGTCGGCGACGATTCAGCCATCGCCGAACCTTTTAGCGGCGGCAACTTCGCGACAATCTATCTATCGCCCAGGGATTATCATCGTGTCCATATGCCGTTCGAAGGCAAACTCGTCGCAACGCGTTATATTCCCGGCAAACTGTTTTCGGTTAATGATGTAACCGCCAATAGCGTACCGTACCTTTTTGCTCGCAACGAACGTTTAGTTTGCCTGTTTGAGACTGACAAAGGGCCCATGGCAATGATTCTTGTCGGCGCCATGATCGTCGCCGGAATCGAAACTGTTTGGTCGGGCCAGGTAACACCGCTTTCAAAAATTGCAACAACCACACGTTTTGACCAGGACGTTGAATTAGAAAAAGGGCAGGAGATGGGAAGGTTTAAGCTTGGCTCTACGGTAATCATTTTAAGCCCCAAAGATCAATTTACTTTTGATGATCTTAACGTAGGGCAAAAGCTAAGGATGGGTGAAGCGATAGCGCGGGTTAATTGATGTATATAGCTTTTGTAGAATGTTTATTTCTTAACGCTGCCAGCAGGGGCGCGAAAACAAGAGCGAAGCGGCGGTTTTTGCGCCCCTCTGGCTGGTCTTGTTAGCTGCTGGATTACGCACAATCTAGCCCTTCTGGATCTATACGTTCAACCCGGTCGAAGCCCTTAGTTTTTTTGAACGACATATTGTGTTTAAAGTTAATCATAGAGTCTGATGGATCTATTGCCTCTAAGTTAAGGCTTTCCATGGTGCTACGTGACACTGCCACAGACAAAATAGGGGCCTCTTCTAAGTGGCCCGTCTGTGAATTAAGCAGCTCGTCTACAGCAGTGACAACTACTAGACCGTCAGGAATAGCAGAAAATAGCTCGTTGCCTACGCGCAACACACAGCTACAGACATAATCTTGATATATTTCATTAAATCTACCCTTTGGCATATTCTTAACTGACAATTTCCCGCTTTTTAGTAAACTTTTCGTTTCGCTTGGTACGATTTCAATTCCGTGAACGTTTATTGTTGCTTCTAAAATGCCATTGCCGTAAACAGATATTGACAAGCTTGATCCGAGATTGGAAATTTCTGAAAAGGGCTGAAGATTTTCAATTGCTTCAATTTTTGCTTCTGCCTTACCATCCAAAAGAGCTTTAGCTATTGCCACGCTTTCTTTCCACTCTTCTGTTTCTTTCTCCCATTTGGAGACTCTAGATTTGTAGTGAGTCTCATCTGTACTAATGGCCTCATTGACTTTTTGGGAAAGAATCGTTCTTTTCTTTTCCTCTCGCTTGAATATGCGATCTATAAATCCAGGCTTATAAGCATCTAATGATTCACGAGCTTCTGCTTCATTATGATTGCTCTTTTGGGGTTCGGTAGGTTGCTTAGATAAAGCGATCTTATTCCAGTCTATTGTGGGACTGCACTCCTTGTGGATTGATTGAATGACTTCAATATGGTTTTCGTAGACTTCTACTTCGTATGCAGCCTGCTCTAACTCCTGCATTTTCTCATATTGCTTTTGCTGCCGTTCAAGTTCCCTTTGCCTTCTTTTGGCATCTCGTTCAGCAGCACGAACCGCCGCGCCAACTGAACGAACTGTTCCTTTCCATCCCATCTTTGATCTCCTTCTTATTGTTTGCAGCTAACGCCGCCATAAAAGGCGAGCAACTTTTTGCGAGCCTAGCGCTAAAAGCGCGATTTTTAATGGCTTTGTTAGGTTTGACACTCTATGCATTTGATTTAATTGTAGCTTCAAGATTCTGAACACAACGATAATCTTCTGGAAGCTCAGAAATAGATTCTATAGATTTTTGTGTAATTGCATTCGCAATCGATTTCATTCGATCTAACCGTGTTTTTAAATGCTTGATATCTGACTCATCTAGATTTTTCCCTCTTTGCTCCCATAGACAAAGTAGGTCGCAAAAACCCGCTAATGCTGATTCGAATTCAGATACAGTGTCATAGAACTTGAAGATTCGAATTAGTGATTTACTCCTTACAAAATTAGGTAGACAAGACAAGTAGGCGTTAAGAACCATGTGAGGTTCGGGATTGTATTTAAGAGGAAATGATATCTTATTTCCTGCTTTCAGAATCTCACTGTCAAATAGTGCGGTTACACTTGCTAGATCGTCATTCACTTCACTCTGTTGAAAAGAGATATCTGACTCGAGTGCGCATAGTACTCGATTACGCCGAACGAAGTATGTTACAACCTCTTTCAGCATCCAAAGTACTGCTCCGCCAATAATTGTAATTAACAGTCTATCGGTAATAGTCATATCGAAAACCTAACAGTTAAATATAGTGCGTAGCCATATATAGACATAATGTCTACATCTGCGAAAAGTGTCTATATATGAAAGCATATCTAACAGCCCTTCTAAAAAATGTCTATGTCTGGACATTCCAACCCTTCTACCACTCGATCCAGCAATCGCATTGCTACGACATCTTCTCGCTTTAACCACCAGACTTTTTGCCTGGCATCCCAACGACCCCCTGCTCGCTTTATTGCTTGCCTCAGGTCTAACTCATCGTACTCTATCTTAACGGCTTGATGCGTAAGCCGCTGTTTGTGCAGCTCGCCGTTTCGGCAAATACCAGGATGTGCTGGGTCTCTTTCATCAATAACAAGCTCTATGGTTGTTAACTGACGATCGTTTTCTTTGTCCAGGCGATAGCGCACCGCCACTAAACTACTACCATAATGCTCGACCAGTTTTTTGGTGCCTGACTGGCCGGGTTTTAATGTTTTTATCACTTCCATTGCCGATTCCCTCCGACGCTTTTAACCAACGATTACCAGTTATTCTATGCGCAGCTCGCTGTCGTTTCAAATACTAGCTGCTTCAAATGGTTGGCAGCTTCAAATACCCTGCTCCATAAAACATACAGGCATAAAAAAACCGAGCGATAAAGCTCGGTCTTTCTAAAAGCTTGAGATATTAGCCAACAATAGCGGCTGGCGGAGCTACTACACAATTTGTTGAGCGAGCGCGAACAACCTTGCCGGGTTCTAGTTTCCAACCGCTGGCAGGGTAGTTTGAATCGATAAAACGCTGCGCTCTTTCCATGTCAAAACTTTGTTTAACCGTTAGCCGGCCGTCATCAATAGATACCTGGAAATCACCATAGTATTGAACTACGCCCGACGCCACGCTAAGCACTGGTAATACCTGACCACATTTAAAACTGTACTCTCGCCCACCCAAGCTCGCGCGGTACATGCCATAGCGACTGTCTTCGGTCGTTACGCTCATCGCCTGAACAATGTAGGGCTGCTCTCCTGGTGCTGAAAACTCTGCATCGCGAGCGGTATCGTGTTCAAAGCTTCCATCGCTGGAATAAGTACCTCGCCGGAAGGAGCCCGCCGCGTTGCCTTTCATCCCAATAACAACAATACCTTTGTCGGCAGGAATGCTGGTAACAGAAGAGGATAAATTTTGATTGCTAGGCTGGCTAATGCACCCGGCCAAAACCAGGGTAAATAGTGCGACGCCAGCCGTTGCTGGTCGCACGCCTATAACGTTGAAAAAAGGTTTCGACGAAAATAACCGTTTGAAAGACAACATAGAACTACTCAACTTATTTATTTGCTAGTGATGAACTTACCATCAACGCTTTCGCGCACGATTGTGTCGTCATAGTTTACGCCACAACTCATGAGATTGCTGGCGAAAAGTTGACAGTTTTGATATTCGAGTTGCGGTGTTCTACATAGCGACAACTTGACGCGCAGGCAGCACTAAAGCACTCTAACCAATTGATTTATATCAACAATCTCCCCACAGGTGCTGAAGGACTGATATACCAGCAACAGGCGCGGTTTCGGTTCGCAAAATTCGCGGGCCAAAAGTACAGGAGTTGTAACCGGACTGCTCGGCCTTTTCGATCTCGCCGGGGACAAAGCCGCCCTCGGGGCCCACAAGCAAGGTGACTTTATTGGGAGGGGTGAGGCTGTTGGTTAGATCACGAAGCGGCGAACCCGTCGGGTCGAATATCAAATTGACCCCGTCGGCTTCTCGCGCAATAAACTGCGAAAAGTCCTCGGGCACCGCCAGCGAGGGAAGTCTCGACCGATCGCATTGCTCGCAGGCCGATACAACAACGCTTTGCCAGTGGGCTATTTTTTTTCCCAGGCGTTGTTCGTCAAGCTTCACATCACAACGCTCGGTAAACAACGGATGGATACTATAGACGCCAAGCTCCGTGGCCTTTTGCACCACCCAATCCATGCGCTCGCCTTTGGAAATACCGATTCCCAGACTTATTTTAAGCGGCGACTCGGTCTCGTATGGTCGGTTGATCGTCTCGCCAATACTAACGACCACCTTGCGGCGCTCGACAACTGAGACCTGGGCCTGAAGTTCGTTACCATTTCCATCGAAAAGCGCAAGCGGTTGCCCAACCCGCGTGCGCAACACGTTCTTTAAATAATGCGTATTTCGCGCGTCCAGCTCGCCTACATAACCACTTTTTAGTTCGAGCCCAGTGGGGTCGCAGTAGAGTCGGACGCGGCGCATAACTTAGCTGGCTTTTTCTACCAGCCCCAACTTACGACAAATACTCAAACTCGGTTCTGATTGATTCATTGTGTAGAAATGTAAGCCTGGCGCACCAAGCGCCAATAAGCGCTCACAAAATTCCGCGATAAAGTCGGTGGTGAAGTCCAGCATATCCTGCGGGTTACTGAAACTTCTAACACGATGACTTAGCCAGCGCGGAATTTCTGCCCCGCAGTTTCTGGAAAACCTTTCCAGGTTATCCAGGTTCGTTATTGGCATAATGCCTGGGTAAATTGGCTGGTGAATACCTTTTTTTACACATGCATCGACAAACCGCTCGTAGGCGTCGAGATTAAAAAAGTATTGCGTTATCGCACTGTCAGCACCCATATCAAACTTATGCTTTAGATAACCGATGTCTTCGTCGTACGACGGCGCCTCTGGGTGAACTTCCGGGTAAGCTGCAACCTCAATATGTAGCTGGCCGCTAAACTGCTCCCGAATAAACTCAACCAGCTCACTCGCACGAACCAGGCGCGCGGCATCACCAAAGCCCGACGGCAAGTCGCCGCGCAGTGCAACAATCCTTTTCACACCCAGTTCAATATACTCTTGCACAATGCTGGCGACTTCTTTTTTCCCGTCGCCACCAAAAGACAGATGCGGCGCAACGGCATAACCTTCTGACAGCCCTTCTTTTACAACTGCATAGGTATTTTCCCTGGTCGAACCACCTGCTCCATAGGTGACAGAAAAAAACTCGGGCGCCAACCTTGCGAGTTCATGGCGTACCGTTTTAAGTTTTTCAAACCCTTTTTCGGTTTTGGGCGGGAAAAACTCAAAGCTCAGCCGGTGTGATTCAGTAAATGCCATTCTAAAAAAAGCCCTAGTACTTGTATGTTTCAGTTTTATATGGCCCTTCAACGGTAACGTTGATATAGTCTGCCTGCTCTTGCGTCAGCTTAGTTACCACGCCACCAAAACCTTGAACCATATAAGCGGCTACTTCTTCGTCGAGATGCTTCGGCAATACTTCGAGTGTAATCTCACCGTCGGCCTGATCGGCAAACCTGGCCGCAAACAAGTGCATCTGCGCCAACACCTGGTTCGCAAATGACCCATCCATAATTCGCGATGGGTGGCCTGTTGCATTACCCAGGTTAACCAGGCGACCTTCGGACAACAACACAAGATGATCGTTAGTTGATTTGTCGCGATATACTTTATGAACCTGTGGTTTTACTTCTTCCCATTCCCAGTTTTCACGCATATACGCGGTATCTATTTCGTTGTCGAAATGACCGATATTACAGACAACCGCACCGTTTTTCAGCGTCTGCAACATAGCCGAGTCACATACATTAAAGTTGCCAGTAGTGGTAACTAGCAAATCGGTTGTACCAAGCAGGTCTTTATTGATGTCCGCAATACTCGCAGTGTTTTCGCCGTTATTGTAGGGCGAAGCGACTTCAAATCCGTCCATACACGCTTGCATCGCACAGATCGGGTCTATCTCTGTTACCTTAACTATCATGCCTTCCTGGCGTAACGATTGCGCACTGCCCTTGCCAACGTCACCATAACCTATAACCAGCGCTTTCTTTCCGGCTAACAGGTGATCGGTGCCGCGCTTGATCGCGTCGCTCAGAGAATGCCGACAACCGTACTTGTTATCGTTCTTTGACTTGGTGACAGAATCGTTAACGTTTATTGCAGGCACTTTCAATTCGCCTTTATCTAACATTTCCTGCAAGCGGTGAACACCGGTAGTTGTTTCTTCGGTAATACCGTGAATAGTATCCAGCATTGAAGGATATCGCTCGTGCAAAATCTGGGTTAAGTCGCCGCCATCATCCAGCACCATGTTCGCATCCCAGGGCTTGCCATCTTTCAGGATGGTTTGCTCGATACACCACTCATACTCTTCTTCGGTTTCGCCTTTCCAGGCAAATACCGGTACACCCGACGCGGCAATGGCTGCGGCCGCATGATCCTGGGTAGAAAAAATATTACAGGAAGACCAACGAACCTCTGCACCCAGGGCCTGCAAAGTCTCTATCAATACGCCGGTTTGAATGGTCATATGGATACAACCCAATATTTTTGCGCCTTTAAGCGGCTCCTCACCGGCATACTTTTCTCGCAGCGCCATCAACGCCGGCATTTCTGTTTCCGCAATGTCTAATTCTTTACGGCCCCACTCTGCCAGATTGATATCAGCAACTTTATAGTCACTGCTGGCGTTAACTTCTTTTAATTGACTCATAGCAATCTCTTTAGTTTAACTGTTAGTCTTTCGAAAAAATTATCGAACCGCAGCTTGCAGCTCGTCTACTTTGTCGGTTTTTTCCCATGTGAACGCGGTAAACTTGCTTTCCGTTATTTTACCGTTGTCGCTCCACTGGTAGCTTGTTTCAAACGGGTCGCGACCGAAGTGCCCGTAAGCAGCGGTGTGCTGGTACATTGGATATTGCAAATCCAGCATCCTGGAAATCGCGTAAGGTCGCAAATCAAAAACTTCTCTTACCGCAGCAACCAGTACATCATCAGAAACCTTTCCGGTACCAAATGTATTAACGGAAATTGATGTCGGATCTGCCACACCAATCGCATAGGACACCTGGATTTCGCAACGATCCGCCAAACCTGCAGCGACGATATTCTTCGCAACATAGCGACCAGCGTAGGCTGCTGAGCGATCAACCTTTGAAGGGTCTTTACCCGAGAAAGCCCCGCCCCCATGACGCGCCATTCCACCATAGGTGTCAACGATTATCTTGCGCCCCGTGAGTCCACAATCACCAACCGGCCCACCAATCACAAAATTACCGGTAGGATTAATATGAAACTGGGTATCAGCATGAATCCATGCTTCTGGTAACACCGGTAACACGATCTGCTCTTTAACTTTTTGTTGTAACTCTTGCAGAGAAATATCAGGAGAATGCTGGGTCGATAGCACAATCGCATCTATCGCCACCGGCTTACCATTTTCGTAGCGCAGCGTTACCTGGCTTTTGGCATCTGGGCGCAACCAGGGCAGCTCGCCCGATTTGCGTAACTGTGCCTGACGCTCTACCATTCGATGCGAGTAAAAAATAGGTGCTGGCATAAAGGTGTCAGTTTCGTTAGTCGCGTAACCAAACATCAAACCCTGGTCGCCCGCACCCTGGTCTTCTGGTCTGGCGCGATCTACGCCCTGGTTGATATCTACCGACTGCTTACCGATAGCATTGAGTACCGCGCAGCTTGCACCATCAAATCCCACAGCAGAACTGTTATAACCAATACCTGTAATCACATCGCGGATAATTTCTTCTAGATCCACATAGCAACTGGTAGTTAGCTCACCTGCGACAATAGCCATGCCCGTTTTAACCAGGGTTTCAACGGCAACACGCGCGTGTATATCTCTCGCCAATATTGCGTCCAACACCGCATCCGAAATTTGATCTGCCATTTTATCGGGATGCCCTTCTGATACTGATTCAGAAGTAAAAGTACTGTATTCACTCATATTTTTTCTAATGCCTATTCCTGTGTTTTTTACGATATACGTGCATTTGAATGCGGAAGCCATTTTTAAGCGCAGTGTAACTCGATAAATCGCAGTACATGCCGCATTCTAATGCCCACTGATGTAACTGTTGTTCGTCAAATCCAAGCCAGACGTCGCCAGCAGCATCTCTAACCCAACCTTGTTCATGCGAAAACAATTCGGAAACCACGAAGATACCGCCGTCGCAAAGCAATTTGCTGACGTTGCGAAACATCTGCCTGGGGCTCGCATTATGATGCAGAACCATATTTGCCACGATACAGCTCGCGCGACGTGCGGATACCGATGACCCTCGACCCACCTGACCTACCAAATCTAACAGGCTTCTTGTGTCGCCATGTATGTAACCGATATTGTCAAAATGCTTTTTTCTTGCAAACTTACGGCAGCGATCTAGCATCGACTCAGAGTTATCCAACGCAATCACATGCTCAAATCGCTTAACCAGCTCGGCAAGATAAATGCCTTCGCCGGGCCCAATTTCAATTGCTTGCTTGGTAGTTAGTGGCTCAGGGTTAGTCGCAACGCCATTGCTGCGAAGCGCTGCATCTAGCAACTCCGTCAACGTGCTTTGGTATTCCTCGATTGGAGAAATAAGATCTTGTTGCGCACGAAATTTTTCGCTGTGCTCGGAAAAAAAGTTTAATGATGCTTCGTTACGCAAACGCTGAATTCGCTCTACCGACAGCGCTAGCGCTTGATCCATCGGAACGGCGTCTATCGAATTAAACATCGAAGCTAACAGGCCTTCATTCAAGCCGTGCTGTTCCACTGCGGCATTGACGATGCTTCGCCGATAAAAAATCGCATTGCCCTGCCGACGCCTGGTTAACAGACCGGAGCTTGCCAGTATCTTCAGGTGGTGGCTCATCGCCGACTGTTTAACACCGAATAAGCTGCACAGCTCAAACACACTATACGAATCGTTTTTTAATACCTGCAAAATCGAGAGACGTAACGAATCTCCCGCAGCACGGAACAGGTGCTCGAGGCTTTCGGCGGGTATTTGCGACTCACCAGTAGCGCCTGCCGTGGCACTACCTGCCTCTAATGGCTGGGCCGCAATCGCCAAATGTGCTTGTTTACCTATTGCTTTCAAATACCTGTCGCTTCCAGGGATCTATATTAAAATAATTCGATGCTGATCAAGCCGAATAATATCAATATATTTTGATATAGCAACCATTCGCACTGTTTTTCTTATCACTGCATTGCCAATATGCAGCTTTTAAATCCGTAGGTTATTGGCATTGATCCTTCTGCAAATTGCTACGCATTCCTTTTTCGCTTCGCAAAATAAAAAATTCTTGCAATTCACCCCAGATATACCGCGGTCAATAACTACAAACCCGACAATCAGGTTTTGAGTAATTTGTGAGCTTGCACACAAATTAACCTGCCAAAAACGTGGCTCCAACAGGCCTCAAGCCAGTCAGGCCAAAAACGTAAAGTCATATAAATCAAATAGATAAGAATCAGCTATCACGTTTTTAGGTGGCTGCAAGTCATTTTTTAAAGCGCACTCACCGATCAATATCTGGCATACGAGCTGCAAACTTAACCGCCATTCGCTGACTCGTTCGGCGTCAATGTAGGGCCTTGTGGTTCTAGTAAACCTGTGACTGGCTTCTTTAGAGCCACAAAAATCAAAACCAAGAGTAAATGCTATGAAAAAGATAATTTTGTCCGCTGCAATCGCAGCATTTTCATTCAGCGGCCTTGTGAGCGCTGCGTCAATCACTGGAAACGCTAACGTAAACATCATCTCGGCGCTTTCAATTACAGAAACCACAGAAATCGACTTTGGCAACATCGCCGCGGTTGATGGCACCTGTACTATGGATGCAGCGGGCAGCCTTTCTGGCTCAAACGCCGACTTAAACTGTACTGGCACAGCAACACCAGCGACTTTTACCTTGTCTGGAGAAGCAGCCGAAGCTGTTGATATGAGCGTAACAGCGGGCCCAGCGGTAGGTGGCGTGACATTTAACCCGGTAATCGAAGGTGCTTCTACAGTGACTCTTGATGGTTCAGGTGGTGCAGCTATCACCGTTCGTGGATCGCTTTCTCTTTCGTCTGCCACAGTAGGCGACAAAGATATCGCTTATACCTTTACAGCGAACTACCAATAAGCTGACCACTGTATTGCCGCAAACCAGGCTTGTCGTGTTTTCTTTTGAAAACAGTTTTCGCAAGCATTGGTTTGCGACAAATACAGAATATTAAAATTACTAAAAATCAGTGCTTTTAAGTTGTGACCATAAAAAACATTCTATCCCGGTTAGTTAGTTGCCTTACTGTCGCTTTCGTTTCGCTCGCTACTGCGCCGTTGTTTGGCGATACTTTTGGCGGCAATGTTAATGTCCGTGTCCTCGAAACGATAACCCTTGTTGAAAACCAGCAAATCAATTTTGGTGTTATCCTGAATGAAGCAGGCACTTGTACAATGGACGCGACAGGTAACACTACGGGCGACATCTTTTCTTGCGTTGGCAATGAAACCCTGGGGATATTTACGGTTAATGGCTCTAGCAACACCACAGTGAATGTGTCAGTTGCGTCTGGTACTGCAAATAACATCACTTTTGCGCCAACACTGCCTAATGGAAACACCGTCGTATTAACAGGCGCTGGCGCAAGCAGCTCGGCGCAAGTTATTGTCGCAGGCACACTGACAGTAGGTGTTGGAGCGGTCAACGGCGTTACGCAAATCCCATATACTTTAACCGCTGATTACGACTAACGATATTCTCGAGTGACTCTGCAAGCGCAATGTTTATTCACCTCACAATCAAAACCACAAAACGCATTCGCAGCAGTTTGCGCGCAGTTTTTATATTGTTTTTCGCCAGCATTAGCTCGTTAGGAATAGCGGCTGAAATCAATACCAACGCTGCGGTAAATTTGCTGTTTGGGCTCACCGTTACAGAAAACCGAGAGATAGATTTTGGCTCGCTCTCTGGATCTACCGCTGGCAACTGTAGCATGGCACTGGGCGGCGCGATGTCTGGTACTGCCGATGGCTGCACCGGCACGGGCACAACCGCCCAATTCACAGTAGAGGGCATACGCTTTTTCCAGGTTACCGTTTCTGTTCTGCCCGGCACCGCCGATGGTATTACTTTCACACCCAGCTTTGGCCCTGCGGCGACCCTGAGCGGATTTCTTCCTAATGCGGGTGGTTTTTTAGGCGCCGCCACGCTAGATGTTGTAGGTCAGCTATCGTGGGGCAGTACTTTGTCCCAGGGCGCTAAAGTCATCCCTTACACATTTGTCGCCGATTACAACTAACTGTTGTTAGACCGGCCACTCGGCTTCAAAATGTTTGAATTTTGAACAAAGGCTGCTACCATCCCAGGCGAACCATTCGATTAATGGCTATGGGATGTAAAACATGCCTTTCAGCGCTCGATGGCGTGATGCAAAATCGGACCGCGCCAGTCACCTTTCCAGCATCAGGCTTTGTCTCAAACCTAGTCGCTTGCCTGACGCGCTCGCCGTAGCTGCCCCACTTTTTCTCTTACCTGTCGCAGCCACTCTCTTTGCAGCCACTTTCTTTGTAGCCACTTCGAACGCCGCAGAAGTTCGCGCCAACGCAAACGTCTACATAAGCGAAGCGCTTTCGCTGACCGAAAGCACCAGCATTAGCTTTGGTAACGTAGCAAGTGGGAGCGGGAACTGCACACTGAATCCAGACGGAAAACTCTCCACCAACAACCGGCTTTGCACAGGCGAAGCGACTCTTGGAAGTATCGAGCTATCAGGAAACAGAGGCGCAAGAGTGATAGTAAACGCTCACTCCGGCTCTGCTGGGAACATTACATTCACCCCCAGGCTGGTGGATTCGTCGGATGCAATCACGCTAGACGGCGGTAGGGTTCATATCCCGGTTGCAGGCAGTATCGACATCGACCAGCCTGAACCAGGTAGCTACCAGATTCCCTACCGAATCACCGCGAACTACGAATAACCGACTAAAACCAACTTCCTGCACTAGTCACAAATCAGCCACATATCTAACCACGAGTAGCTATTCTTGTAGATGCTAAACGTTTTATTTGTCGCAAACGTTGCGATTAAGCATCCGCACAGAGAACGCCATTGCACCGCACCAACCCAAGACAAGAACAACACTCGAGGGCTTTTTTAAACTCTCGATCCTGGCGACCCAGGCGATTTTCGGGTTGTAAGATCGCTGCTGTCTTATCGACGCTGGTGCTGAAAGCGCTGCTTTTCACATCATCTACCGCACAAGCGCAAGAACCGCAAATCCTTCCTTTGCGCGAAGACATAGAGTTTGGGGTTATTTCTAGCCAACCTGGAATTTGCCGAATGAATCGCCGCGGCCGACTGTTAGGACTTGCGGGCCAGGACTGTGTCGGCAATGGACAAAGCGCGCGTTTTATTTTGCGTGGAACGCCGGGGTCGGTCGTAAACATTCAAACCTACGGCAGCCAGTCGGGCAATGTGCGATTCACGCCTCGCATCAATGGGCGATCGACCAAAAACCTTGGCGGTAACGGAAGGCGTAGAATCAGTGTATTTGGCGATTTGCAAATCACTGGCACTGCAGCCGGGCAGTACTCTCTAAACTACGTGATGAATATAAACTACGAATAAACCACGTTTTTGATCACGCCCCGTTTTTGGCATCTATACTAAAAACTGCACAACAAAACGTTCCGGTAGAGAACGAAAAAAGATAACAAGGACGTGCACACATTTTGACCGTGGGTGAACATCTATCATGCTATATTTCCCTGGCAGCACGCTGTCGTTAAAAACTTCGCCTGTTATTTCGGCGCTACACTCTTCATGGCGAAAACTCCCTGTCGCTCTGGTGCTTTTTGCCGGGCTATGTGTTTCGCTGCCTGCCTGGTCCGAAGCCTTGCTTCAGATTCTACCTACTCGTGTCGTGCTAGACGATAAAACACGCACCGCTTCTTTAACGCTGGTAAACCAGGGTAACGAAGACACTTCGTATCGAATGTTTTTTCGCAATATTAAGAT
Organism: Pseudomonadales bacterium; assembly: GCA_965263235.1. Classification (GTDB taxonomy): domain Bacteria; phylum Pseudomonadota; class Gammaproteobacteria; order Pseudomonadales; family UBA7434; genus UBA7434. The sequence continues at coordinate 140,148 of OZ253667.1, forward strand.
GTCCGAAACAGGCCAGTTTAATATTATTCAGGAAGGCGACGATGTTAGCGGCGAGCGCTTCGCCGACTCGATGCTTCGCTTCTCGCCAAGGCGAATCACTATTCCAGCGAGAGGCAAGCAAACAATCCGGGTCGTCGCGCGAAAACCACAGGGTCTTGAAAAAGGAGAGTATCGCTCGCATATGGTGTTTCGGCGCCTGCCTGCACAAAACTCTGTGCTAGACAACGCCGACAACCCAGAGCTTCAGTTAGCCATCCGGCCGGTGGTGGAAGTTACCATTCCCGTTATTGTGCGGCACGAGCAACCCAGTGCAAACGTTAGCTTAAGTGACCTACAGATTGTTAACGGCGTTGCTGACCCACAGGAGAAGCCGGAGACTCTGCTTAGCGTTGCGATTAACCGCACGGGGGATCGCTCACTTTATGGAGACCTCGAAGTAAGCTGGAAAGCAGACAATGGCCGCACGATCAGGCTTGGCGAAGCTAAGGGCATATCGGTGTACTACCCAAATAGCAAACGTATTTTCAAACTACCTCTGCGACTCACTGACGATGGTAGCGGCAATACCAACGACCAGGCGATTGAGTTAAGCAGCGGCGAGCTTACCGCCACATTCAAGGAAAACCCTATCTACGGTGGCAACGCTACCTCGACGGCTAGCATATTGCGTTAGCCATTATTTCGCGCTCGTGTTGTGTTCTTCGAGCTGCCACCAACATGCAATTAGCAAAATCGATCCTGCAAACTACATTGGCACTGTCAGTGTTTTTGGTCGAGCCTGTCGCAACGCAGGCCGAGCAGAACCCTTTTTATGAGGAGCTTTTTGCAGACGACAATTTGCTAATTGTCGATATGCGTTTAAATAACTATGTGCTGGCAGAAGACATTTTTATCTACGCCAACCAGGAACTCGCACTCGTACCACTTCAAGCTTTTTTTGACGCAATTGAGTTCCCAATTCTCGTCGATACGACTAACAACACAGCAGAGGGGTGGTATTTAACAACCGATCGCGAGTTTCTACTTGATCTAAACAAAAGCGAACTAACCCTCGGTGATCTCACCAACGCAATAAGCACAGGCGGGGCAATTTATAATGACGGCATCGATATCTATGTCGATATTGCTCTTTTAGAGCAATGGTTTCCCATTGAGCTAGAACTAAAGCTAAGCCAGCTGCGCCTGTCGCTGGAACCAAAAGAAAAACTGCCTATTCAAAAACGTATCGAACGTGAAAAACAACGCGAGCGGATAGCCGGGGCAGCCAAAGCGGATTTGCCAATCATCGCAGACCAGTATCGCTGGATAAACTGGCCGGTTGTAGACGTCAGCCTTGGTAGTAATGTTCAACTCCGGCAAACTTCTGAAGATCGCGGCGCAGATGTTTCGTACTTTGTCCAAAGCAGCGGCGACTTGCTGAAAATGCAAAGTAGCTTTTTATTTTCACGACAAACGCTGGACAACGGCAGCAATGCCCGGTTTTCGCTCCACCGTAAACAAGCTCACCCCGACAAGCCTCTTTATAGTGAACTCAACAGCATTGCCCTCGGTGATATATTTTCAGTCTCCGACCCATTGATATTCACCAGCGGCAGCGGCCTGGGAGTTGACCTGCAGTTTGGCGAAGAGCGAACACTTTCTGATTTCGGAAAAAAGAGTATCGAAGGCTTTGCCACACCAGGCTGGGAAATCGAAGTCTACCGAAACAATGTCCTGCTCGACTTCCAAACCGTTTCCGACGACGGTCGTTATCGATTTGATGATTTGCCGCTTGAGTATGGCGAAAACGTTTTTGATATTCGGCTGTTTGGCCCGCAAGGCCAGGAAGAAACTCGCCGCGAGACGCTGAACATCGGCGATAAAGCGCTACCCAAAAATGCGTTTTACACTCGGCTGCATTACAGCAATATCAACGAATCCGTCTTCTCCGCCGCGCCTTCGTTCTCGGGAGAAGAAGATAGCGACCGCACCGAGCAGTATGGCTACCTGACGCATGAGCGCGGCATCAGCAACAACCTGTCACTCGCCTTTGTCGCAGCAGAACATGCAAATCCCGATGATGCCAGCGCAAACCGGAACTACCTGGGCGCAGGGCTTGCTTACACGTTTTTGGGAGTTGCGCTGAATGCGCAACGACTCTCGCAGCTGGGCGAAGGAAACGCTTACTCACTAGGGTTGCAGACAAGGGTCGGCAACACCTCAGTCTCATTTAACCATAAGCTTTACAACCAGTTTTCTAGTGAGCGATCGGACTCCGGCCGAATTAAGGAAGATGTTGAACTTCGTTTTAATTCCTATATTGGCAAACTGTTTTCCGCCCCCCTGACCCACCAGCTTCTTCTCAATTACGAACAAGCGACAGACCGCCAATACCTGCTAACGGTCGAAAACCGGTTCGGCTTCAATGCGCTGGGCGGACGGATCAACTGGGACAATATTTACAACACCAGTCGCCTTGATTCTTTTAATACAGGCAGCCTGCGCTACTTGCGCACCGCCGGGGTAAGGCTCAACTTACGCGGGAGCCTGCAATATGACACCACTGACGGTTTTGAAGTCGTGAGCCTGGCAACGACATGGAACTGGCACCCGAACCGCGACTGGAATTTGCAGATTACGACAAACACGGACTTTAGCGGTGGGGATAACAACGCGCTTGCATTTAGCTCAGCAAGAAAATTTTCCAGTGTCTTGCTGTCTCTGGATGCCTCCGTAAATGAAGGAGGGGGTGGCTTTATAGGTTTGAACGCTGAGTTCTCATTATCTCGACATGACCGTAGTTGGCACTCACTACCAAATAGGCAGGCAAATTTTGGGCGAATGCGAACGCAGGTTTTTCTCGATCACGATGGTAACAAGGCTTTTAGTCACGGCGATGAACCTCTCCGGGCCGTTCAGTTTGAAGGCATCAATGCCTGGCGTGAGCTCGAAACAAACCATGAAGGCACCAGTTATCTCACCCAGTTTAGGAGCTCAACCGAATCGCGGATCAAGCTCGACAAAGGCTCTTTTGAAGACCCGTTCTGGCAAAGCGAATTCGACGAAGCGAGAGTGGTTTCCCACCCCGGCGGGCTTATCGATTTGCCAATCCCGGTGGTGGAAACCCTCGAAATTGAGGGCAGCATACAAATCGAGGATGCGGGGCAGCTGCGTCCGCTGCCCGGTATCCCGCTTATCCTCACTTCTTTAAATGGCGATGTTGTGCAAACGACAGTGTCAGAGTTTGATGGCTACTTTGTTATTAACGCGGTTTTACCGGGTAGCTATCGTCTATCCATTCACCCGGAAGCACTGAAGAAACTCGGCTTGACCAATGTTAAGCACACAGAACTAAGGCTGAAGAAAGCAGATGGTGTTGTCTATATCGATCCAATCACACTGAACCGAAGATAGCGGTGGTAAACCAGCATGCGCGGCCGCTTATGCATAACGATTATCATTATGAAACGATTTGTAAAAATGATAACCATGCCTCGCAAATATATGATATTTGCACTTCTTAGCTGCTACTATTTTGGTATATAAAACGTTCCCCGTTATGCGATGCAAGTATTAGCTGAATAACAGAAGGGTTCGCGCGGCGTTTCCTGGTTTTTATCGACAAGATGCCGCACTTCGAGGTAAGGAATAATAGCGATACGTTTTTAGGGGTGTAACACTCGTATCACTGCCTCAACCGTGGAGCAGGCACAGAACTTTTAGTTAGTTGGCCATCGAAAAATAGGCCGTCGGAGCTTTTAGCAATAGCTCCATTTAACTAACAAGCCTATTCCTTCACGGTCAGAATATTGCGCGGAACTATTCAGTGCATCCGCTGCCCATTATTCTGAATCTTCATTGAAATCGGAACTTCAACACATAATTGCTTTTAGGGCGCAAGTGAGTATTTAACTCATGCGTCGGGTTGATTCTGGCTTCTTGGTGGAGTGTCAGTACTGATGACAACCCTTTAGCTTAAAAGCTGATAATTTATCACCATGGGGTTGAGAAAATGCTGTCTAAGTTCTCCTCGCAAATTCTGGTGTTCGACCAGGCAAACTGCGATGTCACGTTACTGCTCATAGAAGCTGGTGCCCGCGAAGAGCTTCTGTTCTATAGCGATAATTTACAACAGGCCAAAGCTGCCTTCGAAAAATCACTCCCACAAGTGGTGATTGTCGTCGTAGCTGAAAGTAGCCGCGCGCATGAACTCGAGTTTATCAACTGGCTCAGCAATCATCGTTCCCCCACTGCCATCATCGCAGCAACGCCAACATCTAATCCAGAAGTGACTGCCGCAGCAATCCGTTCTGGCGCCAGTGATTTTTTTAATCTCAACACGTCTGGCAGTAGCACTTCCCAGCTTCTGGCCGAGCGCATTTTGCGCGCAGTTTCGCAGGTGGCCATTCGCACAAGCGTCGACGAAGCGCGCAAACCACTTAACGATACCGACCAACCTAGTTACATTGGCAGCAGCCAGAAGATGGTTGAAGTCGCTCAGCTGATAGTGAACGCCGCAAAAAGTAACGCAAGCGTTTTTATTACTGGCGAAAATGGTACGGGCAAAGAGGTTTGCGCGCAGCTCATTCATCGTTTCAGCGCACGTAGCGATGACGAACTCGTTACCCTAAACTGCGCCGCGATACCTGATAGCCTGGCCGAAACAGAATTGTTTGGTCATGTTAAGGGCGCCTTCACTGGCGCCATTAACGACCGCCAGGGCGTTGCGAGACAGGCGGACAATGGCACACTGTTTCTTGATGAAATCGGTGAAATGGCCATCGATACGCAAAGTAAACTTCTTCGATTTGTACAAACAGGCTATTTTAATCGCGTTGGATCAAACCAGATCGAAAACGTCGATGTCCGATTTATTTGTGCCACCAACCGCGACCCTATGGAGCAAATCCAGTCAGGGAAATTTCGTCAGGATCTTTTCTACCGGCTGAATGTGATTCAAATTCATTTGCCTCCGCTTCGTGAGCGCGGCGATGATATTGTTGTTCTGGCCGAACGCTTCCTGGCAAAATTTTCGCAGGAAGAAGGCAAACGCTTTACTCGCTTTTCGCCCGAAACTATCGACCTGCTTAAAGTCTATTCCTGGCCTGGTAATATTCGTGAACTGCAAAACGTAATACGCAATATAGTCGTGCTTCATGACGAAGAAATTGTACTTCCCTCCATGCTCCCAATAGCCATCATTAAAGAGCAAGGCGAACGACGCGCAGAAAACTTGCCACCACAAAACAGCTCGTTGGCGCGGCAGTACAAAATGATCGACCAGATAAAAGCATTGAACTCTCGTGCCGCAAACGCGATCTCGCTTAACGAGAGCATTGATGCGGAAGCAAACCGCCAGACAATTCGCCCATTGGGTGACATTATCGACGAGTCTATTAAAGAGGCTATAGATCTGTGCGAGGGTAACGTTGCTGAGGCATCGCAACGCCTGGGTATCAGCGCATCGACTGTTTATCGTAAGCTAAAGGGTTAACACCCTACGCTTTTTATTCGTCGGTTCTTTTTTCCTTCCATCTTTTTCCACGATACTGCTGGGCTTTTTATAAAGCTCAGCAGCGAGCTTATGCGGATGCGCGAAGCACGTATGCCAGTAGATGCTCTTCAATCCACTCGATTTTAGGAATTAGCGCGGAAGAATTGTCCACCGTGATCCAACAAGCTTCAGCACGTTTTGTCTGACGACCAGAATCAGGCGCAATACTTTTTTTGTTAAGCGAAATTAGACGCGGCTCGTTGTTCAACGCGATTGCATAGTACGGTAAGTATGTTCTGTTAATGGCGCCACTTACTATGGCCACGGCGGCACCTGCCTGATGTTCTGTTTGAAGGTCGTCACCACCGCTGTTTAGCTCCTCAAAACTAATTAGTGGTATGCGCTGCTCCTGCCACGAAAAATAGCCCTTAAACCATATCGGAGAGTTTGCAACGGCATTGACGCGCTCTGGCCAGGCAATTTCTTCAACCATATTGTCGGGCACAAGCAGGTTAAGCGCGCTTAACTGCAGCAACATACCATTTAGCTGAAATTGAGGTGGATCAATCGCTAGTTGCACCGCTGACTCTCCAAATATTGACTGATTGAAACATGCTGACTTAACCGTTCACCACTTTTTCGCTTAACGGCATTACCGAATCGTTTGACGACTGCATTTTGCTACAGTGTGTTGTTAACACATCGAGCAAATGCTCATCTTGATATGGCTTGCCTAAAAACGCACTCGCACCCAGCGCCTTGGCGCGGTTCTGGTGTTTTTCACCAGAACGTGAGGAGATAACCACAACCGGAATATCTTTAAGCCGTTCGTCACGTCGCATTCGCTCCAAAACTTCAAAGCCGTCAACCCGGGGCATCTCGACATCGAGCAGTACAAAGTCGGGAGCCAGTGTTTCCATTTGCTCAAGCGCATCCTGTCCGTCTTTCGCAGTGAAGACCTTTATCTCCTGCCTCTCCAATAATCGCGATGTAACTTTACGCACGGTTACCGAATCATCGACCACTAACGCTTTACATAAGTTGCTATCATCTAAGGTAGAGACAACATCCCGCGCCCAACGTTTCGACTCGCCTTGCTGACGTTTTTCAATGAGGTCGGTTAAATCCAGGATTGTCACAACCTTGCCATCGCCCAGAATGGTCGCACCCGTCACACCCGCAACAGGGTTAAATTTCTGGCTTAAGGTCTTCACCGTTATTTCCCTGCTGCCAATCAAAGTATCTACCTGGACGGCTGCAAGCTTGTCTCTGTTTCTTACCAGCAGAACAGGGAGCGCAGTAAAGTGCTCCAGGTTGTATTCGGGTTCTGACCCCATCAGCAACTTGCCGAGGTAGTGGAAGTCATATTCCTGTTCGGCGTAGATAAATTTTGGATTGTCGCTGTGGTATTGCTCTTCAAGCTCGAAAGAGCTTACTCGTACTACACCAACAATCGAATCTATTGGCACCGCTACTGTTTCTTTAGCGACATCAACCAACAGCACACGATTCATAGCGACGCTAAACGGCAGGCGCAATCTAAACAAGCTACCTTCGCCTGGCTTAGAAAACACACGAACCATTCCACCCATACTTGCGAGCTCGCTACTCACTACATCAAGACCGACACCACGGCCCGATATCTGTGTAACCTCGTTCGCTGTACTAAAACCTGGCGTAAATATCGTCTGGATTAACTCGTCGTCCGTTAACGCTACGTCGTCCGACAACAAGCCCCGTTTAATTGCTTTTTCTTTTACCTTTTCGACATCAATGCCTTTGCCATCATCTTTAATTTCGATAACCAGCTCTGGCCCATCCTTAAAAATATCGAGACAGATTAGCCCCTGAGGGGATTTACCATGCTTGACTCGCTCCTGCTCTGTTTCCAGACCATGGTCAATTGCGTTTCTCAGGATATGTTCGATAGGTCCCGTAAGGCGCTCGATAACATTGCGATCTAGCTCACCATCCACCTGTAGCACCGACAATGCAACGGGCTTATCAAGCTCTTTGCTAAGCGACGATAACGTTTTCCGCACGCGCGGAATTAGCACTTTAGACAACGGAACGGTTCGCGTTTGTTGCAGCGTCATTTGCAGCTCACGACCAATGCGAGACTGCTGGATAAGTGAGGTCTCCACAGAACGGCTTTTTTCCTTAAGCGTCGCGTGCAGGTCTTTGAGGTCAGAGCACGACTCAACGAGAGAGCGTGATATCTGCTGCAAGGTCGAGTAGCGATCCATTTCGAGCGGGTCAAAACCTTCGGCTTGCTCCTGGGTAGCACGCTCTCGGCCAAAGGCAATTTGCGCTTCGGCCTCCATTTCCAGCCGGCGGATCTGTTCGGCAAGGCGACCCAGGGTAGCGTCGGTTTCTTCAAAACCCTGCGTAAACTCAGAAACATTTTGCTCTACTATCGAGCGAGATACATTATTTTCGCCAGCAAGATTGCTGAGTTTTTCCAGCATACTGGCAGGCAGGCGCAACATTTGTCGGGCGCTTTCGGATGCCGCTCGATCCCTGTTGCGTCGCTCGACCACCTTCGGTGCTTTTTGTTCGGCAGGCGCTTGCCAGCGATGCGCGTCTTTACACTGCGTTAACAGCGCCCCCATCTGTTGCTTAAATTCACAAAGCTGTTGTTCTTTGTTTTCAGCGTCACACTCGAGTAGCTCCTCTGCTCGTGTCTCAACGCTATGTGTATCTGTCGCCAATAAACCCAAGCCCGCCATTCGCGCGCTTCCCTTCAGTGTATGCAAGGGTCGGAGCATCGCTTTTAACAAGCTCGCGTTATTGGGAGACTGCTGCCACTCTTCAAATCGAGCGCTTAGATTTTCCTCAAGTTCGTCAAGCTCTTCTAAAAAGACACCCAGGATTTCCTGGTCAACCTGGTCGGCTTCAGCAGCAAGTGCTGGAGCAACAACATCGGCATCCGTATTTGATGTATCACTGGCATTGTTATTTGCTGAAGAAAGTTGCTCGACCAGATTGTCCAGCATCGCCAGCGTTTCAAGCGGCTGTGGTTCGTGCTCGGTTAGCACGGCGCTCAAACCATTTTCTAATTCTTCATGCGCCTGTAGCAAAGAGCCATGCAACTGGTAATTCAGCGCGCGCCCCTCTACACATAAATATATTTGATTTAGCCTATCTATCAACTTTAACAAGCTAGTCGGTAAAGCCCGCGACTCCCGCAGCATACCTAACTCGCAAACCAGTAAGTCATAGTGCTGACCTTCGGCTTTGCTCACCCGCCACTGATTTAGAATCTGCTCCACATCAAAAAGCAAGGTGCACGCCTGTATTGTTTCGCGAACACTTTGTTTTTCGAGCTCAACGCCGATTTGTCTGTCAAAGTTATCGCGAACCTCAAGGGCCTCTTCAACAACATTTGCTGCGCCATCGCCTTTGGATAGCGGTTCGAGTAAATCGCAGTACATCACTAGCAGCTGAATAATAGTCTGCGAATCGCAACTCTGGGTCAATAGCGCTTCTAAGTGCGCTTCTACAATCAGCGCCACCTGGCTTGCTTCTTGAAATTCGACCAGCTTTGCTGAACCCGCAAGCCCATGCATTTTCAAGATAGCGGACTTTAACAAAACCTGTAGCTGGTCGTCGCTCTCTACGTCGGGAACCGTCAAGCTCCGCAAGTAGCACGTGGTAGCCAAAAGCTCTTCGGCAAAAATTTGTTCTGCCGTTTGCTCTTCGGGCACGTAATTGTCGTGTTGCTGTTCCTGCTCGACACGTTCGTGCGTGGTACTTTCTTGCTCAACATGCTCTTGCTCTACATACTCGTGCTCAAAAGACGATACCGGCAAATCGCTGACGGTTTCATTTTCTGGCTCTTCAGAGCCTGATATGTTCTCGGTGAGACTAACAATTTTCTGCTCTAACGATTTATAGCAGGGATCGGGCAGTTGGCGGTTACTAAACGATTGCAACAAGCCTGGCACATAATCAATGGCCTCACTTAACGCCTTTACATGGCCTTCTTCGCATTCAATAACGCGCTCGAGGATTCGGTTTAGCATAGACTCGACCGCCCAGGAAAATTCTCCCAGGTGGGTCGCGCTAGCCATTCGACCGCTGCCTTTTAAGGTATGGAAATAGCGTCGGCATTCTTTAACCGATTGCCAATGCGCTTCGTCTGTAGGGGATAGTGCCCCGCAATTGCTCAACCCGGACTGAAGTGATCGTAGCTCTTCGATTACTTCATTTGCTTCCTCAATAAAAATTTCGGCGATTTCGTCGTCGATCTCTTCGCCCAAACTATCTGGTGTCGATGGGTTTTTAGCGGTTAATTCGAATTCGTTAGCGTTGAGATCATCAACAATGGTCTCGCCACAAGCAACATCATCGCTGGAATCCAGAGTGGGTTCATTAGATGCGTTATCGTTGTTCTCTTGCGCGATCTCTTGATCTTGAGCACCAACCGGTGATGCGTCACTCTGTTTTTTCCCTCGTGCGTCTGTGTCAGGTGCACCTGTGTCAGCCACCTCCTGATCAATCGTGTCATTAGATAGATAAGCTAGTACCTTCTCCAGATTCACATGAGTGTGCTGGTTCGACGCCAGCAGGGAGGCTAAATGCAGTTGCACCTCTTCAATACTTTCCAACAACCTGTCCGCAGCCAACAACTGCTCATCATTCTCCGTAGAGCTCGCGCTTGTTATAAAAATCTTCCCTGCGGTTTCAACCACTTTATTGATAACGTCCACCAAAAGCTCGTCACCAGAAAATATGATCACCCCGGCCAACATTTGACATATTGCACTAAGCTTTTTCTCGTCATCTGACGGATCACTTTGACCAGAGTCAAATCCAGCCTCCACATTGCATCGCTGACAAATCACACCTAGTTGATTTAATAATGCCTTAACCTGGACCAGCAATGCATACTTTGATTCTGCCTGATTGTTTCCGTGTAGAATCGCGTCGAACACTCCATCCAGCGCAAGAACTTCGTCAGCCAGTTGATTTGCCAAACCCTCATCAGGCTGTTTTTGCAGGGAATCCAATGTTGATCGTAAGGCTTGTAATCGACCACCCAACGAACCACAACAAAATGCAGGTACGAATTGAATAACGGAAGTGATAGTCTCCAGCTCTTGTTTAATATTGGCGAGAATACCTGCACACTCACTATTCGCATTGTCCGCAGACCAGGTAAGTTCGCTTATATCTCCTGCACTCAACTGCTCTTGAATAGATCTCAGGCAATCTCTAACGCTTTCTGTTAGCGCGTTAATCGTTTCAAGATCTGGCATCGACAGGCTCGTGCGATTCTCACAATACTCTGCCCACGCGGGGTTAATGCCTTGCGTCAAAACTGTAGTGCTTTCTTCAAGCAGAAAACCGAACTCAGAAAATAGTTTAGTGGCAGATACCGGTGCCTCTTCACTGCCATATTCGGTATGGCCTAAGTCGATTGCCAGAAAATATACTAATTCAACAAGTGTTTGAGCAACTGCGTTATTAGCATTCTCGCTACTCAGTTTACTTATCTTGCTGAGCAGGCTTAAGCCTGCATGATATCGACAGTTGTCCAGGCGACCGTCGAGAAGCCTATCGATCCATAACGAGAGGGCCGTACTCTCTACATCAAAAGCCACATTATTAAACTGTTTTAACAGCTCGCCAAATTCATTCCGTAATAATTCTTTTTTTGCACTGCTAACGCTTTTGAGGCTACTTCCCTCGGTCTCAGGGCTTGCAACGCTTTTTTCTTGCAAGGTATTCAATTGCTCAATACTGGCAAGCATCGAGTTAGCTAATAGGCTCAGCTGAGCGGCGCTTTCTTTTGTTGTCGACGAGCGTTGATCATGATAGCTTCTGGACAGGTTTTCTAGTTGCGGCGCAATAAAAGCCGGAAAAACCAGTGGCATCGAAAATAACTGCCGCAACTCGTTTGAAGGGTATGACAGCAACTGCTCGACGACAGAATTATCTTCCACACTCGCTGTTTGAGTAATATAAATCTGCATAGCATATGCGAGCGGATTGACTGCTTTTAATAACGCATCCAGCTCTTTGCTCGCACATTGCTCATTATCGCCAGGAGCGAGCCTTTCAAATAGCGTTTTAATTAGCGCGACGTAATCCCTTATTGGAGCTGCGCTCTCTAGCTCGTCGCTTTCTAGTAACTGCTCGCAGTATTTTATTGACGCAGCTAAACCCTGGTCGAGAGGTTTTTGCTGACTCAGTATCGAAAGCAGCTCTACACGCATAAGATGAATATGCTCACTTGCTTCCGAAGCTGAATATTGGACGCTCTGGCTATCCAACGCTGTTTCCATCACTTTCACTCAATAATTTTTATTAGGCGTTGTTATGCTTTGGTGTAACTGTCGGGATATCTGTGTACTTTGCCTTACCGCCGCGAATCGTCTCAGGCAGCTTAAACCCGGCAACCGACTGTCGTAAATCGCCCGTCATGCTCGATAGCTCACCAACCTGGTTGGCCGCTGCTAACGTGCCCTCCGCAGTTAATGAGGTGGTATCTTTAATATCTGCCATTGATCTGGAAATCGCTACAGCGCTTTCTGCCTGCTCATTCGCGGCTTTTGAAAAGTCTTCAACAAGCTCAGATATATTTTTTGACACCCGCTCGATCTCTTCTAACGCCACTCCTGCGTCGTTAGTCAGGCTGGCACCAGTAACAACATCACTTGTGGTGCGCTCCATGGAAATTACCGCCTCGTGGGTGTCGCTACGAATAGTTCGCACCAGATTTTCTATTTGTCTTGTTGCCGAAGAAGAACGCTCTGCAAGGCGCTGAACCTCGTCTGCCACCACAGCAAACCCTCTGCCCGCGTCACCGGCCATCGATGCCTGAATTGAAGCGTTTAATGCCAAAATATTGGTCTGGTCAGCAATGTCTGTAATAAGCGAAACAATATCGCCTATCTCCTGCGAGCTTTCTCCCAGTCGCTTAATACGCTTGGCGGTGTCCTGGATTTGTTCGCGAATTGTATCCATACCGCTTATGGTGCTCTTGACAACTTTCGCTCCCGACTTGGCAATTTCTACTGAGCTTTTTGCAACCGTCGCAGAATCGGCTGCCTCTTCCGACATTTTTGTCATCTCAGAGGCCATATTTTTCACCACGATAGAAGCGTCAGATATTTCAATCGCCTGGCTTTTTGATTGATCGGCCAGTGCTAGCGCTTTATCTTGTGTAACGCGCGCTTTCTCCGAAACTTTTTCCGAGGTTTCATTAATCGAGGAAACAATGGCTCGCAACTGTTCAATCGTAAAGTTGATTGAATCTGCAATAGCTCCAGAGAACTCTTCCGAAACAGTTGCTTCTATCGAAAGGTTGCCTTCGGCCAGTTCCGAAATTTCAGACAACAGTTGTCCAAGCGCCTGTTGATTTTTGTCGTTTGCCTGCTTCTCGGTACGCAAGCGCTGAACCGTAGAGCGATTCAGGCGTAGCGCAATAAGTAGTAGCGCTACCGCCATTCCCACTCCGGACGCGATGGCGGAGTCAGTGCCAACCACCCGCTTTGATGCCAACGTGCGAATGCCGTCAAACAGTCCGCTGGTTGCGGCCAGTAAAATAGGCGTGCTACTAAAAATCAGCTCACTGGCTTCGCGTGCCTGCAAGAATTCAGGAACTGAACTGTCTAAACGATCTTTTTCTTCACTGAGAATACTAAACAACTGAGACACGCGATTAAGCGAATCTTTATGCTCTTTACCAGTTAACCTTGTGATCTTTGCTTCTTTGTTGCCACTAATCAGGCCTTGATGAACAAGGTTAAACTCGGCAATTGCCGCGCTAAATGCGGCCACCGTGGTACTTGCTGCTTCGTCGCTCGTCAGTAATTTCGAAAACCCTGCTTTAATCCGCTCTACCAATAGCTGCTGTCGCTGGACTACTGCAAGTTGTGCGTAGGGGGATCTCGCCTTGCTCATCCGATCGAGAATTGCCTGGTACTCAAGGTGAATTTCTGGCGCGCTTTTTTCGAAGTCATTAGCGATATCATTCAGCCAAAGGATGGACGTTTTTCGCCCCTCAATAATTTCTACCTGCTTTTTCACCCCTTTCCATTTACTTTCCAGCACTCCAATCTCATCTGGCAGAGATGGCTGCAAAGCAGTTGCCGTATCGCTTCCGCTAACGAGCTGATTAAGGTTTTTGCTAAAGTCATTTACGGTTTCACTCAAATCACTGAAAGCCCATGCACCACCGGCGATTGCATCTTTCGCTCGCGCAGAAATTTGATGAACAGCAACTCTCAACTCGCCAGCTGACTGTCGATACTGATTGTCGGTCGCGTTATTTTTAACAACAAAGAATATACTTGCGGCAAAACAGGCTGTAGATACCACCAACGCAGCGACCAGGGCTTTTAATACAATGGTTGAGTTCGTCAATGTGCTTTTCATTACCGTTGTCTCTTAGTTTTTGGGTTATTGCTAGTATTGATTCGATGTTTCAGCTTACGATGCCGCTAGGTTATCGCGTTAGCGTTCAGGAATTTTTCGATTGAAAACCGATACCATTGGTTTTGTTTGCCAATAGCTTCTGAACCACTCACTACCGCGTCCAGGCAACTCATTAGCAATTCATCGCTGCCTGCCTCAAGCGGCTTAAACGACGCAGCGCTCAGGTTTTTCAGTCCATAAACCTTGGACACCACCAGCCCGATTTTGGAAAACCCATCATCGACCATAAGCACGCGAATATTTTTTTTGTTTCCCGCGCGAGCTGAGCCAAAATAGGCTTCAAGATCGATTAGCGTAACTAGCTGCGAGCGTATATTTGCTACGCCCATCATCCACGGCTCGGCACCGTGAAAAGCGGTGTATTCAGGAAGCGTTAATACCTCTACAACCTCACCTAATCGCGACACCATCTGTTTGCCACACAGGGAAAAGGATATGCCCTGCCAGCTATCGCGGACAAAGCCTACGGTTTCACTGCTGGATTTTGCCTGGGCAATCGAGTCACCCATCTGATGCAGGAGCTCAAGGGGGTTGCGAATGACGTTTGTAGTTTTGTAGCTATGCATAGTACGGTTTTACACGTCAGCAAAATGGTTAGTAACGTGGGCGCTAGGAGGCCACTTGCGCGATCGTTGTTATTAATTCGTTTTCGTTTACTGGCTTACAAATATAAGCTTTGGCGCCCTGCTTCACAGACCACTGCTTATCTACTTCCTGGTTTTTTGCCGACACCATAATGACTGGGATGTCGCTTGTCTTTGGTGACCGATTGAGGTGGCGTGTGGCCTGAAAACCATTGACGCCTGGCATGACGATATCCATTAGTACAACGTCAGGTTCGTATTCGTTGGCTTTATCTATCGCATCTTCGCCATTCGCGGCCTCGATTACTTCAAAACCATTTTTTGCCAGAAGCTTACTTAGGTGCGCCGATGTTTCGGCACAGTCATCTACAACAAGGGCTTTTTTCACTGCACAACCTTTAATTGTTTAATTCGTTTTGCCTACAATCTACGCGGATAGTTGTTGTTCTGTTTGCGTAGCGCCAGGCAGGTAACGCTGTACCACCTCAAGAATTTCGTTTTTACTAAACGGCTTGGTGACATAGTCATCTGCACCAACAATGCGGCCTTTTGCTTTATCAAACAGGCCGTCCTTACTCGAAAGCATTACCACCGGGGTCGAACGAAACTGCTCATTATTTTTTACCAGCGCACAGGTCTGATAACCATCAAGGCGTGGCATCATAATGTCGACGAACACAAGTTCCGGATTGTGTTCGCTTATTTTTGCCAGGGCTTCAAATCCATCTTCGGCACACACAACGCTATAGCCTGCTCGCGAGAGCAAGGTTTCTGCGGTTTTTCTAATCGTCTTGCTGTCATCAACAATCATAATCACAGCTTGATTGTGCGAATTTTCCATGGTTTTGGAACTCCAGAAGTCATGTAAGTCGTTGACATATCACGAGCCAGCCAGGCAATAATCAGCCCATGACCAGCGATTGAAATCGAGGAAATACTCACTCGCGCTCTATTAGGTTTAGCTCAACGCTGTATATAAATAAAGCTATTTTTCGACTTTCGAGAAGCAGGTTTTGTTTGGCAAAAAATAGGTGAACCAGTTCACGCTCCGCTGAGCGCAACTGTTTTTCATTAGCTTGGCAAATTTGCAACAGAATGTGTGCATTTGGTTATCAGGCCTCGGTTGCGCGTGTAAACTTAGGCCAGCAACTGTCAGGAGATTAGTTTTCGGTGAGCGCTAGAACTCTTGGGGTGGTGATGGACCCCATTCAAACCATCAACCCTAAAAAAGATACCACGCTGGCTATACTGCTCGCGGCCCAGGCGCGGGGCTGGAAAATTAATTACTTCGAGCTGGATGATTTAGCGATTGAAAAGCACCGCCCTGTTGGCAAAGGCAAAACGCTAAAGGTGTTTGACAACCTGGAGCACTGGTTTGAGTTTGGCGAAGCGCTTGACGTCAAACTGGGTTCACTCGATGCAATCATCATGCGTAAAGACCCGCCTTTTGATAGCCGCTTCCTGATGTCTACTTACATTTTAGAGGCAGCAGAACGTGAAGGTGCGCTAGTCGTCAACAAGCCTTCCAGTTTGCGCGATTGCAATGAGAAAATTTTTGCCACCGAGTTTCCACAATGTGGGCCAGAGCTTATTGTATCTGCACAACCGCAAACGCTTCGCGAGTTCCACAAAGAACATGGCGATGTCATTTTCAAGCCGCTCGACGGCATGGGCGGCAAATCGATTTTCCGAGCCAGGCAGGACGACCCAAATGTCAGCGTTATTATCGAGACACTACTCGGTGACGATCGCGATATGATTATGGCGCAGCGCTACATCCCCGAAATAGTCAACGGTGATAAACGAATTCTGCTTATCGACGGCGAACCTGTGCCCCACTCACTCGCACGAATTCCAGCCATTGGTGAAAGCCGTGGCAATCTTGCGGCCGGCGGCTCCGGTGTAGCGCAGCCATTGACCGAAAGAGATCACTGGATCTGCCAACAGGTGAAAGCCACGCTAAAAGAAAAGGCGCTATTATTTGTAGGTATCGATGTAATCGGCGACTACCTGACGGAGATAAACGTCACCAGCCCAACCTGCGTTCGCGAGTTAAACCAACAATGCAATCTGGATATCGGTGGTGACCTCATAGACGCTATCGAAAGTAAACTAGCTTAAGTTGAAATGCCTCAATCTTTTCACTATCGGCCCGGTCAAAGTACAGCGCTAAACTTTAGCACCACCTTTGCATTGATCGTGCATGGACTAATTGTTTTCGGCATAGGTATTGCCGCCAGCCCACTGGTAAAACAAAATCAACAAATGGAAGTGTCGCTATCGATTGCCAAAAGCGAACAAGCGCCTGACGAAGCAGAGTTTATTGCCGAAACCAATCAAATTGGTAGCGGGCGACTAGATAAAAGCGCAGAGCTTACCACCACCCAGGAAGCGCTATTCCGCGACAAAAAAGTCAAAGAAGCACATGAAATCTTTTTACCGCAAGCCTCTGAATTAGAAGCGATTGTGCCCGAACTAAAGCCGCTAACTACTATTAGCGAAAGCGAACAGCGCGTGGCGCTAGACGAAGTGGATTACCTGGAGTATCAACGCCGAAAAGAAAACCTTGGCACTGGCGAGTTTCTCGCAATGCTCGATCTGTCGATTTCAAGTATGGAAGCAAAAGTCGCCGACGCGCTTCAGGCAGAAACCAAAAAACCACGTTCATTGATTTTGGATTCAACCTCTACCCTGGCGGCCGAAGATGCAGCCTATGTACGCGCATGGCGCGATCGTGTTGAGGTGATTGGCAACCGAAACTACCCGCGTGAAGCGAGAAGCCAGGGCCTATACGGCAATGTAAGAATGCTGGTAACGGTTTTATCCAGCGGCGAAGTCGGCTCAATAAAAATACTAAAAGCTTCCGGCCATGCAGTTTTGGACCAAGCAGCCGTAAAAAGTATTCAGCTCGCGTCACCATTTGAGCCGTTCGATGCAAAACTTGCCGCAAAGTATGACCAAATAGAAATTGTGCGCACCTGGCAGTTTAGCCAGAATCGTGTTTCTTCAAAAATATAGTCGGCGCTTTTATTCTTATTTGGCCAACGCCAGCACCGCATCAATCTCGACCAACGCCCCCCTGGGCAATGCCGAAACTTCAACGCATGCTCTCGCGGGATAGGGTTCAGACAGCGTGTCCGCCATTAATTCATTTAACGCCTGGAAATTCTCCAGGCTCTCCAGGTATATGTTTAACTTAACCGCATCACCAAGAGAGGCGCCGGCTTCGCTCGCTATCGCCGATAAGTTTGCAAATACCTGCCTGGCCTGAGATAAAAAATCACTTCCGCTTAGTTCTGCCGTTTTTGGATCCAGACCTATTTGCCCAGAAATATATACCCAGCCATCGTTAACTATTGCCTGTGAATACGGCCCTAGAGCTGCAGGTGCGGAATCGGTGTTAATCGCTACTAACGTGTCGGCTGCAGGCATAACGATCGCTTTTTACTCCAGCGTTAAAGCTTGACTCGTATCACTTTTTCGACTGATTTTATCGTTCTAATTCGTCGAATGACGCGTGCCAAATGGACGCGGTCGCGCACCATTAAAAATATATGAATAGAGCTTGCGCTCGCATCACGCTCTTCTACTTTAATCGAGTCAAGGCTGCAATCCAGGCTATTAACCTTGTTTGCAAGCTCAGCGATAATTCCGCGACGCCGCTCTACCTCTACCCGCAATTCAACCCGGTATTCCCCTTCCGGCTCGTCATGCCATCGCAGTAAAACACTGCGCCCTTCTTTATCCTTTTCCTGTATTTCATAAAAGTTGTGGCAATCGCTGCAATGCACGACCACACCGCGACCAGAAGTAATATGGCCACCAATATCGTCGCCCGGAATGGGATTACAGCACCGGCCAAAACTTATCATCAAGCCTTCCGTCCCGGCGATAACAAGTGGTGCCTGTCGATTACCTATCTGCGGTGCATCATCGGCATCCTCGTCAACTTCCAAACCCAGCAATTGCTTGGCGGCTAGATAGGTAATTCGATCACCCGCGCCAATTTCTTCTAACAGGCTGTCAAAGTTTTTAAGCCCTTGCTCATCTAACACTTTGTCTATTTGTTCTTTTTTAAGATCTTCCAGGCTGCTTCCGAACGAATGCAGTGTTTTATTTAGCAAGCGCTGCCCAAGCGCTAATGCGTCTTCGCGCACCATATGTTTAAGATAATGACGAATCTGGCTTCGCGCACGGCTTGTCGCAACCATTTCCAACCACGAAGGACTTGGCCGCGCGGCAGTCGCAGTAATTATTTCGACTGTCTCTCCAGAAACCAGCGGCCTCGACAATGAGGCCAAACGACGATTGATTCGACAGCCAACACAGGTATTGCCTATATCAGTATGAACAGCATAGGCAAAGTCGATTGGCGTTGACCCCAGGGGCAACTCCATGATATCCCCTTGTGGCGTAAATACATAAACCTCTTCCGGAAAAAGATCGACCTTTACGCTTTCAATAAACTCTAACGAGTTTCCTGCTTTCTCCTGCAACTCAAGCAGGCCTTGCACCCAGCGACGCGCACGCGCATGGTTACCAAGGTTGTTTTCACTATCGTTTGTTTTATACAGCCAGTGCGCCGCGATGCCATTGTTAGCCATCTTCTCCATTTCGCGTGTGCGAATTTGAATCTCAATGGGCACACCATGCATTCCAAACAACACGGTATGCAACGACTGATAGCCGTTGGCTTTTGGTATCGCGATGTAATCTTTAAACTTTCCTGGCCGTGGCTTATAAAGATTGTGTACTGAACCCAGTGTGCGATAACAATCGTCGACGGAATCCACCAAAATACGAAACGCAAATACGTCCATAATTTCGGAAAACGATACGTTCTTCAAACGCATCTTCTGGTAAATACTGTAGAGGTGTTTTTCGCGACCGAGCACTTGCGCATGGATATTATCTTTATCCAGCTGGTCATCAAGCTGTTGTTTGATGTCCGCCATCAACTGCTTGCGATTGCCACGCACTGAATCGACCGCAGCATCGATACGACGAGCGCGCATGGGATATAAGGTTGCAAAGCCCAGATCTTCGAACTCGACACGCACATCATTCATGCCTAGACGATTAGCGATGGGGGCGTAGATCTCAAGGGTTTCTTTTGCGATACGTCGGCGCTTTTCGGGAGTTAACACACCCAGCGTGCGCATATTATGTAGGCGATCGGCGAGCTTAACGAGTATCACGCGTAAATCACGCGCCATCGCCAGCGCCATTTTCTGAAAGTTTTCGGCCTGCTTTTCGGCGTGGGTGTCAAACTCGAACTGGGTTAGCTTACTAACACCATCTACCAGCTCGGCAACCGTATCACCAAATTTATCTGCCAGCGCGTTCTTCTCTACGCCGGTATCTTCAATCACATCGTGCAACATGGCCGCAGCAAGGCTTTGATGATCCATGTGCATGTCGGCCAGAATGTCGGCTACAGCTAAGGGATGGGTCACATAAGGCTCGCCGGTGCGTCGGGTTTGCCCTGAATGCGCAACAGCCGCATACTCATAAGCATCCTGAACCAACGCAATTTGCGTGGGCTCCAGGTAGCTATCAAGCTTGGTAGTTAGTGACTCTATAGTGGCAGCGGCAGACATAGGGTTAATATACGTGCATGCCCTAATTTTGGGTAGTGCTTATTCGATGAAGTATGAGAAGAATGAATGGAAATGCGCGACAAAGTGAGTGGGTTGCGACGTCTCCCTACTATTACTAACGGCCTGACTATTACTAACGGCCTGAGCTCCTGCGACTATCCCCGGTCTATTCCAAAATCAAACCATGCGCGCAGCTTGATACACGAACCGCGCCCATAAAAAAACCGCGACGCTTTAAAATGCATCGCGGTTTTTTTGAGTCCGGGCGATCTATAGCTTAAATTCGCTAAATTGTTCTGCCAGCTCTTCGGTTAACTGGTCAGTCAATGCGTCTGCTGCAAACTCCTCAGCCTCGGCCTCTACCTGATCGATCTTATCACTGTTGATTAAACCTAATTCGATCTCTTTTAACGCAATAACCGCAGGTTTGTCGTCGTTTACTTCGACCAGCGGGTCTTTACCTTGCGTTGCGATCTGGCGTGCACGCTTGGTGGCAACCATAACCAGGTCAAAACGGTTATCAACGTGCTCTAAACAATCTTCAACGGTAATACGTGCCATAGTTCACCTCGGTACGGCAGCCACTTGTGGGCTGAGTTTCTGGACGCTCTTTAAAAAAGGGGCGCGATTATAAGCAAATTCGCGGCTGATGGTACAGCAAAATAGCTGAAAAAAGGCTATTTGCCCGAATTCAGCGAGGCCAGCAATGCGTGGTGCCGCGCAGTCTGGCAATTCATGCGCAATCGCGAGCTTTCTACGATCGCCTGAAGCTGCTCCACCGCCAGCTCAAAGTCATCATTAACAACCAGATAATCGGCGTCACCATGATGCGAAATCTCCTCTACGGCATCGGCCATTCGCCTTGCGATTACTTCGTCGTCGTCCTGGCCGCGGCCAATAAGCCTGGCGCGCAACGCGTCTATCGACGGTGGCAAAATAAATATTCCCGCGTGCTCTACCGCTGCCTGCGACGCTGCCCACGCCTTTATCGATGCCGCTCCCTGCCAGTCGATCTCCAGAATAACGTCAATGCCACGCTGGAGGCTGTCGAGCACCCACTGTTTTGAAGTGCCGTATGAGTTGTCGAATACCTTTGCGTGCTCCAAAAAGGCTTCATCGGCAACCATGACACTAAACGTGGCGTCATCGACAAAATGATAGTTCACACCATCTTCTTCGCCATGCCGCATTTTTCGGGTGGTATGAGAAACCGAAACCTGCAGGTTGTCGTCGCGCTCAACCAGGGTTTTCACCAGGCTTGTCTTACCGGCACCAGAGGGCGCCGAAACGGTAAACAAGGTTCCGGGTGCAGATGAGCTGGGGTTGCCAGATGACATCGCGCTTAGGTTTTCCAGATCGAACCGCTACGCTGAACGCCTGGCGGCAACCGCTTTTGACAGAGTCTCTAATACGCCAAGCGTATCGTCCCAACCAAGGCATGCATCGGTAATACTCTGGCCATAAGTTAGCGGCTTGTCAGGAACCACTTTTTGACTGCCTTCAACAAGGTGACTCTCGATCATTACGCCAAACAATGCCTGGCTACCTGAAGAAATTTGCGCGGCAATATCGTCGCCAACGTCAATCTGCTTTTTATGCTGCTTGCTGCTATTGGCGTGACTAAAATCCACCATTACCCGGCTATTTACCCCTGCCTTGGCTAACTTTTCGCTCGCCGCATTAACGTGCTCGGCCGAATAGTTTGGGCCATCGCTCCCGCCACGTAATATCACATGGCAATCTTCATTGCCCTTGGTCGCGACGATGGCGGAATGTCCGAGTTTTGTCACCGATAGAAAGTGATGCGGGTTGCTGGCAGATCCAATACCGTCAATTGCTATTTGTACGCTGCCGTTAGTTCCGTTTTTAAAGCCAACTGGACAGGAAAGCCCAGATGCCAGCTCACGGTGAATTTGTGATTCGGTGGTTCTGGCGCCAATCGCACCCCAGCTCATCAAGTCCGCAACGTACTGTGGTGATATCACATCAAGAAACTCGCCCGCAGTAGGCAAGCCCATATCATTAATATCGCAAAGAAGCTCCCGGGCAATGCGCAGGCCATCGTTTATATGAAAACTGTTGTCCATTTTTGGATCGTTAATCAAGCCTTTCCAGCCAACCGTGGTTCGCGGCTTTTCGAAGTAAACGCGCATGACAATTTCTAATGTGTCCGCGTATTGATCGCGCTTCTTTTTTAGTAAACCGGCGTATTCCTTAGCGGCTTCCACATCATGTATAGAACATGGCCCGGCAACCACCAGCAAACGATCGTCATCACCTTGCAGAATATTGTGAATCGCTTCCCGGCCCTTAAGCACCGTCTCTTCTGCCGTTTGGGACAAGCGAAATCGCTCCAGCAATGCCACAGGCGGTAAAAGCTGTTTGATATCTTGAATACGTACGTCGTCTGTGGAGTGCTTCACGGGTTATTACTCTTAAACTATTTTGTGCAGGGTAGATTTAAAAAAGATTAGCCACGATTTAATAATTCGCGAAGATCAATAATGCCAGCGTTTGCTCTGGAAATATAGCTCGCCATGACCAGCGAGTGGTTGGCGAAAATACCAAAGCCACTACCATTTAATACGATTGGGCTCCAAAGCGTCGACTGGGTGGCTTCTAGCTCTCGTATTATCTGTCGCAAACTCACCAATGCATTTTTATCTTGCAATACATCGTGGAAGTCATACTCAACCGCGCGTAAAAAATGGATCAAGGCCCAGCAAGTTCCGCGCGCTTCATAAAAAACGTTATCCAGCTCCAGCCATGGCGTTTTCACAATCATGTCACTGGCACTGACGGTGGCCTGTGCTGCGTTTGGATCGCCTGCCAAATCGGTATTCAGTCGACGCTGCCCGACACTGGCGCTAAGTCTTTGCGACAAGCTTCCCAACCGCGACTCAACCGTACCCAGCCAAAGTGCCAGGTTATCAGCGCGGGTGAAAAACTGCGCGTCGGGCTGGTCAATCGCATTTAATCGATCTAAATAACTTTTTACTCGCTCTGCACCGTCGCGATATTGATCTTCCGAGCGCGGAAATATCCAGCTGGTGTTGTCAAAGTTAAAACGAGGCTCGGCAATCACTAAATCTGCGTCTTCGGTCGACTGGGTTTGAGACCGGCTATAGTGCTCGCGCATGCTGCTGGCGAGATCACGCACCTGCACGAGCGCGCCAAATTCCCAGTTCGGGATATTATCGACAACAACCCCCGGCGGCATTATATCGTTAGAAAGAAATCCACCAGGCTTGTGCAACAACACATCGACCACCGTTAACAATGCAGCCGTTGTAACCGCCCCCGCAACGGGCTGGGTTCGGCCGGTTAACTGTTGCGCATTTTCAACAACGGAAAATGGCTCAGGCTCGCGCGACCAGTACACGCCTAACACCAGTGCAAATAACAGGTAAACAGCCAGGCCTATACCTAAAATACGCAAGCCATAACTGCTTGCCCAACCATAACGGAGGTCATCTTTGATAAGCTGGAAGCGTTCTGTAACTCGCATTAGCGTTATCCTCTCGGGTCTATTGGCCTGAGCGTGACTGTTTTACGTGAACTAATCGCGGCGTCATCACTTTCGTCACCGCTGTGATAGTGCAACGCAACGTCTATTGGTAAAGGCGCCCCTTGTGATACATCAACACCAAATAGCATCAGGTGCATTCCACCAGGCTTTAGCTCCAGGCTCTCTTGCGGCGGGATATGAAGCGCTTGCATTCGTCTCATCGTAAACATTCCGGAGACTTCACCAACCTCATGAAACTCTATGGCCCGCACCGATTCGGAGTGTGCAGATGTAACGACCACCGGGGCATCCGTATTGTTTATGAGCACCATATACGCCGAGCTCTTATCCATGCCCGGCGGCAGTTCACGATACCAGGCGCTTTTGACAATTAGCGCTGCCTCCGCCTGATTTTCTTGTGCTGCTTCCGCACTCTTGTTTTGCTCACACGCAACCAATAGTAACGCAGTGATAAAAACCAAAAGCGAGCGTTTAAAACACATCTGCATTTTAGAGATCAAAGCTAAATTCATACTATACCGCCACGGGCAAGTCCTCTCATAGTACAAAAGCCGTCATCGGTATAATGCCCGCCCAATGAAACTAGCCAGCGCCGACGAATTATTTAACCCGGCTGCTGTCAAACGGCTTTAACGCGGCACTGCAAAAGGTAAACTGCACTACAATATTCATGAAGAAGAAACTCATGGATAAAGAATAGTTTGTCCTGAAACGGCACAGCAGACCGATTTCTTAGCCTAACCCCATCAGCTATAGCAGCCAAAACAATCAACTTATATATGCTCAAGCCAAATCATCCATCTCGAAAAAGCGCCTTATCAAACTATGCTGTCGCTAGCGCACTTTGTGCGGCCTTGCTTTCATCTTCTACCAGCTTTGCTGAGCCGTTCGCCAACAGTACGTTTAACCAATTTGATAGCGCACCAGAACCCTCTTTTCTTCCGGTCGAGGAGGCATTCAAACTAGCGGCATCAACCAAAGACGACCAGTTGGTAGTCCACTGGGACATAGCGCCAGGTTACTTTCTTTATCAGCACAGCTTAAAAGTTGAATCCGACGAAAACGAACAAAGCATTGATATTACCCGCCAGTTTTCAGACTCTCCCGCATTGCGAAAATCGGACCCCTACTTTGGCCAGGTCGGCATTTACTATCATCGCGCGGAACTCAGTCATCAAGCGCAGCAACCACTTGAAGAGCTCACCATTTCATACCAGGGCTGTGCCGATACCGGCCTGTGTTATCCTACCCAAAAAACTACGCTAAAAGTGAACGATTGACCACTTAAGTCGCTATATGCAGCCATCTTCGCTGTTTATGCGGGCATAATTGCAAAAACCTGTCAAAAGCATTGCAGTTTTCCCACGGCTGTCCTAATATTTTGCTCGCAAGCCTCAAAGCGGTGTTTTCTATCATTTTCTGGCATTTTAAGGGCAATTTATAAACAAAAAACGAAATGGCGACTATTTTAGTGTTACACGGCCCAAATCTG
Source organism: Pseudomonadales bacterium (assembly GCA_965263235.1). Lineage (GTDB taxonomy): Bacteria > Pseudomonadota > Gammaproteobacteria > Pseudomonadales > UBA7434 > UBA7434. The sequence continues at coordinate 165,271 of OZ253667.1, forward strand.
AATCTGCTTGGCTCACGCGAGCCGGATACCTATGGGCACGCTAATCTAGGTGACATCAACGACTCCTTGAAAACGCTCGCCGAAGCCGAAGGACACAGCTTAAGAGCTTTCCAGAGCAACAGCGAGGCAGAACTCATTGAAGCGGTGCACGCCAGCGACGCCGATGTGGATTTTATCTTGATCAATCCTGCCGGCTATACACATACCTCTGTTGCACTGCGCGATGCATTGCTCGCAGTCGATATGCCCTTTATCGAAGTGCACCTTTCCAATATTTATTCACGTGAATCATTCCGCCATCATTCTTATTTTTCTGATGTGGCAGAAGGTGTGATTTCTGGTTTGGGGGCGCGGGGATACGAACTCGCGCTTATCGCAGCGATGGATCAGCTCCGGGACTAACCTGGCTGCTGGATCACATTACAAACTAATTTTTATCGAGATTTATCATGGATATTCGCAAAGTAAAAAAACTTATAGAGCTCCTCGAAGAGTCCAACGTCCACGAAATTGAAATCAAAGAAGGTGAAGAGTCGGTAAGGATTAGCCGTGGCGCGCAAGTTACCGCGGCACCCCAGGTTCTTACCGCAGCTCCCGCTGCCGCACCGGCGGCTCCTGCGCCTGCACCCGCTGCTGCTCCAACCGCGCCTGCGGCTGCCAGCGAACAGCAGGCGGCCGTAAGTGGCAAAGCGGTGAAATCTCCAATGGTTGGCACTTTCTATCGCTCACCAGCACCTGGCGAGGATGCATTTGTCTCTGTGGGCCAAACTGTCAATAAAGGCGACGTGGTTTGTATCGTAGAGGCCATGAAGATGATGAACCAGATCGAAGCTGATTGCTCAGGCGTGGTTGAAGCTATCCTTGTTGAGGACGGCCAGCCGGTTGAGTTTGATCAACCACTGATTGCAATTGTCTAAGCGCTCGCGCTTTCGCTTGTAGCCAACACCCAGGATTCCCATCTCATGCTATCGAAAATCGTGATCGCTAATCGCGGCGAAATTGCGCTGCGAATTCTCCGCGCTTGCCGCGAACTTAAAATCAAAACAGTCGCTGTTCACAGCAAAGCCGACGCAGATTTAATGCATGTACGACTTGCCGACGAGGCTGTATGCATAGGCCCTGCGCCATCTATCGAAAGCTATCTTAGTGCCCACGCAATTATCAGCGCGGCAGAAGTAACCGACGCCGATGGTATCCACCCGGGTTATGGCTTTCTGGCAGAAAACGCCGACTTCGCCGACCAGGTCGAAAAAAGCGGCTTTAGCTTTGTCGGCCCAAGCGCCGACGTTATTCGCACGATGGGCGACAAGGTAGCAGCGATAGAAGCAATGCAAAAAGCTGGCGTGCCAACTGTACCCGGTTCTAATGGCCCGCTGAACGAAGATGCGACACGCTCGCTTGAGATCGCCAAAAAAATTGGCTTCCCGGTAATTATTAAAGCGGCAGCAGGCGGCGGTGGCCGCGGCATGCGAGTAGTTGAGGATGAATCTGCCCTGATTAATTCTATTTCGCTCACGCGCGCTGAAGCAGAAGCGGCATTCGGCGACGGCACCGTTTATTTAGAAAAGTTTTTAGGTAATCCACGGCACGTGGAAATACAGGTTCTTGCCGACGGGCAAGGCAACGCGATTCACCTTGGTGATCGTGACTGCTCACTACAGCGTCGCCACCAAAAAGTAATCGAAGAAGCACCTGCACCTCTGATCGCCGAAGACGCTCGGAAAAACATTGCGGACGCCTGTGTTAAAGCCTGTATAGATATTGGTTATCGCGGTGCGGGTACTTTCGAGTTTCTGTACGAAGACGGGCAATTTTATTTTATCGAAATGAATACCCGCGTTCAGGTAGAACACCCCGTATCGGAAATGATCACTGGTATCGATATTGTTAAAGAGCAACTGCTAATTGCTGGCGGTCGTCCGCTGTCAATTCGCCAGAGCGACGTCGAATTTAAAGGTCATGCTGTTGAATGCCGAATTAACGCAGAAGACCCTGAAACATTTATGCCAAGCCCCGGTAAGGTTTCACATTATCACGCTCCGGGCGGGCTTGGCATTCGTGTGGACTCACACCTTTACAGCGGCTACAGTGTTCCTCCATTTTACGACTCACTAATCGCCAAGATTATTTCCTACGGCCCAGACCGCGAAACCGCGCTACGACGTATGGATATTGCGTTGGATGAGCTGGTTGTAGACGGGATTAAAACCAACATCAACTTACACAAATCGTTAGTTAACGATAGCGAAGTTCGTATTGGTGGAATGAATATTCATTACCTTGAAAGCAAACTTGCGAACAAGTCGTAAGTGCCCATCAATTGTCGCTGCCTGCAATCGATAGTGCCTTTTGACTGCCACAACAAAAAATCGCTGGTTGCAGGCAAGCATACTCGCAACCGCAAATAGCTGTGACCTGATAGAAGAAACTCTCTATTCTCTCGGCGCAGTTAGCACGAGCCTGACTGACTCGCTTGATCAACCCATCTTAGAGCCCAGAGCTGGCGAAACGCCGCTCTGGCGCGATATTACGATTAACGCGCTATTCCTGCCAGAATCAGCAGACGATCACTCCGAACAATGCGCGCAGCTTTGCGAGCAAATCAACAATGCCTTGCAATCTTTTCCTGAGCTATCGACCACTGAGTGCGAGGTCGTATGGCTGGAAGAAAAAGACTGGGAGCGCGAGTGCCTTGATCAATTTGAGCCAATCATTTTTCCCAACAAACTACGAGTTTGTCCTAGCTGGAAACATGTTCCCAACGACAAACATATTGATGTATTGCTCGATCCCGGTCTGGCATTTGGTACCGGAACGCACCCAACAACCTACCTGTGCCTGGAATGGCTAGACGCCAACCAGCTACATGAAAAAACCATTATTGATTTTGGCTGTGGTTCGGGGATATTAGGCATCGCCGCGCTAAAGCTGGGGGCGAAGCGCGTAGTATTTGTCGATAATGATCCGCAGGCAATCCAGGCCAGCGAAGAAAACCTGCGTAGAAACGAAATACCGCCAGAACGCTTCCAGCTTATCTGCAACGAAAACAATCATGAAGCCAGCCTGCCACAAAGTGATATCGTGCTCGCCAATATTCTCGCGCAACCACTGATTGATCTAGCCGAAAACATCTCGTCGCTACTCGACACCGGTGGATCGCTGGTGCTTTCGGGGCTGCTAACCGATCAAGCTGATAAGGTGAGCATCGCCTATAAAAGTCACTTTGGCAGCCTTGCAGCCCAGGCGCGCGAAGGCTGGTTGCGACTATCTGGTGATAAAATTCGTTAGCGATTGCCAAACAAGGCACGCTACGATAAATGCCCAACACAAAATTCAGCCTGGTTGCTAGAATACCGTCGCTACTTTAATCGAAAGGATAAATCGCTAAAGCATGCATAGCCGCTGCCCTCATTGTACAAGCACCTTTGAAATACCCGCGCAAGCGCTAACCGCCGCCGATGGCGTGGTGCGATGCGGTAGCTGCATGCAATTGTTCGACGCGCGCAAACATGCGTTCCACCCCGAAAGCGAACGCCAGCCGCAGGATTTTGAAGACCCCTCTTCAGGCGAACAAGATTCTGCTTTAGACGCTTCTGAAAAAGCGGCCGACATTGAAGCCAATAACGACCAGCCCGCAGAAAGCGTCGAAGAGACGTTCAATACCGACGCAACTGATAAGGAAGAAATCAATCAAGCCCCTGTGACTGACGATCAGGTGGTTCATAAAGTGTCGCTACAAGCGCAAACGTCAGCAACAGGACAAGTTGAAGAGCCCTCAGCGGCGAATGAAGAGCCTTCAGCGGTAGATAAAGAGCCTTCAGCGCCCGAAGTTAAAGAGCCTTCAGCGGCTGATAAAGAGCCCTCGGCAGAAGAGGAATGCCCCTCAGCAATAGAAGAAGCTCCCTCAACGAAAATAGACGAACAGCCCGGCAACGAAAGTGAACAAAGCCCTGCGCCCGATTCGATTTTTTCGGTAGAGCCAGAAATGGAAACACTGATGAGCCCGGAAGAGGCCGAATCAGGAACCGCTGCTGCACAAGAGGAAACCGAACCGAAAGAAGAAAACATCGACGAACAAGCCTTTTCTTCGGCGAGCGATGCAAACGTTGAGCCTTCAGGCGAGGAAGACGATGTCGACCCCGCCTTTGCGCTTAATTTCGATGAAAGTTTTACCGCCGAGGACTTGCGTCCAACGCTTGCGCCTCAAAAATCATCGTTCGCCCGGCGCCTAACGTTTTCAATAGCGGCATCGCTATTAGTGCTCGGCCTGGGTTTGCAGTGGCTGCTCGCTTACAACCTTATCCCGCAAACAAATCAAACCTGGCTGACAAACGCTACTCACACTGCCTGCCGCTTCATCGTGTGTGATCTTAAAAATGCAAAGTCCTTCCCAGAAAACTATCAATCAATCGACCTGCTCGTGCAAAGCCATCCGGGCGAGCGCGACGCGCTAATCCTAAAAACAACATTGCTTAATCGTTCAGGCAAAACGCTTCCTTATCCGGCGATGGCGGTGGAGTTTAGCAACTTGCAAAACCAGGTAGCGGCCGCGCGCATTTTTAACCCGCAGGACTATTTAAACGGCGCCATGCTGGACACCATCTCAACAGGACTTGCATCCAACCAGCCGATTGAAATTGAGCTCGAGCTTGCCGATCCCGGAGAAGAAGCCATTAACTACAGCTTGCACTTTCTTCCGCCAACGCAGTAGCGTTATTGCTTATGCGAACGACCGAACCACCTCTAGCATCCGCTGAGCTGCCAGCAATTGGACGGTTCGTGTTGCCCGGTCGCGCTTTGCTCGCGCCAATGGCTGGAATAACGGACTACCCCTTTCGAAAACTCTGCCTCGCTCACGGCGCAGCAATGGCCACAGCCGAAATGTCGGCAAGCAACCCAGCGTTGCGCAACACACTGAAAAGCCAGCTTCGCAAACCGCATAATTTAGACAGCGAGCCGCGAGCGGTACAAATAGTGGGCTCTGAGCCAAGCCAAATGGCGGAGGCTGCGCAGTATCAGGTGAGCTGTGGCGCGCAAATTATCGACATCAATATGGGCTGCCCGGCCAAAAAAGTTTGCAACAAACTCGCCGGTTCCGCGTTGCTCGCTGACGAAAAAAAGGTGAGCGAGATTCTCCAGGCTGTCGTTAAAAGTGTGGCTGTTCCCGTCACTTTAAAAATCAGGACCGGCACCTCGCCCGACCAAAAAAACGCCGTAAGCATTGCAAGAATTGCCGAACAATCGGGCATCCAGGCATTAACCATTCACGGTCGAACTCGCGCTTGCAAGTTTCGCGGGCAAGTGGAATACGACACTATCGCCGACGTTGTAAGCCATATCGAGATCCCAGTGATCGCGAATGGCGACATACAAACTGCACAACAAGCTGCTTTTGTGCTCAAGAAAACCAGCGCGGCTGCCGTTATGATAGGGAGAGGCGCTCAGGGTAAACCGTGGATATTTAGTGAAATCAATGATTTACTGGACGATTCACAAGCATTTTGTGGACTTTTGCCTGATAAATCATTGAAACTTGTTGGCGGATATGATCTTGAGCGGCTTATAATTGATCATCTGCGCGAGATTCATCAGTATTATGATCACGCAGTGGCCAGGCAGAGTGAAATTGCACCACCTGTGCGACGGCAAAATCGCGAAGTTAATGATTTGCCAATAAAGCTCAGTGTTAGGGTGGCGCGAAAGCATATTTGCTGGTATTTTGAGCAACTGGAGCAAATAGCAGTCAATTGCGGAAAGTCTCAACGGGCACTAAACAGCCCGAGTGAAGAAAAAGATAGCTGTAATAACATCTTCTCACTACAGAGACGATCAGATGAAACTTCAGCCGTGTTTTCATCAGCGCGATCAAGTTTTAACAAGCTTCAGAACCAAACGGAGCAGCTGGATTTTATTCAGCAATTTTTCGAAGACTTAAGACAATTAGGGGTAATTGCAGCATGAGCACGACCGACTCTTTTGTGCAAGATCCAGTTTCCAGCAACCCATTCTCGCTGGAACAGCCACAACAACAGGTAGCGCCACAAGTTGAACCACAAGCCGCGAGTTTGCGTGAGCACGTAGAAAACGCGATGGCCAACTATTTCAAACATCTGGATGGACAGCCTGTCACCGACGTGTACCAACTCGTCCTGACGGAAGTTGAAGCTCCAATGCTTGAGCAAGTTATGAAGTATGTGCGCAACAACCAGACCAAGGCAGCACATTTACTTGGCCTTAACCGCGGAACGCTTCGTAAAAAGCTAAAACAACACGGCCTGCTGTAAGACCAGACGTTAAAACGAACCATGCCCGCTATTCTGCCGTATAAACGGTAGAACTTTCCGCGAAAGCGGGCCATTTAGCGGGTTCTCGGTTGAGTGTTGTCTGACAATCGCCCTCCCCCTCCGGGCGGAGCAACTTAGTGCTGCTCCGCCCCACTTCTCCCGCAATTTCAACTTGCTATACCGACACTAGCTCTTTAAAGTAGCTGCCCTTTCCTTCGCCCGCTGATTAATACGGGCCTTAAATTTGCTTCGCACAAACACTTGTTATATAGCTCATGTCTAACGAAATACGCCCTATTCGCCGCGCTTTAATCTCTGTATCCGACAAGACCGGCATTGTTGAATTTGCCAAAACACTTGCTTCGCAAGGTGTGGACATCCTTTCTACCGGCGGTACCTTTCGTCAAATTCAGGAAGCAGGCATCGCGGTTAAAGAAGTTTCCAGTCATACCGGCTTTCCGGAAATGATGGATGGCCGGGTAAAAACGCTACACCCCAAAATTCACGGCGGGATACTGGCACGACGCGGCGTCGACGACGAGGTGTTAAAAGAAAACGATATAGACACCATTGATCTTGTCGTCGTTAACCTTTATCCATTTGCAGCCACAGTTGCCAACCCTGATTGCAGTAAAGAAGATGCGATCGAGAATATCGATATTGGCGGCCCGACCATGGTACGCGCTGCAGCAAAAAACCATAATGATGTAACCATCGTTGTTAATGCAGGCGACTATGCAACCGTGTTAGACGAAATCTCTGAGCATGGCGGAACAACCCTGGCAACCCGGTTTGATTTGGCAATAAAAGCGTACGAGCACACTGCGGCCTATGATGGCGCAATAGCAAACTATTTTGGCCAGCAGGTAGAAGGTGGTGAAGATAAGTTTCCTCGCACTTACAACCTTCAGCTTTCCAAAAAGCAGGGACTACGGTACGGTGAAAACCCGCACCAGGAAGCCGCCTTCTATGTTGAAAGCAATTCGCAGGAAGCAAGCATCGCTACCGCAACGCAAATCCAGGGCAAAGAGCTGTCGTACAATAATATTGCTGACACAGATGCAGCGTTAGAATGTGTCAAACTGTTCCAGGAGCCATGTTGCGTAATAGTAAAACACGCAAACCCATGTGGTGTTGCATGTGGAAGCAACATTACCGAAGCCTATGAAAAAGCCTTCGAAACCGATAAAGAATCTGCTTTTGGTGGCATCATCGCATTTAACCGCGAGCTAGATGGCAAAACAGCCAGGCTTATTTGTGACAACCAGTTTGTCGAGGTCATCATCGCGCCGTCGGCAAGCAAAGAAGCAGTAGATGCGGTAGCCAGTAAGAAAAATGTTCGACTTTTGAGTTGCGGTGCCTGGAGAGAAGCGCCTGGCTCAATGGATTACAAACGCGTCACCGGTGGACTGTTATTACAAAATAAAGATTTGGGCATGGTTAACGCAAACGACTTGCAAGTAGTAAGTGAGCGTAAACCAACAGACGAAGAAATATCTGACCTGCTCTTTACCTGGCGCGTGGCCAAAATGGTTAAGTCGAATGCTATTGTCTATGGCAAAAACAAACAAACCATTGGCGTCGGCGCAGGACAAATGAGTCGCGTTAACTCTGCCAGAATTGCTGCGATAAAAGCTGAGCACGCAGGCTTGTCGGTCAAGGGAAGCTGCATGGCATCCGATGCTTTTTTCCCTTTCCGTGATGGCATTGATAATGCGGCAGCGGTTGGCGTGAGCTGCGTGATCCAGCCCGGTGGCTCTATTCGTGACGAAGAAGTCATTGCGGCTGCAAACGAGCACGGTATGTCGATGGTTTTCACTGGTATGCGGCATTTCCGTCACTAGTCTTGCACCAGGATAATTTTTTAATCTAACATTTCTATTTATTTGCGCGACATGAGTAAACTATTAGTAATTGGTAGCGGCGGCAGAGAACATGCGCTGGCCTGGAAACTTGCACAAGGCGAAGGTGTAGAGCATGTGTACATCGCCCCAGGTAATGCAGGTACTGCGCAAGACCACAAGCTAAGCAATGTCGCATTAGCCGTTGACGATTTTGAAGGGCTGGCCGATTTTGCCAAAAACAACGACATCGAATTTACCGTGGTTGGACCGGAAGCGCCTTTGGTCGACGGGATTGTCGACTATTTTCGTAAACAGGATTTACTGTGTTTTGGCCCGACCGCCAAAGCTGCTCAGCTAGAAGGCTCCAAATCATTTACCAAGGACTTTCTCGCACGCCATAACATCCCCACCGCCAAATACCAGACATTTACTTCCCCTCAAGAAGCCAAAGCCTATGTTAGGGGTCAAGGCGCGCCGATTGTTGTAAAAGCCGACGGCCTTGCCGCCGGAAAAGGCGTCATCGTGGCGATGACCGTCGAAGAGGCAAACAGTGCAATCGATGACATGCTTGAAGGCAACCAATTCGGCGAAGCGGGCCATCGCGTAGTCGTTGAGGAGTTTCTTGAAGGCGAAGAAGCCAGCTTTATCGTCGTTACCGATGGCGAACAGGTAGTTTGCATGGCGACCAGCCAGGATCACAAACGCGTTGGCGAGGGCGATACAGGGCCAAACACTGGCGGCATGGGGGCGTACTCCCCTGCACCTGTTGTTACCAGCGAAGTAGAGAAAAAGATTCTCGACCAGGTCATTACCCCGACCATTAACGGTTTACGTAATGAAGACAACCGATATCTGGGCTTTCTTTATGCCGGGTTAATGATTAACGACGCTGGCGAACCAAAGGTAATCGAATACAACTGCCGGTTTGGCGACCCAGAGACCCAGCCAATTATGATGCGGCTTGAATCTGACCTGGCAGAGCTTTGCCGTTGCACGCTAAATGGCTCGCTTGAAAGCTACGATATTAAATGGAGCGATAAGTCAAGCCTGGGCGTTGTTCTGGCAGCAGAAGGATACCCATCCAATTACGAAAAAGGCCTGGAAATATCTGGCCTGACCCCAAATAATGATCATTCAACCGCAGTTTTTCACGCGGGCACCAAACAAGTCGACGATAAGGTTGTAACGAACGGCGGCAGGGTTTTGTGTGCAACTGCACTAGGCTCAGATATTAAAGAGGCCAAACAAAAAGCTTACGCTTTAGTTGACAATATTGGCTGGCAAGGCATGTTTTATCGCAGTGATATCGGATACCGTGCGCTAAAATAAAACCTTCGAGACATTAGCTCGACCGCAGGACAAATTATGAAAATACCTGATTCAGCGCTGAGCCTCATTCAGAACGCTGATTGCGCGGAACACCTCTTAAATATTCAACGCGGCATCGAGAAAGAAAGCCTTCGTGTCGATAGTACAGGAAATCTTGCACTCACACCTCACCCGGAAAGTTTAGGCTCTGCGCTTTGCAATGAGTGGCTAACAACTGATTTTAGTGAATCGCTGCTCGAGTTTATTACACCGGTACATACCGATTCATCGAAGCTACTTGGCAACCTAACCAATCTTCACAAATACACATTAGATAATCTAAACCACCAGGAAGTACTCTGGCCAGGCAGCATGCCCGGCGTTCTTCCAGAAGACAGCAAGATTCCGCTTGCCGTTTATGGTGATTCAAACGTTGGCTTAATGAAAACCGCATATCGCCGCGGGCTTGGCCACCGTTATGGCCGTGCCATGCAATGCGTCGCGGGAATTCACTACAATTTTTCTATGCCTGCCGCGTTCTGGCAATACGAGCGGCAGGTGTTGGGAATAAACAGCTCACCTGAGCAAAACTATATTAACGGTCGCTACCTCGACCTGGTGCGAAATTTTCGCCGCTATTACTGGCTTCTCATTTACCTTTTTGGCGCCTCTCCTGTCGCCGACCCGAGCTTTGTGCAGGGCAGGAAACACAATTTAAAAACGTTAGCGACGCAGGATCTGTATTCACCCTATGCGACGTCGTTAAGAATGGGGGATCTAGGTTATCAAAGTAAGGCGCAACAAGCGCTTTTTGTCTGCTATAACCAGCTAGATAGTTACCTTGATACGTTGCGCGAGGGCCTGAACACACCATACGAAGCCTACGAGAAACACGGTGTGTGTGTCGATGGTGTTTATCAACAACTCTCGACCTCGATTCTTCAAATAGAAAACGAATTCTATTCACCTATTCGGCCAAAAAGGGTAACCCAATCCGGGCAAACGCCAGCTCGTGCACTATCGGAGAATGGCGTTCAGTATATAGAAGTTCGCTGCCTCGACCTGAACCCTTACGAACCTAACGGCATCAACATCGACACGATCGCGTTTCTGGATTTGTTTTTGTTAGCCGCGCTTTTTGGCGACAGTCCGCTTTGCGACGAACAGGAGTTTAAAGCTACAGCAGAGAATCAGCGCCGGGTGGTTAACTTTGGGCGAAAACCGGACATAACCATCATCGATAGTGCCACAAATCATAGCGAAGAATCGCTACCGGTATTTGCAAATAAGTTGCTCGATCAAATGGAAGGTCTTGCCGAAACGTTAGACCAGCAAACTGCGCAAAACATTTATAAGAAAGCACTTGTGAACGCCCGAGCCAAGGTCAACGATGTGTCCATAACCCCATCGGCTAAGGTGTTAGAAGATATCCGCAGTCAGGATATTTCTCTTACGCAATTAGGTTTGTCATTGGCAGAGACGCACAAAAACACGCTGATGGAAAAACCAATGGCGGCGGCGTTAAAGCTCGAGTTCGAGACAGACGTAAAACAATCGCTAGCCAGGCAAATCGAAATAGAGGCAAATAACGATATCAGCTTCGAGACTTATCTCGAAAATTATTTTTCGCAGTAGCAGATAGCGATTACAAGCTGTGCGCAACGAAGTTGGTAAATAACACTTCTAATAAGTGGCTTTCATCATCCTCTTCGGCAAGGATTTCGCTAATGTTCGCGAGAATCTCTGCGCGCATCTTTTCCTTACCTTCAATGCTATTAATGCTCGCGGAGGTCTGCTGCGCAAACAGCGTCAAAAACTGGTCCCGAATATGTGGCATATGATGGTTCATTTGTGCAACGCCATCTGGGCCAGCCACTTTCAATGTTACCTCTACCTTCACGTAACGCAGGCGGTCGGTGCCACCGTAGTTGGTAACAAAGGGCGGATCAATATTTAGATAGGCGGGCTCAACCGAGCCAGCCACTTTATCCTCACCTTCTTCTTCGGCGCCTGCGAGAGGCATAACCAACATAAGCGCTGAGACAAGCAGGAATAGAACCAGATAATAAAAGCTGCGTTTAGTCTCGTCGCTGTCTGCGCGACGGGTAGATGCAACAGTGATGTTGTTCGATTTCAAAACATTCCCTCGTGAATTAATTTCCCTGGCCTGGCGTTAGCTATCGCCAGGCGGTTTCTTACGAGCAAGTGATAGCTAGCCCGACACCTTATTAAAGTATAGAGCAGCATTTTTTTTACGCGCAGATGTAACCCTTTTTATCGCTCGTGGTCTAATCCAGGGATTTAACGGGCACAAAATTTAACCTGTGCGATCATCGAGCAAGCAAATACGCTAAACTGTTTTACTGACTAACAAAAGCTCCCATTCACGCTCTTTTTCTTATGAATTTTTTAATCGCGATATTTAAACCACAAAACCTTCGTTTGGAAATCTTTCTAGCCGTGGTCGGCTTACTAGGCTATGGATACTACTCACAATATGTTGATGGCCTGGAGCCTTGCCCGCTATGCATCACGCAACGGTTTTTCTTTTTCCTGACCGGCGCACTTGGCCTGATTGCTTTTTTACACCAGCCGGGGCTCGTTGCATCTCGCGTTTATGGTGGCTTTGGCTTTCTTTTTGCGGCAGCAGGTGGGACCTTTGCGATCCGGCAACTCTATCTACAATCGCTGCCCGAGGACCTTGTCCCAGCATGCGGCCCATCGTTATCGTATATTTTGGAGTCCTTCCCTGTAATGGAGGCATTAGAGGTGCTCATGCGCGGCGATGGTAACTGTGCAGAAATATCCTGGATGTTTCTTGGCCTTAGCATGCCGGGCTGGGCACTTATAGGGTTTATCGGCCTTGGGATCGGCTGGTTGCTGCAAATGCGTCGCGACGACTAACGTCGCCCAAAAACACCCCCAATAGCCACGTCACAAAACTTTAACTATTTTTGGCTCTATTTCACACTGGATTCGGCGTACAGCTCACAAATTTGGTCTAGTCTTAATTGAGACCATCGAGAAACGACCAATACCAAAGAGAACAACTTGAAGGGCTGGAACCATGTTAGAGAATTGCAAAAATGCCTCTGAGCGCTGGGGCGGGGTATCAAAAATTGTCGACAAATGGCTGGATCAACGACAACAGCTAATTGTAGAGTTTTGCACCATTAGTGGCGTACATGCATTGGATGGTAACGACGATGTTGACCATGCACGCGGCTTAAAACACTTTTGTGAATTGCTTGTCGACTATATCTCTGCAGGCCACTTCGAAGTTTATGACCACCTTATCCAGGAAGCGGAAGAGTATGAAGACGGCTCTGCGCTTGAGCTGGCAAAGAATATCTATCCGCAACTAAGTGAAACAACCGAAGTTGCTCTCGCGTTTAACGACGATATTGATGCACTCGCCAGCCAGGAAAGTTTTGATCCGGCTCTCGCGCGCAAGCTCTCCAAACTCGGCGAGTCACTCGTCAATCGTTTTGAGCTGGAAGACCAACTGGTTAATCGCCTGCATCTTGCACACCGCGATACTGCGGCGAGCCTATAGGCAAAAGAACATCCCTGCGAATACGGACTACGGGAGGTAGTCGCTATGCTGACAAGGAAGTCGGCGACAGTTTTCCCTCACTTATCTTTTCAACCTATGCGTCGTATTTTCTATACGCTTGGGCTTCTATTTCCCCTGATAGCGACCACTGCCTGTCTGCCGAGCAACAAGCCCAGCGAAAGCCATGTTCACGCTTCGCAAGGTATTTACAGCGCAGCGCTGTCTAACGATGGTGGAGTATTGGCAATTGGCTCGGTGAATCATGGTGGAAGCCTGTGGCGTACAAATGATAACGAGCGCCTTTACAACTGGAATCATCAAGCGGGAAGCTATTCGCAAATTACACGACTGGTTTTTTCCGAAGATCAACAGTTTGCGATAACCGCCGAACCACAATCGATTGTTCGCTGGAATACCGAAACCGGCGAAGGTGATGCGCTTTGGACAACCTTTAGTGAAATTCTCGATATTGATGTTTTTCGCGGAGGCCGCTGGGCGATTATCGGCCTCGAGGATCACACCGCCGTATTATTTGACCTTGAGAACGGCGGCGTTCGAGAAGTGTTTCATCACAACGACCAGGTCAACACAGTTGCAGTAAACGGCGACAAAAACTGGTTTGCAACCGGTTCAAACGATCACACCGTCAAGCTTTGGTCGATTAACAGTGCCGAGCCACTAAAAACGTTTGAGCACGAACAAAGTGTACAAATCGTAGAACTGTCTGACGATGCCTCGCTGCTGTTCAGCATGGCGCAATACGATAGTGCAACTATCTGGAATACCGAAACCGGAGAGGTAGTCTGGAAACTGCCGTTGGGCAAATTTTCCACGCGACGTGGCGCTTTACTGAAGACCGCCCGCTTTTCCAAAGATGGCCAGTTTTTACTAACTGGCACCACCGACCGTCAAATACAACTATGGGACATCAACAATCAACGCTTAGCAAAAGAGTGGGTGGCGCCAAAGCGGACAAAGCTCGCCCCTCAAGGCGCGTCTGTATTGGCACTGGCATTTGGCGATAACAGCTTTAGCGCCGTAACGTCAGACGGCGTAAGACATACTTTGCAATAAGTGACCTATCGAAACCAGCTCTCGAAACATTACAGCAGATTACTTCGATCCTTTAGCGCCTTTAGTTGCGGCAAATTACAGAGCCGAAGGCGCAGTAATTTGTCCGTAACCTAAACTTGTTAGGGCGATTCTATGCACCAAGACGGCTCTTCTTTGATAACGTGATTTCCTTCGACTTGCCCTGCTAAAAAACCACACTCATTACTGCCGCACATATAGCCAAATGCACTTTTGACCTCGGTATATTGCTCAATTAAACCAACCGCCTCGCCCTGGATAAAATAGAATCTATTTTCTGTTTTACCGGTAGGTATACCAATTGGTATTGGAGCAATTAGGACAAACGCCCCAATGCCGCTCCAGTTTCTACCAGAATGATAGGTTAACACCTCGCAGCTCCCATATTTCGATCGATTATCTGGCTGACCCCCCATAAATCTAATAGTTTTTGTTCTGTTAACTTAGGCTCAGATTTGCGAGGAAAATTTTTGCGTTCATTCTTTTCGGGAGTGATTCTTGGATTTTCAACCTTATTTTCTAGTGTTCCAAAGGTCCCTACAGCAAGGCCAACACAGCTACTAAGTAAAAATGATAGACATAATAGTGATAGATATTTCATTAGCAGGTAGCCCAAACGCCCGCATTTGCGGCTGGTTTGGAGCGCAGCGGAAAACCAGTCCGACAACATGCGCTTGTTATATTTTGTGCGGCACCCAGCCCAACACATTGGATTTAACCCCACCGTAGTGGAACGAAATTTCATAGTTTTCCCCAAAGCTCACTGGGTAGTGAAACCTTCCGACTTTAAGGTGACCAGAAGGTAGTAGTTGACAATTTAGGTCGAATGTTTGAACTTCTCCTGGAAAAAAATCAGGAGCTTCCTCTCCCTTGCTCATGGGTGTACCAGATATGAAGTCTAAACTCTCTACTAACACCCCCTTGGAATTGATCAATGTAAAACTCAAAAGTTCGGCTTTACTGAGGACATTATTGAACTCCCAATTTACGATTTCATTCGAGGAATTTCTAAATACAACAACTATGTCGAACTGATCCTCGGATTTATCCAGCTTATCGATGCTGATAGTTAGCCAGTCTTCAATTTCGCTCACAATCTTCCTCAAAAATATAACAGTTTATTCAATAGCAGGTGGCTCATATCTACCCTGCTGTATATCCAAATTCATGAAAAGACCAAGGACAGGCACAAACTTATTGACGCAATCATAAACCCGCTTTAGCATAGTTCGCAATTATTAAAACAATACCAACCAAAGGAATGGACTATGACTCGGCCCAGGAAGGCGCTCGTCTCGTTAGACTCCACCCGCTATTATCATGTCATGTCTCGCTGTGTTCGGCGGGCGTTTTTATGTGGCGTTGATAAGGGCTCAGGCAACAACTACGAGCATCGACGCGAATGGATTGAAGCGCGCATTCATTTATTGTCATCTATCTTTGCCATTGATATTTGTGCCTATGCGGTGATGAGTAACCATTACCATATCGTGATTCGTTTATCGCCAGAACAGATCCAAAATGAAAGCGACCAAGAAGTTTGTCGGCGCTGGCAATGCTTATTTAAAGGCTCGCTGTTGTTTCAGCAGCATTGTGAAGGCAAAACACTTAAAGATTTCGAACAAGTGGTTGTTGATGCTGAAATCGCCGTTTATCGACAACGACTGTGCGATTTAGGCTGGTTTATGAAGTGTTTAAACGAGCCTTTAGCCAGAATCGCGAACAAAGAAGATGGCTGTAAAGGCCATTTTTGGGAGCATCGCTACAAGAGCCAGGCATTATGCTCTGACGAAGCGCTACTCAGTTGTATGGCTTATGTGGATCTCAACCCCATTCGCGCTGCAATGGCTGATACACCTGAAAGCTCAGACCACACGAGCATTCAGCAGCGTTTAAATCAATTACAAAATAAGCCGGCTATCGATTTAGCTAAAACCATTGCCGAACAATACGATCAAGGTTTTTTTCTAACGCAAGCAATGAATGTTAAAGCATTACTAGGTTTTAACCCCGACAAAGAAACCTATCACCACCAACTGCCGTTCTCGCAAACTGTTTATATCGAACTCGTTGAATGGACAGGAAGAATTATTCGAAACGATAAACGTGGCCATATCAACCAAAGCTTACCGCCTATTTTGGAACGACTTGATATCAATCTCAAACGCTGGCTTTCTAGCGCAACGCAATTTGAAACAATTCATCGAAAACGGTTTAGCAAAAAGCCACGACTGCTAAATACTGGTTAACCGTTCAAAAACCACAAAAACTTAAACCAACAGGGCATGCTCTGGGTTTGGTGTGCCTAAGTTTCCTGGTAAGCGCCTATCCCTCGCGATAAATGTGTTAAAAGACTGCTTTGAAGCAGTCTTTCGAATTATTAGATAACGTTCGGGGCAACCCAAACCAAAATTGCTGGGCAAGTTTCTAGTATGCGCCTGTCCTTATTTTTGCGTTTAGCGCCTCAAACACCGGCGCAGCTTTGCTGCGTCCGAGTGCTTTGACTTGTTAGGGCTTGACTTGATGAAATTCATTGCTATATTGGTACTCACCACAGGTTTCGAGAAGGAAACTCCAGATGAGTACCGAAATTACTATCAAAGAAGCAGCCGGGCAATTAAAAATTAGCGAGCAGCGAGTTCGCACATTATGCCGCTCAGGTGAGATCGATGCGAGAAAAATTGGTAACTCCTGGGTTGTTAATACGACAAGTCTCAAGAGATATGGATTAAAAACAGCCCATCATGTTGCGGAAGATCATCCTGTATACAAAGTTGATTCAAGGAAACCTGTTGCTTTGAGTTTTTTCTCAGGAGCAATGGGGTTGGACTTAGGAGTGGAGAAAGCAGGGTTTGATATACGACTTGCATGTGAAATAGATAAATACTGCCGCCAAACGATTGCCCTCAACAAACCTAATGCAGCGTTACTTACAGATATCAATGAGTATTCTGCAGAAGACATTAGAAAGGCAGCTTCTTTAAACAAGGACGAAGATATTGATTTAATTATGGGAGGCCCACCTTGCCAAGCTTTCAGTACTGCTGGCAAGAGAAATGGGTTTAATGACGACCGTGGTAACGTTTTTTTAAAGTACCTTGAATTGTGCTTAGAGCTAAAGCCTAAGTACTTTGTAATTGAAAATGTCAGAGGTCTACTTTCCTGCCCTATGGATCATAGGCCCCACGAGCAAAGAGGGGATGGATTTCCTGATTTAACTGCGGATGAATTAAAAGGCGGAGCACTAAATTTTGTGATGAACCGCCTTGAAAAATCAGGCTATGGTTATTCGTTCAATTTATATAATTCAGCAAACTTTGGCACACCACAAATTCGTGAACGTGTAATAATTATTTGTTCTCGGGATGGTAAAAAGCCGCCATTTTTGACGCCAACTCATTCTGAGAAAGGAACTCATGGGCTACCTAAATGGAGAAACTTAAAGTCTTGCATTTCTAATTTAAAAGAACACGATCACCTAAATTTTCCTGAGAAGCGACTTAAATATTATCGGCTACTTAAGCCAGGCGAGAATTGGAAGAACCTACCAGAAAAGCTTCAGAAAGAAGCTATGGGTAAATCTTATTACTCAGGCGGTGGGAAGACCGGCTTCTTAAGGCGGTTGGCTTGGAACAAACCTTCACCAACGCTAGTAACTCATCCTGCTATGCCGGCAACTGATTTAGCGCATCCAACGGAAAACAGACCAATTTCTGTTCAAGAATATAAACGAATTCAGGAATTCCCCGATTCTTGGGATTTAGCAGGCCCAATAATTCAAAAATATAAGCAAGTAGGTAATGCAGTTCCGTTAGGTCTAGGTTATGCCGTTGGAAGTTTAATAATGAAATTATTAAATGGCATTGAAGTTATAGGGATAAGTGACTTTAGATATTCAAGATATAAAAACACGAGTGATTCTGAGTGGAAGATAGAGTTTGAAAAGAGCTTGAAAAACCACTTACAAAAAGACAACCAACAAGAGCTAGGGTTCGGATAGGTAGCTCTTGTTGGCTTTGATTAGCTCCAAGGATTATTCTGTTCCACCGCCAAACAAGCAGGGTTGTTTGCTATTGTGGTTTGCACAAAACTAACAAATGCATCTTCAGATAAGTGGGTGGTGCCACAAATATCATTTAACGTTCCCCACATATATTCAATTCTGTCTGCCTTGATTCGGAACCACTTTTCAATTTGAGTTCCGTCTCGAACAGCGCTACTTGAACTATTTTCAGAGTTACTTCGATTTTTAATTTGAAGAAGGCGTCCATCTTCATGAACAAAATCTACAGATTTAACAGTTTCTCCCCACGCACAGTGCCAACCAGCTTGTGATAAGCTATCTGCCAAATATTCTTCCAATATTAGACCAAGAATATTCTCAGCGGACATGCCCAAACGATGGGCATAAGTTATTTGGTTTAGCTCTTCGTCTGAAAGGGCAGTTAATCTAGCTCCAATAATTTTTTCAATAATAGGGTCTGCAAGTGTTCCTGGAGGATTTGATTCACGCAGACTAGCTCGCCCATTTTTACCTCCTTCATATTTTAAAATCCACTTTCTAATGACAGCTTCTTCATTGTCATTATTGCCACCAATATTTCCTGGCACCCTATCAAGATCGCGAGATATTGCATCAAATACTATTGAAATACCTCCATTCCATTGAATGTTTAACTCTTGAGCAACACACCTTGCGGTTGCTACTGAATTAGCTTGCCCTAGATTTTCTATTGCTTGTTTTAACTTCAAGTTTTTCTCCGATCTTATAATTGTGAGGCCCTAACGCCCCGCTCACCAGCACATACTGCGGAGAGAGTTTTTGTGTGAACATGGAGCGTAGCGACAGGCACAAAAACGAGCGTAGCAGTATGTGTCAGCGTGCAGCGGTTTGTTATGTTACCTGCGACCTTCCTGCAAACCTTTCTGCAAGCCAATTAAATACCCGTGCTCATAATCGGATTGCGGATCGTTTAGACCTTTTAATGGTTGCAGTGGACACAAGGGCGTTAGTGGCTCAAGGCTGCTGCCAGACGCTTGTTTGTAGCCCGTGGAGTAACCGTGCTCAAAGCCCCTACAAAAATCAGAAGCATAAACACTAATGGAAAATAGTAGAGCAAATACCGCAAATAGAATCTTAATCTTCATATGTAATTCCTTTATTTCTCGTTTCGTAGTTGCGTTGGATCGCCGCCATGACTATCGAATTTTTGGGGTATATCCGTGTTTTTATTTTGAGCCTTGATTTTCACCTACATCTTGGCTGCGTGCAGGCACCTGAAACATAACAGTTTATTCAATAGCAGGTGGCTCATATCTACCCTGCTGTATATCCAAATTCAAAATATTTAGACGTTATAAAAAATCGTCTTGATTTCAGGAAGTTAATCAGCGACTGATTCATATCAAAAAAGGACAAAGCGAGCAGGAATCTGTTGGGCGGGGAAAATCACTGGCTGTTGTACATGGAACCACTCTTTTATTTTTCAATGCCTTAGCCCTGCAACTCTGTGGATATGAAACACCTAACCGTTGATCACGGTGAGTTTGACAGAAACACTCATAAAAATGAACCGCCTTCCCACACTTCCAGGTACTCAATGCTCTTTCATCAAGACATAAAAAAACCGCCACCCTAAGGTGACGGCTTCTTAATACCCGCCCAAGACAGGGCGGCTTTTTTCAGTATCGGTCTATTGTTACCCTGGAGCCTTTGCCTCCAAAGCAGACGATAGCATTGACTACTCAGCAACAGACTCTTGCTCTGCCACCTCATCGTTTTGCTCCGCCACTGAAGCTTGCTCTTCACCAATAGACAATAGCTCTACATCAAATATCAGTGCAGAGTTTGGCTTGATAATTTCACCAACGGCACGATCACCATAGGCTAGCTGTGGTGGAATAAATATCTGCCACTTTGCCCCTGGCGACATCAATTGCAACGCTTCAGTCCAACCAGGAATGACCTGGTTTAACACAAATGATGCGGGTTCACCGCGTTGCAGCGAGCTATCAAAAACCTGTCCATCAAGCAATCGGCCTTCGTAATGAACCGTAACACGGTCGGTTGCCGCTGGCTTAGCGCCTTCTGCATCGGTAATAACCTTGTACTGTAAGCCGCTATCAAGCGTTACCACGCCTTCCTTCTTACTGTTCTCTTCGAGAAACTCGTTTGCTTTGTCGAGTGACTCCACCAGTTCTTGCGTAAACTTAGCTTGCTGTTTAGCTGCGGCGTCTTGCTGTACCCTGATAATGATATTGCGCATTTCTTCATCAGTGATCAATTGCACACCATCAAATACGTCGTAGAAACCGGCGTTGAAAGGTGCTCGCTCAAACTCGATTCCACTTTGCTGGAGTCCCAGCGCTACGCTTCTACCCATTGCATAGCTTTGTTTTTCCATCTCTGTCTGGGGAGCCCCGGTTGTGCGCTCCAGGCTGCCCTCCTGATTACAGGCAGATAAAAACAGCACGCTCGCGCCGATTGTCGCAGTGGCCAGGCTTTTAGCTAGTTTTTGCATAAACAGATTCCATTTATCATTTGGTATTAAAAAAACGGATCGCGAGACTAACCAACATGCCTGGCTTTGTCGAGGGGGGGAAAGGGCAAATTGGGTTATTACTCAAGGGATAGCAACATAAAGCCCGAAAATCGGCACCTAAATCGCAAACTTGTCGTTATTGATCCAGCACCTGCATACGTTTGCGATGCTGGTCTTCCAGGTATTCAGGCAGCCCTTTAACAATTTCCCTGGCGTTGCTGTAGTCGCCATCCATCAAACCCTTAAAGTCTTCAGGTTTGATGGCCGCGCCCCCGGAACCGGCTTTAGCGCGTGTGCTGCTATCGCCAATTAGAAACGCTTTTGACTTATTAGACGGCTTTTCCTTCTTGAAGGCGACGCCGGTAAAGTTGTCGGCAGGGATGGGGTCATTGCCTGCCTGTAATTCACGTACTTTCGCGCCAGATATCGGCTCGTCACTGAAATGGATGGTGCCATTTTCGTCGACCCACTGGTAAATCTCATTGCCGCCTGAAGAAGCCTCCAGCACCTCACTCGCTTCTTCAGCAAGCTCGCTGGCGGTTTGAATAACACCAAAACCCGGCAAGTCTTCAATACTCATTAGAGGCTCACCATCCGGCCCGGGCAGGTACATGAGTACGGCGAATAAGCCACCCAGCATTAATCCGACTTTAAGCAACAATCTCTGGACAAACATTATTGTTCCCTTTTTTACGTTTCATCTTAATCGACCGGTGCGCTGTCGACAGATTGTCATAGATAATGATTAAATTACGCAGTTACCGGCGAATTTGCCTACCTCACAGTATAGCGAATCACCGCATTTACGACTTATTCGCTTCTTCAAAAGGCGAACAAAACAACGCTTAACGCGTCAAACAAGCTCAATTCAACACGACAGTACCAGAACATGCTAGATCACGTAAAAGACTACTACGGAAAAACCCTGCAAAGCTCCAGCGACCTCCAAACAGATGCTTGCTGTACGCTGGAGGCGCCGCCACAACACATCCGGTCAATTCTTTCGAAGATTCACGATGACGTCACCAGCCGCTACTACGGCTGCGGCCTGGTTGCACCAGAGGAGCTAAAAGGTCTTCGTATTCTTGATCTCGGCTCGGGCTCGGGTCGCGATGTCTACTTGCTTTCGGCGCTGGTCGGAGAAGACGGCTACGTCGTTGGTGTAGACATGACCGACGAACAGCTTGAAGTTGCTAACAAGCACGTTGACTATCATGCCGAGCAATTTGGTTACCAAAAACCTAATGTTGCTTTTTATAAAGGCTATATCGAAAGGCTTGATGAACTTCCTTTTGAAGACAACAGTTTTGACCTGATTATTTCCAACTGCGTTATCAACCTTTCTCCCGACAAAGATGCTGTACTCAAGCAGGCGTATCGACTACTTGCTCCGGGCGGAGAAATGTATTTTTCTGACGTCTACTCAGACAGGCGCGTCCCACAGGCGCTGGTCGATAATGAATTACTTTATGGCGAGTGTTTAAGTGGTGCTCTGTACTGGAATGACTTTTTAGCGCTGGCGAAAAAACACGGCTTCAATGACCCTCGCCTGGTAGAAGATCGCCCTCTTACAATTGAGAATGACGAGATCAAAGCATTGCTAAATCCAATTCGCTTTTATTCCGCGACATATCGATTATTCAAACTTGCGCTTGAACCTGCCTGCGAAGACTATGGACAGGCGGTAATGTACAAAGGCTCCCTGGACGACAGCCCCACAGAAATGTTGTTAGATAAAGGGCATTTATTCCCGACCAATAAAATAGTGCCGGTCTGTGGAAACAGTTACGACATGCTGCATAAAACCCGCTTTAGCCAGCATTTTGAATTTTTTGGAGATGCCAGTAAACACTTTGGCATCTATGAAGGCTGCGGCACAAATGTACCGTTTGATGAGCAGCAAAGTGTTGACCAAACTAGTGGATCTTCCTGTTGCTAGCACGCTGCAGTGAAAAATAAAAAAGCGCCAACCTTCTATTAATTGGGCCATAAAACGTTTTTTCAAGTCCTGACTATTGTTAGTCGGGATTTTTTTGCTCTGGCTCAAAAAATTGTTTGCGCATGCTTGAAAAATAAGTGATACCACCAATATTTCCTCTCGAGGGGCAACACTAATTGCCCAAAAACGTTTAACCCGCCCCGCACACTGGCCGTTTAAAAGCCATTTGCAAAAACGCATTTCATACGGGCGAAACAAGAGGATTTATCATGAACTACCCAAGCAACTACTCTCGAACACTCGGCCTTAGCGATCCTTTTTTTGGAAATGTTTTCGACCGGTTTTTTGCTCCAGGTCAGACGCTGGCTTCGACTGGCAGCGAACGCCCAGACGTACTTAGCCCTAACGTCGATATCGTCGAAAAGGACGATCGCTACGAGCTGGCTGCAGACCTTCCCGGCTACAACAAAGAAGACGTTGACGTTGAATTTAACGAGGGCGTTCTTTCGATCAAAGCGGCTAAATCTTCAGAGGAAGAAACCACTGAAACCAATGAAGACGGCTACACCGTTTTGCGCTCAGAACGACACTCCGGCCACTACGAACGCCGCTTCAGCGTTGGCGACTCAATAGATGCGAGCAAGCTCAGTGCGCAGCTGGACAACGGTGTGTTAACGGTTTACTTGCCAAAAGCAACGCCCGAAAAGCCAGTGCCACAAAAGGTAAGCATTAGCTAAGACCAATTCCTCCATGGGAAATTAACCACCTCCGGTTTTCATTACACCCTAAGCTTGAGCCTGTACTTCGGTGCAGGCTTTTTTTATGATTGGCTTATGACACATGAAGATCAACTTATTGAACTTGAAACAAAAATCGCCTTTCTTGAAAAGCACTTTCAGGAACTCTCCGACACAGTCGCCGCACAGGCTCGTGAAATTCAGGCGCTGGATAAACATAATAAAATCATTACCGAAAAACTAAAGGCGTTATTAACCGGCGAAGAAATTAGTAGCGATTTCGAAAGGCCACCACACTACTGAACGAGCGTTGTTCACGCATTTCACCTAACTGCCCTTCATTTCAATTATGGCCCCTCGTCGCTATCGACCTGGTGTGCAAACAACTACTCTTGACAGCACTCAATATATGCACTAATGTGCACATATGAGCAAGAAAAAAGGCATAGAAACCGCCCTGGAAAACATCGATAGCGATTTTATAAAAGCGCTTACCGAACCCGCGCGTATCGAAATCTTAAAGCTGCTTCTCATTGAGGGAGGTTGCGATATTCAAAGCCTGGCGGAAAAAATGCCGCAGGATCGATCTGTTATTTCACGCCATCTCTCCATTATGGAGAGAGCAGGCCTCCTGCAGGCACGGAAGGAAGGCCGACATGTCATTTACTCGGTGGATGGCAAAAGTAGTTTGAATAAAGCCGAGCAGCTGGTTGCCTCTATTCGAAAATGCATGACGCTGGGCTGCTGTTAATATTTTTTTGAATCAATATGTGCATTTGTGCGCATACATACTATAAAACGGAGTAAGTTATGACTTATGAAACTGTGCTAGTAACAACGCTTTTTCTAAGCCTGGTTTTTTGGGAGTTCATTAATGGCTATTACAAAAAAAACCGGCGCCCGTCATCAGAATGGCTGATTGACGGTCTTGGGTTTGCGCAATTGGGGCTGATTCGACCAATCGTTTTTGTTTTGGCCTTTGGTGCAGCCGCGCTGTTACTTCCC
This sequence comes from Pseudomonadales bacterium, assembly GCA_965263235.1. GTDB lineage: Bacteria > Pseudomonadota > Gammaproteobacteria > Pseudomonadales > UBA7434 > UBA7434. Next base: position 189,578 of record OZ253667.1, read on the forward strand.
AGCCAGGCAAATAGTCTTGAGCACCTTCCATTCTGGGCCGGCTTTCTACTCGTCTTTTTGCCTGATGATTTTAGCCACTACTGGGTTCACCGTATTGCACATGACAGAGCCTGGCTGTGGGGCTTCCACCGAACCCATCACACACCCGGCGTCTATCAAACCTCTATCGCCTTCCGGGAAAATTGGCTGTGGTACTGGATTATGCCCGGCTTTTGGTGGACGGGCCTTATGATTTATTTCGGCCTTCTGGAAGAAGCTCTTTTGTCTTCAACGCTAATCGGCCTTCATAATATCTGGCTACACAATGGGTCGGATTGGGACCTTCGATTTTATCGTTCGGGCAAACCAAAAGCTTTTATGCGCGTTTTCGAACTATTTATCAACACACCGAGCCTGCATCGCGCCCATCACGGAATAGGACAAAATAGTGTTCCCATGGGCAATTACGCGCAAACACTATTTATCTGGGATGTGCTGTTCAAAACCGCCACCTTCACGAAGGATAATCGGCCGGAAAGCTACGGCACTATCGATCCCAGTTCAATGAAACAGCCCTGGTATGCGCAGCTCTGGTGGCCAATCTTTTCCCAACGTTCTGCAAAAAAACAGACGAGTTAATATTTAAAAAACCAGACAATATAAACGTTTGCCTAGGTGTGCTGGGCTTCTATCCAATCTTGTACATACTCGGTGATTTTTTTAGGATTAGCTTGAGCATCGTCTTTATCAATACGTATCGGCTTGCCAATTACGAACCGGACCGTGCCGGATCGTTTGACGCGATTCCCATTCGCCCAATAATCACCTGTGTTATGCGCAACCGGCACAATTGGAACTGCGGCTGTCATCGCAAGGTTTGCACCACTTTTCGCGTATTTTTTTCTTTCCCCCTTCGCAACACGCGTGCCCTCGGGAAAAACCAAAACCGACCGGCCCTGCATCAGTCTCAACTTCCCTTGCTGTTGGACTTGTTTAAGCGCCTGCTTCTGGTTCGATCGATCAATAGCAATAGGTTTCAACAAACGCAGGCCCCATCCAAAAAAGGGAATCCGCAGCAATTCTTTTTTTAGAATGGTTGAGGTAGGGGTAAACAGTGTTTGCAATACATATGTCTCGAGTTCAGATTGATGGTTAGCCAGAACAACACAGGGAGTTTTTGGAATGTTTTCTCGCCCTTCAATCTCGATAGTGATACGCAAAATTATGCGTGCAAAAAACATAATCAAACGCGTCCAGGAAACGACAAAGGCTTCACGCCATCGTGGCGGAAAAAGCCAGAGTATTACACCAAACACGCCATAGAAAAAAATAAGCGCGTAATACACCAGCAAAAAAAGAAACGTTCTAACGTGATCCATACAGCTTATATACTTGCAGCTTCACGCAGGTGCGCATAAAAACATGCTGCATTCAGTGTCGGGGAAAAGGGAAAGCGCGCTGCGCGCAACGGAATAAAAAAATCCAATTATACGTGGATCAACAAAGAGTACTAGCGCTGCAAAAAGCACTAACCCATATTCATCAACGAAGGTACAACCACCACCATCGCGATCACCAGATTGACGAGCACATAGACTTCATGAGCGCGCTTGTTTGAAATAAAGGCAAAGGCCAGAGAGCCTACGCCCATTACCCCCATACCAACTTGAAGTTTAAGCGGAAGGTTGTCGACAAGCGCACTTAACTCGGTTAAATATAGCGCGGTAAGCGCGGACACCAGCATATAGAAACGGGCGTTTTCGTAGAAATGTGTTTCCCAATCAACACCTTCGATTTCGCGTGGCACCAAAGCGACTGCCTGGGCAAATAGCAGCATCGGGCCAATCAACACCATCACAAAAATCGCGTAACTCCATTCCAATGCAGCGAACCCCCACAGCGACCACCAGACTCCCGCCGAAGCCATCAACGTCTGTGCTATCCACAGCATATGAACCCAATATTTGCGCGGTTCGCGCAGTTCGACAACAAAACCTTCAACGAGCCGCGTGACCGTCACAGCCAATAAAATCGAAAATGCTACGGTCAGGAACTCAAACTGTGTCATGTCGTTTAATAGTAAGTGTCATATGGAAAATCGGACTTACATGCCGCCAACACTGCTTTCGCGCGACGGTTTATTTCACTAACCTGTCGATCCAATAATTCTTGTTTTGCAGAGCCTGCTTTGCCGGCTCTCACCATCTTCGCTCGACGGTTCTTTGCGACAAAAGGGTTAGCGGGTGGCTCAAAACACGATTCATGCGCTTTCATATAGCTAAAGCTTGCTTTGAGTTTAACGCGATCAAAACTTTCTTCATCCAGATCAACGTCAACTAACGATGCAACTTCGCTTATTAGTTGCTCTGGGTGTTTTACTGCTTCTCGATAACTCCAAACCAGTACATTTGGCCGATCTCTCCATTCCCAAAAGCCTGCGGCATGTGCGGCGCACATTTCGACAAAACTCAAGTCGATCATCAAGTCTACCCAATCGTGCAAACTTATGTGATCGCAAACGCCCAGAATACCGCCAATAAAATGGTAAGACGATACCATTACCTCACAAGGGTTTCTTAAAACGCAGATGTATTTTGCCTGCTCATCATAAGGCACATCTTTTGCGCCCAGATGGGTTTTTATAACGCGCTGCCCGGTCGGCGAAAAGCTGTAAGTTTTGTTATCTTCTAGTTTTGCCGGAGCAACAAGATCGGTATCTGGCCAGGGCACCAGCTCATGAATATGGTTGAATGAAGCATTACCCTTGTAGATTGTTTGTATGGCCATTTGCAGCATCATATTGGTGCCGCTTTTAGCAAACGTCGCCACAATAATATCGTTAGCGTTTGGCTCGTAGCCATCAAAAACACGCTCGATTTCATCACTAAGGAAAACGCGCTTAAAAAACAAACGCGCAAACCTGAGTGCCAGCCCCATTTTTGCGCCGATAAAAACAATCAGTAAATATATGTAGGCCTTTAGAGGGAAGCTCATTTAGCTCGACGCCCTGTTTTTATGGGTGGCTGATTATTTAGCTTCCCGCCTCAATCGGTAATAAGCTTCTTCACTAACCGCATGATAGGCGCTGGCGCTATCCTGGAAATTTGCGTAAGACTCGTAGACTTTTTTAAACAAGGCATTTTTTTCTGCGTTTTCCGCATAAACTTCTTCGGAAATACGCTTTAGCTCTTTAACCACATCTTGCGGAAGCTCACGAAAATCAACACCCTTATCTTTTAGCTCTAACAACGCCTGGTTGTTACGTGCCGTATACTCGTCCAGCATATCCTGGTTTATTGCCCGCGCGGCCACTTCGACAATCGCCTGTAAATCATCAGGCAAGCTTTCGAATGCTTCTTTATTTGCCATAAACTCCAAAATGGCACCAGGCTCATGCCAGCCAGGATAATAATAGTACTTAGCTACTTCACTGAACCCAAAGGCAAGATCGTTATAAGGGCCAACCCACTCCGTCGCGTCGATAACGCCTGTTTGCATGGAGGTATAAAGTTCGCCCCCCGGCATGCTCACTGCCGTACCGCCCGCGCGTGAAAAAATTTCGCCGCCGATGCCCGGAATTCTCATTTTTAGTCCATCAAAGTCGGCAACGCTATTCACTTCTTTATTAAACCATCCTGCCATTTGTACGCCGGTACTTCCCCCCGCAAACGGCACCAGGTTAAATGGCTCGTAAGCTTCTCGCCACAACTCCAGGCCACCGCCATAATGCAACCAGCCATTCATTTCTTGCGCGTTCATACCAAATGGAACAGCCGTAAAGAAAACACTGGCTGGGATTTTTCCTTTCCAATAATAGGCAGCGCCATGACCCATTTCCGCAGTACCACTCGACACCGCACTAAAAATTTCTAACGCTGGAACGATTTCGCCAGCGGCAAATACTTTAATTGTCAGCCGTCCGTCGCTCATTCGGTTAACAAGCCTGGCAAAGTTTTCTGGCGCAGTACCCAGCCCTGGTAGATTTTTAGGCCATGTAGTTACCAGCTTCCATTTATAGTTTTGTTGCGCCTTAACACCAACGTCAGACACATCGCTTTCCGAATTTTGCCCACACGCATTTAGCAGTAATGCAACGCCTGTTAGTAAAAAGAGTTTTAATATTGTTTGTTTCATTTTCGACTTTTCTCTCGCTCTTTTGTCAAAGACCAAATTAGATAGTATGGCGACGTTAAATTGCTTCCAGCTTGGCAAATGAAGTGACTAACCACTTACTGCCTTCAGTGTCAAAATTAACCTGGATACGGGAATTTGGCCCTGTCCCCTCAACCATCAGGATAACACCTTCACCAAATACTGCGTGGGCCACGCGCTGCCCAAGACTAAAACCGGTTTCTGCAGCATCGCTTTCCGCAAATGCGCCAGCGACACTGCCGTTGCTCATTTTACGCGACAACGGCCGTGAAATACTGGCGTTTATTCGTACTTCCTCAATGCATGTTGGCGGAATCTCTCTAACGAATCGCGAAACAGGATTAAGCTGTTCCTGTCCGTACCAGCGCCGACTTTCAGCATAACAAATATAAAGCTGTTCGCGTGCGCGTGTAATGCCAACGTAGCACAGGCGGCGCTCTTCCTGAAGTTGTTCCGGGTCCTCCACCGACATGCGATTTGGAAACAGATTTTCCTCCAGCCCGGCAAGATACACTATCGGAAACTCCAGACCTTTAGCCGAGTGCAAGGTCATTAACTGCACCGCGTCACTATGTGCGTCGGCCTGCGCCTCGCCTGCATCCAGGGCCGCCGTGTCCAGGAACTCACGCAGCGCTAACGATTCCTGTTCGGGGCTAAATTGTCGTGCAGCGTTGACGAGCTCTTGCAGGTTTTCAACCCTTGCCCGACCTTTTTCGCCTGCTTCCTTGCCGTGGAAAGCCACTAGATCGCTTAGCTCAAGCGCATGCTCCATAAGCTCATCAAGCGGCTTTTCCAGACAAGCGGTACCAAGATCCTGAATAAGCGCCCTAAAATTTAACAGTGCGGTCGCCGCCCGTTTGGTAAACGCCTGATTGTCGATCAGTTGGCCGCTAGCGCGCCACATTGATACGCCTTGATGCCGCGCATGGGCGCGAATCACTTCGACAGTCTTCGCCCCAATGCCGCGCGTGGGCGTATTAATTATTCTTTCGAACGCCATATCGTCGTCGGACATAAATGCCAGACGTAAATACGCAACCGCGTTTTTAATTTCTAGTCGATCATAAAAACGCTGGCCCCCGTAAATCCGGTAAGGTACGTTGGCTCGAATAAGCTCTTCTTCAAGCACCCTTGATTGCGCGTTAGAGCGATAAAGAATTGCCTGTGAACTAAAATCTACTGCTTTTTGGTGATGCTCCTGAATGCGCTCTACAATAAAACGCGCTTCGTCTTGCTCATTAAACCCCGCGTAGAGCGATATCGGCTCACCGTCGTGCCCATCGGTCCATAAATCTTTGCCCAGGCGACCCGCATTGTTGGCAATCACGGCATTGGCCGCGTCGAGAATGGTAGAGGTAGAGCGATAGTTTTGCTCCAGCTTGATCATGTTGCTTTGCGCAAAGTCGTTTGTGAACTGCTGGATATTTGCGATCTTAGCGCCCCGCCAGCCATAGATTGACTGGTCATCATCACCGACAACCGTCACCCCGACCTGTTCGCCCGCCAGGACTCGCAACCAGGCGTACTGCACACTGTTGGTATCCTGAAACTCATCAACCAATATATGCTTGAACCGAGTTTGGTAGTGCGCCAGCAACGAAGGGTTGTTCAACCACAACTCGTGCGAGCGCAAAAGCAACTCGCCAAAATCGACCTGGCCGGTGCGCTCACAAGCCTCTTCGTAGGCGGAATAAACCGCTAGCTGGGTTTTCTCGAAAGGGTCACCTTGAGGATCAATATGCTTCGCGCGCTTTCCCTCATCCTTGCAGCCATTGATATACCACTGAATGGATTTAGGCGACCATCGCGACTCGTCAAGATCGTGCTCTTTCAACAAGCGCTTGATCAACCGTAGTTGGTCATCACTATCAATAATCTGGAAGTTCTCTGGCAACTTTGCGTCTCGCCAGTGCGCTTTAAGCAATCGATGAGCAATGCCATGAAACGTCCCAACCCACATGCCGTGAGGACTCACTTCCAGCAAATCGCTTATCCGGTGGCGCATCTCCTTGGCGGCTTTATTGGTAAAAGTCACTGCAAGGATAGAAGAAGGAGACAGGTGATTGACTTGCATCAGCCAGGCAATGCGATGCACCAGCACCTTGGTTTTACCACTACCTGCCCCGGCCAACACAAGTAAGTGCTGACTATCACTGGTAACAGCTTCGCGCTGGGCATCGTTTAGTTGGCTAAGTAAGCGAGAAACGTCCATTCAAGTGTTTGCCTGGGATTTAGAAATATGGCTTTTTCGCCATTCAAGTGTGTAATAAAAGCCGGACAGTTTATCGTGAATCAAGATTAAAATCTTTTTTGCCGTCGCGTGAAAAAAAGAAACTGATAACATTGCGCAGCACTGTTAGAAAACAATTCTACGAACAACCACAGAACAACTGCCGAAAACGCTGAGCAATCATTCAGCAAATTACAAAGAGTTAACTTCCAGCGCTTTGTTGATGCAAAAAAGTTAAAACTAGAGCTAACTGTTAGTATTTATTATAATTTTTTTTGCCAGCTTCTTGCGCGAGCTGCTGGTTTTCCGGTTAAATGTTAACGTGTTATTTGCAGCGACGCGCCAGCAGTCTAAATCTTGAGTAATTGAATAGCTCAATAAAAGATACTCGGCTGAGCGCTTTCGGCAGATACACAAAGCAAAATAAACAAAACAATTGTTCGCCTATCGCAATCGCAACGTTTGGAGCGTGAGTGAACCTTAATATTGATACGACATCGGCAATTTTAGAAAGCGCTCCTCTGCTTGCTGCGCAGGTCGATATTTCGCAGCGTATTAAACTCGCAATAGCCAAAGCAAAAACCAAACAACGTTCGCTCGCCATAATCTATATTGACCTTGATCGCTATAAGGCCGTTAGCTCCACGCTAGGTAACGAAACCGGCTCGCAACTGATTAAAGCGGTGCATCAACGCCTGGCCGCATCAATTGACAACCGCTTTCAATATTTTCACCTGGGTGCAGATAAATTTATCGTCTTGCGAGAAGCGGTCTATAACGCATCGGAGCTTCGCCAACTCGCTTCGCGCCTGCTGACCGTTGTTAAGAAGCCGGTATTTGTCGATTCGCAGCAACTTGTTTCAACGGCCAGCATAGGGATTAGCTGTTTCCCTCAAAAGGCCAACAATGCCGAAAGCCTGCTCGAACAAAGTATTTCCGCTCTAAAAGAAGCAAAGGAAACCGGCGGCGATTCGATTAAATTTTTCGGTCGCGTAGGTTCTACCACCGCGTCATTGCGCCGCTTAAATCTCGAGGTAGAACTGCGCAACGCAATCGCTCGAAAAGATTTAACCGTCCACTATCAACCAAAAATGGATCTGGCGACGGGTAACATCTCGGCCTTAGAGGCGCTTGTCCGCTGGCGACATGACGAAATGGGCTGGATCAAGCCAGCAGAATTTATTCCCATTGCCGAAGCAGCCGGATTGATTTCCCAAATTGGCGAAATGGTTTTAGAAACCGCTTGTCGTCACGGCGCGCGCTGGGTGGACGAAGGGATTAAAGATACCAAGATCGCGGTTAATCTCTCTGCCAGGCAGCTCATCCGGCACGATATGCTCAGCGTGATTAAACGCATACTTAAAAAAACCAGCTTCCCGCCTAACCATTTAGTGATTGAGCTCACCGAGTCACTGGTTTTTGATAGCTTTTGCAAAACACCCACGCTGCTTAAAGAGCTTCGCGCTATGGGCGTGGAAATAGCCATTGACGATTTTGGCACCGGCTACTCGACGTTTAAATTATTAAAACAAATATCGGTTGATATCTTAAAGATCGACCAGATGTTTATTCGCGGACTGCTCAAGAACACCGCGGACCAGGCGATTACCAAAGCTATAATTGATGTTGCTCATGCGTTGAATATGCGCGTTATAGCGGAAGGCGTTGAAAACAGTGAGCACGTTGAGCTATTAAAAGATTTAGGCTGTGACTCTATCCAGGGTTTTTATTTGAGCCGGGCACTGCCGCGAGAAGAAATCAGTAAAATCTTACGAATAGGCGTTAAAGACAAAGACCCCATCCCCAGGAACGAAGAGCTGTTTTCAGATTAAGCATTGGCTTTATTGTAAAAAACCGTTAGTGACCTAAAACACTAACGGTTTTTTATGCCTTTCTTTAGTTGCTTAAACGGGCATCAGATCCCTGTCAAATGCCTTGGCACTAAGCTCAATCGGCATCGACGGAAACTTCGGAACCTCAACATCCAACGCCGTTTTTAGCATTTCAATGGTATTGCCAAGCATTGAGTAACCTTCTAACGTTTTCTTATCAGCATCTGGCAATTCCTGAAAGCGCTTTTGTAACTGGTTAAACGACCAAATCCGGTAGGCGGAGGTGGCAATCGTGCGATCAGCTTTATGCTCGCCGCAGTGGTCTGTAAAACTAAACTGCTTTTTATCGGCTTTGTAGGCCGCAATATTTGCCTGCAAGTAGGGAAGATATTCTTGATCAAACCCTGCCAGAAAAACGTTAATGTTTTCGGGAGCCGTTGTTACCTCGCTACCGGAGAGCGACTCTGGCGAGAGGTTCCACATACGCGCGCACCATTCATTTACCGCAGGCCCTTGCTCTCTTAACAAGTGCGCGGAATAGGGATCACAATTAATGTGGCGAAACATCGGTGCGAACAGGCCATAATCAGCAGCGGTTGGCCGCTCGCCCAGCAAAAACGGCTGTTGCTTAAAAATGCATTCGAGATTATCAACCCATTTTAAAAAACGATTAAATATAAGCTCTTCGGCATTGGGCCGCACGCCCATACGCTTTAGATAGCGCCTCCGGTTCAGCAAAAAATATCGCGTAAGCAGGCTGTTAGGTATGGGCAAGCCGGATGACAGTTCTCCCATTAATTCTGCAGCAATATATTTTCCCGAACGCTTGTTGCGAAATCGCATGTAAATGCCGACATCCCAAAACCATTCGTCAAAGTATTCTTCTAACAATAAGGCAATAAACTGCGGCAACTTCTCGCGACAGTAAATTTCTGGTTGGGGCTGCTGTTCCTCAAAGTAGCGAATGATCTCTGTGGAATCGGTAATCCAGCGACCATCTTCAAGTACTATCTGCGGTATCTGGACAATACCGGTTGTAGATCGAAATAAACTGAAATCTTTTAGTGTCGCTGCCTTAAATTCATGGTCGATGCCTTTTGCTCTTAAATAGGCTTCAACTTTTCCAGTAAAAAGAGAGCGCTTGGCGCCATAGAGGATAACAGACATAGGCCTTTTTCTAGTCCGGCAAGAAATAGCAAAGAATTTATTAGATGGCTAACGCCTGGCAAGCAATTGCGACAAACTCTTGTTAGCCTGAGCACAGAGCGTATTAAACCCTAGCTGTCGCGCGTTATCAACGCTCGGCGCGTCTCCGCAATCGACATAGTAAACGCCAAGCAGACGCGCTCCCACAAGTATAGGCGCCAGCATTACGGCGCCCTGGCTGCCGGTCGCTTCAACAGAAATATCGCCTGCGCTCGCCTTTGCGGCTCTTTTTTTCTCAACGCACTCTCTAAATACACAGTCTTTTTGGCCGAGCGTAATTTCAAACTTTTCGTCCCATGGGAATTCACTACTGCCCACAACATATTTCGCAGAAACCTTACTGTGCGATTTGTCTAGTAGTGCAATAGCGGCTCGCTCGAATCCCGCTGCGCGATGCAAGCCCTCAAGTACCGTTTGAAATAAGGTGTTAACGTCTACTTTGTTTTTGCTTGCCGCACTAAGCTCCTTCATCACTTCGTCTTGCAGCTGCTTATTGACTTCAGCGCGGGGTCTTGATGAAGGTGGGGCTCCCTTGATAATTTCTGTTAGTTCTTTTGCGCCATGATCGATGGCTAGCCGCGTTGCGTTTTTTGTATTATTTAAAATAACGCTAAGTGCGCCGTCGTTATCCAGGTTATATTGCTTTGCAATTTTTGCGGTTAACGTTTCCAAGGCCTCGGCCGGGGCACTGCTTTTCATAGAGGCGACAACGTCCGCACCAAAATTTAACGCGATTGTCGCCTCGCTAACAGGTCGAGGCTGGTTTAAAGCATTATCAAATGAGTCTGCAAGTACGTTGCCAAGCGACCACATTCCACAAAGCTCCTTTGTTACTTCGCTAAAAGTGCAGCCCAGTATTTTTCGTTGTATTTCTTCATCGGAAGTATCGTCATCCTCATCAAGGGCATCAACAAAGCGATGTGCATGCTCTTGATCTGACCAGAATACCAGCGCGCCCAAGTTACGGAGTAAACCGGCAACAAGAACTTCTTCGGACTCCTTTGCATCATGACCAGACATCTCATAAAAACTTTTTGCCTGTACCGCAAGGTGAATGCTATCGGCCACCGTTGTCAGTAAATGACTGGCGTTTTTTTCTGTGCGGAAACTGTCAACAACAATTGATGAAACACAAATACTTTTTATTTGCGCAACACCAAGCTGAACCACCGCGCGACTCACGGTGTTGATGGGATGGTTTGCGGGGTTGTAGTAAACTGAATTGGATAAACGCAGTACTTTAGCGGTTAACGCGGCATCGTTAAGAATCACCTCTGCCAACTCAGCCGCGGACGATGCGGGTGTTTCCAGAATGTTTTTTAATTCTTGAAGCACACCGGCCATCACAGGTACCTCTGCGTCGGCTAGCTCTTCTATAAATTGACGTGGCAATGCTTCTGCCGCCTGGTTCATCCTTTTTCCTGCTGCTCGGTTCCTTTGTTTGCGTCTACTACCTCTTTAAAGTTAGAGAGATAGCCATCTTTTTAGTGTAGCAGCAATCTTTCGGCCGGCGGTTTTGGCTTGTTCGCTTAATGTACATTTCGGCCAGCTATTCGCCGCCAATGCTTATAATTCGAGCGATCAAGCGCTAACAGAGGCAACAGCTTAGGCTTTCTTCCTGTCCAGGTTTTTCAATAGTCGCTTGATCAACAAGTCTTTAACCCGGTCTGAAATCGGCTGGTACATTTTTCGTAACGCAAAAGCTGACTCCGGCTGCCAGTAAACGGCATCACCCTGATTTATTTTTCCAGGCTTTATTACCTCGGCATTGATGCCCAGATGCCTACCTGTGTGTTTTTCCAGGGTTCTCACCACGCGACTGTCTTTCTCAAGCTCTCGCTGCGGCTGTGAAGGCATGGAACAACGGATTGTTCTTGAATCACAATAAATGACTGTGTCGCCGATAAACAGCTTGCCACCCAACCAGTCCCATTCCTGAATGTGCGGCGATTTGTTTGTGCTGTCTATGTAAAGGTTTGGCCTGAATCGTTGTACATTAAAATCACCATCCGGCTCTAACGATTTTAGTTTGTCTATCGCATTGCTGGTTACGATATGCAGGGGGTACGCATCATAAAACCGGCCTCGTGGTGTCACAAAGCGAGAAAGCTCAAATACTTTGGACCATGACATCGACCCCATATTAGGCAGCTTGCCTTTTATATTAAACTGACGCCTCACTTCACGTAGGCCAATCTCACTTTTTAGTGAATAAAAGTCCTGGTCCTTTTTAGGCTGTAGCGGCCAAAGACTTACCTGCGTGTTTAAAAAATCACTGAGCTGTTGTGTGCTTCCCTCGCCTGTCGAGAAGCTACTGCCATCCGGTAAGCTAATTTGTACGTCAGGCACCTGGTCGGCTTGCTGTCCCGATACAGGTTCTTCCTCGTATCGAGCCGTGCAATGCATTAGCCCAGGCTTTTTACGCACGGTGATTAATTCTTCTTGCGTATCATCGCGTGTTATCCAATAGCGATCACCCACCACGCCCTGTGACTCAATAACAGCTTTGTCTAGCTGCTCACCCTGCATAGATTTTACAGGGTAACGCCACAATTCTTTTACGGTTCCCACCTGGTACTTCATACGTTTAATACTTCGCTCTGATACAACTGGATATTTGCTTTACTAAAAACTTATACCACGGCCGCCCACAGTGACGCACCTAAAAAATAGAAGATGATTAAATAGCTGGGCAGTGTTACGTAATAAACGCGTTTTGGCTGGATTTTAGATATGCTTTTCCCCATCAGCAATGGATAAAGTCCACGCAAAATAATATAGAACGCTCCCAATACCGTAGCTACTGTCGAAGATACATAAATCGCATGCAGCCACAACGAAAATAAAAAAGGCACCATTTGCTCCTGCGTATTTATTATTACTCTATCCGCAGCAAGCATTTGTTCGTCCTGGCCAAAATAACGGTCAAATACTTTTTCTTGTTTTTTGTATTCTGCATTTAATCGATATTTTGTACCGCGTTGATAAAACAATAACAGGTAATACCATAGCGCAAAGTATCCCACTGTAATAACAATCGGGCCTGAATAGAGGCTTATACCAGATTCAATCACTTCTACGACCTTTAAGTTTTTTGTTCCGCATGCCAGCTTTCTGCTTTTATCTCGTAAATAACGTACGGCATATCCCCGGAAAGCGGACGTGTATGCAAGCCCGCGCGCAGGACGCCACCGGTTTTTTCCATGGCTCGCCGAGAACGCTTATTGTCTTTGCCGACCCAGAATATCACCGTGTCTACAAAACCAAAGGCATAATCCAGCATTAGTTTTTTGACTTCTGCGTTATAAGCTCCGCCCCAATATTGCGTACCTAAAAATGTCCAGCCTATTTCAATCTCGGATTGCTCTTCGTTATAGCCATAAAAACGGCTAGAGCCAATTAACGCGCCAAATTTATTTTCTATTAATGCGAATGCGGAATTGGTTGCCAGCGCGCCATCAAAGAAAACGCTAAATTCGTCTTCTTTGTAACGTGTTGGAACAGGGTGTTGCGCCCAGACTTGTGGATTTGACGCTACCCTTAGTAAGGGCTCCCAATCATCAGCTTGTAGTGGTCTTATCGAAACAAGCTCGCCTGATAGTGAAGGCTGTAGATTGGGTAGCTGCCCCATAACGTTCAAACCTGTGCGGGTGCTTTATCCTGACTAACGGCTGCATGCTGTATCGTTACTATCGCGCACCGCAAGCAATAACCCAAACAAGCACTTAAACGGAACATATAAAATAAAAGCTTTTTATGTGTTTACCGCTTGCAAGATAAGTGCGCCCGCAAGCGCGATGCCCGTAAGGTAAGTTCCAAGCGCGCCGAGAAAACGCATAGGGTTTGGTTTAGCCATTGTGGCTGGAAACAGGATGCCGGCCACAAACAGGTAGCGAAAGAAGGTCGCCAGACCTATCGACCAAAGTACCCAGGTGGGCTGTGGACTCTGGGCTAGTGCAAGCATCATTATCGCAAGGATGGGAGCATATTCTATGGTATTGCCATGAGCGCGTTGTACTTTGTAGAGAGCGCTTTCGGGGTCTTCTTTTCCGCCATACATTGTCTCGGACCGTGCGCGAGTTATTGAAACCTTGAAGCCAAGAACAAAGACGAGCAATGCGAGTAGCGCTATACAAATTATTGGAATAAACATTTACTTACTCTCCCGTTTGATTGATTTGGAGCGCAACGGAAAATCATTCCGACGACAACGCCTTGTAGTATCACGCAAATGATTTTAACGCACCGCGGAAACGTTGAGTTAGATATTTTGGATAGGCGTTAGTCAAAGACACGGAATCGCATTTTTGAAACTGGCAGAATTGTTTGATCGCTTTGACAAACGCGGCGATGATTAAATCTTCATCAAAACTATGCTGCTCCAGATATAGCGATTTAATCTCTAGCTCACCGGTTTTTCGATGGGCTTTACAATCCATCCGCCCGATAAACTCAGCGCGATAAAGTAGCGGTAGACAAAAATAGCCGTACCGACGTTTGGCAGCAGGCACATATGCCTCTAAGCGATAATCATATTGAAACAGCGCCTTAAGTCGTTCGCGCTGAATAACACTGTTGTCAAAGGGCGAAAGAATCGACATGCGATTGATCAACCGGGGAGGCGAGCGCTCAAGTGCTCCCGTTTCCATAATGAATACTTCGCCGCTATCCACCTGAACCTGTTCTAACGTGTTTTGCGCTAGCCTTTCATCAACCAGCGTTTTCACCGCTTTGCGCAATTCTGTATTTCGGCGTTGATACGTCAGGCCCTTAATCGAAACAATCCCATGACAACGCAACTGCTGATCAACCATGTGCGCGGCAAACTCTTCTGTGCTGGGCATTTTCGTATCTATATGTGAAGGCAGCACCCGCTCGGTTAGATCATAGGTTTTTTGAAAGCCTTCTCGGTCGCTAACCATTAGGTCGCCTTCCATGTACATTTGTTCAAGTGCCCGTTTAGCAGGCTTCCAGTCCCACCACCCCGCTCGCTTATCAGCGTTAGCCTCTATATCTCGGGATCGTATCGGACCATCAGTGCGTATGCGGGCCAGCAACTCGTCCATAAGTTTCTCGTCACGCTTTTTAAACCAGTGCGTTTGACCACTTTTAATCGCATGTTTGTACGGCAAAGAGAAGCGAAAATCTTCAATAGGTATTAAAGCCGCCGCGTGTGACCAGTACTCAAAAATGTCGCCATCACGCAACAGCTGATTGGTCATCTCTGGCGTGAAACTAGGCACCCTGGAATAAAAAACATGATGATGCGCGCGCTCCACCACCGATATGGTGTCGATCTGCACATAGCCGATGTGATTGATCGCCTTGCGAGCCCCGGTCAAACCACGCCCGTAAGGCTGAGTCTGCAACAATCCTTGTGCGCCTAAAACAAGACGGCGCAAACGCGCCAGCTCCTGTGCACGTTGAATTTTTATTATGGTCATTCGACGAAAAGGTTTAACAGCAAAGCAATTAAGGCGTGCCAGCTCAATACGCTCACTAATTTATTTTGTTAGGGAACATTGCTGATCTTTATTCACGTTTCTAATTGCTGCTCTTGCTCCGCCTGTTCGAACCACTTAATAACCTGCAGTAAGTAAGCCTCGCCATACTTCGCTTTAAATTCCTCGGTAGATTTATCGAGCGGATCCTTGAGCGCTGAGATTCGTGAACGAGCATACTCAGGCGTGAGCTTAATCTTCAAATTTCCGTAAGCGCGTGGCGCCATTCTGCAAAGCTTTTAAAGTAGAAATTGTTCGTGTCTGCCATATTGCTTAGTTTCTCATTGGTTTATATATAAAATGTCTACGCTAGCTTGGGGCTGCAGCCCAGTGCGTTGGAAAGACGTAACGCCATCATTCCTCGCTTCGTGCCAGGCCATATTTAAGAAAGGCGGCAATTACTAAAAAAGCAATACCGACATAATCGGCCATTAACACCTTGTGCACCGATGGATTGAACTCTCCAACAGAAAGAGCCAATACAGCAAAACCCACCATACTAATACCCGCCATCACCATCGCTGCACCTTGATAAAATGGCGAGAATGCAGAAAACAAAATAAACCCGCCAAGCACACCGAATAAAAGCGCGCGATGGCGCATAAGAATTATCATGTCATTTGATGATAAGGCGATACCGTAAGCATTTTCCAATGTTTGTGCGGAGAGAACACCTAAAACCGGAAGAAAATTTATCAGTCCTACGATAATTAGACAAAATGTTATAGCTTTAGACATTTAATTAATTTATCCGTTAACGCCTTTAGCACCGGGCGCACGAAGCAACGCGTAGTGCGTCCGAGTGCCTAAACTGGTTATGAGTGAATTGCCGCATACTTGTTTAATACCTCGAGTAAATCGTGATACATCTGCTCATTTACGGCGTACTCTCCGTCCATTTGTTTAGGCAACAACTCGGGATGCTCTTCCCACAAGGGCCGCAATATCTCTACGTATATTTCGCCCATGACCTTGCCAGTTTTATGGGCGTACTCGTTGAATTCCTCTTTTGGTAAAACGCCCTGCAAGTTTTGCAAATGGCTATTTACTAGCGAGCTGGCCATTTGCATAGCAAGAGATGTTTTTTCGGCGATTTCCTTATCCATAAAATTTACTCATAACGCCGCAAACACGGGCGCACGATAGTGCGTCCGAGCGAAGCGGCAGTGTGCTTTGCCTGGTTAAGTGATATTACACGAGCCAAAGCACGACTCCGATGAAAGCAATAAATAGAAAAAGACCTAAAATAGTATTGTGCCTAATAATTTTCGTTGCTTCTTCTACTAAGGCAGCTTGCTCCGCTTCACTGAGTGAATAACCACACTTGGGGCATTGCTCTTTCTCTGTGATTTTTATCGCATAGCTACATCGCGGACAGGGTGCTGGCCGCTCCGACCAAAATTCATGTATAGCTCCGAATCCGATGATCATTTCGTTCACTTAACGCCGCCAACACCGAGAGCTACGCAGTAGCGATCCGGTGCTTGGCTTGGTTAGGCTTGTAATGAAAAACGATATACAGCATTAGACAAATTGCAGGTAATGCAATTACAAATAATAATAAAATCATTGTCATTATTACGCTCGCAAAACCGAACACCGTACCAATAATTTTAACGCTTATAGAAATCTCTTTTTTGAAAACCCAGCGCAGGCCAATATAAAAGTAAAATAGCCAAGCAGTGATAACGATAAGCACAGGAAGCTTATCGGTTAAGTTTAGCTCAGCGCTGTTCACTACAAGCTCGTAAAGCGCAACCAGCGGAAGATAAATTCCATAACATGACAGAATTGTACATACTAAAAATACAACGAATCTACTCATATCTCTTAAACCTAACGCCGCACTTTCGGCTAATTTGTAGCACAGCGGAAAATCAGTCCGGCAACATGCGTTTGCTATGTGTCTTTTTTCAACTTCAATGAACGAACATAGATATCATTACGCACTATCCAGCCTTTTTTAGCCCAGTACCGATTTCCTATTTCATTGCTTTTAAATACAAATATTCTTATCTCATGCAAACCTTGTTACATGCCATGAACTGCCCATACAGTAAAAAGGGAAATAAAAGCCGATATTGTTGCCGAATACATTACGTCTTTGTACAAGCTTGGTTTAGTACCCATATTAACTACGAAGCCAGAAAATATTACTGTTGCAGCTGAAAATATACTAGCCAATGGCCATTTGATAGCAATCGCTACCATTAATAGTAGCGTGCAAAGGAATACTGCAGCGAAGCGCAGTTTTTCCCTGGCGCTGGACTTTCCATATTCTTTTTCGTGGCTGTTTCGCGACACTCTAGAAACAGTCACTAAGCTTGCACCAATAAGAGCAACAATAAGTAATTGAACAAATACATTATCCATATTTATGCATGTAACGCCTCAATGTGCGGCAGCCGAAACGCAGTGTAGGCTGTCCAGCGCCGTAGGCGCGATGCACCATTGACTTGTTAATGGGCTAGACACTCTGCACCCTGCTTACAATTGTGTTTACACAAGCTTGGCTTTGTGGGCGACCCATAATTTTAAACCGCGATAAATGTGGCAGTGATAAAAGTTTACAGCCTGAAAAAACATCTAGGCTGGCAGATATGTCGCCCCAGCCTACGCTATGAGTTTCACTGGTTTTGGGGTTGCCTAGTATCTCTATGAGTGGTGAGCGTAGCTCAGATTTCCCCATGGCCACGATTATATTTGGTTTAACGTAATTGATAACCCTTTGCCAAAGTTGAATGCCGAATTCTAATGATTCTTTTTGTCGAGGTAGCTCACCCCATGAGGGTGAGCGGAACGGCACAAGCTGACCACTTAGAACGCTATCGAACTCCCAGCCCAATTCGCTGTACAGTATTTGAATCTGTTTTTGTAGAGATTCCTCGCCCGGCGGACAGTCTTTCCAAGATTCATAAAGATAAGGTGAGCCATGCTCACAGCTCTCTTTATCTTTTTCGTGGGTTATTTTGTCTCCGCCAGGATTTAGAGTGATAAAAACAGCGTCTGTTTTTTTACTCAATGTTGATTTTGGTGATGTCAAAAATCTCCAGCTCAACGTATGGTTGAGCTGGTTGTATTTTGCATCTATTTCTTTCACCAGAGTTTCAAATTCCATGAATACTTCCTAAAGCCCATTAACAGTTAAATACCGAGCCAACCGCTCGGTATCTCTTCGCCCCAGTATCTGGGAAATGATTTTTGAACTTACAAGAAAAGTACTTAGAAACCATACCCTTCGACCCTGTTGTTTATTGGTGTTCCCGTACAAAGTGAACAAAGCTTTACTGGATGCTTTGCTTAGCCCATCAAGGACAGGCAAAAAGGTAATTGACGCCATGATAAACGCGCTTTAGCATAATTCGCAATTATTAGAATAATATCAACCAAAGCTTACCGCCTATTTTGAAACGACTTGATATCGACCCCAAACGCTGGCTTTCTAGCGCAACACAATTTGAAACAATTCATCGAAAACGGTTTAGTAATAAACCACGACAGCAAAATACTGGCTGACTGATCAAAAACCACAAGCGATTAAACTTACAGAGCATGCTCTGGGTTTATCTTGCCTGAGTTTCCAGGTAAGCGTCGATCCTCGCGATAAATGTGTTAAAGGACTGCTTTGAAGCAGTCTTTCGAATTGTTAAATAACGTTCGCGGCACCCCAAATCAAAACCTTTGGGCAAGTTTTTAATAAGCGCCTGTCCTTGTTTTCTCGCCCCGAGGGCCCGCATTGGTGCCAACCAAAACTCTGCTAATGAACGGCTATTTGATCTTACGGCTGTACTTGACAACGTAGCTAAGCGATAATTCGCGCCCCACATTAACTGTTGTTCATACCGCCCAAGCTACTGTGCCGAAATTTAGTCTCAACAATAACTGCTCTAGCAGGCACACGAGCATCGTTTTCATCACTGCGTTTTTCTATTTCGTTCAAGCGATGATACCGGCTGGCTTTATGCCCGCCTCGCTGGCTAACGAAGGTACATTTATTGCGCTGTGCCCCACAGGCGTTAGTGATGACGTTATGGCCATTTTGCACAAAGACCATAGCCCCGCACACCAGCATACCGAACACCAACACGCCAAAGGGCACGCTCATCACAGCACGGCTGAACACGCCGCCCAAAGCAATACCGCGCATGCCGACGGCAATGACCACAACAATCACAACTTGTCTAACCTGTGTGATTACGGTACTGCGTCCTCCGGCGCTGATGTTGCTTTCATCAACACCAGCGATAAGCTGGTATTCGAACAACACGCTTTTAAACAACAGCAGCACACTTATCTTGCTGCTATTAGCCGAACCCATCGCAAGCAACTCACTCGCGCCCCACCTACTGCATAGCAGCGCTACTCAAACCACAACCCACAATTAAACACTCTGTAAACATAGAGAGCTTTGCTATGCGAAAATTATTTGCTGCCAGCCTAACGGCTGCGCTAGTGGCACAAACTGCCTGGGCAGACCACACCCATATAGAAGAAGTATTGGTGGTAAGCGACCGCGATCCACTTACGATAAACCTTGCCGACGCTATTGATGTCGCACCCGATGCCTCGGCACTACTTA
Source organism: Pseudomonadales bacterium (assembly GCA_965263235.1). Classification (GTDB taxonomy): domain Bacteria; phylum Pseudomonadota; class Gammaproteobacteria; order Pseudomonadales; family UBA7434; genus UBA7434. The sequence goes on from OZ253667.1 coordinate 209,057, forward strand.
AAAAGTCGGCTGGCGCCAACGCTGTTAACAACGGCCCACTGACCGGCATGGCCCAATACCGTGGCATGTCTCGCTTCCGCGTGAACACGCAAATTAACGGCGCGACAATTAGTGCTGGCGGCCCAAACTGGATGGACTCGCCACTTTCCTACGCACCAGCGGCGCTGCTGGAATCACTGGAAGTTCACCGTGGCATTGCCCCTGTCAGCGCTGGTGCAGAAACCATCGGTGGCGCTATCAACGCTAAAACCTGGCAAGGCGAATTTACCGCTGGCGACACCGCCGTAAACGGCAAATTCCAAACCGGATTTCAAAGCGTCAATAACAGCCAATTACTCAGTGGCTCTGTCGCCATTGCGAACGATCAATACCTTGTCTACGCCTCTGGCCTGCAAGAAGACGGTGATGACGCCGAATTCCCGGAAGGCAAGGTTCTGCCAAGCGAATACACCCGGCAACGCGCCGATACAGGCATTGGGTACCACACCGGCAACCACACGTTTCGAATCAACTATGCCCGCAATGAAACTGGCGATACCGGCACACCGGCGCTGCCAATGGATATTGGCTATATCGATAGCGACCTGGGCAGCATAAGCTGGGACTACAAAAGCGGCGCCCTGGAGGTTAACAGCAAGCTGTTTTATAGCGATATCGAGCACGGCATGACTAACTACCACCTACGCCAGGCGCCCGCCGATGCCGGCATGTTTCGTCGTAACATCGCTACAGGAGACAACCTGGGCGCGGCCATCAGCACAAAATGGAACACCTGGCATATTGGCCTGGATGCACACAAGGAATCGCATGATTCTGATATCGATAACCCGAACAACGCCATGTTCTTCGTGGACAACTTCAATAATGCCAAGCGACGCCTGGTCGGCATCTATGCTGAAAAAACCACCACATTAAATCAGGCACTATCGCTAGAACTGGGCGCCCGCTTTAACCGTGTCGACATGGATGCAGGCGCCGTCAATGCAACACCCGCTGCCATGGGTATGCCTGCAGCCGTTGCACTGCGTGACGCATTCAATAACGCCGACCGAAGCAGCACCGACAACAATATCGACTGGGTCGCCAAACTGCACCACCAAACCAGCAACACAATTCAACTATACGCTGGCCTGGCACGTAAAACTCGCTCGCCAGCCTATCAGGAAAAGTTCCTGTGGCTACCGTTGCAAGCCACCGCAGGCCTGGCAGACGGCAGAACCTACACCGGCAACCTGAGCCTGAACCCCGAAATAGCCCACGAAATTGAACTGGGCTTTGACTGGCAAACTAGCTCGACCAGGGTGTCGCCTCGCATCTTTTATCGCGATGTGAGCGACTATATTCAAGGCACCGAACCTGGCGCTATGGCTGCCATAATGTTCGTTAATATGATGAACGCGATGAATGGCACCAATAACGCCGCGCCCCTGCAGTTTAACAATGTAGACGCCACGTTCTATGGCCTGGATATCGACTGGCGCCACCAGATAAACCACCACTGGTCGATGAATGGCGTGGTGAACTTTGTACGCGGCAAGCGCGACGACATAAAAACAGACGTGTACCGCGTAGCGCCCGCCAACGCCATGGTGGCTATAAACTACAAATACGCTGACTGGGCGGTTTCTGTAGAAAGTTTTGTTTATCGCAAGCAAGACAAAGTATCGGCCACCAACCGCGAAACCCCTACCAGTGGCTACGGGCTAATTAACCTAAAGGGTTCCTGGCAGGCCACCAACAACTTAAAGCTCGGCTTTGGCATAGACAACGTGACAGACCGCCACTACGTAGATCACCTGGCCGGTGTTAATCGCGCTGGGGGTAATCCCGATATAGCCAAAGGCCAACGGCTACCGGGTTATGGCCGTAACATCTTTGCTCGCATAGATTACAGCTGGTAACTGCCTATTGACGCACTAGCCCGGCTGCCAAGGTGGGCGGGCTAGTGTTATTTATGCCTTTTACAGAGTGGCTACCACGTTTAAGGCCAGCGAGGCTATAAAACACCGGCCTTATCAAAGCCCAGCAGCCGCAGGTTACTAATTGCCTGCACTTAACAGTTGATTCCTGCGCAAAACCGCCAAAACTCCCCTACCGTTGTAATACCTATGGCTGCCCACCAAAGAAGAGTTTAACAACTCGCACTACATGCTTCGGTAATCCCCAAGGGCAGCGAAAGAGCTGTTCTGGCAGTTTTTATTTCCTGCTACTAGGGTAGGCCCAGACCCTAGAACCGGGGTCATCCGACGACACCATATCCATCAAACCGCATTGCGCAAAAAGATAACATTTGCAGTAAGAAAAGCGCGCATCAATAAACCTGCGAAGTCTCACAGTTTTCGTCATAGTTTTGCGACCCATTTGCTGGAGTCTGGCTATGACCTTAGGACAATTCAAACGCTTCTAGGACACTCTGATGTGTCAACAACAGAGATCTACACACATGTGGTAAATAGAGGTAACCTGGGTGTGGTAAGCCCTTCCGATAGACTAATTACTCCACCGTAACCGACTTCGCCAAATTCCTTGGTTGGTCTACATCCGTACCTTTAATAATTGCGACGTGATACGAAAGCAATTGCAACGGAATTGTATAAATGATGGGGGAAACTAACGCTCCACATGTGGGGACATGCATGACCTTCATAGAGCTATCCGTTTTAAAGGCGACATTCTTGTCGGCAAACACATACATAAGCCCGCCGCGCGCGCGCACTTCCTCTACGTTTGAATGCAGCTTTTCAACCAGCTCATCGTTTGGCGCCACGACGATTACCGGCATCTCTGCATCAATTAGCGCTAATGGGCCGTGCTTTAACTCCCCAGCGGCATATGCTTCTGCATGTATATAGGAAATTTCTTTTAATTTAAGCGCGCCTTCCATTGCGATTGGGTATTGCTCTCCTCTACCAAGGAATAAGCTGTGATGTTTGTCGGCAAAATCTTCGGCAAGCGCTTCGATTTGTTCGTCCATATTTAACGCCTGCTCGATTTTTGCTGGCAGGCTTTGTAATTCCTGTACGAGCGATGCCTGCTTTTCCGCTGACAATGCCTTGTGGTTACCTATCGCGCTCGCAAGCATTAATAAACCAACAAGCTGAACGGTAAACGCTTTAGTTGACGCTACGCCGATTTCCGGCCCTGCATTCATCATAAACGCCATTTCTGATTCGCGTACCAACGACGAGCCAGGCACATTGCATATGGTCAAGCTCGCCATAAACCCTTGCTCTTTAGCTAAACGTAGCGCTGCTAACGTATCGGCCGTTTCACCTGACTGGGAAATAGTAATTAATAAGCTGTTGGGATGAACAAAGGACTTTCGGTAACGATACTCCGATGCAATTTCAACGTTACAGGAAACTCCGGCAAATGATTCAAACCAGTATCTCGCAGTCATGCCCGCGTGATAGCTGGTACCACAGGCAATAATTTGAACATGCTCGACTTTTGGTAAAAGCTCGGCGGCTTTTTCTCCAAACGCAGTATCTAACACTTTACCAGAGGCGATGCGTCCCTCTAATGTACGCTGTACGGCGATAGGCTGCTCATAGATTTCTTTGAGCATATAGTGGCGGTAATGGCCTTTATCGCCTGCATCATGTGATACTTCGGTTTCTTTGGCCTCACGCTCAACCGGGTTACCGTTTACATCAAAGATATTAACTTCAAAGCGAGTGATTTGCGCGACATCACCTTCTTCTAAAAATGAAAAACGGCGTGTTACTGGCAGCAATGCGAGCTGGTCGGAAGCTATGAAGTTCTCGCCCAAACCGTGCCCAATAACCAATGGGCTACCCGAACGTGCAACAATAAGCTGTTCCGGCTGTTGGTTGTCCATTACCACTGTGCCATAAGCGCCCTCTAGTTTTGGCACCACCGATTGCACTGCTTTTAATAAGGAGCTTTCAGTTTTAAGTGCTTCGTTAACCAGGTGGGAAATAACTTCTGAATCTGTCTCTGAAGTAAAGTTATAGCCCGCAGCTATTAACTCTTCGCGCAGTTGTTGATAGTTTTCGATAATCCCGTTGTGGACTATGCTTATACGCGACTCAGACTGATGAGGATGAGCATTGGCTTCATTTGGCTCACCGTGTGTTGCCCAGCGCGTATGGGCGATGCCTGTTCCGCCTGACAAACCGTGCTCGGCGACTGCATCAACTAACGCATTTACTTTGCCGACCCTGCGTATACGCGACGTCTCTCCTGCTTGCGAGGCAATCGCTATACCTGCAGAGTCGTATCCTCGATATTCAAGGCGTTTTAGCCCTTCAAGTAAAATATCGGCTACATCTCGTTGTGCTACTGCACCAACTATACCGCACATAAAATCTTCCAAATAGTGTTCAGGTTTTTTTACTTAACTCTTTTTCGTTGGGCGTTTCCAGCCCTCTATGTTTCGCTGTTTGGCACGACTAACCGCGAGTGAGTCGGATGGGACTTCCTGGGTAATGGTCGAGCCGGCCCCAACAAAACCGTTGTCTTTAATCGTAAGCGGCGCTACCAGCGTGCTGTTTGAACCAATAAAAACGTTATCACCCAACGTGGTTTTAAATTTATTAGCGCCATCATAGTTACAGGTGATTGTGCCCGCGCCTACATTACAGCCTTCACCAATTTCGCTATCACCGATATAGGTAAGGTGATTTACCTTGCTTCCCTTACCGAGAAATGATTTTTTGACCTCGACAAAGTTGCCTATCTTTGCCGCTTTATCGAGCTTGGTGCCGGGACGTAAACGCGCGTATGGACCAATATCGCATTGCTCTGCCAGCTCGCTGTCGTCGATATAGGTAAATGGTTTTATCTGCGTGCCCGCGCCTATTTTGGCGTTTTCTATTACGCAGTTGGGCCCGATAGTAACGCCATCGCCAAGCTCTACGTCACCGATAATTACGCAGTTAATATCAATCACGACATCTCGGCCGACAGTCAGGTTACCGCGTATATCAATCCTTTCTGGGTCCAGTAACGTAACACCTCGAACCAAAAGCTCTTCGGCAAGCCTTTTTTGATAAATTCTCTCCAACTCCGCAAGCTGGCTTTTATTATTTACGCCGGTGACTTCGTAGTTACTTTGCGGGTGAATTGTGTTCACGCTCATCTCTTCGTGAACAGCCATTTCGATAACATCAGTAAGATAGTATTCCCCCTGAGAGTTATCGTTAGACAACGCTGGCAACCAACGGGCTAAATCCTTTTGTTTAATGCACATAATGCCGGTATTGACTTCTTTTATCGCGCGCTCGTCTTCGTTGGCGTCCTTGTGCTCCACAATTGCCATTATGTCGTCATAGGGGTCTCGCACAATTCGACCGTAACCGCTGGGGTCATCAAGCTCGATGGTTAATAACGACATGGTATTTTCTGCCTGCGCGCCAGCAACCATCAATTGAAGCGTTTCCGGTTTAATCAAAGGCACGTCGCCATATAAAATGAGTACCACGGCCTCGTCACGCAACGTGGGCAACGTCTGCGCAACCGCATGACCCGTTCCCAGCTGTTCGGTCTGTTCGATAAACCCAAGGTTTGTTTCTAACTCAAACGCTGCGCGAACTTTCTCTGCCTGATGGCCGATCACCATGCTAATAGATGCATCATTGCTTACCGACCTGGCTGCTGCCAGAACGTGTGCAGCCATTGGTTTACCTGCAATCGAATGCAGTACTTTGGGCGTATCGGAATACATACGCGAGCCTTTTCCGGCCGCAAGAATTATGACGTCGAGTATCACTGCCTAAGCCTTTGCGAATTAATTTTTTACTAAGTGCCTGTTTTATAAACAAGCTTTAAGTTTTACAGACAATAAAAAAGGGTAGCAAATGCTACCCTTTTTATGTGTCTTTGAGCGATTAGCGCAACGTTATTTACCTAACTTTTTGCTAATTTGCCGAATGGTACGCAGCTGTGCGACTGCAGCAGCTAATTCGGCCGCCGCCAGCGTATAGTCAACTTCTGTTGACTGGCTATGAATAGCATCCTCAGCAGCTTTCTGGGCTTCCATCGCGGCTTGCTCATCAAGGTCACCAGCTCTTAGCGCGGTGTCTGCCAACACGGTTATTTTGGTGGGCTGCGCTTCCAGAAACCCGCCGGAAATATAATATATTTCCTCGGAGTCGCCGGTGATCAAACGAATAGGGCCTGGCTTGAGGTCCGTCAACAAGGCCGAGTGGCCGTGCGAGACACCCAAATCACCCTGCGAACCAACCGCAACCAGCATGTCGATCTCGCCAGAAAACAGGGATTCTTCGGCGCTTACGATGTCACACTGTACTTTAGACATGTACTGTTTACCTTCTCAGCCTTAGCTCATTGACGCAAATTAGATGGCGCTCGCCTTATAGCGACTTAGCTTTTTCGATGGCTTCTTCGATTCCACCAACCATATAAAATGCTTGCTCAGGCAAATGATCATACTCACCAGCCAAAATACCTTTAAAGCTGCTGATAGTATCTTTGAGCGATACATATTTACCAGGCGACCCTGTAAATACTTCTGCCACGTGGAAAGGCTGTGACAGGAAGCGCTCAATTTTACGCGCCCGGTTAACGGTTTGCTTATCTTCTTCAGAAAGCTCGTCCATACCCAGAATCGCAATGATATCTTTCAGCTCTTTGTAGCGCTGAAGTACTGACTGCACGCCACGCGCAACTTCGTAGTGCTCTTGACCGATAATAAGTGGGTCAAGCTGGCGCGACGTTGAGTCGAGAGGGTCAACCGCAGGGTAGATACCTTTTGCGGCGATGTCACGAGAGAGTACAACCGTAGAATCAAGGTGAGCAAACGTGGTTGCCGGCGAAGGATCCGTCAAGTCATCCGCAGGTACATATACGGCCTGGATAGATGTGATCGAACCAGTTTTGGTAGATGTGATTCGCTCCTGAAGTACACCCATCTCTTCTGCCAATGTTGGCTGGTAACCTACCGCAGAAGGCATACGACCCAACAATGCAGATACCTCGGTACCGGCAAGCGTATAACGATAAATATTATCGACGAACAACAGAACGTCTTTACCATCGTCACGGAATTTTTCAGCCATGGTCAAACCAGTCAACGCAACACGAAGTCTATTTCCTGGTGGCTCATTCATCTGGCCGTAAACCATGGCCACTTTTGAATCTTCAAACTTTTCTACGTTTACTACGCCCGCTTCCTGCATTTCGTAGTAGAAGTCGTTACCTTCACGGGTACGCTCACCAACACCAGCAAACACTGACAGACCAGAGTGTTCGGTCGCGATGTTGTTGATTAACTCCATCATGTTTACGGTTTTACCAACACCCGCTCCACCGAACAGTCCAACCTTACCACCCTTCGCAAAAGGACAAACAAGGTCGATAACTTTGATACCGGTTTCTAACAACTCATCAGACGCTGCTAACTCATCATAGGCAGGCGCTTTGCGGTGAATCGACGCTTTATCGTGCTCCGCCAACGGCCCTTTTTCGTCAATTGGATTACCTAACACATCCATTATGCGGCCCAGCGTTGCCGTTCCAACTGGAACAGATACCGGCGCATTGGTGTTTTCTACCGACAGACCACGACTAACGCCTTCTGAGGCTCCCATCGCAATTGCACGGACAACACCGTCACCCAGCTGCTGCTGAACCTCCAGGGTCAAACCTTTTTCAGAAACTATTAAAGCGTCGTAAACCTCGGGGATTTGATCACGCGGGAATTCCACGTCGATAACCGCACCGATAATTTGTACTATACGTCCGCTACTCATTTCGCGTTCCTCTAAATTAAATCGTATCTTTGTTAAAAACTTTTTAGCTGGAAAAACCTGAACTCCAGCGCTAACGGTTAAATCATTAACCTATCGCTGCTGCACCCGCGACTATCTCAGAAAGCTCCTGGGTAATCGCTGCCTGACGAGCTTTGTTGTAAGCAAGCTGCAGGGTATCGATAATATCGCCGGCGTTGTCGGTCGCGCTTTTCATTGCGATCATTCGCGCTGCTTGCTCACAGGCAGCGTTTTCTACAACAGCTTGATACACCAGGGATTCGATATAACGAACGAATAAGCCATCTAACAACTCTCTGGCTTCTGGTTCGTAAATGTAGTCCCAATGATGCTTCATGTCGTCATCTTTAGCTGGCGCTAGCGGTAAAAGCTGTTCTACCGACGGCTGCTGGGTCATCGTATTAATAAACTCGTTGCTCACTAAATACAGCTTGTCGAGCTTGCCTTCTTCGAAGGCGTCGAGCATGATCTTAACGGCACCGATAAGGTCTGCCGCTGAGGGCTCTTCACCTAAATCCCTGGTGGCCGCTAATACAGTTCCACCATAAGAATTAAAAAACCCTGCAGCTTTTCCGCCGATCACACAAAGATCTATCTCTGCATCACCGCCGTTTTGCGTTTCCTGCATATGGTTTATAGCGGCTTTAAATAAATTAATATTCAAACCACCACAAAGACCGCGATCAGTAGAAACAACGATATATCCAACACGTTTAACTTCACGCTCTTGCATGAATATGTGCTTATACTCGGAGTTCGCGTTAGCGATATGGCCAATCATCGCGCGAAGCCTTTTTGCGTATGGCTTGCCTCGCTCCATGCGATTTTGCGCTTTACGCATCTTACTGGCCGCAACCATTTCCATAGCACTAGTGATCTTCTGAGTACTTTTAATACTCGAGATCTGTGTGCGTATTTCTTTACCGCTTGCCATTTTGCTCTCTTCTACAACCGTTTAGGTTTAATCGCTCTATAAAACTACGTGCCTGCCCAACAACGATAAATTGTTAGAAGGTTTGTGACTTGGCAAAACCTTCGAGAATGCCTTTAAACTCGGCTTCTAGCTCATCGTTCCAGGCACCTGACTCAGCTATCTGGTTCATTAGTTCAGCTTTTTCAGCGTGAACATATGAAAGTAACGCTGCTTCGTAATCACCAATTTTTTCAACAGATACGTCATTAAGGTAACCGTTGTCAGCCGCGTAAACCAACAAACCCATCTCCGCAATACTTTGTGGCGAGTACTGCTTTTGCTTCATCAATTCTGTTACACGCTCACCATGATCAAGCTGCGCTTTAGTCGCGTCGTCAAGGTCAGATGCAAACTGGGAGAAAGCCGCAAGCTCGCGATATTGCGCTAGCGCTGTACGAATACCACCAGAAAGCTTTTTAATAATCTTGGTTTGTGCTGAACCACCTACTCGCGATACCGAAATACCTGCGTTCATAGCTGGGCGAACACCGGCGTTAAACAAATCAGACTCAAGGAATATCTGTCCGTCGGTAATTGATATTACGTTGGTTGGTACGAAAGCGGATACGTCACCGGCCTGGGTTTCGATAACAGGCAGCGCTGTAAGCGAACCTGTTTGCCCCTTAACTTCACCGTTAGTAAAATTTTCAACATAATCAGCGTTAACACGAGCGGCACGCTCTAACAAACGTGAGTGAAGATAAAAAACGTCTCCCGGATAAGCTTCACGGCCTGGTGGTCGACGTAAAAGCAGAGAGATCTGGCGGTAAGCCCATGCTTGTTTTGTAAGATCATCATAAATGATCAATGCATCTTCACCGCGGTCACGATAGTACTCACCCATCGTACAACCAGCAAAAGGCGCAAGATATTGCATTGCCGCAGGATCGGACGCTGTTGCTGCAACCACAATGGTGTGCTCCATTGCGCCGTGCTCTTCTAGCTTACGTACCACTGCGTTAATCGAAGACGCTTTTTGTCCGATCGCAACATAGATACATTTAACGCCGGTGCCTTTCTGGTTGATGATTGCATCAACTGCAATGGCTGTTTTCCCGATCTGGCGGTCACCAATGATTAATTCACGCTGGCCACGACCTATAGGCACCATTGTGTCGATTGCTTTAAGACCGATTTGAACCGGCTCATCAACAGACTGACGAGCAATTACGCCTGGTGCTACTTTTTCGATCGCATCAGTTTCTTTAGCCTCTACAGGGCCTTTACCATCAATTGGGTTACCCAACGCATCTACTACGCGGCCTTGTAATTCAGGGCCTATAGGGACTTCAAGAATTCGGCCTGTACACTTACAGCTTTGGCCTTCTTTGATAGAGGTGTAGTCGCCAAGAACAACGGCACCAACCGAGTCGCGCTCGAGGTTCAGCGCCAAACCAAATACGCCACCTTCAAACTCGATCATCTCACCATACATTGCTTCGGCAAGACCATGGATACGAATAATACCGTCCGTTACGGAAACAACGGTACCTTCGTTTTGCGCTTCGCTGGAAACTTCCAGGCTTTCGATGCGCTGTTTAATAATGTCTGTAATTTCAGAGGGATTCAGCTGTTGCATGATCTATTCCTAAGCTTACGAATTTATTGCTGTGGCCAACTTGGACAGTCGACCCTTAACAGAGCCATCGATGACGGCGTCGCCTACTTTAATTAACGCTCCGCCAAGTAAGCTTTTATCGACGGCGGTTTCAACCGCAACATCGCGATTGAGCTTGCTTTTTAATGCAGACACGATTTTGCTCTCAGTATCTGTATCAAGCGGATAAGCTGTTTGTAATACAACGTTAACGTTGTTTTCGTGCTCTGCTTTGAGCTCTTCAAACAGGGTGTAAATTTCTGGAAGCAACGGCAGGCGACCATTATCGGCCAGCACACTAACGAAATTCTTCAGTTCTGAAGAAAAAGCATCGCCACACAGCGCATCTAGCTGTGCTGCTTTTTGCCGCGCGGTAAGGCTGGGCGAACCTAGAAGATTAGAAACGTCTTCTACTTTTGCGACTCGACCAAGGTCGAGCAATCCGCTAGCCCATTCAGCAAGTGCATTTTTAGCAATAGCGGTTTGAAACGCCGCTTTTGCGTAGGGTCTTGCTATGGTTCTTAACTCTGCCATGATAAATAGGGTTACGCTATGAGTTGCACGTCTTGCTAATACTAAAAAACAAGGCTGCTTTAGCTAATAAACGGTTAAGTAATTGATAACCGATAGAGGTTATATCGCTTAAAGGTTCGCAGCTAATTTATCGAGAATATCTCGATGATTGTTTTCATCGATTTCTCGTTCAAGAATCTGCTGGGCACCTGCTATTGCCAGTGTAGAAACTTCCTGGCGCAGCGCTTCTTTTGCACGACTAACTTCAAGCTCTACCTCAGCCAATTTAGAAGCTTTAACACGATCACCCTCTACGGTAGCCGTTTCTTTAGCTTCTTCAACCATTTGTCGAGCTCGTTTGTTGGCTTGCTCTAACACGGTTGCTGCTTCTTGCTTGGCATCAGCCAATTGCGACTCTACCTGCGCTTTCGCATCAGCGAGATCCTGGCTCGCACGTGCGGCAGCATTCAGGCCGTCAGAGATTTTTTTCTCTCGCTCAGCCATCGCAGCCAAAATAGGCGGCCAGATAAATTTGAAACAGAACCAGACAAATATAATGAAAGTTATAAGCTGGCCAATAAGCGTTAAATTGATATTCACGCGGTTAATCCTCTAAAAACTTTCGCGAGACTCACGCGCGGCATTTCAAAATTAAAGCCGCGCTGTTATCTCAAAGCGAATCGTACTCAGGCATTTAAACGAAAGGGCGAATAATAACGCGCTCTTCGCTCAAATCAGTTGTTGATGCTTAGCCAGCAACAACGAAGATCAAGTACATGCCGATACCGACACCGATAATAGGGATCGCATCGATAAGACCAGCAGCCAGGAAGAATGTACCCTGTAGCGTAGATGCAAGCTCAGGCTGACGAGCGGAACCCTCGATCAGCTTACCGCCCAAAAGACCTACGCCAATTGCGGCACCCAAAGCACCTAAACCCATCATGATGGCGGCGGCTACATATACTAGTTCCATACTGAACTCCTAAAGGTTGTCGTTAAAACAGTTAAAAGTGAATTAGTGATCGTGCGTTTCGTGTGCCTGAGCAAGGAACACAATAGTCAAGACCATAAAAATAAATGCCTGTAGCGGTATAACGAGAATATGGAACACCGCCCATGCCCATTGCAATGCGCCGGCTACTGGGAACCAACCAAGCCCGGCACTAAACAGGGCAGCAATCAGGATAAAAATCATTTCAGCCGCGTAAAGGTTACCAAACAAACGCAGGCCTAGAGAAAACGGCTTGGCAAGAAAACCAACGATCTCCATAAACAGGTTAAGTGGAATCAGCACTTTCCATGGGAACGGGTGCAGAGCTAGCTCTTTAACGAATCCGAATTTCTTAACTTTGATGTTGTAGTACAGCATCAGGATCATGACACCCAATGCCATAGCCATCGTGATATTTGGATCAGTAGAGGGCACAATTTTCTGGTAACCGACTCCGAGCCCCCAATCAAATATCAGCGTGGGGAATAAATCGATAGCGATAATATCCATTAAGTTCATCAGAAAAACCCAGACGAACACGGTCAACGCGAGAGGAGCAATAAGCGGGTTGTGAGCGGGAAACATGGCTTTTACATTGTTGTCGACAAACTCAACAATCATTTCCAAAAAGCTGTTTAAACCCGTGGGTACACCGCTGTTAGCTGCTTTGGCTAAACGACGGAACAGAAATACAAAAACAAGGCCAAGGCCGATGGACCAGCCCATACTGTCGACATGAATTGCATTAAAACCCATTGCCGCCGCTTCAGCGCCACCATGCGCCCAGGTCCACGTATCCTGCTCGAGCACTTCTACAACATGGCCGTCGTAATCAAGGCGCTCGTAACCCGCTGGCAACTTACCAAAAGTAAGGTTTGTCAGGTGGTGGGTGATGTAACTGTTAATTGTTAGCGAATCGCCAGCCATAAGCTTTTAATGCCGATTAGGTAAACATTCAATGTAACGATGGAAAGCCCATCAGTTGTGTTGTGATTCGTTGCGAACTGCTCGAGCAATTCCCAGCGATGAAACCAACACACAGAAAACCTGGACCAGAATTAGGCTCGTAAATAACGCTGCCAGATTAAGGTCTAAATCAATACGTTCAAAACGTCCTTGATCAATCAACATGACAACGGCAATTGAAACCACTAGCCATGCTATCTTCGCCGCTTCAGCTCGATAGTAGATGCGAAGGGCCTGCTCGCTGTATAAGCGCGCTGCATCTTGATCATGCTCGTCCCTAATGCCGTAAGTTGCCTCGATTTGCTGATTTTTATAAAAACCAGCTATACGCCATAAGTACCAGGACTGAGCAAATGCGACTATGGCACCACCGATAACGGCAGAGATACCTGCATGTTTATCTGAAACCAGTAAAAAAATCGCTCCAACCACGATGACTGCTGACCAAAGTGTCAATAGCATTCGGCTGAGAGAAAGCTGTTTCATACAAGCTCGTCACACAACGAAGAAGGGAAAGCTATCCAAAAATGGGTAGACGACCACCCCCCTCAAAATGCGCGCGGAGTATAAGGAATGGCCTGTCTATAAGCAAGGTGGTTGATGGTGATAACGGTACAAATTAGCGCTAAATAACTCGTGAATAAGCCCAATGCTAACAAGGCAGCCAAATCTAGTGTTTGTGAGTACACACTATCACTAAATATCCGGATAAATATCTGTTTAAAGCGATGATTGTTTGGCTATTGAATTAACGAATATGGTCCAGTATACCGTCAAGCTCATCGAGGCTTGTGTAATTGACGACCAGCTTTCCTTTGCCCCGAGGCGTGTGCTGTATCGTCACCGCTGCGCCGAGCTTTTCTGACAGATCCGTTTCCAGACTACGAATGTTGGCGTCGACCTCGCTTTCCAGTTTTGCGGGAGTTGATTTTGCTTTCGGCTTGCCCAGGGTTTTAACCAGGGATTCGGTTTGTCGAACGCTTAAATGTTTATCAACCACCTGGGCAGCGGCATTGGACTGCTGGCTTTCCGTCAGCGCGAGGATGGCGCGCGCATGCCCCATCTCGATATCACCGTTTTCCAGCAACAGCTTTACTTCTTTGTTCAAGCCCATAAGCCGTAACGAATTGCTTACTGCAGAGCGGGACTTGCCTACTGCGCTCGCCACTTCCTGATGGGTCATTTCGAATTCTTGCTGTAACCGATACAGTGCATAGGCTTCATCCATCGGATTTAAATTATCGCGCTGCAGATTTTCGATCAGAGCCATGGCGATTGCGGCTTCGTCATTCACCTCGCGGACAATTGCTGGCACCCTGGTCAGGCCAGCCAGTTGAGCGGCGCGCCAACGGCGCTCTCCTGCAATAATTTCAAAGTCTGTCGTCCCTCCCTGTGTTGCCCGGACAACGATGGGTTGCATAATGCCTTGCTGTTTTATTGAAGCCGCCAACTCCTCCAGTTTTTCATTATCAATCACGCGCCTGGGTTGATATTTTCCCCGCTGACAGCGATCAATTGCTAACTGAAGCACCCGCTCCGTATCTTCATTTGCGGTCTCTGGTGCTAAGTTTTCTAACTCGGCAACCGATGCTTTGCTAGTTGTCGGCGAAGGGTCAATTTGTTCCAGCGGCGCGGTTTTAACGGGTGCCGATTTGCTCGCTCCCAGTAACGCATCTAACCCTTTACCCAAGCCTTTCTTTGTTTTCATATTTATATCTAACTGTATCTCTAGGTTTGGCCGACCGGTTGTGCCGCTCGATTTTCAACGGGTTGCGTGCCGGAAATAGCTTCTCTACGCAACAGCTCTCCCGCCATGGCCAAATAGGCTTTAGCGCCTTTTGAATTTGGATCATAAGCCAGCGCCGTTAAGCCATGGGAAGGCGCTTCTGCAAGGCGCACATTGCGAGGAATAACTGTGCGGTAAACGCGCTCGCCAAAATGCTTGAATAACTGCTCTGAAACATCGTTGGTTAAACTGTTGCGCGGATCGTACATTGTTCGAATTAACCCTTCGATCTTTAGTTGAGGATTAATATTTTCGGCAACCATCGCTATGGTGTTCATCAAAGCAGACAAACCTTCCAGCGCATAGTACTCACATTGAATTGGCACTATCACAGCCCTGGCCGCGACGAGCGCATTTACTGTAAGCATATTGAGTGAAGGAGGGCAGTCAATAAAGATATAGTCGTAGCTGGTTTGCAGTTCTGAAAGCTTGTTAGCCAGCTGGAATTCCTTGTTGTCGATATCCAGCAACTCGACTTCTGCTGCTGTTAAATCACCGTTGGAGGGCAAAAGGTCAAAACCCACTTCCAGGTTTTTTTTCACCGCCTGGTTTATCGATGCACGATTGGTTAGAACTTCATACAACGATACATCTAAATCATACTTATCAACCCCGCAACCCATACTGGCGTTACCCTGCGGATCTAAATCCACCAACAACACTTTGCGCTTCGTTGCCCCTAATGACGCGGCAAGGTTTACAGCCGTCGTCGTTTTACCAACCCCGCCTTTCTGGTTAGTAATGGCAAATATTTTTGGTTCTGCTGCTGTCATCAATGTTTGTGCCTGCCCGGCAACATCGGTTGGATTTGGGGCTTTATGATACACCCAGCGACGGGTCTCGCCTATGTAATATCCAGAATTCTATCGGCAAGATATCGCTACCAAATGCCGTGCAGCGTCCAGTTGTGGCACGTCGATTGGCTTAACCTCAGTAATTTGATACACATCTGATAACGGCGAAGAAGAAAATGCTTCGATCTCGCTAGCTGGATAGGCGCCTTTCATAAGCAGCCAGCAGCCACCGTCCGCCAAAAGCTGCCGACTAACGGTTACGATTTGAGTTAGCGACGAAAATGCTCGGCTAGTAATGACCTGAAAGTTACGGCCAGAGATTTGCTCGATGCGGCTATGTTTTGCTTCTACCTGCGTCAACCCCAGCTGTCGTATCACCTGGTTCTGAAAAGCAACTCGCTTCTGGCTCGCATCAATCGAGGTCAGATGGACGTTGTTACTTGCTATCGCTAAAACAATCCCTGGAAAACCTGCCCCACTACCAATATCCAGCAAAGAGTATTCTCGGTCAGCAAAATGGTGGTTAAGCGATGGTAGTAACGAAAGACTGTCCAGAATATGTTTCGATAAAAACTCGTCTGGCGAGTTTATAGAAGTAAGGTTGTGTGTTTTATTCCATTTCGCAACTAACCTGGAGAATTCAACAAGTTGATCGACGGAAACACTATCTACCGATAAACCTAAGGCAGCTATACCAGCCTGCAACGCTTGCTTATCTATCATTACTAGTTTTCTATCGCAACCAGGCGCTACGCGCGTGCTTCTTTGCTGCTTTCGTTTATTGTTTTATTTTCAGATAAAGATAGCGATTTTATTAATCCCGTTTTTTTCAAATATACAAGCAATAATGATATTGCCGCCGGTGTAACGCCAGGTACTCGCGCTGCCCTGCCCAGGGTTTCCGGCCTTGCGTCCGAGAGTTTTTGTTTTACTTCGTTACTTAGCCCACTCACTCTTTCGTAATCGATGTCGACCGGTAAGGCCGTCGTTTCGTAACTACGCTGTTTGTCAATTTCTTCTTTTTGACGTTCGATATAACCCGCGTACTTCGCTGCAATTTCTATTTGTTCCGCGACCTGATTGTTTTCGATGGTGATATCACAGGCTTTACAAATAGTTTTTAGATCCAGTTCTGGCCTTTTGACCAGATCCGCAATCGAGTACTCACGCGACAGAGCTTTAGGCAAACACTCATTTAAGGCCTTTGCCGCTGGCGTTTCGGGTTGTATCCACCTGGAAGAAAATTCATTTTGATACTTTTCTATGAGCTGTTGTTTTTCAGAAAAAATATTCCAGCGCTTATCGTCAACCAGGCCAACCTCTCGCCCTTTGCCAGTTAATCGAACATCCGCATTGTCTTCCCGTAAAAGCAGTCGGTACTCCGCTCGACTGGTAAACATTCTGTAGGGTTCCCTGGTACCAAGTGTAATCAAATCATCTACCATCACGCCAATATAGGATTCGTTTCTTGAAAAATGAATACTATCTTTTTCCTGAGACAGAAGCGAAGCGTTAGTTCCTGCCAACAGCCCTTGCGCGGCTGCCTCTTCGTAACCGGTTGTGCCGTTGATTTGCCCAGCAAAAAATAAACCGTCTACAAATTTAGTTTCTAACGATGGTTTTAAGTCTCTCGGATCAAAAAAATCATACTCTATGGCGTAACCGGGCCGCGTAATCTTCGCCTGTTCAAAACCGAGCATCGACTGAACAAGACGAACCTGGATATCAAACGGCAAGCTTGTCGAAATACCGTTAGGATAAGTCTCGTTAGTGTTCAGGCCTTCCGGCTCAATAAAAATCTGGTGCGAGGTCTTATCAGCAAAGCGATGGATTTTATCTTCGATAGAAGGGCAGTACCTTGGACCAATCCCTTCGATAACGCCGGTATACATCGGTGAACGGCTCAGGCCTTCACGAATAATATCGTGGGTTAGCTCATTGGTTTTCGCAATATAGCAACTCACCTGTTTGGGATGATCGTCAACAGAGCCGATAAACGACATCACCGGCAAAGGTGTGTCGCCCGGTTGTTCTTCTAACTTTTCGAGATCGATGCTGCGAATATCGATGCGCGGTGGAGTGCCCGTTTTCAGTCGATCGACCCTAAAAGGTAATTCACGCAAGCGTTGTGCTAACGCAATCGATGGAGGGTCACCAGCACGACCACCGGAATGACTATCCAGGCCAATATGAATTTTTCCACCAAGAAAAGTACCTGCACACAACACAACTGCGCGACCAGTAAACTCGATGTCCATTGCGGTTTTTACCCCAACAACCCGTTGCCCATGTGTTGTGTTCTCGACCAACAGATCATCGACCGAGGCCTGGAAGATTTGAAGATTGGGCTGGTTTTCCAACATGTGCCTAATCGCCGCTTTGTAGAGCACGCGATCAGCCTGGGCTCGAGTCGCTCTTACTGCAGGTCCTTTCCTGGCGTTCAAAACGCGAAACTGGATACCACCAAGGTCTGCGGCCCGAGCCATTGCACCGCCCAGAGCATCGACCTCACGAACAAGGTGGCTTTTGCCGATTCCGCCGATAGCCGGATTGCACGACATCTGGCCGAGTGTCTCGATGTTGTGACTAAGCAGCAAGGTTTTGCTTCCCATGCGCGCAGCAGCCAGTGCGGCTTCGGTGCCAGCGTGACCGCCACCAATCACAATCACATCGAAAGTGTCAGAGTATCGCATCAGGAATAATTGGTTAAAAAAAGAACAGTGGAGAAGAAGGACTATAACATTGAATGTTACCAAAACAAAAAAGAAATATTTTCTGATAGCAACTAGACTGAATGAGAGCCGTTTTACATTTTTGTGTTTGTGCTCTCACGTATTATCTAAATAAATATATAAGTAGATAGTATGGTATTTATTTAAGTTCTTATTCTAATGATTATTAGCTTAGCGAGTAATTGTGGGTAACCCCATAAATTATATATAAATCAATAAGTTAATAAAATAAAAACCGCTTATCTAAGTCGTTAACAACGCTTAGTTTACCTGAGTATGGTTTGTGGGCTTTTGGCCAAATTGCCGATGGTGATCAAATAGTAGTCGCTGAACGTTGATTTTATCCCCGCGATTTCCCCCTGGTTTTAACAGCTTTTGCGTTAGCGCTATTTTTGGGTTTGTATAACCTTTTTTATCGTGATGGTCTGGTGATATTTATCCAGTGACATGAATATTGTTGTGCGTAATATTTTAATAATATGTGGATAACATGACAGCAAGCTGTTGATTCACGTAAGATGGTTGGATGTTATTTTTTTTGGAATAAGCGAAAGAAACAGATTTACCAGGCAGGAAATACAAAGCATTTTTATTTAACGTTGCGGTCTAAAAAGTAAAACAAGGGCTGTGGAGGAAGATTTGCGAGTATTAAGGCTAAATAAAGGCGGCGTTCCAGTGGCCTGGATTACACAGGAAGAGGCCGCTACGCTTGCGGTAAAAGAACAGATCGTCTGGTCGCTGGGAGACAATGCCTTCACGCTTCATGGGGGCTATAACAGTTTGGGAGAGCGATCTGTCCTGCATTTGCCATCAATTATGGCTTGCGACGGTGATATTGATCGTCCAGTGCTAACGCCATCTTTATCGAATCGTACGCTGTTTCGCCGTGATGATCATTTTTGTATGTACTGCGGCAACCAGTTTACCGATAAGGAACTCACGAGGGATCATGTAGTGCCAGTATCCCAGGGCGGGGCAAATCGTTGGAATAATGTGGTAGCGGCCTGCCAACGGTGTAATAATCATAAAGGTGGCCGTACGCCCGAGCAGGCCGGTATGGAGTTGCTGGCGATACCGTTTACGCCGAATGTGTTTGAGTTTATGTATCTAAGTAATCGCCAGATTATTAGCGATCAGATGGAATATTTAAGAGCGCGGTTCAGGAGTAATCATCGGCAGTGGCAGGTGGCTTAGATTAAAGCTACTTACCGATACAAAAGCTGGAAAAAATTTCGCCAAGTAAATCATCCGAGCTGATTTTTCCGGTGATCTCGCCGAGTGCATTTTGCGTCTGGCGAAGATCTTCGGCAAGTAGTTCTCCCGCACCCGCGTGTTCTAGTTGTTGTTTTCCTTTTTCTAAATAATCTAAAGCAATTTCAATTTGTTTTAAGTGTCGACGTCTGGCGGTGAAACTGTTTTCGTTGGTATTGTCGATTTCGTAATGTTGTTTAATCGCGTAGGCCAGATTGTCCAGGCCCAGCTTTTGTTTTGCGGATATGGATATTATTTGAAAACTATTTTGTTCTTCAGGCTCGTTGCTTTTATTGGGTTCGCACAAATCGATTTTATTATTGATAAATAGTGTTAAGGCGTTATTCGAGAGCGTTATTTGATGTTGTTGCATTAGTTCCTGAAGATCGTTGTGTTCAACGGCGAGACCTTCTGTTGATGCATCTCTAAGATAAAAAACTACATCAGCGGTTTCAGCAACCTTTTTAATTCGTTTAATACCTTCCTGCTCAATTATATCGTTAGATTCTCGTAAACCCGCAGTATCGATAATTGTTAAAGGGATACCGTCTAGAACAATATTTTGTTTGATAATGTCGCGGGTAGTGCCCGCCTGTTCCGTCACAATGGCAACATCTTCCGCGGCAAAAGCATTTAGTAAGCTAGATTTACCGGCATTGGGTTTACCAATTATCGCCACGTTTAAACCCTGGCTTAATACCGCGCCGGATTTGGCCTGTTTAAACAGTGTTTCAACTGAGTTGATGATGTTATCGAGGGAGTCTTTTACGTGACTATCGGCAATAAAGTCGATTTCTTCTTCCGGGAAGTCTATGGCAGCTTCAACGTAAATTCGTAGCCGCGTAACTTGATCGACTAAATGATTTACCTGGTTTGAAAATTCTCCGCGTAGTGATTTTAAGGATGATTTAAGGGCAGATTCTGAATGGGTTTCGATAAGGTCAGCGATAGCCTCTGCCTGAACTAAATCGATTTTGTCGTTGAGAAAAGCGCGTTCGCTAAACTCACCAGGTCTTGCCATCCGCGCACCTAGTGAAAGCGTTTCTTTTAATAGCAGGTCTAAAACGAGAGGGCCGCCGTGACCTTGAAGCTCGACAACATCTTCGCCGGTAAACGAAGCGGGCGATTTAAAATAAATCGCGATACCTTCATCCAGCGTACTATCGTTTTTATTTTTAAACGGGGTGAAACAGGCGTTGCGAGGTTTAAGTGTTTGCCCACAGATTTGCTGGCCTATGGCTAGCGCGTCTTGGCCTGATAGACGAACGATACCGACGCTACCAATACCACTGGCGGTGGCGATGGCAGCAATAGTATCGTTGTGATCTACCATTAATAGATTAACCGGTTGCAGCGTTTTCCTGTTCTATTTTTCGCGTTATATACCACTGCTGTGCAATCGAAAGAATATTGTTCGATACCCAGTAAATAACGAGGCCTGCTGGGAACCACAAGAAGAAAAACGTAAATATAATCGGCATCCATTGCATTACTTTGGCTTGCATTGGATCGGGTGGCGCGGGGTTCATTCGTTGCTGGAACCACATTGAAGCGCCCATAAGGATTGGTAGTATAAATAGTGGATCCATAACCGAGAGGTCTTTGATCCATAAAAAGAACGGTGCGTGTCTAAGTTCAACGCTTTCTATCAGCGCCCAGTAAAGTGCAATAAACACCGGCATCTGAACCAGGATGGGTAAACAGCCACCAAGCGGGTTTATTTTTTCTTTTTGGTATAGCTCCATCATTGCTTTGGATTGAGCTGCACGGTCGTTTTCGTGACGTTCTCGCAAGGCCATTAACTTAGGTTGCACGCGGCGCATGTTTGCCATCGAACGATAACTGGCGGCCGAGAGTTTAAAGAACAACGCTTTGACGACAATGGTTAAGGCGATGATCGCCAGGCCCCAGTTTTGAAAGCCTGGGAAGAGCTTGTAAACGTTATCAAAAATATGCAACTCGCCGGTCGCAAAAAAGTAAAGCAGCACATATAAAGGTTGCGATAGCCACCAGAGGAATCCGTAATCAACGGTTAATTCCAGGTTTTCGGCAAGCGCTCCCATGCGGTACTGGTCTTTGGGGCCAGCGTAAAACTTTGATTTAAATGTTTGGGCTTGGCCCGGTGAGACTGAGACGGTGTTGTCGATCAAGCCGATGGTGTTGAGTGATTGATTAAGCAGGCGAGTATAGAAAGTATGTTCAGTGGTTTGATCAGGAATCCACGCGCTTACAAAGTAGTGCTGTATCATCGCTACCCAGCCACCTGATTCCTTGGATCGATAGTTTTCTTTCGCAATGTCTTTGAAAGAAATTTTGTGATACGGCGATTCGCTGTTGGTGGTTGCGGTACCAAGATAGGATCGCATTCCCATCGGTGCGTCATCTACGCCGGGATCCTCGCTATTGTCTCGTCTTATTTCGGCAAGGTAGCGGCCTTTCCATTCCTGGTCACTGTTGTTAATAACCTTAATGGCGCTGTCGATTTCGTAGCTCTCGCTGGTAACGGTAAATGTTTTTTCGACAACAACGTTGTTATCCATTGTTGCTGTTAGGATGACCTTGCCGCCTTCTTCAAGCGAGTAGTAGGGAGCGACACTGGAGAACTGGATGTTTTCACTGCTCTGGTTTTCTGCCGATATTACACCGTCGAATGCAGTGTAGGTGCGGAGCGGGTTTTTCTCTAAAAGCTTTAAGGGTTCGCCATCTTCATCGAGCGTAGTTAGGTGCTTTAATAGTTCGATTTGCGAAATTTGAGCGCCGTTCGGGTCGATCGTTATGCGCAGGGCCTTTGTTTCTATAACTACCGGATTGGTGTTCGTGGCTTGCACTGCTGTGCTTACCAGTGGCGTTGACTCAGTGGCAACGACTTCGGAAGGTAAAGAATGAATATCTGCGGCGCCTGGCACTGAGGATTCAGAAGCTGATGATGTTGGTATCTGTTGTTCTGCAAGCTGTGCTTTTTCTAGCAGGGCTTGTTCGCGTTGGTCATCAAAAGCATCCGAGAAGTTGTTCCATTCGCGAAGCAAGAGAACAATCATAAGCCCAATTAAGGCGAACAGGGCGTAACGGGAAAGGTTAAGAGCCATAAAAGATTATCTGTTAGTGTTTGCAGGACTGTTGATGGTTGGGGAGCGGTAGTTCGTCAATGCCGCCAGGGTTCCCGGGGTGACAACGACTGATTCTTTTTGCGCTTAGCCAAAACGCCTTTAAGACGCCATATTGTTGAAACGCCGATATTGTGTAGTTGGAGCAAGATGGATAAAAGCGGCATCGGGGACCTAATAAAGGACTAATCACCAGCTGGTATCCACGCAGGATCAAGATAAGCAGCCTGGCCATAATGGTAGGCTTATGTGCTTTGGCAGTGTTTGAGCTACCGCTATGTGTTGTTGTGCCAGGCATAGTAACAATGAGCGCTTAGGAGTTCGCTGCGATCTTGGTCAGGAGTTTGTCCCACTGAACGGTTAAAGAGTTAAACGCGCTGCTTTTCGTCTGTTGCTTGCAAGTCGCTTTCGCTAACACAATAACATCAAATGGCCGCGTTCCTGATGACGACAAGACATTTTGACGAAAAGTCTCTCGGGTGATGCGCTTTAGATAGTTTCTTGCCGCTGCTGATGGGACGTTTCTTTTGGAAACGATAATCCCTAACCGAGGTGCGGTGGGTTCAGGTTGAAAACGAGCGAGAATCGTAAAGTACTTGCCGGACTGCTTAAGGTCGACATGATCAAATACAAACTTAAATTGCGCTTGGTTAAGCAGGCGGTTTGATTTGGGGAAAGCAAGATCGGACATAATGTCGGTCGCGCTTTAGAGTTTGGTGGCCAGCGTTAACAGGCCAGATGCGTTATGCAGGTACAGGTTAGATGTCTGGCCCTGCTCATCAATCGATGGTTCAGATAGCTAGTGTTCGAGCCTTAGGCACTCATTCACTTTTATGCAAGTACTGGCGATACCTAAAAAAGAGGTACTGGAACGGAAACGACGGTCGCGTTAGGCGGTCAGGCGCTTTCGACCTTTTGCGCGGCGACGGTTAATAACCAGACGACCATTTTTGGTTGCCATGCGCGCGCGAAAACCGTGGGTTCTTTTACGTTTTAAATTACTTGGTTGAAACGTTCTTTTCATGACTTAAAGCTCTCGCTGATTCTCTTTTCAAACTCTTGCAAAGAGACCAGATATTCGGTGTCTCTTTAGGTACAGATTTACTGCTGACGCTACTTGCTTGCCTGGGCCGAAGCTGAGCATTCGCGACTGAAGACGCTTCTCGCGAGGCCAGTCATCCCAAGGGCGCGGCATTTTACGCAGAATGTGTCTGCCATGCAACGTTTGAGTGATGGTTTTATGCCTAAAATTCGCCGAGCACTCGATCGCCACTCGTCGGCTATGAATTAAACCGTTCAGCTTGTTATGGGCTTTTTATGCTTTGTCGCTCTCGTGGGCTGTGGAAAGTTTTTTTGAGCGCCACGTTTTTATGCGGGTGCTAGCAAAGGGCGAAAGTGGGCGCTAACTGATAGCCCTTTTTTAGGCTAATTATTGCCTGTATGCACAAGATATCCACAGGAAGGAAACATGTTAATAAGATTATGAATATTTTGACAGGAAAAATTATTTTTCTTATGAAGCGCTCAAAGATGCCTTTTTAACTTATTGATAATAAAGATAAATATCGTGATTTTTCTCCTCGAATCCTGGGTGGCTGGATTAAAAATATCTGTGGATAAAGCGAATTTTATTCGCTAACATGACGACTCTTTCGCGCATCTGCAAAGATCCATAATTTAAATTGGTTTTGCTTGGCTGGATCAGCCGAACGGTTGCTTAATGCTCTCAATATTTGCAGCCTGTGGTTTCTGCACCCTGAAGAAAATGCAGCCTCCATGGGTTAATAGTGCTTAGAGCTGTATATATATTGATCAGCCAAAACCTGTGGTTTATTTAGTTTTCGCAGGCGTAGGGCGATTGGAGCAGAAGTACCAAAACAAAAACAATGGGGTAGTGGTGTCTAGTTCTTTAAATTCTTTGTCGACGTTTTCGTTGTGGTCTCGCTGTAGTGATTATTTGCACGAGGAGCTTCCGGTTCAGCAGTTTAATACGTGGATAAAACCACTTGCGGTCGAAGGCCTTGATGTCGATCTTTCGGCACTTAACGATCCAGTACTCGCGCTTTCGGCGCCCAACCGGTTTGTTAAAAACTGGGTGGCGCATAAGTTTCAGTCACGATTGTCGGAGTTGGCGCGGTTACTAAGCGGCGGTGTCGTTCAGGGCGTTAGTTTGATAGTCGAAGGCGCGGCATCGTTTGATGGCGGCGACAATAGAATTGAACAAGCGAGTCCGGGAGGTGTAGCTCCTCATACTGGCGACCATCACATGTTTGGCGCGAAACCGGTTTATGGCGCAGAAGATAAAACAGCTTATTTGGCAGCGGCATCACGCCATTCTGAACCTGCAGCGCTAGAAGAAGAGCTTACCCCTAAGATTTCTTTCGGTGCAGACAGGCAGTCGGTGTCGGGCAATTTCAATAGTCGGGGAGCTACTCTCGAGACCGATCGTTGGGCAACAGGGCGCGAACCCGCACCGCCGCAGATTGGCGAACGCTATGAGCCTGTTGCTGTTAAACAAAACTTTCTGGATAAACGCGAGATCACCAATAAGCGTACCGCCGGTCATCAAAACAATGTGCTGGATCGTTATCGCTTCGATAACTTCGTTGGCGGTAAATCTAACCAGATGGCATTAGCCGCAGCCAAGCAGGTTGTCGAAAACCCAAGCACCTCTTATAACCCGTTGTTTTTATATGGTGGCGTTGGCCTGGGTAAAACGCATTTGATGCATGCCGTCGGAAACGAAATAAAGCGGCGTAAACCTAACGCCAAAGTCGTTTATCTTCATTCCGAGCGTTTTGTTGGGGATATGGTCAAGGCGTTGCAACTCAACGCTATCGATGACTTTAAACGTTATTATCGTTCTGTCGATGCGTTGCTAATTGACGATATTCAGTTTTTTGCTGGTAAAGATCGATCCCAGGAAGAGTTTTTCCATACCTTTAATGCCCTGCTCGAGGGCGGGTACCAGATGATTTTTAGCTGCGATCGCTATCCCAAGTCTATCAACGGTATTGAAGAGCGCCTTAAATCGCGGTTTGGTTGGGGTTTAACGGTTCAAATAGAGCCTCCTGAGCTGGAAATGCGCGTCGCAATTCTCAAGCGCAAGGCGGAGCAAGAAGGTATTGATATCCCAAATGACGCGGCGTTTTTTCTCGCGCAGCGAGTGCGCGCAAACGGCCGCGATCTGGAGGGCGCACTAAAGCGCGTGTATGCGAATTCGCAGTTTCAGGATACGCCGATTACTGTAGAGCTTGTAAAAGAATCGTTGCGTGATTTGCTCGCGCTGCAGGACAAGCTAGTCACCATCGATAATATTCAGAAGACCGCCGCGGAGTACTACAAAATCAAATTGTCTGACCTGTTATCGAAACGCCGTAACCGTTCGTTGGCGCGGCCCAGGCAAGTAGCGATGGCTTTAGCGAAAGAGCTTACCCGACACAGCCTGCCAGAAATCGGTGATTCCTTTGGCGGTCGGGACCACACCACGGTATTGCATGCTTGTCGAAAGGTTAAAGAGCTTAGAGAGTCGTCACATGATGTGAGCGAAGACTATCGAAATCTGGTCAGGCTCTTATCGACATAGTGGTGTACGGTTTGTTGCAACAGCACCATTCTTAGTGCTAGTTTGGATAATCTTTTTTTCGTTATACTCCGCGACTACTGCGATCATTTACCCGTTATCTGGTTGCAGTTGTTTGATGACGTGTTGCTTGTAGAAATGCTTGGAAAAGAGGCCAAACGCCTATGAAATTTTCTGTTTCCCGTGATTCCCTTTTAGGGCCGTTACTGCTGGTGGCTGGTGCAGTTGAGCGCCGCCATACGATGCCGGTCCTGTCTAACATCTTGTGTAAGGTGCAAGGAGGGGAGCTGGAGATTACCGGTACTGATACCGAGGTAGAACTTAGGGCAAAGATTGAGGTAGAAAAAGCAGCTGATGGCGAGACAACCCTGCCCGCGCGCAAGCTCGTCGATATATGCAAGTCGCTGCCCGATGGCGCGGAGATACGCGTTTCGGTTGATGGAAGTAAAGCGGTGTTGCAATCTGGTAAGAGTCGCTTTTCTCTAGCAACCCTGGCTGCGCATGATTTTCCTGCGGTTCGGCACGATCAAAGCAGCGACAAGCTGGAGCTATTACAGAGTGATATTCTCAAACTGATTCAGCTCACTTCGTTTTCGATGGCCCAGCAAGACGTGCGGTATTATTTAAACGGCATGTTGTGGGAGATCGATTCGAACAACCTTGTTGCAGTTGCTACCGACGGGCACCGTCTTGCTGTTACAAGCGCACCAGTAAAGGCTGGTGGCGGAAGTAAGCGCCAACTTATCCTCCCAAGGAAAGGTGTTTTGGAGTTGTCCAGGCTGCTTGGTGGATCTGAGGCCGACGGCGATACTATTGCGATAGAGGTGGGTACAAACCACGTACGAGTTGCTACTGGAAACATCGAGTTTATATCAAAGCTTGTTGACGGAAAGTTTCCTGACTATAAGCGCGTGCTACCAAAAGGCGGCGACAAGTTGGTTAAAGCTGATCGGTTGACCTTGCGCGGCGCTCTTCAGCGGGCGGCAATACTGTCCAACGAAAAGTACCGTGGCGTTCGCTTTGTGTTGTCAAATGACACACTGAGTATTCAAGCGAACAATCCCGAGCAGGAAGAAGCTAACGAAGAAGTTGCGGTGGATTATCAGGGCGGCGAGCTTGAAATCGGGTTTAACGTCAATTATGTGATTGATGTGCTAGGCGTGCTAGAAACAGACGACGTCTGCATCGCACTGGCCGATACGAGTAGCAGCGCGTTGATACAGGGTGGAGACATGAGCGAAGACGCTTTATATGTTGTTATGCCGATGAGGCTGTAGCTTTTCTCATCCGGCTTTTTATTCTTTTTTTGCTTCGTTTCGATACTTCTAGCCTTTTCTTTTGTTCGATTCACTGTGAGTGTTTCACGTGAAACTTGACCGGCTAGATGTCTATAATCTTAGAAATATCAATAACCTGAGCCTGTCGGAGCTCGGTGATATCAATTTGTTTTACGGTGCTAATGGCGCTGGCAAGACGACTCTTCTCGAAGCTATCCATCTTTTGGCGCTGGGCCGCTCTTTTCGTTCAGCCCAATCACGTAGAGTGATTCGCTACGATGCCGATTTTTGCGCGGCAGTTGGCGTTGTCTCAGATCAGGCGGGTTCACGCAAGCTCGGCATTCAGCGTAAAAGGTCTGGCGGCTTTACTATCCGGATTGATGGTGAAACAGCGAAGTCTGCTTCGAGTCTCGCCAAGATTTTGCCCATCCAGTTACTAAACAGCGAATCGTTTTCTTTGCTCGAGCAGGGGCCAAAGAAAAGACGGCAGTTACTCGATTGGGGGGTGTTTCACGTGGAACATTCTTTCCATGACGCCTGGGCCAGAGCGCAGCGAGCGATAAAGCAGCGAAACAGCTTGCTTAAACAGCGACTTCCCGCGAACAAGCTTCAAACGCAAATAGATCCCTGGGATCGTGAGCTGGCCAACGCTGGTCACTCACTTCTAGCTATGCGCGAGAGCTACTTTAAATCACTTTCGCCCATTTTGAGTGAAATGATAAAGAGGCTAACCGGCATCAAAGAAGTGATAGATATTCGTTTAATTTCGGGTTGGCGCCTGGGCGGTGATGAGAGCGAAGAAGAGTTAGTAGATCGGTCGGCCCTGTATGCCGCCATCAAAGCGAACGCCGGTAGTGAACAACAGCGTGGAATGACGATATATGGGCCTCATCGAGCCGATATTGCTCTAACTATCAATGGGATAGACGTAGGGCATGTACTTTCGCGAGGCCAGCAAAAAATGGTGGTTTGCGCGTTGAAGCTCGCTCAGTCCACCTTGTTTAGCGAAAAAACCAGTCGGAGCAGCATCTTATTGGCGGACGATCTTCCCGCCGAGCTCGATATTGATCACCAGGAAAAGCTCTACTCGGCATTGGATGAACTTGATTGCCAGTCATTTCTCACCAGTGTTAATCCAGCCACGATTTCAGATAGTGGCTGGACACGGAAAGGGCCGATAAAAAAGTTTCACGTGAAACATGGTGAGATAGACGGATGAGCTTGTTGAGCGGGGTCGCTCGAGAAATTGTGAGCCCATTCCGACGCCAATAAGCAAAACTTAAGCCTCAGAAAATAAAGCTCGATTCGTGACAACCAAGCTGGACCGCCAAATTCAGCTCGTATCCCCATTTTGTTTTATACCGCAAGAAGCGCATTTAATAACACGTATCTTAGTAGGCTATCTGTAACTTCTGAAGCCCCCGAAGCCGCTCGAATTTGGCGGCTGAGCTGTGCTGGATAACTACCCAACTCTCTGCTTGACTCGCCGGTCAAACGGACACAGAATCAGTTATTGAAATAATTAGTTAAGCATTTGTTTTTAAAAGATTTTTTCCTACAAAAAAATCCTTACGCTATATAAAAGTTTATAAAGAGTAATAGAGCTCAATATGAGTGATGAAACCACGATAGACGAAACTCCATCGGCTGATAAACCAGCTGAATATGATGCGGATAATATCAAGGTCTTAAAGGGCCTTGATGCCGTGCGTAAACGGCCCGGCATGTACATTGGTGATACGGACGACGGTACGGGTTTACACCATATGGTCTTTGAGTTGGTCGACAACTCTATCGACGAAGCGCTTGCTGGGCATTGCTCGCAAATTACGGTGACCATACATACCGACGAGTCGATATCGGTTGCCGACAATGGTCGTGGTATTCCAACCGACATGCATGAAGAGGGCGTGTCTGCCGCTGAAGTTATTATGACGGTGTTACACGCGGGCGGTAAGTTTGATGACAATACTTACAAGGTTTCTGGCGGTCTGCATGGCGTGGGCGTTTCGGTCGTTAACGCTTTATCATCCAAACTAACGTTAACGGTAAGGCGCAACAATAAAGTTCATGAGCAGGTTTATCATCATGGCGTGCCGGAAGCACCGCTCTCGGTTATTGGTGAAACTAATGAATCAGGTACGGCGGTACACTTTCACCCATCGCCGGAGACTTTTTCCAATATCGAATATCACTACGATATTTTAGCGAAGCGCCTGCGCGAGCTTTCATTTTTGAATTCGGGCGTCAATATTTTATTAACTGACGAACGCTCAGGTAAGTCAGATAGCTTTTGCTACGAAGGCGGCTTAAAAGCATTTGTTGAGCATCTCAACGAAAATAAAACTCCCATCAACAAGGTTTTATATTTCTCGCAAGACAAGGACGATATTGGCGTTGAGGTTGCCTTGCAGTGGAACGATGGTTTCCAGGAAAACATTTTTTGTTACACCAACAATATACCGCAGCGCGATGGCGGTACTCACCTGGCCGGTTTTCGGGGTGCGCTAACACGAGGGCTAAATTCCTATATCGATAGAGAAGGTCTATCTAAAGGCGCGAAAGTTTCGACATCGGGCGACGACGCTCGCGAAGGGCTGACGGCGATTATCTCGGTCAAGGTACCAGATCCTAAATTCTCGTCTCAAACTAAAGACAAGCTGGTTTCGTCAGAGGTCAAGAGTGCTGTTGAAGCAGTCATGGGCGAAAGGCTTGCTGACTACCTGTTAGAAAACCCACCTGAAGCGAAAACTATCGTTGGAAAAATGATGGATGCAGCGCGCGCTCGAGAAGCAGCGCGTAAGGCGCGCGAAATGACGCGGCGAAAAGGCGCGTTGGATATTGCGGGTTTACCGGGCAAGCTGGCGGACTGCCAGGAGAAAGATCCGGCACTTTCCGAACTTTATATTGTGGAGGGTGATTCAGCAGGCGGTTCTGCCAAGCAAGGGCGTGCGCGTAAAACCCAGGCGATACTTCCTCTTAAAGGTAAGATTCTAAACGTTGAGAAAGCACGTTTCGACAAAATGCTAACCTCAGCAGAAGTCGGAAACCTCGTGACTGCATTGGGTTGCGGGATTGGTGCTTCGGAGTTTGATCCAGACAAGCTCAGGTATCACTCCATCATTATCATGACCGATGCGGACGTTGACGGCTCGCATATACGTACGTTGTTGCTGACGTTTTTCTTCCGCCACATGCGCGAGTTGATCGAACGCGGGCATGTATTTATTGCCCAGCCACCGCTTTATAAAATCGCCAAAGGCAAGCAACACAGCTATCTAAAAGACGATGATGAAATGGATTCGTTTTTTATCCAGGTCGCTTTAGAAGGTGCGGAGCTTTATAGCAACGACCAGGCACCAGCGATCAAGGGCGACGCGTTAGCCGCGCTGGCTGTTGAGCAGCGAGAGGTCAACAAAAAAATTCAAAAGTTAACAATGCGCTATCCCGAGGCTGTGTTAACAGCTTTGATCAAGCAAGCTGCTTTGACAATGGAGCAGCTCAAAGACAAAGCGGTTGTCGAAAACTGGTGCCAAAGCCTTCAGTCCCTGTTAAAAGAAAGCTATACCGAGGGGCAAAGTGAATACAGCTTTGTGAGCCGTCACGATGAAGAGCGTGAAGAGTATCTTCCCGCCATGCAGGTCAAAGCTCACGGTATCGTAAAAGAGACGTTGTTTTCGAGAGACTTCTTTCAGTCAACCGAATACCAGGCCATTACTACGCTAGGTAGCAAGATCAACGGTTTGATCGAAACCAGCGGTTACGTAAAGCGTGGTGATAAACAAGCAGATGTTGATGACTTCCAGGTCGCCATTGACTGGCTGATGGTCGAAGCTCGTCGTGGCTACAACATCCAGCGCTACAAAGGCCTGGGAGAAATGAACCCCGATCAGTTATGGGAAACCACGATGGACCCCGATGTCCGTCGCATGTTGCGTGTCACTATCGAAGACGCAATTGCAGCCGACCAGATGTTCACTACCTTGATGGGTGACCAGGTAGAGCCGCGACGCGAATTTATCGAAGACAATGCTTTAGCCGTCGCAAACCTCGACGTTTAAAACGCCAATATCTTATTCCCTTATCTCTTTTCTCTATTGAGTAAACATCTGATCGCTAATATAGTGGTCGGGTGTTTACGGCTGAGTGAGAGATTCGTATGGATAAAATAAATACACATTACCGAGCCTGTCATTTGTGTGAAGCCATATGTGGGCTTGAAATAAAAACCAATGGCGAGGAAATCGTCTCCATTAAGGGAGACCCGGACGACCCGTTCAGCAAGGGCTATATCTGCCCTAAAGCAACCGCGCTGCAAGATTTGCATACCGATACCGACCGCCTGAGAAAGCCGGTGAAAAAAGTAATCGACGCCAACGGTGAAACGCAGTGGCAGACTATTGGTTGGGAAGAGGCGCTAGATGAGACCGCTCGCCGCCTGGTGGAAACCCAGGAGTTGCACGGAGAAAACAGCGTTGGTTTTTATGCGGGCAATCCGGCTGTCCATAACTATGGCAACCTAACGCATGGTGGTTTGCTCCGACGTGCTTTAGGTACGAAAAACCATTTTTCGGCGACATCGTTAGACCAGCTTCCTCACCAGTTGGCCGCACTGTTGATGTATGGCCATCAGTTTTTTATCCCCATCGCAGATATCGATAATACTGATTTTATGATTGTCATCGGTGGAAACCCTATGGCATCAAACGGCAGCATGATGACTGTGCCTGATGCGCGCGGCAGATTAAAAGCGTTAGCTACAAGAGGAAAGCTTATCGTTATTGACCCGCGCAAAACAGAGACTGCGGAAATCGCAAATCAACATTATTTTATTAAGCCTGGCAGCGACGCGTTTTTACTGCTGGCAATGGTCAACTATTTGATAGAACACCGCCTTACCAAAGTCGACGCCATTAAAGAAAAACTGGAAGGCTATGAGTTGGTGGTTGACGCAGTAAAACCTTTCTCACTCGAACTTGCCGAGCAACAAACAGGAATACCCAGCGAAGATATAAAAGCACTTGCGACTCAGCTAGCTCAGCAGGAAAAGGCCACATGCTATGGCCGAATGGGAATTTCGGTACAAGAGTTTGGGGGGCTTTGTCAGTGGGCGTTGCAGCTGTTAAATATTGTGGCTGGCAATATGGATCAGGAAGGTGGGATGCGCATAACTTCCCCGGCATTTGCTGCAGTACACCCTAAAGCTGGTGGTAAAGGAAACTTTAATCGTCGCCAATCGCGCGTTTCAGGTTTGCCAGAGTTTGGCGGCGAGTTTCCCGCGATTGCGATGGCCGAAGAAATACTCACCCCGGGAGAAGGACAAATCCATGCCATGGCGACTATCGCAGGCAACCCGATTGCATCAAGCGCCCAGGCAGACGAGCTGGAAGAAGCCTTTGCCAGGCTCGATTTTTATGTCGCATTTGATTTTTATATCAACGAAACAACCTGTCACGCAGACATTATATTGCCACCGACAAGCCCGCTTGAGCACGATCACTTCGACATTGCGTTCCACCGCTTGGCGGTGCGAAATACGGTGCGACTAAACGAAGCGGTGTTTGAAAAACCTGGCGAGAGCAAACACGATTGGGAAATTTACAATGAGCTTTCGGCAAAGGTGTGCGAGCTCAAGGGTACATCGTTCAAACCATTGCCGCCGCCAGACAAGATTATTGGCATGGGAATAGAAGCAGATATTTGGAGCGAAAAATATAATCCTGATGTCGCGTTAACCCTGGAAAAGGTTCGAAAAAACCCGCATGGTGTTGATCTAGGACCGTTGCAGTCTGGCATGTTCGAGCGCATGTGTACCGAAGATCAAAAAATACAGATGGCGCCAGATTTGTACCTGAGTGATTTACCGCGATTGTTAGCGAGCGCTAAAAAACGCACGGCAGACGCTGAATCGCTTTTATTGATCGGTCGCCGACACCTTCGTAGCAATAATTCGTGGATGAACAACTACCAACGATTAGTTAAAGGTAAGCCGCGATGGGGGTTGATGATGAACCCCAGCGACCTGGCTAAAAGGAAGATTGTCGACGGGGGAGAAGTGTGTGTTCGTTCGCGCGTTGGTGAAATTAAAACAATTGTGCAGGCGAGCGATGAAGTCATGGAGGGGGTGGTTTGCCTGCCACACGGCTGGGGCCAACAGGAGAAAGGCGTCAGGCTGTCAGTTGCCTCCAGGCAACAAGGCGCGAACTACAACAGGCTAACCGACACCAGGTTTTTTGATCGGCTATCTGGAAACGCGGCCTTAAATGGGGTGCCGGTTGAAGTGACTGTGGCGTAGCGCGCTTTAACGAGCCCACTTGTATAGACAGAGAAATGGGCGAAAACAAATCGTAGCGTTAACGGCATATTTTCTTTAATAGCTGGTAGTGGTGCTGCCGGTGCAAAGCGCTATATCATAGGCTTCGTAAGAATATTCATTTCGCTGTTCATGTTTTCCACTGCCCTGCGCCACCACATTTTGTTTTGGACACAAACAAAACGTTAAGAAAAATAATCCATGTCGATATGGATGCTTTTTATGCGTCGGTAGAACAGCGTGATACTGACAGTCTGAAAGGCAAGCCCGTTGTTGTGGGTGGGCAACCCGACAGCCGCGGCGTGGTCGCCGCTTGCAGCTATGAAGCCCGCAAATTTGGGGTTAAGTCAGCAATGCCCTGCTCACAGGCATATCGCCTTTGCCCGGATGCCGTATTTGTCAGCCCGCGTTTTGATGTTTATCGAACGGTATCGCAACAGGTGAGAGCGATCTTTGAACGCTTTAGTTCGGTTATCGAGCCACTCTCACTGGATGAGGCATATATCGATGTTAGCGATGTAACCTACGCAGATGGCTCGGCGACGGCAATCGCCCAGGCAATTCGCCAGATGATTTATTCTGAACTGGGTTTAACAGCGTCGGCAGGCGTTTCTTACAACAAATTCCTGGCAAAAATAGCTTCTGATGAAAACAAGCCTAACGGAATTTTCGTGGTGCCTCCCGATGACGCACTGGCATTCATCGATAAGCTGGCGATTAAAAAATTTCACGGTGTTGGCAAAGTAACCGAAGAAAAAATGCTCAATATGGGGATACGTGTCGGCAAGGATCTTAGGCGCTACTCTTTGCTTGAGTTACAAAAACAGTTTGGCAAGCAGGGCCAATACTTTTTTAACATCGCCCGTGGTATTGATAATCGGTCGGTAAAATCGCAAAGAGAAAGAAAATCTTTAGGTTGTGAACGTACCTATGCTGAAGATTTACACACCCTCGATCAGGTAAATCAAAAATTAGAAGTGCTGGTCGAAAAGCTTTCCGGGATGTTGATTAAGCATCAGTTAAAGGCAAAGAGTGTTACTTTAAAAGTAAAGTTCGCAGACTTTAGCCAAATAACCCGAACGATATCTCGCCCCAGGGCGATCCAGAAAAACGAAGAGCTGGCGTTAGTCGCCAGTGAACTGCTAGAAAAATTGCAGGATACCAGTTTGGCGCCGGTCCGCCTGCTGGGCTTGTCCGCGTCCAGATTTGAATCAATAGCCGTTCTGAGTGATACGCGAGAAATAAAACCTGCAGAAGAAAGCGTCTCTGGAGACAGGCAGCTGTCGATCTGGTAGTAAATTGATTGCTGTTTGGAGCATTGACCCAACGCCCTGCGCGGCTAAAAAAGATACAGTGGGGAACTTATAATTGCGAGCAGCAAGCGCATATGGAAGTCCAATGGGTCGAAAATTTCTTTATTTATCAATGGGTTTTGATCTCGTGCGCACTATGCGTCGAGATTGCGTTAATTAGAGAACGAAAGCGCTTGGTTGCTAGCGGATTAAGTTAAAATAGTGTTGTCTCAAGTTAATTAATGCGGGGGATAGGTCTATGTATATGCTAACGATGGTGAGGTGTTTTGCTAAAACGCGGCGGCCTTTATTGTTGGCGTTGTTCCTGATTTCTAACATAAGTGTCGCTGCGCCGGGCACAAGTAATCGTGGTGATACACCGATTGATCAGCGCAATTGGGAGCGAATGTGGAACGAGGAGCGAAACACAAAAGCAACTCGCTACAACAAGATTTATCAGCAAGGGAGAAAAATTTACCAGGGCAAGGGTGAGCACAAAAAGTACGATTACTGCGTTCCCAAAGTTGAAGACGCTAACGCTTTCGTCGAAGAGAATACGTTTTCTTTTCAACAGGTTTCGCAGCTTGAAAAAGTTGCTTTGAGTAAGAAAACGCTTTTACCCTTCAAGTTTTTGAAGGTTAAAGAGTTTGCAACTGTGCTTTACGATTGTGATGAACCAGGCGCACTGGTTTTGAATAAACTGGCGAAAGAAGATGCCGGCTTAGTGATATATTATTTGCACGGTAAATATAGCCTTCGCTTAAAGCAAGAAGGTGGTGGCGGCAAGTTAGCTAAAACTAAACAACGCTAGCAGTAATAAAAAAGACAAACAGCTTCGTTACTTTTTAACGGGCGCCAACAGCGCAACGTCGGCGGTTTGTATGAACATATCACGCAACCCCGCCAGCAGCGACAGGCGGTTGAGCTTTAGCTTTTCATCGTCAACGTTAACCATCACATTGTCAAAGAAACTATCGATCGCCGATTTAAGTGATGTTAATGACAGCAGTGCTTCTCGATAATCACCGGCGGCATAAAGTGGCCCGGTAATTTCTTGTTGTTCCTGGATTGCAGTGGCTAGCGTTTTTTCTGCGTCGTCCACCAGTAGTTGCTTATCAAATTTATTCGCTAAAACTTCGGCATCCGTTTTGTCGAGGATATTACTTACGCGCTTATTTGCCGCGGCAAGTGCTTCACAGTCTGGTTGCTGAGCAAATGCACTGACCGCTTTTATGCGAGCGTCAAAATCGAGCGCATCAACATTGGCGACCGCGCGAACAGCCTGGATAACCTCAGTGGGTATCCCCTGCTCCTGGTAAAATGCGGTAAACCGATCGAAAATATAGCTGCAAACTTTATCGACGGTTTCGGCCTGGTTGGTAACGGCGGCGTGCTGGGAAGTGGCTTTATCAACTAGTTGTCGCAAATTCAACGCCAGCTTGTTTTGCAAAATGATTTGTAAGATCCCAATGGAAGCGCGTCGCAGCGCAAACGGATCTTTAGAGCCGGACGGCTCCTGGCCAATACCAAAAATGCCAGTTAAGGTGTCAAGACGATCAGCAATAGCGACGGCGCAGGCTTCGGATGACGTAGGTACTGCATCGCCCGCATAGCGAGGCAAGTAGTGATTGCTAATAGCGTCGGCGGTCGCGTCGCCAAGACCTTCGTGTCGAGCATAATAGCCACCCGCAACACCCTGCATTTTATCGAACTCTAAAACCATATCGGATGCGAGATCGGCTTTACACAAGGCACCTGCTGTACTTGCAATTTTTGTGTCTGCTTTTATTTCTTGCGCAAGGTATTCTGCAAGCACTGATATTCGCTCGGTTTTTTCGTAGACGGTACCGAGCTTTTGTTGGAAAACGATAGACGTTAATCGCTGTCGCAAATTCTCAAGCGAGACTTTTTTATCAGACTCATAAAAGAATGCAGCGTCGGCCAGGCGAGGGCGAATAACACGCTCGTTGCCAGCCGAAACTTGCGCGGGGTCTTTGCTTTCTATATTGCTGACGGTGATAAAGTGAGGCATTAGCTCGCCCTTATCATCGACGACATGAAAATACTTCTGGTGCTCGCTCATCGAATATATCAGTGCTTCATGTGGAACACTTAAAAAAGCTTTATCAAATCCGCCTGCGATGGCTACTGGCTTTTCTACCAGCGCGGTTACTTCGTTTAATAGATCTTCCTCTAGTACCGCTTGACCACCTAGCTTGTTCGCAACGTCATTAACTTGCTGTTGTATCTGTTGACGGCGTTTTTCGAAACCAGGGATTACGTGTGCGCTTTCTAACGCAGCTTCATAGCTGCCTGGGTTCTCGATTTTAATGGCGTCTGGCGAGTGAAAGCGGTGGCCATAGCTTTCGTTGCCGGAGCTGAGATTAAGAACTTTCGCAGGAACAACCTCGTTGCCCATTAGAACAAGTAGCCAATGTGCAGGGCGTACAAATTCAGCGCGTGAAGCGCCCCAGCGCATGCGCTTAGGGATAGGCAGCTTTTCTAATGCGTTAGTGATAATCGCTTCGAGTAGATTCGCAGTAGATTCACCCTTTTGTAGACTGCGAACACCGAGCCTGGGCCCCTTATCGGTTTCAATTTCCTGTAGATCTTCGAAGTCAACGCCATTGCTTTTTGCAAAACCTAACGCGGCCTTACTGGGGTTGCCTTCTTTATCGCGAGCGGCTGCTACAGCAGGCCCCAGTTTTTCCAGGGTCTGATCTGCTTGCTGGATTTCGACCGAAGCTACGCTTAACGCCAGTCTGCGCGGCGTTGCAAATGATTTAACGCTAGCATCATCGTAGTTAAGGCGTGCATCTTTTAAGCCTTCGAGAATGCCCTGTGTAAAAGCGTTAGATAAGGAGAGCAGCGCCGTTGGTGGCAGTTCTTCCGTGCCGAGCTCAATTAATAGATCGGTAGTGTTCGTCATGTCTATTTCTTCTTGCTGCTATCTTTTTCTTCGGGTGATTGGTGGCGGGCGAGTATTTCCTGGCGCAGATTGTCAGGGGCCAGTGGGAAGCCTAAACTTGCACGAGTCTCAAAGTAAGCTTCTGCGACGGCACGAGCAAGCGTGCGCACACGTAGAATAAAACGTTGTCGTTCGGTGACGGAAATCGCGTGGCGCGCATCTAGTAAATTAAAAGCATGAGACGCTTTCATAACCTGCTCATAGGCGGGCAAAGACAAACCTGCTTCTATCAGTGCTTTACTTTGGGTTTCGCATTCGTCAAAAAAGGAGAATAAAAATTCGGTGTTGGCGTGTTCAAAATTGTAGGCCGACATTTCGACTTCATTTTGGTGAAAAACATCGCCGTAACTGACGTCACCGTCTGGCCCTTTTGCCCAGACAAGGTCATAAATACTGTCTACGCCCTGGAGATACATCGCTATTCGTTCGAGCCCGTAGGTTATTTCGCCCGAAACGGGGTAGCATTCGAGGCCACCAACTTGTTGAAAGTAAGTAAATTGGGTGACTTCCATGCCATTTAGCCAGACTTCCCAGCCAAGCCCCCAGGCGCCAAGCGTAGGAGATTCCCAGTTGTCTTCGACAAAGCGGATATCGTTAACAAGAACATCTATACCTAGCTCTTTGAGTGAGTCGAGATAAAGTTCTTGAATGTTATCTGGCGACGGCTTAAGTAAAACCTGAAACTGATAATAGTGTTGCAGCCGGTTGGGATTTTCTCCATATCGGCCGTCAGTTGGCCTACGACATGGCTGTACATAGGCTGTGTTCCAGGTTTCTGGCCCTACCGCGCGCAAAAAGGTTGCGGGATGGAACGTGCCTGCGCCGACTTCCATATCCAAAGGCTGGAGGACTACGCAGCCGTAGCTTGCCCAAAAGTTTTGAAGGCGAAGAATAAGTTCCTGAAATGTCTCAGGTGGTTTTGTCGGTTGCGTATTCATTAATGGTTTGTCTTAAGACAGCTAGTTTGCGCGCGATCAACAAGAAAGATCATTGTTTTTTGGACGCGCGATTATACAGGAAGCGCTCTATTATGGCAGGCTTGTGTGACGGTGTAGACGGCCTTTTACTTACGCCAAAAAGCAGGAGCGAATAGCACCAGCAGCGTAAAGACCTCTAATCGTCCGGTAAGCATGGCAAAGCACAGTATCCACTTTGCGGTATCGTTAATGGCAGTGTAGTTGGTGGCTACGTCGCCCAGACCGGGGCCGAGGTTGTTAATGCTGGCACCCACGGCGGCAAAAGCGGATAAAAAATCCATACCGGTCATCAAAATAGCCAAAAACAGGGCGAAAAAGACCAAAACGTAAATGGCGAAAAAGCTCCAGACAGCGTTAATAACAGGGTCTTTTACGGGCTGGTCACCGAGCTTGATGGAAATAACGGCCTGGGGATGAACCAGTCGAAAGAGCTCGCGATAGGCTTGTTTGAATATCAAAATAACCCGTATTACTTTGATGCCGCCGCCTGTAGAACCGGCACA
Source organism: Pseudomonadales bacterium (assembly GCA_965263235.1). Lineage (GTDB taxonomy): Bacteria > Pseudomonadota > Gammaproteobacteria > Pseudomonadales > UBA7434 > UBA7434. The sequence continues at coordinate 248,434 of OZ253667.1, forward strand.
AGCGCCTACGAAGGCAAGATAGAACATAAATACGGTAATGACCACTGGCCAAAGCGTATAGTCGGTTGAGGTAAAACCAGTGGTGCTTGCGAATGAGACGACTTGAAAAGCGGCCGTTGTAAAAAGCTCGAAGCTTTCTTTGGATATCAACTGCCCTGGCAAAGAGGGGCTTGCTGCAACAGCTGCGCTACTTTCTGCGCCGTTGCTCGTTGCGAAAAGCGTAACCGCAATAAATAGCGTAGAAAGTGCGATGATTGAGTAGAAAAATTTTAGCTCCGGGTCTTTTCGATACCGTGCAAGGCTAAGGTTGCGAAAAGCAAAATAGTGGAGCCCGAAATTTACGCCTGCCAGCATCATAAATACGATGCCAACCCAGAGAATCAGGTTGGAGTTAAAGTAAGCCATGCTCGCATCGTGCGTGCTAAAACCACCGATGGCCACGGTGGAAAAGCTGTGGCAGATCGCATCGAAAGGCGTCATGCCAGCCAGCCAGTAACACAGCGCACATGCAATCGTCATCGCGAGATAGATATAAAAAAGAAGTTTGGCAGTCCCGGCTATGCGGGGTGTGAGTTTATTGTCTTTTAGCGGGCCGGGCGTTTCTGCCCGAAATAACTGCATGCCCCCTATCCCGAGCATTGGCAATATCGCAATGGCAATGACGATTATCCCGATACCGCCAAGCCATTGGAGTTGCTGGCGGTAGAACAGCAGCGAGTGTGGTAGTTCATCCAAACCTACAATAATGGTCGATCCGGTTGTCGTGAGTCCGGAAATGGATTCGAACAATGCGTCGGTAAAGCTGAGCGAAAGCGCGGGATGTAAAAAAAATGGCAGCGAACCGACAAACCCTAACACCACCCAGAACAGCGTAGTTATTAAAAAGCCATCGCGCGTTCTTAACTCGCCTTTTGTCCCGCGAGTAGTGCCCCATACAATTGAGCCAGTGAGACATGCAATACCGAACGCGAGGATAAACACATGGTAGTCAGTTTCGCCGTATATTAATCCAACGATCGCGGGCATAAGCATGGTTAGGCTAAACATCGTAACCAACAAGCCGAGCAGTGAGACAATCAGTCTAAATTGCATAGCTAGAAGAAGCCAAAACCTACTTGAAACAGCGACTCCACTGCCGGGATCTGTTTTTTATCCGAGAGGAAAATAATGACATGATCCTCGGGCTCGATAACGACGTTTTGATGCGCGATGATAACTTCTTTGTCATTTCTAACGATTGCACCAAAGCGCACGCCATCCGGGCAATGAATATCGCCGATTTTCCGGCCGACCACCTTGGAGCTTTTGCTATCACCGTGGGCAACAATTTCCAGTGCTTCAGCAGCGCCACGCCTCAGTGAATGAACAGCCGCCATGTCACCTCGCCTAACATGCTTTAACAGACTGCCAATCGTAACCATCTGTGGTGCGAACGCGATGTCGATATTGACGCCCTGGATAAGATCAACATATGCAGGGTTGGCGATCAGCGCGATGACTTTGCGAGCGCCCAGTTTTTTAGCTAACAGCGAAGACATGATGTTGGCTTCGTCGTCGTCTGTTAAGGCGATAAACACATCGACGTTTTCGATGTTTTCTGAGACCAGCAGGTCGCGGTTGTTGGCGCTACCATTTAGTACCATCGCTTTTTGTAGTTTTTCAGCAAGGTACAAGGCGCGATAAGAGTCATGTTCTATGACCTTTACTTCGTACTGGTTCTCCAGCGCCAGCGCCAGGCTTAATCCAAATCCGCCGCCGCCAGCGATCATAATTCGGTGATAAGGTCTGCTCAGTTGCCCCAGCTCTTGCATTACAGGACGAATATTCTTTTTTGCCGCGATATAAAAAACTTCGTCGCCGGGCTCGATTTCGGTGTGGCGTTTCGGTTCTAACGAGCGCTCTTTGCGAAACAACGCCGCGACGCGAACGTCTTGCTTGGGCGTCATTTTGGTAATGTCGTAAAGCGTCTCACCGATAAATTTGTCGCCAGCCTGCGCACGAATCGCAACCAATTGCACCTTGCCACCGGCAAAATCCATCACCTGTAGTGTTCCGGGGTAATTGAGCAGGCCTGAAACAAATTGCGTAACAAGCTCCTCGGGCGAAATAATGACGTCGACCGGAATAGCGCCATCATCGAAAAGGCGTTTTTCTTCGGCGTAGTTGGTGGTTCGAATGCGGCAGATTTTTGTTGGCGTGTGGTAGAGCGTGTGCGCGATTTGACAGGCCATCATGTTAATTTCGTCTGAGCCTGTGACCGCAACAAGGATATCGGCATCCTCGATTCCCGCCTCATCGAGTGTTGAAGGGTGCGCAGCGTGGCCGTGTACGGTGGCGATATCGAACCGTTCGTTTAGCTCAGCGAGCCGTTTGCTCTGGCTATCGACAACAACGAGATCGATTTTCTCGGATACGAGACTTTCGGTAAGCGCGGAGCCTACCTGGCCGGCCCCCAAAATTACAATCTTCATGTGTTAGCCATTAATACGTTGGTTCAAGTGGCTTTTCGCGATCATTAAGTTTCGTTTTTAGTATCAAATGTCTTTGACTGTTTTCTTATTTTGGCAAAGAAAAAGCCATCATTTTGACCTTTGTTTGGTAGTAGTTGGTGTCCAACGCCGGTGTCGTGGCCCCAGGGCACGGAGAGCTCACAAAGCGTGGCGTCTTTATGTGTTGAAGTAAACCATTCTATAACAGCCTGGTTTTCTTCTTTAAAGATGGAGCAGGTGCAGTAGACCAGCTCGCCATCTACTTTTAGGGTTTTCCAAAGTTCGCTGATCAATTTTTTTTGCTGTTCGGAAAAACTCGCGATATCCGATTCTCTGCGAAGCAGTTTAATGTCCGGGTGTCGATTGATAACCCCGCTTCCTGAGCAAGGCGCGTCCAGTAAAATCGCATCGAACTGAATATCGTTCCACCAGCTTTTGAGGTCTGCGGCATCGGCAGACTTTAACGTTGCGGACTTTCCACCGCGCTCTAGATTTTGCTTAACCTGTGTTAGGCGTTGCTCGCTGATGTCCAAGGCTGTGAGTTTAATCTGCGGGTATTGCTGTAGCAGTTGCAGGCTTTTGCCGCCGGGTGCGGCGCAGGCATCCAACACATTAATGCTGTCACAATCTTTTTTGCCCTCCAGATCAAAAAGGCTGGTCGCGAGTTGTGCTCCCGCATCTTGCACACTTGTTTCGCCTTTATCAAAACCTGGTAGTGCGGTGACATCGAGCGGCTTTTCTAACGTTAATGCTAGTTTGCACCAGGGGCTGGCTGCGCTGGTTACGCCCTGCTCCTGCAAAAATTGTTTTGTTGTTTCGATAGCTGTCTGGTCGGTAAATCTTAGCGTCATCAATGGCGTATCGTTATTGTGTTCGATGATCGCCGTTGCCTGTTCCGGATAGTCCCTGACAATTTTTTGGTACAGCCAGTCGGGATGCGCGTGTAACGCGGCATTTGAGCTGATACGTTCTTTACATGCCTGGCTTACTGCGTTGAAATCGTCTCGATCAACGGACTTTAGCTGTTTAATAATATTTCGCAGTATCGCGTTGACCATGCCTTTAGCCCAGACTTTTTTTATAGTTTTGCAGGCTTCAACGGTGCTAGAAAGCGCAGCGTGATCTGGAATACGCATAAAGATAAGCTGGTACGCACCTATCACAAGCAGCGCGCGCACATCACTATCCTTTTTGTTTAAAGACTTTTTTAAATAACTACCGGTTAGTGCATCGAGAAAGTAAAATTGTCTTAGAGAACCAAAGCACAGTTCTTTGTACAGCCGGATGTCACGAGGGTCTGCTGATTGAATTTTAGTGGGCAGGCTAGCAGCGTCGTAGGCCGAGCCTTTTTGCAACACCCTGGCTAGCGTGGATGCAGCCGCCGCGCGACAGTCAGCCATAGTTAGCAGATGTCCGTGTTGGTGGGCGGTAAATCGAATTGCATCCCGGCCTTAAACAAACCTGGTTTGCCATTAAGAATTTCTTTAATAGTCAGCGGTTTTTTACCGGGTAGCTGCATTTGGGTGATTGCCAGTACACCGCGCTGCTTATCAGCACCGCAGGCCACAAGTATCGTGTCTTTTTCTACCGCAATAATTTCGCCGGGGAGTTTTGCTGAAAGGCCTTCAAATCGCTGCGTGCCAGCCGTTGCCTGGTTGATCCGTATTCGTTCGCCAGAAAGTATTGAAAAGCTTGCGAGGCTGCTCGTGAACGCCCTTATTTTTCGAGCAATGATTTCTGCGCTTTCCAGCCAGTTGACTTGTCCCTCTGCTTTTTTTAGTTTGGGCGCGTAGCAACTTTGACTGTCATCTTGTTTTATTGGTTGGACACGCTGATGTATTAGCTGCTCTAAACTTTCCAGCAGTGCTGTCTGGCCCAGAGTTATAAGCTTTTCGCGCAGTGAATCGCCGGTTTCCGAAGGGCTGATCTCACAGCTTTTTTTAAGCAGCATGTCGCCAGTGTCCAGACCGACGTCCATTTGCATAATGGTAACGCCGCTTTCTTTGTCGCCGCCTATGATTGCACGTTCGATGGGTGCGGCTCCGCGCCATCTTGGTAGCAGTGATGCGTGAACGTTAATGCAGCCCAGCCTGGGCACTTCCAGCACTTCTTTGGGTAGTAACATGCCGTAGGCAGCAACGACCATAACATCACAGTTAAACGACTTTAATTGTTGCAGTTCTTCTTCCGGCTTTAACGTGAGTGGTTGGTAAACCGGAATGCCTTGTTCTTGCGCAAACACTTTAACCGGTGGAGGCACTATTTTTTTTCCACGGCCAGCCTTGCGATCGGGCTGAGTATAAACCGCGACAATTTCTAACGGCTCCGATAAGCTGTGCTGATTGGCGCTTAAATGCTTGAGGTGGGCGGCAGCAAAATCAGGTGTGCCCGCAAAAATAATTCGCAATGGAGCTTTCCAGGTTCGGTTGTGGTTAGGCAGTGCGCTTTTCTTTTTGGATTCGCTGTTTTATGCGGTTGCGTTTAAGCGCAGAGAGGTAGTCGACGAATAGTTTTCCTTTTAGATGATCCATTTCGTGTTGGATGCAAACGGCGAGCAGGCCATCGGGTTGAATTTCAAATTCGTTTCCGTCTGTGTCGAACGCGGTGACGCGCACGGTAGTTGGTCGTTTGATATCTTCATAGTAACCTGGCACAGACAGGCAGCCTTCCCTGTATTCGTGAAGGCTTTTGTCGATGATCTCAAAGCTGGGGTTTATGAATACCTGTGGTTCGTCGCGAGATTCAGATACGTCGATAACGATAACCTGTTGATGCACGTTAACTTGCGTCGCAGCCAATCCAATCCCTTCGGCGTCGTACATTGTTTCGATCATGTTTGCGACGAGCGTTTTTAGCTCGTCATTAAATTCTGTGACCGGTGCCGCGATCTTTCGTAAACGCGGGTCGGGGAATTCTAGGATTTCGAGGATAGCCATGGGTTTTGTGACGTTGTAGTGCTTAGCTATTACTTATCTGACGTATTATCGCCAGAATAGTTGCTAGCGCGATTTGCGAGCAGTTCTCAGCTTATCGGTTGGTTCGGCGTAAAAAAACCAGCAATAACCGGCATTTATGTACATTTGCATCGGTGCTTGCTGATACGACTGCTATATTATACGGGAGCTTGCGGTAAACCGAATCGAACGCGTGAAAAATAACCACTGACTGTTTGCCACGCGAAGTTACCGACGTTTTTATGCGTGTTCAGCTTGCTCCAAACGATGTCATTTTTTTATAAACAATTGCTTGGTATCGACTTTATACAACGGTAGTCAATATGCTTTGGTCAGAATTGCCCTCCCGAAAACGAACTTCAGCACACCCTATTTTTCCGCGTTTTAGTGCATCATCGACGCTGCTGACACTTTTAGCGGCGTTTTGCTTTTTCTTTACAACACATTCCGCGGCGCAACCCCAACTTAAAGAAAACTATCCAAGCACCTATACCGTGGTACCTGGTGATACGCTCTGGGATATTTCGGGCCTCTATCTTGAGAACCCGTGGATGTGGCCGGAGATTTGGCACGTTAATCCACAGATTGAAAATCCGCATCTAATATATCCCGGTGACCGCCTTGCGCTGGTTTACGTTGATGGTAAGCCGCGGCTGGTGATTAATCGCTCCGGCGAGATTAAGCTAAGCCCGCAAATGCGAACTTCGCCATTGGGCTCTGGCATTCCTGCGATTCCGCTTGAGGCGATTAGCCCGTTCTTATCACGAAGCCGAGTATTTGAACCAGAAGCGATGGAGCCAGCGCCTTATATTATTGCTGGTCCGGACAGGCGTTTGCTAACAGCTGCGGGAGAGAAAATCTACGGTCGAGGTACGCTGGAAGGTGATGGCCGGATGTACGGAATTTATCGAGAAGGCGCGGTATATAAAGACCCAGAGACACGAGAAGTATTGGGAGTTCAGGCGCGTGAAATCGGTTCTACCCGCATACTGCGCTTCCCAAATGAAGACGATGTTTTCACTGCCCAGATCAATAGCTCGAACGAAGAAATTCGAGTGTCCGATCGCTTACTGCCGTTTGCCGACCAGGATGTGGGTGCGACGTTTTATCCTAAAGCACCCGATAACGATATTGAGGGCGTGATCATTGCCGTTGAAGGCGGTGTTTCCAGCATAGGACGCTACGATGTGGTGACGATAAATCGCGGCCGGCGAGAAGGCTTGCAGGATGGTGACGTGCTATTAGTATTGCGAGCTGGTGAGCGAGTTAAAGATACTATCGAGCGGGAAACGGTAATGTTGCCAGACGAAGAGGCTGGTACGCTCATCGTGTTTAAAACCTTCGAAAAGGTCGCTTACGGCCTGATCCTGGAGTCGACGCGACCGCTATCGATTTACGATAAAGTGATAAACCCTTCTTAACTTCCTCTAAGTGCTGCGAAAGCCGCCTGATGGCGGCTTTTTCATGCCCGCTAATAAAATCAACGACAGGCGCGCTTAACCTTAACGGTTGCTCTCGTATACAATGCTTCGCGAGGAGCTAGTAGGGACTCACTAGCGAGCACAAAGGCAGGAGGCCAGTTATGAACAGCGGCTCAAAAATCACCAGAGACAATCATCACTTACTGGCGCTTATTGCGCTGAGTAATATCGAAGGTGTGGGAAGCAAACGACTGGCAATCATTGCCGATTTGTCTGACCCCTTGCGATGGCTAGACAGCTCGCTTCACAGGCAGCAGTTCTGCAAAGGTTTGCCGCAAGCAACACGTGCGACCCTCAGTAGCTTTTTACGCGCTCCGCAAATGTCGCCGGAGTGGGAGCTGGCCTGGCGGTCACTGGAATGGCTTCGCGCGCAGGGAGCCAGTATTTGGCTAAAAACGGACCCCGATTTTCCCGCAAGCTTGCTCGAGCTAAACGACTGCCCGGCGATGTTATATCGCCTGGGAAAGAATCTGGATCTTTTTAATAAGCCCGCTTTATCGATAGTGGGTACTCGCAAACCTACGCATGCAGGTGCTCGATTTGCCCGCGAGTTGGCGGCGGGGCTGTCCTCGGTTGGATTTACAATTGTCAGTGGAATGGCCGTTGGTATCGATACCGCGGCGCATAGCGGTGCTTTAGACGCAGGCGGTAACACGATTGCGGTATGGGCCACCGGGCTGGATAAGCCGTACCCACTCTCCAATCGAGCTCTCGCGCAAAAAATTATTGAGCAGGGTTGTGTGTTGACCGAGATGCCGCTTTCTACACCCCCACTTGCCGGATGCTTCCCCCGCAGGAACAGAATTGTCTCGGGCCTGGCGGCGGGCGTTATTGTGGTGGAAGCAAGTGAAAAAAGTGGTTCGATGATTACAGCAAGGCTGGCGATGGAGCAGAATCGCGAGGTCTTTGCCGTACCTGGTGCCGTTAACAACCCTCAGGCAAAAGGCTGTCACCAGCTACTTCGAGAAGGCGCCTGCCTGACAACCGGAGTTGACGATGTGCTTGAAAACCTGTCGGGGTTTGTAAGCCGGTCGTTGCTTGCACCCGAGGAACAGGTAGAACGCGAGGTCTACGAGCCTTTGCCCCCAGAGTTGGAAGCCGTATATCGTTTATTGAGTGACCAGATGGAACCATTTGAGCTTCTGCTATCTCGTGCAAATACAACGAGCGAAGCGTTAGCGGCGGCGCTGGTTGATCTGGAGTTAATGAGCCTGGTTACTGCTGACGCCGGTTGCTACGCCAGGCGCTAGGACTTGGTAACGATTCAGCTTGCAAGATGCCCCGCTTTTGAGTAACTTGCGTCGCTTTTTTACGAATCTCTGCTCGTTTGGCCATCCAGCCTGTCCGGGCGCAGGTTTAAATTGATAGGGGGACACTATGACTGACCGTTTTGTTGCCGTTTTAATGGGATCAGACTCGGATCTACCACAAATGCAACCAGCGATAGATACGCTGAAAAAATTCGGTATTCGCACCGAGGTGAAAGTTACATCGGCACATAGAACGCCGGCTGCAACCCATGCTTATGTAAACGACGCTGACGCGCGTGGATGTGCAGTGTTTATCGCGGCTGCGGGTATGGCTGCTCACCTCGCTGGTGCTGTGGCAGCGAACACCGTTAAGCCGGTAATCGGAGTGCCGATTAACGCGTCGCTCAACGGGCTTGATGCGTTGTTATCAACAGTGCAAATGCCGGGTGGTATTCCGGTTGCAACAGTAGCTATCGGTAAAGCCGGTGCGAAAAACGCTGCATATCTTGCAGCGCAAATCATAGCGACTGCTGATCCTGAGCTAGCGAAGAAGGTAGCATCTGAGCGCGCCGAGTCCGCTGAAGCCGTGCAGGCCAAAGATAAAGCGCTTCAAGAGCAGCTTGCTGGTTAGCGCTCATGGCGGGCGTCTTGCAGATAGTAAGCGCTTGCTAACGCTTCTATTTGATGCGTGACAAGCAATTCGCTACGGCGATAAGGGCGTTAAAAGCGGGGCATGTAATCGCCTACCCCACCGAGGCAGTTTGGGGCCTGGGCTGTGACCCGCTTAATGCCGATGCCGTTGCAAGTATTCTTGCGATAAAAAAACGTCCGCAAAAAAAAGGGCTGATTCTGGTTGCGTCCGAGTTAGCACAGCTAGGTGATTTGCAAGCGTTACTTCAGCCCGAACAGTTGGCGCGGATAACCCAGCCCAGCGACCGACCGACAACATGGTTAATTCCCCACGCCGGTTTGCTACCGGAGTGGATTGTTGGCGAGCACTCCACGGTCGCAATTCGAATTTCAACTCACCCTATCGTTATATCTCTTTGTAACAGTTTTGGCGGGATGCTGGTTTCGACATCGGCGAATCCCGCTGGTTTGCCGCCTGCCGAAAATGAAGACCAGGCTCGACATTACTTTGGCGCAAAAATTAGCGCGTATGTGAGCGGCGCAACCGGCGAAAGCGAACAGCCTTCTGCTATCATCGATTTACAAACCGGCCGCCAGCTGCGTTAGCGATTTGCCTGGTGCATATGGTTTATCGATATCTTTGCTTGTAATCCCTCTTTTCCTTGGTTTGTCGTTTTATGGTTGCTGTAGATAAAGACGCTGTTATTAATTTCCTTAAAGGTTACCAGGAATCGCTTTGCCAGCGTTTTACTGCGCTCGACCAGGACTTTGGCCAGGAGCTGGGCGAAAGTTCTTTTCTAGAAGACGCATGGGAAAGAAACGAAGGCGGCGGGGGCATTACCCGGGTTATTGCCGATGGAAAGCTATTTGAAAAAGGCGGGGTTAATTTTTCGCACGTGATGGGTGATACATTGCCTCCTTCGGCAACGGCCACGCGTCCGGAATTAGCTGGCAGGCGTTTTGAGGCCATGGGTGTTTCTATTGTTATGCACCCTAAAAACCCCCTGGTGCCGACATCCCATGCCAATGTTCGTATGTTTATTGCAGAAAAACCTGACAGCGAACCTGTGTGGTGGTTTGGAGGTGGCTTCGACCTAACGCCATATTATGGGTTTCAAGAAGACTGCATAAGCTGGCACAAGCACGCAAGGGATGTCTGTGCGCCCTATGGCGAAAAAGTTTATCCACAATTCAAACAGTGGTGTGATGACTATTTCTATCTAAAACATAGAAATGAACCGCGCGGTATCGGCGGTTTGTTTTTTGATGATTTGAATGAATGGGGTTTCGACAAAAGCTTTGCATTTATTCGTGGCGTTGCAGAAGCTTATGCAACCGCTTATGTAGAGGTCGCGCAGCGTAGAGCAGCCGCAAGTTATACGGAGGCACAACGCGACTTTCAGTTGTACCGTCGCGGCCGCTATGTCGAATTTAATCTTGTGCATGATCGAGGCACTTTATTTGGCTTGCAGTCGGGCGGACGCACGGAGTCCATCTTAATGTCCTTGCCGCCGGTGGTTAACTGGCATTATCAATACGAGGCTGAGGCTGGAAGCGTAGAGTCCAAACTGGTTGAAGAATTTCTCCAGCCTCGTGACTGGCTTGCGAGCGAGTAACATTAACCCCTGCAAGAATCTTAGTCGTGTAAAGGAACAAATAGTTGTCTGAGGAAATAAATAAAAGCACATATGCAGTAGTCGGAGATCCCGTAGAGCATAGCTTATCGCCGGTTATCCATCGACTGTTTGCAAAGCAGATGGAGCAATCCATTAGCTATAACAAATGGCATTTGCGCGCAGAAGAATTTAATCTCGAGGTTAAAAACTTTTTTGCGCAGGGAGGTGGCGGTTTAAATATCACCGTTCCGCATAAGCAGAGTGCGTTTGAGCTTTGCGATGAACTCAGTTCTCGTGCAAAGATCGCTCAAGCGGTAAATACCCTGTATCAAAAAAATAATAAAGTAATCGGAGACAACACCGACGGCGTGGGATTGTTGAACGACTTAGCACGGCTCGGCTGGATATTATCAGGGAAAAAAATTCTGATCCTGGGCGCTGGTGGCGCTGTGAGGGGAGTGTTGCAACCGTTGCTTGAAGCAAAACCTGCGAGCATCGTTATTGCGAACCGAACGTTCGACAAAGCGCAGCAATTAGTCGCCAGTTTTAAAAGTTTAGCGAATCAGCATAAGGCTCAGTTAAACGCATCTGCAATAACTGCCGAGTTATCGCCAGCTGATATCATTATTAATGGCACCAGCGCAAGTTTGTTAGGTGGCAATCTGGCGCTAGCAAAAGAGGTCGTCGAGGGCGCGAACTGCTATGACATGGTTTATGCTAAAAATTTGACGCCATTTATGAGCTGGGCACTTGATAGTGGCGCGCTAAATGTCGCTGATGGTCTCGGTATGTTGGTTGGCCAGGCGGCCGAATCATTTTTTATCTGGCGAGGCGTTCGACCGGATGTCCAGCCAGTTATCGACCACCTGCGTCAGCAGCTTGTAGCTGGTCGCTAGACTAGTGCTTTTTCAAGCCGCGCGCCCGGAACGCTGGATAAACCCTAAATGTGCATGTTGGTTTACGTTATTGGTATTTTTCGCAACCAGCCTTGTCGCTCAGCTTGGATATGCACAACCGCTAATAAAAGTTCCTGATGTTGGTTTGTCGGCAAAAGATATTGCGGTCGTTTACCTAAAAGATGACCCGCAAAGTTTGGCGATCGCCAGTTATTATCAAACGTTACGCAATATCCCTCAAAATAATGTTGTTGCGGTAGAGTTTGACCCAGAGCAATCAAATGTCGACCCAGGTGTTTTTGCCGTTCAGCAAAAAGTACTAAATTTGACCTTGCCTGCGCATATTCAGGCATACGCCCTGGCTTGGACGAAACCATTCCGGGTGGGCTGCATGGGGATGACGGCAGCGTTTACGCTTGGTTACAACGTTGCCTATTGCTCCGACGGCTGCTATAAAACTCGCCGCTCACCATATCACCATACAACAAGTGTTAGGCCATTTGATAACTTTGGCATTCGCCCGGCTATGATGCTGGCTGGAACTGACTTCGAAGGCGTTAAAGAGTTGATCCATCGAGGTCTTGCGGCTGACAACCAGCAATATGATTATCGTGGTGATAAGGCAAAAGCGTTGTTACTAAGTACCGCTGATAAAAACCGCAGCGTTCGACAGGTTTTTTTTCCGGCGTTTAAAAAAGAGTTTTCAGATCGTTTGTCGGTAAACGTTGCTAAAGCGAACGCGATTTACGAGCAAGATAATATTTTGTTTTACTTTACGGGTAGTAAAAACGTAGATGGATTGGACACGCTTGGTTTTTTACCCGGCGCCATCGCTGACCATTTAACTTCCCACGGCGGCAGCCTTGTCGGATCTTCACAAATGAGCGCTTTAAAATGGCTGGAAGCTGGTGCAACTGCGAGCTATGGTACTGCCAGGGAGCCGTGTAATTTTCTGGAGAAGTTTCCTGATCCTACGCTCGTGGCGCGTTATTATTTGCGTGGTTATACGGCAGTCGAGGCTTACTGGAAAAGTGTGGCGATGCCTGGGCAGGGGAATTTTATCGGCGATCCACTTGCAAAGCCTTACAGTGGTTATCGATTGCGTCGCGAAGAAAAAAACTGGGTGCTCAACTCGCCGGTATTTTATCCTGGCTACTACAATGTTTTTTCCGGTTTTTTATTTGACGAGCAATTAATAAAAACGATTTTGCTAAAGCGCGGTGAAAACGAAATTATATTGGCGCCGCCATTTGCGCAGAGCTATCGTATTGAGCGCAAGCGACTTTGAATACGAGCAGGTTTTAGCAGGATACGACCAGCAGGTAACAAGAGGCATATATGCAGGCATTTATTGACTACATTTGTTCACTGCGCGAGGACGTGGATATTCCGCAATGGAGCGGTTATATGCCAGAAAAAAAGCTTGGTGCTAAATTGCAGTTCTTTGATTTGCACCCGGTTATGCGCGCACTGATGATTGCTGATGGCACGGTTACCATGGCGATTGAAGCAATCTATCGTGAGCCTGTCATTGTGGCGTTACAACAGCAGGAAGCGCTTAAGCTGGAGCAAACCGTTCCGCTGTTAAACGTTGCGGCAAATAAAGAGCTGTTTTTTCGCCACGTTGAATTACGTGGCAAACTTAGCGAAAAGACGTATGTCAGCGCTTATTCGCTTTTAAAGCGTGAGGCGCTAGATGATCAGCTTTGGACTAAGTTAAAAAATAAAGAAGTTGGTATGGGTGTTGTGTTACGTAATGCAGCCCAGGGAAGCTTTCGAAAAGTGCTGCATATGGGGGCGGGTGATCTCAGGGGTGAAGGAGAAAAGTCTGTTCATCGCACCTATAGTGTGCACATCAATGATAGACCGAGTATTGCCATCACAGAGGTGTTTAACCTCGATGCTTTTAGCGACGGCTATTAGCCCGATATTGTGCGCGTACGACCCTCTTCGTCGAGAGCAACTAGCACAAACAGGCCTTCTGTTACTCTTACATAATCATCGTCTTGCTCAATCCATACTTCGACGATTACCTGGATAGAGCTTCTCCCCACATTTACTATCTGTGTATAGCAGCTTAATAATGCGCCCACATGCAGTGGTATTAAAAAGCTCATGTTATCGACAGCGACCGTAATTACACGCCCGCTCGCTACCCTGCCAGCTGAAATGGTAGCGGCCGTGTCCATCTGCTCTATCAACCAGCCACCGCTAATATCACCATAGACGTTGGTGTCTTTCGGTAATACCGGTATTTGCAATGCTAGCTCACCGCTAGGTTGAGGGTCTTGATTGATGCTGGTAGGCATAAGTAACTCCGCCGAAGCGTTTTCTCGTAGGTTGCTTTATTCTAGATGGTTTTTGGAAGCCAGGTGACTAGATTGGGCCACATAGTTAATACGATTAGTAACAGAATTTGTATCACTATGTACGGCGCAACGCCTTTGTAAATCGTGTGAGTGGCAATACTGTCCGGCGCAACGCCACGCAAATAAAATAATGCAAAGCCAAAAGGCGGCGTTAAAAACGATGTTTGCAAGTTTACCGCGATCATAATGCCCAGCCATACCGGGTCAAAGCCCATAGCAAGTAGGATGGGAGCAACGATAGGGACTACAACAAATGTAATTTCTATAAAGTCGAGTATAAAACCCAGTACAAAAATAACTAGCATCACTACCAAAAGCGCACCGTATTTGCCGCCTGGCATATCTTCAAACAAACTGTGGACGAGATCATCTCCGCCGTAACCCCGAAACACGAGCGAGAAAATTGCGGCGCCGATGAGAATCATAAAAACCATCGTGGTTACGTGTAATGTGGATTGGGATATTTCACGCAATCGTTCAAAACTCATTTCGCGTTTAAATGCTGCGAGAACCAGTGCGCCCAATGCGCCGACACCAGCAGCTTCAGTTGGGGTTGCAGCACCGCTAAGAATTGAACCCAGCACTAGCAGGATGAGCAAAACCGGCGGTAGTAAGCCCATCAGTAGTCTGGGAACGGAGGCAGGCTCGCCGTTGCTTACCGACGGGGCGGCTTCGCGGTTAAACATGGATACAAGAAAAACATATAGCAGATACATGCCTACTAGGATTAAGCCCGGAATAAGTGCGCCAACAAACAAATCGCCAACAGAAACGGTTTTGGGATTAAAAATTCCCATGTTGAGTTGTGCGCGTTGGTATGCGGTAGATAAGATGTCGCCGAGTAATACCAGTGCGATAGAAGGCGGGATAATTTGTCCCAACGTGCCGGTCGCCGCAATCGTGCCTGTTGCGAGTGAATGTGAGTAGCGCTGTTTGATCATTACCGGAAGTGACATCAGGCCCATTGTCACGACAGTTGCGCCGACGATGCCAGTGCTAGCCGCCAGAAGCATGCCGACAATAATCACCGAGTAGCCGAGGCCGCCGCGGATGCCGCCGAACGCTTTAGCCATATTTTCGAGTAGCTCTTCAGCGATACGAGATTTTTCCAGCGTTACGCCCATAAAAACAAAGAGCGGCACGGCAATAAGCGTAACGTTCGACATGGTGCCGAAAATACGGCTGGGGAATGCACCAAGCAAAGCAAGATCAAACGTCCCAAACGCACTGCCTGCAAAGGCAAAAATTAATGCAACGCCAGCGAGGGAAAATGCAACCTGATAGCCGGACAGCAAACAAAGGCAAACAGCCAAAAACATTAACAGTGGGATAAACTCAGCCATGTGCTAACGCTCCTCGCTTTTGCTAGCTGAGGAAGAGGTTACCGTAATGGTTGAAAGTGCCTTCAGGATTTCAGCAATGCCTTGAAGCAATAACAGTGCGGCGAATAACGGCATTAGCGTTTTTAAAAGATAAACTGCCGGAATGCCGCCGGCGTCGGCAGAAGCTTCTTTAATCGACCATGCCTGCGCGACATAGGGAAAGCTGGACCAGATAATAAACAGGGTTAATGGTATCAGCATGCACGCTGTACCGATCAGGTTTAACCAGGCCCGTCGTCGCGCGGAGAAGTTGCGGTAGTAAATGTCTACGCGAACGTGGCCATCTTCTTTTAAGGTGTAGGCAGCGCCAAGTAAAAATACTGCGGCATGCATGTAGGTAACCGATTCCTGTAGCGCGATAAAACCGATGTCGAAGCCGTAGCGCATAACAACGATAACGCTTTCTAGAAGAACCATAGCGACGAGCAGCCATGCGACGGTTTTACCGACGGAGGTGGTAATCCTGTCTATCGTGAGCGCGAAAGAGGCATATTTGTCCTGCATGGGGAGAGGGTCGGCCATATTTTGATCGAAATTCGCAAAAGTCATGAAATAAGCGCGCCGATTATACCCGCGTGAGCGGAAGAAGATTTAATAACTGCTACACTTTAGGGACGCGTTGTTGCCCTTTCGATAAATTCCGGGGCATGATTTTTATAGGGAATAGAGATTGCTAAGATGAAAGGACTCCTTTTTGTATTGACGTTAACAATGGTAGGTTGTGGCGGAGGGATGAATATCTCCGACCAGGAGCTCGTGAAAAAAATGAGTGAATGCAACGCCGAACCTAACAAAACCCCCGGCATGGCCGTTGCCTGTGGTAACTACATTGAAGAATGTGCACGCCGAGGTAAGGAAACTGGTAACTATATTTGCTAGATGTGTCGATAAGACATTTGTTCTGGCGTTAAGGGTGACGAGCTTGCCGTGAGGCATCGCTCAAGCGCTTAACCGATATAATAACGAAAACGCCGCCGCCTGTTTAATCGTTTTGCTAACCGCACCGAAGTTGTAGTGCAGCTAATCGCTGTTGCGCTTGCTGCTGGTATTCGCCCGCGCTTTGTGCCGCCCGTTGATAGTATTTCGCAGCGTCCGCGCAGCTATTATTTTTTTCCTCGATATCACCCAGCATCAGATAAGCGATTTGAGAAGGAGCAAGCGCCAGGCTTGCCTGTAGGTCTGATTTGGCGTCGCTAAATGATTGAAGCTTGTGGCTGAGCAGGCCGCGGCGCAGTAAAGGGCTAAAATAGCCGGGATCTAACGCAACGGCTGTGCTGTAAGCCTCTTTTGCGTCTTTGCTGCGATTAAGCGACTCGAGCGCAAAGCCGCGTATTTCGTGGAAACGACTTTCATTTTTTTCCAAACTAATCGCTTTGTCAGCCATCGCTAACGCCGCTCTAAAATCTTGCTTGCCAATGGCCTTAATGGCTTCATCGCCCTCTTTGTACGCGGGTTCTCTTGCTTTTAACTTTGCTATCTCGCGAGCGTAGTCTGCTGTACCCAGGCGACCAGCGCGAGGCAGTGACCACGCCGTTTGCTCATTTGCAGCTACACGCGCCTGCGAAGGGGGATGTGACGCGAATAGCTGGCTAAATAAGTCCGCGCCTCTACCGGCCGAAAGTTTTACAAAGGTCTCCTGTAGCGCGATGGCTGCTCTGGGATCGTAGCCAGCGGCGCTCATATATTGCATGCCATATAAATCGGCTTCGAGCTCTTTGCTTCGGCTGTGACGGGTTTGCCCATATAAGCCGGTCAATCCTATTCCCTGTTGCAATAAGGTGCTGCTATGTCCTGAGCGGTCGAGCGCGATACCCGCCGCTGCCTGGCCGAGCTGGATGAGTGTGCCAACAGATTGAGCTTGAGCACTGTGCGCAGCGTCTGCGTGCACTATTTCGTGAGCGAGTACCGCCGCTAGTTCCGCCTCGTTATTCAAGGCCAACAACAAGCCCCTGTTTATTGCGATCTTGCCGCCAGGTAAGGCCCAGGCATTGGGTGTGGAGTCATTGAGTACGATAAATTCGTAGGGTAAATGATTGCGCTTGCTGAAAGGTACTATCTTGCGACCAACAGAGCTTACATAGGCGCCGAGGTCAGGGTCGAGCACATAGCGTCCCCCGCCTGCCTGCTGTTGCAAAGGGTAATACCGCTCACCCATTTGTAATTCCCAGCTCTCGGACACCATAGAAAATTGTCGTTCCCCGGTGACCGGGTTAGTGCTGCATGCGGTAATAAGCATAACTAGCGCAACGACCGTCGCGGAAATGGCTTGTTTTCTAGCTTGTAAGATAAAGTGTCTGATAGAAATCATGATGTGCAACTTCTGCCGCAAAAGTTTCGAGCCGTAGGTAGGCACCGTTCGGTGACTTTTTCTGGTTTTCAGCGATGGTAGGCCTGTTAAAGCATGTACCATACCTAACTTAGTCTGCCGATTTTGCCACGAGTTCGAAAGGGTTTAACATAACATTTACCATGTTTTATAAAGATATAATCTTTGTATACTTTCCTGACAGCTAATTTTTGCCACGTGCGTAGATTAATTAATGCTAATTATTATTTCACCTGCCAAAACACTTGATTTTGAATCGCCCGCGAGCACCAATAAGTCCAGTAAAGCGGCTCATTTAAAGGACTCATCGCTGCTTGTAGACACGTTGCGCAATTATAGCCCTGACGACCTTGTCGAGCTTATGGGTATCAGCCATAAATTAGGCGAGCTCAATCATCAGCGGTTTCATAACTGGACTTTACCCTTTAACAAATCCAATGCAAAACAAGCGGTCTATGCGTTTAAAGGTGACGTGTATACAGGGTTGGATGTTGATACATTTAGTGCTGAGGATCTGGATTTTGCGCAAAATCATCTAAGGATTTTGAGCGGTTTATACGGGCTGTTGCGACCGTTAGATTTAATTCAGCCTTATCGTCTGGAAATGGGAACAAAGTTGTCAAACGATAGAGGCAGTAATTTATATGAATTTTGGGATGATCGTTTGTCTAAGGCACTTAACAAACAATTAAAATCGTTAGGTTCGGAAACCTTAATAAACCTGGCGTCAAATGAATATTCGAAAGTGATTCCAAAAGGAACTTTAAATGCTTCAACGATAACCCCGGTGTTTAAAGATTTTAAAAATGGTAAATACAAAATAGTAAGTTTCTATGCAAAAAAAGCCAGAGGGTTGATGTCTGCCTATATCATTAAAAATAGAATTCAGGATCCAGAGAAAATAAAGCGGTTTAAAACTGCCGGATATCGTTACGATAAAGCATCATCGACAGCAAACGAGTGGGTGTTTTTGCGCGATGAGCAAAAATAGCGGCAGTTAAATACGCCACAAGTGAGTTAAATGGCATGCGTATTCAAAGCTTAAAAGGTTATTTTATAATTGCGACGCCCTCTTTGGACGCTGGAATATTTAAGTCCAGTGTGACTTATATCTGCGAGCACAATGAGCAAGGTGCAATGGGGATTATTGTCAATCGTCCTTCGAAGCTTACCGTTGCAGAAGTGCTCGACGACCACGACGTTGGCGCTGGGCCCTTTTCTTCAACGCCAGTTCTTTTGGGCGGGCCGGTAGGCGTTCAGCGCGGTTTTGTCTTACATAGTGGTGTTGGAAGTTCATCCTGGGAGTCGTCGATGCCGGTCGACAGCGACATCTATCTAACGGGCTCGAAAGATATTCTTCGCGCGCTTTCGGTAGAAAATGGCCCGGAAAACTTTCTTCTAACGCTAGGTTATGCCGGATGGGACAGCGGGCAGTTAGAACAGGAACTGGCGGACAACCAGTGGTTAGCTGTTCCTGCGGATGCCGATATTTTGTTTGAGACCCCAATAGATCAACGCTTTGATAAAGCACTTGGATTGTTGGGTGTTGATCCTGCCTCTCTATCCTCAATGGGTGGTAATGCTTGACTGGGCGAGGCGTTATTTTAGGGTTTGATTTTGGCCTAAAACAAATAGGGGTAGCGGTAGCGCAACGAATTACACGTAGCGCAACGGCGTTGGAGATATTATCCGCAAAAGAAGGTAAACCCGATTGGGCGCGGGTTCAGCATTTGGTTGAAGAATGGAAGCCCGAGTGCCTGGTTGTTGGTTTGCCTTTGAATATGGACGGCAGTGAAAGTGAAATGGCCGTGCGGGCAAAAAAGTTTGCCAACCGCTTACATGGTCGCCTGGGTATTCGCGTTGAGTTACAGGATGAGCGCCTAACCTCTTTTGAGGTCAAGCAAACCTTGGCGGAAAATAATTCTAAAATCCGGCGTGATAAAATTGATGCCCTGGCTGCAGCCAGGATTCTGGAAGACTGGCTGGCACTACAAAGCGATTAGAACCCGCTACACACTTAGCGCACTATACCGATTCGTTTATCGTCGTGATCGTCCTGGAGTTTTAATCCCGGCGGCGGTTCTTGCATAGAACCCGGATCATCTTTATCAAGTTTAATGAGTAGACGCAGGTCGTTGGCAGAGTCAGCGTGTGCCAATGCATCTTCGTAGGTAATTTCGCCACGCGAATACAAATCAAATAGTGCCTGGTCGAACGTCTGCATGCCATGTTCGCGAGAGCGCTTCATTAATTCTTTAAGTTTTTGCACTTCACCTTTGCGTATAAGGTCTGAAGCTAAAGGTGTGTTGAGTAACACTTCGATTACAGCGCGTCGGCCTGATCCGTCTGGGGTTGGTACTAGCTGCTGCGCAACCATTCCTTTTAAGTTGAGCGACAAATCCATCCACAGCTGTTCGTGACGTTCAGCAGGGAAAAAGTGCAGTATTCGGTCAAGCGCCTGGTTTGCGTTGTTTGCGTGTAACGTACAGAGGCAAAGGTGACCGGTTTCTGCAAAGGCGATTGCGTGTTCCATGGTTTCGCGGGTACGCACCTCACCTATCATGATCACGTCAGGTGCCTGCCGTAGCGTGTTTTTAAGCGCAGTTTCAAAGCTTTCGGTATCAATGCCAACTTCGCGTTGCGTTACCAGGCAGCCTTTATGTTGGTGAATAAATTCAATTGGATCTTCGATGCTAATGATATGGCCGCGACTGTTTTCGTTGCGGTGACCAATCATTGATGCCAGCGATGTTGACTTACCGGTTCCCGTTGCGCCAACAAAAACAATCAGTCCTCGTTTGGTCATTGCAAGGTCGCGAATAATATCGGGCAAGCCCAGACTATCGATGGATGGAATCCGCGTTTCAATGCGCCGCAGAACAATCCCTACAAGGTTTCGCTGGTAAAAGGCGCTGGCGCGAAAACGGCCTATTCCACGGGCACTAACGGCAAAGTTTAGCTCCTTGGTTTGCGCAAATTCATTCCGCTGGTCCTGGTTCATTGTGCTCAAGACAAGCTCTCGTGTGGCTTCAGGAGAGAGCGCTTGCTTGGTAAGCGGCGTCATTTTGCCATGCAGTTTCATGCTTGGCGCCATCCCCGCTGTGATGAAAAGGTCGGAAGCGCCCTTCTCTACCATCGCTTTTAGCAGGCTTTGCATATCCACGCTGTGTTTGCTCCTCGATTTACCCGTTATCCAAGTTGATTAAGCGCCTAAAAGTTCTCTGGCATTTTGGCTTTTTCCTTCGCCGCCTGGCGAGAAATCTGCCGTGAAGCAACAAGCCCCTCTAAACACTGATCCATCGTTTGCATACCAGACGCATTGCCGGTTTGGATGGCCGAGTACATCTGTGCAACTTTATCTTCGCGAATCAGGTTACGGATCGCTGAGGTGCCAATCATGATTTCATGCGCTGCGACACGGCCGCCGTTTTGCTTTTTAATCAGCGTTTGAGAGATAACTGCCTGTAAACTTTCCGATAGCATCGAGCGAACCATTGCTTTCTCTGCGGCAGGGAATACATCGACCACACGGTCGATAGTTTTTGCGGCGGAAGTTGTGTGCAAGGTGCCAAATACGAGGTGACCGGTTTCGGCTGCGGTCAGCGCCAGGCGAATGGTTTCGAGGTCACGCATCTCGCCGACTAGTATGATGTCGGGGTCTTCACGCAGCGCGGAGCGTAGTGCGTTGTTAAAGCTCAGTGTATCTCTGTGTACTTCCCGTTGGTTCACCAGGCATTTTTTGCTTTCGTGAACAAATTCGATGGGGTCTTCAATCGTTAGAATATGGTCGTAGCGATTTTCGTTGATAAAATCGATCATTGCTGCGAGCGTGGTTGACTTACCCGAACCGGTTGGGCCAGTAACGAGACATAGGCCGCGGGGTACAGCGGCGATATCGCGAAAGACCTGACCCATACCCAGATCTTCCATTGTGAGAACTTTCGACGGGATGGTACGGAACACCGCACCGGGCCCGCGGTTTTGGATAAATACGTTAACCCTGAATCGCGCGACGCCAGGAACTTCAAACGAAAAATCTGCCTCAAGGTTTTCTTCGAAGTCACGACGCTGGAAGTCATTCATGATTTCATAAATGAGTGCGTGAACTTCTTTGGTGTCGAGCGGAGGCAAATTGATGCGCCGTACTTCGCCATCAACACGAATCATAGGCGGCAGGCCAGAAGATAAATGCAAGTCAGAGGCATTTTGCTTAGCACTAAAGGCGAGGAGTTCGGTAATATCCATAGCTGTTCAGGTATTTAGCGGTTATTAGACGCTTAAGTGTATTTTGTTGAGTGTTGTCAGCGTCGCACAAAGCGGCGAAAAATGCTAACCGGCTCCACAAAAGTTAACCGTCAGAACGTTAACTGTAAGCAGAGACGAGTACTTTATTAATGATAGACATTGGCCTTAGGCTTGCTGACGTTCAGTGTAAAATTCAGGCGCTTAGCAGCAGAAATGAGAAACAGTCAGCGCCTGTTAAGCTTGTTGCTGTGAGCAAAAAACAGCCATTAGCGGCTATTGAGGCAGCAATTGACTCAGGCCAGCGCTGTTTTGGCGAAAGTTATGTGCAGGAAGCCTTGCCTAAAATTCAAGCACTCTCGTCTCGCGAGCTGGAATGGCATTTTATCGGCGCAATCCAGAGTAATAAAACACGCGATATTGCGAGCCATTTCTCGTGGGTGCATACAGTGGATCGGTTAAAAATAGCTCAGCGGTTGAGCGACCAGCGCCCTGCGGAGTTGCCCCCTCTAAATGTTTGCCTGCAAGTCAATATCGATGCTGATGACAACAAGGCGGGCGTTAGTCCTGGTCAATGCGTCGAATACGCATGCAAGATAGCCCAGCTGCCTAACATACGCCTGCGCGGGTTAATGACTATCCTTAAAGCGGCGCAAGCAGAATCGCAGATACGTGACAGCTATCGGGCAATGCACGTTCTGTTTGAAGAAACACGAGAAGCAATAGCGTTGGATAGCTTCGATACGTTGTCGATGGGCATGTCCGGCGACTGGCCGCTAGCGATAGAGCAAGGCGCGACGTTGGTAAGAATTGGCACTGCTATTTTCGGTGAGCGCAGTTCATAATATCGCTTTAGATCCACTTTATTTTTAAGGCATTCGTTTTGACCCAATCCCCTTCGATTATTAAAGACTGTCGCATTGGTTTTATCGGTGCCGGCAACATGGCACAAAGTTTAATTGGTGGTTTACTGGCGCAAGGCGTTGAGGCCGGGCAGCTTTTTGCTTCTGACCCCGTTGCTGCATGTAGTGAGGCGGTAGCAGAGCTTGGTGTGAATATCGTTGATAATAACCAGCAATTGGTCGAAAACGTTGATGTTGTTTTGATTGCGGTAAAACCGCAGGTGATGGCGGAAGTTCTCCAGCCACTTGCCGAAGTTGCACAGCAGAACGCACCTTTGTTTATTTCGATTGCAGCGGGTATTCCTTCGGCATCTATCGCAGACTGGCTGCGCTATCCTGCTGCCGTTGTGCGCTGTATGCCTAACACTCCTTCTCTATTGCGAGAAGGCGCAACGGGTTTGTTTGCTAATGATCATGTTACCGAGCAACAAGCAGCAAAAGCGCAGTATTTAATGCAAGCTGTCGGGCTTGCCGTGTGGGTGGATAAAGAAGAGCTCCTGGATGCCGTTACTGCTGTATCAGGCAGTGGGCCAGCGTATTTCTTTTTAATGTTGGAGCATATGGTGCAGAAGGGCGTAGACATGGGCCTGGACGAAGACGATGCAAAACAACTGGCGCAGCAAACGGCGCTGGGGGCGGCAAAAATGGCGATAGGGTCGGACGTTGGTTTGGCAGAGCTTCGACAGAGGGTGACATCGCCCAATGGTACGACTGAGGCGGCGATCAATTCATTTTTTGACCAGGGTTTTTCCCAGGTAGTTGAAAATGCTTTGCAGGCTGCATTTGATCGTTCTCAGTCGCTCGCAAAGGAACTGACGAGCTAACGCAAATTTGAATAGTTGTATTTAGGATAAAAGCTTTATGTTGCAAGAAATCTTATTGTTATTGATTCGCGTCGGCGTGCATGCCTACACCTTGATTGTTATGTTGCGTTTAATATTGCAATTAGCGCGCGCGGATTTTTATAACCCTATCTCGCAGTTTGTCGTTCGAGCGACAAATCCACCGCTTACGCCCATGCGCAAAATAATTCCCGGATTATTCGGAATTGATTTCGCTGCAGTGGTGCTCGCGTTTCTAGTTCAGGTTATAGGATACTTTTTTATATTTTTGCTGATTACGGGTGCGATTGTTGTTAATCCGTTGATTTATGTTGTTTACGGGTTGGTTGGAATTATCGATGTACTATTGAATTTCTACTTCTTCGCCATTCTCATACTTGTCGTGCTAAGTTGGGTGGCGCCCGGCAGCTATCATCCAGGTGCTCAATTGCTCCAGCAGATAACGGAGCCTGTTATGAGGCCCGTACGCAATTTAATTCCAAGTGCAGGCGGTTTGGACTTTTCGCCCATGATAGTGATGCTGGTGCTAGTTATACTACGATCCATTGTTCTGCCCTCTGTTAAAATGAGTCTGGGCGTCATCTTTTAGGTATTAGATGTCGGCGCGTCGTTTTATTTTTTGTTTTTTAATCTGTTTGAGGCTGACTGAAACAACATGAATAAACTCGTTAAGCAATGGCACGACTACGCGGCTAGTCGGGACTACGAAAAACTTGACCAATTGCTGGATGACGATGTTGTATTTCATTCGCCGGTTGTACACAGCCCGCAGCAGGGTAAGATAATAACAACACAGTATCTTCGCGCGGCCGACCAGGTGCTTAATAACGGGCATTTTCGCTACGTTAGGGAAGCGGTTGGCAAAAATTCAGCGGTTTTAGAGTTCGAGACAGAGCTTCAAGGCATTTACCTGAACGGCGTTGATATGATCAAGTGGAATGACGCCGGTAAAATAATAGAGTTTAAGGTGATGGTTAGGCCGTTAAAGGCAATTAATATGGTGCACCAGCTGATGGGTGCAGAACTACAAAAAAACGGCTAGCACACCGCCGATGCCGACAAGGCGTTCAAACTTTTATATTTTTTTCGAGCTGCAGCTTAAATAAGCGCATCATTTCTTGAAGGCTGTTTACGCCGCTATAACTTAACCGCGAAATAAAGGCTATTTTTCTATGCGGGCCTTTTTCTTTTAACGGAATAAAGCGTAAGTCGCGACTTTCTTTACCCAGCTGTTTTACCGCCATTTCGGGAACGAGCGTTGTGCCAAGATTGCCTGCCACCATCTGCACCAGCGTATAAAGGCTTGTGCCCGCTAGTGCAGTACTGTTTTCAGTGTTTTTTATTTTGCAGGCGTCGAGCACATGATCTTTAAGGCAGTGCCCTTCTTGCAACAATAGCAAATCAGTTTGGTCGATTTGGCTGCTTAGTAGCTGTTTTCGCTTTGTGTAGGGGCTGCTTTTGTGTGCGGCGAGATAAAAATTTTCTTGCCAGAACTCAAACGCGTGCAAACCATCGTGAGCGTAGGGTAACGCTAAAATTGCAGTGTCTATTTCTCCACTACGAACCTGATTAACCAGGGTGCCTGATTGTGCCTCGACAATTTTTAGATCTAAGTTTGGGTACGACTTTTTTAAACTAGGTAAAACGGCTGGCAATAAAAAAGGCGCTATTGTCGGAATAACGCCCATGGTTAAGGGAAAGCTTAAGGGCTCTTTCTGTTCGACTGAAAGATTGTGGAGGTCGTCTACTTGCAGTTTGATTTCGCGCGCCTTGCTAAGAATTTGTTTGCCTAAGGGCGTTACTAACACTTTTTTATTATCGCGCTCGAAAATCATCACCCCAAGCTGCGTTTCCATTTCGCTAATCGCGGTGCTTAGTGCCGACTGTGAGACGTTGCAGAGTTCAGCGGCACGTTTAAAGTGTCTTTCCTGCTCTACCGCAAGTGCATAGTTTATTTGCTTAAGCGAAATCATAATGCGATTTTACTGTGAGGCGTCGGCAATTGTTTTAAATGCCTGGATAACTTCCGGCGGTGCCTGGACAAGCTCCAGCAATATTCCTTCACTGCTAAAAGGAAAATCGTCGTTGCCTTTTGGATGAACAAAAGTAATGTCGAAGCCAGACGCGCCTGCGCGTATGCCGCCTGGCGCAAACCTGACGCCTTGAGCCGTTAACCATTCGACGGCTTTTGGCAAGTCGTCTATCCACAGGCCCACATGATTTAGTGCTGGCTGATCGACGCGAGGCTTCTTCTCGGTGTCGAGCGGTTGCATCAGGTCAACTTCTACTTTGAAAGGCCCCGAGCCAATTTCGCAAATATCTTCATCGACATTTTCTTTTTCGCTAACATAAGTGTGAGAAAAATTAAGCCCTAACAGGTCAACCCAAAACTTCTTAAGCTTGAGCTTGTCGGCATTGCCGATTGCGATTTGCTGAACGCCTAATACTGAAAATGGTCTGGTCAAAAGAAGTCTCCTTTAATTTCTCTGCTGAAATTAACTGGTGTCAGATGTTTGATTCTACTTGCTTTTGTAGGGCAAGGATTGAGTAGTTTCCTGAATATAGGCGTTATTGTATAGCGCTTCTTCCTGAATGAAACGTGCAATTGCATCACTAAATTGCGTGTGACTAATGGTGTGGTTCGAATAAGTTTTTACTGGAAAAAACCCCCGCTGGATTTTATGCTCGCCCTGGGCGCCTGCGTCAAATCGCGTTAGTCCGCGCTCGATACAAAACTCTATGCCCTGGTAGTAGCAAAGTTCGAAGTGTAAGAACTCGGTTTGCTGCGTACAGCCCCAGTAGCGACCGAATAAGGTATCTTCAGAGGTAAAAAATAATGCGGCGGCAATAGCCTGGCCGCCGTTGCTCTGGTCATAGGCAACTGACATCATTATTTGTTCGGGCATGGTTTTTCCAATGGCGAGGAAAAAATGTTTTGGTAGATAGCCGCCATGTCCGGAACGTTTTGCATAGGTGAGCTGGTAAAATCGATAAAACTGCTCCCAAAGCTCTTTGGATATCGCGTCACCCGTTAACCGTTCAATTACTATATTTTGTTCACAAATTTGAGCGCGCTCTTTTTTTAACGCTTTGCGTTTGCGAGATTTATAGCTCGATAAAAAATCTTCAAAGTCGGCATAGGCGCTTTCGCCCGGCTGGAGAAAGTGACGATTAAACCAGTGATATTGAGTGGACTCCCTCAGCAGCCATTGGTCGGAGCGGATATGCTCAGCCGTTTGCTGCTCCGTAAATAAAATATGCGAAGAGCTTAGGCCCAGCCGTTGTTGTTCTGTTTCTATTGCGCCCAACGCAAATGCCAACACAAGATCTTGATCGACACCAGGCTTGGTTAGCAATCGTGGCCCGGTGCAAGGTGTGAATGGGATAGCGGAGAGCAATTTGGGATAGTACTCTATGCCATGTCGTTGATAGGCATCCGCCCATGCCCAGTCAAAGATATACTCGCCGAAAGAATGATATTTAACGTAGAGCGGTAGCCCGGCGATTGCTACATCGTCTTTATCAAAAATTACTAAATGATGAGGTTGCCAGCCGCTTTCGGTACAGCAGGCGCCGCCGTGGTTTTCGTCACTGCGCTCCAGCGCTTCTAAAAATGTGTACTGTGAAAAAGGATACGATTTGTGGTCAAAGTTATCCCAGAGTGCTTTGCCAATATCCGCAATAGCGTTATAAAACTGAACCCTCATAACAACCTAGACCAGACTGTTAGCTTAGCAGCGTATCGATTAGTAGCCCTGCGAAAACGCATAGACCTACGTAATGATTATTAAGAAACGCGGCAAAGCATTTTTGTTTTTCTCGTTTGCGAATTAGCCATTGTTGATACAGTAATAATAGTGTCGCCGCACCAAGGCCAGCATAGTACGCGCTCCCTTTTTCGTAGCTAAGACCAATCCATATAAGCAGGCCTACAAAAATTAGCTGAAGCAAGAAAGTGATCAATCGATCATAAGCGCCAAATAAAATGGCGGTAGATTTAATTCCTGCGTTGATATCGTCGTCGCGGTCAACCATCGCGTAAAAGGTATCGTAAGCAACTACCCAGGCAATTACAGCAACGTAAAGTACCCATGCAAGACTGGGAACGTGACCAGTTTCTGCGGCGTAAGCCATTGGTATCGCCCAGGCGAACGCCATGCCCAAAACCATCTGGGGCAAATAAGTAATGCGCTTGGTAAATGGATATATAGCCGCAAGCATGACCGCGCCGATTGACCACAACCAGGTTTCCCGGTTAGTGAATAGCAATAAGGTAGCGGCTAATAAACAGAGCAGCACAAAAAGTTGGAGAGCTTCTTTTTCGTTAACGCGCCCTTCGGCGAATGGTCGGCCTTTTGTGCGCTCAACTTTTCCATCCCAATGCCGGTCGGCGTAATCGTTGATAACGCATCCGGCGGATCGCATCAGAAATGCGCCCGCGCAAAAAACTAGCACAAGCACAGGGTTTGGCGCGCCATTGGAAGCAAGCATTAGCGCCCACAGTGCTGGCCACGCAACAAGATAAGTGCCGATGGGCCGGTCGATTCGCATAAGCTCGAAATAGACGGCTCGATTTTGCCAACTTAAATTGACCATTACGTTCACTAGGCGAAGATGTCGCGATAAGCGATTGGGTTAAAACGATACGTGCATAAAGGCGTGAGCATATCAGCACTTTTAGGGCAGATGTAGCGCAAAGCGCCTCACTGGCTAGAAATTTGGCAACTATTAGTGTCAGCAAAAATGTTTGTGGTATTACACATTTTATCGGCATAGAATGGTCGCCCATTTTAGTGGTCTTTCACAGAGAATTTTTCCTTCCATGAACAAAAACGAACTCGCCGCCGCTGTTGCAGATAAAGCTGACATTTCAAAAGAAAAAGCGACAGAGGTCATTACTGCAATTACTGATGAAATAACCGCTGCTTTAGCCCGCGATGAAACCGTAAGCCTTATTGGTTTCGGAAGCTTTAATCAGCGTAGTCGTAGCGAGCGAGCCGGAAAAAACCCACAGACTGGCGAAGCAATTACGATACCCGCCAGCAAAACCGTTGGCTTTAAATCGGGTAAGGCACTTAAAGAATTGGTAAACCCTTAAACTGAAGGCAGCAGCCGTTAATGCAAAACGAGGAGTTGTCGGCCGAACAAATAAAAATAATATTTGCTAAACGGGCACGTATTTTTTATCTCCTTAATATCATTGTTATCGTTGTTACTATCGTAGTACTTGCCGTCGCGCGAGGTAGTGCGCATTATTCATTGGTCTTTGGTGTAACAACCTTCGCCTTTTTGTTGTGGATCTTCAATGCTGACCGGTATTGTTTATGCCCTGCATGTGGGCAAGTTCCTCGCGGTGCACAGGGTTTAATCAGTAAGCCAAAGCAATGTGCTAAGTGTGGCGCCGTACTGGGTTAGGCATGCTGGTTTGTTAGCTTGATGGCCGACAGAAATTTTGATGACCTGGTTGAACGTTTTGCTAAGCGTATTTACGGTGGATTAAAAGGCCGGATACGCTTAGCCGTTATTGATCGGGCACTCGATCAAATGCTTGATCAGCTAAATGCCTCTGAACCTTCGCTAAAGGCTTCTGAAAGTTCGCTAAAGGCTTTTGAACATCCGCTAAAAGTTTTGGAGGTTGGTGGTGGCCTGGGCCAGCACGCGATTCGACTCGCTGGGCTCGGGCATAAGGTTTGTTTCAATGAGTTTTCGGCCGAGTTACTCGATCAAGCAAAAAGTCGTGCGAAAGAGGCGAAGCTAATACAAGCAATGGAGTGGCATTTAGGCCCCTATCAAACGCTTGAAGTTGACAGCGCCTCTATCGATTTACTTATGTGTCATGCGGTTCTCGAATGGCTGGAAAACCCTACGGAGCTGTTCTCGTTTGCAAGCGATGTATTGCGGCCCGGTGGAATGCTTTCACTGAGCTTTTATAATCCGGCGGCAAAGCAATACCGAAACTTAATTCGCGGAAATTTCGACTGGTTACGCACGCAGCAAGCGTATCGTTCCGATAGCGGGAGTTTAACCCCAAACGCGCCTTGCACGGTGCAGGATGTTGAGCATTGGGCTGCGCAGCATGAATTTAATGTTAGGGAGCGTAGTGGAATCCGGGTGTTCAGTGACTACGTCGTCGAGCGACGTGGTGGTCTGGCCTCCGAAGATGAAACGCTGGCGATGGAGTTGGAATATTCGGATAAAGAGCCTTTTCTGTGGCTGGGACGGTATCTTCATTTTACTTTGCAAAAACGGTAGCAATTGAGATGAAAACTAAGCACTTTGATTTTAAATCGCTTGAAGAGATCCAAAAGTATTCGAAACAGTTTGCCGACCAGCGCAACTGGCAGCAGTATCAAACGCCGAAAAATCTTGTTATGGCGTTGAGCGTGGAGTGCAGCGAGCTTTTAGAGCATTTTCAGTGGCTAAGCGAAGAAGAGTCTTTTGATCTTGATGTCGAAACAAAACAAGCAGCGGGCGATGAAATTTCTGATGTACTGTTTTATTTGGTTCGTGTTGCCGATGTGCTGGGCATAGACCTGTACCAGGCAGCTGCGCGCAAAGCGAGTTTAAACGAAGAAAAATATCCGCTGGCAGAAGCGCGGCAAAAATAGGATTGAGAGAAACAAGATGGCTACAAAAATAGCGATGATCTATGCGCGATCAAGTAATCACTGCATTGGTAAAGACGGCGGTATCCCCTGGCATTTGCCTGATGATTTTGCTCATTTTAAAAAAACCACGATGGGCAAGCCGATTATCATGGGGCGTAAAACTTATGAAGACCATCAATCCGCCCTGCCCGGTCGCTTAAATATTGTTGTAACACGACAGCAGAACTACCGGGTTGTTGAGGGTATTGAGGTGGTTAGCAGTCTTGACGCTGCCATCAAGCGCGCCAGCGAAGCGAGTAACGAAATTTTTATTATTGGTGGTGTTGAATTTTTTACCCTGGGCTACGCAATCGCCGATACGGTCTACGAAACTATTATTGAGGCGGATATCGATGGCGATGCTTTTTTGCCTGCATTTGATTATTCAGATTGGGAAAGCGAATTACTCGATGAACACCCGATTGACGACAAACACAAGTTTGCGTTTAAGTTTTATAAACATTGCCGTCTTTAGTCTTTGAGATGAGTAAACGTCAACATCGCACTTACCTGGTTGACCAGGTCTTCTAACGATTTCGCACCGCTTTTAGAAACGCTAATGCGTTTTTCGTTAATCAGGTTTGCCAGGCCATGTACGATAGACCACGCAGCTGTTATCGCTATTTCTTTTGGTATCGTCGATTGGCTGGCAGCAATTTGTTTGCTAACAAATTCTTCTAGCAGACTATAGCTTTCCGATGACGCCTGGCTAAGCTCAGGAACCGATGGCAGGTCGTCGAGTTCCGCGCTAAACATAAGTTGAAATAGCGCCGGGTTTTCGGTGGCAAAATAAATGTAGCCTCGCGCCAGGCCAACCAGATAATCTTTTTCTGATGTGGGATTGTCGGGAAGCTGCTCTCGCATGCTTGCCGAGAATGCTCGATAGCCTTGTGCCGCGACATGAGCGAGCAGCTCACGCTTATCCGAAAAGTGGCTATAAAGAGCGGGCGCAGAGACGCCAGCATGTGCCGCGACCTTGCGCAGACTTAGTGTTTGCACTCCTTGTGTTTTGAGAATATCGCTAGCAGCAGCTATCAGCGCCGTTCGCAAATTGCCGTGGTGATAGCTTTTTTTTGATAACTCTTTGTTTTTCATACACTTTATAACATTGAATGTCGGCGGGTTGCCGGCTCTTCCAGCATGTGCAGCGCCTAGTCTTTACACTGTTAAGATTATACTTTATAGTTTTAACTTAACACTGTTAAGATTCTAAGCATTATCCATCCTCATGGAATGCGCAGAAACAAGGCGCCAGCTACTATGACTTCGACAAAGCAAAAGGGTATTACACCAAGCACGCTACGAATTGGCCGTCGTTACCGCGCGAACCGTTTAGATAGTGATTACGATGCGATTGTGATTGGCTCGGGTATGGGTGGCTTGACCAGCGCGGCCTGTCTCTCGCGTGTGGGCAAAAAGGTTTTGGTGTTAGAGCAGCATTACACCGCCGGTGGTTTTACTCACGCCTATGCTCGCAACGGTTATGAATGGGATGTGGGCATACATTACATTGGCGATGTCGGCAGCAAGCGTACGATTGCCAGTCGCTTATTCGATCTTGTTTGCGACGGTCAGCTTGAGTGGGCGCCGATGGATAATAACTATGATCGCTTTTTTATCGGTGATAATGTTTTTGACGCAGTAGCAGGCCGAAGCCAATATATCGAAGATTTAAAGGCACGTTTTCCTGCGGAGCATGACGCGATTGATGAATATATGCTGCGAATGAGCGAAGTAAACAAAGCCATGCGCTGGGTAATGATGGACAAGTTATCAAGCGGGGTTGGTGGAAAAGTCCTTAGCTCTTTTTCAAAGCGCAGAATTCCTGACTACTTTAATCGCCCGACTTACGAAGTACTAAAAGAGCTGACCGATAACGAGTTGCTTATCGGCTTTATAACCGGTCAATGGGGAGACTGCGGTGCTCCGCCACATGAATCCAGCTTTTCGATTCATTGCCTGATCGCCAAGCACTATCTGCATGGTGCATATTATCCTGTTGGGGGTGCTTCGCGAATTGCTGAAACAGCGATCCCTGTTATTCAAAAAGGTGGCGGCGAAGTGTTTACCTATGCCAATGTAAAGCAAATCCTGGTCGAGAATAACAAGGCTACGGGTGTTTGTATGGAAGACGGCACCGAAATAAAAGCACCGTTAGTGATAAGCAATGCGGGCGTATTTAATACGTTCAAAAAGCTATTACCGCCACCAGTCACCGAACAATACGGATACAATGAAAAACTGACCCAGGTGAAATCCTCATGTGCCCATCTGGGGTTATATATAGGTATTAAAGAAAGCGCAGAAAACCTTGGTTTACCAAAAACCAATTTCTGGATTTACCCTAACAGCGATCACAAAAAAAATATTGCTGCGTTTAGAGAAGATTACAAAGCCGAATTTCCTGCTGTATATATTTCTTTCCCTTCGGCTAAAGACCCAAGTTGGGAATCCCGCTACCCTGGTACCGCGACAATCGAGATAGTCGCGCCGGCTGAATATGACGTTTTCGAGAAATGGAAAGATCAGCAGTGGGGAAAACGTGGTGAAGATTACGACGCGTTAAAAGACTATTTTACAGAGCGTTTGCTAGAGCACCTCTACGATAAGTTGCCCCAGCTAAGGGGGAAGATAGATTACTGCGAGCTTTCGACGCCGCTATCAACTGATTTCTTTTGCGCGTATCCGCGTGGCGAGATGTATGGTCTGGAGCACGATACTCAACGTTTTGAGCAGGAATGGCTTAAACCAAAAACCGAAATAAAAAATTTATTTCTTACTGGGCAGGACATCATGTCGTGCGGAGTGTCGGGCGCTTTGGTGTCCGGTTTTGTGACTGCTGTTAGTGCGCTTGGCCTTAGGGATAAAGCTAAATTATTTAAGGCATTTCCGGAGTTTGCCTAGTTAGATAAAGAAAAAATACTTTAGAGCTTTTTATCAAGGGCCCTGATTGCATAGAAAAGAGCGGTGGCAAAAGCGCATTTAGGCAGGCTGAACCTCATTTCACTGTAGCTATGCCATGCTCACTTTCCTTATGGCGTGCTTCTAAGTCATTGGTGTTGATATTGACGACGATGCGTTTTTGCCAGAGTTTAATGGCTCGGGTTGGGAAAGCGAGCTTCTAGAAAATCATCCAGTTGATGAGAACACTAGTTTAGTTTTAAGGTTTATTTGCGTAAGCGGGGATGATAAAGAC
The DNA here is from genome assembly GCA_965263235.1 of Pseudomonadales bacterium. GTDB lineage: Bacteria > Pseudomonadota > Gammaproteobacteria > Pseudomonadales > UBA7434 > UBA7434. The sequence continues at coordinate 281,656 of OZ253667.1, forward strand.
TGCGAAACTAAAGCAGATAAATGACGTTTAAGTAATTCTAGATGGGGTTCTAACTGCTTTGGTTTACTTGACTTAGCCTTTCATTGAATGAAGCTTCAATCCGAGCACCTATCTTGGTTATATCGCTAGTTCCTTCCTGAATTTCTTCGATAATATACCTCGGCACTCTGTAGCTCAGGGCTAAATCATAGCTGGTTTCATTACTGCTTTGTATTTCTTGATGCTCAAACCAAGGAACCAGTAGTTGCTCCGCCAAAATCAATGCTATGAATTCTAACGCTCCGTCAGAAGTTTTGGTGTCATAGCAATCGAAAAAATCATTGGTATCAAAACGATAAACGCTAGAAAGCAAGCTGGCGGTATCTATATTTGGTAACGCGTCATAGTCTAGTTGTTGGATTATTAGGTGAATGAGTTCCTTAGTTACTACAAACCGACGCCAACATAAGTTTAGCTCTACCGAATAAGATATCAGAGCACCGCCATTTCTTAATCGCTCTATCATGCCTACAGGGTCGGCCTGTTTTATATCTCTCGGTTGAAGGGTTATTTTTCCTCTATCCAAATTTAACCAGTCTTCAATTTTGTTAATTAGAGAGTATGAATTTGGAGTATTCTGTTTAGCAACTATCTTAAGCGGTTTTTCGAATTCGTCTTTGAAATTGGTGCAAACCATAAAGTCAGCTAAAGCGTCTAGATGTGGGCTGCGTTCTTGTGACATTAAGCCATTCCTTGAAAGTTCAGTAGACAAAAAAAGGCGCCAAGCGGCGCCTTTTTCGCGTTGAAGTTATTTTAAATTAGGTCATTGTCTTTGACTACAGGAGCATTCATCAAATCTAGCACGCCTTTCGCCAAGCTATCTTTGCTGACCATTGGCCCTGCTCTAAAAAGCTTTATGTCTACAACGCCATCAGCTTCTTGACGACGTTTTATTTCCGCCTCTAATTGAGAGACGTTTGATGTCTCAGGTTTTTCCATAATATTTCTCCAAAGAGCCCTGTTAAATAGTTGAAAGGGCTAGAAAGGCGCAATCGAAAAAGCGGCGAGTGAGTATAGTCTTATGAGTATAGCCGTCAAGCTCAATTGTAGAGCCATTCTGCTCATTTTACCCATTATTGGCAATAGGTTTCGACCGCCTAGGCTATAACTTTACCGAAATATCCGATTACGTTGGACATTTCAGGGACAGTTTGAAATGTAGTTTGCCTAAAGGTTCATAGAGGTTGGTTTATGTCGGTTAGCTTAACTTGTTGTTTTAGATGGTATTCTTCATTGTCGCGAACAAGCGATTATTCCTTTGTTACTAATGGAGAGAGGTAAGTGAGTAATGCCGTAGCAAAAGCACCTTTAGGCAGAATGAACTCTAATTTCACAATTACTTCGCCATGCTCGTCATTTCCATGGTTTGCCTTGAGACCGATAGGCGTAACACCTAGAGCGCGATATTGGTTTTTGGCCCCATTCTCCTCCAGGCCGCGCAGTAACTCAGCAATTAAATCCTTGTGGTTCGAGTTTTCTATCAACGCTTGCTGCTCGATGCTTAAATCCTCTCCTCTTCCGGGCATTGGCCCCGCTATCGCAATATCGCCCTCTTCCAGTCGCTTATTAGTTTCTTCAAGTTCAGCCTTGTTATGGGGATCGATAGAAAAATAGCTTTGGCTACCACACAGGATAAGTTTGTCGCCAGGCTGATATTGGTTCCAGCTTTTATTTTTTACTCGCGCTGCAAGCAGTTCGTTAAATATAAAACTGCGGGCGCTGGATAGATACAAGCTTTGTTTTTCCCGAGATATTTTTTTGCGCTCGTTAAACCATGCAACGACTTTAGGAATGTTGCCACCTTTGTGCCCAAAACGCTGAGGGCCAAAATAGTTAGGGAAGCCTTCGTGGGTAATCCGATGAATTCGTTTCTCGAATTCAGATGCAATCGCATGATGAGTTTGGGAGGCATCCGCACTGCACACATTACGTAGTGTTAGTTCAAACTGATTGTTTTTGTGCGTACCTATTTTTATTTTTCGATGGTGCCGTTCTGCACGCAATATTTCGAAATAACCGTTGCCAACTATGATCTTGGTGGGTGCATTTATGTCGTCGTTATAGGGAATACTTAGCCATTGTCGAGTGACTGCAATTTTATCTTTGAGTCCAGAGTGGCCGATATGTTTCGCGGGTATCTTGTGTCGTTGGGCGAGTTGTTCGCGAACTTGTAAGGTCGTTAGATTGCGTTTTTCTATCCATAAAAGTAAGTGCTCGCCCTCTCCCGATGGCTCAAACCCCAGTATTTCGGTAACGACAAAGTCTTCGGGTTTTTGCCTGAAGTCAAAGCTTAGTTGGGGGTGGCCTTCTGTTGTTGAGGGCCACTGCGGCAGGGAAAACTGAAAGGTAGCAGCTGGCATTAAGGAGATCTTCAAAAATTAATTATTGATGATCGGCTTTTACAGGCTTAAAAGCTAGTGCTTCTTTTACGTGCTTTGTGGTTGCTGCTGTGAATTTGGCATCGAGCGTTTTGTCTTTAAAACGTTGAGCGTGTTCAAGATCGGCAATGGTTCGCGCGACTTTTAGCAGGCGGTGAAAAGCCCTTGCTGAAATGCCAACCTTTTCCATCGCTTTGCTTAACCAGTCTAACGCTTGCGGTTCGATGATATGTGGCTGGGTAAGTTCGGTGCTGTCTAAATGTGCATTGAGCTTGTGTTGCCGCTTATGTTGTAACTGATGCGCCCTTAGCACTGCGATTTTTATATGCTTGCTGCTATCCTCGCTCTCAGCCGTTTTCGTTTCGGTTTGATTCTGGATTAGTTGGTCTACCGGTAATCGCGATACGCCCACGTGAAGATCGATCCGGTCGAGCAGCGGGCCAGAGATTTTTGCGCGGTAACGTTGGATCTGCGAGGGGCTGCATCGACAATGTTGTTGGGTATCCCCGTAGAATCCACATGGGCAGGGGTTCATAGCGGCGATAAGTTGAAATCGTGCGGGAAACTCTACTTGCCGTGCGGCACGGGAGATGGTGATGTGCCCAGACTCAAGCGGTTCGCGCAGGACTTCGAGTACTTTACGATCAAACTCAGGTAGTTCATCGAGAAATAAAATACCGCCGTGCGCAAGTGAAACCTCCCCGGGTTTCGGGTTGCTTCCACCACCGACCAGCGCCACTGCAGAAGCAGTATGGTGTGGATTCCTGAAAGGGCGTTTTCGCCAATTGCTTGCTGATACTTTTTTCCCTGCTTCGGATTGGACGGCAGCAACCTCTACCGCGGTACGTTGATTCAGCGGGGGCATGACGGTTGGAAGCCGGGCTGCCAGCATGGTTTTTCCTGTTCCTGGTGGACCGACAAAAAGCAGGTTGTGCCCGCCGGCTGCGGCAATTTGCAGTGCTCGTTTTGCGTGGGGCTGCCCTTTGACATCGGCGATATCCAGATGACTAATTGTTTCGGTGTGTGGCTTCGCCCGGCAGGTTGCGGGTATCTCTTTACTGCCATTGAGGTGAGCGCACACTTCCAATATATGGTCGAATAAATAGGTTGTGGCAGCAATCGGTAGTGAAGCTTCGCTGTGGTTTTTGATGGGGATTATCAGCGAACGTGAGTGCTCGCTAACGCCGTGCAGCTTTTCCTGCTGGATCAGTGCCGAAAGCATGCCAGTAACGTAGCGAAGGTTTCCGGAGAGTGCGAGCTCGGCTATAAACTCGTATTTGCCGAGTGTTTCTTTTGGCACTTGCCCCGACGCCGCTAAAATACCGATAGCAATCGCCAGGTCAAAGCGCGAACCCTCTTTTGGGAGGTCGGCGGGTGCCAGATTGATGGTGATTCTGCGATCAGGAAACTCGAAGTGAGAATTAATAATCGCACTACGAACACGATCGCGGCTTTCTTTTACGGCGGTTTCAGGGAGCCCAACAATGGTAAAGCTTGGTAGGCCGTTTGAGAGGTGAGTTTCGACGGTGACCAGAGGCGCTGCAATGCCTTGCGTGGCGCGTGAGTAAGTAACTGCTAACGACATCAGAATTCCTTTTCTGTTTATTACTCCACCTCATTGTGGAGTCGCGCACATCATATCCAATGGTTTATGTCGTGAGCAAGCCGATGATCACCTCGTCTAACCCGTATTCCTTGGTGCGCCAAAATAGTGCGGGCTAAAAAATGTGCGCTCATACGGCCCATTTTGTCCTGGTTGATTAGTTAGGCGCCAGAGAGCTCGTCAAAAGGTATCTGTTGCGTACCTAATGCACGCTATTTTGACGCGAGTACTTCGAGCTCTTGCTCTAATTGAGTTACTCGCTCCTTTAGGCGCTGCAGGAGCTGACGATTCGCATTGAACTCTTCTTTGCTCACAACATCCATTTCACGCAGTTTTGCTTCGAGTACAGCACGTATATTTTTTTCAAGATCTTCCCTCATTTGCTGCGAATTTGAGGGCAAAAGTCGTGAAACGGCTTCTAGCGCGTCATTTACGATCGATTGGCGAGTGGTGCTCATAGTTAGAAGCCCTGGGTAAAAGGGTGGTTGAGAGAAGAAATATTCTAAGCAGATTTTATACGAGTGCAATCTTTAGTGAGGGAAAGTCATGTGCGCACTGATGCGGTGCATAACGGCACGCTATCGGTGCAAATCATCAGGGGCTATGCGCCAAATTCGTGTGTGTTTTTACAAATAGATGACAACCTTATGTTTTGGAAGGGAAAATCTTTGTTGGCATAAGCTTCGCTATCTACAAAGTTCAGGCTACATCCTGAGGAAGTGCCGGTTAAAGACAGGGAATTGTTATTCCTCGAACAATAATGGACTGAAACCGAGAAGCCAGCACCTCAATGGGCTTCATCGTCTTTGTTCTTTAAGCAAATGAGACGGTGTGCGGAATAAACTTTTACCTTGAGCTAGTAACAGGAGCCAGTAAATGAAGTTGGTGACAGCAATTGTAAAACCATTCAAGTTGGATGATGTTAGGCAGGCCTTATCAGATATCGGTGTTCAAGGCGTCACCGTTACTGAGGTTAAAGGCTTTGGGCGTCAAAAAGGTCATACCGAGCTTTATCGGGGTGCCGAGTACGTTGTGGACTTTTTGCCCAAAGTGAAAATTGAAGCAGCCGTTTCTGACGCGGTCGTGGATCAGGCGTTGGAGGCGATATCAACCGCCGCCAACACCGGAAAAATTGGAGACGGGAAAATATTTGTTTCCAGTATCGAACAGGTAGTTCGTATCCGCACCGGCGAAACAGGAGAAGAAGCGCTTTAAAGCGTTCAATTTTGCTAACGCATCCTATTTTGCGCGCAGTTATCGTTTAACGCTTTGGCTGTTAGCAAGTTAAGTATTTAAGAGACGCTTTCTAAATAAAGAAAGTATTGAACTAACGAGGTAGATCGACGATGGAAAATCAAATTTTTGAGCTCCAGTACGCGATGGACACATTCTATTTTCTGATATGTGGCGCGCTGGTAATGTGGATGGCGGCTGGCTTCGCCATGCTAGAGGCAGGCTTGGTTCGCTCCAAGAACACCACTGAAATCCTAACCAAGAACGTTGCACTCTTTGCAATTGCCTGCACCATGTATTTGGTCTGCGGTTACGAATTTATGTACGGCGGCGGCTTCTTCCTTTCAGGTGTTGATACTGTAGCTAGCCTTGATAAAGCGGCTGTACTTGCAGCGTCGGCTGAAAATGGTTTTGATGGTGACTCTGTTTACTCAGGTGCATCAGACTTTTTCTTCCAGGTTGTATTTGTTGCAACGGCTATGTCCATTGTCTCAGGTGCGGTAGCTGAGCGTATGAAGCTCTGGGCTTTCTTGCTGTTCGCAGTTGTGATGACTGGTGTGATCTACCCAATTGAAGGTGGCTGGACATGGGGCGGTAACGAAGTTCCGTTTATCGGCGCACTTGATTACAGTGACTATGCAGGTTCTGGTATCGTTCATATGGCTGGTGCAGCAGCAGCGTTAGCAGGTGTCTTGGTGCTTGGCCCACGTAAAGGCAAGTACTCTGCCGATGGTTCTGTCCAGGCTATCCCAGGCGCAAACCTGCCACTTGCAACGCTAGGTACTTTCATCCTCTGGATGGGCTGGTTCGGCTTTAACGGTGGTTCAACACTTAAGTTGGGCGGCATTGAAGTTGCGAACGAAGTTGCAAACGTATTTATGAATACTAACGCGGCTGCATCAGGTGGTTTAATCGCTGCATTGCTGGTTGCGCGTATCCTGTTTGGTAAGGCCGACCTCACAATGGCGCTTAACGGCGCGTTGGCTGGCCTGGTTGCGATTACTGCAGATCCAGCGTCGCCTTCGGCCTTAACGGCAACAATTGTTGGTGCGATCGGCGGTACGTTAGTGGTATTTAGTATCGTCTTCCTTGATAAGCTGAAAATTGATGACCCTGTCGGTGCGATCTCTGTACACGGTACTGTTGGTATCTTCGGCGTATTAGCAGTGTGCTTCACCGGTGGCGCAAGCGTTGGTGGCCAGCTTGTTGGTTTGGCAACAATCTTCGTTTGGGTATTCGTAACAAGCTTAATCGCCTGGTTGATTATTAAAGCAATCATTGGTGTACGAGTAAGCGACGAAGACGAATTCAACGGTGTAGATATCTCCGAATGTGGTATGGAAGCATATCCTGAGTTTGTTAGCGGTAAAGCCTAGCGCTGAACGCTTTAGTGTCGAGAAAAGGGCTTCCTTATGGGAGCCCTTTTTTTTTCTGTATATAGTGCTATGCTGGTAAGCGGATAAACGCAAGCGATCTTTAACCGATAACAATCATGGTGGCTTGCAACGTGTTGAGTACGAAATGATGAGGAAAAACAATGAAACTCGTAACCGCGATCATCAAACCATTTAAATTAGACGACGTTCGCCAGGCTCTATCGAACGTTGGTGTGCAGGGCGTCACCGTAACAGAGGTGAAGGGCTTTGGTCGCCAGAAGGGGCATACAGAGCTTTATCGCGGCGCTGAGTACGTTGTCGACTTTTTGCCTAAGGTTAAGCTGGAAATTGCGGTGAGCAATGATGCGGTGGAGGGTGTTATTGAGGCCATCTCTGAGGCCGCAAAAACCGGAAAAATTGGTGACGGCAAAATATTTGTTTCGGAAATGGAGCAGATTATTCGTATCCGAACGGGTGAGACAGGCGATGAAGCGGTTTAGATAACGCTCAGTAAATCGTTCGATAAAAAAACCATGGCGTTAAATGCCATGGTTTTTTTATGTCTGGAATAAACCCGTCTGCTAATCGTTGGAGTTGCCTATAAATTAGTCGTGCACTGATCTTTTACTGCCACAACATCTAGTTGTCACACCATAGCGATTGTTAAAAATAGCGCCGTAAAAAAATAATTTATGCCAAATCGGCTCACGTATGTGGCACGTCACTATATTTAGTCTATAAATAATCATACTTTTTATTTGAAGCAGTTAACGTTTATGAATGGGTCGTTCGTACGAAATTTAGTCGCTCATCATTGCCCAAGGAGAACCAGGGGGAAATAACTATGCCAGTTAAGGCAAAAGCAAAAGCTAAACAAAAAGCATCACCAACGCGGGCGACCAATGCTGCGGTAAAGAAAACTGCCACAAGCAAAAAAGCAGCACCTAAAAAGGCAAAAAAGAGTCCGGCAAAGAAAACTACGGTGAAGAAAAAAGCAGTTGCAAAAAAAGCGGCTGTTAAGAAAGCGAGCACAAGTAAAACGAAAACGACAGCCAAAAGAACGGCGTCAGCTTCTAAAAGAACAACGGCAAAGAGTGCAGCAGTAGCGCCAGTTAAAAAGGCGAATGCGAAAAAGAGTGTTGCGAAGAAAAAAGCAGCCTCGAATAAAGCGACGAATACAGTGGCGAAAAAAGCAGCGGCGGTAAAAAAACCTCGCGTTAAAAAAGTTGCAGAAAAAAATGCGTCGAAAGATGCGAAGTTAACATCAACCAAGGAACCCAAAGTAGTGAGTGTTGTAGCAGTGGCCCCCGTGGTGGCAAAGAAAGTACCTGAAAAAAATGAAGTGGCGAAACTGGACCTGTCTTTTATCGGTTCAAAAGACGAATCTGCTGAGGCGCGTAATGTTGCTAGCCGTGAGCGTGTACGATCAACGCTAGAGTCAGAAGTTGAAGCGTTTCTAAGTGGTGGTGGGCAAATTGCGGAGATAGAGCCAAACGTAATGGCTGATCCTCCTAAAAAGCCGGAAAGTAATTACGGCGCGAGACCTATCTAAGGCCGCCAAATGTTTCTTCTAGCAAGCCCAATAATCATGTATTGCTAGAGATTAAGTATTTCATTGTGTAACTCCGAAATATGCCGAATAATGATATTCGGCTTTTTTTTTGGCTCTTCGAGGTGAATGGCGGCAGCGTCGTTTATATCTTCTTCGCTCATGTCAGCGTGCGGTAGCCAGCAGCTAAGAATTGCAGCGTTATTTGCGCCGAAAACATCATAATGAAGGTCGTCCCCGACGTGGCAGATTTGATCTGGTGATAATATTTCGCCGTGATTGCTTTTGGCTAAGGCAATCGCCCGGTCAAATATTTTTTTGTTGGGTTTGGCGGCGCCAACGTTTTCTGCGCTGAGATAAAAATCAAAATATTTTGCTATCGGGAGTTGTTGGAATTGAACATTACCGTTGGTAACCGCACCTAAGCAAAAATGACCTGAGAGTTTTTCCAGGCTTTCTTCCACGCCTTCAAATAATTCTACTTTGTTCCTGTGTTCCAAAAATACTGCGACAGCCTGCGTTGCCAGTTCTTCAGCTAACTTGTTGGGGGTTCCTGCTGAAATCAATGCAGTTAGATAAACTTCTTTGCGAAGCTGCGTTAACTTCACCTTTAACGCGGGGTTGTCTTTAATAACCGTTTTCCGTATTTCCGAAAGCGTATCGAAACTAAAGATGCCCACAAGAGAAGAGGCTTCTGACTCTACAAATTGCCTGGTCGCTTTTTCTGCGTTAAGGATAACCGGCTTTATCGGCCAAAGCGTATCGTCCAGGTCGAAGGTAATGCAATGTACAGACATATCAATTCGCAAATCCCTTACTTATCAATTTTCGCTTTGGGGTGATATTGGTCGTAAGCACTAGCAAGCTGTTGGAAGTCGATATGTGTATAAATCTGAGTGGTGGAAATATTAGAGTGCCCTAACAGCTCCTGTATGGCGCGTAAATCCTGGCTGGACTCTAGCATATGGCTGGCGTAGGAATGTCGCATTTTATGTGGGTGTAGCGATTGTTGATGCGGCAGGTGCACATTAGCCTGTCGTAGTATCGACTGAATACTGCGATGTCCTAAACGTTTTCCACGCTGGGATACAAACAATGCACCGTTGTCTAATGTGGTGGATGCCGTTGCGGCATCGTCGTCTAGCAATTCGCGCTTTGTGGTAAGCCAGCTTTTGATTGCGGCTAAAGCCTGCCTGCCGATGGGTAATACGCGTTGTTTATTACCTTTGCCAGTAACAACAACATTTGCGGTTTGATGATCGATACTGTTTTCATTTAACGCCGCTAATTCTGCGAGGCGCATTCCGCTGGCGTATAGCAATTCAAGCAGCGCGTAATTTCGCGCGCGAAAAAACCGTTGACGCGAATTTATTGAAGGCTGCTCGGCACGCGCTTTTAATGTGTCGAGTAAGTGTTGCATTTGGTCGACGTCGATTGTGCTTGGCAGTTTGCGTGCAACTTTTGGCGCTTTAACGTTGAGCGCGGGATTCTTTCTTTGTGAATCTGTTGTCGCTATATGGTTGGAATAAAACCTGAACAGGCCGCGAATGCTGGATAGTTTCCGTTGTATTGACTTTGGGTTATTGCCTTGCTGGTGAAGCTTTGCGGTAAATTGTCGGACGTGCGCTTCCTGTATCTCATCGATTAGCGAAAGGTTTTGCTTTTGGCAGTAGTGGCTAAATGCTTCGAGGTCGCGACGGTAGCCTGCAATGGTGTGTTTGGACAAGCGCCTAACATTCGCAAGCTGGTCAAGGTAATCTTGAACACATTGAGTGAGCGAAATCGTCTTCATTGTCGTCATGCTAAAGAAAGCGCGTAAACGATGCAATCTGCCATTTTTAATGCCAGCAAAAAAATGCCCCGCAAAAGCGAGGCATTCTATTGAATACTTGATTTAGTAAATGGCGTTAAGGCGTTATTGCATCTCCGCAAGTGCTGATTTTAATTTGCCCATTGCCGCCTTTTCGATTTGACGGATGCGCTCGGCCGAAACGCTGTACTTGTCGGCGAGCTGATGCAGCGTGGCTTTGCCATCTTCGTTAAGCCATCGAGCCTGCAAAATGTCTCTGCTCTTTTCGTCCAGGGTCAGCATTGCTGCGCTTAGCTGCTGCATTTGCCGTGTCTGCCACTCATCGTTTTCGTTGTCGATAGCGGGGTCGAGACTGCTGCTTTCGATGTAATGTGCCGGCGCGTATATGGCATCGTCGTCGTCATCAGTCGGTGCATCAAAGCCTACGTCTTGCGCGGCCAGGCGCCCTTCCATCTGACGGACTTCCTCAAGCTTTACCCCGAGGTCATTGGCGATTGCGCCAGCTTCGTCGTTGCTTAACCACGCCAGGTGTTTTTTGGCACCGCGCAGATTAAAAAACAGTTTCCGTTGCGCTTTGGTTGTCGCAACTTTGACGATCCGCCAGTTACGCAAAACATATTCGTGGATCTCTGCTTTAATCCAATGCACTGCAAACGAAACCAGACGCACGCCCTTTTCGGGATCAAAGCGTTTAACTGCCTTCATCAAGCCTACGTTGCCTTCCTGGATAAGATCACCCATGGCCAGGCCGTAGCCGTTGTAGGATTTGGCGATATGAACAACAAAGCGCAGGTGCGACATGACGAGCTCACGTGCAGCATCCAGGTCGCCGTGGTTGACGAGCTGGCGGCCAAGCTCTTGCTCGCGCTCTGCAGAGAGCACCTCAAACGAGCTAATTGCCGCCATATAGGCGTTGATATCGCCGCCAGGCGTTAGCACAGGAATGGTTTGTAGTTGAGTAGATGTGGTCATATTCTATTCAAAGTGTTTGGCAGTCGCCTTAAAACCGATAAGCAATGTGCTTCACCATGGGGTTGTTTGGCGCTGTTTCAAGTCCCATTTTAGCACTCGAGACGTTAGAGTGCTAATGCCAGCAAGAGTTCCCGTTTGGGTGCCGCACTTAATCGAATAAGTTTGCGAAAGGACTGTCGAGCGATTTAAATAAAAGCTTTATTATTCAATAGCTTATTTATTCAGGTGCTATTTTATTGAGTTGCTTGTTGCACATCAGCCATGCTCCCATTAGCCCCAGCAGCGCGCAGGCGACGATTAGTCCGAGTGAATAGACCGGGCTGAGTGCGACCAGCGTGATATTGCTAGCGTACGCTGCCTGCAAAGCGTCGAGGTTGCGGTTAAGCAGCCACCAGCCGAGGGAACATGCTGCGAGCCCCGCTATCGCTCCTAACGAGCCCACCCACATCCCCATGAAAATAAAAGGCTTGCGGACGTAGCTGTCGGTGGCTCCAACGAGCTTGCTTACGAGTATTTCTTCTTTATGGTGGTCGATTGTCATTCGTACCGTGTTGCCTATCACCAACAACACCCCAAGGGAAAGAAAAGCGGTAGCGTAACTGTAAATGCGCTCGCCGATGTTGATGATTGCTTCAGCTTTGCTAAACCATTCCATGTCAAACAGCGCGGAGGCTACAGCTGGCTGCTCGGTAGCTTTGTCGATAATTGTTTGAGCCAGGGTTTGAATATCCTGTGAATGAGGAAGCCTGACGACAATGCTTGAGGGCAGCGGATTTTCATTTAGCTGCGCTATGGCCTGCTCTAAGCCGCTGATGGTTTTTAGCTCGTCCAGTGCGGCATCTTTGGAAATGTAAGTTGCCGATTCAACGCCTGGCCAGCGACTCACCTGTTCTTTCAGGCTGATCGCCGCATGTTCCGGAATATCATCTTTTAGATATAGCGTGATTTCCAAACCATTGTTGTTGTAGCCAGCCCACTGCTTAAAATTATCGACCGACAACTTAAGCACTACCGGAATTGAAATGGCGATAGCGATAAGAACAATATTCAGTAAAGAGCTTACGGGCGTTTCCAGTAATTGCTTAAAGCTCGTTGCCGCCGTAGCAATATGTGCTGAATGCTTTTTTTGATTTCGTTTGGGTGTTTGGCGGTTGTTGCTCATGAGCGAAAAACGGCGTCAATTAACTAAGCGCTAACGCTTCAGTTGAGTGGTTAGCGGAAGAGTCGATTTCTGCTTCGATATTTGGTGAGGCGCCGATTAGCTGCCCCTCGCGCAACGTAATAGCGGGGTAGGGCATTTTCGCGATGAGCGATAAATCGTGCGTGGCGACGAGCACTGTTACACCAACCCGGTTAAAGGATTCAAAAAGCCGCATAATCTCGGTGCTTAGCTTGGGATCAAGGTTGCCGGTGGGTTCATCGGCAATAATAAGCGAAGGGCGGTTAACCACAGCGCGTGCAATGCCCACGCGTTGTTGTTCACCTCCAGATAGTTTTTCGGGAAGCTGGCCAAGTTTGTGAAGCAGGCCGACTTTGTCCACCGCAGCCTGAACGCGAGATTTTATGCGCTCCTGACTGGCGCCTTCTACTTTTAGCGGCAGGGCTACGTTATCGTAGACTGTTTTGTTCATTAGCAGGTGATGCGATTGATGAACAAATCCAATATTGCGCCTTAGTAGTGGGATTTTGGAGTTTGGCAGCTTGCTAACGGGTGTGTCGTTGACCCAGATCTCGCCGAGGCTCGATCGCTCAATCATCATAATTAATTTGAGCAAAGTGCTTTTGCCTGCGCCGGAATGACCGGTTAAAAAAGCCATCTCTCCCTGCTTTAGCTCAAAGCTCACATCGCTTAGCGCTTTTTGGTTGCCATAGAGCTTGCTGACGTTTTTAAATTTAATCACGATTGGCTAACGGTAGTGTTGCGATCTAATTCTCTGGATAGTGAGTTATAAGCCTTCGACTTGCTCAAAAATCGCATCGACGAATTCGTCTGGATTGAAAGGCCTTAGGTCTTCGACGCTCTCGCCGACGCCAATAAAGCGAATGGGTAAGTCTAACGCTTCTTTAATGGCGAAAACAACGCCGCCTTTGGCTGTACCATCAAGCTTGGTAACTGCAATACCGGTTACTCCTACGGCCTCTTTAAATTTTTGCGCCTGCGCAATTGCGTTTTGCCCGGTTGTTGCGTCCAGCACAAGTAGTATTTCGTGCGGCGCACTGTCGTCGATTTTTTTGCTAACCCTTACGACTTTCTTTAGCTCTTCCATGAGGTTATCTTTGTTGTGTAGTCGGCCGGCTGTATCGGCAATAAGAACATCCGTGTCCCGGGATTTTCCGGATTGCAATGCGTCGAAGATTACAGATGCGGAATCCGAGCCTGTTGTTTGCGCAACGACAGGGACGCTATTGCGTTCTCCCCATACCTGTAGTTGTTCTACAGCCGCTGCCCGGAAGGTATCCCCAGCGGCGAGCATGACTTTAAGTCCTTCATTTTGGAAGCGTTTGGCGAGCTTGCCTATGGTTGTTGTTTTGCCAGCGCCGTTAACACCTACCACCAAAATAACAAAAGGCGCGCGATTCGCATCAATAACAAAGTTTTCGGCATCGCCTAAGCTTTTTTTCAGTTCGCTTTTCAATTGTTTGTATAGCGCTCTGGGGTCGGTAAGCGCATCACGCTCGATAGCTGCAGCCAATGCTTCTGTAATTTTTCGCGTGGTATCGACACCGACGTCCGCCATAAGCAACTGGGTTTCGATATCCTCAAGAAGTTCGTCGTCAATTTCCTTTTTACCGAGCAGTATTTGTCCCAGGCCATCGCCAAGGCTGCTGCTTGTTTTGGAAATACGATTCGCTAGCCGGCCAAAAAAACCTTGTTTTGTTTCGGCAGGTTTGTCGGCAGGAGGGGTATTTTTTTCTGGCTCTACGAGGTTGGCCGGATTTTGCGGGTCTACCGCATCAGGTATTTGTTTGGAGCTCGCCGACGTTTCGTTTTGAGTATTTGCAGCGTCGCCAGGGGTATTTTCTGGATTGTTGCGTTTGCGTCGTATAAATTGCAGCATAAGTAAGGCGCGCGATGGGAGATAGGTAAAGAAGTTTGGTTGCGAACAGCAGCCACAATTATAAGCGCTTTCCGCATTAGATTCGTAGTCCAAATACTGAAGTACAAAGGTTAAAAGCTCATGAGTGATTCGCGACAAGTGCGCATAATCAGCGGCCAATGGCGGGGCAGCAAATTGCCCGTTGTCGAGAGCCAGGGCTTGCGACCTACGGGGGACAGAGTTCGGGAAACCCTGTTCAATTGGCTGGCGCCCCATATTCATGAGGCTCGCTGTTTAGATTTGTTTGCCGGTACCGGGGTGCTGGGTTTCGAGGCCTTGTCGCGCGGCGCGCAATCGGTCGATGCCTATGAGACGGCTTCACCAGCGGTGCGCTCTCTTGAGGCTGTAAAAAACAAGTTAAACGCCGAACATTATACGGTTGTTAAGAAATCGGCGATCGGCGGAACCGTTGATGATAGAGCACTGCCTTACGACCTGGTTTTTGTTGACCCGCCGTTCGCTGAGGAATTGTTACAGCAGGCGGTTGATTGGCTGCATCGCGAATCAGTGGTGGCTGATCGGGGGCTGATCTATATTGAGCGGCCCTCAAAGGAGTCTGAGCCAGTCGTACCTGCGACCTGGGAACTGCTTAAGGCAAAACGCTTTGGAGCGGTTCAGGCCAGCCTATATCAACACTGTGAATCGCTTTCATGACCGCTAATGACACGGTTATGGTTGAGCCCTGGTGAAATTACCGCTAAGATTTCGCCTTCTGATGTTTTGGTCCACGCTGAGCGCGCGGTATTGGTGGATGTTGTTGCTCCATAAACATGGTGCAGAAGCCAGTAGTTACTAAGTAGAGTTATCTATATGTGTACAGTTGTCTATCCCGGAACCTTTGATCCTATCACCGTTGGTCATGTCGATCTTGTGGAGCGCGCTTCAAGGCTTTTTAGCAAGGTGATTGTTTCTGTTGCCGCCAGCAGCAAAAAGAACCCGATGTTTACTCTGGGTGAGCGCGTCACAATGGCGAGCGAGGCCTTGAGTGGTCTGGACAACGTGAGCGTGGTGGGTTTTGATAAGTTGCTGACAACGTATCTCGATGAAATAGGCGAACGCGTTGTTTTGCGTGGTTTGCGTGCGGTGTCGGATTTTGAATACGAATTCCAGCTCGCGAATATGAACCGCGCGATTAAAAGCGACTTCGAAACGGTATTCCTTACCCCAGAAGACCATCTCACTTATATTTCTTCTTCATTGGTGCGTGAAATCGCACAGCTAGATGGAGATGTTTCCAAGTTTGTACCGCCGAATGTCCTCGACGCGATTTCAATGAAATTATCCTGATCGTGGTCGCAGCGGCGTCTTTTTTATGGTGTCGTTGATATGACTGTCTGCAAAAAAATCCTGCTTTCTTCCATTGTCGCCGTACTTGCGTATGGTTGCGATGCGACCCAGCCAAACCCCGACCCTTCACCAGCACCCAGCCGCTTTGAACCTGAGCCAGTGTCTTCGTTCGCGGTGTCGGCTAGCGACAAAAGCTTTTTGGCAAAAGATTATGTCGCTGTAACGGCGAATCCACATGCGACAAGAGCAGCGGTTGAAGTGCTCGCGAGTGGTGGTTCGGCGGTCGATGCTGCAATCGCTGCGCAAATGGTGCTCGGGCTTGTCGAGCCACAATCCTCTGGGCTTGGTGGTGGCGGCTTTTTAGTGCACTGGGATAATCAGGCCAAAAAACTCAATACTTATGATGGGCGAGAAACCGCGCCGTCGCAGGCTGACGAAAGCCTGTTTTTGCAAGAAGACGGGCAATCGCCAATGAGCTTTTTTAAGGCGATTGTGGGTGGGCGAAGCGTTGGTGTTCCTGGCATGGTAGACATGTTGGCGATTGCTCATCAGGAACACGGTGCACTGGAGTGGTCATTGCTGTTCGAGCACGCTATTGCACTTGCAGAAAATGGTTTCGAGGTGTCTCCTCGATTGCATCAATTAATCGCAAATGTCCCTGCGGTGAATGCAAGGCCAGATATTTCCAGCTATTTGTTTGACGAGCATGGAAAGCCGTTAGAAGAAGGTGCGTTGCTAAAAAATAGTCGCTATGCAAAATCGTTAGAAAGTATCGCGAAAGAGGGCGCAAAAGGGCTTTATTCTGGTGATGTTGCTAAGGCGATGGCCAATGTCGTGGTTAATGATGCCAATGCCGGAAAGCTGTCTTTGCAGGATCTGGAAAACTACGAGGCGAAGCCTCGTGACGCGGTTTGTGGCTGGGTGTTCGAATACAAGCTATGTGGAATGGCGCCGCCTTCTTCTGGCCCCGTGACGGTGATCGCAACGCTTAAAATGATGGAAAGCGCGTTGAAGGCTCGTGTGATGGAGGACGTTAAATCACTGAGTGATAGCGCTTTGCTTAGTCATTTGTTTATTGAGGCTTCGCGTCTGGCCTTTGCTGATCGTAATACGTATTTAGCAGACCCCGATTTTGTAGATGTGCCTGTGAACGCTTTGCTGGACGCTGGGTATCTTGAATCGCGAGCGCAGCAAATCAACCTTGATGAAGCCTTGGTCGAGGTTTCGCCAGGGCAGTTATTAAACCGTCAGGCGGCAAGCTGGAAATATGCACCCAGTCTGGAAAGGGCCTCTACCACGCATCTTAGTATCGTTGATGGTTCGGGGAATATGGTATCGATGACCACAAGTATCGAAATGGCATTTGGGTCCCGACTGATGGCGGGAGGTTATATTCTAAATAACCAGCTAACAGATTTTTCGTTTATTCCAGAGACTGAAGAAAAACAGTTAGTCGCGAACCGCGTGCAAGCGGGTAAGCGACCGTTGAGTTCCATGGCGCCAATGATGGTGTTCGATAAAGATGACAATCCGATTTTAGCGATTGGTTCACCTGGTGGAAAAAGCATTATTCCTTACGTATCGCGAACATTATTCGAAGTGCTTGCTTTAGGGCAGTCGTTAGAAGAGGCGGTAAATGGCAGTCATATAATTCATACCGGGCGTTCGCTAGTGCTGGAGGAAGGGGTTTCTCAAAGTCTGGTCGATGACTTAAAAGAAAAAGGTCATAGCCCACAAATTAAAGCGCAGGCAAGCGGTCTTCATGCTATCCAGCGCGATAAGAACGGATGGTTAGGAGTTGCGGATCGCCGGCGTGAAGGTGTTGCGCTGGGAAAATAACACTTTCGATTAGTGTTTAACGCTGGCAGCGTGGGCAATAGTAGCTGGCGCGCTGACCGATAATGGTTTGTTTAATGGCTGTTCCGCAAGTTGTGCACGGTTGATTGTTACGGTCGTAAACTTGTAATGTTTGCTGGAAATACCCTGGCTTGCCATCGCCGCCCACAAAATCTTTTAGTGTGCTGCCGCCCATCTCTATTGCGTTACTAAGAACGGTTTTAATGTTGACAAGCAGCGCGACATATTCTTTGCGGGTGACCTTACCTGCTTCCCGCGTGGGCCGAATGCCCGACATAAATAGTGATTCATTAGCGTAGATATTGCCCACGCCGACGATAATTTTATTGTCCATAATAAAATTTTTTATTGCGACCTTACGTTTGCGAGAAGCTTTAAATAATTTCTCAGCGCTCACCTCGTCGCCTAAGGGTTCAGGTCCCAGGCCAGACAATAATTTATCTTCGTACGGTTGATCACCCAACCATAACGCGCAACCAAAGCGCCTGGGATCGTTGAAACGCATTTGCCGGTTATTGGTAAGCTCAAAAATAATGTGATCGTGTTTTAGAAGCTCTTCCTTTCGTGAGGCGATACGCAGGCTGCCTGACATGCCCAGGTGTATGATAAAAAAGCCGTTCTTGTTTTCGAACAAAAGATATTTCGCACGCCGCTGTAAAGACTTAATGCGTTGCTGCTCTATATTTGAAGCGAATTCATCGCTAACGGGCCACCTTAGCCGGGGGTCGCGAATAACGACTGATTTTATTGTCTTATTGTCGATATAGGGCTTAATGCCGCGCAATGTTGTTTCGACTTCGGGGAGCTCTGGCATTTCGCTAATGGTTTCAGGCTTGGTTTGTCGTTGGTACTGTAAATAACCCCTTGGGGCAATAAAGAGCGATACGCAAAAATAAAAAAACCCCGCTTAGCATTGTTGGCAGAAGCGGGGTCTTTTTAATCTGGAAAAAGCTAATTATTTGATCTTAGCTTCCTTATACATCACGTGCTTGCGAGCAACGGGATCGTATTTTTTGATTTCCATTTTTTCTGGCATGTTGCGTTTGTTTTTGTCAGTCGTGTAAAAGTGACCGGTGCCAGCTGATGAATTTAAACGAATTTTTTCTCTCATAATATGCCTCGTACCTCGTTAGGCGCTAGAACATTTATACCGTTTGACCCTGGGCGCGCAAATCGGCGACTACAGTCTCGATACCTTTTTTGTCGATGACGCGCATGCCTTTTGATGATACGCGTAAAGTGACAAAACGCTTTTCGCTTTCCAGCCAAAAACGATGCTTATGAAGGTTAGGCAAAAAACGACGGCGTGTGCGGTTTTTTGCGTGGGAAACGTTGTTGCCTGTCATAGGACGCTTTCCGGTCACCTGGCAAACTCTAGACATTGTTCTATCTCTCTGCAGTGTTCGGCGGGCCAAATTACGTTGTAGCCACAGCCTATTGCGCGAAGCTCGAGCGATGTTTCAGCGGTTTGGTTGGCTGAATGTTGGCCGAGCCGTAAAAAAGGACGCGCTTTATATCAAAATGAGCCCATTGATACAAGCTCTCAGGCGCTAAATAAGGCCCATTTCTGCCATAGATGTGCAGCCGCTGTCGGCGACGATAATGTGATCAAGCAGCCTGATATCGACAGTATTAAGGGTATGCTTGAGTTTAGCGGTAATTTGATGGTCTGCATCGCTTACTTTTAATGATCCGGAAGGATGATTGTGCGCGAAGATCACAGCGGCGGCGTTTTGCGATAAACATAGCTTCAGGACCTCACGAGGATACACGGTGGCGCTGTCGATGGTGCCTCGACAGATGGCCTGACTGCTGATTATTCGATGTTGGTTGTCCAGCATCAATGCCCAGAAAACTTCGACTGTTTCGTGGCGGAGTTGGCTTTGAAGATAGGTTTTGGTCGCCTGTGGACTGGTGAGTGCTTGCCCACGGCTTAATGACGACAGTGCCACGCGACTGGCAATTTCCGAGATTGCTTTTAGCTTGGCCGCTTTTGCTGGTCCCAGACCTTTTACTGCTTGCAGCTGTGTCGTGTCCAAACGCATTAAACCGGCGAGGCCGTCAGCTTCTTTGAGCAGGCTTCTCGAGATGTCTAGCGCAGAGTGCTGGTTGGTTCCCGTATTGATAAAAATCGCAAGTAGTTCAGCGTCGGTAAGTGCTTGCGAACCTCTGCTGAGCAGCTTTTCGCGGGGGCGTTCGTTAGCTGGCCATTTGTTGATAGGGTTGTGACTGTTGTCTGGGCTGGCTTCGCTAAAATTGTCGCTTGCTGCCTGAAAACAGTTGCTGGGTTTATTTTCCCTTGGTCCCATAATTTTCTTCCTTGATCGCTGTCTGATTGGTTGTACGCGATTTATACAACACCCTTTTGGTGTTGGCTAGCGGCTTTGGTCTATGTCGGTTCACATCGGCCAGCGGTTGCTGTATTGTCCGCGCTCTTAGCTTAGAAAGGATAAGGTTTTACTCTCTATGTCTTCATTACAAAACAAGCGTCTTATTTTGGGTGTGACCGGTGGGATTGCTGCCTATAAGTCACCAGATGTTGTGCGCCGTTTACGCGAGCAGGGTGCAGATGTGCGCGTCGTAATGACGCAGGGAGCCAAAGAGTTTATAACCTCACTGTCGCTACAGGCAGTGTCTGGAAACAAAGTAAGCACCAACTTACTGGATGAGGAAGCCGAAGCAGCAATGGGTCACATCGAGCTTGCACGTTGGGCTGATGCCATTGTCATTGCGCCGGCTACCGCCGATTGCATAGCGCGCCTGGCGGATGGTCGGGCGGATGATTTGCTGACGACCCTGGTGCGCGCAGCGCGCTGTCCGATACTTGTGGCGCCTGCCATGAACCAGGGAATGTGGGCAGATACGCTGACTCAGGATAACGTGAACGTGCTGGCCAGCACGGGTTATCACTTCGTGGGACCAGATAGCGGTTCGCAGGCCTGTGGTGATGTTGGGGCGGGGCGAATGTCGGAGGCGCCGGAAATTGTGGAGGCGACCGCGGCATTATTCGAGTCAGGAGAGCTGGCAGGAGTGCCGGTTGTTATCACCGCCGGGCCAACTCAGGAGGCGCTCGACCCTGTGCGCTATATAAGCAATCACTCTTCAGGAAAGATGGGCTTTGCGCTGGCGCAGGCGGCGGCAGAAGCAGGAGCGGATGTTACTTTGATCGCTGGCCCGGTAAGCTTGCCAACGCCCGAGCGAGTTCGACGAGTGGACGTTGTGTCGGCTAATGAAATGTTTGATGCTGCGACACAGGCTTGCAGTGGTGAGGCTATATTTATCGCAACTGCGGCAGTTGCAGACTTCAGGCCAGAGCAGTTTGCAGAGCAAAAAATTAAGAAGCAGGCGAATCAGGACACCATGCAATTACGACTGGTGAAAAACCCTGATATTCTTGCCAGCATCGCAAGTAGTGAACAGCGCCCGCGCGTAGTGGTCGGTTTTGCTGCTGAGTCAGAAAACCTTGAAGCAAATGCGCAGGATAAGCTGGCGCGTAAAAACCTCGATCTTATTGTTGCAAACGATATTAGTCGTGAAGATATCGGTTTTGGGTCGGCTTATAACGAGGTGTTGGTGCGTGCGCGTGACCCTAAGTTTCATCAGCAGGATTTAGCGAGTGGTAGATTGAGCAAAACGCAGCTCGCCCGAGAGATTGTTATGTTGCTTGCGCAGATGCTGGGCGAGCCTGTTGGAAATAGTGATGTGAGTCTCGTTTCCAAATAGCGAATCGGTACGCTTGTTCGCGTTTGGGTGCGTACGGTATATGTCACATCTACTGGGCGACAGGCTGACTATACTTCATCTTTAATTCCACAAATAAATGGTAGGTATTTAGCGGAAGGCTCTCGGTGTTTGGGTTATTCGGTGGGCGCTTATCTCGTGGCGCTAAAAACCTGGAGTCAGGCGGTGTTTGTCCGCTGGTGTCTACCTCGTTTTCTTTTCGGTATTGATAAAAGTGGTTAAAACAAAATCAGGGCTGTTTGCTTCACCAATGTTGATGATGCTCCTCCCGAGCATTGTGCTTGTTGCCCTTTACTACGTCGCAGTGGTGCCGCTGCTCAATAGTATGAGCAGTGCCGAGTCTGCAGAGCAGTACGTCGCATCCAAAAAAATAATCGTAGATGCGAGAATTTCAGGTCTTGTCGATCAGCTGGGTGCGGTGGCGGCGGCGCCTTCTGTTATTGAGGCTATCGTAAGTGCGGACGAAGCGCGTATCAACGACCTTAATGTTCATTGGCGCAGCGTGTTCCCGCATGCAGATCGTTTTGCCATTTTGCCCTACAACTATTTGGGTCACGCCGGGATGGGCGAGCTAGGAGAAGTGCTGCGCAATAACATTGAGCGAGACCTTGTCAGTAAGGCGGTAAAAAAAGCGGAGCCACAACTTGATGTGTACCTGGACGACGGTATGCCTGTGGTGAGCGTTGTCGTACCGGTTGTAGATCAACCTGTCGACGGTAGCGCGAATTCGGAAAAGCTGGGTGTGATTTTCATGACGCTCAAACAAAGCTGGCTATCGTCGCTTTTGCACAGTGACGATAATGCTTCGCAGGCCGGGTTTACACGTCTTGCATTGAAGGAGCCCAAACGGATGCTGCTTGCTCCGACGGTTTCCGGCGTTAGCCTGGCCGTCAAAGCAAAAGCGAGTTTGGCGCTGCAAGCCCTGCCTGCTGTTCAAATTGAAGTATCCAGGGAGTCATCGTCCCTGATCGCGCCGCTTATGGGGGCAGCCATTGCAGCTGCTTGTGCGATTCTAGTGCTCGTCGGGCTTTCGCTGCCAAAACGGCGCGAAGCGGAAATGATCGAGAAGGTTGATGCTGACGCCGACAAGCTTACCCAATACATCGCTAACACGCTGAGAGAAAAGGTTGTTGAGCCAAGACTGAATTTCAGTTCCAACAGCGAAATGGCGGCTTCATTGCGTAAAGCGATAGAGCAGTTCAAGGTTGACCAGCAGGTACAGGGTTCATTGCAACAACAGTTGGGGGGCGATGAAACACTTGCCCTGGACTCGCTTACCGAGGAGGCAGAGTCCTCTGTAGAGCAAGCGCCTTCTGCGAGTCAGTTGGAGCTGCCAGCACATATCTTCCGCGCTTACGATGTAAGAGGTATTGCAGACCAGGAGTTGACGGAGCCGGTGGTGTCAGCAATTGCAAAGGCGTTTGGAACCAGCGTAATGGAAGGTTCGGCGGGCAGCATAGTTGTGGGTCGCGATGGGCGGTTGTCTTCGAATCGCATTAGCGAACAGGTTGTCGCAGCATTGGAGAGTATTGGTTGTAGCGTAATTGATATCGGTGTGGTGCCAACGCCTGCCACTTATTTTGCTGCGATCCATCGTGCGGCAGGTAATGGGATCATGGTGACAGCAAGCCATAACCCCGCGGAAGACAACGGTTTAAAATTCTTGCGTAATGGACAGGCGCTGACCGCAGAAGAAATCCAGGCGCTTAAAGCTGTCGCGGGCACTAATCGATTTGCGAGTGCACCGGGCTCGGTAGAGATAGTCGATATTATCGATGATTACGTCGACAGTATTGCAGACGATGTGGTTTTTGCCTCGCCGGTTAAGGTGGTGGTGGACTGCGGAAACGGTGCTGCCAGCGAAGTTGCACCGATTCTTTTTGCCGCCCTGGGTGCCGACGTTGTGCCGCTTTATGCAGAGATAGATGGTCGGTTTCCAAATCGTTCGCCGGCGACACGAACTACGGATCTTGATTCGCTTTGCCGCGAAGTGGTTGCGCAAGGCGCAGAGCTGGGCGTTGCATTTGATGGAGACGCCGACCGACTCGTTGCCGTGACGGCGGAAGGGAAAATTGTTAAGGGCGACCACCTGTTAATGTTGTTCGCCAAAGATGTATTGACGCGCAACCCAGGTACGGATGTTGTTTTTGACGTCAAATGCTCTAAAGCGCTAAGCCGTATTGTTACCAGTTTTGGTGGGCGACCCGTTATGGCGCGAAGTGGCCATTCCTGGATTAAGCGCTCAATGCATGAGACAGGTGCACTACTTGGTGGCGAATTTACGGGCCACTTTATGTTTAAAGAGCGTTGGTTTGGCTTTGATGATGGCCTATACGCAGCCGCGCGACTAATAGAGTTGTTAACCCTTGAAGGCAAGTCGCTTAGCGAAGCGCTGGAAGGGATGCCAATACTTCTTGGAACAGACGAAATCGAAATTGCCGTCGAAGAGAGTGAAAAGGTTTCTATCGTGGAGCAATTTGGTTTATCACAACACCTGGGTAGCTATGACAAATCGCTGCTCGACGGGGTGCGAGTCGACTTTCCCGAAGGCTGGGGCTTGCTGCGAGCGTCAAATACTGGCGCGAAACTGATTGCACGGTTTGAAGCTCAGACGCAAGAACATCTCGACGAGATAGTTAAGCTGTTCAATACGGCGTTGGAAGAAATCAACCCAGCGTTAAGCGTGCGCCTCTAGCATCGCAGCGCTGTTTCCAGCTTATCGTGTTAAGGCGATACTGCTGCAATAAATTCTTTTGTTGCCTCACGGTGCAATAGTTGTTTGGCGCCACGCCTGGTACTGGTACAACTTCGCTGGCGTATCTGCATCCGCTACTGCATACTTTTCCGCAAGATCTCCCACTCAATAACCTTACTGAGAACCAGTATATGCCGCTTTCAAGAGAGCGTTCATCAGACATTGCGTCGATTCTAACCGAGTCGTTGCCCTATATTACGCGCTTTGTGGGCAAGACCATCGTGGTCAAGTACGGCGGCAATGCAATGACCGAAGAGTCACTCAAGCATGATTTTGCCAGAGACATTGTGTTGATGAAGCTGGTGGGGATGAATCCTATTGTGGTGCACGGGGGGGGGCCTCAAATTGGTGACATGCTTAGCCGGCTCAATATTGAGTCACGATTTGTCGATGGCATGCGTGTCACGGATACGGCTACGATGGACGTTGTGTCGATGGTGCTGGGCGGTTTGGTCAACAAAGATATTGTCAATCTTATCAACCAGCACGGTGGCACAGCGCTGGGTGTATCGGGTAAAGATGGCAAACTTATTCTGGCGAGAAAGCTTGAAGTTTCGCGAAAGTCGCCTGATTTACAGACAGACGAGATTATTGATATTGGCCATGTTGGCGAAGTATCGGGTATTAACGTGGCATTCTTAAAGTCATTAATTGCTACTGGTTCAATTCCAGTTATCGCACCAATTGGTGTTGGGGAAGACGGCGAGTCGTACAATATCAACGCGGATTTGGTGGCGGGTAAAATCGCGTCAGTAATGAATGCGGAAAAACTAATGCTGCTTACTAATGTTTCAGGCATTAAAGACAAGCAGGGTAATGTCTTGACCGGCCTGGATCCCAGTGCGGTGAGTGATCTAATTGCCGATCAAACGATTGTCGATGGCATGTTGCCAAAAGTAAAATGCGCGTGCGACGCAATTGCCGAAGGCGTGTCGAGTGCTCACATTATTGATGGAACTGTGCCTCATGCTGTGCTATTAGAAATTTTTACTGACAAAGGTGTTGGCACTTTAATTAGCAATAAAAAAACCTGACACACTGTTTTTATTGTTCGTTTATAAAAATGAGTTTTTCTCACCGCACGAACTTTTTTTGTTAATACTTGATTGCGAAAGACCGTTAGTTTTTTCTTAAGAGGATATTTTTAGTAAGTAAAATTTTTAAAAAAAATAATACCGCATTAAAAAATGCGTTTTCCTCGAAAAAAAGCTTCAAATAAATTTCAGATAGGAGTATCTTTGTCCCTGAAATTGGCGAGCTCATTTTTATAGCACTTCAGTTTTAGTTTGCGTTGGAATTATGCTTGATTTGTATGTTGAGTGTTGACTCCCCGATCGGCGTTGTGATTAACAATGTGTATCGGAAGCCCAATAAAAAGATAAACGCATTACTTTGACTTAGTTGTTGGCTTTTACTTGGTAGTTGAGCTGTAGCGCCGGGTTGTTGTATGTGAACGGATGCGCAAAGTGCAATAGCAATTTAGGAGCGCAAAAAATTGCGCGAATCGAAAATAGAGGCGGCTGTAAGCGCATGGTGATGAGCAGTAATGCTTTAATCGCATGTAATGTCAGATGCTACATCGAGTTCATTTTATATAAACGGTAGCCTATGCCACGACTTTCCAAAAAGTTTTCTCGTCGACAGCAGATTCTGGAGTCTTTGGCTGGCATGCTGGCGGACTCACCCGGAATCAAGATCACAACTGCAGGTTTGGCGCAGCGCGTAGGTGTTTCTGAAGCAGCGTTGTATAGGCATTTTCCAAGTAAGGCAAAAATGTTTGATGGCTTGCTGGACTTTGTTGAAGAAGCCGTCTTTGGGTACATTAACACCCATATCTTAAAAGAAGATTTGCCGGGTATCGTTAAGCTTGAGCGAACGATAGGCATGCTGTTGTCATTTGCAGAAAAAAACCGTGGAATTGCCTGTATTCTAAATGGGCATGCGTTGGCCGGCGAGTGCGAACGTTTACGTTCAAGAGTTGGCCATTTCTACGAAAAACTCGAGCTACAGATAAAGCAGATTTTGCGTGAAGCTGAACTTAAAGAGTCGGTTCGGCCTTGCTTGACTGAGACGGCGGCAAGTAACTATCTAGTGAGCTATGCAGAAGGCCGTATTAATCAGTTTGTGCGTAGCCAGTTCCAGCGTTCACCTACGGAGTACTGGCCTGAACAATGGAGTCAGTTGATGACGGGCTTCTTCCGAGAGGCGGTCGCAAACTCGCCGCGCCATTCGGTGTCGCGACAAAATTCTCCGATCGTTGCTGAACCTGCATCCCAGGCATCGCTAGCAGGTTAGTTGTTTGGCGGTATTCGGCTGGCAGAGCTTTTGAAAAGCCCAGCCGGTGCGGTTTTATGCCGGCTGTTTTATGCCCCCTGTTTTGTACCGGCCGTTTTATACTGGCAAGGGTGTTAGCTGTTTACTCTCTTTTCCAGTAATCCTTTCAACCGCTGGGCGTCGGTATCGTATTTAGCGCCTACGGCCTCTTTTTCTTTTTCTCGCGTTTTTATCGATTCCAGCGTTTCGTTCATTTCGCGTTCTATCTCTGCGATATTTTGCTGGATCTTTTCCGGTACCGGATTGCCGTTGCGTTCGATATTAGCGGCAAGCGAGCGCTGTCTTTCCGAGTTCTCTCTTAGTACCGTCAGGTTGCCTTTGAGAATGCTAATGCTAATGTCAAACTCGCCAAGTTTTCTTTGTCGCTCCGCTTCCAAATCACCAAGGTTGCTATAGCGTAAAAGCAGGTCGAGATCATAGCGCGCCTCACGTTCGGCGCGTTCTTTCTCAAGCAGCTTAATCCGGTCAGCTTCACTCATCGCTGCATAATCTGCTTCGGTAAGCTCTGGTTCGACGACTTTAATAATTCTTCCGGTGCTAGAAATAATTTCGTAGCCGCGCCGGGCTTCATCCGGCGTGAGTGTTTCTTTTATTTCCGTGCGGCCATTTTCGTTAACTACCTTAAAGTAGTTTTCTGCAAATGCGTTGGCGGATAGGAGCAGCCCGCAAAACACAGGCGCCCACAAAAGGCGAGATAACGATCGAGAAAATATTGTAGGTATTTCAGGTTTAGTCACTTAGGAACCAGATCTGTAAACATATGAATGAAAAACTTTAGAGCACGAGAGGCTCTACGTTACTCCATATTCTTTTTACGACGCTAGCTCCGGTGGCCAATTGATAAACAATTTTACACTTGGTTCACTAGCAACCGTACTTTTCCTTGTAGGCATACATGGAGTTTAGCAAATCGCTTTGAGAGCCAGCCCGCATTTTGGGGCTGTTCTCAGACAAATATTCAATTAAATCATCAAGTTGTACTATCGCTTCTACCGCCATATTTCGGCTTGAGCGAAGCGTTTGTATTGCCGATTCCTTGTTGGGCCCTACTTCCTGCCGGTCGAGCCCCACGATTACACCAGCAACTTCGGCACCTTCAATTTGATCGATGAGCGAAAGAGATTCCCTGATTGCCGTGCCCGCGGTAATCACATCATCCAATATAAGTATCTTACCGCTTAGTTCGGCGCCAACTATTGAGCCTCCCTCACCATGTTGTTTGGCTTCTTTTCGGTTAAACGCATAGGGAATATCTTTGCCGTGTTTTTCGGCGAGTGCGACAGCCGTTGCGCTGACCAGTGGTATGCCTTTGTAGGCTGGGCCAAATAGCATGTCAAAGCTGTCATCCATACTGAGAATTTTCTCTGCGTAGCACTGGCCTAGCTTGTTGAGGCTCGCGCCGGTATTAAATAGACCTGCATTGAAGAAATACGGACTGACGCGCCCCGATTTGAGCTCGAACTCGCCAAATTTTAGTGCGTTAACGTCGACCGCTAGTTCAATGAAGCGTTTTTGAAATTCATACATAACAAACAAGAAAATATCGGATTTGGATGGAAAATGGGTGTCTACTGCAATTTTGACCTTGCATTGTTCAGCCAAAGTCTCTTAAATAGCCCGCCCAATAAAGCAATTTATAAGCCTTAGTCGAAAGCACTCGTGAGCAGATAGGAGCTGTTCGCGTTAGTTAGCCGCCCAAGTGGTCTGGTTCAGGCAAGAGGGGCTCGCGCCGGTTTTTCTCAATAGGCGCTTTTGTTGTACAGAATATTGCTGCGTTTGATTGCAGGCGCAGGTTTACGGTTCCCCTATTCGTAAATTGTCTAACGGTTACATCGGAAAAGCTAGTTAAAAAATCTGCAATGGCGAGGACTTGCCTGCAGGACATGCTGGAATAGCCGATAAATAAGCACGCATCGTAGAACTTTTACCAAAGCTTTAATTGCGCAATAAGTTAATGCGTTGTTGGGCCGGGTCGGTTTATCTGGAGTGCGATTGGGCAATCATCATCCTTTGTAGTAGCTTCGTCACAGTGTATGGAAATGCTATGCGATCATTTGTGGAACAAGTTAGAGGAATATCATGCGAGTAATCAGCTTTTGCGCTGAAGGTATTGTCGAAGCGGCCGACGCCGGCTTCTACGAGTGGATGGCGGATCAAGACGCTGACGTTATCTGTATTCAGGATATTCGCACTGAAGAATATAAACTGCGCGATGATCGTTATTTCCCTTCTCAATACAACGCCTACTTTTTTGACAATCCGCAAGGCACGAATGGCGTCGCTATTTACTGCAAGGATCTGCCCAAAGCGATTATGACGGGCATGGGTTTTAACGATTTTGATATGGAAGCGCGTTACATCCAGGCCGATTTTGAACGGATTAGTTTTGGTTCTTTGCTGGCACCAGCCGCGTCGTTAGAGGACGAAAACAGCATGGTGCGCAAGACGCAGTTTTTTCAACAGCTACACGACCACCTCGCTAAAATTCGCCACAAGCGTCGCGAGTTTGTGATTGCTGGAAACTTCCAGATTGCGCATCAAAAGATAGATGTCCAGGACCTGGAAGCCGCAAAAGGCAAAGTGGGCTTCACCGAGGTGGAGCGCGGCTGGATGGACCAGATGCTCATGAACCTGGGCTATGTCGATGCGTTTCGTCAGGCGATAAGCGACGATGACGAGTTTACCTGGTGGCCTTCGGGTAAAATCGGTGAGGACGGCTGGCGAGTTGACTACCAGATTGTTTCGCAGGGTTTGCGAAAAACCGTCGAGTATGGCTCGATTCTAAAGAGCAAACAATTTTCTAATCACGGTCCGCTTTCGGTTGACTACGAATACGAGATTAACCCCGACGATATTCCGGGCTACTAATCGTAAACCGAGCGTTCACTAAAAAGCCCGCGCAAGATTTGTGCGGGCTTTTTGCTTTTTACTAGCCTTGCAAGCTAATGATGATGAAGGCTATTGAGCCAGCGCCATTTTTTGAACATTACAAATTTGCTCAATACCCTGTTGGGCCAGTGCAATAAGCTCTGTAAGTTGGGTCTGATCGAAAGGCTCGGCCTCGGCAGTGCCTTGAACTTCAATAAATTTGCCGGAACCCGTCATGACGACATTCATGTCTGTCTCAGCATTTGAATCTTCCGCATAATCCAGATCCAGGACGGTGCTACCCTCATAGATACCCACCGATATTGCAGCCAGGTTTTCGCGCAATGGCGATTGCTTTAGTTGTTTATTCTCGATCATTTTGCTGATGGCGTCGTTAAGCGCAACGCAGGCGCCAGATATTGCAGTGGTGCGCGTACCGCCGTCTGCCTGAATAACGTCACAGTCAATAGTGATTGTGTACTCCCCCATAGATTTCAAATCCATTACTGCGCGCAGGGAGCGGCCAATGAGCCGTTGAATTTCTTGGGTGCGACCGCTTTGTTTTCCGCGCGCCGCTTCGCGCTGCATTCGTTCGTTGGTAGAACGCGGAAGCATGCCGTACTCGGCAGTCACCCAGCCGCTGTTGGAGCCTTTTAAAAATCGTGGGACGCCAGCCGCAACACTCGCTGTGCACAGCACTTTAGTTTCGCCAAAACAGGCAAGCACCGAACCTTCGGCGTGGCGAGTATAGTCTCGTTGAAAGGTGATAGGACGCAATTGGTCGTTACGTCGGCCGCTGGGTCTAGTCATAAAATATTTTCAAATATAGAAGTTAAAAGAAGCATCATTATAGCGAGATTGTCTGCGCCCAGAATTCACGCCGCCTAAATTGACGAATATTTGCGTCGTTTTTCTTCGCATGGCTAAGTAACATGAATGCGACATCAGAAGTTATTACGGGGAATGATTTTGACCGATCAGCAACAAGCCAGCCAGTATCTGGTAGATAGTATGACTGCTTTTGGGCGTGCCGAACACGAGGGTGAGTGGGGCGCGTTAAGCTGGGAAGTACGCAGCGTAAACCATCGTTATCTCGAAACCAGCTTTAAGCTGCCCGAAAAATTTAGACGGTTAGAGCAAAAGCTTAAAGAACGGCTGCGAGCAAGAATTGCCAGAGGTAAGTGTGATATAGGATTACAGTACCAGCGCAGCAAAGCAGAGTTAGGCAGTGAGGTAGACGCATCGGCGGTCAATGGCTTGCTGGAGGCCCAGGCGCAAATTAAGGAAATAGCTGGCAATGCTTCACCTTTAACTACTCAGCAAATATTAAATTGGCCAGGTGTGCTGGTCGAAAAAGATATCGACCAGGAGCAGCTCGAGGCCTTTTTAATTTCGTTGTTCGAAAAAGCCCTGGATCAGTTTGTCGATATGCGGGCGCAGGAAGGTTCGCGAATGGCAAATTTAATTGAAGAGCGTTTGCTTAAAATTAGCGAGATCGTGAATAGCCTGGAAGCAAAGCTTCCAGAAATACTCGCCGAGTATGAGCAGCGCCTGAAAACAAAAGTAGAAGAGATGCAGGTTGAGATTGACCCCGATCGTCTGGCGCAGGAAATGGTTTTGCTGGCCCAAAAATCGGATGTCGCGGAAGAGCTGGATCGCTTAAAGGCGCATATCGAAGCAGCACGTGAAGCTATGCGAAAAAAAGAACCCTGTGGTCGACGGCTCGATTTTTTAATGCAGGAATTTAATCGCGAAGCAAATACCCTGGGATCAAAATCGATTTCGTTAGCTAATAGCAGTGGCGCGATTGAGCTTAAAGTGCTGATAGAGCAAATGCGCGAGCAGGTGCAGAATATCGAATAATTGCGCTTGGTGCGAAGGAAGGGGGGGCTAACGGATAAGCTGTGGCGTATTGGCCGGTAGTTTCTTCGCTTCAGCCTTGGCTTGTGTTAGCTGGTCGGCAACTTGTGAGCCCTCGACTGTCTCTGCTGATTTAATTGCGCATACGCCCATGGTAATGCCTACAAGCGGGAAGAAGTCTTTTTTCCCTCGTCGATCGACACTCCAAAACCCGTTTTCAGAAAGTGCTTCTGGTGGGTAATGCGTCTGGCTTTGGTTTGCGAATTGTTGCCCTATTTTTTCGCAGCGCTGTCGCCAGTCGTTGCTGCGCATAAACACGACAAAATCATCTCCGCCCAAATGCCCCACAAAATCTAGTCCTGGCTGAATATTGCGTGATACCAGTTCACCTAGCAGCTTAAGGATTTCGTCGCCTTTTTTATAGCCATACTTATCATTGAATGGTTTGAAGTTGTTTAGATCCAGGTAGGTGGCATAAAAATCGATACCGGATTCAATAAAGTCGTTGAGCGCTTCGCCAATTTTCATGTTGCCTGGCAATAGCGTTAGGGGATTGCAGTGTCTCGCGAGGGTAAGTTGATAGTCAGTGATCTTTCGCAAGAGATCAACGGTTTTCCCCGTGCCTAGAAAAGTACTGTCGCTGTCGACGACGACAAAGACGCTGCTCATGCTATCGGAGTTGGTGGTTAATTTATTGCTCACCGCTTCTAGCGTTTCCTGGCTTTCGCATTGTATATAGTCGCTGTTCATAAACTTCGCGATGGATTTACGGCCGAATAACTCGTATGAAAACCTTCCTGCAAATTTTTCGAGTAGCTGGTGTCTAAACACTACGCCTAGCGTTTTATTGTCTCGTACCACGGGTAGAGCCTCTAGCCGAGCATTTGCTTTGAATAGATTGCAGACCTCCGCCGCATCGATTTCTGGTCCAATCCAGTGGCTGTCCAGAGTGAGCGAGCTGATCATTTGTGCGTGCCGTCTATGGACATTTGCATGTGAAAGGCCGCCCTTGTTGTCTGGCAACTGCTTTTGAATAAGGTTTAAATCCGGAGCAAGTTCTGGGCGATGCAGGTGATAGCCTTGCATATATTTAATACCCATCGCACGCAAAACCTGTAGTTCCTCATTTAGTTCAATTCCCTCCGCTATAACTTCGCAATTCAGGCCGCGCGCTATTTCCTGAATTGAACGTATGAATTCCCGCTTAATAGAATCGTTATGGATGTTGTCGACGAAGTGGCGATCAACCTTTACATAATCCGGTTGGATTTCTGCCCAGGAGCGCAAACCAGAGTAGCCCGCACCAAGGTCGTCGATGGCGATTTTTATATTGTGCTCTCGCAGCATTTGACTAAGCCGACGGATTTTATCGTAATTCTGGAAAGGATATTTTTCCGAAAGCTCCAGGACAATCTCATATTGAATTGCTGCATCGAATAAGCGATTGCAGAAAGCGTGGCCGGCTTCTAACAATTGTTCGAAGTAGGTTGAAGAAACATTGAGAAATAATTTGCTGTTGGCTAGCGCTAACGCCTGACATCGTTCAAGAGCACGTTCTACACAGAGTTGTTCGAGCTCGAGCGACACGCCAGCTTTTTTGCCAGCGGCAAAGAGTTCATCTGGAGAGCTGAAGGGTTGGCCAGCATCGCAGCGGGCCAGGGCCTCGGTGCCGAGGATCTGGTTTCGATTGATATCGACGATGGCTTGAAAATGAGGGGTAATGGCGCGCTGGGACAAAAGTCCAACGATTGGCGCCTCATTCATGGCAGAAGCTGTTTGTGCTTGATACATCCGTGTTACTTCATAGCTACCTGTAGTGGTCTAATGAAGATTAGCTTAAAAGCTTATGCATTCCTTGCTCAATATCACAGTCCCCGAGCACTCACGGCTACTGTCATTTAATT
Source organism: Pseudomonadales bacterium (assembly GCA_965263235.1). Classification (GTDB taxonomy): domain Bacteria; phylum Pseudomonadota; class Gammaproteobacteria; order Pseudomonadales; family UBA7434; genus UBA7434. The sequence goes on from OZ253667.1 coordinate 314,320, forward strand.
GCAATATTTCTGCAACATAACTGCCCAATCTGTATATATCAATCAGGGGGGATATAACCTTCTGCTTGTTCAAAGTCTTTGCCAGATAAAAATTTTTCTCGTTCTTCAGACAAAAACTTTCTCGATTCTGCATCTCGCATATTCAAATGCTTTTCGTTGATGAGCATCGTTTGATGGTTCTGCCATTCCTGCCACGCTTGTGCAGAAACCGTCGCCATAATTTTTTCGCCAGCGGGGCCGGGAAAAGGTGGCTGCTCAAGTGCGGGGAGCTCTTTCTTGTATTTTCGGCAAAGTACGGTGCTGGGCATTAGCTGAGAATAGTTTCCAAATTAAAAGTAACGGTTTAATAGCTCACTTACGGGCGCGGCCAGGCCCAATTCTAATGGTTTCTGGGGGTCGAACCAAATGCGGTCTGGCGTTTCTGACAGCGTATTCTGGCACGCGGGTTTTGCGACGACCGGAGTAATGTCCAGGTGAAAATGACTGAAGGTATGCCTAAAGCTGGGTTTTTCTTCAATAACGCGGTGGCTAACCTGCGGTTCCTGGTCGTGCGCCTGTTCCGGAAAGCTCCACAATCCACCCCAAATGCCTGCTGGGGGGCGCTTTTCGAGTAACAGAAAACCTTCGTGGTTTTGTATCATCAATAGTTTGGTCTGGCGGACAGGAATTGCTTTTTTTGGTTTGCGCTGTGGAAATTCTTCAATGCGCGATTCTTTTTTAGCGATACACGTAGAGCGTATGGGGCAGTCGTCGCAGCCTGGTTTGCTTCGGGTGCACACGAGCGCGCCTAAATCCATGATCGCCTGGTTGTAATCGCGACTGCGCTTTTTTGGGGTAACGGTTTCGCTCAGTGACCAAAGCTTTTCGGCGACATTCGGTTTCCCTGGCCAGCCTTCCACCGCAAAATGTCGCGCGAGAACACGCTTAACATTGCCGTCCAGAATAGCTGCGCGTTTATTAAAAGCGGTGCAATAAAGCGAGCCTGCTGTCGACCTGCCAACGCCAGGTAATTGCTGGAGTTTGTCGATGTCTTGCGGAAACTCGCCACTAAATTCTTCAACCACCATTTTTGCGGCCTTATGTAAATTGCGCGCGCGCGAGTAGTAACCCAGGCCCGACCAGAGATGCATAACTAAATCGTCAGTCGCATCAGCGAGATCATTTACCGTTGGCAACGTATCTATGAAGCGCTCAAAATAGGGAATAACAGTGGTGACCTGCGTTTGCTGAAGCATTATTTCCGCGAGCCATATTTTGTAAGGGTCGTAATCGCGCTGCCAGGGCAGGTCTTTGCGGCCGTGCTGATCGTACCAGCGTAGGACCTGTTTCGAAAAGTTTGCGCTCACTTTATCTGGTTATTCTATTGGCCAAAGGTGGTTTATTTAAATAAGCCGCGTAGCGTATTGCCGAGCTCTTCACCGAGTTTCTCGTTGATCTTTTCTTCCAGTTTTTCCTGGGCTTTTGCTTTTACTGCGCTGCTTAAAATTTTGTCCAGACGGCTGTTGTCAACGCCGCAGCTGCTCGAATCGGCATTTCCTTTGCAACGAATAGGCCACTGAATATCCCGGTAGCGCTCGTTAATTTCGCATGCGGGATCGGTTTTAGAAATATCGCCACTAACATTTGCACGAAGGCGCAGGTCTAAACTTTGCTCCAGCAGGTTGATGGAGCCGTCGCCAACCAAAGAAGCGTTGGGAAGGCCGGCGGTAAGCGAAATTATTTTCCCGACACCTTTGCTCCACTGGATGTTGGTTTTAATGTCGTTGAGTGTTGAATCTGCGGGCCATGCGGTGCCGAGCCGCTCGTTTCGACTGAGCGCAATTGCCTGGCAAATGCGCCGTTCGATATTGTCATCACCATACCTGCCTTGAGAGAGTGAAAAGGTTGTCGTGCCGGCAAGACTTTGCTGCAAAGCACGCATGCTTTCGCCGCTAAAGCTAACGTCTGACTCTAGTGAGGCAAGTCCAGCAAAATTGATATCTATATCTCGGCTGGTCAACAGTTGCTGTGTATTGATGTTGTGCAAAGATTGTTTTGCAGTCCAGCGAGCAGGGTTGCGGTTAGCGTTAATCTGCAGCGATTGCTTAACCGTTCCTTCGTAAACGTTGGCAGACAGATTGCTCATGTCGAGGTAGCCATTATCAATCTTTGCCGTTAGCTGAAGGTCTTCCAGTAAAGTTTGGTCGGCGATTAGCTTGCTGATTGAAAGACTAAGGTTCGTGTTTAGCGTGTGAAGGATGTCGAGAGGAATCTCGATATCTGCTTCGCTGGCGGGAGCCGCTTCAACTTCTTGTGCATCGCGAGCAGCCTGGAAATCAACGTAGTCGTTTAAATCCAGCGTCCCGATATCGAGATTGGCGTTTACCTGTGTTTGCTTGCCAAGCAATACTTTAGCGCTGCCGGAAAAGCGAGCTTTATCAATAGCGCCACTGATGTTGCTTAGTTCGTAGCTTTGTGTGGCAGTGTCTAACGCGACATTACTGGTTAGATTGACAGCGATGCTTTGAGTTTTATCCTCAAGCTGAAGTGCTAGCTCTAGTGGAAACGCGGCTCCGTGAAGATTCAGGTTTTTTGCCTGTAGGTTGTCGACGCGCAGTGACTGGTTAGTCGCTGTCGAAGCATCGATGATATTGATGGCAATATTTTTTAACGAAAGGTTTTTTAGCAAAAGCCGATTTTCGTGAGTACCGCTTTCATATTCGGTCGAATCATCACCGCTGTGCTTTGACGTATGTGAGTGATCGCGCTCAATATCTTTCCAGTTAGAGTGGCTGTTTTTGTCGGTGGCAAGTCTTAGCTCAATGCCGGATAAGAGTACGTTATCGACTTCGATTTGCCGCTGTAAAAGTGGCATAAGCGGAACGCTTGCAGCAACCTGATTGATTTTGGCGAACAAGGTATCTCCCACGTAGGCTTTTTGCGTGTGCGCTTCTATATCGTTCAAGCTGATCGCAACGCTGGGGAAAAAAGACCAGCTGATGTCGCCGTCGAGGCTAAGTTCCAGGCCTGTGGTAAGTCTGGTCTGCTCAATGATTTGTGGTTTGTAGTTGTTGGGATCGATACGGCTTACGATAACCACAAGCGCCACAAACACGACAATGACTATAGCGAGCAGCGCGAGGAAGATATTTCGAATCGTTTTTATCATAAGGTGGCACCCTGCGGGTCAAAACACTGGGGTATTTACGCTAGTTTTGGCAGTTTATCTTACAACAAGTTTCGTGCAGATGGCTTCGGGCTTCGCGTAGTGGAAATGTCGCCGAATTAGGCATTGCGAATTTTTCGTCAGGGATTAGGATTCCCAATCCACACACAGGTCTGATCAGGTAGGGGACACATGTACAAATTGGTATTACTAAGGCACGGCGAAAGCCAATGGAATCGCGAAAACCGGTTTACTGGCTGGCATGATGTTGACCTGACGGACACAGGTATCGAGCAGGCCAAGATGGCGGGCAAGTTGATGAAGGACGCCGGGTTTGAATTTGATATTGCCTATTCTTCGGTGTTGACTCGAGCCATGCGAACCCTGTGGCTTGCGCTGGACGAAATGGACCGTCTGTATCTTCCCGTTGAGCGCTCCTGGCGCTTGAATGAGCGACATTACGGTGCGCTTACTGGATTAAACAAGGCAGAGACCGCAGAAAAACATGGCGAAGAGCAGGTTAAAATCTGGCGCCGTAGCTTCGATGTGCCGCCCCCATTTGTCGATGAAGACGATCAGTATTTTCCTGGCAAAGATTCGCGATACGCGGGTATTGACCCAGCCATTCTGCCGCGTGGTGAGTCACTGGCATTAACGATCGATCGCGTAATGCCGTTTTGGCACGATACGGTTCGCCCGGCCATTTTATCGGGTCGTCGGGTGATCATCGCCGCGCATGGCAATAGCCTGCGCTCGCTGGTGAAGTATCTTGATGATATGGATAACGAAACCATTCTCGGATTAAACATTCCCACCGGTGTGCCGCTGGTTTACGAGCTGGATGAAAACCTTAAACCGATTAAGAGCGGATATCTTGGTGATCCGGAAGAGATCAAAGCCAAGATGGATGCTGTAGCCAATCAGGGCAAAAAATAACGCGTCTTGCGGTAGTTTGCGGTAATCATGCCATCTGGCGCGGCTTATTCGTAGATTATAATAAGACAAGACCTTTTTATTAGCCGCCGAATACCATGAGTAATCCTGCGCCACGCACCGCAAAAGTTTCTCGCGACACGCTGGAAACCCAGATCACTGTTGAAGTTAATCTCGATGGCACGGGCGTCGTCGAGCTTGATACCGGTATTCCCTTTCTCGAGCATATGCTCGACCAGATTGGTCGTCATGGGCTGCTTGATCTTAAGATCAGTGCAAAGGGCGATTTGCATATTGATGATCACCACACGGTAGAAGATATTGGCATCACCCTCGGGCAGGCATTTACGCAGGCGGTGGGCGACAAAAAAGGTATTCGTCGCTATGGCCACGCCTATGTGCCGCTCGACGAAGCACTATCACGCGTTGTGCTTGATATTTCCGGCCGTCCTGGGCTGGAGTTTCATGTGCCTTTTACGCGCTCGGCAGTGGGGAGTTTCGACGTCGACCTTTTCCATGAATTCTTTCAAGGCTTTACCAACCACGCCCTGGTCACCTTGCATGTCGACTGTTTGCGCGGTGAAAATTCGCATCACCAGATTGAAACCGTGTTCAAAGCCTTTGGCCGCGCATTGAGAATGGCGCTAGAGTTTGATCCGCGTATGGCTGGGGTGATGCCGTCTACAAAAGGCGCGCTATAGTTTAAGCAACATTTTGTTGTTTGGTTCGCATTTCTAACGTTTTACTTATGTCTACTTATCACGACGTTGCTGTTATCGATTACGGTATGGGCAATCTACACTCGGTGTCGAAAGCGCTACAACACGTTGCGCCAGCGGCTTCGGTTTACGTGGGACATGACAGCGATGTTATTCGACATGCGGCCCGCGTGGTTTATCCTGGGGTGGGCGCGATTCGCGATTGTATTTCTGAAGTAAAGCGACTGGGTTTAGATGAGCTAATTTTAGAAGTGGCACGAACTAAGCCGCTATTGGCAATTTGTGTAGGTATGCAAGGCTTGATGCGTCACTCAACTGAAAATGGTGGTGTCGATTGTTTGGGATTTTTTGACTATCCAGTCGAAAACTTTAGCGACCATTTTTCCGGCGATGCCTCCTGTGTTGAGCTTAAAGTCCCTCACATGGGTTGGAATGCGGTTCGGCAGCAAGCGCATAAATTGTGGAATGGCATTGAGCAAGACGCCCATTTTTATTTCGTACACAGTTATTTTGTGCCTGCGGCAGGCTGCGTAGATGCAGTCGGCACGGTTAATCATGGCATTGATGCAGTTGCAGCCATTGCTCGCGACAATGTGTTTGCCACGCAATTTCATCCCGAGAAAAGCCACCGTGACGGTTTGCAGCTTCTCGAAAATTTTATGCAGTGGGGCGGTGAGTAAGTGTTAGTTATTCCGGCAATTGATCTAAAGGATGGGCAGTGCGTGCGCCTTAAGCAAGGTGTTATGGAAGACTCAACCGTGTTTTCCGATAATCCTGTAGAAATGGCCGCAAAGTGGGTTGACGCTGGTTGTCGACGCCTTCACCTGGTTGATTTGAATGGCGCTTTCGATGGTAAACCGGTCAATGGCGGGGTGGTGACGGCAATTTCTATAGCCTATCCTGATTTACCCATTCAAATTGGCGGTGGAGTTCGTGAGCTTTCGACAATCGAAGCTTATATCGATGCGGGTGTTAATTATTTAATTATTGGGACCAAGGCTGTCAAAGAACCCGGGTTCGTTACCGAAGCCTGTCGAGAATTCCCTGGCCATATTATTGTTGGGCTAGACGCAAAGGAAGGTCTGGTCGCAACCGATGGTTGGGCGGAAGTGTCTAATATAAAAGCCACCGAGCTTGCTAAACGTTTTGAACAAGATGGCGTCAACGAAATTGTTTATACCGATATTGCCCGCGACGGCATGATGCAGGGTGTTAATGTAGAGCAAACGCTAAATATGGCTCATGCGTCTTCTATTCCGGTTATTGCCTCAGGCGGAATTACTAATATGGAAGATATTAAAGCCCTGGCTGCAGTTGCAGAGCAAGGCATTAGCGGCGCTATCACGGGTCGCGCGATCTATGAAGGCACGCTCGATGTGAGCGAAGCGCAAAGCTATTGTGATGAGCAAGTATCGTAACTACCAGCGAGCCCTCCATGCCAGTAGCTAAACGAATTATTCCCTGCCTCGATGTTGATAACGGTCGCGTTGTTAAAGGCGTCCAGTTTGTCGATATTCGCGATGCTGGTGACCCTGTAGAAGTTGCCAGGCGTTATAACGAGCAAGGTGCTGATGAGATTACTTTTCTCGATATAACCGCTAGCCACCAGGGGCGCGAGACGACGGTTAAAACGGTTGAACGCATGGCGAGTGAAGTGTTTATTCCGCTAACCGTTGGCGGAGGTATTCGCGAAATTTCAGATATTCGCCGAATGCTTAACGCGGGTGCAGACAAAGTATCGATTAACACAGCCGCTATTTTTAATCCCGAGTTTGTTAAAGAAGCGGCCGAAAAATTTGGCTCTCAGTGTATCGTTGTTGCAATCGATGCTAAGCAAGTTGCCTGGCAAGACAAGGGTGACGAGGCTGACAAGTGGGAAATCTTCACTCATGGAGGTCGTAAACCAACCGGAATCGATGCGGTCGAGTGGGCAAAAAAAATGACCGCCTACGGTGCAGGGGAAATTCTCTTAACCAGTATGGATCAGGATGGTGTAAAAAACGGTTTTGATCTTGGTCTAACGCGAGCGATTAGTGACGCGGTGAGCGTGCCGGTTATCGCATCGGGAGGTGTTGGTAACTTACAGCATCTGGTTGATGGCGTAAAAGAAGGTCATGCCGAGGCAGTATTGGCGGCGAGTATCTTCCATTTTGGTGAATACACAATTCCGCAGGCTAAAGCGTTTATGGCTGAACAGGGTGTGGAGATTAGGCGCTAGGCCAGGAAAAGTGCTTCAGGTCGTATACGCGTCAATCATTAATTTACGAACGCGTGGTTTAGACAGGCGAATAAAATCAACATAATCTGTCAAGCCCAAGCCTGCCGAGTCGCGGGTTGAATAAGGGCCCACCATAGAACCTTCACGCGTGGCAAAAAACCAGTCGTTATTTAGCTGGAAAAAACGCTCGCCCCGATTGGGAACAGGGCCTTCTTCGCCTTCTCGATTAACGGCAGTCAGCAGATTCATAGAGTTAAGTGGTTGGTGCGATTTGTTATTGCGCGTATTCTGGCCGTTGTACAGAAAGTCGTCAAGTTGTTTAGTCGCTTTAGTTATATATCACTGAGTGAGGCGGGCTGGGGCTGAGTGCCGGAAATCATCGCAACTTTTTGATTTTTATAGGTTTCTTTTAAGGCATCACTGATGCTAATTAGCTTTACCCCACGCGCTTCGAGTTTTGGCAGTTCCTGCTCTAGAAACCGCAAAGTTAAGCGATAGGGGTGGCCGATGAGCACGGCCAGGCCGTCTTCTTGTGCGTACTTTACGGCTTTTTCAAAATTGCGCTGGATCGATAAGCCATCGCGATGATGGTCTAAAAAAACATCGCGAGCAATATAAGGGACTCGATACTGTGTGGCTGCGGAAGCGGCGGCATCGGTCACCGTTGTTTTGCTATCGACAAAAAACAGGTTGCGTGGCTGTAGTTCGGCCATCAGCCATTCCATTTTTTCTTGCTGGCGAGTTAAATGGCTTCCCATGTGATTGCTAACGCCGGTAGCCTGCGGTATTTCAGCCAGGGCGCTGTTGAGGCGCTGCGAAAATTCGGTTTGCTGAAGAGTGTCATAGAGTCCAAGCCCGCCCAGTCGTTGGCCACCCTGCGCTTCCATTGGCATATGCAAAATGATTTCTTTCTCGGGCGCAACGCGAGACATATAGCTTGCCAGTCGCGCACCTTGTGGCGTTGCGGGAAGAATAGCGTAAGTTAGCTGTCCGGGCAGGTCGATTGCGCGTTTGCCCAGTTCGAAGTGATTGCCGATGTCGTCGATAATAATGGCAAGCGAAGCTGTTGGCGCAGTTGCTTGATGTTCAGCTAGCACGGGAAGAGCTGTTGCCAGGGAGAGAAGGATGCTTAAAAAAAGGATTCGTATGCTTTGTTTAAAAAACGTTATTCTTTTTTTAAGCAGTGTCGGCATAGCGTTTCCGATTTAAAAAATGTCGAGTGTTCGGGGAACAACTTTCTTGATCGTGGCGCTATGGTAATCACCTACCCTGTGCGCAGTCCAGCGCGCAGCTTAATTTAATAAGCAAACTATTGCCTTGTTATTTTTTAAAGGACGGAAAATAAAAAAGAGCGCTGCAGCGCTCTTTTAATTTTAAAAATATATCTTAAAGACCAGCGTTAACCGTTGGGTGGTGATGGCACGTTAAGTTCGGCGCGTCGCTTGTCGATAATGTGCAAACCTTTTAGTAGCGTGATCGCTTCGTACAGCTGGTTATCTTGTGTGACTAACTCTTCCGGGCTGCTTCGGGCTGCACTGCTGCCCAGGGTTTGACTGCCTGAGATTTGTCCCTGCTCGCCATTATCTAAATGGCCCGGCAGATCTGCCTCGGTAATTGATGCCGTTGGATCGTAGCGAGTTATTTTTGCGCGCTCTACAACGATGTCCGGCTCAATGCCTTGCGCCTGGATTGATCGCCCGTTTGGCGTGAAGTAACGTGCTGTTGTGAGTTTCATGCCATGAGTATCTGACAGTGGAATCACTGACTGGACAGAGCCTTTGCCAAAACTGGTGGTACCCAAAATGATTGCGCGTTTGTGGTCTTGCAACGCACCCGCAACAATTTCTGATGCCGACGCAGAGCCGCCATTAATAAGTACGATTAGCGGCAAATCGATGTTGTCGCCAGTGTTGCTGGCTTCAAAACGACTAAGCGATGATTCTATGCGCCCTTCTGTGTAAACAATCAGGCCTTCTTCGATAAATGTATCAACGACCTCAACCGCCGCCTGCAAAATGCCGCCGGGGTTGTTGCGAAGGTCAAGGATAATGCCGTTGATGTCGCCCTTGCTTACTTCTTTCGCGCGTTGTGCCTTATCGATTGCCCTGCGTAAATCGTTGCCGGTGTTGCCCTGGAACTGGGCAATGCGCAGATATAAATAGTCTTCATCCAAAAAGCGGTGCCGTACGCTGACGACTTCAATTACGTCGCGCGTTAGATCGACCTCAAAAGGCTGCGGTACGCCATCGCGCACAATGGTCAACGTAATGCTGGTGTCGATTTCGCCGCGCATGAGTTTTACGGCTTCATTCAGGCTCATCCCTTTTACTGGCTGGTTGTCGATTTTGACAATCAAGTCGCCAGATTCGATTCCAGCGCGTTCGGCAGGCGTATCGTCGATGGGCGCAATGACTTTTACAAAGCCGTCTTCCATACCGACTTCCAGGCCAAGACCACCAAACTCACCGGTGGCGCTAACCTGCAGTTGATCGAAGGTTTGTGGTTCAAGATAGTTTGAGTGAGGGTCAAGCTCAAACAGCATGCCCCTGATTGCGTTTTCCAGCAGCGTTTTGTCGTCGATTTCCTCGACGTAGGTATTTCGGATTTGGTTAAAGGCATTAACAAATGCCCGAAGTTCATCGAGAGGCAGCTCTCCTTCGATGGCCTTTTCCGTGTTCTGCGATTCGGGGGTGGGTTGCGCTGGAGCGTCCTCAGCGTAGGTCGCGGGCGAAAGTGCGACGCTCAACAGCGCAATGCCGCTTGCCCTGGCGCAAGAGGCTATTAGCCGCTTGATGTCGAACAGCGTTGATTTGGTCGAGCTTGTATGGATTGATGGCATCAATTGAGTGTCCAGATAATTATCCCAGCATTGTACTTAGCTTAGCTATTGGTTGCGAGAGCTGCACAGGTCTCAGGTTTTTTGACACCATTGTGCGGGATTGGTTGGCTCTCCTTTACGACGAATCTCAAAGTACAGGCTTGGACTCTTTTGACCGCCAGACGCGCCAACCGTTGCAATGGTCTGCCCTTCAGCCACATAGTCCCCCACATTGCTTAGCAGGCTTTCGTTGTGGCTGTAGAGGCTCCAATAGTCCTCTCCATGGTCAATGATCATTAGCATTCCCTGTGCGGGGAGGTAGTCCGCAAAAATCACCACGCCAGAGAATACAGAATGCACGGGCTCTCCCTCGTCGCCGGCAATTGTGACACCCTGGGCGCGGGCACGGGTGCCAGGCCGGGTGCTGCCAAACCGCGTGATCTGCTTGCCTTCTAGCGGCCAGTAGAGCTTGCCTTTTGCCTGGCTGAACTTGCCGCTAAAACCTGAGGTTTTACCTGGCGAGCGCGGGAGGGTCGCAATGTTGTCGCGCGCTATTTTTTCTTTTTGAGCCTGTATTTCAGCATTTATTTCCAGTGAGCTGACGAGTGACTCCAGCGCTTTCTCGTTGCTAATGTTCTGTGCCTGGCGCTTTTCGTTCGAGGCGATTTCGACGTCGAGTTTGGCGAGCAGCTGCAAACGTGTATCGCGCTGGTTTTGCAGTGCAATTTCGTTTGCGCGGGTTTCGCGAAGGTTGGCGGTAATCTTTTTATGCGTCTCTTCAAGCGTTTTTTCTACGGTTTGCAGTTCAGAGAGGCTAGCTTCAAATGCTTTTAACTTTTCGTCGGTATGCTTGGAAATAACGCCAAGCGCTTCGATATGGCGGCGGGCTTCAACAGGGTTTTTTTGCGAGAGCCACTGTACGATCTGGTTGTGCTCTCGCATGTGATATGCCGCGACTACTTGTGCGGCGATAGCTTCACGCTGATCCTCTATAGCCCCAGATAATGTGGCCTGGCGAGACTGTAACTCGAGCCTTTGTTGCTTTAGCTGATTTGCCTGTTCCGCCAGTTGAAACTGTTCTTTGGCGGTTTTGGCCAATTCAATATCGTGTTGCTGGACTTCTCGGGTTAGTCGAGATTGTTTTGTGCGCTGGTCTTTTAATTGTTTGGCGACTTCAGCTACCGCCTTGCGCAGGCCGTCCAGGCTTTCGCGGCTTTCTTCAAGCGAGGGCTCGGAGCGTGACTCGGCAAAAGCGGGTGATGAAAAAACAACCACTGCCAGTAGCAGGAAGGACGTAAGCTTGTACGCAACGTGTTGAATCCTAAGCGCTTTCAAGGGATGTGTGGCCTCGCCAGTTTAACGGTGTTGCACGCAGCCATGCTGCACGATCCTGCGATGCAAAAAACGGCCTATTATAGTCGGAAGCAAATTGGACGAAAGGTGTGAGAGAAGGGATAAAGTGCGGGTGAGGATGACGCTAGCGAATATCCGCTGGGCGTGTATACTGCGCCACCTGATGAAATAGCAGTTAGGATTGTTGTGGAAAAAATTATTCTTTTTGCCTCAGACCAGTGGCTACTAATCTCGCTGTTAGCTGCCGCGATCTGGGGATTGTTTTTTATCGAGAACAAACGCGCGGGCACCAGTTTAACGCCGCAAGGCTTAACGCAGCTGGTGAATGGTAGCGACGCGGTTGTGGTTGATTTGCGCGAGAAAAACGAATTTGAACAGGGGCATATAGTTGATGCAACGAATATTCCCTTCAAATCGCTGCAAAACAAAGCGGACGGAGCTGATGCATACGACGTATTTGCGCCGTTCAAGGAAAAGTCGGTAGTGGTGGTATGCAAAATGGGCCAGCATTCGTCGCATGTCGCTAAGCAATTAGCCCAGAAAGGCTACGACGTGTATCGCTTAGGTGGCGGAGTGCTCGAATGGCAAAGCGCGCAGCTACCTTTGGTGAGGTGAATTTGGATAAGAGAAGGCTGGTTTAGGCGATATGAGCAATTCTCAAATTTTGGTTTATACCACTAAGTTATGTGGCTTTTGTCGTGCAGCAAAGCAGTTGTTGCAGGCAAAAAACCTGGCATTTAAAGAAATTCCTGTCGATGGTGACCATCAACAGCGACAGGAGTTGGCTGAGCGATCTGGGCAAAGAACTGTGCCCCAGATCTGGATTGGCGACATTCATGTGGGCGGGTTTACAGAACTTGCTAAACTTGAACAATCGGGTCAGCTTGACCAGCTCCTGGTGAGCGCATAAAGCGAACCCATTCATCGATAAACGTAAAGTAGTTTAAGAGGCATAAGAAAGATGGCGGAAGAAAACGCAGCGGCTGAACAGGCACAGCCCCAATTTGGCATTTTAAGAACGTACATAAAGGATTTATCTTTTGAGACCCCGATGGGCGCAAAAGTATTTACGAAAGCGTTTCAGCCTCAAATCAAGCTGGATGTAAACACAAAAGGCAGCAAGTTTGCGGATAGCCAGCACGAGATTATTTTGACCTTAACAATCACTGCTACGTTAGAAGAAGAAACGGCATTTATTATTGAGCTGCAACAGGCCGGATTGTTTAACATCACAGGCTTCCCCGACGACCAGATGAAACATGTTCTTGGTGCGGTTTGTCCAAACTTTTTGTTCCCCTATGCGCGTGAAGCGGTAGATAACATAGCGGTTAAAGGCGGTTTCCCACCGCTGGCGCTAGCACCGATCGACTTTGACGGTTTGTTCCGTCAGCAACAGGCACAAGCTGCCGGCGGAGAAAGCCCAACGCTTAACTAAGTTGCTCGAAGTTAAATAAAGAAAGCCTCCCTTGTGGAGGCTTTTTTTATGTCTTTTCCTCCAGCTGTAAGACGGTGTTTCGCGATAGTCGAAAGCTATCAGTTGTTGGAGGCCATGTATCTCTTTGATTCATTTGAAGCCTGTGCAAAAAATGGCAGATATATTACAGCGCGAGCGCAACTGTTTTGAGTTTAACGATCGCTCAGGGCTTGTTTGTCTTTGACGCTTTATTATATGCTCCCTGGTTCGGTGGTGATTTGGATACTTAATTGAGAGGGTTGCGCAGGGGTCGGGTAATGGATGATAAACAGCCAGAGACGACAAAGCCCAATAATAAAAATATGGCATCTTCAAAAAATAACGTCTCGCAAGAAAATGCTGATCACACAAAAGGTATGCGATGGCGAATAGCGATTGTTTATGCCTTGCTAATGACCGCGTTGTATTTTGCGTTTGAGTTTCTATTTGTAGAAGACTATACCGACAACCCGCTCACCGAAAAAATAGTCCAGGCTTCGTTTAGTGTTGGTTCGGTAGTAAAAAATAAGTTTATAAAACCGAGTGACAGTGAGCCCGTAACAGTAATGCTCTTTTCTGAGCAGTCGACGATGGTGTCTAACTTTGGTTGGCCGTTAGATTTCGGTGTGTTCGAATGGGCGCTATATAGCATTCTTTATCCCGACCCGGAATCAGCAAAAGCCAAATCTATTTTTGTGGATGTCTCTATTCGTTCGGGTAAGCATGACCCCAGTGGCTTTTGTAGCTTGCTGGATTTTTTGGAAGAAAATATAACGAGTCAACAGCATACGGACTTTTTAAGCAACGTGCGGGATGCATACGCTGCCGGAAATAAAAATATCTCGTGGGATAAAAACTGTCTTGATAAGCATCGCTATTTAACAGCGTTTCTTGAAGATAAAAGCAACCTTACCGAATTTCTCTCGAAAACTGATAAGCAGTTAGTTGGCAACGGTAAATATAAAATCCCTATTTATTTTGGCGCATCGCTGGAATACCTGGATGCAAAAAAATGTGTTGAGCGGTATTTAAGAGGTGGTGAAGCTTGTAGAAATCACGCGGCGCTACGTGAGCGTTATTCGGAAGCTGGTGGTGAATTTGGCTGGCAAATAAATTATTTTCTGGATACGGTAAGCGAATGGCCTGCAACCGCATTGCTCGATCTGTTTACGGAGTTGGTACCTATACAAGTACTGGAAAATAACGGCAAAGGTATGCACGTTTTTGTTGGTGACAACAATCATCGAAGCCCCGCCTATCGAATGCTGTGCGACAGCGCTAAAAATAATTATTCGGCGTGCGGCGGTTTTAGCGCCGAAGCAAATGATTATGCAGATGGAGAAGGATTTAACTGGGCGCGCGACAACCTCTATTTAATATGGGCATTGAGACATGACCCCAGACTTTTGGGCAATCAGTCCGGTATTGGCGAAGATTATTGGGCTCAAGATAGCCATTGTCAAAAAGAGTCTAACGCCGATCAGCTTAAAAGCTTGTTGATAAAAGATCGCGAAGCCCCAAGCTTTGAAGAACTTGGCTTTCCTACGTGTCCGCCTTTTTTGCATATCGATCTACATAGTTATTTTTCTAACAAACTTCAGCCCGCTACTTTCGCGAGCGCAGTCGAGGGTAGTCATGTCGTTGTTGCCATAAATATGAAGCGGTTTGATGACATTGTGCATTCGCCTATGCATGGACGAATGCCGGGAGCTTTCTCGCATGCCGTCGCAATCGAAAACATGTCTAGCAATCGCTTTTATAAGTCCGTAAATACCAGTTTTGAAGCCTCCGCGAGCTATAAGCTAGGAGTGTCATTGGTTCTTATTAAATACGTTTTAATATTTATTGTGATTGCACTTTTTTTAAAGCGGCCTCATTGGCTTGAGGCCACGCTGCTGTGGTTTCAAAAAGGCGACCGCTATTTTGCGTTGATGATGGTGTTGGGGCTGGCTGCCATCTTTTTATTTTTGTGGATGAGCGGCTGGTTCTTTTATGGAGATGCAGAAAATCTAGTAGCAGGTGTTATTAACTGGGCGCTATCGTTGTTTTTGTTTTGTTTTCTGGTTTATTTGCTGCTGGCTGCGTTGGCAGGCCTTCGCATACATAAACTACTAAAAAATAAAAAATGGCGAAAAATATTCAAGCCCGGGAAAAACGGCTTGATACGCCAGGCGTCGGTTGGTGTCGGTCTGATTGGACGCCACATTTTTGTTTTGGCGCTTATTCTATTTATCCTCGCGGGGGTTGCTGTTGTGTGGGTGCCAGTGCTGTCGGTTTCGCCGCCGGCGCTCGTAGAGGCATTTTACGGTATTGTGCCTTACTATCTCATGGTTGCAAGAGATGACATTGCAGAAGGTTTCGCCCTGATAATGGGTGATGTTCGAATTGCAGACTTGCTCATGGACTAATTTATTGGTTGGAGAGATATTATGAAATCTTGTTTATTAGTAGGTGTGTTGTTTATTACCGCGCTATTCAGTTCGATAGTAAGCGCTGAAACATTAACTAAAGTGGTTAGCTCAAAACTAAGATGCTACTGTGAGCAAAGTTTAAGTGCTGACAAATATATTTTGCCTAAGCAGGCGGCGAAAAAATTAAAGGGCGCTGAGATAAAGCGGGCAACTAAAATGACCCTGATACATGTAGACCCTGGCGTTGCTCCGGAAGCGTCAGAAGCCTGTGCAAGCAGTCTTGACGATGGCACCTATCCCTGTTGGACAATGCATTCGTCTATAGAGCCGAAGTATGTGCCAAAAACTCACGCAAACAGCGATATTGATAACGCTACATGTAAAGAGCAGGGTGTACAAATGGGGGCGGGGTCATGTTAAAGAAAATAGTTTATGTTGCTGGGGTGTTATTTATAAGCTTAGTTAAACCGTTAGCTTATGCGCAAGACAAAGGTTGCTCCCTTTCGGCTTTAGGCCAGCCGTTGGCAATGTTAAATCGCCCGATGAGCTTGAAGAAAATACCTAACTTTATCACTGACTATTATTCGGAAGAAGAATTAAAGGGCTTTAGGGATAAAGATAAACTATTGGCTAAAAACGCTTATGCGCAAAACAAAGGCATAGGCCGAGAAAACTTGTCCCCCTCAGGAAGTGTGGAGGGCTATTTAAACCAGATCGCCAAACGTCTGCTCAGGGAATGGCCGCATGCAAACCCTCCTTTTACAATTAAAACAACAGCCGCGTTACGCAATTCACCGTCTATTACTGAAGACCTGGTAATTTTATTTCCGGTTGGTTACCTGGCACTTGCGCAATCTGAAGATGAAATTGCGTTTATTCTTGCACATGAATTAGGGCATGCGCTGTTCTCTCACGCGGATGTTATTGCGAAAAAATCGGCTGGCAAGGCATCGTTACGTAAGTTTAAGAGCCTGATTAACACCTCATTGGTGGTCCACGAAGGGCTGATCAAA
Source organism: Pseudomonadales bacterium (assembly GCA_965263235.1). Classification (GTDB taxonomy): domain Bacteria; phylum Pseudomonadota; class Gammaproteobacteria; order Pseudomonadales; family UBA7434; genus UBA7434. The sequence goes on from OZ253667.1 coordinate 330,383, forward strand.
AACGAAGACGGCAGCTTTAAAAAAGGTGATGATGAACGTGAGCTGCGAAAACTAAATAGCCGTGCTCAGGTTTACTATGAGCGCTCAAGACAGCTGATGTCGGACTTTGCTCATCCCGCCTGGCAGGCGAGACAAGAAGATGAAGCGGACTTGTTAGGTGCCGAACTATTGATGCGCGCAGGATATAGTTTTGAGGGTATCCCGCAAGCTTTTCAGACACTAGAAAGAATCAAAAATGATGCGTGTCTGGCGCTCAAGGAATTTTCTTCCTCAATGCAGTCCTTTGTTGACGATGAGTTAAATTCTGCTTTGACCAAGTTTGCTGAAAACCCCAATGTGGATTTGCAGGGCCAGTTTATTGCGGGTTTAAAAGGTATTTCGAGAAAGCAAGTGGAAAACGCAATGCTTCAACAGGCGCTTCCTAAAACGCATCGCAAATTCGGAAAGCGGTTATCGAGAATCGAAAAATACTCCGAGCGAGACGTAATGCAGCCGTTCTATGAAAGCGCTATAAGTAAATTTCCCGAAGAAGGCTTACTAGCAAAAATACGGGCGAACGCGAGCTATAAAAAGCTTTATGACTCGGCATTGGCATTTGACCAAATGGATAAAGCGTTAGCAGATGACGAGCTAAAAGTTGCCGCCGAGAAACTGGCTAAAGTAGATATGAGCACGCAGTATGGCCGCTTTCTAAAGTTTAAGCTGCGCCGATCACAAGGTAAGCAAAGCACAGCAGTAGAAAACCTGAATATTGCACTTAATGCCAGGACGCCTTCGCTTAGCGTTATAGAAGAATCACTTGCTTACAAGCTGCAATCTCGACAGTTTAAATCTGCAAATACGCTAATAGGGCGAGCAGAAACACTTTACTCTGATGAGGTTTATTTTTTGCCTGAGCGTATTTACATCGCAAAGCTAGAAAATAAAGAGAAAGGTGAGAACGCTGCAAAACTATTACTGGATTGCATCGACTCTGGGCGTGATGCGATGGAGGATGTTTGTTTTGCGGCGTCAACAGTTACCGATCCGCATTTTCGCCGCAACGCCGGCAAAATTCTCGAACGATTTAATTGCAAGAGCAACGAAAGCACGGGTGGTGACGTAGAGTGTGTTGCAAAAACTCCCGGTGGAAACCGTTCACTAGGGCTGCCAGGATTGTCTGGTGTGAGAAACCTTATTCCCGGTGTTGGGCAGAAGTAAGTATTTGTATTGTTTGAAGTGCTCTTTGGGGTGCTAAGCAAAAAGCCTTGTGATAAAAACGAGAAAATGCTGTGGCTAAGCAGTGGCTGGATCGATTGGTAGATGGGTTGGAGTGTCCAGGTATAGACATTTTTTCAAGGGGGCGTTAGATATGCATTCATGTACAGGCACTTTTCGCAGATGTAGACATTATGTCTATATAACAATGCCGTATATTTAACTGTTAGAACTCTTATCTAAACAAGGAGGTAAAGAATATGGCACGATGCACAGCACCAGTACGAGGACATCGATCAGCGGCCGCTGCTGCTGCCTGTCCGGCATGCGGTGGCCGCTATGGTGGCTATAGCCGCTACAGCTCGTACTCCACGCCATCTTACTCCTCATATAGTGGCGGCGGGAGCAGCTCTAGAAGTAGCAGCAGTCGTTCCAGCGGCAGATCAAGGCCACGTTGGTCACGAGCAGGGTCATCCGTACTTTATACACCTTCTCAAATTCAGTCGCTCACGCCTATTCGAGAAACCGTGGAGGCTAAAGCTGCGGCGCAGCCTGATCTCCGTGATGCTTTCTTATGCCATGCGTGGGACGACCGCAAAGGACCAGCCAAAGAGTTACACGATTTGCTTGAAGCAGCTGGCGTCAAAGTATGGTTCAGCGAAAAGGATCTTGGGCTTGGTGTACCCATGATGCGCGCAATCGACAAGGGATTAGCGAATTCCCGAATCGGATTAGTTTTGGTGACCCCTGCGATGTTGGAGCGCCTGCCTCAAGAGAGTGTCGCCGACAAAGAGTTGTCGGCACTACTGGCAGGTAATCAACTTGTTCCAATAGTGCACAACACAACATATGAAGCTCTACGCAATATCAGCCCCTTGCTTGCCTCTCGAAGTGGTCTAGACACATCTGAAGATTCAATGTCAGTGGTTGTTGATAAAATTGCAGAGCTTGTCGCAGTATAGTTCTAACAAGTTTAGGCACCGGACAGTAAACTGCCGGTGCTAAAGGCGTTAAGCACGACGAGGAAATTAATGCGTTTTATCTATCTAATATTAATCCTGCAAATATCTGGTTGCGCTATAAGCGAATATGATCGCTTTATAGCAGACTCAGGATTGAGGGAAGTCGAGCTAGGCATTGTTTTTATTGATCAGAATAAAAGGCAAATTTATTCAGAGTATTTACCTAAAAAAGCGTACATAAGCTTCCCCGTTATCCCTGGTGGGATTACAGGCAATGTTTTAACTGACTCTATGTATGGCGCGGTGGTTTCAACGGATCGAAAATTCTTGCTAGATTTAGAAGCAATAAGAGAAAACACGCTTCAGTTCGCAGTTCCAATGCTAACCACACCCTACAGCCATAATCTTTCTATTGTGCCGAAAGAAACTAGATTGTTACGGCTTGGTACATTTGCATATGATATAGATACCCTTCAGCAGCTTGGGCCAACAGGCTTGGGTGCTGTAATAGAGGACAAATTAATTCAATATGTTTTGGTCTACTTCGACCGCCCGTCGAAAGTCTCTGGTTCTAATTTTGAAGGGGATGTTATCGTTGAATACGATGTGGTAGTTGAACAAGCAGGTTTTGTATTTCTCGAAGTAAAAGAAGTAGACGAAAAGCATCTCAAAATAATTCATAGCGAATCAGAGCTACCTAAATCGATCACTGTAGAGTATGGTATTTCAAAGGAAATCAGCGCTTAACAAGCGGCGGCGCCATCGCACTTTCAGCGCTGGACTCGCACTACGTGCTCGCCGGTGCGTCGGGTGTTACATACAAAAGGCATGCTTACACTTTTAAAAGGATTAGCGTTTATATTGCTCGTTGTTGTCTTTATCGGACAGCAACTGAGTTTCCTTCTCGCGAAAAGAAAGTGGGCGAAGTTGCCTGTGGTCGCGGCAAAAATTATTGAATCAAAAATGATTGATTACACAGATATGAGAGGCACTCGCCACTATAGGGCTTCGATTAAATACGAATACGAGTTCCGAGGACGAACTTATATTGGCGAAACTCCTGCTCTTGAACCTGTTTCAGTAATGCCGAGCTGGGGGCTTCCAAGAGACATGGTTAGGAGATATAAACAAGGCGATATCGTTAACGCAAGGGTGCTACCCAACGCTCCAAAAATTGCTTATCTAGAGCTGGTTTCGCAAAGTACCAAGCAGTTTATAGTTACCACGATTTTGGTTGTTCTAGGTATCTTACTAGTAACATGGTACATAGGCCTGCTTGGTAACACGGCAAAAGAAGCAATCGACTTGTTCGAGGACGGCGGTGCTATTCATACTATCGGCATGTAACAAGGCCAGGCTAGCCGCTTACGCTGGAAGCACTGCGTTCTCCGGCCCATTATTGAGGCGTTATATGCATAAAGGAAATGAACTTTGACACAAGGTGATTCCCAAGAAGAAATTCTTGCTCGAATGCGAGCCTATCGTAGAAGGAAGATGTTGCCGAAAAAAATCCGCAATTTTCTTATATACACCGCGGCCATCACGTTCGGTCTAATCGCCATCTTGCTTTACGCTAACCAAGAATTACTACCGCTTATAGCGGACAAGATCGGCCTTACTTTTAAGACAGAAAATACCGAGGTTAGAGTCGATGCATATAACCAGGCTGGGCACTAAAAGCCCGATAAATTGGTCAGGACGCGCTAGCGCGCGCCCCTGCCATCGGCGTTAAGTTTAATCATGAGTACAAAGAAGCTCACAGAGGAGCAACTAAAAGCACTTAGGCCATTGGAGGCACGGCTAAAAGCAGCTGTTCGCTCAGCTTCACCTGAAGAAGCGGTGGAGATTGCGGGTCAGATTCAAGCCATATTTCCAAATGACAGAAAGCACCATCGTTTGTTAAGAGCGAAGCTCTGGGCTTTTGAAGCTTGCCTAGATGCGAATAGACTTACATATGCACAAAGCGGTTTTGTTGGTATCCGTAAGTTATCTGGGAGTGGCACGCGCCTTTATCTAGAGGCATCTAGTTTGTTAGCTGTATGCCATTTGAGGAGTAAAAAAACAACAGAAGCTAAAAAATTGGTTAGGGAAGTCGTTGACAAGTTAAATAACATTTCTTCAGATAGAACTAGACGTCAGTTTCAAAAAAGATTAATAGAAAGAATTGAGGAGGAGTGCATTCTTACCGAACTGATTGGGTCTGAAGAATCAGAAATGAATCTTGAAGAAATTCAAGAAAAGGCGGTTTTGCTTATTCAGAGAAATAGTGATACTGAAATATTTAAACTCATTGGCAACAGTGTACCTACCACAAGTATCAAATTGCTGAGTGATGTTCGAACCTATGCATTAAATCAACTTCCTCCGCCTGATCGAAAAATGTTGCCTCCGCCAGAAAAGGCTGAACAGCCTCAAAAAATTGGAAAGACTACGTTTGCTGTCTTACGAAGGATTGCCTGGAAAACATTTTGTAATCCAGATAGCACCATATATAAGCTCTGGTCAAAACGCATACCAAAAGTTTTTAATGAAGGATATTTTTCCGCTGCTGTCGTAAGCACTATGGGAGATTTTCGAATAGGAATTCCTTTAATTGCTAGCGGTGTTTCGGCTCTAGTAATGAAATATACTGCGGAAGAATTTTGTGAATTATCTAAGCCAAAAGGACTGATGATTGATCGCGCAGAAAAATAAACTTACCAAGTGTGTTAACTTTAAAGCTCATCGACCTAGGGAGGAAGCATGGAAGAACAAAACAATGAAATAACAATAGAGGATGCTTCAAGGTGGGCAAGGCTTGGTTCTGCTTTGATTGATGCAATCCTTATTATGGTGGTATCTATGCCGCTAGCGTACTTCTTCGGTTTTTTTGAAAATCTGGGGGAAGCGCCACCCGATTTAGGCAAAACCCTGCTTATAGCTTTTGTAGGTTTTGCTTTGTACTTTGCCATCAATGGTAAGTTGTTATATCAAAATGCACAGACTGTCGGTAAAAAATTTAATGGCATCAAAATAGTAAAACTTGATGGCACAAAGCCTAGTATCCAAGAGCTAATAGTTAAACGCTATATTCCTTACTTTGGGTTTCCGTACATCCCCTATATTGGTGGTCTAGTAAACCTCGTAAACCTGTGTTTCATATTTGGCAAAGAGCGTAGGTGTCTCCACGACAAAATAGCAGGCACAAAAGTTGTCAAAAGTTAATAAGGCAAGGTAAATCATCCCGCTTCGCTTCACTGGACGTGCTACACGCGTCTTTGCTTACGGTGTTATGTCTAGAGAGGCTTATCCATGCTAAAGAGCAGAGCTATATTTTCGATTCTTTTGGTTCTAGTTATGTTAGCAGGCTGTGGATCCGATGAACCAAAGAATATTATAAGTGGGTGGGAGAGCATACATTCGGGACTGCTAGTTAAGTACCCAGGTGCTAGAGTGGAGCTCTATCAAGAAGCGGAGATACTTAAGGTTGATATTATAAATAGCGGCGTAGAAATTGGAGACACGGTGCCAAAAACTCGAGAAGAAGCGACTGAAATTAAAGCTAGAATGGATGGCTATATAAAAAATAAGTTCCATGAGCTACTAATTTGGGTTGTAGATGAAGTAAACCAAAGTGAAGCCTTGTTAGAATCGATTGAAAAACAAGGCATTAATAAAGTTGAACTCGCTTTTAAGCAGGAAAAGAAAAAGTGGCTTATTTTTACTACAGCCGATTTTGCAACGTATACCGCCAATTTCGGCGTCATCCATGAAGAGACATAACTCGTTTAGGCACGCGGACGCAGTAAACTGCGCCCGATGCTAAAGGCGTTAGAGTTCACGCATGAATGATAGAGAACTAAAATAAGCGCTAGAAGGCATCTGATTATGTGATTCTGGGGCCAGAACCTTTTTTATAGGTGTTTACACTAGCACTATGCTACTGTAGCAATTATGAAAGTACTGACGCTAATGCGGCATGCGAAGTCGAGTTGGAAATCGCCTGAGTTAGACGATGTGTCTCGTGACCTCAACAAACGAGGTGCGCGTGATGTGCCTTTAATGGCAAAGGTATTTGCTGATCTTTGCGAACACGAACCGCTTGTGTTGCCGGACCTGGTGGTTTCCAGCGTTGCAGTCAGGGCGAGGCTATTGGCCGAAGCTGTTTATGAGCGTTGTCTGGATAATGCTGTCGACGCAGGCGGTTCACCTAAAGGGTCAATTGGTTTTGAGCTAGACCCTGAATACTACACCTTCAGCTGTACTGATTTGCTTGAGCTTATTCGTAATTTAGATAATGAGCATAAGTCGGTGTTGGTTGTCGGCCATAACCCTGCGCTTACGGAACTGTTGGCAGAGATTTGCCCCGCCGACATTCTTCAGCTCAACAACCTGCCCACTTCTGCCTTCGTTAGTATGTCTTTTAATACGGACGAATGGCGCTGCATCAACGAGTGTTCTGGAGTAAAACTTTTAGCGTTTGACTATCCTAAAAACTATTTTCCAAAACGCTAACGTGCGCGTGTGTTCGAGCCCTTAGCTATTTAAAATCTTGTTGACGCCAGCACTCGTAGACCATTATCGCAACGGTATTGGATAAATTAAGCGAGCGGCTGTTTGGCATCATGGGGAGCCGCAGTTTATTTTCGTTAGGGAATTGCTGCAAAATTGTATCGGGCAGGCCGCGTGTTTCGGGACCGAAGATTAGATAATCATTGTTGCCGACGTCGGCGTGATCGTAACGTGTTGTTGCCTTGGTAGTGAGTGCAAAGCGTTGGGCGCTGGGCCGTGCTTGTTGCGTAGCAGTTAAAAACTCAGGAAAACTTTTCCAGATTTGGAGATCGGCAAACTCATGATAATCGAGACCAGCGCGACGCAATTTCTTGTCGTCCAGGTCGAAGCCTAGTGGCTCGATAAGATGCAGTTTAGCGCCAGTGTTTGCGCACAGGCGAATAATATTGCCGGTGTTGGGTGCGATTTCCGGCTCGAATAAAACGACGTTAACCATCGCCGCAGTATAACATTGGCGAGGGTTGCTAACGTGATTTTTGCCGCTGCTAGCTTGGCATATCAAGCTCTTTGAGCTTGCGTGTTAGCGTGTTGCGACCCCACCCTAACAGCTCGGCTGCTTCGCGCTTTCTTCCGCGTGTTTGTTTAAGCGCAAACTCAATCATGGTTTTTTCGAAAATTGGTGTCGCGAGATCGAGAATGCGCGTTTCGCCGCTTGCCAGTTTATGCTCGGCCCAGGAAAACAATTGTTTTTCCCAGCGACCATCGATCGGCGCCTGGCTGGTCGGTGCGGTGGCGTCAGTTTCGTTAAGTTCTGGCGGCAGGTCATCCAGCGATACTTCTGTGCCTGGCGCCATTACGGTTAGCCAGCGACAAACATTTTCCAGCTGCCTGACATTACCTTGCCACGGCAGTGTTTTAAAGAGTGAGATAACTTCGGGAGTCAGGATTTTTACGTCAACCTCCAACTCTTTGGCGCTGATTTCCAGAAAATGCTTAGCCAGTTCTGGAATATCTTCGTTACGCTCGGCGAGTTTAGGAAGCTTGACGCGAATGACATTTAAACGGTGGAATAAGTCTTCGCGGAAAAGCTTTTGTGCGACCAGGGTTTCAAGGTGCTGATGAGTGGCAGCTATTACACGAACATCGACTTTAACCGGCGTGTGTCCGCCCACTCTAAAAAATTCGCCATCAGCGAGAACACGCAGTAGACGCGTTTGGGTATCTGCTGGCATATCGCCGATTTCATCTAAAAATAAGGTTCCGCCCGACGCCTGTTCGAACCGGCCCGTGCGCATGCCGGAAGCACCAGTAAACGCGCCTTTTTCGTGGCCGAATAATTCGGATTCGATTAAATCTTTAGGAATTGCCGCCATATTGAGCGCGATAAACGGGTTGTCGCGCCTCGGGCTATGCTTGTGCAGAGCTTTGGCGACTAGTTCTTTACCGGTACCTGACTCGCCGTTAATTAATACATTGATGTTGGAGTGGGACAGGCGACCGATGGCGCGAAACACTTCCTGCATTGCTGGCGCGCTACCGATGATCTCCGTGTCGCCAGTTTTTCCCGGCGCTATGGCCTCAACATCGTTTTGATCAGAAAAGGAAAGCGCGCGTTTTGTGACGGCGATGGCTTCGTCGATATCAAACGGTTTTGGCAGGTATTCAAAAGCGCCGCTTTTATAGCTGGCTACCGCACTGTCTAAATCGGAGTGAGCGGTAGTGATGATTACCGGAAGTTTTGGGTGTTTCTCCGTAATCCTTTCGAGCAAATCGAGCCCGTCCATGCCTGGCATGCGAATATCGCTGATAACGGCGTCGGGCACACTGGTTTCTAGCTTTTGCAGCAGGGCGCTGGCATTGTTGAAAACATCCACATGAAGGCCGGAACGCGTTAACGCTTTTTCCAGTACCCAACGAATGGATTTGTCGTCGTCTACTACCCAAACTTGATTGGCGTTTGTCATAATGTTTTTCCCGACTAGCGCGTAATGCTAATCTGTTTGTCTTGCTTCATCTAACACAATCTAATTTTTCTAACAAAAATGGCCTGTTGAAAAAATGGATGTGTTTATTTCAAAGGGAGGAACACGTTAAATTTGGTGTCTCCGGCTTTGCTTTCGCAATTAATTAATCCGTTATGGCGGTTTACAATACTTTGCGCGATGGCCAGCCCCAGGCCGGTGTTTTCTGCGTGCCCGCTTACCATCGGAACAAAAAGGGTGTCGGCCAAATCGTCAGGGACGCCCGGGCCGTTATCTTCGATTGAAATACAGCAAACCAATTTGTGAGGTTCGCTGCCGATTGTATAGTTGCGAACAATCCGGCTTCTGATACGAATAAAAGGCGGCTCTTGCGTTTCATCATCATTAGCTTGTGTATTGTGGGTGTGTGCCTGCAAGGCGTTCCCCGCAATATTGAGAAAAACCTGAATCAACTGGTCTTCGTCGCAAGGTATATCCGGGATGCTTGGATCGTAGTCGCGAAGGAGTACCACCGAAGTGTTCTCGGTATTTTCGATCAGCATGGCGACGCGCTCTAAAACGCGATGAATGTTAATCGGCTTGGCAACAATTGGTTTGTGTGGGCCAAGCATTCTGTCAACAAGCACTCTTAGCCTGTCCGCTTCGTCGATGATAATTTGGGTGTATTCACGCAAATTGTCACTTTGTAGTTCGCTCTCTAACAATTGTGCTGCGCCGCGAAGCCCGCCGAGGGGATTTTTAATTTCGTGGGCAAGCCCTTTTAAAAGCGCGTCATTAGCGCTTTGCGAGTTGACCAGGGAGGCATCGCGATTGATTTCAAGAATTCTGTCCAGCGGCTGTATTTCGACCACCAGCGCGCTGCCCTCAATGTCCGAAACAGGCGACACGGTATAATCGACCTTGCGCTCTATCAGTGTGCCAGCCGACATGGTCTTCAGCAGCGCTTGCCGTTCAGTGTGTGCAGCACCCTGGTTGAGCGTGTCTTGCATGACTTTAAGCATGGTGTCTGAGTCGATTAGCAGCGTTTTAAGGCTTTGGCCTTGATGGCGGCGGCCGCTTAGACCGAGCAAGTTTTCCGCCGCGTTGTTGATATGAGTGACCCGAAAATCATGATCGAGCAGCAACACGGCGGTTGTCATATTTTCTAACAGGCGCGTATGCAGTTGTTCAGCGATCATATTGCTTTGCGATCATGTATTTGAGTGCGTGACGACCGTAAAGGTCGAAGTAGTAGCATAGGAGCAAAAAGTGTTCCTAATTGTGTGCGATCAGAAGAAAATTAGACACAGGGGTGTTACGCTTGGAGCGTGGCGTATTTCAGGTCAAATTTTCGTATATATAACAATGACTTCGATACATTCATCTCGCGTGGCGTGAACAATGATGGTGCCGGTAATAAACGCAGTTTCGATGAAAGATCTCAATGGGGTTCTATTGCACCATTATAGTGCGATAGAGATTGGTATGGGTCACTGGTGGTGCGAAATTTTAACGACATCACAGGGAGGTAGGTATGCGCGTTAGCTGGGTTAAGTTCCTGGGCATTGCCCTGGTCGTTTCATTAGCGTTCAACGCATTTGTGTATACAAAGCTCCGCCTTGTTGCTGGGGGTGATGGCCAGAGATTAATCAGTGACGTTGGCTCGCCAGGTGTTAGCGTTTCAGATAGGTTGGAAGCACACGGTAGCGACGCAGGGCTGGTGCCCGAATGGGCGCAGTTAAGCGCTGATCTTAATTTCCTGTTTCAGGGCGGGGAAATGACGATGGCGTTTACCGGGCTGGCGGCTGCTCAGCAGCACTATCCCAAACAAGTGCAGGCGTTGGTATATGACTGGTTCAATTCGACGCGTGATGCATTGGTCCAGAGCCCTTCCCCCCAGATCTTGCAAAAAACCGAAGCGATTCTTGAGGCCGCCGACCGGCGGTACTTTAACCATTGGTTATACCAGTGGCTGCGTGCCGAGCAGCTGAACGCTACCGGTGAAGTTTCTGCATCGATTGACGTCTTTATCGAGTTGCAGCGTAGCGTGGATCAAAATGCGCAATATCAACTGCAAAAGCGTTTGAGCCAGATCTTAAAAAATTTCTTTGATCGCATTTTTCAGGAAAGGCGTTGGCTAGATGGCTTGGCTGTGGCCGATCGTGTCTTGTGGCATGTGCCTGATGATGGCAATACGCTGCTCTTGAAAGCCAGTTTGCTTACCAAACTTCAGCGTTATGGTGAAGCGGAGCAAACACTTGGACTGGTCTCGACCATTAGTGAATTCAAAGGGCGCGCTAACGAAGCTTTGGACGAAATCGCCTTACTGAAATTGCGAGAAAGTAGTATTCCGTTAGAGTCGGATGGGAATCGGCAATTTTTAGTTAATGCGCGTGTCGCACCTAACGCGGATTCACGCGACTATTCGGCAAAACTTTTGCTCGATACGGGGGCAACGCTCTCCGTTTTGACCAAAGATTTTTTTGAGCAGATCGCAAACCCGAATACTGTTGAGTTAATAAGGGTTACCCAGGTTAATACCGCAGGCGGTCAGGTCGATGCACCTATTTATCGTTTTGCCCGTTTGCAGGTGGGGGATTATGCACTTACGGACATAGAAGTTGCGGTGATGGATTACCCGTCTCGCGAAAGTGTTGGTTTGTTAGGGATGAATTTTTTAGGCCGGTTTAAATTCGATATTGATCAACAAAACAAGCTGCTGGTTTTATCAGCCAATCGTTAACGCTAGCAGCAGATGCCGGAATGACTAAAAAGGTTTTTGGTGCCGGATTGTCGCAAGTTTTTGTTCGGCGATGACGACATTGGCGTCAAGCTGCTCCAGCTTGTTGAAGTAGCTGGCCGAAGGTCTTGCACCACCGCCTGCAACCCCGACGAAGTCACCTTCTTCGGCGACAACGCCTTCACTTCTTGCTCGTTTGGCCATTTTTAGCTCTAACTGCGCTGCCTTTAATTGTTTTCGCCAGCGTGCCAGCGCCTGTGCTTTAGAAGCTTCTTTCTCTCGTAGCTTTTGTTTCTTTTCAAAAAAGTCCTCGGACGCGCGCTGGTTTTCGGCCTGCTCATCAGAGCCGAAAACATTTACGGTATTTTCGTCTGGCGCGACTGTAGTTACCGACTTTTCGTTCTTTGAGCTTGGTTTAACGTCGCTGTAAGTGACGTTGCCATTTTTATCGACGTGTTTATATATTTCGGCAAAGCTTGTGCAAGCCGCCAACAAAGTCCCAGCGACGATAATTAACTGTATGTAAGTGGTAGAGCGTTTCAAAGCCATTGGAGTAAGAAAGCGATAATCTGCAAACTGTATCTCGAAAGTTTAGACCATTTTTATTGTATAAGTTTCGATCTGTTATCGGCGGCGCTAAGGAAGCCGACCGCAATTTGTACTACGGGATGGGTGTATTGGCAACAAATCTGTAAGAAGATGTTCAAGCAATATTCATCGAATAAAAATACCCTTGGCCGGTGCTAGATGATCGTTAATAGCCTTGGGTTTATGAATGAAATCGGTTGTTTGTAAACACATTAACCGTGCCAGGCCCAGCCGCTCTTCTATCACGAATTTGTCCTTGCTGGTTTGTGGGATTACCTTTGTTTGTTAACGACAACGTAAATCGACGTGGAAGAGTTTTATTCAGTTAGTATCTTGCTGGGTATTGCCATTGGTATTGATGCGGCGATAGTTACCTGCGTTCGCTCCAGGTATTTTGACAAGCCGCTAAACGCGTTGCTCTGGTTACTCGCTATTAGTTCTACGCATACTGTTTTCCCGCTACTGGGTAGTGTGGCGTCGCTACAAAGTTTGCAGTGGTTGCCTCAGTTAACGGCTATCGTTGGATTGGTCGCGTTTCTGCTTATTGCATGGTTTATCCTCGACGATTTGTTCTCTCCGGTTCAGCAGGATGCGGATAAAAAGGACAGCTCACCGACGGCGCTGCTCGGTATCGGTTTGGTTTTGGCCGTTAGTTGGGACGCGCTGTGGTCTGGGCCAGCAATATCAGCTTATATCCCTGACTGGTCGCAAGCTAAGGTGCTTACCTGCTTTTTGTTGTCAGGGTTTACTGTGCTGATGCTAACGTCGACGTCCCTGGTTCTCACAAGGCTTATCGCTGCGCAGTCCTGGCGTGGGCAAGGTCTTCATCCTCTGTTGGGACATTTTGCAGAATGGCTTCAATACAGCGCCATTAGTTACTTTGCCTGGTTGGCCTTGTTCAAATATACGCTCGGCATTTCCAGTCCCGAAACGTATGTGTTGATCTGGTCTATGTTGGTCAGCGCATTGTTATTGTTACTACGTTCAGCGCTTGCCGAACGTCACCTTATTATTCGAAGCTCATAATGATGAATTCAAATTCCGAAACGCCAGCGAATGGCGTTAACAATGTATTGGTGTTAGGTGGAGGAACGGCGGGCTTTTTGTCTGCATTAGCGCTGCGTCGACGCTTGCCGCAATCCATTCAAGTATCGGTATTGCAGTCATCCAAACTTGGCATCATTGGTGTGGGCGAAGGCAGCTTAAGACAACTGCCTAATTTCTTACACGATTATCTAGGCATTGACCCTGCTCGCTTTTATAGAGAAGTTCAGCCTACCTGGAAGTTAGGTATTCGATTTAAGTGGGGCCAGCGCGGAGACTTTAATTATACGTTTGCGCCGCAGCTCGACGTAAAACATCCTCATCCAGACTTACCCAGGAACATGGGTTACTACTGCTTTGACGAAATGGAAAACCATTGTGTTGCTTCTGTATTAATGCGTAACAATTTTGTTTGCCTTGCAGATAAAAATGGTCAACCAGAAATTGGCGAAAACGTTGGCTATCATCTCGATAATCATCGTTTTGCCAGTTTTCTTCAAACCTATGCTGTGGAACAGGGTATCGAAATTGTCGATGATCTGGTGACGGATGTTGAACTTGATGAACAGGGCGTTAAAACACTGAGATTAGAAACGGGAAACTCGATTACTGCTGACTTGTTTGTCGATTGTTCTGGTTTTAAATCGATGTTGTTAGGCGAAGCGCTTCTAGAGCCATTTGTCAGTTATAAAAACAGTTTGTTTTGCGACCGCGCTCTTATTGGCGGCTGGGAAAGAACTGACGAGCCGGTCAAGCCCTATACAACGAGCGAAACGATGGAAGCGGGTTGGAGCTGGCAAATAGAACATCTCGATCGCATCAACCGGGGCTATGTTTTTTCCGCAGACTTTATTGATACCGATCAGGCAGAACAGGAATTTCGAGCCAGGAATCCGAAGATAAAAGACGTCGCGACCGTTCGTTATAGAAGCGGGCGCTATGAAAATTGTTGGGTTAAGAATGTTGTGGCTATTGGTAATTCAGCAGGCTTTGTTGAGCCGTTAGAGGCGACCGCGATTGCTGCAATCTGTTCTACTGCTAAAGCGCTTGCTGAGACATTGGCTGAAGCAGATGGTGATATAACACCTTCGATACGAAAGGCCTACAACCAGTTTAATGCAAGAAACTGGGATACTATCGCTGACTTTTTAGCGATTCACTATAAGTACAATACCTTAATTGAGAATGAGTTCTGGCGCGCATGCCAGGCTGATGTGGATATTCGCGGTGCGCAACCTATCATCGAGTACTATCAGGAAAACGGCCCGAGTTCTCTTTGGCGCATTGCCCTGGAAGATGAGCTTTGCCGGTTTAGACTAGATGGTTACTACACTTTGCTAGTTGGGCAGTCTGTGCCACACGCAAAAATGGGTACGATAACGGCGAAAGAAAAAGCTGCCTGGAAAAAACTCCAGCAAGCGACAGCAGCCTATGCCAGCAAGGGGTTCACGGTGCCGCAGGCGTTTAAACTTATTAGTGATCCTCGATGGAAATGGCAACCTAAACATTACGCCGCTTAATTGAAGATTTAAAAAAAAGGCCGCTGGATCACAGCGGCCTTTTTTATTGACGTTTTTTTAATGGGTGTCTAAAAAAACGTTAGTTTTATTAGAAACTTTCCGACACCGATTATGGGGTAGGGAAGTCGAAAGGCTGTTCACTTTTGTTAAGGAACTTAATGAAGTTGAAGCTCTTCTGGTTTACACAAGTGTTAACCACAGCTTTCTTGTTGAATTTAGTTTTTTGCTTGAGGTCTTTAACACAAGCTGGCGGTTGTACGTTGGTAAGATCAAATTGCCAGATCGCATCACCGAAGCCAGCGACTTGATTGCCGTCCTCGTCAACGTCGCGGATTCCGTCAAAGTCAGTGTCGCCCAGACCTGTTGAAGCAGGGTGCTGTACAGCTACGACAAACTTGGTTGGGTCCACTGGGTGAAAGATCATACCAGTTGCTTCAGATTGGTTAACCTGCAAACTCATAAAGTGATCGATTGACTCTGCAACGCCGTCGTTGTTAACGTCGCGAGCAAACCAGATATCACCACCGTCCGCACCTACGGTTGTAGTGTTTGGCGAATCTTCGATGATGTAGATGTTGCCTAACGCATCGATTGCCAGGTTGTCCGGCGAGTTCAAGTTAGCAGTTGTTGTTTCGAAGCCAACGTTCTTAGGTGTCTCTGCTGTTGCGAAATAGCGAACGAAAGGTCCGTTAGCTGTTTCTTCGATACCAATAACAGAAGTTTCACAAGTCGCTGCGAAGTAAAGAACTTCGTTGCCATTTTTCAGCTTAGTGATAGTGGTATCTTCTGGGCGGCAGAAAGGCGTACCGTCTACAGCGTCAGCAGCGTCACGACCAGCCTGGCCTGCGTCAATCACTTCACCATTGTCATCCAAAAGATTAACTGTTGGATCTTGCACGCCTTCTAACGGGCCGCCGTTGGCGTCAGTGATAGGCACCCATGTTGCTGGGCCAGAGCGAACTGGTGCGCCACCGGGAAGTGGGTCACCGTTTGCATCCAAACCATTGTTTGGTGAACGATCGATGCGGCCCGCAACGTCACCGCCAGTTGCTAAGAAGTCGTTTACTTGCAAAACGAACGTTTGCGCTGGGCCATTTAGATCGCCTGCGTTTTGATAAACCGTTTTGTAGATAGAGCCTGAACGGTCTTCATCAACGTAGTACATGATGTTTGGGTTATCGATACCAAACGAGATACCTTCCTGCGCTGTTAGAGGCACGTTGTTAAGAACACGGTAATCAGCTGATGAATCATTTGCACAATCACCTTCCACTAATTCACCACCGCCCGCAACTGGGTTAGTAGGCGCAGCCATGTAAGGATCACAGATTTCAACCAGGCGACCTGTGCCAGCCCATTCTTCACCAGCGATTAGTGTGCCGTTTGGTGTCCAGCGAACGGGATCGAAAGCGCCAAAGTCAGTGTCAGCAACAAAGCCTTCGTTACCTGTTTCGTCACCTTTGAACAATACGTCAGTCACGTCATTTTCAACATCGTAGCGAGATACGCCCGCGCCGAATGGTGTTTCATGAGGAATAAAGATGTATTCGCCCGTTGGATCGTAGGCAAGCATGTCGAACATTGAAGAAACGTTGCCAGCAGGTACGCGGACAATTGATTGAGATACATCATCCTCAATCTCTTCCATGCTGGTTAAGTTGGTGAAGCTAACACCGTAAGGAACGCTCCATGGTGCATTGCGCTCATCAATAGAATCAGCCGGTTCAACAATTTCAGGTTTCGTTAATGGAACAAAAAATGGTGCAGTACCTGCCGATACTGCTTGTGTAGCTACAACCGCAACGGCTGCTGCTAATGCACGCTTTTTGAACGTGTGCATAGTCACTCCCTCCTGCAGGGTATATAGGGATAAAAAATTAAGTTAGTGCCGACTCTTCCTTAAGTTTGATCAAGCCGTATCATTCCTGGTATTCGGCGTAAAGATACCGGCCGCAGAAGTCTGGTATATCTATGTGTCACAATCGAAGGATTGTTTTTGCAGTTATATTAATTTTTGGTTGCAGCTAATTGAACTGGTTAGATGATGAGCAGTAATAATCTTTATGAATTTATTGTTTCAAATTCTTTTCAGCAGTTCTTTGATGATTGTCCTGGTGCGACCAATCTAGCCGGATATCCCATTGGTGAAATAAGTTAGCGGGAAGCGTGGGCGCTGTGTCATTGTCAATAAAATCATAAACATTGACGGGGGGCGTTACAGTTGCGTCACGACCATAAAGAAAATCCTGTTCGTCAACAATGGCCTTGTAGGCTTTATTTAAAGTCAGCGCTCGCTCGCGTGAAGGCACTATCAAATCGTAGACATCCCTGGCGGCTTTAATTGCCTGGTGGTCAAGCTTGCCTTCCGCATTAAAAAAGCGCGCTTGCATTTCTGGGTTGCTTCTAAATTCTCCGCCACCACCCACGCGTTCTAGATAAGTTGCAATTTCGCCTTTTGTTTCGCCCATGTTCGGTGCGTCGGGCATGCCTTTCAAATCGATGTAACCCCATCCCTGAGCGCCGTCAACCTTTCTTGCAAAACTAAATGTTTTATCAATGGTTGCGCCAATTGATGTATGGCAGCCCATGCAAAATAAGTTTTCTTCATAAGTCGATTCACGCAGATTGCCTTTAGCGTCTTCGATAAAACCCTGAATTGACCAGCTAAAACCATTATCTAAACCCCAGTCACCAGCGAGTACATATGATGGCAACTGGCCGGCTTCTTTGGCAAAGTTTTCGAGTTGATACTCTCTTTTATAGGATTGCTTAAGAACGTCCTTCCATTTTTTCATGTAGCGCACTTCCTTCATTCTTTTTGAAATCGTGATGTCGCCATTTTTATCAAAACCAAGATATCGGACGGTATGCAAAAACTCGGTGCCAGCAGGGTACATATAAGGATCAATATATGAGTCTTCGGCTGCGCCAACAAAAGAGTCCGTTACACTGATTTCTGTTATCTCGGTTAGACTGCCGTCACCATTCAAATCCTTGTTAATTGCTTTTTCGTCTACTGGAATGGTGCTGATTTGCTTAAGCCCCTTGATGTTAGCTTCTACTATCGCGAGGTTAGCGGCGTATATGTCTAGTGAGTGCTCACCATTCACGTCTTGTCTGAAAGCTTCAGGAAGGCGAATCATTACGTCGTCGGTGCTACCGTTAGTAGGCCAGAATGTGCTGGGTAACGGCTTGTAATTAAACGCGACCCATTGGCTACCATCTTTTGCAAATCCGTTTTTGTCGAAAGCCTTTGCTCCGCGTTGCAGGTTTTTTAAATCCGGAATCCAGCCTTTAAAGCCTTCTGATTTTAAGCGTTTGGGTAAATCCGAGTAGTTGTCTTCCGCGACCCATTGAATAATTTCCTCATCACTTATTTTTGCAACGGCTTCGGAGCGGTCTTCAAAAAGGTTTTTCCAATGGTTTTTCATGCCCACATCGCTAAATGCATAAGCGATTTGTAATCCGCCATCGGCCATGGTGTTTTCGCGACCAGATACGGGATTCTGATGACAGACATAGCAAGGGTTATGTTCGCCATCAGTCTTTGTGTAACACATAGGCGGAATGATCGCTTCCGCGTTGTAAATGGTTGCGGGTGGACTTACTTTGGGTAGCGGTTTAGTTGTGGCGGTTTCCTGCTGCTTTAGGTGATCGATAACTTGTTCGTAAAGCTTTGGCGAATTGTTGTCGACAGAGGTTGCAGTGGCATCGACTTTTGTATTGGCGACATTGATGAAAAAAACTGAAAACAGAACCAGTAAAAGAGAAGTAACAAATCGCATTTTAAATCACGTGAGTAAAAATCGAACGAGCGGAGTTTGGCTGGCCTACTCCAATCTATATGGAAGGCGTGATGCAGCTTATGGACTGGAATGACATCAAAATTGAAGAATTGATGAATTTTTTATTAATCTATTTATCCGGGAAAATGAAATACTATGTCGATTAAGATTTGTTAGCGAACAGAACAACGTTAACTTAAGTGGCGCACCCTCTAACCAGCTTGATTAAATCCGGAGGAGGCCAAGGGGCCTTCATCGACTGATACGGGTTTTGCGATATGACTGCGATAAGTGCAGAGGTACTTGGATTTGGCTGGAAATTCGCCGAGATATTGTCATGCGGCCGGCACGCTGTTGCGTTGATTGAAATACCTACTTCTCGGGTAGAAACAGATCGTAGTAGAATTGCGGATCGGTTTAAACTCCAATCGTGATTGATGCTTTGAGCGATACTAATAAAAATTTGGACCTGTCTGATCAGCAAAATACCTATCAGTATCTAAATTATCCATACCCGCCAAGGGCGCCGGAAGATGAGCGCCGTCGCTTGATTGCGCCAATGATGGATTGCTTTGATGTACTTAACCATCGAGCGTTTGGTGGCAAAAAAACGTTCAATAAAGATTTTCGGGTATTGGTTGCTGGCGGTGGAACCGGCGATAGTGCTATTTTTCTAGCGGAACAACTGAGAAGCGCTGGAAGTATCGTTGAATATGTCGATCTTAGTGAAGTCTCTATGCAAATTGCGCAACAGAGAGCAGCGGTGCGCAATTTAACTAATATCCAATGGCGAGCAGAATCATTGCTGGGCTTGCGAAAAGAGGATGTCGGTGAGTTTGACTATATCAATTGCTCGGGAGTGCTACATCATTTGCGTAATCCAGTTGAAGGGTTAATTAAGTTGAAGTCGTTGCTAAAGCCTGGTGGCGTGATTGGGGTAATGCTATACGGTCAGTTGGCTCGCGAAGGGGTTTATCAATTGCAAACTCTTTTATCTCTTCTTAACAAAAATGCCTCTGGCCTGGGAGAAGAGCTTGAGGTAGCGCAGAAGCTAATGGGCGTGCTTCCTGAAACCAATTTGTTTCAACGAACGGCGCGGACGTTCTCTGATCATCAACGAGGCGATGCAGGCATTGTCGATTTGCTATTACATAAAAATGATCGTGCATACACTGTTACCCAGCTGTACGATTTTGTGTCTCAGGCGGAAATGGCAGTTTCCGGTTTTGTTGAGCCGCACCTCTATAGGCTGGACTACTATAGTAATCGCCTGGATGAGGAGATAGTTGAACGTTTTAAGTCATTAAGCAAGGTAGAGCGTCAGCAGGCAGTTGAGTTATTTTGTGGTGACATAAAAACTCATGCGTTTTATGCTTCCAAAGAGCCGGTGGCTCCTCCATCAATTACCTGCAGTAGTAATATCCCTTCGTTACCTATCAGTAGTTCGTCGAGTTTGCATTTGCAACTGAGCGATCTGGTGTTTAAGAACCTTGGTGCGGAAAAAGCTGGCTTTAGGCATGAAGGCAGAAGTGTTAATTTTCGTGCCAGTAAATTGCTTGGGCAGGCATTGCGTTATTTGGACGGTAAGCACACTTTAAGTGCCATTTATAGTGCTGTGTCAAAGGAGAGTAAGGTGCCTGAAGAGAAAGTTGAGCATGTTTTTTTAGGCTTTTATAAATCTTTGGCCAGGTACGGTCTTATTTTTTTGCGCGCGAATAATATCCCTGGATATCAGTTTGTTGAAGAATTAGCAAATAATAAAAATGTTAGGTAGGGGTGTTACTTTTCTGCGCTGTAATTAAAGCGCTGCATTACCTTTTTGTGATGACCGTAAACTCGTTGGGCTTGTTCTTTGGAGAGGATCGTTTTCCATTGATCGACCTGGCCTTTGCGGAAAAACTGGCTGTTAGGATTTTGGTTTTCCACGAATCCATTGTTTGCCTCCTGTTTTTGTAAGGAGCTGAACGATGAAAATTGAATTGCCATGTCTAGTTTTGGCTGTTCCAGAGGTATCTTCAGGTGATTTAAAATGCTTCGGAATGAAGCTTCTGGTTTTTGTATTAGATCTTCATAGCGAACCGTTAATACTGGGAAGCGTGATTCAGATTGCCATGTGTTGCAGTGATTTGACCAGCTGTTCAAGAATTGTGTGGTGGTGTGGGCGTCAGGAAGAATAATATGCTTCTCGTTGTTAAACTGCGAGATGGTTTTATCGATCGTGAGATTGTAGTGTTTGGCGAAGGAGACAGTTACGTCAAGTGGATTGCGAATCAAATGAATAGCGCTGCGTGTTAACTGCGCAGGTATTAACACAGAGTGTTTAATCGTAGAATTTTCATTGTGTGTTTTTACAAAGTTAATATCAGCGCCATTTCCGGTAATGGATTTTAGCACTTTATGCCTAAGTGAAAGAATATGGTTAGGGTCATTGGGTAGAAAATTCTTTCCGCCTACTTTTCTGTAAGTATTTATTATTGAGTCTCCCATCCCAAGAAGATGTATTTTATTGATAGGGACCGGCTTGTCTTTAGCAAATAGGTAATTGATCAAAAATGCTCTAAGCCAGGTATTTCCCGATTTAGGATACGAAGCAAGCCAAACGATTGAACGCATAATCAAGTTTATTAAAATTGCAATTTGAATATGTAAATCGAAGTTTTATATGCTGAATAAAAAAGGGAGGCTATCAGCCTCCCTTTTTTTTACCAATCACGATTAAAATCGCAGACTGAGTCCAGTACCAATTATAAAGCCATCAACATCATCGCCAGGGCTGCCAGCGCCGGCGTCACCCAGGTCTTCTTCAAACTGTACATCTGCGATATAACCTAACAGATTGACGCCTTTTAGAAGTTGTTTGGATGCGCCTAACGTAATCGCAGTATAATTTTCGTTGGCTTCTAGTGCGACATTTTCGTCATCAATATTTTCACCATCAAAATAGGTGAGCGAAAACGCATATTTGCCTAGATCATACTTTACACCTATATCGAAGGCTTCACCCTGGTCGTTGACTGCGCCATCATCCTGTTCCGCGAATGATGCTCCAAATGTAAATGGTCCAGTAATGACTTCAGCGCCTACGCCAAATACTGTTGGGTCATCCTCTGTAGCGCTACTTGCAAGCTCTGCCTGACCGTATCTTGCAGAGAGGTTTAACGTAAGGTCGTCACTGAGTTCCGTAGTAAAGTTTGCCGCGAGATCTATATATTCACAAGTTGTTATATCACAATTGAAACGGCCGAAGCTGTCTTGCGAACCATCACGAGCGTAGGAGACTCCTATCTGAAACCCAGCAAACCTCGGTGTGAAATAGGTGATGCGCTCAGCGTCATTATTACGAGCGTTTTCCAGATAGGTGGTTCCTAGAGAGCCTCTGAAAAAGTCATCTCCAACGCTATTACTACTTAAAGAACCTGAAACGAATCCAGAGAAGGGAATAAATTGGCTCAGAGACGCTTCATGTTCAGGGGTATCGCCGGCGAAAGGCACGACGCGTGGAGCAGCATAATGCATTAAGTAGCCGGCAGAGTTTTCTGATCCGATCAGGATTTCACCAAAACTTCCTTTTATAAACAAATAAGTTTCGTCTATCTGATCACTATTGCTGTTTGCTTCAAGTTCAATATGTGCTCCAAATTTCAAGCCGTTGTCGAGTGTAATGCTGGGGTTAAAATGTAACTCTCCATCGCCAAAAGTGTCCAGTCCATCGTAATTTGAGTCCCCAATATTGTCGATATCGGGATCAGCATATCCAAGAAATTGATTGTAAAAGCCACCAACTTTTACTTCCCAGGTTGCGTTTTCCTCCATTTCTCCGGTGATTCCAAAGTCCGCGTGAGCCGTCGTTGCCCCGCAAGCTATTGCTACTGCCATAAATAATTTCTTCTGATTCATAATCACTCTCCCAACTGCAGGAATACAGTTTTTATTAATTTTTGCTGACCGCTTACTAGCAAAACTTATAGTTAAATTTCTCGAATATACATAGAGCTGGTCTTAAACGAGATCGTGTCCAGCATATTGCACATGAAAAGGGCAACGCTAGGTAAATTTACCAAAGCTATAAAAAGTTAATCTAGTATTTAGCGTGATAGGTTTAAAAATGAGCGTATATTTCATGTGTAGCGTTTACCCATTGGGATAGCGTATTTTTTTTGCCAATTAAAAAGCAGCCCGGCCAATTGGCCGGGCTGCTTTTTAAGGTGATTAGTTTTAGATTGAGAGGTAGGCGCATCTCATTTAATTAGCTTAAGCGCGCGTCTTATTTCTAAGCAAAGACAAAGCAAACAGCGCTGAGCTAAAAAACCAGACAGCTGCCGGTAAAGGCACTGCAGTAGCGCGTACCAGCGCGTGACCTAAGTTTGGGTTTGCAATATTGAAAGGGCCTCCGGATGGGCCCCCCAAGTTTATTTGATCATAAATCAGTGAAACATCCTGGCCAGAATGTATATTGATCTGCGAGATATCGTTGATATTTCCCAGCATCACCACGTTATTGGTTACGGTTTGATGGTAGTAAAAGTCATTCGAGCCATCGCCAATAAGGCAGCCCTCAAATTCGCACTTAAGATCTCCCCAATACGGTGCGAGCATTTCAAATAACCCATTATTACCTGAATGGTAGTAGTTTCCGTCTCCGCCGAATGCATCAAGTAAAGCGTTCATTTCGGCCAGGCTGGCGTAGCGCCAGCCGCTGAACTCTCCCCCAGATCCTAGCTGTGAGTAAATATCGTTATAGCTTCGGTTGCTTGTTTCCGTTAGATCTAACCAATCCAGGCCTGTTGCGGTTACAGTCGTGTAGCTTCCGTTATCGACAATCGCTGAATAGGCTGATGTTGATACCGCACATAAAACGATAAAGTAGGTGGAACTAATTAAAGTACGAAGCATACTTTTACTCCCGATTTAAGCCCGATGTTAAATCTACTAATTCGACGTACAGCTAATATCGATGTTGTCGATACTTGTTGAACTTATAGTGCCAGTGGAATTGCTAACCATACATGTATGGTTTATTTGGCCGTTTATGCGTACTTCGTAATTGTCGCCATTAGCTAACGAAGCGAAGTTATAGGTCACTGCGCCGTTCGCCAACTGTCCGTCATTGGCAAACACGCCGTTTATCAACAGTTCCCACTGGCCATCTCCGAACTGGGCGTTCGGGTCGATTCCGGAGACGGTGCCCGATATGTTAAGTGTAGGTTCCGTCATTTCGGACTGAACATCGACGGCAACAGTTTCCTGGTTTACCTGGTTAATATTCAGTGTCCATTCGAAGCCAGTTACTTCGGTAAGATCTTCGCTGTTTAGGAAAATCGTTAGCCTGTTAAGGTCTTCTGTGCGCGCTTCGTTCATAAAGTTAACAAATAGCCGCGGCTCATTGGGGAAGGTTGCGCGTCGGTCTGAGATGACCACGTTATTTGCTTGCAGGTTGAGCAATACGGACGTATCAAAATCGATAGTTCCGTTAGACTGAATTTCTACGCTACCCCGGCTGTGCATGCCTTGCGTTGCCACAACATCGTAGACACCTGCTAGATCGGTCACCAGGCTGAGGTTTTCTGGTGTAGACGAAGATGAGTCTTCGGTGGCTTGCGCGAGGAAGGTGCCGTCAGCGAGAAAAATATTTAGCTCGTTAAAGCTTTCGTTCACGACCGATATGGCAAACACTAAGTTTGCACTTTCGTTATGCCAGTAATATTGGCTGTCTGAACATTCGTAGGGGTCATCACTTTGTTGAAATATTTCAACAGAGAAAGTCCCATCGGCATCAATGGTAATCGGATAGTCCTGGTTTTCATCAAATGTTTCGAAACCCGCTTGCGTAACGGTGCTTAGGACTAGGTCAAACTGTGAGTCGACTAGCACGCTCGGCAGGGTAGTATCTTGTGGAGAGCCACCAAAAGGACAGACGCGGCTGGATGTGCCTGGCGGATCCACAGGCACATTAACAAAGTCAATTAAATCTTGCTGAGTGACGCTGCCATCGCCATATTGTGCTAGCGCATCATTGAATAGAGGGTTAATAAGGGAATCAAAATTTGATGCTTGAAGGGAAAGAATAGAATTAGTTAATGAATTGCCGTTAAGTAGACCGTCAAAGTTGCCGTCTCTTAGGTCCTCGGCGAGCTGTTGTAAGATAGCCAATGCTGGATTGTTTTCTCCGCTAGCTAAATCCGTTAGGGCAGCTAAAAACAGGCCGTACAAATCTGCGATAGAGCCGCCCAATTGATCACTAGAAGCACCTACAATTGTTGGGGGTAAGGTAATATCCTCAATCCCCTTGGCGAACGCATCACGAATCTGCGTATTGACAGCATTAATTGATGAGGCGGTTGCCGTTCCAAAACCGAGAGCCTCGACTCGTTGTGTGGCAACTTCTGTGAGCGCTGTCACTCCCGCGTTCGATTGAGGGCCATCGAGTATCGCTCTTAGAACGTTTGTGCCTTCAAAGGGGCGAAATGACTGGGCTGACTCATCGAAATACTCAGCAACAGCATTGCCAACAACTTCAACAATAATGGGCGCTGTATGCGAGCTGGGGTAGGTTAAGGTCGCCTGACCCGAGGCATCAAGCTGCTCAATTGTGTCGCTGATTTGAGTGAGACTGAGATCAAGCAATCTCACGTCTGCTGCGTTTATTAATCCTAATGAGGGGCTAACGGTTATCGTATTGCTGTCGTTGGAGTCGCTACTAGAGCAGGCAATTATTAGTGCAGATACGGTGACTAAATCGAGTAAACGCTTAATGGTTTTGGTTCTCATTTCTATTTCTTCCTATGTCACTGTGTTGAGTAAACCTGGTGTGGCGTTGCAGGCTTGCGTTTAAATTCAGGCAAAACGCAGCCTTGCCAGGGCAGGCCCAGCAAAATTAAATTCAAAGATTGATGTGGCTAAATTTACAGCGAAAGGTGAGGTGGGGACAAACGAGTATTTTTTAACTTTCAGATAAGATTTATTTATCTGAGATTTGACTGGGTACTGGGAATCGTAAGGCGTTGGAGTTTTTTAACCAGGTTTCGAAAGCGTCAAAAACGGGATGCCCGGCGTGCTCTGCGGAGTACACCATATAGAGCGTATCGTATTGCGTAATCTTGTCGGGGAATAATATCTCTAGCTCGCCTTTGCTAATCGCTGGATAGATAGTGATTCCATAGGCGAGCCCTATCCCAAGCCCGCTGCGCGTTGCATCGAGTACAGACTGAAAAGTGCTGACAATCATTTCGTCATGACCAGATAAGGGAAAGCCCCAGTCTTTAAGCCAGCTGGGCCAATTATTAGTGTCGACATTCTGTTTAATCAGCCTGACGTTAGAAAACTGTTCCAGGTCAGCCTGCGGATTTTTTTCTCTAAAGTCCGGGCTGCAAATGGGTGTTAAGGTAATGTCGAAAATTGGGACATAAACGAGATCAGGCTCGTTACCCAGCCCGCGCCTTAAAGCGATATCCAGCTCTTCTTTATTAAAGGATACATTGCTTGGATCGGAGATGACCTGAATGTTAAGTTCCGGGTATTGCTCCTGAAGCTCGTGAATATAGGGGACTAAATGGAACTGAGCGACAACAGGTATTGAATTAATTTTTAGTGTTTGTTTTTCCTGGTTAGAGGTTAGCGCTAAGGTCGCTGTATTTATTCTGCGGATTGCTGGGCTGATTTTGGTAAAGTAATCATGACCTGCAATAGTCAACTCAAGTTTTTTATTTTTGCGTACAAACAGCTGAATGCCGAGCTGTTCTTCAAGCGATTTTATTTGATAACTAATAGCGGGGGGCGATACGCATAGCTCGTCTGCCGCGAGTTTAAAGCTAAGATGGCGGGCGGCTGCTTCAAACACACGGATTAGATTTAGCGAAGGTACTCGATTGACCAATTATACGTACCTTAATATAGAAAAATTTAAATCGACTAACATTTCTATTTTGTTTGCAAGTCTTTGAACTCGGAAAGTGCCTGTTCCATGCGGGATCTTCCCCTTGCGATAGCTGGTAATGCTTCTATGGCATTCGCCCACCGCACGACATTCTTAAAGCTATCTAACGAAAAATCTATGGCTTTTGACTGTTCGATGTAAGCGAATGAAAAATAGTCTGCGATACTGAGCTTGTCGCCAGTCAAATAGGTGTTGCCGGCAAGCCAGTCATCCAGTTTTTTTAAATCCGCGTCTAACCTTCTAACTGCGCTATTAACAATCGCCTCTTCTGGGTCACCAAGCCTTGCCATCTTTTTTATTATTTTTTCAAAATATAAAGAAGAAATATAGCCGCCCAGATGACAGCTAAATGTATCCATCCACTGATCCACAACTGCTCGCTGTATCGGGTCGGCTGGGAACAGCTCAGAGTTTTCTTTTGTAGCCAGGAACCGGCAAATCGCGCCGGACTCATATAGACCCTGGTCTTCGTATTTAAGAACTGGAACCCGGCTGTGCGGATTGAGCGTTTTTATCGCCGGTTTGAATTGTTCGCCAGCAGCCAGGTTGGCTATTTGAAAGGTGTATTCTGCGTTCAGCGCTTCTAGAATATATAAAATTTTATAGGAGTTATGGGTGCCGTAACCGATAAGCTGATACATTTTAGTTGGATTCCATCGTGTTTTTTGCCGAAGAGTAATGCTTTGTTCAAACCCGTTTTCTACTTGAAAAAATACCCGCCAGCGGACGAGTAAAGTTTAATAATATTTTTAGCTATTGAAAACTGGCGTTGCCTAAAATAAAAAAAGCCCGACCATATGGCCGGGCTCTTTTATCAGCACGTTTAAGGTTTAAACGGAATAATACATGTCAAACTCTACTGGCGCTGTCGTCATGTTGAGTTTTTCGACTTCTTCTCGTTTAAGCTCGATATAGCCATCGATCATATCATCGTCCATTACGCCGCCTGCTTTGAGGAACTCGCGATCATTGTCGAGCGCGTCGAGTGCCTGTTCGAGGCTTGATGCAACAGTTGGGTACTGCGAAACCTCTTCTTCGGTCAGGTCGTAAAGGTCGGTATCTGCTGCTTCACCCGGATGGATTTTGTTTTTGATGCCATCAAGCCCCGCCATCAACAATGCGGTAAAGCATAAGTAAGGGTTTGCTGTGGGGTCAGGAAAGCGAGTTTCGATACGGCGTGCTTTCGGATTAGGAACATAAGGGATGCGAATCGAAGCGGAACGGTTTTTTGCAGAGTAGGCAAGAATAACGGGTGCTTCGAAACCCGGAACCAAACGCTTGTAAGAATTGGTAGAAGCGTTAGCAAAGGCGTTGATAGCGCGCGCGTGTTTGATGATTCCGCCAATATAAAACAGGGCGGTTTCTGACAGTCCACCGTAAAGATCACCCGCCATAAGGTTAGTGCCATCTTTTGAAATCGACTGGTGACAATGCATGCCGTTTCCGTTATCGCCGACCAAAGGCTTGGGCATAAAGGTTGCGGTTTTGCCGTAGGCGTGAGCAACGTTGTGTACGCAGTACTTGAGAATTTGTACTTCGTCGGCCTTCGCCGTTAAGGTGTTTGCACCAACACCAATTTCACATTGGCCGGCTGTACCAACTTCATGGTGATGTACTTCTACCTCTAAAGACATTTCTGACATTGCGCGACACATGGCTGCACGCACATCGTGTAATGAGTCGACTGGTGGTACGGGAAAGTACCCACCTTTAACGCCCGGTCGATGCCCTGTATTGCCGTCTTCGAAAGACTTACTGCTAGACCATGCCGCTTCTTCAGAGTTGATTTCGTATCCCGCACTACCCATGTCAGCGTGCCACTTCACATCGTCAAAGCAAAAGAACTCTGGCTCAGGGCCAAACAAAACAGTATCGGCGATACCGCTGTCTTTCATATATTGTTCCGCGCGCTGGGCGACAGAACGTGGGCAGCGATTGTAGCCCTGGCGTGATTCTGGCTCGACAATCGAGCAGCGAAGATTCACGGTAGTTTCGTCGGTAAATGGATCGACTACCGCCGTTGAATCATCAGGCATTAAGATCATGTCTGACTCGTTAATGCCTTTCCAGCCCGAAATAGAAGAGCCGTCAAACATTTTTCCGTCAACAAAGAATTGCTCGTCAACTTCGCTTGAAGGAATAGAAACGTGCTGCTCTTTGCCTTTTGTATCGGTAAAACGAAGGTCGACCCAGGTAGCTTCGCTTTCATTGATTAGTTTCAGAGTGTTCTCTGACATGGTATTTCCTCCAAACGACAACCCCTAAGGGCTAAAATATGAGTGTTATCGCTGCTTGTTGTAGGGTGCAGCTTGAGCGCACGTTTTTTAGGCGGCGCGCGAGGCACGCAAAATCAGTTTGCGGCGTCGACGGGCGCGCAATTCTATAATGATTAACTTGGGAAAGGGTAGTCTTAGGCGAGGAATGTGATGGGAGAATAAAAAAACCGGGGCTTTGGCCCCGGTTTTTTTAACGTATAAAACGTTTTTTTAGCCAGCTTCTTTCGTAGTCTTAACGATAGCGGCCGCCACTTTGTATGGATCAGCGTTAGATGCTGGGCGACGGTCTTCCAAACGACCTTTCCAGCCATCTTCAACTGTACCAACAGGGATACGGATAGATGCACCACGGTCAGATACGCCGTAGCTGAACTCTTCGATAGACTGGGTTTCGTGCTTACCAGTCAAGCGCTGGTGGTTGTCTGCACCGTAAACGCTGATGTGACGATCGATGTTTTTACCGAACTCTTCACAGATCTTGGTGAACACGCTCTCGTCACCTTTCTCACGCATTGCGCCGTTTGAGAAGTTTGCGTGCATACCAGAACCGTTCCAGTCAGTGTCGCCTAGAGGCTTAGGGTGCCAGTCGATAGCGAAACCGTATTTCTCAGCAGTACGCTCAAGCAGGTAGCGGCCCAGCCAGATTTCGTCGCCCGCGCGCTTAGCGCCTTTAGCGAAGATTTGGAATTCCCATTGGCCAGCAGCAACTTCAGCGTTGATGCCTTCAACATTAAGGCCAGCTTCAAGACACATGTCCAAATGCTCTTCAATGATTTGACGGCCGTGCGCGTTTTTGCCGCCAACTGAACAGTAGTAAGGGCCCTGTGGATCAGGGAAGCCGCCAGCAGGGAAGCCTGGTGGGCGGTTAGTTTCTGTATCCCAAAGGAAGTATTCCTGCTCGAAACCGAACCAGAAATCGTCGTCGTCTTCGCCTTCGTCGATTGTTGCACGACCATTTGATTCGTGCGGCGTGCCGTCTGCGTTAAGTACTTCTGTCATGACCAGGTAGGCGTTTTTGCGATCTGGATCAGGGATAATTGCAACAGGCTTTAACAGACAATCTGAATCGCTACCGTCGGCTTGCTCGGTCGAGCTGCCATCGAATGACCACATCGGGCATTCCTCAAGGGTTCCGCCAAAATCGTTGCGAACCATAGTTTTGCTGCGAAGGCTTTGAGTAGGCTTGTAGCCGTCAAGCCAGATGTATTCCAACTTACTTTTCATCGTGAGTTTCTCTCTTCTAGTCGAATGCTTAATGAGTCATGTGATTGCGATTGATCGAGTGCCCGGCAAGACCAGGAACCGTTCTTCGTGGAGAACTGTTAGCAGGTTTTATTCCAACTTTTGCCTGTGTGCAGGGCTGGGGCGAAAACTGCTGTAACTCTATGGCATATAACGAAAAATGTACCATCAGGCTATGGTGCAAGCACCATAAGTAAGCTTTCCGACATATATTGCGCACCAAAATAGAGCTTTATTTGGGTGGTGCGCACCATATTGGATCACTTAAAGGTTTGGCTCCTACCAGTCTTTGGTACATCGCGTATACGCGCGTTAGCTTTTTGACGCCGTGGCGTCAGTAACAATGGCTGTGATGTTGTCATCGCCACGTTCGTCTAGCGCTGCGTTGATCAACTGACGAAGTGCAGCTTCGCGTGATTCTTGTGCCAACAGAGACTGAATGCGATCAACCGGCAACGCATTGTATAGGCCATCGCTACAAAGTAAATACCGATCGCCCGTTTGGACGGTGTCGTAGTCTATCTCCAGATGCAGTGTCTGGTGAACGCCCACCGCTCTTGTCAGGATATTGGCTGATGGGTGGCTGGCCGCTCGTGTAGGGCTTAGCTCCCCTTTTGTACACTTTTCCTGGGCGACGGTATGGTCTACGGTCATTTGCGAAAGCTCACCCTCGCGCAGGCGGTATACCCGACTGTCGCCCGCCCATAGAAAAAAAGCGTAGTGCCGGTACGAAAACAGTGACGCTATGGTGGAGCCGACTCGCTCGCCGTGGAAGGAGTTGCGACAGTTATCGTGCGCCTGCCGCAGTCTCAATTCCAGATCCCTGATGCTGGCGGCGAGATTTGACTGGTGAGCGAAGTGCACCAGTGATTCGACCACTAAACCGCTGGCGTAGTCACCGCGAGCGAGTCCGCCCATGCCGTCTGCGATTGCCCATAGCCCCTGCTCCGCAGAGTTTAAAAACGCATCTTCATTGAGCTGTCTTACGTGGCCAGTATCACTAAGCGCCATGCTTTGCCATTCGAATTTTTCGTCGGCTATAGCAGATTCGTCTAGCTGTTCGAGTTGTTTAAAATCAATATACGGCATTCAGTGGTTTTACTTATAAGACTCGGATACCAATAGTTAGCTGGTTTGCTTAAGCACGTGGATCAATTCTTCTGCGGAAGAGGGCCGTTTGTCCGCATCTTTTTGCAGACACTGCATGGTAAGTTCAGCGAGGACTTCGGGTATTTGATAGCTGGTTACCGAGCGAGGGTCGGCGGGCATCTCTGAGCGTATCTGGTTTAATAACACTTGCACGCGATCTCCCTGAAACGGTGTCTGGCCGGTGAGCGTTTCGTAAAGTAATGCGCCTAAGCTATATAGGTCAGACTGAAAATTAATTGCCGGGTCGCGATCAATTTGCTCTGGCGACATATACATAACACTGCCTTGCAGTTTGGCCTCTCCTGTCATGCCCGGGCCTGTTTCTGCTTCGCTAACGGCGGCATCGCCGTCAACCAGTTCGTCGTCTTTATGCCAGACTTTGGCGAGCCCCCAATCTAACAAAAGTACTTCGCCGTATGGGCCAACGAGTATATTGTCGGGTTTAATATCGCGGTGAAGGACCCCTTTTGAGTGCGCGTATCCTAGCGCGTAGGCGACCTGAACGATGACTTCAATTAGCTGGCTAAGGTCATAGCGCTCCCTAAAGTTGAGCACTTCGCGTAGGGTATAGCCGTGAACCAGCTTCATTGTGAAGTAGTAGTGCCCGCGATTATTGCGGCCTATTTCATAAGTGGGAACCGTATTGGGGTGCTGTAGATTGGCAGAAATACGCGCTTCTCGAAGCAGGCGCCTGGTTTCGATAGGGTCGTTGACAAATTCGGGGCGCAAGGTTTTGTAGCAAATCGTGCGTTGCAAATGCAGGTCGCGACAAGACTTTATCAGCGACTTACCACCTGTAGCTATGGTACTAAAAAAAGCATACCGGGTATTTTGATTAATCTTTTCCGGTAAAGGCGTGTCTGTCTCGTCAGCGTATAGCGGTGGGTCACTGGCTTTTTGTTGAGGGAACTCCAGCATGGGTCGCTCTGCATTTACTCCTGTTGCTTAAAGTGTTAGCTGGCCAATATAACGATATTGATTAGCCGCGTAAAAGGCCAGTGCGCAAAGTTGCAGCGGCGATAGTGTCGAGTGTGCCGCAGTTGTCAGGCATTTTACTGTTGAGTGGGAATGCTTTCCAGATCCGAAGCGGTAATGATGCCGGCCGCGCGCTTTAAGCGCAGGGAGTTAATCACGTAATCGTAGCGGGCGTTTGCGTAGTCGCGCTGTGCCGCATAGAGATCACGCTGCGCATTTAGTAAATCGACAATATTGCGAGTGCCAGCGTCATAGCCAGCCTGGGTGGCATCTAGCGCACTGGTTGCTGAAACGATACGGCGCTGGCGTGCTTTTACCTCGGCTGCGTTAGTTGATGTGCGTAGATAAGCTGATCTTGCCTGCTGCGTGACATTGCGTTGTGCAGAAATGCGATCAGCCTGCGCCGCCGCTTGTTGATAGCTTGCTTCACGTGACTCTGCCCACTTGGCTCCGCCGCGAAATAGTTCCCAGCTAATATCGACTCCAAAGCTTGTGTCTTCTGTTGCAGAACCTGGCACGAAGCTATTTCGACTTTTATTGTACTCAGCGAATGCTTGCACAGTTGGGGCGAAGCCAGAGTTTTTAACGCGGGTGTTCTGCTTTGCTGCATTGACTACCTGTTCGGCAAGTTTTAATTCAATGCTATTGTCTTTGGCAAGCGTTACCCACTCGTCCGCATTGCTGGGTTCAGGTTTTTTGATCTGATAGGTTTCAGCAAGTTGATCGACGGACTGAACGTACTCTCCGGTAATTTGCGCGAGTGATTCTTTTGCAATACCAAGGTTGGCTTCAAGTGAAAGTCGGTTGGCCACTACAAGGTCGAAAGCCGCCTGGGCTTCGTGTACGTCAGTAATGGCTATCAGCCCCACCTCATAACGCTGTTGGGTTTGCTCTAGTTGTCTTGCAATCGCCCTTTCTTCCGCTTGCGCTGAAGTAAGATTGTCTTCGCCCCTGAGTACGCCGAAGTAAGCTTCAGCAGTACGGACAATTAAATCCTGTTGTGCTGCAGCGTAGGTTAAGAACGCTTGATCCGCAGTTGAAAGCGCTTGTTGGTAGCCAAAGATGGCCTGTAAGTTAAACAGGTTTTGCCGTGCTGTAACCGATTTGGATTCGCTTTCGAAATCAGGTGTTGGTTGGCCGGTAAGCGCGTTTTCCGTATTCTCGTTTCTTTGCCAACGATAGCTTGCATTTACGCTTGGAAGCAGTGTTGCGATTGCCTGTGCTTTTAGGGTATCCCCCGCCTGGTAGTTCGCTTTTGCTGCTGCAACTACCGGGTCGTTTTCGGTAGCGAGTTGATAGATCTCGCTCAAGGACGTTGCGTTTGCTTTTGAAAGCAGGAGCGTCAAAGCGCAGATTGCAAGTGCAGTTGCGGATTTGGTTGAGTGGAAGATTTTTCTGGTTAGAGATGGTAGCGAGGGTAATCCTAAATGCATTCCTTGATAATCCAGTGAGTTTAAGATGTATCTAGTTTAACGGATAGTGAGCCTAAGCGGCGCGCGCATTGTATCAACCTTACAGTGTTTGTTTGCGAGTGGGGTGGTCCAGGCGCCAATGTTATTGGGCGAGAGATGGGTATTTTCAAGTGAATATAGTTACAGATGGCGTGGCGTTATTGTTGGTACAATGCGCCGTTTGGATGTTTCGGTGCTCATAGACAGGGCGGTGAGCGGTTAATTTTTGACCGCTCGCATGATAAGAATGTGCGTTTGCTGTAGATCGAATTCTGGCGTATCAGTTTTTGCTTCCGCGTAACGTTCAAAACTAGAATGTTGAGATGAATGTCCGCCAACGTGTCGATATAAAAAACCTGGGAGCGCAATGTGAGGCCAACTACTGGCGTTTGCAGGCGATTGCGCGGACGTTGTTTACGGATGGAAAAGTAGCGCAGGGCGATAGTGCTACGCTCTCGCTGCCTCGCCTAAATGTGGCATTGTCCCTATTAGTTTGTGACGTCGCTCGCTACACGGACACAATAAACCTTATTTTTCAAGCTGTTAGTTCTACAAAAGCCGTTCGGACGCTAGAATTTTCAGAGGGCATGGTGAGTAATCTGGTACCGTCGCCGATGGTTGTTCGGGTGTATCATGATTTACAGGTCGCAGAGGTCTTTGACTTTGACGGGCTGGGTGCGGGTAAGGGTCGCTATGACTATCCCAATGAGCGAATGATGCAGCCTGACGAAAAGCTGCAGCAAAATATCATGCTGGGGCAGTGGTTGGCATACGCGTTGACCGACGGACTGGTTGCGACGCCATTGCTGGATGATTTTGGCATTGCAGAGGATGCTAAAACAATCCCGGCAACGCCCGGAATGGTTGAGGGGCTTTGAGAAGCTAAGCGCAGTATTCTCATTCTAGAAGCGAAGAAAGACGAGTGAAACGGTTAAGCAAACTACAACAAAGCTGTCCGCTTGGTAAGGCGCTAGTGTTTGAGCGTTCGGCTTCAGCTGCGCCCGAAAGCGCCGCCGAGCAGCCTATCGAGCTTATCCAGATAACTGACTGTCATCTTGGGGAGCAGATAGGTGAGCGCCTGGCTGGTATGGATACCGACGAAAGCCTGGATCTGGTCTTGCAAGCGATTAACTATCGTGCCCAGATGGATGTGCCTCCAGAGTTAATTTTGGCTACCGGTGATTTAGCAAATCACGAGTCAGCCGCCGCGTATTTGCGCTTGCAGGAAAAACTTAAGGTACTTGATGCGCCGAGTGTCTGGTTGCCGGGTAATCACGACAACTATCAGTTGATGTTAGACACGGTGGGCGCGGAGCAAGCGCCCAAGCTGGTGTCTATAGGTCGCTGGCGAATTATTTTACTGGATTCAGCCGTACCGGGCCGCGTGCCAGGCCGGTTGGGTGAGAAGCAAATCCAGTTGCTAAAAAGCACCCTGCAAGAAATAGAACAAGATGCGCATATCATGATTGCCCTGCATCACCAGCCGGTAAATGTGGGCAGCGAATGGATCGATAAGCAGCGCGTTGCGGATGGTGAGGCGTTTATCGAGGCGCTTTCTGGCGACCGCCGAATTAAAGCTGTGGTCTGGGGGCATATACACCAGGAGTTTGAAACGCGTGATATGCGCGTCGCCTCGGCACGACTGTTAGCTGCGCCTTCAACGTGTATCCAGTTTGAGCCCAGGCAAAGCGATTTTAAACTGCACGACAACTCGCCTGGTTTTCGCTGGTTTAAATTGTATAACGATGGACGCTTTGATACCGGTGTAGAACGTTTACAGGGTATTGAGCTGGCGCAAGACCTGAATTCAAGCGGATACTAATAACAAGCTCGCTTCCTACAGTTTGAAAACCCTTATCTACTTTCACGGATTTAATAGTTCTGCGAACTCCCGTAAGGCGACTATCACCAGGTCGTGGCTAGCCAATGCTGATTTCCAGGTGCAATGCCTTGTACCCCAGTTGCCCGATGAGCCGACAAATGTCGTTGAAACTATTGAGCGTTTCATAAGTGATTTGCCTGAAACAACGCAAATGCTGGGGTTTATGGGTAGTTCGATGGGCGGTTTTTTTGCAAATTATTTTGCCGAGCGCTACGAGCTTCAGGCTGTGCTTATTAACCCCGCCGTTTATCCCCATCGTTTGCTGAAAAGCTATCTTGGCAAGCAGCGAAACCCCTACACTGGGAACGAATATGAGCTGACCGAGAGCATGGTGTCTCCACTGCAAGATATGGTCGTCACCAGTATGCGCAATCCTGCCTCGCGCATGGTGTTAGCGCAAAAGGGTGATGAAGTGCTGGATTATCGCGAAACCGAAAATTTTTATCGGGATGCCCAGCTGCATATCGAAGAAGGCGGTGATCATAGTTTTCAGGATTATGAACGTTGGTTGCCCAGGATTGCCGAGTTTTTTAAGTTTTAGCCTGAGCATCTGGCCTTGTCGGCCAATTAACTGCATTATTTGCTTGAGCCTTCGCCCCCCTCCTTTTAAGCTCGTTGTTTAATTTCTTAGCCAGTTAATTTCTAAAACTGCGCTCAATTCCACGCAAAAGCTAGTGTTCTTTTTATGAGTAACTACAACGCTGATTCGATCGAAGTCCTCACAGGTTTGGAGCCAGTGCGCAAGCGGCCGGGGATGTATACCGATACCCAGCGTCCTAATCATCTCGCCCAGGAAGTGATTGATAACTCTGTCGATGAAGCACTCGCTGGCTTCGCAAACAAGATAGATGTTGTGCTCTATAAGGATGGTTCGTTATCGGTAGAAGACAACGGGCGTGGAATGCCGGTGGATATTCATCCGCAACACAAGATTTCGGGTGTGGAGTTAATTCTGACTAAGTTGCACGCGGGCGGTAAGTTTTCAAATAAAAATTATCAGTTTTCCGGTGGCTTGCATGGTGTGGGCGTGTCGGTAGTAAATGCCTTGTCATCGCGCCTGGAAGTTAGCATCAAACGCGACGCCAAAGCTTACAACATCAGTTTTGAAAATGGCGAGCGCAAAACCAAACTAAAAGAAACCGGTTCGGTCGGGCGTCGCAACACCGGGACAATGGTGCATTTCTGGCCCGATAAAAAGTATTTTGATAGCGCAAAGATTTCCGCCAAGGCGCTGTCGCATGTGTTGCGAGCTAAAGCTGTTTTATGTCCGGGCTTAAAGATCACCTTTAATGATGAGCAAGCCAAGGATACACAGGAGTGGTTTTATGAGGACGGCCTACGTGACTATATTATGGCTGCAACGCGTGGTTATGAAACTTTACCTAACGAACCGTTTATGGGGAGCTTTGCTGGTGAGACAGATGCGGTTGACTGGGCTGTCCAGTGGCTGCCGGAAGGCGGCGAAATTATTGCTGAAAGCTATGTGAACCTTATTCCTACTGCGCAGGGCGGCACGCATGTTAATGGCTTGCGCACGGGGGTGTTGGAGGCAATTCGCGAGTATTGTGAATTTCGCAACCTACTGCCGCGAGGTGTCAAGTTAACAGGCGATGATGTTTGGGATCGTTGTTGTTATGTGCTTTCGGCTAAGCTTGCTGATCCCCAGTTTTCTGGCCAAACAAAAGAACGTCTGTCATCGCGAGAGTGTGCGGCATTTGTTGCCGGTGTTGCCAAGGACGCTTTCGGTCTATGGCTGAATCAGCACACTGAAGAAGGCGACAGAATTGCAGAGATGGCGATAAGTGCTGCTCAGGCGCGAAGCCGCAATGCTAAGAAGGTTGTCCGCAAACGCGTTGCGCAGGGCCCGGCTTTACCGGGTAAATTAGCCGATTGCTCGTCAGAAGATTCTGCATTAACGGAATTGTTTCTGGTTGAGGGCGACTCGGCGGGCGGGTCTGCTAAGCAGGCCAGGGACAGAAATTATCAAGCGATTTTACCTTTGCGCGGCAAGATCCTGAACAGTTGGGAGGTTGAGTCTAGCGATATCCTGGCTTCTGACGAGATTAATAACATCGCCGTGGCCTTAGGCGTTGATCCAGCTTCGGATAAACTCGATGGCCTGCGCTATGGTAAGGTGTGTATTTTGGCCGATGCTGACTCGGACGGGCTGCATATTGCAACGCTTATTTGTGCGCTCTTTGTAAGACACTTTAGAAAACTGGTATCCGCAGGTCATGTGTATGTAGCGATGCCGCCGCTTTATCGAATCGATATTGGTGACGACGTTTACTACGCGCTGGATGATGACGAAAAAGAAGGTGTGTTAGAAAGAATTAAAGCTGAGAAAAAACGAGGCAAGGTTAATGTGCAGCGTTTTAAGGGTCTGGGCGAGATGAATCCCATGCAGCTTCGCGAAACGACTATGAACCCGGACACGCGTCGCCTCGTTCAGTTGTCACTGGACTCCGGAGATGGCACTGAAAAACTACTCGATATGTTGCTCGCTAAAAAAAGGTCAGGCGACCGAAAAAAATGGCTGGAAACAAAAGGAGATTTGGCCGAAATTTTATAAATTAAACGTTGGCACCAATTTCATAAACTAAACGTTGGCACTATCAAAACTATAAAAGAGGCAGCTAAGCGATGTATATTGCCAACAAGTTTAAGCAGCAAACCCAGAACGTTAGTTTAAAGTCGGTCATTCTTGCCTGCGCCGTTTTCTTTCTTCTTGTCCCCGGTTTTATTCCGCTCCACGAGCTTACCCACTACTATTGCGCAAAGGCGCATGGCTGGGATGCGAAAATTTACTCGGTAGTTACGCATTATCGGCAGATCGACCCCGAAATTATGAATGGAAGCGTCATGCGTATGCGCTGCGCTGCCGTGGGACCAGCGTTCGATTTGGCAGTAAGCCTTACGGGGGCAGGCATTTTTTTGTTCCTGATGAAAGGCAAAAGTATAGCGTTAAGTGAAAGCTTCTGGTTTTGGTTCGCCTCGATATGCTGCGTTAAAGGCTTACGCTGGTTCCGTATTGTTTGGCAGGGACATGGCGACGAGGCGGCGGTATCGGTTTCGTTGGGTCTGGAACGGATGTTCGTGGCAAAGCTATTGTTGCCCGTTTCTATCGGGTTTTTATTATTGCTACTGTGGGTTCACTGGCGAACAAAAACGACAGTACAATTTTTTGCTGCCTACTGCGCTGGTGTAATTGGCGTTGGTTTGTGGATAGACATAGTGGGGCCGGCGATATTTGGTGGCTAGCGGTATGCACGATAAAAACGTTGTTTAAACGCCAGATGTACTTTTAATTTTAATTATGAAAAATTTCTCAGAGCTGGTTGGTTCGTCTCTAAAAACGCAACACGCAAACATTGCTTATTCGTTGGATGATTCCTGGATGCAGGGCAGGGCAATTTACGGCGGCTTGTCTGCTTCGCTTTGCCTGGATGCAACGATGAAGACGTTTGCTGATTTGCCGCCCCTGCGTTCTGCGAACGTTAACTTTGTAGGGCCCGGTGCGAGCGATATTTGGGTCGAGGTTAAAGAGCTTCGCCGCGGCAAGTCGGTTGCATTTATTCAAGCCAACCTGGTTGGCGAGGACGGTCTAATTACTAGCTGTACTTTTAGCTTTGGTGCGTCGCGCGAATCTCGTCTTGCTGAAAACTATGGCCAGACACTATATGGCAGCAAGCACCGCACAGTGTCGCCTGAAAAGGCGGAAGCGTTTTTTGATGAAGAAAATCAGCATCCCGACTATTTACGAAAGCGGCCTGTGTTTACACAGCATTTTGACGCCAGGCTTATGAGTGGTGGTCGTCCGTTTCAAGGGGCAGGAGAACCGTCCTTTGAAATGTGGGTTAAGCATAAGGATATTGATGCAACCTCGATGGCGGCGTTAGTGGCTGTTGCAGATATGCCGCCCCCGGCGATTGTTCCGGTTTTTGATGCGTTCGCACCGATATCCAGTATGACCTGGATGTTTAATCTTCTAACGGATGATATAAGCAATAAGTCAGGTTGGTGGCTATTAGGCTCATTTGCCGAGCATGTCTCGCAGGGTTACAGCAGCCAGAATATGACGATTCACAATGATCAGGGCGAATTGGTCATGGTCGGGCGGCAGAACGTGGCGGTGTTTTATTAGCGATGTCATGGCAACAAGGGTTGATAAAATGAGACAAGTGTTTTGAATACTACGGTAGCGCAAAAAAAAGCGCTTACGTTTGTCTACCTGACAGTGTTTATCTACTCGGTGGGTTTTGGCATCATCATGCCAGTTTTGCCTGCACTCATTATGGAGTTAGAAGGCGTGTCCTTGTCTCGGGCTACGCAGCTGGGTGCCTATGTGGGCGCTTCCTACGCCGTGGCGCAGTTTTTGTTTGGCCCCCTGGTTGGTAATCTCAGCGACCGCTTTGGGCGTCGTCCCATTTTTTTAATAAGCCTGGTTGGCTTTGGCATCGATTTCCTGTTGATGAGCTTTGCTTCATCTGTTGTGTGGTTGTTTGTCGGTCGGGCAATTGCTGGCGGCCTTGGCGCAGTTTTCGGGCCTGCTAATTCTGCGATAGCCGATATTACTCCGATTGAAAGACGTGCCCAGCAGTTTGGTTATGTCGGCGCGGCGTTTGGGATAGGCTTTATTGTTGGCCCGGCGATCGGCGGTTTTCTCGCGAGTGTCGACCTGCGTTTACCATTTATCGTCGCTGGCTCAATAGCGATGTTGACGGCGGTTTATGGCTTTTGGGCTTTCCCGGAAACTCTGGATGAGGCCAAGCGTCGGCCTTTGAGCGTCAAGCGGGCGAACCCGCTAAGCGCTTTGCTTAATCTGTCTCGAGAGGCGTCGATATTGCCGCTGGCGGCTGCCTACTTTACGTGGGTGACGGCGACAAATATCTACCCGGCGACGTGGACCTTTTTTACCCGTGCGGCTTATGGGTGGAGCAGCCAGACGATTGGCTTATCGCTTACCGTGGTAGGTATTTCGATGGCGCTTACACAAACGCTAGTGATTAAGCGATTGGTGGCACGCTTTGGTGAGGCGCGTACCGCGATGCTGGGTATCGGCTTCTCGGTCAGTTTTTTTCTGCTTCTGGCGGGTGGGCTTCCGGGGATCTGGGTGTTGTCGCTTACCATTTTTATGGGGATTCAAGGCGTGGTGATGCCTTCGATAAATGCGCTAATGTCGCAAAGTGTGTCGTCGTCTAATCAGGGTGAACTACAGGGATTTAATGGTAGCTTGGCGGCTTTAGCGTTACTTATTGCGCAAATTGCCTATAACTCTCTACTTTCGTTTTTCACCCAAAGTGGCGAAGTAAGCTACTTTCCGGGTGCGCCGTTCCTGCTCGCATCAGTTTTCGGTTTGATTTCTCTGTCGATCCTGTATTATCAGAGCCGAGAGATAAAACATAAGTAATAAGAAGCAAAACATGCGATCAATTTGTGCGGTGAGAGTCTGGCTGGCCTGCTGTCTATTTTTTGTAGCAGGCATGGCAGGTTGTTCTATAAATGATTCACAGCCAGCAACTGCGCCGGCAGTGACGGAGCAGCTGCGGCCAAGCGAAACATGTGCGGCATCGTTAGAAAGTTCGTTAGCCGATATCGTGCTATACAGTTACGATAGTGCGGTAGAAACGCTTCTCTTGTCCAAGAATGTAAGTTGTATTACCCAGTATGAATTAGCCAGGGTCGACCAGCTTTTGTCGAGCGCTTATCTGCGTTTAGAAGACTACGATTCGGCTTTACGCCATTTGTCACTAGCCGTTGATCGCTACGCACTTGACCCTGAGTTACAACAAAAGTCTTTGTACAAGGCAGCACAAATAAGTTATCTGTTGTCAAAGTACGATGATGCGTTGAGCTACCTACAACGATATCAACAGCAAGTAGAGATCTTGTTACCCAAAGAGCGAGTGTTGCTAGCTCGCTGCTATTATGCCGTCGAGCGTCACGACATGGCGTTGGGAATTATGATTGATTTATATGCGAGGCATCGCAGTGGTGAAATTGTAATGAAAGAAGAGTGGTTAAACTTCCTGCGAGGGATGCAGGTCGACAGCGGCGTTTCTATGGGATAGACCGGGTTGTTCGATGATATGAATAATGAACTGAGCAGGAAGCTGTATTTGTATCAGGTGTCGGTCGTTATCAGTGTCCTGCTGGCGCTTACCGCGTTTTCTTACAACGTTTGGAGAATGGAAGTCTCTGAAGAGAATAATAATATTCGTACGGCATGCTTCGAAATTTTAATTAACCTTTCCTCGCTAGAGCAGTTGGTATATACAGCGCATTATGATGGCGATCTACAGGAGGGTAGTCCGCGCAAGGGATGGGTTATTGTGGGCCTTGTTAATGATTTAAGCGCATTGGCGGACGAATCGGTGCAACAAGAAACCGTTGCGTTAAAAACTGTCTGGTCGGGACATTGGCAGCGCATGCCAGATAACCGTGAGTCTGCGGACGCGATTGTTGAGGCTATCGACGTCGTAAGAAAAGAGATTAAAACCCTTTTGATGTCGCTCGAATAAGCCTATAAAAATAGTGATATGTACGCGGTAATTTTTAAAGCGACAATAAATGACTTAACGGGCGATTATGTTGAAGTGGCTGAGCGAATGCGTGCACTCGCTTTTGAACGGTATGGATGCAAGGCATTTACTGCCGTTGCAGAGGGTGAAAGCCCCGGTGATACCGAGCTCGCGGTTTCGTACTGGGAATCAGAGGAGCAAATAAAGGCCTGGCGGAATGATCCGGAGCATTTGCGCGCGCAGGCCCGCGGTAAAGAAAAATGGTATACCGACTACCAGGTGCAAGTTGTAAAAGTGCTTCGTGAATACGCGGGTTAATTTGCTGGCGTAAGCTTTATTGCACAGAAGTTATTTTGCTGTCATTCACGGCGTTTATGATCTGGTTGCCGTAAACAATTAAGTCCTCTTTGCGGTCGAATGCGTTCTGGTCGATTCGGTATTTCCCGTCGATAATAAATGTTGGTGTTCCAGCAATATCAGATTGCTTTTGCCATTTAGCGGCTTGCTTCACTTGTTGTGCGATCTCGTCACTCGCTAGCAAGGCATCAAACTTGTCTTGCGAGATACCGAACTTCGCAAAATGATTTTGCAGGGTAATTCTCTGGCTTTCTTCGCGTGTTTCCGATTGAAGGTTCATAATGACCGGAAACAACGTTTCATGTAATTGTTGTCTGGCGTCTGCCGATAGCGCGTTTTCTGCGAGCAGCGCTTCACCAATGTAAAACACTTTGGCGTGCAGTTTCATTATTGGCCGCCACACGACCGGGACGCGTATCACTTTAGCGTTTTCAGGCAAGTGTTGTTTCCAGTCCTTAACAATAGGTTCAGAACTAAAGCAATGGCTACAGCCATACCAGAAGTATTCGCTGACGACGACTTCTTTATCCGCATGCGTGACGCCGCCATCCAGCACTTCAAAGTGAGTGCCAGCCTGCAAGTCTAGCGCTGTTAGTGTTTCGAGCACTGCTACTTCCTGCTCGCTAATCTCCGTGGGGCCGCAGCTCGTAATCAAAATCACAAATATCAGCGCCAGAAAAGCTTTTAATGGGTATGTAGCGGAGCGGTATTTAGAAGTCAGCATTGATTTGTCTTGACGAAAAAGCGTCTAATAGGTGGGTTTTGTTAAGCGTGGAGATTAGTATAATCCAACCGGCATTAAATGGGCCAATATGAAAAGGTTACGAATATGAATCAGCTGTTTAAATTGCGGCTTGTGATAATTGTGTTAGCGATAGTTACGCTGGCATCATGCGAAACACTACGTCAGCAGGTAAATACCCCCGAGGTGTCGTTGGTGTCCGTGCAAATGGCCGAGCAACAAGGGCTGCGGCAAATGTTTGATGTGACCCTGGCGGTATCTAATCCGAATGCGATTGATTTGAGCCTGGTTGGTGTTAACTACACCCTGGCGCTTGAAGGCCTCGATGTAGTAAAAGGTTCGTCAAATAATGTTCCGACAATTCCCGCTTATGGTGAACAGAACATCGAGGTGCGCTTAGGAATTGGTTTGTTAGAAGGGATTCAGTTTATCAACAAGCTAACCCAGAAAGATGAGCCGAGTCTGGACTATTCGTTGCAAATGCAACTCGATACCGGTATGCCTGTTTTTGGCGTTATACCAATCTCTCGGTCGGGCAAGTTAGATAGCAGTAGTTTTTCGCGATAAATATTTTACAACTCACTCAAAAGTGGCTTTGTGATGGAAGATCAAGATCAAATTGACAATCAAGAAAATAACGATAAACGCCCGGACGAGGGTGGTGAATCGAATGTGGCGGCCGAAAAGAAAGCCGAGCTAGCAGAGCAACTCGAGGACAAAAAACCGCTGCCGAAGAAAAAGAAATCGGCCAGGAAG
Source organism: Pseudomonadales bacterium (assembly GCA_965263235.1). Classification (GTDB taxonomy): domain Bacteria; phylum Pseudomonadota; class Gammaproteobacteria; order Pseudomonadales; family UBA7434; genus UBA7434. The sequence goes on from OZ253667.1 coordinate 373,955, forward strand.
AAAACGGCGGTAAAAAAGAAAGCGATAAAAAAAGTTGACGCGGATAAGATTAAAGAGCGAAAAAAAGCCTCTAGCACCCTTAAAGATAAACAAGATCCAGAGCCGGATTTGTTTGAAGATCACCTCGATGATGACTGGATTGATGAGGGCGGGGAGGGTTCAGGCGCAAAAGATATTTTTGATGGTGTAGGTTCGCTGATTGGTGGATGGCGCTCGTTGTCCAGCTCGGCGTTAAGAATTGCTAAAGAGAAAACGGTTGATTCGGCTGCAAAAATGATTTCCCAGTCGCCCGACCAGCTAGAGCGAATGGCTAAGGCGGGGCGCTCCTTACAGGATTTGCGTTCGGTAGCGGGTGTATCGGTCGAGGAGCTGGCTAATGCTATCGACTTGAAAAACCCCGACCTGTTAAAGGCGGTTGAAGAAGGTAAGGCGGCACTACCGTTCGAAATAATCCTGCGGCTGTCATCGTTCTACGCGCGCAATAATCCTATTCCGTTTATCCTTAACTATGCGCGTACTTACAATCCACTAATTTCAAATACGCTTGAAAAAATTGGAATCGACAAGCTGGTGATTAGCGCGGAGCGTGAAATGCAGTTTGTCCAAATTCTTCGTAGCCGTGACGAGGCCAGGGAATTATCCGACGAAGACTTTAAGCGCGTTCATGCCTTTACCGAAAAAGCCTTTGATATGGCTTTAAACTTTGCTGCCGGTAAAGATAAGGCCGACGATGAAGACTAACGTCGTTTAGTTCTTTATAGACTATTGTAGTTTTTGGCGAGTTTCTCGTAGCGCTGCTTGTTCAGGCCGCGGTCTGAATGACCTGCCCGGCTTGCTGATCGAAAGTGAACAACTTTGTTCTCTTCGTCAATCCAGAACTCAACATCGTCTTGCCACTTCATCGTAGGCGTGACAAAAACAGCGTATAGATAACTATTGCTTTCAGCTTTTATAGTGACGGCGCCATAGTCGTAGTTGCTGATGGCGGCTTTTATCGCATTCATGGTCGCTGCGAGGTCGCCTTTCATCGCGAGCGTAGGAACTAGTTTCTCAGCGATTTCCGTTTGAGTTGAAACGCAGTTAGGGCGGTCACTTAAAGGTTTAAGTTTACCGTTTACCACACCAAGCGTTGGTGTCTGCGCGTTTTGCCAGTACAGATACGCAAACGCCAGCACCAAAAGCCCAACAACAATAATCGCTATAGTCTTAAGCATAATTTATTCTCTATCCGGTAGTATTTTGAGCAACGCTTCGAGCGGAGTTACGGAAATGCTTTGCTCGAAAATAATTATCTGAATACATAAATGTGGTCGCCATCATACGCGTTCGCTATGCATCGTGGCAATCACCGAAGCGTTAATTGTTGTTGCTGCTTACGCCAGATCTGGGCATGAGGCCGGTTTTTCCAGCGAACGCATGGCGTTATACTCGAGTCAATCGTTTTATTGATGAGGCAATTATTATGACAGCGAATGCGATACTTCAACCCGTGGTTGCACTGGTTTTGCTTACCGTGGCAATGCAAATCTGGATGTATATTACCCGAATTCCTGCGCTTAACGCGATGGGGATAAAGCCTGATCCTACCGCACCTCGTGGCGAGCAAATGAGTTTATTGCCAGCTAGAGTTCGTTGGAAGGCTGACAACTATAACCATCTGTTAGAGCAGCCGACAATTTTTTATGCTGTCTGTCTAGCGCTGGCAATTACGGGGGCGGGGGCAGGATTAAACTTACAGCTAGCATGGGCTTATGTGATTTTGCGAGTTGTGCATAGCTTGCACCAGTCGCTGTGGAACAAAATAGAAGTCCGCTTCTTATTGTTTGCATTGTCTTCTATTGTGCTTATGATTCTTGCCGTTCGCGCAGGGATTGCCGTATTTTGAGGGCGTTGTTAACGGACTCAAACAAACGCTGTGAATCAGGTTTCTACCTGATTCACAGCTATGCAGCATGTACAGTTGTATCGGTTTTAGCAGCAGGCTTAACGCTTTGCTTCACTTTGGCAAAGCCAGTGCGCAGATATTTACCCAATGTTTTTGTCCCTAACACGCTTTGTTGAGTATTGTTTTTCCAGACACATTCGCCATTAATGAACACGTAAGGGACAACGCCATCTGAGCGCGATACAAGTTGGTTGTGTTCAAAAATGTCGCGATAAATCATCTTTCGGGTTGCATCGTCATCATGTTTGGCAAGGGCTTCGGGATCGATAATTGCGATGTCGGCCTGGGCGCCGATTTCTAATGTGCCGGTATCCAGGCTAAAAAATTCGGCAGGCTCGCTTGTTAAGCGTTTAACCATTTTGCTTACGGTTTCTAACGAATCCTGTTGTGCGTATTTTAACGACATTAGATTGCCATCGAAGAATGCCATGTTGGTAAGGTGGGCACCGGAGTCGTTAAAACCGGGTAGTGCGTTTCTATCAAGTAGCTGACCAAGTATTTTGCTCTTGTCGACATTCGCTACGTCATAATAAAAACGAAAATTCATATCGTGGCAGCGTAGCATTGTTAGCAGCATGTCGGCTTCGCCCCACTCACCCAGCGCGTCGACTTGTTTAAATTTGTCGAGCTCAGCTTGCTCGGCATCGTCTCGTGCGGCTAGCTTATCGCCTCGGTTGTAGCGACCAATCCTGTCAAGAATTTGTTGAAAGCTGTCGCCGTTCCAGCGTGCAAGCGGATAATTAGTCATAAACAACGCGTAAAACTCTCGGCGACAGGTTTTTTCTGGCAAGCCAAGTTTGGTCATGAGATGTTCGAAGGTATATCCACGACGGCCTTCATACCAGTCGTTTCTAAACTCCGCTATAAACCCAGGGTCGTTTAAATACTGCTGCCTGCGCTCGTACTGATCGGGGTCAGTTGCAATTAGCTTACATGCCGAAGGTAGCTCTTCGTAAACAGGTGACTCAACGCCGTCCGCCCAAACCCGAAACGTTGTTCCCAACGCCTGAAAATGCATTTTTCCTTTAAAAAGGCTCGTGTTCATTAGCGTTGCAAAACGCAAAAGTAGTTTGTTGGCACGCGGCATATGCGGAAATTCCAGCGAGGCCAACGCCGAGGTTCTTAGTGTCTTGCCGAACAACAGCCCGCTGGTGAAAGCGTAGTAAAGCAACATTTTAAGTTTGCTCTTCAAGATAGCGGTCGTTTGCCATGCGCCATCTTTATTTCGCACTACTTTTAGCAAGCGCCTATATTCCGAGTGTTTGCCGTATTGAGTGGGTATGCGTTTGTCTGTGTTTGGCTCGTTGGCGAGGTAATGCAGTGGAAGTCCATCGGTACTCAAGCCCAAATAACCAAGGTCCATACCTTCTTCGACGATACTTTCCATTCGTTTTAATTCGAGTTCGTTGGGATCGCGTGAGATGCTCTCATTGATGCCGCCCATCGCTTCCACCCGAAGCATTGAATGAGGCAGAAACGCGGCAATGTTTGGACCAAGGGGGATGTCTTCGAAGTGTTTAATATAATCCGACATGTTATCCCATGTGATTTGCTCTACTGCTTTGGAGAGCACCGACTTAGGCAGATTTTCGACGCGGGTAAAGCAATCAACGATTGGATCATCGCTGCCATTCTTTTGTTTGCCGAAACAAACCCCTAAACTACAGTTGCCGACTAACACTGTTGTCGTGCCGTGACGCACCGCTTCCGAAAGCCCGGGTTCTAGTTCGACCTCGATATCCAGGTGGGTATGAATATCCATCAGTCCGGGCATCAGCCACTGCCCATTCGCATCTACAACCTCTTTGCTAAGCGCATGCGGTAGCGCGCTGCCCTTCGAGGCAATTTTTCCATCCTTAATTGCAATGTCGATGTGCTGGGGTTTACGGCCAGTGCCGTCAAACACCAGTGCGCCAGTGATAATGGTGTCCCAGATGATGTGGTTGTCGGACATGATTTATACGCCTCTTTAAAGATGGATTTCGTCGCGCGCTTTATTGTTGTTTACTTAAAGACATATTAGATATGTGGACATTGTGGCCACGCGCCAGTTCAGACAGCGAGCGTTACTATGTATTAACGTGCGTTGCTATGTATCAAGGCGCTCTAAGCGGTGACCTATTATGGCTGATATCAGCATTACATTTGCCTGACGATTGTTTTAAATAAACATTTGTTCTCTTAGTTTGCACACGCTGCGTACTGTTAGTTGATGGCATTTAAGGGTCATTCTATTTATTTCTTTGTTGGTTGCGCCACTGCGAGGGCGACTGTTGATTCCACTGCTTAAACGCGCGAATAAAATTGCCCGTGTCCCGATAGCCTATTAGTTCTGCGATCTCGGATATATTCAACTCGCTCCTGGAAAGACAATTTTCGGCTTCTTTTTGTCGCGCCTGTTGCCAAATTGACTTAAAGCTGGTGCCCGTTGCTTGCAGTCGTCGATGTAATGTTCGTGAAGACAGGCAAAGTTGGGAGGCTACCGATTCGACCGAAGGCGCCGCTGTGGCAGGTAGTTCGCTCGTTTGTTCTAAGCGTCGTATTGAAAAGTAGTCATCGATAAGCGACAGCACTTTTTCTTTGATATCGCGGTTGTCTTCGGTGTCGAGAATTTTGTCTTTATAACATTTAAGGACGTTAGCATCGCATGTCGTGCGATCCGCATAAACCGAGGGCAGCGTCAGGCAGTGGCCTGAAAACGTGATGGATGTTTTTTGTTGGCCATAGCTGGTGGCGTTTGCAAGCATGGCATTAAGCGTTCGCTGCAGTGGTTCTACATCACAAACACAAGTGATAGTAAGTGATTCATCGGGCAGTGGCGAAGCCATGTTGCTGATAATGTTGACCACGTTAAGCAGGGTGGCGCTTTCAAACAAGTCGTAAAGCTCGCTTCGCTCAATGTTTGGAACAAAATCCATGCGGCATTTTCCATCGCCAAGCTGTTCGAGCTTTAGCGTTAGAACGGTTTGCCTCGACGTTGCGTGCATGGCAATAATTTTTACCGCTTCTGCCACGGTCTCGGCACATAAGGCGGCCAATCCTAGTGGGCCATGAGTTGCGGGATTAAGTTGCGAAGCGGTTTCCAGAAGCCAGCTTACACCGGCGCCTTCGTCTAACGCTCCCTTAATGTGTTGAGAAAAAACATCCCAGGCAATGTGGTCGTCTGAGGCGGTTAAAGCCTCTTCGTCCTTGCGCACAATAGAAATATTGACGTCGCTAAGCGAATGACTGCGAACGAGCTGTGTCCAGTAATGCTTATGAATAAACGCTATACTGGCTTTCGAGTCTGGTTTTTTGGTTTCTGTTTCCATCGCGTTTTGTTATGGCAGCCATGGTGTTAGGAACAGTTTTATCTCATTTGTCGTGAAATGACAATTACAATGTCTTTAACCGCGATAACTGAACTGTGATAGACGCTCTAAACTGCATTAGAAAGCTGATCGAGAGAAAGGTGTAGGTTCGTTGTTAGCCGTTCTCATCGGGTAAAAATTGCTAATGTGGTTAAAAAGAGGACAAAACTATGGCTAAGTCATTTGCAGGCGTTTCTTCGACTCCAGCGGAAAGGATTGAAATCATAGACAGGCCCGAAACGTGGAAGCAAAGGTTATTGTGGTTGACCAGTCCTGTTTTTCCCTTTCTCGCATTGTCTGGTATCCCGCTTCACCAGTATTTTGGTAACGATTGGTGGTTGGCGGCACCCCTGATTCTAAGTTACGGGATAGTGCCTGTGCTGGATTTATTGATTGGCGATAACACGAGTAATTATGATGAAGCCAGTATGCGTGAGATGGAGCAAGACAACTATTATCGATATCTTACCTACCTGATTGTGCCCATTCATTTCTTATTGTTGTTTGTCCTTGCCTGGTACGCAGTATCGCACGTTAACTCAGTACTAGGCTTTGCGTTGTGTGGGATTTCGGCGGGCCTGTTTTCTGGCGCAGCGATCAACTCTGCCCATGAGATGGGGCACAAGACCACACGTACCGAACGAATTCTCTCTCGTATTATTCTGGCGGTACCTTTTTACGGCCACTTTTGTATTGAGCACAATAATGGCCACCATCGACATGTGGCCACGCCGGAAGATATTGCGAGCTCACGAATGGGTGAGTCGATTTATCGATTCGCCATGCGTGAAGTGCCAGGGGCATTAAAGCGAGGCTGGCAATGTGAGCGAGAGCGCCTGAATAAACAGGGGAAAGGTTTCTGGTCTTTCGATAACCATATTCTCCAGTCCTACGCGATTAGTGTTTTGTTATATGGTGGCTTAATCTTTTTGTTAGGTTGGATTGCGATACCTTTTCTAGCGTTAAATATTGCTTTTTCCTGGTTGCAGCTAACTAGCGCAAACTATATAGAGCACTACGGGCTGTTGCGGGAAAAGCTGGGTGAAAAAAATGGGGTAAACCGTTACGAAAGCTGCAAGCCGCATCATTCGTGGAATGCCAACTCTACCTTTAGTAATTTGGCTTTATATCAGCTTGAGCGACATTCTGATCACCACGCCAACCCAACGCGACGCTACCAAATTCTAAGGAATTTTGAAGGCGTGCCGCAGTTGCCAACGGGTTACTTTGGTATGTATCTGGTCGCTTATGTCCCCTGGCTTTGGTACAAGGTAATGGACGAGCGAGTGCTGGCGGTTCCGCATATTAACGGCGACTTGAATAAGGTAAATATCGATCCGCACAGCAAAGACAGGTTAATGGCCAAATATTCGGCGGCATAGATTAGATGTTTTGAATGAGTTGTCTAACGCAGATACATTGTCTAACGTAGATGCTTTGTTGCGAGCGTGGTTGTATTAGGCGTCGAATAAGCGCACTAGTTAAAACCAGAGAAAATACCAGCCCCGGCATTTGCCGGGGTTTGTATTGTATGGAGAGGGGGTTTCCAGGCTTACTGTAGGTCTGGAGTGTTTAGCCAAGCATGTTTAGCATTTCGGCAGAACTGTCCGCCAAAAACTCAATGAAGTCGGCGCCGATACCTTGATAATAAAAATTTGGATCCTGGTCGCCGACGGCGATAAACAGGATTTTGCCGTCATTAAGTTTGCGACACATCGCGACGGAGGATTCGGCCTGCTCATGCTCGAACAAAATATTACTTTCCTGGGGCCTGATTGCACCACTGAAAAAACGCTCTTTCCCTGACGAGTCTAGAAAATCGAGTTTGGGGCTCTGCTCGGGGCGTTCGATTAGCTCCGCGCTGGTAAACGCTACATCAAACTCATTGGTGAACTGATCGTGAATGAGCTCAATAACAGCTTGCCGAGAGGCGCAACGCATAACGGCCAACACAAACTTGCGAGTCTGCGAAAATAAAAAGTCGTTCTCGGCGGCGTTTTCTACAAACTCTATCAGCTTGCTGTCGCTATTGGCTTTTCGCTCCCTCAAAACCTGCGTTTGTTTTTGCGCTAACGAGTGAATATTGGTATCGCGGTTTGTCGAGGGGATATCAATGTCGGCGAGGACTTCTGGTTTATCCCTGAGGTAATTGTTTAAAAAATCGGGATGATCTGCCAGGTACTGGGTTAAGTCTTGTGCATCAATTTCGCGGGCCTGGTTGCCCTCGTTGTTCGCTATGGTTGCTTGATCTGTATTGTGCGGTGTGTCGATGCTCAAAGTAATACCTTTCTGAATAACGTTATTGTGTTTGTGCTAACGCACTAAAGCTTGGCGCGACCATCATAAACGGTGACCGCAGGGCCGGACATAAACAGCGGCGCGTCGTCTCCACGCCAGGAGATGGTGAGCTTTCCACCACGTAGCTGAACGTTAACGGTTTCGTCTACCCAACCAAGTTTGCGTGCAACAGCGGCGGCAGCGCAGGCGCCAGAACCGCAGGCTTTGGTTTCGCCGACACCGCGTTCAAAAACGCGCAAGCGAATTGTCTGTCTATCGATAATTTGCAGAAACCCGGCATTAACTCCCTGTGTGAACAGCGAGTGACGTTCGATAAGCGGGCCGACGGTTTCGACATCCGCGGTGTCTACATCATCAACTTTTATCACAGCGTGCGGATTTCCCATCGAACATATCGCGAGCTCGGTTTTGCCTTTCGCGTGTTCTAGTGTGTAGGTGTCGGCAGTTTCGTCGATGGCCAGATGAACATCGGACGGTAAAAACCGTGGAGTGCCCATATTGGCTTTGAATTGTCGGTTGCTAACGGTTTCGATCTGCATCATGCTGTTTTGTGTCGATACCGTTATGTTTCTTTTTCCGCAAAGCTTTTTGTCGCGAACATATTTTGCCAAACAGCGGACACCGTTTCCGCATTGCTCGACCTCATTGCCGTCAGCGTTGAATATGCGGTAATTAAAATCGATATAGGCTTTAAGTGGAGGCTCTATCAGTAAGAGCTGGTCAAAACCCACGCCGGTTCGACGGTCGGCCAGATTGCGGATTTGCTCTCGGCTTAAATCAAATGGCTGCGACAATGCTTCGGTTACGAGAAAGTCGTTACCGAGTCCGTGCATTTTTGAAAAATGAAGTTGAGTAGACAAACGTCTTTCCTGTTTTTACCGAATCCTATTTTCACCAGGTGATAATCACTGGGAGCATCTGGTCATGGTAACAGCCGCTCACCACGTATCAAGTCTGCAATCGTCTCGCGCTCGCGTACGGTATGAAATTGATCATTGTCGATAATGACTTCCGCAGCGCGCCCTCTCGAGTTGTAGTTGGATGACATAACAAAGCCGTAGGCGCCGGCCGAGTTTAGGCAGAGCAAGTCACCTTCTTCTATTGCCAGCTTGCGGGCTTTGCCAAGAAAGTCGCCAGTTTCACAGACTGGCCCAACTACGTCGTAGGTGCTCACTTCCGCCTGGCTGCTTAACGATAGCGGCAGGATTTCCATCCAGGCATTATAAAGCGCTGGCCGCAACATATCGTTCATGGCCGCATCGACAATGGCGAACCGCTTGGCGGGATTGCTCTTGATCGTGTCGACTTTTGTTAGCAGGTAACCGGCGTTGGCGACAATAGAGCGGCCTGGTTCGAGAACGAGATTGAGCTGGCGTTGCCCGAGCTTTTTGAGCAGCGTTTTGATATAGCTTTCAATTGTTGGTGGGCGCTCACTTTCGTAAACAACACCTAAACCGCCGCCTATGTCGACATGTTTGAGCGTGATGTTAAGCCCGGCAAGCGTGTCCACAAGTGTGAGCACTCGGTCGAGGGCGTCCTCAAACGGTTCGAGATCGGTCAGTTGCGAACCGATATGGCAATCAACGCCGATAACATCCAGGTGCGGATTGTTTCTGGCTTCCATATATATCCGTGGTGCTTCTTCGATATCGATGCCAAACTTGTTCTCTGCCAATCCGGTTGCGATGTAAGGGTGTGTTTTTGCGTCGACGTCCGGATTTACTCGGATCGATACAGGGGCGTTGGTTTGCATGTCCCTGGCTATTTCCGCAATTCTGTGGAGCTCGGTTTCTGACTCGACGTTAAAACAGTGAATGCCCACTTCAAGCGCGCGACTTATTTCTTCGGAAGTTTTTGCGACGCCGCTAAAAACAATTTTGTCTGGTGAACCGCCAGCGGCGAGTACGCGCTCCAGCTCTCCGCCCGAGACAATATCAAACCCTGAACCGAGCAAGGCGAGAATATTCAGGACCGCAATATTGGAATTTGCTTTAACGGCATAGCAGACCATATGTTGGCTTGCGCCATTAGCGTCCAGCGCGTTGCGATATTGAAGATAATTGTTTTCAATCGCTTTGCGTGAGTACACGTAACATGGTGTGCCTGCTTCGCTGGCGATCTGGTTTAAAGCAACGTTTTCGATGTGAAGCTTACTGTTGCGGTATTGTTGAATAGGCATTGTTTTTACGATTGCTGATGCGACCCACCTGGGTCGGGTAAAAGTATGTCGCAGGAGTTTATTGCTCTGGCAGGGATTTGGCGTTTTTCTCGCGCTTTACGTCCGCAGTCTGGTCTGGGTCCACGGGTTCGCTCGCAGTTTCAACCTCAGTTTTGGGAGGTGTCGTTTCGTCTGTTGGTAAATAGAGTGGCCCCATTTGACCGCAACCCGCTGACAGTAAGCATGCGCTTACAACGGCCGCAAGCAAGCCATCGCGCGATAATGCGCTTAAGGGCTTTGTAGGCTGCTGGATTAGCATGCTTTAGGACTCCGTATGGTTTTAGCCAGTATACGGGGCTTGCATGGTTCATCCCAGTAAGGATTTCGCTCCCATTACACGATGTTCGCGCGCGCCAATCGAAATTGCATCTAGCATGAGCTTCCAGCGCTTCGATAAATTTTGCAAGGTATCGAGGATAGAGCGGTCGAGCGCAAAGTGTAGCGTTTCGTTCTCATGAGCGTCGCCACCTGCTGTGACGGCATATAGTCCATCTGCGGTGGTAAAGACGAAGGCTTTAGGTTTGCGGTGTTCTTCGGTGTTCTCGGTATCGGCGTTCTCGGTTTTTTGGTCGAGCCAGTTTGTTGCGTCATCAAATAACTGCTGGACGCGTTTTGTGACGGCAGCGGTTCTTTGTGCGCTAACACATTGTACGTTGGGTCCGCAAAACCGGCTCCTGTTGAGCGACAGGTAAAAGCTGATCCCATGCTGGATAGCATCATGGCCCACGAATTGGCGATGAAAGATTTCTCCCCAGTCGTTTTCCCAGGTTATGCTAAGTTGCTCGACGAGATTGTGGGGAACGCCGGTGTAGGAAAGAGGGTCGTCGCGCTCGGACAGTACTACCCTGTCCCAAAGACTTGAATCGGTATTTGCTGGCCTGGAATTGATAAGCACCATGCAGCGCGTTACTTCCGGGTCACGATTTAGCTGGCGTATCGCATTGTCACTGCCAAAGCCCTGTGCGATAAACTCTTGCGCTTGCCGCGCTATTTTATCGAGCTGAATGTCGCCCTTGCTTAGCGAACCCGCGCCGGTGTTTTTTCTCCCAGTGTTGACGGTAAAGGACGTGCTTTTGTCCGCCAGGCCATTTAGCAGGCTCCACAGGACTATTTGCTCTAACGTTTTTGCTGTGTAGATTGCTGTTGGCTTTTCGTTGTTGATTGATACTACGTTGTCATTTGTATTTATCGAGCGTCGAGAATAGGTCTCGTCAACGGGGCTTAGTATCCAGCGTTTATGCTGGGCGCTATTCTGGTTTCCCTGCCCAGGGCCGGTTGCCGTCTGGTCGTTATCAAGGTGAATAGCAAGTGCGCGCGCGGGTTGTTTGACCAGTCGTGTGTCGATGTCGGCAACCCGGTAACCAATTTTAAAGCGACTGTGACGGAAGACGACTTTGAGTTGTCGTTCAAGTAAGCGCATTTCTGGAGACGCACGATGTGCCTGGTATTCATCGTTATTCAATAATTGTTTAGCTGTGTGGTCCAGGAACCGGTAAATAGCAATTAGTTCTCGGTCAATATCACGACGTTCCTGGAGTTGCTCTGATATTGGCCAGTTACGGATATCATCTTCGCGGGCAATCCTGTCTGCATCCCATCCCCATTCGTCAAGAACGTCCAGCAGTAGTTTATGTCGCCACATTGCGAGGTTGCTATGATCCTTATGCGCGCGTTTTTTAGCTCTTTCGTTTGGCTGGCTAACAAGATTGCTTGTTTTTAAGCGGTTATTAATTCGCGCCGGCGGGGCGTCTGACCTAATTCGCTCGATCAGTGAGGTGCTTAAGCGTGAGACTTTAATGTCTATTTTTCTATAAAAACATCGGCGGAGTACGTCGAGTCTGGCAGCTTGTCCCGTTTCGCGAAGATAGTTTTCTATGTGCTTATAAATTTGCAGGTAAGGGTCGAGTGATTCGATATCAACGTCTTCGCCATGCATATATGCTTTTAGCTGGTCGCTTAAGTTCTGCTGTGCGCCATGTTGCACCACGTATGATTCGAGTAGCATGAGTTTAATCACGGCCTTGTAAGGAGACTGAATGGCTTTATAAAGCGTCCATACACTTGCGCTTAGATACTCTCGAATCGGGATTACACCAGTATCGCCAAAGTCCAGATAATCCGATTTTTTGATAAAACGGTTATCGGTAAGTACCGCTCGATAATCCTGGTAGAAGTCAGCCTGGGTCTTTGCGTCGCGTTCAAGTTTGGAGTCGCAAGGCGTGAGCCACCACAGCGGTGCGCGACCTGCGAGCGGTATGGCGGTTCGGTAAAATTCGTCAAGCAATAGGTAGTGCTGTGTTTCGCCACAGTCTTCAATCGACATATTGGCGCGCAGTTTTTGCTGGAAGGACTCATCGTGCATGATAAAAAAGTGCAGTTCTAATCTAAAGCGACTGGCCCACTCAGAGATAGCAGCGCACTTTTCTTGAAGTGCTTTTCGTGTTTCTGTATCCGCCGCGTGCTCAAGGCAGACCCAGCAATCGAGATCACTGTTGATATTCTGTGCGAGCGTTCCGCTGCTGCCCATCAGGTATAAACCCTGAATCGACAGCTTTTGGATATGCGAGTCGGCTGGTTTAAAAGCGGGGAATCGTCGTTCCAGAATCTGGCGGGTTTCTGGTGAAATCCTGTAATCATGGATGCCGCTGGGCGTTGATTGCGGCGCATAACCGGGTAGAACAGGATGGTTGCAATGAAGCAGCGCCGGCAGAATATCCAGGAACTGCCTTTGCGCAGGCAGTAAAACGCTTTTTAGGCGCTTTAGGCGCAGCGCTGATAACTGCTCAAAACGGCGTCGAACTTGCGTTATATGGTGTCGATCGGGGGCGATTGTCGTTTCTTCGCCCTGTGCGGAGCTGTGTTTTTCTTCCATGAAAACCTGTCATTTTTTGAAGCTGGCGTCTGGTCGTCCTCGCTATCATCCGTGTAGCGAACACTCATCTGGGGTTTGTTACGGCGATATTAACCGACCCTTTCGTTGAGTATAGACTGTGATACGCGTCACAGTGTGGATGAGAGGTATATTTATTTTTTTCGTTCGACAATCGCCTCTGCCGCCCGCTGCGCGGCTTGCGCCACCTGGTTGGGAGCAGTGCCGCCAAGATGGTCTCTCGCTGCAACCGATCCTTCGAGCGTAAGGATATCGTACACATCAGGATTAATTTTATCGCTCAGCGCCTGGTATTCGTCGAGCGCCAGTTCTGCGAGGTCGATATCTAATTCGATACAGCGGCTAACGGCTTTACCCACAATGCTGTGCGAGTCTCTAAACGGAACACCGTTTCGTACCAGGTAATCGGCAAGGTCGGTAGCGGTGGAAAAGCCACTAGCGGCCGCCGCATACATCGCGTCTTTGTTGGCTTTTATATTTGGCAGCATGTCACCAAACGCGGTGAGGCAGTCTTGCAAGGTGTCAATCGTGTCGAAAAGCGGTTCTTTATCTTCCTGATTATCTTTGTTGTAAGCCAGAGGTTGGCTTTTCATTAGTGTTAGCAGACTCATGAGCTGGCCAAACACGCGGCCTGTCTTGCCTCGCACCAGTTCCGGTACATCCGGGTTTTTCTTTTGCGGCATGATGGATGAGCCGGTGCAATAGCGGTCGGGGAGCTCGACAAAGTTAAACTGTGCCGACGCCCAGATAATAATTTCTTCAGCCATTCGCGAAAGATGCATCATGCAAATGCTTGCGGCTGCACAAAACTCAATAGCAAAATCTCTGTCGCTTACCGAGTCTAACGAATTATTTGTGGGTCGAGAAAAGCCCAGTTGTGCCGAGGTAAATTCGCGGTCGATGGGGTAGGTGGTTCCTGCTAGAGCTGCAGCTCCCAGCGGGCATTGGTTTAGTCGCGATGCACAGTCGAGCAGACGACCACGGTCGCGCTCCAGCATTTCGTACCATGCCATTAAATGATGACCAAAGGTCACAGGCTGTGCGGTTTGCAGATGGGTAAAGCCTGGCATGATCGTTTTTGCCTCGGCCAGTGCTTTGTTTGCCAGGCCTGCTTGAAGAGTGTCTAGCTGTTTAAGCAGTGCATTGATGGCGTCGCGCAGGTAAAGTCGAATATCAGTGGCGACCTGGTCGTTTCGCGAGCGCCCGGTATGCAACTTTTTGCCCGCATCGCCAATGGCTTCCGTAAGCGCGGCTTCGATATTCATATGGACGTCTTCGCGCGCCTGCTGCCATTCGAACTGTCCTTGTTCGATTTTTTGATAAATAGCCGTTAGGCCTTCAACAATTTGACTCTGTTCTTCTTTGCTGAGCACGCCAACCTTTGCGAGCATTTCGGCATGAGCAATAGAGCCCCTAATATCCTGCCGGTAAAGACGCTGGTCAAAACTCACCGAGGCGTTAAATCGTTCGACGAAACTGTCGGTCGCCTCCTGAAAGCGTCCGCCCCACATGGCGTTTGAAGAGGAGTCTGGCTTGTTAGGGGGCGTGTTACTCATAGCGCGGAATGTTCACAATAAAGAATAGGCGGGTATCTACCGGTGGCGGGAGTATAGCCTAGCGAATCGCGTTAAACTACGTGGCAAATACCGAAGGTCTGATCTTGGAGTATTGATGATCCCCAATCTATGCCGCCTGCCAGTGGTATTAACAATTATGGTGCTGCTCGAGTTGCTGCTAATTGTTCATTTGCTGGGTTTGGGCAGCTTCCGCTACTTTGCATGGCCCGAATTCGCGCTATTGAGTTTTTATGTGCAGTGGATTGTGTTGCCAAGCATATGGTTGTTGTGTCGGTTGCGCGACTGGCTCAATCAATTGTCAGAATCCAGTGCGACGATCATTGCGCTTGTGATATTGCTGGCGTCTACTGGCGTAGCTAATTTGATATTTGCCAGTTTTTCTACCATTACCTCGCAGCAGCTTTTAAGGGATATGGCTATCGTGGCGGTGATGACAATACTTGGCCTTCGTTATTGCTTTGTACAGCAGCGTTGGTTGCAGGAGCAGCGTGCAAATGAAAGTGCGAGGTTCGCGGCTTTGCAATCTCGAATTCAGCCGCATTTCCTGTTTAATACAATGAATTCTATTGCGAGTCTGCTGCGTAGCGATGTGGACAAGGCCGAAAAGGCGGTTGAAGATCTTAGTAACTTGCTTAGGCGACAAATCAATGTTGATTCGCAATCTATTAGCTGGAGAGAAGAGCGCGAGATATGCGAAGCGTATTTACGAATAGAGGCGCTACGTTATGGTGATCGCTTGAATGTCGAGTGGGATGTCGGTGGTTTACGCGACAGCTTACGGTTGCCGCCATTTATTATTCAGCCGTTGATCGAAAATAGCGTCAAGCATGGCATCGCACCCAGTGCGGAGGCTGGCAAGATAAGCGTTATCGCGACCGAAGGCTTTTCGCACGACCGCAAATCATACAAAGACAAGTCAGGCGAAGACGGCGAGCCTGATACGGTGACCATTATTATCGAAAACAGCGTTTCGACTGAGTTCAGGCCTTATGCAGAGCGCCAGGGGGATAGGTCGGATTCCGGGCCGCTTGAGGGGGAGGTAAGCAACAACGGTATTGCGCTGGGTAACGTGCAGGATCGCTTGCGTTCAAGTTATCGTGACCCCGAGACGGGCAAGGTTTACGCGAGTCTTCGTGTAGAACAGCCGTCAGGGAAATACCGGGTTGTTCTAACGCTTCCATTATGTTTTTCGGCAGACAGGTTGGCGCAGGAGGCTGCAAGTGGCCGACGGTAACGGTATACAAGTGCTGGTTGTTGACGATGAGCCATTGGCAAGGGAGCGATTGTCTCGACTTTGTGCGAGTATCGAAGGCCAGTCTTACAATGTTGTCGAATGCGCAAGCGGTGACGCCTGTTTGCAGTATTGTGCGCAAAACAGCGTTGATGTTGTCTTGCTCGATATAGAAATGCCAGGCCTGAACGGTTTGAAAACAGCAAGGCAGTTGCAAGCTATGGCCTCCTCTCCGGCCATTATATTTTGTACTGCGTATAACGATTTTGCGCTTGAGGCGTTTGACGCTGAGGCGATAGATTACTTGTTAAAACCCGTTGCGCTTGAGCGATTGCGCGCAGCGTTGGATAAATCCAGTTTGTTGCAGGCCGCAAAGCGGCAGCGTAACTTGCCCGAGACTGTAGACTGTTTGTGGGCGACGACTGCCAAAGGCAAGCACAGGGTTAGGGTCGCAGAGGTTCGAGCTTTGCATGCCGAAAACAAATATGTTGCAGCAAAAACGAAAGAAGGCGATTTTTTGCTGGACGAGAGTTTAAAGCAGCTCGAGCTTCGATTGGGCTCCGAGTTTTTACGTGTTCATCGAGCGACACTAATTAACACCCATTATCTTGAAGCCTGTGAGCGCGCCAGCAATGGTGATTATCTTGCGCGATTACAGGGGGTGAGTTTTCAGCCAAAAATATCGCGCCGATTGTTGCCGAAGGTTCAGGCGTGGATTAAACAGCAGTCTTCTTAATCGCGATAGCTTAATCGCGATATAATGCGCCCAGGTTTTAGTCGCAGATTCGCATCGTTGAGCAAGTGTGTTAGCAGGAAAGTATTTTGAGTAGTGCCCTAAAAGAAAATTCGGTTCCAGAAAAAATTGTCATTGCTACTCGTGAGAGCCCGCTGGCTTTGTGGCAGGCAAATCATATTCGCGATCGACTAATGTTGGCGCATTCGCATTGCAGTGTTGAGCTGCTCGGCATGACAACGCAAGGCGATAAGATTCTCGATAAATCTTTAAGTAAAGTTGGTGGCAAGGGGTTGTTTGTAAAGGAGCTAGAGTATGCGCTGATGGATGGCAGTGCTGACATTGCTGTGCATTCGGGTAAGGATGTGCCGATGCGAGTGCCCGACGGCATGGCTTTGCAAATTGTTGATAAGCGTGCCGACGCCAGAGACGCGCTTGTTTTGCCCGCAGGCGCGGCTGAGGCCGATAGTGGACGGTTGCTTAATTCGGTAGAGGATTTGGCAAGCATTCTTCCGGATGGCGCCGTTGTTGGTACTTCTAGTTTGCGCCGCCAATGCCAACTGCGAGCACTGCGCCCCGATATCGTCATCAAGGACCTTCGAGGTAACTTGAATACGCGCTTGCGTAAACTCGATGAGCAGTCATTTGATGCCATTATACTGGCCGTTGCGGGCTTGGAGCGACTTGGCCAGGCCCATCGAATATCGGCCATCTTCTCGCCAGAGCTGTTGTTACCCGCCGTCGCGCAAGGTGCATTGGCGATAGAATACGCGGCTGACCGTCAAGCGGTTCTCGAAGCACTGTTACAGCCTTTGCATAATTTTAAAAATGTTTTGTGTGTATCGGTTGAGCGTGCGTTTAATTTGCGGCTAGAAGGAAGCTGCCAAACGCCGCTGGCTGGGCATGCAGGATTAGTGGTTGAAGGTGATGGAGCGACACTAAGCATGCGCGCCCTGGTTGGCGCAAGCGATGGTTCAGAAATCTTGCGCAGCGAAGGCAGTATTAGTTTTGATGCAGGCTTGTTGTCCATGCAGGAAAAAGATGCAACGTTGATCGATGATGCTGAGCGCCTCGGTGTTTCTGTGGCCGAGTCGTTGCTCGACCAGGGTGCAGATAAACTGCTCGCTGAGGCAGAAGCCTAGCGCAAGCGCGCGGACACTTAAACGTTCTAGAACGGTGGAAGAATGCGTGTCAGATAAACCGCTAGTGATCGTAACCAGACCCGAAGGGGCGGAAGGCAGGCTTTGTGAAATGCTTGTCGAACGTGGTTTTAGCGTCAGGCATTTTCCGTCGCTTGCAACTGTATCGATTAGCGATAGTGCGGGCGCTGCTGAGCAGGTGATTGTCGACGCGTTTGAGCAAAGTAACGCCCAGGCGGATGCCTCGTCCATGTCCGGAACGGGTATTAGCGGCGCGCTAGAAAATCTTGTAAATAGCGCAAAATCGGCTAACAGCCGGGCCGTTTTCGTTAGCGCGAATGCAGTAAACTATACGGCGCAGCTAGTGGCGCAATTAGATAAAAGCGACGCGGCTTTGTTGCAGGAGTTTTTTTGTTGTGCACCTTGTACCGGTATGGGTCTTGCGTCCGAACAGGCGATAGTTGCTCATGGCTGGCATCTTGGCAAAAATACAGATGCAGCGATTACCAGCGAAGAATTAATGCAGTTGGACTGGGCAAGTGCGGAAAATCTGGCAGGCCAGACTATCGTTTTGTGCAGAGGCGTAGGTGGTAGGACCTACATTGAGCAGGCGTTAGCAGCGCGCGGGGCGAAAGTCGTGTGTCTTGAGACCTATCGGCGTTTGCGGCCAGTTATGGATGCGGATAAAAGTCGCGCCCTGGTTAAATGCCTGGGTTTAGAAGTCTGCGTTACTTTTTCAAGCGGAGAAACTGCGGAGAACTTTTTCGCTAATCTTGGTCAGGCGTGGCAAGAGCACAAGCATTGTCAGGCAAACGAAGGTTTTGCGGTTAGTAGCAGCACGATTATTGCGTGGTGGACTTTTGTTGTGCCATCGCCGCGGGTTAAAGAAATTGTTAGAAAGGCGGCGGTACATTTTCTGGCTTTAGTTGATAGGGGCGACGATTGCCCTGCTACTGAGTCAAGTGGCAACTTGCCAATTGATGACTTGCAAATAATAGTTGCCGCCAACGCAAGTGATTCGGCGCTCACAAACGCTGTCGCGACCAGCTATTAAGTGAGCGCAAACAACATATATCTTACTGGGTGATTCGGCTATGACAGGCGATAAAGATAAAAACATCAACGAAGAAGATGTAACTAACGAAGAGGATACCAGGGGTGTCTCCGACAATAACGTTGAAGGAGAGTCGGCGGATGCCGAAGTGCCTGAGCGCGCTGATCCGATTGACCAGGCGGTAGAAGAGCAGGCAGATGTTGGTGGTGAAGAAGAGGCGCTTGCAGAGCAAGCTGAAGCTTCGCAAGTCGCGTCAACCGAAGCTGGAGAACGTGAAGCGCAGCCAGCAAAAAGCCGGTCAGGGCTAGCATGGTTCGCCCTTCTGCTTGCAATCATTGCTTGCGGTATAAGTGGTTACATCGCCTGGCAACAATACCTCGGAACCCAAATGCAAACTAGCGGGTTGGCAGATAACGCTGCGCAAATCGCTTCGCTAGGCGGTGCATTGACGCAGCAGGAAAAAAATCTCGCGAGTCTTGATGGGCGTATTAGCCAGGCTTCGGCGAAAAGCGAAGAGCGTGTTGCGAACGCAAATGCAAAGGTTGTGATGCTAGAAAATGCGTTGGCCGAAACGCAGCAGCGGCTAGATAGTCATTCTCGCCGATTGTTATCGTTAACCGCTACTACAACCGACGATTGGCGGATTGCTGAGGTCGATTACCTGGTTCGTCTTGCCAATCAGCGAATATTGATTTCTCGCGATAGTGTGACAGCGGACAATTTATTGGCGGCGGCCGATAATATCTTGCTGGAGCTTGGCGACCCGCGCTTGTTTAAGGTGCGCAAAGCAATTGCGGAAGATCGTGCAGCGCTAAATGTCGTGGGCGCAATTGATACCGATGGCATCTTTTTAACTCTGGCAGCAATTACCCAGCAGATCGATCAACTGCCAATTATCAGCTCGCCTGTTTTCGAAAGAGAGTTAGTCAAGTTAGAAAACGAGGAAAGTAAGAGCGAAAACGAACAAAAAGGCCGTTGGTACGATTCGGTTGTCGGTGCGTTCAGTGTGGGCTGGAAAGAAGTCCAGAGTTGGCTTGTAATTAATAAGCAAGATGCTGCTATTAAGCCTTTGCTTCCGCCAGAGCAGCAATACTATCTTCGCGGAAACCTGAAAATCTTGCTTAACCAGGCGCAGCTTGCGCTTCTGGAGTCGAGACCGGAGCCGTACCAGAGTAGCCTGGCGACGGCGGTAGACTGGATCGAACGGCAGTTTCCTATGGATGAAGTGGTAAACCAGCGCGTGGTTGCGCAATTAAAGTCGCTCGGTGAAATTAATATCTCTCCTGAATATCCCGATCTTTCGCAGTCGCTGTTGACGATTAAATCATTTATTAATAGCCAGCATGCACAGGTAGAAGAGGTGGTGAAAAAAGCCAGCAGTGCAAAAAATGCTGGTGAAAGCAAAAGCGCTAAGGCTGAAGAAAGCGTTCCTGATTCTGAATCGGAGGATGCCCAATGAGACGCTGGTTTCTAACATTACTCCTTGTTCTCGCGGCCGCGCTCGCAGCATTTGTTTTCGTTGAGAAGAGCGATGGTTATATTCTTATTGCGGTGGCAGGCTACACCATAGAGATGCCTGTGCTAATGGGTATTCTCGTTTTTTTGGTTGCCTATTTATTTGTAAGTACGATAGTTGCTTTGGTTCGGGCGGCGCTTGGTACCCGCCGCGCGGTGTCCGGCTGGGTCGAAAGCCAGCGACACCGGCAGAGCGTGAATCGAACCACTCAGGGTCTGGTTGCTTTTATCGAGGGACGTTGGGAGTATGCGAGCAAGTCTTTGGCAAAATCGGCGCGCGGTTCCTCTACGCCATTTGTTAATTATCTATTCGCTGCGCGCGCAAGCTCGCAACTTGGTGACACGAGGTCGGTAGACGCTTTTTTGCAGCGTGCAGAAGAATCTGGCGATGAGGCCAGGGTTGCGATTGGGCTAACGCAAGCAGAATTGCAAATCCAGAATGGCCAGTTCGAAAAAGCATTGGCGACGCTATTGCGAGTCAGACAGGTTTCTCACGGGCATCCCGTAGCGGCAAAGTTGTTGGCCAAAGTTTATATCGCGCTTGGTGATTGGGAGAGTTTGCTAAAACTGTTGCCAAATATCGGCCAGGACGCGGTGTCTGAAGTGGAGTTGTTGCGCATGGAGGAGCAGGCTTGCACCGAGTTAATTGTGCAGGCGGCAAAAAACGATAGTTTTGACGCACTAAATGCCGCTTGGAAACAATTGCCGGCGAGGGCGCGAAAGCGCAACGTAATCACTGCGGTTTATGTGCAAGCGTTGCTGCGCGGAGGTTTTTCTACTGAGGCAGCATCCGTGGTAAGAAATCAGTTGCAGCGTGATTTTAGCTCCGAGATGGCCGAGCTTTATGGAATGACCGAAGATGAAAGCCCTGAAAAACAATATGCTTTTGCTGAGCGATTGCTAAAAAGTTATGGGAGTGATGCTTCGCTGCTGCTAACAATGGGAAGGCTGGCGCTGCGTTCCAACAAAATAGATGTGGCAGTGGATTATTTCGAAAAAAGTCTTGCGCAAAAACAATCTGCAGCCGCATTTGCGGAGCTGGCTGTGGTTGCAGTAAAGCAGGGTGATTTTAAGAAAAGCTCGCAGCTTTACGCTAATGCTGCTCGTTTAAGAGGTGGTTCTTCTATGGCGGTGATTGAGCAGCAATAGAGCTATGCCTTATTTTGTTCAAGGTTTTGAATCGCCCAGCGTACATGCTCGGTGACCATTGGTGAATAGCCCAGTTTTTCTTTTAAGGCGTTAACGACTTCCTCGCTTTTGCTGCCATTTCCCAGGCCTATAGCAAGGTTGCGAAGCCAGCGCTCGTAGCCAATGCGTCTTATTGGTGAGCCCTGGGTTCTTTGGTTGAACTCTTCCTCTGTCCATTTAAAAAGAGCCAGCATGCTTGTTTTGTCAAACTTGTTGCGCGGGCTAAAGTCATCTTCCTGGCTCGGCTTACTAAATTTGTTCCAGGGGCATACTATCTGGCAGTCGTCACAGCCAAATACACGGTTGCCAATTTTTTTTCGATATTCAACCGGTATGCTTTCGCTAGATTCTATCGTTAGATAAGAAATGCACTTTCTTGCGTCAAGCACGTGAGCCTCGCTGAATGCATTGGTTGGGCATGCGTCCAGGCAGGCGGTGCAGCTGCCGCAGTGTTGATCTTTGTGAGGTGGGTCGACATCGAGTGGTAGGTCAGTGAGTATCTCGCCAAGAAAAAACCACGAACCGGCTTTGCTATTAATTAGCATAGTGTTTTTTCCTATCCAGCCTATACCGGCCTGCTCCGCGTATGCTCGCTCAAGGATTGGTGCACTATCAACAAACGGACGTTGATTGGGAGGTTGGTTCAGCTCCTCGGATTCGTGCTCGATTTTTTTGCAAAGTTCGCCGAGCCGTTTGCGCATTAGTTTATGGTAGTCGCGACCCAATGCATATTCGGCGATATAAGCGCTGTCCTTATTATCTAGTACGCGTACCATTTCTTCGTCGCGCTTACGGTAATCCATTCGGACACTAATTACTCGTAAAGCGTCGGGCAGTAACGCTTGCGGGTTTAGTCGCAGGGCCTTGCGTTCCAGCATGTAGCCCATGTTGCCGTGGTGTTGGTCGGCCAGCCACTTTTGGTAGTGATCAGCGTGGTGTTTGGGGTCGGCCTCACAAATGCCACATTGCTGGAAGCCGAGCTCGTTTGCCCAGTTTTTTATATGCCGGGTTAATGAGGTAAAGGGCGCTGCAGAATGCGGGCTGGTAGTATTTTGCAAGTTAAAACAACGGTGTTTGGCTGGTTAGACTTAATCTCGCGAGAGATTTAAAATTGTTCTAGCATCAGGCGTCGCGGCGCTCTGTCATCGCAGCATAGCAAGTGATGCGACCAAATTATACAGGAACGCGATACCGCCTCGACGCGTATAAAAATGAGCAACTTAAGCATGCAGGAACCATCACTATCAGTGTTTTGGCCAGAGCGATGGAAGGGAATTGCGAGCTGGCCAATGGAGCTGCACTCTGTTGAACAAACCCGAGAAATAGACGCCCATGCAATTTCAGGCGGGACGCCGGGTATTGTTCTCATGAAGAGAGCAGCGCAGGCGGTGCTCGATGAAGTCAGGCAAGTAGTTGCAACAAAAAAAATCTCCCAACCCTTTCTAACAGTATTTTGCGGTAGCGGTAATAACGCGGGTGATGGTTTTCTCGTTGCCAGATTGGCCAGCGAGGCCGGTTTTAAGGTGTCAGTTTTCGAGTTGGTCGACGACAGTCGTTACGGTGGTGACGCGGCGTTGGCCCGAACCGCAATGCTGGACTCGGGAATAGTGCCAAAGCCCTGGTCGCTTGCTGAGGCGGAGAGTGTGCTTAACCAAAACCAGAGCGAGTCGGTGATCGTTATTGACGCGCTATTGGGGACGGGTGTTGTTGGAAAGCTCAGGCCAGCATTTGCCGAAGCTGTCGATTTTATTGCACAGATAAAAGCAAACCTGCGCGAGAGTCATATTGTAGCCGTAGATGTTCCCTCTGGTCTGTGCGCGAATACGGGACGCGTGTTAGATAATGCGGTTCAGGCGGATAGCACCGTAACGTTTATTACCATAAAAAAAGGACTGTTGACCGCGGAGGCTCCCGATTATGTGGGTCGTATTGTTTTTAACGATCTTGCAGTGGCGGAATCTCGAGAGCAATTCCCTTGTTATTTTGAGCGCAGCGATTTGTTGCGTACAGTCAGCGAGCTGCCCCGGCGAAAACAAATTGCACATAAATACAGTACGGCAGCAGTATCCGTTCTTGCTGGTGGTAAGGGCATGGGTGGGGCCGGAATATTATGTGCGTCTGCAGCCTTGCGGACGGCCTCGGGCCTGGTTCATCTTCATACGCATGAAAACAATGTTGGCCCGGCGATGGCTTTTCAACCGGAGTTGCTGATTCATGCGGTAGACAATACGCTTGGATCTTCCGACATGGATTGTTCGTTAGATCAGGCACTAGAAGTGCCGCTGATAGCCGACAAAACCGGAGTGTTAGTGATTGGGCCGGGATTCGGGCGCGGGCAGTGGGCAAAAAAGCTCCTGGCTGGCGCGCTTACTGAGGTGCTTGAAAGCACTCGTTCAGGTAAAGAGTTAAAACTTGTACTGGATGCGGATGCGCTATTTTTAATTGGTGAATCGCCCGAGCTAGCAGAGCTTGTTCGAGATATTCCCCAGACGGTGCTAACCCCGCATATGGGTGAGGCTAAAAAACTGTTGCCCACGAGTGAGCAGACGACTGATCGTTTTGCCTTAATCAAGCGGTTGGTGTCTCACTATAAAAGCACTGTCGTGTTAAAGGGGGCAGGAACCCTTGTGGGTGGCTATTGTGAGAATGCTGGGGACGAGCTGCCTACCGCTGTATGCCCCTACGGGAATTCGATTTTGGCGACGGCCGGCACCGGCGACGTACTTGCGGGCGTAATTGGCGGGTTTTTGGGCGCAGGTTTGACTGTGCGCGAGGCGTCGTTGTCCGCAGTAACGTTGCATGGTGCGGCGGCGGACGCGTGGCTTGGTAAGAATGGTCGAATGGGCTTTACGGCTGGCTGCTTACTGGATGCATTGCCTGCGCTTGTTAATGAAATAGAGGGCGCTTAGGTGGCTGTTTCAAGCTTACAGTTCCGATTTCGTTCGCAGCAAGATACGTTGAGCTTTGGTGGGCAGTTGGCGCAAGTAATCGCTTCGGCTCGGGGATTTGAAAACGATGCAGCGCTGTGTATTTATTTGCAGGGCGACCTCGGTGTGGGTAAAACTACGTTGGCTCGAGCAATTGTCCAGTCGTTAGGGCATAAGGGCGCCGTGAAAAGTCCAACATATACATTAGTCGAGCCTTACGAGTTGGGTCGAATAAACGTTTATCATTTTGACCTTTATCGTTTGGTCGATCCTGAAGAATTATTGTTTTTGGGCGCCGATGATTATTTTGCGGCCAGCGATAATGTATGTTTGATTGAGTGGCCAACTAAAGGAGAGGGCTTTTTACCAAAAGCTGATTTGCAGATTCAGTTGTCCAATGTGGAAAATGGCGCTGGGGATATTGCGCAGGAATCCAGGAAGGTAACGCTCTGCGCATATTCAGAAAGGGGCGTTTCGCTGTTAGATAAGGTTGTTCCCCTGTCTCAGGAAAGTGGTGTCGCGGAATAATATTTATTCTATGAGTAAACCGAGTCGATACATATTCACCAGGGCGATTTTCGCAGCGCTTACGCTCGTCATGATTTCCTGGGTAGAGTTTGTAGCGGCCTCAACCGTCGAGAGCGTACGTGTATGGCGCTCGCCAGAGCGAACGAGAGTCGTGTTTGATTTGTCGAGTGCGGTAAATTACAAATATTTTTCGTTAGCAAACCCCTCTCGGTTTGTATTGGATTTGCCCGAATCTTCTAGTCGTGCCGATTTTAGTTCGATTGATTTTAGCGGTACCGTTGTTAGCAATTTACGAGGTGCAAAGCGTGAAGATGGCCGCTTGCGGCTGGTGCTGGACTTAAACAGGCTTTTAGAACCTGAGGTGTTTGCGTTGCCAGCAAACGATCGTTATGGCGATCGTCTGGTGGTCGATTTTTACGATGACGATACTAAAAAAGGTGGCTCGAAAGCGCGCCCCGAGATCGTTAAAACAATACCTGGCAAAGATGAAAAAAGAGACATCATCATTGCGTTAGATCCAGGTCATGGTGGTGAGGATCCCGGCGCCTCAGGCCCTGGAAAGATAAGAGAGAAGGAGGTCGTGCTCAGTATCGCCAAGGAGCTCAAAA
Source organism: Pseudomonadales bacterium (assembly GCA_965263235.1). Taxonomy (GTDB): domain Bacteria; phylum Pseudomonadota; class Gammaproteobacteria; order Pseudomonadales; family UBA7434; genus UBA7434. The sequence continues at coordinate 399,156 of OZ253667.1, forward strand.
AACGGATTGACGCTATGCCCGGTTACAAGGCCAGGCTTATTCGCACAGGTGATTACTATATAGCGCTTAAAAAACGTCGGCAGATGGCGCGTGATATGCAGGCAGATGCTTTTATCTCCATTCATGCGGATGCGTTCCATAATAAAAAAGTGTTTGGAAGTTCTGTTTATACCTTGTCCGCCGATGGTGCTTCGAGTGCGACCGCTAAATTTTTGGCGAACCAGGAAAACGAGGCCGATAATATAGGCGGTGTTCCTGTGCCTGAGGATGATATGTTGGCCGGCGTGATTTGGGAGCTGAGTATGGAAGCGACGATGGATTCTAGTCGGCAGCTTGGAACACATTTAATAGGGTCACTTAAGCCGGTAGCAAAGTTGCACAAAAAATTTGTTGAGTACGCGGGCTTCGCGGTTTTAAAAGCGCCGGATATTCCCTCTGTGCTATTGGAAACGGGGTTTATTTCTAATCCTTCCGAGGCGCGCAAGTTGGCTTCCCGCAGTTATCAAAAAAAGCTGGCAAGTGCGGTTGCAGGTGGAATCGACTCGTATTTTCGAGAGTATGCGGTTGAAGGTACGCTCATTCACTGGCAGGCAGCGAATGGCGTAAAGGAGCAGGCATATAAGGTTCGTCGAGGAGATACCTTATCTGAGCTGGCGGATCGTTACAGTATTACTATGGCTGCGCTAAAAAACTATAACGGTCTAAAGAGTGATAGAATCCGCATTGGACAAACGATAAAGATTCCTCCCAAAAAGCCCTAGTATTGGCGAGACTGCCAATTTTATAAATCAGTTAGTTCCTTCGATGTCACGCATAAAAAAGCTTGATCCGCGTTTAGCAAACCAAATCGCCGCTGGTGAGGTGGTGGATCGTCCTGCTTCTGTCCTAAAAGAACTGATGGAAAATAGTCTGGATGCGGGCGCTGCTTCTATCGAGGTCGATGTTGAGGCTGGTGGAACAAAGCGCATTAGAGTTAAAGACGACGGTTGTGGGATCGCGGCCGACGATATAGCGCTAGCGTTAGAATCGCATGCGACAAGTAAAATTAATGACCTGGATGATCTTGAATCGGTTGAGACGCTTGGTTTTCGCGGCGAAGCGTTGGCGAGTATTAGCTCCGTTTCGCGGACGGATGTTATTACAAACAACAGCGATGACACTGCGCGTGGTATTAGCGCGCGCTGCGCTGGTCGCGATATGGGTGTTGAAGTCAAGCAGGCTGGTCGAGCAAAAGGAACGACAGTAGACGTTCATGACCTGTTCTTTAATACGCCTGCGCGCAAGAAGTTTTTGCGAACGGAGCGAACCGAATACAGCCATTTGGAAGAGGTTTTTCTACGCAACGCGCTATCGAGGTTCGACATTAATTTTCGGCTGGCTCACAACGGCAAAATTGTTTATGCGTTAAGGGATTGTCCTGGGCAGCTGGAAAAAGAGAAGCGAGTGGCCAAGCTGCTAGGATCGCAATTTATGCAGAGCGCAGTTGCGATTGAAGTTGAGCACGCCGGATATCGTTTATATGGCTGGGTTGCACAACCTGAGTATTCGCGCAGCCAGGCCGATCGGCAGTACTTTTTTGTCAACGGGCGCGTGGTCAGGGATAGAGTAATTAGCCACGCGGTGAAACAGGCATATAGAGATGTTTTGTTTCATGGGCGCCATCCCGCTTATGTGCTTTATTTCGAATTAGACCACGCTGCCGTCGATGTAAACGTGCATCCTGCAAAGCATGAAGTGCGATTTCGCGACAGCCGTAATGTCCATGATTTTATTTTTCGTTCCTTGCATCGAGCGCTTGCAGATGTTCGTCCCGAAGATAATGTTGAAGCCAACGTCGAAGCTGCGTTTGCGTCCGCTTCAGAGCTAGCAACAGGGGCTGGTGAGCAGGCTTCGCTTAGCCTGGCGCAGGAATCAGTGCGGCAACAAGTGCAAGAGCCGTCGGCGCCTTACCATCGTATGGGTGCAGAAAGCGCAGGATGGAGTGGGCAGGCGGGGGCTAGCCTTGAGCAGTTGTTTGGCCGGGGGCAAGATGAGCAACAAACCACAGTAGAAAATAATGATGAGCAAATCCCTCCGTTGGGTTATGCGATTGGCCAGCTACACGGTATTTACGTGTTAGCGCAAAACGCTCACGGTCTGGTGCTTGTGGATATGCACGCGGCGCATGAGCGGATAACTTATGAAAGAATGAAGGTTGGTTTTTCCAGCAGCAAACTTCAGGCGCAGCCTTTGCTGGTGCCAATTTCGGTAGCGCTTAGTCGACGTGAAATTGATTGCGTCAGCGGAAATGTCGATCAGCTGGAGCGTCTGGGTTTGGGTCTACAGGTTGTGAGTGACGAGCAACTGGTAATACGCGAAGTGCCGGTCATGCTTGCATCGCAAAATGCCGAGCGGCTTGTGCGGGATGTGATTGCCGATTTTATTTCGTTCGGTAGTAGCCAGCGAATTAACGACAACATGGATGATATTTTGTCGACGATGGCTTGCCATGGCTCTGTGCGCGCTAACCGCATTTTGTCGATCCCAGAAATGAATGCGTTGTTGCGTGACATGGAGGCTACCGAGCGCAGTGGGCAATGCAACCATGGCCGCCCGACATGGACGCAACTTACCATCAAAGAACTCGATAAATTGTTTTTGCGCGGGCGCTAGCGCCAGCCTATCATTGTGCCAACTGATACCTTGCCACCCGCCATTTTGTTAATGGGGCCTACCGCCAGCGGAAAAACCGATCTGGCAATGCTGATCGCACAACATTATCCGGTCGAAGTTATTAGCGTCGATTCTGCACTGATATATCGCGATATGAATATTGGTACCGCCAAGCCCGATGCGGACTTTCTTGCGCGGCTGCCGCATTTTTTAATTGATATTCGCGACCCCAATGAGTTGTATTCTGTCGCCGATTTTCGGCGTGACGCCTTAGCAACAATGCAAGAGATCACTGCTCGCGGCAACGTTCCGTTGTTAGTGGGTGGAAGTATGCTTTATTTTAAAGTGTTGGTTGAAGGCATTGCCGACGTGCCGCAGGTGCCGGCTGATGTGCGCGAGCAGATATTGCGCGAGGCGGAGCAAAAAGGCTGGCCCGCAATGCATCAAGAGTTAGAACAGGTTGATCCTGTTGCAGCCAGGCGTATTCATCCCAACCACTCCCAGCGGATCCAGCGCGCGCTGGAAGTTTATCGCGCTTTGGGTAAGCAGCTAAGCGCTTACCATGAGGATCAGGGAGACACGGGTTTTGATTACCGGCCGCTGCAAATTGCCCTTGGCTGCGATCGCGCCTTACTACACCAGCGTATTGAGCGGCGGTTCAGGTTGATGCTTGATAACGGTTTTGTCGAGGAGGTAGAAGCGCTAAAAACTAAGTACGTGCTTGAGCCCGATATGCCTTCCATGCGATCGGTCGGGTATCGACAGGTTTGGCAGTATCTGGATGGCGAGTTAGATCGCGACCAGCTTTACGAAAAAGGCTGTGTCGCGACCCGTCAGCTAGCCAAAAGACAGCACACCTGGTTAAGAAAATGGCAAGGTCTCGCGTGGTTGTCGGTAAATGACGTTGATTTTGGTCAAGAAAGTGGCGCGCGAGCCAGAATAATTGACGAAATCCATAGATTGTGTGCCGATTTATCCATTTCCCCGTTGACATAAGTGTATAATCGCGACGAGTTTCGCCGTCTCAAGGTCTTCAGGGCGAAACTATTTATCGTTCCAGAGGGTTGGTTGTTGGGGTCTCCGTTTACTCCAGCGCTATTTTGCCCGTAAATGTCGTCATTGGAGTCGTTTTGACTCTAAAACCTATGTGGTTGGGCGCGCTGGAACATCCAATTGGCTCGTGCAAAGAAGTCGTAAAGTACTTGTCTCTCTCCGGTAACCCGTCGTTGGGTTGTCCGTCAGTTGATACGTAGAAAACTTCTTTTCGAGTGTTTTTTTAACCCTTTTTTTGGGAGTATCATCATGTCCAAGGGGCAAAGCTTACAAGACCCTTACCTTAACTTGTTGCGCAAAGAGCGCGTTCCTGTATCTATCTATTTGGTTAACGGCATTAAGCTTCAGGGGCAAATTGAGTCATTTGACCAGTTTGTGATCTTGCTGAAGAACACTGTTAGCCAGATGGTTTACAAGCACGCTGTTTCCACTGTCGTGCCTGGGCGCAATGTTCGTTTGCCAATGGCGCCTATCGACGAAGATGACGCGGCGGGCAACGAGTAAGTTAGCGGTTCCTCTCGAATGTATTTGGCGGCCGGTCTAGCGCCGCCAAGCGTTAGCATCTCAGAGCAACAAAACACCTCATTCATAACGAGTGAGGTGTTTTTTGGTGCTTGTTGGGAATGTTAGAGGTTTATTTTATTCAAGGTTGTATGAACGCTCATGTTTTTTGATCGGCACGAAGCTGGTGAGCGGGCGTTGCTTGTGCAGTGCATTCTTCCTGGGTGTGATATTGAGCTGGCGTCCTTTCATGAGCCTGAAGATGGCGAGCTTTCTTCTCTGCCGCCTGAGTTGTTAGAGTTTGTCGAGCTGGTTAGCTCTGCCGGTGTTACGCCAATCTGTCTCGAAACCACGCGGCGCTCATTGCCAACGCCGAACTATTTTATTGGTAGCGGCAAAGTAGAAGAGTTGGCAGCGTTGGTGAAAGAGCATGCGGTTGATGTGGTGTTGTTCAACCACACGCTTTCGCCTTCGCAGGAGCGAAATCTCGAAAAACGATTCGAATGCAAAGTGCTTGATCGCACTGGCTTAATTCTTGATATTTTTGCTCAGCGCGCGCGAAGCCATGTGGGTAAGCTACAGGTTGAGCTAGCGCAATTAGAGCACATATCGACGCGGCTCGTACGCGGCTGGACGCACCTTGAACGACAAAAAGGTGGTATTGGCCTGCGCGGTCCGGGTGAATCCCAGCTCGAGACTGACCGGCGTTTGTTGCGGGAACGTATCAAATGGTTGAACAAGCGGCTGGCAAAGGTAAACGCACAGCAGCAGCAGAGTAAACGTAGCCGCAAACGGGCTGAGGTGCCGACAGTGGCGCTGGTTGGTTACACCAATGCGGGGAAGTCGACGCTGTTTAACGCGCTGACCCACGCTGAGGTTTATGCAAAAGACCAGCTCTTTGCAACGTTAGATACGACACTGCGATCCAAACAGCAGGCTGGGATTGGCAAGATAGTTTTGGCCGATACTGTCGGTTTTGTTCGTGATTTGCCTCACCGGCTAGTCGATGCTTTTAAGGCAACGCTTGAAGAGGCGGCCGATGCAGATCTGCTGTTGCACGTTGTGGATGCATCGTCGCCTGATCGCGATGAGCAAATGCTAGCGTGCGAGGCCGTGTTGGCAGAGATCGGTGCGGCGGATATTCCATCGATAATTGTCATGAACAAAATTGACGCGGCGGAACATGTTTCTCCGCGAGTGGATTACCGAGCGGAACAAAGCTCAGGAGACGCTTCAGGTCACGAGCCGCCTGGACAGCCGTATCGTGTTTGGCTTAGTGCTAAAGAAGGACTTGGGCTCGATCTACTTGAAGAGGCTCTGCGACTACGCTTAAGTGACGAAATCTGGCAAGGTGAGGTCGAACTGGATGTGTCCTTTGCCCGGCTGCGGGCAGAACTTTTTGCGTTGGGTGCGGTAGAAGAGGAGACTATTTCCGAAACCGGTGCCTACCAGTTGCGTCTATGTTATCGGCGCGACGCGCTTGAGCGCTGTTTCTTGCAGGCAGGAAGCCGTTTGCCCGGCGATGACAGTCAGTAGTTCGGCAAAACCTGAGTGCGAAAGCGACAAAGAAAGTGAGTCCTATACAAACTCTTTGCATCGTGGTCGAGAGAGGCTTTCTATGCACGGCAATTTGGTACAATGCATCGGTTTGTGAGGTGTTGGAATTGCGATATTTAGCCTCATAATAATGTGGTGTGCACACCGCTTGAACAAAGTAACTATTACAGAAGTAATTGGAGCAGCTAATGGCCTGGAACGACCAGGATAAAGACGACCGTAAACAAGGTCGTCCACGCGACCCTTGGAGCAATCAGGACCAGGGGCCGCCGGATCTGGATGAAGCATTGAATAAAATGAAAGACCAGTTTCGCGATGTATTTGGTCGCGGCGGTCGAGGTGGCTCGAACAATGGCGGGGGCGGCCAGGTGCCCGAAATGTCAGCAAGCTTTTTGGGCATCATCCTGATTGTGTTAGTTGGCGTCTGGGCCTTTTTGGGTGTCTATCAGGTCGATGAGAAAAATCGCGCCGTTATTTTGCGCCTTGGCCAGTATCACTCAACCGTGTTGCCTGGTCTGCATTGGAATCCACCGTTAATCGACCAGCGCTTCGAAGTATTGGTTACGCAAGAGCAAGACTATAGCGCGCGTGGCTTAATGCTAACGGAAGATGAAAACATTGTTGAAGTGCCCATTTCTGTGCAGTACAACATTCCTGACCCTAAAGCGTATGTGCTCAATGTGCGTAGCCCGGATGTTAGTTTGCAGCATGCAACCGATAGCGCCTTAAGGCATGTGGTAGGTAGTACAAAGTCGAGTGACGTGCTTTCCGAGGGGCGACAGTTACTAGCCGAAGAAACAAAGCTTCGTTTGCAGCAGTATCTTGATGCCTACCAGACCGGTATCGCAATAACCCGCGTTAACATTCTAAAAGCTGAACCACCAGCGGCGGTAAAGTCTGCGTTTGACGACGTGATTTCGGCTAAAGAAGATAAAGAGCGGTTTGTTAATGAGGCTGAGGCCTATGCTAACGGCGTCGTTCCCGAAGCGCGTGGTAAGGCGCAACGTATCTTGCAAGAAGCAATTGCTTATCGTGACCGCGTAATTGCAGAGGCCGAAGGTGATGCGTCGCGTTTCGAACAGCTCTATACCGAATTTGCTAAAGCGCCAGAGGTTACGCGAGAGCGACTATACCTGGATGCAGTAGAAAAGGTCATGAGTAACTCTTCGAAAGTAATGGTCGATGTCGAGGGCTCTGGCAATATGATGGTGATGCCGCTCGATAAATTGATTAGTCAGCCTTCTGGTAGCCCGTCGGTAGCGGCTGGCGTTGTCGATAGCGCGCAAATTGCGCGAGAAGTCATTGATCAAATTCGCCGCGAGCAGTCTCGCAGCCGACGTTCGGAGGTGCGCTAATGTCTAATCGATTACCTGTTTTGGTTCTTGTTTTTGCACTGGCCTTTTTGGTGGTTTCAAGTTTTCTGTATCGCGTTACCGAAATGGAAACCGCTGTTAAATTGCGATTTGGTGAGTTGATCGAGTCAAATATTGCGCCGGGTCTTCACTTTAAGATTCCGTTAGTTCATGAGGTTAGAAAAGTTGATAAGCGCTTGTTAACCCTGGACGCTGCCGCAGAAAGCTTTTATACCTTTGAGAAAAAGCGTTTAGTGGTTGACTCCTTTGTTAAGTGGCGCGTTAAAGATGTGGGCGCTTACTATAAGGCGACAGGCGGCGAAGAAGGTCGTGCTGGGCGCTTGCTGGAAAATCGTATTAACAATAATTTGCGTGATGAAATTGGTGCGCGGACCTTGCATGAAGTTGTGTCGGGCGAGCGTGATCAAATGATGGAAAACTTAACCGCCAGCCTGAATCGCGCAGCGTCTGATGAATTGGGTATTGAAATTCTCGATGTTCGGGTGAAAAAAATAGACTTTCCGCAAGAGGTGCGCTCGGCAGTGTTTGATCGTATGCGTGCTGATCGTGAAAAGGAAGCTCGTCAATATCGCTCCGAAGGGTTTGAGCTTGCGGAAAAAATCCGTGCGGATGCAGATCGTGAAAAAGTAATCATCGAGGCAGAGGCGTATAAAGAAGCTGAGCAAACTCGTGGTGAAGGTGATGCGCGAGGCGCTGCAATTTACGCCGGCGCCTACAATAGAGATCCCGAGTTTTATGCGTTCTTGCGTCGCTTAAATGCCTATGAGTCTTCTTTTGCTAACAAAGGCGATGTGTTGTTGTTAAGTCCCGAGAGCGACTTTTTCAGATACTTAAACAGCATCGACGGAAACTAGTTGCTGGTGAAAGTGTTGGAGCCGGAGCTAATTCTCCGGCTTTTTTGCGTTTTGGTTGCTCGTGTTTAATGGGTTTTTGCTGTGTCACACGAACTGGTTATCGCCGCTTGTCTTGTTTTGGTGTTCGAAGGAATGCTGCCGTTTGCGGCGCCTCGTCTTTGGCGTCGCATGATGGCGTCCATGCTGATGTTGCCTGAACGACAACTCCGTATATCCGGACTGATTGCGATGCTGACTGGCGTATTTTTATTGTTAGTGTTTAACCGATGAGTAAAAAAACAACCGTGTTTATGCCTCCGCGAGGTTTGTCATGAATAATTCAACACGTTGGATGTTGCCGGACGGCGTTGATGAGCTTTTGCCGTCGCAGGCGAGGTCGCTTGAAAAAGTCCGTCGTGAAATACTGGATCTGTTCGACTTGCACGGTTTTGCGATGATCCAGCCACCGCTTATCGAGTTCACAGACTCGCTTTTAATTGGCCTGGGCGATGATGTTGCCAGGCAAAGCATACGACTAACAGATCAGATTAGCGGCATGCCAATGGCGATCAGGGCTGACGTTAGCTCGCAGGCGGCAAGAATTGATGCGCATAGCATGCAGGCCGAAGGTGTGAACCGACTTTGCTATGTAGAACAGGTGGTTTTTGCCAAGCCAAAAACGGCTGGTGCGTCGCGATGTCCCCTGATGGCGGGTGCTGAAATATTTGGTGATGACAGCGTGCAAGCTGATATCGACATTATCCTGCTAATGCTCAGGACGTTGCGATTAGCCGAGCAGGCGATCGTTCAGCAAGGCGGTAGTACATCGAGTGAACCACTCGATTTAACGCTGGATTTAGGTCACATTGGCATTAGTCGACTGTTATTTGCGTTACTCGAAACGCATAACGTCCAACAAGAGACTGCTGCGGAAATTTTTGATGCCCTGCAGCGTAAATCGATACCCGATTTAAATTTGATTTTGGGCGATATCGATTTGCCCGTTGATGTTGCACAGCTTATTCAAGCACTTCCCAGGTTATCGGGTGGTGTAGAGATTCTCGATTCGGTTGGTGAAGCGTTGGCGCTACTCGGGCCAGAGGTCAATGCAATTGTTGCGCTACTGAAAAAAATTGCGACCGTGGTTAAGGCCTGCTTTCCAGATGTTGCATTATATTGTGACTTTTCGGAGTCGCGCGGTTACAACTACCATACCGGTTTGGTTTTTGCTGTTTACAGCAGCAGTGTCGGTGAAGCGCTAGCAAACGGTGGGCGCTATGACGGCGTGGGCGCGGTGTTTGGTAAAGATAGGGCTGCCACCGGATTTAATACTGATCTAAAGGTAATTAATCGTTTGTTGGGCGCCGAGCTACAAGGTCAATCTAACGCGGATATTGTGGTGGCGCCTCATATCGAAGACCAGAATCTTTGGGCGGCTGTCGAGCATCTGCGTGCTTCTGGCGTGCGGGTGGTGTCGGCTGGAGAAGTTGAGTTTTCGCGCTATTCAAAGCTGCTTAGCCTTGTTGATGGCGAGTGGCGCGTTGTGGATCAGTAAAGCAGTTAGTATAAATTGGTTTATTGGCCTGTTATTAGGTAAGCATTTAAGAGATAGAGCATGAACAAGAGTGTTGTTGTTTTAGGCACGCAATGGGGTGACGAAGGTAAGGGCAAGATTGTTGATCTACTTACCGAGAAAGCGGATTTTGTTGTGAGGTTTCAAGGTGGTCACAATGCGGGCCACACCCTGGTGATCAACGGCAAAAAAACGGTGTTGCATCTTATTCCATCGGGCATTTTGCATGACGGTGTTACCTGTCTAATTGGTAATGGCGTGGTGCTTTCTCCTGCCGCATTGCTTAAAGAAATGGATGAGTTGATCGACCAGGGTGTGCCGGTCGAGCAGCGACTTAAGTTGAGCCCCGCTTGTCCTTTAATTTTGCCTTACCACATCGCTTTGGATCAGGCGCGCGAAAAGGCAAGAGGAAGCTCTAAGATTGGTACTACGGGACGCGGCATCGGGCCTGCCTACGAAGATAAGGTGGCAAGGCGCGGTTTGCGTTTAGGGGATATTGCTAACCCGGAAAGCTTTAAGCAAAAGCTTGAGGCGGTGTTGGAATATCATAATTTTATGCTTGAGAATTACTATCAGGCTGATCCTGTACAAATAGATAAAGTGTTAGAAGAATCATTGGATGTGGCTGATCGCCTGTTGCCGATGATACTGGATGTGACTGAAAAGCTGCATGACGCGCGCGAGTCCGGTGACTCTATTTTGTTCGAGGGAGCCCAGGGTTCATTACTCGATATTGATCACGGGACTTTTCCCTTTGTTACCTCGTCGAACACAACGGCAGGTGGCGCTGCAACAGGAACTGGCATGGGTCCGCTACATATCGATTATGTATTGGGGATTACCAAAGCGTATACAACACGTGTGGGTTCAGGCCCATTTCCAACTGAGCTTTTTTGCGATGTAGGTAAGCATCTTGGCGAAAAGGGCAACGAGTTTGGCGCGACCACAGGGCGTGAGCGCCGATGTGGATGGTTTGATGCCGTCGCCGTGAAAAGAGCGGTTCAGCTTAACAGTATGTCGGGGATTTGCTTAACTAAACTCGACGTTTTAGATGGTTTGGATACCCTGAAAATTTGCACCGCGTATAAAGATGCCAATGGGAATACGCTTTCGCTAAATACCGATAGTGACCATTTTGAAAAAGTTATTCCGGTTTACGAGGAGATGCCTGGTTGGGAAGAGTCGACCTTTGGCGCTAAATCGCTCGATGATTTGCCGGAAAACGCCAGACGCTATATTGACAGGCTTGAGTCGTTGACGGGTACCAGGGTTGAAATTATTTCTACCGGGCCAGATCGCGTAGAGACCATCGTATTAAACGATTTGCTCTCAACCGAGTAAGCGTAAAAATTAATTTGCCAGTCTTTGATGGACGCGAAGCAGGTCTTGCTCCGCGTTAAGTTAAATTACGCTAATCGTCTTCGTTAGATTTGTCGTTGCCAAAAGGATGGTGTGCAACATTGCCAGAGTAATTTCCACGATCATCAGAATCGCGGAAAGAAGGAGAGTTTTTTCGGTAAGGATTCGCTGATCGATAGCGTGTTTGCTGTTCTTGTGAAGAGCGTTGTTTGGGCCGCGTTGGCCGGTCTTCATTGCCCGGCGATGAATAATTCTGTGCTTTGCCGCTGTCGCCTTCTCGTTGAATGCGATGATAGATTTCTTCCCTGTGTACTGCTATATCTCGCGGCGCTTGAATACCGAGCCTGACCTGGCGGCCGGTGGCTTCGAGTACGGTGATCTTTATATCGTCTCCAATATAAATAGACTCACCTATTCTTCTCTGTAGTAGGAGCATAAACTTTCCTTATACCTTACGTTGTCGTCGTTTTGTTTCAGTTATCATACGGCCAGCACGCAGTTCAGTTGCTATACCTAGCTATCTCCTTTAGCCGATGCGTTAGTATAACTTTATTTCAGTTCGCTAAGCTATAAGCCTTTAGGCCTATAAAAAGTATCGCTTAAGTTAACTAAGCTATAAGTGTCATCATTCAAAGCCAGGCGCCAATCCTAATAAGCATTATTGGCTATTAATAAGCCTTGCGGGGTAAAAACTTGTATCAAATTTGTTTGCAAATGTTTGGTTTGAATTTAGACAGTTATTAGACGTTTGACGCTAAATCGCGATCTAAGTTCGGAGTATTTGATTTATCAGCGTGCTTTTTAATAAACATAGCGTTGCTTACGATAACTTAATCCGGCTTTAAGATAACCATTAAGCGAGCGCAGCTCTATGCCGGGTTTATATATTAACTTTTATACAGCTTGGTACGTTGTTTACTAATAATGGGATCAGTGTAAGCGACGCCGAGTGGCGGGGCCTGGGCAAGGTGCCGGGAGGTCGCTTAGGCATTTGTTCAGCGTGGGGTAAAAAACAGTTCTCTTAGCTTTTCTCCTGGTTCTTCTGCGCGCATAAACGCCTCTCCAACCAAAAATCCGTTTACTGCATGCTCCTGCATTTGCTCGACATCGCTATGGCTGTGAATGCCGCTTTCGGTGATTACGATGGTGTTCTTATCGATATGAGGTAAAAGCGAAAGCGTCGTGTTGAGCGAGGTTTCGAATGTATGGAGATTGCGGTTATTAATGCCGACTAACTTGTTATTCAGTGCGAGCGCCTGAGCTAGTTCATCTTTGTCGTGTACTTCGATAAGAACGTCGAGTGACAGCTGCTGTGCATAATTATAAAGTTCGATAAGCTGACGATTGGTTAATGCTGCGACGATTAACAGGACACAGTCTGCCCCGATTGCGCGAGCCTCTGCAATTTGCAGCCGGTCGATAATAAAGTCTTTGCGGATAACCGGCAAAGCGCATGCGGCCCTTGCCGCCTCGAGATAATCGTTATGGCCAAGAAAAAATTCCTGGTCGGTGAGTACAGAAAGACATGCAGCCCCGTTTGCTTCGTAGGAACTAGCGATATCAGCTGGCTCAAATAGTTCGCGAATTACGCCTTTGCTTGGCGATGCTTTTTTGATCTCAGCAATAATTGCCGGCTGAAGATTGTTCAGTTTTTTTTCTAGCGCAGCGGTGAATCCACGCACTGGGGATGCGTCGGCTGCGAGCTTTTCTAGCTCGCCAAGATTTGTCTTGCTTGCCAGGTATGAGATTTCTTTAGACTTTTTAGCAAGAATTTTCTTTAAAACCGTTGGTGTGTTCATAGAAGGCAAAACTATTCCCGATTGGATTTGATTAGTTGCGAAAACGTTGCCAGCTGTTTGAGTTTTTCGGCTGCTGCTCCACTGGAAAGAATATCCTGCGCAGTTTCCACGCCAAGCTTTAAGGTGCTGGCCTGACCGGCGATATAAATTCCTGCGCCGGCATTGAGGGCAATAATGTCTCTGGCGACGCTAGCAGAAGTGCTTGTGTCGCGTGCATCAAATGCCGCTTTGATTAGCGCCAGGCTTTGCGTGGAATCTTCAACAGTTATCGATTCAATGCTTGATTTATCGATGCCAAAATCCTCAGGAGAGATTTTATACTCGGTTATTTCGCCGTCTTTGAGTTCGGCAACAAGGGTTTCTGCAGCGATGCTTATTTCGTCCAGGCCATCGGACGAATGAACAACCAGTACATGCTCACTTCCCAGTTCCTGCATGGCCAGTGCGATAGGCTTTACCAAAGATTCGCTATACACTCCGAGCAACTGACGTTTTGCGCCAGCCGGGTTGGTCATCGGTCCTAACATATTAAATATGGTTCTCGTTGCGAGCTCTTTGCGAGGTCCAATAGTATGCTTCATGGCGCTGTGATGGTTAACTGCGAACATAAAGCCAACACCAACTTCATCGATACAGCGGGCAACTTCTTCTGCGTTTAAGTCAAGTGATACACCCGCGGACTCTAACAAATCTGCGGAGCCGCTGGAGCTGCTCACGGATCGATTGCCGTGCTTGGCGACGCTGCAGCCTGCTGCTGCTGCAACAAAGCTGCTAGCGGTTGAAACATTAAATAGCTTGGCACCATCCCCGCCGGTGCCGACGATATCGATAATCTCGTTACTTCTGGTTGATACGCCGGTGGCTAGTTCCCGCATCACGCTTGCTGCCGCGGCAATCTCGCTAACAGTTTCGCCTTTCATTCTGAGCGCAATCAAAAAACCCGCAATTTGGGCGTCGGTCGCCTCACCAGTCATGATTTGGCGCATTACCGCTTGCATATCTTCCGAGCTCAAATGCTCGCGTTCGGTAAGGAGTTGAATGGCCGCTTGGATGTGCATGTATTTGATCCGGTTTTATTAGCGTATTAAAAAGTTCTTTAGTAGTTGATGCCCGTGTTCTGTAAGAATCGATTCGGGATGAAATTGCACGCCTTCTATATCAAGCGTTTTATGCCTTACACCCATTATTTCATCAATGTCGTTGTTCTCGGTTTCCGTCCAGGCGGTTATTTCCAGGCTGTCGGGTAGCGTCTCTTTTTCTATCACTAGCGAGTGGTAGCGGGTAACTTGATAAGGCGAAGGGATGTCTTTAAAAACGCCTTCGCCATTGTGGTATACCGGTGAGGTTTTTCCATGCATAACTTGTCGTGCTCGAACAATTTTTCCACCAAAACACTGGCCGATACTCTGGTGGCCAAGGCATACTCCAAGTATGGGTAGCTTTCCGGCAAACGCCTCAATTACTTCAAGCGAAATGCCTGCCTCATTAGGGGTGCAAGGGCCAGGGGAAATAACAATTTTTTCGGGCGCGAGTTTTTCTACCTCTGCGACGCTTGTTTCGTCATTTCTAATGACTTTTACATCAGCGCCTAACTCGCCCAGGTATTGTACGATGTTGTAGGTAAACGAATCATAGTTGTCGATCATTAAAATCATGCTTTACCGCCTTTTGCAGTAGTGTCCGTTGCAGCAGATTCCTGTGCAAGGGCGGCTGCTCTAAACATCGCACGTGCCTTATTCATGGTTTCCTTCCACTCCAGCCGTGGAATTGAGTCGGCCACTACACCGCCACCGGCTTGAACATAAAGCGTTTTGTTTTTTATAACTGCTGTTCGAATGGCGATTGCAGTGTCCATATTTCCAGACCAGCTTAAATAGCCAATAGCGCCGCCGTAAACGCCGCGTTTTACAGGTTCTAATTCGTCGATGATTTCCATTGCACGAATCTTTGGAGCGCCGCTTAAAGTGCCGGCGGGCAGTGTTGCGCGCAAGACATCGATTGCGCTTGTGCCTTTTTTCAGCTTACCGATTACGTTAGATACAATATGCATTACGTGCGAGTAGCGTTCAACAATCATTTGCTGTGTGACTTCTACGCTGCCTATATCGGCGACTCGGCCAACGTCGTTACGGCCGAGGTCAATTAGCATAAGGTGTTCGGCAATTTCTTTCGGGTCGGCCAGTAGCTCTTGCTCTAACGCCAGATCCTCTTCCTTACTGAATCCGCGACGACGTGTGCCTGCAATTGGCCTTACGGTGACTTCGCCGTTTTCTGCGCGGGTCAAAATTTCTGGAGAGGAGCCGACAATATGAAAGTCCCCCATGTGCATAAAATACATGTAGGGAGATGGGTTAAGGTGGCGCAGGGCACGATATAAACTAAGCGGCTCGGCGGTAAAAGGAATGCGCATGCGCTGCGAGGGGACTACCTGCATAATGTCGCCAGCGAGTGCGTAGTCTTTAACCTTATTTACCACCACCCCGTAGCTGGTCTCATCAAAGTCAGAGACAAAATCTTCTTCGCGCATTGCGTAGTCATCGTCACGCTTGCCAATAGGTAGAGAGGGAAGCGCCACTGTGTCATTGCCAAGTGTTTTCTCGATAGCGTCAAGCTGCTTTATTGCCGAGTCGAGATTTTCTTGCAGTATCTTTGGATCTTTTGTGCTGCTATTAATATGGGTAACGATGTAAATAACGCTCGCCAGGTTATCAAACACCAAAACGTTTTCCGCGAGCATCAATAAGATGTCAGGGGTTTTTATTTCATCGGGCGGTGTTGATGCTTTTAATTTGGGTTCGACATAGCGCACACAGTCATAGCCAAAACAACCGACGAGACCGCCGATAAATGCCGGCAACTCTTTTACCTCCGGCACTTTAAAACGGTTTTGATATTCTTCGATAAACGCTAATGGGTCTGCAGCCTGGTGTTGTTCGACGACAGTATCGCCATGTTCAACAACAATATTTTCGTTATGGACGCGAATCCTGGTGTTGCTGTTTAACCCGATAATGGAATAACGGCCCCATTTTTCGCCGCCCTGTAGTGACTCAAATAAGAAACTGTAAGGCGCCTGAAATTTTGCATATGCGCTGACAGGTGTTTCGCGATCAGCGAGCACTTTTCGCGTTAGTGGTACGCGGTTGTAACCTTGTTCAGCAAGTGATTGTAACGTTGATATTTCCATGGCTGTCGTAAGCGGCCTGGCCGCAATATTGGCAAAATAAAAAAGGATGTGTTGTGTCGCTCAGTGCACCGAAAGTCGTTTCGGATTTTGGGTAGATGCGACTATTGCCAGCGACGCCAGCAGGGGAGGTTGAGCCAGGATTGTTTGCCAAAATACGCCATGGAAAAAAGATTGGTTATATTATTGCGTGTAGATCAAGTTTAGCGCGCAATTCTAACCTAGCTAGGCAGGAGACTCTAGATGGTGCCTGCATAATCACACTTGGGCGCTGCCGCTGCGCGCCAGATTTGCCTGGGGGCAATGGAATCATGTTTTTAGTGACTAAATTGCACCGGAATGGTGCGATTCTTAAGGGCAAATCGAAAAATTATTTTTATTTAAAATCAATAGCTTAAGTATTACATCGCTGTAATTAAACGATGACGCGCTTGCTTTTGAAATAGTGATTAGGCTAGCATTCTGTCAGCCATAACGCTGGCCAGTAGCTAGATAGCCATAGATCGCTTGATTCTATGCCATCCCCTGGAGCGGTCAGATTCCTTCTATGGTTAGGCTACCCCTAGGCCGAATTGAAAAACCCTGAGGTGTTTACATCTCAGGGTTTTTTTATACGTGCAAGTTCATCACGCATTTTGGAGATAACCGCAGCATAGTCTGGTTGATTAAATATCGCGGAACCAGCCACAAATGTATCGGCGCCGGCTGTGGCAATCTCGCCAATATTATTAACGTTAACGCCGCCGTCGACTTCCAGGCGAATATCGTTTGACGCCGAATCGATCAGCTCTCTCGCTTCGCTTAGCTTCGACAGGGTGGAAGGGATAAAGCTCTGGCCGCCAAAGCCGGGGTTAACCGACATTAGTAAAATCATATCGAGCTTGTCCATGACATAGCTCGCGGCGTCGAGTGGGGTTGCCGGATTAAACACCAGCCCTGCTTTACAACCAGCGTTTTTGATCAGCTGCAAGGATCGGTCAATATGTAGCGAGGCTTCAGGATGAAAAGTGATATAGGTTGCGCCAGCTTCTGCAAAGTCTTCGATCAGTCGATCAACGGGGCTCACCATTAAATGCACATCGATGGGAGCCTCGATTCCGTAATCGCGTAGCGCTTTGCATACCATCGGCCCTATTGTGAGGTTAGGGACATAGTGATTGTCCATCACATCGAAATGCACAATATCTGCACCAGCGGCCAAAACATTTTCAACTTCTTCTCCAAGACGCGCAAAGTCGGCCGATAAGATAGACGGAGCAATTTTAAAATCTGTCATGGAGTTTCCCGGGTTATGGTAATTGATATAAGCGGTGTCGATGGTTGGGCTCGGCGTTATTCGCTGCGCTCTTGGCGTGAATGATAATGCAAAGCTCGGTTCGATACTTAGGTAGCCTGACGATATTTAGGTCGGGATTATTGCTGTTTTTGTTTTTTGCTGCGGTTGGACTTTTAACAGGCACGGCCGCGTGGGGACAAGACGCGTCGACGAGTCCGTCAGCGGAGCAAAGCAGGCTGACAGCTGGAATGGACAGCGTGATGGCGCGAAAACTGTTTGAAATCGGAGCCAGCAGTGACGAAATTACCCAGCTTGGTCAGGGTGGTGAATCGTTTCTCGTGCGATTTCGCCAGCCACCGGGAGCGCTTTCGACAGCGGTGTTGGTGTTAGTGGAAAACGATGCGAACCTGTTGGCGGATAACCTGGCGACAAGTCTTTTGCAAGAATTTAGCATAAACAACTGGCCCGTTTTGCTAATGAGTTTGGCGGTGGAAAATTCGGTGCAAAGCTCCGTAGAAAGTGAGCATAAGTCTTATGCAGCGAAAATCGCCGAGGCTGTTTCATACTTAAAATCGAATCAGGTTGAATCCGTAGTGATGGTTGCGAGTGAAAATACCGAGCACGTAGCGGTGCAGGCTGCGATTGATTATGCGGATACCATAAATGTGATGATTCTGGAAGGTGCTGAGTTAAGTGATATGCCTAACGCTGAAACAATGTCGCTATTGCAAAAAAGCCATGTTTCTATTTTGGATATTGTTATAAACGAGTTTGATAAAACTGCGCTGCAACAGAGAAAGCAGTGGTTTATAAAAAATGGATTTCAAAAAGGCTATCGATTGATCTCGGCGCCAGAAGCCAGGGCGGGCGATCAATATATTGTTAAGCGAGCTCGCGCATGGTTAGAGCGTGGTTTTAGTCAATAAATTGCAGATTAATTTCTTTTCTAAGTTTTTTCAGGCGTTCCGGCGTGCCGACGTCGTGCCATTGGCCTGGATGGTGCTCGGCCGTAATCTTGTCGTTTTCCATTGCCTGCCTTAATAGCGGGGCGAGCGGTCTTTTGCCTTTTTTCAAGTCTTTAAATAGTTCTGGCTTTAAAATGGAAATACCGGAAAACGTATAGCCGCTTGAATCCTGTGACGGCGCTGAAGAATAACAAAGTGCCGCCTGGTCGTTTTTGTCGAAATAGAAGTCGTGTTTGTCTTTATAGCCTGGCGTGGTAACTAAAACCAAATGACCAAGCAAATCGGCAGTGAGCTGGCGTTTTCGAAGTTGGCTGAAGTTATAGTCACTGTAAATGTCGGCATTGATTAATGCAAATGTTTTTCCGTCGATCAGCTCTAACGCGTTTATTATGCCGCCTGCGGTTTCGAGTCCGCCGCTGGTTTCGGCTGAAAAAACAAGTTCAAATTCAAAATTGTTCTCAAGGGAGAGCTGTTTGCAATGCTCGACAATTTGCTCGCCGAGGTGGGCATGGTTGATAATAACTCGCGAAAAGCCGCAGCTATTGCATGCCGCAAGGTGCTTCTGGATAAGCGTTTGTCCGCCTACTTGCACTAATGGCTTGGGAATGAAATTCGTAATGGGTTTGAGGCGTTCGCCGCGGCCTGCCGCCAAGATAAAAGCCGTGTCAATCATGGGTGGCCGGTGAATCGACTAGTTTTTCGTTGAGCATGGCCTGGCAATACGAAAGGTCTTCATAGTTAGCGAGCGTTTCGACAATGTAGCTTGCAAAGCGTGGAATGAGTTGTAGATAGCCTGGTTTGTTGTCGCGGTAATGAAGCCTTGCAAATATCCCGACAATTTTCAGGTTGCGCTGTAAGCCTGTCAGGTCGCACCATCGCTGCCACTCAAGCGCGTCGGTGGTGGGTGAAAGTGTTTTGCGCGCCTGTTCCATCCATTGCTCCAAATCTTCCCTGGGCCAGCTAATGTATCGATCCCAGAGCCACGACACGGTGTCGTAGCAGATGGGGCCAAGCATGGCGTCCTGAAAATCAATGACACCGATACCTCCATCATCGAGACGCAACAAATTGCAGCTATGAAAGTCCAGGTGAATAAAGCGTTGTGGAATTTCCGTCAGTGTATCGACAAGCTGTGCACACAGTTTCTGCCATAGACGATTATCTGTCTCGTCCAGCGGTTTTTTTAAGTGGTGTGCGCAATACCAGTCACTGAACAAATCCAGCTCTTGCTGAATTTTCTCTGGGCCAAACGTTGCGAGTTGCTGCGCACTGCATTGTGTAAGCTTGTTTAAGGTCGGGAGAATATCGCTAAAAAGCGACTGGCCCTCGCCTGCGCCAAGTTCGTTTTTAAGTAAACGGTCGCCAAAATCTTCGAGCAGCATATAGCCCAGGTCAAAGTCATGGGCAATTATTTTTGGCGCGCGAACATCCGCGTTCAACAATCGTCTATCGATGTCGGCAAAGCTACGCATGGAGTCTTCGCCGGGTGGGCAGGCCATGATAACTAGCGACGTCTGTGCATCCGATTGGCTTTGCGCTCTAAAATACTTTCTTGCGCTGGCGTCACCAACAATCTGGCTGATAGTCCAGTTGTCTTTCGCTCGCACCGTGTCCAGCGCCACGCTGGCCCAGGAATCGAGCGGAGTGGGCAGAGCCTCTGATATTTTGTTGTGTTGCACGTATAAAACCGTTTCGATGTCATTGGCAAAAAAGTTCAGCGAATTTTCGCCTATTTTGTGCGGTAAAGTCACCTTTCTTCGCAGCATTAATACTGTCCCTCGTGGTTTAATGGCGCGGTTATGCGCGTTACTCGAATTACCGGTTTTTCCCTCTCTCTTGCCGTGTCAATGGTTTTTGACGCGAGCCTTGTGTTTGCAGATGCAGGCGTAGATGCGGATAACACCGCCGGTTCGCATGTTGATCAGTCGGCTTTATTGTTGGAGTGCGAGCAGGCAGAAGAAAACCCTGCTTTACGAGAGCAACTGTTAGCGTTACCTGTGCAAATAGAGGCAGACGAACTTTTGCTACAGGAAGAGATGGCTATCTATCAGGGTGATGTCAATATCAGGCACAATTGCATCGCGCTTGAGGCAAGCAATGCGAGCCTCGACATTAGCGATAGAACAGTGAAGCTGTCGGGCGAGGTGCGTATGCAGCTGCCGCAGGCCGAGCTAACGGGCGATGGTGCCAGCTTTAGCCTGGTCGATAATAGTTCTTCGATTAGTGGAGCTGAATATCATATTGATGCCAGGCCTGGCATTTTTGGCAGCGCAGATCTTATCGAGATGGATGCCCAGCGTCGCGTTAGCATCGACAATGGCAGCTATACGCGATGCGAGCCGGATGACAAAGATTGGGAGGTAACTGCGGGAGCCATTCGATTAAATACGCAGACGGGCCAGGGTTCTGCGCGCAATGCGGTTCTTCGCGTAGCGAATGCGCCAGTGCTATATGTTCCCTATATGCGCTTTCCCATTGGTGGGCAGCGTCAATCCGGTTTTTTATTTCCAGAGATTACCAGTCGTAGCGAAGGTATTGATTTAGTAACGCCATATTATTTTAATCTTGCGCCTAATTATGACCTGTTATTTCGACCGCGCTACAAAGCGGGTAGCGGTTACATCACGGAGTTTTCTTCACGCTGGCTCAACGGTTTCGACAGCTGGAAGCTGGATGGATTGTTTATCGATTCGGATCAGGACTTTCCGAGTTCGGATGACGGTGGCGATTCCCGCTGGCTTTATTCACTTGAGGAAGCAAGTTACCGGCATGGACATTGGGCGACCGAGTTAAATTTGTCTCGCAGCAGCGATGAAGATGTATTGCGTGATCTTCAGTCCAGCAATTTTGGTGTGAGTCGCAGTAGCGCTTTGGTTTCCAGTGGCCGCGTTCGTTGGCGCGACGATTGGGGTGAGCTGGGGCTGGCGTTGGAGAGCTACCAGTCGATTGATTCTGAGCTGGATATACCTTCCGAAAAAAGGCCGGAGTTGTGGTCGGACATATTTTTACCCCTGGGTGCCGGTTTGCCGATCGTCGCATCTGATTCAACCTATACATATTTCGATTCCGGCCAGTTAGCGACACAAACTGGAAGCGAAACCGCCGAGCGAGTCACCGGTGACTTTTATGCCTTTTATCCTTTTGCGCTCGGTGGCTCCGAGCTGGAAATCGGCCTGGGCAGCGAATACCGCTTTTATAATCTGGAAGAAAACACATCGGGCGGGAGTGTGCTCGATGGAGATGATTCGGCGTGGATTAATGTGCCGTACGCGCGAGTCGAGTGGCAGGCCAGTGTATATAAGTCACGCGAGGGCGGCGGAATTGCTGCGATAACGCCCTCTTTAAGTTATCGAGCGCGTGTGGTGGATACGGGAGCACAATATCTCGGCAGCGTTCCGACCGTATTCGATAGTGCTTTTGCGAGTCCGACGGTGCTGCAGTTGTATGCCGAAGAAACCAGCATCGGCGGCGACTTTATTGAATCGCGCGATACAGCTCGCGCTAGCGTGAATTATTCGGTCGCGAACGGGAGAAGGCAGCTTCTGAGCGCAGAGTTGGGGGCGGTGAACTATTTTGCCAGAGCGTTGGCTAATGGTGAGGCGGCGAGCATACAAAACGGCGGGGTGAGCGAGCAGCAGTGGTTTTGGAATAGCCTTTGGCAGTTTCATCCGCGCTGGCGTTCCAGCTTGCAGCTATTTTACTCAGAGCAGAGCGAGAAGCTGAATTTAGGCTCAACCGCGATACAGTATCGGGTTGATGATGCGTTGTTGCGCAACGAAGGATTAACGCCTTTGTTTAATCTGGCTTACCACTTCCGTCGAGACGATGGGCGTTTTCTTGCTCCGCAAGATATCGAATTGGTCGATACCAGTGCAGTGTTACCGATTGGTGGGCAGTGGGGCGTTATGGCTCGTTTCCAGTACGACTTGCAGGCTGACAGACATAGCGAGGCGTTGGCAGGCGTGGAGTTTGACGGTTGTTGTATTAAATTCCGGCTAGTTTACCGCGATGGCATCATATACGATGCAGGTTTAACCGAAGGCAAAAGGGATCGTGCTGTTGTTGCACAGATTCAGTTAAAAGGTTTGGGTGGTGTGGGCCAGGCGGTCGATGCATTGCTTGAAGAATCTATTCGCGGTTTTGGCTCCTATTAACAGGTTTTGCCTGCGTGGGTTTTATAAAGCTTTAGAAAAGTGTTAGGTATGGTTGAGTTTTTTCGAAAAGTAACGGTTTTAGTTTCGGTAGCGCTGTTTGGCGCACTTTTGAGCCACATGTCGTGGGCTGAATACAAAGTGCTCGACCAGGTTGTGGCTATAGCCGAAGACGATGTTGTGCTGGCGAGCGAAGTGCGAGATCGGTTTATGCAGCTAAAAAACACCTTGCGTCAGCGCGGGGTGCCAATGCCGAGTGACAGTGTTTTGTACGAGCAGGTGGTCGAGCAGGCCATTTTAGAAACTCTGCAATTGCAGCGAGCAGCAGAGATGGGTATGCGGATAAGCGACCAGCAGCTTAGCGACGCGATGACAAGAGTTGCAGCAGGTAACGGTTTGTCGCTAAGTGAGTTTCGCCAGCAGTTGCTCGCCAGCGGTGAGTCCTACGTAAAGGTTCGTGAGACGATTCGCAAAGAGCTATTGTTGAACCAGGTGCAGCAGCGACACGTGTTTCGAAATATCAATATCAATAAAGCTGAAATCGAAAGTTTTTTATCTTCTGAGCGAGGCCAGGCGCTGGTTCAACCCGAGTGGCAAATTGATCACCTGCTAATAGAAGTAAGTAATTTTTCTGACAAAGAGGAAGTTGGTGGCAAAAAGCAGGTGATGGAAACGCTAAGAGAAAAAGCGATAGAGGCAGGTAGCTTCCAGGCAATTTTGTCTGATATTCGAAAAGAAAATATCAGTTACGCGCCACTAGGCTGGGTGGATAGTGAGTCACTTCCCACCATGTTTGCCAGTGCTGTGGAATCAATGCAGTCGGGAGATGTAGCGCCGGTCATAGAGAGTGGTAGCGGATTTCATCTTATTCGGGTGGCAGATGTTCGTGGTGGTGCGGTTGGCACCATTAAAGAAACGTTAGTTGGCCATATTCTGGTTTCGGAAACGGCGATTCGTGACAGGGAGGCGAGCAAGGCTTTGATCGAAGAAGTTCGAGGGCGTGCAATTGCAGGTGAGAACTTTGCATTGTTAGCAAGAACTTATTCCGAAGATCCTGGTTCGGCCTTATCCGGCGGAAACCTTGGTTGGACGGAGCCAGGAAAAATGGTTCCAGAGTTTGATGCAGTTATGCAGGAGACCGAAGTTGGCGAGTTTAGCCCGGTGTTTCGTTCGCCGTTTGGCTGGCATTTTCTTACCGTGGCGGATCGCCGCGAAAAAGATGGCTTTAAAGAGTATTCTCACGAAATTGCTCAGCGCGCGATTGTAGAAAGTAAATACGACGATGCACTGCAAAACTGGCTGCAAGAGCTGCGTGACAATGCTTATGTCGATATTAAATAACCTTGATGCGATTCGCTTAAGCTGCTGTTAGAACGCATCGATGGTTTGCCAACGTATTGCTATCACACCGGGAGAGCCGGCCGGTATCGGTCCTGATCTTCTTATCCAGCTTGTGCAGCAACCGCAGCCGCACCGCCTGATCGCGTATTGCGATCCTCAAATGCTGGTCGCGCGGGCTGAGCAGTTGAAACTGCCGTTGCAGTTGCGCAGCCTTGCAGATATCGGCACTGAAGAATGTGCGCCGATTGCATCCGGCGAACTAGTCGTTGTGCCTGTGCTATGTGCGTCGACGCCCGTCGCTGGTGTCGGAAACCCTCAAAACTCAGCTTATGTGTTAGCCTGTCTTGACGCTGCGATTGATGCCTGTCAAAGCGGAAGCGCTGCTGCACTGGTAACGGGGCCGATAAATAAGCACTTTATTAATTCTGGAACAGACGAGAGCCGTCGGGCATTTACCGGGCACACCGAGTACCTGGCTGACCGTTGTAACGTAGAGCGTGTGGTCATGATGTTGGCCGTTGAAGCCCCGGACGCATTTGCCAGGCCTCTACGCGTTGCTTTGCACAGCATACATATCCCGCTCTCGGCAGTGCCTGCGACAATAACGAACTCGGCGCTTAGAGAAACGATTTTAATCGTTCACGAAGCAATGAAAAGCCAGTACGCTATCAATAAGCCAAAAATACTTGTGTGCGGGCTAAACCCTCATGCAGGCGAGAGTGGTGATCTTGGTCGAGAAGAGCTGGACGTTATTAATCCCTGTATGGCGACCTTACGCAGCGAAGGTATTGATGTCAGTGATGCCTTGCCAGCGGACACCGTTTTTACCAGGGCGTATATCGAGTCCAGTGATGTGATTGTCGCAATGTATCACGACCAGGGGCTCGCACCTTTAAAGTCACACGGTTTTGGCGCGGCGGTTAATATCACCTTAGGCTTGCCAATTGTGCGAACCTCTGTCGATCATGGAACAGCTTTTGATCTTGCCGGAAGCGGCAAGGCGGACGAGTCAAGCTTGCGTCACGCAATTGCCTCAGCGGCAAATTTGGCAGCAAAACAAGGCAGAGCGTAGGCAGGCGAAAATAATTTTGAATAAGCAGTCCGCTCATCGGCCCCGAAAACGGTTTGGCCAGAATTTTCTCCAGGATAAATTCATTATCGACAGAATCGTCGATGCGGTTGCCCCTGAAAGAGCACATCGCCTGGTCGAGATAGGCCCAGGACAAGGAGCGATTACTCACCGTGTGATCGCGCGCTTAAAGGAGCAGCAACAGTTAACAGTGGTGGAGCTGGACAGGGATTTGGCTGAGGTATTCTCAGCGCTAGCACAAGAAAACCAAAGCCTCGAAGTGCTACAGGCTGATATTTTAAAAGTTGATCTTGGCGAGCTTTTGCAATCACCTGATGGCGACGTCAAATTATTTGGCAACTTGCCGTATAATATTTCTACGCCATTGTTGTTGCGACTGGTTGAAGCGCAGATTCAAGCGAACCTGAAAAACGTGCAGCTTTGCAAAGACATGGTTTTTATGTTGCAAAAAGAAGTGGTGGATCGCATTGTCGCAAGTGCTGGCAGTAAAACTTATGGGCGGTTGAGCGTCGTGCTGCAAAGTGTATTTGATGCCGAGCCGCTATTTGATGTGCCGCCATCAGCATTTTATCCGGCGCCTAAAGTGATGTCTTCGATATTGCGTTTATCGCCCAAAGCAGTTCCTGCTATCGAGGCAAAAGATTTTGCGCTTTTCCAAAAAATAGTAACGGCAGCTTTTTCACAGCGACGCAAAACGCTAAAAAACACCTTAAAAAACCATGCTAACGCTTCGGTTTTTGTAGCAGCGGATATTGATCCCGGTTTGCGCGCCGAAACACTCACTGTCGACCAGTTCGTCGGCTTGAGTAAAGCAGTAGAGGCGGCCAGCGAGAGTAGCTGACGCGGCCGGTGAAAGGGATCCAGGAAATAAATTTTTAATTATTAACAGGCGGCCGATAGTATTGTGACCGATCATGAATCATTAAGCCGAACCATTGTAGTCAGTGCGAGGCCCCAATACCTGGACGATTACTCTAAGCCAGATGAGGCGGAGTATGCTTTTGCCTACACCATTGATATTCGTAACGAGGGGATAGAATCAGTCCAGCTACTTTCCCGTCATTGGATTATCACAGATGGTTACAATGAAAAACGCGAAGTGGAAGGCGAAGGCGTTGTCGGTGAGCAGCCGTTTATAGAGGCACGACATAGCTACCGTTATAGTTCAGGGGCGATACTGGCTACTCGCACCGGAACGATGGAGGGTAGTTATACCTTGCGTTCGGAGTCGGGAGAAGTATTCAAAGCGGTGATTCCGCCTTTTGCTTTGATTGCGCCAGGTGCCTTGCAATAGTTATGGCCCACTACGCGATAGGCGACTTGCAAGGTTGCTTTCACGAGCTAATGGATCTGTTAGATCAGGTGGGATTTAATCCGAAGCACGACAGATTGTGGTTGGTAGGTGACCTGGTTAGTCGTGGCCCCGCCTCCGAGCAAGTGCTTAAGTTTTTGTTTGAGCAGCAAAACGCCGTAGACGCGGTGTTGGGTAATCACGACCTGCATCTTATCGCCATTTGCCATGGGGTTAAGAGTGCCAAACCCTCTGATCGGCTGGAAAAAACACTCGCGTCCAAAGCGCGCTACGACTGGATTGACTGGTTGCGGACCTTACCGCTTTGTTTTCATGACGCCGATAGAAATATCGGTATGGTTCACGCCGGGCTTGCGCCTTCCTGGACCATTAAGCAAGCGGTCAATCGTTCCGGGGAAGTTGAAGACGTTTTGCAAAGTAATGAGGTTGGTGATTTTCTTCAGGGGATGTATGGCAACTCGCCCGTCGGCTGGAAGGATTCATTAACTGGCGAAGCGAGGCTACGCTGTATTGTTAATTACTTTACTCGCACTCGAATCCTGAATAAAAAAGGCGAAATGGAGTTTTCCTATAAAGGCGATCTTTGCGCGATTCCAGACAATTACTTTCCCTGGTTTAAACATCCAGCACGACAAACCAAAAAAACTAAATTGTTGTTTGGACATTGGGCCTCAATTGGTGGCTACGTTGATGGCAAGTATTTGTTTGGTTTGGATACGGGCTGCGTTTGGGGGCGTATGATGACGATGATGGATGTCGACACACATGATCTTTATATTGCGCAGTCGCGAGCGATTCGCTGAGCAATGCGTCCCTCACGCGTGTTCGAATAATGACAATGAAAATATTTTTAGTAGGCGGTGCGGTAAGAGACCAGTTACTTGGTTTGCCAGACTCAGATAAAGACTGGGTGGTGGTAGGCGCGACTCCCCAGCAAATGCTTGACCGGGGTTTTACCGCGGTCGGTAAGGATTTCCCTGTTTTTCTCCACCCTGAAACCAAAGAAGAATATGCGCTTGCGCGCAAAGAGCGTAAAACCGGTGTGGGGTATGGTGGGTTTGATTTTAATATCGATACCTCAGTCAGTCTGGAGCAAGATCTAGAGCGTCGTGATCTAACGATTAATGCGATGGCGCGAAGTGATGAGGGAGAATTGATCGACCCCTATGGTGGACAACAGGATTTGGCGCAGCGTCGTTTGCGACATGTCTCGGATGCCTTTGCGGAGGATCCATTGCGAGTGCTGCGCGTTGCGCGATTTTATGCGCGGTTTCATCATTTGGGTTTTGAGATTGCCCCGTCTACCTTCAAGCTGCTGCAGGTGATGTGCGCAAGTGGCGAGCTTGCTGCCCTGTCGCCTGATCGCCTTTGGAGCGAAATGCAAAAAGGCTTGATGGAGGCTGCGCCCCAGGTATTTATCGATTGCCTGTACCGCTGCGGGGCGATAGAAGCGCTGATTCCCGAGCTGGCGGCACAGTTTAACCGGGTGGATGCGTTGGCGAATGCCGAGCCCCAGATCGGAGCGCGGATAACTACAGCACTGGCGCATGCGCACAAAACTGCAATGTCGTTAGATGTTCGCTGGGCAATTTTGTGCCACGTGCTAGATGCCGCAGCGGTGGGAAGTGCCGCAGGCCCACGAAACCTGGCGTTGAATCCGCCAGCAAATTTTGAATCAACGGTTGCCAAAGCGGTATGCGAGCGCTTTCGGGCAACTAAAAAAACCAGTCGTTTATGTGTTCTTGCAAATGGCCTGCTACCCAGCGTGCTAATTGCCAATCAGCTGAGGCCCGACTACTTACTGCAATTGTTAGAAAGCTGTGATGCCTTTCGGGAATCCAGTTTGCTGGAAGAATCTGTTCAGCTTGCCCAGGCGATAAATGCTACCGACCCGGATGCGCCACTAGGCCAGTTATCGTCGATAAACTTTTTGTTAGAAGCAAAGCGGCGCTGCGCTAGCGTATCGGCGCAGCAGTATGTTGAGGCAGGCTTGAAGGGGGCGGATATCGCCGCCGCGATTAAAGCGGCTAGAAAGATGGTGCTTAAAGAGTTGTTGTCTCAGCGCTAAGGCATTTTCGGTTCAGGTTATTGTTTTGCGCGGGTGAGTGTCGCTGTTTGCGCAACATATTTTGCTTCTGCAATTGCTTCTGGTTTTTTTATGGTCGCGCTAACACTTATTATTTTCGAGAACTGATCCAGTAGGTATGATAGGAGCTCGTGGAGTACAGGCTCTAACAGTCGAGCTTTGTGGTTTTTGATGAAGGCTATGCTTTTTTCAGAAACGTCTGCATAATCCAGCGCATTTTCTATTGCGTCACTTGTCGACGCTTTTTCGGCGTCGTAGTTTATTTCCAGTGTGAGGTAGAGTGTTTGATCACGCTCGTACTCCCAATCACAAATGCCGATGCTGGTTTCGATGCTGAGATCTTTTATAACGATAGTGGTTAGCATAATAAAAATCGTTAAAGTGCGATGTCGTTGTGCGAGGTTAGCTGGTCGATTGGCCAGCGCGGATTAACGTCGATATTTAAGCCCTGCGACTCTCCGGCCTGTAAACGTAAAGCGCCCGCGAGCGCAATCATCGCGCCATTATCTGTGCAGTATTTGGGTGAGGCGTAATATACCTTCGCGCCAAGCTTGCTTAGCGTCGCTTCCAGTTTTTGGCGAAGTTTGGTGTTAGCGCTTACGCCGCCTGCGATCACAAGACGTTGTAAACCGCTTTGCTGTATGGCGCGCCGGCATTTAATGCATAAGGTATCGACGACTGCATCTTCAAAGGCGGCGGAGATGTCAGCCTTGTCCTGTTCGCTTAACGCTGCGTTGTCTTGTTGCAGCGATTGAATAGTATTTCGCGCGTAGGTTTTTAAGCCGCTAAAACTAAAGTTGAGGCCGGGGCGATTTGTCATCGGGCGTGGAAAGTGAAAGCGGTTGTTGTCCCCGCTGGTGGCGAGTTTGGCGATTTGTGGTCCCCCTGGATAGGGTAATCCCAGCAGCTTCGCCGTTTTGTCGAAAGCTTCTCCGGCGGCATCATCAACCGATTCGCCCATTATTTCGTAATGACCTATCCCTTTAACATCAACCAGCATGCTATGGCCGCCTGACACTAACAGGCCAATAAAGGGGAAGGGCGGAGGCGTGTCTTCCAGGATGGGGGCGAGTAAATGACCTTCCATATGGTGAACGCCAACGGCAGGAATACCCAGCCCGTAGGCGAGGCTGCGGCCTATCGAGGCGCCCACCAGTAGAGCACCTATAAGTCCGGGTCCGGCAGTGTAGGCAATGGCATCGAGCTCGCTTTTGCTGATTCCAGCATCGGCAAGCACGCTTTGGACTAGTGGTAGAACGCGCTTTATATGATCGCGCGACGCGAGCTCAGGCACGACACCACCATAAACCTTGTGCAGGTCGATCTGGCTGTGCAGTGCTTCGGCAAGCAAGCCAGCGTCCGTATCGTAAACTGCGATACCTGTTTCGTCACAAGAGGTTTCAATGCCGAGAACTTTCACTGGGTGGGTGTTACCTTGCCACGTTGGGCGGATGTATAAAAAATAAAAAAAGCCGCTCACTGTCGAGCGGCTATGTTAACCAGTATAAATGGAAGGAGATAGAAGCAGATATAAATTTAGCGCTGTATAACTACGGCAACATCGCTACGACATTGCCGTTGCCGGCCATAATATTGTTGCTTATGGCTATGACACCGCTGCGCGTGGTTATTAAACCATTGCGCATGGCTATGACAGAGGCGCTTTCAGCTTGGTAACTCGAAAGGTGCCGCCTTGCGAAAGAACCTTCACCGAGTCGCCCGCCACTATTGTTTCGGAGTCACCGTCTACTGCCTGTACGACCGAAATAACCTCGCCGTTTTCCAGTTTGATGGTGTACTCCCGGCCTTCGCTTTTGGTTGCAGCTTCTTCAACGCGAGAGCCAATGAATGCACCAACCGCGCCTGCGGCGATGGCTGCCAAATCGGCTTCGGCGCCACTGCCGGTGCTATGGCCCGCTACGCCGCCGAGTGCGCCGCCAACGACTTCGCCCGCGCCTGATTTTGTGCCTTCTATCTGGATAACGGTAACGTCAACAATCCGGCCAAGTTTAACGTTCTGAACGGTGCGCGCTTCAGTGCGTGAGTAGCTGGTGCCAGTTTGTTTGGTGGGTGTGCATGCTGCGAGAGTGAAGATCGCGAGCACAAGCGCCAGTAGGGAATAATTGAGTCTAAGCATGTCGAATCTCCAATACGGTTATTAGATGCCTCGTGGGTAAAAGGGTTCTGTTGGGCTAAATATGAGTCTATTGGATACAAGAAATTGCCAAATTCTCCCGATTCCGCTTCAATTAAGCCATTACTGTCAGGATTGTAGCTTATTTGGCTAAGCTTTCTCACTGGAGAGGCGTTCAACCTTTGCAATATCTGGTTTAAACGATTAGAATTCGCGCCCCTTGTGCTGCTCGGACAGCGTGGAGGAACCCACAGGGTCAAAAGCTCAAAAAATGAGCGCGTTTGAACCCGCGGTTTGATTTGAGAAATTTGATTTGTTTGATTCGATAGTTTCGAGAGAGTTAAGAATTCAATGCCTGCAGTTAAAGTAAAAGAAAACGAACCATTTGACCTGGCGCTACGTCGCTTCAAGCGCTCTTGTGAAAAAGCAGGCGTTATTGCAGAGGTGCGACGTCGCGAATTTTACGAGAAGCCAACGTCAGTTCGTAAGCGTAAAGCTGCTGCTGCGGTTAAGCGTAACCAGAAGAAGGTAAATCGCGAATTGCGCGCGCGAGTACGTCTGTACTAGGCATACCGCACGAAAGATTTTCCAGAGCCCGGCATATGCCGGGCTTTTTCGTTTATATCTCGGGAGCGTGGGCTTTAGTGTAAAACGACATACCTTATAATCGACCCTACTAAAGTCTTTTTTGAGTTAAACCTGTCCCAACAGAAAGGCAACGACAATCATGAGTGATAGTGAGCAGAAGATCGCATTAAAAGACGCGCAAAAAGAAGCAATGCGTGCCAAAGACAAAGAGCGCCTGGCAGTCATTCGTATGATGCTGGCCGAAATCAAGCGGATAGAAGTCGATGAGCGTATTGATGTCGACAGCGAAAGAGTTATTAGCATCTTCGACAAGATGTTAAAACAGCGTCGCGATTCAATTGCTGCATTTGTTGATGCCGGACGTGATGAGCTGGCGGCACAAGAGCAGTACGAGATTGATGTCATTCAAACCTTTTTGCCAGAGCAGCTAAGTGCCGACGATATCGCCGCCATTGTTAGCAAGGCGATTGCCGATACCGGTGCGACTGGCATGCAGGATATGGGTAAGGTCATGGGCATCGTCAAACCACAGGTACAAGGCCGTGGAGATATGGGTATGGTGTCCGGCCTCGTGAAAAAGCAGTTGGCAGGCTAGCGCGTCGCGAGGTCCATAGCCAATGTCAGGGTTGATACCGCGCAGCTTCATCGATGATTTACTCGAAAGAGTCGATATCGTCGAAGTCGTTGGCCAGCGTGTCAGCCTGAAAAAAGCGGGCCGAAATTTTAAGGCGTGTTGCCCGTTCCACGACGAAAAGACTCCCTCCTTTAACGTTAATCCTGATAAGCAATTTTTTCATTGTTTCGGCTGCGGCGCCGGTGGCAACGTCGTCAGCTTTTTGATGGATTATGAAAACATCGATTTTCCAACCGCAATAGAAATGCTGGCCCAGCATGCAGGGTTAGAGGTGCCGCGCGAAGAAGATCCGCAGGCCAAAGGAAGGGCACAACAGGCTGATAGCCTATACGATATTTTGCAGGCCGCTGCCCGGTTCTACCAGGCTGCACTCAGGCAGCATGCTGATCGTAGCCGCGTGATCGATTACCTTCGTGGCAGAGGATTGACCGGCGAGCTTGCACGAGATTTCGGAATCGGTTTTGCGCCGCCCGGCTGGGACAACCTGATCCGCAGTCTCACCGCCGATTGTAAGGGCGCCGAAGCAACTACACGCAAATTGGCGTTGATGGAACAGGCTGGCCTTATCGTGTCCAAAGAGGGCAAGCCAGGACACTATTACGATCGTTTTCGCGAGCGGGTGATGTTTCCGATTCGTGACGCGCGGGGGCGGGTTATTGCCTTCGGCGGGCGCGTCCTTGGCGACGAAAAACCCAAATATTTAAACTCGCCAGAGACACCGGTTTTTCACAAGGCGCGCGAGCTCTACGGTTTGTTTGAAGCGCGCAAGCGCAACCGACAGCTCGACTATCTATTGCTGGTTGAAGGCTATATGGATGTGGTCTCGCTATTCCAGTACGAGCTGACCAGCGCAATCGCGACCCTGGGAACCGCGAGTAGTCCCCAGCATCTGGACAAAATATATCGCTATACCAGCCTGCTCGTCGTGTGTTTTGACGGCGACGAAGCGGGACGTAAAGCGGCGCGTCGCCTAATGGAGTTAGCACTTCCTTCGCTTAAAGATGGGCGCGAAGTACGTTTTTTATTTCTTGAGTCTGGTGAAGACCCCGACACTTTTGTGCGCAAGCGTGGTAAAGAGGCGTTTGAGCAACGCGTGGAGCAGGCAATGCCGCTCGAACAGTTTTTGTTTGATGCCGAGGCGCAGGGGCTGGATCTGGATTCCGAGGCAGGCAAAGCTACGTACAGCAGTCGTTTGCTGCCCTTTATCAAACAGCTACCGGCAGGAATCTATCAACAACGACTGCTTGCCAAGTTGGCCGAGCAACTCAAGTTAAGTGCAGACTTTCTGGCCCAGCAGATGGCCCAGATAAAAGTTGTCGGGCAGCGGCAAAGTACGGAATATGCAGGCGCAAACGCCCAGGCAGTAGCCTCTAAAGCACCGAAAAGCGCTGCCCAAAGTACCGCCCCAGCGGGTGTGAGCGGGCCTGAAAAAGCGAGTTCGGGTGATGTAAGTGCTCACCCTGATAGTGCAGCCACACCGCAGGCGGTGACAGAAAAAACCCTGGTTTGGGCGGTTCGCGCGTTATTGCACTATCCCGCGTTGGCAATCGAGCGCGATTTGCCTGAAGAGCTGCGCAACGCGCAGTTGCCCGAGGCCGTTTTGTTGTGCGATGTGAGTGATTACATAAGCCAGCGCAACAAGGACACTGGCCGTTTGCCGGGAACGCATGCGTTGCTGGGCCGCTGGCACGATACCGAGCAAGAGCCTTTGCTGCTGGCCTGCATCGGGAGTGATCACCAGGTGCCCGAAACGCTGGAGCTGGCCCGCAGTGAATTGCTGGAAAGCCTGGCTAATTGGAGCAATAGCCAGCGCGAAAAGGTAGCGCACGAAAAGCTCGCGGGCATGTCCAGCAAAGCGCCAAGTGAGTTAAGCGAAGAAGAAATTGCCAGGCTAAGGGCTTATCGTAGCGAATAGTATTGGCGCTAAGATAGTTCGCCTGGCCGCCTGTTCGATTCGGGGGTAAGTCATTACTTAGCCGCAAACCTGCGATTATTAGCCGTTTGTAATGCAGCTATAGTGCCAGTTCGGAGCGTCAGCTCGCTAAAAAATAACGGCAAAAGCGATGTTCGTCGCTCAACATTCTTAATAAAACGAGTATAATACACGGCCGTTTTGAGGCGGGTCCAGAAGGCTGCCGCCCGCAGCCATACTTAAACCAGAGCTAACTAGCCCCGTTGTTATATCAGTCGTCCACTCTTCATGGATTTGGTCGCGCTAGTTACGCTAAGAAAATAAGACTGATGTATCAGGCTGGGAAACGACTTTTGCCCCTGTCGGGGAATAAATAGTCCAACTTATCTGTCTATACGTAATCAATTGTTTTGAAGTTGCTTTTTTAAGCAGCGAGCGTTTTTCGCGCTTAACAATGTGGTGATCGCGGCGGTAGCGTACTGCCCGGTTAGTCCGCAAAGATGTAAACGAATTTACGGCCGCCTGGCGATTTCGCCAGACAGCCACATAGCAAAGAGACGGTTTCATGTCAGACGAACAGCAATCCAGAATTAAAGATCTTATTGCGAAAGGAAAAGAGCAGGGTTATTTGACCTATGCGGAAGTGAACGATCACTTGCCTGAAGATATTTCTGATCCGGACCAGGTCGAAGATATTATTCAAATGATCAACGACATGGGTATTAAGGTGTTCGAGCAGGCGCCCGATGCTGATGAGATGTTGTTGGCAGATGATGACTCGACTGATGATATTGCGGCGGCCGAGGCTGCTGCTGCGTTGGCTGCAGTAGAGACAGAAGCGGGCCGTACAACTGATCCCGTGCGCATGTACATGCGTGAGATGGGTACTGTTGAGCTTTTAACGCGCGAAGGCGAGATCGCAATTGCCAAGCGAATCGAAGAAGGTGTGCGCGAAAAACTCGCGGCATTGGCGTTTTTCCCTAACTCGGTAGAAAGCATCCTGGATGTTTATGCTGAGGTTGAAGCGGGTGATAAAAAACTGGGTGATTTCCTGTTGGGTTATCTCGACCCTAATGACGTTGTGCCTACCGCGCAGGAAATCGCTGAAGCGCAAGCGGCCAAAACGGCAGCGGCAGAAAAAGGCGAAACCGTAGAGTCTGACGATAATGCCGACACAGGCCCTGATCCTGAGCTGGCGCAAGAGCGTTTTGATGCCTTGCGCGAGCAGTTGTCAAAAACCGATAAGGCGATCAAGCGTTACGGGCGTGATGCAGCATCGACGAAAAAGAACCTCACCGAACTCGGTGAGCTGTTTAAGTATTTCAAGATTGCGCCACGGATACTCGATCCTATTATGGAAAAACCCCGGCAGGCATTGCAGTCTATCCGCACGCAGGAGCGCGAAATTTTGCGCATGTGTGTACAGGTTTCCAAAATGCCGCGCAAAGTGTTTTTAAAGAACTTTATCGGTAACGAGAAAGACAGCGCGTGGATGCACAAGTTGATTGAAGATGGCAGCGAAATTTTTACTCGTCGCCTGGCCGGTCAAATGGAAGATATCGAGCGCGCGCAGCGCAAGATGGCATCTATCGAAGCCGAGTGCGATCTGGAAATTCCGGAAATTAAAGAAATTAACCGTCGCATTTCTCTGGGTGAGGCGAGAGCACGTCGCGCTAAGAAGGAAATGGTCGAAGCAAACTTGCGTCTGGTAATTTCTATCGCGAAAAAATATACCAACCGTGGCCTGCAATTTCTCGATCTTATCCAGGAAGGCAATATTGGTTTGATGAAGGCAGTAGACAAGTTTGAATATCGTCGTGGTTACAAGTTCTCTACCTACGCCACATGGTGGATTCGTCAGGCAATTACGCGTTCTATTGCAGACCAGGCGCGAACAATCCGTATTCCTGTGCACATGATCGAAACGATCAACAAGTTAAATCGTATTTCTCGCCAGATGTTGCAGGAAATTGGTCGTGAGCCTACGCCGGAAGAATTGGCCGAGCGTATGGAAATGCCCGAAGATAAAGTTCGTAAAGTGCTTAAAATCGCCAAAGAGCCAATCTCGATGGAAACTCCTATCGGCGATGATGAAGATTCGCATCTGGGTGATTTTATCGAAGACGGCACGGTCGATTCGCCAGTTGATTCGGCAACCGATCAAAGTCTCAGGGATGCCACAACCGATGTGTTAGGCAGCCTGACAGCGCGTGAAGCTAAAGTATTGCGTATGCGCTTTGGTATCGAAATGAATACCGACCACACTCTCGAAGAAGTAGGTAAGCAGTTTGATGTTACTCGTGAGCGTATTCGCCAGATCGAAGCGAAAGCGCTGCGTAAGTTGCGTCATCCTTCTCGCTCGGATCATTTGCGGTCATTCCTTGACGAGTAAACCTTACATTTTATTAAAGGCGCCATTTATGGCGCCTTTTTTTTGGTTTTAACTGTTTGGTTTCAACACCATACTGTTCTTTGTGTCGCCAAAGAACAGCAACTATAAAAGAAAAGCGCAAGCCTTACCGAAAGCTTAATCCTTTCACCAAATCTAGGTTATGATGCTTTTGGCCAGAAACAAGTTTACGTCAATTAATTAAAAGAATAGTCTAGTGCTCATCTGCCTGAAAGGGGAACCATCGTGAATATATTCGAAGACAACAGTTTAACTATTGGTAAAACCCCGTTGGTTAAAATCAACCGGATCAGTGATGCCAATATCTACGCCAAATTAGAGAGCCGCAACCCCGCCAACTGCGTAAAGTGCCGGATCGGCGCGAGCATGATTTGGGATGCTGAAAAATCAGGCGCGTTAAAGCCCGGTATGGAGATAGTCGAGCCGACCAGTGGTAACACTGGTATTGCCCTCGCTTTTGTCGGTGCGTCGCGCGGCTATAAAGTTACGTTAGTCATGCCGCATACTATGAGCCTTGAGCGACGAAAGCTTATGAAGGCCTTCGGTGCCGATATTATCATCACCGATGCAGCGCAGGGGGGCGTTAAGCTTTCGATTGAAGTTGCCAAAAAATATGTGGCCGAATCACCCGAAACACGCTGGATGCCCAGCCAGTTCGACAATCCCGCCAATCCGCAAATTCATTTTGATACCACCGGGCCAGAAATCTGGGAAGACACGGAAGGTGGCATTGATATCCTGGTCAGTGGCGTGGGTACCGGAGGGACACTCACCGGCGTATCACGATATATTAAACAAAAGCAGGGCAAAGCGATCACGACGGTGGCCGTGGAGCCTAATACCACCACGATGATTACCGCCGCTAAAAAAGGTGAGCAGCCCGAGCACGCGCCGCATGCTATCCAGGGCATCGGTGCAGGCATTCTGCCCGATAACCTCGATCTGGATATGGTCGACCAGGTGGAGCAGGTGACAGGCGTAGAAGCGATGGAGTGGGCGCATAAATTGATGACGGAAGAAGGAATACTCGCGGGTATCTCATCTGGCGCGGCGATGGCTGTTGCGGATCGTGTATCTAAGCAGCCGGGAAATGAGGGTAAGAATATCGTAGTGATCCTGCCCGACTCAGCCGAGCGCTATCTCTCGACGCCGTTGTTTAAAGATACGTTTAGCGAGGGTGAAACCGAACAAGAAGCATTGAGTGATTTAGAAGCGCTGACAGACGCGCCTGCCTAAGCCTCGAACTGTCTCATGCAAGAGCGGCAAAAAGCCGCTGGAAATAGATGAGCCGCGTACTTATAATGCGCGGCCTCGCGCTTTACCGCTGCTGAGAATTATAAGAATTAGCTCAAATTTAGATTTTCGAATTAAACTGGGTCTGTAGCTCAGTTGGTTAGAGCATCCGACTCATAATCGGCAGGTCGAAGGTTCAAGTCCTTCCAGACCCACCAGTTTAATTCGAAAGTTTAAAGCAGTCGGCTATCGGTCTCATAGTTTGGCCGTTTAGAAAATCTGTATTTATAGAGCGGTGACCTCTCCCCCAAAAACCACACCGCACCAATCAATCACGGCAATTCTCTTTTATACAAATGCTCATGACCATTAGGGCATGTACTTGTATGCAAACCTGTCCATTTAACGCCACAAGACAAACATTCAAAACTCGCGACCACAGGCTCAACCTCTTGAATAGACTGTACCGCAGGTTTACTTCGCTGCTCTACATCAGAATATCGAGGCTTGTCATACAGCTTACGCTGCCTAGCGGGCTTAGAATTAGGCTGACTCTCAAGACGCTTTCTAAATTCAATAACATCAGCGTTGAGTTTATCCTGAGCTTGCTGCCTTGCCTGATCATACCTTGGATGAAAAATCCATTGCTTATGCTCAAGGTCTTCGCATAAGAAGTACTCCAACCTTTGTTTATAACTTTCTGCCCTGAAATTACCCTGTTGCAAACCAGCACTGAAACGTCCTAACGATATACTCAAAACACCACAATGACGATTATCAGGATCAAAAAGCTGAGAAGGAACATCTCTACCTTTATGGGTAAAGTAGAGTATAAGCAAATAATCTTTAAATTCCGCTAAAACATCAACATGCGAATCCTCAACATAAGCCTCTGTTTGCACATCGCTTAGCTGTATAACCCGCTCAGAGGTGATCTCAAAATCCTGATACTTTGTGATCCGTCTAGTAACATCAACGGAAACATAGTCTTCATAGCGTGGTAGCTTTAACTCAAATCCATCGTTAATAATCTGCCGAGCCATTAACCGAACAGAAACCTCATAAGAGATCTCACATTCTTTTTCTACTTCCTCAAACACTCCTCGACTAGCATGAGCAAAATGCCACGCTTTCTGGGCGCCTTGTCTAGCAATGAGCGGTGTACCACAAGAAGGACAAACACAACCACACTCGCCCCCATTTGGAACATCATACACATCAACAAACTCACCCGTATCGATATGCTTTGCGAAAGGTATTAGGCTCATAGATCGTAATCTGTCTAATAAGACTAGCTAAATGGATTATGCCATTATCAAACATTAGTATCCTTTAACTGACATCAGGCTGCCACGTAGGATCCCTAAAGAACCTATGCCATAAATCATTGTCGTCGCGGTCTGATAGCCACATCGCTTTCGGCTTATACATTAGAAGATCATCGACACGAATAGACAAATCGCTCAAAAGACTAGATGCCAAGCAAGGCATGTCATCATTTGTATAAAAGCTTAGCCAGTTTTTAAAACCATATACCCAAGCTACTAATTTCAGCGAAGAATCCCTTTTTGTGCCATCTATAAAAGCTAGAGGCTTTCTAATATCTCGCTCAACTCGTTTCACATATTTAGCTAACGTTTGAAGCACTTTTGACTGGGCCTCAGCTGAGGCCATAGAAAACAACTGAACGGCAACATCCGTCATGTATAAATCTTCAGCAGAGAGACTATAGGATGAATCTAACTTATCCATTTGATGAATGATGCCTTCCAGCCAAATCGATAAAAATTTATCTGCGCTGTAAGGAAACTGCTCAATTATAGGGACGATAATTTTGTTGGGGAACCAGAATGAGACATAGCCAATATGTTGCATTCGTCCTTTTACCGAGCCGACAAGGTATTCTATATCTGCAACCGAAGGTTCAGAAGGCATAGCATTTAACATGCCGCCAATCGCATATTCTGACCAATCTGGAGAAGCGTTGTATTTCATAGATCTATTCAACAACCAGCCTAACCATTGAACCTGTTCTTTTTTTGGCAGTTCATTTAATATTAAATTAAGTGAATCCGTGTCATTAGATTCTATTAAGCGAAACTCAACATAGGAAACGGCAATCCATTTCAATAAACTATTTGAACTATTGATCAAAGAAACTAACGGAAAATTATTCCCTCCAAATACACAGTGAGTAGAAATTTCTGATATGCATTGCAGCAAGAACTCAGACTTTTCACGAGAAGCATTACCTAGCTGATAATCGTTTAACCAAAGCTCTAGTACATGAATAAATTGCTCTACATGAAACTTATAAAGTAATTTAATAGCGTTATAATCACCCCAACTACATGAATCCCATTTAATCATTGAAATAAATCCTTCCCTATCAATGCCTAATAATTTATTTTGTAAAGCCTCTACAGGCGCATTAAGGTATGAACATAACTTCAAATGCGTAGCACTAGGAGGCGCTTGATCAGCCTTTTCATATCGACGTTTTAAAAAATCTAACAATTTGTCTAAGGAAATTTCGCTAAATAACTTTTCACTTTCAAAAAGTTCTGATTGTTCTAAATCAGCTAGCCTAATCGCAATCTCATTCCAACTAGCAGTTACTTCCTGCGCACTACTTTCATCCAAAAAACTGGCGACACTATCTAAAGATACTCGCTCATTAACCTGATGCAATTCAGAGCAGAGAGTTTCACGCCGATTGTTCCTTCTCCGTTCGTAATAATCTTGAGAACAAAACTCTAAATTTGAAATACTTTCATCAGACAAGACACTATCGATATATGAATTAACATCGGGAAGTACATCAGCCGGTATGGGAGTAACCAATAGTGGATTGTCAGCATTCGCAGCCTGTATTGAATTTGATAGTGAGAAACCTTTTTTAATATTATTTTCACCTGATACTAAAAGATATCTATCGTGTATTTCAGGGATGGTATAAACGCGAAGAGAAACACTACCAAAAACCTCTCGCAGATTCTCAAACTTTGCCTTTATATTCTCGACACGATTACTTCCTGTATTTGTATTGCATGTAAACACCGTCACACTCGACCCACCATTAGCATGACGCGCAATTAACTCTAGACCTACATCTTCAAAATATGGATCAAATATAATAAAGTCAGCGCTAGCATATTTATCAAAGAGCGCTTTCCACCATTCAACAAACTCTACGCGCCCTTCCCCATCGGTATGGCGAGGAAAAAACTTCCCTTCACTCTTTTTAGGGAAAAGCCTAACAACTTCTGCCTGCATATCTCGCCTACCGTTAACCCAAAGATCAAATTTACGACCACTTACTAGCGACATATCTCTTTTTGAAAACTTGGAAATAGATTCGATTTTTTGAACACGAGGATCGTTAGGACTTAAGCGCGTATAATTTCGTATCCAGCTGCTCTCAAATGTACCCGATATTGTCGATATACTCATAGCTGAAGAGATTTCACGAATAAAATAATCCTTTGACTCATGTATTATTGATAGCTCAACGCTTCCATGCCACTGACCATAGATTTCAACGATTCGCCCATCAACTAGCGAATCCAAATATTCATTAACAGCAAAATCAAAACATACCTCACTAGAGCCATCATAATTTTCAACATACATGTTTGACTGAAAAATTTGATTATCATTGAGATAACTAATTTTTAGAATAATGGTATCAAAATCATCATACTGGCTAAGTTCTAGTGTCACTTGAGTGCGAAGCCTTTTATCTTCGATCTTAATTTTAGAACGACCGTATTCGTCAAGACCAGGAAAGGATAAAAACTCTAATTCACCTATTCTGCCCGCATCTTTAGCCAATAAATCTAATCCAGTATCTGTTTTTATTTGATCCGCAATAAATGAATAGATGCTAGCTAATGATTGTTGTTGATCGCGAATAAAGCTCTGCTTTTCTAACGAGACAATAGAAGCGCTATTCACCCCAAAGCTATAAAGAGGACTCGCGATACTCCTGTCAACGCATTGACTACGAGAAGGAAGATAAGTAACTGGTTTAAGTACTTTAGAATCATCTAACATTAGATGGCCAAAACGACTATCAACACTAGCATCTATTTTTATAGCAGCCTCTACGCTCGCTTCTTTTAATGACCTCCCATCAAACATGGATGCTAAAAACGTTCTTAGATGATTTTCTTCTAGGTATGCACTAAGACATATAACTTGTATTTCACTACCTGCAATGCACTTAATTTTATCTTCGTTGGGCACATTCCAAGAATTATTGGAATAATGATATGGAACAACCCAACCATAGACTAATCTACATGATCGATCTTTATGCTGGTATATCCATAATTGCACTGCATTTTTAGCACCTTCAGAAAATAAGGGCTTAAAACGCGCATCCTCAAATAACTGATCCAGACAAAATTCCATATTTTAAGAGGGCCCTAAGTAATAATTGTTCTAACGAATAATATATATCTTATAGAGATTTTGACTCGATATCATTAAGATGCAAAAAACCACTTCAAAAAAATCAGCTTGGCAACGATATAAAATTTTTCAAGCCTGCTAGCTGTTTAGCACATCGATTCATCGACTCCTCTACAGAAAACCCAAGCCGCGTTAACAAGCATACGGTTAAGAGATAATTAGCGAGTAAACTAAGGTTATATAGGTCATTTCCTCGCAATGCAGCAGCTTTTTTCTTCAGCATAAAATGAGAATAGTAGTTCCTACTATCTGCCATCATTTTCGCGAATGAGTTTTCATCAACTATATGCTCTAAGCCTG
This sequence comes from Pseudomonadales bacterium, assembly GCA_965263235.1. Classification (GTDB taxonomy): domain Bacteria; phylum Pseudomonadota; class Gammaproteobacteria; order Pseudomonadales; family UBA7434; genus UBA7434. The sequence goes on from OZ253667.1 coordinate 440,948, forward strand.
ATCCATATACCTGATACAAGTGTCCAATTTTTGCAGAATATTCTTTAATCTTAGTATTCTTCGAATATTGCAATTCAAAATGATGCTCTAACGCCTGAGCAATAGCTAAAAAGTTTTCATGCGGCGTAGATTTTTTCTTAAGATACAGATGACTTACATCACCCCCGCTTTCAAAAAAACGAAACCAATTCGCATAGTAATGCGAAATCGCATTTTCGATATTTTTAGGGTCAAACAAGAACGAAGTTATATCCAGCTTATTTCTTCTGTTGAAGTGCTCTATCGGATTTACGCAAAACAGTAGATGAGAATTAGCGCCGTTTTTTTCTGTTAGTTGGACATGACAGGGATTAAAGGGAAACTGGGCAGCGATTGAAATGAAGTGCCTTAGCGCATTCATATGCTCGAAAAAGAAAAGTCCACCTACACCTGATGAGTTTTCAAAGCTAAATATATTTTCTTCGAGTATAACCGTTTCTTCTTCTAAGTTAGATGCGCCCGGCAACCTAAAATTATTGATAAGGTTTACTTCAATATCAGCATCTTCATACAACACCAACTGTTCTGGCCTGCTAAAAAGATACTCATAAGAAAACACCTCTTCACGACCATCACGAGAAGTTAAACCTGTAAACTTCGTCCATACCTTTGTTTGCCCGAAACTTACCAAAGCACGGTCAATTAGAAAATCTTTTAGCGTCTCTAAATGGGAATTTATTAAAACTGTGCTGCAACCATGAGAGCTTGGATAATAATAAGCATCTAGATTAGGGTTAGATGAAAACGCAGGGAGAATAGTAGTCTTTAAAGGATATGTCTCGTATATGGATATTTTCCGGCCAGATGCATACCCAAAGATCACACCTCTTTCATCTCCAGCTAATGTTCCTTCAAGCTCAAGGACAATGGAATTTTGAGAAAATTTCAGTATCCCTATAATCTTTTCATCTGGTTTTTCTGGCAGCCACCAGCTACCAACAAATTGATGATCCTCGTTAAGAAAATACTTTTTCTCTATAAGCATATCATTTCTCAAATCAACGATATTTCAATCTAACGCTTTAATACATAACATGAATACCGAACACGATTATGTAGCTTCAGCCTAGTCTTAGCAGCCTACTTCTTATCAACGCTGTTCTTACGCTTCGGCGTATTTTTAGCAACCTTATCAACATTTGGATTGAGGATATAGATACCGTGCATTATATGCTTAACCAATTCAACACAAGTAGTAAGATCTTCTTTACTGGGGAAATACGCTCGATGCGCCGATGCATTACCTGCGTCCAATACGTGACTTAAGGCATTTACCATTTTGGGGGTCAGAGTAAAAACTCTAAAGTCCACTCTGGATCGATACCAGACACGATTATATAGCCTGTAACGACGCCCGTATTTTTTGCTTCACATTTCGAATCTAATATCGCCGGCTTGTCTTTCCCGTATCTAACGAAATATTTTAGTTTTGTTTATCGAGTCAGCCGTTTCTGTTGTCTCTGAAATATGACGCTTTTGTGAAGCTCTGCCCGAACGCATAATATGAATAAAGCAATATGATCCGCCAGCTTATATTCGATTTGCATATAAACCGTTATTCAATAGAAGTTTTTGTTGGGTTTGATATATGCCTTATGTTCGGGTTTTTATTGCCTGCTTCCTTATAACCCTATTTTGGATTCGCGACTAACCGTTTGATTTGCAACGCTTCAAAAGCGTGAGTTTTTGATCGTGGTAACGAGAAAATCTATTCATAAAAAGTTCATTTCTCGATCTATTGATATTGAGCGGGATTTCTACGAGAATTTCTTCGGCAACAAAAAGTCATGTTTTAAGTTGTGTATATCGATTGTAAGTACAAACTAACATTTGATGTGCAAAGCTTAGGAGTAACGTTAGATGAGTACTTTTTTCTCTGAGATTGGCAAGCTTTTAAACTATCAGGATCTCAATACGCCTCGTTGGAGTCATACCAGTACCGCTATGCGAGATCTGGATTGGCAGGTGATGGGTTATCGTAAAGAGTCGGTGGCGGCAAACGACCAGGTATTTGATCACAACTCTCAATCTGACCGAAAAAGACAGCTTGTTAAAATGCGGGAAGCAGTGGGACGCAGCCAGGCTGATATGGCTAAATTACTTGGCAGGTCTCTAAGAGACATCCAGGGTCTGGAAAGCCTGGAGTCCAGGGATGAAGTCAGCATGGATGTTCTTGGTGAGTATGCGAATGTTTTGGGACATTCGATCAAGTTTGATCTGGAGTTAAAGTCTTAGATTATCGTTGACGGTTTTATCGGTTTAGCTGTAACAGCCTCATTTAAAAACGCTTGAAATCAGGGATTGTTTTACAAGCGAGCAACTATCACTGTCGTTGCATTGTATTTCTTCTGCTATCAATGCGTGGTTTTCAATAAGCCGTTGTAGTGTTGATGCTTTTATTTCAATCGCTAAATAATAATGCGCATCGTTCGAAGCTGGCTGCTCGTTATCGCAAATAGTGAGTGAGTTTTGAATAGACATTTTTTTTACCGTTTAGGCTTTTAATTAAAACTACGTTTTAGCGCTACGTCGGTTGTAGCACTTAGCGGGTGTTGAATTAAGGTTTGCAACTGGTCGTTTAGCTTTTCTCTATGTTGTCGCAGGGTGCTTTTGAAGCGGTCATTGGTTATATATGGTAATGAGAATCATTATCATTGCAAGTGTTTTTTTAGTATTGGGGTTGGCCGATGCCTTCAGTTCTGCGAGGACGCCTGACGGTCTGATTAATCGTTATACGCATAGGCCTGCTTAGAAAACCTGTAACCAACTATCCCCTCAAATACAGTCGGTTAGCCAATATAAAAAGTCGTTTGCTGAAAAAATAGGTGGCGAAAAATTTAGGTTTTAGGGCTTATCCAAATCGTAAAATTAATGCATAATGCACGCGCTAGTGTACTTTTCATAATATTAATTTTTAGCTCATGCTAACCAAATGCAGGAAAAAATTATGGCGAGCTTTTTACTAAATAATGAGAGGGTAGAGGTGGATGTCAGTCCCGACACGCCTTTGCTTTGGGTGCTGCGCGACAGCTTATCGATGATGGGAACCAAGTTTGGCTGTGGTGCTGGCCTGTGTGGTGCCTGCTCTGTGCTGCTTGATGGTAACTCCACGCGCAGCTGTGTGCTGCCGGTGTCGGCGGTTGAAGGTCGGGAAATAACGACTATCGAAGGCCTGGGCGGTGACCATCCGCTACAGCAGGCATGGGTAGAACACAATGTACCGCAGTGCGGCTATTGCCAGTCGGGGCAATTAATCTCGGCTAGCGCGCTGTTGGCTGGAAACAGTAACCCGAGCGATGCTGATATCGACAATGCGATGTCAGGAAATATTTGCCGCTGCGGGACTTACCCCAAAATAAAAACGGCAATTAAATCGGCTGCAAAGAAAACGCAGGCAACCGCGAGTTTTTATGATGCAACGGCTAGTGCTAACGGCGCTGGTGAAAACAGTGTTGGGGGTGCAGCATAATGACTATTGAAATAACGCGTCGATCGTTTCTTTTTGCTTCCGGTGTTGTTGGCGGTGGCCTACTTGTTGGCTGTGCGAGCAAGCCGCCCGTACCGAATACCATTGATGGCAGTTTCCAGCCCAACTCGTGGCTGCAGATTTTGCCGGATGATCGAGTGATCTTTCAGCTTGATCGGGTAGAGATGGGGCAGGGCGTTAATGCGACGCTTCCTGTTTTGACTGCCGAAGAGCTGGATATTGATCCTTCTCGTATCGAGGTGCAAATGGCAGGAACGCACCCTGATTTTGGAAACCCTATTTTGCTTTCGAACCAGACGACTGGTGGCAGCACCAGTGTGGCTTCATCGTGGGAAAGATTACGTGATGCTGGCGCGGCTGCTCGTGCGATGTTAATAGAGGCTGCTGCTGAGCGTTGGGGCGTCGACCCCGGCCAGGTGAGTACAAACAACGGTGTGCTAACAAATAACATTAGCGGCGAAACGCTAACCTACGGTGAGGCATCGGGCACGGCAGCGAAATTTAAAAACGCCAAGTATTCATTAAAAGCTCCCGCCGACTATCAGTACATTGGCAAATCGGTAGCGCGTCCCGACTCGATGGCAAAAGCCACCGGGCAAACGGAGTACAGTGTCGATGTTAATCTTCCGGGGATGCTGGTCGCGGTTGTGGTGCGGTCTCCCTATTTTGGTGGCGAACTGGTTTCCTGGGATAAAGAGGCAGTTACAGCACAGCCTGGCGTTAAGCATGCTTTTGAAATTCACAGTGGTATAGCCATTGTTGCAGATGGCTATTGGCCTGCACGAAAAGCAGCTTCACAGCTCAACGTAGAATGGCGAAACGAAGTCCTGAAAGGCGTGAGTTCGGAAACGATTGTTGCTGGCCAGCGACAGGCTCTTGATGAAGAAAAGCCGCATTACCCGGTTAAGGAAGGCGATGTTGAAGAGGCTTTAGAGCAGGCGAGTAAGCGAATTACCGCCGAATATCTGCAACCTACTTTGAATCACAGCCCCATGGAGCCAATGTGTGCGGCAGCGCTATATAAGGATAGTGGTGGTGATTCTATCGAGGTTTGGACCGGTACCCAGGGCCCGCAGATCACGCAAAATGTTGTTGCGGAGTACGTGGGTCTGCCCAGAAAGCGTGTAGTGATTAACAACGTGGCGCTGGGTGGTGGCTTTGGTCGTCGCAGCTATCCCGATTATGTCGCGGAAGCGTCGGTTATTGCAAAAGCATTACCTAACGTACCCATTAAGCTGATCTGGTCGCGAGAAGATGAAGTCCAGCATGACTTTTATCGCCCTGCGTCATTGCATCGCTTTGAAGCAGGTTTGGATGAAAACGGAAAGGTCATTGCTCACTCGCACAACGTTGCATCGCAAAGCGTAAGCGCCGGATTTTCAGCAGAGCTTATGGCGAGTAATCTGCCAACGTGGGTGCCAAAGGCTGTTGCGGGTGGCGTGAAACGATTGGTCGGTAATATCGTTGAGGGTCGTGACCCAGGTACCGCAGAAGGTGCAGATTACTATCCGTTTGAAAACCGACGTTTCGGGCAGGTGGTTTACGATGTCGGCGTGCCAGTGGGTTTTTGGCGTGCGGTTGCTTACTCGAATAATGTATTTGTCTATGAAGGCTTTATGGACGAGCTGGCCCATGCGGCGGGTAAAGATCCGCTTGCGTTCAGGCAGGAGCACCTGGAAGAAAATACCAGACAGCGTCGAGTCCTGGATCTGGCCGCTGAGAAGGCTGGTTGGGGTAACGCGCCCGATGGCGTATCTCAGGGTATTGCGATCTCTCGCCCGTTCGGAACCCATTGTGCGATGGTGGCAGATGTAACTACTCAGGGTAACGGCTTTAAAGTTGAAAAGATTGTTGCGGCCGTAGATTGTGGCCTGGCGATTAATCCGGACAACATTGTTGCGCAGATAAAGAGCGGCGTAATTTACGGTTTGGCAGCAGCGCTTAAACCGCCAATTACTGTCGAAGATGGAAAGGTGCAGCAGAGCAACTTCCATGATGTGCCGGTAATGCGCATGAATGAAGTGCCTGAGATCGAAGTGTATATCGTGAAAAGCGACGGTCACCCAACAGGTGTTGGTGAGATCGGCTTGCCAAATGTCGCGCCTTCAATTGCTAACGCATTGTTTAAGGCGACGGGTCAGCGATTAAGGCAGTTGCCGCTAGAGTTGGCTTGATAATGGGGTTTGCCTGCTTTCTTTTTTGTTGAGGAAAGCAGGCAGCTTTCAGGCAAAGTCTGTTCAAGCGTTATTGTTTGGTGTTTGAAGATCTTTGGGGCGTTGCCCCAGACCCCACCTCATTTCTTTTGCTCGCACAAAAGAAACAGAGGCAAAGAAAATGCGCAAACGAACGTCGTTTGATCGCGATAAAAGATGCTTGTACTTCTTAATTGATTTCAACCCGCTTGGTCTGGCAAGTTACTGCCATTAAGCTCCCTGAAGGATGGCCTCCACGCTTCGCGCGGAAAGGCTAGGCTTTTTATGGGCTGTCGCGCCCTTCGTGCAAAGTTTGTTTTTACTTTCCCCAATCACCGACGCCGCAAACAAGCTCAGCTTTAGCGTGCGAGCAGCAGGACGCTGCGAGAGCGGCGTGGCACGGGATGTGCCATGGGCGCGGTTAGCGAAAAGTGAGTGCAGTGAAGTGGGCACGCGAAGCGCGTTGGTGCTGGGTGCATTTTGTTTGCTTCGTTTATTTTGGGCAAGCAAAATAAATGAAGTGCGTCAGGGGAACCCCAGAAAGGTTTTTTTAGGTTTCACCTAAAGGCGACGTACTTTTTGATCGCCAAAAAGTAAGACAAAAAGGCGAGCAACGAACGTCGTTGCATCACGATAAAAGACGTCCGTACTTCTTAGTTGATTTCAACCCGCTTGGTCTGGCAAGTTACTGCCATTAAGCTCCCTGAAGGGTGGCCTCCACGCTTCGCGCGGGAAGGCAAAGCTTTTTATAGGCTGTCGCGACCCTTGACGATAATTACCGTTGGTGGTTGAAGAGCCTCTCCCCCTTTCACAATTGCCGAAACAGTTTTTGCTTTGGCGTGCAAGCGGCAGGATGTCGCTTGAGCACCGCGCTGTAGGAAACAGCGTTGGTGCGGTTAGCCCAAAAGCAAAATAAGTTGAGGGAACCCGAAGGGCGATTGTGATGGGGCGTGATTTCTTTGCCTACTTTCTTTTCACGTAAAAGAAAGTAGGTCGCTTGCAGGCGAAACCTGTTCAAACGTTATGGTTGTTGTTTGAAGATCTTTTGGGCAAGCAAAATAAATGAAGTGCGTCTGGGGCATCCCCAGAAAGGTTTTTTTAGGCTTCGCTACAACAAACGCTATTGTGTACGGCTAACCAAAATCACTAGCACTATGCCTTTCGGGCATTTGCTGGTCTTCATCTCCCCAGACTTTATTAACGCGAACCCCTCGTTGTACGGCTGGTCTTGCGAACACTTCATCGGTGTAGCGAATGACGTGAGTATACGAACCGACATCCAGAAACTCGCCGGCCTCGTACAGCAGTCCTTTCACTAATCCACCGTACCAGGGTACAACTGCCATATCTGCAATGGTGTACTGGTCGCCGCAAAGGTAGTTATTGTTGGCCAGGTGTTTGTCGAGTACATCTAGCTGCCGTTTAACTTCCAGGGTGTAGCGGTCGATGGGATACTGTTGTTTTTCTGCGGCGTAAGCGTAGAAGTGCCCAAAACCGCCGCCCAAAAAAGGTGTGGCGCCCATCTGCCACATTAGCCAGGAAAGACATTCGGTTCTTGCCGGAAGTGATTTTGGAAGAAAGGCATCAAACTTTTCGGCGAGATAAATGAGTATCGCGCCGGATTCAAAAACGCGGACTGGCTCGTCGCCAGAGCGATCAACCAGGGCGGGTATTTTTGAGTTGGGGCTGATCTCGACAAAGCCGCTACCAAATTGGTCTCCCTCGCCAATATTAATCAGCCAGGCATCATATTCAGCGTCTGTGTGACCGGCTTCGAGCAGCTCTTCCAGCATAACTGTCGCTTTGACGCCGTTGGGGGTGGCGAGTGAATAGAGTTGCAGCGGGTGTTCGCCGATTGGGAGCGTTTTTTCGTGAGTCGCGCCAGCAGTGGGGCGGTTAATGTTGGCAAACTGGTTGTCTTCTTTGGGGTCCCATTGCCAAACTTTTGGCGGGGTATAGCTAGTTTCACTCATTTTAATTGTCCGATAATCGTGTTCGATGATTTATAACGATCAGGTTTGACATTATAAATCATCGAATGATCACAATTAAAAGCGCGAAAGGCGACAAATTATTTTTAGCGCTTGCTAGCAATCTCTTCCAGTACCGGTTCGATATATTGCATAAAGGCGGCCGGATTTTCACTCATGGGGAAGTGCCCCATACCTTTCATTTCGATAAATTTAGAGCCTGCGATTGCCTGGTGTGCTTCTAAACTCATTTCGGTTTGGCCAGACATATCGTATTCGCCACTTAAGATGTAAACAGCCACTTCATTGGTGTCGATACTTTCTGCTTTACCGCGAAGATCGTAGTCCTGGCAGTAGTAGTGAATGTCACCAGCAAAGCATGGAGGCCAGCCCGACGCGTATACCATTGCGGTTTCTTTACGATAGCGCTCTGGTGAAGTTGGAGACATGGTTCCTTCCATCACTCGCGCTTTAAACTCGTTATTTACTTGCTGGTGCCAGAACATGCTCAGGTCAAACTCGGGAACATGCAGCGCGCCTTCTAACGAAATGACTGCGGAGAAAAAATCGGGGTTGTGATAGGCAAGGTCTAAGGCCAACATTCCGCCAACTGAGCAGCCCATAAATACCGGATTTTCTAGTTTGAGCGCTTTGCTTAGTGCAACTGGCAGTTCTCGAACCAAGTCGCCCCTGAGTTTATACTCTTCGCGCCACCAGGCTTTTTCGCTAGGTGGCATAGATTTACCGTGAAACGGAAGGTCGTAAGCGATCAGGTGAAACTTGTTGGTGATTTTTTCGTTTTCAAACAGATGTCGATACTGGCTGCCATGAGCGCCTGCGGTATGCTGTAAAACAAGAGGAATGCCTCCGACGCCAGCCTCTTCGAAATAAATCCTGTGGTCAACGCCGCCGAGCTCAAGGTGGATATATTGGCCCGTGGGAGCATCAAACAGCCCGTGTGTTTTGGTATCTTCAACTAACGGATCTTCTATGCTTTGTTCTGGCTTTGGCCTGGCTAGCTCGACCAGGCGCATTATTAACTGATAGTACTGGGCGATTAAGGTGAGATCGCAGTTTACTGTCATTTGCTCCAGCACGACAAAAGGCAGCAGGTCAGTCATTAGCCGTGGTGGTTTTGGTGCAAGAAGCCCGGCCCAAATGTCGGGAACGCTGGCAAATTCAATGTGGTTGCTCGCGGCCGGGGTGGAGCCATTCACCGCACCATTGTCGAACGCAACGATTATTGCAGAAGATTCGCACTGGAAGCTAATGCTGCCGGTAAAAAAACGTGCATAGTTTTTGAGCTCGCCGTCCGCATTTGCCAGCTCGAGAAGCTCTTGATTATCGATAAATTGAAAGTCGCTCATGGTCGCTTGCCTATATTCAGATTTGACGCTGTAAGGTGAAACAGCTGTTTCATTTTTTGCGAGCATATGCTTGAATGCGAATGGGGGCAAGGTTATGAAAAGAAATGAAACACCGGAAAGTGCTTTGTTCCGCGTGCGCGGCGCGAGAAAGTCCAGCCCTAAAAGTAAGCTTGTCGATGCAAGTGAGCGATGGGCTGCAGAGGCTTATATCGAGTTGCTGGAGCGAGAGAATCCCGAACCAATTACCGTGTCGGCTATCTGCCAGCGCGCGGGTATCGGCAGGACAACGTTTTATCGTAGCTTTCGAAATACCGGCGATATTATTCGCAATGAAATAGCGCGTGTTGAACAGACTGCGCTCGATATGTACGAAGAGCGGCAAGAGATACCGCTTAGCGTTTACGGCATGAACCTCGTATTGCTGAAGGCTCATCGAGAACATCCGACGGTAGCGCAGCTTTCGGTAGCGCCCGAGTTTTTCGAAATTTATGCCGAAGGCTACGACCTGGTGTCTAACCATACTGAGAAGAACTACGGTTTTATAAACGCTTCCAATGAGTATGCCTATGCGTTTAGGCGTAGTGGTGTCATTGCGGTCTATACCCTATGGTTAAGCACCGGCATGAAGGAGTCGCCACAGGCTATTGCTACATTTCTTGCTGAGCAAATTAACTGAGTTGCCGCTAGCCAGGTTTGAAAGCCTTTTCCGTAACACTTGGGGCGCGTTCGATACCTGTGTTGTGCTATCAACTGTGTAAAAGGGCTTATTTGTCGTTATCGTGAGTTGTTTGTGCCAATAATTATCGACTGGGCCGCAGATTCATCTAAGATTGAGTTAACATTAACCGCTGTATCCGGCAGGGCTGCAATGTGATTGTTATGTAGGTGGCTGCTAAGGGGCATGTCTGGCCAGGCTGATCCCCTTAGGTAAACTCTTCAGTGTGACTTGTAGGCTAGGCGCAAGCTAGTTATTCGAGTGAGCGGTTGTAGTGGAAGCAATCAGGTAGTCAAAGGTAGTGGTATCGTTATGGGCGAAGCATTAGAAATTCAGAGCAAATCATTAGTTAGCAAACCGTTGAAGGAGCGAAAGCGTGAGGCGGTGCTTAAGGCTGCTAGAGAAAGCTTTTTAGAAAACGGTTTTGCCGCGACCAGTATGGACGTTGTTGCCGCCCGTGCGGGCGCAAGTAAGCGAACGGTCTACAACCACTTCGCCAGCAAAGAAGAATTATTCAAATCGGTTATCGATGAGTTTCACGCCTGGCAGTTCGCCGACGCTCGACTTCCTTATAACCCGCAGGTAGAAGTACGCACCCAGTTGCTTGAAATCGCACAGCAAGAGGTAGAGATACTTTGCTCTCCTGACTATCGTGCGGTGTATCGGCTGTCGTTAAGTGAGCTGGGCATGATTAGCGAATTGGTAAAAGAAAAAGTGAGTGAAGAAGGCGCCGATGAGCATCCGTTTGCGGGCTGGGTGGCATCAGCGAGCGAAGCGGGTGTGCTGGCACTTAATGGCGATGAACTGGCTGCGAGCCACTTTATAGCGCTCCTTAAAGGAACGTTTTTATGGCCGGTTTTGATTGGTTACCAGGAAGATATGGATAAGCCGCAGAAAGATATAGCGATAGAAAGTATCGTCGACATGTTTTTAAGCCGCTACAAAGCTTAGCGGCTTGTCGCACATCTAATAATAAATAGTATTCCTGGTTTTATTGCCGCGCTTCCTGGACTAACACCATAAGCAGGTTTTGTTTTACTCGCGCGGCACACCAGCTCCGCTTATTATTTTTTATCAAATGAAGGTATGGGCGGGTAGCGATCACCACTGGCATGTTGCTCGCCCACAAACTCCGGGCGCCGTTTCGATAAAAATGCAACCACCCCTTCTACAAAGTCCGACGAGCCGCAGCAGCCGTTTTGGATTTCGGCTTCTAATTGAAGCTGCTCATCAAAACTGTTTGTTTCTGCTGCATTAAGTGCGGTCTTTAGTTTTCCAATCCCATAGGTAGGGCCGCTGGCCAGTTGGTTGGCGTGTTGCAATGCTGTTTCCATCAGTTGGTCGTCGGGGACGCATTGATAAATCATGCCCCAGTCACAGGCCTGTTGAGCGCTGATTTTTGTCCCTAATAGCATCGCTGCGCGAGCGCGAGCGTTGCCGATCAATCGCGGCACTAACCAGGTGCTACCCATGTCTGGGATAATGCCTAGCTGCGGAATAAATACTTGCACAAAGTAAGAGGACTCGGCGGCGAAGACAAGGTCACATGTTAGAGCGATGCTCATGCCTGCGCCTGCCGCTGCACCGTTAACCGCTGCAATGACGGGTTTTTCCATGTTATAGATTTTGCTGGCAATGGGGTTAAACTGGTTTTCCATTCCCACCTGTGTTTTGTTGCCTTGAGCGGCTCGCTTTTCTGGGTCATAACTGGGTGCACCGCCAGCCAGATCGGCGCCAGCGCAAAACCCCTTGCCTTCGCCCGTTATTAATAGTGCGCGAATGCTGTCGCTTTTATCTACAAGGTCAAGTGCACTCTTAAACTCTTCTAGCGTTGGCTCATTTAGGGCGTTCATCATTTGCGGGCGCTTAAGGGTTAGTATCGCTAATTTGTTTTCGATACTCAGTTCCAGGTTCTCATAGATACCGTTTGACATGATTATTTCCTGTATGCGGATAAGGCGGACCGATGAATTTTAACCGAATCTGATTGTCACAGGCTGCTGCAAATCGTGCTTGTGGTGAAAAAAACTAGCATGTCGCGCAAGCACGGGTAATGGTTAAGATGTTGACCGACACGATTCAGGCGCGTCTAATGAACGACGCAGAAAACACAAATAGTTAAAAAGAGGACATACCATGAAAGCACTACGTACCCCGGACAGTCAGTTTGAAAATCTACCCGGTTATGCTTTTTCCCCAAACTACGTCGAGATCGATGATACCGAGGGCGGTAAGTTGCGGGTCCACTATGTCGACGAAGGTAAAGAAGACGCAGAAGTCGTGTTAATGATGCACGGTGAGCCATCCTGGAGTTATCTCTATCGAAAAATGATTCCTGTCCTCGTGGCGGCTGGTTATCGTGTGGTTGCCGTTGATTTGGTTGGCTTTGGTCGTTCGGACAAACCCGCTGAAAAATCTGACTACACTTACGCTCGTCACGTTGCCTGGATGCAAAACTGGTTTGACGCGATAAACGTTAGCGACGTCACTCTCGTTTGCCAGGATTGGGGAGGCCTTATTGGCTTGCGATTAGTTGCCGCAAATGCAGAAAAATTTGCGAGAGTGGTGACGGCCAATACGATGCTGCCAACCGGTGATCATGATCCAGGCGAGAGCTTTCTGGCGTGGAAAAAGTTTTCCCAGGAGGTGCCAGACTTTAATAGCGGCAACATTATTAAAGGCGCTGTGACCTGTGAGCTTGATGCGTCGGTTATCGCAGCGTACAACGCGCCTTACCCTGACGATACTTATAAGGCGGGTGCGCGTCAGTTTCCGATGCTTGTACCGGTTTCTACCGATAACCCGGAGCGACCAGCAAATTTGGCTGCATGGGAGGAGCTAAAAAAGTTTGATAAGCCCTGGTTGACGGCTTTTAGCGACTCCGACCCCATCACCAAAGGCGGAGACGCTATTTTTCAAAAAATGGTGCCAGGTACTAAAGGCCAGGCACATACCACAATTAAAAATGGCGGACACTTCCTACAAGAAGATCAGGGCGAGCAGCTTGCCGAGGCGGTTGTGAAGTTTGTGCAAGCAAATCCATTATGATTGTGTAAGTTGAGGGTTATACTGGCGAAATGTCAGATAGCCCCTCACTCATTGCCGAGCTGTTTTCCGTATTAAAGCCCGAGCACATTTTACGACAGCGCGGGCAAATTAAACCTTATACCGAAGGGATTCGTATGGGTAGTGGCGAAGCGCTTATGGTGCTTCGTCCACAGTCGTTATTGCAATTGTGGTACGTGCTTGAGATTTGCGTCAGGCACGAAAAAATAATCCTGATGCAAGCAGCCAATACCGGCGTTACTGCGGGGTCGACGCCGTACGGTGATGGTTATGACCGCGAGATAATCATTGTTTCTACGCTTGCGATTAATCAAACCGTTCTTATTAATGAAGGTCGACAGGTGCTAGCTTATGCTGGTGCAACATTGTACGAGCTTGAAGATAAGCTGGATGCTATCCATCGGTCGCCGCATTCTGTGATTGGCTCTTCTTGTATTGGTGCTTCGGTTGTCGGTGGCGTATGTAACAACTCAGGTGGATCGTTAGTTAACAGGGGGCCTGCGTATACCGAACTCAGTCTATATGCAGCAGTTGATGAAAACGGTAAATTACTGTTGGTTAACGAGCTGGGTGGTGAGTTACAGCAATTGGGTGACACGCCGACCGAGTTGTTAAAAAAACTGGACGCGCAAGATTTCCCCCGGCAATCAATTAGCGATGATGGTAAAAAAGCCTCAGCGGTTGACTATCAGTCATCGGTGCGCGAAGTGAATGCTGAAACGCCTGCACGATTTAATGCCGATCCCAACCGTTTATATAAGTCGAGTGGCTGCGCGGGAAAGCTCGCAGTGTTCGCTGTCCGACTAGATACTTTTGAAAAACCGCACGCCGATAAGGTTTTTTATATTGGTACGAAAAACCCTTATGAGCTCAATACGATACGCCAAAGCGTGCTGCAGGAATTTAATAGCCTGCCCGAGCTCGGTGAGTATATGCACCAGAGCTATTTTGATGCGGCAGACGTTTACTGCAAAGATACGTTTTTAATCATCAGGCGTTTGGGTACGCGGTATTTATCCCGGTTGTGGGCCATTAACGCGGCGGTTGAAACGTTTTTCTCGCGACTAAAGTGGATGCCGTCAAGGTTTGCAGATCGCGTGACCTTGTTTATCGCCAGGCTTTTTCCGGACCATTTGCCTGCCCGCATTCGAGAATTTCGCGCGCGTTACGAGCATCACCTTATTGTGAAAGCGACCGACGAGAATATTGATGAGATGCGCGCGCTAATGTCACGGCTTGCAAAGTCCCAGTCTTTTTCGGGCGATTATTTTGAGTGCGACGATCTTGAAGCCGAGGCAGCGTTGCAACACCGGTTTGTTGCTGGTGGTGCGTTGAATCGGTTGGTCGCGTTTGATAAAGCGTATAGCGCAATAATGCCCCTCGATATTTCATTGCGTCGTAACGATGAGAGCTGGCCAGAGCTGTTGGATATGGTTGATAGCGAGCTTGCCAGACCGTTAGTGTTAAGCCATTTTTTCTGCAACGTATTCCATCTGGATTTTGTTGTGAAACAGGGTGCGGATCCTGATGCGCTTAAGCGCGATGTATTAAAAAAGCTTGATGAGCGGGGGGCAAGGTATCCGGCCGAGCATAATGTTGGTCACTACTATGATGCCGAAGATCATCATAAAGGGTTTTATCAGGCTTTGGATCCAACCAACACGTTTAATGCAGGTGTTGGCAGGATGTCAAAGAAAAAGCATTATCGTTAGAATAATGCGCAGGAAAATCAGGCGGGTAATACTTTTTTGTATGGCTTAACCACTACTTGCGAATGGATGCCATTTAAAATATAGGGGTCCTGGTCGGCCCAGGCCTGAGCCTCTATAAGACTGTCAAACTGCGCGATAATCAAACTGCCACTAAATCCTGCCTCGCCGGGGGCGTCACTATCTATCGCCGGATGTGGCCCCGCGACGAGCAGCCTGTTTTCTGATGCCAGGGTTTTTAGTCGTTCAAGGTGTGCCTCTCTGTGCTGTTTACGCAGCGGCAAACTGTTAGGAACGTCCTCGCTTATAATTGCGTACCACATCTTCTATCGCCCCTTTTTTTAAGTGTTATGTTTCTTGAATGCACTAATAAAAATCCCGTCGAAAACCTTCGAAGGCAGTAAGGATTTTAGGAAGGGAATGTAGTAGGCATCGGGCGAGGTGCGATAACGGAATTTTGGTTTGTCGGTTGTGATTGCTTCGACCATGATTGACGCGGATTTTTCACCGGTAGGAATTTTATCCATCTGGCGTGTCGTAAAGTTGATGTATTGATTGACAATCGGGCGGTAGTCGTCGATATATTCGCGCTGTTTCATTTTTTTGATACTGGTTGTTTCAAAGCCGGTATTGATTTGCCCCGGCTCTACCATCGACACATCGATGTTGAAATCGCGAACTTCTTGCCTGAACGCGGTTAGCGTACCCAAAAGCGCGTGTTTGGTTGAGGCATACCAGCCAGACATCATCATCGAAATATGACTAACTATCGAGCAAGTGACAACCAGCCGTCCAGCGCGTTGCTTGCGCAGTACAGGTCCGACAGCGCGGATAACCCTGCCCAGGCCAAATACGTTGACGTCGTATAACCGGGCAACTTCTTCTTCACTTGCGTTTTCGATCGGGCAGGACAGGTGTAAGCCGGCGTTGTAAAACACGCAGTCAATGCCGCCTTGCTCTTCAACCATTTTTTCGACAGCTTTGTTCACCGACTCAGTGCTGGTGACGTCCATCTCTACTAAATGCGCGCCTATGTCGGCAAGCGGCTGCATTGGTTCCAGGTCATTTGAGCCAGCGTAAACAATGTGATCGTGCTCTTCGAGCAATTGTTTGGCGGCCATAAATCCCATGCCGGTTGATACGCCTACGAGAAGAGTTCTTGTTTTTGCCATAATAGTTTCCGCTTGTCGCTTAAGTCTGTGACTGAAAAATTGCTAAAGAGGTTAAATACGTATTGATGCTCGCTTCGGGCTTGTGCGCATTTTCGCTTAAAAACCGGCGCCAGGCCTTTGCTTTGGGGCGACTGTTAAATAACCCGAGAATATGACGCGTTAGATGGTTCAGTTTTGCGCCTTGCGAAAGTTCTTTTTCTACATAACTAGAAAACGCCTCGGCCACTTCCAGCGGCTGATTGTAGCGGCTGCTGGTGTCCGGGTTGGTATCGTTAAATAAATGTTGGTCGACTTGTGCGAGCATAAACGGGTTTTGATAAGCTTCGCGACCGATCATGACGCCGTCCAGTTGCTCTATTGCCGCTTCGCAGGCATCGATCGTTTTTATCCCGCCATTTAGAATAATCGTTAGTTCGGGAAAATCTTTTTTGAGCTGGAAAACCGTCGGGTAGTTTAGCGGCGGGATTTCGCGATTTTGTTTCGGGCTGAGCCCGGAAAGCCAGGCTTTTCTGGCGTGGACGATAAAAATCTCGCAGCCAGCTTGTTTGTTGATTTCGACAAAGTGTTGCAGCGCTTCGTAGCTGTCATTGTCGTCAACACCAATACGGCACTTAATGGTCACGGGAATGCTGACAGTATCGCGCATGGCACGAATGCAATCTGCGACGAGTTCAGGTTCATTCATCAAGCATGCGCCAAAAGCACCGTTTTGTACTCGCTCGCTGGGGCAGCCTACATTCAGATTAACTTCGTCGTAACCGGCCTGCTCGCAAAGCTGGGCTGACGTCGCCAAATCCTGGGGACTGGAGCCGCCCAGTTGTACGGCAATTGGATGCTCTTCTGGATTAAACACCAGGTGTCGTTCTGCGTCGCCATGAATCAACGCGCCGGTAGTGATCATCTCGGTGTACAGGCGCGCATGTTTGGACATTAGTCGCCAAAAATAGCGACAGTGGCGGTCGGACCAGTCCATCATGGGTGCGAGACAGAAACGGTGGGATGACATAATCTGGCGGTTTGTCTTATTTTGTTTTCAAGACGAAAGAGAATTGTAACAAAGCGCTATGGCGCCGCTCTAGTGGATCATCTTGCCAGTGCGGTGTAAAAAGCTGTGCGAAGTGTTGATCGGGCGAGCGAGTATATCAGGTAACTCGCTCGCCTTCACAGGAAGGAGGGATTTAGGTGTGTTGCTTAAGCGCGTCGGTGCCTAAAAGTGGAAGAACAGGCCAGCGTAACCGCCGTCTACAGTAAGTTCCGCATCGATATCGTCCAGGTCGTCAAGCTCCAGATCCAGCACGCGATAGCCGAGTTCGACACCTAAACCGAAATCGCTTTCCCAGCCGACCACGCCCTGATAGTCAGCAAACATATTGTCACCGTCGCCAAGCACATTTCCGGAGGCGCCTGCATAAGCGCCTGTAAACGGCAAATCTACGCGCGCATTGAGATAAACCAGTGGGATCACCGCATCGAATTCTTCGCGTGCATCATTAGTTGCAGAGGTTTCGTTGACCTCTACGTACCCATCAAAGAATCTGGCTGTTATGCCTAAATCAAGCGAAACATAGTTATCAAGAATTTGGTAATACAGTGTTAGGTCGTCGTGCGAAAGGTCTGCAGCGCTAGAGACTGGATCATTGATATCTATTACCGTACCGTTACCAATAGAAAGGCTCTGAGTGACCTGTCCATTACCGGATACTTCTATATTGGTTTGCTTAAGCATCACGTTTGGTAAAAACGGCACGGGGTGCTCCAATGCCACGTAAAGCACATTACCATTATCGTCGTCGAGTCCCAGGTCATCTTGAAAGTCGATTTCCGCCGGTAGAGTTGCATCTCGATCTTCTATAAAACCATCGAACTCCTGCTGCCAGCTACTTGCCCCAACAAAAATACCCAGCAGGCGGTCTGCGGATGCTGTTGGCGCAGCGAGCAAAGTGCTTGCAGCCATAGCAGCCAGGCCAAATGATTGTAATCTGTGACTCAGAAGAGTTGGTTTTAACATACGAATGTCCTCGGTAATCGCGCAATTTTTTCCAGCGCATTTCGCGCCGGTTACCGCCGCGCCGGTCGTTTCTTGTGTCGCCGCGCCGCTCGTTTCTTGTATAGGTGTCATGAATTGACGTAATGCTGTACTGTTGGTTAAGTGTAGAAAGTTCAGCGGCGGGTCTGTGCGGGAATAGTTCGGCTTGGTTAAAATGCGTGCAAATATGTGAACTGTGCACTGCAAAGCCATGTGGGCATAAAAAGTTAATGATTCCTTCAACGGGGCAAATCTGGTTTTTGGGGCGATGCGCAAACATTTTTTAGAAAACAGGATACCGCCGCCGCTGGTGCTGGCGGCATTTATGCTGGTAGCGTGGCTGGGTAGCCGTGTTGCGCGAGAAGGCGGTGCAATGCTGTTAGAGACCGCCTGGTGGGGAATGGCGTATATTCTTTTTGGCCTGGTGCTAAGCGTATGGGCAATCTCACAGTTTTTTGGCAAGAAAACCACGGTTAATCCGTTAGATCCCCAGCAAGCTTCTTCGCTGGTAGATCACGGGGTTTTCGCTTATACACGTAACCCAATGTATCTTGGTATGGTGTTGCTTTTTATGGGGCAAATTATCTGGTTGGGCTGGTCGCCGGCGTTTTTGTTGTTAGTGGCCTTTGTCGTTTATATTCAGGTGTTCCAGATTCATCCCGAAGAGCGCGCAATGCTGGATTTATTCGGCGATGAATACCGGGCGTATTGTCAAAAAGTAAGGCGATGGCTATAGCTGGGCTAGCGTCTGTAGCACGCGCTAAATTTTGCTGTAATCTTGTCGGTCGCCACACCAGCGCTGGATCAGGGCTTCGCGCCTTGCAGGTTGTAGAAATAGTTTGTCAGCAGTGGTAACGACTTGCTCTAGCAGGTCTGCATCGCGTTCAAGGTCTGCCAGACGCATAGAGACTGCTCCTGATTGTCGAGTACCTAACACTTCCCCTGGGCCGCGTATTTTAAGGTCTTCTTCGGCGATAAAAAATCCGTCGCTACTTTCGCGCATTACATCCAGTCGCCTGCGCCCATTTTTTGAGAGAGGGGTTTGATACATCAGTACACAATGGCTTTCGATTGAACCTCTGCCTACCCGGCCGCGTAGCTGATGCAGCTGGGCGAGGCCAAGTCGTTCGGCGTTTTCGATAATCATCAGGCTTGCGTTCGGTACGTCTACACCGACTTCGATAACCGTCGTTGCAACCAGTAGTCGCAGTTCGCCGGATTTAAACGCCGTCATTACCGCTTGTTTTTCAGATGCTTTCATTCTGCCGTGAACAAGGCCAATGGGAATATCCGGCAGCTGTTCTTTTAGCAGCTCGTAAGTGGTTTCCGCCGCGCGCGCACTAAGCAGTTCAGACTCTTCCACAAGCGTACAAACCCAGTACACCTGTCTGCCATCGGCGCATGCGGCGCTAATGCGTGCGATAACGCTGTCACGCTTGTCGTTGCCTAGCACTGCGGTGTTGACAGGCAACCGCCCCGCCGGAAGCTCGTCAATAACGGAATAATCGAGGTCGGCGTAGAATGTCATGGCCAGTGTACGTGGAATGGGTGTGGCGGTCATGACAAGCTGGTGAACATGCAGGCCATCCTGACGCTTGTTTACCAGTGTTTTTCGTTGCTCTACGCCGAACCGGTGTTGCTCGTCGATAATAACCAGGCCTATATTGAAAAAGCTCACTGAAGATTGGATAAGTGCATGAGTGCCGACTATGAGCGCACATTCTCCGTTGGCGATACGGTCGTTGGCTTCTCTTTTTTCTGCCGAGCCCATGGCGCTAACCAGAAGTTGTACTTTTATTCCCAGGGGTTTAAACCATTGCTCAAGTGTATTGAAATGCTGCTCAGCCAGAATTTCGGTGGGCGCCATCAGAGCTACCTGGTACTGCTGGGTGATGCATTGCAGGGCGGCCAGGGCAGCAACCACTGTTTTGCCAGAGCCTACATCGCCTTGTATTAGACGCAACATCGCGTGGGGGTTAGCGAGGTCGCTTTCGACTTCTTCAAGCACGCGTTTTTGCGCATCGGTAAGTGTAAAGCCAAGATTATTTTCAAAGGTTTTTTTAAGCGGGTTATCTAATGCTATTTCTGGAGCGGCGTTTTTTTTGCTCTCGGCTTTTAGGCGTTGGTAGGACAGGCGAAAGGCAACAAGTTCTTCGAAGCACAGCCTACGCTGATAGGGATGCAGTCCGTTATTGAGTTGGTGAATATCTGCTTTCAGGGGAGGTTTGTGTAAAAAGGCGAGAGTGTCGAGTAGCGAATTGTTTTGAGCGGTTAATGTGCGCGGTAGCTCGTTGTCCTCAAGCAGGTTTAGTTCCTGATCGTCGTTTGCAAATCCAATTGCCTGGGATAAGTAATTTCGCCAGCGCGCCTGTTGAATCCCTTCCGAGCTGGGGTAGATCGCGGTGAGATGGCTTTCATTAGGTGGGTGGCTCTCGCTTACGATCTGGTATTCAGGGTGAATGATGCCGATACCTTGCTGGCTTAAACTTATTTCACCAAAACAGCGAATGTTTGGTTGGCTTTGCAATTGTTTTTGTTGCGCGCTGGAGAAATAAAAAAAACGCAGTGTGATGGTGCCGCTAGCATCTTTTAGTCTGCAAACCAGGCTGCGCCGTTTGCCAAACTGAATATTGGCGCTGGTGACAATTCCCTCGACAACTGCGCGATCACCGTTTCGAAGGGATGCGATGGGAACAACTTCGCCTCTGTTTTCGTATCGTGTGGGAAGATGGAAAAGCATATCTTCTATCGAGCGAATGCCGAGTTTGGCGAGTTTTTCTGCGAGCGCAGGGCCAATTCCCTTAAGGGCGGTTACAGGGCGCGCCGTGTTGATGGTATTCGATGTAGAATGTTTGTTCTTCAAGATGGCTCAATGCAAAGGATTGCTTTTGCTATTTATTCACTCGTTTTATTGCCAGAAGCATCGATGCAGAAAAAAGTTTTAATTGTCGGCTGCGGAAACTTGGGTTTGCACTTGTCGGGCGCACTGGTTGCGGACGGCTATAGTGTAACAGCTGCACGTCGTTCCGTAAGTAAGTTGCCCAGCCATTTACCGTCGTTTGCGATGGATGTTACTGATCCAGAAACCTTTGCAGATTTTGAGGCGCAATCGTGGGATGCAATAATTGTAACGCTTACCGCGCGTGGTGAAGAAGCTTATCGAAAAGTCTATGTCGAAGGTATGCGCAATATTCTTGCGTCACTGGCGCGGCTGCAACGGCGGCCACTTGTACTGTTTACTTCTTCAACCAGCGTTTATCACCAGGATGATGGTTTGGTAGTGAATGAACAGAGCGCCACTAAGCCAGAAGGTTATTCGGGCAAGACTATGCTGGAGGCGGAAGCCAGTTTGTTAGCCGCAGAACCACCCTCGGCGGCGGTCAGGTTTAGCGGTATTTATGGTGGTTATCGAGTCGCTAATTCAGTAACGGTTGAAAGCAATGCAGACCGCGGAGGGCATTTACTAAAAGTGCTGAACGAGGGGCGTATCTGTCCGCCAGCTCCCATGAGGTTTAGCAATCGTATTCATATAAATGATTGTGTGGGCGTTTTGCATTTTTTGGTTTCGCGTTTTTTCTCTGGTATCGACTTGTCTCCTGTTTATCTGGCTTCTGATGGAAATCCGGCGCCACTGCATGAGGTAATGACCTGGATTGCAAATATCAACAATATTGCGACGGATAACCTTGTTGAAGACTATCGGCCTAATCGCGGCGGAAACAAACGCTGTATAGGAACGTTACTAACAGAACAGGGTTATGAATGGATCGTTCCTGATTATCGCCAAGGTTATTCTGAATAGCGCTTATTGCCGTCGCTCGCGACAACTGCAACAGTGCAGGGTTGTCTAATTAGCGTTGTGCTTGCTCGAATCCCTCGTTATGCTTTGCTTTCATTAGGTTTTTTCTGGTTTTAATTTTTATGTCAGGCGCATCGCATCAAGAAATGATTGAACGCCCTAATTCGGTAGGCCTGGTTGAGCCCCAGCGTTTTGTCTACGAGAACGACTTTGCGACTTCGGGTGGTGGCACGCTGCCTGGCTTTGAACTGGTATATGAAACCTACGGCAATCTAAACGCAGACAAGAGTAATGCGGTGTTAGTTTGTCATGCGCTTTCGGGTGATCATCACGCTGCTGGCTACTACCGCGACGACAATAAACCAGGCTGGTGGGATAATTATATTGGCCCGGCGAAGGCGATCGACACCAACCGGTTCTTTGTGGTGAGTCTCAATAACCTCGGTGGTTGCGCAGGTAGCACAGGGCCGGTATCGATTAACCCCGCGACTGGTGAAAAGTGGGGCCCCGACTTTCCCACTATGCGAGTACGGGATTGGGTGAATAGCCAGTATCTGCTTATGCAGCATTTGGGTATATCGCAATGGGCGGCGGTAATTGGCGGAAGCCTTGGCGGGATGCAGGCGATGCGCTGGTCGCTGGAGTATCCCGATGCTTTGCGCCATTGCGTGGTAATCGCAGCCGCAATGAAATTATCTGCGCAAAACATTGGCTTTAACGATACTGCACGAACAGCCATAACATCTGACCCGGAATTTTATGATGGCCGCTATTATTTGCACAATGCTTTGCCGCGTCGTGGTGTTGCGTTGGCGCGCATGATTGGTCATATCACTTACCTGTCGGACGACCTGATGGGTGCAAAATTTGGTCGCGAGTTAAGGGCAGGGAACTTCAAGCAGGGACAGGAAAGTGATATCGAGTTTCAGGTCGAAAGCTATTTGCATCATCAAGGCGACAAGTTTGCCGAAAGCTTTGATGCAAATACGTATTTGTTGATGCTGCGTGCTTTGGATTACTTTGATCTTGGTCGTGAATACAACGATAGTGCTGTCGAAGCGTTTAAACATGCTAAATGCAAATTTCTCGTGGTTTCTTTCTCTACCGACTGGCGTTTTTCGCCTGAACGTTCACAGGAAATTACAGATGCATTAATCGCTGCCGAACGAAGTGTGACATTTGCGAATATAGAGTCGTCTTTGGGGCATGATGCATTTTTGCTGCCTGTCAAAGCGTATAACGATTTGTTTACTGCTTATATGCAGCGTGTTTCTGAGGAGGGCAAGCAGCGATGAGCAGGAATTTTTTCTCGTTAGAGCAATGGGTGCCAAAGCAGTCACGCGTCCTGGATTTGGGTTGTGGTGACGGTGAATTGCTCGAGTATTTGTGCCGCGAACGGCAGGTGCGCGCGCTGGGTGTTGAGATCGACCACGAAAAAATGACGCGCTGTGTTGAGCGAGGCATTGCGGTGATCGAACAGGATATTGATCATGGTCTCAAAAATTTTTCCGATAACAGTTTTGATGTGGTGCTGTTGACGCAAACCTTGCAAGCGGTTCGCCGTCCCGATTATGTGTTGCAAGAAATGCTTAGGGTTGGCAAGGAATGCATCATTATGTTTCCCAATTTTGGTCATTGGAGTGCCAGGCTCAGCTTGCTCGCGCGGGGGCGTATGCCGGTAAGCAAATTTATGCCTCACGAATGGTACGATACGCCGAATATTCATTTTTGTACGGTTAAAGATTTTGAAGTCCTATGCGATAAGCTGGGAATCGAAGTCCTGAACCGCTTTTTCCACGCAGGCATGGTTGAGCAGCGCTATAGTGCGATTCGTTGGCAACCTAACTGGCGAGCAGTGAACGCTATTTATCACGTGACGCGATGCAAATGATTAAGCGAGCGATTTATTTTTTCGGATTACTGTTTTTAGCGACTGCTGCTTACAACGCAGCTGCGCAAGACGATATATCAGTGAGCCAGGACGGTTACGAAGTGTTTTATAGCGCATTTAATACAAGTTTTATTTCTCCCGAAGTCGCTTCGGCTGCAGGCATTGTGAGAGGCAAAAACAAGGGACTGGTTAATATTTCGATTGTCCGCTATGACGAGCAGGGGCAGCGCTTTCCGGTGGAGGCAAAAGAAATAACAGGCGAGAGCTACGACTTGATTTATCGAAACCCGTTAGCATTTAAAGAGATTGTAGAAAAGGGTGCACGCTATTATTTGTCGCCATTTAAAATTTCTGCGGACGATGAGTTTGTCCAGTTCGACATATCTGTAATCCCGATGGGTGCGCAAAAACCAGTAGAAATAAAATTTAAGCGCCGGTTCTATAAAGACTAACAGTCCTTTTTATTTTTATGCATAAACAACGCTGGGTGATTGCAAGTGGTAACCAGGGTAAGCTCAAGGAGTTTAGGCGTCTATTTTCCACGCTTGATATAGAGCTTATTCCCCAGTCAGACCTTAATGTTGTTGAGGCTGAAGAAACTGGCCTTAGCTTTATTGAAAATGCGATTTTAAAAGCGCGAAATGCTGCGAGCCAAACGGGTATGCCTGCTATCGCCGATGATTCCGGGCTTGAGGTGCGTGCACTCAATGGTGAGCCGGGTATCTATAGTGCGAGGTATTCTCGCGATGTTGCGGGTGATCAGTTAAGCGATGAGAGCAATAATCGAAAGTTGCTGGCAAAGCTAGAAGACGTTTCGGATAGGCGTGCACGGTTTGTCTGTGCATTGGCAAAAGTCAATCATGCAAGCGATCCAACACCGTTAGTTTGCGTTGAGTATTGGGAAGGTGAGATTTTGTCTGCGCCTGCAGGCGTGCAGGGGTTTGGTTATGATCCTCTGTTCTTTGTGCCGCAGCGTGGTTGCTCTGCTGCAGAGTTAGCACCCGAGGATAAAGCCAGGATTAGTCATCGAGGTCAGGCGATGAAATCTTTTGTGAAGCTGATTGATAAGGAGTTTTCTAGCTAAATCTACTTTGTGGGGCTGCGGCTGTGAGTAATAAAAATCAAAAAGTTGTTAGTTACAAATGTGAGGATGGCATCGCTACTATCACCATTGATGACGGTGGAAATAACCTTGTTACACCCACGTTAGTAGTTGAATTAAACGCTGCGTTAGATCAGGCGCGTAAAGACAAAGCAATAGTTATCCTAACGGGTAGGGAGGAAGTGCTCAGCGCGGGGTTTGATCTTAAGGTTATGGAGCATGGCGTAAGAGATGCATTTGCCATGCTGATAGGCGGCTTTAAACTTTGCCCGCGTATATTGTCTCACCCAATGCCTGTTATTGTTGCGTGCAATGGTCATGCTATTGCTATGGGCGTGTTTTTGCTGGTTGCCTGCGATTATCGAATCGCGGTGCGTGGTGACTATAAGATATTGGCAAATGAAGTGGAGATTGGTTTGACCATGCCTTTTACAGCGGTGGATACGCTTAGGCATCGCCTGGCCCCGGCACACTTTACACGAGCCGTGCTTCTTTCAGAGTGTTTCGACCCCGAAGGCGCGTTGGAAGCGGGCTTTATTGATAAGCTTGTCGATCGTTCGGAGTTGCGGGCCGAGGCACTGCGCGCGGCTGAGCACTATAAGTCGCTTGATTTCAAAGCGCATCATCGTTCAAAGCTGCGATCGCGTAAGGCATTACTAAAAAAACTGAAATGGGCGGTCAGAAAAGACCGAATTGATATTATAAGAATAGGACTTTCCAGGCTCTTCGGTAAATCATAAGCCCGTATCTCGGCGCCAGGTTGTGGCGTTAGATGGCGGTCTTAAAAAACGCGCTCGATTAAGGTTGATACGCCTAGTCCCGCTGCGCCGCAAATTGTCACGACCCCACGGTTAAGCTGTCTGGCCTCTAGTTCATCAATCAGCATTGAAACAAGATTGCCGCCAGTTGCGCCTAGTGGGTGGCCTAGCGCAATGGCGCCACCGTTTACGTTAAGGCAATCTTTATCAATAGCAAAGCTTTGTTGAAAGAGTAAAATGGTTGCCGCAAACGATTCGTTAACCTCCCATAAATCAATATCAGATGGGTTTAAGCCCGTTTTATTTAGTAGCTTTTCGGTTGCGCGTATATGGCCGGTAAGCATTTTGATTGGTTCGTCGCTGGCGCTACTGTAGTGGGAAATTTTAGCGCGAGGAGTTAGCTGGTATTTATCACAGCTATATTCATTTGCGATTAATAACAGCGATGCACCGTCAACCAGTGCAGGTGAATTAGCGGAGGTATGCAGGGCTTGAAATTCGATATCGGGATAGTGTTGCTTAACCAACGCCCGATAATCGTCGATCATTGTGGTAAATGAAGGCGACAATTCCTGAAGTTGTTCCGGGGTGCTATGTCTGATGCCGTCATCTTGCGTAACGCTCTTCTGCCCCTGATGGAGATAGTTAGGATGAATTGCTACAAGGCTTTTATTGAACTTTCCTTTTTCAGTTGCCCTTGCGCTACGTTGGTGTGATTGAAGGCTTATCTCATCGAGCTGTGTACGGCTATAACCCTGCTGGCAGGCGATTAAGTCTGCCGCTAGCCCCATGTGCATAAAGCCGGTTCGTTGCGCTACATCGGGGTCGTTGAACCATGCGCCGCGATCGGAAAACATCGCAGCACTGCTCAGGTGCTCTACGCCGCCAGCAATAGCCAGATCTTCAATTCCAGCTTTTACTTTACTGGCGGTGAGATTAATTGCTTCCAGGCCGGAACAGCAAAAGCTGCTTATCGTTGAACCATAAATGGTTTGTGGCCAGCCCGCGTAAAGACTGGCGATCTTTGCGATGTTGGCTCCCTGGGTGCCGCTTTGGGTGGAGCAGCCTAATAACAGACTTTCTATGTGGTTTGTCGCTACGCTTTGTCTTTCGGCTAGGCCATGCAGCAGGCTGGCGACAAGCTCGACCGGTTTATGTTTTGCGTAGGCGCCGCCAGACTTTTTTACCCGCGCGCGAGGCAGGCGAATAGCGTCAACAATATAAGCCTCGGAAGCGGGCGAGCCAGTATTGTTCATACTATGCTGCACTAACGATAAAGCTTGCGCAGGTGGTGGCAGCGCCGCCGAGATTAAAGGTCATAATGTGTTTAGCGTCGGCTATCTGGTAATTGCCCGCGCTTTGCGTCACTTGCTTTTGTGCGTCTAGAATCATCCTTACGCCAGTTGCACCGACTGGATGCCCGGCACCAATTAACCCTCCACTGGCATTAATGGGTAATGTTCCGCCGATACGTGTAGTACCGTTTTCGATTGCTTTCCATGCTTGTCCAGGAGCCAATATGCCAAGATGATCAACCACCATATACTCGGTGATGTTAAAGCAGTCGTGAACTTCCATCCCGCTTATCTGGTTGGTATATAAGCCAGCGCTATTTAAGGTTTGAGTAAAGAGCGTTCTGAGATGCGGAAATACGTAGTCCTGCTGTTTACTACGCGCCAGTTTTTCCTGCAAATGCATCGGTGAATTGATATGGCCCCAGCCTGAAAGTTTGGCCAGCTCTTCTAATTTAATGCCTCGCTTTTTAGCGTAGTCTGAAGCGTATTCTTCGTTGGCTAAAAATATAACGGCCGCACCATCGGTCACCTGCCCGCAATCGTAGCGCCGGATTCTTCCTTCCGTTACCGGGTTGGTAGTATCGTTTTCGGCAAAGTTTTCATTGCTGTAGTTCCATGCCCTGGTTTGTGCGTTCGGGTTGCGTTTGGCGTTATCGAGATTCTTTTTTGATATTGCTGCAAGGTGAGCTTTGTCAATTCCATAGCGTTCATCGTATTCGTCGATGAGCTGGCTAAAGGCGCAGGGCCATACATAGTTTGCCTGTTGCATCTCTCGATCAACCCATGCGGCACCTCGAAGGTTTTCGGCCGCTTCGCTCCCTTGTACATTACGCATTAATTCGATTCCTAACACACAGGCCGTGGGGTATCTTCCGGCCTGGATGTCAGCGGCGGCAGCAAGAACAGCCATCGAGCCGGAT
The DNA here is from genome assembly GCA_965263235.1 of Pseudomonadales bacterium. Lineage (GTDB taxonomy): Bacteria > Pseudomonadota > Gammaproteobacteria > Pseudomonadales > UBA7434 > UBA7434. The sequence continues at coordinate 468,456 of OZ253667.1, forward strand.
GCGCATGCTGCTTCGTGGCGGCTGGCTGGAACGTTTGCCAGGTCAGGGTGTACATGGCCAAATAAACCGCCCAGATGCCCCTGGCCAGTAAATCGATCGGCGACGAAGTTACCTATATGTGCAACTGCGACGTCACTCGCTTCAAGTGAGGTGTGTGCCAGGCCGTTGAGTATGGTTGATTGGTACAAGTCAAAAAGTGTTTCTCCCTCGCGCGTGATGTTGCGAGAGAAGTCACTTTGATAGCCGCCGAGAATATAGATAGGACTATTCATGCTTTATTTTTAGAGGCGGTTTAATTGTGGTTCGGTAAATTCGTCCGAGTTGGCCCAGACTGCGTGCGTTCCGCTTGAGATGCGATGCGGTAGTGTGATTGTGCAAACTGGGCCTGCCGCAATATTTTTTGCATCTATTAACACGCACTCCGACTGGTTGGCTTGCATGTCGGTGATAAAACTTACCAGATAGCCGTCGTCTTCGTCTTTTGCATTTATTCTTGGCGCAAACGGCGCTTCGCTGCCGTAACGGTCTGGGCCGAATGCGAGTTCGTCGCTTTCGCCCGTTTCGAAGTCATGCTTAACAATCCCCGAAAACAAAAACCAGCCAGGTTTTGTATAAGTGGAATAAAGATAGCGAGCTTTACGGCCAGCAAACTGCTGGTTGAAGGTGCCAAACTCCAATATTCTTTCGTCTACACGTGTCTCCAGTGTCTCGCCGGTTTTTAAGTTGAAACGCCAGCGATGCAAATGGGGTTTGAAAGATTGCTCATCGATGTTGGCCATCAACTGGCCTATTCCTCGATGCATTCCGGGCAATGGTTCCGGTGAAGGGCAGTCCTGGAAATAACCATCCAGGATTATTTCATCACCTTCCTCGTAGGCGTTCATCCAGTGCAACACGTAAGTTGGGTCGGCTTCAAACCACTTAATATCCTCGACTTTTCCGTAGCGAGGAAAGATCGCGAAGCGAGTGGGTAGTTCGGGGTAATAGCGCGAGGCGTGGCTTCCTTTGGCAAGTGCATCGGGAGCCCAAAATAGTGGCAGGTCGATTAGAATAGAATAGTTCTTGGTGAAAGCCATATCGTGCGGCAAGCGCGGCCCTGGCAGCGGAACAGGCGTGTAGTGTACGAGTTGGTTATTTTTATCGACGACACCATAATGTTGATACGGTGCCTGTTTTGAATAATTAAAAAATAATAATTCGCCTGTTTCGAGATCGACTTTAGGGTGTGCAGAAATACCTTCCGGCGGAGTCCAGCCATCGGTGCCCAGGGTTTCTAGCGTTATTGGATCAAGGCGGTATGCTTCACCACACAGCCAGAAACTTGATAACACTTTTCCCGAGTGCACGACCACGTCGGTTGAAGAGCTGTCTTTGGTATAGCCTTGCGCGCCCCAGCCCGGTCTTTTGCTAAGTTTTGTATTATTTGCGATGCCCGCCCAAATGGATTCCCCAGCCTCTTGTTCGGCGATAAACCCTTTGGTTTGCACGAAGCGATTACGGTACTCGGCGCATCCATTATTAAAAACCATATTGTGAAGCATGCCGTCGCCATCGAAAGGGTGGTAGATGCCCAGTGGTTCGTGAATGGGGTTTTCGGTATTGCGGATGTAAACGCCGCTGATGTCTCCTGGAATCTCGCCGGTCACTTCGACATCGCCGTTTTTAAATGTGGCGGTGACCTCTTCGTGGACGGGCGCCCAGGGGCCATTCATGTAGGGATGCTGGTTGGGCTTAATGGTGCTGGTGAGCTTCTTTTTATAGGTGAGCATTATAGGTAAGCACGGTGCCGCGCTAGGCTAGCTTTGTTAGGTTAACAATTGTACGCTTACTCTTGTGCGTAATGCAATCGATTGTCGCATTTAGGCAGAAATGGAAATGGGGCTGGGCTAGTTAAACCAATCTTTATGAGGGGCTTTTTTATTTGGCAACGGGCAGATTGCTGGCTTTCCAGTCGTTAAAACCTCCTGATAAATGGACGATTTTTTGAAAACCGAGAGATTCCATTATGGGTAGGGTCTTTCCGCTACGGCCGCCGCTTCTGCAGTGCAGCAGATAAGTTGACGCTTTATCGAGCTTGGCAAGCTGTGCTTTAAAGTCGTCGGCATAGTAGTCGATCAAAATTGCATTTTCTATGTGGCCCTGGGCATACTCTTTAGCGGTGCGAATATCGAGAACGATGACATCGGGTCGGGTATTAAGCAGTTCCGCCGCATCCGCAGCCGTTACGTTGCTTATTGTCGTTTCGGTTGCAGGCGCATCCTGAGTGACAACTTGTTTGTCCTGGCCCGCCTTTTGAGAACTGCTATCAGCGCTGCATCCGGCCGACGATATAATGGCGGCAACGAAAACAATCGCTATGGCGCCTGAAAAAACCGCTTTTACCCATTCTGTAGAATCAATATATGTATGCACTGTGTTGACCTTCGAAGTAGTGGGATGAAAATTTGAAACGTTGTCATTTTAACTAAACATGCACTTCTGGAGGTAATAATTTTTGGCGAAGTACGCGATCCTAATGCACGGGCACGGTATACATCTTGAGGGTGTGTTTGAAGATCTCGCGACAGGCTTTGTTGCCGTTAGGGCAGTGAAGGCGCGCGAAGAACAAGCTGCGATCCAGCGCGCAACGATTGAGCTGTTGCAAGACTGGAAGTCGCTCTTTAATCGTGACAATAGATCCGGTACGCCCACTATTGAGCTAATCAAAACCAAAAGAGTGTACAACCCGTTTCGTACATTCCAGTTGCCCGATGACTTTGTGTTTTATAGTAATGAGGATGAAAAAGACCAGGCATTGCAATCGGCGTTGAAGCTGTTTGTATAGCAGCGGGTTGTATAAGCGCATTAATTTAGTGAGAGAAGAGTAGAGAGCAGCAATGGTTAAAACGGTGGTTATTACGGGGGCGAATCGTGGTATTGGGCTCTCTTTGGTTCAACACTATCAAAGCAGGTCGTGTCGTGTGTTTGCCTTGTGCCGACAAGCTTCTGGTGAGCTTAAACACTCTGGCGCCGAATTTATTGAAGGCATTGATGTCTCTAACGATAATGTTATGAGTGTGTTGCAGCAGCGTTTGTCGGGTGTCTTCTTCGACCTGCTAATCAATAACGCCGGTGTTTTAGCGAACGAGGTGCTAGGCGCTATCGACTTTGACTCAATACGGTACCAGATAGAAGTAAATGCACTGGGTCCCTTAAGAGTTGTGGAGGCACTTGTTGATCAGCTGTCGCCTAATGCAAAGGTTGCGATGATTACCAGTCGAATGGGTTCCATTGCCGATAATACCAGTGGCGGAAGGTACGGCTATCGAATGTCTAAGGCAGCATTAAATATTGCTTCGGTATCGCTGGCAAAAGACTTAGAAAAGCAGGGCATTGCGCTTGGCATCATTCATCCCGGACTGGTCGGGACTGATATGATTGGCGGCTATGGTGACATTACTCCTGACGAAGCAGCAGCACGCATTGCCACGCGAATCGAAGAGCTAACACTAGCTAATAGCGGAACGTTTTGGCACTCGAGCGGCGAGGTGTTACCTTGGTAAGTCAACAACTATTAAAGCAAAACAGGTATTAATATGGATCCTGTCAGTCAGGCAGCGGTTGGGTCAGCCGTCAGTGGTTTGTCGTTAATCCGCGACAAGCAAACCAAGCGGCGTGTTAAAACGTTTTCTTCATGCTTGTTAGCGGGAGCGTTCGCTGGCATGGCGCCAGATCTGGACGTGCTGATTCGTTCGAATCACGACCCCTTGCTCGCGCTAGAATTGCATCGGCACTTTAGCCACTCACTGCTTTTTATTCCGTTCGGCGCGCTTATTTGTGCGGCGGCGTTTTATCCATTGTTTTTAAAACGCACTGGCATCAGTTTCGCTACCGCTTATCTCTGGTGTTTGTTGGGTTATGGCTCTCACGGTTTGCTGGATGGCCATACGACATATGGTACGCATTTGCTATGGCCATTAAGCGACGCGAGAGTTGCCTGGAATAATATTTCGGTGGTTGATCCCTTGTTTACGGTGCCGCTTGTACTGTCGTTAATCGTCGCAGCAGTTATGCGGTCCCGGATCATATTGGGTCTCGGGCTGGTGTGGGCATGCTTGTATTTGGTGTTGGGCTATTTTCAGCACGAAAGAGCCGAGCGAATTGGTTACGAGATTGCCGACGCGAGAGGGCACAACGCAATTGACTTGTCGGCTAAGCCTAGCTTTGCCAATTTGCTGGTCTGGAAAACCGTCTATGAATTCGACGACCGGTTTTACGTGGATGCGGTACGTGTCGGTTTTAGAGAAGTGCGCATCTGGGAAGGCGAGAGCATTGCAAAGCTTGATGTTGCCAAACAGTTTTCCTGGTTGGATATGGGGTCACAGCAAGCGCGGGATATCGAGCGGTTCAGGCGGTTTTCCTCAGGGTTTATTGGTGTGGATCCTCGCGACCCAGACAGCATTGTTGATATTCGTTATTCACTCCTGCCACAGCAAATTGCGCCGCTATGGGGGATTCGCCTGAGTCCCAATGCCGGGCCAGATGATCATGTAGAGTACTTTGGCCAGCGCGACGAGCCGGCCAATAGCTTAGAGAGATTGTGGCGCATGATTACAAATAAGTAAGCGCTAACTACCAACTAAATACATATACAAAGCTCTATTAAGAGCCAAAGTAGTTTTTTTTGTTAACGCGAAATTATCAGCTAAAGGCTCACAACATTACGAATAATTCATAAACATGAACTTGACGTCAAGTTCATGTTTTAGCAGAATGCCGCTCCTTTATTGCTAGCAACAACTATTGCTAACTACAACGACTTTAAGGGCTGTGTACGCCTGCCAGCCCGGCTGTGAAGCACGATATGTCTAACAAGCAAATCGACCAAACTCGTGAGACGGTGAGTTTGCCCGATGATTCAAAGAGCAAAGCTAAACCTATGCAGTTGCGTAGCGTTAAAAAACGCGAATCGCTTCTGGCTGCCGCACGCATAGAGTTTGGCCTGCACGGTTATGAGCAGACGACGGCAAAATCTATTGCTTCGCGCGCTGGTGCAGCGACCGGCTCTTTTTACACCTATTTCGAAAACAAGGATGAGGTGCTCCGCGAGTTGGCAGCTTTTCGTATTGAGACCTTAGCCAAGGCGTTGCCAAAGCCAGAAAACTCTGGAGGGCAGGCAAATCGCGAGGCGCTTAGAGAAAGGTTCGAGCGTGCTCTGAATTTTATTTATGAATATCACGCGAAAGAACCAGGTTTGCACGAGGTCTTGCAGCAGCGACGTGGCTTTGATGACAAGCTCAATGAAATGCTAGCCAAGGGTGATGCTAGTTTGCAGGCGCAGGTCGAAAATTTTGTTGCGAGTTTCAACCTCCCAAACAGTAATGCGATTGCATACACGCTGTCTGCAATGGGCGAAGGCATTGTTCATCGCCATGTGTTTGGCAATTCAGATTTATCTAAAGAGGAAGTGATTGGCGTCGGAGTAGAGATGCTAGCCGCTTATTTTGAAAGCATCCCGCCGGGAGCGGGCGAGTAATTCCGCATGAATACAACGACAAATAATCCCTCCATGACGATGGCGGAAAAAATTCTGGCACGCGCCTCTGGTCGAAGCTCTGTCAGCGCCGGTGACTACGTAACTGCATCGTTAGATCGAATAATGATTAACGACACTATTCTGGCGATCTTGCCGCTGTTGAAAAAAGCAGGCGTTAGCAAGCTTAAGGAGCCGGACAAAGCCGTTGTGATGTTCGATCATTTTTTCCCTGCGCCTTCTGCAAAGCATGCTGATTTGATTGCCTCTGCTTCCAGTGGATTAGAGCCACTGGGAATTAAGCATTTCCTTGGATCGCCAGGTATTGCCCACCAGGTAATGTGCGAGCGCGGTTTTGTTAAGCCGGGTGAGCTGGTATTGGGTTCGGACTCTCATTCAACTATGTATGGTGCACTGGGTGCGGCAGGCGCAGGGATTGGCATTACCGAAGTGGTTTACTGGCTTGCGACAGGCTCATTGTGGTTTGAGGTTCCGGAAACCATTCAGTTTGAATTACAGGGCAAGCTAAGTTCCGCAGTGAGCTCCAAAGATATCGTGCTGCATTTAATTGGTAAGTACGGCGGCGATTACGGTCAGTACCGATCAATCGAATACGTAGGTGAAGCGGCGAGTGCTTTAAGTATTTCAGAGCGGATGACGATTTCTAATATGGGTGCGGAATTTGGCGCCAAGTTTGCGATGTTTGAATCCGACGAGCGAACCAGAAAATATCTAAGCGATATTTTAGATGAGTCGATGCTGGACGAACAGGCGCCTTTGTTTGCCTCAGACCAGGGCGCAAACTATTTCGCGCAACATGTTTTGGATGTTAGTGAGTTGCAGCCACAGCTTGCCAGGCCGGGTAACCCGGAACGCGGTTGTGACGTTTCCGAAGCGGTAGGGACCAAAATCCACCAGGCCTATTTAGGCTCATGCACCAACGCGCGTGAAGATGATTTAGAGATCGCCGCGCAAATGATTAAGGGTAAGAAAGTTGCTCCTGGTACGCGGTTGCTGGTCGCGCCAGCGTCTCAGCAAGTCATGCTTAATGCTACAAAGGCTGGGCACGTCGAGGTGTTACTTGAAGCAGGCGCGCATATGTTGCCGCCAGGCTGTGGTGCCTGTGCCGGTTTGCATGGGGGACTGTTGGGTGCTGGCGAGGTTTGTATTTCTTCGACAAATCGAAACTTTAATGGCCGTATGGGTAGCATTGATGCCGAAGTGTATCTTGGATCGCCCGCGACCGTTATTGCAAGCGCTGTAAATGGTTGCATTGCCGACCCTAGAGAGTTTTGTTAGTTAAACCAGCTTAATAAGAGAGCTTAAGATGCAGCAAGAAATAAAAGGGCGAGTGTGGTTGTTTGGTGACAACATCGATACTGACCAAATGGCGCCAGGGCAATCGATGTCTTTAACCTGGGAAGAACGTAAAGGGATGGTGTTTCCCAATTACCGAGATTTTGCCGAAGGTATCGAAAAAGGTGACTTGATTGTCGCGGGTAAAAATTTTGGTTGTGGCTCTAGTCGCGAGCAAGCGATAGAGAACCTTTTGAATTTGGGTGTGAGTTGCGTTATCGCAGAGTCATTTGCCCGGATTTTTATGCGGAATGCCATTGCAAATGCCTTGCCTGTTATTTCCTGCGCGGGCGTTTCAGAGGCCTTCTCAAACTATGATGAGGCTATTTTTTCCTGGGAAGATTTTAGTGTTAGCAATGCCGCGAACGATACTCGGCTGCAGGCTAAGCCCTACAACCAGGAGATGCTTAATATCGTCCAGCAGGGTGGAATGATAAAGATGCTGCAAATGCAAAGTGCGGCGCAGCAATAACTAGCTTTAAACCGGTCTTTTTAATAACAACTGGGTTTTTGGCAAGTTCATTCATTATTTTATTAAAGCTATCAGGATAAAACGTTATGAGTTTACGACTAGAAGGTAAGACTGCCATCGTAACTGGCAGTGGGCAGAATATTGGTAAAGCTGTCGCATTGCTGTTTGCCAAAGAAGGGGCAAATGTCATTGTAAATGGCGCTAAAAGCAAAGATAAAGTTGACGCGGTAGTCGAAGAAATCAAGGCTGCCGGGGGGAAGGCGCACGGCATTATCGCTGATGTTTCGAACCCAGATGACTGGCAGGCGATGGTAGATGAAACTGAGTCGGTATTTGGTCCGGTGGATATTCTGGTGAATAACGTCGGCGTCAGGCACCGCATGGCTTTCGAAGAGATCACCCCTGAAATGTGGCAGGAGGTTATCAACACAAATTTGAGTTCATGCTTCTACGGTTCGCGAGTCGTGTTGCCAAAAATGCGTGAAAAGAAGTGGGGTCGGATCATTAACATGTCCGGCTATGATGGGTTTTTTGGTCAGTTCCATGAGCGTGCTGCAAATGTTACTGCCAAAGCCGGTATGCATGGCCTGTCGAAAGCGATTGCGCGCGAATATGGTGTGCACGGTGTAACGGCTAACACTATTGCCGTGGGGCCTATCGAAACCAAGCGTGAAGAAGAGCACTACGCTCATGTGGATGTTGATCTTGTGGTTAAGAATCTGGCAATAAAACGTGCAGGCAATGTCAACGAAATTGCAGAAGCGGCGCTTTATTTTGCTGGCGACAGCGGTGCATTTACCACAGGTACGGTGATGCATGTAAATGGTGGAGAGTACATGTATTAAGCCTGCCAGTAGGCGTGGCGTTTAACCGATAAAACGAGCAGGGTGTTAGCAATGTTGTCAGCAAGAGAACAGGCTTGGGAAAAAATTGAAGCCGAGTATCAGGAGAGTGTCGCGCATAAAATTGCGCGGCATGCATTGTCGTGGACTTACGACGGGATTCCGGAAGAGGTTCGTCACATGGGCAAACGTTGTTTGCTTGATGCAATCGGTTGCGGTATCGGTGGGCATGGTGCGCCGGGTCGCGCTATCTGTGAGCAAACGATAGAAGAGTTTGGCGGTAAGCCCGAAGCGACTATTTTTGGCTCTGGTAAAAAAACCAGCGTGCTAAACGCCGCGATGGTCAACGCGTTTATGGTGCGTTACCTGGACTACAACGATCTTGGTGGTGGTGGCCATAACTCTGACGCTGTTCCCGCGCTACTGGCTACTGCGGAAGTCGAAAAGTCTAACGGAAAAGACTTTCTTACCGCGCTAATTTTAAGTTATGAATTAGGTCATCGCTGGATCGAAGCTTTGCGCACTGGAGATGACTATGCCGATTACAAGCGCATGACGACATCAGGTTGGTGCTCTGATGTGCGTGGCAGTATTAATATGCCGCCATCGCTGGGTTTGTTGATGGGGCTGGATGAAAAGCAAATCGCCAGTGCCATTGGCGCAACAGCTGTGCGCAGTTTGCCGATGAATCATCTGGATGCAAACGACGAAGAGTTTGTTATGTCAAAAAACCTTCGTTTTGGGTTTGTTGCCTACGACTCGATTATGTCCTGTCGACTGGTCAGAAATGGTTTTTCTGGGCCACGCCGTGCCATTGAAGGTGAGGCAGGTTACTTTCAAACGGTATTTCGTGATTTTGGTGATCTGGCAAAGTTCTATGCCGATTCCGGCGAATACCACATTATGGAAACCTGCTTTAAGCCTTTATGTACTAACTATACCACTCAGGCGGGAATTCAAAGCACCATCGCATTATGCAAGGAGCATGATATCAAGCCTGAAGATGTTGAATCGGTGGTGGTGTTGGCTTGTGCGCGCGAGGCGGTACACACTGTTTATGATGCGAAGAAATATCCGCGTAATGGAGAAAGTGCAGATCATAGCTCACACTTTGGGCATGCGCTCGCTATTGTTGAGCGCGGCTTTGGCCCGACTGCGTTTAAGCCCGAGAAGTTTACCAATCCCATGGTGCTTGAGTTAACCGAACGAATCAGTGTTGAAATGCGGGAAGACTTTGGTGGCTTCGTAAATACAGGTGGCTCGATTATTACGTTAAAGGACGGGCGTGTTTTCGAAAAGATTATGGAGAACCCCTATGGCCATACCAGTGATCCGATGAGTGATGAGGCGCTGGAAACCAAGTTCCGTGAGATGGCCGAAGCGTGCATGCCCAAGGCGCAGGTCGATAAGCTGATTGATAAAATATGGAACTGCGAAAAAATTGAGTCTATGGAAGAGTTAACCAGTCTTCTGGTTTTTAATGATTAACGAGCAACGTTCTCCTGGCGCGCTCTTTTTGCAACCCCCTGCATAACGCCCTTCATGAGGACATCGACGCATTTATAGTTCAAAAAATAAATGCGTCGATGTCCAGCTTTTTATTAAAAGCGCCTGTTGCCTGTTACTAAGTGCATATAGCTAAGTGCCCATTGCCAAGTGCATGTTACTAGATGCATGGCCTGGCGTTATGGCGTTAGCTTATATCCCTGTCTTGGAAAATGCACATGAAGGTTGCCAGCCTCTGAAGTTGAACGCTTTATTATCCATCGTCGGTCAGTACTAGCGACTAGCTCGCCGCTAACCGTTTCTAGTCGATAATCTTCCGGCCCAATACTTACTTGCTCGCCTAGCTGCGCGCTATCAGTTGATTCGGGGACTTCTCTTGGCTCGCAGGCTCTCGCTTGCTGGATGGCGTCCTTATCGCTAATCGATTTGCCAGGCTGGTTAAGCGATTCCATACGATCTAACCATGCCATCACATTGGGATGGTTCACCGGCGGCCTGGGGTTTAAAAAGCTTTTGAGCATCCATATGGGATGATAAGCACAAAAGTCTACGCCTGCCGGTTGATCGCCCGCCAGGAATGGTTGGGCGCTTAAACGAGATTCCAGGTCATCGAGGTGATCTTGAATAGTTTGCTCGGGGTTTTTGCTCCCGCTTAATCGGACATTACTTTTTTTGGCGAGGTTAAGTCGGTCTTTAACAAATCGGAAGGTGTTTATCGGCCCAATATTCAACGCCATATTTTTTAGCGCGGTAAGCTGTGAGCCTGAGTTCACGACTGAAAAGAAAACGTTGTATTCGGCAGTTTTTGCCAACGCTCGCTCATCTTCGTTGCCATTGTGGATATCTAGAGAAGGGTTGTTTGCTAGATTGGCAATTTCTTCAACGATAATTTGGCTGTCGCAAAAAATATCTGCACCAATTTGTGCGACGGGGATGCGGCTATAACCTCCGGCAAGTGTGTCGACGACAGGGCGAGGCGGATAAGAAGAGACCTCTAGCGATTGCCAGGGCAAATTGCTGTAGCCTAGCATTGCCCTGATTTTTTCCGCGTAAGGTGAAAATTGATAGTGGAAGAGTGTTATGTCCATTTTGTAATACCGGTTGTTTTGATCTGGCAATTGTTGATAACACTTTCTATGTAGTCAAGGCCTATGCATTGCTGGAGGTGAAATTAAAGTCGCCCAGGTCAGGTTCGCGCATCTGGCGTTTCCATGAGTCGACAGTGTAAGGCCAAAGCACGGGGTCACCTTCGCCATCGAGGTACCAGCTATTGCAACCGGAAGTCCATACTGTTCCGCCCAAACCCTTTTTAATGTATTCAATAAAAGCGTCCGCCGCTTCAGTTTTAGCGTCGACGCTATCTATTTTTCTCTCTCTCCATAGGTCGATAAGCTTCATACAATACTGGGTTTGAACTTCGCTGATATAAGTCAGCGAGAAATTCCCAATTGGTGAGTTGGGCCCAAGCATTAAAAAGAAATTTGGAAATCCCGGAATAAAAAGCGATCGATAAGTGGAGAGTTTTTTATCCCATACCTGGTTAATTGACAGGTCTTTATCCCCGCGCAGTGCCATTGGGCGCATAAAGGCCTGCGAGTCAAAGCCGGTTGCTAGAACCAGAACATCAAGCTTGTGTAATTTTCCATCAGACGTGCGAACACCTTCGGGTTCAATTTTTTCTATCCCGTCAGTAATTAAATGTGCATTGGGCTTTTGAATTTCTTCGTAGAAGCGATCGCTGGCTATAATTCTTTTACAGCCAACATTGTAGTCAGGTGTTAGTTTTTTTCTAAGTTCGGGATCTTTTATGTTCTGGAGTTGTTTGTTGCAATACCACTGCAATAATTTATAGCGGTAGCCTTGTTTAAGTAATGCTTTCGTTAAGAACTGTGTAATCCATAGCTCCGAAAACCGGCGAGCGAGTTTATGACCAAAGGGAAACCATTTTAAAAAGGCTTTCTTAAAAGGGCCGGACTTTGGGTTAGCGATGGAGAATACCCATTGTGCGGTTCGCTGGAAAATGGATAAATCAATACCTCGACTGAGAAGTTCTGAACAAACCTGGGCAGAGGTTGAGCCCGTACCGATTATTCCAACCCGCTTGCCCTGTAAGTCAACACTGTGATCCCATTCGGCGGTGTGAAAGCAATCGCCATTGAATGACGCCAACCCGTCGATATCCGGTTTTACCGGTTTATGTAAAATACCTGTCGCTGCAAATACAAAATCGGCACTGAGCTCAGTCCCTTTGCTGGTTTTGACTTGCCACTTCTTGCCGTCAAACCAGGCGTCGATCACTTCTTCATTAAAGTTGATGTTCCTGGTCACGCCGTATCTATCGCTTACGCCTTCAAAGTATCGCTTTAGTTCTTCGCCGGTTGCAAAGGTTTGCGTCCAGTCAGGGTTAGGGGCAAAGGAGTAGGCGTAAAAGTTTGCGGGAATATCGCAAGTCAGGCCGGGGTAGGTGTTCTCTCGCCAGGTGCCGCCGACAGATGCTTTTTTCTCGAACAGTTGAATGTCGTTAATGCCCGCTTCTTTCAGCTTGATATAAATCAGGATGCCTGTCATCCCTGAGCCGATGATAACCACGCTGGGTGTTCGTTTGAATTTGCTCATAACTTCTAACGTATCTGGTTTGTTGCTACTTTGGTAAGAGTCGGCTTAGTCCAGCTTTTCCCAGGTGAGTACTGTCCGGGTGTTTCCCATGTCGCCAATTTCCAGCACCGGGGTGCTCAGCGTGACGCGGTCACCTTCGAGGGTATAGGTCCGTTCTTGAGCGCCGCCTACCCAGTTAAGGAACATAGAGCCTTCAACGTTATGTATAACTGTTTGGTTCTTAGTGTTTAGTTCGTAGGTGCCGTGATAAGCGACGTAGCGTTCATAGCTGGATCGAATCTCTTCTTCAGTCGCTTTTAGTTGGTCATTGGAGGCAACCTTGATGCGGTCTGGGTTTGAGAGCTGGGCGGTCATGTGACCGCTGCTGGTATAAACAATTATTCCTTTTGGGCTATCGCCAAAAGCGCGGATAACCTGTCCATCGCTTAGCTGGGTTTCGACTGACACCAGCATCCAGGCGCCTATTAGTGGGTTAAGTAAATCTGCCATTATTGCCTCTCTTTATGATGTAGCGTTTTTAATAAGATCTGCTGCTTTTTCCGCGATTGCTATCGTTGGTGCGTTAGTATTTGAGCTAACCAGATACGGCATAATCGATGCATCGACCACGCGCAATCTATCGACGCCGCGAACCTTTAAGTCAAGATCGACGACGGCATCTTGATCGCTGCCCATGCGGCATGTACCCACTGGGTGATAAACGGTATCGGTTCGCTCGCGAATAATTTGCATCAGCTGTTCGTTGGTCGTTGCATTTGCGCAGGTGATTTCCTCCGTAATTTTGTTGACAATCGGTGGTGCGGCCATTATTTCGCGCGCTTTTTTAACACCTTTTAAAAGTCGCTCTGCGTCTAAATCGTTTGCTAGAAATTGAGGGTCAATTAACGGCGAATCAAAGGGATCGTTAGATGCAAGCTTGACGGTGCCGACGCTTTCAGGGCGTAGCGTGCATACATGACATGAAACGCCGTAGCCCGGCTTAATGGTTCGGCCGTGGTTTTCTACCATGGAGATGACAAAGTGCAGTTGTGTGTCGGGCCATTCAGGGTCCGAATCAACTGAGAAAAAGGCACCGCCTTCGCTAAAGTTGGAAGAGAACATGCCTTTGCCGTTGCGGAGCCATTTGAAAATGCCAGCGGTTGCTTTGGCAACGCCTCTTACGCCAAGGCCCAATACGTCAGTTGTATTCACTTTGTAGCTGAGAACAATGTCGGGATGGTCTTGCAAATTCTCGCCAACATTTGCGTTGATGGCTACCGGGTCGATATTAAACTCTTTCAGCTGTTGCTCGGGACCCACGCCCGATAGCATAAGCAGTTGGGGCGACTGGAAAGCGCCCGCGCAGAGAATGGTTTCGCGGATCGCTTTAACGGTATGGCGCTTACCGGCTTTTTGATATTCAACACCAACGGCTTCCTGGTTATCGAACAGCACTTTACAAACGTGTGCGTCGGTAATGACAGTCAGGTTGTCGCGGCTTAAATTTGGATGCAGATAAGCAGCTGCGCTAGAGCAGCGCTGGCCACGTCGGTGGTCATGAAATTGCGTCACCTGATAGTGGCCAATACCTGCTTGTGATGCACCATTAAAATCTTTTGTTTCGGTCAATCCCGCCGCAATACCCGCGTCGACAAAATCCTGGGTGATAGGCCGTGGACTAACAAGATCGTTGACATGCAAAGGGCCGGAGTCGCCATGGAAGTTACCACCACCACGGATATTATTTTCAGCTTTTTTGAAATAAGGTAGAAGATCTGAGTATCCCCAGCCTGCGCAGCCTTCGTCTGCCCAGCGGTCATAATCCTTGGGGTTGCCACGTGTATAAACCATGGCGTTGATGGCGGACGATCCGCCCAGCGTTTTACCGCGAGGTTGGTAGCCTTTGCGACCGTTAAGCCCGGCCTGGGGCGTGGTGTAAAAGGCCCAGTTATTGGTTTTTCTAAAGCCGTCGGACATCATTACTACGGCGCCAACGGGCATGCGTATTATCAATCCATCGCCGCGATTTCCCGCTTCCAATAAGCAGACCCTGGTCGAAGCGTTTTCGCTCAAACGTGATGCTAAAACCGCACCGGCGGAGCCACCGCCCACAATGACGTAATCAAATTCCAAACTTTAATCCTCTTATTGTGCCTATGGATTTTGCCTATTTTAGCGAACAGGCGCAGGCTGAAGAATGTGACAGCGGGCCGCTAACATGTTAATTTGGGACAGGCCCTTACAGAATAAGCAATTCCAGAATTAAATAAAATTTAGCTTTTGACTTATGCCCTCTCTGCAACTTGACCAACGCTACGCTCACCATCGCAGGGCGATACGTGCAGTGTTAGACGACATGTCTGCGCGAGGTTATGAAGTATCCGATTGTTTGTCCGAGACCGGGCTGAATATTTCCGAGATTGATGACGATACCCTGCGGCCGACATTGGCCCAGGAGTATGCGTTTTATCGCAATGTGCTACGTTTGAGAAAATCACCGGCAGTTGGGCTGCAATTGGGTGAGCTATTTGGGTTTGAGACCTATGGGCTGTTGGGCTACGCCATGCTTAGTAGCACGACGGTATCCGAGGCGATTCAAACGGCGGCTGATTTTGCCCCTTTAACATTTAGTCATTTCAAAATTAACAAGGTCGAACGGGATGGGCTTAGCGGGGTTGCTTACTCTCAACAGAAGAAAATTCCTAACGATCTTTTGCAGGTTTATAGCGATAGAGATGTTTCTGCGGCGTTGACCGGTTTGCGCTCGATTATTAATGACGGCGTATCTTTGGCGATGGTTTGCCTTGCACATTCGGACTGTTCTGATCGCCGTAGTTACGAAAACTTTTTTAATTGCGAGGTTAAGTTTGGTTGTCATCGCAATGAACTGTTGATAGAGAAAAAGCATGCTGAACGTCCGTTACCTAGAAGGGACCAGGAAGCGGCAGCGCAATGCCGCGAGCAATGCCAGAAGCTCTTGCAGCGCCTAAGCCAGACCGAAGCCACAGCTGACCGCGTGCGATCAAAGCTTGTTGAACAGCCGGGGCACTTTCCTGGGCTAGAAGAAGTCGCAGGCGAGCTAAATATTGGCGTTAGAACATTGCGCCGTCTTCTACGCAAGGAGGGAACAAGTTATCAATTGTTGCTCCAGGAGATTCGTCGAGAGCTTGCGGAAGAGTATTTGAGTTCCAATATGTCTATTGAAAGTATCGCTAGTAGGCTTGGCTATAGCGAAGCTGCCAACTTTAGCCATGCGTTTAAACGATGGAGTGGTGAAAGCCCTCGCGCATTTCGCGATAAAATTAGAAATGCCAATTCCAGAATTTCCTGACTTAAGTAAATGTCGTCTTCCCCTATCAGTCTTTATGTGCACGTGCCCTGGTGCGTAAAAAAATGCCCCTACTGTGACTTTAATTCGCATGAGCTCACCAAACTTAGCGCAAAAGAAAAGCAGGCGCTAGAAGCGCAATACCTTAAAGCCCTGCTTCTGGATCTTGATGCAGAGATCGGCTTACTCGAAAAAAGTTGTGAACTGGCGACCATGTTTATCGGCGGAGGTACTCCAAGCCTGATGACGCCAGATTTTTATGCGCGTTTGCTAAACGAGATCAATGCGCGTTTGCCTTTAGCGGGCGATGTTGAAATTACAATGGAGGCTAATCCCGGAACCGTTGACGCAAAATATTTTAGTGGTTATCGACAGGCGGGAATTAATCGTTTGTCTATTGGCGTGCAGAGCTTTAGTGATGCTGCGCTGGTAAGGCTGGGCCGTATTCATTCGTCGGGTGACGCGACGGCGGCGTTTGAAATTGCACGGCAGTCTGGGTTTAACAATATTAACCTGGATATTATGCATGGCTTGCCAGGGCAGAATCTGGAGGCAGCGCTTGAAGATTTGTCGCAGGCAATTGCTTTAGGCCCGGAGCATGTTTCCTGGTATCAGCTAACCATAGAAAAAAACACTGCATTCTATAACCAGCCTCCGCCGTTGCCGGAAGAGAATATTCTGGACGATATTTTTACGTTAGGCCAGCGACAGCTCGCAGCAGCCGGTTATGAGCAGTACGAGATATCCGCTTATGCCCAGTCGGGAAAAGCGTCACAACATAATTTGAACTACTGGCAGTTTGGTGACTATGTCGGCATAGGTGCCGGGGCGCACGGTAAGCTTAGCGTGGGGAATACGCAGCGCCGCCGTTGGAAGACAAGAGTGCCTGAGCATTATTTTAATTCGGCGGATAAATTGTCGGGCGACGAGCCGATAAACCAACAAGAGCTGGCGCTTGAATATTTAATGAATGCACTCAGGTTGATTAATGGATTTTCGATCACGCAGTTTGAAACTAAAACGGCACTTTCAATTGATGTCATCAGGCCTGGTCTGGACCGACAAATCGAGCAAGGTTTGTTAAAGGAAAGTGGCGAGAAGATAGCGGCAACCCCATTGGGTATCCGTTATCTCGATTCTATCCTGGCTGACTTTTGACAGTCTGATACTGATAAGCCAGCCAAGCTCGTGCTTCAAATCTTGTGGCGAGTGATAGTAGGCTTAGATAAGCGCTTCGAGAATGTCCGCGCGCGTTAAAGTGCCAACCAGGCTGCCCGCTTCAACCACTGGCATCATACGTCGCCTGCGATCCAGGAATATCTGCATGGCAGAACTTAATTCGGTATCAGGCGAGATAACGTCGGCATCCTTTACCATAATGTCTTTAACCAGCGTGGTACTTTCGTTATGGTAGCCTTCAACAAGCGCCGCGCGCATGCAGTCTGCTTCCGAGACAACGCCGATAAGCTGGCCATTGTCGGTAACCGGGATCGCCGACTGGTGATACTTCTTTAGTATCTCTATAGAGGCCACTAACGCCTGGTTTTCGCCAACACTAGCGTAATGAGTGGTCATGATTTCGCGCACGGTTCTAATTTTCATTATCGAATCCTAGGTTAGCCGATCCTTCTAAAAAACTTTTTAACTTTATATCGCTCTTTAACAGCTTGCTCAAGCCCAAAATACATTTTGTGCGTACATTAGTTGGCAAGACATCTGCATGGGGTAATATTAATCCAATTGTTGGCAGGCGACGATTACT
Organism: Pseudomonadales bacterium; assembly: GCA_965263235.1. Taxonomy (GTDB): domain Bacteria; phylum Pseudomonadota; class Gammaproteobacteria; order Pseudomonadales; family UBA7434; genus UBA7434. Next base: position 485,829 of record OZ253667.1, read on the forward strand.
TTTCCTGTTTACCCAACTTATTGAAGTATTTGATATTTTTCGATTTAGAATAAGCGAATGAAACCATCGATTGTTAAAATCCCCAAGACTAAGAACCAGCATGGTGCGCTTCTAGATTCTTACTTCTGCGCACAGCACTGGCTGCAAATGGTTAAGTTTATCGCCCAGATGGCTCGCGCGGTGCAAATGCATCGTGGTGCGTCGATGGGGGTGCTAAGTGGGCAGCCAGCTTTTCTTGATCAAGCACGAAAACGCAGCGACGAAGTCACCCGTCTTTTCTCGCTATTGAATTATTTAAACGATCAAGGTCAATCGCGTGATTTTGATAACGACCTCGCTGTAATAGAGCAGGAATGGGATGTTATTCAAACAGGTTGGGCAAGTGATGACCTAATGGATAACTTTGAATTACACGGCAACTATATCGATCATCTTTTGCGCGTTTTGCGTACCACGCTAAAGCAAAGAGTGTTTGAGTGCCTGCCTGATTTGCTAACACCTGTCAGCCCTGGCGAGCCCGATCAGAAGTTGTCACCAGAATTTATTCTCGCCCTGTTCGACAAGATACCCAAAAATTCAGAGTCGATTGGCCAGGTTCGAGCACTATCCACCAATGCCGCCGTTAGAAAAGCAATCGCCGAAGAAAATCGTAGCAAGATCGAGTTTTTACTGCGGCAGGTAAATTCCGAGTACCAGGAATTGCGGATGGTTTTTTCTGCGGTAGATGAGCAGTACGCGATGCCACGCGGTTATCACAAACAATTTCGAGTGTTTGTTAAAGGCGTGCGTTCTTCCATCGTCGAAGCCAGCGATATTGTTATTGACTCATCGCTGATGTTTGATATTTCCACCACGATTATTAACCAGTTGTGGGATGTGGTAGAGCGAGGGTTTAGGGAAATCGAGCGGTATAGTTTTTTGAGGTATTGTGAGGGGGAGTAGTCTTAGGTGTGGGGTGGTTTCTTAAGTATTAGTGTTTTGCCACTTTATGTTAGTTGCTACGGAAAATAAATTTGATTAGTTCTGAATCACTTCTGCGTGTACGATTAATGGTTGTGAAAATAAAAAGATTCGTATTAGATTTTCGCGCGCAGATCTTAAAACCCTGGGTCGGGGTTTGTTGATTCTATGGTTAAAGGGTGAGTTTTATATAATAGATCGGGCTTGTTGATTAGGTTCGCTAGGGAGAGCGTTTGTTTGGATGCTTTGTGTTCTGTTAGCAATAAAAAAGGCTCCTGCTAAGGAGCCTTTTTTCTGAACTAGTAATTAGTGAATTTTGATATAGCCGACCACTTTAACCATCATTGTTGGGCCTAGTCATTACAATTCCTCGTCAAATTTATCCAAAGCAATATAAAATGTCACAGCTTATTATTAAAAGTAAGGTAGTAGATGCTAACTGTCAAACGATAATTTGTAAAGTCTTCCAATAATTGAAACTTCTTAAACTACTAAAGATTCTAAGGTAGCTAATAATTCTCTTGCCTCCCGAGCTATTTGGAGCACCAGCGCGGGCTCAGATGTATCTGTTTGATTTTTAAGTGCTTTGTCAATGATTTTCTTGCAGATTGACGTAGCCTTATCATTTTCGCCCAGAAGCGCGTATGCTTTAGAGATGGTATCCAACTCGAGTAAATCATCATTATGTTGACCGCATGCTAAAGCTTCGAGCTTTTCTATATGCATCTGACATTTGGTTCTGATTAGGTCAAGATCCACAAGGTCTGAGCAATACTTAACCAGTTCTACTCTGTAATAAAGTAGATTGTTATGGCCTGCCCTCTGAACTTCCATGTCCTGAGACGTAAGCATTTCTTCCGTTACCTCCACTGCCCGAGACAGGAGTCGAAACTTATCTTGGGCCTGCTCGGTTTCCTCAGATTTCTGCCAATAGTTATATCCTAGTTTCCTGGGCAAATAGGCCTTAAGATGCTCAAAATCCACTAAAGGTAAAGCGTCACAACCAACTTCTTTTTTATTTTCATAAGTGTGCATAAGTTGCCAAGCGGTTTCGTACGCCTTTTCGGCTTCATGTAGTAACGCTGTCTGATTGAGAACTTGACCTAAACGGTGAAATACTAAAGGGTAATCTTTATATCTCCCCGCCATATCTTCATAAATTTTGCGTGCCACAAATACTTCATCTCCACGAGCCGAAGATAATAAGCAGAACGCTTCATTCATTTTTGTGTAATAAAAAAATAGATCATGTGTGCTTTTCTCGGATAGTTCACTAAACTCTTCGGCGAGAGATGCATAGGTAATGTCCTGATCTTGACCAGTTGCTAATGACTCTTTTTTGCCTCTAGATGAGATGTAGCTTTGTATCATCTCTTCCTCAACACCTAGTTCACGGAACCGATTTATTACGTCGTCATCTGACTCAACAGATATAACACTGCCGCTACGCGAAACGCTACACAAATCCTCAATTGCTTCCTTATAAATAACGTCGGCATATTCAGCGCACGCATCAGTAAATTTCTTTAATACTTTTAGATGCTCAAGAACGCTGGCAGGGTTATGGATTGCTTCACCAGAGTCTTTTCCACTTCTAATTACATAACCAAACTTGTGGTCTATCTCACCCCATGCGTCTTCAAACACAGTTCTAATTTGAATTTCTATTGGAACGCTTACGTCGCCATTGCTCGGTGTTTTTGCGTTTTCGGTTAAATGCGCAACAATGTGAACGCTGGAATATTCTTCTTTGGATGTTTCGACTCCTTGATAGATTTTAGCGACTAAGGGAAACTGTCTAACCACAGACGCAATATCGTCTTGAAGTGGATCGATACGAACATTGCCGTTAAAAAACTTAAACTCAACAATAGAGTTTTCTTTAAATGGGCTGGGGGTCACAGACTGATTGCAAATGATTTGAAGGATTCGTTGAATAACACCAGGTAAATCTCTACGAAACAACGCGACGAGCCGAAGTCCTACAACATCAGTGATATCAAGGATCTCGTAATTTTCTTTTGCCTGTTCAACCCTTTTTATTTGCTTTTTTTGTATAAGCTTTTCAGCAGTTTTTACGCGAGATTTGTAGGCGTAGCACATATCGACCAAGTCCGTTCTGGTGATTGCCTGAATCAAGTCCGCAACTGCTTTTGAAGCTGCCATTTCCAACGAATGCGCTAAAGCGACATCCTCCATATTAGGTTCTACCATGATCAAAGCCCTGTTGTTAATTTATACCCTTTTCAATATCGCTAACTATACTGACACAGTTCGAAATAATTTTAAACTGCGGATCTTTAAGTCACTTTTCATGTGACGACATCTGTACTCTGGATATAACAGTTAATCTAAAAAAGGGGTATATTGCACTATGCCTACTATTGCTAGCGGTAAAATAATTCGAAAGAAAAATTCTTTGAGAGCCAACGCTTTGTCACCCACCAAATTTTTCACCTTTCAAACTAAGAGCCTTGCCTTGTGCCTTCCCAGAACCAACTCAGTTTATTTAATCATCATCGCCTATAAAATTAACTACTGACAATTAATGCTTTTATGTATATGGATTTCTATTTCAGTCGGGAGGGGTTAGGTTTCATCTAAAGGCGACTTACTTTTTGATCGGCAAAAAGTAAGACAAAAACGCGAGCAACGTACGTCGTTGAATCACAATAGAAGATGCTTCCACTTCTTTAATGACGCATTCCTATGAGCTAGAGAGATTAACGCCTCAAAGCCCCCTGAAGGTTGGCCACCGCAAGCAAGCTCGCAAATGGCTTATATGTTTATGTGCTGTCGCGGCCTTTGAATCGCTCCTGAGTTAAAACCTGATTTTTTTCTGATGAAATGAGGGGTGGTTCATTCCGCCCTTACAAAACAATACATTTCAATAACAATCTAAACTGGCCGGTAAATTTATAATTAAGGCTTACAGCAAATAATAAAAGCAAGCCACAAATGATAATTGATCCCCAGCAAGCAAGTACAACCCCGCGCGTTACTCCACCTGGTACTAACCCTTCTAGCGTTGATGAAAAGGCAGTAAGAGCGCGTGCCACTCGTGAGACAACCCCAGAAGTTGAATGCGGTATTGCGCGATCGTCAGAGGAGGAAGCCCTGATGTTATTGGCGAAAAAGAGACATCGTGCGGAAGCTGCTAGCGCACCAGATTACAAGCAGTCTGAGGATGAAATCCTGAGTGAAATTGCTAAGCAGAGACGGCAGAGCGATTATGTTAGCAACGACGACCTCTCGCAGTCCGAGGATAAAATCTTAAGCGAAATGGCGAAGCGCAGGCCGCATGCAGATGCTCGTAGCGTCGCAGATAGTGTGCCAGTAACAGCACTTCGGTCTATGCCTACAGGCCTCATCTGCACTTCGGATCTCGATAAAGACGTTGAGCCTGCATTGCTCCTGGGGGATTTAGAAAATAAATCTTCAAGACCAAAGGTCGATGCCGAGCTGGCGGTTAATTTTCTCGCCCAGTTGGTCGAGCAAAGACTCACGCGAGAGCGTGACAAATTGGCATTGAAGTATCAGCGGCTAGTTGAGGAAAGTTTGGATGGAGACCAGCTTAGATAGCGTTGTTTTTTTGCGATCAAGAACTGAAATCAGAGTAGGTCGTCAATGCGAGTCGAGGGCCGCGACAGCATATAAACATATAAGCCATTTGCGAGCTTGCTCACGCTTCTTGCCTACTTCCATGCAGGCAACTCCTGATAATTATCTTTTTTCTTGAAAGCTACTGAACTCTAAACGCTATATCCCAAACCCCGTGTCCAAGCTTTAAACCCCTGCGTTCAAACTTCGTCTCCGGCCTGCCAAGGTCAGCCGCAGAGCTAAACGCTTCCTCACCCGCTATATTTTTAAACTGCGTGCATTGCGCCATTACTTTCAAAGCGTGTTCGGCGTAGTTCTCCCAGTCTGTGGCGACATGAAGTAATCCTTCAGAAAAAAGCTTCTCGGCTAACAGGTTAACAAAGTCGGGCTGGATGAGGCGTCGTTTGTGGTGGCGTTTTTTATGCCAGGGGTCGGGGAAATAAATATTTACTCGTTGCAGGCTGTTAGCAGCGATCTGGTTTTTTAATACTTCGACTGCATCGCCACAGATTACTCGAATGTTTTCGAGCTTTTCTTTTTCTACAAGACTCAGCAGGCGACCAATGCCGGCCTGATGGACTTCAATGCCTAAAAAGTTCATGTTGGGTTGTTGCGCGGCCATTTGCGCAAGTGAGTCACCCATCCCAAAACCGATTTCCAGTGTAACGGGATTGCTGTTCCCGTAAATCGATGCCCAATCCAGACGGGCATTATTTTTTTCCAGAGACCATTTTTCCATATGTCGCGCATAGGCTTTTTGCTGCGACTCGGTCATTCTCGCGCTACGCACGACAAAACTCTTTATCTCCCGCCGCTTAACCGGCGAGCTGGTTTGCGAGGTCTTGGGTAAATCTTCGTTGTTCATAAAAGCTTTGTTAAGGAAAACTGCTGGTGATGAGCGACTAAATTTTTATTTGTGTGATCGCAGCAATAACCAGGCATGTCCAGCCGATAATCATTATGGTTCCTCCTAACGGGGTTACTAAGCCGATGTTGACGGGGCCAATAGTCCGGATCTGGGTGAGGCTTAGTATGTAAATTGATCCGCAAAACAAGATGGTTCCTGCCAGGACAAGCGACCCGCTGGTGAGCAGTAGTTTGGCATCTGACCATTTAGCGACAAGAATGGCGATTAATATTAATCCCAGTCCTTGCGACATTTGGTAATCGGCGGCAACTTGAAAGCTGTTCAGCGAAGTTGGCGTTAAAACTTCTTTTAGTCGGTGTGCGGCAAAAGCGCCAAAAATAATCGATAGTAAACAGCTAATAGAACCGGATACGAGGAACAGTTGAAACATATTTAAAACGGGTGTTTGGCGGCGTGTTGGATATGGCGACTATTTTATGGGTTTCGCCGCAGTGAGAAAAAGCCAAACAATGGTACAAGTAGTGGGTAGTGGGTTGAGAGGGGATTGATAGTGGCTTGAGTTAGTAAAAACGAAGCGTGCCTTCGGCGTCGGTCAAAGCATTGATGCGCTTGCGGTTGGCCAGATAGCGTAGGTGCGCAAGGGTTTCACCAACGGCCATCATTCGAACATAGGGTTCGAGCTCGCGCGGAAACAGGATGTGGCTGATTTCGACGCCGGTTTTTGGTTCTGAACCAGAGGCGTTAATGCTTTTTTGTAGCCTGTCTAGCTCGCTAAGGTGCTCATCAATAAGCTGGCGCATCCGCGTGTGTAAACCAATAAACGGCTCCTGGTGTGCGGGTAACACCAGTACGTCCTCGGGTAGCTGGTCACATAGATGCTCACAAGATTGTAGCCAGTCGGCTAGTGGATCCTGATTGGCGTTTTCGATGTATAAGCTAATGTTTGATGAAATGCGCGGCAATGCCTGGTCGCCAGAAATCAATAAGTTTTGTTCCGGGGCGTACAGGCAAATATGTTCTGGTGAATGGCCATTACCAGCGACTGCCTGCCAGCGAATATCGCCAATCGTTATTTTGAATGACTCGTCAATCAGATCGCAGTGCTCCGGCTTTAGCATTGCGTTTTGCATTGGGGTGCCGGCATCGGTGTAAATGGCTTTTAGCTCGTCATCAGCGCCGATAAGCTGGGTAAAGCCGTCAACGGATCGGGCAAACTCTTCGGGCTGCCGTGTTCGGATATTGTGGTAGGCGTTGTATTCGCCGTGGCTGATTAAAACCGGGCAATTCGCCTGGCTGCGCAACCACTCAGCAAGCCCAAGGTGGTCGGGATGAAAGTGGGTGATGATAATTCGTTTGATCGACTCGGGGGAGCAGAAGCGCGCAAACACTTTTTGCCAGGTGTCTTTGCAGACGTCCTGGTGCATGCCGGTATCGACCAGCGTCCAGCCATCGCCATCTTTAAGTAGCCACAGATTGATGCGTTTTAAGGGGATGGGGATTGGCATGCCAAGCCAAAATACACCGGGGTGAACTTCGAATGGCTCGCCCAGCGGCGGTGCCCAGCCTTTGCCAAGCGGGTATTCGAGTTCTGGCATAGCCTTGGGCGAGGGGGTGGGCGACATATCATTAACCGGCGATAAAAGGCCGGTGATTATATCGCCCCTAAAGCTTGGTAAACGTTGGCTGGAAGGCTAAGGTCGCCTCTGGCAAGTCGCTTTGTAACGTTTTAAGGGCAGCTACCTTGAATCGGTCGCCTATGACTCAACGAAAGCGCGCTCGATAACGTAATGGCCAGGCCGACCGTTTTTGGCTTCTGAAAAACCGTGATCGTCGAGAATCTTGCAGGTATCTTTAAGCATGCTCGGGCTTCCGCATAGCATAAATCGGTCGTTTTCAAGCGTTGGCTTGGGTACGTCGAGGTCTAGAAACAGCTTGCCGCTGGTCATAAGGCTGGTAACTCGGCCATTGTTACGGAAAGGCTCGCGAGTGACCGTTGGGTAGTAGCGCAGCTTTTCCTGAACATAGTCGCCAAAGAACTCGTTGTTTGGCAGGGTGTTTTCGATCTCGTCCGCGTAGGCGAGCTCATTTACGGTGCGAGTACCGTGAACCAGGATGATCTCGTCGAATTGTTCGTATACCTCAGGATCTTTGATGATGCTCATAAACGGCGCGAGACCGGTTCCCGTGGCTATCAGCCACAGGCGTTTGCCGGGCAGCATATTGTCAGTAATCAGTGTGCCCGTCGGTTTTGTGCTGAGCAGTATCTCGTCACCAATTTTAATTTTTTGCAGCTTTGATGTGAGTGGGCCATCAGGAACCTTGATGCTAAAAAACTCTAGCTCCTCTTCGTGGTTGGCGCTCGCGATACTGTAGGCGCGCATAACCGGGCGGTTGTTTTCCTGTGCTGGTAGGCCGACCATAACGAAGTGACCATTTTTAAAGCGAAAGCCGGCATCGCGCGTAGTGCGAAAGCTAAATAGCGATTCGTTCCAGTGATGAACATGTGTGACGGTTTGGCTGACTATATTGCTCATGACAAAGATTACCCTTGAAGGTCGATTGGACGGCTAGCGACGATCAAATACTAGGTCCTCTTTAGGTATAAGTAAAATGGGTAATATTTAGTTTATATATTGGAAAAACTGATATAAGGTGGTGACGGTATAGTGGCTCGATTGCGTTGTCTGCGTTGAGGCCGTGTGCGAGAGAGGGATAAGAATAGGCACGACACGCCTGCTGCTGAATGCTAAAAGGTCAGTGATATTGAAAGCAAGCGCTAAAAACGGCAGGCAAAAAAAAGCCGGTATAAAACCGGCTTAGGTCATTATTGAGAGAGTCTCTACAGGTAGAAAAGGTTTTCAGGCTCAAAGACGATTTGGGAGTGTCTATGCCGTATTGCCCTCATAGGTCTTTTCTAATAGTCCGCAAAGGATTTCTGTCACTATGACCACGAAGCATTAAGCTACTAACAATGAATGTTCATGGATTTGTTTGAGTGGTTGTCTTTAGGAAGGTTCAACACAATTTTGTTTGGGCAACTAAATTTTTGTAAAGGTGCGCGCCATGCGATTTAGTTTGAGGCAAATAGAGGTTTTTTTGGCAACGGCGAGGCTGGACACGATTAGTCGTGCCGCCGAGAGTCTGTCGCTTTCTCAGTCCGCTGCCAGCAGTGCATTGCAGGATTTGGAAAGTCGTTACGACACGCAATTGTTTGATCGGGTTGGGAAGCGCCTAAAGCTGAATGCGGCGGGGCGCAACCTTTTTCCAGAAGCCGAAAACCTGATGAAACAGGCTGAAGCAGTCGATAGCATACTGGCAGAGAGAGAAGCTTACGCCTCGTTGCGAATTGGTGCGACGATGACTATCGGCAATTATCTTGCGGTGGCGCTGATTTCTCGCTATCGCCGTTTGCACCCGGGCGCAGACATAAGAATCCATGTTGCGAATACGACGGAAATTGCGGAAATGATCCTGGCCTACGAGCTGGACATGGGTTTTCTTGAAGGCGAGTATCCGCATACGGATTTGAACTTTGAGAAGTGGCGGGATGACGAGCTCGTCGTATTTGCGGCTCCCAGTCACCCGTTGGCCTGCAAACAAGCGCTTAGTACGGCTGATTTGTTAGCCGCAAAATGGGTGTTAAGAGAACGAGGTTCCGGTACTAGGCAGGCGTTTGATAGAGCCGTGCACGATATTGCGGGTGACGTGCAAATAGACTTTGAGCTAGAGCACACCGAGGCGATCAAGCGCACTGTCGAAGAAGGCGAGTCACTTGGCTGTCTTTCGCGGATTGCGGTGCAGGATGCTTTGCGCTCAGGTCGTTTTGTTGAGCTTTCGATGGGAGATCGCGATATGCAGCGCAACTTTTATCTGGTTACGCATAAAAATAAATATCGCGATGTTTCCCTTCAAGCATGGCTTCGCTATTGTGAGGAGCAATCAGAAGCCTAGTGCGTCGCCGCAGTTAAAACAGCCCCTGACCAAAGAAGCGCTCCGCGATGCCATTGATAAACACCAGTGCAACGCCGGCTGGAGCGATAAAACGCAAAATAACAAAAAGTATATTAAACAGCCCAGAACTCATCGCCTGCATTTCTTTGCGTGTGCGAGTGTAGCCGTAGCGCCAGCCCACAAACACCGCGATAGCGAGTCCTCCCAGTGGCAGCATGATGTTTGAGGTAACAAAATCGAGCGTGTCGAAAACGTCCGCCGAGTAGATGCTGGCCATCCCGCCCAACCAGCAAATGACAATGAGTGCGCTTGCCGCAGCAATACGCTTAATCCCGATTCGTACCAGCCATGCAACGCACGGCTCTATTAACGAGATTGCTGAACTCAACGCAGCAATGGTCACCAGCAGGAAAAAGCCGCTTCCGACTATCGCGCCATAGTTCATACTGGAAAATGCGGTGGGCAAGGTGGTGAATAGCAATCCAGGTCCTTCGCCAGGCGTTAGCCCGCTGGCAAATACGATCGGGAATATCGTCATGCCAGCGACCAGGGCGATTATCGTATCCAGGAATGCGACGCTCAGGGCCGCGCGAGGTATCGATGCGCCTTCAGGCATATATGAGCCATAAACCATTACGGTCCCCATACCCAGGCTGAGCGTAAAAAAGGCGTGGCCCATTGCAACAATCATTGATTTTGCACTGAGCTTGCTGAAGTCAGGATTAAATAGAAAGTTCAGACCCGCACTAAAGTCGCCATTTTGATACGAATAAACCAGGAGTATGAGTAGGAGTAAAAATAAGGCGGGCATTAGAATGTCTACGGCGAGGCCAATGCCCTTTGTCACGCCGGCTGCGACGATAAAGCCAGTTATTGCTAAAAAGACACTGTGCCAGATTAGCTGCTGGGTTTTGTTGTTGTATAGCGTGTCGAACCCTGCCGCGACTTCCATTGCGGGTTTATCCATATAAGCGCCGGTTGCGCTTTGGAAAACATACTCAACCGCCCAGCCCGCGACGACGCTGTAATACATCAAAATCATGATTCCCGCCGCAACGCCCATGATGCCAATAAAACTCCAAAAACGGCCTGAGTTGACGGTTCGGCTGTGTTTAAGCATTGCGTGAATGGGGTTTTCCCGTCCTTTTTTGCCCAGCATAACCTCGGCAATCATGATTGGGATGCCAAAAAGCGCGATGCAGCCCAGGTATACCAGGACAAAGGCGCCGCCGCCATTTTCGCCCGCGATGTAGGGAAACTTCCATATGTTACCGAGACCCACCGCGGCGCCAGCGGTGGCCATGATAAAGGTCCAGTTGCGATTCCAGACGGGATTGCTTGTCGACAGGTTGTTGCTCGGCATATTGGAATTACTTATAGAGTTCGCTGAAATAAAAGGATGTGATTCTATCTGCCGCCTTCGGCGCCGTCTAGCGGCCGTTGTGTGGATTGATTTTGCGCAGGATTCAGTTCGGACGGAGGTTTGCCATGCGAGTTTTTTCGATTACGCGAGTGGCGTGTTGTTTAGTGCTGTGTCGGTTAAGGCGGTGTTGTTTAAAGCGGTGTTGTTTAAGGAGGCGTTGTTTAAGATCTTGTAAACAGTATTTGGTATTTACGCGAGTTTAAGTACAAGTGTTAGTTAAACCAATGTTTACTGTTAAGGGATTTGTGATGGGGCTAAGTAAACCAGCGGGTGTATGTCGTGCGCAGATTTATTAATGCCACCGTTTTCATGTGTTCTGTTTTTTTGCGGGGAAAAAGTTTTCGCGATATATATTTTACGTTAGATCGTATTTTCTTATGCTTTTGAGAGATAAAAATATTTAGCTCTTATAAGAAAGTTGTAATCTTTTTTATTTAGTCTTAATGCAGCGTAGTATATTTATTTGCAAGTGGTTGCAGATAGATACAGAATTGTTGAACTTTTTTTTTAAAAGCGGTAGAGTCCTAAGCAGTTGCGATCAACGGATGGAGCGTTTGTTTGGTTTTACGAGGGGCTTCATGACGATACTTCAATTTAGAGCGCCCATTAATAATGAGCGGGCAGCGCAGATATATAACTATAAAGAGCATCAGCGCTTTTGCATTGAGCATCAAAGGCTAGAATCAGTTGACGGGTTTGATATTTCTTACCTTGAGTGTGGTGAGGGTGCACCGTTAGTTTTTTTACACGGTACGTTTGGTTCTTCGTTTAACTGGGCAAAAGTACTCGGCGAATTGTCTGAGCGTTTTCGTTGTTTGGCGCCCAATATGTTGGGTATTGGCGATAGTGACTATTCGAAAACTGATGGTTCCGAGAGTTATGGCTTCTCCGATCAAAAAGCATTTATGGATGCTTTTCTCGATCATTGTGTATCAGGCTCGCCAGACGAAAAAGTAATCCTTGTTTGCCTTGGTGCCGGTGCGGTGCTTGGTTGCGACTGGGCTTATCGTAATAGCGCGAAAGTCAGGGGGATTGTTCATATTGGCGGGGCGTTTTTTACCGCGATGAACACATCGGGCTACAGCGACCGGACGGCGTCAATCGATGATGACTTTGGCGAAATCTTCGACCTGAAGGGTGAGATGCTAGAGGAGTTAATGATAAGACATTGCTTTGATCGAGCGCTATCAGCTGGCGAGCTTGAATGGTATTTGGAACCTTTGCAAAGCGAAAAGGCATCCAGGGCGAATCGTGTCTGGGGCGAGCAAATGCCAACCGAGAGTAAAGGCTCGGACTCGTATGCCCAGATCGTGTGCTATTCCAATTGGCTACGTAATTCTGCGTTGCCCAAGTTGATGTTTGCGCCATCCGAATTGCTGCCTATTTATTCTGTCTTTAAAGAAGTTGCGATGTCATTTAAAAACCAGCGCGTTCTGGAAGTCGAAGGTCGCCTTCTTGTTCAGGACACTCATACACAGATGTTTATCGATGAGCTCAACCGCTGGGCGGATAGTATTTAGGTTTTATTTCGGCCGCATGGCCGATCTGCTCGATTTTGCGATTATTGCCTGATTAAAGTGATCCCTTTCGCAGGGATTGTTACTTTCACCACTTTCCTTCCTATATAATCCGCGCCGCCTCGGCCTTCGCGCCACGCCCGTATATCCCGCTTTTTTGTTTCTCCGGAGTAAGCAGTTTTGGAAGCCGCGACTTTAAGTACTGACAAGCTACGTAATATTGCGATTATCGCCCACGTTGACCATGGCAAGACCACGCTGGTTGACAAGTTGCTCGAACAATCAGGCACTCTGGATCGTAAGTCCCAGGGTACCGAGCGGATTATGGACTCCAACGATCAGGAGAAAGAGCGCGGTATAACGATTCTTGCCAAAAACACCGCGATCAACTGGCAAGGGCATCGCATCAACATTGTGGATACCCCCGGGCACGCCGATTTTGGTGGAGAAGTTGAGCGCGTGCTGTCGATGGTCGATTCCGTATTGTTGCTGGTGGACGCGGTTGATGGGCCGATGCCGCAAACCCGGTTTGTTACCCAGAAAGCATTTGCGCAAGGGCTTAATCCGATTGTGGTCATTAACAAGATTGACCGGCCAGGTGCTCGCCCGGACTGGGTGATGGACCAGGTTTTTGATTTGTTTGATCGGCTGGGCGCTACTGACGAGCAGCTCGACTTTCCGGTTGTGTATGCCTCTGCGCTTAATGGTGTTGCAGGGATGGATTACGAAGACATGGCGGACGACATGACGCCTTTGTTGGAATTGATCCTGGAAACGGTGCAGGCGCCAGCGGTCGATTTGGAAGGCGACTTCCAGATGCAAATTTCAGCGCTGGATTATTCAAGTTATGTTGGTGTGATAGGCGTTGGCCGTGTCACGAGAGGGACTATTCGCCGTAATTCTTCTGTGGCTGTTGTTGGTGCCGATAAAAGTGTTCGCAATGGCAAAGTATTAGATATTCTTGGGCATTTGGGCGTAGAGCGGGTTAATGTTGAAGAAGCCAGCGCGGGAGACATCATTTGTATTACGGGTATCGAGAGTTTAAATATTTCCGATACGCTTTGTGATCCAAAAAATATCGAAGCGCTACCGGCATTGACGGTAGACGAGCCGACGGTTTCGATGACGTTTCAGGTGAACGATTCTCCATTTGCCGGCCAGGACGGAAAGTTTGTTACGAGCCGGAATATAAAAGAGCGTCTAGATCGTGAGTTGCTACACAATGTTGCGCTACGTGTTGAGCCCGGTGATAGCCCCGACAAGTTTAAAGTGTCTGGACGTGGCGAGCTGCATTTGTCTGTGTTGATAGAAACGATGCGTCGTGAAGGTTACGAGCTTGGTGTTGGTCGGCCTGAAGTGGTGCAGCGAGAGATAGATGGCGTGATTGAGGAACCATACGAGTCAGTGGTTGTTGATTGCGAAGAGCAGCACCAGGGCGCCATAATGGAGGCGTTAGGCTTGCGAAAAGGTGAGCTGAAAAATATGATTCCCGATGGTAAGGGCAGGATACGTCTCGATTATATAATTCCAGCGAGAGGCCTCATAGGTTTTCGTTCGGAGTTTATGACAATGACTTCCGGGACTGGGATTCTTACATCAATCTTTGATCACTACGGTGAAGTTAAAACGGGCGAAGTGCAGTCAAGGATTAACGGTGTGTTGATTAGTAATGTCAAAGGTAAGACGTTGGCTTACGCTCTGTTTAACCTGCAAGAGCGCGGTCGCCTGTGTATAGAAGCAAACGTGGATGTATACGAAGGGCAGATTATCGGGATACACAGTCGCGGCAATGACCTTACGGTGAATCCGACCAAAGCGAAGCAGCTGACAAATGTCCGTGCTTCCGGCTCGGATGAGGCAACCATTCTTACGCCGCCTATTAAAATGACATTGGAGCAGGCGCTTGAGTTTATTGAAGACGACGAGCAGGTAGAAGTTACGCCTAATTATATTCGTGTGCGTAAAAAGCTGTTGTTGGAGCATGAGCGAAAAAGAGCTTCTCGCGCTTCCTGATTGTAAAAGCATTTTTTATGAAAGCCTTGATTCAACGAGTTCAATCGGCATCGGTAACGGTGGGCGATGAGACTGTAGGGGCAATCGGACAGGGCTTGTTGGTGCTATTGGGAGTGGAAAAGGGCGACGATGAGCAGTCGGTTGCAAACCTGGTTGACAAGTTATTGCACTTCAGGGTTTTTGCCGATGCTGACGACAAGATGAACTTAAGTGTTAGTGATATTTCGGGTCAGTTGCTTGTGGTTTCTCAATTTACCTTGGCCGCTTCTACTCGAAAAGGCTTGCGCCCCAGTTTTTCATCGGCGGCCGAGCCAGAACTTGCCCGACGCTTGTACGAGCTATGCGTTAATAGCTTGCGGGAGTCGTCGGTTGATATTCGAACTGGCAGGTTTGCTGCCAATATGCAGGTAAGTTTAGTGAACGATGGGCCGGTAACATTTTTGTTAGAAGGCTAATTACAAGTGCAATTTGCATGGCGATTAATAACTGGCAGTAATAAAAAAAGCGAGGTAAAAACCTCGCTTTTTTATTTTGAGTCAATAGCTTACAAAACAACAATGTTTTCAGCCTGAGGCCCTTTTTGACCTTGAGTTACCGTGAACTCAACTTGCTGGCCTTCGGCCAATGTTTTAAAACCTGAGCCGCTAATTGCACTGAAGTGTGCAAACACATCTGGGCCGTTCTCTTGCTGGATGAATCCAAAACCTTTGGATTCGTTGAACCATTTTACGGTTCCTTTGACTGGATCTGACATAACAATTATCCTGAAGCTAAAATTTTGATGGAGTGTCTTGGTGAGAAGATGGAACTAAAATTTAACACTGCAGGACGAGGTGACACTGAATAACAACGAAATGTAGTACGTAAACTAAATCTTTCTCTCCGTCCGGGGCACTATAAATATGATCGACTTTAATGTCCATTCTCCTCGCGCCTTTTTTAAGATTTTTTACAGCATTTAATAGGTCGTTTTTTAATAAGTGATGTTCTATTTTGCTTTTTTTTCAAAGAGTTGTAGAGAGCGGGTTTTCAGATGAATAATCCTTTAGCCCGTTTGGGAATTTTCCTTACGTGCGTACTCGCCGTTTATGCCTGGATGAGCATTTCCGGGTTGTTAGATGGCGTTACGCCACTAACGTTGCGAGATCTTATTCAAAGTATGGGCCCTGCGGGTGTGTTGCTTTACATCAGCTTGTTTGTGGTCGGCCTGTTAGTTTACGTTCCCGGTGTCCTGTTCATATTGGCGGGCGGTTTGATTTTTGGCACGGGTACGGGATTTTTTATTACGCTCGCCGCAACAAATATTGCGATAGCAGCATCGTTTGTTGTGATTCGTTTACTGGGCGGTGATTTGAGTACCCAAGTTACCAATACCTATTTGCATCGCCTAAGCGCAGGGCTGTCCAGCCATCCGCTAAAAAGTGTGGTTGTGCTTAGGATGCTATTTTCAACCGCGCCGGGGCTTAATTTTATACTTGCGATTTCCTCACTTTCTTATCGACAACATTTTCTAGGCACCTTTATTGGTTTGATCGCGCCGGTTGCCCTGTTTGTTTATTCTGCGGATTGGCTGTTGGCGGTGCTTTATTCTTAAAAACGATGCTCGACCTCAGCGGTAAGCTTCTCTAAAAAATACTAACTGCAAAAAGCGCGAGAAACTGGCGTAACAAAATATGCATGTCCTGCGTTTGTTCTTAGAATCGTGGGCTTTGATATTAAGATTTACTTTAGGGGAAAACTTAGTGATTACGCTCTATCAATTCGCATCCTCACCTTTCAGTGACAAAGTAAAGCGAGCCTTAAACTATAAAGGCTTAAAGTTTGAAATCCACGAAGTTAACCGGATAAAAGCTGGCAGAGGGAAGTATGCGTTTGTGAGCCCCACCGCAAAGTTTCCAGCAATTGAGATTGATGGTAAGGCCTGTAATGACTCTACCGATATCATTGAGTTGCTTGACCGGGAATATCCAGAAAAACCTTTGCTGCCTGCAGCCCCTCACGAGCGCGCAATGGTTCACGCTATCGAAGAGTGGGCTGATGAGAGTTTGTATTTTTATGAGATGTTAATGCGTTTGCAATGGACGCATAATCTTGACGCTTCGTTGCCGCAAATAAAAGAAACGCTTCCTCCTCTGCCTGATTTTATGTTGAGGCGCATGATTTTTAAGGGAGTATCCAAAGTTACCACCGCGCAGGGCCTGGGTCGTAAACCGGTTGAGCAGGTCGTTAGCGATGCTAAGCGTCACCTGGAAGCAATTGATGGCTTCCTTTCTGCGGGCGATTGGCTGGTTGGTGGCGCAATATCGGTTGCGGATCTCGCGGTCATTTCTCAATTAAAAAAGCTTTCTTACGCTAAAGAGATTCAGGAGCTTCTGGTGGATAAACCGCGGATCGACGCCTGGATGAACCGGGTTGATGATCTTGCGCCAGCCTAACGGCCTGGTTTAGTCTGTTAGTCGAACAATAATTAATAGCAAATAATGAATCGCCGAAGCTTTCTGAAAAGTATTGGTATTGGCCTGGGGGCGACAGCGGTAGGTGTTACCGTCGCCATTCAGGGGTTTAGCCGATATGGGCCGGTTGTCCCAACGATATTCTCTCCGCCTGACGAGTTCTCCGGCAACGGATGGTTACACATTGGTGTGGATGGTCGTTGCACATTTTTGAGTCCACGGGCGGAAATGGGTCAGCATGCCGCATTGGCGCTTGCGCAAATTGTTGCAGAAGAGTTGATGATGTCGGTTGAGCAAATTGATATTCATCTGCCATCGACTATTGATGTTGAGCCGCAAATGATGACTTCGGGCAGTTTTTCAATGTTAATGTATGCCCGCCCTGTTGCGCGCGCAGCGGCTGCACTAAGAGAAGCTTTGCGCGAAAAGGCGCAGGCGGTTTTCAATGTCTCAGACATTAGCCTTGAGCAAGGAGGCGCTTTTGTCGCGAATGATGGGCTTCAAGTATCCTTTGCTGAACTGGCTGGCAAGTACGACCTTGATGTCGACGTTAAGCATTATTCTGATGTGCCGCTTTATAGTTTTGAGGTGTCTAGAGCGCCCTCTCTGATAGGTCGGCCTGCATTAAATCCTTTTGCCAGGGAGATGGTTAAGGGTAGCTATCCTTATGTGCACGATATTGTTTTGCCCAATATGCTGCATGGTTATGTCGTTAGGCCGCCGGTTGTTTCCGCCCGACTATTGGCTTTTGATGAAAACGCGGCAAAGGCGGTCGCTGGTTTTAGGCAATTGATCGTTGATCGGGATACTGATTTTATTGGCGTTGTAGCATCGAGTACTTACTCCGCGTGGCAGTCGGCTAAGGCATTAGCGGTAGAGTGGGAGTATGGTGAGCAGCCAACCACAAAAGCGCTTGAAGCGCTGGTTGACGTTGATCGCGAGCAACTCAGCGGTTTTAAGCGGGCGATTCATGAGGGCGAGCTTGATATCAATCAGGACTGGGATGTTGATCTGCGTTTTGAGGTTCAGGTGCAATCGCATGCCCAGCAAGAACCACGCGCAGCGATTGCCCATGTTGGGCCCGACAGCGCCGAGCTTTGGGCGGCAAACCAGGACATTTTTGTTATTCAGCGACAGGTCGCCAGAGAGCTAGGGCTAGACGTCGATGCTGTAAAGATAAACGCCTTTATGATGGGCGGGGCTTTTGGCGGTCGTGAACACTATGACGTTGAGGCGGATGCAGTAAGGTTATCGCGCGTTGCGGGCGTCCCGATAAAAGTACAGTGGACGAGAGAGGATGAGTTTCGGTTAGCAAGAAACCGTCCGCCGTCTTCGCATCGCGTTCGTGCAAGTGCAAACGGTGACGGTAAGCTCGTCAATTTTTGGCACTGCTATGTCAGTGGAAAGCACTTTTATACTCGCGCCCGTTTTCCCGAGTGGGGGTTGAAGCTGCTCGATTTTAGCGGGGACTTTGGCGCAATGAATAGCGCCGATATGCCTTACGAGGCAGATAAAAAAAGAATTGAGCTATCGGATATAGATTTACCCGTCAGGACAGGAACATGGCGCAGCCTGGGTGCGGCACCTAATATATTTGCATCGGACTGCGCGCTGGATGAATTGGCTTACGCTGTTGGGCAGAAACCGTTAGCGTTTAAACGCAAAAATATCAGTGCAGCATTTCCGCGACTGGCAAATTGTCTTGGCAGGGTGCAGCATTGGATGTTGGAAAATCCGCTGGCGGAACCAGCTGAAAGTGATGGCGGCAACTTCGTCTATGGGCGTGGTTGTGCTGCGGGCATTTATTCAGATAAAAGTTTTATTGCGATTAATGCAGATGTTCGTGTAGATCTCACTTCGAGGGTGATAAAGGTCACTCGGGTTTTCTGTTGTCAGGACGTTGGCATGGCGATTAATCCAGATGGGCTCACAGCGCAGCTGGAAAGCAATGTTATATGGGGGGTTGGTATGGCCCTGCTTGAAAAGGTCCAGTTTGATGGTGCTGGCGTTGCCAACTTGAATTTTGATGGTTACCCTGTGCCGCGTATGGCAGATAGCCCGGCGATTGAAGTTGAGATAGTTAGTGACCGTAGCCAGCCACCAGCTGGGGCGGGAGAGACTGGGATTTTAGTGGTTCCGGCGGCTATCGCCAATGCTGTTCGTAACGCAACGGGTCAACGCCTGACGCGATTGCCGTTGTCGTTAAATAGCTAATGTAGAAACAATGCCCTGGATTGTTCGAGGAATAATAATGAAGTTTATAACCAAGATATTTTTGCCCGGTTTTTTAGCGTTGTTGATGATGGCGTGTTCGCAGCTCGGCGAACGGCTTGGGGTGTTAGATGGATCAGGTGATTCCGAAAGTGGCTGGGCGCATGTCGCTGGCGACTTTAGGGGGCAGCGACACAGTGAGCTGTCACAGATTAATGTCGACACGATTAGTCAGTTGGGGCTGGCCTGGTATGTTGATTTGCCGCGCGATGGCGGGCTGCAGGCGACGCCGATTATCATTGATAACGTATTGTATTTTTCGACTGCGTGGAGTCGTGTGTTTGCGGTTGATGCGAGAACAGGAGAGACAATCTGGAAGTTTGATCCCGAGGTTGATCGCTCAATCGAAGCGTGCTGTGGCCCGAATAATCGAGGCGTAGCCTATGCTGATGGCAGGGTTTTTGTCGGCGCATACGACGGCAGATTGATTGCGTTAGATGCTGCCAGCGGTGAGGTTTTGTGGTCTACCCAGACCGTAGATGAGCCAAAGCCGGGCGAGGGTGAGCCTCGATATACCATTACCGGGGCGCCTGTTGTTGCGGGTGATAAGGTGCTGATTGGTAATGGTGGGGCAGAATTTGCAGTGCGAGGTTATGTTTCTGTATTTGATGCTAAAACAGGCGAACAGCTATGGCGCTTTTACACAGTGCCTGGTGATCCGGCCAAACCGTTCGAAAACCCAATTCTTGAGATGGCTGCAACTACCTGGCACGGTGAGTGGTGGAAAGTTGGTGGCGGTGGTACCGCCTACGATGCGTTGGCCTATGACCCCGAGTTTAATCTCTTTTATATCGGTGTAGGCAACTCGGCGCCCTATAATCCACTTATTCGTACGGATGGAAAAGGAGATAATCTTTTTGTCGCCTCAATTGTTGCGTTAGATGCGGATACAGGGAAATACGTATGGCATTATCAAACGACCCCGGGTGACTCCTGGGATTACACCGCGACTCAAAATATGATTTTGGCCGACCTGGAAATAGAAGGACAGGTCAGAAAAGTGCTTATGCAGGCACCGAAGAATGGTTTTTACTATGTGCTGGATCGTGAGACAGGCGAGTACTTAAGTGCAGAGGCTTATGAAAAGGTCACGTGGGCCGAGGGGGTTGATGAAAATGGTCGGCCGATTATTAATGAAGACGCCAAGTATTGGCTAAAGGACGGGCCTGTTGTTGTTTACCCTTCAATGCAGGGCGCACATAACTGGTATCCAATGGCTTATAGTCCAGATACGGGGCTAACCTACATACCCGCTACACATTCACCCCAGCAAATAGTCGCCCAATCGCCTGAAGATTTTAAAATGAACCCGCGTGGGCGAAATACCGGTGTGGGCTACGGTGGCGCGCTGGGTACTGCGAATCCAGATGCGCTGGTTCAGGCTAAGAAAGCATTCACCGGTTCACTGATTGCGTGGGATCCAGTTAAACAAGAGACACGTTGGACTATTCCCTACGACGAGCTTGGTAATGGCGGAGTTTTGAGTACCGGTGGAAACCTTATTTTGCACGGTACTACTAAGCGTGATCTGGTGGCATATAACGCTACAACGGGTGAAAAGCTGTGGAGCTTTGATGCGCAGACTTCTATTATTGCGGCGCCCATGTCATATGAGCTTGACGGCGAACAATATATTGCGGTGCTCGCCAGTCGTGGCGGAGGTTTGGGGCGGATTGCGGGCCGGTTATACGACCAGGACCTGGTGAATCGTGCTCGGTTACTGGTGTTTAAGTTGGGCGGTGAGAATAGCTTGCCAGTGCCTAACGATTCTGTTGTGTCGCTGCCAGACCTTTCTGGTGTGAAAGTGGATGATGCACTTGTTCAGCAGGGTGGGAAGCTGTATGGCAAGTATTGCGCTTTTTGTCATGGGCTTGATGCGGTGGGTAGTAGTGTAGTTCCCGATCTTCGTTATTCAGCGATAGTCCAGAATCAGCAGATATTTGACCAGGTGGTTTTGGATGGCTTGTTCAGCTCTCGCGGCATGGTGAGCTTTGACGGTACATTGTCAAAGCAGGAAACGGTTGCGTTAAGAGACTACATCATTTACGAAAACCAATTGTCGCGAAAGCACGGTGATGTTACGCGCATTGGTCGTTAATTGTTTTTAGCGCTACGCGATTAGAGATAAGGGCGCGTGACACATAAAATCGGCGTACAAAAAAGGCCAGCATAAAATGCCGGCCATTTTTTATTCGTAGCGTTAGCTTTAGCCGTTAGGGCCGGCACTTACGATATCGTCAGAAACGTCATACTGTTTAAAGTTTTCTTTAAACTGTGCGGCCAGCTTTGCTGCTTGCGCATCATAAGCTTCTTTGTCCGACCAGGTGTCACGTGGATTCAGCAAGTTCGAATCTACCCCGGGAATTGCTGTTGGGATGTTCAGGTTGAGCTGCTCAAGATGAGAGGTTTCGGCATTAAGCAATTGTCCTTCCTGAACGGCAGTGATGATTGCGCGTGTGGTTGGAATGCTGAAACGTTTGCCTTTACCGCCAGGGCCACCTGATCCGCCAGTCCAGCCAGTGTTAACAAGATAAACCTGGCTGCCAAAGTCCTCGATGCGTCGCATTAACAGCTCAGCATAATCACCCGCTGGGCGCGGCATGAAAGGAGCACCAAAGCACGTAGAGAATGCTGGTTGGATACCTGCGGCTGCGCCGAGTTCGGTGGAGCCAACGCGAGCGGTATAACCACTTAAAAAGTGATAGGCAGCAGCTTCTTTGGAAAGGATTGATACTGGCGGTAAAACACCAGACACATCGCAGGTTAAAAAGATAACGACTTTGGGTTCACCTGCACGATTTTCTTCTACGCGCTTGTCGACGTGCTCGAGCGGGTAGCAGCAGCGACCATTTTCCGTTAGCGAAGTGTCGTCGTAGTTGGGTACTTCTCCCTCTTCCAGTACGACGTTTTCCAGGATGGCGCCCTTACGAATCGCGTCCCAAATAACTGGCTCGTTTTTCTGGCTAAGATTGATCGTTTTTGCATAGCATCCGCCTTCAAGGTTGAATACCGTGCCTTTGCCCCAGCCGTGTTCGTCGTCACCAATCAGGTAGCGAGCAGGGTCGGCAGAAAGCGTGGTTTTACCTGTGCCGGATAAACCAAAAAATAGTGCAGTGTCGCCGCCTTCGCCAACGTTAGCAGAGCAGTGCATTGGCAATACGTCTTTTTCTGGTAGCAAAAAGTTTTGCACGGAGAACATCGCTTTTTTCATCTCTCCCGCATAGCGCATACCAGCTAGTAGTACTTTGCGTTGCGCGAAGTTGATGATGACTACACCATCGCTGTTGGTGCCATCACGCTCGGGATCACACTGGAAGCTTGCGACGTTAAGGATTGTCCATTCCTGTTTGTCTTTAGGGTTGTAATCTTCTGGCGCAACGCGGACAAACATATTGCGACCAAACAAGCCTTGCCAGGCAGTTTCGGTATTTACTTCAACGGGTAAGTAATGTTCTGGGTCAGCGCCAACATGCAGGCGAGATTGGATTTTTTCTTTTTCTGCCAGATACGCGGCAACGCGCTCCCATAGTGCGTCAAACTTATCAGCATCAAATGGACGGTTAACGCTGCCCCAATCGATTGCTTCTTCGGTAGAAGGTTCTTTGACAATAAATCGATCCGCTGGAGAGCGACCAGTACGGGCTCCAGTGGTAATAAGGAGTGCGCCGTTGGAGGCCAGTTTTCCTTCGCCTCTCGCCAATGCCATATCGATCAACTGGCTGGCATCTAGGTTTTCGTGCGTGGCCTTGTTGCTTACTTCATTCATAGTGATTTCTGTCCCGTTGCGTGATGCAAGCCTAAAAGGGAATCCGTTGTTAATAGCTCAATAAATACCTGGTGTGTGACGGGCAAATGCCAGATAAAAGAACCAGGCCCAACCAACCAGTCTAGTCGAATTGTCGGCGCTATCGAGAAAGCAACCAGGTCGCAGTAGGTTTGCTAGTGCTCACCTTGCAAGCGCGACCCAACTAGCTGGTTTTGGGCGCGCGATTATGCCAGAAAGTATTGCTAGAGAGCTAGGCCAAGGACGTCAAATTTGACCAATTGCCAAACAGTGTGTTAATTACACGAATTAGCTAATTAGCCCGCTGTTGACGGCTTTTACTACACGCAGGGTGGCGGTCTTCGACGAGCCTTAGTTAATGGTGTCACCGTGATAGGGTATGCCCTTGATATTAGCGATGGCTTTTCGGTCATATCGATAGCGTGTGCTGCAAAACTCGCAGTCGAGCGTAACTTCGCCTTCCTCTCGAAGAATGGCGTCAAGTTCTTCATAGTCAACGATTTTCAGGGCGTTGCTCGTGCCTTCTAGCGAGCAGCTACAAGCAAATTTTACCGGGATTGGCTCACCCAGGCCGTAATCGTGTTGATGAAACAGTCGATGCAGGCAGTCTTCCGGGGTGAGATGTAAAAGTTCGTCCTCGCGTATCGACCCGGCAAGAATGAGCAGTTCTTCCCACAGTTCGTTTGCTTCCTGGCCCTCAAAGCCGATAGGGTGGCGTTCGGATTTCCCGCCGTGATTTGGCATTTCCTGAATAATCAGGCCCGCGCACTGCGTTTTGCTGGTGAAAAGGTGGAAGCGGGTCGCCAGTTGCTCCGACTGCTGGAAGTAGTCTTCCAGGCTTTTTGCCAGACAACTGGATTGAGCATTTACGATGCCCTGGTAGCGCTCGCCTTTATCGGGCTCGATGGTGACAGCCAACTGGGAGCGGCCTAAAAGTGCAGACAAATGTGTCGCATCAGGTGCTATCTGGGAATCGTTAGAATCGTTTAGATGAGCTAGTCCCCGAATACTTTGCGTTTGCCAGTGCCCTTGTTCGCCGCCGGTTTTCAGCATATGCGTTTCAGCATAAAGCATACTGACAGCGGGTGAAGGGTATGTATCTAACGCTGTAGGCTTAATGGCGCGCGCCTGAATGGATAATCGCGCCGAAGACTTAAGATGTGTGCTCATCAAGCTGCTGGCCGCAAGGCTTTCACCGAGCAAACTGTTGATGGCATCGGGGTATTGATGACCGTTGAGCGCTTCGACAAAGCTGTTCTGTAGTTTTACTACCGCCCCTCTCGCCGCGATTCCGCGAAAATAAAAGGGTAGAACGCAGTCGTTGCTGGAAATAGCAGTCATAGTTTAAAGGCCATATAAAGTTCGTTACTGCCAGTGGGAGGCTAATCGGTATCTTGCGAAATTCGCTTAAATCGATGGATCTGACGACGCTGTTTTTTGGTCGGGCGCTGCTCCCCTGCAACTGATAGTGCACCTGCCTTTCTTTTAGCGGCTTGTTCCAGTCGTGCGTTGACGCTTTCCGGGGTTTCTTCGTAAAGCAAGCTTGCTTCTGGCGCTCCACGGCGCTGCTCGGAAATGGCGATAACAACAACGGTTTTTTCATCCCAGCCGCAGGGAATTCTTAGCTCGGCACCCTGTTCGACGAGTTTGCTGGTTTTTACCCGTTGGCCGTTGTAATGGATTTTTCCACCTTCGATAGCCTTTTTTGCGAGGCTGCGAGTTTTAAAAAAACGCGCCGCCCATAACCACTTGTCCAGGCGGCATGTTTGTTTTTCTTGCGGGCTACTGTGCGACATCGATTGGCAAAGCAGGCTTCATTCTAGTGTTAGCGGGTTGCTGGCTCAAATGTGTTTGAAGGCAAAATCTCTTCTAACGATTCAATCGCGGTGCAGCCAATCTTGTTGGTTTGGGTGTCGTTCTGGGAGTCCGGGTTCAGCGGTAGGACGAGGTGGGCAATCCCGTATTCCTTTGCCGAGGTTAGAACGGATTGGTTGTCGTCGATCAGCAAAGTGCGCTCTGGATCGAACGCGAATACATCCTGTAGTTTCTCCCAGAAGTGGTTTTCTTCTTTTGGTGAGCCGAACTCATTTGCGCAGAATACGTCATCTACGCGCGCGCTAAGTTTGAGTTTTTCATCTTTAATATTAAATACTTCTCTATGCGCATTGGTGGCAATAGCCAGTTTTGGCGAGTGCGGTTGCAGTCGGACCTGTTGTAGAAGTTGTTCCGCACCGGGGAGAAAGCGAATTTTTTCGTCAGCTTCACGTTTAAGCGGTACGATTTCTATATCCAAAGTGTTAGACCAATACTCAACACAATAAAAATTCAATGTGCCATATGTGCTGTCAAAAGCTTTGGCGAGATTCTTTTTGGTTTCGGCAAGTGAAAGCTTATGCTTGAGAGCATATTTTTCTGGCAGGTAGTCGCGCCAAAAGTGATTGTCGTAATGGAGGTCGAGCAGGGTTCCGTCCATGTCGAACAGTACGGTTTCTATTTCCTGCCAGTTAACGAGCATTTTAGTGTAACAGATATAGTTAGGGGATCGTTGTGTGTGGCTTAAGCGCCAACGCCATTATTGCTGCTATTCCGTGTTATCAACGGGTCTTTGCAGCCAGTATCGGCATTATATAGAGTTTACAAGGTGATTGGGATGCCAGGCGGCGATTGATATGCCTGGGCTGATAGTGCCTGGGATGGAAATGTCTGAATGACGGAACGTTGGGGATAAGCGTGACCAGGCGTGGGTGCTTATCGCCCCTCGCGAACGAAGCAGCGCAGCTGCTTGTCATCAGGCCAAAGTGCCCGGATGCTGTAGTACATTAGCGCCATTTGAGCATCAGCCTTATCGCCAAAAGGACCAACTTTTTCTCGCTTCATTTGAATGAACCATTCACCATCCTGTTGAAAAAAACATTGCTGGATGAGGTGGTCAGTGTGTTTTTTTATATTGCCGTTATTTGATGCTGCAAGTCCCATAATTTTTCCGTCGCACTTAACTACTGGTGGAGCAGGTGTCTTATGGGTAAAGCCTAGGTCAATTTATGTATGTTTGCATATTGGTTTTTAATATTAATTTATGTGATAGATAAAACTGTGTAATAGAACACTATATATGCGTAGATAAGTCTGAAGCAGTCAGTCTAAGTGTGTGCCACTGAGGTTTGCAGGCAGGTTTCTTCGCAGGTTTCGAGGCAGAATAAGAAAAAGGCCGGAGTATTTTGTTTGCCAGTTTTAATATTGCTGCCAGCGGTTTTGCGGCATGCAGTAAGCGGGGCGTCGCACTTGAACAACGATGCAGTAGCTGGATGCTTGCAGGCAAATACAATTGTTCACGGCACGGCAATAGATATTGAACATGCTGGGGCGAAAGGCTTTCGGCGATAGCTTTTGGCCTTACCACTGCGGCGGTTAGTTTAAATGACGCGTCGGTCATTAGCGTGACGCTACCAAACGATATTACGTGTGCTGAGGCTCGCAGCCCTTTTTGATTGAGCGTTTCCCGGTATTGCTGCTCGTCCACCTGGATGAATTGGTTCTGTAGCGTGGCGCGTATGATCTTGCTATACAACATAATGATTAACCTTTTAGCTTGTCGGCAACCTTAAAGCTGCCAGTTTGCGTCTGCTTTCCGTTTTTTTCTTTTCCGTTTTCTGCTTTTCTCATTTATTCCTTCGTTACAGAAGTTGCTTTTGCAGGGCGCTGTTAATAAGAAATCTGTATTTATATACAGTGTATAGATATACAGTATTACAGGTTTTTTTATGCTTGCAAGCCGAAATGCAAAATTCAATAAAATTTTATGTTTGCTGGTGGATTCACCACTCGGGTCGCGTGTTAAATTGTGGCTGGAAATCCGTTGACAGCCGTTTGCGGCATTTTTTCGAGTATTGTTTGTCCAATTGTCACGCTATCGGCTGAAGCATTTGCGAGCTTTTGTGGTCTGATAAGTGTGTTTAAGGCATCGTTTTAGAAAACTGAGGAATAAAAGCATGTTGAAAGCTAAAACAAACAAAAAGTTGGCTGCCCTGGCGGCGTTAACCGTCATTGCCGGTTGCGCAACCACCCAGCCGGATGGCACGCAGGATCGTAACAATGCTGCTATTGGTGCCGTTGTGGGAGCTGTTGCAGGCGCGGTTATTGGCGGTCAGTTAGACGATGACGGCAATCGCGATCGCGGGGTGATTACCGGCGCGGTATTGGGCGCAGCGGCTGGTGCGGGCATTGGTAATGTTATGGATCGACAAGAGCAGGAAATGCGCGATGCGCTAGCTGCTGAGCGTGCCCGTTCTGAGGTGGAGATTCAGCGAGTTAAAGATGACTTGTTAAAGCTGACATTTGATAATGAAGTTACCTTCGACTTTAACAGCGCTGCGATTAAACCTTCTTTTACCAGCAGCCTGGCCAAGGTGAGTGAAGTAATGACTCGCTATCAGCCGAATGTACAGATCGTAGGTCATACCGACTCGACGGGATCAGCGGAGTACAATCAGCATTTGTCTGAGCAGCGCGCGGCGTCGGTAAAGAATTATTTGGTACAAACGGGAGTGTCGCCATACCTGGTTACCACCAGTGGTGCTGGTGAGACCCAGCCGAGGGAATCAAATACCACCGAAGCTGGCCGGGCGATGAATCGCCGAGTGGAATTGTTTGTGAGCGGTGGATCGGTGCAATAGCCGAACTATTGACTGGTTAAATAAAAGGCCCCTCATTTGAGGGGCTTTTTTTGTGCAAGCATATTAAAATTAATCGGCGGGCAGATCGTGTATGTTGGGGAGAAGAAAGCCGCCAAAAAACCAGCTCCAACTGGTTGCTTCTGCTTCAATAGGGTTAACGTTAAATACACCGCTATTGTCTGCATCGAGTACCGTAGCTCCCCACCTGATATCTGAATCTAACACGTCTATAGTGACTCGCATTAGTGCGGTACTGTTATCGCCATAAAAGGCTATTCCGCCTTCGTCGGGGATGTCATCTTTTGGCGCGCTGACATCTCCTGCACCCGTGATGGTGCCAGCGCTAATGTCGTAGTCGACTGTTTCAAACAGAATTTGCTGTCCACTAGTTGTGCTGGTGATGGCGCCGCCGACGATCTCAATGGAATCTCTTAATGGGTCGCTTAGCGTTCGCGTTACCGAGGTAACCTCGAGCCTGGCCGGGGATAGGCTAGTCGTTCCGGTTTCGAGAACAACGTCGATATCGCTAAATGTCGCGTCACCCGTACTAAAATCAATATCAAAACCAACGGTTCCCAAAAATGCTTCAGTTTCACTTCCCGCGCCTGAAAGTAATTCACCTGTCATGTCGTAGCTATTAACGCCATCGCCAAAGGTAGCCGTTCCTCTGTAAATGCCGCTATCTTCATCTGTTGCATCAGAAGAAAACGTATAGGCAATTCTGCCTTCGATATTGGTCGGGATCCGCCGTGGTCGAGGGTTGTCGGTGTCAAAGTTGCTCTCGAAATTGCCGGAAGCGTCTGTTACTCCAAAGTCATAAGTGCAAGAGATGTTATCGAAATCCCTCACAATTGTGTCGCCGGATGACAATCCATCATTGGTGATGTCGTTAAAGAAAGTTGTTATACCACCATCGTTTGTGCAGGTCTCCATAGGCACAAACAGGGAGTCTGTACCTGAATTACTCAGTATCATGTAGTTATTAATATCGGAGACCAAACTGGCATTTACAATGAGTTCAAGGTGCCGGAACACTTCGTTAAGAATAGTATGTAATCTGGGGCCGAGATCTTTAGTGTCGCCTTCAAAATTCGCCTGTGTTAATGGTAAAGAGTTTGTGGGCGTTTCTGGGCTGTCTGGGTCGTCGGGATTTGAGCTGCTATCCCTTGTACAGGCTGACGTTGCCAGCACAGTTGAAGCGATTGCCAGGTGGAGAAGGGTTTTGCGCAGCTTTGGAATTGTCTTCATTGTTGTCCTCAATGATCGGCTTTTGACTGGAAGCGCTGTCTAATAACAACGCCGCCGATATATCAATTTTCAGCGAAACCTTTTGTGGGCGAGAGCCGTTAAATTATAGGGTGTGCACGCGCCAAGATATTGTTTTTGTTAAAAAGCACTAATTCGTTCGCGTCAGGATTGCGCGATGGTTGGGTATTCTGTGACTGGCTTTGCCTGGTTAGTCGTGAATCGGTGGGTTCAGATATTGCCAGCAATGAGCGCGCGCGTCATCGAGGCCTGTTCCGTCGTGTGATGAAAACAACTGTGCGGTGCAAAAAGGGAGGTCTTTTACCGCTTTTTCAACCGAAAATAACGCCTTTTTCCCCTCGTTTCGCGACAATTTATCAGATTTTGTCAGCAGGATATGACAAGGCATCTGATAGCGTTTGACCCAGTCGAGCATCATCGTATCGAAGGCCTGAAGCGGGTGGCGTGCGTCCATTACAAGAATAAGCGCATTTAATGAACGACGTTCTTCCAGATAGTGCAGCAGGTGTTTTTGCCACTCAAGTTTTTTGCTTTGGGCGACCTTGGCGTAGCCATAGCCAGGCAGATCCACAAGCCTTTTATCCTGATCGAGCTCAAAGAAATTGATAAGTTGAGTGCGACCCGGCGTTTTGCTAGTGCGTGCGAGCTTTTTTTGGCTGGTGATTTTGTTTATTGCGCTGGATTTACCCGCGTTGGATCGTCCGGCAAAGGCTATTTCTGCGCCTATATCGTCTGGACATAGGGAAAGCTTTGGCGCGCTCTCGGTAAAGCACGCGCGTTGAAAAAAGCGTTGAATTTCTGCGCTTTCGGGCACTGGGCTTAAATCTTTGGTGCCTTGTGGCTTATTTGCGGGTAATTCCGTCATTAGTCGTTGGTCATTGTTTAAAAATCTTTCGCGAAAGGATATATGCACAGCATAATCGCTGGACTTTTCCCTCGCCCGCGGTGGTAGAATTCGCGCGCAATTCCAACTGCACTTTGCCCATCTGTTTTCGCGCGGCATACTTGGCAGTGATTTGAAATACCGCAGGATACTAACTTATGAAAGTTTTTTCATTTTCAAGGCTTACAAAAATTCGTCTTTTAACAACCGTTGTGTTTTCTGCGGTTGCAACGGCGGCGATTGCTGGCGATGAGGTCATTAAAGGCAACGCTGATGCTGGCAAGGGGCTTACCCAGGTTTGCGCGGCGTGTCATGGCGCCGACGGCAATAGTGCTGCGCCTTCAAACCCGAAACTGGCTGAGCAGGGCGAGCGTTATTTGCTTAAGCAGCTTAAAGATATTCAATCGGGTGATCGAGAGGTTGCATTGATGGCTGGGCAGCTTGACGGCATGAGCGATCAGGATTTGGCCGATATTGCAGCGTTCTATGCGTCACAAACGCAGACGGCTGGTGCTGCTGATGAAGCGTTGGTCGAATTAGGTGAAGAAATTTATCGCAATGGTAATCATGAGCGGGGAATCGCCGCATGTACTGGTTGCCACGGGCCTGCCGGAGAAGGAAACGCGCCAGGTGGCTTTCCTCGCGTTTCGGGTCAACACGCAGACTACATTGCCGCTCAGCTTAGAAGCTTCGCAGAAGGGGCACGGGTAAACGACGGCGAGTCACGTGCGATGCGCGGTGTCGCGGAACGAATGAATGAGAATGAAATCAAAGCGGTTGCGAGCTATATTGAAGGTTTGCGCTACTAGGTTTTTGTTTTTTTGATGTGAGGTTATTACATGGCTGTTCTTTTCAAGCGTCTATCTTTGGTTGTGTCTGTCTTGCTAATGACGGTGAGCTCGGCACTGGTTGCTAATTCGCACCCATCGCATTCACACCTGGCCAAATATGTTGCTGGCACGCATTACGAGTTGCTCGACAACCCAGTTAAACTGGCCGCCGATGACAAGATCGAGGTGATGGAGGTTTTTTGGTACGGCTGTGGGCACTGTTATAGCTTCGAGCCATACGTGCAAAAGTGGAAGGAAACAATGGCAGACGATGTGGCGTTTATGCGTACGCCTGCCGCTTGGGCAGATCCGATGAGTGAGCACGCGGCGCTCTATTACACGGTTACCGCATTAGACCTGCCTGCTGAGATCCACAGCGACCTATTTATTCTGCTCACCAAGGAGCGACGACTGAAAGACGTTGATCGCTTTGCGGCGGTGTTTGAAGCTCATGGTATCGATAAGGAAACCTTTGAAAAAACATACAATTCTTTTGGTGTGAAGTCCAAGGTTAAGCAGGCCACGGCACGTGTTCAAAAGCATTACCGTACCAAGGGTACACCCGAGATTATTGTTAATGGTCGGTATCGAGTTAGCGGATCAATGGCGGGGGGAGCTCAAGGCATATTAGATGTTGTTGACTTCCTGATCGACCTCGAGCGAGGTTAGCTCTAGTTATATAAAGTAGTAATAATTTGTTTCGTAATGTGAAAAGCCCAGCGTGATGCTGGGCTTTTTTGTATGCCCTGGGCAAAGTAAGTGAATAAATTTTTTATTTTGCAGCGCGAATAGGCTGGCGCGAATAGGCTTTTCTTCTACACTTACAAAATGTGAAGTGTTTCGCCGTTCGGATGAGGCCGGTTTCACTTATTCTCTCCATGAACAAACGAGGCGTATTGATGCTGGAGCAGTCAACAATGGGCAATAAAGATGATTTGAAGTTCGACGTCTTTGACCAGCTGGAAGAAGCACTAGAAGAGCGCGCAGGCAATGATCGTCGTAAGAAGAATACTGGCCAGAATGCAGAAGGCCTGGATCGGCGCAAAGGCGACCGTCGCAAAGCGGCTGACAAGCCCGCTAGCTGATTTCCCTTCAAACATAATGGCTCGTTGATTCCGGGCTATCTTTACTTAAATTTATCCATCGCTGTCGTCTCGGGCAGTCATTTTTCGTTCCCGCAACAAATCGCCTGTTCCATTAATTCTCTAGGTGGGATAACATTCGCGACCTTTTTTTAGTGAGGCGCTCTAAATGCACTTTTGCGGTGCGATAAGAGCTTCAGGATGGGTCATATGTACGTCAAAATCAGCCGGTGGTCGATTTTGGTGCGAGGCCTTATTTTAACAAACAAAGAACTATAGTCATGCAGATATTCGTTCCTTTGGAGACCGAAGCAGGAGAACTACGTGCTCCGCTTATACCGGACTCTGTTAAAAAGCTGACTCGGCTTGGTGCAGACATCGTTGTCCAGAAAGGTGTTGGCGTAAATGCGGGTTTTAGCGATGCCGAGTATGAACAAGCCGGCGCTACTATTACTGAAGACCGCGACGGACTGTTAGGCAGCGCCGATATGGTGTTGCGCGTACGCAAGCCCGCGCTGGATGAAGTGTCCAAGCTCAAATCAGGCAGCGTTCATGTCAGTTTTTTAGACCCTTTCAACGAGCATGATCTGATTGATGCGCTGAAGGCAAAAAATATTTCAGCAATCAGTATGGAAATGATTCCTCGCTCGACACGCTCGCAAAAGATGGACGCGTTGAGCTCGCAGGCAAACCTTGCGGGCTACGTAATGGTGACAAAAGCTGCGAGCTACCTGCCTTCCATTCTGCCGATGATGATGACCCCAGCCGGAACCCTAAAGCCAGCCAAGGTATTTGTAATCGGCGCAGGAGTTGCTGGCTTACAGGCAATTGCGACAGCCAAACGTCTGGGTGCCCAGGTAACCGCGTTTGATACGCGCAGTGAAGTTGCCGAGCAGGTTCGGTCTGTTGGTGCAAAATTCCTGGAGATCGACCTGGGAGAAACCGGTTCGACTAAAGATGGATATGCACGAGAGCTCACGCCAGAGCAACTACAAATCCAACGTGATGCGCAGAAAGAAGTGATAGCCGCCTCTGATGTGGTTATAACTACTGCGCAAGTTTTTGGCCGCAAGCCTCCTGTTATTGTGCCCAAAGATTTTGTTGCAGGCATGCGAGCCGGTAGCGTCGTAATCGATATGGCGGCGGAAACTGGCGGCAACGTAGAGGGTTCGCAGCCTGGTCAAGTGGTTGATGTTGATGGTGTGAAGATCGTTGGCACCGGCAACTGGCCTAACGAAGTACCACGCGATGCTTCGCAAATGTATTCGGCAAACCTCTTTAACCTGGTTGATGAATTCTGGAACCAGGAAAGCAATAAAGTTGAGCTCGATTTTGAGAACGACTTGATTGGTTGTGTCATTACCCATAACGGCGAGATTGTTAACGAAACTATCGCCAACATCCGTAAAGGAGGTTAAGCGATGGAAATTGTTTTTCTAACGTTTGTATTTGTGCTTGCCGTTTTCCTCGGCTTCGAGCTAATCAATAAAGTCCCATCGACTTTGCACACACCGTTGATGTCCGGCTCTAACGCTATTTCTGGTATTACTTTGGTCGGTGCATTGGCATCTGCCGGTTCTGCCCAGCAAGAGATGGCTACCATTTTGGGTACATTGGCCGTTGCGTTTGCAACAATCAACGTAATAGGCGGCTATATGGTTACTGACCGAATGCTGGCGATGTTTAAGAAGAAGGAAGGTGACAGCTAATGGGTAACGAAATATTAGTTAACTTGGTATACGTCGCCTCGGCGATACTTTTTATCTATGGCTTAAAGTTATTAGGTTCGCCAGCAACCGCACGCCGGGGCAATCTGATTTCTGCCTTTGGTATGTTTATCGCGGTAGTTGTTACGTTACTTGATCAAGGCATTGTTGAGTATCAGTACATCGCTATCGGTATTGTGATCGGTGGTTTAATTGGTGCGATTGCCGCGCGCGTTGTGGCGATGACGTCAATGCCAGAAATGGTTGCCTTATTTAATGGTTTTGGTGGTTTGGCAAGTTTGTTCGTTGGCTGGGCTGCACTTTCGGTTGCCTTGCTTGCTGGCAGCGTTGCAGTATTTACTTTGGTTACGGTGTTTCTATCAATCCTGATTGGTGGTTTAACGTTTACCGGGTCGATACTGGCTTATCTCAAGCTAAGTGAACGCATTTCTGGTCGGCCGTTTGTTTATTCTGGCCAGCGGATTATTAATAGCTTGATTCTAGTTGCTGTTGTTGTTTGTGCCGGTCTTTTTATTGCGGAGCCAACTAACACTAACTGGTTGTATTTAGCTGTGGGTCTTTCGCTAGTACTTGGTGTGATGTTTGTACTTCCGATTGGTGGCGCAGACATGCCGGTGGTTATTTCTTTGTTAAACAGCTTCTCTGGTATTGCCGCAGCGGCAGCAGGTTTTGCAATCAGCAACATCCTGTTGATTGTGGCCGGTTCGCTGGTAGGTGCTTCGGGTATTATCCTTACTACTATTATGTGTAAGGCGATGAACCGTTCTTTGTCTAACGTTTTGTTCTCTGGTTTTGGTTCGGTATCGACAAGTGCAGGCCCGCAAATTGAGCAAGGTGAAGTTAAGCCGTTGTCGGCAGACGATGCCTACTATATTTTGGAAGCTGCCAGCAGCGTAGTTGTTATTCCAGGGTACGGTATGGCAGTTGCCCAGGCGCAGCATGTCGTAAAAGAGCTGCAAGAACTGCTTGAAGAAAACGGTGCAGAAGTGGTTTACGCTATTCACCCCGTTGCGGGTCGTATGCCAGGCCACATGAATGTTCTGTTAGCTGAAGCAGATGTTCCTTATGACCTGTTGCTGGAAATGGATCAAATTAACCCGCGCATGGATACGTTTGATGTGGCAATTGTTATTGGTGCAAACGACGTTGTTAACCCTGCCGCGCGCGAAGTGGAATCCAGCCCAATATACGGGATGCCAGTTATTAACGCAGATCAGGCGCGGACTGTTTTTGTGCTTAAGCGCTCTATGGCTTCTGGTTTTGCGGGTATCGATAATCCACTGTTCTTCAAGGAAAACACGCGGATGATCTTTGGCGATGCGAAAGAAACCATTGGTAATCTGGTAAAAGCATTTGATTAGTTTTTATCAGGTGCAACAAAAAGCCGGCCTTGTGTCGGCTTTTTTGTGTCTGTAGATTGAGTAGCGCTTGCATTGGATAGGTTGATAAGTTTTTGAGTTGTGTGGTATTTTCATCAGATGGTAAATGGAAAAATAAAATTTGAAGCGAAAAAGAAATATGCGTTTCTGTTTCGCAGAATTTGCTGTTAGGTGACCAGTAATGAGAAGGGAATTCGCAGTAGT
Organism: Pseudomonadales bacterium; assembly: GCA_965263235.1. Lineage (GTDB taxonomy): Bacteria > Pseudomonadota > Gammaproteobacteria > Pseudomonadales > UBA7434 > UBA7434. Next base: position 520,713 of record OZ253667.1, read on the forward strand.
CTTAATGCTTCTATCATCATGTGGCCAGCCTATAAAAGTTCCTTCGGTTAGTCCTCCAGAAGATGAGTTAATTAGAGAGATCTTTCACGCGACAATTGCAGAGGAAGATATTCCTTTCAAGGTGGACTCTAAAGGGTTCTATGTCGCGCCAGAAGGCCACAAAGTCAGATTATGGTCTGCCTATGAAAAAAGCTGGGATCTGGCTAGCGAAAGCATTAGCATAGTGCCTAGATCACCGTGCGCACTAACTAAATATGCTGCGTACATGGACGACAATGATGTAATCTATGTGCGTCAAAAAAAGGAAGGAGGAGTCGCAGTAAGAGTGACCAAGCTCGATTTTGAAAAGCATCATCTTCTTGAGCTGCTCGGCATGTTTGAAACTCAGTGTGGTGATTACCCGTCATCTAACCAGTCAAGTAACTCGGAAGCCAAAAGCGCCGGTTCTTGAGGCGTTAGGTTTAAGGGAGGAATTCAGTTTGAATACTATTAGAAGAATAGAGCCTTTGTTTTCAATACTTGGAGCAATTGCGACTATAGTTGCTTTGCTGATTTCATTGCCATCAAATCCTGTATCCTTACGCTTACAGTTTATTTTTTCAAATATATTTGCCCCTGATGGGTACGAAGTACTGCCTGTCAGGTTAGAAACCATTCCTAAAAATAGAACATTTGAGCGTGGGATCGGCGGGACAGCACTGTTAACAGAAGAAGAAGTAACATTTTCAGTGAATGCACCGGGTGGCCCTCAAGCCGTTTATTTAACGGTCGGCGGCACCCCGGTCTATTTAAAACAGGGAGGGCATTATGAATTTGGTGGGGATTCATGTATTTTGTGGCTCTTTAATGTCGGCGAAAGTAACGAAAATAGCTCAATTAATTATTCTTTTGAAATCAAATGTTCGTAAACCAATCACCTAACTAGTTGCAGGACAACGCGGTTGAGCCGCTCGGACAGCCTAAGCGTTGCTCAGATTGCCCGTGTCCACGGAGTTACGTATTATAAAATGGAGCCAGTAATACAAGAAGAAATTACCGGTTGTGGAATCGCGAGTGCCGCTGCGGTTGTAGGTATTTCTTACCGAGAGGCTAAAAAGATTGCCAACGGTATTGGTATCTATGCTGAGGATCAATCGCTCTGGTCAAGCCCGGAGCATGTTCGAAGGCTTCTTACGAAACTTGGGGTTCAAACGAGTAAAAAGGAAAACCCGTTTACGGGTTGGGAGTCCTTGCCAGATTGCGCACTTCTCTCAATCAAGTGGCATATGAAAAATGACAAGCCTTATTGGCATTGGGTTGTCTTTGTACGTGAGGAAGACCGGGGGGTTGTCCTGGATTCAAAAAAGGCCCTGAAAAATAATGTTCGAACGGATTTTGGAAGGATGAAGCCAAAATGGTTTATCGAAGTAAGCGCCTAACGAGTGCATGCTGTTCGCCGTTGCTTCGACTGCCCCAAATGCTGGCCTTGTGTACACGTAAAGGATAGCGCCAAAAAACGTTTATGAAATTTTCATTATTCAGTGAAACTAAATCCAGAAAGGTGGTCGAACTTTTTAGAAGTGTATTCTCGGCATCAGAAGGAGAGGCAGAAGGTCAAGTTATCGCAGACTTTGTTTCAAGCCTAATTGCTATAACTGAGCCCCAGGATTTAATTGGCTGTATTGCAGAAGAAGATGAGGCTATCGTTGGGTGCATATTTTTCAGCCGCTTTATTGTGCCTAATGGTCAGCTTGCGTTTATCTTGTCGCCGGTTTCTGTTTCTACCGATTTCCAGGGCTCGGGTATAGGACAAAAGCTAATTCATTTTGGTCTTGACCATCTCAGATCGCTAAACGTCCAGTTGGTTTTTACATACGGAGACCCCGATTATTATTCTAAAACTGGCTTCGAGAAAATCACCGAAGATATTGTGAACGCGCCTTGTCCACTTAGTATGCCTATTGGGTGGCTCGCACAATCACTTGATGGAAATAAAATTCCAGCGATGGCCGGTCCTACTAAATGCGTTGAGGCATTAAATAACCCAAACCTGTGGTAGTAATGGGGGTAAAGGGCCAGCTTAAATTCAAAGATAAACCGAGGCATACTACGATGGAATTTACTAACAAACAGTCTATTCAAATTACAGCGTATCTATTGTTGGCCCTGGCTATTACGCAGGCACTTTACACCGTCTTGTACGTAGCAGGGATGGCAGTGCCCCGTCAGCTGCTATGGGGTCTTGAAGGCGTGCTCTTCACGCTGTTAGCAGCTTTTGCTGGCGCTGCGATGGTGCAAGCCAAAAGTTATCACGTTGGATGGTCCGCTATTGCGTTTAGCGCAGTATTGAATGTAGTGCAGGTTGGTATTGGCCTTACGATGTTTGGGCCATTCAGGGAAGCGGCTACGAAAATCGAGTCGCTTGAGCCTGTCGCAGTTGCAGTTGTGGCTTTGTCTTTTATGATTTATTACGCGGCGAAGTTACTGTTGGGTTTTGCCGCACTGATTTTCGGTGTTGCCAGGCTGAAGGGAGGCGCGCGAGTACTGGGAGGCTTGACGGCGTCGATTGGTATTGTTGCTATGCTCGCGAATACTATCTTGATTACTTTTGGGCGAGATGGTTTTTTACCTTCTCCAGTTGCGGGAGGCACTGGCGTGCTTGCAACTGTGCTCCTGGCTTTCTGTTTAATGAGTGTTGACCAGGAGGATTAGGGCGCGAGATATTGTGTCGGTTGTTTGCAACATTATAAGAAATAGGAGCGAGCGCTTATTAAAAGCTTGTTCAGCGATTCTCGCTTGGGTTGCGTTGAGTGTGATCTACTAATAAAAATTTAGTTAAAGGAATAACTACGAAGCCCGCCGCCTAATTTTTAACCATGCTTCATTCACCTCCATAAAATGGTTAGCGTTATTGATCCGTGTGGGCGTTTAGTTCCACATATATAAGTTTATTTATTAATCATTATGGTTAAAGGGTAAACAGGTTTTTGTGTTCTTCTAAAAATGCGCATTTTTAAAGCTTTCTGCTAAAGTTAACTTATTGACCACAAGGACGTTTTAACTATGAAAATGGATTTCCACCTGCCTGTTATTTTATCGGTTGCTTTCACGCTGGGCGGCTGCATATCGGCGTCTAATATAAAACCCGAATCAAATATTCCAATTTCTGAAGAGCATCTTACGGCTGCCAGCACGAGTCAGGCTAGCGCGATTCCCGATGCGACTCCGCTGAAACTGGCGCCGCCGAGCTACGAAGAACAAGATTTGTTTTCGGTGGTTGTCACCGACGCGCCTGTCGACAAAGTGTTATTCGCGCTGGCGAGAGATGCTGGTCGCAATATTGATATTCACCCAAACCTAAAGGGTAAGGTCACGCTTAACGCAATTGACCAAACGCTCGAACAGATACTGACGCGGATAACACGTCAGGTCAATGTCCGGTTTCGCGTTGAAGGTGATCTGGTGAGCGTTGAGCCCGACGTGCCTTATCTTCGCTCTTATAACGTCAACTATTTAAACCTTTCTCGAACCAGTAGTTCGGAAGTGAGTATTGCAACAGAGGTTAGCTCTACCGGCGCGTCTTCTATTGCCGAATCAGATGGCGAGCCTAACGTTTCGAATACGACGATCATCAACGAGTCCGCTAACAGGTTTTGGGTAAGTCTGCTCGACAACATCAAAGCGATTTTGCGTGGGGGTGATAGTTACCAGGGTAAAGAAGATGAAAGCGATTCGGAAGAGGGTGAAGCAAAGGCGGATGACGGTACTAGCATCATTGCCAACGCCGAAAGCGGGGTTATCACGGTCAGGGCATCGCAAAAATATCATACCGAGATTCAAAACTATATCGAACGCATTCTGGAGCATTCGCAGCGCCAGGTACTTATCGAAGCGACTATTGCAGAGGTAACGCTGGATGATAACTACCAGGCGGGTGTGGACTGGGAGCGACTTGCAGCAACTGGTGACACGGGTTTTTCGTTTACCCAGAATCTGTTGAGCGGAAACTTAAGTACAGCGCCGTTTTTTAACTTAACGTATAACAATACCACCGGAACCAACTGGTCTTCGACGGTAAAACTGCTAGACCAGTTTGGAAAAACCAAAGTGTTATCTAGCCCAAAACTAATGGCGTTAAACAACCAGACGGCATTGCTTAAAGTTGTTGAGAACAAAATTTACTTTACGACTGAAATCGAACGAGAAGAGGATGATGAAACAGGTGATGAAACTGTCACTGTGGAAACGCAAGTCAACAGCGTACCGGTCGGATTTGTTATGTCGGTTACGCCGCAAATTAGTGAAGGCGGTTTGGTTACGCTAAATGCGCGCCCTACCATCTCCAGGATCACTGGATTTGTTGAAGATCCCGGCCCGGCCATAGCAACGTCGTTAGCTGGTGGCTCTGGTCTTACGCTGCAAAATCGCGTGCCTGAGATTCAGGTAAGAGAGATTGAGTCAGTGCTACGTGTGGCAAGCGGAGACATCGCGGTCATCGGCGGGCTGATGCAGGATAGCATTGATGACTCTAATGATGGTGTGCCGGTTCTGTCGCGTTTCCCTGTGTTAGGGAGATTCTTTAAATACGAGAATAGTGCGAGACAAAAAACAGAGCTGGTGATTTTTATACGGCCAGTGGTAATAGAGCATGCGTCCGTTGAGAGTGATATGGCAAGTTATGGTCGATCTCTGCGTGAGCAGCGGCCCTCGGGCGAGCAAAGCGTTGCCGTGAGTAATCAGGGGAATGCTAACGATTATAGCTTGGCGACGCAGCTAGCCAGTCACTAGGCCCGATGTAATAAGGGAGTAGGGGTCAGTAAATATATGAGCCGTTTAGTCGAAGCCTTGCAAAAAGCACAGGATGCCCCCTCTGTTGAGGAGGATGGCGTTGATTTAGATCGTCTGCCTTCTGGTGAAGATAACGACATCCAGGACATTGAGGCCCTGGAATCGTCATTGTCGCTTGATGACGAATTTACCATGTTGTTGGAGAGCGATGGCGATGAGCAACACCACAATAACCTGCATGCAACAAATGATGGTATTTTTCTTGATCAGGTAGAGAATCTTTATCAAGACGTTAGTCGCTCGCATGATGAGGAAGTGGAGAATCCCGAAGAGTCGTCCCAGAACGATGCCGCTAGCGCTAAAGAAAACCTGCAAGAAGGGCTGCACAGTGAAGAGTATTCCGATACCTCATTATCGATAGCGGTAATGTTCGAAGAGCAGGGCGCAGGCGAGAAGGCCGTGCGCCATTGGCTTTATGGTGGGATAGCCGTGCTTGTGATTTGTGCGGTTGCCGGTTTGCTCTATCAGGATATTAAAAATGGCTTAAGTACGATTTTTGGTTTGAATGCGATGGAGCAACCAACCGCTAGCGTTCGTATTGATCGCGGCGTGGTAAGTCGTGAGCCTGAGGCAATTAGCGATGAATTTGAATCCGCGGTTGCAGAGTCGTCCGCACAATCGACCGTTGGTGATGTTGATGCATCAGTAACATCCAAATCTGGTGAGGCCGATTCAACAGCAAGTACAAGCAGTAAGTCTGCAGAGATCGCAAACAAGAAAGCCGTAGTAAACAAACAGCCTAAGCTTGTTTCCGGAATAGAATTTTCCAGAGTGAAAAAAGCCCCTGATTCAAGTCTTGCGTTGGATCTTGGCTACGAAAGCTATCTCCAGGCTGACTATGAGTCTGCGCTTTCACAATATAAGAAAGCGTTAGAGTACGACGGGACAAATATTGATGCGAATCTCGGTGTGGCTTCTTCGTTGTATGCGCTGGGGGATTACGAAAATGCGGCTTCATACTTTGATCGCGTTCTGGCGGTGGATCAGTTTCATGCGCTAGCTTTGGCAAGAAAAAACGAGTTGGCATTGTTGCTGGATAAGCAAGCGCTGGATACAAGGGCGCTGCCTGAAAGTGATGCGTACTTCTCGGGCGAGGCGAAAAACCACTTTTATCTTGGGCAGGCCTACGCCTCTCAAGCTAAATGGCCAGATGCACAAAAGGCGTTTTTTAAAGCGCATTCAATGGCGCCTGGTAATGACTTGTATGCCTATAACCTCGCGGTTGCGCTAGATCAGATGCAAAAGCATCAACTAGCATTGCCATATTACGAGCAGGTGTTAGTCACACAAAATTCGGATTTACTTGACTACGAAAAAATAAAAAGCCGGGTCGAGACAATTATTTCTGCGGGAATGGAGTAAAGGCATTAAATAATGCAGGAAGCAAAAAGTATTACAAAAGGGCCGGTAAAGCGCCTGGGTGACCAGCTTGTCGATTCAGGCTTAATCACTGCTGACCAGCTAAAGATAGCCTTGCTTGAGCAGAAGGCGAGAGGCAAGCATCTTGGTGAAATTCTTATTTCACTGGGCTTTGTTACAGATGAAGTCGTTCGAGATGTATTGAGTTCATCGTTAGGCCAGTCTAGTGTTGACCTAAAAAGTGTCGTGGTTGATACCGAAGTGCTGGACTTGCTCGGTCAGAAAACGGCTCGCCAGCTAAAAACGATCCCTCTAGCGTTTGATGAAAAAACCGGTCGCCTTGAAGTGGCGATTGAAGATACGTTTGACGTAATAACGCTGGACAGAATAAAAGCGCTGATTGGTCGACGTATTGAAGTTGTGCCAAAAATGGCAGCAGCAAAACAAATAGAAGATGCGTTAGACAGGTTGTACGGATTTGATTTGTCTATCGATTCTATATTGCAAGAGATAGAAAGCGAGAAAAAGGATTTTAGCGACTACCACGGCGAAGATGAAGAGTATAGCCACCCAATGGTTCGCCTCGTGGACTCCCTGTTAGCAGATGCGGTTAAACAACAGGCGTCGGATATTCATATAGAGCCGGAAAAAGGCTTCCTGAGAATTCGCTATCGCATTGATGGAGTTATGCGACAGGTACGTAGTATTCATGCCAAGTATTGGCCGGCAATTAATGTGCGCCTAAAAGTAATGTCGCAGATGAATATTGCAGAATCACAGACGCCTCAAGACGGAAGGATTAGTCGCACCATTGGCAGTCGCGACATTGATTTTCGTGTGGCGACCCAGCCAACGTTGCATGGCGAGAATATTGTTCTTCGGGTGCTGGATAAAAACCAGGGCATCGTTCCTTTAGAAAAGATGAGCCTGCCACCAGTTCAGCTCACGACTATCAATTTAATTATGTCGCGCCCTGAGGGCATTATCCTGGTAACCGGCCCTACCGGTAGCGGTAAAACCACTACTTTGTACTCGATGCTGGGCGCTTTAAATGAAGACTCCGTTAATATCATGACGCTGGAAGATCCTGTGGAGTATCCTATCTCCATGATTCGACAAAGCTCGATTGGTAGTGCCGGAAAGATGAGTTTTGCAAAAGGTATTCGATCTTTAATGCGTCAGGACCCGGATATTATCCTGGTGGGCGAGATTCGGGATCAGGAAACCGCCGAGCAGGCTTTTCGGGCGGCAATGACTGGCCATTTGGTTTTATCTACTTTGCATACCAATTCCGCGATAGGCGCCATACCACGACTGTTAGATCTTGGGCTGGCTCCCTTTGTGATGAGTTCGAATGTCAGCGGTATTATTGGCCAGCGCTTGCTTCGAAAGCTTTGTACCAAGTGTAAGGAGCCCTATGAACCTGATTCTGTAGAGAAGAATATACTTGGTGATCAGGTTGGGGAAACCAAGCTGTATAAGCCAGTTGGCTGTAAGCACTGTGACCAGCAGGGTTACAAAGGCCGTATTCCCGTGCTAGAGGTGCTTAAAATAGATAGCGAAATAGACGATCTTATTTCCAAGCGTGCAAGTTATCTTGAGATTGAAACGCTTGCAATCAGCAAGGGGTTTGAAACACTCGCTGATTCGGCGGCGCGTCTGGTGATTGCCGGCGAAACATCGCTTGACGAAGCAGTTCGTAGCATTGATATGACAGGGCGGTTATAGATGCATACGTTTAGCTACAAAGCGATAGATGAAGATGGCAAGGTTCATCGTGGAAATCTGGATGCAACCCACATTGGCGATCTCGAATCTAAGCTGAGAAACCTGCAGTTAGACCTTATAGATGGCAAAGAATATCGCAGTAGCATTCTTGGTGGACGAAAAAAAATACAACGTAAAGACGTCATAAATTTTTGTGTCTATCTGGAGCAGCTAGTGTCGGCAGGGGTTCCCCTGTTAGATGCGCTTAAAGATTTGCGCGATAGTTTACAGAGGGATCGCTTTCAGGAAATTGTCGCATCGATAGTCGAAAAAATTGAAGGCGGTGAGCGATTCTCGCAGGCGCTGGAAGCTTTTCCAAAAGTATTTGGTGATTCGTTTGTCAGTATGATCGTGGCAGGTGAAGAAAGTGGTCGAATAGAGCACGTGCTCGTTGATCTTGCAGAATCAATTAAGTGGCAAGACGAGTTGGCTGCACAGGCGAAAAAAGCGCTCACTTATCCAGCGATAACCGGGGTGGTTGTTATCGCGGTTATCTTTTTTCTGATGACTTACCTCGTTCCCCAACTGGTCGATTTTATTCAATCGATGGAGGGCGAGTTGCCGCTGCATACGGTAGCGTTGATATCAGTTTCAGACTTCTTTGTTGCGCATTGGCTTGCGCTTGTTCTTACGCCAATTGCCCTGGTAGTGGGTATAAAGATTGCGATTAAGCGCTCAGATAAGTTTCGTTTTATGGCAGACAATCAAAAGCTCCATCTTCCTGTGTTTGGGGCGATATTAAAAAAAATTCTGCTCGCGCGATTCTCGTATTATCTGGCCATGCTCTATGCATCGGGCATAACCGTGATGCGCTCGTTAGAAATATGTGAGGACCTGGTTGGTAACAGGGTAGTTGCGGGTGAGATAGAGGGGATTCGCAACCAGATTATCAGCGGTAGAAAAATTCATGAGGCGGTAATGGACAGCTCGCTCTTTCCGAGTTTAACAGCGCGTATGGTGCGCGTTGGCGAGCAGACGGGTAGCCTGGAAAAGTCATTAGAAAATGTTGCCTATTTCTATAAGCGTGAAGTGGATGAGTCTATCGACCAGCTTCGTTCGCTGATAGAGCCCGTGCTTACGGGAGTAATGGGCTTGATGATTGCCTGGATTATGTTGGCAATCCTCGGGCCTATGTATGACTTAATGACAACACTGGATTTGTAGAAAAACTCTAGCGGTAAAAGGATGAGTAAATCGCAACATATTATTGTGCTGACTAACTACAACCTCTGGTACTACGAGGTTGAGGGAGACCACGCGTCGCGCAAGCTCCAATTGGAGCTGCCGGTAGAAGACTTATTGGAGTTAAACCAGTTTTTTTCGGTTAGTAAGCCACAGCCAGTCAGGGTGCTGATTAATATATACGAAGAAGAGTTTTTCTTTGCTGATATTCCTCATGTAAATAGCCTCGATAGAAAGCGCATTATTGAAAGAAAGCTGGATCAGCAGTTTAAGAATTGCGAGCTAAAGCGCTACGTCTACCAGGGACGACGGAACGATGGGCGTAAGGATGATGTTGTTATGTTAAGCGGAGTGCGTGACGCTGACCTGCTTGACCAGCTTCTTGACTATCTCTTCGAGCGCAAAGTTCCTGTTGAGGGCGTGTACTCGACACAGTCGATGATTCGCCAATACTTGCAACCAATTGTTGCAAATCGAGACGTATTGGTAATGACAGAAATCGACAATGGTCACTCGCAGCGCGTCGCGGTTAGGCAAAGCTTTTATAAAGGCGGGCATCTAAAGCTTTCGCGTGTGGCGAACATCTATGTCAATAACGAAGAAACGCTACGCGATGATATCCAGGAAGAATTGAATTCATCGCGATTGTATTTGTTGCGCGAACATTATATCGATGATGACGCAAAGCTTCCGGTTGTATTTGTTCATTCGACTGATTATCTCAGTGCGCTCTCGCGAATGCCAAACTGTATGGGCGAGGCATTCGTTCTAGAGCACGTAAGTACCGCTGGGCTTGGTGAGATTTTAAATCTTTCTATTGATAACGAAGACGTTAAGTTTGAAGATATATCGGCGGTAGGTGCTTCCAAAATTAAAGGCAGCGCTTATACGATGGATAAAACCAGATACTATCTTAAGCACAGGCATTTGCGTAACGGCTTGAAGTGGGCTTCCGCAGCTGCTGCAATTCTCTTCTGTGCTTTATCTGTGAACCTGTTTTTTGCTGCTAATAAAGTAAACGAGGAATACAAAATCAGGTTGGCCGCGACCGAAAATTTGCAGCGCCAAACTGTTGAGCGGCGTGAAATGGTCAATACACTCGAGGAGGATATCAATCAGATCCAGGTGGCGGTTGACCTGGTAGATGATGTAGAAAGAGAAAATATTGATATTGATCAGCTATTTTTTCAGGTGGGGAATGCTTTTGGCCAGTATCCAAAGTTAATGCTAACAAAACTGGATTGGCGCGAGAGCACGACGGCCGTTGGAAAGGCGAAAGGTGACAGCGGCGTGGATCCGGCCGAAAACTATGACTACTCGTATGAAGAAGATGAAGACGAGGAGCTTGAAGAAGACGGCTATGACGGCGATTCGGAAAAGCTTATAACGAAATCGGTGACGCTCACCGCGAGTCCGCTTGAGTATGGGAAAAATGTTCGCCAGATGATGAAGGATGTCGATGGGCTGGTCGAGCGCTTAAGGGAAAGTAAAAATATTGTTGAGGTTGACGTTACCAAGTATCCGTTAAATCTCGATCAGGACCACGTTCTTCGCGGCCGGTTTGCGGGTTCTGAGTACCTGAGTTTTTCTGCAGATTCTAGTTTTGAGATGGAGCTGGTGTTTAGTAATGAAGAAGGTTGATCTGAATAAGTGGGACTTCGCTCTTGTTAAAGGACCAATGCTGGTTTTTATTCTTACGCTTTTTGTTGGAAGCGGGACAAGCTATTTTATTTACAACGAGTATTTAAAAAGCCAGCTCAAGAATGTCGAGCTGGAAAGAAAGTATAGAGGCGTTCAGCGTGATAGTCGTGAATCAGAAGTGCTTGTTAAGAAGCTGGATGAATATCAGGCGCGATTTATTAGTTTGCGCGAACGGGGATACTTTAAATCTGACGCCAAGATAAATTGGTTAGAGAAAATTGGTTCGGTTGCGCAAAGCGTCGGGTTGAGCAGCGTTGATTACAGTATCGGCAGTAGTAGCGGTGAAACGGATTCCTCAGGTCATCGGTCTGGTTTGGCGGTCGAGTCAATCCCCGTAACGTTGCAGCTCAAGTTGCTTCACGAGGTCGATTTGCTGCATATGCTGGACCAGATCTCCGACCAGGGCATCGGTCTCGTCGGGCGCGATGGATGTGTTATCACCAAAGTAAATAAGAAATTGGATCTGGATTTTCTAAACTTTGGGTTCGATGCCGAATGTAACCTTAAAGGTTATGTTATTCAGTTCTCTGATCAGCAGGAAGTTTAGTGATGCGTATTTTAGGGGTTTTTGTTTCTGCAGTGCTGGTTTTCGGCGCTTCGCCAGTCTTGTACGCGGAAGCCGAAGACCGCCGCGAGTATCGGCAAGTCAGCTTGTTTACCACTTCAACGGAGCGAGCGCGGTTAGATGTTTTGAGAAAACGCTATCTCAATAGCGGCGAGCTGCATACCGCTGTAAAAGAGAATTTTAGGCAGCAAGAGAAAAAGCCAAAAGGTTCTAGCCTGGTGTTTAAAGGAATTATCAAGCGAGGCTCTTCGTCGGAGCCAGAGCTTCTCATTCAATCAGAAGGCCAGCGTTGGTTGAGCAAATCAGAGTGGCAGCAGCTGGTCGAATCTGATGATGCCGGTGTGCGTGTAAAAAAGGGTACTCGTACGGTGTTATTAAAACCTGGTCAGTCGCTCCGTTAAAAAACATTAGAGCTAATATATGAAAAAGGTAAAGGGATTTACGCTAATAGAAATTTCGATTGTGCTGGTGATCGCGTCCTTGCTTTTAGGTAGTTTGCTAGGGCCTCTTTCGGCGCAGGTGGAAAACGCGCGGCGCAAAGCAACTCTGAGCCAGATCGATCACATTAACGATGCACTTGCGGGGTTTGCCATGGGCGCGGGCCGCTTGCCCTGTCCAGATGTAGATGATGATGGCATTGAAGATCCGGTCGGTGGTGTCGGTGGCTGTACAGCAGATAGCGGCACGCTTCCTTCGGTGACGCTCTCCGTTGACGCAGATGATGCGTGGAAGCAAACACTTTTGTATCAGGTCGATGATTTATACGCCGATGATTCTGATGGGACTGGCTGTGGCACACCTCAAGCGGGTATTTCCTTTGAGCTTTGCTCAGTAGGCGATATGACGGTGTTGGACGAAAGTGGCGGTGCGCTTGTCGCTGTAAATGTGCCCGTTGTAATTGTCTCCAGGGGAAAGCACTGGATAGATGATCGCTCCGACCACGAGCGAGAGAACACCGATGGAGACCGGGTGCTGGTCAGTCGCGTCTATACCGGTGTTGATGGTGAGGAATACGACGATCTTGTCGGTTGGATCTCGCCTAATACGCTACGGTCCAAAATGGTTGACGCTGGCCGCTTGATCGCGCCATAGATCGACATGCCATTGAGCTATTTAAAGGCGACGGCGACGACAGAGGTTTTGTGAGGCCGTTAACAGTATCGTGAGCAGTACAGCACAGCGAGCCAACGGTTGACTAAACTTACTACAGTTACAGTGAGTTATACCGCCAAAACCAACGGTGAGTAGAGCGAGCTTAATAAAGGATATGAGCTGATGAGCTCATTTTTACCAGGGAGTATGAGGGAATAACAATGCGGATTCAAAAAGGATTTACGCTAGTAGAAATAGCAATAGTGTTAGTAATCGTCGGCTTATTGCTTGGCGGGGTATTAAAAGGTCAGTCACTCATCAGCAGTGCCAAGACCAATAGCACGATTAAAAAGATGCAGTCGCTCCAGACTGCGTATTACGCATTTCAAGACAAGTACAATGCCGTGCCTGGCGATATGAGTAATGCCTCAAGTATCGTTGCCTCTACCGCGGACGATTGTTCAAGAAACTGCGATAATGGCCGCATCGATGGTTGGCGAAACTCGTCTATCGTTTTGAATCATCTTTCTGCAGCAGGCTTGTATTCAGGCCCGTTTGCGCAATCAGAATCCAATAGTCGTCCGACTACTGCGAATGCTCCCGACAACTCTTTTGGCGGCGCTATGTTTATGCGTTACTGGGGTGCGGTTGCGCAAACAGGTACTCGCCAGAACTATACGGCGATCTATACCGGTCGAAACATGCCCGCTGAAGTGCTCGCGGAGATTGACCGAAAAATTGATGATGGCTTACCACAGTCGGGTAGTTTCCGTGCGGCATGGCCCGATCAAAATGGTTCGCGTTGCTATGATTCAAGTAGTAATACCTGGGAGCTGGGCGGCGTTGATTGTGGAGGCGCACTGTTGTTCTAAGCTGGTAGATATAAAAAGGCCTCTTCCTTTTGGGATAGAGGCCTTTTTTTGTTTAAAGGATTGCGCCGGGAGTGCCTTCTTGCCACGGTTTAAACTTTTTCATGGACGACATAAATAATTCGTGGTTGAGAAAATACGCGAGCCAGCGTTGCACTTTGGGAAATGGCAGCTGATCGAATTTGGTCTTGTCTACAAATGCAAATTGTCGAACAAAGGGGAAGATGGCGACGTCTGCTAGCTTTATATTGCGTTCAAGCAGAAATTCACGTTCCTCTAGCGCGGTTTCTAATACAGCGATAAATTCCAGGCACTGGCTTAAATAATAATCCTGTGGATGTTCCGGGTAGCGATCAAAGTATTTATAACGGTCGAGCCAATGTTTAAAGGTATTGTCGTTTTCGTCGATTAAAGCAAGGCTGTCTGGTTTGGTTTTCTCGCAGATCCATTGTTCAGCATCACTTTGCGAAAGCGCCCAACGCATGATGTCCAGGCTTTCGTCGATAACATTTCCATCTGATTCTAATAGTACAGGAACGGTTCCCTTTGTCGAGAGCTGTAGCATTGATTCGGGCTTGTTTTTTAATTCTACTTCTCGCAACTCTACTTTTATACCAGCATAGCGAAGCGCGATACGGGCGCGAATAGCATAGGGGCAACGGCGAAAAGAATATAAAACATGCATGGCTTTTTGTGATGATGGTGGGTATCTGCCAGTTTTAATGCGCCAGTGTTTAACACAGCGTCACTAGCTTTTAAACGCGCCTATTTTAAAAGAGTTAAAGGTCTTATTTAAGGTTTGTCGGTGTAAACCAGCCACCTAGTGCCTGGATTGGAGCCTGGGAGTTTGCTTGGCTCACCCAGGCTATTAAAGCATATTTTTCGGCTGTTGCAGTGGGCTGAAAATTAAGTTTTCCTTGCCACTGAGCTGTTTTAGAAAACAGTTCTATTTTGTCGAGTAAAACAAAGTTGTGGCTTAAGGTGCGATTTCGATTTTCTCCTGCTCTGATATTTGTTGACAGGTCCATGCCCAATAGCCCAATAGTTAGGGTTAGAGGCCCGTCAGTTGATTCGGCGTGGTGAGCATAATGCGCATTAAATTGATCGTCTGTTACTGTTAGTGATAGATTGCCGACAGGTTCGACTAATTTTTTTGGTGCGGAAAAGCCGCTAAAGAATCCATGCCACTCTTCGCCATTAACTACAAAACCCGGCGTATAGACAGCAGTGATCCCGCCTTCTGTTTTGTAGCGTTGTTGTCGATTGGAGTATTTCTTAGAGGCCAGGCGGTCGTTCCAGCCAAGGTAATCCCAGTAGTCAACATGATATGCGACAGGAATGTAGTGATTCCATAATAGCGGGTGTTGGGTAAACCCGCTTAACCATGCATCCGCAGGAGGGCAGCTGCTGCACCCTTCGGAGGTGAATAGCTCAATTAACTGGTTCCGCTGCTGTCCTGATGTAAAGCTTTGCTGCGTGTTGGCGAGCGACCCAAATGATAGGGCAAGTAGTAAAATAATCGTGTTAAAGCAAAAGGAGCACCTCAAGGTACAGTTCTCTCATAACGATTTAAACAGTACTAAAAGGACGCTGATAAGCTCAGTAAGTTCAATAAACGAGTATGACGCAACGAGGACGGGCAGGTTTGATCCGGTGAGGCTTTTAATCAGGTGCTTTTGCGTTGTGGATTATTTTAAGCGTCAGGACGAATATCAGCAAGAAAAACAGCAGCCTAAGGATAACGGTTGGAAGTTGTAGCGATGGGTTGCCAACAAGAAACGCAGGGTTTCCAGCTTCCAGCAGTATATTAAGTTTTCCAAACCTGACGATTGAAGCCAGCGTACGAATAAAAATTAGTAGTCCTACGACTATATACGAAATGCTAATCAGGTGTTTAGTGCTTTTCGTCCAATCAGTTTGTGTCAGTTTGACGATAGCGATAAAGCCTAAGCTCGCGAACAGCATACTTAGGGAGCCCAGGTCGAATTCCGCGCGTGCGGCCAGGATCAGTTGGTGGATTTCGTATTCAGTCATTGTTTGGCCCAACAAATAATAAGCGAGATGTAAGCTAAGGTTGCAGTGTTTGGCTTTGTTCCCTGGCGATCATTGCGGCTTTGCGTTCGACACCCCACCGATAGTTGGAAAGTGCTCCCGTGCTACGGATGACTCGATGACAAGGAATTAAATAACCTACATTATTTTTAGCTATCGCTGAGGCTACTGCTCTAACGGCTGACGGTTTACCTAAGGCTTGCGCGACTTTTTGGTACGACCATATTTCGCCCTCGGGGATGCTTAGTAATGCCTCCCAGACTTTTAGCTGGAAAGGACTCCCCTTTAGTAGTAAGCGCATACTACCTTCCTGATTATTGTAATTGCCAAAAATGGTATCGGCAATCTCTGCAGATGCTGGTTGGTTTTCCGATACCGTGGCACCAGCCCATTCTCGTTCCAGCTCGTTGATAACGCCCATCGATGCATTTTTGTTATCGAAGAAAGACAGTTTACATATGCCACGGTGCGTAGTGGCGATCAGGCAAAAACCGAAAGGTGAGTCTTGAACGCCGTACTGAATTTCTAGGCCTTTTCCTTTGCTTTTGTACTCCCCTGGGGTAACGCTTTCATAAGTAATAAATAAATCGTGCAGGCGGCTGCCGCTGCTGAGGCCGCAATCGGTGGCGGCATCGATAACTGAATTTTCGAGAAGCTTTTTCTTGGCGTGTTCCTTGGTTAGAAATTGCAAAAACTGTTTAGGGCTAACGCCGGCCCAACTTGAAAATAATCGCTGTAGATGAAACTTGCTGACTCCAACATGATTGGCGATGGTGTCGAGGTCAGGTTGAGTTTGATAGTGGTCGTCAAGAAACGAAATCGCTTTGGCAACACGTTGGTAATTGATTCGATCCTGGCTCAGGTTGTTCTGTGCAGTGCTTGACATGCTTAGCAATAACGTCGTTTATTTTTGTGTGGCGTAAACATCCTGAATTAGATTTTAAGGTATAGCAACCCGGATCTTGCTAACTGAGTTGCTGGTCTAGGCTAGCCCAGCGCGAATAAACTCTGCCAGCCTGTCAACGCTATCGCTGGCTGACCGCCGCTTGTATTGTAAGCTAATATCAATGGTGCCCAGTTCCGGCAGTCTGAACTTTTCCGTATCGAGTATCGCGAGCCCTTCTGGAACCGTGCTTTTTGCCAGTACGGTCAGCCCTAGCCCTGTCGTGATAGCGGCTTTAATTCCGGCCAGGTCGGGGTTGGTGTGGACGATTCGCCATTGGCGTTTTAGTTGGTCGAGTTTTCGTAGCGCGCGTTTTCGATAAAGGCAGCCGTCCTGGGCAAGCACCAGGGGGAGCTCTCTGGCATGATCGATTTGCGTGTCTTTGGTGCCGACCCACACCAGTTCGTCCGATCTTATAAATCCGCGTCTTTCTGCATTGTGTTTGTCGTGTAGCGCCAGAATCAGGTCGTATAAGCCGCGCTGCGATTCTGAAGTGAGGTGTCGGCTGAGATCGCTAAAAACTTCCATGCGAACGTTTGGATAGGCTTGCGCAAACCGGCCAACGATATTGGGCAGTAGCGTTGTTGCAAACTCGCTGGGTATACCTAGCGTAACCTGTCCTGCCAGCTCCTCGTCAGACAGCTGCGCGATAACCTGGTCGTTGCTTGCCAGAAGCTGCTTACACAGATCGTAGACTTGTTCTCCGCTGTGGGAGAGTTTGAGTTTGCGGTTGCTACGGATTAATAGCTCCTTCCCTAAAATTTCTTCCAAGCGTTTGATTTGTAAGCTAATTGCCGGCTGGGATCGCCCCAGCTGCTCGGCAGTGGTGGAGATCGAGCCGAGCTCGGCCGCAGTAACAAAGGCGCGGATTGCGTCGATGGGTAAGTTTTTCATGGTGACTGATAGAATGATCGCTCCGGCGCTGGATGATGTATTTATATTGTAAATACTTATATGATAATTATAAATTTAACAAATACACATCTGGCGCTTAAAATGCCTGCTTTCTGGAATATGCTCTTTGCCCCGGTTTAATTTGTTAGCCGAGATTTAATGCTATGACTGACCCCTCGATAGACTCTCTTTTAAAAACACCGTTCCACCAGATGCACGTCGACGCGGGTGCGAGGATGGTTCCATTTGCTGGCTACCATATGCCGGTGCAGTTTAAAGGTATAAAAGCAGAGCACTTACACACACGTGCTGCGGCCGGTTTATTTGATGTCTCCCATATGGGGCAAATATTAATTTCGGGAGAAACTGCGCAGGAAGAAATAGAAAAGCTGGTGCCGGTTGATCTGGATACGTTAGCGCAAGATCAAATGTGTCTTACGTTTTTAACGAACCAGAAGGGTGGAATACTCGATGATTTGATAATTACCAAGCGCAGTGATAACGAATATTTTCTGGTAGTCAACGGTGCATGCAAGCAGAGCGATATTGCGCATATAGAAAAGCATCTTGTGAATGCGAAATTAGACTACTTCGAGGAACAAGCCCTACTAGCGCTGCAAGGGCCCAAAGCCCATGAGGCTCTGGTTAGACTATTGCCAGATATGGCGGATGCCATTAGCGATCTAACGTTTATGCAAGGCGTGGCATTGAACATATCAATAGATGGCGATGCGTTTGATGCATACATTTCTCGTTCGGGTTATACCGGTGAAGACGGTTTTGAGCTTTCGATTCCCGCTGCTCACGCCTGTAACATTGCGCAAGAGCTGCTTGCTTGCGAATTTGTTGAATGGGTAGGTTTGGGCGCGCGTGATTCGCTCCGCCTTGAAGCGGGTTTATGTTTATATGGTCACGATTTGGATGAAACAACAACGCTGGTTGAAGCCGGGTTCGTCTGGAGTATCGACATAAGCCGACGCGCTGGTGGCAGTAAAGAGGGCCAGTTTTTGGGTGCAGACGTCATTTTAAGCCAGATTGAGTCTGGCGTATCGCGCCGTCGTCGGGGATTTGTAGTGGAAGGCAAGGTGCCGGTGCGCGAAGGCGCTGAGCTGGTTGATGGCCAGGGAACCAGCGTGGGCAATATAACCAGTGGTGGTGTTGGGCCGAGCTTTAACGGTCTTATCGCGATGGGTTATGTATTGACAGACTTCCTTGATCGAGAAGAAACAGAATTATATGCGGTTGTAAGAGGCAAGCAGCAGCCACTTACTCTACATAAAATGCCATTCGTGGACGCAAAGTACAAGCGCTAGCGTATTTCTGATGAGCGAGATTTCCACCATTCCAGTTTTTAGTAGAACTTTGAAAGTAGAGAAGCAATTTGATATGAGCGATTTTCAAGACCGTCACATTGGCTACACCAGTGAATCGTTAGAACAAGCAACAATGTTGCAGCAGCTTGGCTATGATGACATGGAGTCGTTCATTAAAGATGTTGTGCCAGCAAGCATTTATTCGGATGCTGAGATGGGCCTGCCGGAAGCACTGGGTGAGCAAGGTGCATTGCAAGCACTTAAATCGATTGCGCAAAAAAATCGTGTGTTTAAATCGTACATTGGCCAGGGTTACTACGGCACCTATACGCCAGGAGTGATTCAACGAAATATTCTTGAAAACCCCGCCTGGTATACGGCGTACACCCCGTACCAGCCAGAAATATCGCAGGGACGTCTGGAGGCACTATTAAACTATCAAACGATGGTGTCTGATCTTACGGGGTTGCCGGTCGCAAATGCGTCGATGCTTGATGAGGGAACGGCGGCAGCGGAAGCGATGGCGCTGGCAAAGCGCGCAGCAAAAACGAAGGCTAACGTTTTTTTTGTTGATTCAGATTGTTTTCCGCAAACTATAGAAGTCGTTAAGACGCGGGCGAAAGCTGCGGGATACGAAGTGCTTGTGGGCAACCCGCTGGCCGACTTGCAGGCGGAAAATGTATTTGGTGTGTTGTTGCAATATCCTGGTTGTTCGGGCGAAGTGCGCGATTTTTCCGAGTTGGTTGAAGCCGTGCACAAGCAAAAAGGTATTGTATGTATGGCGGCGGATATTCTGGCGCTGATGCTAATAAAATCGCCTGGCGAAATCGGTGCAGATGTGGCGGTAGGAAGTACACAACGTTTTGGGGTGCCGATGGGATTTGGTGGGCCTCATGCCGCTTATATGGCAACCCGAACCAAACTACAGCGGTCGCTACCGGGGCGCCTGGTGGGTGTGTCAGTTGATTCGCACGGCAAGCCAGCTTATCGGTTGGCGTTGCAAACCCGTGAGCAGCATATTCGACGAGAAAAAGCGACATCTAACATTTGTACTGCGCAGGTTTTGTTGGCGGTGATGGCGTCAATGTACGCTTGCTACCATGGTGAAAAAGGGCTGCGA
Organism: Pseudomonadales bacterium; assembly: GCA_965263235.1. GTDB lineage: Bacteria > Pseudomonadota > Gammaproteobacteria > Pseudomonadales > UBA7434 > UBA7434. The sequence goes on from OZ253667.1 coordinate 540,397, forward strand.
GCCATTGCGGGGCGAGTACACGCGTTGGCCAAAGCGTTTGCCAATGCCTATGAAGGAGCGGGTAATATCGTTAAGAGCCAGTGTTTTTTCGATACGATAACACTGGCAACTGGCGCAAATACTAAGCGAATTATCGCTCGCGCAGAGCAGCGGAATGTTAACTTGCGGGTAGTCGATGACGAAACATTGTCAGTGTCTTTTGACGAGACCACCTCGGTAGACGATGTTCGTGATCTGCTTTCGATTTTCGAGATTGAGTCTGTCGATATAGAGCAGGCTGGTTCGGTTGCAGATAGTGATCGACTGCAAGGCTTTCTGCGCGAAGATGCTGTATTGCAGCACCCGGTTTTTTCCGCTTACCAAACTGAAACTGAAATGCTGCGTTATCTGCGTCGCCTATCAGATCGCGATTTGGCGCTTGACCGCACGATGATACCGTTAGGTTCCTGTACGATGAAGCTAAACGCCACCAGCGAAATGAAGCCAGTGACCTGGCCGGAGTTTTCAGATATTCATCCCTATGCACCAGAAACTCAGGCAGCTGGTTACAAAGAAATGATCGCGCAGCTTGAGGATATGCTTGTTGAGTGCACCGGCTACGACGCGGTTTCTATTCAACCTAACGCTGGTTCGCAAGGTGAATTCGCTGGCTTGTTAGCGATAGCGGCGTATCACGAGAGCCGAGGCGAGGGACATAGAAATATTTGCCTGATTCCCCAGTCGGCGCACGGCACTAATCCCGCCTCCGCGCAGATGTGCAGCATGAAAGTGGTTGTGGTTGCTTGTGACGATAACGGCAACATTGACCTGGCAGACCTGCAAGCTAAAGCCGAAGAGCATAGCGAATGCCTGGCGGCAATTATGATTACCTACCCGTCAACACACGGCGTATTCGAAGAGGCTATTTGTGAAGTCACTGAGATCATTCATAACCATGGCGGTCAGGTATATGTTGACGGCGCTAACCTGAACGCGATGGTTGGTTTAAGTGGCCCCGGATTGTTTGGCGGTGATGTTTCGCATTTGAACTTGCACAAAACGTTTTGTATTCCACATGGGGGCGGGGGTCCAGGTGTTGGCCCCGTTGCTGCAAAGGCGCACCTTGCTCCATTTTTACCGCGAATGGCTTCGGTGGACGAACCTGTAGAAGTGTCGCATCAACGGCCAATGATTTCTTCTGCGCCTTTTGGCTCGGCCAGTATTTTGCCGATCAGCTGGATGTATATTTCTATGATGGGCGACGGCGGGTTGCGTAGGGCAACACAAGCTGCCGTGCTTAATGCAAACTACATCGCGTTGCGATTAAAAGATGCGTATCCCGTTTTGTATACCGGTGGTAACGATCTTGTCGCGCATGAGTGCATTATTGATGTGCGAGATATCAAAGAAAACGTGGGAATATCGGTTGATGATATCGCCAAGCGTTTAATTGATTATGGTTTTCACGCGCCGACTATGTCGTTTCCGGTAGCGGGCACGTTGATGATCGAGCCAACGGAAAGTGAATCTAAGCTGGAGCTGGATCGGTTCTGCGATGCAATGCTAGCGATTAAAGCCGAAGTTAACTGTGTTGCGAGCGGCCAATGGACCTTAGATGATAATCCGCTGGTAAACGCGCCACACAGCGCAGAATACTGCTTGCGTGATGAATGGTCGCACAGCTACAGTCGTAACGTCGCAGCGTATCCGTTAGATAGTTTACGCGAGAGCAAGTATTTCTCTCCGGTAGGTCGTATCGACAACGCTTACGGTGATCGCAACCTGGTTTGTTCTTGTCCCTCGATTGAGTCTTATGCCGAATAAAAACAAAAGCTGAATAAAAAGTAACAGTCGCGATGAAGCCATCCAGGTTTAAAACCATGCTGAACATGTACCCGCCCTATCTCGGTGCGGGTGTTCGCGCTAACTATGTGGCAGAGGACTGGAGCGAGCTCCACGTTCAGTTAAAGGTGCGTTGGTACAACAGGAATTTTTTTGGCACGCACTTTGGCGGAAGCCTTTATTCCATGGTGGATCCGCACCTTTGTCTTCTGCTTACGCAGCGCCTTGGTCGTGGTTATATTGTTTGGGACCAGGCAGCCGAGATAGACTTTGTGCGCGCAACCCGAAAACCCGTTAGCTGCCATATTTGTTTGCCGGAAGATCGGTTAGATGAAATAAGGCGCGAAACGGAAAGTGGCGCTAAATACTTGCCAGAGTTTGAGCTGGAAATTAAAGACGACGAAGGTGTAGTCGCGAGAATAAAAAAGATACTATACGTCAGAAAGAAAAAATAATTAAACGAGTTGTCAGATCTAAGTTGTCGGGTCGGCCGTATAATAAGCGACATTCACGACGGGTGTATTTAGATATGCATAATTCAAGTTCTCAGGCGAAATTCCTGGACGCGTTTTTAGCAAAAGAGTCGGCCGGTGGCATCTTGCTGATGATAGCCGCTGCGTTTGCGGTTCTGTTAGCGAACTCGCCGTTTGAAAAACACTATCAGCTATTGCTTACAACGCCAGTGGAAATCCGGGTCGGCGCGCTGGAAATTGCCAAGCCCTTGTTGCTATGGATAAACGATGGCTTGATGGCGGTGTTCTTTTTTCTTATTGGCCTAGAGCTGAAGCGAGAATTTTTAGAGGGCGAGCTATCGAACCCAAAAAATATAGTGCTGCCCGGTGTTGGTGCTGTCGGAGGTATGGTTTTCCCGGCACTTGTGTACTTGTACTTTAATAGGCACGATTCAGTTGCGCTTCAGGGGTGGGCAATACCGGCGGCAACAGACATCGCGTTTGCGTTAGGCATTCTTGCGCTGCTTGGGTCGAAAGTGCCGATAACGCTAAAGGTGTTTTTGACCTCGCTAGCAATTTTCGATGACGTGGGCGCGGTTCTTGTTATCGCCTTTTTTTATACTGCAAATATTTCGCTGCTAGGTTTGTATGTTGCCGCTGCATGCATCGTTTTTTTGTTTGTGCTAAATCGTACGGGGGTTGTGGCCAAAAGCCCGTATATTTTACTTGGCTTGATAATGTGGGTTGCAACTTTAAAGTCTGGAGTGCACGCGACACTAGCCGGCATATTGCTCGCAATGTTTATTCCCTTGAACGACAACGCAAAACCGGATCATTCTCCGTTGAAAAACCTGGAGCATGATCTTCATAATATTGTAGCGTTTTTTGTTTTGCCGGTGTTCGCTTTTGCGAATGCAGGTATTAGCTTTAAAGGCCTGGGGTTGGACTATTTGTTTCACAGTGTGCCGATGGGAATAGCGTTAGGTTTGTTTGCAGGCAAACAGCTGGGAATATTCGGTTTGTGCTGGTTAGCAATTAAGTGTCGAGTCGCTGAAATGCCCGCTGGAATGAATTGGGTGCTTCTTTACGGAACATCGGCACTTTGCGGGGTGGGTTTTACGATGAGCTTGTTTATTGGCTCTTTGGCCTTCGAAGAGACAGGCGTTAATTTGTTGTTTGATGAGCGATTGGGTATTTTGCTCGGATCAATAGCATCTGGCCTATTAGGTTTTTTTGTGTTGCGATATGGGTTGTCCCGATTGCCAGCGGAGGATGCTCGCTTATGAGTAGGCAGTCGTTTGATGCATAAATGTTAAAGTTATAGGCGACCTTTATAATCACCTGTTGGGATGCAAACGCGTTCGCATACTTCGCTTTGTTTTTCTTGGTGAATGCTTAAAATGATAATAATTAGATTCTAATGGGTCTAGCGTACTCACAAGCTAAAAACACCGGATATGTTGTTGGTATAGTTTGGCTATTGTATGACTCCAGAACGATTTAAAAAGATTCAACAGGTGTTGAGCCAGCGACAGCTTGATCTAACAGTCGTGCTTGATCATGTGCATAAGCATCGCAACCATGCAGCAATTTTAAGAACCTGCGATGCCGTCGGTATTCAGCAAATGCATGTTGTGGTGAAAGAGCAAGATCACCGGCCTTTTCGTGGCACGGCAATGGGCTCCCAGAGTTGGGTGGATGTTGCTAAATACGATAGCTTAAGCGATGCGCTTGGCGTTGTGCGAGACCAGGGCATGCAGTTGTTGGTTGCAAATAAAAGTGATCGGGCATTGGCGTATACCGATATTGATTACTGCCGACCAACGGCGTTAGTTATGGGTGCGGAGAAGAAAGGTGTGAGTGACGCTGCGCTTGAGATGGCTGATAAGGAAGTTTATGTACCTATGTTGGGAATGGTTGAGTCGTACAATGTTTCGGTAGCTGCGGCGATTATTCTTAATGAGGCACGCCAGCAAAGAAGTGACAGCGTTTATGCTCAAAAGTGGGGCCTGAGTGATGCGCAGTGGCAGCACTATGTTTTTCGTTGGGGTTACTCGCGTTTGGCGGATTTTTGCGACCTGCGTGGTATTCCCTATCCAGAAATCGATTCGCGTGGCGACATAGTTGATCCAGACGGTGAGTGGCGAGCGAAAGCAAAAGCTAAAGAAAAATAAAAAAGAACGCCTGTAAAAGAAAACGGAACCAGAAATAAAAAGCCCGCCAATAGGCGGGCTTTTTAATCTGCCAGGGTTTTACTTTTTAAAGCGACGCGCAAAGCCCAGACCTGCAACTGCAGAAATAAATAGTGGCAGTGCAGCGGGAACCGGAACGACAGCCGCTAACGCTGCGTCAGCAATAATCTGGTGACCAACTCCCGTTGGGTGAAGATCGTCCCAGAACAAATAAGTCGATGGGTCAGCACATGCGGTTCCTGTACCTGAGTCCAGGCAGGCATCGGTTACATTGGTCAAACCGTATGTAGCGGGGTTGGCGACTATATCAGTAACAATCGCAAAAGAGTCAATAAAGCTGATTGCAGGGTCAGCAATACCGGCAACGCCTGCTAAGCCGCTGTTAAAAGCCGTGGTAAGGCTGTTAGCAACGCCAAGAGGATCCCCGCCGGCAATGGGCGCTAGTGCTACATTGGGTACGTTGAACAATAGAACATGTTGCGCACCTGCGTTTGCCAGATCAATAGCGATTTGAGCAGCGGCAGCACCTTCACCGGCTAATAGTGCGCCTTGAATAGCGGCTTCGGCGCCAGCTGCAGCAGTTGCAGCAGCAACATCACCGCCGGTCGCGGCTAACTCGGCATCAAACGCTGCTTGAACTGCGCCGCTCGCTGCATTTACATCATTCCCGCCAATCATAACGGTGTAGATCGCGTTAGGGTCGATGGCCGTATAGTTGGAGGTTATGCCAATCGCCTGATTAGCGGCGGAAGGAAGTGTGCCTCCAGTTATTGGTACATCGGTGGTTGTTCTTGCTCCGCCAAACGCTGCGTTTGTCCCACCTCCAAGGCTTGGGGCGGGTGCGGTGAGCCCAAGGTCGGCTGCGAGAATTTCGTTCCAGACCAGGCCATTTGTAAAGCGGCCATTGTTGTAGCCCAGTGCATTGTCGGGTGTGGCGCCGCCTGTGGCGAGAAATACGTTACCCGTATCCGAAAGGCTGTCTCCAATTGAAATGATTTGGGAAAATGCTGCAAAAGCTGTTTGCGACGCTGCAAACAACGTTACTAGAACCATTGATTTGATTAGTTTCATTGTTGTTCTCCAGGTCTAATTCTGTTTATTGCTGTCTGTTGTTTATGTTTATGTTCACGGTCGCAAGCTACAGGTGCTTTCGCTTGCACGCGACTTTCTCGCTAGACTTTCTGTGTTGTCAAACGGCCAGGAACTATGTGGCCAGATCGTGCCGCGTCTAATTGTTGGTATCGCTTGTATGTATTACGAGCCTGCGGGCATTGGGCAATATTGCACCACCTATGCGTACGATCGTCAACTTATTTTTATAAAAGTTGGTTCCAAAATGTTTACAGATACCCAAAAAGTGTTCTTTATTGCAGATTTGGCGGCAGATAGCGCCTTTTGTGTGCCAGGTTGGGAATGTTTCGACGGTGTTGTTCGATCTTATCTAGCGTAATCGATACTGCGCTTACGCCGATAATGTCCTTTGCGTCTGAGAGCACTTCGCCCCATGGACTCACTATCAGCGAATGGCCGTATGTTCTGCGGCCATCCTCGTGAGTGCCGCATTGAGCGGGGGCGAGAATGTAGCAACCCGTTTCGATCGCGCGGGCCCGTAGTAGAGTATGCCAATGCGCCTGCCCGGTTTGAACAGTAAATGCCGCCGGGACAACAATAATATGTGCGCCTGCTGTTGCCAGGTCTGAGAATAATTGCGGAAAGCGCAGGTCATAACAGATTGTCATGCCGATACGCACGTTATTGGTGTTGGCCACAACCGCCTGGTTACCAGCGATATAAGTATGTGACTCGTGGTGAGCTTCTTCGCCCACCGTGGCATCAAACAGGTGTATTTTATCGTAGCGAGCAATTACCTCGCCTTGAGAGTCGATGCAGTACCCTCGATTCACGCATTGCGTATTGCTGGCTTTTATGGCGAGAGATCCGATAACGAGCGTCACGCTTAACTCTTTCGCGAGTGAGCAATAGTATACGAGGCCTTTGTCGTCTTCTTCGTAGCGGGCAGTATCGAGTAAACGTTTGCTATCGCGTTGGAATAAGTGAGTCATTTCAGGAGTGCAAATCAGCGATGCGCCTTCACTGGCTGCCTGTCGAATATATTGCTCGCTTTGGTGAAGATTGGTCTCAATGTCTATACCAGAGCAAAGCTGTATGCAGGCTACGGAAAAGCTGTTGTCTGGTTTACTCACAAATTTAATCGAAAACATTGATTGTTATCGTTTAGCGCGTGAAGTCTGTTTCAAGCTGCCTGATCATCACGTTGCGTTGCGGAAGCGCGCGTAAGCTTTGGCTACGGGCACGGTTGCCAGTGGAAAGTTGATTCTGTTCGCTAGCACTTTGCTGGAGCGCGCTTTGGTTTTCCAGCAGCGTCGAAATAACTGGCGGGCAACTGTTATTCGATATGTAGCCAAGAGCGGCAGCAAACTGTCCTTCGGCTTCGTCGCCAAGCGGCTGGCCGAAGTCGTCACTCACTTCGCGGCCGTCAAGCTCGATATCGAAAGCTGATGTCGATGAGGTGGTAAACCCTAGCTCATACGAGTCGCTGTTGTTGTAGCCGAATGACTGGAAGGCGACAGGGAAATAGCTGTAGCCACAGCTAGGAAACTGATAAAAGCCGAAAGGCTTGCCACAGGTGGTCTCGCCTATTTGTATTACCTCAACGCCAACGCTTCTCAAACCGTTTATCAAGGCTTCACTAGCTGAGCAGGTTTCTTTAGTCGTTAATACAAAGACTCTATTTAGATCAACGTTTGGGATGGGGTCTCCGTTGTATTCTTCTATGAAGGGAATGTTTTCGTTTTCCGGAAAAAATCGTCGATCGGCGTTATTGTTGGGGATGTTAAGTCGGGCGAAGTATTTTCCAATTTTTGTACTCTCACCAATAATCATTGAAGTGGTCAAGTTAGCAATGCTAAGAAAGCCGCCGCTGTTGTAGCGCAGGTCAATAACCAGTTCATCAATGCCTTCGTCGCTAAATTCCGTAAACGCATTGACTAGATCTTCCGCCGAGACTGAAGTGTGATCGTGAAACTGTAGATGACCCACGGTCGCGCTTTCTGCGCTGCCGAAAACAGGAACGTCGTCAATTGTCTTAACATTTTGCACCGGCGGAAAAATAACGTAGTCACTTGTCAGGTTAACGGTATATAGCGATGCATCAGCGTGGCGCTGCAAGTCCAGCTCAATTGTTTCTCCCGCAGAGAAAGGGTATAGCAGGCGGATAATCTCATCACGGTCACCGCTACTAACATTGATACTGTTTACAGAAATTATCTGATCGCCACGAGCCACGCCGGCTAGTTTTGCCGGGCTACCCGCGACTGTATATGCAATGGTGATGTCGCCTTCGCCAAAGGCTTCACTAAATGCAAGGTGAAAGCCGTAGCTTTCTTGGGCGCCGAAAGTTGAGCTTTGCACAAAAGACGTTGTTGCGGAGATAAATGACCAGGGATCTCTCGCCCGCCCGGTAGTGGCGGTTTCTTCATTTAGCTGATCATAAAAATAGTCGAACGGATCGTTGTAACTTAGCCTTGGGTCACTATCGGTAATATCTTCACCCCAGGCATAAAGCTCTAGCAGCAGTGAGCGTACAAAGAAAAGCTGGTGGTCGATGCCGCACCAGTTTTGATAGGTCTCGAAGGGTTCGAAGCTATTAAGTACAAAGTCGAGTGGTGGTGGCTCTGGGTCGTCCGAGTTGCAAGCGCCTAAGATCAGCGTGCTGGATAAGAGAACATATTTTGCGAAGGCTGACAAACGGTTTATTGTTCCTTGCATTACTTGCGTTCCTTGAAAGATTTGCAGGTAGATTCGAGACTTATTTGCGTTGCTAAGCGACCAGAATCATTTCAATATGGATGAGCGCGCAAGCGTACCACAATTGTCGCGCACGCTTCCATTTCAACTTACCTGTAGAGACTATATATGAGTTCCGAGAACTCTGGAAATCATGAAGGCATTGAGCAGCTGAGTATCAAAGGTTATGCCGAAAAGGCTTATCTCGATTACTCGATGTATGTCATCCTGGACCGTGCGTTGCCGCATATTGGGGACGGACTTAAGCCGGTTCAGCGGCGGATTGTGTACGCGATGTCCGAGCTCGGCCTTAAACAATCTGCAAAATACAAAAAGTCAGCGCGAACTGTGGGTGATGTGATTGGTAAGTTCCATCCGCACGGCGATAGCTCGGTTTATGAGGCGATGGTGATCATGGCGCAGCCGTTTAGTTATCGCTACCCGTTGATTGACGGCCAGGGTAACTGGGGCTCAGCTGACGACCCTAAATCATTCGCGGCAATGCGTTATACCGAATCCAAGCTCACCGCGTTTGCCGATGTACTTATGGCAGAAGTGACGCTAGGGACAGTGGATTGGCAGCCTAATTTTGACGGCACGTTGTTAGAGCCAGCGTTATTGCCTTCGAGATTGCCTACTATCTTGCTGAATGGGACAACGGGTATAGCGGTAGGTATGGCGACTGATATCCCGCCGCACAATTTGCGTGAGGTTGTCAGCGCCTGTGTTACATTGTTAGATAAGCCTAAAACAGAATTAGCAGACATACGTAAGCATGTGTTGGCACCGGACTACCCCACAGAGGCGGAGATAATTACGCCGGCGGATGCAATTACCGATATTTACGAGATTGGTCGCGGCGCTATTAAGATGCGGGCTACCTATCTAAAGGAGCAGGGAGATATCGTTATAACGGCGTTACCTCACCAGGTTTCGGGGGCGCGAGTACTGGAGCAAATTGCTAACCAGATGCAAGCGAAAAAGCTGCCGATGGTTGTCGATTTGCGCGACGAATCTGATCACGAGAATCCCACTCGCCTGGTGATAGTGCCTAAGTCGAACCGGGTCGATACCGAAGCGTTAATGTCGCATCTGTTTCACTCTACCGACCTCGAAAAAAACTATCGGGTAAACCTGAATATGATCGGCACTAACGGCCGGCCTCAGGTAAAAGGTTTAATTCAAATTCTTAAAGAGTGGATTTCGTTCCGTAAAGATACCGTTAAAAAACGCTTACAGTATCGGTTGGATAAGATACTGGATCGCTTGCATTTATTAGAAGGCTTGTTAGTTGCGTTTTTAAATCTGGACGAAGTGATCCATATAATCCGTACGGAAGACAAACCCAAAGAAAAACTGATCAAGCGTTTTAAGCTAACTGAAATCCAGGCCGATTATATTCTTGATACTCGCTTGCGACAGTTGGCCCGGCTTGAAGAGATGAAGATAAAGGGCGAGCAGGAAGAGCTCAAAAAAGAGCAGCAGGAGTTGGAAAAAACGCTTGGCTCTGATGCTCGACTGAAAACGCTCATCAAGAAAGAGCTATTGCAGCTCGCTGAGGAGTATGGAGACGATCGACGCTCACCGTTGCAAGTGCGTGAAGAGGCGGTCGCATTTACCGAAGATGATATTACTTCTATCGAGCCCGTAACAGTCGTGCTTTCCGCGAAAGGTTGGGTTCGCGCAGCCAAGGGGCACGATATAGATTCGGCCGCGTTGAATTACAAGTCTGGTGACAAGTTTAAGCTGGACGCAAAAGGTCGCTCTAACCAGTCGGCTGTGGTTCTTGACTCGACTGGACGAAGTTACTCTGTGCCTGTGAGAAATTTGCCTTCGGCGCGAGGTCAGGGTGAGCCCTTAACCGGAAAAATAAACCCGCCATCTGGTGCAAGTTTTGAGGGTTTGATAATGGGGGCTGACGAAAGCCTTCAGTTGCTGTCCACGAGTGCCGGTTATGGTTTTGTGGTTAAGGTTGGGGATATGCATGCCAATAAAAAGGCTGGTAAGGCTTTGCTGACGGTACCTAAGGCGGCGACTGTGTTGCCGCCGGTAAATGTCGATGCTATCGAGGGCGCTTATATTGCTGCAGTTAGCAATATCGGACGCATGCTGATCTTTTCGCTGGCCGATTTGCCGGTTATGTCTAAAGGCAAGGGGAATAAAATTATAAATATCCCTAGCGCGAAGCTTGCTTCCGGCGATGAGGCGATGATCGCTGTGGCGGTGTTAACAAAAGAAGACACGCTAGTGGTTAATTCTGGTAAGCGACACTTAAAAATGAAGTTTGCTGATATGGAGCACTACATTGGTGAGCGCGCCAGGCGAGGAAATAAACTTCCGCGTGGTTTCCAGAAAGTTGATGGGATCGTGGTAGAAAAGAAACGTTAGGTTGATAAAGTTGTTGGTTGTGGTTGCTGCAAATCCAGTTTAAGAGAACGTATTTTTGAGTAAAAGCAAAGTAGTTTTGATACAGGTCACCGGTCGTGATCAGGCTGGCGTGACGTCCAGGCTTATGCAGGAATTATCGCAAGTTAATTCACATGTCCTGGATATTGGCCAGGCTGTCATTCATGACAACTTGTCGCTTGGCGTACTGGTTGAGTTTGGTGCTGATGTTGATCAGCCAGCCATTCTTCAGACGGTTAAAAGTAAGCTGCAGTCAATTGGTATGCACTGTCTCGCCAAAGATGTTTCGGAAGAAGATTATGACGCCTGGACTCAGGCGCAAGGAAAGGACAGGCATATTCTGACGCTGTTAGCACCCAAACTGCAGGCCGAGCATATCGCCCAGGTGGCTACTTTTCTTGCCGCGCAGGGTCTGAATATCGATAAGATAACTCGCTTATCCGGGCGGGTTCCGTTGACAGGAGAGCGCACGACCCAGGCGTGCGTCGAGTTTTCTTTGCGTGGCGCGTTTAACGACGAAGCTCAAACAAGAGAAGCTTTGCTTGAGCTGGCCGGGAAGATGGATGTCGATTTAGCCATTCAGGCAGATGACTTGTTTCGTCGCAATCGTCGGCTGGTGGTTTTTGATATGGACTCTACGTTAATAGACGCGGAGGTGATTGACGAATTAGCCGTGGAAGCTGGTGTCGGAGAAGAAGTTGCGGCGATCACCGAGCAGGCAATGCGCGGCGAAATTGATTTTAACCAGAGTTTTAGTCAGCGACTTGCCCTGCTTAACGGTCTTGATGAGACCGCTTTGGAGCGTGTAGCGGCGCGCTTAAAGTTGAACGATGGCGTGTTGGCATTAACGCAAACCTTACGCAAGCTGGGATACAAGATGGCGATTGTCTCCGGTGGTTTTAATTACTTCGCCAGAAAGCTTCAGTCGCAACTTGGTTTCGATTATGTTTATGCCAATCAGCTAGAAATAGTCGATGCTAAAGTCACCGGTCGAGTGGTTGGCGATGTGGTAAATGGCGAGCGTAAGGCCGAGTTGTTAAAGGAGATTGCGCAGCGTGAAGGAATTGAGCTCGAGCAGGTGATTGCCGTTGGTGATGGTGCTAACGATCTTCCTATGCTGGGTCTTGCCGGTTTGGGCGTCGCGTTTCGAGCGAAGCCCCTTGTTCGCCAGTCGGCAAAGCAGGCCATTTCCAATAATGGCCTGGATGGCGTGCTCTATTTAATCGGAATCTCTCAACGCGAGATTAACGCCAATAGTTAGCGTTGTAGGGCTGGTTTTTGTAGATGTTGCTTGACAGAAACTAAATTAGCTAGCGAAAAGTAAAGCTCGGTCTATGATTTCCGCGATATCTTTGGTAGATTCGAACTTATGCGGAATTTGATCGCACGTTTGATGATTGTTTTGGTGTGCATGCCCTTGCTGGTGTGTGCGATGCCATTGTGCGATTTTGACCTGGATCAGTCGGAAAAAACCACTCATTGTGGTGATCAGTTTCTCCCCGATCACGAATCTGGAGCATTCAGCGCTAGCGCGCCAATGTTGATCGCAGACTGTGGAGGCATAGTTCTAGCCTCTAGCGCATCTTTTCATACTGGCGACAAAGAGCTTAAGCCGGACTGTTGCGATGGTGACACTTCCTGCTTAATTAAAACGTTTGCTATACAAATAATAAAACAGCAACGCATGGGCGGGTTGCCCTATGCGCTTTCGATACATCATCACCTTCCTGTTTATCTAGCTACACAGCGACTAAGAATTTAAACATTGCTTCTACCGTGCGCAGTTGCGTGTGCTGTAAATGTCCATGTTCTGGAGGGTGAAGAAAATGTTTGTTATAAAAAGAAAGCGCTTAAAAATTTTATTGGTGTTGCTGATTGCTTCTTATGTGTTGCATGCAAAAGCGGAAGTTGCCGAATACACCTTTGATATCAATTATAAAACCGTAAACTTTAGCGGTAGGGATATTAACGCCATGGCTGTGGGAGCTAGTATTCCTGCGCCAACCATTGAGGCCAGGGTCGGCGATACGCTTAGGGTTACTTTCAACAATAAAATGGATGTGCCTTCATCCATACATTGGCATGGAGTGTTGTTGCCGCAGGAACAAGACGGCGTGCCGTTTCTAACGATGAAACCGATAGCGCCTGGCAGTTCTTTTACTTATGAATACGCGGTTACGCATCACGGGACTTACTGGTATCACTCTCATACTGGTTTGCAGGAACAGCGTGGTGTATATGGCGCTATAGTTTTTCACCCCAAACACGGGGAGAAGGTATCGTCTGATCATGATGTTGTGGTTGTGCTCTCCGACTGGACTGACGAGAACCCCAATCGTGTGATGCATAACCTGAAAAAATCAGATGACTATTACGCGCTTAAAAAAGACAGTGTTCAGTCATGGTCGAAGGTAATACAGCACGGTAAAGAGGCGATTAAAAATCGCATTAACGGTGCGTGGATGCGCATGGGGCCGATGGATATTTCAGACGTTGGTTATGATGCGTTTTTGGTAAACGGGAAAAGAGAACAGCGTCTTCCACAGTTTAAGCCGGGCGAGAAGGTGCGGTTGCGTGTGGTTAACGCCGCAGCTTCCAGCTATTTCTTTCTAGAGTATGCAGGTGGTGCGATGAAGCTTGTATCAGCCGATGGAGTAGATGTCTCGCCAGTTTCTGTTGGCAGGTTGCGTGTTGCGATAGCCGAAACTTTTGACGTCATCGTTACCATACCTGATAAGGGTGCATATGAGTTTCGGGCAACGTCAGAAGACGGCACTGGTTACAGTAGTTTATATCTTGGTAGTGGCGAAAAAACCAATGCGCGAGATATGCCTAAACCTAATCCTTTCCTGGTTGATCATTCCTCGCATGGGAACCACGGATCGCATGCTACAAAAATCGCTGATTCAAGTCACCGGAGTCACGAAGGGCATCAGGGTCACGCGGAACATTCACATCACGGCGGACATGTTGAGCACGAAACAGTTAAGGAAATGAAAGAGTACGAACTATTGCGCTCGGAGAGCTCGACTCGCCTTGATCCGCAAAGCCCCGAGCGCGAGGTGTTATTAACGCTTACCGGTGATATGGAACGGTTTGCATGGTCGTTTAATAACAAGGTGCTGAGTGAAAAAAGCAAGATAATGATTAGAAAGGGTGAGGTTGTCCGCTTTGTGCTGGATAACCGTACGATGATGCATCACCCAATACATTTGCATGGGCACTTTTTTCGAGTGCTAAATGGAAGTGGCGATTACTCGCCGCTAAAGCATACCGTTAATGTGCCGCCGATGCAGGTGGTTGAAATAGAATTTTTAGCGAATGAAGAAAAAGACTGGCTCTTTCACTGCCATAACCTGTATCACATGAAGTCTGGTATGACGCGTGTGGTTAGTTATCAAGATACCACGCGGGCAACAAAAGAATCTTTAAAGCCAATGTTTGCAGACAGACACTGGTATTACTTTGCTGATATCGGAGGGCAGACCAATTTTTTGCATGCTGAGTTGCGGGCGGAAAACACTCGCAACGCGTTGAACCTTGAATTGGAGCAAGAAGTTCGCACGTCGCACAGGGATGACTACGAAGTAGAGCTGGTGTATGAGCGCTATATCAGTCGATTTCTGGAAATCTATATTGGTGGCGAGGTTGAGCAGGAGGTCGACGATGGCGAAAAGATAAAAGAAGAGCTAGCAATTGTCGGTGCACATTACCTGCTTCCGCTGTTAATCGATGCTGATCTAAGACTCGATAGCGAGGGTGATGCGCGACTTGGTTTTTCTAGCGAACTACAACTAACTAATCGCATAGTTTTTGACTGGTACGCAAATACCGACAGTGAATATCGTTTACAGCTTGAATACGAGCTTGATAAACAATTAGTTGTCACTGGTGGCTGGGATGATCAATACGACTGGGGTGTTGGTCTGGAGTTTAGATATTAAGTACCAACCGTAATAATGCAGCGGCTAGCTTAGCTCGGAAAACTCATAAGTTAGCCCTGTTATCGGTTCTTGCAAGTAGCTACCTTTGACAAACGGAGCGCCGCATTGCCATATCTGGGCGAGGTCAGCGGCGCTGATTACATTGCATATGATGCATTGCGCTTGCGCGGATTTGGCGGCATCGAGGATTGTACGAACATTCATGCGCCAGTTTTCGTCGGTTTTGTCGTTACTAACGTTAGGGTCAACATTTACAAAGCAAGGCTTGATGTCCGAAACGAGCGTGAGATGATCCTGGTTGACGTTTTCTAACGATGTATTAAAGCCAGCCTGCCGTAACAGTGAGAATAATTTGACCGTTTTTTCGGGGTAGTCTTTTGCCACTTCAATGTTGGCGCTGAAACTTACGCAGGATTTTGGTAGCCCGCTTTGGTCAAAGGCCAGCATGATGTCAGGGAAAAAATCTTTGTGCACGATGCCGCTTGCAGTGATAGGAATGTTAACGCAAATGCTGGTATCGTTTGTCGCAGCTTCTTTTAGCGTGTCGAGCACGTTGTTAAAAAACCACTTGTCGATGCCGGTGTTTTCTTCCTCTACGCCCAGCGACAGCATGTCGTTATGCGCGCTGCGTTCGAGATTGTCGTCTTGAACCAGGTACAGCGAAGCCTCGTACAGGTGGATGGTTTGCCCTTGCAGCGCAATAATTGGTTGATACTTAATTTTTAATCGATCGAGCTCTAACGCTGATATTAAGGCGGAGCTGGAGCTGGAGTCACTGATTCTTGGTTGATATGCCGCATAGCCACCGGCGCCGCTAACTTTATCGGCGCATATGCTATGGGCTTTACTAACAGCTTCTAATGCGTCTATGTCCGCAACGCCGTAGGGTGACGCACCAATAGAAATTGCGGAAGAAGCCTCGGTGAGTTCGCAGGATGTCAGCACCGTATTGATCTGTGTAATCAGGTTTTCCGCAAACGCCTTGAACAGCGTTGAGTCTTCTTCTGGCAGTGCCACCAACCAGTTGCATGGTGATATCTGTAACGTTGCTTCGCTTGTTTCCTGTTCTATGCTTGTGGCCAGTTTTGTTAGCGCCAGAGAGTAGTTCTCCAGGGATTCATTTGCGCTGAAAAGCGTGTCCATACTGAGGTGAACACAAATCAAGTGGCCTTTGGGTGAATCGCTTTCGGCCAATTCGGTAAACTGTTTAATGCTCTCTGTATTGATTTCTCCTTGCCAGGCATATGGCGCAGCTTCTGGCGCGTGGGTTGTCTGGGCTAGCGTGTTGTCACTGGACTTTTCGCTGGCAATGGACGCGTTATCGTGTGCAGGGCTGTTGTTTTGCTCAGGGCTGTTTTGCACGTTTGGCTGCTGCTCGCGTATTTCCCTGATCACGAGTTGTGTGCATTGCTCGCCTTCGTGGCTGGCCGAGGCAAAGGAGACGTTGACTTCGATGCTGGTTTGGTCGCTGCCTAGCAGCGCCGTTTTTACGCTGTTAGTGTTTTCCGGGTCACGCCGAAATCCGCGTAAAGCAGCTTTAAAGGCGTCCTGGCTTTCGTCGCTAACAAAGTCGATAAACGATTGCCATACCAGGTCGTCAAGTGAGTCTAATGCCAGCAGATCAACAAATGCCTGGTTGCCGTGCATCACCATGCCATCTGCAACGTAGGCTATGGCGTCTGAGCTGGCGTCGAGCAGCAATGCGTTTTTGCGGTTGTATTCTTCTATGAGCTCAAGATTGCTGTTAACCAATCTTGCATTGCGCGCGGCGAGTGCTTCGCGATATATGCTGTTAAGAATTTTTGTTGGTTCGCTAATTGCCAGGTGGTCGTTGTACCCATATTCCAACAGCGTATCCAGTTGAAGGTGGTCGTCGCCAGTATCGATATAAATGATCGACGCGCCATTGCCTGCAGTTTGTGTTATTGAGCAAACCTGCTGGGGGTCGAATTCGCTGGAGTGGCTAAAGCTGCAAACGATATCCCAGTCTTGTACTTGCAGAGAGCCACCGAGGTCGTCTAACGATGTTACTCTATGTATCTGCAATGAAATATTGAGATCGCACAGAATATCCTTGATGATCTGCGCTGAGTTGCGATCTTCGTGCGCGACAATTATTGCGAGCTGTCCCAAACGGCTAAATCGTGCGCTCGCAGCATTTTGCGGATCACTGTCGCCTTCGGGGAATGAATGTAAATGGGCTGTGCTCAACGCTGGTATCTCTCAATAAGTGGACACTAATCCGCAAAGCGAATTAAGCATATTAAAAAGCGCGCGTTCTCTTCGATTACGTCCTTAATAATGCCGCGCTTATCGCCGTCTATGTCCATATAGAGTGCAGGTGTTTTATCTCTGAGCTCCGCTCTTGGGATAGCAACAACTGCTTCATTGATTTGCTCTATTTCACTATCTAATTCATCGTTTGCCTCGCCAGGCACTTCATCGAGTTGGCCAGTGCCAGGCATCGTTTGCAATCGTAATGCAGGTAGAAAGTTGGTTTTGTTGCTGCTATGGATAATTTTGATGCATGCGGGCGCAGGATTAACGCCGATTTTTTCTACACCAAATTTGTTGAATTTCGCTTCGTTCTTTTGCCAGCGAACAGCCGCCACAATCCAGTCATCACTTCCTTTGGTTTGTATCCCGATGAGGGAGCCTGCCTCCAGTACGTTAGCTTCTGCTTCACACGCAATCAGGTAGCCGTTTTTGGAAGTATCCAGAGTCATAGCGTTGTAGCCCTGTTTGTTCGACGTTGAATTATCAATTGTCGTAAGCAGGTTCTCGTGCATTTCAAACTCGACTAGTTCATCAGTCTGTTGAATTGAACTCCAGTCGACATCGGTGGCGTTATTCCATATGTCTTTGTCTACAAGTGCAGTTGCGTTCTGCTCCTCTGTTGAATGTTGCTGGCAGCTTTCGACGAAATTTTCAAATCCACTTTTCGCAAGCTGCTGATGTAATTCTTTAAGTGACAGGCAAAGTGTTAGAGCTTCTTGTACTTTGGTGCGTTTGTCTTTTTCTTGTGATTTAAACTCGCTTACACGTTGTAAGTGTTGCTTCAACGGGTTGGAACAGGCTGGGTTGCTTTCTATTTTAGTGAGATCGCCTAGCGAGATATAAAACTGATCGCCCACAATTGAGACGGTTTCAGGTTCGAGTGTTTTTTCTGGCGCCTGGTCGCGGCCCACATGTATTTTATGCGAGCAGTTTTCCTGCGGGCTGGGCAGAATTTTGACTTCGCTCAGGCAAGGCTGAACAAGCTTTCGCAAGAGCTGAATATTTTCGTTGTTAAGTTGCGCGGTTTGCAGGCAGCTAAGGATAATCGTGTACTTATAGAACTCGGCTACCTGTTCAACAAGTTTGGGGTCGGTGCATCGTGTTACAAGGCTAACGTGTAAGCTATGCAGGTTTGCCCAGCTGCCGGGAAGTGGTGGCCGATACAGTTCAAGGCTTGCAATAATTGACTCAGAAAAACATTCGGCCGCCAACGGTAAAAACTGTCTTGTCGATTGCAAGTCATCCTTGTCGAATTCCGCCATGCCAACTGAATGAAACAGCGTGCCGTAGTGACCAAAAAAATGTTGTTTTAAGCGAGCCAGGCTTCTTGCGTGTTCGGGTGACGGCTTAATAGCGTATAAATTGTCTCGCGCTTTTATAAAGCTTTCTCTTAGCGCGCTTGCAATATGTTTTAGCTGCGAAGCATCACAATCCGCGTTGAGAATTTCTTCAACGGCGTCAAGCAGCCGCTTTGCGAGCATCTGGCCATTTACATCGGGCAGGCTGGCTGGCCAATCATCGAACGAGTCTAGCTCCCTGCAAAATGAAAACGCAGGTAGATGAATGGGCTCATGCTTTTGTTTCCTTCTGAAAAGCATTGGTGGTTTTGGTCCTACTAGTCTGATTTCTTTAGTTTTTCGTTGTAAGGATGTTCGTTTTGCACCCCTCAAATCAGTATAGGCCCAAGGTGTTAATCGCGTGGAGGTTGATCACTTTTTGTTAAGCGGACTGTGCTTGAGGTCACGCATTAGCGACATGGTATCTAGTGCCAGCCAATCGACTGGTTAAAAAATAGTCGAATTACCGCTGATTGCCAGGTTAGAGAGTCGGATGCAAGGCCTAGCAAGCGCGGTTCTGTGGTTAGAGAGGAGTTTTATTCGCTTCGTTGGGGCATTCGCGAACGAACTTCGGGACAAGAAATCCGGCGAGCTTTGCGCTTAGTGTCTGCTGGATTTCTCTTGCACGAGAGTTACTTACTGCAAAATGGGCGGCGCCCTGTACCTGGTCCAGCTGGTGAACGTAGTACGGCATAACGCCAATGTTGAACAGTTCTTCCGAAAGCGTAGCCAGAACCTCGCTAGAGTCGTTGATACCTTTTAACAGGACGCTTTGATTTAGAACCGTCATTCCCGCATTGCGCATTTTGGCAATACATTCGGCGACCTCGGCGTTGATCTCGTTTGGATGGTTGCAATGAATCACCATCACAGTTTGTTTTTTCCAATCACTCATGGCACTCAGAAAGCCACAATCAATACGTGAAGGAAGCACCACAGGTAATCGACTGTGCAGGCGCAAGCGCGTGATAGAAGGTATGGCCATTAGTGACTGGTTGAGCCAGCCGAGATACTGGTCTTTGGCAACAAGTGGGTCACCGCCGCTGTAGATCACTTCGTTAATTTCGCGATGTTGTCGCAAATATTCAAATACCGGCTGCCACTGTTTTTTTGCGGGATTGTTTTCGCTGTAAGGGAAATGGCGGCGAAAACAATAGCGGCAGTTAATCGCGCAGCTGTTGGCAACCGTTAGCAGCGCTCGTGACTGATATTTGTGAAGCAGGCCGGGTAGAGGGTTGAAATGCTGTTCGGCCAGCGGATCGTTGGAATAACCTGGATGCACTTCGTTTTCCAGTGCTGACGGGAGTATTTGCAGCAGTAGCGGATCGTTGGGGTCTTTCTTGCGCATTCTTCGAATAAATGAAGCGGTTACCTGTAACGGGAAATCTCGCTGCGCGCGGTGCGCCTCAAGTAGTGTTGTTTGTTCGGGTAGCGGTAGTTCGAGCTGGCTTAGGAGTTCACCGATACTCAGATTTGATGCGCTTAACTCCTTTTGCCACGTAGCCTTTTGTCTGGCGTGAGTATCGCCGGAAGTGTCTGCGTCTAGAGAAGTACTCGCAATTTTTAGCTCGGATGGGGCGGGCATAAGGCAAATTTTATCTTACAGCAGAAGCGGCTTCGGGTTATTATGCGCGCCGATCAGGTTTTCAAGCTGGAATTTTTTCATGGGCACATATTCTACCAACGAATTTAAAAACGGTCTCAAGCTAATTATCGATGGCGATCCCTGCGGGATTGTGGAAAACGAAGTGGTAAAGCCGGGCAAGGGCCAGGCATTTAATCGTGTGCGGCTCAAGAACTTGAAAACCGGGCGTATCTGGGAAAAGACGTTTAAGTCTGGCGAAAGTGTTGAAGCAGCGGACGTTATGGATACCGACATGGAGTACCTGTACAACGACGGTGAGTTTTGGCACTTTATGGATCCTAAAACATTCGAGCAGATGCCCGCCTCGGCCGAAGCGGTCGCCGATGCCGAAAAATGGCTAAAAGAGCAGGATAAATGTGTTGTTACACTATGGAATGGCTCGCCGTTAACGGTAACTCCGCCGAACTTTGTTGAGCTGGTCGTGACCGAAACTGATCCCGGCTTAAAGGGTGATACCGCGCAAGGCGGCACCAAGCCAGCGACTTTGTCGACCGGCGCAGTGGTGCGCGTTCCTTTGTTTATTGAGGAAGGAGAAACGCTCAAAATTGATACCCGCACGGGTGAGTATGTTTCTCGCGCCTAGCGCATGATAGAAAAGCTGGGCGCCAACCCCGCCAAATTATCGCAATCGCTATCTTCTGATCAGGTTCGCGCTGTCTTGCGTGATCGCGCCGAGTTTTTGCGCGCGATTCGCGAATACTTTTATGCGCAAGGTGTGACTGAAGTTGAGACACCGCTATTGTACGAGTACGCGGTGAGCGACCCTCACATCGAAAACCTGACGCTTACTTCCACAACCTTTTTTTCTTCCCCTCGTTACTTACAGTCGTCACCCGAATCGAGCTTAAAACAATTGTTGGCAAAAGGCAGTGGGTCGATTTACCAGCTTGGTAAAGTGTTTCGTGATGACCCGTTGGGTGCCTGGCACAGCCAGGAATTTACGATGCTCGAATGGTATCGCGTTGGTTTCAGTCTCTGTGAGTTACAACGCGATGTAGTGGGCTTGTTACAAGCACTGAATTTTGAAGTTGAGGGCTATCTGGTTAGCAGCTACCAGCAAGTGTTTGAACGTTATTGCAAGCTGGATCCGCTATCGGCGTCGGTAGAAATAATAAGAGAACGCGCGTTGCAATTGATCGATGTCGAGCCAGCCGAGGCCGAGCGCGATGACCGCGATTATTGGCTCGATCTGCTAATGGGGCACGTTGTCCAGCCTAACCTGGGTAAAGATCAATTCGAATTTGTTTGCGATTATCCTGCCAGTCAGGCGGCGTTGGCCGAGGTGGAAACTAATGACAATGGCAAAAGCGTTGCCAGGCGGTTTGAATTGTTTTATCGCGGCGTTGAGTTAGCCAATGCTTATCAGGAGCTTTGCTGTCCCCAAGAGCTGGAACGACGTTATGAAAAAGACTGTGCAAAGCGAAGACGACTTGGCTTAGTCGTTAGGGAGCTGGATCAGGGTTTATTGTCTGCAATGCAAGCAGGAGTGCCGCAGTGTGCGGGCGCGGCACTTGGTGTGGACCGTTTGCTTGCTTTGGGTTCGTTGTAGTGGTTAATGAGCAGCGACGGGCGATGCTTAAGCAAGCAGCTCGTTAAGCAGTGGTTCGTATTGAGTCGGGTTCAGCCTTGGACCAAATTGACTTACTACTTTTGCGGCGCAGACGCTCGCAAAGCTGGCTGCCTGTTGGCGAGTTTCTCCGCGGGTAATTGCGTACAGGTAAGCACCAGCAAACATATCACCTGCCCCGTTTGTATCGACCGCCTTAACTTTTACCCCATCGACTGAAAAACTTTCATCGTTGTGAAACACCATTGCTCCTTCAGCGCCGAGTGTAATAACAAATTCCTCGGCGACGGTTTTTAGCAGTTCGACCGCGGTGTCCAGGTCATCCGTTTCTGCAAAGCTAAGTGCTTCTTCTCTATTACAAAAGACCAGGTCGATTTTGCCACCCATGATTTGTTTAATGCCGTCTTTAAAAAAGGAAACGATTCCAGGATCTGAAAAGCTTAAAGCGACTTTGGTGCCATTTGTCTGCGCAACTTCGCGAGCGTTTATTGCAGCGGCACGACCGCTCTCTGAAGTGACCAGGTAGCTTTCGATGTAAACGTAGTCAGACGCGCAAATAGCAGTTGGTTCAAGTTCGCGAGAAGAAAAGTTTTCACTAGCGCCTAGAAACGTATTCATAGAGCGCTCTGCATCGGGCGTTATTAATATCAGGCATTTACCGGTGACTCCCGGTTCTGGCTCAATTTCTGGTGTTGCTACACCCGCGTTTTCCATATCTTTCATATAAAAAACGCCGTTATCATCAGCGGCGACTTTGCCACTGAAGAAAGTTTTTGCGCCGAAATAACTTGCTGCAATAATAGTGTTTCCAGCCGATCCGCCCGAAGCGCGTTTCGAGTGAACCAGGTGTCCAGCTAGCCCGTCCATAAGCTGCCTGCGTCTTTCTTCGTCGACTAATGTCATTTGCCCTTTTTCGACGTGCATTGTGGCCAGGTCATCGTCTGACACCTGAATTTCGGTATCGACTAGCGCAGCGCCTAGTCCATAGATGTGGTAATTTTTCATTTTGTTGTCGTAGGTAATGTTTAAGGTGGTTAGCTCTCGAACGGGAACTAGTTAAAAAAGGGTTGAAACTACAATGGCGTTGCACGCGGCAGGCGTTTAGTTTGCGCAAAAGCCTTGCTGCTAGAATGTACGCGACGAAGCGTAACCCTAGCGATGGGTTGCGCCAAATGCAAGTGATCCCTGGAATGATTTCGACAACTTATGTTTGTTAACGCTTATGCCGAATAAAGGTTCGAAAAAGACCCCAAAAAATAAAAAGACGAGTGGCTCACGCGCCCAACCGTCTGGAATTTTGGGCTGGATTTTTGCCCGGTTGTGGCGAGGCTTGCGTGTCGTTTTTTCTGTTGCGTTTAGTGCAAATGGTTTAAAGCTTGGGTTTGCTTTGCTGGTCGCCATGATTGCCTATGTCATTTACCTTGACGCAACGATACGTTCGACGTTTGAAGGCAACAAGTGGCAGCTGCCTGCACGCGTTTACGCAAGGCCTATGGAGCTGTATTCCGGTGCAGCGTTAACAGTAGCCGAGATTGAGCAGGAGTTGAAGGACCTGGGTTATCGCGAAGGTGATATTGGAATGCCGGGCTCTTATTTAAAAAAGACTCATGCCGGTGGCCGGGTCAGTTTGTCTTTGCATTCACGGGCGCATCAGTTTTGGGATGGTGAAGAGCTCGCGCAGCAAGCGAGCTTATGGTTTGCGAATAATCAGTTAAGCAATATTACGGATTTATCAGGTGTGCCGTTGCCGCTGTTAAGGCTGGATCCTATTGAGATCGGTGCGATTTACCCCGCTCACAAAGAAGATCGTATTTTGCTGCGGATGCAAGATATACCGCCGTTGCTGGCAGCAGCGCTTGTGGCGGTAGAGGATCATCGTTTTTATGAGCATCACGGTGTGTCATTGTCGGCTATTTTTAGGGCGCTGGTGCAGAACGTTCGGGCAGGCGGCTATTCGCAGGGTGGTTCAACGCTAACGCAGCAGCTGGTGAAAAATTATTATCTGACCCGCGAAAGAAGTCTTAGAAGAAAGTTCACCGAGGCAATAATGGCGGTGCTGCTGGATTCGCATTACAACAAAGAGGATATCCTCGAAGCTTACTTTAACGAAATTTATTTGGGGCAAGCGGGCGAAAGAGCGGTGCATGGTTTTGGCCTGGGTGCGCATCATTACTTTAATCGCCCGCTGCACGAATTAAGTGTTGAAAAGCTTGCGCTGTTAATAGCAGTGATTCGCGGGCCTACTTATTATGATCCATGGCGTTATCCGGACCGAGCGCTTAGTCGTCGTAACCTTGTGCTGGACAGGCTCCAGTCTCAAGGTTTGTTGAGTGAGCATGACACAGCCTGGGCCAGGGAGCAGCCACTTAATTTAGGTAAGGCGAGTGGATCCTATTTTAGTTTTCCTGCGTATTTAGGATTAGTGAAGCAACAGCTTAAAGCGCACTATCCACAATCGGCACTTACTTCGGAAGGCTTGCGAATCTACACAGCCTTTGACCCGCAATTGCAGCGCAATGTAGAGCGCTCGGTTGATGAACACTTGCAGCGTTTGGGGCTGGAAGGGCTTGAGGCCAGCGCTGTTGTTAGTGAGCCGGATACCGGTGAAGTGCAGGCCGTGCTTGGTAGTCGTCGCGCGCGCTACGCAGGCTTTAATAGGGCGATTAACATGCAGCGTTCGGTAGGGTCTGTCATCAAGCCTTTTGTGTATCTTACCGCGCTGCAACAACCCGAGTCTTATACGCTAAGCACGGTTGTTAGTGATGAGGCGATTAGCTTTGAGTTGAATGACGGTAGCCAATGGTCGCCAAGAAATTACGACCGGGAAAGCCATGGTGATGTTGCTTTGGTTGAAGCCTTAGCGTATTCCTACAACCAGGCGACCGCCAGGCTGGGGCAGGAGATTGGGCTGGAAGCAGTGGTTAACACGCTAGACAAAGCCGGTTTAGATGTTGAGTTTAATGCAGTTCCTTCCTTGTTTATTGGAACAACGCAGCTAAGCCCGTTTCAGGTAAGTCAGCTGTACCAGTCGATTGCGTCTAACGGGTTTGCGTCACCGCTAAAAGCAATCCGTTCTGTGCTTGATCGCGAAGGCAATTCAGTGCAGCGATTCCCTTACCAGGTCGAGCATGTCTATGATGAAAACAGTATCTTTTTGATTAATGCAGCGCTTATGGAGGTTGGTCAATTCGGTAGTGCGCGTGGTGCACGTTACCGCTTAGGTGAAGGTTTTTCTTTCGCCGCTAAGACGGGAACCTCTAGCCAGGGTCGAGACTCATGGCTCGCTGGTTATACGGATGACCTGCTTGCGGTAGTTTGGGTTGGTTTTGATGACAATAGGCCAACGTCGTTGACGGGTAGCTCAGGCGCGCTGCCTATTTGGGCGTCGATTATTAAGTCCAGCAGCCATCGACCGCTGAGCTTGTCTCCGCCAGAGGGTATCGTTTACGAGTGGGCTGATCTAAAAACGGGTGGACGGAGTACTAAGCGTTGCGAAAGCGCGATGCGACTTCCTTACCAATTAGGCAGTGAACCGACCGGAAGAAGGCGTTGTCAATAATTGTCGTATTGACAAGCGATGGTTTTCTCTGGGCATGTTAAAAAGCAGTTTTATTCGATAGCTAGCTATTTAAAAGATAATCATCGGTTGATACGCGTTAGTAAAGTATGAGGTGCGGTTAGTGAATATAAATCGAGCGCGGGGTGATAATCGTCTGTTATATATGCGACGAGTGATTGTTATATCGCGCGCTTTTTCAGGCGCTTGCCTATTGTGGTTGTTAATATCTTGTGCCTCGCAAGGCGATGTGTCGGGCTCGTCAATACCAACTGAAGAACGAAGTTCGACTTCTGCGGAAGAGCGAGCTTTTTCCAGATTGCCGGATGCTGGCCCTGATGGAAATAACTCTGCAATTACTTCACTGCTGATGGCAGCGGAGCAAGCATATGCACAACAGCAATTTGAGCGTGCGGCGGCTCACGTTGAGCGAGCGATTCGCATAGCGCCCGCCAATCCCAATGCTTATTTTCTGCTTGCGCAGGTGCGTTTTTCCCAGGCCCAGTACGGGCTTAGCAAAACGTTGTTGAGTAAGGCGCGCTCTTTAACGAATGATGTGGAGCTAAAAAAGGCAATCGACTCTTTTGCGCGTGTAAATAAGTTAAATCGTTAGGTGATTATTTCCTTCGTAACTTTGGCCCTGTATTCTGCCCGCGATGGAGTATTCTGCTAAAGTAAATTGATAAGTCGTCAAGAGTGTATTGCTGATAGTGTTACGATAAAAAGTGTTGCGAAAAAATTGTGAGTAGACTGGCAGTAAATCAATTGAGTTATAAGCATAACGGGAGTCTTAGCGATAGTCTCGATTTCGATTGTGCGCGAAAGATTGTGCCTTGTGCGCCCGCCAGACGTGCTGCGGTAAGTTTGATGTTTGACTCGGATGAGATTGCTAATGCATCAGTTCTTATGATGCAGCGCGCGAAGCATGAGGGTGACCCGTGGTCGGGGCAAATGGCTTTTCCGGGTGGGCGACAGGAAAAATTCGATAGGAATACGCTGGAAACCGCAAAGCGGGAAACCTATGAAGAGGTAGGTTTTAATATCGAATCGCGCTCTCACCGAATGAGTAATGGACATTTGATAGGTCGACTGTCCGATATTAGTTTGATGCACCTTGGCATGCCCATCAACCTGATCGTTACGCCTTACGTTTTTAATCTCGACCAAAAACCGGATTTAATGGCCAATTATGAAGTGGCCGACCTGGTGTGGATACCGCTAGAACGATTTGCCGATTTTTCGCAGCGCAAACGCTTTACTTACAGGCGTGGAAATTTTGCTATGGAAAGGCCTTGCTATCAGTTGGCAGATGAAAAACTGGTGTGGGGTTTATCCTTGTCGATGATTGATGAACTGCTGGTTCGCCTGGGTTACCAGCCGCCCTCGACGCATTTGCTTGATTCTTTGGTTCGCTAATTGATCAAGCGCCGAGGCTTTCTTTTTTGGCCGCTATGCGGGCGGAATTGGCAAGTTTTTCAAGATTTAATTAGAAGCCCGGCGTTCAGAATAATAAAATCAGACTGATTCGCGAATGAATAAATTGGTTTTTTGGGAGCAACTTATGTCTATTGGAAACGATATTGTAAAGTCCGTATCTGTCGCCTTCAGTCCGACGCAGTTCTACAGGGAAATGCCCAGGGCAGGTGGGCTGCTAGATCCCGCAGCGTACGTTCTCGCAATGGCCGTGCTGGCTGTCGTGCTGTGCGCGATAGGGGCGCTGTTTAATTCTGATGCATCGTTTTTTGGCACTCTCTTCGGAAGCCTGGTTCCGCATATTGTGCGCGTTTTTGTGACAGTCGCGGTCGCTTCTGTAGCACTGTATTTTTTATGGCAGAGACTCGGTTCCGAGCAAACTTTTGAGGCAAGTGCGCGTACTGTTGCCTACCTGGCGGTTTTTTCGCCTATATGGGTTGTGTTAGCCGGTGTGCTGGGGGTGGTTGGTAAGTTGATTGTGAGCGTATGGCTGGTAGCAGTGCTAATCGTCGCCAGTACACAAGTTCACGGTATCGAACGGCGGCCCGCCGCTATTAGTTTGATTGGTCTGGCGATATTACTTGTGTTGCTAAAGTGTTCGTTTCAACGTGATGGTGCTGAACAGGAGCAAGCGGCTGATGTAGGTTCGAACAATGCTGTTGTTCAGTCGTCGACGGCAGATGAAGACGACGCTTATGCGCCGCTGTTAGAGCAAGCGGAACACGAATTGTTGTCCGGCGAAAGCGCTAGCGATAATGATGCCGTACTTGAGCGAGAGATTATGCCTTTAGCTATCGAGAAGGCACCGGCTGAGCAGGGCACCGTAATGTCTGAGTTGGAAAACAAAGCTGAGCAAGCTGGTGAGTTGATTGGCGGTTTGGTGAATGAGCTGGACGATAGCGTTGAAAAGGTTGGCGATCAACTGGCGACGGCTGCGCAAGATTTTAAGCAGAGTTTTAGCGATAAAGAGGACGCTGGAAATGATGTAACAGGAGTGGACGAAGAGGCAGCGCAGTTGCCATCCGAAACCTCATCTGAAGAAAAGTCGTTGGCAACGTCAGCTGGAGAGGCTTTGGGTACTGTAGTTGAAGGCGTTGGCGATATTATTAGCGGTGTACAAGAAGGCTTCGAAAATGCGGTAAGTGAACCGACTGATTCGACTAACGCTGATGCGCAGTCTGATATAGATGCAGAAACGCAAGAACGACTTTCTCCCGAACAGCTAGGGGAGGCAATGGCAGCGTTTATGTCAGGAGTGGATAGAGCTATCGGTGAGTCGGCGGAGAGTATCGAAGAAGCCGGTGAGCAGGCGAGCGATGCGCTGGCTCGATTTATGGAGAGTTATCACAAGGCGCTTGAGCAACAGAATAGTGACGGCGATAAGTAGGGTCACGAATGTCGTCAACGGGCCGCTTCTGGCGGCCCGGTATAGACACGAGAGTGATACGGCTATATTGTGGTCACGTAATTGCAAATGATATACGGGATCTATTCCATTGCCGAATTCGCCGTCAAAGCCTTCATCCAGGAAAAAACCTAAGGACAGCCAGTTAATTGTCAGAATGAATCGTCAGGAGCGCGACGAATTTGTTGCGCTGTGTGAAGAGCTGGATACCAGCGCGGCGCGCGAAGTGCGCAGGTTTATCCGCAAGTTTTTAAAGCAGGAGCGGCTAGATTAGCAGGGCTTAGCGCAGAGCAATATGTTGGCCTGGATGCTCACCGGCGTTTTTGATGAGACGCCCTCTTTCGTCAAGATTGGTTAGATCAAAGCGATAGCGTCTTTTGTTGTCGTAGCTTGCAAGAGGTTGCCCGTTAGCGACTGTTGTGGCGAAACGTTCCTGTTTGAGGACATTTTTTGCAGCCACAAACAACTGATTGTGTGCTTTGCCTACTTTTCGAATATTGACTGCTTTTCCTTCGGGATTTACGTCGTAACTGAGCGTTACACTACCTTGCACGCCTTTCTTCCTAAGCATTAGCGGATAGTCGCTAGCATTTTGTTGATTGAAGGCGGTGCTTGTAGACTGGCTTAACGGTTCCGCGTTTAGATTGCTTCCAGCGAGGGAGCTTGCCGCCAGAACCAGGATGGCGCCGAGTGTGGTTAACCTTTTGCCAGTTATATTTTTTGCTTTAGCTCGTATGAACACTCTGTGTCCCTCCCCGTTTGGGTTTGTTTGGGGGTGGTGCTCCTGGCTCGATCCTGCCTATATGCTGCTATTCGCTATTGCCAGTGCAGTCACCTAAGGACCGCTATAAGCACATGGTATGATAGTAATTGTATATACATATCGATAAGCTTTCCTGAAATATTACGTTAATGTAATCTAAATGACATATATATGTCATTTTTTGGTGATAGTTAGGACGAGTTTTGCTCAGGATCAATTGGTCTGGGGTGTTTTTAGTGTGGAATAAGCGTCAGGGCAGCTTAAGTGCAGTTTGCTCTTGAGGGTCGATTGCAACCATTTTTTACGTAGTGATGCAGTGGCTTTTTGAGGGGTAGCGGTTAGAATTGCGGCGCCTTTGTAGCATCACCTTCAACATCAAGTGCTTTATGCCGATAAGTGATGTGTTCCGGTGTCATAACTGGGAGCGTGCATTGGTTTTTGGGAAATAGATTGGTGTTGAATTGAGTAAGTTTTCGTTTGAGTTAGTGTGGGGTAACGATATGAAACGATCAGTAGTAGGCGGTTTAGTTGTAGCGGCGGCTTTTATGTTTGGTGGGTACACGAATGCGGGTCTTAATGACGATATCGCATCACGTATTGCACCTGTTGGAAACGTCTGTGTTAAGGGTGATGAGTGCGCGGCGAATTTGACGCTTGCTTCTTCTGGCCCCAGGTCTGGTGAAGAGGTTTACAACACCAATTGTTTGGCGTGCCATTCTTCAGGTGCCGCTGGCGCGCCTAAATTGCGCGAAGCTGCCGACTGGTCGGCACGTCTTGCAAACGGTATTGATACTGTCTACGACAACGCTATTAACGGGTTGAACGCGATGCCTGCGCGAGGCTTGTGCGGAAGTTGCAGCGACGATGAAATTAAAGCTGCTGTCGATTACATGATTGAAGGTTTATAGTACTGGCCGGATGTCACTCCCTGTTTAAAAAAGCCCCGACTGGATCGGGGCTTTTTTTATCGGGCTTATTTAATGCGTTTTTATCGCTGCACTTAGTCAAAAAGTGCTTTTAAGTTAGCAAGCGCATTTTGGCCGCGTGCTTCCTGCTCGCTTTCCGGAATGGCTTCGCCAAAACCGTTTCTCTGGATTAGCTCGTCGGGAAGCTCGGCTAAAAAGCGACTGGGCTCGCAAACGTTTTTTTCGCCGAATTGTTTGCGCGTCTGCGCCATTGTCAAGGTTAGCGTTTTTTGTGCTCTGGTAATGCCAACATAGGCGAGCCGTCTTTCTTCTTCGATATTGCCGGATTCAATACTATTTCTATGCGGCAGTATTTGTTCTTCAAATCCCATAATAAATACATGGGGAAACTCCAGGCCCTTCGAAGCATGAAGCGTCATGATTTGTACTTTGTTGTCAGCCGCTTCTTCCGATTGCTGATCCAGTAAATCTCGCAAAAGCAGTTTATTAACGACCTGCTCTAGCACGAGATCGTTTGAGAGCTGTTCGTTGTCTTCAGAAATTCGCTCTGATTCTTTTTTAATTTGATCAAGCAGGAAATAAATATTTTCCAGGCGTTTTTCTGCGACAGCGGTACTGCTACTGTTCTGGATCAGCCACGATTCGTAATCGATGTCCTCGATTAGTTCTCGTAATACTGACGTTATATCAACGTCTTTTTCCAGTTGGGTACGCAGTTCGGTTAGCCAGTGCGAAAAGCGGCGAAGTCGTTCAAGCCCTGAGCCGCCTAACGTTTGCTCGATGCCAACTTCATCAATACAGGCGAGCAAATTAGCACTTCTTTGTTGAGCGTAGTCGCCGAGCGTTTGCAGGGTTTGTATGCCGATCTTGCGACGGGGCGTGTTTACGATCCGCAGGAAAGCGTTGTCATCATCCGGGTTGGTGAGTATTCGCAAGTAGGCAAGAATGTCCTTTATTTCGTTGCGCGCAAAAAAACTGGTGCCTCCAGTGACATGGTATGGAATCTGGTGGGCCTGCATTTTTAGCTCAAGAATTTTTGCCTGAAAGTTGCTGCGAACCAATACCGCGATATCCCTGAACTGGCTTCGTGTGTTTAGTCGCTTAACCAGGATTTGATTGCAAATATATTCGCTTTCGGTTTCCTCGCAAGCCAGGCTTTGTATTTGTACAGCTTCACCCAGGCCTTTTTTACTCCATAGCTTTTTTTCAAAGAGGTGGCTGTTGTTGCTAATTAACGCATTTGCGCAATTTAAAATGGTATTGGTTGAGCGATAGTTTTGCTCCAGCTTTACGATGTCGAGGCCTTTAAAGTCACTAGAAAGCTGGTGCAGGTTTTCGGGGTTGGCACCTCGCCAGGTATAAATCGACTGGTCGTCATCGCCTACAACGCAGAGGCCGTGGCTGTTACCTACTAACAGTTTTACTAATTCGTATTGGCCTATGTTGGTATCCTGGTATTCATCAACCAGTAAATA
Source organism: Pseudomonadales bacterium (assembly GCA_965263235.1). Lineage (GTDB taxonomy): Bacteria > Pseudomonadota > Gammaproteobacteria > Pseudomonadales > UBA7434 > UBA7434. The sequence continues at coordinate 571,443 of OZ253667.1, forward strand.
TCTTACCCTGTTCTGCCAGCGCTCCAGGATGCTGGTGTTGGTTTTTAGCAAGGTCACCGGAAGGGTAATAAGATCATCGAAATCCAGTGCATTGTAAGAGCGCAGCGCACTTTGGTATCGCTGGAAAATTTCGGCGAGTTTTTGTTCCTGCTTTGATTGTGCGAGACCTTTCGCTTCGTCGGGTGAAATGGCCAGGCTTTTCCATGACGAAATTTGCTGCTGAAATATCGCCAGCAACTCATCCGAAATGCTGTCGTTAAGCATTATGTCTTTAAGGATTCCGCCGCTGTCTTTTTCGTCGAGAATAGAAAAGCCTTTTTTGCGCTCTGCGGCCTCCGTATGGGCGTGGATAATACTCAGGCCAAGCTGGTGAAAAGTGCTGATGTGCGGCTTTCTGGATTTGGCGCCACCGCCAATAAGTGGGCCTACGCGCGACTGCATCTCTCTTGCCGCTTTATTGGTAAAGGTCACCGCGTATATGCTTTGCGGCGGGTACTCGCATTCATTGATCAGCCAGGCCATTTTTTGCGTAATAACGCTGGTTTTACCGCTGCCCGCGCCCGCAAGCACTAGCAGGGGGGTATCGATCGATTTTACCGCCTTGCGTTGAGCGCTGTTGAGTTGATCAATATTAGATCTTGTTTGTTTCATCGGTCGCGTAGATGGGTGCCGGAAAAAAAGTGGGCCAGTATATAGTGTATTGAGAGAACGGTAAGCATCTGTTTAGAAGGCGTTTTTCTATGTTTCCGTATTTTTGCGGTCACCACAGATTCGCCCGTGGAATAGTGCCAAAAAGGTGGCAGAAGTGTGAAGTTGTTCTATTCTTAACCAATCGAATTGTAGAAATTACGTACAGTAGGAGTGCTGGCCTGGTGGTTCGACATTTAATCGGCAATAAGTGGCGTGGGTACGCGTAACTTATTGATTAGATGGAAAAAGGTACGGGGTTTGTGCCTAAATAAGTCAAGAATTGTCCCCAGGTTGCTTCGATAAATTTTCAGAGAGCCCAGGTTAAGTGCGCAATAGCAGTCACCATCGCGAACATATTCGCGTGTTATTCATTAATCACGACAGAGAGCGGTATGCCGCTGTGCTTCGGGTTTTTGATGCTGTTAGTCGCGCTCAATATGATATGACCTGGTGTCGGGATTTGGACATGGCGATGGAGGCTATGTTGGCACCCGTTCATGACGTGATTTTGCTCGACTTTGAGAATCATCAAGACCGCGCAAAAGACCTATTAAAAGCGGCGGCCACTCATCATTGCAAGATACCCATTATATGCCTGGCTGCTGAAGATGATCCCGCCGCTGCGGGCGAAGCTATTCAAAACGGTGCGGCAGATTATTTATTAAAAAAAGATTTAAGTGCATACGTTTTGGAGCGCGCGATTCGGTTTGCTATGGAGCGCGCGCAAGCGCAGCAGGAGCTGACCAAGCTTGCCCATTACGATGTTCTGACAGGTATCCCCAATCGCTCTTTGTTTAGTGATCGTCTGGATCGAGCGTTGCAACGATCGGTGCGTGGTGACAAACCTTTTGCCATTTTGTTTATTGATCTTGATGGATTTAAGGCTATCAACGATTCTCGCGGTCATGATGTTGGCGATCAGGTCGTTATCGAAATTGCGCGCCGCCTGACCGAAAGCATTCGCCGAACGGATACTGTGGCGCGTATTGGTGGTGATGAATTTACCGTGTTGCTGGAAAAAGTAGGCTCAATTGCCGATGCAGTGGCAAGTGCCGAAAAGATTATTGATGTGGTTACCCAGCCGATGCAGATCGGTGATGAGCCGCTTTGGGTGGGATGTAGTATTGGTATCGCCGTGTACCCCGAAGCGGGGCAGGACGCGGGGACGCTTATGCGTCATGCCGATGTTGCGATGTACGAAGCAAAAGGTATTGCGGGTTCAAACTATCGCTTTTATACCGAAAAGATGAACATTGAAGCGACTGAGCAAAACCAGTTAGAAAACAACTTGCTCAGAGCCGTTCAGCAAGATGAGCTTGTGCTGCATTTTCAACCGCGGATTTCTTTGCGAACCGGTAAGGTTGTGGGTGCAGAGGCTTTGTTGCGCTGGGAGCATCCGGAAAACGGGCTTATGCTGCCGGGTGATTTTTTGCCTGTTGCCAAGCGTTCAGATTTATTGTCGCTGATTGGTGGTTGGGCAATCGATAAATTGTGCTCTGATATCAGCAAGATGGATGAAAAACATGTGGCGCCTATCCGCTTTTCGCTGAATATAGGTCTACGTCAGTTTCGCGATAGCGATTTTGTGTATTCTGTCGAAACCATGCTGGCAAAATACGCGATCAATGCAGACAGGGTCGACTTTGAGCTTTCGGAGAGTGAGGTTTCCGGGCGTCTGGACGAAATTGCCGATGCGATGCGTTTGCTTCATTCAAAAGGAATACATTTTTCGTTAGATGACTTTGGTCGCGGGCTCTCGTCGCTGTCGCGGCTGCAAACGCTGCCGTTTTCGTCAATTAAGCTTGACGCCAGGAGCGTCGAAAAAGTGCATATCGACAACGATTCCGCTCGTATGGTTAAGGCCGTTGTCGGCCTGGCGCATAACTTTGGTATTCAGGTGATTGCAAAAGGCGTAGAGCTGGAGAGCCAGAAAGAGCAGTTGGCAAAAATGCGCTGCGATCAATTGCAGGGCTATTTGTACACGCCGCCACTGCCGTTTGATGAATTCCTTAGCTATCTTGGACGCGAAGGCGCAACCTCAAGGCGTAGTTACCTTTCGGTTGTTGATAATAAAAAGCAGTAGGCAATAATACGTCTTGCTTCGACGGCTATTCGATTAGAATGCTGGCTTTTAAGCGGTGGTTCGGACGTTTGCATGGCTGGCTCTATTTCTCATTCTTTTCCCCAGGTGTTTCTAAAAAGCGGTGCAGAAAAGCGCTTGCTGCATGGGCATCGCTGGATCTATAGCAACGAGATAGATGTTAGCCGAGGTGACTACGGACAGTTGGCGGCAGGTGAGTCGGCTTCGCTGATGCGTTCAAACGGCACGGTATTGGGCAGTGCTTACTTCAATAATAAAAGCTTGCTGTGCGGGCGCCTGTATAGCCGGGAAAAAGATCAAAGCCTCTCGTCGCTGCTGGATCAACGTTTGTCTGCGGCGATCAAACGACGAGAAATGCTATATAAGCAACCGTTTTATCGTGCGGTCTACGGCGATGGTGATCAGTTATCAGGTTTAATAATTGATCGTTTTGGTGATTGCTGGGTTTTGCAGCTTACAACGGCTGGCATGTATATGCAGCTCGATAATGTTGTTAGCTGGCTTGTGGAAAACACTTCGCCGCAAGCAATTATTTTACACAACGACTCAATTCAAAACGACGAGAGCGTTGCCTCAGACGTGCGCGTGCTTTGGGGTGAGTGCGGCGATGTTATTCAAATTATTGAGAATGGTACCCGTTTTCATGTACCTGTTTTGAAAGGTCAAAAAACGGGTTGGTTTTATGATCATCGCGAGAGTCGGGCGCAATTGGCTGGTTTGTGTGAGGGGCAGCGCGTGCTTGATGTGTATAGTTACTCAGGTGCCTGGGGTTTGGCGGCGTTAAACCAGGGCGCAAAAAAGCTGCACGCAGTTGATCGATCTGCGTCGGCACTAGAACTCTTAAACGAAAACGCAAAGTTAAACGGCGTTGCGGATCGGTGCGAGACATTTGTTGGTGAGGCTGACCAGGTGTTAAAGCAGTTGGCGCAAGAGCGGCAGCAGTATGATGTGGTGATTGTTGATCCGCCAGCATTTATAAAGCGTCGAAAAGATTTTCGTAGCGGTTTAAAAGCCTATCATCGGGTTAATCAGCTTGCGATGAAGTTGTTGGCGGATGACGGTGTGCTCGCTAGTTGTTCTTGCTCAATGCACTTGCCTGCGAAAGAGTTGCGCTCAGTAATTGCTACTGCTGCATACAAGCAACAGCGACAGGCAAGGTTGATCTATCGTGGAGGCCTGGGGATGGATCATCCCGTACCAGCTACTATGCCTGAGCTGGATTATCTGAAAACATTTTTTGCGCAAATCAGTCCGCAGTAGACAGGTTAGCGGAGCGAGATAACCGGCCAGCAGTGCTGTCTTGCGTGGGCAAGAAGCTTATCGTCCGGATCAACCGCAACGGGGTTGCCGACCGTTTTGAGCAGCGGCAGGTCGTTGTGGGAGTCGCTATAAAAATACGCAGTGTCCGGCGAGTGCGGGTTTTTCTCTAACCATTCTTTTAAGCGGTCTACTTTGCCTTGCTGGAAGCAGGGTGTGCCGATAATCTTGCCGGTGTATTTGCCATTGTTAATTTCCGCAGTGCAGCCTAGCAGTTCATCTATGCCAAGCCTTTTGGCGATAGGTGCGGTAATGAAATCGTTAGTGGCAGTGATGATAAGCAGCTGGTGATTTTTTTGTCGGTGCTCTTCCAGAAGCGCGAGCGCTTTTGGTCCAATCATCGCTTCGATTTTGTTGGCCATGAATTTGTCGTGCAGCGGTGCGAGCTCAGAGGGTGTCTTTCCGGCGATAGTTGATAATGCAAAAGCCTGGTATGCCCAGATGTCTAGTTGGCCGTCGAGATAGTCCTGGTAAAAACTGTCGTTTTGTCGTTTGTGTGAATCGTGGTCAACAAGGCCTTCTTCGATTAAAAATTCGCCCCATGCGTGGTCGGAGTCGCCGATTAGCAGGGTGTTGTCGAGGTCAAAAATGGCCAGTTGCTCGTGCATTGGATGTAACAAATAAGAATCAAAAAAACGTGCGCTGAAATATTGGCGGCGCATCTTATCACGTATGCTGTGATGCCGGTGGTAGCGGGCTTACCAATTGCATCGAGAATCAACCATCTATGGTATAGTGCGGCGGTGCGATGTGAGCAGCAATTTGGTGCTGCAGTTTCTTCAAATTAAGGTTGTTTTTGTGCTGGATTCAAAAGGTTACAGGCTTAACGTAGGTATTGTCATTGCTGACGGGAAAGGGAATGTGTTGTGGGCGAAGCGTAAGCGCCAGGGTGGCTGGCAGTTCCCCCAGGGAGGAATTCATGATGGTGAGTCGCCGCTTGATGCCATGTATCGTGAGCTCAACGAAGAGGTTGGGTTAAATCCAGGCGACGTTGAGTTGTGGGGGCAGACGCGTAACTGGTGGCGTTATCGTTTGCCTGAAAAAATGGTGCGCACGTCATCCAGTGGCCAGACATGCATTGGGCAAAAGCAACGTTGGTTTTTGTTGCACCTGACTTCTGATGACAGCCTTGTGAAGCTCGATGCTCACAGTGACCCAGAGTTTGAGGAGTGGCGCTGGGTAAGCTATTGGTATCCGGTATTGCAGATCGTCGATTTTAAACGCTGGGTCTATCGACATATGCTGCGCGAATTGTCGCGCAAGCATGCCGAGAAAGTACTCAGCCTGGCTAAGTAAATGAAACATTTGCTATGAGTATTTTGCAGTCGCTTAGCAGTATTGTGCAGCGCGTCAATGCCGCGCCTGACCTGCAATCTGCATTGGACATTATTGTAAGCAAGGTGCGATCTGCTATGGGCACGGATGTCTGTAGTGTGTACATGGCCGACCACAATGAAGAGCGGATGGTTTTTACGGCGACTGAAGGGCTTAATCGCGAAGCGCTAGGAAATATTGGATTGCCTTTTGGCAAAGGCCTGGTCGGCCAGGTAGCGGAGCGCGAAGAAATAATAAATACCAGCAATGCGCAAGATCATCCCGACTTTTTATATTTCGAAGAGATAGGCGAAGATCCTTTTAATTCTTTTTTGGGTGTGCCCATTGTTCATCATCGCAATGTGCTCGGCGTGCTGGTTGTGCAGCAACAAGCTGCGCGACGTTTTGATGAAAGCGAAGAGGCCTTTTTGCTGACGATGGCCGCGCAGCTGGCGAGTGTTATCGCGCATGCGCAAGCGACCGGTCGCTTAAATCTTACCAGCGACAGGCAGGCGGTATCGGCAGAGTTTAGAGGAGTTCCGGGCGCCGCTGGTGTGGCGATTGGTAGTGCGGTTGTGGTTTCCGCACCAGCAAACCTCGATGGCGTCCCCAGTCGTCGTAGTCGTGACATTTACGAAGAGCTGGTTTTTTTCCGCGCCTGTGTGATGCGAGTGAGGCGAGATGTTGAACAGCTGAGTGCCCAGCTCGCCGACACCCTGCCTCCGCAAGAGCTCGCGTTGTTTGAAGTCTATGCAAAGATGCTCGATAAAAACGCGTTGCCTGCGGAAATCGAAGAGTTGATTGAATCCGGTGAGTGGGCCCAGGGAGCTGTTGCGCGTGTGGTGCGCTCACACTTACAGGCTTTTGAACTCATGGATAACAGCTATTTGCGTGAGCGAGCGGTTGATGTCAAAGATTTGGGTTGTCGTTTGTTGGAGTACCTTCAGCAGGCGAGCCGCGAGCCTATGGTGTACCCCGAAAACGTGATATTGGTTGGGAACGAACTTACCGCCTCGATGTTGGCTGAGGTGCCCCGAAACAAACTTGTGGGAATGGTTTCGGTTAAGGGCTCGGGTAATTCACATGTTGCAATCCTTGCGCGCAGTATGGGGGTTCCCACTGTGATGGGCGCGGTGGATGTGCCATTTACACGCATAGAGGGTAACGAATTAATTGTTGATGGGTATTCGGGCACGGTGTTTTTTAATCCTTCGCTGGATTTGCGGGCGGGCTATGAGGATATTCTCGAAGAAGAGCGGCTGGTTTCGCGAGGACTGGAAGCGCTTAAGGATTTAAGCTGCGAGACCACCGACGGGCATCGCATGCAGTTATGGGTGAATACTGGGCTCGCTTCTGATGTTGCTCGCTCGCAGGATCGAGGTGCTGAAGGTGTTGGCCTGTTTCGTACAGAAGTGCCATTTTTAACCCGTGATCGTTTTCCGTCGGAGGAAGAGCAGCGTGTAGTTTATCGCATGCATCTAGAAGCGTTTGCGCCTAATCCGGTGACCATGCGAACGCTGGATATTGGCGGCGACAAGCCCCTGCCTTACTTTACAGTTGAAGAAGATAATCCGTTTTTGGGTTGGCGCGGCATTCGCTTGACGTTAGATCATCCGGAAATATTTTTGCCTCAGGTGAGGGCGATGATCAAGGCGAGCGAGGGGCTGGATAATCTGCGCATTATGTTGCCGATGGTCTCGACTTTGGGTGAGCTGCGAGAGGCGAGGCGGTTGATAGAGCGCGCCCATGCTGAGCTGTTAGAAGAAGGAATTAATGCTGGACTGCCAGATATTGGGGTAATGATAGAGGTTCCATCTGCCGTCCATCTGGTTTCCAGTTTTGCTTCTGACGCAGACTTTTTTGCCGTGGGCAGTAATGATCTAACCCAGTATATTCTGGCGGTTGATCGCAATAATCCAAATGTATCCAATCTGTACTCTGCCTTTCATCCCGCAGTGTTGGCCTCGCTTAAAATAATTGTTGATGCTGCGCACAAAAATGAAAGGACGGTGTCGATCTGTGGTGAGATGGCTGGGGATCCTGGTGCTGCGCTGCTGCTATTGGCGATGGGTTATGATTCCTTATCGATGAATGCCAGTAACTTGCCCAAGGTTAAGTCGGTGATTCGCTCGGCGAGTAGCGAAGAGGCTGCGGAGCTGCTGGCGCGAGTGATGAAGATGGATGAGGTGAGTGCCATCCTGGCTGCCATAGAAGATGTGTTAGATCGCAAAGGCATTACTCGCTTGTTTCGTGATCCGATCAGGCGGCGGGTTTCTCGCTAGTGGAGTGGTTGCTGTTTTTGTTGGTAGGCGGTTTTGCTGGCACTCTGGCGGGGCTTTTTGGTGTAGGTGGTGGCGCGGTTCTTGTGCCCTTGCTCATGTTGATTTTTGATGCGCGCGGTATTCCTGAGTCTGCGGTTGCACATATGGCGATTGGCACCTCGTTCGCCACAATCGTTCTTACCTCAATTGGCTCTGTCTGGGGGCATCATCGTAAGGCGAATATTGACTGGCGTTTATGGAATGCTTTGGCGCTGACCCTGGCGGTAGGTGTTACATTGGGTAGTTGGGTTGCCAGTCGAATATCCTCGCTTTATTTAGAGCCTGTCATTGGTGTTTTCTTTTCAGTCATCGCGTTGCAAATGGCTTTTGGCCTGTTGCCTATTGGTCGCTCGGCGATTCCGTCGGGCTCAGGTGTCCCGTTAGTTGGCTTTGGGATTGGCTGGGTCTCAGCATTTTTTGGGATTGGTGGTGGTTCGCTAACGGTGCCCTGGTTGCGATATTGTGCGGTACCAATACATCGAGCGGTCGGAACTTCGGCGGCTTGTGGCTTGCCTATTGCGATATTTGGAGCCTTAAGCTACTGGTGGTTCGGTCGTGAAGCGGGCAATGAGGATACTGGCTTTATTTATCTGCCAGCATTTGTCGGTATCGTACTGGCGAGTGTGCCCGCCGCAGCAATGGGAGCGAGGATAGGGCGGTTGTTTTCCGAGAAGATGCTAGCGAGAAGTTTTGCATTGATGCTGTTCCTCGTGGGCCTATATGTGTGTTTTCGCTCGTTGTCGCGTCTGGATGTCATTTAAGGTTTAGGTCTATGTTGCGTTACCCCGAAATAGAGCCGGTTATTTTTAGTATAGGGCCGCTGGCGATACGCTGGTACGGCATGATGTACTTGTTAGGTTTTTTGGCTGCTTATTTTCTTGGCAGAAGGCAGGCAAAGAAAAAGCATTCTCCGTTGGCTGTTGAGCAGGTTGAAGACCTTATTTTTTACGGTGCCCTGGGAGCGGTTCTCGGTGGGCGTGTTGGTTACGTATTTTTCTATGGCTTTGACCGTTTTTTGTCAGACCCTGCCTGGTTGTTTCGGGTGTGGGAAGGCGGGATGTCTTTTCACGGTGGGTTGTTAGGTGTTTTTCTGGCGCTATCGATTTATGCGCGACGCATTGAGCGGCCCATTGGAGTGGTCGCCAATTTTGTTGCACCGCTGGCTCCGCTAGGTTTGGGTTTGGGGCGAATCGCTAATTTTATAAATGGCGAGTTGTATGGGCGACAGACCGACGTTCCCTGGGCGATGGTTTTTCCTCATGACCCGCTCGCTTTAGGGAGGCACCCTTCGCAACTTTATCAGGCGTTTTTAGAGGGTGTGGTGTTATTTGGGGTCGTCTACTGGTACGCGCGCAGGCCTCGTCCGCCCTGGGCGGTTGCTGCGTTATTCTTGCTTGTTTATGGGTTGGCGCGCTATATCGTTGAGTTTTTCCGTGAGCCGGATGCATCGCTCGCGTTTGAGTGGGTGACCAGAGGGCAGTTGCTTTCGATTCCGATGATCGCAGGTGGTATGATTCTAATGCTGTGGGCGCTAAAGACGCAGGCTGTTTATAAGCCGCAAGTACCCGCGGGTCGCTCGGTCGCCGATGAGGCTACTAAAAAGAGGGCAAGAGCGAAGCGCAAGGCGAAAAAATAAATTTCGCGCCGCTAACTATTTATCTTAAAAACTTTTCTGTTACTACACATGCAGCAATATCTCGATTTAATGACACACGTGCTCGAAAATGGGCACCAGAAAACTGATCGCACTGGAACGGGGACCTTAAGCATCTTTGGGCATCAGATGCGTTTCGATCTGGCTCAGGGCTTTCCGATGGTGACCACCAAAAAGCTGCACCTTAGGTCGATCATTCACGAGTTACTTTGGTTTTTAAGTGGTGATACCAATATTCGCTACCTGAAAGAAAATGGTGTGTCGATATGGGATGAGTGGGCTGATGAGAATGGTGATCTTGGGCCGGTGTATGGTTACCAGTGGCGTTCCTGGCCCACGCCGGGTGGTCGGCACATTGACCAAATTACCAACCTGCTTGAAAGCCTAAAGAATAATCCCGATTCCCGCCGCCATATTGTGAGTGCCTGGAATGTGGCGTATGTCGATGAGATGGCGCTGCCGCCGTGCCATACCATGTTCCAGTTTTATATCGCTGACGGGCGTTTATCCTGCCAGCTTTATCAGCGAAGTGCGGACATATTTCTTGGTGTTCCCTTTAACATTGCGTCGTATGCCCTGTTAACCATGATGATTGCCCAGGCGCTTGAGCTGCAGCCGGGTGACTTCGTGCATACTTTTGGCGATGCACATTTATATCTGAATCATCTGGACCAGGTTCGTTTGCAGTTGCAAAGAACACCGAAGCCGTTGCCGAAAATGTTGATTAACCCTGAAGTTCGTGATCTTTTTTCGTTTAAATATGAGGATTTCGAGCTGGTTAATTATGAAAGTGACCCGCATATCCCTGCTCCGGTGGCGGTTTAACTTTTTAGTTGTCACCGTGGTTGCTAAAAGTTAAAGAATCGCTTATTGTTCCCGCAAGATACGCCGCTGCCTTATTCTGTTTTTGTCAGGGTTTGGCGGGACGTTAGTGAATAATGATTGATCAAGTGCGCTGTCCCATGGTTTATGTTGGCGAAAGCACTTGCTAGGGCTGTTGTACTCACTGGTGTAAGGTTTCTTTGAATGTTTGGCGGAGTTCGCTCCCCTCGTTGCTAAAGCTAAATCTGAATAATATAGTTTGGTTTTAAGGTAGCTTTCACTTTTTGTACAGCCAGGTTGTTCTGGAGTTTTTGATTCAAAAAAAATAGTTTAATTAAGGTTGTAATAAAAGGTCGCTATGGTGCGCTGCTCGTTCATTGCCAGGTGAGTCCGGCACGTTGCACACATTTTTTTCTCGCTTTATAACGTTAATTACCTGCTCACATTTGTTCAAATTGCTAAGTAGATTGTCATGAAAATTATTTTTAAAAAATTAATGATTAAGCCAACGCTCACCCAATCTGGTCGCGCGCTGGTTGTGGCGGGTGCGCTGACCGGTGCGGCTGCAACCGTGGCCGATCAAGTGGTCGACGTATTGGCGGCGAGCAACGCTCGGCTTGTCGCCGCACAGGAATCGCAAAAGCTGGTTGATTCGATTTCGGACGAAACAGTTGATCTCATTCAGCAATATAAGGCGTTAAATAAAGAGATTGAGGCGTTGCGTGTAAACAATGCCCAGCGTCAGGCCAAGATACAGGATCAAAATAATGAGATCGCTGATATCGATAACTCCATCATCGGTGTGAAAGGGGTACAGCAGCAAATCCCTGCGCTGCTCGAAAAAATGCTTGATGGGTTGGAGGGGCTGGTTGAAAAAGACTCGCCGTTTTTGCTTGAAGAGCGTGAAAAGCGTATCGATGCGCTACGTACAAACATGGGCAAGGCGAATCAGTCAATTGCAGAAAACTTCCGGCAGGTGCTGGAAGCGTACAAAATAGAAAACGAATATGGTCGTAAGATCGAGGCGTACAAAGCGTCGATTGATTTTAACGGCGATGGCGAAACGCGCTCAGTCGATATATTTCGAGTGGGACGTATAGCGTTACTTTATAAAACAGAAAATGGCGAAGAGGTTGGGCGTTGGAATAAGGATGCCGGATCGTGGGAGTCATTAGATGTTGATGAGTGGGGTGGATTTATCAATACCGGCATTCGTATTGCACGAAATCAGGCGGTTAAAGACATTCTGCAATTACCTATAGAAGCGCCGGAGGCAGCACAATGAGTTTTGTAAAAAGTTTTAAAGCTGCGGCGTTAGGAGCCGTTCTGGCACTGGTTTGTTCGGGCTACATCGCGCCAGTTCATGCGCAGGATGGGGCAAGAACACTCGATGAGCTGCTCGAGCTGGTGAAGCGCGGGATGGTTCGTGAAAATCGCCTGGCGAAAGAGAGAGAAGCAAAGTTTATCGCGGACAAAGAAGCGCAGGTCGAGGCAATTCGAAAAGCGCAGGAATTGCGTGATCAGGAAGAAGCTCGTGCCGATCAGTTGCAGCGTGAGTTCGAAGCTAACAAAGAAGTGTTGCTGGCCAAGCGTAAGGCCTTGAAAGAGGCCAAAGGTGAGCTGGAAGAGCTGTTTGGTCATATTAACTCTGCGGCAGGTGATTTGCGCGATACTGTTGAATTGTCTCTTGTAAGCGTGCAAAAGCCGAACCGCGAAGAATATTTAACGTCGCTTATTGATAAGCTAAAAGGCGTTAAGTTGCCGGAGATTGCGGAGATCGAAACGCTGTGGTCAATGTTCTTTGAGGAAATCGTTGAATCTGGCAAGGTAGTGCGGTTCGATACCGAGTATTCAACCGCTAGCGGTGAGAAAGTTACTGGCGAAGTCGTTCGCGTTGGCTCGTTTAATATTGTGACTGGCGATGGTAATTATCTTCGTTATGCACAAGAAGCAGGCAAAGGGGCGTCTTTGGGTGAATTGCCACGCCAGCCTGCAGGCAAGTTTGTAACCTGGGCGCAAGAGCTTGCTTCTGCGTCAGAAGGTTCTTACCGCTTTGGTGTTGACCCTACTGGGCCGACCGGTGGTTCTTTGCTCTACGCATTTATCGACACGCCTTCACTGGTTGATCGTTGGCATCAGGGCCGTCTAGTTGGTTATGTTATTAGTGCGGTTGGTCTTGTGGGTATGTTGATTGCCACCTGGCGTTTCATAGTGCTGTTTATTGTTGGTATGCGGGTTAACTCGCAGCTGAAACAAGAGAAGGCGAGCACGAACAACCCTCTTGGTCGAGTACTTGCGGTTCATGAAGAAAGCCCAGATATGGATAATGAAACGCTAGAGCTTAAGTTGAACGAGGCGGTGCTTAAAGAAATTCCAAGCATTGAAAACTCGTTAACATTGATCAAGATAATTTCAGCAGTTGCACCGTTGCTGGGTCTGCTTGGTACGGTAACTGGTATGATTATTACGTTCCAGGCGATTACCATCTTTGGTGCGGGTGACCCGAAAACAATGGCTGGCGGTATTTCTTCAGCACTGGTGACTACGGTACTGGGTCTGGTTGTCGCGATTCCGACGTTGCTGGCACACACAGTTGTTAATGGTCGCGCCCAACGCATTATTCAGATTCTAGAAGAACAGGCGGCGGGCATTATTGCTCGTAATGCAGAGAAACATCAGTAGTGCGGTAAATGTTTTGGCGCTAGATACCTTTGTGGTCCTAGCGCCAAAGCGGTTCTGATTGATTGAAGAGAATAACGTGAAACTAAGCGAGCTATTAGATCCCGGTGCAGCGCTAGAAATGGTGCTCGGTTTTATTGATATGGGTGGCCCGGTCCTATTGCTGATTGGTGGCTTACTGTTTTTGATGTGGACGCTTATTTTCGAGCGCATTTTCTTCTTCAAGTTTTTGTTGCGAGACGAAGTGCGGGCGGTCGTGAAATACTGGGAAGACCGTCAGGATAAAAGAAGCTGGCGTGCACGAAAAATTCGTGATGCGCTGATTTCAGAAACGGTTATGAAAATCAGCAAGAATATGGGGCTGATTAAAACCCTGGTGGCCTTAGCGCCTATGCTGGGCTTGCTCGGTACAGTTACCGGCATGATTTTGGTTTTTCATATTATGGCGATTACCGGCGGTGGTGATCCCAAGTCAATGGCTGGTGGTGTATCGCGGGCAACTGTACCTACTATGGCGGGTATGGTCGCAGCTTTGTCGGGCGTATTTGCGCAGGCTTATTTAACTCGAATCGTCGAGCGAGAGTGCGCATTGATTGAGGATCATTTGACCTCTGGTGATGCGCCCAACCCTCCGGAAGGTGGGGGTGCGGCGAAACCGCAGGCGCCGTCAGGTGGTGGCGATACCGTTGTTGCTTCAGCTACTTCGCCGCAGTCAGGTGAGAGCAAAGAGAGATTTGTTGATCGTTTTCCGCCGGGTTCCACCTCGCAGACAGAAAACAAGTTTGATGATAATGGCCTGGTTTAAATAAGGCCCACTCAATAAATGATTAGATAGCAGTTTAGTTATGGCAAGAGGTAGCGCAGCAAAAGCACAGCAAGAAGGCGGAGAAATAGATCTAACGCCGATGCTCGACGTGGTTTTTATCATGTTGATCTTCTTTATTGTGACAGCGGTTTTTATTAAAGAGCCTGGTGTCTCTATTGACCGGCCTAATACGGTTACGCGTGACTCGGTAGACAATCAAAGTATTCTTATTGCTATTAATGATCGCAATGAAATTTGGCTTGATCGCAAGAAAGTAGATGAGCGATCCATTAAGTCTGTGATCGAGAGAATGCATGCGGACAACCCATTGGGTGCAGTTGTTATTCAACAGTCTAAATCTTCGAACGCAGATTATTACGCCAAGGTTTACGATGCGGCCAAGGCGGCAGGCGTGATAGATATTTATATTTCTACAGACTCTAAATAAGTTCGGTCGGTAAAAACAAAGAGTTTGAATTATGCAAGCAATTCGATTAGGTGGCAGTCTGGTACTAGGTGTAATAGTCGCCTTCAGCTTGTTCATATTAATGAGCCTGCTCATTCGCATGGGTGACGTGGAAATAGACGGTGAAAAGCGCACGAAAATTGCCGATTTCACTATGCCCAAGGTTGAAATCGAAGCGCAAATTGATGATGACCTGCCTGAAATTGAAGAAATACTTGATGAGCCGCCACCGGAGCAAGACATACAGGACATCGATATCGATGCTGGTGACGCGGGTCTAAATATTGCGAGTGGCGCCGCGAAGGCAGAAGTGAATATTGATACGGCTATCGGTGTTAGCAGCGATAGTGACGCGATCCCGGTGTTTGTGCCAACGCCGCGTTATCCGCCAAGAGCAGAACGCCAGGGTAAGGCCGGCTATGCTGTCGTTAGTGTGACGATAACCCCGACAGGAACCACGAAAGACATCGTGCTGCTGGAGGAGTCGCCTGAGAACTATGGCTTTGGTAAATCGGCGGTTAAAGCTGCAGAGAAGCTTCGTTACAACCCCAAGATCGTCGACGGCGTTGGTGTTGATGTACCCGGCGTGGTTTATAAGTTTTCCTTTGCGGGTTTTGGTAAATAATTTGAGTTTATTGATTGGATTTTACTGGCCATGATTAGCAACATAACTCATTCTTTTTATAGCGCGAAAAGTCGCGCGATTGCAGGCTGGAAGCTTGTATGGTTTGCTGTTCTTAGTTTGCTGCTGACTGCTGCCAGCGCTTCGCTATACGCTCAGGATGCCGAGCAAGCACCAGCTGCCGAAAAGGTTGAAGAGGAAAGTGCGGAAGAGGGCTTGAAGTATCAAAATACGCAAACACGTCGCCGCCGCACCGCTAGCCCAGAATGTAGTGAACGCCAGCAAAGAATTCAGGCGCGATTTGAAGAAGAAGACTGGGTTGGTGCAGAGCAAGAAGCTCGTTCGGCAATGCGTCGAGCCTGTAAGCCTGGTTTTGAGCATTCCGAGATAAACAACTGGATAGGCGTAGCGCTTTTTCAGCAAGATAAAGTACCTGAGGCAATAGCGGCCTATTTGAAAGTTGTTGAAGAGCCAGAGGCCGACCCCGATAAACGTATACGCGTGCGCTATAACATGGCGCAGCTTATGTTTATGCAGGAGGACTATAACAACTCCATCAAGCATCTCGAAATTTGGATACAGGAAGCAGAAACCGTAGATCGTGGCGGTAAGATCTTATTGTCGAAGGCTTACTATAACATCGAAAAAAAGGATAAGGCGTTAGAGCTTGTTGAAGAAGTTATGGCTGAGAGTCGCGAGATGCAGTCGGTGCCGAAGGAAGGCTGGTTGAGTTTTCAGTGGGTGTTGTATTACGAGAGAAATGAATATCGCAAAGCCGTTAGCGTGAGTCACGCGTTGCTAACTTACTATCCCAAAACCAAGTACTGGAAACAGCTCACTGCTATGTTTGCGTCTCTGGAAGACGAAAAAAATGAGTTGCTCGGTCTTGAAATAACCTACATGCAAAACGGTCTCGACAAAGAGAAGCAGTTGATGGCGCTAGCTTATCGCTACCTTGCCTTTGATACGCCTTTCAGGGCGGCCTACCTTATCGAAAAAGGTATGGAAGAAGGCATGATTGAGCGAACTCAGAAGAATTTAGAGGTACTCGGCTCAGCGTGGCAGCGGTCTCAGGAATTTGGTCGTGCAAGTCCGGTGTTAGAGGAGGCTGCAGCGATGTCCGATGATGGTAACGTCTGGTCTCGTTTGGCCGGTGTGTATCTTAATATTAATGAAAACCAGAAGGCGTTTGATGCCGCAAACAAAGCCTTGGCTAAAGGTAGTTTAAAGCGCGAAGATCTTACCTGGATGAATAAAGGTACAGCCGAGGCGTCGATGCACTGCTATAAGGATGCAGAAAAGTCTTTCGAAAAGGCGGCTACATTTCCCAAGACGGAGTCAGGGGCAACAAGCTGGAAGAAGTACGTGATTGCTGAAGGCACGCGCCGCGCGAACCTTGTTAAGCGAGGCGCCAAGCTTGCGGGCTGCCAAAAAGCGTAAGCTTCTTTCGCTAGTTGATCCTTATCAACTAAGTTAGACAAAAGGCCCGAAAGGGCCTTTTTTAATGCTTTTTTCTGTGGCTTGCGTATTAGCTAATCAGTAATATCGCTAATCTTACTTTCTGATAAAGAATGGTCTTTATCCTATTGAGCTTCCGCGTTAAACAGATTTTCGGGGTCAGTAATGTCTAAGCCTTCAAAGCAAACACTTAACGAGCAGCGTAAATATTCGTCCGTGATCGTTGATGGTGATGATCGTGCGGCTAGTCGCGCAATGCTAAGGCCGCTTGGTTTTAAAGATGCAGATTTTAAAAAGCCACATGTAGGTGTTGCGTCTACGTGGAGCCAGGTCACGCCATGTAATATGCATATCAATGAGCTGGCTGAGGCCGCGCAAGCCGGAATCGATAAGGCGGGCGGCAAAGGAATTATTTTTAATACGATCACGATCTCAGACGGTATCTCAATGGGTACCGAAAATATGAAGTACTCGTTGGTCTCAAGGGAGGTAATCGCGGATTCAATCGAAACCGTGATGTCCTGTCAGGGCTATGACGGTGTGGTTGCGGTGGGTGGATGCGATAAAAATATGCCTGGCTGTATGATGGCCATCGCACGTTTAGATCGCCCGGCCGTGTTCGTTTATGGTGGCACGATTATGCCTGGCCATCATAATGGAAAGGATCTTGATGTCGTTTCCGTATTTGAGGCGATAGGTGCGCGCGCAAATGACCTGATTCCGGCGAAGGAACTCAAGGCCGTAGAAGAAAAAGCAATCCCTGGGCCTGGTTCCTGTGGCGGTATGTATACTGCGAACACCATGGCTTCTGCAATTGAGGCCATGGGTATGAGCTTGCCTAACAGTTCTGCGCAGGCAGCAATATCGGATAGTAAAGAGCAAGACTGTATCCGTGCGGGTAAAGCAGTTATGAATCTGATCAAGCTTGGAATTACCCCAGGCATGATTATGACCAAAAAAGCTTTTGAAAACGCGATGACGGTCGCTATCGCACTGGGCGGCTCAACCAATCTCGTGTTGCACTTGTTAGCGATGGCTCATTGTGTTGGTGTCAAATTAAGTCTGGATGATTTCACACGGGTTGGTAAACGCGTGCCTATGCTGGCCGATCTCAAGCCGAGCGGGCGTTATTCAATGGCAGACTTGATTAAGATCGGTGGTATTCAGCCGCTGATGAAAACCTTGCTGGATGAAGGTTTGCTTCATGGCGACTGTCTGACAGTTACCGGGAAAACGTTGGCAGAGAATCTTGCCAAGGTTAAGCCCTATCCTAAAAAGCAAGACATTATTAGGCCGTTAGATAATCCGGTAAAAAAAGACAGTCATCTGGTTGTGCTAAAAGGCAATTTATCACCCGAAGGGGCAGTGGCGAAAATATCAGGCCACGAAGGGCTGCACTTTGAAGGAAGGGCGCGGGTATACAATTCCTCTAAGCAGGCGCTCGACGCTATTCTTGCTCAGAAAATAAAGAAGGGTGATGTGGTTGTTATACGCTACGAAGGCCCAGTTGGAGGTCCGGGCATGCAGGAAATGCTCTCGCACACAGGTGCAATAATGGGGCAGGGCCTGGGGAATGACGTGGCGCTAATCACTGACGGACGCTTTTCAGGTGGTACGCATGGCTTTGTGGTTGGACATATTACCCCTGAGGCGGCGGTTGGTGGCCCTATTGGTTTGATAAAAACCGGTGACCGTATCACGATCGACGCGCGATCGCGAAAGCTCAACGTAGACGTCAGTGACGAAGAGCTCGAAGCGCGCAGAGCGAAATGGAAAGCGCCTAAACCGAAGTATAAGCGCGGAGTGCTCGCCAAATACGCGGTGTCAGTAAGTTCGGCCTCAAAGGGTGCGATTACTGACGGTTAGTATTACGCTTGTTTGAGCTTGATGGTGTGTCGTATCAGATAGGCGCAGCTTAACCAGACCCCTACAGCCATAAAAAATAACGCTTTTTCTGTGGGGCAGCCTTGCGTGGTGCAGGATAAATCGGTGTATGGGAATAGGCCAAGCGGGGTGAATATATGGAAAAATATCGCGCCCGATATGATGCCTAGCCCCATTAGTGCGCCTAATATCCGCGTTGCAGGTATTAAAATAAGAACGCTGGCGACAAGCTCTGCTAATCCAATAACAATTCCGCCGTGTGCTGAAAACGCTGCGCCGATTGCGTCGAACCCAATGGATTGCATCCATCTACCAACGGTGTCAAAAATGTATACGGTAATGTCGGCCGGGTTGCCGGTGAAGACACCTGCGAATTTAAAAAACAGCGATTGCAGGAAAACAAATGCGACATAAATAGCAAGAATTAGGGGGATGTGTTTCATGCTTTACGCTCCGTTACAGTTTTTTTGTCAGGATTTTTGAGTTGCGCTGAAAGTTGTAGAGATGTTGTTTTTCGCCGGGTAACTGTTGAATTGATGCCTCGTCGAAACCTTGCTCTAAAAACCAGTGCGTTGTCTGTGTCGTGAGTACAAATACTTTTTCGATGCCTAGGAGCCTGGCTTTCTCTTCCAGATGTTTCAGTAGGGCTGCACCGCGATTAGAGCCTCGATAGTCAGGGTGCGTAGTGATGCAGGCAATCTCCGCGCTTTTTCCGTCGCTTGAAGGGTAAAGTGCCGCGAGAGCCACAATAAGTTTTTCGCGCTCGATAACCGTAAAGTATTCTATCTCCTCTTCCAGCAAGTCTCTTTCTCGTCTAACCAGAGCGCCGGATTTTTCGAGTGGTCTAATTATGTCGATGATCGCGGGTACATCAGAGTGAGTCGCCTCTCGTAAAAACTCAAAATCTTTTTTCTGGATTAGTGTTCCACTGCCATCAACTGAAAAAAGTTCTTGCAATAGAGCGCCATCTTTCGCGTAGCTCATTAGGTGCGCACGCTGAACGCCTGCGTCGATTGCCTGAATGCAGGCACTTACGCTTAACGCCAGTTCATCGCTTTGGTTGCCCGCATCTTCGTAGCCTGTTAGCCAGCTTTGCGCTTCACGTGGGGTGAATTCATGCGCGAGCTGGTTGTTGGCGTCATACAAGCTTTCGTTTTCGATAAAGGCAATCAGCTTGTCAGCATTTAGTGATTTGGCAATTTCTGCCGCAAGATGCTGGTAATTTAAGTTAAATGCATGGCCTGATGGAGAATATCCGATGGGCGATAGCAGAACAATATTGCCAAGCTCGAGAAGGTTTTGGATGGATTGCTGATCTATTTTTCTAACGATGCCAGTATGTTGTAAGTCGACCCCATCGGTAATGCCAGCAGGTTTTGCAGTAACGACGTTTGCCGATGCCACTTTAACTTTCGCCCCGTGCATAGGGGAGTTTGGTAGTCCCATCGAAAGCTTGGTTTCGAGTCGCGAGCGTAAAAGGCTGCTGGTTTGAATGCTTGCGTCTAGCGTCGCCTGATCGGTTACTCGCAAACCGCGCGCAAATTGACTGCTTTTTCCCTGTGCTGCTAGCATCTCGTCTAGCTGTTTGCGAATGCCATGTACCAGTACCAGCTTAATGCCCAGACTGTTGAGTAGCACGATGTCGTGAATAAGGTTGTGAATGTGTTGGTCGGCGATGGCGTCGCCACTCAGCATGACCACAAAGGTTTTGCCGCGATGCGCATTTATATAAGGCGTAGCTTTACGAAACCACGCGATTAGGTCATTGCCTTCGTTTATTGTTTCGATTCCCGGTTGTTGTTTTTGAGTAGTCATGGTGCTGCAATCGGCTAAAGCGGCAGTTACTTAAGTAGCAAGATATAGCTATGTGCAAAATCGGTTGATGAGATTGTGAATCAACTTAACAGCAGGGTCTAGTTGAGCAACCGGTAAATATTCATTCGCTTGATGCGCAGTGTCGATGCTGCCAGGCCCGAGAACAACAGTCTGCATCCCAAGTGCCTGTAAGAAAGGCGCTTCCGTTGCATAGCCCGCACTCATGGCCTGATGGCCGGTTAGTTCTTCAACAACACTTACGATTTCGCTATTTTCAGCCTGAAGATAAGGTTCGACGCCGTGGAATAGCGAATGAAAGCTGGCGCTAACACCTGTTCCTTGTAGGGCGCGTTTGGTTTGCTGGTGAATAATTTCGCGTATTTCATTGTTATCCATGCCCGGAAGTAACCTGACATCAAACGTGAGCTTACAGTGCTGGCAAATTCGATTGGGTGAGTCACCTCCGTGGATAGCTGCGAGGTTCATAGTGGGTGCCTGTACTTCAAAGCCGGGATTTTGATAGGTGGCTGCCCAGTGGTCGCGCAATGCCATAAGTGCGCTCATTACCTTGTGCATGGCGTCCATCGCGCTGTTGCCCAGCGCCGGGTTGGAAGAATGACCAGATCTGCCGGACAGTTCGATCGATTCCATCATAATGCCTTTGTGCATTCGCACAGGTTTCATATCGGTTGGTTCGCCAACCACGGCGAAGCGAGCATTTAACGGGTCGGCATCAGACAACGCACGTGCGCCCGACATGCTCGATTCTTCGTCGGCGGTGGCAACAATTGTCAGAGGGTGTTCGAGCGATCTTAATTTGTCGGTGCCAAGTTGTTCTAAGGCAGTGAGGACAACGGCAAAGAAGCCTTTCATGTCGGTTGAGCCCAGTCCGTGAAGTCGGTCGTCTCGGTTGCTCAGCGTAAATGGATCCGATTGCCAGTACGAAGCATCGAACGGAACGGTGTCGGTATGGCCTGCGAGTACCAGCCCGCCTTCGCCCCGGCCAATGTTGGCAATCAAATTGGCTTTGCCGATTGCATTGCTATTTGGCTGCTTTTCGGTGACTTCCTGGATATCAATATTGAAACCCAGCGATTCAAAGCGCTCGGCTAAACGATCTATCACCGCGCGATTGCTTTGATCCCAGGCGGCGTCGGCGCTGCTGATCGAAGGGATCGCCACTAACTCGCTTAAAATTTCCTCAATTTGTTTAATTGGCATCTGAAATTTGCGTAAAGCCCTTGATTTTGATCACTTTTGCGTGACGCTTTGAGCAGAGTGAGTGGTTTTCGATCTACACTCTACTAAATACTGTACCTTTAGGGAATGCCTTGAACTTATGCGCACTTAGGCTTAAGTTACTGGCTGCGTCGTCGCTCCTGCAACCTGACAATAGCATAGTGAATAATCAGTCTAAACCAACAGCCTCTGTATCCGGTATTCATCCCCTTGAGGGTCGCGCGTTGACGTTGCGAACCTTGCTTGATGAGCTGCGTCGCGATGGCTATCTAGCTAATGATGAAGTGCTCAAGCTTGCGGCCGTCAGGCGGACGAAAGAAGAAACCGAACAGCACCCGCTAAATTATATTGCCGACCAGCAGTTGCCGTTGGCGAGCGACCCTGGCCGAAAGCTAACGATTCCTGTCTTGCTCGAATGGTTGTCGAACAGTTCTGGCCAGCCGCTTGAGCATATTGACCCAATGAAAATCGATGTTCGCGCCGTGGTTGGTGTGATGTCTTTTGCGTTTGCCAAGCGGCACGAAATTCTCGCCTTAAAGGTAAAAAACGATGAGGTGGTCATCGCTAGTGCGCAGCCATTTGTGAGTCAGTGGGAGCAAGACCTTGCGCATGTGTTGAAAAAACGCATTGTGCGAGTTATTGCAAATCCCGCAGATATAAAACGTTATAGCGTAGAGTTTTATAGCCTGGTCAATTCAGTTAGTGGAGCGATTGGAAAAGATCTAAGTGAATCGCCGGTCACTAACTTTGAACAAATGTTAGAGCTGGGCAAGCTGACTGACCCTGATGCGAACGACCAGCACATCGTTAATATTGTTGACTGGCTGTTGCAATACGCATTTGACCAGCGAGCGAGCGATATACATATTGAGCCAAGACGTGAGCAAGGGAATATACGGTTTCGTATCGATGGGGCTTTAAATCATATTTATGAATTACCCTCGCCTGTTATTGGAGCCGTAACGAGTCGTATTAAAATTCTTGCGCGGATGGATTTGGCGGAAAAAAGAAAACCGCAAGATGGGCGTATAAAAACACTTAGCCCAACAAACAACGAAGTAGAGCTGCGTATCGCAACCATGCCAACCGCGTTTGGCGAGAAAATGGTTATGCGGATATTCGATCCGGATGTTTTGCTGCGAAGCTTTGAAGATCTAGGTCTGGTCAGCGACGACTTTAAACGCTGGGATTCGATGATGTCGCGGCCCACCGGTATTTTGCTGGTCACCGGTCCAACCGGCTCGGGTAAAACAACAACGCTTTACTCCACATTAAAAACGTTAGCAAAGCCAGAAGTAAATGTTTGTACGATAGAAGACCCTATTGAAATGGTCGAGCCGATTTTTAACCAGATGCAGGTGCAGCCAAAAATAGGTTTGGATTTTGCGGCAGGGGTTCGAGCGTTGATGAGGCAAGATCCCGACATTATTATGATTGGCGAGATCCGCGACCCGGAAACCGCTGAAATGGCTGTGCAGGCCGCGTTAACGGGGCACCTTGTTATTTCTACCGTGCATACCAATGATGCGCCAAGTGCGATTTCGCGTTTGCTCGAGCTAGGCGTGCCCGCGTATTTACTGCGAGCAACAATGATAGGCGTGATGGCACAGCGATTGGTAAGAACATTGTGTGAGCACTGTAAGACGCCGGCGCCCATGAGCGAGGAAATATGGCATGAGCTTACCGTGCCCTGGACCGCCGATAAGCCCAATACCGTTTATAAAAACGTGGGTTGTATGGAGTGTCGAAACACGGGCTTTTACGGGCGTAAAGGCATTTACGAAATCATGCCGATGAGCACCGATTTGAAAAAGTTGATTACCGACGACTTTGATCTTGCCAGTTTCCGCGAACAAGGTATGCGAGAAGGCATGCGTTCACTGCGTTTAGCCGGAGCGCACAGGGTGTCGGTGGGTGAGACCACACCAGAAGAAGTATTGCGTAGTGCTCCAGCGGCGGATAGGTAGATTTCTATTTGTTGCCAGCTGTACGACAGTAATATCTACTTAAAGCCAGCGCGGCTGTTGGCGGCCTTTTGCTGAAACCTTTTGGCTACGCGAAAAGTTTCGAATGGTTTGTTGAGGTATTAAAAGCGAAGGGTTAGGGCAGGCGCCGTTAGACAGCCACTAACCAATCGTGCTTATCTTCCTGTTTTCCCCATTGAATGGCGTTTAGTTCTTCACGCAGTGAGACTGTCGTAGAACCGATTTTGCCGTTTCCTACCTGGTGTTCTTTACCATTACGAATGAGTGTGCAGACAGGCGTTAGCACTGCTGCGGTTCCGCTCAATGCAGCTTCGCAATTGGGGTTTTGGATGCGCTCGAATAACTCGTCGGTGCTTAGCGCGCGTTCCTGAACATCCATACCGCGATCCCTCGCAAGAGTGAGGATGGAGTCGCGTGTCACGCCATGCAAAAAACTGCTATCCAGGTTTTTGGTGATGAGCGTGTTGTCATCAATGAGTAAAAAGTTTGATGCGCCGGTTTCCTGAACATCACCGCCTGGACAAAATAGAATCTGCGCGGCGCCCCAGGTTTCTTTTGCTTTCAGCGTTGGGCCGAGTGCGCTGGCGTAGTTGCTGCCGCTTTTGACCATGCCCATATGCGGAGCGCAACGCGCGTAATCTTCTTCAACCATAATGCGAAGGCCCTGATCGCCGCCAGAAAAATAATCGCCAACAGGAGAAAGTAAGATATACAACATGGAGGTTGATGAGCCTGCCGCCGCAGCACCGATGGCGGCATCAGTGCCAATATGGGTTGGCCTGATGTACATCGAGCCGGGCGGCTCTGGTGTTTCGCCCGCGTAGTGCTTAACAATATCGAGGATCATCTTTCTAACAAGCCCGGTATCTATCTTTGGGAGTTGCAGTAATGCGGAGCTGCTCGCCAGACGGTCGATGTTTTGCTGTGGGCGAAAAAGCTTAACGCTGCCATCGCTGTGTTTAAATGCTTTTAAACCTTCAAAGACCGTGCTGGAGTAATGCAATACATGCGCGCCGGCGTGCAGGCTGATTGCGTCGCATGGTACGTTTTCACTGGCCGACCATTCCGAGCCGTTAAACTGGGTCAGTGCCATTAACGGCATAAATTTACTGCCAAACGCGGTCATGCTGTTCTGTCTCAAGATTGTGCTGAGTGCGAAATGAAGTCAAACGTAGGCTTATTAGTTTAATACCTGCATCATTTTTTGTCTGACTTATCATTCCTAAAATAGTTTGTATATTTGCCTTTTTATAGGGTTTTTGGGGCTAATAGACAGATGCTTCGCCCGGTGGGCGGGTCTTGAACCGTCTGTGTACCCACATGTACTGAGCGGGCTCTTCGCGCACTGCGTCTTCAATCATGCGATTGACCAGAGTCGCATCTTCTACTTCGTCTCCCGTGGGAAAGGCAGAGTCAATGGGCTTAAAGACAATGCGGTACTGGTGTGTTTTTGGGTCGCGATAGTGAAACAGGCCAAGCACCGAAGCGTTGCCCAGCCTGGCAAGCTTGCTGGTTGCAGTAAGTGTTGAGGCGGGGACGCCAAAGAAAGGCGCGAAAACACTTTGCCGATGGTTAAAATCCTGGTCCGGCGCGTACCAGATTGCGGCACCTGCTTTTAAGCGTCGTGCAATGGTACGCATATCGCTTCGTTCGAGAACGTCGCTGAATATACGAAGCCGACCCTCAGTAATGACTTTTTCCATCACTGGATCGTTGTTTTTTCGGTAAATTACGCCCATTGGTGCTGTTTGACAAAGCATTGCGCCACAAAGGTCGAGGTGGACGAAGTGCGCGCCGACCAGCAATACCCCTCTGCCGTCTGCTTGTGCTTGATGCAGGAGCTCTATATTTTCGACGGTATATCGACCTTCCAGCGCCTTCGGTTTTACCCACCAGCCCCAGGCGATCTCGAAAAACCCTATGCCATTTTGTATAAAGACTTCCCGAACCAGGTTGGCTTGTTCGTCTTCATTAAGATTAGGGAAGCAAAGTTTGATATTTACTTCGGTGATATGGCGTCGCTTTTTGGCAAAGCGGTAGGCTAGTAGACCAAAAAATTTACCGGCAAATAGCTTTGCCTTAAAAGGTAGTGCGGCGATGATACGAAGCAGCGCAATCGCAACCCAGCTTGCCCAGTGGCGAGGGTGGGCAAGGTTTTGCGAGTTTTTTGTCTGGTTAGGCATCAACAGATTTTAACGTGCCGTACAGGCGCAATCGATTGAGGATCACTTAAAAAAATAACATGCGTCTAGTTTACTCACTGCTGCTCTACGCGTTATGGCCTTTGCTGTTGCTAATCACGGCGGTTCAGGCGTATCGTCGTGATGGTGGGTGGCGGTTTTTCGTTGAGCGAATGGGTTGGTCCGCGGGTGATGTTGCCCGGGGCGATGCGCGCGCCATCTGGTTTCACGCGGCCTCGGTGGGCGAGGTCAGGTCTTTGTATCCTCTGTTGTCGGCTTTACTTGAGGGTGATAAGTCGTTAGCGATTGTGATAACGACCAATACACCAGAAAGTCAAAGGGACCTGGCTCGATTTCTTGAGGTGCAGGAGATAGCGGCCCGCGTTAGACATCGGTACTGTCCTGTCGACTTTTTTTGGGCGACACGCCGGATGGTGAGGAACATTGATGCCAGTGCTTTATGGGTGGTTGAAACTGAGCTTTGGCCGAACTTGTTTTTTACCGCTAGCGAAGCGGGCGCGCAAGTTGGGATAGTCAACGGTCGGCTAAGCAAGAAGACGCTTGATGCGGGCTTTGTTGTTAAGTCGTTATATCGAAATGTGTTGCAAAGGGTAAATTATGTCGCAGCGCGTTCCGATAGTGACAAAAAGGCATATGTCGAGCTTGGTGCTCGGCCTGATCGTACAGAGGCTGTTGGCAACTTAAAGCGTGTGTTATTGACTGCGAAATCAGAGCCTGAGTCGTGTAGAGAGTTGGAAGACAAGCAGTATGTTTTGGCGTTATCGACGCGCGAAGGTGAGGAGTTATTGCTTTGGCAGGCATGGAAAAACATCGATAACCCGCTTTTACTCGTGGTTGCACCAAGGCATATAGGGCGTGGTCCAGGTATTGAAAAGTCACTTAACGCTCAAGGTGCGAATGTTGCAGTTAGGTCGCGATCTGAACTGCCTGACGAAAATACGCATATCTATTTGGCTGACACGATGGGGGAGACGGCACAGTTTATCGCAAATGCAGAGTGGGTTTTTGTGGGTGGGAGCCTCGTAAATTGCGGCGGGCATAACGTATTAGAGCCTGCTGCGTGGGGCAAAAGGGTTGTGTGTGGACCTTACACCGCCAATGTTGAAGATGATGTGCGCTGGTTACAGTCGGTTGGTATGTTAGAAAAAGTTCCAGTCGAGGGTGCAGAGGGCGCGTTTAAACGTTTAGTAGGCAGTAGCGATAACGATAAAACTCAGGCCGCTCTTAGTCATCTTCGACGTGAAAGCGATGCGATTCTTGCTGCGTATGTAGGGTTATGCCGGCTTAGTTCTGATAAGCGTTAAGTAGCCATTGCCAATGGCTTTGGGTAAATTTGAATTCGGGATTGAGGCGTTTCATCTTGTCTAACGATCGCAATAAACGCTGAAGATTTTTATCTTTCCAGCTTTCGCCTGTCTTCACGCAGCATTTGTCAAAGTCTATAAGGTAGGGGTTTAACGCGTCGTCTAACAAAATGTTCGTTGCGTTTAGGTCGGAGTGAAAAATTTGAGCATTGTGAAAGCGCTTAATCGTTCGGCCAATGCTTTCCCAGGTGGCTTGAGTCAAGGTGTGAGCGTTAAGCTTTGATGACAGGGTGGAAGTGTTGGGGATGTATTCGGTTAGCAGATAGCCCGTGTAACTAAAAGCCCGTCGATCGATAGCAATAGCTAACGGGTGCGGAGCAGGGAGCTCAAGTGCGTGGATATGTTCTAACAGCGCAAGTTCCCTCTCCATGCGAGTGCTTTGCTGGCGGCTGAGCATTGGAATTTTAAAATAGCGATCGTGAACGATTCTCCCTATCAACCCGCCTCTGCGGTAGCGACGCACGATCACGTTGGGGGTGCAATCCCGACGAAGATAGATCGCGCCGCGGCCATCGTTTGTGAGATTGGTTTGAGATAAGGTATCTGCCGCTTTGTGCAGCGTGTCTTCCACAAAGTTGGTGTCAAACGACTCGGGACAACACTCACTAATGTGAATCTGCATTGGTTTGATTCGTCTCGTTTGGCGTTAAAATGTATCGTCGCCATTATAGGCGGAAGAGCGAGTTTTCGAGGTGGGCATATTGAAGAAAGGTATAATTCTAGCCGGCGGTACCGGTTCGCGGTTGCATCCTCTCACGTTGGTGGTAAGCAAGCAATTGATGCCGGTATACGATAAGCCCATGATTTACTATCCGCTGTCGACACTCATGCAGGCGGGTATAAGGGATATCTTGGTAATTACGGCGCCGGAGTCACTGGAAGCATTTAAGGTCTTGCTTGGTGATGGTTCGCGATTTGGCATTCACTTGAGTTACGAAGTGCAACGTTCACCAGATGGCCTGGCACAGGCGTTTATCCTGGCTGAGGAATTTCTTGATGGTTCTGGAGCGGCGTTGGTTCTCGGTGACAATATTTTTTACGGCCATAGTTTAATGAAAGCTTTGCATGAGGCTGAGGCTCAGCAAGAAGGAGCTACTATTTTTGGTTACCATGTTGCGAATCCCGGGGCCTATGGGGTTATAGAGTTTGATGATTCTGGCAAAGCTATATCGTTAGAGGAGAAGCCAAAAAAACCTCGGTCGAGTTTTGCGGTTCCTGGGGTCTATTTCTTCGATCGGCGTGTTGTGGAGTTCGCGCATAATGTGAAGCCTTCACCGCGTGGTGAGCTGGAAATTGTTGATGTTATCCGGCAATACATGGTGAGCGATGAGTTAATGGTTAAGCCCTTGGGTCGCGGAACGGCGTGGTTCGATACCGGTACTCATGACGACCTGTTGGCGGCAGCGCAATTCATTCAATCGATAGACAAACGACAGGGTCTTAAAATTAACTGTCCTGAAGAGGTTGCACATTTCAACGGTTGGATTAGTGATGATCAGCTGCGCCAAATAGCTGAGAAGTTAATGAAAGGCAGCTACGGTCCCTATTTACTGAGCCTATTAAGCTAGCGCCAAGCGTTTGCGTTGTTAGATAAACAAAATATGAAGATAACCCCGACAAATTTGCAAGACGTTTTGTTGATCGAGCCATCAGTTTATGGAGATGAGCGTGGTTATTTTATGGAGACCTACCGGCAAGATTTGTTTCGTGATCAAGTGACCTCCATGGCATTTGTTCAAGATAATCACAGTAAGTCTAACGCAGGGGTTTTGAGAGGGCTTCACTATCAGATAACACAGCCTCAAGGGAAGTTAATTCGGGTGGTCGTGGGAGAGGTATATGATGTCATTGTTGATTTAAGACAGTCGTCCAGCAGTTTTGGACAGTGGCAGGGGTTTTACCTGTCAAGCGATAACAAGCGTCAGCTGTGGGTGCCTCCGGGTTTTGCGCATGGTTTTTATGTCACAAAGCCAGATACTGAATTTGTATATAAATGCACGGATTACTATGCCCCGCAATTCGAGCGCACGCTTTGTTGGAATGATTCTGACTTGGCGATTGACTGGCCCTTGCCAAATGCCTGCGCGCCAATCTTGTCTAAGAAGGATCTACATGGCACGCGTTTTTGTGATGCAGAAACGTTTGAGTAGTTCGTGCGAGAAAATATGCGAGTTCTTATTTTAGGCAGGGGAATGTTGGCGCAGGAGTTGATGGCAAATGAGTTAAAGCCTGTAGATGTTGTTCAGTATGGGCGTAATGATGTTGATATTACAAACTCAGGACTGCTTAAAGAAAAAATAGAAAAATTGCGTCCAGATGTGGTGGTTAACGCGACTGCGTACACGTTGGTGGATAAGGCTGAAGAAAGTACGGAAGAGGCGTATGCGGTAAATCGTGATGCGGTAAGAAACCTGGCAGAAATATGTAGTACGTTAGGTTGCCGTTTGGTTCATATTTCAACAGACTTTGTTTTCGATGGTGAGGCTTCAAGCCCTTATAGTGTAGGCGACAAAAAGAATCCGTTAGGTGTTTACGGTGCAAGTAAGTCTGAGGGAGAAGATTGTATTATCGCCGTTATGAAAAATAATTGGACCATTGTACGTACTTCGTGGTTGTATTCTGTCTATGGAAATAATTTTGTTAAAACAATGCTTGCCTTAATGAGTGAGCGTGATGAACTTGCTATAGTAAACGATCAGATTGGTGCGCCTACCTGGGCAGAAGGTTTGTCGCGATGCATTTGGACGCTCATTAAAAACGGTCACTCAGGAATGGTGCATTGGGCCGATTTGGGTGAGATATCATGGTACGAGTTTGCGCAAGCGATATACGAGAAAGCGCGTGAGCTGAAACTATTGAAGAAGGATGTGGTGGTTAAACCCGTTTCAACGCAGGAGTTTGCCGCTAAAGCTCCGAGACCCGGTTACAGTGTATTGAAAGTAGTGCAGCTCGAGGGTATGCCCGAGCCTGAATCTTGGAAAGAAAATTTAGCGTTAATGCTGTCTCGCTTGGCGAGTGAGCCAAAATTAAATAGTTAGATATGTAATGAGTTCAAAGTTACTAGTCACCGGCGGGGCCGGATTTATAGGATCAAACTTTATTCACTATTGGCTTGGTCAATACCCCGATGACTTTGTGCTTTGCCTGGACGCGCTTACTTATGCTGGGAATAGGGCAAATTTGGCCGCGGCCGAGGAGAAGGGAAATTTTGCTTTCTTCCATGGCGATATCGGTGACGAGGCGTTGGTTGAAAAAATAATGCGCGAGCATGAGGTGGATACCATCGTTCACTTCGCGGCTGAGTCACATGTCGATCGATCTATTCTCGGCCCAGACGCGTTTATAAAAACTAATATAGATGGTACGCATGCGCTGTTAAAAGTGGCAAAAAAGTTATGGTTGGACGAGGGATTTGGTGCTCAACATCGCTTTCACCATATTTCTACCGACGAAGTTTATGGAACGCTGGCGCCAAACGACCCTGCGTTTAAAGAAACGACGCCATATGCGCCGAACTCCCCTTATGCAGCGAGCAAGGCATCTTCAGACTTTTTAGTGCGCGCTTATCATCATACCTTTGGCCTGGAAGTAACAACAACCAACTGTTCAAATAACTACGGCCCTTACCATTTTCCGGAAAAGTTAATTCCTTTAGTGATTACTAATGTTTTGCGGAACAAACCGTTACCGATATATGGAGATGGCAAGCAGATTCGTGACTGGTTATACGTCGAAGATCACGTACGAGGAATCGATTTGGTGTTAAAGAATGGAAAGATCGGCGAGACTTACAATATTGGCGGCAATAACGAATGGAAAAATATTGATATAGTTGAACTGATTTGCGGCAAGATGAATGAAGCGTTTCAACGAGATGCTTCTCTTGTGAGTCGGTTTCCTGAGGCAAAGGCGGCAATATCGAATGAAAGTGAATCTCTAATTGAACATGTTGAAGATCGCTTGGGGCACGATAGGCGATATGCAATTGACGCAAGTAAGATTAGTAGTGAACTTGGTTACGAACCGCTAGAAAGCTTTGAGACAGGCATAGAGAGAACTATACAATGGTTCCTAATGAGCGATGCGTGGTGGATGGTTTTAAATGTACACAAGGAATAGGCGATGGGTAAGGGACATGATGCTAAACCTTTAGTAACGGTAGGTATACCGCTTTATAACCACGAGAACTATATAAGACAGTGTGTTGAGTCGGTGCTTGATCAAAGCTACAAAAACATTCAAGTAATCGTTATTGATGATGGATCTTCGGATAGTTCTTTTGCCGTGTTGCAAGAGTTAGCTACAGAACGTTGTGATGAGCGGCTGGAAATTTCAAGCCGAGAGAATAGGGGTATGTGCAACACACTCAACGAGATTGCTGTGGCGGCACGGGGTAAGTACATTTCAATGTTGGGTTCAGATGATTACTGGATGCCTAACAAAATCGCTGATCAGGTAGAGTACTTGGAGTGTCGTCCAGAGTACGTATTAGTACACTCTGGTTCGATAAAGGTAGATTCAGAAGGGCGTGAGATAAAAAAACTGGACTATTCGAAAAAGGAAAATACTGGTTGGCTCTTTGAGGCAATGATTTACAGGCGGGGGGGGATTAATACCCCATCGCACTTATATCGTACGAGTGTCTACGAAAAAATCGGTTACTATGACCCCCAGTTTACTTTTGAGGATGCTGATTTTTGGTTACGCTTAACTAAAGATTTTGATGTTGGATACATCGACAAAGACCATACTTTCTATCGTTGGCATGGTCAGAATTTAAGTTCTAGGAAGTATCAGTTGCGCCATTATAATCTCCAGCTTGAAAGAATATACAAGAAAAATATAACTGAGCCGGAGCATCTTTCCTATATTTTGGGCAGGCTTTACAGAAAGTCAGTTGTGCGTTCAATTGCGGCCTTAGATTTACAAAGCCTAAAATACTATATGAGAGCTTATGTTAGATTAAGACTAGATGAATTATAAAAATATTGTGGTGGTATGACTGACCTAAGCTCGAGAGTTGTACATTAAAGCCGCTTGGTCTACTTCATAGCTATATAGTTTTTTTATGGCTTTTCGGTCGAACGCCTTGCCAGTATAGTCCTTTTTAAAAATGGCTGAGGTCATAATCTCAGGTTGATTATATTCTAAATAGTGAGCGCGAGATATTTCCTTGTGCTCTTCCAGTAAACTTTTTGATAGATTGGAGATTATTTCGCTTAAATCTGCTGGATCTTTCCAGGTAAGAGACCCCTTATAAGTAAAATCGTTGAGGTTATAGAGTTTTGAATCGCTATTTGTATGATTGATAATTGCTAATCCCGCTTCCATTGCTTCTATCGATACGAGCCCACCTCCAAGGGGGAAGGTTTGTAATAGTATATCGACTCCGTGGCTATCAAAAACGTCCGCTAGCCGACGTGCATAAGGAATATGAATAAAGTAATCATCCGGCAAGTTGTTTTCTAATACTGCTTTTCGTATGAATCGCTTTTGGCTTTTGCTTATTGCGCCAACATGTATATGGCGGATTTTTTTTGTCGCGAGAATATTTGAAACAATTTGTTTGTATGGAAAGCGATAGCTGTCATTAATTTTATAGCGAGCTGACGTGCAAGAAAGGCTTGCGTAGGGCGCCGCTGAAATCGATCTAGCGTAATGCTTGGTTCCCGAAGGGCTTCTGGAAAAGGGTAGATAAGTTAGTTTTTCTGCCAAACCCATTTGCTCCAGGAGGATATGGTTTAACGGTCTCTTTACAATTATTTGGTCGATGCGTTTTATGTGCAGTCCTGGGCTATAGCCATGGTCGACATTCAGATTGAGGATTACAGTTTTTGTTTTAGGTGCCATGGCTATGCTGGCCAACAATGCAATGTCGGAGGTACAAGGGAAATAAATTACTTGTTCCAAAAGCGGGCTCGATAGTAAGGCGCCAAGCACGTTTAGTTTTGAAGAAAAGGGTTGGTCTTCAAGCACAACAACGGTAGATAACTCACGAGCGCTTCCCAACGCTTCTTTGTGAGAGCTTGCAGGAGAGCCAGTCACAATTAAATAAGCCTTCTGCCCTGCTTTTTTTGCTTCTCGAAGAAAATCTAAAATCTCCCGGGTATGGCCCCCAGAGTTGAGAACGAAGCTTGTAACGAGAGCGATGGTGCCATAATCGCTTTCCGCTGTATTTTTTTCTTCTAGAGGTCTGGCTTGTTTTGAATGAATTTCTACAATTAGCTCTATCAACTGATCAATGTCACTCGAGCCATAGAAGTTGTTGATGTTATGTTTCGAAGTGGTTATTTTTCTGATGAGTAAGCCCAGCGCATCAACGGCCTTGTCAAACTTACCGGTTAGGGCAAAGTTCTGGATGTTACTGGTATCCTGGTAGAAACCATTATTATTGCGCTTAAAGGTTCTGAGCCAACGCATCACGGTCAATGTCCTTAAGCGATAGAGTGAAACCGTAGTTGCAGGCTGGTGAGGCGCCAAAGCCCTCTTTTTGGTCTAGTAAACCTCTATTTAAGATAGAACCTTTTAGTTCGGTAGATATTCCTAAGCTGAAGAACCTCTTGCCTCGCTGTTCTGCATCGCAAATTAAGTGGTCTAAAAGGAAGTCAAGTGCACCTGATTTTTTGTGCTCTGGAAGTAGGGCGATGTATTGTGCATGTGTTACAAAAGCGTTTTCGAAAGTAACGACTGTCGCTAATGCCATGTCTTCTAGATTAGCAAAATATAGTCGAATTAAGTCAGGAAAGTTATCGTGCAGTTTTGATATTTCGCTGGCGCTATGGACTGCAGTCGCCCCGTGTTTCGCAAGCGCTAGGTTAATCATATCTATTGCGCTTGAAAAAGAGTTGGACCTAGTTACCGACAAGCCAGCTTTTTTAGCCTTTGATATCCCTCTTTTGCGTTGTGAAGAGTAGAGTAGAGTGGATTGAAGA
This sequence comes from Pseudomonadales bacterium, assembly GCA_965263235.1. GTDB lineage: Bacteria > Pseudomonadota > Gammaproteobacteria > Pseudomonadales > UBA7434 > UBA7434. The sequence goes on from OZ253667.1 coordinate 605,112, forward strand.
TCCACCACGGAATTTATCTCACACCTTGTCAATGTTGCGCCCAAATTATGTAAAGCGTAGATGTCTCCCATTGAAGGCTTTTCTTTGTAGTAGTGTGGGAAACATTTGTAGTCAACGGTTTCATGACCTTGTTCGCGGTAATAAGTGAAGCAATGCTTTAGCTTCTCAATATAGTCGACTGTTTTCGTTTTGGAGCGGCATATTAGCCCGCCGAAACTCAATCCTTGGTGCGAGTAAATGCCATCCCGATTAAGGTTTGCTGGGAAAACTGAATCTATAACGTTGTTTTTGTCGACTAAAAGAATTGAGGCGTCGTTAAATCTGTCGGCATGATATTCTATGAAGTCACGCTTGTGCATAAAGTGACTCGAGCCTGAAAGTTCGACTACTTCATCCCAGTCTGCTTTAAGGCTGGGCGTATAGGGTATTGCTTTCATGATATTTTCTGCGTAGCGTAACCAAAGCCAGTTTCGCCGCATGCATTGCCGTTATAAAGCATAATTCGCTTGTCGCCGTATTCTGTGATTGCCGGATAAGAAACATTGAGAGCGTCCCACCCCGAAGAAGATGTGCTAATACCTGCCAAGTCGTCCATTCGATTCCATTGTTTCCCGTCGTGGCTCTCGGCATAGCCAATGTGGTAGCCACGGCTAAGTGTTCTGATTGAGTAGTACATTTTGTAAGTATTGTCCTCAACAAAAACAAAGGGTCGGCCAAACCCATGTTCATCGTTGTTATTAAACTCAAGGCAGCTTGTCACCGTTTTGTTATCCCAGCTAAGCCCATCTTTGGATTCAATGTATTTCATTGTGTAAAGCGGTAGACGTTTTTCATTAGGTCCATCAATCCATCCATCGCCGAGGCTCCCGATGTACCACATTTGAAATTTGTTTATCTCATCGCTCCATCTAACAAAGCAGCCACATCGAGCAAATAGTTCTTCATTAGTTCGGTCGAGAATAGGCGCTTCAGAGACTCGCGTGAAACTGTTTCCTCCATCTCGACTGATCGCCGCTCCGCAAAACATGTAGTAAGGAGCTCTTGTCCCCAGCTGGAAGCCTACATAGTAAAGTATAATTTCATCACCCTTACGGATGATAGAGACGGGCACAACGCCGTTATCGTCAAAGCATCCTGGTCTACCAATATCCAATATTGGCTTTTCAGAAGTTGCGACGATAGTCGATGGTTGGTTTGCCTTAACGTCAACCCATCCGATTCGACCCCGCATTTTAGAATCGCAAAAACCTGCGTAGATACGTATCAACTCTGGTCGTATGCCGATAGGGGTGGGCAGCATGGCAAATCGGTTTTGCCAGTACAGTTCAGAGTTGGGTTTATAGATGCGCCCTTTTTTTGTCCACTGCATCATTGATAATTGGGCCTGCTTAAAGTCGTTGTTCGAGGATCGCGTAAGTCGGATCTTAAAAAGAAAGACTGATAAATGAGTCGCCCGGATTGATGATCTGCTCTCCCGCTTCAGCTTCGAGTGTTGTGTATAAACGTTTGCGGGTTCGCGTTAACAGGGTTTTTGTAAACGTGTATTGTATATTCCCACAAGCCATAATCGTGTCGAATAACAAAGTGACGGGATAATTCAGTGCTAACAAATTGAGCGACTTCATCAAAGCCTACGTGCAGCAAGCGATCCTTCTCCCAATCTACTAACGTACTCATGACATTAAATGCGAGCCCCACCTTAACGCTGTTAAAGGCGCTGGTAGTAATTTCGCGCATGAAGCGAAACATGTTTTCTCGGGAGACCCCCTCCCTAACTGTTAGTACACCATTCATGATGGCGCAGTCGTAGCTCTCTTTTTTTAAAGGATCAGCGATAATATCTCGGCAAATCCATCGCGCTTCGGGTTGCCGTGCTCTAGCGCTGGCTATCATTTTTTCTGAAATATCGATGCCTGTATATTCCAGGTCTTTGAGCCGTTGTGTGTGTTTTAGATAGTCAAGATAAAACCCCAGACCGCATCCTATATCAAGTACCGAGGCGGGTCGATGTTGAACCAGATCATGCATAACCTGAAAGCGCTGAAACATGCTGGTTTCATCAGGCCAGTCTACGCCAAGAGGGCTATTGCCATGCTCGTCCAGGCAGTTTTCATAATAACTTTTGATGGCGTGATAGTCGTTCATTAGACTTTGAATAGCTTTGTTGCTGGTACTGAAGCTTTCTCAGAAATTGAAGACTTATAAGCCGAGTTCGCTTCGGTATCTTTGGTAATCACGGCTGCCATTCCTATAAAATTATCGTCTCCAATGGTTACGTTATTACTGACTGTGCTGTTTACGCCAATGAAGCAGCGCTCGCCTATTTCGCAGAACCCAGAAATAACAACTTGTGAGGAGATGAAACAATGGTCTTTGATGGTTGAGTGGTGCCCGATGTGGTTGCCGCTCCAAAGCACGACATTGTCTCCGATGCTAACAAATGGTTGTACGGTGTTATCTTCAAATATAAAAACGTGTTCTCCGATAGTTGCATTCTTCCATACAAACGCTTGCGAGCTTATATAGCTTGCTAATTTATAGCCTTTTATCTTCGCTTCTTGGTAAAGGCGCACGCGTAGTCGATTAAGTTTCTGGTAGGTCACAGCTACAAAGATCTCATGATCTTCAGGCGAGAAATGTTGCTCTAGCGTTTCAAATGGGACTACTGGTAAGTCATATTTTGTTTCGTGGCTAAGGTATGCGCTTTCTACGCTAAACCCCGAAACTTCATAGTCGCTGTCATATGTGAAGTATTCAAATGCGACTTCTGCAAACGCGCTATCTCCGACGATAACAAGTTTTTTTGTTTTGGTCATAAGTTAGTTTCACTCGAATCCTGTGCTACTTTTGCGCGCGAAGCGCTGTGTATTAGCTCAATGCGTCGTAGTGCTTAATCGAGGCATGTAGGGCTGCATCGATTCGCATAAGGGGATGCGGTACAATTCTCTCTCGATAAACCATTCAGTGGTAGTTGTGATCGCCTGTGAAAATTCCCTTTTTAGATATCAAATCGTTGAACCAGCAGTATCGTGAGCAGTTGATCGATGCTGCGACAGAGGTTATTGATTCCGGATGGTATATACGCGGTGAGGCTTGTCAAAACTTTGAGGAGCAATTTGCCAATTACTGTAACACAAGCTATGCCGTTGGTGTTGGCAATGGGCTCGATGCGCTGACGATGATTTTAGAAGCATTGGAGATAGGGGTTGGCGACGAGGTCATCGTACCGGCAAACACCTACATTGCTAGCATTCTTTGTATTAGTGCTGTAGGCGCAACTCCTGTGCTGGTTGAACCCGACCCGGCAACCTACAACATTGATCCCAGTTTAATTGCACTGCATGTGACGGAAAGGACAAAAGCGATCCTTGTTGTGCATTTGTACGGACGTGCCGCTCCTATGAAACAGATATGTGCAATTGCCAAGCAAAATGATATTCGCATCGTAGAGGATTGTGCTCAAGCACATGGTGCTGAAATTGAGGGCAGGCGAGTGGGATCTTTTGGAGACGCTGGAGCATTTAGCTTTTATCCGGGTAAGAATTTGGGCGCACTGGGTGACGGAGGGGCCGTTGTTAGTGATTCAAAAGAGATTGTTGATAGAGTCCGGATGCTAGGTAACTATGGGTCGGACAAAAAATACGAAAACATCTATAAGGGAAGAAATTCTAGGCTCGATGAACTTCAAGCGGCGTTTCTTGGCAAGAAACTTGTTAGTCTGGATGTAGAAAATAGCAAGCGTCGCGAAGTCGCTAAGATTTATAATGATAGGCTATCGAAGGCAGTTGTTAAGCCGTTTTTACCCGAGAATTCGCTTGAGCATGTTTGGCACCTTTACACAATAGAGGTGGAAAATAGAGCGAAGCTAATTGAGCATCTGCAGGGAAATGGTATCGAGACGTTGATTCATTATCCCGTTGCTCCACATAGGCAAGAAGCGTATCGAGAGTTTAATTGCTTGAGCTTACCGATTACTGAACGCATTCATGATGAAATATTGAGTTTGCCGCTATCGCCACTATTGAGTGAAGAGCAGGTGGATTGTGTTTGTTATCATGTGAACAATTATTACGGTTGAGTTTATGGTAGATGGCTCCCTTTAAGAAATATGAAGAGAATGAAGCGACCTGAAATAATAGAGTTTCCTAAAATTGGCAGAAGCGATGTGGGTTATCTAAGTGTTGCAGAGGCGCAGCGAAGCATACCCTTCGAAATAGAGCGAATGTATTGGATTTACTTTACGCCTGATCAGGTTGTGCGTGGGAGGCACGCTCATATATCTAACGAGCAGGTTCTTGTTGCTGTGGCAGGAAAAGTATTGGTTCAAACTGTGATGCCGGACGGAGAAGAAAAGACTCACGAGCTTTCAGATCCTAGCAAAGGGCTTTATTTGCCTCCTGAAGCTTGGCATAGCATGAGCTACTCGCATGATGCAGTTCAACTCGTTTTTGCGTCGGATTATTACGACCCGAAGGATTATGTTTATGAAAAGCCTGTTTGATTAAGCTAAACCCAAACGCACGTTCGTTTGAGGGTTTTTCCTTTTTTCAGGTACTTTCTCGTTTGGCCTAAACCTAGGTCTACATCAAAAACAGAGCCGCAATCTATGTATGTATGTTGGGGCATTTGTTTGGCCAATGTATAGATCAAAAGGTTGGAGAGTACGCCTGCGCAAAAGATGACTGTGGTATTGGATGTGCGTTCTAGGAGGTCAGCCGTTAGCTCATTTTTCAGGCGAGCATAATCGTTTACCCAGGCATTGCCACCGACATTAAAGTGTTTTTCTACTTTAAAAGGAAGGCCTTCGACATTGCTTTTTTCGTGTCCTACAAACAACATTGGCTCGCGCGATTGTAGCGCTTTAACTGTCTCAGATCTAAACGTGGGATAGTTCGAATTTACAAAAATATTGGCCCAGGTAAGCTGAGATTCCTTTTGCTCTGATTGAGCCTTCAGAGCTAAAAACCTTTCTTTGCCAACGCAGCACGGGCACGCAATTGCCACAAAGTAGTTGTCAGATTGATAATGGAGGGCATCGGTTAATACTGCTCGCATAGCCTCATCTGTTTCATTTTTAGGCTGATAACGATGTTCTCCGTGATGCTTGTCTGAAAGGTCAATGGCGTTGCCGTTGATAACAATCATTTCTCCATCACCAAAGCGGCTCAGCGCAAATGCTTGCCCGGAAGCAATCATATCGTTGAAGCGGTTTAAGTCGCCAGCAAATGTTTTGCTCGGGTGAGGTGGTAAGGATGTTTTCTTCCGAAATTTGGAGAATATATTAGGCATGAGTTTTCAACCAGTGCTTTTTTCGGCAACGATCTCCCAGCCATTCTTCCTATACTGGTCTACCATCATACTTCTAATGGTGTGGTGCCCCTCTGATTTATGAGTCGCCGCGACTTTTGCTACGCGCTTCCCAAAGTCTGGTCGACAACTCCATAATTCTGGATCTTTTTCAGGGTGCGCAGGTACATAAGTCTTCACTCCTCCGTATCTGAGTGCGCAGCTGCTAAGATGGATATCCTCTCCATTCTCCCAAGAGGCGGGTTCTTCTCTCCACATGTATTGCAGGTGTTCCTTTTTCAAGAACCACGCGTGCCCAACTAGATCGACCTCATGAACGCTGTCGTAATGGTAACCGTTCCAACCTACTTTGTGTTTGGATGAATAGCCACCTTCCTTGGGTAAAATCACTCCTGAGCCACCAAGAATGCCGTCAACCTGGTCTATTGTATTAGCACAGTGTTCGAGCCATCGTGGTTGTGGCAGGATGTCATCATCAAAAAAAGCAATGTATTTTGATCTTGCCATCGCACCTAGCGTGAATCTTCCCCAGAATTTCCAGTTGGTGTTCGAAATTAAAATGCGATCAACAAGAGATGAAAAATCCTGGAAACTATTGTCGGCATCATTGCACCACAACCAAATCTCGATCGGTGCCAGCGTTTGCTTTCTTAAGGCGTCTATCTGCATTGGTAGATACTGTGTTCTACGGTAAGCATTTAGTATCACAGTAATCGAGCGATCTTCCTCGCTCGTGTCACGAAGTGTATTGCCCGGGGTGGTAAAAGAAAACGTGTTGGATTCCGAACGATGTTTGGCTTTAAGACCAGGCAAGAAAACTGTCCATAGCGAACGTATTCTAGTATTCCACCACCATTTTATTTTCTGGCCTAGTGATCTCTTAGGTTTATTCACTGTTGTACTCAGTCGGGTATTTTTGGGGTGAATTAGCTATATCGCTGTGCTGCACGCATTGCTTTTCTTGCGCGGGTGAGTAAGGAGTCATCTTTGTAACGCCCCTTTTCCTGGTGTCTAATTCGATAGGTTCCGCCAGCGTTTAGACGTTCGCCGTCTGTTTCAATCAGCCATCGGAAAACGGTGTCTTCGTAAGTTTTAAGCCAGCGTTCTGAAGGGGTTTGAAACAGTCGTATGCTATTGCAGTACCCCGCTGATCGCAATAAATCGCCACGGACAAGTTGGAATGCGCCAACCGCGCGGTTGATTTCTCTTCGATCAAAATCGCCTTTATCGATATCAATAATTTCGGGGGCGATACCTTCCCTCAAGCGTGGGTCACCTTGAGCTAAAAGTGGCGTAATATACTCGTGGCTCGGGAATGCTAATCTAGCTTCGCAAGACTTAAGTTCTTCCGCGACATTGTCAATTACATTTGAAGCGAAGATTAAATCGCAGTCGGCATACCAAACCCAGTCAGCGGTTGTGTTTAGTGCGGCTCGATTGCGCCCTATGGCTCGGCGAAATAAAAAAGACTTATCGATTTCCCGCCAGTTCCACTTAACATTGGGAACTTCTATTTTTTCAAAAAAGTCTAGCAACTCGCGCGCGTCACGATCCTCTGGGGAGTAATAGATCGTTACGATTACTCTAGTATTGCTAGGTGGATTGATCACATAGGAGCTAAGCTGGTAAGCCATCAGGTGAGAATACTTCCAGCAATGACTAACAATTTCTATCGACAGCTGCTCTCTATTGGAGGTATTTTTTGGGATGTCTGGTAACGGTGGCCTAAACCATTTCGCTGGAAGTTTGCGGGCAATGTAGCGATAAAATAATAGTACTGCGGGGTTGTAAAAGCGCGCGTGGTAGGTTGGAGGATTATGCTGCATGCGACGTTTGTGTATCACTTACTGTCTTTAAAGTTTCGGGCGAGCATCTTGGCGTATGGCCCATCCAGCTTTTTAAGACTTTCGTGGGTTCCCGCTTCTATAATTTCCCCTTGATCTAACACTAGTATTCTGTCGGCGGTTTCGATTGTGCTAAGCCTGTGCGCGATTACTAGAGTTGTACAGCTTCCCATAATGTTGTCGAGAGCTTTCTGTATTTTAACTTCCGATTCATTGTCCAGTGCGGAAGTTGCTTCGTCGAGAATTAAAATAGGTGCGTTACGTAAGATGGCTCTGGCGATTGCGATACGCTGTCGTTGTCCGCCGGATAGTAGTGTGCCGTTTTCGCCAATAATGGTGTCGTATCCGTTCGGAAGCTGTTGTATGAACTCATCAGCGTTGGCTTGCTTGGCGGCCTTCTGAATATCAATAAGTGTTTTGTGATCTTTACCATAGGCGATATTGTCCTTTACGCTAGCGTTGAACAGAACCACTTGCTGGGAAACAATTGCGATGTTACTTCGCAGCGAGGTAAGTTCGTAATCCTTAATATCGTTTCCATCAATTTTTATGCTGCCGCTATCCAACTCGTAGAAACGCGGTACAAGGTTTGCTATTGTTGATTTCCCACTACCCGATCGGCCGACCAGGGCTACGGTTTCGCCTTGTTTTATGCCAAAGTTGAGATTCTTAATCACCAGGTCGCTGCTTGTGTCGTAGCGGAAACTAACATTGTTAAATTGAATGCCGCCTTTTAATGGCGTGCTTGCGATGCTGCCATTGTTTACTTCTTTTTCTTTATCTATAAAGGCAAAGATCTCGGTTGCGGCTACTGATGCCTGGGTGAGCTGTAGGTGGACGTTGCTGAGGCTTCTCACTGGTTTTGATAAAAGTGCCGCGGCAGTGACATAAGCAATAAGTTGAGCGGTATCCATATCCCCACGTGCCTGGATTACTAGCACAACAACTAACGCCATCGCGAAAGCGATCATTATCTGCATGGTTGGAGTGTATATTGAGTTAACCTTCGCAATATTCAATGCGGTTTTTCGCGTGATAGCGGCTATTTCCGAAAATCGGATCTTGCTCGTATTTTCGCCTGCTACGCCCTTGATTAGCCGGATGCCAGCAAACGACTCAGCAACTAGTCCATTTAAATTTGCCATTGAATCTTGCATTCCCTGGCCCAATTTTTTGATTCGTTTTCCCGCCCAATTTATTATCAATGCAATAGGAGGGGCGAGTACGATAAACATCGAAGTGAATTGCCAGCTTGAATAAAACAGATAGCCCAGCAGCGCGAGTACCGTTAAGCCTTCTTGCGCAATGATAGTGACTGAGCGCGCAGTTATTCCTGACATTATTACGCTGTTGTAGGTGAACAGAGATACCAGTCGACCGCTCTGGTTTTGATCAAACTCGCGCAATGGTAGATGAATAATGTTGTCAAATAACTCTTTGCGGATTGCCTCTACCATTCGTTCAGCAACTTTTGTTATGTAGTACCCCCCCATGTACGTACCTATACCGCGCGCTATGGCAACGACAACAAAAGCAATCGGTACGATGTATTCTCCTCGGGGCATTTCTCCATCCAGCGTTTTGATCAGCCATTCGATAAGCACTGCTGAAAGCGGTTGCGTGGCGGCGTAAATCGCAAACCCTATTATCGAGAGAAAAAGGAAGAATGACTGCGGATATAAGTAGTGCAGGATCCGCCTAACCGTCGCGCGGTATCCCGCATTATCGAGTGCGGGTTGTTCGCTGGTTTTGGTGTTGGCGGTGACGGTGTTGCTCAAGAAAGTAGTCCTGAAATGAGTGAACGGGCATTTTAAGGGGAAACAGGATAATGGGGGCGGTTTGCTTGATTTGTGGATGAAATTTACCTGAATATTTTTTCCTTCTCGGACGGGGCAGTTACCTTGAGTCCCTTCAATTTGCGCGCCTGTTCTCACTATCTATGGGCTTTGAGGCGTTTCAACGCGCTTTATGGAGGATAGCTTCTACACTAATTTGAATGAGTTAACATTTTTAGTGTGATGCTTTTTTGATCAGTCGTCCGGTGGTTCACAAAATGATAGTCCAGCTTCGTTTGGTTGCGATGCTGGCGTTGGCTTGTTTGTGCGCTTCGGCCTGGGCGTTTGAAGACAGTTTGAGGGCGCCTGAGCGTATCTTTATTGAGATCGATGGGGTTCAGTACGAGGCGCAGCTCGATATCAACCAGCGGTTGCTTGACAGGCGCTCGATAGCTGCGAGCGAGGCGGATGTGTTGCGAGAAACTGCGAGACATTTTGCTGGCTCAATTGTCGGGTTTCCCGAGAGTCGTTTAAGGCTATCTTACGGCGCGGGACGTTGGCGTGGTGTGGTTGCTTTTGGTGGCGAGCTTTACCGTGTCGATTATGATGCTGGAAATGCGTTCGCCCGAGCGGGCTCATTTTCGGCGATAGCGACGGCTGTGAAACCACCGATGGAAGAGCAGCATATATGTGATGACCCTACACACAGCAGCGAGCATTTGCTTGCGATGATGGCACCGACGATGTTGCCCGCAGAGTTGGCCGAGGAGTCACAGCTACCTGCGCTGCCGGATGTTGTTGCCAGCACCGTTGGCGCGCCAGACTGTCCAGATCCGGTTGATGGTATTTGTTTAATGCCGGAGCTCGAGCTTGCTTATGACCTGAGCTATCAGACGATCAATTCACCGGGTGAGACTGTTCTCGACCGTGCGACGCGAGAATTGAATGAGCTCGATTTATTTTTCGAACGCGGCTTTAGCTATCGGTTTAGCCGAGTGTCGATGACGTTTCTTGATGCTGCACAAGATGCGGTGTTTGCTTCTTACAACTCAGCGGCCGATTTGCTGGATGAGCTGCGCCTTGCGCGCAATCGTGGGGAGATGCCTTTTATTCAAAGCCCTCGGTCGATATTTCATTTTATGACTGGACGCAATTTCCCGCCTACCGCAGGGGGGAGTAATGTCGTTGGGATTGCCTATCTCGATGTGTTTTGTGAGACGTTTGGTTTGAATACCGGTTTGACAGACGCCGGGGATGCATTTTTGGTTAGTCTTGTGATGGCGCATGAGATAGGCCACAACCTGGGTGCAGGTCACGATAGCACCTCGATTAATGGTTGTACTGCCAACACTCACGTTATGACTGCCAGCATCGGGCCGAGCGCCAGCTCTATTACTGATTTCTCATCATGCTCAATTGGCACCATTCAACCCATAATGGCCAACGTGCTTGCGAGCTCCAATCGCTCTATGTGTCTCGATTTTCCCGTCGACATGAGTATTGCGGCCGCTGCGGGAAACCCGGTATCGCCACCAAAAGAGGAGGCGTTTACAGCGACATTTTCCATTGCCAAACAGGGTGGTAGTCTTGGCGTTACTACGTTGCGTGTCGACGGAGTCATCGACGATACCGAAAATGGTTATTGGCAATCAGTTAGCGTAACAGGGGGTAGCTGTTCGGTTACGAGCGCAAGTTATAGTTGCACGGTAAATAACGCGGGGAGCGCGTTAACCTTAAGCGTCCAGGCGGTTGTTGATAGCGAAGCGACCGTATTTGCTCATACACAAAGTGTGAGTGTGATTGGCGGAGATGCAATAGAGACCTCGGTTGGCAACAATAGTATTGTTACCAACTACACAAGCTTTACAGTACCTACGGGCTCGAGCTCCGGGGGCGCTAGTGGTGGAGGTTCTTCGAGCGGAGCAAGTTCGGGAAGCTCTTCTGGGTCAAGCAGTTCGGGAGGTTCTTCGAGCGGAGCAAGTTCTGGAGGCTCTTCTGGGTCAAGCAGTTCTGGTTCGACTAGCTCTTCTGGCGGAGGAGGGTCAATCCAGTTGCCGGTTTTGCTGACCCTGTTAGCTAGTGCACTTTTTTCCAGGAATCGCGTAGCCTATTAGTTAGGGCATAAATTCTTCTTTATTGGTTTCGGCGTTTACAGATTTGGCCTCTTGGTCATCAGCATCGTGATCGCTGTTGTTGCCCGCCTGTACAAAGTATTTGCTCATCAGCAAGCCGACTTCAAATAATAACCACGTGGGTATAGCAAGTAGTGATTGTGAAATCATATCTGGTGGTGTTAGAAGCATGCCAAACACAAAACAGCCGAGAATAACGTAAGGTCGCTTGCTGGCTAACGATGCGGTCGTGGTGGCACCCGAGCGTATAAGCAAGACAGTAGCGACGGGAATTTCGAAGGCCAGACCAAAGGCAAAAAACAGTTTTAAGATAAAATTTAGATAGCTGTTGATATCGGGGGTAACCTGAATGCCTTCTGGTGCGACGCTGGTGAAAAAGCCGAACACCAGCGGGAAAACCACAAAATAGCAAAATGCCATGCCGAGATAAAATAAGAATACGCTGCTGACCAGCAGCGGTATCACTAATCGTTTTTCTTTCTGGTAGAGCCCCGGCGCAACGAAAGACCAGATTTGGTAGAGCCAGAAAGGCGCTGCCAAAAAACAGGCGAGAACAAGCGCTAATTTAAACGGCGCAAAAAAGGGAGCAGCCACGTCGGTGGCTATCATGCCAATATCTTCGGCGAGTAGATCCTGAATGGGTGCCGCAAAAAAAGTGTAGAGGTCGCTTGCGAAAACTACCAGGCATAAAAAAATCAGCCCTATGGCTGCGACACAACGAAGTAGTCGAGTGCGAAGTTCTAAAAGATGCTCAAGCAGTGGTTGTTCGTGTTGAGGAGGTTCTTCGACGGGATTCACAGCTTTTCTTTCAATTCTTTGTCCATTTCATCCAGGATTTTTCTGGACTGGCCAAGCTCTTCAAGTATTTCTTCGTTGTGGATACGCTGGCGGATCTCGTCGGCATTAATTTCAGATTCAATGGTTGACCAGATTTTCCGTCCGTTGCGTCGGATGCGCGCAACCCAAATTGCTATGGTGCGGACGGTTTCGGGTAGTCGTTCAGGGCCAAGAACGAGTAGCGCCATAACGCTGAGTAGTAAAATTTCTTGTAGACCAATATCCACTGGGCGACCTGTGACTGAGTGCTAGAGCCTATTGTTTATTGAATATAAATAACTAGTCTTTTTTGGTCGTCTCGGTTTGCTCGGTGTCCACGCTTTCTTCTATGTTTTCCTTCGCTTGCTCTTCGAGCTTTTTGTCTTCTTCGCTGACGGATTCACGAAAACCTTTTACCGCGCTACCGAGATCCGAACCGATGTTTCGAAGGCGTTTAGTGCCAAATATCATCACCACAATGGCGAAAATGATAAGCAATTGCCAAATGCTGATGCCGCCGATACCCATAACAACTTACCTCGTTGTAAGGGCGCTTTTCTTAAAACGCCCGAATGTTAAGAAATTTGTTTTACCGTGACGCTTTTTCCTCAATACCTGAAGTGCCAAAGCGTCTGGATAATTCCTGCATAATATCATGCTCTGAGCAATTCAAGTGCGAGAGCATGACTAAACTGTGAAACCATAGGTCTGCTACTTCTTTGACCAGCTCCTGGCGTTCTTCCAACTTGTTGTTTGCAGCATAGTCTTTCGCCGCAATGATTGCTTCGGTGGCCTCCTCGCCGACTTTCTCCAGTATTTTATTCAGGCCTTTGTTATGCAACTGAGCGACATAGGATGTTGCCGGATCTGCCTTTTTGCGCTGTTCCAAAATAGCTTCGAGTTCTGCGAGCGTTTGCATAAGATAATTAGAGATTAATTAGTTGGAGTAAATGTCGCCACTATCTTTGAGCGGCTCTTCGGTAGATTCCCAGCCGTCAAGGTTTTCGTTTGGCGCGAGGTAGAAACAACTATTTCTACCGGTGTGGCAGGCGATATTGCCGTGCTGCTCGACCTGGAGCAAAAGTGTATCGCCGTCGCAGTCCAGTTGCAGGGCGTGTACGGTTTGAGTATGCCCCGACTGTTCTCCCTTATGCCATAGGCGTTGGCGCGACCGCGACCAATAGACTGCCTCACCTTTCTCAATGGTTTTTGCCAGCGATTCGCGGTTCATCCATGCCATCATCAGAACCCTGCCGGTTTGCTGGCATTGTGCAATGCAAGGAACTAGCCCATCGCCATTAAAACTGACTTTTGCGAGCAGTTGATCGTAGTTAGTCATGCGTCGAGTTTAGAATACTTGCCATACAGTAACAATAACTGCGATGGCGAGTAGCCAGCGAGTGTGCATGAGTGCTTTGCCTAGTTTGTCGATATCGTTTTGTTGCTGCTCAAGCTGTTTTAGCAATGCTGGCGCAGCGTTGTCGCGAGTGACTGTGCTTATCAAATTGTCGATGAGCGTGCTGGGCGGGGTGTTTTCGAGCCTTTCTACAAAGGTTTGCACAGTGGCAGCCGGTGAGTAATTCTCGGTGACCCAGTGTTGCAGAAATGGTTGAGCGGTTGCCCAAAGATCGAGATCGGGATACAGGTCGCGACCCAGCCCCTCTATGTTAACCAGTGTTTTCTGCAGCAGTATCAGGGAGGGCTGGACATCCATGCCAAACTTTCGCGCCGCGCGAAACAGGTAAATAAGAAGGGTGCCAAAAGAGATTTCCGCCAGGGGCTTAGAAAAAATAGGTTCGCATACGCTTCGAATAACACTTGCAAAGGCAGACAGGCGTGTATCTGGTGATACCCATTGAGCTTGCAGGCAAAGTTTGGCAACCTGGTCGTACTCGCGGTTAAACGCCGCAAGCAGTATCCTCGCGACGTTAAAACTGTCCTGTTCTGAGAGGCTGCCCATGATCGCGCAGTCTAGAGCAACGTAGCGAGGATTCGCGGCATCGGAAGTGTCGATAAAAATGTTGCCCGGATGCATATCCGCGTGAAAGAAGTTGTGCTTGAAGACCTGGGTAAAAAATATTTCTACCCCGCGAGCGGCGAGCTGGCTGCGGTCAATCGAATGTTTGGTAAGGCTTTCTTCGTCTGAGATAGGAAAGCCGTCCATAAAGTCTGCAACCAAAACGTTTTCGGAGCAAAAGTCCCAGTAAACGTCAGGTACCACCAGTAGATGTTTATATTGTTCCGATTCGACAAAGTTGCGGCGCAGCTGGGAGGTATTTGCTGCTTCCTGTTTTAGGTCTAGTTCGGCTTCGATAGTGGTTTTATAGTCGGCCACAACTTCGGGTAAATGGAGCCGCTTCGCTTCACTGCTATAACGATCCAGCAGCTTGGCGAGTCGGGCCATCAGTCGCGTATCTTTGGCGATAGTTTTTTCTATTCCCGGCCGTATTACTTTGATGATAACGTCTTCGCCGTTGTAGCGGCCATTTTTATAAAGCGTTGCTTTGTAGACTTGTGCAACTGACGCTGAGGCGAGTGGTTCTGATTCGATTGAAGAAAATGTCTCTGGAATACTTTTGCCGATACTGCGTTCGATGATTTGCGAGGCAACTTCGTTTGGGAAAGGTGGGACATCATCCTGCAGCTTGGCCAGTTCGTTAGCCAGGTTGGTCGGTAGTAAATCCCGTCGCGTCGAAAGTAATTGACCGAACTTAATGTATATGGGGCCAAGCTCTTCTAGCGCCAGGCGCACACGAACTTCTTCTGCTCGCAGGTCATTGCTTGCAAACAGGTTTATAAAGCGAAGCAGGGTTTTGGCTGGCCAGGGCAACGTGGCGGGCGGAACAAGAGCAATCAGGTTGTAGCGCAGCAGTACCCGCAGAGTGCCAAATAGCCGCAATAATGAAGTCATAGTTTTCGCGCTTGGTCTTTTAGTTTTTTGATTTTAGCTTCCAGTCTATCCATTTGCATTTCCAGATCCCGAAGCTCGCGATAGAGTAAGTTGCTTTGTTCTTTGTTTACCACGGGGCTCGCGTCAGAGTGTAAAAAGTCACTCAGTAGCGTTTCTATTCTGCTTCGCGCCGTTTGGGTAAAGGATTGGGTGTGCTCGACGGCGCGAGCTGCAATGTGGGTGGGTACGTCGCCAATTCGATCAGCCAGCCAGGATTCCCAATCTATATCGACAGAGCTGGCTAGCTTGCCCAGTTCCTGAAAGATACGACTGTCGCCATTTAGCTTGAGATCGCCATTAATGAGTGCCGCGGTTTTATCTTCGGCGCGCACGAGTTCAAACCATGCCGCTGGTGTTCCGCTTAAGCTTGCGCTCACTGTGGGGTCGTCAAGCTCTACCGTCTGCAATAGCTGGCATCGCTCACCAAGTACGAGCGTTAGGACAATATTGGGATTGGTGCAGCCAAGCGCGATGGTTTTTCCTGTCATTGCCGCTAGCTTGTTGCTGAGTTCGCTGTCTAATTTTAACGCGGTGTTAATTGCGCTCTCTAAGCTAGCAACGCCAACGGTAACGAGTGGATTTGGTGTTGATTGGGTCATTAATTAGTGCTTGCTTGCAATGTGCAGGGCAACGATGCCGCCGGTTAGGTTGTGATATTCGCAAGTGCTAAAACCTGCGTCCAGGGTCATTTTTTTAAGTGTTTCCTGGTCGGGGTGCATTCGGATGGACTCCGCCAGATAGCGATAGCTTTCTTCGTCCTGCGCGACGTATTTGCCGATTTTTGGCAGCAGCTTGAAGGAGTACTGATCGTATAGGGTTTCCAGTCTTGCATCGACTGGTTTTGAGAATTCTAACACCATCAGTTTGCCGCCCGGCTTTATCACATCGTAGATCGCACGTAGTGCAAGCGCTTTGTCGGTAACGTTGCGTAAGCCAAAACCAATGGTGACACAGTCGAAATAATTGTTTGCAAAAGGCAGGTATTGCGCGTCGGCCTGTACCGCGCGAGTATTGCTAATACAGCCTGCGTTGGTTAACCGATCACGACCAATGTTAAGCATTGACTCGTTAATATCCGATAAAACCACAAGCCCTTCGCAACCGACGATGCGACTAAATTGTTTTGCCAGGTCGCCGGTGCCACCTGCTAAGTCCAATATTTTATGGCCTGCTCGCGCCGCTGAAAGTTCTATGGTGTACCGCTTCCACAGGCGATGAATGCCAAGTGACATCAGGTCATTCATGATGTCGTAGCGGTTGGCGACAGAGTGGAAGACGTTGGCTACTAGCCCCGACTTTTCTTCGGCCGCGACGGTTTGAAAGCCAAAGTGGGTCGTTGAGGCGCTATCGTCTGCTGGCTGCGTGCCTGAATGGTCCGCGGATTTTTCGTTCGACAAGTCGGAGTGGGTATCTGTGCTGGTCACGTTCGAGGTTTTTGCTCGCTTTCATTTAAGGGATAAAACGGGCGTTATTGTACCGCATGGCGACAGACAATTAGCCTCGTAAGGCGCTAATTATTGGGATCGATTAATTTTACGGTTTGTTGCTCCGGGTCACGTAATTCACCTTTTTCGCTTAATGCGTCGAGATAAGACTGCCAGTAGGCGCTGTGATTTTCGTATAAATCCCTGAGGTAGCCCCATGAATAGATGCCGGAATTATGTCCGTCACTAAAATGGATCTGTATTGCATAATTGCCGGTCGGCTCTATCTTATTGATTTGAACATTCATCTTGCCGGTTTGTAACACGGCTTGAGAAGGGTGATGGCCCTTGACCTCGGCTGAGGGCGAGTAAACGCGAAGATACTCCGCACTCAACTTTGCGGTTTGGCCATTGCTATAGCTAAGCTCCAGAATGGCAGATTTCTTGTGATAATGGATATTGGTGGGCGTCATGCTGGTTGCAGGTGGTTTTTAAGGGCAGTTAAGCCGCGTGAGCGGTTTTTAGTATAACCGTGAGTGAACAAAGGATGAGCTGCTTATTCCTCGGTAGTTTAAACAATAGTCAGGAATTGTGGAGTAGGTTTGGTTGGGTTTATGAGGGGGCCTATACTCATCAAATAAGGGAAGTTTTTAAAACAATCATGAGCTTACAGGACGTACCCGCCAACACATTATTTGACGACGCGCTTAGACAGTTTCGCAGGCGCGCCTATATGACCATGGGGTTCGCATCAGGCCCTTTTTTACTGCCTTTTGTGTTCTACGGCATGTTTGTGCAGAGCGATTTTTTGCACTCGCTGATGGTCCTGCTCGTGCTGCTTGTCATCAATCTCAATTCTTATCTTATTCTTACCCGTGACCGGGTGCTAATTGAATATCGGTATTTCTATGTTGCGGTACTGGCTGTACAAGTTTGGAGTATTCCCTACGAAGGCTCCTATGCGCTTGTATGGTGTTTCCCGATCGCGTTGACTACCTTGTTTACAGATACGCGCCAGCGTGTTCGAGCGATGTTGATTTTAAGTCTGCTGACGCTTGGGCCGACGGCGCTATGGTTTCTTGACATGGCGGCTGCATCACGGTTTGTGGTGAGTTACGCAATGGTGGTGTTGTGCAGCGATCTGTTGTTAGGTTTGCTGGAAAAAATGCAAAAAGAATTAAACTCAATGGTGATCAAAGACCCCTTAACCGGCGCATACAATCGGCGCATGCTGAGTGGAATGCTGAAGGACGCCGTCGGGCTGAGCAAGCGGGGAGCGGTTGAGCATAGTTTAATTGCGATTGATATTGATAACTTTAAACAGATCAACGACAGCTATGGGCATGATGCTGGCGACCGCGTTTTAAAAGGTGTTGTCGAGCTAATCAGCCAGCGTATTCGTGAATCCGACGCCTTATTCAGGGTCGGTGGAGAAGAATTTATTTTGCTCGTGCGGGATATTTCGCTTGATCACACGGGTGTGCTTGCAGAGTCAATTCGAGAAAAAATTGAGGCGGCCGGGTTGTTGCCCGATAAACCCGTGACAATTAGTGCTGGGGTTGCACATCACACGGGGAGAGAGGATGTGCAGCGATGGTTAAAACGCGTGGATGATAATCTTTATGTGGCCAAGCGCGATGGCCGTAATCGCGTTTGTGGTGCTGGCTCGATTGTGCGCCAGAGCGTAACGATCGCGCCAACACCTCAGTTTCACGTTATAGGATAAAGCGGCTTAGGTCTTCATCGGTAACCAGCTCTGCAATATGCTGGTCAACATAGGCTTTATCTATTGCTATGTCCTGGCCGGATGAGTCGCTGGCGTTAAAGGATATTTCTTCAAGCAGTTTTTCCAGTAGCGTGTGTAAACGGCGCGCACCAATGTTCTCGGTTTTTTCGTTTACCTGCCAGGCTAGTTCGGCCAGTCGTTTAATGCCCTCATCTTCAAACCGCAATGCCACCCCTTCGGTTTCCATTAGGGAGCGGTATTGTTCGGTGAGCGACGCGTTGGGCTCTGTGAGTATGCGTTCGAAGTCTTCTGGGGTTAACGCATTTAATTCTACGCGGATAGGCAGTCGTCCTTGCAACTCGGGAATTAAATCGGACGGTTTTGAAAGGTGAAACGCGCCTGACGCAATAAAAAGAATATGATCGGTTTTTATCACGCCGTGTTTGGTGCTTACAGTGCTGCCTTCGATCAATGGCAGAAGATCACGTTGGACACCTTCGCGCGACACGTCGCCGCCACTGGCTTCTTGCCGCTTGGCTACTTTGTCGATTTCATCGATAAATACGATACCGGTTTGTTCAACGTCTTCGATGGCGCGGACTTTTAAATCTTCTTCGTTAATTAATTTCGCCGCTTCCTCTTCTTTAAGATTTTTAAGCGCGTCTTTCACGCTGAGCTTGCGTCGCTTTTTACGTTCGCGGCCCATGTTAGAAAACATGCCTTGCAGTTGATTGGTCATCTCTTCCATGCCTGGTGGTGCCATGATTTCGACACCGATTTGCTTATCGGCCAGTTCCAGCTCTATCTCCTTATCATCTAGCTCGCCTTCACGCAGTTTTTTTCGAAAAATTTGTCGAGTATTGCTTGAGCGCTCGCTGCTATCTTCGGGTTTGTCGTCGCTTCGTGCCGGCGGCAGCAGAACATCTAATATGCGTTCTTCTGCTGCATCGTATGCTTGCGTTTCAACATCACGCGTTGCACGCTCGCGCGCATTTTTTACCGAAACATCGGCTAAATCCCTGATAATGGATTCGACATCTCGGCCGACGTAACCAACTTCGGTAAATTTGGTTGCTTCAACTTTTATAAACGGCGCGTTCGCTAGCTTGGCCAGCCTTCTTGCTATTTCGGTTTTACCCACGCCTGTAGGGCCAATCATTAAAATATTTTTTGGGGTGATTTCTGCGCGCATCGCTTCGTCGAGCTGCATGCGTCGCCAACGGTTGCGTAGTGCTATAGCGACCGAGCGCTTGGCGTCATCCTGGCCAACAATATGTTGATCCAGCTCGTGGACGATTTCTCTAGGCGTCATTGACATGTGTAGTTCTCAAAAAACAAAGTGGTAAAAAAGGTGTGAGCTGTAGAGGAAGCTTATTCCGCGTCGAGCACTTCTACGGTGTGGCACTGGTTGGTGTACACGCAGATGTCGCCCGCTATGGACAAGCCTTTGCGTACGATGCTTTCTGCATCAAGTTCGGTGTTTTGAAGTAGTGCGAGTGCAGCGCTTTGGGCGAAGGGGCCGCCTGAGCCAATGGCGATGAGGCTGTGTTCGGGTTCGATTACATCGCCGTTGCCGGTAATAACCAGCGAATTTTTTGCGTCGGCAACCGCTAGTAGCGCTTCGAGCCGGCGCAGAGAGCGATCGGTGCGCCAGTCTTTAGCGAGCTCAACCGCAGCTCTCGTGAGATGGCCCTGGTACTTTTCTAGCTGCGCTTCGAAGCGCTCAAACAGCGCGAAGGCGTCGGCGGTGCCGCCAGCAAAACCGGCAATAACTTTTCCGTGATAAAGCCGTCGCACCTTTCTGGCATTGCCTTTCATGACTGTATTGCCCATGGATACCTGGCCATCGCCGCCGATGACAACTTTGTCGCCTCGACGAACAGAAAGAATAGTGGTGCCTCGATATTGATCCATGAAAAACCTGTGCTAGGTGAAGATTGGGAAAGGTAATATTGTATCCGCCCACAATGGGGGCGGCTATTGGAAATACAAGTGGGGAAGGGTGCGGTTTAGTTAGCTTTTTGCTTCATCACCTGCGCCTGCATGCCGTTCTCGATAAGCCGGTTACGCACAGCAGACATCTTGCTGCGGCTATCGAGCGGTCCTATAAGCACGCGATACCATGCGCCCTGTTGTTCGATGCGGGGTTCAAGGTCGATCAGCATTAATTGCACCAGATGCTCTTCCGCTCGCTCATGCGTTTTAAATGCGCCAGCCTGTATGAGGTAAACAATGTTTTGCTCTTCGGCTTGTGTGTAGGGATTGTCTTCGGCAACTTTAACTTCGAACTCTTTTAACTCGGAGTAGAAAATAAAGTCATCGTAGCTGAGGCCACTAAGGTTAGCGGGTGTCGGGCGGGAAGACGACGTGTTTGATGGTTGAGACTCAGTTGGTTGATCAACTTGTACGCCCGCGAGCCAGTACAGGCCACCCGCAAAAGCTACCGCAATAGCGAGCCGGGCAATAACACGAAACTCGACATGTTGCAGAGGGTTGATGTCGTTGGCGTTCGAGCGCCCCTGTTTCTTGGTAGGCTTTTTTCGGGTTACTCCTTTTTTGGAGGCGTTTTTTTTTCGAGCTGTCTTGGAGCGGGATTTGTTTTTTGCAGCAGGCATTGCGAAGCGAACTCCTGTTACATTCGCGTTGGCGCGCTAACACCTAGCAACGCCAGGCCATTGGCGAGCACTTGCCGCGTGGCAGAGGCTAAAGCGAGTCGAGCATTTCTAACGTTTTCGTCGTCGACCAGTAGTTGGCGAGATTTATCCTGGTTGCCTGCTGCGTACCAGCCGTGCAGTAGTGCCGCAAGTTCTCGAAGATAACTGGCAACCAGATGCGGGCCACGCTCTCTTGCTGCCTGTTGGATTAACTCTGGGTAGCGTGCGAGTTTTTTAGCAAGCTCGATCTCTTCGCTGGTATCTAGCGCGTCGAGGTTTTCTAACCCGGTGTCAGGTTGATAGCTGATGCCTCGTTCATCGGACGCATCTATCGCGCTGCAGATACGTGCATGCGCATACTGAATGTAGTAGACGGGGTTTTCGTTACTCTTTTGCAGGGCAAGATCAATATCAAAAACAAGCTGGGCATCGGCACGTCGAGCGCAGAGGAAATACCGGGTTGCATCTTTTCCCACCTGTTCAATAAGGTCACGCAGAGTGACGTAGCTGCCTGCTCGCTTGGATATTTTAACTTCCTGGCCGCCCTTCATTACCATTACCATTTGATGAAGCACATAGCCGGGCCATTGTTCTGGAATGCCGCAGTCAAGTGCCTGTAGGCCGGCGCGTACTCGCGCGATGGTGCCGTGATGATCGGAGCCTTGCTCGTTGATAACGGTGTCAAACCCTCGTTGCCATTTTTCAAGATGGTATGCCACGTCAGGCACAAAGTAGGTGTAGCCCCCGCTGGATTTGCGCATCACGCGGTCTTTATCGTCGCCAAACTCGGTCGTTTTTAGCCACAACGCACCGTCTTTTTCATAGGTGTGTCCGTTCTTGATCAGTGTTTCGACCGCTTTTTCTACCGCACCATTGGTGTAAAGTGCTGACTCAAGCGAGAATACGTCGAAGCTGACATCAAATGCCTTTAGATCGATGTCCTGTTCTTTGCGGAGATAGGCAACGGCAAACTGGCGGATAGCGTCGGTATTGTCGGGGTCTTGTTGGGCGGTGATTGGCGCCATGTCGTGTACGCCGTCAATAACATCGCCAGCCATATAGCTATTGGCCAGGTCAACAATGTATTCGCCGCGATAGCCGTCTTCTGGCCATTGGTCGCTTTCCGGATCTACGCCTTTACAGCGCAGTTGAACGGAGCGCGCAAGGTTGTCGATTTGCTGGCCGGCATCGTTATAGTAAAACTCGCGAGTAACGTCGTGACCCTCAGCTTCCAGGATTCGGCAAATGGCATCGCCAATCGCCGCGCCGCGCCCGTGACCGACATGCAGTGGGCCAGTTGGGTTTGCAGAAACAAATTCAACCTGGACTTTGCCTTTTTTTGCTTCACCGCGACCATATTGCTCGCCTTGCGCCAGCACGGTTTTCACTACCGACATTTGCGAGCTTTGTTTGATAAACAGGTTGATAAAGCCTGGCCCGGCAATATCTGTTTTTTCGATCATTTCACTGTCATTGAGCTCCGCAACTACTTTTGCTGCAAAATCACGCGGTGGCATGCCTACGCGCTTCGCCATTACCATCGCTATATTGCTGGCGAAATCGCCGTGATCTTTGTTTTTGCAGGGTTCGATTTTTATCTCGGGCGCGCTTTCGTCAGCTTTTCCGAGGGCAAGCAAGGCGTTGGAAACTGCCGCAGCAATAATCGATTGAAGTTGTTCTTTCATCGCAGTGAATAAAAAAGTGTTTGAGCGGGGTTGAGCGGAATGCTGTCTGCCATTATTCCGAAACGTGAACATGCAGTACAGAAAGGTTCTGGGGATTTTTCAGCATCGCAATTTGATCAGCATAAGCTACGTGGCGCATGTTAGACCGTGGTTTGAGGGTCAATGTCAATTTGCCAGCGCAGGCCGGATTTTCTGGGAAGCTTTTCCAGCTCAGGAATGGCGTAACGTAAGCAGTGTTTTAGCGCTTTCCGCGAAGGGGCCTTTAATAGGAGATGAGCGCGGTGCCGACCTGCTCGTCGCTCCATAACAGCAGGGAATGGGCCTATTATGTCGAGCTGATCGACGTTAATGCCAAGTTGCTGGCGTGCGCGCATCAGTTGCTGTTTGGCTTGTTTTAAAAACTGTTGAGCGGCGGTTGCAGCGGTGCTGTCTGCCCCAATGCTTGCTAAAAACCCAAATGGCGGCAGGCCGCGAAGTTCGCGCTCGGGCAATAATTGCCTGGAAGCTTCCGCGTAACCACTTTCGCGCCAGGTTGTTAATTGAGGGTGATCGGGAAGATGCGTTTGAATAAAAACCTTACCCGACTGTGATGTGCGGCCTGCGCGCCCGGCGACCTGTGTGAGTAGTTGCAGGGTTTTTTCCAGGCTACGGAAGTCTGTGCCGTACAGGCCGTGGTCGGTGTTGAGCATCACGACTGTTTCGATATTTGGGAAGTGATGCCCTTTAGCTAGCATTTGTGTGCCGACAATAATGGCTTTTGGGTGCTGGTGTATTTTTTCTAACGCTTCATGTAAGAGGTTGCTGGTGCTGGCTGTATCGCGGTCGATGCGAATTAACGGCGTGCCTGCAAATAAGCGTTGTAGCACCTCTTCTAATTGTTCGGTGCCTTCACCAACAGGTTTTATTTGTGTGGATTGACAGCGCTGGCAGCGTAGTTGTGGTCGGGTACTATAGTTGCAGTGATGGCAGCGAAGAATGTTTTTTGCCTTGTGAAATGTTAGTTTTGCATCGCAGCGTGGGCATTCGAAACTCCATCCGCAGTCGTGACAAAGCAACTGAGGGGCGTAGCCACGACGATTAACAAAAACCAGTACCTGTTTTTGTTTGGACAGGGTTTCGCTAATGGCCTCTATGGCAGTGTCGCTAAAGCCACCATGCAACGCTTGCTTGCGTGTGTCGATAAAAATTAGTTCGGCAGATTTGCTGTTGGCGCTGCGTTGTTCGAGTGTGGACAGGTGGTATTTTTCTTGCGTGGCGTTATGCAATGATTCAAGTGATGGGGTGGCTGATCCTAACACTATTGGTATGTTGAGTTTGTTTGCTCTTGCAACGCCAATATCTCTCGCTGAATAGCGGAGCCCGTCTTGCTGTGTATAGGAACTGTCGTGCTCTTCGTCTATAACGATTAGCCCCGGTCGTTTCATTGGTGTGGCAACTGCTGAGCGCGTACCGAGCATGAGATTGGCGTGGCCGGATTGCATGGCTTGCCATGCTGCTGCGCGTTCTTTGTCATTGAGCGCGGAATGAAATAGTGCCGCCTTGCAGTTTAATCGGCGAGTAAATCGCTGTAGTGTTTGCGGGGTTAGTGCAATCTCAGGTACGAGAACCAAAACCTGTTTGCCCTGGGCTAGCGCAGCGGCGGCGGCTTGCAGATAAACTTCTGTTTTACCGCTGCCGGTGATGCCATTGATCAGGTTGGTATGAAATTGCTGCTGCTTTAATGCGTTTAGTGTCGGTTCTAACGCCTGACTTTGTTCTTGTGTGAGTTTTAGGGGTGCTTCTATTTGCTCGCCCTGTTTTAAAAATTGGTTGTCAGGCGGTACGCAGGCTACCTCTGTGGAATAAATAAGTGCCTTTTGTTTGAGTTCTCGTAATACCGCGCGGCTTAAGCCCTGGGTTTTTAGTGTGAGGACATCGACGCCATTTTGTGATGCGCGTAAAGTGTTGAGTAGTTGTTGCTGTTTAGGTGCTCTTTTCAGCGCATCATGGGGCAGGCCTAACCCTCTGTCGCTAATGTGCCACAGTTCTTCAGTGTAGGGGTGGCTTTGCCGCGACTTGGTAAAGTAGGCAGGCAGAAGGCTGAAAACGGTTTCGCCTTCAGGGTGCAGGTAGTAGTCGGCAACCCAGCGAAGAAAGCTTAGTTCCGAAGTGCTGATCAGGGGGCTCTGGTCGAGCGGAGCGGAAAGCAATTTGAGGGCCTTGGGGTCGACACTTGAATCCGCCTGGTGGTCAATGACCAGGCCTATCAATTTTCTGTTGCCAAAGGGGGCCTCGACACGCTGGCCAATCTGGTAATCGTGAATGCTCAAACCGTCGGCGGGTAGATAGTCGAAGGACCTGCGCAGGGGCGAAGGTAGAATTACCTGGATTACGGGAGTTGGCTGCGCGTTATTGGTCAAGGTACTGATCAGGTTAGATTATTCGACGCTAAGTCTATTAAAAATAAGGCGTTTTGAGCTTTTCAGGCTGCACTGGTGATGTGTCGCAAAACCGCTATTATTTGCCCTATTGGGTAGAAGAATCCAGCGATTATTATTTTATTTCGCGCATGTCGGCAAAATAGGGTAAGGGCTTGATTTGGGCGGTTTCTCTGGTAGAATCGCCCGCCCTGAATTTGGGTAGTTGGTTGCGAGCCGAGCTTTGTTTGGTCAGTAACGGGGTACCCCAAGAGCCTGCCGTACACACCGGTTGGCCGTAATACAGTTGAGGAATTCGACCAATGAAAGCAGACATCCATCCAGACTACCGTGAAGTATTGTTTCACGATACATCGGCAGATACTTATTTTCTTACTCGTTCAACGGTACGGACCGATCGTACCTCTGAGTATGAAGGGCAAACTTATCCGTATGTTACTATTGATGTGTCTAGCGCGTCGCACCCTTTCTACACTGGTAAGCAAAAGACTGCTCAGAGCGATGGTCGTATCGCTAAGTTTAATAAGCGATTCAGCCGCAGGTCAGCTAAGTAATCTAGTCCTGACAAGTCAGCAGAAAAAGCCCCGTATATGCGGGGCTTTTTTGTGGATGTTTTTTTGTGGATGTTTTTTGATAGATTGGGGCGAGAGTCAAAATAGATCTTCGCTTAGTTCCTGACTTTGATCGTCTTGATAGCTATCGATGGTTTGTTCTATCTCTGGAGGGAGCGTGTCGCTAATAAAGTATTCGAATTGACTGTTACTAGTTTGCGCAGTTGCACGTTGCCCTGTTTCGGTATCGATACGGATCGCAACGACGCCATCGGGTTGACGGCGATTAGCTTGTGCGAGGCCTGGAAGCTGGGACGTCATAAAGTCAATCCAGATCGGTAAAGCCGCTGTTCCACCGTACTCTCTCCTGCCGAGTTTTTCGTTATTGTCAAAACCTAACCACGTAGTAACTACCAGCTCTGGGTGGTAGCCTGAAAACCACGCGTCGGTTGGGCCGTTGGTGGTTCCCGTTTTACCGGCAATGTCGCTGCGTTTTAACGCTCGAGCTTTGGTTCCGGTTCCTTTTTTAATTGCGTCACGCAGGATATCGTCGATAATAAAAGCGACTTCTTCGGACATTACTCGTTTGGCAAGGCGGGGAGGGGGGGCGACGTCTGTCGTCTGGGCGAGTAGCTCATCAATGCTTTCTGCTTCATCAAGATCAAGCTCTTTCTTTTCAGCAGGGCTGGAATCTGCTGTAAGCATTTGCAGTCCAGGGTCGCAGTCCTTGCACGCAACAGCTGGGTTGGCTTTGTAGACGACGTTGTTTTCGCGATCGCGAATTTCTTTGACCAGATAGGGCTCGACCTTGTAGCCACCGTTGGCAAGTATGGCGTAAAGGCTGGCGACTTCAATCGGGGTTAACGCATGGCTTCCTAACGCCAGTGATAGGTCGCGCGGAAGTTTGCCGCCGCCCAGCTCGTAGGGCGCCAGGTATTTGATTGCGCGATTTATGCCGAGCTCTCGCAATAAGCGCACTGATACTAGATTGCGTGAGAGGTAGAGTGCTTTGCGAAGAGTAGTTGGTCCATAAAATTTTCCGCTGGCATTTTCGGGCCGCCACTCTTCTTCCAGATTGTCGTCTGCGAAGACAATTGGTGCATCATTTATGGTGCTTGCCGCTGTAAAGCCGTTTTCCAACGCTGCGGCATATATGAACGGTTTAAAGTTAGAGCCTGGTTGTCGGTGAGCCTGTACTGCTCGGTTAAAATGGCTTTGTTTGTAGTCGAACCCGCCAACGATCGCCTGAACTGCTCCGTTAGAAGGCGCCAGGGCAACCAGGCTGGCGCTTGCCGCTGGAGGCTGTGCGATGGCGTATGTTGGTTCATCGCTTTCAGTCTTGGTAACGCGTAAGTGGATAATATCGCCGACTTGCAGGGCCTGGCGAATATCGTTTACGGGTGAACCCTTTCTATTTTCGCTGATAAATTTGCGGATGGGATTGCTTTTGGGGTTCCAGGCGAAGGTCTTTTCAGGGGCAAGCCTGTCGTTAGTGATAACGGCGATTTTAAAACGGTTTTCTTCTGCCGCATTTGAGTTGCTGACGTCGGTGTCCACCAGGTTAATTTCCGTGATCAGTGCTGGCATTAAGCCCTGGGAAATCGACAATTTGCTAAGCGTCTGTATTTGTTCTTCCAGTGGTTTGTTTGCCAGGCGAAACTGAGGGCCGCGATAGCCGTGCCTTTCGGTGTAGTCTGTCAATCCTTTGATAACGGCCTTCTCAGCGCTGATTTGGGCTTTGTCGTCAATGGTTGTGTAGATGGAATAGCCAGCGGTGTATGCAGCGCTCCCATAGCGATCAAGCGCAAAACGTCGCGCCATTTCAGCCGCGTAGCCGGCATCCAGTTCAAGTTTTGGGCCGTAGTATTTAGCCGTGATTTCTGTCGCAATCGCGTCGCTGTATTCTTCTGTGTCGATG
The DNA here is from genome assembly GCA_965263235.1 of Pseudomonadales bacterium. Taxonomy (GTDB): domain Bacteria; phylum Pseudomonadota; class Gammaproteobacteria; order Pseudomonadales; family UBA7434; genus UBA7434. The sequence goes on from OZ253667.1 coordinate 632,311, forward strand.
TAATTGAGTTTGAGCATGCGCCCGAGTATCCAGTCGCGACGCTCGAGCGCGCGAGATGGGTTGTTTACCGGGTTGTATGCGGAAGGTGCTTTTGGCAGGCCAGCTATCATGGCCATCTGGGCAAGATTCAGGTCTTGTATCCGGCTGCCGTAATAAATAGCGGCTGCGGCTTGAACGCCGTATGCGCGCTTGCCTAAATAAATTTTGTTGACGTAGAGTTCGAGAATGTCACTTTTGCTAAGTAGCCGCTCTATTTTTATCGCCAGCAAAATTTCTTTAAATTTACGAACAAAGGTTTGTTCGCTACTTAAGAAATAGTTCCTCGCAACTTGCATAGTAATTGTACTGCCGCCGGACTGTATGTCGCCCGTTGTGACAAGTTGGCCTGCAGCGCGCAGTAAGCCGGCAATATCAATTCCATTGTGTTCCATGAATCGATCATCTTCCGCTGCTAAGAACGCCTGCACCATTGCATCGGGGATGTCTTTGCGTTCAACAGGTGTACGAAACTGCTCGCCGTATTCGCCGATTAAGGTGCCCTGGGCTGAGTAAATTCTAAGCGGTACTTGCAGCTTGATATCTTTTATTGCATCGATGGGTGGGAGCTGCGGGTTGAAGTAAAGCGCTACCGCGCAGCATGCTGCGATAATGCCTGACGCAGAGATTAAGCCAAGAATTGTTGCAAACTTGAGCAGTTTGAGCATATGAGGTAAGCGGGAGAAGTGAGGTGAGTATATCGTTATTGATCAAGCATAACGAAAAGGTTGGCTGGAAAATAGGTAATTTTCTATAAGCGAGCAATTATGGTCTACGCTTATGCCTATAATTGAAAATCTCCAATAGATTCATGCGTGTAGAGGCAGTCGTGTGCTCAAAGGCAGAATAATTGTGCAGTGATTCTCAAGGCTTGCATATATCCTGGCTTTAAATGTATCGAGTTGCACGAATTGTGAGCGACTTGGTGATTGTCTCTATTATTTCCTGTACAAACAAACTTGAGAAAAATGTGATGACTCGGGAAACTTGCAAACGTGTTTGGTCTAGGTAAAAAGAAACGTAACTCCCTGCTAGGGATCGACATTAGTTCGACCACGGTTAAGTTATTAGAGCTTAGCCAGAGTGGCGGCGGACGGTATCGGGTTGAATCTTACGGCGTGGCTTCGTTGCCACACAACGCGGTGGTTGAAAAAAACATCAACGACGCTGACGCGGTTGCCGAAACGATTCGCCAGGTCTTAACTCAGTCGAAAACCAAGCTGGATCATGCTGCGGTTGCCGTTGCAGGTTCTGCTGTGATCACAAAAATGATCACGATGGACGCTGATCTCAACGATGACCAAATGGAGTCTCAGTTGCTCGCTGAGGCTGATCAGTATATTCCCTACCCCTTAGATGAAGTGGCCATTGATTTCGATGTTCAAGGTGCCGCTGCTAACGATGAAAACGCGGTGGATGTTTTGCTAGCGGCGTGCCGTAAAGAGAACGTTGATTTGCGTGTCGATGCGCTAGAGCTGGCCGGAGTAACAGCATCGGTAGTTGATGTCGAAGCCTATGATATGGAGCGTGCATTCGAGCTGTTAGTGGGTTCGCTCGATTGTGATGAGAGCGATACGATTGCAGTGGTTGATATCGGCGCGACGATGACGACGCTGAGCGTGTTGTCGGGCGGTCGCACAATATATACACGTGAGCAGCTCTTTGGTGGTAAGCAATTGACCGAAGAAGTTCAACGCCGCTATGGTATGACCGAGCAAGAAGCCGGCTTTGCCAAAAAGACGGGTGGATTGCCTGAAGATTATGAACCGGAAGTGCTTATTCCTTTTCAGGAAGCTGTTATCCAGCAGGTTTCCCGTTCGCTACAGTTTTTCTTTTCTTCCAGTCAGTACGATACCGTTGATCACATATTGCTAGCGGGTGGCGTTGCCGCCATGGCTGGATTAAAAGATATGGTAGAAGAAAAACTAGGTACGCCCACGAGCGTTGCCAATCCATTTGCAGATATGGATTTATCTCCCCGAGTTGATAGCGCCGCGTTAGGCAATGATGCGCCGGCCATGATGATCGCCTGTGGACTAGCCTTGAGGAGTTTCGACTAATGGCTCGTATTAACTTACTGCCCTGGCGTGAAGAACGACGGGAGCAGCTCAAGCGAGAGTTTTATACCAATCTGGCAGCGGTGTTGCTTTTTGCCGCGGTGCTGGTTGCCCTTGCGTATTACCAGTTTATTATGCAGGTCGAACAACAGGGCGAGCGCAACCGCTATTTGAAAGACAATATCTCAAAGCTGGATGTTGAAGTAAAAGAGATCGCGGAGCTCAAGGAAAATCGCGCGCAGTTACTGGATCGAATGGAAGTTATCCAAGGCTTGCAGGGTAACCGCCCGGTAATTGTTAGAATATTTGACCAGTTCGTGGAAACGCTTCCTGAAGGCGTTTATTACACCAAGCTTACGCGCCAGGCCGGTGCCATAAAAATTGAAGGGACTGCCGAGTCGAACAATCGTGTTTCCAGTCTTATGCGGCGGCTTGATGGTTCTGAATGGTTTGTTAACCCTAACCTCACGGCGGTTGTCTCGAATCCCGCTTTTGGTGAGCAGGCAAATAATTTCAACTTGTCTGTATCGTTAGAAACGCCCAAGCAGGACGATATCGAGGAGTAGGCAGCGTAGATATGGCAATTACAGATACCTTAAAAGAATGGCGCGATAATGCGTCGGCAATAGAGCTTGACCAGATCGACTGGGAAGAGCCCGGTACCTGGCCTGGTCTGGTAAAAGGTTTTTTACTGGTTGCTGGGTTTATTGTGGTGTTAGGTCTCGGCTATCAGTTTCTGGTGAAGGTTCAGCTTGAACAGCTTGGCGTTGCGCAAAAAGAAGAAGAGTCTTTACGCCAGGAATATCAGCAAAAAGCATTTGAAGCAGCGAACCTCGACGCATTACGCAGCCAGATGAAAGAAATGGAGCAGATGTTTGGTGCCCTGGTGAGTCAATTGCCCAGCGACACCCAGGTGCCTGGCCTGTTAGAAGATATTTCGGCTATTGGTGTTGCGAATGGGCTTGAGTTTAATAGTGTTGAGCTTCAGCCTGAAATCGTACAAGAGTTTTATGTCGAGTTGCCGATCGATATCCTGGTCACAGGTACTTATCATGACCTGGGGGCGTTTGTGAGCGGTATCGCTGGCCTGCCCCGAATTGTGACGCTACATGACTTTGAAATAAACCCGACTGAGGACCGTGCGGGCGTGATGGAAATGCGTATTTTGGCGAAGACCTATCGTTATAAAGAAGAGGCTTAAGACAGATGAAACTCTGGCAAGTGGCGCTTACTTCTACAGTTGTTTTTCTGGCTGGTTGTGTCGGTGGGGATTATTCAGATATCGATCAATTTATTGCCGAAGCTCGTAGTAAACCGCAGGGCATAATTGACCCGATTCCCGTATTCAAACCATATAAAGCATTTCGCTATAACGCTGCTTCCAAACGGGCACCGTTTGATGTTCCAGTACAGGTTCAGCAGATTTCAAGCTTGTACCAGAAAAGCGATGTTAGGCCTGACGAAAAGCGTGTAAAAGAGCAGCTTGAGGCAATTAACCTTGAGGCGCTGTCGATGGTGGGAACACTTGAGCGCAACGGCCAGCGATGGGGCTTGATCGATGATGGAAGTGGTTCTGTCCACCAGGTTTTGGTAGGTAACTACCTGGGGCGTAATCATGGCCGCATTGTTGAAGTGGCACCCGATGCGATAGCAGTTATCGAGATCGTTGCTAATGGTCCGGAATCCTGGGTTGAGCGACCGCGAAGCCTTCGGATGAAAGAAGGTTAGTTGGTAGTTGATTATTTAAATTTGCATTACAAACTATTTTTGACGAATGACAAACAAGGCATACGCGATGAAATTATTCTTTCGATCGGCTAAACAATTAGTCTCGCTTGGGCAAGCGCTGTTGACGTGCGCCTTGTTAGCTAGTTTATTTGTCGCGAGCGCACAGGCGGCACAAATAAATGGCATTGAATTTATCTCTTCGCCCAACGGCAGTTTGCAGATTAGAATGGATTTTGATGCAGCTCCGCCTGAGCCTACCTCTTACAACATCGAAAAGCCTGCAAGAATTTCGTTGGACCTTCCCGGTGTTGAAAGTGGGTTGGATCGAAAAAAATATAACCTTTCGCATATCAATGCACAAAGTGTTGTGGTGCTTGAAGCAGCGGATCGAACTCGCGTTATTGTCAATCTGTTAGAGATGTCTCCCTATGATATTGAGCAGGAAGGCAACAGTATTAGCATTAATTTGGGTAACGGCACCACCCAGGGTGGAGTGTTTGTTGCTGATTCCGAAAGCTATGAAACTGCTGCGGTAAATGCTTCAAGCGAAGCTAGCCTGGCGATAACAAATGTGGATTTTCAACGCGGTGAGTCGGGTGAAGGTAATCTGGTTTTGGGTTTGTCAGATGACCGTGTCGATGTAGATATTCGCCTGGATGGGCGAATGATAATGGTTGAATTCGCCGATACGACAGCTGCCCAGGCGCTTGCTCGAAGCTACGATGTGCTGGACTTTGCAACGCCGGTCAAACGGTTTCAGGTGAAGCAGGTAGGTAGAGATGCACAAATTCTGCTCGAACCTCAGGGTGACTATGATTATCTTGCCTACCAGACAGATACTACTTACGTGCTTAGCGTTCGCCCTCTTACGCAGGAAGAAGTTGAAGAAAAGCGAAAAGCATTTGCGTTTTCTGGCGAAAAGCTCTCGTTAAATTTTCAGGATATTAAAGTCAGGTCTGTTCTCCAGCTAATTGCTGATTTCACAAGTTTAAACCTTGTGACAAGCGACTCCGTAAAGGGCAGCATTACATTGCGTTTGCAAGATGTCCCATGGGACCAGGCGTTAGATCTTATTTTAAAAACGAAGGGTCTCGACAAGCGGCAGGTGGGTAACGTTTTAATGGTGGCTCCAGCGGCAGAAATTGCTGAGCGTGAGTTTCAGGAGATTGAGACTCGCAAACAGTTAGAAGAGTTGGCGCCCCTGCAGACTGAATTTATCCGTATTCGTTATGCTAATGCCGGCGACATCTTTAATTTGTTTCAGGGGGAGGAGGATTCTGGCGGCACGGGAGAGGGCGGCGCTGAAGCTGCGGGTGCAACCGGAAGTATTTTATCTCCTCGTGGGCGTGTAGTTGTTGACGAGCGCACCAACACCATCGTTATTACTGATACGGCGGAAAAAATCGAAGAGTTCAAATATCTGATTAACAATATTGATGTCCCCTTGCGACAGGTGCTTGTCGAAGCACGAATTGTAATTGCGAACGATAACTTTGATGAGCAGATCGGTATCCAGTGGGGCGGTGGTACGGCTGATCAAGGAAGTGGTGATCGCGTCGCGGTTGTCGGTAGTTTAAATAGTTTATTGAGCGAGCCGGGCGCCGATGCTGACGAAAGAACTGATATCTTTAGTTTTGTAAATCGTGCGACTAATGGTGGAGGTTCGATACAGTTTCCCGATGCTAACTTTATTGATTTAGGTGTTTCTTCGAATATAGGTCAGCCACAATCTTTTGCATTAGGTTATCTTTCGGATAATGCTTTTCTTGGCCTGGAGCTGAGTGCGATTGCTGCTGAAGGGCGTGGCGAAGTGGTATCGCAGCCTAAGTTAATTACCGGTGATAAGCAGGAAGCCGAGATTAAAACGGGTGAAGAGATTCCTTTTATTGAAAGCTCTGCCAGTGGTCGTTCCACAGTTAAATTCCGCGAAGCGGTGTTGAGCTTGAAAGTTACTCCAAGTATTACTCCGGATAATCGTCTAATCCTCGACCTGGTTGTTAAGCAAGACTCAAGAAGTGAAGACCTGGTATTTGGCGAGAACAACTCTTCGGTGCCGATAATCCTGAAAAATGAAATCAAGACACAGGCTTTAGTCGACAACGGTAAGACCATAGTGTTGGGTGGTGTTTTCAGAGAAGCAGAGCTCGAGCAGGAAACCAAGGTTCCGCTGTTAGGTGATATTCCGCTTCTTGGAAGGTTGTTCAAGCGTACTACAGTGAACAATGATAAGAATGAATTGTTGATATTTATAACGCCAAGAATTCTTTCTGATCGTGTGCTGGATTAAGCGTTCAGCAGGTCAATTGCAAAAAGCAATGTAAGGTATTTCGCTAGGGCGGCGTTACGGTGATCATCGTAGCGCCGCTTTTGGTTTTTGGAAAAGGTTTGTGAATAAAATAGCCAAAGTTTTTTTAGTTGGCCCTATGGGCGCTGGCAAAACCACTATCGGTAAACAGCTGGCATCTGTGCTGGAGCTTCCCTTTGTCGACACCGACCATGTGATCGAAGACCGTTGTGGTGCGGACATTCCATGGATTTTTGATGTTGAAGGGGAAGAGGGTTTTCGAAATCGCGAAAGCAAAGTGTTGGAAGAGGTCTGTCAACAAGGCCCTGCGGTAATAGCAACTGGTGGTGGAATCGTCATGCGGCCAGAAAATCGCGAACTAATAAAAAACAGCGGTTTTGTTGTCTACCTGTATGCGAGTGTTGAGCAGCAATTAGAACGCACAAGTAAAGACAAAGGTCGACCGCTACTCAATACGGACGATCCCGAAAAAGTTATTAGCGAATTGATGACGGTTAGAGATGCTTTTTACAGGGAAATTGCGTCATTTGTTCGCGTATCAGATAACAAAAGCTCTAAGGCAGCGGCGGTAGAAATAGCAAAGGAGTTACAGCGTTCTAATGAAGAAGCTTAGCTTTGATGGTTAGACCGAATTAATCTATTTTTTCTCAAGTGGTTGTTTAACGCGTTGACACTGCCACTAACTTTGATAGTGTGGCGAAGCTACGCGTTTAATTTTGCATCCCGCATTCGTCAACTAGATATCGTCAAATGAGCCAAACCGCATCCACTGTTTTGAATGTAGATCTGGGTGATCGGAGTTACCCTATTTACATTGGCGACGCATTGCTAAGCAATACCCAGATATTGCAATCTGCGATTTCGGCAAAACAAATTCTGCTCATCAGCAACGAGACGGTTGCTCCTCTTTATATGCAACGTGTTTGCAACGCACTGTCGCATAATTCTGATAAAAGAGTCGAAGTGCTTACCTTAAAGGATGGAGAGCAGTATAAAACCTTAGATACCATCAGTTTGATCTACGATCGTTTGATGGAGTTGCGCTACGACCGAAGCTGTTGTCTTGTGGCGTTAGGCGGCGGTGTCATCGGCGATATGACCGGCTTTGCTGCAGCAACCTACCAACGCGGGGTAGCATTTTGCCAGCTTCCCACAACCTTATTGGCGCAGGTTGATTCTTCTGTCGGTGGCAAAACCGGTGTTAATCATGTCGCTGGAAAAAACATGATAGGCGCATTCCACCAGCCTCAGGCGGTGGTTATCGATACCAGCACTTTAAGCACATTGCCTGAGCGCGAGCTAATAGCCGGGCTTGCAGAGGTGATTAAATATGGCCTGATTGCTGATCGTGAGTTTCTGGAATGGTTGGCCGACAACATCCAGGCATTGAGAGAAAAAGATCCGCAGGCGCTATCATTTGCAATTGAGCGTTCGTGCCAAAATAAGGCGCGGGTGGTCGCCAGTGACGAGCGAGAGGCTGGGATTCGGGCGATTTTGAACTTAGGCCACACCTTCGGCCATGCTTTGGAGACTGCGACAGAGTACAGGCATTGGTTGCATGGCGAGGCGGTTGGGTTTGGCACGTTAATGGCGCTCGATTTGTCTCAGCGCATGGGCATGATAACCAGCGCCGATGTTGAGCTGGCGTCAAAGCTTTTGGCGTTAGCTGGACTGCCTAAGGAGGCGCCGAAAAACATCGACTCAGAAACAATACGCCGTTTAATGTCTTCTGACAAAAAAGTTAAGGAGGGGCAGCTGCGGTTGGTATTGCTGCGCCAATTGGGTGAAGCATACGTAGCTAATGATTATTCTGAGCAACAATTGCAGGAAACGCTAGACCAATTTCTCGCATAGATCATCATCGACCTCATTTGTAATCTCTATGAACTCGCAATCAAATCCAGTTGACAGCACTGCGCAAGAGCACGAAGCCAGTTCGATTGCACAGCCTGCCTATGCGGTCAACCCAGAAACAGATGACAGTGTGTTCAACGGCCTCTTTTTTCCGGGTGGGGGGCGTCGCAAAGTTGTTGAATCGTTAGAGCATTTTGCCCGATACGGAAGCATGCTCCTGTTTTTGAAAGCAGGCCCCGGAGCTGGGAAAACAACGGTATTGCGCCAGTTTATCTTGTCTACGGATAGCGATACGCAAAAGGTTTTTCTTCAGGGTAAGCGTTGCCCAGCGCTACTCGCATCGTTAGAAGCCGAGTTGGGGCTGGCGGTTGAGGTTGCAGAAACGGATACGCCGAGCGCAGCGAGCGACGATGAGCAAGCAGAGTTTCAGCCTGAGCTTGCGATAGAAGACGTTGTTCCGGAAGGTGAAATAGGCAGGCTTAGAAATTACTGTCGAGATCTGGCAAGTCGCGGAAGGAGTTTGCTTGTTGTTATTGACGATGTCGATCGCCGTCATCATGAAGACCTGGATGAGTTAATAGGGTTGGCGGATGCTGGCGCCAGCAATCTAAAGCTGGTGTTGAGTGGCTCGGCGACAGCTTGCAAGCAGGTCAACGCGCTTGCCGATGCCAGGGGTGTTTTGCTTAATTCCGTTGAATTAACTACTTTTTCGTCCACCGAGGCGGTCGCCTACGCCCAGTTCTATTTGGCGGCGAACGGCGTGAGTGATGAAGAGTCGCCATATTCAGAACTACAGTTAAATACAGCATGGACGCGTAGTGAGGGCAACATCAATCGTTTTCACCAGTTGCTTGCTGAATTTCCGGTTTCTCCCAAGGGGCAGTCGCCGCGGCCGGTGCTTCCATTACCTCACTTATTGGTTGCGATCCTTCTTGTTGGTGTCATCGGTACGCTGGTTTGGCTGCGTGGATCTGAGCAAGAGTCAGTAGGCGATGTTGCACCGATTGTTTTGGAGCGAATAGATATTGGCCAGGAGGCTGAGTCATCAAATGAGAACGCGCAAGCGAAAGTTGCAGAGCCGACAGAGCCAGCCGCTAATGGGTTAGCTAATGAAGATACTGCGCAAGATGAAGAGGCAGCCGAATTGGCGCAGGTAGACATAGAGCCTGAGAAGACCGCAAAAGCGGTGCTGGCGGCGTCAGGCAACCTGGAAGCGCCTGGTACCACGGAAGTGGCAGATAACCAGCGAGAGCCAGAAGCGGGAAGCAAGGCTGTTAAAGAGCCGGTCGATGAGCCGAAAAGTACGGTGGATAGCACGCAGCCACCAAACGAGCTGAGTGGTGTCGTAAAGAACGCGGGACAAGCTGAAAAGCCGGTTGGTATCGCGCCCGCTCGTGATAAGGCTGTACGAGACCGTTTACTGGCGTGGCCAGATACTGGTTACGCATTGCAATTGTTTGGTACGCATAATGAATCGCGTGCCCAGAAGTTAGTCGAGGACTACTTTGGTCGCGCCGATTTGCTTTTTTACGAAACCCGCCACGATGGCAAGCCCTGGTTCGTTGTCATTAACGGGCCGTATTCTGGCAGTGAATCAGCGCGTCGAGGCATCGATGAGCTCCCTGATGGCTTGCGTGGCTTGCGGCCCTGGCCACGCAATGTGGCAAGCATTAAGCGCGATATAAAAAGGCTATATCGTTAAAAGAAAGTGCTTTATATAGCCCTGAGTGCTGATGACACCTGTAATTGGCTGATAATTGACCAGAAATTGCTATTCATATTTGTTCCCCCCCGCCTAACTGTGTAAAATGCCCGTCCGCTTTTTCGGGCCCCCATATATTTGCGTGCCCTTTTTTGTCGTAACTATCTGTTTTTAAAAGACGTTTTGACTGGAAATGCTGTATGAGTAAAGGTCTTTGCACGTCCGAAGACTTTCGGGACAATTGTGGTTTTGGTCTGATCGCCCATATCGAGGGTGAGGCTAGTCATCGCCTTCTTGAAACTGCTATCCAGTCACTTACCTGCATGACGCATCGTGGTGGTATTGCCGCCGATGGGAAAACAGGGGATGGTTGCGGTTTATTGTTTTCAAAACCGGATAGTTTTTTTCGTACCGAAGCTGACAAGCTAGGCATCGCGTTGGGCGATGACTACGCGGTCGGCATGTTTTTTATGAGCACGGACGCGGATGTTTTTGCCGAGCAGCAAAAAAGTATCGAAGCCCTGGCGCTAGAAAAACAACTTCCGGTAGTAGGCTGGCGGGCGGTCCCTGTAGATCCTTCTGTACTTGGAGAAATCGCAACAGGCAACCAACCCGCTATTTACCAATGCTTTATATCCTGTGACGAGCTGCCTTCGGATACGCAAAGTGAAATTGCGCTATTTGTGCTGCGTCGCCTTATCGAAAAGCAATTAGCGCAAACTAACTTTAATATCGTTACGTTATCCCGCAAGGTGGTTGCCTATAAAGGGCTGGTAATGCCTGCGGATTTGAGTACCTATTACGCTGATCTTGGCGAGCCAGGGTTGGAGATTTCTATTTGCGTATTTCACCAGCGCTTTTCGACTAACACCTTACCGCAATGGCACTTGGCCCAGCCGTTCAGGATGCTTGCTCATAACGGTGAGATCAACACGGTCTTAGGTAACCGCAATTGGGCAGCGGCTCGCCGCAATAAGTTTGTGTCAGAAAAGTTTTCAGATGCGATGGAAGACATCTGGCCTGTAGTCAACCGTGTGGGTTCGGATTCATCAAGCTTAGACAACATGTTAGAGCTGCTAACCATTGGTGGAATAGAGCTTTACCGCGCAGCACGAATGTTAGTGCCACCTGCCTGGCAGAATGTCGAAACAATGGATTCTGATCTTCGTGCTTTTTATGAATATAACTCCATGCATATGGAGCCGTGGGATGGCCCGGCTGGACTGGTGATGACTGATGGCCGTCACGCGATTTGTATGCTTGACCGTAACGGGTTGAGGCCCGCGCGCTACGTGCGTACTAAAGATGGTTTTATCACAGTTGCTTCGGAAATTGGCACCTATGACTACGCTGATGAAGATGTGGTAGAGAAAGGTCGTATCGGACCGGGCCAGATTTTGTCGATAGACACCGAACAGGGTGAGCTGCTGCACACTATCGATATTGACCATCGTTTGAAAAAGGCCAAGCCTTATAGGCAGTGGTTGCGTGAGCAAACAGTAAGAATAGAAGGTATGCGGTTCGATCAAGAGAGTATCGAACCGACTGCGATTAATTCGCAACAGCCTATCGACATTTCGATGAAGATGTTCCAGGTCAGCTTCGAAGAGCGTGACCAGGTCATGCGCCCTCTTGCGGAAGGTGGTCAGGAAGGTGTGGGTTCGATGGGCGACGATACGCCAATGGCGGTGTTGTCCGATAAAGTTCGTTCTCTACACGATTACTTTAGACAACAGTTTGCGCAGGTGACTAATCCGCCAATAGATCCGTTGCGTGAGTCTATCGTGATGTCACTGGAAACATGTGTCGGAGCCGAGCAGAACGTTTTTGAGCAAACGCCAGAGCATGCAAGACGCATAGTGTTGGCTTCTCCCGTGCTCTCGCCGGACAAATACAGGGCGATGGAGTCTGTTGCTGAAACTAACGAACACTTTAAGTTAGTGGCGCTGGATTTGAATTACGACCCTAAGGTCATGAATTTGCAGCAGGCGGTTGTCGACGTATGTGATAGAGCTGAAGCTGCGGTTCGCGATGGGGCGGTCATTGTTGTGCTCGATGACCAAAGCCTTTCTAAAGGTAAGTTGCCAATTCATGCCTTGATGGCAACAGGTGCGGTACATCATCGCTTGTCGGAAGTCGGGCTACGCTGCGATTCAAACATTGTCGTGAAAACCGGTGTGGCAAGAGACTCTCACCAATTTGCAACCTTAATTGGATTCGGCGCAACAGCGGTATATCCATGGTTGGCCTATGAGGTATTGCAAGACCTGATTCACTCGGGTGAATTGTTGGGTACGCAATCGCAATTGTTTAAAAATTTCCGCAAAGGAATAAATAAAGGGCTGCTTAAAATTCTCTCCAAGATGGGCATCTCTACGATTGCTTCATATCGAGGGGCGCAATTGTTTGAGGCTGTTGGTCTTGCCGACGAAGTCGTCGACCTTTGTTTTAAAGGTGTAAATGTTCGAATTCGCGGTGCGGAATTTAGTGATTTCGAGCAAGACTTGCATCGTTTGAGTAAGCTTGCCTGGTCAGTAAGAAAGTCTATCCAGCAAGGCGGTATTTTAAAATATGTGCATGGGGGCGAGTACCATGCGTTTAACCCGGATGTGGTCAGTGCGCTACAAGATGCGGTTCAATCTGGCGACTATAGCTTGTATAGCCGGTACGCTGACCTCGTCAATAAAAGGCCGATTGCCAACTTACGCGATTTGTTAGGTCTTAAGCTTGCCGACACCGCGTTATCACTTGATGAAGTAGAACCGATTGAAGAAATATTAAAACGGTTTGACTCGGCAGGAATGTCTCTGGGAGCGTTGTCGCCAGAAGCGCATGAAGCATTAGCGCAAGCAATGAATAGCATGGGAGGCCGCTCGAATTCTGGTGAGGGTGGTGAAGACCCTGCACGCTATGGTACAGAACGAGTTTCGAAAATTAAGCAGGTTGCCTCGGGTCGATTTGGTGTTACTCCAGCTTACCTTGCTAACGCGGAAGTGTTGCAAATAAAGGTGGCGCAGGGTGCAAAACCCGGTGAGGGTGGCCAGCTGCCGGGTGGTAAAGTAAACAAGCTTATCGCGCGTCTGCGATACTCGGTTCCCGGTGTTACTCTTATTTCTCCACCGCCGCATCACGATATCTATTCGATTGAAGATTTGGCGCAGTTGATCTTTGATCTTAAGCAGGTAAACCCCTCAGCGCTTGTGTCAGTTAAATTAGTATCCGAGCCCGGCGTTGGAACTATCGCCGCCGGTGTTGCCAAGGCATATGCCGATCTAATTACGATCTCGGGCTATGACGGCGGAACAGCCGCAAGTCCATTAACGTCTATCCGCTATGCAGGTTCCCCCTGGGAGCTTGGTCTGGCCGAGACTCACCAGGCCTTGCGCGTAAACCATTTGCGCGGCCAGGTTCGAGTGCAAACCGATGGTGGCTTAAAGACTGGCCTGGATGTTGTAAAAGCTGCCATTTTAGGTGCGGAAAGCTTTGGTTTTGGTACCGCGCCAATGGTCGCGCTAGGTTGTAAGTACCTGCGTATATGTCACCTGAACAATTGTGCGACTGGCGTTGCAACCCAGAAAGATTCGCTACGTGACGATCATTTTATTGGTACCGTTGAAATGGTGGTTAACTTTTTCCGCTTTGTTGCAGAAGAAACCCGCGAATGGTTGGCCAGGCTAGGTGTGCCAAGCCTGGAAGCGCTGGTAGGCAGAGTTGATTTGTTAGAGCGCTTGCCGGGTGCAACTGCAAAGCAAAACAAGCTCGACTTTACGCCTATGCTGACTAGCGAGGCAGCCGAAGACGCACCCCAGACTTGCCAGGTTGCTTTTAACGAGCCATTTGATAAGGGTGAGCTTGCAGAAAAAATGGTTGCAGAGATGATGTCTGCTGTCGAATCAAAACAGGGTGGTGATTTCGAATATAGCGTGACGAATTGTGATCGCTCGATTGGCGCACGGCTTTCAGGAGAAATAGCGCTTCGCTATGGCAATACAGGTATGAATGATGCGCCGCTGAACCTGACCTTGCGTGGTACGGTCGGTCAGAGTTTTGGTGTGTGGAATGCCGGCGGATTAAATATGACACTATTCGGTGATGCAAACGACTATGTCGGCAAGGGCATGGCCGGTGGAAGAATAGTATTGCGACCGGGTGAAAAGAGCGAATACGAATCTCGAAAAGCGCCAATTATGGGGAATACCTGTCTGTATGGTGGCACCGGTGGTGTGTTGTATGCGGCAGGAAAAGCTGGAGAGCGGTTTGCTGTTCGAAACTCAGGTGTGCAGGCCGTTATTGAAGGTGCCGGTGATCACTGCTGCGAGTATATGACGGGCGGCATGGTTGTTGTGTTGGGTAAAACAGGCAATAACTTTGGTGCGGGTATGACTGGCGGCATGGCATATGTGTTAGACCAGGATAACGGGTTTGTTGATCGTTATAATCATGAGTTAGTTGAAATCTGCCGAATCAATTCTGAAAGTTTTGAAGGTTATCGAAGTCATTTGCGCGGCCATATACGTTCTTTTGTAGAGGCGACTGGAAGTGAATGGGGTGCCCATATTCTGGAAAATTGGGATGATTTCATCCGGCTGTTTTGGCTTGTTAAGCCTAAGGCCGCCAATCTTGAAGGTTTGTTGGAAAGTGTGCGTTCGCGAGCAGCGTAAGCTGTTGGCGCTCCGGCTTCTACAAACGCTCAGGTTTAAAAGAGTTTGTTTGAGTAATTTACATGAGTGAACGTTTAAACAACGATTTTCAGTTTATCGATGTGGGTCGCGCTGACCCTGATAAAAAGCCAATTGAAAGGCGAAAAACTGAATACATCGAAATTTATGACGCGTATACCCCCGCTCAGGTATCAACGCAGGCGCACCGCTGCCTTGAATGTGGTAATCCCTATTGTGAATGGAAATGTCCGGTTCACAATTACATCCCCAACTGGCTCAAACTAATAAGCGAAGGCAATATTTTAGAGGCGGCAGAGTTAAGCCACCAAACCAATACGTTGCCGGAAGTTTGTGGACGTGTTTGCCCTCAGGATCGTTTGTGTGAAGGCGCTTGTACGCTAAACGACGGGTTCGGAGCGGTAACGATTGGCGCAACCGAGAAGTATATTAACGACACTGCAATTGCGATGGGCTGGCGGCCGGACTTAAGTGAAGTCGCCGTTTCAGAAAAGCGCGTAGCAATCATAGGTGCGGGGCCCGCTGGTCTCGCCTGTGCTGATGTGTTAGCTCGTGGTGGCGTTAAATCGGTGGTCTACGATTTGTATCCAGAAATTGGTGGTTTGCTGACATTTGGTATTCCCGAGTTCAAGCTAGAGAAGTCGGTAATGCAAACACGTCGCGAAATTTTCGAAGGTATGGGTATAGAATTCAGGCTCAACACAGAGGTGGGCCATAGCGCCAGCGGGCGTGCAGAAAATTTTGTTGCCTTTTCCGACTTGGAGCAGGAGTTTGATGCGGTGTTCCTTGGCATGGGAACCTACGAGTACATGAAGGGAGGTTTTCCAGGAGAAGACCTGCCGGGCGTATATGATGCACTCCCGTTCCTTATCTCTAGTGTCAATCGAAACATGGGTTGGGAAAAAAGCGTCGACGACTTTATAGGCGTTGAAGGCAAGCGCGTGGTTGTTTTGGGCGGCGGTGATACGGCGATGGACTGTAACCGAACGTCTATCCGGCAGCAGGCTACATCGGTTACTTGCGCGTATCGACGTGACGAGGAGAATATGCCGGGTTCGCGTAGAGAAGTTGTAAACGCAAAAGAGGAAGGCGTTCAGTTTTTGTTTAACCGTCAGCCTGTCGAGATTGTTGGCGATGGAAAGGTAGAAGGCGTTAAGGTGGTCGAAACTCGTTTGGGTGAACCAGACGAAGGTGGTCGTCGTCGTCCAGAGCCGATTCCCGGAAGTGAAGAAGTACTGCCCGCCGATGTCGTGTTGATCGCTTTTGGCTTTAAGCCAGATGAAAAACCGTGGCTTTCTGAGTATCAGGTGAAAACTAATGCCTGGGGTGGTGTGGTTGTTGGTGCAGAAGGCTTGCACGATGCGAGTGATAACGAAGGGCGGTTAAGTTTTCAAACCAATAACCCCAAAATTTTTGCAGGCGGCGATATGGTTCGCGGCAGCGACCTGGTTGTGACCGCGATTTGGGAAGGTCGTCAGGCGGCGGAGGCAATGTTGGACTTTTTGGAAGTCTAAGCTTCGCCAGTCTCTAAGTGTTAGAAAGGGGGATGCCCCCAGATGGTAGGTGTTTCCTTGTCTTTTCCAGAATTAAAAAACGACCGATTTCTAAAAGCACTACGACGCCAGCCCGTTGACCGAACGCCCATCTGGATGATGCGTCAGGCCGGCCGCTATTTACCTGAGTATCGCGAAACTCGTCAGCAGGCTGGCAGTTTTCTTGATTTATGCAAGAACACTGAGCTAGCTTGTGAGGTCACGATGCAACCGTTGCGTCGCTATCCGCTGGATGCAGCAATTCTCTTTTCTGACATTCTTACTATCCCGGATGCAATGGGTCTGGGCCTCTATTTTGCCGAAGGAGAGGGGCCAAAGTTTGAGCGGCCTATTCGCTCTGAAAAAGATATCGATAACATTCCCGCTGATGTTCAGTCTGAACTGCACTATGTAACTGACGCAGTGGCACTAATTCGCCAAGAGCTTGATGGAAAGGTGCCGTTGATCGGTTTCTCCGGAAGCCCGTGGACGCTTGCGACTTATATGATAGAAGGGCAATCTACACGCGAATTTAAAAATATTAAGCAGTGGCTGTATAAGCAGCCAGAGTTACTGCACCGCTTATTGGATAAGTTAGCTGATGCGGTAGTTGTCTATCTTCAGGCGCAAATAGAAGCGGGTGCGCAGGCAGTTCAAATATTTGATACCTGGGGTGGTGTTTTAAGCGACACTGCCTATCAAAGTTTTTCTTTGCGCTATATGGACACGATTTGCCGAGAGCTTAAGCGTAAGTATCCTGATGTTCCTGTTATCCTTTTTACCAAAGGGGCGGGCGTTTGGCTTGAAAAGATCGCAGCCACAGGATGTGATGCACTAGGACTGGATTGGTCGGTTAACATTAGAGAAGCCAGGCAAAGATTGCAGGATAAAGTTGCGCTGCAAGGGAATATGGATCCCGCTGTGTTGCGAGCGCCAGTCGCAGTGATTGAAAGAGAAGTTGCAGAGATACTAAGAAGCTTCGGTAAGCACGGCGACAATAGCGGACATGTTTTTAATCTGGGCCATGGGATAACCCCAGATATTGACCCGGAGCATGCTGCGGCCTTTATTGATGCTGTGGTCACTCAGTCGCCCCCTTATCACAGAAGTTAGCCTGTCTAGAATAAAAACTGGAGGTTAGAAATGCAAAGTCAATCCGAGCTTCCAAATAAAGAGAATGCACCTGAGTCAGCTGTGAACGCTGCTTCGACAGAGCTGGTCGATGCCCGCTTGATTCCCCGAATCCGGCGAGCCCAGCGGGCAGTAATGTTTGTTTGCTTGTTATTGATCGCTAGCCAGGTGATGGCGTTATTGTTCGCCCTGATAGGCTTCGGGGTGGGCTTGCTCGGTGGGGCAGCGACAATTGTTGTTTCCTGGTTTGCGACCCGTAAAGCCAAGGCTAGTGCAAGTTCAACTGCATGGTTTATATTGCCCCCTCTGATTTTTACCGTTATTCCATTGGTGCTTAAATTTTTGTTAAGTGACAGGGAAGAGAGTTTAACGCTGCAAATGTTTCTACTAAGTAATTTGCCGTTTGTGCTCGGCTTTTTATTGCCCGTGGTTGTGCTTTTAGCGATTTATTGGCGCATGGCCAAGTTGATAGAAATGATTGTGGCGAAGTAGCAAGTTAAAGCCTTCGCTTGATCAAAACGCTGGTAATAGCATCGGCAACTTGAGGGATTACGGTATCAGGCAGTCCGTGCCCCATACCTTTGACAATATGTAACTCGGAATTAGGTAAATGTTTTGCGGTGTCGATGCCGCATTCAACTCTTACCAGTGGATCTTCGTCACCATGAATGACGGCTGTCGGCAATTCGATAGAGCTAAGTAATTTTCTACGGTCAGGTGACGCGATGGCGGCAACGAGTTGTCGACCGCTACCAGAAGGGTAGTGACTTCTATTAAAATTGTTGGTAACTGATGCTCGTAACACCTCCGGGTTGTAAAAGTGTTTGGAGCCTTGCAGTGTTTGCAGTACTTTCATGTTTCTTTCAACTACTGCTTGTGGGCGGCTTGCGTTGGGATGAGGCGTCAATAACGCTTTGCGTGCCCTTCGCGTGGGTTGCGGTAAAAAGCGGTTTCCTGTTGTAGACATAATCGATGTGAGGGTGAGCACCCGTTCGGGAAAATGGCCTGCGATGAGTTGCGAGATCATGCCGCCCATAGAGACGCCAACAAGATGTGCTTTTTCGATGTTAAGCGCGTCCAGTATTCCTATAGTATCTCTCGCCATATCCATTAGCGTATAAGGGATGTTTGGACGAAAGCCCAGAACGCTTTGCAGTACAACTTTTCGAGGGTTTGGTATCCTGGAGTTATCAAATTTTGATGACAGGCCAATGTCCCGGTTGTCAAAGCGCACTACGTGGTAGCCACTGTCGACTATCTGTTGGATCAGTCCCATGGGCCAACTCGTTAGTTGCGCGCCCAGCCCCATAATCAGTAGGACAGTTTGATTCTCGGGATTTCCGTGAGTTTCGTATTCGAATGTAAGTCCGTTGGCGTTTGCTATCGGCATGGTACTGGTTTTTTTCTGGTTACCTTCCTGTTAATGCAAAGGTCGCTGACAAGGTGCTGTTAGCGTTTTGTGCGTTTTCCCTTGGGTCGTGATTATAGATTTCGGCGCAAACCTCTACTTTACCTTTGTCGCGGCTATTGGCTCTATCGACAAACTTAATCATGTGTTCTTGTGGTGTTTTAGCCATCGCAAAAAAGCGCTCACTAGTGGTCGGCGCGAGATAATCGATGTTTGCATGGGCAATAACGAACTGGGTTTCTTTATGGTTGTTGTTTACCATGTTCAGGTAAGTTAGAGCCCAGGCGCTTGAAAGTGCCAAAACATACTGGCTGCCACCAAAAGCAGTACCCTTGTCGTTATAGTTTGCGCTGAGCGGTGCTGACAGGATAACACTGTCTGCATCAGCCTTTTCGACCTGGATTTCCAGGCTTTTAAGCGCGGGTAAATATTGAGTGACAAAGCTTTCCAGTTCGTCATATAGCCACGTTGATTTTGGATTTAACACAAAGCTACCTTTTGTTGCGCCAGTCTAGATGATTTCGAAGGTAAGGCCAGCATTTGCGACAAGCCTGTCAATAAGGTTTTGGCCCATCATAGATGATGGCGTCCAAAAGCCACCGCTTGCATCGGTTTCCAGGATGCATATTGCTGCTTCTGATAACATTTTTGCTGTGGAGCCATAGCCGGGGTCCCTGTCTCCTGTAACTTTAATTGTGATGATGTTGCCGCTTTTGGTTTCGCCAGCCAGCCATAAGTTAAAGAAACCATTTTCCTGTTCGCTTTTCGAAGGGCCTTCTCCAGGTTTTGGAAGAGCAAATTTTGCAAGCAGCTTTCTCGTGGGGGCTGCGGAGATTAATGCCATAAATCCTCCCATTCCTCCCGTCATGCCTAACGCACGCAGCCTGCCTTTTGCTCCCGCGCCTGTCATGGTGTACTCAGAATATTTAAAATCTTTGCCGTATTGATCGTTGAGTAATGCGTTGCTGCGATGGACAACTTTGGTGTTAATTGCTGCCATGACAAATGGAGCGCACCAGCTTTTCAAATTTTTGCTCTCATAAAAAGCATTGGTTCGCTGGCGTGTAGTGTAATCGTGGTCTTTTGGGCAAAGCACATATGGATTGCTGGCCTTTTTCCTTAGCGCAGGGTTTTTGGAGGTTTCTTCTACCGCATTCATTAAGCTTGCGATAGTGCCTCCGCTCATGCCGCCCCTGGCAGCCTTAACGCCCAGCTCAACTTGCGTGCAAGCTTCGCCAAAACGCTCCTGTGATGCCTGTTGTAGAAAGTAGTTTCCAAGGTCTGAAGGTATCGAGTCAAAGCCACAGCAATGAACGATTTTTGCGCCGCTTTCTATCGCAATGCTTTCGTATTTGTCGATCATTTCTTCTATCCAAAGCGGCTCGCCGGTAAGGTCGCAATAATGGGTGCCAGATTCTACGCACGCTTTTACTAATGGTTCGCCGTAGTAGGCGTAGGGGCCGACGGTAGAAATAATGAGTTTGGTCTTTTCACAAAGTGCAGTTAACGACTTTTCGTCGCTAGAGTTTGCGACAAGTGTGGGAATAGATTCAGCGGCTTTGCCAAGACTGGATTTGAGCGCCTCCAGTTTCTCAGCTGAGCGAGCAGCGATTGCCCACTTTATATCTTCGTTATCTACACCGTATTGTTTCAGAAAATATTCAACCGTAATCTCGCCCACAAAGCTAGTGGCGCCGTAAATAATAATATCGAAGTTTGCAGCAGTCATAAATCGGGTATCCTATAGTGGTGTATTTGCTAACGAGAGACTGGTGGCGCTAGCAAAATTATATGGGTTGTTGAACATTGTTGTAGGGTAGATAAAAATGAGTGATCGCATTAAGGATGTTTTTTTTGACTATGATGGTACCTGGTATGTCGGTCGCGAAGGGGCACTGGGCCCCTGGTTGTCTGATGCTTGTCATGCTGGGCCTCCTAGTGCGGCGCTTGCTCGTGACCTGGAGCAACATTGTCTTTCAAATAAAGGTGATAAAACCTTGTTGCGGATAACAATAAATTTGCTTCGTCCAATACCTATGGAAGGTTTTCGCATTTCGGTGATTACTGAAAAAGAAGGGAAGACAACCGCGTACCTAAGAGCTGAAATGTTCAGCCGCCAGGGAAATCTTTGTGCGGTAGCTACTTCGCTACATCAACGATTAGTTGATATCGGTCCTGTTCCCACTATTCCAGATGTTACTCCAGATAAAAAAGCGTTAGACGACTTTTTTCAGCATGGCGAAAAAAGTGCGTACAGTTTAGAAGGCAGACGTTTATTTCCTTCCGATGCCGGTTTTGCCAAGGCGGTCGACGTGGTTAGCGCCGAGCCGGGAAACCAGGATCCCCTTGAAGTTAAAACGCCTGGTTCACGCACAATATGGCTGCGTACGCCCCAGCTTATTGCTGAGGAAAAGATGTCTGGCTTTCAATCGTTATGTCCTTTGGCAGATTGCGGAAATGGATTTGCGGCAAATGCTGGCCTGGACGAATTTCGATATATGAACACTGACCTGACTATTTCCATGCATCGTGCTCCTGAAAGTGAATGGCTCGCCTCCACAGCGCAGTCGCATTGGGGTGAACAAAGTCATGGGGCGTCTTACGCGACATTGTTCGATGAGCGAGGCTCGGTAGGGTCAGCAATTCAAACGTTATATATACAAAAAGCTTAGATATCTTTCTAACTTGTGGTTCGTGTTGCGTTGATAAAGAATGTGACCGCTTGATCGACAATCGACCCTATTTCTTCGTTGTCATACTCTTCAACGCCTAGCAGTAATTTGTGTTTCTTGTTGCTGCAGAGCAGTGCGATAAATTGCTCGGCGGCGAGTTCCGCGTCATCGACGAACAGACGCTTTCTGTCAATCTGGGTTTGCAGGCAATTTACTAGAAACGCTTTAACCCACGCTGGCCCAGCTTGCCAGTACATAAGCGAAGCTTCGGGGTGGCTACTGGCGCCGGCAATGCAAAGGCTTTCAAGGCGAACTGCGTCTTCACTAAAGATAAGTTCGCAAAGGCGTCGGCCTACACTGCGTAAGGTATCCTCAAGTGACATATTGTTAATGGTTTCTAGCCCTTCAGGAGTATGCGCGCGACACGCGGATGTGATAGCTTCCTTAAACAAGGCTTCCTTGCTGCCGAAATGGCTGTACAAGGTTTGCTTGGATACTTCCGCTTTTTGCGCGATTTGTACCATGTTTGCGTTGTCAAAACCTGACTCCAGAAAAACTGAGACTGCGGCCGATACTATTGCATAGCGACGCTGCTGTTGGTTTTCCTCGCGAGTGTGAGCAGGATCCATATTCTTTACAGTTAAGTTGTATGGTGGCAAAAGATTACAGAGAATCTCATAGAAAACGTATGTTTACTATAGGCCGTTTTGCGATTGTATCTTGACTAGACTGGACAGTCTAGTCTAAATTAGGTCTCATCAAGTTGTACTGGGTGGCCATGAGGCGATTGGAGTTTGTAGTATCTTGGCCGCCTCGCTTTTATACAGGAATAATCACCGATGCATATAGTGTCATTAGGAAGATTGAACAGAGCTCATTGTCGGGCGATAGCGTGGTCATGGAAAGGCGTAGGTCGATATATCGGCTTGCTGGCATTGGCTTTGGTGGTTGCGGGGTGCGAGAGCCGAGCGGCACCTGGCTCAACGACGCAAAAAACTCATCAGAGTGTGTCGGTAAGGCAGGTTCAGGTGCAGTCGTCGTATTTTGTTGGCCGTGAATTTCTGGGTGTCGTCCAAGCGCCGCAGCGCGTTGACCTTGGGTTCGATTCGTCCGGTGCCATGCTTGAGGTACTGGTTAAAGAAGGTGATTGGGTCGAAGATGGCCAGGTTTTGGCTAAGCTGGACTCCTCGGTACTAGAGGCAAATTTAGCTTCGGCCGTCGCTTCACGACAGGATTTAAACGCACGCTTAAAGCTGGCCCAAAAAGAGCTGAAGCGTTTGGAGACACTTAGGGAGAAAAACTACGCGGCTGAAAGCCAAATCGATACGCTGGTATCGCAGCGTCAATCCCTTAGGGCCCAACTAAACGGTGCCCAGGCAAATATTACTTCCCTCGAAAGACAGCTTGAGAAAAAAGTACTCCATGCACCTTTTTCGGCGCGTGTTGCAGCGCGGTTTGTCGATCGTGGTGCTGTGGTGCAACCAGGTATGCCAGTGGTGCAGTTGTTAGAAGCGGGCAAGCTTGAAGCACGGGTTGGTATACCTGTCCGTATGGCTAGAAAAATTAAATTGGGAGCAACGTACACAGCAATTGTAGAAGGTAAAGAGTATCGAGCTATTGTTAAGTCGTTAGGCAGCTCTGTTAATCAAATAAGCAAGACGGTTGCAACTGAGCTAGAGATAGTCGATATAGACGCTAACAAAAAATTATTAGATGGCCAGATCGTTCGTTTGGTGTTGGATGAAGAGCGTGATAGTGAAGGCGCTTGGATTTCGGTGGACAGTCTTGTCGCTGGGACGCGAGGAACCTGGGATGTTTATGTCCTGGTAGAGCCTGGCGCTGAAATAAAAGAAGCAGATGGTGTTGATCTGCGAGTCGTAGAAAGGCGAAAGGTGAGTGTCGAATATATTGGCGGTGGGGGTGCGTACATCAGTTACGGACTGAATTCTGGGGATTGGGTTGCCGATGCTGGCGTGCAAAAACTTGCCGTTGGTCAGTTGGTTAAAATAGGGCGTAAGGTCAATGTCGCTGACTCGCGTAAGCGGTTTAGCTCGCATCAATAGATTCGTTTAATTTCTTGGGCGCTGCGTTTAATGGCGGTTTTTTAATTGTTGCTTGAGCGTTATTGCACGAACACTCTTGTATGAAAGTTCTGGTTAAGACGATGTTGTTAGGCTAATTCGGGCGGTTGCTTGTGGTTGAAAAAATTCTTGGTAATGCTCGAACGATCTTGCTATTTGTTGCGCTGATAGTTGTTGCGGGGCTTTCGGCTTTTTCGCAATTGCCTCGTACCGAGGATCCTTACTTTCCGGCACGCTTTGCGTTTGTGCAAACACAATTCCCTGGCGCCGATGCAGAACTGATTGAGTCGCTGCTTACCGAGCCGTTAGAGCGTGCACTACGAACGAAGAAAGTGGTAAAAAATATTGAGTCCAATTCTTCCTTCGGTTTTTCTACTATCGTCATTGAGTTAGAGCACTACCTGCACAGGGATGAACTTGACGATGCATGGTCTGAAATTCTGGATGAAGTCGATTTATTTAGCGTACGTTTGCCGGAGGGGGCATCAAAGCCTTTTCTTGAGAAGGAGCGGTTTCCCGGCTACACCATGGTTTATGGGTTAACGCTCGAGAATGCCGGTGATAGCGACATCGATAATGACGTCGTTCTACTAAGCCGTATTGCGCAGGATGTGGAAAGTGAGCTCCTTTCGGTGCCCGGTACAGTCTATGTTGATACAGTCGGCGATCCTGGTGAAGAGGTCCTTGTCGAACTGGATATGGCTAAAGTTATTACCAGTGGGCTCAGTATTGCCGAGATCAGTCGCCGTATTGCTGCGGCCGACACCAAGGTTTCTGCGGGTTCAATTACTGGTGGCAAGCATCGGTTTGCGATAGAAGTCTCGGGTAGTTTTAAAGATCTCGAGCGATTGCGAAAAATCCCATTACTAACCAGCAGCGAAGGAGCGCTGCTGCTAGGCGACGTGGCAACAGTAAAAAGGACCCCTGTTTCGCCCGCGCCGGTTTACGCGCTAATTTCTGGTGAGCGAGGCCTGGCAGTTGGCGCGAGGATGAACGCTGATTTGCGGAGCGATCGATGGTCGAAGAATGTGAAGGATCGCATGCAGGAATATCAACAGTCGCTACCCTCAAACGTTAGTTTGCAGCTTATTTTTAATCAGGATGATTACACCAGTGACCGTTTGCTGAATCTGGTCATAAACGTTTTGATTGGTTTCTCGCTTATCTTTTTGGTGTTGTTGTGTACGCTGGGTTGGCGGTCGGCGCTGATCGTCGCGGCTTCTTTGCCATTGACAATACTTTTTGCGCTTTCGGCGATGAATATTCTAGGTCGATCAATCGACCAGATGTCGGTGACCGGCTTAATTATTGCGTTAGGTATTATGGTTGATAACGCTATTGTTATGGCTGATACCGTGGCTCGTTATCGCGGGTTGGGGCTTTCGCGTATCGAAGCGCAAATTAAGTCGGTTAAACGTCTATGGATGCCGTTGCTGGGCTCTACACTAACGACTGTATTTGCGTTTATGCCAATGGCTGTTCAGCAGGGGCCGACCGGAGAGTTTATATCGGGTCTTGGAGTCTCGGTTATTTTTTCTTTAATCGGATCGTTTATTGTTTCACAGATCTTTGTGGCCGGAATGGCAGCGAGGTTTCTAAGCGCAAAGAAAGGAAAGGTAAATTGGTTTGCGTCCGGAGTAAGATTGCCGTTTTTGGGAAGCTTTTTGCGTAGGGCGATCGATTCCGCCATTAGGCATCCTGTGATTGCGGTACTACTGTTAATTACGCCGTCAGTAGCGGGCATATACGGCGCCTCAACGCTGCCGACGGAGTTTTTTCCTCCCTCCGATCGGGACATGATCAATATTGAAGTCTACATGCCGGTTTCTAATAATGCGGCGTCGACGAAATCGTTGATAGAGCAGGTTGATAGTGAGTTGGCCGGTGATGAAGAAATTGAATCTCTACACTGGTTTATTGGTTCAAATGCGCCCAAGGTCTATTACAACCTGCTTTACAGCGCAGACGGTGCACAGCACTATGCGCAAGCAATGGTGCGCATGACCGACTTTAAAGTCGCCAATCGTAAGGTTTCAGAACTACAGCGCCTTCTGGACGCGAAATTTCCAGAAGCGCAGTTTGTTATTCGGCGTTTTCAGCAGGGGCCACCTTTTGCGCCGATTGAAGTTCGTGTGTTTGGGGATGATATTGATACCCTGTCGATGTTGGGCGAAAAGATAAAAGCAAGATTGTTGTCGTTGCCAGGTGTTATTAACGGCCAAACATCTATTTCCCAGGGAGAGCCAAAAGCCTTGTTAGCGGCAGACGAGGGTATTTTGCAGAGTATTGGTTTGACGATGAGCGACACAGCAAGCCAGACATTAGCAGCTACTGACGGCCTTGTTCAGGCGCAGTTGCTCGAGGACACGCAATCAGTGCCGATTAAGGTGCGTGCAAACTACTATAAGGAAGATACCGGTGTATTGCTGACGGATATTCCGTTGCAAGGACGGCTTGAAGGTGACGATGGGCTTTTTAGTACGCCACTGTCTTCGCTGGCCGACGTCGTTTATATTCCCGTGCGCAATACTATCGCGAGGCGAAACGGAAAGCGCATGAATAATATCACCGCGTATTTAGAAGACGGTGTTTTACCCAGCGAGGTATTAAAGGTTTTTCGAGAGTCGTTGCTAAGCGACCCAATAGAGTTTCCTCAAGGTTACGAGATTGGATACGGCGGAGAGGCGGAGCAAAGTGATGAGGCGATAGGAGGCTTGTTTGCCACCTTTGGTTTGATTGCCGTGTTGATGGTGACATCGATCGTAATGGCGTTTAACTCGTTTCGTTTAACCGCACTGATACTCTTCGTAGGATTTCTTTCCGCAGGCCTGGGCATGCTTTCTTTGTGGGTGTCTCAATTTCCGTTTGGGTTTACGACCATTTTAGGCATCATGGCGATGATTGGCCTGGCAATTAACGCTGCCATTGTCATCCTTGCCGAGTGCCGGTCAAACGCACAAGCCTGTCGAGGCGAGCGTGAGGCGATTGTTCATTCTGTAATGCATTGCTCCCGTCATATAACTTCTACGACGATAACGACAATTATGGGGTTTTTGCCATTGCTGCTTGCGGGTGGCGGTTTTTGGCCACCGTTTGCCATCGTTGTTGCGGGTGGGACCTTACTTACCACCATATTGTCGCTGCTATTGGTGCCTGTTATATTTTCCCAGCTCGCTCGGCGCCGCACCTTTACGGTTGTTCACTAGTTAGCTAGAGAAATATTCCCGATTGCCATACGGATACTCGCTTCTCGCGCCGGTAATCTGTTGATTAAATAAAGCCGCTTTTCCATTCGCATCGTATCTATTTAGCGTAAAATACGCGCGCCTTTGATTTGATAGATTTATTGGATTTTAACCATTATGTATGACTACAAAGCACCTGTTCGCGATTCTGAATTTGTTTACTTTGAACTATTCGATTTTGAGTCGCTGTATCAAGAGTTAGGCTACGGTGATGTTACTCGAGAGTTGTGGCTGTCCATCGCCAAAGAAGCTGCCAAGTTTGCAGAAGAAGAGGTAGCGCCTGTCTGGCAAAGTGGTGATAGTGAGGGCTGTACCTGGAAAGATGGCGAGGTAACTACGCCTAAAGGGTTTAAAGAGGCATACCAAAAGTTCATGGAAAGTGGCTGGCCTTTGATGGACTACAGTGAGGACGAAGGCGGGCAGGCGCTTCCCGAGTCGGTGCGTACCGCTGTTTCGGAATATTGGGCTACCGCGAACTATGCGTGGTCAACTTTTATTGGTTTTGGCTGGGCAGGCAGTAAGAGTTTGCGAGGCTTTGCGTCTAAGGCGCTACAAGATAAATATATTCCCAAGTTTGCAACCGGAGAGTGGCTAGGCACGATGTGTCTAACAGAACCACACTGTGGTACAGATCTTGGCCTGATGCGAACAAAAGCAACGCCAAAAGGTGAAGATGGTGTTTACGAGATTTCTGGAACAAAAATATTTATAACCTCTGGTGAGCACGACTTTACCGAAAATATCGTGCATTTGGTGTTGGCAAAGATTGAGGGCGCGCCGGAAGGTACAGCGGGTATTTCCCTGTTTGTAGTGCCTAAGTTTCTTAGCGATGACGAAGGTAATCTCGGTGAAAGAAACGGTGTGAGCTGTGGCTCTCTTGAGCACAAGATGGGTATTAAGGCTTCGGCGACTTGCGTAATGAACTTTGATGGTGCTGAAGGCTATCTCGTTGGTGAACAGCATCGCGGCTTACAGGCGATGTTTTTAATGATGAATGCCGCGCGAATCGGCACGGGCCTGCAAGGTATGGCGCACGCTGAGCTCGGTTTGCAAAAATCAGTTGGCTACGCGCGCGAACGTTTGCAAATGCGTTCGCTGGCAGGCCCGCAAGCGCCCGAGCAAAAAGCTGATCCTATTATCGTTCACCCCGATGTTCGTCGCATGTTGCTTACGCAAAAAGCGATCGCTGAGGGCGGTCGTATGTTTGTTGCGTATTGCGCGAGACTTGTTGATATCAATAAAGCGCACGCAGATGAAAAAGTGCGTGCACATGCGGATATGCAACTTTCGTTTGTTACGCCAATCGTTAAGGCACTACTCACGGAGCTAGGTTTTGAGAGTTCGAGCCTGGGTATGCAGTGTTACGGTGGGCACGGGTATATTAAAGAGTGGGGGATGGAACAGAACGTTCGCGATTCCCGTATTGCCATGTTGTATGAAGGAACCACAGGGGTTCAAGCGTTAGATTTACTTGGTCGAAAAATGCTTGCTACCCAGGGTAAAGCGGCTGAGCCGTTTTTTGCTGAGGTTGCTGCATTTTGTGCGGAGCATCAAGATGATGAGCGTGTACAGATGCTTGCCAGCTTGTTGCCGCGACTACAAAAGATTACCCAGGCCGTTGGCGAAAAAGCAATGAGCGATCCCAACGAAGTGGGCGCTGCGTCGGTTGATTATCTGATGTTCACTGGTTACACAATTTTAGGGTACCTTTGGGCAAAAGCTGCTAACCTTGCGCAAAGCAAAATTGACGCTGGCGATAATTCTGATTTTTACCAGGCGAAAGTTGCCACTGCGAACTTTTACTATGCCAAAATTTTGCCGCGCGTCGAAGCATTAGAAGCAAGTATCTTAAATGGTGGCGCTTCTTTATCGGCAATGACAGAAGACCAGTTTTTGGCACACTTATAAGGGCTTTAATATAGGGGCTTTAAAAACTGTTTGCAAAAAAGGGCCGCTATTAGCGGCTCTTTTTTTATGGTGTTAAGTTTGTCGGACGTTTTCTTTTTACAGGCTGTTTGCTCAGTGGGAATCTAACATAACGGTTTACGTGTGCAGGAAATCTTCCAAACATCTTTAAGTGATGGAGCGTTGCGTCTTCTTCGTAATGGTGAGCGTAGCAGCACATTGCGAGCCTGGGATACTGCTGATCTCTATTTGCTTCGTGAGTTTGAAAAACAATGGCGAAACAAGGTTTTTCCGGTTGAGGAGCGCTGCTGTGTTTGGTTGCTGAACGATAATTTTGGCGCGTTAACGGTTGCCCTGCAAGCCTGGGCGATTGAGCATAATCTGGCGCTAGATCTCATTTGTTATAGCGATTCTTGTTTAGCGAAGCAGGCGGTTTGCGCAAATCTGGGCCGCAACAACCTGAGTGATCTCACCAGTGCGATAAGGTATGTGGATGATATAGAAGCGCTAGAAAACTGTGAAACACCAAATATTGTTATTGGTCGCGTGCCAAAAGCAAAGGCGCAATTGAGTTATCTTGCCTGTTCACTTCGTGAGAGTGTGGAGCACAATACATTGTTGATGCTTGCAGGAATGGACAAGCATTTGTCGAAGGGTCAGTTCGACGCGATATCAACGTATTATGGCGAGGCTTCCTTTCTTCCCGCTGTGCAAAAAGCGCGAGTTTGGCTGGCATATTGCGATCATTCGCTGAGTGCAGCTTTTAATCCGGCGGTTAGTTATCAAATTTCGGATATGAAAACCGACGACAAACTGGCCCTGGTTTCGCTTCCCAATAACTTTAGTTATGGCAAGCTTGATATAGGGACACGCTTTTTACTCGAGAACCTGGCCAAAGCGCCTGTCTGTGAAAAGGTGGTCGACCTGGCTTGTGGAAATGGGGTTATCGGGCTTGTTTATGCCCGCTTAAATGCACCAAAACATTTGATGTTCTCTGACGAGTCCTTTCAGGCGATTCAAGCGGCTAGAAAAAATGTTGAGCAATGGGAAAATAATGGTTGGCTAGCTAGAGGCGAAACCTCGTTTCAGTTTTCGGTTGATGACGCGTTAAAAGAGCAGGGTACTCATTCCGTCGATTTTATCTTATGTAATCCACCGTTCCATCAAGCGACGAGTGTCGGGCGAAGAGTGGCTGCTTCAATGTTTCGTGAGGCGCATCGTTGCCTGAGTTCCAGCGGCGTATTGTGGGTGGTCGCAAACCGGCATTTGGGATATCACCAATCCATTAAAGCAGCCTTTAAGAACTGCGAAGTGGTGGCGGGAAATAACAAGTTTGTCATCCTCAGCGCGCAAAAGCGTTGTGGTTAGATAGTTAGACCAAGCGCAACGCTTTTAAACGCTAGCTACAAAGGTTGAAGATGGTTATCTTTCGCCTGGGAAAGTGGTGCCCGAAGAGTCGCAGGATATTTTGCATAGCTGGTCGC
Organism: Pseudomonadales bacterium; assembly: GCA_965263235.1. Classification (GTDB taxonomy): domain Bacteria; phylum Pseudomonadota; class Gammaproteobacteria; order Pseudomonadales; family UBA7434; genus UBA7434. The sequence goes on from OZ253667.1 coordinate 662,130, forward strand.
CGTAGTAATTGTTGGCATAATTGCAAACTAAACTTTCCCTGCCTGAATCAGTAATCGAGTTTTTTTCGCCCTGACGATGCTTTGTCGTTGTAGATCTTAATAACTGGATGAGCGCATTTTTCATAGTGGTCTCCTTTGCTTGTTGAGCGTTAGCAAGTTGATGACCTTAGTATTCAATGCCGAAGACATTAAGTACAACCATAAAAAGCGAAGTTATGATTCGAAATTATAAATCAAGTGCTATGAATGTCGGTGCGATGTTGCGCGTATGCCCACTCCAAAAAACGGTGGATAGCGGCTATCGTAAGCTCAGTGCGTGGTGAGTGGATTAACTCGAACGCATGATCAGCGCCAATGAGCTTTGCAAAAGCGACCGGATTGGTTGATTTGTTCTCTAGCGTCAACGCAAAAGCGCTGGATTCTTCGATAGGGATAATACTGTCTCGAGTACCATGGATAATAAAAAATGGCGGCGCGTGGGGGCCTACCTGGTCGACGGGAGAATAGTTTTGCCAGGCTTCCGGCTCTTCGTCGGGAAGGCTGTGCATGATCTGCTGTTCCAGAAACTTTTGTGTCTCTTTGCCGCGTACTGCGGGGTTATACCGGGTGAACAGGTCGAAAGCACCGAATAGCGGCACGCAAGCCTGTACACGGGTGTCGACCTTGATATCGTCCGGCTGCAGCGAGGGGTTATTAGCTGTTAGTCCCATCAGGGCAGTCAAGTGGCCGCCCGCTGAACCACCGGTCGTAGCAACAAAATTTGTATCCATGCCATACTCGCCGCCGTGCGTTTTTATCCAGTCTAACGCTTTTTTGCAGTCATGCAGATGCTTGGGGTAGCCAACACTTGGGCTCAGCCGATAATTTATCGCAACACATGTCCAGCCGCGTCGTGCCATGAGGTGCATTAAGGGTAAGCCCTGATGCGATTTGTCGCCTATGATCCACGCGCCGCCGTGAATTTGTAATAGTACTGGGCTGCCCGCGTCAGGAATATTTTTTCTGGTATCGCCTGCAGGGCGATAAATGTCGAGTGTTTGTCGAATACCGCCATTGTCGTAGGGGATATTGCGAATAATCTCGATCCTGTCATCGCTAAATGAGATCGGATTTTTCCAGTCGTCAAACGTTATCGTGCTTTTAAACAGCGCGCGCCTTGCTTGCGGAATTGCCTGTTGGTAGTTGTCGCCCAGTGCCTCACGCAAAGCGACTTCGAGCTGGCGATCTGTTTTAAAGGCGCGAAAGAAGTGCCATGCAAGCACAGGCCAGCAGATGATTAAAATCCACATGGCGAGAATTCCAATCGGAGAAAACAGCGCGCCAAATAGAATAAGCACAAATGCAGATATTATTTGCAGTGCCAACAATAGCCATGCTAGCTCGATCGTAAAGTTGGAAAATGCAAAAACGAGCACTGTCCAGTACATGTTGGGATAACGGCGAGGTATTAACGAGAAGGCCACTCCGGTCGCGCTAGCGAATGCGAGCATTAGCAAAAGAATCGACATTAAGCAGTTACCTTTGAGGTTATATTCCGATCTTATAGGTTGTCAGGTTAATGGGCTAACGATTATGTTTTGTGCAATCAAATGATGGAGCTTTATATCACACGCAAAACGAATTCTTATATTCAAACTGCCAAAAGTTGACGCCAATCATGTGTTATTGAAAAGCTCGCACGGCTTCTTTTTGGTGCTTCGCGCACCAAGGCGGCGCTATCTATCCATCGGCACGCTAGAGTAAAATTCGATCTATTTTAATGCATCTAATTGAATATTATGTAGAAAATGTTCTTGGCTTGGTATGTGCGTGATAGCAATCGTCCGTACCCTTGTCATACGAGACAATACATTCTAGTTAAGAAATAGAGCGCTAGGGTTCCGGTTGGCATTTAAAGTTTGTTTGCCAACGTCTGGTCCGAGAGCGGTCGACCTCAACCTTTCGGTGCGCTGCATTGATAAGGCATGGGTTACACGGCGGGAAAAAAGCCCGGGAGACTTGCTTGGTCTTGGATGCCAGGGGTACTCCGTGTCAATCACATGCTTTTTGCTTAGCGCAAACTGAGAGGTCCTTCCATGAAACGTCTTTCCACATTTGTTTTAGCCCTAACTTATTCATTGCTCGCGTTGCTGGGTTCGTCTGGCAGCTATGCCGAGCCTGCTTTAAAAATTGGATACAGCGATTGGCCTGGCTGGGTAGCCTGGGAGATCGCTATTGAAAAAGACATGTTTGAAAAAGCTGGTGTTGACGTTGAGTTTGAGTGGTTTGATTACGTTGCAAGTATGGACGCGTTTGCCGCGGGTCAGCTAGATGCCGTCGCTATGACTAACGGTGATACCCTGGTGACTGGTGCAACGGGAGCGCAGGGAGTGATGATTTTGATCAATGACTACTCCAACGGCAACGACATGGTAGTAGCTCGGCCTGGCATTGAGTCCGTTGCTGACTTGAAAGGGAAGAAAATTGGCGTTGAAATCGGCTTCGTTGGGCATTTACTGTTGTTGAATGCGCTAGAAAAAAATGGCTTGAGCGAAAGCGATGTGAAGCTTGTGAATGTGCCTACTAACGAAACTCCCCAGGTTTTGGCGTCAGGTGATGTGGATGCGATTGTCGCGTGGCAGCCTAACTCTGGTCAGGCACTTGATCTAGTCCCTGGCTCAACTCGCATTTACTCAAGCGCGGATGAACCTGGCTTAATCTATGACGTGTTAGCTGTTTCACCATCGAGCTTGCAAGCGCGAAAAGCAGACTGGAAGAAGGTGCTGAAAGTTTGGTATGAAGCGGTAGATTTCTTGAATGACCCAGCTACGCGAGAAGAGGCAGTATCTATCATGGCAGCGCGTGTTGGTCTTGAGCCAGATGTTTACAAAGGCTTTATTAGCGGCACTAAAATTCTAACGCTGGAAGAGGCGAAGGCATTTGTAGGTAAAGAAGCCGGGTTCAAATCTTTGTACGGTTCTTCAAAAATTTCTGACGAGTTTAATGTGGCGAACGAAGTTTATAGTGACGTTCAGGATCTGGATATCTATATCGATACAAGTATCCTGGAGTCAATGTAGCTACTCATATAGAAAGCGCCCTTGCGACTTTAAATTCTATGAGCATGTTCCTGTTGCCTGATTATGTCTAACGAACTCCTTAAAGTGTGCTTGCCCATGAGCAGGCCAAAAAGGCGCTTCGTAACGCTGTTGAGCTTTGTTTTTCCTATTCTTTTATGGTGTGCAGTGAGTTACCTGCCTTTTTTCTGGCATCCGATGGTTAAGATTGAGCAGCCGGGTGATGTTGGATATTTCAAGCAGGGGATGCTGGTGGAAAGGGAATTGTTCAACAAGGAATATGCTGGTGTTGAGAGTGCGGGCGGCGCTGTGCCTAGCGGCGCTCGTGCCAATCCGATCTACCTGCCGGCACCGCATGAGGTGGTAACGGCACTTTACACGTCGTTCACAACCGAGCCTCAACGTCGCAGCGAAAAGTGGTTGCATGAAAGCCTTTGGAGCAGTATCCAGGTGATATTCTGGGGCTTCTTCCTATCATCGTTGTTCGGTGTGCCACTGGGTATTCTTGCAGGAACATATGATTTCTTTTCGAGATTATTCGAGCCTTTTATTGAGTTCTTTCGCTATCTTCCCGCGCCAGCATTTGGTGCATTGGCAGTGGCAATTCTCGGGATTTATAACGCGCCGAAAATAGCGATTATTTTTATAGGCACCTTCTTTCAACAGGTGTTGGTAATCGCAAATACAACGCGGAAATTAGATCGCTCACTTGTAGAGGCAGCGCAAACGCTCGGGGCAAAGAACAAGTCCCTGTTGTTTAAGGTTGTTGTTCCAGGTGTGTTGCCAGACCTCTACCGAGATATGCGCATATTGTTAGGCTGGGCCTGGACCTATTTAATAGTTGCAGAATTAATTGGGACTAGCTCAGGTATTACCTGGTTTATAACTCAGCAGGCGCGCTACAAAAATTTTGATAACGTGTTTGCCGCGATTTTTATCATCGGAATTATCGGATTGACATCAGACCTTTTATTGGCAGCGCTGGGTAAACGCCTTTTCCCATGGCAGAAAACTGAGGCGGGTTCTTAATGAGTCTTGCAGATATCCCCAGTTATCTCGACCAGTCTGAGGCAGTTCGTGATCGATTTGAGCGCTTAAAGCAAAGGCCGGTTTCTCTGGAAGTAAAGAATTTAAGCAAGCAGTTTCAAACAGCTAAGTCTACTGTCACTGCGTTGGATAATATTAACTTTAGGGCGTATAAGCGCGAATTCGTTTGCGTAATAGGCCCGTCGGGTTGCGGAAAATCTACGCTGGTTAGAATTCTAGCGGGGCTTGAAAGCGCTAGTAGTGGTGAGGTTCTGCTTAACGGCGAGATTATAGATAGTCCTGGTTCGGATCGGGGGATGGTATTTCAGGGTTACACCTTGTTCCCCTGGCTTAGCGTAAAGCGGAACGTTATGTTTGGTTTGCTCGAATCGGGATGCGGAGTGGTTGAGGCAGAAGAGCAGGCTTTGCAGTGGATTGACCTGGTTGGGCTGTCAAAGTTTGTCGACGCATATCCACACCAGCTTTCGGGCGGAATGAAACAGCGAGTGGCGATTGCAAGAGCGCTGGCAAACCAGCCAAAGATATTATTAATGGATGAGCCGTTTGGCGCGTTAGACCCGCAGACGCGCTGTAAAATGCAATCTCATCTTATGGAAATTTGGCAAAACATTGATATCACAGTTGTGTTTATTACGCATGATCTCGATGAGGCAATTTACCTTGCCGATCGGATACTGGTGCTTGATGCACACCCTGGCCGTGTGCGCGAGGTAATAGAGGTGCCCGTGCCTCAGCCGCGAGATAGCAGCCAGCTTTTAAGCCCAGAGTTTCTCGCCACAAAACAAAGGTTGGAAGAACTTGTCCACCCGGAAGATATTGAAACGTCCGACAGTGAAGACAAACTGAATATGGTGCGTATGGTCGGTTTAGATGGCGATGTACCGAGTGTATTTTAAATCGCGGTTTCAAAAGTAAATTTGCGAAGATCTAACTAAAAACATTTTATGAGTGAGTATATTAAATCCATTGATTATAAGACGCGGTTGCCGTCGGGAGCGCACTGGTCGCTGCGCGCACGTAAGGGCACGATTATGCGCCTGACTGATCCCGGAGGATCTGCCAATGTCGGCATGATGTTCTACAATCCAGAAAATCTGCTTGAGCGATATAACGCACCGGATACGCTTAAATGCCAGCACACATTTAAATTAACTCGTGGTAATTGTCTTTATTCAGATATGGGGCGTATTTTCGCTTCGGTAGTTGATGATGAATTTGGTTGGCACGATACTGTTTGTGGAAATATCAGGGCAGAGCATGTCGAAGAGCGATGGGGTGAAAGAAATTATCAGCAAGACCGAAACGGGTGGAAACAAAATGGCCACGACTCGTTTCTTGTAGAGCTCGCCAAATACGGTCTGGGGCCTGCCGATCTGGGCGCAAATGTTAACTGGTTTAGTAAAGTTGTTGTCGATGACGATGGTAATCTAACACTCGACACAGATGAGTCCTCTGCTAACGATAGTGTTATTCTGCGCTTCGAAATGGATACGTTGGTTGTTATGCACACTTGCCCGCACCCCTTCGATGTTAGCGACGATTACCCAAAGTTCTCAGTTGGTGTCGAGCTTGGCCTCGCGCAACCTGTTCAAGATGAAGACTATTGTAAGAACTTTCGACCTGAAAACGAGCGTGGCTTTGCAAACAATGCGCTCTACCTGTTGGGTTTTGATGTTGCTGGAGCTGCTTTATGATTCTTGAATCCCAACTGGAAGTCGAAAAATCGATTCTACGTGAAGTGGTTGAAGCGGGCGATTATTATATTGGCGTCGCAAAGGAGGGGGAAACGTTTCGTATCTTGGATCTGGAAGGTAACCAGGCTGCCGATATCCTGTTTTTCAATGCCAATAATCCTGAGGAGCGCTATAGCGCGATGGACACTATCCGGGAGCAGGGCAATGTTTATCTAACGGCTGGATCACAGTTGCGCTCCAGCAGTAATAATGTGATGTTGACCATTACCGCAGATACCTGTGGTCGCCACGATACTTTAGGTGGCGCTTGCGCTACAGAGAGTAATACAGTGCGTTACGATCTGGAAAAACGCCATATGCACGCCTGCCGCGATAGCTGGATGTTGGCTATCGCCGAAAACCCGCATTATGGCATCGACAAAAGCAATATAGGTCACAATATCAATTTTTTTATGAACGTGCCTATTACCAGGGAAGGCGGATTGACCTTTGCAGACGGTATTTCAGCGCCGGGTAAATATGTAGAGCTTCGTGCAGAAATGGACGTTATCGTACTTATTTCAAACTGTCCGCAGTTAAACAATCCCTGCAATGCTTACAACCCTACGCCAATTGAATACTTGCTCTGGAGCGCTTAAGCCCTTTTTCATAACCTCGGCGGACGACCGCTGTTGTATTGATTCGCATCTGCTTTAGTTGCGGAGCTACGTGATTCGGGACGGCCCGGGACAAAGTCAGGTGTTTAAAAAAGTTCTAATCGCTAATCGTGGCGCAATCGCGAACCGGATTATTCGCACGTTAAAAAAGCACTCAATCACTTCGGTTGCGATGTACGCTGAAAGTGATATCGACAGCCTGCATGTTCAAAATGCTGACGAGGCGTATAGTCTTGGAGAAGGTGCTGCGGCTCAAACTTATCTCGACCAGCAGAAGGTGATTGCTATCGCGAAGCGTTGCGGTGCGGAAGCCATTCATCCTGGCTATGGTTTTCTTTCTGAAAACCCCGACTTTGTTGAGCTATGTAAAAAAAATAATATTGTTTTTATCGGTCCTACTAGCGACCAGATGCAGGTTTTCGGATTAAAGCATCGTGCGCGTGAAGTTGCCGAGCAGGCAAATGTTCCGCTACTCCCTGGCAGTGATTTGCTCAAAGACCTTTCCTCAGCAATATCTAGTGCCGAGGAAATTACCTATCCCCTTATGTTGAAAAGCACGGCTGGCGGCGGGGGTATTGGTATGCAATTGTGTCACTCGCAGGCAGAGCTAGAGCAAGCATTTGATTCGGTTAAGCGCTTGAGCGCGAATAATTTTTCAAATGATGGTGTGTTTCTAGAAAAATTTATTGCACGTGCCCGGCATATCGAAGTTCAGGTTTTTGGCGATGGCAAAGGAAGCGCGCTTGCTATTGGGGAGCGCGATTGTTCGAGCCAGCGACGAAATCAAAAAGTGGTAGAGGAGTGCCCTGCGCCAAATCTGAATGACGTGATAAGGCATAGGCTTTATCAAACCGCCGAACAGCTGTTGTCCAGCGTGAACTATCGTAATGCCGGGACAGTGGAGTTTATCCTCGACGCAGATACTAACGAATTTTATTTTCTTGAGGTAAATACACGTCTGCAGGTAGAGCATGGTGTTACCGAAGAAGTCTATAAGGTGGATTTGGTCGAGTGGATGTTGCGCTGTGCTGCCGGCGAAAATCTAAGCCTGGCCGAAAAGCGTGAGGCGTTAGTGCCAGAAGGTCACGCGATACAAGTACGTATCTATGCAGAGGATCCCTGTAAAGATTTTCAGCCCAGCCCTGGTTCGCTAAGTAAAGTTCAGTTTCCAAAAAAGGCTGGGTTGCGTGTCGATCACTGGGTAACGTCTGGAATTGAAATTCCACCCTATTTTGACCCAATGATCGCGAAGCTTATTTTTCACGCGCAAGATAGAGTCGCTGCTATAAGTGGTTTGCAAAAAGCGCTTGGTGAAACATGCCTGTATGGCAGCCAAACCAATTTGTCTTATGTGAAAGCTTTGTTGGATGACAAAGTAATACGCGATGGGCAGGTTACTACGCGTTATTTAAATGATTTTAAGTTTTCATCTGCGCGTATCGATGTTGTAAGTGGTGGTACGCAAACAACTATTCAGGACTATCCTGCACGGACGGGATATTGGGATGTTGGCGTCCCTCCTTCTGGCCCCTTTGACAGTTATGCGTTTCGACTTGCTAACCGTTTGCTGGAAAATGAAGAGCAGGCAGCAGGTCTGGAAATTACCATGCAGGGGCCAACATTGCATTTTAGCTGCGACATGCAGTTTGTGCTTGCTGGCGCAGAAATTGATGCAGCGATTGACGGGGCGGTAGTTCCACTTAATGCGGTAGTTAGTATTAAGGCAGGACAAACGCTTGTTCTGGGCCGCGTTGCTGAGCAGGGTTCGCGGACATACCTTTGTGTGCGCGGCGGATTACAATGCCCACGATATTTGGGTTCGCGATCTACGTTCACGCTGGGTCAATTTGGCGGCCACAATGGTCGGGCGCTCTGTGCTGGGGATGTGTTACAGCTAAATGCATCGGCGACGGAATGTGAACAAAAAACGCTGGACAAGGCTCTAGTGCCGGTTTTTTCTAATCAATGGGATTTGCGTGTTGTTTATGGTCCACATGGTGCTCCCGATTTTTTTACCAAAGAAGATATCGATGCATTTTTTGATGTTGACTGGGAGGTGCACTATAACTCCAGCCGGACTGGAATTAGGTTGGTGGGGCCAAAGCCTCAATGGGCACGTAAAGATGGTGGTGAAGCGGGGCTGCATCCATCTAACATACACGATAATGCGTATGCGTTTGGCACCGTCGATTTTACCGGGGATATGCCTGTAATTCTTGGGCCAGATGGTCCTTCGCTGGGTGGCTTTGTATGTCCTGCCACTGTTATCCAGGCGGATTTGTGGAAGCTGGGCCAGCTGCGTGCCGGCGACAAGATCCGGTTTGTATCAGTGAATGTCAAGACGGCCGTGCAGCTTGAAAAAGAACAGCTTCAGTTAATAGACAAGCTAAAACCTGTTGACGTTGTTGCGCCTTTTGTAGAAAGAACCTCCCCAATATTAGCCAGGCTCGACAAAGCCGAGGTTGGCGTTGATGTCGTTTATCGTGCAGCGGGAGATCATTTTTTATTGGTTGAGTATGGTGATTTGGTACTCGACATCGAGCTTCGTTTTCGCGCACATGCCTTAATGCGATGGCTGGAAGAGAATCGGGTAGACGGTGTCAGGGAGTTAACTCCAGGGATACGCTCGTTACAAATTCATTATGACAGCCAGCTTATTGGTTGTGATTCGCTAATAGAGCATGTTCAGTGTGGTGAACGGGAGTTAGCTGGCAAGCTGGATGAGATTAAAGTGCCTTCGCGAATTGTCTACCTTCCGTTGTCCTGGGACGACAAAGCTTGTAAGCATGCCGTAGAAAAATATGAGCAAAGCGTTAGGGAAAATGCGCCATGGTGTCCAAGTAATTTAGAATTTATCCGGCGTATTAACGGACTTAATTCCATTGAAGATGTTAAAGAGATTGTATTTTCAGCATCGTATCTGGTGATGGGTTTAGGTGATGTTTATTTGGGTGCGCCTGTGGCGACGCCAATCGACCCTCGACATCGCCTTGTTACTACTAAATATAATCCCGCGCGTACATGGACTGCCGAAAACTCGGTTGGTATTGGTGGTTCCTATTTGTGTGTTTATGGAATGGAAGGGCCGGGGGGCTATCAGTTTGTCGGTCGAACGTTGCAAATGTGGAACCGATTTAAAAAGACTAACGAATTTTCCAAGCCCTGGCTGCTGCGCTTTTTCGACCAGATTCGATTCTATCCGGTTTCTCACGATGAGCTTATGCAAATCCGTAAGGATTTTCCGCAGGGGCGTTACTCGCTTCGTATTGAAGAAAACGAGTTTAGTGTTGGCGAATATAAGCGGTTTGTTGCAAGTAATCAGTCGGAAATTGATAAGTTTAGCGTTTCTCGAGAGTCGGCTTTTAATGCAGAACTGGAAAACTGGCATGCGACGGGCCAGTTCAACTTTACACCTAAAGAACAAACATCTACCGAAGCTAGCGTCGAATGGCCAGAGGGTAGCTCAGTAGTTGATAGCCCGGTTTCTGGCAGTGTTTGGAAGATTGAAGTTGAAACTGGTCAGCTGGTTGAATCGGGAGAGTGCCTGATGATTTTGGAGTCGATGAAGATGGAAATACCAATCCACGCACCTGTCGCTGGCGTGGTCAATCATGTTTTGCTTAAAGAAGGTCAGCGGGTAAATGCTGGTCAGGCCCTGTTGGTTCTGTGAGAGAGTTTTAGATGGCTACTGGTTTCGAAGAATTAGATGTTTTGTCTATTGGGGCAGTTCGAGACGCATATTTGCGCGATCAATTAACGCCTGCACAGCTGTTGGCTGAGCTCGACAGGAGAAACGAGCAGTACGAATCACATAATATCTGGATATACCGGTTGAGCGATAAGGAGTTAACACCTTATATTGAGGGTCTCAAAGAAAAGGATCCAGAAACACATTCATTGTGGGGCGTCCCCTTTGCGATTAAAGATAATATTGATTTAGCAGGTGTTCCGACGACTGCCGCTTGCCCCGAGTTTTCTTATATGCCTCGCGAATCTGCAACTGTGGTGCAGAAGTTGATTGATGCTGGCGCGATACCGATCGGCAAAACCAATCTTGATCAATTTGCAACAGGGCTGAATGGTACTCGCTCGCCTTATGGAGAATGTAGAAACGCGTTTAATGCCGATTATATCAGCGGTGGATCGAGCGCTGGTTCTGCGGTGTCGGTCGCGCTGGGTTTGGTCAGTTTTAGCCTGGGTACAGATACGGCTGGTTCGGGCCGAGTGCCAGCCTGCTTTAATAATTTGATTGGTGTAAAACCAACGCGGGGTTTGCTGTCGGCGAAAGGTATGCTGCCTGCGTGCAAGAGTTTAGACTGTATGACAGTATTTGCGCTTCACGCGAATGACGCAAATACGGTGCTCTCGGTTGCCGAGGGCTTTGATTTTGGTGATGCTTATAGTAAAAAAAATACCTACGCTAATTCAGCTCGGCAATTTGGTAGTCATGAAGGCGAGCTCAAAGTAGGCGTGATAAAACCTGAGCAACTGCAGTTTTTTGGCAGCTCCGCCTACCAGCAAGCTTATGCGCAAACAGTTGAAACGTTAGATCAGGGCATTGCGGATCATTGCAGAATTGAATGGGTGGAAATTGACTACATACCATTTGATGAGGCTGCGAAGCTTTTGTATGAAGGCCCGTGGGTGGCTGAGCGCTACTTAGCTACGCAGCCGTTAATCGATGATAACCCCGATGCAGTTTTTCCAGTCGTGCGCGGAATTATCGAGCAGGGTAAGCAGCCAAAAGCCAGCGAACTGTTTAAGGCGCAGTATCGGCTGCAGGCTCTAAAGCAAGTGTGTGATGCCGCTATCGAAAAAGTTGATTGTCTTTTGTTACCCACTGCTGGTTGTTGTTTTACCATTAAAGAAATGTTAGATCAGCCGGTGCTGCGAAATAGTCAGCTAGGCCACTACACCAATTTTATGAATTTACTCGATTACGCTGCTGTTGCTGTGCCGACCCAGATTGCGAGTAACGGTCTGCCATTCGGAATTACGTTGGTTGCCGATGCCTTTAGTGATCGCAAATTACTATCGATTGCTAATGGTTTTAGCAATCTATTTGATTTGCCTTTGGGCGCATCAGATATGCGTGAAAAAAAATCGGTAAGGGCTGGTGTGAGTGATCTTAACCAAGTTGATGTGTTGGTATGCGGCGCGCACCTGTCTGGTTTGCCGTTGAATTGGCAGCTTGTCGAACGCGGGGCAAAGCTTAAAACCGCCACTAAAACGGCTTCCCAGTATCGCATGTATGCGCTCGCTGGTGGGCTGCCGTTTAGGCCAGGGCTTATTCTAGATAAGCAAAAAGGTAAAGCGATTGATGTCGAAGTGTGGCTCATGCCAATGAGCGAATTTGGTAGCTTTGTTAACGGCATACCCGCGCCGTTAGGGATAGGAAAGGTTGAGCTTGCGGACGGCTCGCATGTGAGTGGCTTTATTTGTGAGCCCTATGGTGTTGAAGGTGCTGAAGAAATCACTGAGTTAGGTGGTTGGAAAAAGTATTTACAGCAAAAAAACTCCGCATAAAAAATCACCATGTTACACATGGGTGACGATAATAAGAAATCGATTTCACAAATAGGTAGAAAAATCGAAATAAACTAGTCACGCTCTTTTCACGAGCGGGCCGCAAGATAAAGAGATAAGTAGTGGCTTGTACGACTTAACGAGCCGCATACCTTCTTTCCTATAGCGGGCCGTTTCGATGCAAATATCTAACACAGCTGTTTTTGTTTCTTTTTTATCAATTGCTTCGTTGTTATTTACAAGCAATGCCTTTGCTCGTTTCAAAGATATTGTAGCCAGCGCTGATGCACATATTGCCAGCGCTCAGGCGGGGGCTGTATTTGGCACTAATTCAAGCTTATTTCTTCAAAAAGGTGATGCGGGCGACGCGTTTGGCGATGAGCATGTCTGGTTGCAATTCGACCTCTCCGAACAGATTCCTGATAGTGCAACTATTTCGGAAGCAACGGTAAGGTTCTATATCTGGCGTGATCAAAATGACAATGCTGATCTGGCTATAGAAGCAATAGGTGTTGAAGATAATTGGGATGAGACGAACCTCAGCTGGACTAGCGCGCAAAGTGTCACCGTCCTGGACATGACTCCTGCGTCAGGGAACCTGGCTTCTACGGCCACGCTAAAGCAATCGCATGAGTTTTTGTGGTATGAACTGGATGTTACAGACTTTGTTGTCGATCAATTTGCTAACGACGTCACTAAGAAAATAAGTGTTGCACTGCAAATAGATTCTGGGGTTGCCGTTCCGGCGACTGACATTCAGTTTCGTGCTAACTCGACTGAGTTTGATCCTGGCGATATCGCGCTTGGTACGTTTGCGCCGCGCTTGCGAGTGGAGTACAGCGGTGCATGGCCCACGTCGGCAAACGATATCACTATTATCCATACCAATGATATGCATTCGCGCCTGAATACGCATGACCTGGATTTTCCAGATGCTGACGGTGAAGCGCCGGCCTATGAAGAAGCGGGTGGCGCGCAGAATGTTGCTGCGAAGGTTGTAGAGTTAAAACAAGCTAATCCTAACGCTTTAGTTCTGGATGCTGGTGATATATCTGAAGGTGGACCTCTCGGTGACTTGCGAGGTAACGGCGGAACCGTCGATTACTTTCAGATACTTAATTCGGCACTTGTTGGCCTCGGCGGGCGCGGAATCGATGGAATCGTAGTGGGTAATCACGATGTGCGTGAAGCAGCCATGCTGGACAACATGCGTAATCCTGATGGCGACACACTTATCAACGGATGGATTAACTCTGGCGATCCGACTAGCTTTAGCGGTTTTGACACATTTAATGATCCGGCAATCACTGACCCCAACGATGTTCCCTATCTTGCAGTTAACTTGCTAACCGAAGGCGCTAGCATTCCTTCACCAGCCGATTGGCCAATTGAATTGCCGTATCGTCCGTTCAATTTTATCACGATGCCTGATGGCACCAATGTAGCAGTGTTAGGTTACTTAACCGATGACTCGGCAGTGCTGACTGCCGAAACAGAAAACCTCATCGATGTTAAAGAGACCGTCTGGACAGATAGCGACACTAACACTGTCGATCTAAAAGATTGGGTCGAGTACCTGCGCAACACCAAAAACGCAGATGTTGTGGTCTTGCTTTCACATATTGGTCATCGTCGACTTAATGCAACAACTCAGCCCTTGCTGGGCTATGACGGCGATGTTGCGCCGCCAGATGTTGTAGTTTCGGGACACTGGCATACATGGACCAGAACTGCGTGGCAACCATCCAATTTAAACTATCTAACCACTAATGTTGAAGCGGCTTCTTATGGCCAGTATGTGGGTGAGCTAACGATAACGCCTAAAGGGCGTTACCTAAACGCAACCAAGCACGCGATGAAAGTCGCTGATATTGTTATTCCGGTGTCTGGAGCGGTGCGTGATGTTTACGACGATGTAAATCAGCTTTTGGCGGATTTGAACACCGAGTACAACAACCAGACTGCCGCAGATGCTGAGCATGACCCCTGTGTCCTTGTCGAGGAAGGTCATTTAACGGCGGCTCAGGTTCAGGTTGGCTTCCCTGCTTTTAGCGCAGGCGACAACTGTCCGCTGGATCTCGTGGTAGGGCAGTCGTTGGTTGACCTAAACCTCGATAAAGACAAGTGGAATACGTTAAGTGAGTTTCCGTGGAGTGGAGATAACACCGCAGGCGGATGGATTACTGATGGCATGGTTTGGAAGGTTGAAGATCTTGGGCTTGTGGCGGATCTTGCGTTTCAAACGGGTGGTGGCATTCGTCGCGACCTGGCAGCGGGTGATCTCACTTATCGCGAAATTTACGAAGCCTATCCGTGGGATGATGATGGCATGGTGCGGGTACAAATGACCAGCGAACAGGTTGTCGATTTTATCGAAGACAAGTTCGTAGGTGCGTCGGTGTCTTCACGCTGGCAGATCGTTGCAACTGATGGCCAGGTAGATTCGGTATCTGTTGACACTGATAGCAACGGTAGTTTTGAAACTGTGCTTGATCGCACTGACGCCGTGACGACATGGAATGTGGTTATCAGTGAGTACATGTACGAAAACGAAGACTTTATTAGTGAGTCTACTGGCAGTTCCCAGACGTTCGATCAGATTGACCCTACTCCCGAGTTTATTGATGAAAACGGAAACATTTCTGGAACGCTTCCCGCGAGTCCGTTAGAGATTCGAAATAGTGTAATCGAATACACGCATCTAAATAGCCCTATTGACGTCAATGGGCCTCGTTACGTTTTGAACACCGAAATTGCCGGTGAGTTTGAGGCTGTTGTGACGATGGTCAACGATATGGAAGATCAGCCCTATTTTGAAGCAGTGTTTGTCCGATTGCTTAATCCCACAAGTGAAACGTTAGCACGCAGAAACCTGCCGGGTGATGACTGGGGCCTGGATGGTCTGCTTAACGAGGATGGTAGCTTTGTCGACGGGCATCGTTTTACTGAAACCATGCTTTATCGCAGCCATTTAGGGTTCCCCGACGGTTATCTGCAGGTCGGAGACGTGTTAACCATTAAAGGAGAGTTTGGTTTCTTCAACGGTAACCCTCAGTTTGTTGACCAGGAAGGTATTTTGAGCTCGGAAGAAGAGTTTGATATTCAATCTAATGACCCTTCTCTGGCTTTGCCAAACTTTATGCCCGATACCGCGAGCTTTATGAATCAGGCGCAGGAAAACCATTTAGTTAAGTTTTATGCAGAGCGAGTGTCTAACAATACCGTTCGTGACAGCAATGGCGAGGAAATTACTGCCTATCGGGAAGGCGGTTTTTTTAGTTCTTCGACACTGTTAGCAGGAGCCAACGGCGATTGTTTGTTGCTTACTGGTGTGCAAACTGAGCGTGCCGACGGTTCGCCAGACCGACGATTTAGATTAAGAGACTCTAGCGTTGTGTCTAGTAATCCAGCTAGTTGTTATCCGCCTTCGTCGGTAGCTGTTGTCAGTGGTACACCTGAAGTCGGTGAATCATTAAGTCTTAGCGCAACCGCAATGGATAACAACGGCGTTCAAGTTGCGGGCCAAAGTCTTGTCGGATCGTTTATTTCATACAGTAACGTTCAAGGCGCGAACGTATTTGCAGCGATGGATATTGATGGAGAGGGTGCAGCGGCAACGCAAACGCTAAGCTTTAATTCAATAGATATAACCGGCCAAACCAATTTGGAATTCTCGGCTTATTTTGCAGAAGATGACGACGGATCTAATCAGGACTGGGATGCTTCAGATGCTTTCCTTGCTGAATATCGGATTGATGGTGGCGCCTGGCAAAACCTGTTTGCTATCCGCAATGACGGTTCTCCCTTCAACGCGGCTCCCCAGGTCGATACGGATTTTAACGCTATAGGCGATGGGACTGAAATTACCGATACGCTTACACAGTTTATCCAGCCAATTGTCGGTACGGGTTCTTCCCTGGAAGTGCGTTTTACATTGACACTCAACTCAGGGGATGAGGATATTGCTTTCGACAACGTTGAGGTTACAGCTGATTCTGGTCAACTGTTTATCGAAGATTTTGAGGATGCATCGGTTAATTACAGTACTTCAATCGCAGAATTTAGTGATGGTTCAGGAGATTTTTTTACTCGTACGGGCATCGGTTCTGGAAGTAATACGCAGCTGACGGGTACGGTGACTCAGATAGAGTTTTTCTATGTGCTTAACGGTGGTTCTCCTGTTTCGATCGGCGTTGATGCGAACGACGTAGATGGCTGGTCGGTTGATTTTATTCCAGCGAACGCTGGAGAGTACGAGTTTTACAGTGTTGCTACGGATGATGATGGCAACGTTGAATGGTCGCCTGTTTATGCAGACCAGAGCTTAACTGTTAGTGAGTCACAGCTTGAGGTTCAGGTGCCTGCCCTGCCATATGCTGGTGTGCTCTTGTTGCTGGCTGGTTTAACGTTAACTACAGCGTCACGCAAGCGTTTTAATTCTGTCAGCGAACACTGAGATTATAAATCGCGTAGGTTTATTTCCCCTTTTTATTTGAATGGTTGTTTCGATTTTTTTGGTCGATATTGGTGTGCTAAAAAGTAGCCTGGAGTTATTTGAAATGAATACAAAGCAAGTTTTATTTGGAATTACGCTTGGTAGTTTGGTCATGCAATCTCATGCAGCGATCGTAGGCTTTACAAGTTTTGAAGAGCCTTCAACTGGAGGCAAGTACACCGATGCAGATACATCAAGCCATGCGTTAAGCAACGTAGCTGGGCTAGCTGATGTGGTTTATGCCTCAACGGGTTCAGAGCTTGGATTTTCCGCGTTCTTTACTAGTACTGGGGGATCTGGCCTGTCAGACGACGACTTTATTGGTGTTACTAGCTTTACGGGCGCAGTCGGAAGTTTTAGCGATGGAAGCCAGGGCTATCAGCTTTCAGATACTGATGGAATAGTAACAGTCACAACTGACAGTGTGGCGTTACTAGATGGTTTGAGCAGCGTCTCTATTGACTTCTTTCTGGACACAACGGGGTATGAGTCAACTGACAGGACTCGTATATGGGCAGAAGTTGATGGCGGCGTAGAAATTGACCTGTTAAATACTGC
Organism: Pseudomonadales bacterium; assembly: GCA_965263235.1. Lineage (GTDB taxonomy): Bacteria > Pseudomonadota > Gammaproteobacteria > Pseudomonadales > UBA7434 > UBA7434. The sequence continues at coordinate 679,162 of OZ253667.1, forward strand.
TGGCAGCGATATAAATGATTTGGGCATAGAAGGCAGTTGGCTCACAGTGACGGCGGATTTAACTGGGTACACCAGTGCTCAATTACATTTTGAAGCCGAGTTTAACGCCGCATCCGAAACAATTTATTTTGACAATGTAGTTTTCGATTCTGTTGCTGCCGTGCCTGTGCCAGCCGCAGCCTGGCTATTTATTTCTGCGTTGAGTGGCATGGTTGTGGTTCGACGTAAATAGGGTTGCCCATTTGCTAGCGATAACAAATGTCTCGATTAATTGTTGTGAGCGAACAGAGGTTTGATTAATAAGTGATCAGCAGTCATAAAACCTTCTTAAGGCTGTTATTTACACAGTTAATTTCTTGGGATAGCATCTGAGTCCCAAGTTTTAGAGCGGCGGGCAAGCAAAAAATAAATGCGAGTCTGCCGCTAATAAGCGCTCTAATGTGACAAGTATGTTTTTAGTTAGCAGCAACTTCCGTTGATGTTGTTGCTGGCCCTGGAGTCTGGAAATGATAATTAGAAGTTTCACACGTGCTTTTGCGATAAGCGCGGTTGCATTGTCTGGTTTTGCCAGCTTTGACGCATTATCTTCAACTGTTAACCCATCTGGTACAGGTCTATTTGTAGAGCTGGCAGATGAGGCCGGGCAGATTTTTGATGTTTGGGCTACGCCAGATTGGAATTCTCAAAGCCCATCGGATCAGGTGCCAGTCACTGGAATGTTGCAGGGTATAGGCACCGAAGGCGATATAGATTTTAGTTGGGATGTTAAGTACAACCCTGACCCATTTTTGCTGGTGACTTTTACGCTCAAAAACCTTTCGGCAAATACAAAAACATTTAGCTTGAATAGTAGTGTTCCCGTTTCTCCAGCAATACCCGGCGCCGTTTACTATGGAGGTTCATTGATCACTACGGTAAGTGATACGAGTAATGACGGTTTCGCACAGGTGGCAGGAGTTTCCGGTGGTGCAATTTTTGATGGAATGATTGATAGCGCATCCACTTTATTGCTAGGCGCAATATCGACCAGTTGTGCGTCCGGTGGTGGTGGATGTACAAATACAACCTCAGACAGTGAAGGCTTAGCGGTAGCACCAGTAAATGTTGGAGATCCGCTTCCTTTACCATCGTTACTCGACAATTCCTTGAGCGCTCTGACAGGTCCTTCAACTGATATTGGAATTGATCTGGACTTTACCCTTACCAGTGGAGATACGGCTACCTTTGTTGGCTATTTTGAAGTGCAAGCAGTTCCAGTACCAGCCGCAGCCTGGCTGTTTATGTCTTCGGTTATTGGTTTGATGGCCCTTCGGCGAAAATAATTTTTATATTTGTAAGCTCGAAAGCCCCGCAAAAAAGCGGGGCTTTTTGTATTAAAGGCAGTAACATTCAGGATATTTGAAGCGTTTGCAATATAACCTATTGATTTTAAAAATATAAAAATAATTAGAACAATCGTTGAGCCCCCAGGCGAGCGCCTTCAAATTGATCTTCTAGTCATGTTTTTGGCAATTTAATTCGAGATTGGCCAGCCAAATACAGGCTTGCCATATATATTAGTATATGCTAAATTAGATATTACTTAATTTACGAGGCTCATATTTATGGTTGATCTTGCGGCATTGTCAGAGCTGGAGGAAAACGCGAAGGCAGCGTCTGACTTGATGAAAGAGCTTTCTAACGAGTATCGCTTGATGATTCTTTGCTCGTTGGCTGGCGGCGAGTTGTCGGTGGGGCAGATCAACGATTTGATGCCGCTCAGCCAGTCTGCGGTGTCTCAGCATCTTGCAAGGTTGCGAGCATCCCAACTGGTCGCAACCAGACGAGAGTCGCAGTCGATTTTTTATCGCCTTAACGGCGACGCAGCTATTCGGGTGATCGAAGTCTTGCAGTCTATTTACTGCCCAGATCTAAAGACCGGTTGATTTCCAAGGCGGCTCCCAGCTGAGCTGCTCATACAAGCACAAGCCTACAGGAGGAAATAATGAGCGTATCCATTAGTGCTGAAAACTTCAAAGAGCTTTATAGCCAGGGAGGTATACAGGTGCTCGACGTCAGGACTCGTGTAGAGACGAGTACACAGTCAATTTCCGGTGCTCTCCACGTGCCGCTAGATGAGCTTAACTCTTCCGAGGCTCTGGAGCAGTTGGCAAAGATTCAAGGAGAGCTCTATCTGTTATGCAAAAGCGGTAAGCGTGCGGGTATGGCGAGGAATCAATTGTCGGAGAAGATTGGCGCCAAACTGACTGTCATTGATGGCGGCATTGATGCCCTGGCTAACTGCGGGTTAAAGACGCGCTCGAGTAACTCTGTCTGGAGCCTTGAGCGGCAAGTTAGATTTACCGCGGGGATGATAGTTGTCATCGGCTGTTTAGTGGCACTTTTTGCCGCGCCAGGTGCGGTGTGGATACCACTTTTGGTCGGCTGTGGTTTGATGCTAGCCGCGGCAACAGATAGTTGCGCCATGGGCTTGTTGTTAGCACGAATGCCCTGGAACCGTTAAATAGTAAGCTAACGAAATGCTTATATTCGCGGTTGGTATCTGTATTGGGCTGGTATTGGGGCTTACGGGCGCTGGAGGATCGGCGCTGGCAGTGCCGCTTCTGGTTATTCTTGCTGGGCTCCCGGTTCAGGACGCAGTAGGTATAGCGCTATTGGCAGTTGCGGTAAGTGCGGCTTTGGGTGCGATCCAGTCGCTAAGGGTCGGTGCCGTATTAAGAAATCCCGCTATTGTGCTTGCTATTTCGGGCGCACTTTTTGCGCCGATAGGTAATGCCGTCGGGTCGAATATTAGTCCTGAGTTGTTAGCTACGCTGTTTGCCGCCCTCGCTCTGGTGATTGCGATTCGGTTGTTTGTGCAGGCGCTAAAATCGGCGGATGAAGACATCGTTGTTCGAGCGGGTATAAGTGATCGCTATAACGCTGTCGAACCGATTTGCCGGATGAACTCAAGTGGCTCTGGTTTTGAATGGAGGCCCCGCTGCGTTGGATCGTTAGCGGCAGGCGGTACCGCGGTGGGCTTTCTGGCTGGGTTGTTTGGTGTTGGTGGGGGTTTTCTTATTGTTCCTTTGTTGTTGTATCTCACTAACACTTCGATGCATCAAATCGTCGGCACCTCTCTTGTTGTTATCACGCTGACAAGTGCGACAGCTTTTTTGGCTTATCTTTTGCGGACGTCTATTGAAGAGCGCGATGCGTTGATTCTTGCTTCGGTGGGCGCTCTCGTCGGTATGAGCGTAAGTATAACCGTCGCGGGGAAAGTCCCCGGAATTCTGCTTCAAAAACTATTCGCGCTCACGCTCGTAGCTTTCGCCCTGTTGCTGCTAGCAAAATCAGCGACAGCTGTGTTGGGCAATCTCTAAATTAACTGGTGGACAAGGCAATGATTTTTAGGCAACTGTATGATCTAGAATCCTCCACATATACTTATCTTTGTGGAGATGAGCAAACCAAAAAGGCGATTCTTATCGACCCGGTGATCGCCCAGACAGAAGTTTATCTGCAATTGTTAGAGCAACTTGGTCTTAGTCTGGATAAAGCGTTGGACACGCATACCCATGCGGATCATGTGACGGCGCTTGGGGAGTTGCGAGCAAGAACGGGTTGCACAACGATGATGGGAGAACAGTCAGAGGCTGATTGCGTCTCACTTAAGTTTTCTCATGATGATGAAATTTCAGCGGGAAATATAAGATTAAAGGCAATCTACACACCAGGGCACACGGATGATTCCTATAGCTTTTTTACACAAGCCGAAGGGCAGGGTTATCTTTTTACAGGAGATACCTTGCTAATTCGTGGTACCGGCAGAACCGATTTTCAAAACGGAAGCGCTGCAGACCAGTACGACAGTATTTTCTCCAGGCTTTTGCAATACCCAGACGATACCCTGGTTTATCCAGGGCATGATTATAAAGGATGGACAGTTTCCACGATAGGTGAGGAGAGAGCACATAATCCGAGAATCAATGTGGAAGGATTGGCCGAGTATATAAGGTTAATGGATTCGCTAAATTTGCCCGATCCAAAATTGATGGATATCGCAGTTCCAGCCAATAAGGCCTGCGGTGCTAACGGTTAACATCAGGGCTTTTCTAGCTACCGAGGTATTTACAAGTGAAACCTGAAGGGCATTTTGTTGATTTAATTTTCCGCGTTTCCCTTAGCCTTATTTTTGTAATTGGGGGGCTGGGACATTTCGTTAGGCAGGAGTGGATGTTGCAGCGATTAACGGATTCGCCGTGGTCAGATTGGGTGGAGGCGATTGGGAGTCCAGCCTTTTACCTCGAATTGTCCGGTGCGGTCATGATGGTCGCCGGGCTGTCTTTGCTATCAGGGTTTTATACCAAGCTAAGTGCGTTAGCACTTTTTGTCACGTTGGTGCCGATAACCTTTGTGATACATATTGCTCCCGATCACACCGGGCCACTTTTTAAAAACGTGGCGATTTTGGGGGCGCTTCTGCACTTTGTTGTTTATGGTGCTTCCAACTACAGCGTTGATAGTGTTATCGCGAGTAAAAAGATATAGCAGATAATTTGCTGAGGTAATGATATGAGTGCCAGGGTCCATGCGACAGTTAGTGAAGAGACGCCACTAACTTTTATGCAGCTATTTTGGAGCGTTCTTGCGGCAGCATTTGGTGTCCAGACCAATAGTAATCGCCGACGTGATTTTGAGCGTGGAAAGCCACTTCACTTTATTGCAATAGGGATTATTTTCACCACGCTATTTGTGGTGTTGATGATTGTTATTGTGAGAGTCGTGCTTGGTTTGTATGTATGAAGGCTTACAGGTGGCGATGCTGGATTAAAGTGGGAGTGTAGAAACAACCTCCTGTGTTTCACCCTTCGGGCGCCTTACGCGCGCGCTAAATCGCTCCAGGCATTTGGTGAACCCGCTTCTTGTATTCACCTGTCGCAAACCTCGGCCAATAAAAAACCCCAACCGGAAAACGGTTGAGGTTTGTTTATTGGTGGACGGCGACAGTCTGATTTGAGTGGTAACTAATTGATAATAAAGGCTATTCAATATCTGTCTTGTCATTGATACCCCCAAAAGTACCCCCAGCGGAAAGCATTTTAAGCTTGGTTAGAGCGATAATTAGGCAATTTTGCGAAGTTATTAAAAAACGCAATTTTTGAGAGGGTGAACAGCGTACTTGCAGAAATTGCTGTTTTTTCGCAAGTACAGTGCTAAGCTTGCGAGAAATAGCCAGTTTTCGAAAGTACATGCTATGTATGACCCCACAAAACCTTATTACGATCTGCCGAAGCTGCCGCCAGCGCAATCGCTGGAATCACTGGAGCTGTACAAGTCTTTGCTGCCTGCATCGGAGGCATTGGCAAAGCTTTCAGCTACGGCAGAGCACCTACCTAACCAGGCTGCGCTATACCAGAGTGTGATTCTGCTTGAAGCAAAAGCTTCGTCAGAGATTGAGCAGGTCATTACGACAGATGAAAAACTGTTTAGCAGTGACCCAGCCCAGCACGCTACGGACCCTATGACTAAAGAAGTACTGAGTTATGGAGAGGCCATTCACTGTGGAATGCAAAGTGATAGGCCCATTTGTACGCCGCTTATCGAAGAGATTTGTACAATTATCAAAGGCATGGAGATGCAGGTTAGAAAGGTGCCAGGCACATCGCTCAAGCGTCCCTCAACTGGTGAAATCGTATATACACCACCCGATGGCGAGAAACTGTTGAGAGATTTACTTGATAATTTGTTTGGTTGGATGAACGACAATGATGGCGTTCATCCCATCATTAAGGCCGCTATCGCACATTACCAGTTTGAGTCGATACATCCCTTTACCGATGGAAATGGCCGGAGTGGTCGAATTATGGTGGTGCTTTATTTGGTGGAGCAAAAATTGCTGACTTCTCCAGTCTTGTTTTTATCGGGTGAAATTCTTGCTGATAAAAAAAGCTACTATTCGCTGCTTCAGTCTACTAGAGAGGATAACGATTTTATCCCTTATCTAATTTGGTTTGCGAATGTTGTACATCGAGCGTCGTTACAATCAACGATCCGAGCCTATAACGTGCGGCTTGCGATGCAGGAAGTTAAGCATGAACTAAGAGCTCTAGATTCAAAAATGTACTCACAAGATTTAGTTAATACAATGTTTAGAGGGCCTATTATATTTGCCAACCAACTGGTCGAGCGTGACATAGTTGGGAGCATATCGACGGCACATACTTATTTAAGAAAGCTTGAGTCAGCTGGATTGTTAGTGAAATCGGACAGGAAATACCATCGCAAAACAGGGTACATCAATACTCGGTTGTTGAACGCATTAAGCGGGGAAATTGATCTGGGTTAAAGGGGGTAATAACTATGGTAAGCAAACTAAAATCTAAAACCAACAATCCTGTCGCTAAGCAGGCCAGGCGGTTTAATAAATCAGTGGTTTTTAAAGACCGTAAACAATCCCATAAACGGGGTTATATTAAACACAAAGGGCGTCAATACGAGCGCCCTTGTTTTTTGGTGGGACGGCGGGAGTTGATATTGATTTATAGGAACCTGATAAGAAGATATACCCCTAAAACCTATTTTCTAGCCTAAATCGGCGACATAAATCTGCTTGAGAGGGAGTATCGATCTGTATTTCGGGAGCATGCTTGGGTAGTGCTCAAGAATCAAATCAACCAGTTCTTCGCCGTCAATCAATCGCAGTTTAGGTTTGTTGCGTTCCAGCAATCTGGCTGGTCGTGAGTAGGAGCCTAGATTTACGAATAAGCCATACTCTCCTTCGCCCAGTGAGCCTAACAATTGGTTTACTTCGGGCTCACCATTTGATGTGAGCGATTTTTTGCACTGCACTTTGATGATGGGCGGCTCGAATCCGAGTTCATCACTGTGGGCGATGACATCGACACCGCCATCACCGCTTTTGGACGATACTCTGGCTTTGTAGCCCATACATTCCAACAGGTGCGCGACGAAGTATTCAAACTCGTAACCATCGAGTTTGGCGTGCAGTTGCTTAATAATAAAATCCTCTGTTGTTTGCTGAGCTTGAAAAGAAATGGTTTCAGTGATGCTCTCATCGTCGGCAGTTTCATCATCACTAACATCTCTAGTTGTGCTGTTTGCGAGCCCAATTTTGGTTAAAAACTCTTGCGAGTGAGTTTTTACCGCAAAGAGCGTTAATGCAGAGCCAATTTCGTTTAAAGCTGACTGGCTAAATTCATTGCGTTCAAAGTGGCCAAGCCATTCTACCTGTCTGTGATTGGTATAGTCGTGTGGGTCGTCTGCAACGTAAATGTAATCACTAGTTACTCTCCCGATATTAACCACACGATCCTTGGACGGATATATAACAATATCCCCCTGTTTTATCTCGTTAACAAATCTAAATAACACGCCAGCGTTTTGCGGGATCGCACCTTTTTTTGATTCGGGCAGTGCTTTACTGAGAGCTTCTTTTAAGCTTTCTCTAGACACTGAGTATTGTTTTAAATCGCCAAGCTGTTCCCAACCTATACCAACATAATTGTTGTCTATGGGAGCCGATCCAGCTTTTTCTCCCATATGTATTCCCCAGACGTTCATTTTTTCCTTCCTTTTAACTGGTTGATGAAGTTTTCTTTCTTGCTTTTCGCTTTGGCTTTTCTTGTTTAGGCAAAAGGCTCGTGTATTGCTGATAGAGATTAAATAAAAAAGCTACGCGCTCAGCTTCTGATTTAAAACTGCGTTTTCCGTAGGCGGCGTCTACCGCTTTGTCGAGTGCTTGATGTGCTTTAAATAGAGCAGGAGGCATAGTTAGCGGGTCGTATAGGTCAGCCAAAGTCGAATCAGGGAATTGGTCGCGAGCATCTAAAACTGCTTGGGCTTTTTCTTCAATTGCGGCTTTCTGTTTTACAGTTGGGGCTGGCGGCCAGGGGAAATTATTGTAAACAATATCTTTGGAATATCTGTAACGACTCTCTAGTCTTCCACATACGGCTCTTACCCATGAATTGTGCATCGTTGAAAGGAGTAAGCCCAAATGGTATGCGCTTGCGCTTGGGACGATTTTTACTAAATTGCTACAAAACGTTTCAGGTTGCTCGAAACCGATGGGGATAAATTGCCTTCTTTCGGATGAAACTTCGGGAACTATTAGATATGTATCAGAAGGTATGTTTTCTACATGAAATCTTGTGGGTGTGGCCGCCAATTTCTGTGTTGGATGGCTCTTGCTTGCTAACCTAACCGCTTTGACGGCTTCTACACGCTTTAAAGCCTCTGGCATTTTTTTTAGTTCATTTGGCGGGCATTCGCCCAACCACAAACACCAACGCTCATAACCATTAATAAACTCGTGAGCACCCAGCCAGCGTTTAAACCATCTTTCGGACAGAGGTTCTGTTTTTATAAACGCTTCTTTTTCCTCGGTGGTGAACAAGTAATTGCCACCATCAATTGGTTTATTGCCAATGCCTATCTCGGGGACGTTGCAAATAGGTTTTGCCCGTCTCGTTAAGACTACGTTAGCAGCGTCTACTAGATAGGGGTTGATGTTTTTTATTTCAAGTTCTAGTGGATCGCCTTTAATGTCTTCATATTCAAAAAGCCTTTTTTTGGTGGGGTATCGTTTGCTAAATCCCACAATAACACAATGGACGGCAGCGTTGTTTGCGGCTTCATTACTCCAGCAAAAGGTTCTATGAGCAAAGTCTATGGCAATTTCTTTTGCTAATAGATACCCCCACAGCACACCAACTTGCTCCCCTAAGCATATTGAGTTAGTAGAAACGAATGCACACGCAACGTTTTTATTCTCAGCTAGATATTCAGATGCTTTAATATACCAAGCTGCCACTAAATCAAGTAAGCCAGAGTTTTTTATACCTTTCAATACTAATGCCGTATCTTTTCTCTGTTCAGAATCAAGATACTTTGCGCCCACAAATGGTGGATTGCCAAAAATAAAGTTTGTTCTAGGTTTGGGTAACACATCTTCCCAGTCCATAGTCAGCGCATTGCCGCATTCAACTCTAGCCGACGATTTCAGTGGTATCCGCGCAAAATACAAACCAAACTCTTCAGAAACTAACAGATTCATTTGGTGATCCATCAACCACAATGCAACCTGTGCAATTTGAGCAGGAAATTCTTCAATCTCTATGCCATAAAACTGGTCAACGTCCAACTGCAACATAGAATGAATATCAAAAGTCTGCTGACCACTTTCACTCGATGCTCTTAAAATCTCTAGCTCAAGTGTTCGTAATTCTCTGTAAGCAATTACCAGGAAGTTTCCGCAGCCACAAGCTGGGTCAAAAAAAGTAAGTGTTCGGAGCTTTTTATGAAATTCAAAAAGCTTGTTCTTGTTATTCTTGACTTTTTCGAACTCAGCTCGTAGATCATCCATGAAAAGCGGATTTATTAGCTTGAGGATGTTTTTTTCGCTGGTGTAGTGTGCTCCAAGGTTTCGCCGTTTCTTCTTATCCATGATTGATTGAAATAGCGAGCCGAATATTGCGGGCGATATAAGGCTCCAATCCAGCGCGCAGCAATCGAGCAATGCCTGGCGCATGGCTGTGTCGAAAGCTGCAATCGGCAAAGACTCTTCGAAGAGTTTGCCATTGATATATTCAAAGGCTGCGAGTTGTTCATCACGATTACTAAGGCGCTTTTCGTGTGGTGTATTCAGAACCTGGAAAATGGTGCTCAAGTGCATGGCTAAATCTGAACCATCTTCGGCTGTTCGGTCGATAATGTAGCTTTCGAACTGTTGCTGCTCAAAGATCCCTGTGTCTTCTGCGAACATACAAAACAGCAGTCGCACAAGATAGACTTCTAAAACATGCCCTTCGTATCCAGACTCCTTCATTTGGTCGTGCAGCTTACCCATAGCTTCCGCTGCCTCAATGTTGACGGGATCTTGTTCTTTGATTTTGTGAGTTTGGTAACCCGCTATAAAGCCGAATAGATTTATATTGTTGTGTAGTTCTTCCAGCGAAAACTCGGTCTGTGTGTCTTCGTCCAGATCGTAGAGGCGAAACTTCGCAAAGTCGGAAACAATCACATAGCGCGGTAAATCACGCTCCTTGAGTCCCTCGAAGTAGGAAAGGGCTTGTTCGCGGGCACTGTCTAAGTCTTTTCCTCGCGATTTATGTTCTATCAGTAACTTACCCTTCCAAAGCAAGTCGATATAGCCATCTTTGCCATCAATCTTTTTAACGTGGGTTTCAAATGTTGCGATTCGGCGGCGAGTGACGCCGAAGATATTGAAAAAACCGTCCCAAAAGCTTTTGGCTTCGGCATGTTCTGACGATTCCTCCGCCCAATCCTTTGAGAATTGAAATGCGCGTGATCTGATCTCGTTCCAGCTCAGAGGCATAGGCTTTTGCGTGTCCTTAAATATAAAATTGTTTGAATTTTGACTCCAGTTTGCATTGTATTATTAAGCCCCGAAAGACCCTAGTACATATTTTTAGGGAAGGTGTTTAGGGTCGAGGTAAAACTTGTCACACAAGACAAACAAAGGAACGGCGGGAGTGTATGAAACACCTCCTGTGTTTCACCCTTCGGGCGCCTTACGGGCGCGCTAAATCGCTCCAGGCGATTTGGTGAGCCCGCTTCTTGTGTTCATCTGTCGCAAACCTCGGCCAATAAAAAACCCCAACCGGAAAACGGTTGAGGTTTGTTTTTTGGTGGAGACGGCGGGAGTTGAACCCGCGTCCGTCAGTCCTCTGCCATCGGCTCTACATGCTTAGATCCGCCTATTAATTTTATCTCTCTCGGCCCAGCGGTCGGGGTGATGAGAGACGAGCCCGGTAAAAGGTTTCGCGCATTGGCCCCGAACGTGTCGCTGCGCTAGCTTGTTCTGTATGACAGTCACTTCTTGTTTACAAGCATCCAATGGTGACTGCTAGCAGGGTTTAAGCCGCTAGAGCGTAGTTTTCGTCGTTGGCAACTATAAAGTTACAGCGATTGTTTTACGAGAGTCACTACCCTCTCGGCATGCACCTTTGGTTTCGTAACCGGCGTCGAATCCAGATCGTCCCCAATGTGTCATCTAATTATAACGCAACTGTTAAGACAGCGAGTTGGGCTGTGGGTTCTATTTGCGTGGTTTATCGCACAGTGTGATAAATGCTTATAGTTGCAGCCATTCGGGGACAGGTAAGCCTTTGTTTTCCAGGAAAACTGGATTGAATAGCTTACTTTGGTAGCGGGTGCCGTAATCGCAGAGAATAGTGACGATGGTGTGACCGGGCCCCAGATCTTTGGCGAGTGCGATGGCGCCAGCGACGTTTACACCGGATGAACTGCCAAGGCACAGCCCCTCATGTTGTAGAAGGTCGAAAATAATCGTTAATGCTTCATGGTCGCTAATCTGGTAGGCAAAATCAATTTCCGCATCGGCGAGGTTGGGGGTTATGTGGCTGATGCCAATGCCCTCTGTGATTGATGAGCCTTCGGATCGGAGTTCGCCATCTTTATAAAAATGGAATAACGATGATCCCATTGGGTCGGCAATGCCAATTTTGATGTCTTTATTATGTTCTTTGAGTCGCTGCGAGACGCCACCTAACGTTCCGCCTGTGCCAACCGCGCAACAAAACCCGTCTATCTTGCCTTCCGTTTGGGCGATGATTTCTTCGGCTGTAGTTTGATAGTGAATGTCGCGATTGGCGGTGTTGCCAAATTGATTGGCCCAAATGGCGTTACCTGAGCTTGCGTTAAGCTCCTCGGCAATGCGTTTGGCGGTATGTGTGTAATGATTAGGGTCGTCGTAAGATGTTGCCCCAACAAGGCGCAAATCTGCACCAATCATTTCGAGCATGTCGATTTTTTCTTTGCTTTGTGTCATTGGCATGACAATAACGGATTTATAGCCGCGTGCATTCGCTAACAAAGTTAGCCCAATACCTGTGTTGCCTGCAGTGCCTTCGACGATGGTGCCACCTGGTGCTAGATCGCCGCTTTTCTCTGCCGCATTTACAATGCCGAGTGCAGTTCGGTCTTTCACAGAGTTACCAGGATTTAAGAATTCCCCTTTGCCGTATATGTTGCAGCCCGTAAGTTCAGAGGCCGCTTTGAGTTTTACAAGGGGCGTGTTTCCGATGATGTTTGAAAGTGGGTCAACAGTGGTCAAAATGTATTTCCTTGGTGCTAAATGAACGCCCGCTGGCTTGCTTATTAATCTGGTGGCCAAGTGTATCGTAAATGCGGCTTGAGCGTAGGTGTTAAAGTGGCGCTAACTACCAATACATGGCTGTAGAGTCTTGACCAGAAAGGCTGTTTGCGTGTAGTTTAGCGGGGCTTGGGTGTGTTTTCTGTCTGTTTGCGAGTTTCTAGCGGAAGTCTTTCTAGTGTTTCCTTCTAGTCAAAAAATGTCATCTTGGTGTATGCGTCGCCAATGGTTTGCGTTGTCCTGTTTTTTTGGGCAAGGCTGGTCAGAAGTATGGTGTTCGTTTTAATTAATATATGGGGGCTAGCCGGCAAGTAACTGCAATATTACGTGGGTAGGTTAGAGATAGCTAAAGCGTAGATTTCGTAGGGAAAGCAAAGAAAGGCTTGTAGAAAACCAAGTGTATTGCCTTTAGGAATGTTATAAGGCTGCGTAAGGTGCAAGAAGAATATTTGTGTTAGAGGTTTAAAATGTCAGATAAAGTAACAGGTACAGTGAAGTGGTTTAATGAATCAAAAGGGTTTGGGTTTATCGAGCAGCAATCGGGCCCTGATGTTTTTGTTCATTTTAGCGCGATTAAAATGGATGGCTTTAAAGCTTTAAAAGATGGTCAGCAAGTAGAATTTAAAATCATCGATGGCCAAAAGGGGCCGCAAGCTGAAGAAGTTATGCCAGTATAGTTTGACCTGTACTAGTTAAATACAGCTAGTTAGAAAAATAAAGGCGCTGGTAACAGCGCCTTTATTTTTGGTTGTTAATTTTCTAGAGCCTAATGGCCTAAATATCGCCTATCGATTAGCTTCTCTTACCAGTCGTTGTTTTTGTCTTGCCCAGTCTTTGGCTTTCTCGCTGGCGCGCTTATCAAAGTTTTTCTTACCCTTTGCGATACCTATCTCGCACTTAACCAGGTGTTTTTTCCAGTACATTGATAGTGCGACGCAGGTGTAGCCTTCTTGTTGGGTGGCACCAAAAAGCTTGCCCAGCTCGCGCTGGTTGAGCAGAAGTTTACGCGTTCGGTCGGGGTTGGCCACGACATGTGTGCTTGCGGAGTTTAACGGCTCTATATGGGCGCCTAGCAGCCACGCTTCACCGTCTTTTAAAAGCACATAGCTGTCCACGAGCTGACATTTGCCAGCACGAATACTTTTCACTTCCCAGCCTTGAAGGGCAAGTCCAGCTTCGAAAGTATCTGTTATCAGATAATCGTGCCGCGCTTTTTTAAACTGCGCAATTACATTGCTGGGCGTTTTGGGTTTTTTCTTGCTCATAGTGATTAGTATAATATCGTGGTGCGCTTTATTTCTTCTAGTAACTTTCTCGGTCGTTTTTTATGGCTACACAAGAACCCTCGGCAATGATTGATGTAGAAGTTGCTTATGCGTTGCCCGATAAGCAAAAAATAATTGCCCTGCGCGTGCCTGAGGGTACTACCGCGCAGGATGCGGTTGAACAGTCGGGAATCGCCAATGAGTTCGCTGGTTTAGATGTGGGTAGCGCGAAGATTGGTGTTTTTGGTAAGGCAGTTAAGGCGACTCACGTGCTGGTGCAGGGCGATCGTGTTGAGATTTACCGGCCCTTGATCAACGATCCCAAGGCATCACGCAAAGAGCGAGCCGCAAAGGCAAAAGCGGCTAAGACTGGTTAGCGGGTATTCTTGGTTGTAGAACCGGTAAGGTTTTTTCGATACGAACCAGTTCGTCGTTTTCAAAGTCGAGTTGTAGGCGTCGCTCTCTTAAAATTTTTGTATCGACTCGCTCGTTGTATAGATAAATCCAGCGATCAGATGTGAACACGTCAATAACCATTGGTGTACCAAGCAAAAAGTTTACTTGCTCTTTGTTCATGCCGAGCGCTAATTGATCAATGTTTTTTGCATCTGTCCAACTACCCTGCACAACCGGAACTTTGTGTGGCTCGAAAAAACTACAGCCAACGAAGCCACTAATCGCTATGCAAAGCGTTAATGCCAGGCTAAAAGACTTTTTATGTTGCAAAATATATAGGCCTTTACAATAGGTGCGAGAGAGGTTTTAAGCACTTTTGGTTTGACGCTCGCGTGAATTCCTGCGGCGAAAATTGCGACAATCCAGCGCGCGGCATTGTATACTAGCTCGCATTATATTGGGAAAGCGTAGGCGCTTTTTTGTAATATTCAGACAATGGGTGTTCATATGAGTTCAGAGAATCAGGAGTTACGCCGCGCCGGGCTAAAAGTCACGCTGCCGAGAGTAAAGGTTTTGCAGTTGCTTGAAAGCTCGGCGGAGCGTGACAGGCATATGAGCGCAGAAGATGTTTATAAGGCGTTGCTTGATGCCGGTGAAGACGTTGGTTTGGCGACAGTCTATCGGGTGTTAACGCAGTTTGAGTCGGCGGGTTTGGTCACTCGACATAACTTTGAAGGTGGTCACGCGGTGTTTGAAATTGCCAGCGAGGAGCACCACGACCATATGGTGTGTACCGAGTCTGGCGAGATAATCGAGTTTTTTGATGAAGAGCTAGAAAAACTTCAGCACAAAATTGCGGATCGACGGGGGTTCGAAATAGTCGATCACAGTCTGGTGCTTTACGTTAAGCCAAAAGCGATTGAATAATATTTGCGTAGCGTTATTCGCTATTGATCATCAGCTCGTCCGCCTGGGCGAGCGAAGCCTCGGTAATATCAACTCCACTCATCATTCTTGCAAGTTCGCGTTTTCTTTCGTTGGTGTCAAGTAAGCGCAAGGTTGTCGAAACACTTTTCTTATTAATATCTTTGCTGACCAGACAGTGCTGGTCTGCCTTTGACGCCACCTGGGCTAGATGAGTGACGCAAAGCACTTGTCGATGTTCGCTAAGCGCCTTAATTAATTCGCCAACGATTTCTGCCACGCCCCCGCCAATACCAACGTCGACCTCATCGAATATCAGGGTTCCTGCCCCTTTGGTGGCCGCAGCTACAACTTTAATTGCCAGGCTGATGCGTGACAGTTCGCCACCTGAAGCAACCGAATTAAGTGCAGCGGGTGGTTTGCCGGGGATAGTGGAGATTAAAAAAGCGATCTGATCCAGCCCCCCCTGTGGTAACACGGTTTGTTTGGCGGGTTTATTTTCTTCGAGCGCGTTTTTTTCTACGCTGACTTTAAACGTGCAATGCTTCATCGACAGCTGGGCTAGCTTTTGGTTAACGGCCTGCTCGAATTTTTTTGCCTGGGCAGCGCGTTTTTTTGACACTTTTTGCGCGAGGCTGCTGTAATCACCAACCGTTTTTTTTATCGACTCTGCAATAGATTTTGCATCCGCATCTGCGTTATCGATGCTCTCCAGTTCTGACTGCAGGTTTTCTTTTAGAAGATGGAGGTTGTTGGAGTCGACTTGATGCTTACGAGCGACGCTGTAAAGCTGGTCGAGTCGTTGTTCTATTTGGCTTAGTTTTTCCGGGTCGGCATCTAAATTATTTAGTGTGTGTTCGATTTCGTTGCCTGCCTCTTCAAGCTGGATTAGTGCTGAATCTAACAGTTCGACTACGTTTTTAAGATCGCTTTGAATATCGCTCTGCTTACGTAGTTCGGCAAGCGTGGCTTTCAGGGTTTGCAGGCTTTGATTGTCGCCGTCCTCGTCCAGACAAATAGATTTTGCGGTGCATAGCGCGGCCTGGAGGCTGTCTACCTGGCTGAGCTGTTTAAGCTGGGTTTCCAGGCGATGCGCTTCATTTTCTTGTGGAGCAAGTTCAATGAGCTCTTCAAGCTGGTAACTGAGCAGTTGTTGTTTTGCGTTAAGCGCTTGCTTGCTGTCTTGCAGCGCTTGTAGTTGTTTGCTTAAGCTATTTGCATGATGGGCGAGGTTATCAAGTTCCCTAACGTCATTGCTAATGCCTGCGTAATCATCGAGTAGGCTGGCATGTGCTTTTTTATCAAGCAATGCGTGATGTGCGTGTTGGCTGTGTTGTTCGACAAGCAAAGGAGACAGCTCTTTGAGCAGGTTTAAATTAACCGGAGTGTCGTTAATAAACGCTCTACTTCTGCCATCAGTTTTGATGCTGCGGCGCAACAATAAGTCTTCGTTAACCGAGTAGGGGATTTCTTTTTCGTTTAGCCAGTGGCAAACAGGGTCGTTTAAGCTAAAACTGGCACTAAGCTCGGCGGCTTTGTTGTTATCGCGCTGCACATCTCCACTTAGTCGCCCCCCGAGCGTCAGGTTAATCGCCTCTAGCATTACCGATTTTCCCGCGCCGGTCTCGCCCGTAATAGCTATAAACCCCGTATCTACCTCAAGATGAAGCTTGTCGACGGTCGTAAAGTTGTTAATGGATAGCGCGCTAAGCATGGTTTTGGTCGTTTTGCTGTTGCCGTAGTTACTTTCTTGCCAACCGTAGCAAAGCGAGCGCTTAACTTCGCACCTTGTCCTGAGCTTTGTAGGTTGATATTGTTGCGATAGTTTACTTGAATCTTAGGACTTGCGACCAAGATATTGTGGGAATGTCTTCTCTCTCTGAGCGAAATAACCAGCTGCTGAATGCTTTAGTCGATCGCTATATTCGCGAGGGCGTTCCCGTGGGGTCAAAAACCCTGTCTGCCGATAAAAATGTGCAGCTAAGTTCGGCCAGTATTCGCAATGTTATGTCGGAGCTTGAAGAGCGTGGCTATCTGAGTTCGCCACATACTTCGGCGGGGCGTGTGCCCACCGCCAAGGCCTATCGCTTGTTTGTCGATAGTGTCGTTACTGGCTGCAAGGTGAGTCGTGCTGTGGTCGAGGCGGTGCAGGATCAGCTTGAGCAGAAAGTTACTTCCGAGCTCGCCGAAAGCGCATCGGGAATAATCTCCGAGCTATCGAGCCAGGCCGGTTTGGTATTGTTGCCTAGTCGCTCGGACATGTCGTTTCATCACATTGAGTTTTTGCCGTTATCGAGTAATCGAGTGCTGGTGGTGTTGGTGCTAGACCAGCAGGAGGTGCAAAATCTGGTGATTAACACCGAAAAAGAATACTCGCGTGATGAGTTACTGCAAGCGGCAGCGTTTGTGAACGACAACTTTTCTGGCTGTAGCGCCCGGGAAGTACACAGGCTATTGCTGGAAAGCATGGAGAATGATCGTAGTAATATCGACCAGATGATGCGTGATGCGATGGATTTTGCGCAGCAGGCGTTAGAAGAAGTGAGCGCTCATGATAGTGATTATGTGGTGGCGGGGCAGGCAAACCTTTTGCAGCAAGATGCCGCGCAGCTTGAAAACGCTGCGCGGCTCAAAGAGCTTTTTGACGCGTTCCAGCAAAAGAAAGATATTCTCCATTTAATGCAACGATGTGCTGACTCGCCCGGAGTACAGGTCTTTATTGGGGAGGAGTCCGGTTACGAAGTGCTAGAGGATTTCAGCGTAATCACAGCGCCATTTGAAAGCGGCGCTTCTACGCTTGGAGTGCTCGGCGTGATCGGGCCAACCCGTATGGCTTACGAGAAAGTCGTGCCGCTTGTAGATATTACCGCCAGGTTGATGAGCGCCGCGTTAAAAAATTAGGCTTCGATCGAAACTGTACAAATCTGTGCAGCATTTTCCTTGATATTTTTTCCCCAGTCCCCATAGTGCCACCAGCGCGAAAGTGGCCTATAAGATCGTCTTTTACAGGCGTTCAGTTGACGGGTTTTGGTGCGCACTAGCTCAAAGATTAATCAATTTTGAAGTGGCGAGAGAATGGCAGACAGCGATTCAGAACTAGAGAAGAATGCAGTTGAAGAACAGGTGCAGGACAAAGAGCCGGTAGAGCAAGACAGCGGTGAAGAGGCTTCATCTGGAGCGGATGAGCTAGCGGCGCTTAAGGCTGAGATTGAAACACTTAAAGGCCAGGCATCTGAGGCAAAAGATCAGGCCTTAAGAACGGCCGCCGAAATGCAGAATTTGCGCCGTCGAACCGAGCGCGATGTAGAAACCGCGCACAAATTTGGCCAGGAAAAGCTAATCAATTCGTTGTTGCCAGTGCTGGACAATCTCGATCGCGCTTTGAGTTCGGGCGAGAACGCCGATGGCGAAGACGCGCTGAAGGCGCTTATCGAAGGCGTTGAATTAACGCGCAAAAGCGCCTTTGACGCGCTAAGCAAGCACTCCGTTGAGATACTCGACCCGGTTGGCGAACCTTTCGACCCCGAGTACCACGAAGCGATGACCATGGTGCCAAGCGAAACGGCTGAGCCTAACTCGGTTATTGATGTGCTACAGAAAGGCTACACGCTCAATGGCAGGTTGCTGCGCGCAGCGATGGTGGTTGTCGCAAAGTAGAAGGCCGTCACGTTTAAAGCGAGTCGGGCGGGCAGCAAACTTACGGCTTGAAACTTATTTGAAAGGCCCCATATAGGGGATAGACACAGAATTTATGTTGGAGACAGAGTAATGAGCAAAATTATCGGTATCGACCTGGGAACGACCAACTCTTGCGTTGCGGTTTTAGATGGCGACAGCGCACGTGTAATCGAGAACTCTGAAGGCGATCGCACGACCCCTTCGGTAGTTGCCTACACAGATGAAAACGAAGTGTTGGTCGGTCAGGCTGCAAAGCGTCAGGCGGTAACCAACCCAACCAACACGTTATTTGCGGTTAAGCGCTTGATCGGTCGTAAGTACGATGACCAGGTCGTGCAAAAAGATATCTCCATGGTGCCTTATGGCATTGTTAAGGCCGATAACGGTGATGCATGGGTTGAAGCGGGCGGAGAGAAAATGGCGCCGCCGCAAATATCAGCTCAAGTGCTTATGAAAATGAAAAAGACTGCTGAAGACTTTCTTGGTGAAGAAGTTACTCAGGCGGTTATTACTGTTCCAGCATATTTTAATGACTCGCAACGCCAGGCTACAAAAGATGCCGGTAAGATCGCGGGTCTTGAAGTGAAGCGTATTATTAATGAGCCAACAGCAGCAGCCCTGGCTTATGGCATGGATAAGGCTGGTGGTGATCGTACCATCGCAGTTTACGACCTTGGTGGTGGTACTTTCGATATATCGATTATCGAAATTGCTGATGTTGATGGCGAAAAACAGTTTGAAGTGCTTTCGACCAACGGTGATACATTCCTGGGTGGTGAAGATTTTGACTTAACCCTTATCGACTATCTTGCGGAAGAGTTCAAGAAAGACAGTGGTGTTGATCTTAAAGGCGACCCGCTTGCCATGCAGCGCTTAAAAGAGGCCGCTGAAAAAGCCAAGATTGAACTGTCCAGTTCGCAACAGACAGAAGTTAACTTGCCATATATTACGGCAGATGCTTCTGGGCCAAAGCATTTGGTTGTTAAGCTGAGCCGCGCCAAGCTCGAATCGTTAGTTGGCGATTTGGTTGAGCGTTCAATGGAGCCGGTTAAAGTCGCACTAAAAGATGCTGGCATGAGCGCATCAGAAGTCGATGAAGTTTTACTCGTGGGCGGCCAGACACGTATGCCGCTGGTGCAAGAAAAGGTTTCTGCTTTCTTTGGCAAAGAGCCTAAGAAAGACGTAAACCCGGACGAAGCAGTGGCAATGGGTGCGGCTATTCAGGGCGCGGTATTGGCTGGTGATGTAAAAGACGTGCTTTTGCTTGACGTTACACCACTGACGTTGGGGATCGAAACCATGGGCGGTGTTGCGACACCGTTGATCGAGAAAAACACGACGATTCCAACGAAAAAATCGCAGATTTTCTCGACGGCGGAAGACAATCAAACAGCCGTTACGATACATGTTGTACAAGGTGAGCGTAAGCAGGCATCAGGAAATAAATCGTTAGGTCGATTTGATTTGGCTGATATTCCGCCTGCACAGCGTGGTATGCCCCAGATCGAAGTGACTTTCGATATTGATGCTAACGGTATCCTAAACGTGTCGGCAAAAGATAAGGCGACGGGCAAAGAACAGTCGATTGTCATTAAGGCGTCGTCGGGGCTCTCTGATGAAGAGATTGACCAAATGGTTCAGGACGCTGAAGCGAATGCAGAGGCTGATCGTATCTTTGAAGAGCTGACGACTGCGCGCAATACTGCAGAAAGCATGGCAAACGCATCGCGTAAAACCTTAGAGGAAGCCGGCGATAAAGCGACAGCTGAAGAAAAATCAGCTATCGAAGCGGCAATTAACGAGGTTGAAGAAGCGGTGAAAGGCGACGACAAGGAAGCTATTGAAGCTGCAACTAACAAGTTGACTGAGGCGTCATCTGGTTTGGCGCAGAAAATGTACGCTGAAGCGCAACAGCAGGGTGAGGCTGCGCCAGAAGCGGAAGGATCTGCTGCGGGTGCCGAAGATGTTGTCGATGCCGAGTTTGAAGAAGTCAAAGATGATAAGTAATCGCTAGGTTTGTATTTGTCTAACGATTATTAGTCTTAGATCAAAAAGGCCGGCGCAATGGTTGTGCTGGCCTTTTTTACTGTAAGCAACGAGTCAATTTATGTCTAAACGCGATTACTATGATGTGCTTGGTGTAGAAAAACAAGCCAGCGCAAGTGAGATTAAAAAGGCTTATCGCCGTGTGGCGATGAAGTTTCACCCTGATCGCAATCCAGACGACGCTGCGGCAGAGGAAAAATTTAAAGAAGCCAGTGAAGCATACGAAATACTGAGCGATGAAGAAAAGCGCGCCGCTTACGATCAGTACGGTCATGCGGGTGTTGATCCGCAGATGGGCGGCGCTGGTGGCGGATTTGGTGGTAGCGCATTTAGCGATATTTTCGGTGATGTCTTTGGCGATATATTTGGCGGCGGTGGAGGTGGTGGCCGAAGCCGGGGTGGAAGTACGCGCGGCGCAGATCTTAGATACAACCTGGAGCTTTCGTTAGAGCAGGCGGTGCATGGCGATACGCTGCAAATAAAAGTACCGACATTGGTAGCTTGCGAAGTTTGTGACGGTACCGGTGCCAAAAAAGGAAGCTCTCCCAAGGTTTGCGAAACCTGTGGCGGTCACGGTCAGGTGCGCATGCAGCAAGGTTTTTTCTCGGTGCAGCAAACTTGCCCGACCTGTCGTGGAACAGGGCAGGTTATTAGCGATCCTTGTTCAAGTTGTCATGGCGAGGGACGTAAAGAGCAAACCAAAACACTTTCTGTGAAAGTGCCCCCTGGGGTTGATACGGGCGATCGTATTCGGCTGACGGGTGAAGGCGAGCAGGGAATATCCGGTGGGCCTCCTGGCGATTTGTATGTGCAAGTACACGTTCGAGAGCACAGTATTTTTGAGCGCGACGGAAAGAACCTGTATTGCGATGTGCCCATTAGTTTTCCTGACGCAGTATTGGGTGGCGAGCTTGAAGTCCCCACGCTTGGTGGGCGAGTAAAACTAAAAATCCCTGCAGAAACGCAAACGGGCAGGATGTTTAGGTTGCGTGGCAAAGGTGTTGCGCCCGTAAGAGGCGGGGCGCCGGGTGATTTGATGTGTCGGATCGTGATAGAAACGCCGATCAACCTTAGTCGTGAACAGCTTGATCTGGTCAAGCAGTTGCAAGCGACACTAGAAAAAGACGGCGCCAAACAATCGCCTAAACGATCGAGCTGGTTTGAAGGGGTTAAGTCTTTTTTTGATGAAATGAAGGGATGATTGTCTAGTTGGTCATCGAACGACAAACGGCGCTCGTGTTAAACTGGCGCCGTTTTTTTATAAGCCGATTGGAAAATGTATGTCTGAAATGCTCACTCGTATTGCCATCACCGGTGCCGCCGGTCGAATGGGTAAGATTCTGGTAGAAGCGGTTGAGCTTAACGCCGCTGCAACGCTTGGTGCCGCTGTTGAACGGCCGGGCGCTGAAGCGGTTGGTAAAGATGCAGGAACGCTCGCTGGCCTGGGTGAGCTGGGTGTTTTGGTGGTTGATAATGTAGAAGATGTAGTCGACCAGTTTGATGTGTTGATCGATTTTACTGCGCCAGAAGCAACCGCAAAAAACGCGACAGTTTGCGCAGCGCATGGCAAGGGTATTGTGATTGGTACCACCGGTCTGACTGAAGCGCATGAAAATAAGGTAGATCGTTCGGCCGAGGCGGCGGCGGTATGTAAGGCGTCCAATTTCAGCACTGGGGTCAATGTTTGTTTCAAACTGTTGCAAGCGGCAGCAGAGATACTGGGTGACGATTACGACGTTGAAATCGTTGAGGCGCATCATCGGCATAAGGTCGACGCTCCATCGGGTACCGCGTTAAGCATGGGCGAGTCCGTAGCAGAGGGTCTCGGACGTAACCTTCGCGAAGTGGCGATATATGGCCGAGAAGGCCAGGTTGGCGCGAGACCAAAAAACGAAATTGGGTTTTCGACTGTGCGCGGTGGGGATGTCGTCGGTGATCACACAGTCATGTTTTTGGCTGATGGTGAGCGCGTAGAAATTACACACAAGGCGAGTTCGCGAATGAGTTTTGCCCGGGGAGCCGTTCGGGCCGCTGTTTGGCTGGGCGACAAAGCGCCCGGGAAGTATTCGATGCAGGATGTGCTGGGGCTTTGAGCTAGTGCGGCAAGCCTGTCAATAGGCTGTTTTTGTTTGCGCGCGTGCCGAATTCACATGGACAGCTTGGTGGATTTTTTTTACACTCCGCGCCCAGCTTTTGAGCCAGCACCCTCCTTGAAACACACTGGGTCGCTCGCTCATTATCACGCGCTCTATAAAAGCTAGGTTCTCAGTCCGCTATTGCGGTACGTTAAGTTGGAGTTTCATTTGTCTTCTAATTCAGCTGTTCTTGCTCTCGCGGACGGTAGTGTTTTCTACGGCACTTCGATAGGGGTTGATGGTAGCTCGGTCGGCGAGGTGGTATTCAATACCGCGATGACTGGGTATCAGGAGATTCTTACAGATCCTTCCTACGCTAAGCAGATTGTTACGCTGACTTACCCCCATATTGGCAACACTGGTGCAAACCGCGAGGATGAAGAATCGGGTTCGGTATGGGCCGCCGGTTTGGTCATTCGCGACTTGCCATTGCTGGCAAGCAATTTCCGTTCTGAGCAATCGCTGGGCGAGTATCTCGTTGCCAATCGTGTGGTAGCGATTGCCGATATTGATACGCGCCGATTGACCCGATTGTTGAGAGAGAAAGGTGCACAAAGTGGTGTTATTTGCGCCGCCGCAGAAGGCGTAAGCGAAGCTCAAATTCAAGATGCGATTAAGCAAGCAGCGTCTTTTGCCGGTTTGGCGGGAATGGATCTGGCGAAAGAAGTAACTTGCAAGACAGTCGAAAGCTGGAAAAGTGGGAGCTGGATTCTGGGAGAGGGGCATAGCGAAAAACAATTTGATGACCCCTTGAAAGTTGTAGCCTACGATTTTGGCGCGAAGCGGAACATTTTGCGGATGCTGGTGGATAGAGGCTGCGAAGTGACCGTCGTACCCGCGCAAACGCCGGTCAGCGATGTGCTGGCGCAGAACCCTGATGGTGTGTTTTTGTCTAATGGCCCTGGTGATCCAGAGCCTTGTGATTACGCTATCGGCGCTATACGGGAATTGTTAGATAGAGATATGCCGCTGTTTGGCATCTGCCTGGGGCATCAGTTGCTAGCGTTAGCGAGCGGCGCGAAAACAACAAAAATGAAGTTTGGTCACCATGGCGCGAATCATCCGGTCAAGAACCATGACGACGGGACGGTGATGATTACCAGCCAAAACCATGGTTTTGCGGTAGATCAGTCGAGCTTGCCAGATTATCTGCGAGTCACTCACACCTCGCTTTTTGATGGGAGCTTGCAAGGTATAGAACGTACCGATAAGCCCGCGTTCGGGTTTCAAGGGCATCCAGAAGCCAGCCCTGGGCCACATGATGCGGCGCCATTATTTGATAAATTTATTTCCTCAATGCGCGCAAATAAATCAGCGTGAGTTTAGGCCGTCGATAGATTAGCTGGAGTTATAAACTTGCCAAAGCGTAACGATATAAACAGTATTTTGATTCTTGGTGCGGGGCCAATTGTTATTGGCCAGGCGTGCGAGTTTGATTATTCGGGCGCGCAGGCGTGCAAGGCGCTAAAGGAAGAAGGTTTGCGGGTGATATTGGTGAACTCCAATCCCGCGACCATTATGACTGACCCGGCGATGGCCGATGCAACTTACATCGAGCCTGTAGAGTGGAATACGGTCGCGAAAATTATCGAAAAAGAAAAGCCCGACGCAATTTTGCCGACGATGGGTGGGCAGACGGCGCTCAATTGTGCGTTAGATCTGGCGCGACACGGTGTGCTCGAAAAGTATGGCGTACAAATGATAGGCGCCACGCGAGAAGCAATTGATAAAGCGGAAGACCGGGATTTGTTCGATAAAGCGATGAAGCGTATCGGTCTCGAAACTCCGCGCTCCAGGATCGCGCACAGCTTTGAAGAAGCGTTAGAGGCGCAAAAGGAGCTAGGGTTTCCAACCATTATTCGTCCGTCTTTTACGATGGGGGGGTCGGGTGGCGGAATCGCTTATAACAAGGAAGAGTTCGAAGAAATCTGCAAGCGTGGCCTTGATTTATCGCCAACCAATGAGCTGCTGTTAGATGAGTCGTTGATTGGCTGGAAAGAATACGAAATGGAAGTTGTGCGTGATAAAAACGACAACTGCATTATTATTTGTTCGATCGAAAACTTTGATGCGATGGGTGTGCATACGGGCGACTCGATAACGGTAGCGCCAGCCCAAACACTCACTGATAAAGAATACCAGATCATGCGTAACGCCTCGTTAGCGGTGTTGCGAGAGATTGGTGTAGAAACCGGCGGCTCGAATGTGCAGTTTGGGGTTAATCCCAAAGATGGTCGTATGGTTATTATCGAAATGAATCCACGTGTGAGTCGTTCGTCTGCGCTGGCTTCAAAAGCAACCGGCTTTCCTATCGCCAAGGTCGCGGCCAAGCTAGCAATTGGTTATACGCTGGATGAGCTTTCAAATGACATCACTGGTGGCGTGACTCCTGCTTCGTTCGAGCCTTCTATCGATTATGTTGTCACGAAAATCCCGCGCTTTACTTTCGAGAAATTTGCGGCAGCAGAACCTGTTTTAAGTACGCAGATGAAGTCTGTCGGCGAGGTGATGGCTATTGGTCGTTCTTTCCAGGAGTCGGTGCAAAAAGCATTGAGAGGCCTGGAGGTGGGTTCATCTGGCTTTGAGCCTGTGATCGATCTTGCTGATGTTGATGCCGGAAGTGATATTCGAGCGCAATTAATTACACCAGGTCCAGATCGAATCTGGGTGGTAGGCGATGCGTTTCGCGCTGGCATGAGCGTCGATGAAGTGTATGAGCTATCGGGTATTGACCCATGGTACCTGGTGCAGATTGAAGAGTTGATCAAGCTGGAGAGTGAAGTTGAGCGCATCGGTCTCGATGGGCTGGACAAGGCTTTGTTGTTGAAGTTAAAGCGTAAAGGCTTTTCGGATCAACGGCTGGCAACATTGGCTGGCTGCAGTGAGCAATCGGTGAGAGAGAAAAGGCTGTCTGCAGGTGTGAAGCCTGTGTACAAGCGGGTTGATACCTGTGCCGCTGAGTTCGCCAGCTCGACCGCGTATATGTATTCCACTTACGAAGAAGAGTGCGAGTCACAGCCAAGCGAAAAAGACAAAATCATCGTGCTTGGTGGTGGGCCAAACCGAATTGGGCAGGGTATTGAGTTCGATTACTGTTGTGTACACGCGGCGCTTGCGATGCGCGAAGACGGTTACGAAACCATAATGGTGAATTGTAATCCCGAAACAGTTTCAACAGATTACGACACCTCTGATCGCCTGTATTTCGAGCCGGTTACGCTGGAAGATGTGTTGGCCATAGTTGAGGTGGAAAAACCCAGGGGTGTGATTGTTCAGTTTGGCGGGCAGACGCCGCTTAAGCTGGCAAATGCCTTGGCCGATTTGGGTGTGCCCATTGTGGGGACGACGCCTGACGCGATTGATCGCGCTGAAGATAGAGAGCGTTTCCAGCAGATGATTGTTAGTTTGGGATTACTGCAACCAGAAAATAAAACGGTAATGTCGAGCGATGCCGCAATTGAGGCGGCGGGGAAAATTGGTTATCCATTGGTTGTGCGTCCGTCTTATGTGTTGGGCGGTCGCGCGATGGAGATAGTTTATTCTGAGGCAGAGTTAAATCGTTATATGCGAGAAGCGGTGCAGGTTTCTAACGAAAGCCCTGTGCTGCTTGATCGTTTCCTGGATGCGGCGGTAGAGGTTGATATCGATGCAGTGTGTGATGGTAAGCAGGTAGTTATTGGTGCTGTGATGCAGCATATCGAGCAAGCGGGCGTGCATTCGGGTGATTCGGCATGCTCGCTTCCGCCGTACAGCCTGGATGAGCAGACACAAAGTCAGATGCGCGAGATCGTTAAGGCTATGGCGCTAGAATTAGGTGTTGTCGGGCTGATGAATGTCCAGCTTGCGGTTCAGGACGGAAAGATTTACGTGATCGAGGTAAATCCTCGTGCATCGCGAACGGTTCCATTCGTCTCGAAATGTGTCGGTTCATCATTAGCCAAGATTGCAGCACGGTGCATGGTTGGTGTGAGCCTGTCCGATCAGGGGTTTACTGAAGAGCGCATACCTCCTTTTTATAGCGTTAAGGAAGCAGTATTTCCGTTTGCCAAATTCCAGGGTGTCGATCCTATTTTAGGGCCAGAGATGAAATCGACTGGTGAGGTGATGGGTTCAGGTGAAAGCTTTGCTGAGGCTTTTGCGAAGGCGGTAATTGGGGCAGGCTCAGTGTTGCCTCGTCAAGGAAAAGCATTCTTGAGTGTGCGGGATCGCGACAAGCAGGGGCTTGTGTCGGTAGCGCAGGAACTCATCGCTCTAGGTTTTGAGTTGGTAGCGACAGGCGGCACACACACGTTTTTGGCAGATAATGGTGTGGTATCAGAGAAAGTGAATAAGGTAGCTGAAGGGCGGCCTCATATTGTGGACGCCATCAAAAACCACGAGATATCACTTATCGTTAACACGACAGAAGGCCCGAAGGCAATTGCGGACTCTGCCACGATTCGTCGTTCAGCGCTGCAAAATAAAGTGTACTATACGACGACCCTGGCGGGAGCTGAGGCGCTTTGCCAGGCGTTGGCCGTTTCGGGGTCGATGCCTGTACACAGGTTACAGGATTTACATTTATCTATCGCTAGTTAGTTTGAATATTTAAGAATGAACAGAGTACCAATGACGGTCGAGGGCGAAGCAAGTTTGCGTGCGGAGCTTGATCAGTTGAAAAAAGTCGACAGGCCTCGTATTGTCACGGCAATTGCCGAGGCGCGCGAACATGGGGATTTGAAAGAAAATGCCGAATACCACGCCGCACGAGAGCAACAAAGTTTTTGCGAAGGGCGCATAAAAGAGATAGAAGGTAAGCTTGCCGACGCGCAAGTCATAGATATCAAATCTATCCCTGCGTCCGGTAAAGTTATTTTTGGCGTCACCGTGGAGCTCGTAAACGTTGATACTGATGAAGAAGTCGTTTACCGTATCGTCGGTGAGGACGAGGCTGATGTTAAAAGCGGCAAGATATCAGTTACTTCGCCCATAGCGCGGGCGCTTATTGGTAAAGAAATTGATGACGTGGTGGTCGTTAAAGCGCCCGGTGGCGATGTAGAGTACGAAGTCCAGAGCGTTAAGCACTTATAATCCCGGCTGCTGCATTGGTTCAGGTGTAAGAGAAGAAATTTACATGCCAACCAGAGTCGTTAAAAAAGTCAGTGGACCGCGCTGTTAATGATTCGGAATGCAGATAAACCCAGTGAAAAGAGTAAGTTAGCCAGGCTTTGCCCAAATTGATTGATAAATTTAACCTAATTGTGGTATTAAGCTCTCTGGTTCTTTCTGTCAGGTTGGTTTGACTAATAGTTACAAATAGTTAATTATTTGCTCCGCCTCAGCGACTAGAAAACAAGTGCTCTAAAAACGAATTTATGCTTCTCTAATGAAGCAGCCGCTAGTCCCGGCAGTTTGTTCCGCATGTGAGTAGAAGCTCACGCGAGCTTGATTAAACAGCATTGCTGATCATTGTGGTCTCAATGTGAGTGGCGCGTTATACGTGCCAATTTAAAAAGAAAGAGTATTTCATCCGGATAGGGTTTTTTGAAAGTATTCGCTTAATAAGTAATGTGCAACGCTGTTTCGTGCTCTTTATTCATGTAACGCGATTGCATAATTTTTTCAGGTGTTATCCAGTATGTTCATATCGACACAGTGCCGAGTTCTAGGTTTTTTTGTTATCAGCAGTTTTTTGGTTGCATGCGGAGGCGGCACATCTTCTGGTTCCAGTTGTTCTGGAAGTGGCTGTGCGCCGGACCCCGTAGCGCTTCAGGCAGGAGTGGTAAAAGGCCCGCTGACTGGACCGCGATCGTTTACGTTGACTGATGGTGAAGGCACCGTTCTTGCCTCCGGTCCGGTTAGCTTGAACGATACGATGGCGAACCCAGATGATGAGTTTCTATTTGACCTTGATGCCTCGGCGGCACTGTCTGTGGAAACTCCCACACCGTTGCTATTAGAAGTTAATGCTAGCGGCGCGACAGATGCTACGACAAGTGCCACGCCAATTGTTACGGAATTCAAGACCTTGATTTCAAGGGACATGCTTTTGAAAAGGGATCCGGTGGTGCTTTCTCCTCTGGGTACTTTGGCGACTGATTTGTTGTTGGGTGATGAGTTGCCAGATGGAGAAACATTTGCTTCAGTGACAGACTCGCTTCGTGATGCAATAGAACGTGCGATGAATCAGACAAGTGCACAGGTTATTGTTGCTTTTGGTTTTGGTGTCGCTGGCGGCGCAAATGTGTTTTCTACGCCTACTGCGTATGCCGAGCCGGCGGATGGCAGCGTAATACCTGCAAACGAACTTCAAAACATCATAGGGTTAAGAAAGGCTAACGAAGCATTTGCGCTGGCGCTCCAGGCGGGTGCTGACGGTGATGCAGCGGTTCTGGATGCTGACGCAATGTTGGCGAACGTCGTGACGGCCTTTTCTCTAGATACATCAACTTCTCCCGCAACTCGTGTTATTTCGCGCACCGAAGATGCGGCAATAGATGGCATCCAGGAGTTTCTTGATGCAGCGGACGCTATTACCGATGCAGCTCAGATAGTGCCAGGAACAACCATTGGTGACATAGAGCAGCTTTTGTTTGCTGCTGAAGAGACTACCGACCTTGGTCAAATGCCCAGCACAACACAAACTACATTGTTTAATCAGCTAGGAACTATAGGGCTTAGCCTGCCCGCTATCGATGCCGGGTTTGAAGTTCCAGGCACTGATTTAGCTGCTGATAGTGATGGCGACGGTGACTTAGATGGTGATGACCCTTTTCCTAACGATCCAACTGCTGACCGTAGCAATGCTCTTGGAATACAAGACTCCAACGACGACGGTATTCTAAATATTGGTGACAACCCTTCTCCGGGGATTATGCTGGGCGACCCCAATGACCCGGATGATCTAGATAGAGATGGTGTACCTGATCTTATCGACAATTGTACGAGTAGCGATGAGAGTGATGTTGTAGCAACTTTGGCCAATGGAGATAGCGGAGACGTCAACCCTTCTCAAATTGATTCAGATGGTGACGGCTATGGTGACAGCTGTGACCTCGAACCAGATAACCCAGTGTTTTTCAATCGCGAAGCGTTTGGTTCAGATGAAGATGCTGATGGTGATTTTGTGATTGATTTGGGTGTTGCCGGTTTTCCTGGAGAAATGAGAGATAACTGTAACGGAGTGCCAAACCAGATTGATTCGTCGGGTTTCCAGCCAAATAACGATGAAGAAGAGGAGGCAAGCGCGCTGGGTATAACCGTTGAAGAGCTTCGCAACTCTGGTCGAGGTATTGGTGATGCTTGTGACTCAGATAATGATAACGATGGTTTAAGCAATAATTATAAGCAAGCCGGGAGTGACCCACTGAACCCTGACGATATTGTTGTGGGTGATCCAGACCCAGAGCCACTCAGCGCAACTTCAGAGGTTTTCTCGGATCGTTTTAGTCTTGCGATAACGACTTCGCCAACGGCGGCGACGGAAGATGTTCGATTCCGCTTAGAAACTGAGTCCGAAAGCGATGTTGTTGTCGATGGTTCTGCAGATATTGATACTAGTAGCAATAATGTTCTTGATTTTTCTAGAGGAGCAGCGACGTTCACGTCAGAGATTGACAGCACTGGGGCTGCGGGTTCTCTGCCCTCAACCTATCAGCATAATCGCTTTTGGCAGCTATTAGATTCGTTTGTTTCTAAAGATGTTGATGATTGCACAGTGGGTTCTGCGTGTTCACTTTTGGATGCAACAGGCAGAGAAGTTTCTGCAAGCAATAATTTGGCTGATACGCTTGACCCTTCAATGACAGATGGTAGTGAGTTTAGCTTTACCCATTCTGACGGTGAGTTCGAAATCGCGACTGATTCGCCTGGGGTGTTGGGAACCGCCGACGGTGATAGTGTTCGTGACAACGTAGAGAATCTGGGTGGTGTATTTAGACAGCTTGGATCTAGCTGGATTGGCGTTGAGAGCAAAGTAACAACTAGATATTCTGAGTCTAGTGCCGGTGATTGTGATACTGCTTTGGACGATCCTGGTTGCACGCAGTTGTCGACCGAAAATGGCCGCGCACTTAGAGTATTTGCTGAGCAACCTTCAGGCAGTTTGGGTGCTCTCGATGAGGCAGATTACGGGCTGGTTGAGTTTGAGGTTAGTTATTCGACTGCTGTGGGTGCTGAATTAGTAACTGTACGCACTAATGTTGATGGGGCGGCTGGCTCGAGTACGCCATCTGAATACACCACAGTTTCCGGTGTAAATGCCGACGCTTCAAGCATAATCTTTTCAAATACGGGGGCAGACCCAGCACGTGTGTTAGCGGAAGACGGAGATGTTAATGGTCAAATCACTTTGGGCGGTTTGAGTGGATTTGCTGATAAGGATGGCGGGTTGTTAACGCTGGTAAAAGCGGCGGATCCGATAAGCCCAACAGTCTCTGATGTTTTGGGCAGAGCCTATGGTTTGTTGTTAGACACCTCTGCCGATAATAACTCATTTGATTCAGGGATAACCTACGATGCAACAGGCTTGCTTTTTGTCGGCGATGAAGTTGGTGTAGGTATTTCTAGCTGGTTTAACGGTGGTGACAGCGTTCAGTTGACTCTGCAAGAGTGTGTTGGTGACCCCTTAAAAATAGAGATGGTTATATCGGCGAGACCCGCCATTATTGGAGCGGATTATCGTGAGGATATTGACAGGTTGCCTGAGCCTGTCACTGCTTCGCTGCCTTTTGACAAGACTTCGGAGTGTTTCTCGCTGACTAGTGGCCGTTTTTCTGAAATTGAATTTGTTGAAGAGGCCGGAGAGGTTGTGCTTGAGTTGGAGGGCTTCTATGGTCAGTCAGGGCTGTTGCTGCGAGGTGTAACCGCTTTTGCGGCGGGCGCTGCTGGTAGCGATACTGTACTTAATAATGTGATGCTTACGAATTGGGATGATTTGAATGGGAATGGCCAGTTTGATGACGGAGAGGTATCGAGGCACGTGTTCGTCGACGATAATTCCAATGGGAATATGGACGAGGCATGTGCTGGTTTAGGTATCGCTCCTTGTACTGTGCCTGCGTTAGAGGCGGAGGCAGCTAAAGAAGAGTTTCGCAATTTTGAAGACGGGGACGTATTTGGTTTCGGTAGGTTTTATACCTCCCTAACTATTGGTGGTGCGGCCAGTTCGCCCGACCAAGGATTGGTAGATTTAGCACGCGATAATGATGGGGTACTCATAAATTCAGTCAATGGTCTTGTGACAACGCGGATAGGTGCGGCAAGCATAGAAGCCTACACGGTCGGCCAGGGCATCGTATTTGGCTTCCCCGTCACCCCTTAAACAATAGGGACCTTGAGCTGAAACTAAAAAAGCCCAGCAAACGCTGGGCTTTTTAATTGTGGGTTGTATGACGGCGGTAGTAACTAATTAGGGATACTGCCTAGCTAAACCTCAACACATTTGAAAGCTTTGGGTTGGGTTTTTCAGAGGCGCGATAGGCCAACACGATATTACCTATGGTCTGGACAATGGTTAGGTCAATGTCTTCACTCAGTTTGTCGACCATGCTTTTACGGTCTTCGTGCGCCACTTTTATTTTAATGAGTTCGTGATCATTCAGCGCGCGGTTTAACTCCATTACAACTGTTTCGCTCAAGCCCTTATCTCCAACCGTGACCACTGGCTTTAATTGATGGCCTATCTGCCGTAACTGTTTTTGTTGATCTTTGCTGAGTTTCATAGCCTGGTTAAATCGATTGTGGGACGGTTGTTTGTGCGGCGCAAGTTTACCGTGATCTGAAACCCCGGTCGCAGTAAAATAACCGGCTTAGTAACAAGAGTTTGGTTTTTATATGGCGAAATCGCGATCGAAGCAAAGCGGCCGCTGGCTGCAAGAACACTTTGATGATTATTATGTCAAAGAGGCGCAGCGACTGGGCTATCGCTCGCGTGCGGCGTTTAAGTTGTTGGAAATTCTAGAGAAAGATCGGCTTATCACAAAGGGCATGATGGTTGTAGATCTTGGTGCCGCTCCTGGTGGCTGGTCACAAGTTGTTGGCCAGTTAGTCGAAGGCCAGGGCCGCGTGGTCGCTACTGATATTTTGCCGATGGATCATTTGCCGGGTGTTGAGTTCATTCAGGGCGACTTTAGTGATGATGCCGTATATGAGGAGTTGCTCAATCGCATTCTTCCGGATAGGGCTGACCTTGTAATTTCCGATATGGCCCCCAATATGAGTGGGATGAAGGATATTGACCAGCCGCGATCTATGCATCTTGTTGAGCTTGCGCTGGATATGGCGGCACGGGTATTGAAGCCGGATGGAAGCTTTGTGTGTAAGGTGTTCCATGGGGAGGGTTTTGACGACTTTGTGAAGGCGGCTCGTGGCCACTTTGCAAAGGTGCTGACGCGGAAGCCTGCCGCTTCTCGGCCACGCTCCAGAGAGGTTTACCTGGTCGCAAAGGGATTTAAGAGCTAATGTCGCACCGGGGCAGCCTGGTATTGGCCCGCCCTGCACCTTTTGATCGATTTGCGGTCGAAATGTGGCCAGAAAGGATGGTTTTGGGCGTGATAAGCCGCTTGCTACCCTATCCTTACTATAAGCCACTGTTTACAATGTCTACTCAGGGGTTTATCGAGAATTAGCATAGTAACCCTCCCTTTTTTATAGGAGTTAATCGTTGAACGATATGGTTAAAAATTTGTTGTTGTGGGTCGTAATCGCCCTTGTTTTGCTGACGGTTTTCCAGAACGTTAATACGCCTGAAGCAACGCCGGACGTTAATTATTCTTCGTTTGTCAACGAGGTGCGTAACGGTGAGATCAAGAGTATAGAGACAAATGGCCTGACAATTATTGGCGAGCGCAAAAACGGCTCCAAGTTTAAAACGGTCAGGCCTTATATCGAAGATCCTGGCTTGTTTAACGACCTTTGGGAAAATGGCGTTGAGGTGTCTGGTCGTGAACCCGATCAGCCAAGTCTGTGGCGCCAGCTGTTAATTGCATGTTTCCCAATCCTCATCATTATCGCAGTCTTTATGTTTTTTATGCGCCAAATGCAAGGTGGTGCCGGTGGACGCGGTGGTCCTATGGCGTTTGGGCGCAGCAAAGCCAGGTTGTTAGGAGAAGATCAAATTAAAACTACTTTCGCGGATGTGGCTGGCTGCGATGAAGCGAAAGAAGAGGTAAAGGAGTTGGTGGACTTTTTGCGTGATCCATCCAAATTCCAAAAGCTTGGCGGGCGTATTCCACGTGGGGTATTAATGGTTGGTCAACCAGGTACCGGTAAAACCTTGCTGGCTAAGGCGATTGCGGGTGAGGCAAAAGTACCTTTCTTTTCTATATCAGGCTCCGATTTTGTTGAGATGTTTGTCGGTGTGGGTGCTTCGCGTGTTCGAGATATGTTTGAGCAGGCAAAGAAACAGTCACCGTGCATTATCTTTATCGACGAAATTGATGCGGTTGGCAGGCATCGTGGTGCTGGATTGGGCGGTGGGCATGACGAGCGTGAGCAAACGCTTAACCAGTTGCTGGTTGAGATGGACGGCTTTGATGGCAATGACGGAGTTATTGTTATTGCCGCAACCAACAGGCCAGATGTGTTAGATCCGGCACTGTTGCGGCCCGGTCGCTTTGACAGGCAAGTGGTGGTTGGTTTGCCGGATTTGCGCGGACGAGAGCAAATTTTAAAAGTGCATATGCGTAAAGTGCCTATTGGCGATGATGTGAAACCGTCGATTATTGCGCGTGGCACACCCGGTTTTTCGGGAGCTGATTTGGCGAACCTTGTGAACGAAGCAGCGCTGTTCGCGGCCAGGGCAAACGAAAAGCTGGTTGGCATGCAGCAGTTCGAACTGGCAAAAGATAAAATCATGATGGGCGCAGAGCGCAAATCAATGGTGATGTCGGACAAGGAAAAATTGAATACTGCGTACCATGAAGCGGGACACGCGATAGTTGGCCGCCTGGTGCCAGAGCATGATCCAGTGTACAAAGTGACGATTATCCCAAGAGGAAGGGCGCTCGGTGTTACGATGTTCCTCCCTGAGGAAGATCGTTATAGTCATAGTCGCAGGCATATACTGAGCCAGATCTGCTCGCTGTTTGGTGGGCGAATCGCCGAGGAAATGATTAATGGCCCTGATGGTGTGACGACAGGTGCGTCTAACGATATTCAGCGAGCGACAGAGATTGCGCGCAACATGGTTACCAAGTGGGGCTTGTCAGAGAAAATGGGGCCGCTGCTTTATGATGAAAGCCAGGAAGAAGTGTTTCTTGGCAAGTCAGCTGCAGGTGCTTCATCAAATGTTTCTGGTAATACGCGTAACGATATAGACGTTGAGGTGCGACGGATTATCGATGAGTGTTATTCGGTTGCAGAAAACCTGCTTGAAGAACATCGGGAAAAACTCGATATGATGGCTGATGCGTTGATGAAGTACGAGACTATCGATGCGGATCAAATTGATGACATTATGAATGGCGAGCAACCACGAGAGCCAGCGGGCTGGTCGGATGATGATGACAATATAAGCGGTACCACAGGTGGTGGCGAGGTCGATGAGGAACGTGCCCGAAAAGACACTGACTCTAAAGGCCCAACCGTTGGCGGTCCCGCTGGCGAGCATTAATTTGTAGTTGTTTTGTAGTACCTAAAAGGCGGCTTCGGTCGCCTTTTTTGCTTATCATTACTTTTCTTTCCGCTGCGTTACGGTTGAATCCGCTTAAAATAAACTTATGTCTGGTGCCACCTATTTTTCGCTCGATACGCGTCGGTCATCTTCTTCCTGTTCTGCCCCTTTGTTGATGGGAGTGTTAAACGTTACGCCCGACTCATTTTCTGATGGGGGGCGTTATGCGCGGCCCGACGAGGCGTATAGCCGGGCAATGACGATGATTGATCAGGGCGCGGATATTATCGATATTGGTGGTGAATCCACGAGGCCCGGTGCTGGCGATGTTTCGATACAGCAGGAGCTAGATCGCGTGATCCCTGTTGTGGAAAAAATTGCGTCGGATGGCCGCTGCCTGATTTCTGTCGACACAAGTAAAGTTGATGTTATGCGCGAGGCAGTTGCAGCCGGCGCAGGTTTTCTCAACGATGTTCGTGGGTTCGCCGAACCTGAAGCGTTGGCTTTTGCTGTTGAATCGACGTGCCCGGTTTGTTTTATGCATATGCGTGGCGAACCGAAAAGTATGCAGGAAAACCCCGAGTACAACTCAGTTGTCGATGAGGTGGCCAGTTACCTTCAGCACCGTATTGAGGCGTACGTCGCAGCAGGCGGAGACAGAAAGAAAGTGGTGATTGATCCCGGTTTTGGGTTTGGCAAAAGTTTGCAGCACAACCTCGCACTATTTGCCAATCTGGAATCATTGCATCGTTTTCAGGCTCCTATACTTGTTGGAGTGTCCAGGAAATCGATGTTCCAGCATTTGCTGGGGCTTGATGTAAAAGAGCGATTAACCCCTAGCGTTGTCGCTGCCTCCCTTCTAATGGAACGCGGAGCAGCTATCTTGCGTGTTCACGATGTTCCGGAAACGCGCGACGCAATAACGCTATGGACACATCTACGAGACGCAACGATTTAATGTCCTCGCGGTTATAGATTTAGATTGTTGAAAATTTGCATACAGTGAAACAGAAACAATGACAAAGAAAGCATACTTTGGAACAGATGGTATTCGCGGTCGAGTTGGTCATGGGCCGATTACACCCGAGTTTGTATTGCGTTTGGGTAATGCAGTGGGTCGCGTGTTTGCGGCTCAGCGTGCGGGAAATAAAAAACCGCCCAAAATTTTAATTGGTAAGGACACGCGTATTTCTGGATATATGTTTGAGTCGTCGCTGGAGGCGGGGCTGGTTGCCGCTGGCGCGAATGTATTGTTAATAGGTCCAATGCCAACGCCGGCAATAGCGTATCTCACCAGAACTTATCGTTGCGACGCGGGAATTGTTATAAGTGCTTCGCACAACCCATATTACGACAACGGCATCAAGTTTTTTTGTAGTGAAGGGCAAAAGCTGCCGGATGAAGTTGAGTTTGCTATTGAGCAGGCAATCGATCAGCCCATGTCGATAGTTGATTCTGACAAAATTGGTAAGGTGCAACGCATTGAAGATGCAGGCGGGCGCTATATAGAGTTTTGTAAGAGCACCGTCCCGATGGGGTTTTCCCTGAGTGGGCTAAAAATTGTTGTGGACTGTGCGCACGGCGCAACCTACCAGGTCGCTCCAGCGGTATTCAAGGAGCTGGGAGCTGAAGTAATAAAGGTCGGTGCTGAGCCTGACGGATTAAATATTAATGACGGGGTAGGCTCTACCTCGCCAGAACTGCTGAGTAAAACGGTTATCGAAGCCGGCGCAGATCTGGGCGTGGCATTTGATGGCGATGGAGATCGAGTGATGTTTGTCGATGATAAGGGCGCCTATCTCGATGGAGACTCGTTGCTATACATCATTGCTCACGACAGAATTCGCACGAAAGGAAATTGTAGTGGTGTCGTGGGAACGCTGATGTCTAACCTTGGATTTGAGTTGGCGCTTCAGGATATGGGCGTACCTTTTGCGCGTGCAAAAGTAGGTGATCGATACGTAAAAGAAATGATGCTTGAGAAAGGCTGGCAGTTAGGTGGCGAAACCTCTGGGCATATTATCTGCTCAGATGTTGCCAGCACCGGCGACGGTGTCGTTGCAGCACTAAAAGTATTGTTTGCTGCTGTTAACAGCGGCCTGAAGCTTTCAGAAATGGTCGCGGAATTGAAGAAGTTTCCACAGGTGATGATTAATGTTGCCAGGAGTCGCGAGGTTGAGTTGGATCGTGACCCGGGAATCATCTCTGCAGTCAAAGCAGTCGAGACAGAATTAGGGGATGCGGGCAGAGTGTTATTGCGTCCCTCTGGTACGGAGCCACTTGTTCGTGTCATGGTCGAGGGGGAGCAAAGGGCGCAGGTCGAAAAACTTGCCGCTCAGCTAGCAGAAGAAGTAAAGCGCTATATTGCTTGAGTCTAATTGACCGAATTTGTCCGTTCTCATCGCTTGTATGTTGTGAGTTCCTTGGGGTAACATTGCCGCCCTTTTTTTGGTGTGCGCTGTTAGGGGTTGCATGAGAAACACTATTATCGCTGGAAACTGGAAGCTAAACGGTGATCTGTCGTTATGTGAGCAGTTTGCTGCGATTGCTCAGGCGCAAGGCAACGCACAATCTGATGTAACTACGCTGATTTGTCCTCCGGCGATCTGGTTAGGGGCATTGGTTGAGCGTCTCTCATCGACGAACTGGAAACTAGGTGGCCAAAATTTGGCGAGCGAGATTTCTGGTGCGTACACAGGCGAGATCTCTGCTTCTATGCTGCGATCAGTCGGCGCAAGCTATTGTATTGTTGGGCACTCTGAGCGCCGTGAGTTGTTTGGTGAATCAAACGCAATAGTCGCAAAAAAGGCGGCTTTAGCGCTCGATGCCGGGCTGACGCCGATTGTTTGTGTCGGTGAAGACCTGGCATGCCGTGAAGCAGGTAATGAAAACGATTTTGTCGCCAGTCAGTTGCTTGCTTCCATAGACGGGCTAGATGCCGCGTCGGCGGAAAAAGTTGTGATCGCCTATGAGCCTGTTTGGGCAATTGGGACCGGGGTAACCGCGAGCGCAGAGCAAGCGCAATCGATGCACGCGCATATCCGTAAAGTGCTGTCCGCGAGCGCGAATAGCGACAAGATCCCATTGCTTTATGGTGGGTCTGTGAAGGCCGAAAATGCAGGAGAGCTGCTTGCGCAACCGGATATTGACGGCGCGCTCGTAGGTGGCGCCTCGTTAAAAGTAAATGAATTTTTAGCAATTGTCGAAGCAGCGCAGCTGCGAAAAGACTGAAATTGCCATTGATGTGATAGAAGCTGTTCCAGTAGTGAGCGGAGATTTTTATGCTAGTTGAGCAAATTGTTCTTGTTTTTCATGTGCTTATCGCCTTCGCGATAGTCGGCCTTATTTTGCTGCAGCAAGGCAAAGGTGCGGATATGGGCGCGAGCTTTGGCGGAGGTTCTTCCCAAACATTGTTTGGTGCGTCCGGTGGAGGTAACGCACTTACTCGCGCGACAGCGATATTAGCGGCGCTGTTTTTCGTTACCAGTTTTGGTCTGGCTATCATTGCCAAACAGAAAACCGAAACAGTCAGTGCTGGTACGGCGCTGGAAATGGTCGCTGATCAGCTCGAAGCCCAACAAGCAGCCGAGCTTGAGCGTCAAGAGGTGCTTGAAGCGATTCCCGAGTCGCTACCAGAGTCACTCCCTGGTGATTTATTGCCCGAAAGCTCTGAAGATATTGGTGCAGGGCTAGGTGGATTGCCGGGAGAGTAGTTGTTAGGGCGCAAATGCAGCAGATTTAATTTCGATAGTTTATTGCCGAAGTGGTGGAATTGGTAGACACGCCATCTTGAGGGGGTGGTGAGCATAGCTCGTGCGGGTTCAAGTCCCGCCTTCGGCACCATCAAAGAGCTGTTCGTTTTTTGGGCGAAAGATTGTTTGTAGTTTGTCAATCCTTCGCTTGACCGTCGTTTAACTCGTTATTTATAATCCGCGACCGCTCAATCTAGCGTCAGGGCCAGATTGGGCAGGTTTTTCACGGTAAAGTCTAGGTTGGTAACAATGATACAACGTTAACTGCAACCGGTTGTAGCGGTTGATTTTAGGTCAACTACTGCGAGGTGCGAAATTGTCATTTATGGTAGCGCACCGTGTTCGTGAAGGTTTTTCTCTCAAGCGTTATGATGGGAATAGCCTTCCAGAAGTTTTTCAAAAAAGCCCCTGTAATCAGGGGCTTTTTATTTATTGGTTATCGTTCCCAGTAATGTGCTGGGTTCGAAGAAGAGTAGACGTGTGGTTTTAGAGCAATTTCAGTCTATTGCTGAGCCGTTAGTTAAAAGCCTGGGCTTTGAATACTGGGGCGCTGAATATCGTTCGGGTGAGGCCTTGTTAAGGCTTTATATTGACTCGGGTGATGGTATTACCGTTGATGACTGTGCGAATGTTAGTCGCGAGTTGTCTGTGGTTCTTGACGTAGAAGATATTGTGCCAAATCAGTATCGTCTGGAAGTGTCATCACCTGGGATGCGCAGACAATTTTTTTCGTTAGATCAATATAAGGACTTTGTTGGTTTTTTGGTAAAGCTAAAGTTGCGGTACCCGTTTGAAGGACGAAGAAATTTTAAAGGTATCGTCAGCGCGATAGATCAAGACCAAAACGAACTGGCGATTATTGTTGATAGTGACGAAGAGTACGTAATCCCCTTTGAGCAAGTTGAAAAGGGTGTATTGGTGCCAGAGTTTGGTGAAGATTAAGTGGCCAGTTTAGCTAAGGCCTAATGTTAGATTTATAGAAATTTGCTGGGTTGATTGGGGAAAGCAATGAACAAAGAAATTTTACTCGTGGCAGATGCCGTTTCTGCTGAGAAAGGTGTCGAAAGAGAGCTTATTTTCGAAGCTATCGAGATTGCGTTGGCAACAGCGACTAAAAAGCGCTACGAAGAAGAGTCTGATATAGAAGTGATTATCGATCGAGAGAGCGGTGACTACGAAACTTATCGGCGCTGGACTGTGATGCCAGACGATCACCTCGCGATTTTGGGGACTGAATTAACCACTGAAGAAGCTGCCGAAATCGACCCCGGCTTGCAGATTGGCGATGTACATCGTGAACAGGTTGAAAATGTTGCGTTTGGTCGCATTGCTGCGCAAACCGCCAAGCAAGTTATTGTGCAAAAAGTTCGCGAAGCGGAGCGCGCGCAGATTGTTGATGCCTATCGCGGGCGCGAGGGAGAATTAATAAACGGTTCGGTGAAAAAAGTTGTTCGGGACGCTGTCATTGTCGACCTTGGGCAAAACGCAGAAGGCTACATGCCTCGCGAAGAGCTGGTTGGTAGAGAGGCCTTCAGGGTTGGTGATCGCGTTAGAGCGGTGTTGATAGAAATTCGTGAAGATGTCCGCGGTCCCCAACTTATTTTGAGCCGTGCCTGTAACGAAATGCTGATTGAATTATTCCGAATAGAAGTGCCGGAAATATACGAAGAAGTTATCGAAATCAGAGCGGCAGCGCGCGATCCAGGTGCGAGAGCGAAGATAGCGGTTAAAACTAATGACGGGCGTATTGACCCGGTAGGCGCCTGTGTTGGTATGCGTGGTTCACGTGTGCAGGCAGTCTCGGGTGAGCTTGCTAATGAGCGAGTGGATATTATTTTGTGGGACGACAACCCCGCACAATTGGCGATCAATGCGCTGTCTCCTGCAGAGATCGAGTCGATCATTGTTGACGAAGACACCAACTCGATGGACGTTGCAGTTGCTGAAGAAAATCTTGGTTTAGCGGTAGGACGAGCTGGTCAAAATGTTCGCCTTGCTGCGCAGCTTACCGGCTGGACAATTAATGTCATGAGCTCGGAAGAAGCCGCAGTTAAAGGGGAGCAGGAAGCTGGCAAGCTCGTACAAATGTTTATGGAGCGCCTGGACGTTGATGAAGATGTGTCCTTGCTGCTTGCTGAGGAAGGTTTTACCAGTCTTGAAGAGGTGGCATATGTGCCTCTGGAAGAGATTGTCGCCATAGAAGGCTTTGATATGGATATCGCCGAAGAGCTAAGGGCACGTGCTAAAGATGCATTGCTAACGCAAGAAATTGCTTCTGAAGAAGTTTTGGAAGGCGCGGAGCCCGCCGAAGACCTGCTCAACATGGAAGGAATGGACAAACATTTGGCGTTTGTTCTTGCGAGCAAAGGTATTGTAACGATGGAAGATCTTGCGGAGCAGTCGATCGAAGATCTTACAGATATTGAAGAGTTAGATGCTGAGCGCGCTGGTGAATTAATCATGAAAGCGCGAGAGCCTTGGTTTGCAGAAGCAGAGTAAGCAATTTGCTTAACAAGCCGGGTTATTTTTTTGTTGCACAGTAATTGTGTATTTGGGGGTATTGATTCATGGCGGAAGTGACTGTTAGTCAGCTCGCTAAAACAGTTGGAGCGACGGTTGATCGTTTGCTAGCGCAAATGAGAGAGGCTGGGCTCGATCATGAATCCGGAGATCAAGTGGTCTCAGATGAT
Source organism: Pseudomonadales bacterium (assembly GCA_965263235.1). Taxonomy (GTDB): domain Bacteria; phylum Pseudomonadota; class Gammaproteobacteria; order Pseudomonadales; family UBA7434; genus UBA7434. The sequence continues at coordinate 720,779 of OZ253667.1, forward strand.
GATAAGCAAACGCTGCTGGCGCATTTAAAAAGTAGCCACGGTGCAAGCACTGCCGCGCCGAAAAAAATCACCTTAAAGCGGCGCACGATTGGCACGGCAAAAACCTCAGCTAACACCGGCGGCAAAAAAACGGTAGCTATTGAGGTTCGAAAAAAACGAACTTACGTCAAGCGGGAAGAACCTGCCGAAGTGGCAGAAGAAGTGCAGGTAGAAGTACCTGAGTTAGAAACTACGGTTGCAGAAGAGGTTGCGACGCCTTCGGTTGACGCGGAGGTTGTTGAAGCGCCAAAAGAGGTGGCGCCGGAACCAGAGACTGTCGCCGAAGAAACTGCAAAAGAGCCAGAAGCGCCTGTGCGAAAAAGGCGCGAAGATCCTTTTGATGTTGAAGAAATTCGTCGTCGAGCCGCAACCAAGCGTAGAGAACAGGAAGAAGCAGAGCAGGCGCGACACGAAGCAGTTGTTAAAGCCAAGGCTGAGCAGGCGTCGCGCGAAAAAGCAGAAGAGGCAGCCCGCATAGCGCGTGAAAAGCTCGAAAAAGAGCAAGGCGGTCGCAAGAATTTCCGTACTGCTGCGCCGGCTGCAGAGGATGAGCCCAAAAAGCCGGGCAAGAAAAAAGGTCGCAAAGGTAATAAATCAAAATCAAATAAAAACCGTGGTTTTGATGAGTTTATCTCCGACGATGCAGCATCTAAGCAGGGGCTTGCCGGTGGCAAAGTTTTGCAGGCCATGAGCAAGCAAGAGTTTCAGGTTCCTACCGAGAAAATTGTTCACGAAGTAAGAATCGGTGAGCAAATCGCGGTAAGTGAACTTGCTCAACAGATGGCGCTAAAAGCTAACGCTGTTATTAGGGCGTTAATGAAAATGGGTGTGATGGCGTCGATCAATGAGCCGATTGATCAGGAAACCGCAATTCTGGTTGTTGAAGAGCTTGGTCACACGCCGGTAGCGGTAAGTGAGCAAGAAGTGGAAGACGCGTTGTTGCAAGAGTTGCAGAATGCGTTTGCGATGGATGACGAAGATAGCGACGAGCTGGCGCGACCGCCTGTCGTTACGGTTATGGGTCATGTTGATCACGGTAAAACGTCGCTTCTGGACTATATTCGTGAGTCACGTGTGGCCAGTGGTGAGGCTGGTGGTATTACCCAGCACATTGGTGCGTACCATGTAGAAACAAACCTCGGTGTTATTAGCTTTCTGGATACGCCTGGGCACGCGGCTTTTACGGCTATGCGAGCGCGTGGTGCGGAGTGTACGGATATCGTTATTTTGGTTGTGGCAGCTGACGATGGTGTTATGCCGCAAACAATTGAAGCAATCCAGCACGCAAAGGCTGCGGAAGTGCCGTTAGTCGTTGCGGTAAACAAAATCGATAAAGAAAGTGCTGATCCAGAGCGGGTAAAAAATGAGTTGGTTGCCCAGGAAGTTATTCCTGAAGATTGGGGTGGCGATACCCAGTTTATCCATGTCTCTGCGCATACCGGCGAAGGCATTGATAAATTGTTAGAAGCGGTATCGTTGCAGGCAGAAGTGCTTGAATTGACCGCCCCGGTTAATGTTCCGGCAAAAGGTGTGGTTATTGAGTCGCGTCTCGACAAAGGACGCGGTAATGTGGCGTCGATCCTGGTTCAGGAAGGCGAGTTAAAGAACGGTGATATCGTTCTCGCGGGGCTGCAGTTCGGTCGTGTGCGTAACATGTCTGATGAGCGCGGACAGTTGATCGAAAAAGCAGGGCCCTCAATTCCTGTTGAAATATTAGGTTTAGACGGCACGCCAAATGCGGGTGATGAAGTGCTCGTGGTTGGTGATGAGCGTAAAGCGCGTGAGGTTGTTGCGCTGCGTCGCGAAAAAGAGCGTGATACCAAAATGGTTCGTTCGCAACGGGCAAACCTCGATAACCTGTTTGCCAGCTTCGAAGAAGAAGAAGTTAAAAACCTCAATATTATTGTTAAGTCGGATGTTCGAGGCTCAGCAGAAGCTATTGTTGCAGCGTTAGAAGAAATTGGAAACGACGAAGTACAGGTAAATATCGTATCCAGCGGCGTTGGTGCAATTGTTGATGCCGATGTTAACTTAGCGGCGGCAACGAGCTCCGTTATTTTTGGATTTAACGTTCGAGCTGAAGCAACTGCACGTAAAAAGGCAGAGAACGAGTCTATAGAGCTGCGCTATTACAGTGTCATTTATAACTTGTTGGATGACGTGAAAGACGCGCTTTCGGGTATGTTGGCGCCCGAGAAGCGCGAAGAGATTTTGGGTACGGCAGAAGTTCGTGAAGTGTTCAAGTCGCCCAAGTTTGGTTTGGTTGCAGGTTGTATGGTTGTGGAAGGAACCGTTCTGCGTAACAAGCCTATTCGCGTTTTGCGTGACAGCATTGTGATTCATGAAGGTGAGCTTGACTCGTTACGCCGATTTAAAGACGACGTGAGCGAAGTTCGTAGCGGCACCGAATGTGGTATCGGTGTTAAAGACTACACCGACGTGAAAGCTGGTGACATGATTGAAGTGTTCGACATTCGAGAGATTAAGCGCTCTTTGTAGTGTTTAATTGCTGAGTTCGATATGGCCAGAGAGTTTAGCCGCGCTGATCGCGTTTCAGATTTTATCAAGCGCGAATTGTCATTGTTGATTCAGCGAGAAATGCGCGACCCTAGAGTGAAAGGCGCAAACATTAATGCGGTAACTGTTTCGCGAGATATTTCGGTGGCAAAGGTGTATGTCACTTTTGTCGGGCAGGAAACACAGGCTGATTCTAAAGAAGCCGTTAAAGCGTTAGATGGCGCAGCTGGTTTTTTGCGTAGCGAGCTTGCCTCGCGATCAACGATGCGATCTATCCCCAGGTTGCGATTTTATTTTGATGAAGTTGCTCGCAGTAGCGAGCATATTTCTCGCCTTATTGATTCGGCCCTTAAAAATGATGCGTCGGGCTCTGCTCAAGAGTAGTTCGCGTAAAAGTTTGATCGAAAGAAAATAGGGGGTTGTGTTGTACGGTAGGTTTAGTAAGCGATGAGCCGCGGACGGAAAAAACGCGGTCGTCCAATTAGTGGCTTGCTATTGTTAGATAAACCGTCGGGCGTAACTTCGAATGGGGCGCTACAGGAAGTAAAACGATTGTTTTATGCAGCGAAAGCGGGACACACTGGTAGCCTGGACCCAATGGCAACCGGCGTTTTGCCTATTTGTTTTGGCGAGGCAACTAAATTTTCGCAATATTTGTTGAACGCCCAGAAGTCTTATCACGCGGTTATTGTGTTAGGCGCGACAAGCGACACCGATGATGCTGACGGTAATGTTGTCTGGAAGTCTGGCGTGAGTCACGTGGATGACACGGACATTATGCAGCAGCTTGAAAGCCTGGTAGGAAAACAGATGCAGGTACCGCCGATGTACTCGGCGCTGAAAGTAGACGGGCAACGGCTTTACGACTTAGCCAGAGAAGGCAAAGAGGTTGACCGCGAGGCGCGAGAGGTGACGGTTTATGACCTGGCGCTACAGAAAATTGAACGTAGCACCTTTGATCAGCTAACCCTGTGCTCGCCGCTCAACTCCGACGATGTACCGAAGTCTGAGGCGATAGAAGTAGAGATTACGGTTTCGGTAAGCAAAGGAACATATATCCGCAGCCTGGCGGCCGAACTTGGTGAGAGGCTCGGCGTTGGGGGCTTTTTGGGGTCGCTGACGCGAACGGCGGTTGGGTCGTTTGAGCTGGAACAGACAGCTTCGATGGAAAGCCTAAGAGCACTTAGAGATGCCCAGGCGTTCGAGCAAATGGATGATTTGCTGATTCCCACGGAATCTTGCCTAACGCATATGCAAAAAGTCGTGTTGGACGAGCATAGTGGGTATTACCTGAAGCAGGGGAACCCTGTGCAGATACCTAAGGCTCCTCTGGCGGGTGAAGTTTGCCTGACAATGGAGGATGGCGAGTTTATTGGCGTTGGCATTATCGACTCGCATGGGCGAGTTGCGCCAAAGCGGCTCGTTGCCAGCCCACAGTAGTATCAAAGCGGCGGCGGGCACTATATTATTTGCGGGCAGGATCACTGTCGACGTGATATAGTGCGCCGGCTTACGCTCCACAGCAATTTTTTTGACCCAACTGTAAATGTGCGCGGTTGGGCCGAATATCACTAGTGCACATTAGAGGTATGTATCATGGCATTAAATGCTTCAGAAAAAGCTGCAATTGTTAAAGACTATCAGATCGAAGACGGTGATACCGGTTCTCCAGAAGTTCAGGTCGCGTTGCTGACAGCTAATATCAATAAGCTTCAATCACACTTTGGTGACCACAAAAAAGATCACCATTCGCGTCGCGGGCTAATCCGTATGGTTAATCAGCGCAGAAAATTACTTGATTATTTGAAGAGCAAAAATACTGAGCGTTACACAAGCCTGATCAGGCGCTTAGGCTTACGTCGTTAAGATTAGTTGTTTTGAATCGTTTGAGCGTTAGAGGTGGCGAGCATGCTATCTCTAACGCTTTTCGTATGTCGAAACTTTTAGCAGCTTGAAGGTGTAAAAAGCGTTTAAGTGTCTATGCTAAAGAGGTTCGATATTTTTTTGGTGTCGTTAGTTTGATTCGGCGCTAGAAATTGCTTTTGTTGGAAAAGAGAAGTCCAGCTCACTCAGATGATGAGCTGATTATTTTGTATTGATGGAGGATTTCAGATGAATCCCGTAATAAAACAGTTTGAATATGGTGGCCAAACAGTAACGTTAGAGACTGGCCGCATTGCTCGTCAGGCGACGGGCGCGGTATTGGTTTCAATGGGTGAAACAGCCGTGTTATGTACCGTGGTTGGTAGTAAAAAGGCAAAGCCGGGGCAGGATTTTTTCCCGCTTTCGGTGCACTACCAGGAAAAAACCTACGCTGCCGGTAAAATACCTGGTGGCTTTTTTAAGCGAGAAGCGAGGCCTTCAGAAAAAGAAACATTAACATCGCGCTTAATTGACCGCCCGATTCGTCCACTATTTCCTGATGGTTATAAAAATGAAGTGCAGGTTATATGTATGGTGGTATCTGCACAAAAAGATATCGATCCTGATATTCCAGCAATGATTGGTACGTCAGCAGCGCTTGCTATTTCGGGAATACCATTTAATGGCCCTATTGGCGGTGCGCGTGTTGGTTATACCGAAGAAGATGGTTACCTGTTGAACCCCAGTTACGAAGCCCTGGCGTCTTCAAAGCTCGACATGGTTGTGGCTGGAACAAAAGACGCGGTACTAATGGTTGAGTCTGAGGCAGAAGAACTCAGCGAAGACCAGATGCTTGGCGGAGTGCTTTACGCTCACCAGGAGATGCAGGTGGTTATTCAAGCCATTGATGCGCTGGTTGCCGACGCTGGTAAGCCTCGCTGGGACTATGAGCCAGCGCCTGTAAACCAGGCTTTGAAAGCGGATCTGGAAGCAGCGTTCTCAACGCCGCTAAGCGAAGCATATACCATTACTGAAAAAGCAACGCGCTATGAAACGGTCGGCACGCTTAAAGACCAGGCGCTCGAGCAACTCGCCAACGAAGAGGTTGAAGCGGATGAAGTAGCTGAGCTGTTTGGCAAGCTCGAGAAATCACTTGTTCGTCAGCGTATTGTTGAGCAACAGCCAAGAATTGACGGTCGCGATAACCAAACTGTTAGACCGTTAGCGATTCAGGTCGATGTTTTGCCGAAGACACACGGCTCTGCACTGTTTACGCGTGGTGAAACACAGGCGTTGGTAACAGCGACATTAGGACCAATACGCGACGCGCAAATTATCGATGCTCTCGAGGGTTCGTCAAAAGACGCGTTCCTCTTCCACTATAACTTCCCTAGCTATTCTGTTGGTGAAGCTGGTCGTGTTGGGCCTGTAGGTCGACGTGAAATTGGTCACGGCCGCCTTGCCAAGCGTGGTGTTTTGGCGGTAATGCCTGACCAGGAATCTTTTCCTTATACGATTCGTGTCGTATCAGAAATTACTGAGTCAAACGGTTCTTCTTCTATGGCTTCAGTATGCGGCTCTAGCCTTGCGTTGATGGATGCTGGTGTGCCGATTAAGGCGCCGGTGGCTGGTATCGCGATGGGGCTGGTTAAGGAAGGTGACAAGTTTGCCGTTCTGACTGATATTCTTGGCGACGAAGACCATTTAGGCGATATGGACTTTAAAGTGGCGGGTACCGAGAAAGGGGTAACTGCACTGCAAATGGATATCAAGATCGAAGGCATCACCGAAGAAATTATGGAAATTGCCCTGAACCAGGCTTTAGCTGCTCGGTTGAATATTCTTGGTCAAATGAATCAGGTAATAAGTTCTGCGCGCGAAGAGCTTTCGGAAAATGCTCCAGCGATGGCAGCGCTGAAAATCGACCAGGATAAAATTCGTGACGTTATTGGTAAAGGCGGTGCAACGATTCGTTCCATCACCGAAGACACTGGTGCGTCGGTTGATATTGAAGATGATGGTTCGGTGCGAGTCTACGGCGAAGATAAGCAGTCTATGCAAGCGGCTGTGGATATGATCGAAGCTATTACAGCAGAAGCCGAAGTTGGTGCGGTCTACGAAGGTAAGATTTCCAAGATCGTTGACTTTGGTGCGTTTGTGACCATTCTTCCGGGCAAAGATGGCCTATTGCATATATCGCAAATCTCTAACGAGCGCGTAGAGAATGTTTCGGACGTGCTTGAAGAGGGTCAAACCATCAAAGTGAAAGTGTTAGATGTGGATCAGCGCGGTAGAATCAAGTTAAGCATTAAGGCTTTGCTTGAGGAAGAAACTGAGGCTGTTGCGGAGTAAGTTAACCGCTTACTTAGGTTGTCAGAAAAACCGCTCCCTTTCAGGGGGCGGTTTTTTTATGTCTATAGAAAGCTAGATGTTGTTGCTATAGCTACGAGTAATATTGAATATCTCACAAAAAATAATCAGTTGTGTCCGATTTGGCCAGCTAGACTTACTAACTATTTATTGCTGTGGCGATCCGTTGTGCTAGACGGTTTCATTCAGTGATCAACAAGATTGGTACTATTTAACTATTTTTTCTGGCTTTAGCTTTTATGGAAGATGCCGATAGCGAAATTAAACGCAGTTTACTTAGCAAGCTGGGTGAAACGTCATGAAGCACATTGCGATCCTTAATCCCAAGGGTGGTTGTGGTAAGACCACTATTGCGACGCATCTTGCTGTGTATGCAAGCACGCTAGGTTTACATGTTGCGATTGCTGATCACGACGAGCAACGATCCACGCTGGATTGGAAGCAGGCTCGCCCGCATCGCTGTGCGGACCTGGATGTCATTGCTGCGTTTAAGGGCGACAAGATCAACCAGGAGTACGATATTGTCGTCCATGATATGCCTGCTGGGGCAGCTAATCTCTCGGAAGTACTAGGCAGTTGCAGTAAGGTGATTGTGCCGCTTATGCCATCGCCTATCGATTTAAAAGCTGTTCTTCAATTATGGGTGCATTTGAGCGAGCAGGGATGGCTGGATAAACAGAATATTGAGTTTGCGATTGTCGCGAACCGCGTTAAGAGCAATACAAAATATCTTCAGACATTCGACGAATTTGTTGAGAAGCTGGAAATTCCCAAGATCGCCACGCTACGTGATACGCAAAACTATATTCGCGCGATGGATGATGGCCTAACACTCTTTGACTTGCCGCCAGGTCGCGTTGTGAAAGACCTGGTTCAGTGGGAGCCAATCATGGACTGGTCGGGGTTTTTAGAGATGGATGACGACCTTGACGAATTTATGCTGGGGTTAGCACAACAGTCCAGCGAAACCTTTCTCTCGAATAAACAAGACCAGCGCCGCGTTGTGGTTGAAGAGCTGGACGAAAAGCTTGATCAACAGTTGATGCAAGCCATCAATTCTTTGTCCGCAAGTGCTACATCTGCACCCGCTGAATCTATTGCAACTGGTTCGGCTGGGGTTGAATCAAGGTTAAACGAAAACTCTGACGGTGCTAGTCGCTGGCTGGCGGAAAACGGTGAGTTAGCAGAAGAAGAGCAAGAATTTATTTCTCTTGATGACTATCAAGCAGAGCAATTAGAAGAGGAAGCAGAGTCTTTCGAAAACTCTGATCTATATTAGTCGCCAGCTTTATACTTCGTCTAATTCCTGAAGCGTAATGTTATCAATAAGCCTGGTTTTTTCTGCATAGGCCGCGGCGAAAATGGCGAGGTTTTCGTAGGTTGCGCCGTCTTCTGCTAGCTCGAGATCGTTTATTTTCCGTATCTCAAAGTAATCTGCCTTAAAACCCTGTTCGTTTAGCGATTCTTTCGCTGTATGCATTAAGCTGCTGTAGGCCTTATCGCCGTTGGTAATTTTTTCCCGGGCCATTTTAAGTTCGGCGTAAATTGAGCGTGCATTATTTTTTTCTTTTTCGCTTAGAAGGCTGTTTCGCGAACTCATCGCAAGCCCTGAGGTTTCTCTTTTGGTGTCTCCGCCAATAATTTTAATGGGCAGGCACAAGTCTTTGGTCATTTGCTTAACGATCAATAATTGCTGCAAATCTTTTTTTCCAAAAACGGCGACGTCGGGCTGTACGATATTGAAAAGCTTGGTTACAACGGTGCAAACTCCCTCAAAATGTGTCGGGCGGCTTTTACCGCACAACACAGATGCCATGTGCGGCATGTTGATTTTCAGGTGCTTATCCAAACCGTTAGGATAAACTTCGTTAGGTGAGGGCGCAAACAGGAGGTCGCAATTTACGGCAGTCAACTTTTCACTGTCTTCTTTTAAGGTGCGCGGGTATTGGTCTAGATCTTCGTTTGCACCGAACTGCATAGGGTTAACAAATACACTGGCGACAATAAAGTCAGCATATTTTTGCGCTTTTTCAACGAGACTAATATGTCCTGCGTGCAGGTTTCCCATGGTGGGAACAAAGCCTATTTTTTTGCCCGCACTTTTTTGCGAGTAGATAACGGCGTTCATGTCTGCAATGGAATGGACTACTTGCATGGGCTTGGATATAGAGTTTAAACAGGGTCGTTATTGATATTGGTGTTCAGGAGCAGGATAGATGCCCGCTTTTACTTCATGGTCGTATGCGCGTAACGCGTCTGCAATGGCGTTTTCCGATTGAATGTTTTCTTTGGTGAGATAATTTTTAACAAATTTCGCGTGCTTGTTACCCAGGCCAAGCATGTCGTAAAGGACAAGCACTTGCGCATCGGTAGCGGGGCCCGCGCCAATGCCAATGGTGGGAACACTTAGTAGCTCTGTTAGCTCTTGTGCAACTTTACTGGGTACGCATTCGAGTAAAACAATGTCGGCGCCAGCGGCTTCTAGCTGTTTCGCGTCTGAGAAGAGCTTTTCTTTTTGCGCTTGATCACGGCCCTGAATCCTGTAGCCTCCCAGTTTGTCGACGGATTGGGGTGTTAAGCCTAAATGTGCGCAAACCGGAATTCCGCAGTCGGCTAGTTTAGAAACTGTTTCTGTCTGCCATGCCCCACCTTCTAGCTTGACCATATTGGCGCCCGCGCGCATAACTTCGGCGGCGTTTTCCAGCGTTTGTTGGGTGCTGTGATAGGCCATAAATGGAAGGTCGGCCATGATGAGCGGTTGGTGTTCACTTTTCCGGGCGTTTGCGACACAACTGGTGTGGTAGAGAATGTCAGACATTCTGACGGGCACCGTGCTGTCGTAGCCTTTAATTACCATGCCAAGTGAGTCGCCAATCAGTACAACATCAATGCCCGCTTGATTCACGGCATCCATAAAGCTTGCGTCGTAACAGGTGATAACGCTAAATTTCTTATGCTCGGCTTTGCGTTTTTTTAAGTGTGATAAGGTTATTTTCACGGGTTCGCTCGCTCTGGGTTGGTCGAGAAACAGTTAAGAAAAAACGGTCATGAAAAAATGGTTGGGTTGAAATAATGCCTGCCGTTTTTGATGTTTAGCATGTAGTCAATAAGTGAAAGGAAATCGTTGTCGTTAGATATGTAATCCATTTCGGCGCAGTTAATGATAAGGGTCGGTGCGCCATCATAGTATAAAAAGAACTCGGAGTAGGCTTGATTGAGGGTTTCGATGTAGTCGCGATCAATCGTTTGTTCTATGGAGATGCCACGCGAATTGATGCGTTGCATTAAGATATCCACGGGCGCCTGCAAATATATAACTAGATCAGGTACCGGCGCGTCGATGGTCATCTGCGCGTACACCTGTTGGTAAAGTTTATACTCGTCTTCGCTTAGATTAATTTTCGCAAATAGCTGATCTTTTTCGATTAGGAAATCGGCCACTCTAACTGGAGAAAACAAGTCCTGTTGGCGCATATCTTGAATTTGCTGCGCGCGCTGGAACAAAAAGAACAGCTGCGTCGCTAATGCGTTCTGGTGACGGTTTTTGTAAAACTGGGCGAGAAAGGGGTTTTCTTCCGCTCGTTCTAACAAGATTTCGTAGTTAAAGCAGGTTGCCAGTCTTTTTGCCAGCGTGGTTTTCCCTACACCAATTGGGCCTTCTATCGCGATATATTTTGGGACGTCGCGAGTTTCGAGTAAGCCTTGTAAACGTTTATCGAAGACTTGCGATTGTTCATTCGTTTGTAGGAAGCTGGAACTCATCGACTGCTAGCTTGCTAATAGGAAGCGGAGGGCATTCTTTTACCCTGGTTTCAATACTGGTTTGATCAGGAAATACAAGATCCTGCGCTATTTCCTGCAGAGGCAACAGCACAAAGCTGCGCATGTAAATCCCGGGATGAGGAACGCTTAACCAGGGATCGTCGAGCACGCGATCAGCGAACAGTAGTATATCTAAATCCAGCGTCCTTGGGGCCCAATGACCGTGTCGCTCGCGACCAAATTTCGTTTCGATCGACTGAATTTTTCTTAGCAATTGGTGAGGGCCGAGGCTTGTTAGAATTTTGGCGACAGCGTTGAGATATTTTGGTTGGTCTTTACCCGCGAGCGGGTCGCTTTCATAGAGGCTTGAGATGGCCGCAATATCGGTTTGTTCACTTGTTGCCAGCGCCGACAATGCCTGTGACAAATATTGGCCGCGATCACCGAGATTACTGCCTAGCCCAATAAATACCTGGGCGCGGAATGGACCATCAAGACTCATTGCTTGTTTTTTATCGCTTGACGTCCGTCGTTGTTGCGTCTGTTGTTGCGACGTCGATGGCGGCGCTTGTCACGTGTGACTGCTTCTGGGTGTTGGTTTTGTAATTCTGTCCAGTACGCGCCGCCCCGGGTCAGTGAGTCGCCTGCGAGTTCTCGTAACAGTAAAAAGTCGTACGCCGCTCTAAAGCGAGGGTGTGAAAGTAGATTGAGCGCTCGCTTATTGCTGGCTTTTTCCAGGCTGTGCTGCATCAGCCAAATCTCGCGCATCGCAATAGTAAAACGTTTTGGGATGGCGATCGTTTGATATTGCTCTTCGATCGTTTTAAAGCTCGCAATCTGCATAGCTCGCTGCGCGGTGTTTCCCTCGCTGACAAACTCATGATATAGACTGTTCACGCGAGGCCATAGCAAGCTTGCATAAAGAAACGCCGGCGTAATCGGTTTTTGCTGTTCTACGCGCGCCGCTGTGTTTTTAAGTGCTTCGCGAATAATGTTGATATACAGCGATTGCTCTTCAAGCAGCGGGTGAATGCCGGGGAATAGATGTCGAAATAGCTGAAATTGAATGGCGAGCTCAAAACATTCTATTGCGTAACGATTTAGAAATAGTTTGTTAACCTCATCAAAAAGCCTGGCCGCCGCAACCTGTTGGATGTGTTCGGCAAGCTCAGCGATGGGCGCCTGGGTACTTTCTTCAATTGTAAAATCAAGCTTTGCCGCAAAGCGAATTGCACGAAGCATGCGAACGGGGTCTTCCAGATATCTCGTCTTAGGGTCGCCGATCATGCGTAGCGTTTTGTTACTAATGTCTTCAAGCCCACTGGTGAAGTCGATAACCTTGAAGTCTTTCACCGTGTAGTAGAGCGCGTTTGCGGTAAAGTCTCGACGCAAGGCGTCTTGCTCAACACTGCCAAAGACATTGTCTCTTAGCAGCATGCCCGCTTCGTTTTGCATGCTTTGCTGCTTGCTTTCCTGGCTTGTGCTGTCGACAGAATGACCTGCTCGAAAAGTGGTTACTTCGATGGTTTCGCGCCCCATAGATACGTGCACGATCTGAAATCGCCTTCCCACAATGCGAGCGCGGCGAAATAGCTTTTTAACTTCTTCCGGGGTGGCGTTGGTCGCGACGTCGAAGTCCTTGGGGTGCAAGCCAAGTAGTAGATCCCGAATGCCACCGCCAACCAGATACGCCTCGTAACCAGCATTGTTCAGATCATAGATAACGTTAAGCGCGCCTTTACTGATGTTTTTGCGCGAGATAGGGTGCTCGCTACGCTCGAGTTCGATTCGTTCAAATGGCGGTTTATCAAGGGAGGGGATGGTATGTGACTCTTGTTTATCGGCGCCGGGAAGGTGGAAGAGGTTTTTTAGCATCTGCTGACTTTTTGCGAAATCCTATTTACTGCTGTATCACCTTGAAACCGATCCAGAAGCAGATTTCTCTAAGCCAGGGCTGGACGGACGCCACGCGTGAAGTTCTTTGAGTTGGGCAGGACGCCACCGTTGGCTTTCTCTGCGCGGACAATTGTATACCAGTTGCGGTGAGCAAGGCTTTTTGTGAGCAGTGAAAATTGCGGTTCGAGCTTTGATCTTGCTCCGCGATAGGAGTGATGTAGTTATAAAAGCTATGTAGTTACTGCGTAGCGTGTGGGCTACTTATGTCTCGACGAGGCGAGGATATTGGTTGGGGTGGTCAGGGTTGCTTTGCAAGGTGCTTTGAATAGCGAGGTGGGGGGAGGAGGTTTTTCGAAAACATAAACGCCAGAAATGATGATGGGGAGCAAGCTCCCCATCTAGGTCTTCATATCTAATTATTCATTGTTCTCGCTAGCTTCTTTTTATTTTTTTTAGGAAGCCATTTATATTATTGTTATTCGCGATATATATTGCAGTGTGTGTGCCAAAACGGATGAATCATTAAAAAACAATAACTTAAGGGTGTTTCGTGATCTTTGGAGGATGTCAGTGCGTTTCGACCCGTTACAAATACAGCGTTCTTGTGTGTTACCGGTCGCGTATTAGTCGAAAGGTGTTACTTTTCGAAAAACTGGTAACGCCAGCTTTGGTCGCGCGAGAGAGAGTTAGCGCTTTGATTGTTTGGGCTTGTCTTTGACTTTGCGCGGAATGCCGTAGCGTTGTCGTCGTTCCCACAGGCACTTCCTGCTGATGCCAAGCATCTTGGCTAGTTGCGTTTCGTTCATGCGCTCCTGGTTTTCGATAACAAACTGCTGGAAATACTCTTCCAGTGAGGCTCCGGCTTTTGGCTCGGAAAACTTCATCTTTGAATGGCTAGGCGAATGCGTCCGGTTCATCGAGCTGATCGCTTTATCGGCTTCTTCGTCGAGCGTAAGAGGGTCAGTATGGCCGTGGTCGCTTTGATTGCCGTGCCTGAAGTGGCTAGCGTGTGGTTGTTGTGGACCAGGCTCTGTGGCGCTTTTGGCGGGAGGCTCAATTTCGAGGTCTGCACTATCGATATAGACATCGTTTGTCATGATCGCCGCCCTCTCAATGGTATTTTCCAGCTCTCGCACATTTCCTTCCCAGCTGTGGTGGCGAATAGCCTCTACTGCATCGGGTGTGAGCTGCAAATTGGGCTTTTTATGGCGTAGCGCTGCGCGCTCTAGAAGGTGTTGGGCAATTTCGAAAATATCGTCGCCGCGTTCGCGCAGCAAAGGTAAAAAGATTCTAAATACATTGATACGGTAGTACAGGTCCGCACGAAAAACACCTGACTTCGCCTGGCTTTGTAAGTCGCGGTGGGTAGCGGCGATCAGCCTTACATTTACTTTGCGCGACTTGTTGCTGCCCACTGAGCGTACTTCGCTTTCCTGGATAAAACGCAGTAATCGCGCCTGTGCTTCGGCGGGTAGCTCACCTATTTCATCGAGAAAAAGTGTACCGCCTTCGGCTTCTTCTATCAGGCCAACCCGCTTACCAGCCGCGCCGGTAAATGCTCCCTTCTCATGTCCAAAGAGCTCAGATTCGATCAGGGTTTCGGGTATTGCAGCGCAGTTTACGGCGACAAAGGGTTTCTTTGCCCTGTCGCTGCTATCGTGAATGGCTCGGGCGATTAGCTCTTTACCAGTCCCGGTTTCTCCCCTGATAAGCACAGTTGACTTGGTGGGGCCAACTTTGCGAATGCGCGAATAGACTTCTAGCATTGCGTCGCATTGGCCAATCAGGCCGGTTGGTGGTTCAACGCGTCGTACAGGTTTGGCTTTGGGTATTACTAGATCGAGTTTGGGCGGAGCGCTGCGGTTGAACTGCTTCAAAACGTTACCGGCTGCTAATAGATCTTGAACGACCTTTTCTATTTCTGGCCAGTTATCAACGCTAACACAGCTATCTGCGCCAGCACGTCCCAGTGAGGCTGCGAGGTCGATATTGTGTGTGCAGAGCGCCAGCCAGTGCTTTGGATTTAACTGGGTGGCGAGGTCTAGCGTATCGGTATCTATCAGGTCGCCCGTAATTAGCAGGTCTATATTTTCGAGCGAAGGGTGCAGGCTGATATCAATTTCGTCGAGTTGATCAACGTATTGATAGGGCGTATCAAGCTCCGCGCAAAGCTGGTCAAGCTGCGCCAGTAATGGGGGGGAGAAGGCTGCTACGAGTACATTCGGCAAATCAACTAAACCTTTTTGAGCAATTCCCTGACCCTAACCTTGGGCTGGAAACAAACTGTTTGCATATGCCAACGTGAATGGCAATGCTCGCGTTACCGTAAGTATAGAAAAGTTTTACCTAAGGTAACAGACCTGTGGAAAGAAGTGAAACTTCGCAGGGGACTTTGCGGATGTCCCAGTGGGTACTTGCGAGCTTGAGTATGGCTTCGCAGTCGGGAAGAGCCGTTGATGGCGCGAGGGTGCGATGTTGGCTGCTGGTATCTACTAAGCCTGGCAGGTCAGGTACGGTCTGGCCGAGTTTTCCCAGCGCCCATAGCAAGTTGCGCCTGCAGCTGATGCTGTCGGTAGCAATCGCTCCTGCACCGGTTTGCTTACTTAGCTTGTGGCCGTCCTGCGCAAGGACGGGTATATGGGCATATTCGACTTGGTGATAGTTGAGCGCGCGCTGCAGAATAATTTGCCATGGAGTCGAATCGAGTAAGTCGCTGCCCCGAACGATATGTGAAATGTGCTGGTCTTCGTCGTCGACAACGACTGCAAGCTGATAGGCAAATAGTCCGTCGCGCCGCTTGACGACAAAGTCGCCCAGGGAGTCCATTGTGACTTGCTGGGCCCCCTGGATCCTGTCTTGAAACGCAATCATGAGCTCGGCCTTTGAGGTATTGAACCGAGTCGAGAAACTGCCGGCTGGGTGTTTTTCGCAAACTGGCTTGTCTCTGCAAAACCCGGGGTATGGGCCGCCAATGGCTTTGAGCTTCTTGCGCGGGCAATCACAGGCAAATAGCCAGCCGTCCCGTACCAGTGTGTCGAATACCTCCCGGTAGCGGGAGGTACGTTGGGATTGATTTGGCGTGCGGAGATCCCAGTGTAAGCCGTGGGCCTCTAGCGCTCGCAAGATCTCGTCCTCAGCGCCTTTTACGGTTCGCAACTCGTCGACATCTTCTATACGTAGCAGCCACTGACCGCCATTGGCCTTTGCGTCCAGATAGCTGGCGAGCGCGGCGATAAGTGAGCCGTGATGGAGTGGTCCTGATGGAGAGGGAGCGAAGCGCCCACGGTAGGGTTTAGCTGGGTCGTGGGCGGTCTGTGGTAGAGGGGTGTCAGGCAAGTTTCAGCGAGGCTGGAAGCTAGCCCATTTGTAGCTTTTCTTTAATTTCGTCCAGTGTTTTGCAGTCTATGCAAAGTTCAGCGGTGGGGCGCGCTTCTAGTCGGCGAATACCAATTTCTACACCGCAGGCGTCACAGTATCCGTAGTCGTCAGCGTCAATACGGTCGATGGTGCTGTCGATCTTCCGAATCAGTTTGCGCTCGCGATCTCGTGTGCGCAGCTCGAGGCTGAACTCTTCTTCTTGCGTCGCGCGGTCGGCAGGGTCAGGAAAGTTCGCTGCCTCATCCTGCATATGGTGCACGGTCCGATCGACCTCTTGCATTAACTGATTTTTCCACTGCTGCAAGATGTTTTTAAAGTGCGCGAGCTGGGCTTCGTTCATGTACTCTTCGCCCTTTTTGGGCTCGTAGGGAACAAAGTTCTGGAAGCTGTCTCCCTGCATAGGAGGCTGATTCTTTTTAGTTGTCTCAGCACTTTTGCGGGAGGTTGATTTGGCCGGCATGTATTCACATCCTCTTTATTTGCGCGATCAAGCTTTATCGGGAACCGTGCAAAGTATACATTGCTGCGCGGCTTGCCGTTTAATAAACGCTTGCCGCCCGATTAAGGCGGGGCAATTTAGCAGAAATATACTTCATTATCTAGGCCATTTTAACGCGAAGCTCTTGTGAGAATAATCGCATAAAATGCGGTCTTACGGTATGAAAAAAGCAGCGATAAGCACTAAGTATAGGCCTGTCGCGGATTGTTGGCGTAGTTTTGGCTGCTGTCGATCGGCAGGGCTGGCGCTGTATGAAGAAGTTGGAGCAATAATTGAACAATCGCAACAAGATAAGCAGCGTGACGTTGCAAAACAAGAAGTTACCACACGCCTCGCAGCCATTTGCGCGTAAGCCACTCGCGGTAGCAATATTGTCAGCGGCTATTGCTGGTTGTGGAACGGGTGACGATAACGCTGTTTTTGTGCCGACGCCCAGTGCCGGCATTTCGGAGCCTTTCCCGCTGGCGTTTGCAACGTTGGCTGAAGGCCCCGTTGATGTCTTTGGTAGTGTGAGCGCACGGTCGCCAGATTTACTGGTTGACGAGGTAAGTATTTCCAACGCAGTGAGTACTATCGACGCCAGCGGCAATATCCAAAACAACGGAACCGAAGAAAGCGATGGCAGCACAACATTTCCTTCGCTGCTAAGCCGTGTGTTTTCACCACCGCTTGGGAACGACGCGAACGGCCAGCACTGGGTGGACAGTTTTACTGGTCTGTCGATGGGTAGCAATTTGTTGCTGCCGGAGATAACGTTTGGCGAAACGGCGGTTCCATTAGCTGGGGGAGAAGTTGTTCGTGGCCACAGTTGGATGAGGGAGGTCGCGATTCAGTACGATGCGAGTGGCAATCTTTATGCATTAGATCGGATAAAATCCGGTTTTATAAAAGTCGATACAGATACAGGGCAAAAAACGGATGTGCCGGATTTTTCTGGTGATGCAATTGTTGATCCTGTCGATTTTATTATTAATGGCAGCAGCGCTTTTGTGTTAGACGCTGGGTCGTCAGGCATTTACGAAGTTACTAGTTTTTCCAGTGGTGGAACGGCCGCGGCGGTGACTGATTGTTCTGCGACGACCGGTTTTTCAGATCCCGTTGCATTCGATATTGATTTTGATGCCAGTGGCAACGTCAAACAGATATTTGTAGCTGATCGTGGCTTAAAGGAGATTGTCCAAATCGACTCTGGTAACAATTGCTCGATTATCGCAACGCCAGATGTTGAAGTGGATGACCCCGTTGATGGTGGGAGCGAGACTGTGCAAGGTCTAAAGCTAAATCTGCCAACGGATATTGTTTACCACGCTGCCAGTGAGAAGTTATTTGTTACTGGAGAGTGGGTTGGGTTTACATTGGTTGCAGAGAATGTGCTGGATGCAAGCGGCAACCAGGTGCTTGACGCAAGCGGAAACCCTGTCCAGCACGCAGTGACGCAAAGCCTTCCTTCAGCGCCATTGCTGATTGAAATACCTCTTTCAGGTGATGATGCACTTGAAAGGGCATCTGTTGGCTATAGCGCCCAGCCGGTACTGGATAGCAGTGGCAATCAGGTTCAGATGGTAGACGGTAACAACGCTCTTGTTTTTGATGCAAGTGGCAATGCTGTTTTTGAGGAGATTACTTTCCGGGTCCTTTCGCCTAGTTTTCTCGCACTAAATGATGATGACTTGTTTATCTTTGATGAGTCGATCTTTAGTGGGTCTTTAGGTGTTGCCGCGATAGATGTTTCGATGGCTGATGCGAGTGGTAATTATCTCGCGCGCCCGGTTAGCGGAGATATTTTCCAGGAATTTAACACAGACTCAACGCTTGCTGTTCGCCTGGGCTTTAATCCAAATGTCGAAATACCGTTTGGAGAGGTAAATGCGCTTGCTGTAGATGAGGGAGGGCAAATACTAACGGCATTGAGTTTGCTGCTCGGCAGTTATATTAATGTGGACTTGGCTTTACCCGACGACCCATGCACAGAGCTGGATTTTAGTAATAGCGACCCTCAAGAAGGTTCGGTACTGCAGTGCGAGTTTGTCGGTTCGCGTATGCTGGTGCCAGGCGGGGCAACAGTTGTAGGCAATGACAGCGTAAGTGAAGAAGCGATCGATGACGGTTACGTGATTACATCCAGAGCTGATTTTACGGGCGTTTCCTCGGCCGACTATCGATCAGCAGTGAGTGTAGGCGACGAGTTTTTGAAGTTTAATGCGAGCGCAGGCGTACCGAGTTTGAACTTCGTTGATGTAATTGCGCCGTCCGCTACGGACAACTTGTTTGATCAGGTTCTTGTGTCGGACGCTCGGGCCTTGGCCGTCATTTTGGATGAGAGTGACCCATCAGCGCTTGAATATTTACTGGTCGACAATCTGGAAGATCGTGTGTTGAGTATTGAGGGCAGCGAAGATTTTGCTTTTCGTTCGGTACTGTCACCCAGTGATGAATCGGTTGTGCTTGCGGATCCGCTAGCAGGCTTCGTACGTCGGCCGCTATTGGAAAGTATGGATGCATCGGGGAATTCGATAGTTGATGCTAGTCAGCCCACCTCATACTTTGTGTTAGACAGATCTGAAAGTGATTTGATTCAGGTTGTTTTGGAACCTGTGACAGACGAATCGCCCGAGCAGCGAGGTGATAGGGCTCTTGTGAATGTAGACGTGGGTACGTGCAACCTGGCGGTCGCTACGGCAATGAGGTCGATTAGGCGTGTTTCTTCCGAATCGTTTCCCTCTGATTTTAATGGTGATGGCGATGTCAGCGACATTGTTTTGTCTGCAGATGGCGAGCAGGAGTTGAGCGAAAGCGATGCGAGCAGGTTTGAAGACTATGCCTCTCTGTTTGTGGTAAGTGATGACGACTTGCTTGAAATTGACTTGTTGGCGAATGAATGCGTTTTGAGGATGGATGGCGCTTTTAGCACATCAATTGTCAGTTTGGATCTTGATGTAGAAGATGAAACCGACGCTAGCGGCAACACAATTAGAAGAAATTATTCGTTTATTGGGCTGAGGTTGGATGCGTCGGGCAATGAGTTGATTGAGCTGCAATGCGCCGAAGGGTTTGATCCGGTCGAAGCGTTTGACTGTCCTTTATCAATCACGCATGAGTTTACCTTAAATGACCCTGTGTCGCCGGTAGCGATGTCGATGGACTGGAATGCGCGAGTTGCTCGCATCTTTGATGATAAAAGCAATTCCGTTTTTTCCGTGGATCTGGCGCCAAGAAACAGCGAGGGTGAGCCGTTAAGGGTGGATGATCCTGGTGCGAGTTTTACCGGCCAGACGGTTATTAGTACGAGGGGCTTGCCGCTCAATTGCGACCAGGAAAACGACGAAGAAGGGTGCAGAAATCTTTAGTTTTCGTTAACAACGTACAATCTATCGTCTTCTATACAGGTTTTAATCGGTGTTAGTGCGTCGCCCTCGCAAGGACCGGCGATGCACTTTCCACTTTCAATATTAAAAAGCGCTCCATGCAAGTGACACTGAATAAGCGCACCATCGGGGTCGAGAAACTCATCTTCGGTCCATTCTAATTCTACCCCGAGGTGTGGGCAGGTATTTTGGTAGGCGTAATAGCTGCCATTTTGCTTGACCACAAACAGTGCTTCATCGTCTACATTAAACCCCTTCGATTTCCCCTCATCGATCTCATCGAGATCGCACAGTTTTATCTTATTGCTCATAACGTTTTATCAGTGGCTGTGGATTATTTCGCAGGCGTGGTATTGTTACGCATTTGGCGGTGCTTGTAGCGGTAATTGTTTGCTAACGTTTGGTTTATGGCAGAATTTAAACAGTTGTTAGGTTTTGACAAATCTTGTTTGCTGCAAGTAGACGGGGCATATCTTCATCGTGATTGCGTGCCTTGCTGGGAGGCGCTGCGAGCAACGAGTGCGGAGGCGGGGTTTGATCTGGCAATTGCGAGCGCTTACCGTGGTTTTGACCGGCAGTTATGTATATGGAACGAAAAAGCGCGGGGCCAAAGGCCAGTATTCGATGCTGACGAGCAACCGCTTGATATTCATGCTTTGTCGGGTAAAGAGCTGGTGTTTGCGATTTTACGTTGGTCGGCACTGCCTGGTGCGTCCAGGCATCACTGGGGAAGTGAGCTGGATATTTACGAGCGTTCGCTGCTTCCTGAAGGGTATGAGCTACAGCTTACGGTGGAAGAAGCATTAAGCGGTGGCGTTCTCGGTAGCTTTTACCGCTGGTTTAATGAGCAATTCTCTGGTGGTGAGTTTTGCGGTTTTGCTCGCCCGTATTTTCAAAATGCTGCGAGTGCTGTTGCGAACGAGCCGTGGCATTTGAGTTGTGTTAGCGTCGCCAAGCGGTACGAGGTGATAATGGAAAAAGCGGCGTTAAAAGCGTTTTATCAGAGCCGCGAGGATATTGCGCTCAAGGATGATATTCTCGCAAGCTTTGATGAAATATATGCGCGTTATATTCTTGTTTAGTTATCAAAATAATCTTAGCTAAAAGTGCCAGTTTGAACTGAGGCAGAGAAATGGCGGTATCAATAGAAAACGTATGGGCGACATTGCGAGAACAGGCCGAAAAGCAGGCCGCAATCGAGCCGATGCTAAAAAGCAGTTACTATTCAATAGTGCTGCAACATGACGAATTTTCTCAGGCGCTTGCCTACCAGCTTTCTCAAAAGCTTGCGAGCCGCTTTGTTGGCGAACAACTGCTGAATCAATTATTTCTTGATATATGCGCTAAGAAAAAAAACATCGAAAAGTATGCCTTGTTCGATTTGGTCGCGTACGTCGAAAGAGATCCAGCCTGTGATAGCTATCTTATGCCTTTGCTCTATTTTAAGGGTTTTATGGCTATTCAGGCACAGCGGTTTGCACATCAGTTATGGCAAGAAGGTAGAAAGTCGTTAGCCTATCATCTGCAGTCGCAGTCGAGCAAAACGTTTGATGTTGATATCCATCCGGCAGCGCAGCTTGGATATGGGTTGATGTTTGATCACGCCACCGGAATTGTTATTGGTGAGACGGCAGAAGTAGGAAACAATGTTTCTATGTTGCACGCAGTAACACTTGGCGGGTCAGGGGTGTCGACGGGTAAGCGGCACCCAAGTGTTAGAGAGGGAGTGATGATTAGTGTGGGCGCAAAGTTGCTGGGTGCCATTGAGGTTGGTGAGGGCGCCAAGATTGGCGGAGGCAGTGTTGTGCTGGGCTCCATTCCTGACGGCAGCACCGTGGTGGGTGTGCCAGCCAAAGTCGTTGGCGGCTCGACGGTGAGTAAAGGGGGCGCGGATCTGCCTGCTTTTTCTATGGATCAGTATATGAGAATATAAGAATTATCAATTTTCTAACGGTCTTGCGTTGCTGCCTTTATTTGATAAATGACTCGCCTGATGGCAAAGCCGGAGCGTTAGTTTGGCTCCGCGCCATAGTCTAACTGTTCTTCTATTTGGTAAATAGTTAACGATTTCTCTTTGTTGCGATAAGATTTGCGTGCTTTTCCTTGCACAATTGTTAACTTGAGCTATACAAAGGTATCGGTTACAAGCAATATTAAATATCGAGTGACTGGTTAAAAAACAATCTTTCGCTGGTGTAGATTGCCGATGAATAACAGACAACTGAATCTTCAGGAGAATTAGTGTGAGCGTAAAACTTCTCGACAATGATGCTTTCTTTGGCTACCGCGTACGTAGAACGGTCGATGGCAAGCTATTTCAGGAGTATTTGAGCCTAAAGAAAAATGGTAAGCGCCTGACAGGTGCGGCCAGAAAACGGGTGGAAAATGCGGCCAATCGACGAGATAAAGAGTTAGCAGCTGAGCAAGCCAAAGCTAAGCAGGCTAACAAGGCTGAGCGATGCTTTAATGCAAATGGTTCGGTGCGTGGCATCAGCTATTTGGTTAAAACCGAAAAGAGCGGAACTAAAACGCCGATCTTTCAGGTGGGTATTGCTTCTGAAGCAGACGGAAAAATTATTTGCACGAGTTACTCCATCAATGCACATGGCAAAGATAAAGCGTGGGCGATGGCAGTAGAAACTTATGCGCAGCACAAGGGCATAAGCAAAGCGAGCAAGTTGTACAAGCAACTTTTAGCAGCGATGCCAAAACGTGTAGCCAGCGCCAAGAAAACGGCCAAAAAGGCAGCTAAAAAAGTAGCTAAGAAAAAAGTTGCGAAGAAGGCAGCTAAAAAGAAAGTAACCAAAAAAGCAGCTAAAAAGAAGACCGCGAAGAAAGTAACGAAAAAGGCGGCTAAAAAAGTTGCGAAGAAAAAAGTCGCGAAAAAGAAAGCAGCAAAGAAAAAAGCCAGGCGTAAGTAGTTTCGCGGATTAAGAAGCGTAAAAAAGCCGGCGAAAGCCGGCTTTTTTATTGTTGGAGCGGATTTATTTAACCGCTGCGACTGCTTTTTCAATTTCTGATTTTGCTTCTGCGGCGTCTGCCCAGCCCTGGACTTTAACCCATTTGCCTTTTTCGAGGTCTTTGTAGTTTTCGAAGAAGTGCTCTACCTGTTGCAATAGTAGCGGTGGTAAATCAGTTGTTTCTTTTACATCCTGGTAGATTGTTGACAACTTGTCGACGGGAACCGCCATCAGTTTTGCATCAAGTCCAGACTCGTCTTCCATTTTTAAAACACCAACCGGGCGACAGCGAATAACAGCCCCATTGATCAGCGGATAGGGCGTTACCACAAGTACGTCTAGCGGGTCGCCATCTTCAGATAATGTGTTTGGAATATAGCCATAGTTGCAGGGATAAAACATTGGCGTAGCCATAAAGCGGTCGACCATAAGCGCACCTGTGTCTTTGTCTACTTCGTACTTCACGGGGCTGCTGTTGGCAGGGATTTCGATAATAACGTTGATTTCTTCAGGCAGATTTTTTCCCGCTGGGATATCGTTGATGCTCATGGATATTTTCCTGTTAACCGGTGTGGAGAGAAGACCAAAGGCTGGCTGAGTAGTCTCAGCCGCGCCGAAATTCGCGGGCGCAGATCATAGCAAAGGCAGCCAAAATCGCAATCGATGCTTATGTGACTTGTTGGCGCCTACTAGCGCCATCAGCAGCCTGTATCGAGCCTATAGCTTGAAAGATTTAAGCTTTTTGGGTGCGAGCTCTGCCTTGATTTTAGCGTACTGGGGAAGCCCGTTTTTAAATGGCGGGAAATCCTCTCCGGCAATTAGCGGTCTAAGGTAGTCACGGGCGGCCTCGGTAATGCCAAATCCATCTCGGCTAATATAGGCTTTGGGAAGCATTTTCTCGACGTTTGCTACCTGGTCCAGCGGTGCTTTACCTATTTTCCAGCTATAGCGTTTGCCTTTGCCCCGAATAATAGCGGGCATTACTGCTGTTTCACCAGCCAGGGCAAACTCAACGGCGGCTTTTCCGACTGCGTAGGCGTGATCGACGTCGGTTTTCGATGCAATATGCCGAGCGGAGCGCTGAAGGTAGTCCGCGACCGCCCAGTGGTACTTGTATCCATACTCTTGTTTAACCATGTCTGCCAGCAGCGGGGCTACGCCACCAAGTTGCGCATGGCCAAATGAATCAACGCCGCCGGCTTCGGACAAGAATTTCCCATCGGGGGTTTGCACACCTTCGGAGGCGACAATCACACAGTAGCCAAAGCGTTTGACGCATTGATTGACGCGCTTCAAAAACCTGGCCTGGTCGAATTTGACCTCAGGGAAGAGGATGATGTGTGGTGCTTCAGATTTGTCATTTCCGGCGAGCCCTGCTGCTGCTGCAATCCAGCCCGCATGGCGGCCCATTACTTCGAGTACAAATACCTTTGTTGAAGATTCGCACATAGAGGCGACATCGTGTGCCGCTTCCTGAGTGGATACAGCGACGTACTTGGCCACCGAACCAAAGCCTGGGCTGTTGTCAGTAATCGGTAAGTCGTTGTCCACCGTTTTTGGAATGCCGATACATTGAATCGGATAGCCTACTTGCTGGCTGAACTGTGAAAACTTATTACTGGTGTCTTGTGAATCGCCGCCACCGTTGTAAAAGAAATAGCCGATATTGTGCGCTTTAAATACCTCGACCAGACGCTCGTATTCCCTAAGGTTTTCGTCGATTCCCTTAAGTTTGTAGCGGCAGGAGCCAAAAGCGCCGCTTGGCGTGTGACGTAATGCAGCGATGGTTTTTGCCGTTTCCTTGCTAGTGTCGATGAGTTCTTCGCGTAAAGCGCCTATTATTCCGTTGCGCCCAGCATAGACTTTGCCTATTTTGTCCTTGTTGGCACGTGCAGTTTCGATGACGCCGCAGGCGGAAGCATTGATAACGGCGGTTACCCCGCCCGACTGTGCGTAGAAAGCGTTCTTTTTGGCCATGAAGATTCCTTAATCTGGTTGTTGCGTATTAGCGAGCTGGTGTTGATTGCCGCCGCTAAGCCTGGTGTCTCTGCGTTGATAAAAACTGTAATTGCTCAGGCTTGCGGAACGTGGTGGAAAACGGCAAATTGGTTCTTTGCAAAGAGAAGTTTAAATCCAGTTTATTATAGATTGTTGTTCGGTGGTTGCCGGATAAGTTAAAGAGGCTTTATTTCACTTCTATGCTTTATTTGGCTAGATCAGTCACTAGTAGATTTATGTAGTGCGATATGCGTGTTTATATTTTAGGTATTGCGGGTACTTTTATGGGCAGCCTTGCGCAGTTAGCGCAGGCTTTGGGTCACGAGGTATCTGGCGTCGACAACGGTGTATACCCGCCTATGTCGGATCAGTTACAAGCTGCGGGGATTAGCTACGACGACGCTTACGAGAAGCATAGTTTATCGACCAACGAATTTGATTGGGTCATTGTTGGTAATGCAATCTCTCGCGGAAATCCTGCGTTGGAATATGTCCTCGATAATAATATGGCTTATACATCTGCGCCGCAGTGGATAGCTGAGCATGTGCTGCAAAACAGGCACGTGCTCGCTGTATCGGGTACGCATGGAAAGACAACCACCAGCAGTATGCTGGCATGGGTGCTCGATTACGCCGGATTGGAGCCTGGCTATCTTATTGGCGGGGTGCCGGAAAATTTTGGCCAGTCGGCACGGCTAGGTAAGGGCGATTGCTTTGTGATTGAAGCGGACGAATATGATTCGGCGTTTTGCGATAAGCGCTCTAAATTCGTTCATTACAGGCCTAAAACCCTGATTATCAATAATATTGAATTTGATCATGCCGATATATTTTCTTCGATGTCGGATATTCAAACGCAGTTTCATCATTTAGTGCGTACGGTTCCGAGCCAGGGGCAAATTATTTTTTATCCTGAAGACGCGATAGATGAAGTGTTAGAAAAAGGTTGTTGGTCGAAAACGATTCGGCTTTCGGGCGAGCAAAGCAGCTGGGGCGTAAGGTATTTATCAGATGATTTGAGCAGGTTTGAAATCAGCCATCAACCAGAGAATGGTGATCCGCAAGTAGCGCAAGTTAACTGGTCATTAAGCGGGGAGCACAATATCCAAAATGCGTTAGCTGCTGTGGTGGCGGCGACACAGGTTGGTGTGTCCCTTGAAACAGCCTGCGTGGCGTTAGAGAGTTTTGAGAACGTCAAACGGCGGATGCAGCTGATTGGGGATGTCGCGGGAGTAAAAGTGTTTGATGACTTTGCGCATCATCCTACCGCCATTCAACTGACACTGGAGGGCGCGCGGAAAAAATTTCCTACGCAACGTCTGGTGGCAATTGTGGAGGCAAGGTCTAACACAATGAAATTAGGGGTGCACAATCAATCATTGCCCATAGCACTTGAGTGCGCAGACAAGATCTGGTGGTGTGGTGAGCGAGAAACAGCACCGACGTTTGATCCGGCTAAAGCCGAACTATGCCCCACAGTTGATGAAATCGTTGAAGGGTTAAAGACAACGCTAAATCGGGGTGATGTCGTTATTGTAATGAGTAACGGAGCGTTTGGTGGTATTCACCAGCGTTTGATTAAAAGCCTCGAACAAGCGGCAGCATGAGCGTTAGCCTGATCTGCAATGCGGATATACATACGAACACATAAAGGGAATCTGGAAAAAAATCTATGACGTTTTTAAAAAATAGTTATCGCGCATTGGTTATCGAGCGCGTGTGGTTAGTTGCGTTATTGTTGGCAATGGCGACAGGTGTAGCCATTTATTATGCGCAGAGTTTTAAGGTGGATGCGTCGGCAGATGCGTTGGTGTTAGAAGGTGACGAAGACCTGGAGTTTTATCGCGGCGTAGTCGAGCGATTTGGTACTTCTGAATTCTTGCTTATTGCTTACGAGCTTGTACATCCCATTATGAGCGACGAAAGCCTGGCTGCGCTTGATGTGCTGTCAGCCGATCTTGCTGCAATAGATGGTGTGCAGAGCGTAGTGTCGATATTAGACGTGCCGTTGCTTTACTCGCCAAAGGTTTCGCTCTCGGGTCTGGCGGCGGGGCTGGATAGTTTGCGCAACCCGGAGGTTGATCGTAGTCTGGTTCAGAAGGAGCTGGTTGAAAGCCCCATATATAGACAGCTGCTTAGTAGTTTGGACGAAAGCACTACGGCGTTACAGGTGAACATCAAACCGGATTTGCATTATCGTAGTTTGCTTGAAGATCGTGAAAGCTTGCGCAAGCAACAGCTTGAGCGTCAGCTAAACCAGGAAGAGCGTGCTGCGCTGGTGAGGGCGGAGCAGGCGTTTAAAAGTTACGCGGTGGTTGCGGCGGAACGACAAAAAAAATTAGTTGCTGAAGTACGCTCGGTAGTCAATCAACATAAGGGAGGCGCGAAGAATATTTTTCTCGGTGGTGTTCCTATGATTGCCAACGATATGGTGGCGTTTGTCATGAACGATTTGCAAACGTTTGGCCTGGGTATTCTGGTGTTTATCGTTGTGCTTTTAATTATTATTTTTAGGGAAATACGTTGGGTAGCACTGCCAATGCTCGCTTGCCTGATTACAAACACACTGATGTTCGGCGTGCTAGGGTTTTTTGATTGGCGGATGACGGTGATTTCTTCCAACTTTGTTGCGCTTTTATTAATTATAACGTTAGCGATTTCGGTGCATTTGGTGGTTCGTTACCGTGAGCTGGAGGCTGCAAATCCAGAAGCACGACCCAGGCAGTTGGCAATCGATACTGTAGAAGCCATGTTGCGACCATGTATTTATACGGTATTGACCACAGTGATTGCCTTTGCGTCGTTGGTGATTTCCGGTATTCGACCGGTAATTGATTTTGGTTGGATGATGACTGCAGGTGTGCTGCTAGCCTTGTTAGTTACGTTCGTAGTCGTTCCTGCAGGGATGGCAACAGGTTGGGGCAGTTCTGGTAATCGCAATGGGGGCTCTGATGTTTTAAACAATGGTGTGTTTACACTTCGGTTTGCGGCGATTGCCGAAAAGTTTGGTAACTGGATTGTTGTGATTGCGCTATTGTTATTCGCAGTTGCGATTGCAGGAATAACGCAGCTGAAAGTTGAAAACCGATTTATTGATTACTTTGATCAGAGTACCGAAATTTACCAGGGCATGGAGCTAATCGATAGCCAGCTTGGCGGAACCATTCCGTTAGATATTATTTTAATGCCTTCTGCACTGGTTGATGAAGAAGATGCGTACAGTGATGATGAAGATGATGAGTTTGCAGATGACTTTTCAGATTCGTTCGGAGTCGATGAAGGATTGGTTGATGATGAATTTGATGACGAATTTGCAGAAGACTTTAGTGACGATTTTGATGGCGCAGCGCTAGCATCAAACAGTGAGTTGCAGCCAGCATGGTTTACGCGGTCTGCACTTAGCCGTGTTGAGGTGCTGCACGATCATCTCGACAGTTTGCCGCAAACCGGGAAAGTAATTTCGCTTGCCACGCTCTATAAAGTGGCTAAAGATTTGCTGGGAGGATCGGTTGATGATATTCAGTTGTCTTTTGCCCAGCGTGGCTTGCCGCCGGAAATTAAAGATTTGATGATCGCGCCATATCTTCATAATGAAAGTGGTCAGGCGCGATTGAATGTAAGGGTTAAAGAGACAAGTCGCTCGCTAAATAGAAATGAGTTTCTGGCGCAGCTAGATGTTACGATGCAGGAAGAGCTTGGCTTCGCACCTGAGGATTATCGTTTTTCCGGCATGCTTGTGCTTTATAATAATATGTTGCAAAGCTTGTTTGCTTCGCAGATATTGACACTCGGTGCAGTTTTTCTGGCGATAACTGCGATGCTGTATATATTGTTTAGAAAAATTTCTCTCGCATTGCTAGGTATCGCACCCAACTTGCTCGCGGCGTTTATCGTCCTGGGTAGTATGGGGTTGTTTGGCCTGCCGCTGGATTTAATGACGATTACCATCGCGGCCATTAGTATTGGGATAGGCGTTGATAATACGATTCACTATATTTACCGCTTTCGTAACGAAATTGTTAAGGACGGAAACTATACTGCGGCCATGTATCGTAGTCATGGAAGCATAGGGCGAGCGATGTACTATACCTCGCTTACCATTATTTTCGGTTTTTCGATTTTGGCTTTATCTAATTTCAAGCCCAGTATTTATTTTGGCTTGTTAACCGGCGCCGCCATGTTGTCGGCGCTGCTGGGTGCATTACTGCTTTTACCGCGATTGATGATTATCTTTAAACCTTTCGGTCGTGAGCGTTCTGCGTGATTCCAGGTTTCTCTCGCGAAAACCGCTTTATGGGCGCCTTTATAAGAGGCGATTGGTTTAACTGTGCAATGTCGTGATGCCTGTGGTGCCTGTTGTATTGCGCCTTCCATCACTTCACCAATTCCCGGTATGCCTAACGGGAAGGCGGCAGGTGAGCGCTGTGTGCAGCTTGATGAAAATTATCGTTGCCTGATTTTTCGATCACCCTTACGTCCAAAGGTATGTCGAGATTTTGCGCCTGACGCCGAGAGTTGTGGGGGCTCCCAATCCCAGGCGTTAAGAATTTTGTCCGATATTGAGGCCTATAGCTGTCCACAGCGCTAGATTGCAACCGACCAGATCGGTTTACATCATTTATTTTCGTATGCTTTTCTAAAGTGTGAGCGAATTGGCAGTGGTGAAGGGCGACTTCCATCCTATACTGAGTGACTTGCCGCTACAATGTGATAGCGGGTGTTAGTCGCAGCCTGCACGATGAATGCAACAATAAAAAGATGGAAACAGATATTTATTGTTAGTGTGGCAGAGAGTTCTTGTTGCTCGTACAAAAAATTGGAAATATAAATGTTGAGCTTTATTGATGTTGAGGCGTCTGGTCTGGGAGCGGGAAGTTACCCTATTGAGGTGGGCATCGCTTTGCCTGATGGGTCAACACACTGTACGCTTATTTGCCCACCTAAAGACTGGACACATTGGGACGAGTCTGCGGAGCGCTTGCACGGGATTAGCCGAGAGTCATTACTATTAAGTGGCCGTTCTCCTATAGATGTGGCGATGATGCTTAATGAGCTACTTGGGGAGACAGTCGTTTACTCTGATGCCTGGGGTAATGACGCTTGTTGGTTGGCGAAGCTTTTTGATGAGGCAGGGGTTACCCAACGGTTCCGAGTTGACTCTATTGTTTCTGTCATGGGCGCCGAAGAGCTTGATCTCTGGGTCTATGCTAAAGAGCAGGCTGAGCGGCAACTATTTTTGCGGCGCCATCGCGCGAGCAATGATGCACTGATTCTTCATCGCACCTACTCTATGATCAAAAATGATGAGCTTGTTAAGCCGATAGTGGCAAACTGCCGCGCCAGCAACAGTGGTGAGAATATTGTTGATATTGATACGGTGAGAGCGACTAATGAAGACGCCGAAAAGCGTCGCAAATCAGGAGATCGATGTCTTGATCGCCAGATTGAATCTGCCGATGACGAGCAGTTACTGGCATTACTAGAACAAAAACAGCTCCAATACTGAACAAAAAATAGCCGCATCATGGAGATGTATGCGCTGTTCCTGTTGCTAAGCCAAATTTGTTTCCCGCTAAGAAAAATCATGTAAAGCTTGGTCAAGCACAAGCGCCCTCTCTTGTTCGCAAGCCCTCTCAATCTTATCCTGCGCCGCCAGCGACGTTATTGTGGCCAGTTAACCTGCCTGATAAATAACCTGGGAAGTAGTCGCTACTGCACTTCACCTGTGCCTTCTGTGCTATGCACTCCAATAATTGAGCTGGGTTTTTTCTTTCTGTTGTAAAAAGTGAGGAAATTCAAGCACAAACGAACGGTTTGGCTATGCTTAACAGAGGTTTTCCTGGCTAGTTGTAGGGTGGAAGCCTAGCGTGTTATTGCTTGGTCAAAATGAAAGAGATGAACGATGATTGTTAGATTTCAAACAGCATGGATCGACAACCAAAGCACCTGTATAGAGCGGAATCGACGTGCTAGCGTTCGAGCGATGAAGGACTTGTTGGTGAGGTTGTTAGTGGTTTGCGTAGCTGTATCGGCAGCCTTTGCGCAAGCTCAAGAGGCAGGCGAAGCTGACACTGCTGGCGCTGGAAATTATCTGATTAACGCGGGTGATGTGCTGCAAGTTGATGTGTGGAATGAGCCAACCTTGAGTAAAGAAACAATTCTGGTTCGCCCCGATGGTTTTATCAGTGTGCCAGTGATTGGAGAAATAAAAGTCGGTGGAGGTCGCGTTGCCGACGCCGTTCACGAAATTAAAGACAAGCTTGGTCGATATTTAAAAGATGAGCCAAACGTTGTTGTTTCGGTGTTGCAGACCAGGGGCAGCCAAATATATGTGTTAGGCAAAGTGGTTCGCCCGGGTGCGTTTCCGCTCAGTGGTAATGTAGATATTGCGCAAGCTCTTGCGCTCGCGGGCGGGACAAACCAGTTTGCGGCTGAGAACAAGATCAAAGTGTTCAGGCGCGATGCAGACGGCGTACAGCGCGTCTACAAATTTAAGCTGGGCGATATCAAAGCTGGCGATAAGCTAGAGTCAAACATTTTATTGCAAAGTGGGGACCTGGTTCTGGTGCCCTAGTTATTACTAGCGCAACAACCTTGAAAGCCGATGCGAATCGCCAGTTCTAAGTTGTTGAACCTTCTGGTTCTAGTCATCCTACTTCCCTCCGCGACGTTTGCGGCGGAGTACAGGCTGTCGCAAAGTTACTCGCTCTCGGGACGTTATGATGATAATTATCGCAACTTAACGGAAAGTAGTGCCGTAACTGATAGGGAGTTATCGGGCGGTTCTATTGTTATGAACAGTCAGCTTAGTCGTGGAACTCCCAAGTCAGACGTAAGCGCATCTTTGCAGGTTAATCGAGGAGAATTTACGGACGACAGCTATTCAACGACTACGGGAAGGATTCAGTCCGACGCCGGCTTGCGTTATGCAAGAGGCAGAATAACCGCGAGCTTAGATGCGAACCGTTCTACCCAGAGGGTGTCGGTGACCGATTTGAGCCTTATAGATTCGGAGCCTTTCAGAGCTACCGATGCCTTTCAACTTCAAGGCGCCTTGGGTGGTGAGTATGTTTTTGGAAGTAAAACTCAGGGAAGCGTCAATCTGACATTGAATAGTGAACGCTTTGATGCCAATCAGTTTACTGACAATAATCAGAGAGGGGTCAGAGTATCGCTTGGAAGGAGCTTTACCGAACGTTGGGGTGGGTCTTTATCGGTTGGTTATAACCGAACAGAGCTCAACGATGATCAATCTTCAATAGAGCTCAACCCAGAATTGCCGCTGGCAGAGGCCTTGGCCTGTGCAACTGGAGCGTCTGGAAATACTGACCTAACAACCGATATAGACCCTTTGTTGCAGCCGTTTGCATGCTTTAAACAGTTTGATTTTGAAGATAGTGAGCGGGATAGCTATCAGGCTGTTTTTAGTGTCAATTACAGGTTTTCAGAAAAGCTAAATATCTCGCTAGGGGCGGGCCCCAGGCGAACCGAGAATTTAAGAAGGCTTTCAATAATTGATGTGCCGGGAGCGACTATTACTGAGCCACCAGTATTTTCAGAAAGTGAAAGAAATCAAGATGGTTTGGCTCTAGATGTTTCAGCTAGTTATGTTTTGGAAATGAGCCAACTTTCTGCCATCGCATCAACGAGAGATCGAGTTAATAGTAGAGGAACAATCGAAACCATAAATTCCTATGAGGTGAAGGCTACAAGAGATTTTACTGCCCGCACTTCAACGAGCTTACAGCTTGTCTATAGAGAGTTCGAAATCGATATTGTAGGTTCTAATGCTGTTGATGATAGAGAGAATTTTCTGGCAGATTTTGAGCTGAAATACGATCTTATACCCGGGTTAACCAATGTTGGTTTTAAGTATGGATATGAAGAGCAAAACCAGTTCGGGATCGATCGATTAGTTGTTGAAAATGAATTCGGGGTTGTCGTTGAGCAATTCTTTAGTAGAGATCGAAGAAATGGTGGATTTAGTGTAAGGGTTGAATACCAGAACTTCGACAGAGAGTTTAAATTTAGCGAAAGTGGTTCCAGTCGTCAGCAAGTGAGACTAAATATCGCTTGGGCCCCTAGATTGATTAGTTACTCTAGATAGTTGGTTTAATTAACACCGTTGAAAACGGATACATATAAATATGAGTCAGGCTGAAGCATTTACTTTGGAAGAAGAAACAACGCCTTCACTGTTAGATTATCTTAACGTGGTAAGAAGACGGAAGATGATTATCGCGATAACTACTGCGATAGTGATACTTATTGCGTCAAGTGTTGCCTTTCTTTGGCCACCAACTTATCAGTCGGAATCTATCATATTGATTGAGCAGCAGGAGATCCCCACTGAGCTAGTACAGTCGACGATTACAAGTTATGCACAGCAGAGAATTGAGCAAATAAGAGCTCGGATAATGACTATCGGCAATATTATGTCGATAGTTGATGAGTTTGATCTCTATACATCGAGAGAGCGAGAACGTAAAACAAGAACTGAAATGGCTGCAGAGTTTCGTCAGGCGGTGGCGATAGAACCAATAAGTGCGGAAGTCGTAGACCCTAGAAGTGGTAGGCCGAGTAGTGCCGTTATAGCATTTAGTTTATCTTACAAAGGGAGCTCCCCATCCTCTGTTCAAAAAGTAACAAATGAAATTACCCAGCTTTATTTAGAGGAAAACTTGAGGGAGCGTAGAGAGGAATCAGCTAGCACATCTGAGTTTTTAGAGAGCGAAGCCGACATACTGAAAGAAGAGCTCAAAAAAATGGATGAGAAAATAGCACTTTTTAAAGAGAGCAATGCTGGAGCGCTTCCCAATCAGCTTGGCTACAACCAGGGTATTGTTGACCGTGTTAGCTCGCAAATTGACACTTTAGTATTCCAGCTATCTGAACTGGAAAAGCGCAAGCTATCTTTAGAAAGCCGATTAACCCAGTTAAATCCAAATGCTCCTGTAATTTTGTCAACTGGACAAGCAGTTCTTAGCGATGCAGATCGTTTAAAGGCGCTACAAACAGAATTAAGAAGGCTGGAAGCTAAATACAATGAGTATCACCCTAGTGTCGTTCGCTTGAAAAGGGAAGTTCAAGAATTATTGGACAGCGATATTTATTATTCGGAGAGGGAGGAATTGTTGAAGCAGTTACGCCTCGAGCGAGATCGGCTAACTGGCCTTAAGCAACGATACACAGACGAGCACCCAAAAATTAGAGAATCGCAAGATATAATTCGAAATCTTGAGCAGCAGCTTGTTCAAGAAAATCTGGCCACCGAAGAAAAGCCAGACAACCCAGCTTATCTGGTTGTTGAAAACAGCCTAAACGCAACTGAAGAGGATATTCGGGCTAATCAGCAGCAGATTAGAGATTTGCGTGAAAAGCTAGATCACCATGAACAGTTGATATCCCGGGCTCCGCAAGTAGAAAGTGATCTGCAAGAGATGGTGCGCGATTACCAAAGTATGAATAGAAAGTATCAGGAAATTCATACGAAGCAGCTTTCAGCTGAGCTAGCACAAAGTTTGGAATCGGAACAAAGAGGAGAGCGTTTTACTTTGATTCAGCCTCCAGAGTTTCCTTCAGAACCTGTTAGTCCAAACAGAGTGGCAATCGTATTGTTTGGGGTGTTATTAGGGATAGGCTCAGGGGTAGGTGCAGCGATTTTGAGGGAGGCAGTTGATGATCGAGTCTATGGTGCGTCCGCAGTGCTTGCCGTTACAGGCTCATTGCCTCTTGTCACTATAGGTTATATGGAAGACAAGGCAGAGCGAAGCAAGCATTTGCGTAGCAGAATATACTGGGTGGTTGGAGTTTCGTTGGCGGCTATCTTGGGTCTGGTTCTGTTTCATTTTTTTGTTAAACCGCTGGATGTTACCTGGTTTATTTTAATGCGACGTTTTGGTTTTTAGGTTATAGAAAATATTCTGTGGGTAATTAGTTGTGGAACGAATTCAAGAAGCAATTGAAAAAGCCAGGCGAGAGCGCCATGGCCGGATAGGTGGCGGTGAATCGCAAGATTTGCGGGCCGATTCGGAAAAAAAGGATTTGTTAAATTCAGATGATGTTCCGAGGCCTGGCGCTGCAACCGACCAGCCAACGGATTCCATTCGGGTGACTTATTCTGATACGCGCTCAGTGGCGCTGGAAGAAGAAGCGATGAAAGAAAAGCGTATTGTCGCTAGCTTTGCGCATGACGAGCGGTCAGAGCCTTATCGCCAGTTGCGAGGGCAAATCCTCAAGAATTTTCGAGCAAATGGCTGGCAGACATTGGCAATTACTAGCCCGAACGAGCGTTCGGGGAGTACGTTAACCGCAGTGAATCTTGCGATCAGCTTGTCGATGGAAACTAACCAAACTGTTATGTTGGTTGATTTGAACCTTCGCGACCCTGGCGTGGCGGAAACGTTGGGTTTTGATAACGTTGAGCACGGTATAGTGGACTACGTAAAAGGTGCGCAGCCGTTGGAGAGTATTCTGGTTAATCCGGGGTTTGAGCGCCTGGTGGTCGCACCGGGGACCAGGCAGAGTGGATTTACCTCAGAAGTGCTAAGTTCACCAGAGATGAATCGTGTTGTGAATGAAATAGTTGCTCGTTATCCATCACGTATTATTATTTTTGATTTACCCAGCGTGCTCGACAATGATGATGCGCTGGTGTTTGCACCAAAGTGTGACGCCACACTAATGGTGTTAGATGAAGGGGGCAGCAAAAAAGCCGATATAGAGAGAGCATACTACTTGCTTGAAGGCTGCAATATTATCGGTTCGGTGCTGAATAAGGTGCGGTATCAGTAGCTTTTAATAAAGCACTTTGGAACGTTAGCCTATGTATCGCGAACATTTTCAGTTAAGAGAAAAACCGTTTACCTTGATTCCCGATCCGGGATATCTGCATTTCTCTGATAAACACAAAACAGCGTACAGCTTGTTAGAGTACGGTTTGTGGGAGCAAACCGGCATAACCGTTATTACTGGTGAGGTTGGTTCAGGGAAAACTACACTGTTGCGTCACCTGCTTACTGAAATTGATCAAAAAGAGCTATCAATCGGCATGATTAATAATACTCATGCGGCGCTCGGCGATATTACCCAGTGGATTGCTTCTGCATTTGGCATTGATCATGAAGGCAGGGATAAGGTAGCGTTGTTCGAAGCGATTCAGTCCTTTCTAATTGCTGAATGGGGGGCGGGCAAGCGAGCCGTTCTTATCGTTGATGAGGCTCAAAACTTAAGTGCAGAAACGCTAGAAGAGCTTCGCTTGTACAACAATATCAACAGCGATGGCTATCAGCTTTTACAAATTATCCTGGTTGGCCAGCCTGAGTTAAGAGACACCTTGCGACTTCCCGAGTTGTCGCAGATGGCGCAGAGGGTGTCAGTTGAATATCACATTCAGCCGTTAAACTGGCAGGAAACCGCAAACTATATTCGCCATCGAATGGCCACGGCTGCAACGCCTGAAGGTAAAAAGGACGCCGCTCGCGTGTTCGACTCCGTGGCGATGGCTGTCATTTTTTATTTTAGCGCCGGTGTGCCCAGGCTTATCAATACCCTGTGCGATTTTGCGCTAGTGCATGCGTATGCAAAAAACGCTTCTGTTGTTGACCTTGAGGTAGCGTTAGAGGTAGTTAAAGGCAGGACGATTGGAGGCGTTAATCGTTTTTCTAACAACAAAGCTGAGCTCGATTTGGTCAGCAAGCGTGTTAAAGAAGCGATAGGTCTTGATCTGGATAGCTTGTACGAAGAGATAACGGGCGATGTGTCTTCGCCTGTGGAAGCTCATCACTAGGTTAACTACAGCATTTTTGTCGTCGAATTCTCACTGGAGTAATCATGAAGGTTGTAATGATCGGAGCCGGATATGTTGGTTTGGTTTCCGGCACCTGTTTTGCGGAATTTGGAGCGTCTGTTACTTGTGTAGACGTTGTTCAAGAAAAAATTGATGCATTGAAAGCAGGTGAAATTCCAATCTACGAGCCTGGATTGGAGCAGCTGGTCGCTAAAAATGTTGATGCAGGTCGCTTACTGTTTTCAACTGATTTGGCCGCAGAGGTGCCCAAGGCGGATGTCATTTTTATCGCGGTAGGCACGCCAACACGTCGCGGTGATGGTCATGCTGATCTCACCTACGTCTACGAGGCAGCCAAAGAAATCGGCAAGCATTTGTCGGGCTATACCGTGGTGGTAAACAAGTCAACTGTGCCTGTGGGAACTGCGAGGCAGGTGTCCCGAATCATCAAAGAGGTAAATCCTGAAGCAGAAGTATCTGTTGCGTCCAATCCGGAGTTTCTCCGCGAAGGTGCAGCGATTGGCGATTTTATGCGCCCCGATAGAGTAGTGTTAGGTGTTGAAGATGATCGAGCTGAGCAGCTTTTGCGAGATTTATATCGACCGATCAATTTAATCGAAGCTCCGATCCTTGTGACCAATTGGGAGAGTGCAGAGTTAACCAAGTATGCGGCGAATGCATTTCTGGCTACCAAGATTAGCTTTATCAACGAAGTGGCCAATCTGTGTGAAGCCGTTGGTGCCGATGTCCATGACGTTGCTAAGGGAATGGGCCTGGACGGTCGTATCGGGAAAAAGTTTTTGCACCCAGGGCCGGGCTACGGGGGCTCCTGCTTTCCTAAGGATACTTTGGCGCTAATCAGGATTGCCCAGGAGAATGACGTTCCTGCTCGAATTGTCGAAAGTGTTGTGGAAGTTAACGCCGCCCAGAAGGCGAGGATGGTCAATAAAATAAAAACTGCGCTAGGAGATGTATCAGGCAAAAAGATCGCGGTGCTGGGTTTGACTTTTAAACCTGAAACTGACGATATGCGAGATTCGCCGGCGCTATCTATTATTCCACCTTTGCTGGATAAGGGAGCAAAGATACACGCGCATGATCCTCAGGGGGTCGATGAAGCTAAAAAAGAACTAAAAGAGTCAATCCAGTACCATGCCAACATTGATGAAATGTTAGAAGGCTCTGACGCGCTGGTACTGATGACTGAGTGGAATGAATATCGAAATTTAAATCTATCCAGAATTAAAGAATTGATGCGCGGCAAGACCTTTGTTGATTTGCGTAATGTTTATGAGCGCCAAAGTGTTGAAGCTGCTGGTTTTGAGTATGTGGCAGTAGGGCGATAGTAATGGTTTTTAAGTCGCTTGATGAGGTAACGATAGCAGTAATAGGCCTGGGCTATGTTGGCCTGCCTTTGGCAGTTGAGCTTGGTAAGAAATATCAGACGTTAGGCTTTGATATAGATGCACAGCGAATACAAGAGCTAAAAGACGGCAATGATAAAACTTTAGAAGTTGATTCTGGCTCGCTATTCGCGAGCCAGTATTTGGAATTTAGCGCGTCAGAAGAGAGTCTTGTCACTGCTGATGTCTATATTGTGACGGTCCCTACACCTATAGACAGCAGTAAGCGACCTGATTTGTCTCCCCTTGAGTCAGCGTCACGGTTGGTTGGGCAATATATTTCAAATTTCAATATTGTTGTTTATGAATCAACTGTATATCCAGGATGCAC
Source organism: Pseudomonadales bacterium (assembly GCA_965263235.1). GTDB lineage: Bacteria > Pseudomonadota > Gammaproteobacteria > Pseudomonadales > UBA7434 > UBA7434. Next base: position 758,948 of record OZ253667.1, read on the forward strand.
GGAAGAGGTTTGCATTCCTCTCATTGAGAAGGTCTCTGGACTCACATTTAATCAAGATTTTTTTTCTGGCTATAGCCCGGAAAGAATTAACCCAGGCGATAAAGATAGAAAGCTCACCAATATATTAAAGGTAACATCTGGGTCAAGCCAGGAAGCCGCAGTGTATATTGATCAGCTCTACGCATCGATCATAAGTGCAGGTACTCATTTGGCGAGCAGTATTAAAGTAGCAGAGGCCTGTAAAGTTATTGAAAATGTTCAGCGCGATGCAAACATCGCATTGGTAAATGAGCTTGCGATGATTTTTAATCGTTTGGATATTAACACTGAAGATGTGTTGAACGCCGCTGCGACCAAATGGAATTTCCTACCATTTAAGCCTGGTCTGGTTGGCGGGCATTGTATTGGTGTTGACCCCTATTATCTCGTCCATAAGGCTGAAGCAGAGGGGTATTACCCTGAGGTTATTTCAGCATCTCGTCGCCTTAATGACTCTATGGGGGAGGTGGTTGCGGAGAATGTGATGCGGCTTATGACGTTAAATCGCATACATATTGTTGATGCCAACGTTCTGATTTTGGGACTTGCTTTTAAGGAAAACTGCCCAGACCTAAGGAATACGCGTGTAACTGACATCATCGCAGAGCTAAAGGCGTGTAATGCAAATGTAGATGTATATGATCCATGGGTGGATAGTAGCGAATCATCTGCTGTGCTCGGAGTAGAACTGGTCGACGACTTGCGTAAAGATTATTACGACGCGGTGGTTTTGGCTGTTGCTCACGATGAATTTAGGGCAATGGGGGTAGATAGAATTAGAGAGTTCTGTAAGGAAGAAGCGGTGCTTTATGATATTAAATATGTTTTTCCTGCAGAGTTAGTGGATGGGCGTTTGTAATGGCAGCATGTTATCTGGTTACAGGAACCGCTGGATTTATTGGTTGTGAAGTTGCTTTGCGTTTATTGGAGCAAGGTAATGTTGTTGTTGGTGTTGATAGCGTCAATGATTATTACGAGACTTCTCTAAAACGAGATCGTCTTAAACGATTAGAAGGGTTTGAAAACTATTACAATTACGAGTTTTGCCTTTCTAATCTAGAAAAACTAGAGGCTATTTTTGGTGAGCACCAAATCGATTATGTAATTCATCTAGCGGCTCAGGCGGGTGTTCGCTATTCGTTGGAAAACCCACATGCCTACGTGCAATCTAACCTGGTTGCGTTTTGTAATGTCCTGGAGTGTTGTCGCCACAATAAAATTAAGCATCTGGTTTACGCATCCAGCAGTTCCGTCTACGGGGCCAATACCAAGCAGCCATTCGAAGAGACTGACAACGTCGATCATCCTGTAAGTCTTTACGCGGCCACAAAAAAATCGAATGAATTGATGGCCCACACGTATAGTCATTTATATGACTTACCTACTACTGGCTTACGATTTTTTACTGTTTATGGTCCCTGGGGTCGACCTGATATGGCGCCGATTAAGTTTGCGAAGCGAATTTTTGCTGGCGAACCTATTGATGTATATAACTATGGAAACCATCATCGTGATTTTACTTATATAGACGATATTGTTGATGGCGTTCTAGCGGCAACGGATAAGGTGGCGACATCAGATGAACTGTGGTCAGGGGATCTACCAAATCCGGCAACGTCTAAAGCTCCCTATCGGGTTTATAACATTGGCTGTAACAATCCAGTTCATTTGTTGACTTTTATAGAGTGTATGGAAAAAGCAATTGGGAAAGAAGCGCAAAAGAACTTACTGCCAATGCAGCCCGGTGATGTGCCTGATACTTACGCGAGTGTTAATGCGCTTAAGCATGCAACCGGATATGCGCCTAAGACTTCTGTTCAGGAAGGGGTAGATGCCTTCGTAGATTGGTTTCGCAGTTACTACGATGCATGATTAAGTATCAATTTTTATAAACTGTTTGGGATTTTCGATGTTATATCCGATAATTTTATGTGGAGGTAGTGGCACAAGATTGTGGCCGATGTCTCGATCCGCTCATCCGAAACAGTTTTTAAATCTTGTATCAGAAAATTCGAGTTTGTTGCAGGATACGGTCTTACGTCTCTCGTCGCTAGATAGTGTTGGAGGCGTAATAGCGGTCTGTAGCACTGATTATCGTTTTATCGTAGCCGAGCAGCTTTCAAATATCCTTTCCTGTCCGCTAAAAATCATTCTTGAGCCGGAACCAAAAAACACCGCACCAGCTGTGGCGCTTGGTGCTTTATCAGCTTTGCAAGAGGATGAGGATGCCGAAATTCTCGTATTGCCTTCCGACCACTCAGTATCTAACGGTAAAGCTCTGCTGAAAGTGTTTAGTCAAGGCAGTAAGCTGGCAAAAGCCGGGCATCTGGTTACTTTTGGTGTCGTACCTACCCGGCCAGAAACTGGGTATGGTTACATCGAAAAAGGAGAGTCAATAGAAAACGGCTCAGATGCATCTGGCTTTGAAATAAATCGATTTGTCGAAAAGCCAAATCAATCCACAGCTCAGGGCTATATCGATGGCGGACAGCATTTATGGAATAGTGGGATGTTTATGTTTTCTGCGAGAGGATATTTGGATGAGTTAGCTAAATTCAAGCCAGAAATGGAGACGGCTTGTAAAGCGGCCTTTGCTAAATCTGAGCAAGACCTGGACTTTACTAGAGTAGATGCAGATAGTTTTTCTGGAATTGAAAGCGACTCAATCGATTATGCAGTAATGGAACAGACTCAAAAAGGCGCCGTAGTTGAGCTGGATGCGGGCTGGAGCGATGTCGGATCCTGGGAAGGGCTGGCGGCCATCGGAGAATCTGATGATGAGGGTAATGTCACAAAAGGTGATGTGCTTTTATCGGACTCTAAGAATTCTTATTTTCACTCAAATGGTCGCCTTATTGCCGGAATCGGTTTGAGCGATATAGCAGTAGTTGAAACTCCTGACGCGGTTTTGGTTTCCGGTAAAGGCGAAAGCCAAAATGTTAAAACGTTAGTCGAGGTGTTAAAAAATACTAGCCGTCCAGAAGCGCAAATACACAAGATGGCTTTTCGTCCATGGGGTAGTTACGAAACCATCTGTATGTCAGATAGATTTCAAGTCAAGCAGATAATAGTTAAACCCGGGCAGAAGCTCTCGATGCAAAAGCACTTTCATCGAGCGGAGCACTGGATTGTTGTTCGCGGTACGGCTTTGGTAACCAGGGGAGATGAAGAGTTTGTGCTGAATGAAGATGAATCAACATACATTCCTATTGGTTGTAAACACAGGTTGGCGAATCCGGGAAAGATTCAACTGGAGCTAATAGAAGTGCAATCAGGTTCTTACCTGGGAGAAGATGATATTGTTCGCTACGATGATGTTTACGGGCGTAGTGGAGATAACTGATGTCAACTTATAACGTAGACTGTTTTAAGGCCTACGACATAAGGGGCAGAGTTCCCTCTGAGCTAAACAATGAAATTGCTTACCTCATAGGCAATGCGTTTGCAGCACATTTAGATGCTAAGCGTGTGGTTATTGGGTTTGATATACGTATAACCAGCCCAGAGATCGCTGCGGAAGTTGCTAGAGGAGTAACTGATACAGGATGTTCGGTAATTGACATCGGAATGTGTGGGACCGAAGAGGTTTACCACGCCGTTTTTAGCGATCAGGATTGTGATGGCGGGATCATGGTAACGGCAAGCCATAATCCCGCTGACTACAACGGAATGAAGCTAGTTCGCAAAGGCAGCAGGCCTGTAGGTGCGGACTCGGGCCTTAAAGATATTAAGGAGCGAGTGGCTGCGGGTAAGGTTGTAGAAGTTGAAAATAAAGGCCAGATTAGCAAGCAAGGTGTTAGGCAGTCTTATCTAAAACACCTTCTGGGGTATATTTCGCCCGAATCATTAGCGAGTCTAAAAATCGTGGTCAACGCTGGGCATGGCGGTGCCGGGCTGGTTATCGATGAGCTCGAAAGATATTTGCCATTAGAATTCATCAAGATCTATAACGAACCTGACGGGACATTTCCTCAAGGGGTTCCAAATCCTTTGCTCGAAGAAAATCGAGACTCAACTGCGCAAGCAGTTGTTGAGCACGGTGCTGATTTTGGTGTCGCCTGGGATGGTGATTTTGATCGCTGTTTCTTTTTTGATGAGACAGGCGCTTTTGTCGAAGGTTACTACATTGTTGGCTTGTTAGCAGAAGCATTTCTTAGTAAGCCAGAAAATTCGGGAGCAAAGATTGTTCATGATCCGAGGCTTACATGGAACACCATTGAAACTGTAGAAAAGCTCGGCGGAGTGGCAGTAGAAAGTAAAACAGGACATGCGTTTATTAAAGAAAAGATGCGTGAAGTTGACGCTGTTTATGGCGGTGAAATGAGCGCTCACCACTATTTCCGAGAGTTTGCGTACTGCGATAGTGGAATGATTCCGTGGTTACTTATTGCTGAGTTGGTTGCCAGGAAAAAAGAAAAATTGAGTGATTTGGTCGCGAGTTCGCAAAAGCGTTATCCAGTAAGCGGTGAGATCAATAGTATTGTAGAGGATCCAAAAGCGCTTATTAAGCTGGTTGAAGAGAAATACTCTTTACAAGCGAAAAGTGTATCTTATGTCGATGGCTTGAGTATGGGCTTCGATGACTGGCGTTTTAATTTGCGAATGTCGAATACTGAGCCGGTGATTCGGCTAAATGTGGAGAGTGACACGAGTCATTCCTTAATGAAGGCGCGGCGAGATGAGCTTCTCAGAATGTTGGGTTAGCTATACTTTGATATTCGGATTTCTTTTTATTTGAGAAACAAAATTTACAAGGGCATAGTAGATGAAAGCTGCAAATCAGTTTGAAACGGTATGCGTGATGGGCCTCGGTTATATTGGTCTGCCCACTGCATCTTTATTGGCGACTAAAGGTTTTACCGTAACTGGGGTGGATGTTTCGCAGAAAGTTGTGGATACAATTAACCAGGGTCAGATACATATCGTTGAGCCCGATTTAGATATTCTGGTTAAGTCTGCCGTGCATTCAGGAAATTTGTCTGCCAGCCTTGAGCCTGTTGAAGCTGATGTATTTATTATTGCTGTTCCAACTCCATTTAAAGAAGGTGGGCCCGATCATATTTCCGGTAAGCAACCCGATTTAAGTTATATCGAGGCCGCGACAAAAAAGATATCCCCATACGTGAAAGAGGGTAATTTGGTTATTCTGGAGTCGACAAGCCCAGTCGGTACAACTGACGAGGTTGTTGCGAATATTCTTAAAGCCGAAGGCCACGCAGTTGGTGACAAGGTCTTTGTTTCGCACTGTCCAGAGCGTGTTTTACCTGGAAGAATACTTATTGAGTTGGTTGAAAATGATCGCGTAGTGGGCGGGATTAATGATGCGTCAACAGAAGTCACAGTGGAATTTTATGAACGCTTTGTTCGAGGCGCGGTTTTAGCAACGACTGCAAAAACAGCAGAAATGGTTAAGCTAACAGAAAACTCATCACGTGATGTTCAAATTGCTTTTGCCAATGAGTTATCGATGATTTGTGAGAGCGAAGGTATTAATACATGGGAAGTCATCGGTCTGGCCAATAGGCATCCAAGGGTTAATATTTTACAGCCTGGACCAGGTGTTGGGGGGCACTGCATCGCAGTAGATCCGTGGTTTATTGTGGATCGTTCTCCAGGGTTTTCAAAACTAATAAAGACTGCGCGTGATGTAAATGACAGTAAACCGCATTGGGTGATAGATCGTGTTAAGAAGTGTGCTGATCGTTTTAAGAATCCCAAAATTGCGTGTTTAGGACTTGCCTTTAAGGCAGATGTCGATGATCTTCGTGAGTCACCAGCTCTTGATATCGTTAAAGAGTTGCAAGAACAAAAAGTCGGTGAGCTTTTGGTGTGCGAACCAAATATCGAATCTCATGATAGTTTTGAGCTCGTCGACTTTGATGTTGCGGCAACACAAGCTGATATTATCGTTTTGTTAGTTGATCACAAGCAGTTTAAGGGAATGAAAGCGGCCGAACTGAGTGAGAAGGTAGTAGTGGATACGCGCGGGCTAATTAAGTAATTCTTCTATGTGATCTAGGGCCTAAATAAATTGAGTTTTACAAGAAAAGTAGGTCTTTTGTCGGTCGTCAGTTTGGGTGGCGTTATTGCGTCGCTCGCTTATACGATATGTATTGCGTATATATTTGGTGTAAGCAAAGATGTTGAGATCTATTTCGCTTCTAGTCAGGTTTTCATCGTATTTGTCACTATTGCTCAAGCAGGCCAGTTGACGGAAGCATTTGTTCCCGTTTTTCAAAGAATAAAAGTCAAACAAGGGCAGCTCGAGGCCTTTCGTGCTGTAAGTGTGATGCTGAATTGGTTGCTTCTGGTTGGCGCCAGTTTTGCGGCAGTTATTTATTTTGTAGCCGCTTATATCGTGAGTATACAAGTCTCAGGTTTTTCTGTCGAAGACAAGCTTATTGTAGAAGAGGTTGTAAAGCTGCTTTGTCCGCTAATAGTGGTGCAGGTTGCGCTGTCTTTTTTGAAGGGTATTGGCAATGCGCAAAAAATCTTCTTTTGGCCAGAGTTTTTAAATTTGTTGGGGAGTATAGTTAATCTAGTTGTTGTGTTGTTGTGCGCTAGTCTGGGGGTGTGGGCGTTAGTCTATGGTTTGATGGTTAGTGTTGTATTTCAACTTGTCGGAATGCTAGTTGTTTTTTATATGGCAGGTTATCGTTATAGACCGATTCTTAAAACGGATTTGTTTGAAGTATCTATGATATTCAAAAAGTTGGGATCGACTTCGCTGTATTCTGTGTGCGCGCAAGTAAGCGCCATTGCAATGACATCAATGCTTAGTAACTTACCACAGGGAGTGTTGGGGGCTTATAACTACGCGCTTAGAATGTTTTCCAAGATTGGGTCCGTTATTTTGAGGCCAATATCTATCGTATTTTTCGCGCATTTTTCCGAGGCCTTTGCTAAAGGTAGTGAAAAGTTAAGTGATCTCTCAAGAAACGCATTGGATAAGTCGTTAGCGCTCATAATGTTAACCTTTATTACAGCTTTCTCGTCGGGAGAATACTTATTGAAAGGCGTTTTGGTTAACGCAAATTTCCCGTCAGAGATGGTGGCATTAACTTTCACCTTTATTACATTCTATATCGCATCTTTTTTCTTTGCCGGTTTCGCCCAAATCGCTAGAAAAATAATAGTGACTATAGGGCTTTTTGATCTTCAGTACGCTGCATTGAGCGTTGGTAGGCTTCTACTTGCTGGTTTAACAGTTTATTTGATTTCTACTTTTTCCGAGTTTGGCGTAATGATGGTTATATGTGCAGGCACCGCGATCAATGCGTTACTTAGCTTTCTTATACTCAAAGTAAAAAATAATGAAATGCTGGCGTTTTATCGATGGTCTGAACTGATTAAATGGTTTTTGATAGCGGCTTTGGTTACTTTGATGGTTAAGGGTATAGAATATTTTGTTTTTATTGACTACGCACATAGTGCAGTCAGGTTCGAGAATGTCTTTGTCGGTGCAGCTCTGCTGGTATTGAGTTTTGCGTTTACAATATTTTTTGCCAGGCTTTTTAATGTCAATGAAGTAAATACCTTGCTGGGCGGCATATCTTCATTTATCGCAAAGTTTTTTAAGAAAAAAACTGGGGTTTATTAGTGAAGAGCTTTGAGGTAGACAACAAAGAGATATTGCTGATAGGAGGTGCCCCTCGAAGCGGCACAACTCTCATTAGTAATTTACTTGAGAGTCATCACGATTTCTTTGTTTTCCCGCTTGAGCATGGGGTTTTGGAGACTTATTACAACACAACAGATCTTGAGGTTTTTAGAGAACGATTTATCACGGAGAGGATTTTTGGGCAACAGACAATATTCTCGAGCGAGAGCAATTTTCAAACGTACGCCGATAAGGTCAGAAAAATTCTCGGTAGGGACTTTGAAATTAAGGTAGATTACTCAGCATATACTCGTGCTTACAAGGAGTATATGGCTACCTGTCAGGTCACTTTGGATAACATATTTAGGGCACTGGCTTTTTCGCTAATTAAAAGTAGCGACTATTACAAAAGGTGCGCAGTACGCGCGCAATATATTGTTTTTAAGCAGCCTTTCTATACAGAATTTTACTGTGCTCAAGTGATGGAAAGTAATTCTCAAGCTAAGTTCGTCTGTATATATCGTGATCTATATGACCGTTATTGCTCGGCTAAAAGCAGGCAGTTGAGAGAGGGAGGGGGTGGTTTCTCTCGTCGAATAAATAAATTACCGTCAAACCTTGGTAGTTGTGAGATATCCTTGATTTCTAGATATTTGATTGAATCTAACGCTATAAACAATGACAATTTTTATGCGATCAGTTATGAGTCTTTGGTTAGTGATCCGGAAAGTACTGAATTGAACTCTGTGATCGAATCACTGGGCTGCCAGAATTGTCCGCTGTCTCAAATGGAATTTGGTCAACCGGTTTCAAGTAACTCAAGCGCTGGAAGGGGAGTAGGAAGCAAGAGAAAAGCGACCTATCATAACATTACCAGCAAAAACGAAAGGACGGTTAATGCGTTCTTTATCAATAGGGTATCTGATGCTGGGCTTTCTCAGTTTGAAGGAGAAAAGATCTCATTTTTTCGATTTATATTAGCTTGGGTATTTAAGTTTTCTGGCGAAACAAACAGGGACTTTTTTATTCGCATCGTACTTACTCCGATTTATCTAAAGAAGATATTTGGATACGATTTGTCTCACGAGGTGCTGAAGATACAAAGTAGGATTAGAAAGGGAACCTTTGGTGTGAGTGGGGCTGTCTAGTGACCATAATTAAAGCGCTTTTAAGGTTGGTTAGAGTTGGAGTTAGTTCTTTCAAGTCTTTTTATAGTTTGTTGAAGATCGGTGCTAATGTCGAATTTGGTGTAAAAGTTTCTGGCGATATTAACCTTGATCTTGGAGACCACGTAACCATAAAGTCTGGGGTGTTTATACATGGTCGCCCTGATAAATCAATGGAACCACAATCAGGAAATTTGATTCTGGGAGACTGCGCTTTTCTTGGTTGTTCTGTTGAGCTTGGTGTAGTTGGAAACGATCAAATGTTTATTGGGCATCATTCTACCATTCAGGATAGGGGTAAGCTCTTCGGTTCGGTTTATGTAGGCTCCTATAGCACCATCGCGCCAAACGTCTATATTTCTTCTCATAACCATTTCGTCGATGTGAAGCCTCATTGGATTATGAGAGATCAAGATAACTATGTTATCGCTGAGAAACCTGAGGGGATTGTCATTAACGATGACGTGGTCATCGAGGAAGATGTTTGGATTGGTTACGGTGTGTTTATCGCTAGCGGAGTGTACATTGGTAAAGGCGCAGTGATTGGTAGTGGATCTGTTGTTACAAAGAGCGTCCCACCCTATGAGATTAACGCGGGTTCTCCAAGTAAAATTATAAGAAAGCGTATCAACTTAAAGCCTCTGGATCGATTGATTTGTTCAGATGAAGAATGCTTGCCCTATTTGTATAGGGGCTTTGGTCTTAGCCAGGACGAGAGGAGCAGTTCGTTAAGTTTGAGAGGGGTATATGCATCTGGCCTATCTGTTGTCCTCCTGAAAAAGCGAGAAAATATATGTAGCCTAAAAATCACGATAGAAAACCCTGTTGATCACGTTGAACACATTGTCGTTGAGCTAAATGGTAGGAGGGTTGGATCAATTCCTTGTGTGAGTGGAGAGCATGCGGTGGATATTGATCCGAGTGGGCTTTCTGAGAACCTATCTTTTGCAGCGGCGGAGTCAAAAATGTTGGAGTTTTTAATTGGCGACTTCAATTTGATTACCTTACGTAGCGATAAGGCCTCAGCCCACGATAGAAACTGCTATGTGCTAGTTTCTATCGCTCAGTCAGGAGAATAACTAATGAACGAGAGTCGCATTGGTCGCCGCATGGCGCATTACAGGTTTGTGTTTTCGAGCTTTGCTAGGGTTCGCTTCTTTTTTCAGCGAAACAGAATGGGTTATGGCCAAAGAAGGTTCTATACCGGGATCGCAAGGAAGTTCGCGGCTAAGAAAATTAATGCCTTTCCGGGAGAGGAACGCTATCGGTTTAGGGATACTGAAGATGTCCTTATAGAGTTGAATAATGACGGTAAAAGTCATTTGCCCTCTTTTCTTTCGTCTGAAGAAATTAAGGAAATAAAGGAATGTTTGGAAGGGTTGAGCGTATTTGATTATTTATCGGAAAAGAGCGGTCAAACACATGATTTGTCTCATGCCAGAGCTAATTTAAGGTCGGGCATGTACCGACGCTCAGACCTTGCAATTAAAGATCCTATTATGAAAATTGCTAATGACCCGCGCCTCTTAGAAATTGCACAAGCATATCTGGGTGTTAAACCGGTTTTATCTAATGTTCTGGTGTGGTGGTCATTTCCGAATAACAGTAATGCGGTAGGTCCCCAGAACTTCCATCGAGATGTTGATGATTTTAAATTCTTAAAGTTGTTTGTTTATTTAACTGACGTTGATGAACAGTCTGGTCCTCATATATTTGTTAAGGGTTCTCATAAGGATGAACGAAATGAATTGAGAGAGCTAAGGCGCTACAGCGACGACGAAATAGCAAATGCTTACCCAGAAAGTTCAATTGAAACAATTGTAGGTCCAGCGGGTGAGGCTTTTTTTTCAGATTCTTTTTCTTTTCATAAAGGTTTACCCGCGGTTTCTAGAGAGAGGTTGCTATTGCAGTTTCAGTGGTCTATTTTCCCAATCGGTATTGAAGAATATGAACCTCGTAATCATGTCTCCAGCTTTGAGTATGATCAACAGGTTAATAGGCTTTTGTTGCGAAGTTCCGATTAAGCGCTAAGGAGTAGCGGTGGGTGCTTTAGGTATATCTAGCCTTAAATTGGACTTTCTCTAGATGTAACTTTCTACTTCCAGCCGGAAATTGTTTTTATTACCTTGGCTGGGCAGCCTGCTGCGAGACTATTTGGTGGGATATCTGATGAAACTATACTTCCGGCAGCAATGACAGAGTTATTTCCTATCGTAACTCCCTTCAGTATTTTTGCAGATGAGCCTATCCAAACATTGTCGCCAATTTTGATGGGTGACGAGGAAGAGCTTCTTTGTGTGTCATGAATTCTATGCAGGTCGTCATCAATTATTTGTATATTCCACGATAATGCACAGCCTTTTCCAATCGAAATTTCCTCTCCACAATAGATAAGCGTATTGGGATTTATATAAGTGTTTTCTTCAATTGTAAGCTTGCCATTGCTGTAGATCAGGCATGATCTAGCGATTCTTACATAACCTCTTATTTTTATTTTTCCCTCTTTGTAGACTCTTAGTTTTCCTCTACTGTGTGGATGCATGCCTAGCTGGTTTGAGAGAAAGCCAAAGTCTAGCCGCCCTTTAATATCCAAAGTTCCCTCATTGATGTATCTTACTCGAGGACTTAAAAAGAATTGCCTGCCGCCTTTGTTTCGAATCAAAGAAAATAAAAGTGTCAGCAAATCCTGAGTTTTCTCTTCTGATTCGGATAGTTTTCTAAATATTTTTCTCATATTGAATGACAGTGAGTTCTTTCTAAAGAAATAGAAAATCTTCTCGTTGGCTCTCTATTCCTTCAATAATGCTATTCTGTACATTGTTCTGATGTTCCGTTAGTTCAGTAAACCTCTTCGTCGTATAACCTTCAAAGGAACCGGATGTATTAAAGTTAACCGGCATAAGATGCTGGTACTCAAACATCATCAAATAAAAATATTTTCTCGCGAGTTCAACTTGATTGGGTTTAGTTGTTTTTGATTGTCCCAGGGATTCAATCGTCGCGAAAAAATCTTCACTATCGGTCACGTCGTATGTAAACCCTTTGTTTCTATAATGGGTTTCTGAAATCAATAGAACTGGCTTTCCTTCGATTGCCATTTCCAGCCCGACAGTTGACGTATGCACCACGCCAATATCCGACATGTCGAGGATATCGAAGGAATTAATATCCATTTCTGGTTCAACGATTGTGACATTGTTTGGCAGGGAGTCTTTAAAAGCATCTCTTACCAATTGGCCGTACCGCTCGTGCGTACCAAGAACCTTTTCAGCGGGATGGCATCGAACAAGGATGTGATAGTCGTTGTTCTTTCCGTATTTGTTCACGAGTTGGCAAATGCAATCTAAAGGCGAGTCAAAGGCAATGTCTCGAGAAACGTTGGCAGCGTCCCATATTAAATTAGTGAAAACAGTGATAACTGACGCGCCTTCCGCGATATGTAGAGTCTTTCGCAAAGTGTCCAAATTATTTAATTTTTCCGAAAAATTGTAGGCGTATACATCACCTTTTTGCGTTTCTCTTTCCTTCAGGTAGGCATCAACTTTACGTTCCTGTTCCTGCGATAAGGGGTAGGGCGCGAGGCGTTTCCAGGCGGTAGATATGTCCCAGACAGGGGAAGGGTTATTCCGATTAACGTTAATACATCCTTTGGTTTTTCCTCGGTCATAGCAAATGTAATCCAGCTGATTCGCTTCGCAGTAGTCAACAATAATTTGCCAGGTGCAGTAGATGCCGTGAGAAAACATAATGCTATGGTAGTTGTTGGTTTCGCATCGGGATTTTATTTCGAAATAGTTCGTTAGCGTGGTTGCCATAAATTTCTTGGCAATTTGAGTTGCATCGTCCTGCATGCTTATAGACTTATAAAAACGGTACATAACACCTTTTACGATGTTGCCAATTTCATAGCCTTCATAGTTAAAATTGAAAAGTATTTCTGTGTCATCCGGAAGAGAGTTGGCTATTTCAACTGCTTTTGGATTTAAAGAAAGTAGTTGATATTCAACATTAGCGGCATCAAGGCTGGCTAAGCCTTTTTTAACTGATCTTTGCCAAAAAGCCTCTCCTTCTTTGTCGAGCCGATCTTTCGTTGTGATTTCGTTGTAACCGACGGTGCTATCGTAGACGATATAGTCAACATCGTAACCACGCTCTCTAAGGAGGTGGTAAAACAAAATCTCTACGGGCGTTAAATACATACTGCTAATTCCAGAATACAGAAGAATTTTTTTATTATTAGGGTCGCTACGGTATTTGGTTTGTTGAAAGAAGTGGCTGTAATACCTTCTCTCCATTGACTCGCCAAAGAACTTGGTAAACGCTTTTTCCAACAGTGGATGTAGTTGAAAAATTTTTGGGGTAATGGACTGCATAAATGAATGTTAGTTATATTTGTCAGTTATTGATTGGCTTTGAAGATACTCCAGACATCTTACCGGTCTAAGATCGGGGTGATCTCTTTCGATTTCCTTCATAATTAAAAGGTCTTGCAAGGTATCTAGCGTTAGCTTGCAGCTATGATTGATGTTTTTAAAATCATTATCTAATGCAACCAGATTTTTGCTGTTTTTTCTTATATCCCAAGTGACGTGTTCTTTAGCTTCTTCGGAGTGCTCGCCCTGATAGCATTGTCTTAGAGCATCGCAACTTACAATTTCACCGCTAAAATGAGACAGCGGCGCAACGTAACCGTAGTCTGCATCCGCGGATTTTACATCTTGATAAAGCTGCTCGATTACTTCGGGCTGGATGAGATAGTTATCGCAGGTCATTCGTAAGCAGTATTCGCCTTCATACCCATCCATTGCCTGGCAGAAGCGCTCCAATACATTGTCTTCGCTACCGACAAAAAACTCCGCTCCAGCCGCTTCAACATAAGGTCGTAGAGCGAGGTTTTCTTCTCTATCTCCAGTGGCCAGAATTACCCTATCAACTCCCTTTATTGATCTCGCAATAGATATAGCTCTTTCAACCATTGTCTGATTGAAAAATGTGAAAAAGGCTTTGCCAGGTAATCGAGTAGAACCGACTCTCGCTTGCATTATGACAATCATTGGATCGCTATTACGTTAGGTTTTGTAAAGGTGTGAAAATCAGGTGTTTTTGAGTTATTCGCTAGTTCAGCGCTCGGTATCATAGGCCGATCACGCAATAGATAAATAATAATACAGTATAGCAATGTAGGCCGGAGAAAGCGCCAAAACGATCGCTTGCTGCTACACTTAAAAGTTGCTCCCCTGGAGCGAAAGCTATTATAGAAACGATAATTGATGAATTAAAAAAGGTGGGCTAGAAATTGGAAAACACCAGCCAGAATGATTATTTTGAGCCACAGTCGGTCCTGGTGACCGGTGGTACGGGTTCTTTTGGTAAAGCGTTTGTAAAGACCGTGCTAGAGACGATGCCAAGTATCAAGAGATTGGTCGTCTTTTCGAGGGATGAGCTTAAGCAGTTTGAGATGTCTCAGCAATTTCCGCGAGATAAGTATCCTCAAATGCGTTATTTCATTGGTGATGTGCGTGATCCCGCAAGATTAAATAGAGCGTGTGAGGGCATTGATACGATTATCCACGCTGCAGCACTCAAGCAAGTGCCTGCGGCGGAAGATAACCCAATGGAGTGCATCTTAACCAATGTGCATGGTGCCCAGAACGTTCTGGACGCTGCATTGAACTGCGGCGTGAAGAGGGTTGTAGCGCTTTCAACTGATAAAGCCGCCGCTCCAATCAATTTATATGGAGCGACCAAGCTATGCTCGGACAAGCTATTTGTGGCTGCAAACAATATCAAAGGGGCGCGTGATCTGCGTTTTTCGGTGGTTCGTTATGGCAACGTTATGGGTTCTCGAGGCTCGGTTATCCCGTTTTTCTTAAACAAACGCTCTGAAGGGATCTTGCCAATAACAGACGCAAACATGACTCGATTCAACATCTCACTGAGTGAGGGGGTCGATATGGTGATACACGCTTTACATTCAGCGTTGGGCGGAGAAATTTTCGTTCCCAAGATTCCATCTTATAGAATTCTGGATGTTGCTGAAGCAATTGGCCCAAACTGTAAGACAGAAATTGTGGGTATTAGGCCTGGCGAAAAACTACATGAAGAAATGATTACGGCATCAGATTCATTTATGACTGTTGATGTTGGTCAGTACTACGTGATCTTGCCTCAGACACACAGGTTTACTGTTCAAGACTATTGCGATCAAACCGGGGCCAAATCGGTAGAGCCAGGCTTTACCTATAATTCTGGCTCAAATACAGAGTGGCTGGCGGTTGATGAAATTCGAAGTCTAATCGTTAAGCATGTCGACCCCGCATTTTCAATCTGAACCGCGTAGGGCACTGATTATTGGTGCGAGATCGTGGATTGGCTTCCATTTGACTGAATGCTTTCAGGAAGCTGGGTGGGATGTGGTAGCGACTTCTAGCCAGGCGAACTGTAAACAGCCCTCAGGACGGCCCTTCAGTCAATTGGCCAAAGGGCAGGCCCTCAAACCATTGTTTGAATCGGTCAAGCCTGATTTGGTTATTAACCTTTCAATCGGTATTTCAGAGGAAGATTTTAGCTTGCACTGCGCGTTGGCGAGCCTTTGTGCTGAGTCGGGCGTCTTTTACGTTTATGCATCTTCCGCATTGGCGCTTGATGGATATGATAAAGAGCCCCTTGTTGAGAGTTTGCCCGCGAAATCTATTTCTGCGTATGGGAAGTTTAAAGGTCGTTGTGAAGAAAGCCTCTTAAATTTCTCAGGGCTAGACTGTCTTATTTTAAGGTTCTCATCGATACATGGCTGGGGGCCTTATAAAGACAGCCGTACTGTCCATTTGTTAGAAAAAGTGGCCGCTGGCGAGCAGGTGGAAGTTAGTAGAGGTGTTTGGCAAAATCGTTTAACTGATAAAGCGCTATGTGCTGCGATAGTGAAACTTGTCGAGAGCTCTAAAACAGGTGTGGTGCATCTGGGTGCACAAGACAGCAGTGAAGAGATAGATTTTCTAAAAAGGCTAGCAGAGGCTTTTGGTTGTTCTTCCGAAAATATTGTTGCCGGAGAGCCTAGAGACGTGAATTTATTTGTCATTCCTGATACTGCTTCCGAGATATTGAGCGGGGCCTCAGAGATGGATACCATCAATCAACTATTATCGCGAGCTGAGCTGGCGCGGTATAAAAATAAAACAGTTTCGAGGAATACTTAATGAGCGTTCAGATTGCCGGTCGTCAGGTTGGTCCCGGGCATCCCGTCTACTTTATTGCGGATATTGCAGCAAATCATTGTGGCGAGTTATCGATTGCTAAAGAGTTGATACACGCCTGTGCAGAGTCGGGGGTAGATGCTGTAAAAATGCAAAATTTTACGGCAGCCACTATTGTGTCGGATTATGGCTTTAAAAACCTGGAGGGTGTTACTACACATCAATCAAAATGGAAGCAATCGGTTTTTGATTCCTATGATGCTGCTTCCATACCATTGAGCTGGACAGAGGAGCTTAAGTCACTATGTGACAGACTTGGACTGGCTTATTTTACATCGCCATATTCTTTAGACCTTGTTGAGGCTGTTGCGCCAAATGTAAGTGCGTTTAAGCTCGGCTCTGGAGATATTACATGGCTGGAAGAAATAAAGGCAATGGGGAGGCATGACGTTCCTCTACTAATCGCAACCGGTGCTTCACGTATGCCAGAAGTTGAGTCAGCAATGGCTGCCGCTATGTCAGTGACTGATCAAGTATTGCTGATGCAATGTAATACCGAATATACGGCTAGCGTAGGTGATTCAGAAGAGGATAGGTACAACCGCTTTAAGCATATTAATTTGAGAGTGTTAGAGACTTATGCAAAACGTTGGCCAGGAGTTCCCCTTGGATTATCAGATCATACTCACGGCAGTATGACAGTGTTAGGTGCGCTTGGATTGTTTGATTGTTGCGCTGTAGAAAAACATTTTACGTTCGACAATACCTTGGAAGGTCAGGATCATTCGTTTTCGATGACACCAAAGACCTGGCTTGAGATGGCCAATCAAACTGAGTCTTTGCGTCAGGCATTGTTAGAAAAGAAACCAGGCTCCTTTCGGGAAAGGCTTGACCTGACAAAGGAATTCGTCGATGACCCCAAAGCATTGGATTTAGCCATAGGGGATGGCATTAAGCGCTTGGAAGAGAATGAAGCTAACACCGTTATTGTGCAAAGACGTGCTGTGCGGGCGACGAGAGACCTTGTGGCTGGAGATGTTATAGAAAAACGAGATTTGTTTCCGTTAAGACCCTGTCCCGCAGACGCTGTTTCACCAGCTGATATTGACTCATTGGTCGGAAAAAAACTAACAAGGGCTATCACGTTGGGCGAGCATTTTACGGGTAGTGATTTCGAATAGCGACTAGTTCGGTGTTTTAAGAAGCAATGCTCGTGATGAAACTTTGCGGTAAAGTGGCGTGATTAAGATGAACCAGGATTTAATACCGAACCCCTATAAAGATCCGGTTAAGCGCGAGTTTTGGGAAATCTGTGTTAGAAGAGACCTTGAGGCCTTCTTAGCACAAGATTGGGCGATCACGGCCGTTGATTTTTATGCGCCTGATTTTCTGGGGATTGATGCTGCTGGAAATACCGATCCGGCAAGTTGGATGCCTAAATTCTATAACTTAGAGAGTTATAGAAAAGAGTTTGAGGTTCAGGCGTCAGATTTTGCTAAGAAGTCCTTTGATACGGATGTGCGACAATCGCTGTATGAGCTATTGCATTTATCAGACCCCGTAATTGAAGGCGATCGCGCATTGATCGTTAAGCTTTTTGACGGAAAGTTAGCTGAAAAAAATGGCTCGATTCTCGAGATGAAATGGCAAAGTGTTTTTCATTTCAAGCGTATTAATAAGCGCTGGTTAATTACTGGTTTTGTTGGCTATCTTCCTTACTGAATAGTGTTGGGTAATTCGAGTGGAGCAGAAAAAGTGCATAGCCTTTCGGGCCGACGGAGGCGAGAGTATCGGTATGGGGCATATCATGCGTTGTATCGGTCTGGCCCAGGAATTTAATAAGAGGGGCTATCGCCCCTTTTTTGTGTCAGCGTCGCATTCGGATAAAGTGGCAGATAGGCTTGCCTACGAAGGTTTTGATTATGTATGTAGTGATAGTGAAATAGCTTCAACGGAAGACTTAGAGTTTCTTGTTAGAAAGTGTCAGGAGCATGCTTGCAACAGCGTTGTTGTCGATGGTTATGGATTTGGATCAGATTGGTTGGGTAGGCTTCGTAATGCGGGTTTTAGCTCGCTTCTTTGGACTGACTATGTACAGGCAGAGCGGTTACCAGTTGATGTTATTCTCGATCAAACACCGGTCGACAATGAGACCAACTACAAAAATGCAGCATTAGGAACTACCAAAGTACTTAATGGGTTGAAGTACGTTGTTTTGCGTGATGAATTTTTAAAATGCTCCAGCATTCGCCGCAAAAGGAAAAAGGCCAAAAAGCTTTTGATTACTTTTGGTGGATCTGATAACGCAGGTGGAACAGTAAAAGTTCTAGAGGCGCTTCAAAGCCGATCATATGGTGTAGCGCTCGATATCGTGATTGGTCCCGCCAACCCCTATGGAGATCGTATAGCCAAGTTGGCTGGTGAATTAGAAGATTCGGAAGTACACGTAGCAACTAATAAAATGGCTGAGATTATTGCTAATGCAGATCTTGCGGTTTCGGCGGCTGGAACAAGTCTTTGGGAGTTTGCATATTCGGGGTTGCCAACGATCGCAATTAGTATTGCAGACAACCAGCTTCCATTGGCAGAATCGTTAGATACGCTGGGGTGCAGTGTTTACCTGGGGCGCCTATCGGAATTTTCGTATAGTGATTTTGGTAAAGCATTAGATGGTTTATTAGAGGATGCAAATGGTTTGTCAACCTACAGCTCTAAAATGTTAGAACTTGTTGATGGCAGGGGTAGAGAGCGGGTGGTGGATTATTTTGAATCTTTGGATCTGGCTCGTGGAGCTTGAGCGCAAACTAAATGATTGAGCGTAGAAAGAAAAAAATACTTTATCTATCTAAAAACGATGGCACTGACATCCGAATAGGTAAAGAATGTAAAACACTGGTTGATGCAGGATATGAGGTTTGTTTCTTAGGGTGGAATCGAAACCCGGAATCTCCAGGCGATAAAAAGCGTGATTTATTGCCCGGCGTTAAAATGAAGATTTGGGAGCGCGCTGCGGGTTATGAAAGCGTATCACTCTTGTGGGCTTTTTTGAGTTACATTGTTTTTGTTTGGAAAGAGGTTCGAGCTTTTTCTCCAGATTATATTCATGCTGTTAATGAAGATGGTGGAATGGTTGCATGGGTTTGTAGCCTTGGAAAGCGAACCAAAGTTGTGACCGATGTGTTTGACAGCTTGGCATTTCGTTATGCTGATAGTTTTATTGTTTTAAAGTATTTGGTGTATTTCTTTTCCAGGATCACGTGGAAAATCTCATACCGTATCATTGTTACTGATGATGAACGAGGTGAACGCTTTCAAGCTTACAAGCACAAGCTCGTAATATTGCCAAATTATCCATCTGAGCCGCATTTTTCTCCATTGGATATTAAAAAGCAAAGTTTGGCTTCTTCTGAAGGCCTAACAATATACTTTGGTGGTACTTTAAACTCCTCTAGAGGATTGGATCTATTGGAATATTTTTTAGAAATTGATCCTGCAGGCACAGTTGTGTGTGCGGGGTGGATCTACGACGATGTTGCTCGTCGATTCATCTCGTTAGACAGGGTGGACTATCGTGGTGTTGTTGATGCAAG
Source organism: Pseudomonadales bacterium (assembly GCA_965263235.1). Taxonomy (GTDB): domain Bacteria; phylum Pseudomonadota; class Gammaproteobacteria; order Pseudomonadales; family UBA7434; genus UBA7434. The sequence goes on from OZ253667.1 coordinate 778,533, forward strand.
CACTTCATTACGGTATGCGTCGCAATCCAACGCAATTTTTGCTTTTTACGAGCCAGTAAATATCAATAACATAATGGCCAGTCCCAACAAGGTTTATGACGCCTTGCTGGTTGGAACACCAGTACTAATAAATTCAGAGGCTGAGGTTTCTAGGTGGGTGTTGGAAAAAAACGTCGGTTTAAGCTCGCCTTATGGTGATAAGAAAGCCTTTCTGGAGCTTATTGACGATTTAAGAGAATGGAACTTTAAACGTCTAGAAAATGCGAGCCGTTTGTTTCGGCTATCTTCTGAAGGTTATAGTTGGAGTGCCATTGAAAATAGATTGACGCAGATTTATATCTAATAGATAAGTGTTTACAAGGATAGGGGGTGGTAGGTGTACGCTATCTACAGGAACAAAAAAAGGCTAATTTTGGACGAATACTGTGGAAGTGGTTTTTTAAGAGTAAAAGTACTTGTTTGTTGTAATATTTCGGAGATAAAAGATCAATTTTTCGAAAGGCGCAATTTGAGAGCGCAGGATCTAATTAGATATTACCGTGAATTGGGTTTTAAAAATGTCTGCCGAAAGTTCATCCAAAGATTGAGAGAGAGGGAAACCAATACGCGTTATTTGTCGTTCGGATATGGAGTGGTCGCAGAAGGAGCAGAGGAAGGAAAATCTGGTTTTTTTGTCGCAACATCGCACCCGAAGTGCTTTGATAGTGTTGTTTTGCCCAGCTCGCTTTTTCTAGCTGCTAATTGGCTCAATGTCGAGGGTGCTGATCACGTTTTACATGTGTCAGACGAGCATAGCAGGGGGCTTATAGATAAGGGATTCAAAAAACTTATGGGGTGGAATTTTCATTCCGGAGTTCCTCAACCAGATTTTTCATGGGTTGTTGTTAGAAAGGTTGTTGAAGAATCTGTTGCTATTGCTGAGCAAACGCTTGTGACTACTGGCGTAGCTAATTATGGGAAGGTGGTTACGCGAGGGATTGGACGAACTGAAAAAGATGTTGCGAACCGCCTGAAAGTATCAGTTGTAGGTTTTGGGCACTACGCGCGTACAGTCGTACTGCCTAATCTTCCCAGCATAGCGGTATTGAATAGTGTATACGACATCCAGCCTGATCGTCTTTTGCGCTTGAGCGATAACATCGGCCAATCGACTCTCCCCTACATTTCTGCGGAAGACGAATCTAAAGTGATAATAGTATCTTGTTATCATCATATGCACGCTTCAGTGGCATTAAGAGCTCTTGATCTGGGAAAAAAGGTTATCGTGGAAAAGCCTTTGGTCACCAGCAGGGACCAGCTTGAGATGCTTGAGAAGAGCGATACCAGTTCTCTATATGTTGGTTTTAATCGGAGATATTCCCCATTTAATCGGTATATATTTAAAGATCTATCTATTGCTCACGGAGAAGCAATAGATTGTGATGCATATATCCAGCAAGAGAGTCTGCCGAATAATCACTGGTACAATTGGCCTGTTAGTGGTGGTCCAATTGTCAGCAATGGATGTCACTGGATTGACTATTTTTTGTATCTTAATAATGATTGTGACGTTGTCGAGTGTGATGCTTCCGTGAACGAGTTCAATCAGGTAGAAATAAATTTGGCGCTGGTGAATGGAGCTATATTCAACGCAGTACTTCATCGTCGTAAGAGCACGGATATTGGAATTAGAGAGCACGTTAATTTGTCTAACAGAGATTCCTTTTTGACAATAAGGGATTCATATGAGTATGTTGCATATAAAGGGGATAGACTAAAGCGCAAGTTGAAATTTAAAAGGAATGATGCATACAAAAATATGTATCAATATTTTTTTTCAAAAATAGCCAGTGGTGGTGGAAACGAAAGCTGGTGGGAAATTCGCAAGAGTGCGGAGCTGGTCTTACAATTAGATGAAATGGTAAAAAGCAAAGTTTAAATTTGAGTTCGTCTTTATGAAAGATAGAAATGCTAGAGATCTTTGGAACCTATTTATAGGTCGTTTTCCCTCAAGAAGGGTAAGATTGCTATTTGCGCGAAAAATATTTCGAAATGTGGGCGAAAAGGTTTTTGTAGCTATGGGGGTTAATTTATATTCCCCGTCGAATATTTCTATTGGCGATCGATCTGTGATTAATGCTGATTGTGTGTTGGATGGTCGAGACTCGGCAATTTCTATCGGCACCGATGTGGATATCGGCACTCAAACTAATATTTGGACGTTAGAGCACGATTTTGATGATTCTAATCACGCAACAAAGTCAGGTGAAGTGGTCATTGAAGATCATGCCTGGATTGCCTCCAGAGTGACGATACTTCCAGGAGTGAAAATTGGTCGGGGTGCAGTGGTAGCCGCTGGATCTGTAGTGACTTGCGATGTGAATCCTTGCGCTGTTGTAGCTGGTGTTCCTGCGGTTCAAATAAGAGAGAGAAAAAACCCTCTTCGATATAAGTTAAACTTCAACCCGAGGTTTCGTTAGCTAGAGAATTGCTACTATATTCAAGCTACCTTGCTTGTTTTTGTTTTGTTCTGATTGATTGCTGAGAATTTCGATATGGCGAATATTAAGTATAATAATTTTGACTTGATTCGTTTATTCGCTGCGCTACAGGTTGCGCTGATTCATTCAGCTTACCATATAAATGTCGACGAGCAGTTTAAGGCCTTACTAGGTTTTTTAGAACTTTTGCCCGGCGTTCCCATTTTTTTCTTCGTCTCTGGTTTTTTGATTTCCTTGTCTTATGAAAAAAATTCAATCTTGAAAGAGTATGGTTTAAATAGGTTTCTTCGTATATATCCTGCGTTAGTAATTTGTATTTTGCTTTCTTTTTTGTCAGTGTATTTGGTCGGATATTTATCAGACCAAAATTTTGTAGTCTGGCGAGCGATAGCATGGCTTGCTGGCCAGCTGACTTTTTTTCAGTTCTACAACCCGGATTTTATGCGTGGCTATGGGGTGGGAGTGCTTAATGGCAGCCTATGGACAATCACTGTAGAGCTACAGTTTTACTTAATCGTGCCGGTGCTATATCTGTTCATCTCTAATAACAAAAAGAATTCGAATTTTTATTTGCTTACACTAATAATTATTTTTCTTGTATTTAATCAGTTTTATCTGTTTCGTGAGGTTTCAGGTGTAAATACCATTACACATAAACTTTTAGGAGTAAGCTTTATACCCTGGTTTTATATGTTTCTTGTTGGGGTGTTTGCTCAGCGTAATTTTTTGCTTTTGGTAGGGTATTTCCAGGGGCGATTTTTTTTATTTTTTTTAACGTATCTATGCTTATCGTCAGTATTGCATCACTTTTTTGGCTTCCAGTTAGGAAATAGAATAGGCCCTTTCTTGTATTTAATGCTAATTCCAGTACTGATTTCTGCTGCATATAGCTTGGCGGGCCTTAGTAATAGGGTTCTCCGAAAAAATGATTTCTCGTATGGCATATATATTTATCACATGCCCGTTGTCAATTATATGGTATACAACGGTTTTTCTGGTCAGTCGAGTTATTTCGCGTTAGCCCTTCTGTTTACAGTTGTATTATCTTTCCTTAGTTGGTGGTTGGTTGAGAAGCCTTGTTTGGGTTTAAAGACTCATCCCATGCATGCTCTTAAATGATTACGATTTTGGGTTGGGCAAACATACATTCATTTGCAAGTTGATTGGCGCGTATTAGTTATGAAAGTAGGTTATTTTCCCTTTAAGCCTGGAGGCAATCCATACCAGTCGCTTTTTGCTGAGGCCATTGAACAGGCGGGTTATGAGTTGCAGTGCATACCACCCTATAAGCTTTTCCCAGTTCAGAAAGCAGTATTTTCTAAGGTAGACTTACTGCAGCTTGACTGGCCTCATGACTGGTATAGAGGGAAAAATGTATTCACTTCGTTGATTAAACATGTCATGTATTTGGATGGAATAAGGCGTTTGAGGTCGGTACCAGTGGTTTGGACGGCACACAATCTTATTGCTCATGATGCTGAAAATGTTGACTTTGAACGCCGCATGATCCAGAAGCTAATTAACGTCGCTGACGGTATTATAGTGATGTCAAATCTAGCGGAGAGCCAGTTAAAGGAAACTTATGAGGTGTCATCTAATACTCACGTAAAAGTTATACCGCACGGGCACTATATCGATGTATATCGAAATAATATTGAACGGCATGCGGCTCGAGAAAGACTGGGTGTGGCGAAAGATGAAAAGGTTGTATTGTCGTTTGGTCGAATTCTACCTTACAAAGGGCTCGAGTGTTTGATAGAAACTTTTGGGCAGTTAGCTCAAAAGAATACAAGATTGCTTATAGCGGGCTCGTGTAACTCGCCAGAGTATTTGCTTAAACTAAAGTCAATGGCAGCAGAGTTGTCCACCGAGCATTGCCGAATTCAGATCGAAGCCAGATTCGTAGTGGACGACGAAGTCCAAGTTTTTTTCAACGCAGCAGATTTTGTGGTGCTGCCGTTCCAAAATATTCTAAATTCGGGCTCTCTGCTCCTAGCCATGAGCTTTGGGAAGCATGTAGTGGCGCCCTCTATTGGCTCCATAGGGGAAGTGGCTTATTCTAAAGCGTGGACCAGTTATTCCCCGAATGATGAAAATGGCCTTGTATCGGCTCTTGGAAGAGCATTGGAGAAAAACTACACGAGTAGCGATGAGAGAGAAGTGATTGAGTATGTTAGTAGTAAGTTTGGGTGGCGTGAAGTTTCACTAAACTTGAAAGACTTGTACGCAAACGTATTTAACGGTCACCAGAAGCTTTAGATTTATCGAGAGTTCTATGTATATCAATAAACTACTATTCGCAAGCCTCATTGGTATCGTGTGCTTATGCTGTGTAGCAGCCCACTCAGACGAATATGAAGTTATAGATCTCGGATCGTTCGGTTTGGCAGATGGAGATGATATAACGGATGTGCTAATTACGATTGCGAAGGAATATGCGCCAAAAGTTTCGGTTAAGCTCCCATCTGGCATTACAGAGCTAAAATCAAGGTATATTGATTTTAGCGACTACAACGTCAGAGATTTTTTTCTTTACGAGCCCAGCACCCCTTTGCGAATAAAGCAAGTTGCGGAAGGTGATAAAAAAAATATTCTCTTTAGGTTTGAAAACTATGATCGTATTTATATCGGAGGGCCAAAGCATAATATAACCTTTGTAGGTACACATAAAGGAATAAAGGGCGGACACAACTCTAAACTTTGGGGCGTTAAGGGGGAAGGACTGCTTCATTTTAACTATGACCAAGAGCCCGATGGACACTTCTTGAGTTTTCACGCAAATGTGCGTGATTCGCGAGTGTTTGGTATACGACATAATGGGGCACATAAAAAACGTATAGTTGAACGTGTAACGATATCTGGCAAGTTTGAGAATAGTGGCATTAGTATGAATAGTGGCTACCAGCATTTACATTTAGACGATGTGTGGATAACCGATCCATATGGTGTGACATTAGGGTGGGATGGCACTGATAAAAAGAAAAATAACGCATGGCATTCATTGCCGATACATTGGGAAATAGCAAGAGGTCTGATAATCACCTATGCTGAGAAAATCACTGGAGGCGCTATTCTCGAGTACGGCTTGCCAAGTTGGTTTATTTCAACGGTTCCGCAGATAGGTGAAAGCGAAGAAGAGCCGTTCAGGATAGGTTACAAAGATATAGGTTATGCACCCGATGGTACGAAGATATCTTCACATGGTTTTTTAGATACCGGCGGTAAGGTAGATAGCTTAGGGCCAAATCCAAATGATTTGCCTAGGTTTGTTAAATTTTATGAATTAGATCATCAGTTTGGATTTGGCCCGAGGCATTCTGTAATTTTGGAGGCAACCAGCGAGGATGGAGATAATGGATACCTATATAAAAATGAGGGGTTAAATATCGAGCTTGAAGATATTTCCTGCCCGGTCAAGTTGGCGCACATTGATTACTTAGGTGACTATTCTGGTGGACACAGAGTTACAGGATCAATGGTTAGTCACCCTAACCACTGTAGCGGTAAGCCTTCATATATAGAGGTTCTGGAAGATAATAAGATTTTCGGTTTATCCGCGTTTGAAATTCGCTTAAAACCGATAACTAAAGTTGATAAGTATTCTAGAAACAATGAATTTACAGAAATAACCATACTATCGGAGGGCAGCGTGATTGTTTTCCCTGGTAGCGAAAACAATCGGTTTGACGATCTGGTTTTTGAGGGGCAAGCGCGTTCTGTTTTTGAAATAAGAAATGGGAGAAACCCAAGCTTACCAGTGAGCGTGGATTTGAAAAACGTAGTAGCGCCCGATGGCTCGACGATAGTAGCTGATAGCATTGAACATGTTAGCGTAACTTTAGATGGCGAAAAGCTTCATCTACCTTATAAGTTTGGTGATGATCGACTATGACGGATAAAGTGGCGGTTATATTTGTATCGACGGTTTTTGAAGAGGTCAAGGAAGGCCCCGCAATATTTGCGCGCTATTTATACAAGGCGTTTAATACGGATCCCGGAATGGATTTTCATGTGGTTGCGTCTGAATGTTCGACAGACAGAGTGAATTGTCATGCCGCGGGCGTTGGTAAATCATCTTATGATACCTATTCTCGCGTTCAAGACTGCGCACTTGAGCTTGCAGGTTTTATGGCCAATAACCCAGTGATACACAGCAATTTGCCGCACGCCATGTGGAAAATTAACAACTACAAAGGAAAGGTTGTGGTTCAGGTAAATGATTATGATCAGGCTCAACTCTATAGCGATGCGTTTAGCTATTTTTCCAGAGGTTTGTTTTTACTTTTCTTAAAGAAAATGTGGAGGAGGATACAGGAAAGGAAGGCCTTAAAGAAAGCTGATCTGGTGCTTTGCAATTCCAATTTTACAAAAAATATATTGCTTAAAAGCTACCGATTTAATTCTGAGAAATTTAAAGTTCTTTATAAAGCAGTTGATACTTCGGCGTTTTACCGTTCTCGTGATCCTAAAACTGCACTCGCAGAGAGTGAAGAAAGGAAATGGCGCTTAATTTTTGTTGGGACGGATTGGTTGAGAAAAGGTTTGGACGTCTTACTTGAGTCTATGGAGAGTCTGGTTGAAAGGTGGCCGGGGATCACGCTAGAGGTCGTTGGTCCAGCCCAGCAGGATATAGATGCAGCTTTGTTGCAGGCGCATCGACAGCTCATTGATAGAGGAGCGATCAAGTTTTGCGGTCCAGTTTCCAGGGATAATTTGCCAGCGTTTTATTGGAAGAGCGATCTGTGTGTGCTTCCGAGTAGAAGGGAGGCGCTTGGTGTAGCTATACTTGAATCTCTCGCTGCTGGGGTTCCGGTGGTAGCTACTAATGTTGGTGGCATACCGGAAATCATTTGCGATGATAGTAGCGGTGGGGTTCTCGTTGAGTCGGGTTCGTCAGGTGCGTTAACAAATGCCATTAATGATTTGCTTAATGATAGGCTTAAGCTATCGGTAATGTCACAGCAAGCGGTCGAAACCGCAGAGCGTTTCAGTGTTGAAAAAATGGTGAAAGAAGTGGTACTTCATTACAAGTCTCTCACGGTTGAGGGCAGCACATTGGCTTTAGAGAGAAACGCTGATTAGGCATGTCAATGGTTTATAGACAAAGTGTAAAGCAAGCGAAAAGCAGTAGAGTGGCCGATATTTTTTATTGGTTGGTGCTCGGAATTACTGCGGCAAACTATTCGTTCATAACATTTTCTCAACTGGGAGATGAGTTGCTTTCTCAGCCTCTTAAAAGTCTTGCATATGCTCGTCTTCCTATTGTAATTGTGGGTTGTATTTATTTATTAGTTGGGCTAAAGCGGCACACGGTTTCGGTGGGCGTTTGGCTATCTTTTTCGGCGCTCATTCTTTTTCTTTTGATGACTATCCCTCTTTCTCCGGATTTTCAAAATGCTGCGCTTTACAATACGTGGTTTATATTTCAAACCTTGTTTTTTATTTTGTATATATCGCATTTATTTGCAACGATCGGATTGGAAAGGGCTAAAGTAAAGGTAGCTTTACCCTTGATGTTCTATGGTTTGTATTTCGTTATGCTGACTTTTCTAGCACTTCCGCGCTTTAGTATTGGCCAGCCTTTTCCAGCTGTGTTTTCGACCAGAGTGCAGGTGGCGATGATTTGCCCTTTGTTTCTTGGAGGGTTGGCTTGTAATTTTCGTTTGCTGTCGAAGAGAAAAATTTGGTTATTGACTTACATTGCTCTAGCCGGATTTACGCTTTTAGTTATCGCTGCATCAGGCAAGCGTGCATCCATACTAAGTGCTTTGCTAATCATTAGCACTTACTTTCTTTTATTTATGAAAATGAGAGGAAGGATTCTAGTCGCTGTTTTGGTTCCATTAGCTGTGGTTTTGATTGCCATGACGGAGTTACGAGACCAGGCGTTTGAAGCGACAGAATACACTCGTGATAGGGTCGAAAAAGGCTTCGATAAACGAACGGCAACTTCAATCATGTCAAGGTTCGAAATTTGGGAGGTTGCCTTGGAGCAAGTATATGATCATCCATTGGGGGTGGGTGTAGGAGTTGGTCGAGTTATAGTAGGAGGAGGCTTACACAATACTTATTTAGGGTATTTGCTAGAAACGGGGATTTTAGCATCGATAATTGTCTTCGTAATCATTGGAGTCGTTTTGTTCTCAAATTTTAATTCCAAATATATAGAGAAAAAGGAGATGCTTTATTTTATCTTGATCCCCTGCTTGCTTTACAGTCTTACTGAATATAATACTTCCCCAGGCCAGCCGTTGTTTATTCCAACATGGGCGGCAATATTCTTCTGTCTTCTTCGTTCTCCCAGTGAGGCGAGCAAGCTGTTGCGAAAATAAATAGTAGATCTTACGATGAAAAGCGTATTTGTTTTGCCTGCGATGGACGTATCTGTTGGGCGACAGTTTACGCACATTGATCTTTGGAAGAGAAACCCTGTTAATGTAACTGTGTGCGCTTTTAGTCGTGGTAAAGAGAATCAAGCGATGAGGCAGGTGGATCTTGTGATAGGGGAAATTGAAAACAAAAAAATTTTGGGGCGGCTTGGTGTTTATCGGAAATCGTTAGAGCACATGATGAGGGTTGTAGAAGGCGCTGACGTTGTCTTCGTTTATACATTAGATTGTTTTGTTTTTACCTGGATGGCAAAAGTTGCAGTGAGAAGCCAGGCGAAAATAGTGTTCTTCGTTTTAGATATCAGAGAAAAGTTTATTGGGGATAGCCTATTCAATCAAATAACACAGCGCTTTTTATCATTTGCATTTAGTCGCTGCGAACTAATTCTCACTAGCTCGGAAGAATATTTAACTGAATATGCAAAAAAGTATCTTGGCGAGCTGCCGAAGGATTGGATGCTCATTGAAAACAAGATTGATGAGCACCAAATGAATCGATTTTTGGATGTTCGGCTTCACCGTTCCGAGTTCCTGAGCGATCAGAAAATCACGATTGGCTACTTTGGTGTAATGCGTTGCGCTCAGTCATTGAGAGTATTGTTAAAATTGGTAGGTGATCATGGTGATCGTTACCAAGTAGTATTACGAGGCTTGTTTACAGACATTCCACAAGGTCTATTGAATGAAGTTGAAGGGGCTCAGGGGTTGATCTATTTGGGTAGTTATTTGAATCCCGAAGAGCTACAAAAAGTCTACATGAGCTGCGATATCGTTTGGGGTTGTTACCCCTACGGGGGGGAGAAGATAGGAAACCATATGTGGGCTAAGACAAATCGATTTTACGAATCGTGCTTCTTCAAAAAACCAATTATCGTAAGTCAGGGAACACGGGATTCTTTAGCTACTAAGAAATATGATGTGGGTATTTCGATCGATTTTTCTGACATAAATAGTAGTGTCGATAAAGTAAGTAGAATTCGTGAAAGCGATTTAGACCGATTTGTTTCGAATTACGAGAGTATGCCAGAAGCAGTCTATCTTTACTCAAATGAGTTCAAGGAGTTGTATGAGTTGCTGCGGTGAGGGCATCCAAATCAGCTGATTATTAGTAATCCTGGTATCGCTAAATACCACTTTTAAAGCGCTCGGCGAAGTTATTGCGATCAATTTGATCGGTAGTCTATTAGCCGGTTTTTCAGGATTGATGTGATTTTTGAATACGACTTTTCATTTTAAATCAATGAGTTAGACTGCATTGTTTGACCTTGGTATCTGAGTCTTTTTTGCCAGCAACATGTAAGTGGGTGGTTGAAAAAGGGCTCGTCCTGTGGTCAAATGTCAGTCCCCTTGGCCCCTCCGAATAAATTCGTGGGGGTTTGAGATGAATGTCTTTCATTCAAAAGTAAATAAGTATGTCGCGAGACTATTTGTTTACAGCTTTACTAGAGGGTTTATGGTTTGGGCTAGATTGAGGTACGCTGGCCGAACTACTGGAAGTGATGTGCTTGTTTTACGCGAGCGAAATTTGGTTCCAGTGCCGTCTCAATAAGCGCAGTGCCTAAGCAAAAGCCCGCTATACAGCGGGCTTTTGTGGTTTAAGGAGAAAAGTTTTTCAGTCTTTGCGTACTCAGTTCGGCCTTTATTTTAGTGGCGATGTTCCGTCATGTATTGATTTTTTGCGTGAAGTTAACTTAGTCAATTAATCGTCAGGCTATGAAAAAAATTATTTTTGCCACAACCGTATTTGATGACGTCAGTACAGGGCCGGGAACTTTCGCGAAATATTTGTGGGAATATTTTAGCGATAGCGGAGAGTTTGAATTTCATCTGGTTGCGCCAAATGTGAGAAGCGTAAGCCATGATAACGTACACTCTTTTTCAGGAGATTCTTTTCCTAATCTGCATGTGGCCCTTTGCAGGGAAGTAGAGAAAGTAGAAGAGAAATGCGGGCCAATAGATATCGTTCATTGTAACAATGCGCATAGTATGGGCAGCTTAAAGACTTCTGCTAAGTTGGTGTGTCAGATCAACGACTATGAAGTGGCAAGTGTGAGGAGCAATTTTCTAAAACAAATTAGATCCAAAGGGTTTAACCGGTGCTTACGGCTGATTTGGCGGTATTTTCAAGAAAAAAAAGTGTTGAAGCGGTGCGAGAGAGTAATTTGTAATTCGGAATATGTTCGCAAAATAGTTACAAAAAGCTATAACATTTCAAGCTTACAGGCACAGGTTATTTATAAAGCTGTAGATTTGAGTGCCTTTAAAGAAGCAAAGCTTCGTGAAAGTCGAAGCGCATCTAGTGACTGTGGGTTGAAGTTGATTTTCGTTGGATCTAACTGGCGCATAAAAGGGTTAGACCTGCTTTTAGAAGCCATTATCTTAATACTTCCAGATTTGCCTAATATTCAACTTTGTGTAATTGGTAAGGAAAGTGAACCTCAAAATGTTATCATTAGAAGTAAGTATAAAAGCTTAGAATTGGACGGGCACGTTACTTATGTCGGTAGGCTCGATAAGAATGAAATTGCGCAGTTGATGCATCTCTCGGACATTGCGGTATTGCCTAGTCGTCAAGAGGCTCTTGGAGTTGCTTTATTGGAAGCAATGGCTTCAGGTACTCCGGTAATTGCCTCGAATGTTGGAGGTATACCGGAGATTCTGAACGAAGGGCAAGCAGGTGTGCTGTTCGATGTGGATGATGCTTTAGCGTTGGCGTCTGCTATAAAGTCGCTGTCTAATTCAGAGCTCGATCGTATGTCTTACCGATCGATTGGCTTGGAGCGTTCAAAGTATTTTTCGAAAGAGATTATGTTTGATCAGTTAACCAGCTTATATAGAGAGCTGTCTGCATAGTCCACTTATCATAATTAGTCCATATTTTGCTATTCTTACTTGCATCACGCGTGATTCTCCTAATTACGATTAAAGTCAATGAAACAACTCCTTCAAAATTTAAACTCTGGAGATACCCTTCTCGAAGAAGTACCGGTTCCCACCTGCATGCCCGATGGTTTACTGATTAGCACCACCAAAACTCTGGTATCTGCGGGAACCGAGCGCATGCTGGTCGATTTTGGCCGTGGCAATTACCTGCAAAAAGCGATGCAGCAGCCTGATAAGGTTAAGCAGGTAATCGAGAAAGCCAAGACAGATGGGATTGCACAAACGGTTGATACTGTCCGGAATAAATTAGACACTCCCTTGCCATTAGGTTATTGCAACGTAGGTGTTGTTGCTGAGAGTCGTGCTGATGATTTCAGCGTTGGTGATCGCGTGGTTTCCAATGGTAAGCACGCTGAGTTTGTTGCGGTTCCCAAAAATCTTTGCGCGAAGATTCCAGACAGTGTCGATGATGAGTCTGCGGCCTTTACTGTCATCGGCGCAATCGCTTTACAGGGCATTCGTCTAATAAAGCCAACCTTGGGTGAAACCGTTGTTGTCACGGGTTTAGGACTAATCGGTTTGGTCGCTGTACAGCTTCTACGTGCTCATGGTTGTCGTGTTTTAGGTATCGATTTTGATTCTTCAAAATGTGAGCTGGCTAAGCAGCTTGGTGCGGAGGTGGTTGATTTAAGTAAAGGCCAGGACCCGCTTGTGGTTGCAGAAAAGTATTCCAGGGGTCGTGGAGTTGATGCAGTATTGATAACGGCATCTACTAAAAGTAACGAGCCAATACATCAAGCCGCGACGATGTGTCGCAAGAGAGGAAGGATAGTGCTTGTCGGGGTCGTGGGCATGGAAATGTCGCGCGCAGACTTTTACGAAAAGGAGCTTTCTTTTCAGGTGTCATGCTCTTATGGACCAGGGCGTTACGATGCTGAGTACGAAGATAAAGGCAATGACTACCCGTTAGGTTTTGTACGTTGGACAGAGCAGCGTAATTTTGAGGCGATTCTCGACATGATGGCTGATGGCCGTATCGATATGCAGCCTTTAATTAGTCATCGTTTTCTTTTGGCGCAAGCGGTAGAGGCTTATGACCTAATTGCTAACGGTAGCCCTCTGGGCGTCTTGCTTGAATATCCACAGGACGCTGAGATAGTGCGCACTGTTTCGCTTGGCGCGAGATCCAGTGCCTCGAATAGCAGTGTGACTATAAATGCTCAAACTCCTTGTATTGGTTTTATTGGAGCGGGCAATTATGCTTCAGCAGTATTAGTGCCTGCCTTTGCCAAAACAGGCGCACGCTTAAAAACGATTGCCTCGGCAACGGGTGTGAGCAGTGTGCACGTTGGTAAGAAGAATGGCGTTGAGTCCGCAACGACGGACTCGGACAGTTTGTTATCTGATGCAGATATCAATGCATTGGTGGTTACTACTCGCCACAATAGTCATGCCAAATGGGTTAATCGATGCCTGGATGCTGGTAAGCATTGCTTTGTTGAAAAGCCACTAGCTTTAACTCGCCAGGAACTGCAAGGAATAAACAAAAAGTACACCGGACTAGATAAGAAGCCGGTGTTGATGGTTGGCTTTAACCGCAGATACTCTACGCTCGTACAGCAATTAAAAACCGCGATGGACAAACGCAGCCAACCTAAAGCGTTGACTATGATTGTAAACGCGGGTGAAATTCCTGCTGATCATTGGACGCAAGATCCTGAGCTAGGAGGAGGGCGAATTATTGGCGAGGGTTGCCATTTTATTGATCTTTTGCGTTACCTGGTTGGACAGAAAATAACTTCTGTACAGACGCAATCAATGGATTCCACGTGTAACGACTCTGTTATGGTGCAATTGGGCTTTGCGGACGGGTCGGTAGGCTCTGTTCATTACCTGGCTAACGGCCATAAAGGTTTGGCGAAGGAGCGTCTGGAGGTTTTTTGTGGTGGATCAATCGCGCAAATAAATAATTTTCGATCCCTGAAGTCGATTGGTTGGGATGGTCTTAAATCTCAAAGTCTTTGGAGGCAGGATAAGGGGCAGGCGGCCTGTTCGCAGGCGTTTATTGAAGCGATTAGAACCGGCGATACCGCGCAGCTTATTCCATTCAATGAATTGCAAGAAGTGGCTAATGCCTGTTTTGATGTTGTTGAGCAGATTTCTTAAAAATCTAGAAATCTAATAACGCTATTATGCTAAGACTAAGCCGCTTGTTTTATACGCTTGTATATTTAAAGCCAATGCAGTTGGCTTTTTTTATATGGCGAAGAAAATTCTCAGCCAGGACAGTTCACAAGAAAAAGTTGTTAGGACTCTCGGCTAACGGGGAGTTTTCGCTCGCGAGCCCAATTGCAGTTGATGGAGGCGTAAAAAACGAAGGGCTTTTCGAGTTTCTAAACATATCGCAACGCTTTGACGCCGTGGACTGGACAAGTGATGGCAAGCCAAGATTGTGGAGCTATAACCTCCACTATTTTGATTATCTGCGTAATGAGACTGTTTCAGTTGACTATAGATTTTCGCTCATCGATAGCTGGATAAAAAACAATAAGGAAAATACCCAGCCCGGCTGGGAGCCTTTTACGATGAGTTTACGGATTGTAAACTGGATTTTCTTTTTTTCGAAAAAGCGTTCGTTACTTTCTTCCGGGGTTTTGAATGGTTTATATCTTCAGGCTTTGTGGCTGGAGCAAAACGATGAGCGCCACATCCTGGCAAATCATTATTTTGAAAACTTAAAGGCGTTGCTTTTTGCGGGTTGTTTTTTTGAGGGAAACGATGCAAAACGCTGGCGCGAAAAAGCGATAAGCGAGCTTGCTACTCAGCTCAAAGAGCAAATGCTTGGCGATGGCGGGCACTATGAGCGCAGCCCCCAGTATCATTGCTTGATGCTTGAAAACTATTTGGATATTTATAATCTCGTAGATCGTAATTCTGAGTTTTTTAGTTCCAGCTTTAAGTTGCTTGTTGGAGAAACTTCAGAGAAAGCGCTGAAGTTTTTAAGCGGTATTGTCTTTCCAGATAAACAAATACCGCTATTCAACGATTCTGCTTTTGGCGTTGCGCCAACACTCGATGCTCTGGAATCCTATGCCAAACATCTTTTTGCCTATGAGCCATCACAGGTAAACGATACTGTTATTCAAATGGATGAGACCGGGTTGTATGGCATCCGTCGTGGTTTGGATATGCTACTTATGGACTGTGGTGACATAGGGCCTGGCTATCAGCCGGGGCATACACACTGCGATTTCTTAAGCTACGAGTTAATGAGGGATGGCCAGAGAGTTATTGTAGATACTGGGGTGTGCGAGTATGCGCCGGGGGAAACTAGAAAATATCTTCGAAGTACGAGTGCGCATAATACTGTGGTGGTTAATGGCCTTGAACAGTCTGAAGTTTGGGGAGAGTTCAGGGTGGCGAGAAGAGCCAGGAAGGTTGAAGCCGTTGTCGAGGAAAGCGATGGTTTGGTGAGTTTGCGGGGAAGTTTTAATGGTTTCTATGCCTCACGATTCCACTGGAAGCCGGATTTTAGTCATGCTCGGCAAATCGATGTAAAGTTGCTTAAAGACAGCCTAGCTGATATTCGTGTTTGCGATAAGATCAGGGCTTTAAAAGGCTCTGAAACCAGTATATCTGCGGAAAGCTACGTGCACTTTCACCCCGATATTCTGCTCCAGGAGTTGAGCAACGATGGGCAGTCAGGCTTTGCTATTTTGCGAGGAGAGAGAGTTGTCGCACAGCTAAGATTCTCGTCAGTATTTCAATATGAGGTTCAAGACGGGATCTATTGCCCAGAGTTTGGCCGAAAAGAGCGTAATAAATGTCTGGTACTTAGCGCTGACGGTGTTGGTACTCTGGAAATTGGCTACAGCATTGTCTTTACTTAGAAGTTAATGGCTTTTAAAACGACCAGAATCAGAAAGCATACTTTGTAGGTAGAGACGGCGCTTGAGAATCTTATTTTTATCTCACTATTTTCCTCCAGAGGTCAACGCGCCAGCCACGCGTACTTATGAGCATTGTAAAGTATGGGTAGAGCAAGGGCATGAGGTTACCGTAGTAAGCTGTGTCCCACATCACCCAATGGGTGAAGCTTATCCTGGCTATAAAAATAAGCTTTATCAGGTGGAAGAGCGCGATGGCATTAAGATCGTTCACCTGCTTACCTATATAACGGCGAACGAAGGTTTTTTAAAGCGTACCTTCAATTACGTTTTTTATATGTTGATGAGTATTTTGGCCGCGCCGTTTTTGCCTAAAGCCGATGTTGTGGTTTCGACATCGCCGCAATTTTTTAATGGGTTGGCGGGCTATTTTGTAGCGCGAATGAAGCGTGCAAAGTGGGTGCTCGAAATTCGCGATTTGTGGCCGGAATCTATCGTTGCTGTAGGTGCGATTGAAAACCGAACGGTAATTAGAGCGCTGGAGCGGATTGAGCGTTTTGTTTATCGTAAGGCCGACTCTATTGTGGCTGTGACAAATGCGTTTAAAACACATATTGTCCGTTGTGGAGGCAGTGCGGAGAAAATATCGGTAATCAGGAATGGTGTCGATTTGGCGCTGTTTTCAGAAGTTGAAAAAGATGCGGCGCTGGAAGACGCGTGGGGGTTGGCAGACAAGTTTGTCGCCGCTTACGTCGGGACACACGGTATGGCACATGGACTGGATACCGTTTTAGATGCGGCAGAATTGATAAAGGATAGAGATGATATTGTCTTTTTGATGGTTGGCGCGGGCGCTGAACGTGAGCGCTTGCTGGACGAAAAGCAACGTCGCGGCTTGGACAATGTGATCATGAAGGAGCAGCAGCCAAAGTCGGCAATGCCAAAGATTTGGGCAATGACAGACATCAGCCTTGTGCTATTGAAAAGGCTGGATTTGTTTAAAACAGTCATTCCCTCAAAAATATTTGAAAGTATGGCTATGGGTAAACCGATTGTGCTGGGTGTGGAGGGAGAAGTAAAAACGATTGTTGAGGACTCTGCATCCGGGCTTTGTATCAAGCCTGAAAGTGCTGAGGCATTGGCGAGCGCGGTTGTGAAGTTATCCGATGATAAAGACAGCTATAAGGCGACGTCGCGTGCCGGTAGGCCTTATGTGGCACGAGAGTTTGATCGAAAACGTCTGGCTCTCGAAATGTTGAAAGAATTTAGTGAATAAAATACATCTTCGATTTGGCAAAAGATATGAACGGGTCTAGTGAAATTGATAAATCAGTGAGCGGCAACGACGTTTTTTTAAGTCGTTCATTTTTGCTGTTTATTGTATCGGTTGGTCTATGGGCATGGGTATGTCGTGAGGGCATATCTTTAATGGTGAGTTGGTGGAGTCGTGATGAGTATAGTCATGGCTATTTAATTCCGTTAGTCGCGGCCTATCTGGCCTTTCAAAAGAGGGCAGCATTGAGTTCAGTCGCAAGGCCTGGCTCGTGGTTTGGGGTGCTGGTTTTGTTCGGCGCCTTGGGGATCTGGTTGCTGGGAGAGATAAGCTCCATCTATACCATTATTCAGTATGGTTTTTGGGTTGGTATTTGGGCACTAGGGTTTTTGTGGGTTGGCATAAAAGGCGTGCGTGTCATTTGGGCTGCGTTTTTCTACCTGTTTTTTATGATTCCGTTGCCCAATTTTTTGTTTTTTAACTTATCACAAGAGCTACAGTTAATTTCTTCGTCGTTAGGTGTCGCCGTTATCCGTTTGTTTGATATTAGCGTCTTCCTCGAAGGCAACGTTATTGATCTGGGTGTTTATCAGCTTCAGGTTGTTGAAGCTTGTAGCGGATTACGATACCTCTTTCCTTTGATGAGCTTTGGTTTTTTGATTGCTTATATCTATAAGGGGCCGATGTGGCAGCGCTTTGTAATTTTCGCCTCAACGGTTCCCATTACAGTATTGATGAATAGTTTTCGAATCGGTGTGATAGGCGTTACCGTTGAATATTTTGGAATCGCAGCGGCCGAAGGGTTTTTGCATGATTTTGAAGGCTGGTTTGTGTTTATGGCGTGCCTTGGTGTCCTGCTGTTAGAGATTTGGGTTTTCTACATGTTTTCGCGAAAGGGTGCGAGGTTTTCTGAGCTGTTCGACCTGGACTTTGGCGCAGCGGATAAAATTGAAGGCGATTCACAAGCTCGTCCGCCGTACGATTCCTCTCGTTTAGCCGCTTCAGCGCTAATCGGTGCGGTAATTCTTGCAATGATGATTCCCGCTGTTGACGTCATTCAATCGAGACAAGATGTTGTTCCAGATCGTGCTCGCTTTGTTGAGCTTCCGCTTAGGATGGGTGAATGGGTTGGTCGAGAGTCGGCTTTAGAGGAAGATGTATTGGGGGAGTTAAAGCTAACGGATTATTTTATTGGCGATTTTTCTCGATCGAACGCTGAGCCTACTGTTAATTTTTATACCGCCTGGTATGAAGAGCAGCGCAAAGGCGCGTCTATCCACTCGCCAAAATCCTGTTTGCCAGGCGGCGGCTGGGTTATCCAGAGCCACACTATTGATCCTGTTGCGGCGATTGACGCCTACGGTAGCCCCTTAAATGTTAATCGTGTGGTGATGCAAATGGGCAAGCATCAGCAACTGGTTTACTACTGGTTCCAGGGCAGAGGAAGAAATATTACTAACGAGTATCTGGCTAAGTGGTATATTTTTTGGGATTCCTTAACCCGTCGTAGAACTGATGGGGCACTAGTGCGATTGGTCACCTATGTACCTGAAGGCACGGATGTAAGCATGGCTGACGAGCGTTTGTCTGACTATTTGCAGGTGTTGTATCCGCGCTTGCCCACGCATATTCCTGATTGACCTGTCAGGTTTTATGTCGATGTTGTGTGTTTGATGGTGTTTGAACGATGAGCTTTGCAGTAAGTTTCGCGCTCGCGTTGTTTCTAAGTTCGGTTCTGGTGCCGATGATGGTGCGTTTGGCTCCAGCACTTGGTCTGGTGGATCAGCCTGACGCGCGTAAGGTTCACGCTCAACCGATTCCGCGTGCGGGCGGTGTGGCAATTGTTGTTGCTTTCTTTGTTCCGCTGGTTATCTGGGGCGTTAACCTGGGCCCCTATGTGGCGCTAATGCTTGGGGCGGCCATCATTGCCTTTTTTGGTTTTCTTGATGATCGTCATGATCTTTCTTATCAATGGAAGTTTGCCGCACAAATACTCGCGGTGGCTGTTTTCCTGGCAGGCAATGTTGAAATCACCAAGACACCTTTCGCAGGGCTGGGCAATGTCGTGCCGTGGCTCAGCTATCCTGTGCTGGCGTTATTTATTCTCGGCGTGACTAACGCGGTTAACCTGAGTGATGGATTGGATGGATTGGCAGCGGGCTCAAGTTTGCTGAGCTTTGTTTTTGTCGCGCTACTATCTTATGGCGCTGGTGATTACGCGCTGACAATGATGGCGGTTTGTGTGATGGGCGCGTTAATGGGCTTTTTGCGTTTTAACACACACCCCGCGTCCATTTTTATGGGGGATGCCGGTAGCCAGTTTCTTGGATTTATGGCGGCATGCCTGGCAGTTCTTGTTACTCAGTCGGAAAACTGCGCGGTAAGCCCTGTACTTGCAGTGCTAATTGTTGGGCTGCCTATATTAGATACGCTGATGGTTATCGCTTTGCGTATTCGTTCGGGGCATTCCCCTTTTCAGCCTGACCAGCGCCATTTGCATCATCAGCTGCTGCGTGCAGGTTTACATCACTATCAGGCGGTAGCCGGGATATATTTATTTGGGTTTGTCCTTGTGGTGCTTGCGTATGTGCTTCGTTACCAGTCGGATGGTCTGGTGCTGGCAGCTTATGTGTTTTACTGCGCAGTTGTTCTGTTAGCCTTATTTTGGATGCAGCATGGAAGGCGACCTGAAAGGGTCGACGCCTCTACTGACTCGGATCGACGCAATCCTTTTTTCCGGAGGCTTGGCTGGTTTCATCGGTACGGTTCGCTATTAGTAGGCTTATTACTTGCGGTTACCGTTTTATCTATGGTGATTGTTGGAAGGCCCGATGCATCGGTAGTGACTAAATCTCTGTTGTTGACTTACGGAGGCCTATTGGCGATTTGGTGGTTGGTTCAGCAGGTCAACGTTTTTAATAGAACAATGATTTATATGGCGTGTGCAGGTGCGCTTTATATTGGTACCTACCATCCGGTGCTAGTGTTGACCGAATGGAAGTCTTTGAGCCTGCTTGATGTGTTGCTCGTGGGACTCGCTATCACCCTGGCGCTCACTATTCGAACGACTCGCAAAGCGCAGTTTCGATTGGATAACCAGGACTTGCTGGTGCTTTTTATGTTGGTCATAGCGCCAGTGGCGGCCAATGCGGGGCTGACGGATCAGGCTACTGTAACCGGCGCGGTTGTTCGTTTGGTTGTACTGCTTTATGCCGCCGAATATATTGTATCGCGAGTGGAAAACCCGCTTATTTTGAGAGCGTTAATCTCCTGCGCCTGGATGGTGGCGTTGGCCAAAGTCTGGTTCATTTAGTCCGCCGGTGGAGGCGTGTTTTGTCCTCTACTTTCCTTTCTTTACACTACTTTACTTCAAGCAGAACTAGAATTTAGGGCTATGCTGAATGGGATGTAATGGTTTTTTTCGGTTGGATATTTGTCCAGCCGGGGCGAGTCTAGCTAGCTGGTTTAGTGCGCTCCCGCTTAATTCAAAAATATAAATCTCGTTTAAATTTAGTCTCGAAATTTCGGTCAAGAATACTATGAAATACGCATTTTCTCCTTTCTCTCGTTTGACAAGGTCAGCAATTTTGGTCGGGGCGTTAGTCGGCTTTTTGGGGCTATCTGGTTGTGGTGAAGGTGAAGATCGGCAGGCGAGTTACCTGAAAAGGGCTCAGGATCACTACGCTGAAGAAAACTATGACAAGGCCAGTGTAGATGCAAGAAATGTTCTGCAAATCAATCCCAAAAATATAGAAGCCAGGGTGATTCTTGCTGATATCGCCTTTGGTGAGGGAAATTTGCGCCGGGCGTTTGGTTCGTATTCCGCGATTATTGAAGAGCAAAGTGACAACGTCGCTGCCTTGACCGGGCTAAGTAAAATCTATGCTGCCGTTCGAGATTTTCAGCAATCTCTGGATCACGCAGATCGAGCGCTGTTGATCGAGCCCGAGAACAGCGAACTAATGGGTTTCAAGGCGCTAGCGATGTTGGGTCTAGAGAAAAGCAATGAGGCCTATGAATTGGCGCAGCAAGCGATTGCTATTGACGCTGGAAATGCTGCGGCGCTGGGCGTTACAACACAATACTTAAGCGGCCAGGAAAAATTCAAAGAAGCTTTAGATGCGTTAACGAAGGGGCAGGTAGCCAATCCAGATGACGCGCGGCTGTCGATGATGAAGGTCGGTGTATACCAGGCTTTAAACGATAACGCGGGATTAGAGCAAGAGCTCGTTGGTCTTGCAGCGCAATTCCCTGATTCTGTTCAGTACTCAGATACTCTGGTACGTTTCTATGTTCGTGAATCTGAACATGCTAAGGCTGAGGAGGCTATTCGCCGTTTTGCTCAGGACAACCCTGAGTCGTATGAAGCCAAGCGGCGTGTGATTCAGTACTTGTTGCAGCAGGAATCGCAGGATAGCGCTATTGCCCAGGCGCGAGAATACATGCAAGCTGATGAAGAAGATACACGTTTGATTAACACGTTAGCTGAAGTTTATTTGTTTACGGGTGATAAGCCCAAGGGAATGGAAGTGCTTCAGCAATCAATTGCAACCGACCCCGAAAGCGTTGGTGCGATTGAAGCGCGTACTCGTTTGGTGCAGCTTTTCCTGGCGGACGAAGATATGGATAGCGCTCGCCAAATGATCGGCGACATTTTGGCGATAGAGCCGGAAAACGAGTTCGGACTTATGAGTCGTGCTGGCCTGCACCTAAATGATCGCAAGCTTAAAGATGCAATTATTGATCTTCGGACGGTCGTAAAAAATAATCCAGAAAACAGACAGGCGCTTAGTGCGCTGGCTCAAACGCAAGAAGCTAACGGTAGTGTTGACCTTGCCCTGGACAACTACAAAAAGTTGATGGCACTGGGCGATACCGAAATTCAAACGTTGGCGAGTGCAGCGCGGCTCGCAATTCAGACAGAGCAATATCAAGAGGCGGAGAAATATATTCGTCTGGCATTGCAGGCAGAGGAGCAGTCTAACAACCCTCGTTTGGTCACCGATCTGGTTAGGTTGCTAGCGCTTAAAGAAGATTGGGCGGCAGCGCAAGAGTTTGCACAACGCCTGATAGATTCCGACAGCGCCAAGGCGCTTGGTTATTATCTTAAGGGTGGTATCCAGCAGCAGATTGGCGAAGATGGTGAGGCAATATCTTCGTTCAAAGCTGCGTTAGCAGAACAGCCTGATGCAATTGAAACGATGGCAGCGCTGACGACCTTGATTAGTGAAAAAGAAGGTTTACAAGCATCAACGGCTTTTATTGATGATCACTGTAAAGCGCATGCTTCAGCTCCATGTTTATATATCTTAGGTACGCTAAACGCCCAGGGGCAGAATTTTGAAGCGGCAGAAGCAAGCCTTAAAGAAAGTCTTAATATTAACGACCAATTTGTGCGTAGTTACACTCAGTTGGCAAGGGTTTATGTCGCGAAGCAGGATCTTGCTGGTTACGAAACAACGCTTCTTGACGGCATTAGCAAAACTGATAACCGTAGCTTAAAGTTTGATTTGGCGACTTACTATTATGGTTCGCAGAGTTATGAACAAGCAGCCGAGATCTACCGAGGGATTATTGATAAAGCATCGGGCAAAGCCTTAGCTGCAAAAAATAACCTGGCGATGATTTACGCAGAAAATCTGCCGTCACCAGAGAATATGAAAAAAGCGCGTGCCTTAGTTGCCGATCTGCAAGAAAGTGAGAACGCCGCTTACCTTGATACAGTGGGCTGGGTTAGCTATTTGTCAGGCGACTACGATACGGCCATCACTTATATTAGAGCAGCGGTGGATAAGCTAGGTTCGGCGGCAATACTGCAATACCATCTGGGGATGGCGTATTTTAAAGCGGGTGATTCAGAGAACGCCAGGCAGCATTTAACGTTAGCGACGGCGGAAGTTGAATCCCCGTATCCTGGTTATGACGAGGCGATCGAAACATTGCAGTCGTTGTAGGTTTTTAGGCAGGTAATACATTTAAAATGGCAGCCTGGTAAAGGCGTTAGAGGATTATTTGCGTGTTGAAGGTTTTAACGGTTTTTGGAACGCGTCCCGAAGCAATTAAGATGGCGCCCGTGGTGCGAGCCCTGGACGAGGAAGCTAGTATCGACGCCAAAGTGTGTGTTACGGCGCAGCATCGCCAGATGCTAGACCAGGTGTTAGAGCTCTTTGAGATAACACCCGATTTTGACCTCGATATTATGAAGCCAAATCAGGATCTTTATGATCTGACCGCTCGTATCCTGGTGGCTATGCGCGATGTGTTAGATGAGTTCAAGCCAGATTTAGTGCTGGTGCACGGCGACACAACAACCTGTTTTGCGGTGGGTTTAGCTGCGTTTTATCGCCAGATTCCGGTCGGTCATGTTGAGGCCGGCTTGCGTACGGGCAATATGTTAGCGCCGTTTCCAGAAGAGGCTAACAGGAGTTTGGTGGGGCGGATAACACAACTACATTTTGCTCCAACTGAGCTATCGCAAAACAATCTAATAGGCGAGTCTGTTGATCCCGCAACCATTGCTGTGACGGGTAATACGGTAATTGATGCGCTGCTCTGGGTGATTGGTCGACTAGAACAGTATGACGATTCAGTTTGGCAGCGGGCGCTGGGTGATCGCCTGTTTTCTCGTTTGGCTGATCAAAACAAGCCTTTGATATTGATTACCGGCCACCGTAGAGAAAACTTTGGCCAGGGTTTTATTGATCTCTGTAATGCCATCAAAACGCTTGCGCAAAGTCACCCCGACTGGGAGTTTGTATACCCGGTTCATCTAAACCCAAATGTGCAAAAGCCGGTTTACGAAATCCTCTCAGAGCTAGAAAACGTAAGCCTGATTGAGCCGCAGGACTATCTGCCGTTTGCCTGGCTAATGAACCGCTCTTCTCTAATTCTCACCGATTCGGGTGGCATCCAGGAAGAAGCGCCTTCGTTAGGTAAGCCGGTGCTGGTGATGCGAGATGTTACTGAGCGCCCAGAAGCGGTCAATGCAGGCACGGTTCGACTGGTCGGCACTGATGCTGATAAGATCGTTACCAATGTCAACGACGTTATGCTTAATGAGGCGGTTTATCAAGCCATGTCTCTGGCGCATAACCCCTATGGTGACGGCAAGGCGTCTCCGCGTATAGTCGAGCGCATAATGCAGTTTGACAGGGCTTAGCAGGGCTTTTACAGTTTCGGCACCAGCGGCCTGTTCAGTCGAGCGACGCATTAATCGCGAATCTTGTGGCATATTCACTGCCACGTAATCTCCATTCATTCTTCGATTGTCTTGTTCTCGCCTTGTGCGAGAATAGCGCTCTGTTGTTGGAGCGTATTGCTGCCTATTTGGAGTAAATCATTGAATATAGAAACCTACATGCAAGCGGTTGGCGAAGCTGCGAAAGATGCCGCGAGTGTCGTGGCCAACGCCGCGACGGCACAAAAAAACGCTGCGTTGTTGGCAATCGCGTCTGAGCTGGGAGCCAGTCGAAGCGCGCTAGCAGAGGCTAATGGGAAAGACCTGGAGCAAGCGCGCAAGAGTGGTTTGGATGATGCTTTACTGGATCGCCTGGCACTGACGCCAAAAGTGATTGATGGCATGATCGAAGGCTTACACCAGGTTGCCGCACTTGCTGATCCGATAGGCGAAATTAGTGACATGACTTACCGACCTTCTGGCATTCAGGTTGGAAAAATGCGTGTGCCATTGGGTGTTGTCGGTATCATTTATGAGTCGCGTCCAAATGTAACGGTAGAGGCGGCCAGCCTTTGTTTGAAGTCTGGTAATGCAACGATTTTGCGAGGTGGTTCGGAAGCGAGTCACTCCAATCTGGCAATTGCGCGTTGTGTCGCCGCAGGGCTGGCGAGTGCCAGGTTGCCGGAAAAAGCGGTGCAGGTGATTGAAACGACCGACAGGGAAGCGGTAGGGCACCTGATTACGATGGAAGACTTTGTCGATGTGGTGGTGCCACGTGGCGGCAAGGGACTGATCGAGCGGATCAGCCGTGACGCGCGCGTTAGTGTGATCAAACATCTTGACGGCAACTGCCACGTTTATGTGCACGACGATGCTGAGCTAAAAATGGCCTGCGATATTGTGATAAATGCTAAAACGCAACGCTATGGAACGTGTAACACGGCAGAATCGCTATTAATCGCTGAGTCACGGGCGCAAGAGGTGTTGGCTGCGCTGGCACCGATGTTCGCCGCTCACCAGCTAGAGCTGCGGGTCTGCGAAAAGACTAACGCTAAATTAGAGTCACATAAGCAGCAAGGCTTAACTGTTACGTTAGCTGACGAGAATGACTGGTATCAGGAATATTTAGCGCCGATATTGGCTGTCAAGCTGGTTGACACGATTGATGAAGCTGTCGCCCACATCAATCGTTATAGCTCTCAACATACCGAGTCGATTGTTACTAACAATCATGCGGCGGCAATGCATTTCCTGCGTGCGGTCGATTCTTCGTCAGTCATGATTAATGCTTCAACGCGATTTGCCGATGGATTTGAGTACGGGCTGGGCGCTGAGATTGGCATTTCGACCGATAAAATCCATGCGCGTGGCCCTGTCGGTTTAGAGGGTTTAACTTCGCAGAAGTATGTTGTTTTAGGCTCGGGCCAGATTCGTAACTAGCTTTTTTATGTTGGCGTTATTTGGTGGCAGTTTTGACCCCGTACATCAAGGGCATTTAAAAACCGCTGAAGCACTGATTGCAACGCTTGGTTTTGAGGCGTTGCATTTTATACCTTGCGGCCAGCACGCGTTTGCCAAACAGTTTGCGGTTGGTGACGAGCATCGTATCGGAATGTTGCGTCGAGCCATTAATGCGCTCTCCATAGCAAAGCAATGCAATGTCGATCTTCGAGAGGTTAACGCGAGCAAAGTCTCATACACTATTGAAACTTGCCGATCAGTTAGACATGAGCAAGGGCAAGACCGTGCGATTAGCCTCGTAGTTGGTAGTGACGTGCTTGGGCAGTTTCATCAGTGGGAGAGTTGGGCGGCGCTGCTAGACTTTGTTCATTTGTTAGTTATACACCGGCCAGAGGAGGGCAGTGAAATACCGGAAGCCCTGGCTGCGGATGAGCTGCTGGATCAATTGCTGGTTCGCGAGTCCGCAAACGAAGGCGTTAGTGATTTTTTGCGAACATACATTGCGCCCTTTTCGCGTAAGCAGTTTGGCTCGAATGCAAAGGGTTCGGTATCCTGTATTCAGTTGGAAGATATCGCCATGTCTTCAACAAATGTAAGAGCGAGTCTGGCAGAATTCTGGCGCAGCCATAATGAAAATAAAACTTCGGCTGGTATGGCAGATAATGACTGGCCAGAGACATTGCGTAATAGTTTAAGTGAGCCTGTCAGGTCATATATTTATTCTCACCGGCTTTACCGTTAGGCGGCAGTGTCGGTTTATTAGCTTGTTAAGCATATAGTTGGGTTAAATGTGGAAAGTGAACAGTTAAAAAAAATCGTTCTTGAGGCAATTGATGACCTTAAAGGGCAAGATATAACAGAGTTGTTTGTTGGCGACGTTACATCGGTTGCCGATTGGATGATTATTGTGAGTGGCACATCCAGTCGTCATGTCAAATCGCTGGCCAATAATGTTGCCTTAGAAGCAAAGCGCGCTGGTAGCCCTGCAATTAGCATCGAAGGCGAAGACGAAGGTGAGTGGGTGCTCATCGATTTTGCTGATGTCATTGTCCACGTAATGTTGCCGGAAACACGCCAGTTTTATGATCTTGAGTCTTTGTGGAAAGTAAAACCGTCTGGTAAAGACGTTACAAATGTCGAGCAAGATTAGTTTTTTTAACGATGTCTATTCATGTGATTAGTGCAGCAGGCAAGATGCCAGACCCTATTGCGGCGCTATGCGACAACTATAACAAGCGTTTGAGTGCAGAGTATAAGATTCACTGGCAAGATATCCCGCTAGAGGGGAGAGGTAAAAACCAGTCCTCAAAAAATATTAAGCGTCGCGAAACTACTCGAATTGTCGAGGCGGTGCCATCTGGATCTAGAGTCATTGCGCTCGACGAGCGAGGTAAGCAATACAGCTCCTCACAGTTTGCTGTTCAGCTTGAACAGTGGCTGCAAAATTATAAGCATGTTAGTTTTGTTATTGGCGGGCCAGACGGTTTGGATTTTGATGTTGATGTGCCAGGTACAAAACAAAAATCGGGGTGGGCAGATGATAAATGGGCGTTATCAAATCTAACGTTTCCTCATGCTTTGGTGCGGGTAATGCTTGTCGAGCAAGTTTATCGCGCATGGTCGTTAAAGGCTGGCCACCCTTATCATCGTGAGTAGAAAAAATAGAGTTGTTTTTAACCCGAGCATAATTGGTTGAAGAGTATATTTGGTTGAAGAGCATATTGGGTTGAAGAGCATGGTGGGTCGATGAGCATAGGCGCAAACCATATACGCGATTTGGCAAGAGAGGCCCGTATTTTCAGGGCGCGCTTGTTTATCAGCATGGTGATTGTTGTGTCTCTGGTGCTTCTTCTTCTTTGGCGATACAGCAGTTTGCAAATCGTTAATTACAATAAATTTGCTACGCAGTCGGACCGAAATCGAATACATACGCTTCCGGTCGCGCCCAAGCGCGGGCTCATTTACGACCGAAACGGCGTCGTTCTAGCAACCAACCAGCCGACCTACAGCTTGGTGCTTACCGAGGAGCGTATTGTCGACCTGGACCAGACTTTGGCTGATTTACAGCAGCTTTTCGATATTAATGAGGACGCGATTACAAAGTTTCGCCAACGCGTAAAACGTCGTAAGCCATATCAGGCTGTACCGCTGCTGTTTAAGCTAAGTGAAGATGAAATATCACGTTTCTCGGTGAATCGTTTTCGCCTGGCTGGCGTTGAGATTACCGCGCAGTTGACTCGCGAGTATCGTTTTGGCGAATCGTTTGCACACGTGCTGGGTTATGTCGGTCGAATTAACGCCAAAGAGCAAGAACGGATTGTGAGTGATGCGGAACTACAAAATCGATACGCTGCCACCAGTCATATTGGAAAGCTGGGCGTCGAAAATTACTATGAGGACGCCTTACATGGATTGGTTGGAACGCAGTTGGTTGAAACTAATGCGCACGGCCGCATTTTAAGAGTGTTAGAGCAACGCGATCCTCAGCCAGGTAAAGATATTGTATTAACAGTCGATGCTGGGTTGCAGCGCAATATACATAATTTGTTAGATGGTAAGCGGGCTTCGGTGGTTGCGATAGATGTTAATACAGGAGGAGTTTTGGCGCTGGTTAGCACGCCTTCGTATGACGCTAACGCCTTTGTTAACGGTATTAGTCGTCAACATTATGCAGCATTGCGTGAATCAATAGATTTACCCTTGTTTAATCGCGCGCTGCAAGGGCAGTATCCGCCAGGCTCTACAATTAAGCCTATGCTTGCGCTGGCTGGGTTGCATCATGAGGTTATTAATCGTTACTCCACAATTTCCGACCCTGGCTGGTATCAATTGCCTAACGATGATCGATTTTATCGTGACTGGAAACGAACTGGTCATGGCGCGAAAGTCGATATGCATGATGCCATTGTCGAAAGTTGCGACGTGTTTTTTTACGATCTCGCGTTTAATTTGGGCATTGATCGTATTCATCCTTTTCTCAGCTATTTTCAGTTGGGCGAGCGCACGGGAATTGATTCCACCAGCGAAGCTAACGGTCTGGTACCTTCGCGTATCTGGAAGCAGGGAACCAAAGGCATTCAATGGTTTCCCGGTGAAACCTTGAATGTGGGGATCGGCCAGGGTTATATGCTGGCTACGCCGTTACAGTTGGCGGTGGCAACTGCTATGGTAGCAACCCGGGGGGAGCATATTACTCCGCATCTGGTTTCAAATATGGATACGCAGAACAGCCGTTTAAGTGATACTGCCAAAGCTATGCCGAATGTTTTGCAACAAGTCGAAGCGGACTATTGGGATCAAATTCAGGAGGCAATGCGTGATGTTATTCATTCACCTAAGGGAACAGCCAAATCGATTGCGTCCGACGCGAATTATACGATGGCAGGGAAAACGGGCACCGCTCAAGTCATCGGTATTGCCCAGGGCGAGAAATATGACGCTGAGCAAATCGAAGAGCGGCAACGCGATCACGCTTTGTTTGTTGGGTATGCCCCCTTTGAGTCTCCAGAAATAGCGCTCGCAATCATCGTCGAAAATGGCGGTAGCGGTGGTGGGACGGCCGCCCCTATCGCGCGCAAAGTATTTGACTGGTACATGGAGCGTGATGTCCCCAAACCAGAAACGCCGCAAGATCATCGCGGTTTATACGCGAGCCTTTGGGCATCGAAAAGCGGGCTGATTGATCAGGGATTGGGTGTCGATGCCTTCTGAGTTTCAGCGCAACCTGAACGATAATTATGCGAGCTTTGCGGCAAGGCAAAGCCTGTTCAGTCGCCTGCGATTAGATCCGGTGTTGCTGGTACTATTGTTTGCGCTGGCCGTCTACGGGCTTGTTGTTTTATATAGCGCCTCGGGTGCAGACATGGGCCGGGTCGTTCGCCAGGCGGTGTATTTGGGCATCGCATTTTCCGCGATGTTTGTTGTTGCGCAATTTTCGATGAAAACCGTCAATGCCTTATCGCCGATTGGGTATTTGGTGGGCATCCTCCTGTTACTTAGCGTATTTGTTGCGGGTGTAGAGGTAAACGGCAGTGTGCGTTGGGTGGATGTTTTTGGGCTGGTGCGTTTTCAGCCATCCGAGTTAATGAAGATTGTGGTGCCGCTGACATTGGCTGCTTATTTATCGCGCGCGCCTTCGCCGCCAGCGTTGGGTACGCTTGCGGTTGCCTTTGGTTTGGCGTTACTGCCCTTTGGTTTAATCGTTATACAGCCTGATCTGGGCACCTCATTGCTGATCTTCGCGTCGGGCGTTTTGGTAATCTGGCTGGCGGGATTGAGCTGGACGGTTATTGTGGTCGGGTTATCCGCGCTGGCATTGGCGGCATGGCCAATATGGACGTTTTTACTGCAAGGTTACCAGCGACAGCGAATTTTAACGCTGCTCAATCCAGAAGCTGATCGCTTAGGAGCAGGGTGGAATATTATCCAGTCAAAGACAGCTATTGGTTCTGGTGGCTGGTCAGGGAAAGGCTGGCAAAATGGAACGCAGTCGCAGCTCGACTTTCTTCCAGAAAGCCATACTGATTTTATTATTGCCGTGCTGGCGGAGGAGTTTGGCTTGCTCGGCGTAATGTTGCTATTACTATTGTACTTATTGCTGGTAGTGCGAGGCGCATATATCGCGGCCCGGTCAAAAGATGCATTTTCACGTCTGGTTGTCGGGAGCTTAAGCCTTACTTTGTTTGTCTATGTAGTCGTCAATATGGGAATGGTCTCTGGTATTCTCCCTGTGGTGGGCGTGCCGTTGCCCTTAATTAGTTACGGCGGCACGGCGATGGTCACAATGATCGCAAGCTTTGGTTTTATGATGGCCGCATACAGCGAATCTCAACTTTAAATACAGCGAACGTTACGAGGAAGCAAATTGTCCAGCCAGTTAACCCGTTCTTTAGAAAAAAAATCACCATGGCAAATCGCGGCGATAGCTGCCGTCTTTGCCGCAGTGCAATTTTGTTCGAGCCTTGCGTTTGCTGACTATAGTGAGCATCCCAAAGCGCAGCAGGTGATTGAACGTCTGGTTAGTCAACACGATTTTTCGCGCGATTATGTTGTGGGTGTGTTGAGCCAGGCTGAGACCGAGCCGCGTATTCTCAAGAGCATGAAAAATGCGGCAGAAAAAACCAAAACGTGGACAGCCTATAAAAAGAGTTTTTTGGTTGAAAGCCGGATTGATAAAGGGGTCGCCTTTTACAACAAATATCGTCAAGCACTTGAGGCTGCGGAAGCGCAATACGGGGTGGCCCCAACCGTTATTGTTGCTATATTGGGCGTTGAGACCAACTACGGAACTTACACAGGCAAGGCGAATGTACTAAACGCGCTGGCAACGTTGGCTTTTGATCACCCGTCGCGAGGCAAGTTTTTTACCGAAGAGTTGATAGAGTATATCCGCCTCTCCCATGAAAAAGACTGGGATCCGTCGGCAATCAGCGGTTCATATGCAGGCGCGATGGGGATGAGCCAGTTTATGCCAAGCAATTATCGACGTCTTGCCGTCGACGGTAATGGTGATGGCGAGGTCGATTTGATGCAGGTTGACGATGCTATTTTTAGTGTTGCGCGCTATCTTAGTCATCATGGCTGGCAGGCAGGCGCAGATACCACCTTCCCTATTGCTACGGAAAATAATTTCGACGCATCAATCATTGGCAAATACCTCAAGCCTAATGCGACGCTTGCCGAGTTGGTGGATGCGGGTTATGTGATTGACAAAAATGTGTATCAGCAACTAGGTGAAGACACGATGGCTCGCGTGGTTCGATTTAACGACAGCGATGGTGATGAATTCTGGCTAGGTTTAAACAACTTTTATGCCATTAGCCGGTACAATCCGCGCGCTAAATACGCGATGGCGGTTCATTTGTTGAGTGAGTCGATTCGACACGAGCTTTGAGCGCGAATGTCGAGCGGCTAGATAACTGGCGATTTAGATAATTTTCAGAGCATAGTAATGGGTAGAGCCTGGCTACAATTGACTTCGAGAATATACGATAGGCGTGATGACGTTGGCCGCGTGCTGGCTAGATGGGTTGCGATGATTACAATATTTTCTGCACTCGCCAGTTGCGGTTTTTTTTCGGGCTTGCAAGGGGATCGTGTAAGTCGTGATGGCGCGCCCAATAAAAAGTTGTCGAGCTGTGATATTCAAAACGCGATACCCAAGGTTGAAGCCAGGAGCCGGCAGGGGAATCCCGATACCTATACCGTTAGAGGCAAAACCTACAAAGTCTATCAAAATGGGTTTGGTTATCGTGAGCGTGGGAAAGCCAGTTGGTATGGCACGGCATTCCATGGAAACTTGACCTCGAACGGGGAGCGCTATGATATGTACCGCATGACGGCGGCGCACAAACATTTGCCGCTGCCGTCTTATGTTGAGGTAAAAAACCTCGATAATGGCCGCAAGGTTATCGTGCGCGTAAATGACAGGGGCCCATTTGTGCAGGGGCGGATTATTGATCTGTCTTATGCAGCGGCTACCAAGTTGGATATGCTCAAAAGCGGCACAGCTCGGGTAGAAATAGCCGTGATCGACCCAAAGAGTTTCGATTATGCCAGGTTCGCGAAGGCCAACCGATGTGGAAAGCCGGTGGTTCAGGAAGAGAAACAGGCATATCCGGCGTTAGCGAATTACGCGACATCTGCATCGGATTCGGGCCCAAGAGTTGCTGCTGTTTCATCTTCTACCCAGCCGAAAGGCAATACACGAGATAAGATCGCCAGCGAAAAAGCTAAGGGAGTGGCGGTATTCTTACAGCTGGCAACCTACAGCCAGCAGCAAATAGCAGAAAGCCAGCGCATCAAGCTAGCTAACGAGTTAGAGGTATCAGGTTATCGATACGGTTTAGGCTTATACGAGTTTATGCCCGATACTTCGGCTACCCCGTGGTATCGCATGCGGCTAGGGCCGCTAGAGTCGATGGAGCATGCGCGTAAGCTCGCAAAATCATCATTATTCGAGCGTTTTGGAAAGGTTTTTCCGGTCACGGAGTCTGCGCTGGATTTCTAGCATTGCCACAACGCAAGAGAGCAAACTTACACGAACGCTGTGTGAATTGGTTCACGGTGATTTTGTGAAAGCGCGCACAAAATACGCCCTTTTTTACAGAGTCGTCGTAGGCGACATTCAAGAGCTAACATAGATGAAAACAGCCCCAGTGTCTGGAATGGAAATATCTGCAACAAGCCAGCATTATTTAAAAAGACCATCTCGTTTGCAGTTGGTTTTGTTCTTTTTCTTCGCGGTATTTAGCACGTGGGCGAATGCGTTAATCCCGTCTCCGCCACAATTAGCGGCTAGCAGTTATTTGCTCATCGACGCAGACAGCGGGAAAGTGTTAGTTGAGTACCAGGCCGATCAGCAGCTCCCTCCCGCAAGCTTAACCAAAATCATGACTGCCTATATTGTCTCGTCAGAAATTGCGCGGGGTAGTGTGGCAGAGTCGGATATGGTGCCCATCAGCGTAAAAGCCTGGAAGATGGGTGGTTCTCGAATGTTTATTCGTGAGGGCTCAGAGGTCTTGCTAAAAGACTTGCTTAAAGGCGTGATTATTCAATCAGGAAACGACGCCAGCGTAGCGCTGGCAGAGTATGTCGCGGGTAGTGAGGAATCCTTTGCCGAAGTCATGAATCAACAGGCCTATTTGCTGGGTATGAACGGAACGCACTACGAAAACGCGACTGGTTGGCCGGCGGAAGGGCATTTTTCTACGGCGCGCGATATGAGTAAGCTGGCGTTAGCGTTGATTAACGATTTCCCAGAACATTATAAGCTTTATTCCGAGAAAGAGTTTTCCTATAACGATATTTCTCAGGCGAACCGAAATGGCCTGTTGTGGCGAGACAAAAGCGTTGATGGAATTAAGACTGGGCATACAGAGGATGCTGGTTACTGCCTCGTGGCTTCCGCCGAGCGAGATGGAATGCGATTGATATCTGTAGTTATGGGTACTACGAGCAGTAAGGCTAGAGAGCAAGAGACGCAAAAACTGCTTACTTACGGGTTTCGCTATTTTGAAACGCATAAAATATATGACGCGGATACCGTATTAGCTGACGCTAAAATTTGGGCTGGCGAGTCGGACTCCATAGGACTGTCGTTGGAAAAACCGCTTATCCTCACCATTCCTCGTGGTAAGAAAAGCGAGTTAGAAGCCGTGCTTGAAATCGACAGCGAGATTCTAGCGCCTGTTGAAACGGGTGAGAGCTTTGGTGTGCTCAAAGTGAATTTAGATGGCGAGCTTATTGAGCGTCGCCCGCTTGTGGCGGTGGCGGCGGTGGAGCAGGCAGGGTTGTTCTCACGTTTGTGGGATCAACTGGTTCTGCTGATACGTGGTTTGTTAGGTATGACCTAGTCCACGCACTATTGCGTACGCTCACCTAACTACCGTGGCTGTCTGAATGTCTGATTTAATCATTAATGCTGATATGAGCGGAAATGGCGAGCCGCCTAAAATCGAGTTCCCGTGTCGTTATCCTATTAAAGTAGTCGGTCGCGCCGAGCCTGAGTTTGAGCCTCAGGTTATTTCCGCTGTTCGTACACTTGCACCAGGCTTTTCTGACGCGGATGTCTCCAGCCGAGCGAGCAGCAAAGGGCGGTTTAGTTCGATTACAATTTTTATTACCGCAACCGGTGAGGATCAGCTGGGAGAAATTTTTACCGAGCTTAAAAAAATTAGTAGCGTAAAAATGGTACTCTAGATATCCATCGTGTTCGGTTGTTCTGGAGGTTGATTGTGCGAGCTATTTTAACAGCGGCTTATAATTTCCTGAGCGCAACAAAATTGCTGATACTGTGGCCTTCCCTTGTCTAAGCTCTTAGTTAAAAACTATTTGGAAGAAGCTTCGAATCTCGTGAAGTACGAAGATTCGTGGCGTGCGATGAGAAATTGGACGAACGAGCGGAGCAACGATACCGTTGACCAGCTTTGGGTGATGGAGCACGCACCGGTTTTTACACTAGGCCAGGCGGGCGATGCCTCTCATATTTTGCGTAAAAGTGATATTCCTGTAGTTCAGTCCGATCGTGGCGGGCAGGTTACCTATCATGGGCCGGGCCAGTTTATGTTTTACTCCTTGTTTAATCTTCGTCGCCTTAATATATCTGTTAGGGCTTGCGTAGAATTGCTTGAAGCGGTGGTTGTAGAAGTCTTGTCTGGCTATGACATCAGCGCTAAGGGAAATCGTGAAGCGCCAGGTGTTTACGTTGACGGTGAAAAAATCGCTGCACTTGGATTAAGGGTAAGAAAGGGATGCACTTACCATGGCCTTTGCTTTAACTACGACTTTGATGCGCAGCCTTTTAGCGATATTAATCCATGCGGTTATGACGGACTTAAAGTTTGCCAGTTATCATCGCTGATAAGCGAGCGCGACGCACGCCTGCCGAGCAGGCAGGCGTTGCTTGATGCGTTCGTACAGGCGTATAAGCGTCAATTTAAGTATTCTGAGGCGGACATCGTGAAGATTAAGTGGCCCGAAGCGCATTAGCGTAGCGCCGTAGATAGCACCCAGGCAATTTGTTTTAATTTCGTGCAAGATGATTAATATCTCGCCTATAAAAACGTTAATTTTCCAGATCAAATAATAGCCAGCTGGGAAAACTTAAAGTAAAGCTTTAAGCAAAAAAGTTAGTGTCATGAATTAGATGTGTTTTCTAATTCGGGCGTTTTTCTTTCAGAACAGGTTTTTTCCTTCTCTTTTTCCCCGCCGTCAACGGTGTATTGCATGTGCCTCTATCGGCTTTTATAGTGGGTCGATGTGGGATAAATGGGTCTAAAAGTGGGTTATTTGAGTACCTATTTGCCGGTTGATGTGGGTTTTTATCGACAAACCACACTATTTTTAGATCGTTTTTTAATCGTTTTGTATTTTGGAGTGTGGCGGCAGTCGCCGGTGTGTTGTGTCATTCGTAGGTCATAGTTCGGTCAGTATTGACCAAAAGCGCAGGATCGCGATACCGGCAAAGTATCGCGAAGAGCTTGCGCAGTGCTGTGGCAACCGGCTTGTTTGCACAATTGGTAAGAGTAGTACATTTTTTCTGCGTTTGTTCCCTCGCCCTGAGTGGGACGAGTTAGAGAAAGGGATGAACCCCCAGCTTATAGATAGTAGCGAGGATGATCCGGTAGCGCGGTTTTTGCAGGCCATGGCAGAGGATGTTTATGTGGACAGCAACCACCGCCTATTGTTGCCGCAGCATTTGGTTGACCGTGTTGGTTTGCAAAAGCGAGCCGTGTTAACGGGTCGTGGCAGCTATTTTGAAATCTGGACAGAAGAAGATTGGCAGTCAGAGTTGGCTGCTGGGCTGGAGCTGTTTAGCAATCGTAAACAATCAAAGCAGCTCGACTGAGGTGTTAGTTTTGAGTTTGCTGACGCACTGTAAAGGTTTTGTTGTGCGAGAGATGAGTCTGTGAGCGAGATAATTGAGCAGCCATCTCACCACCCGGTAATGCCGGAGCAAGTACTAGAGGCATGGTTAACTGACAAAAGCGGTATTTATGTGGACGGCACTTTTGGTCGAGGTGGTCATAGCGCTATGTTGCTGGATCGGCTAAAAGACGACGCAACATTATACGCTTTTGATCGCGATCCCCAGGCAATTGAATTTGGCCGTTTAAATAATCGGGATGACGCAAGATTAAAGCTGGTAAATAAAGAGTTTTCTTACATTGCCCAAGTGTTAGAAGAAGAGGGCAAGCTTGGTCAGGTGAGCGGTTTGTTGTTGGATTTAGGGGTTTCCTCGCCGCAGCTCGACCAGGCCGATAGAGGTTTTAGTATTCGTCATGATGGGCCGCTAGACATGAGAATGAACCCAAATGCGGGGCAGAGCGCGGCAGAATGGATAAATAGCGCCTCATGGGAGTCTATCGCCGAAGTTCTTGCTAAATACGGTGAAGAGCCTTTTGCAAAGCCGATCGCTAATAATATCGTCAAAAGCAGGCAGCAAGCAGCGATCAATACGACTTCCGAGTTGGTGGCGATAGTTGAGCAGGCGATTCCTGAAGCGGCAAAGCGAAAACTAAAGGTGCACCCGGCAACGCGTAGTTTCCAGGCTATCCGTATTGAAGTGAATAATGAATTAGGTGAAGTAGAGAGCGTGCTTGCGGACAGCCTTGACATTATTAAGCCTGGTGGTCGGCTTGTGGTTATTAGTTTTCATTCATTGGAAGACCGAATTGTTAAGCGATTTATGCGTAACGCTTCTCGTGGTTTGGAGCAGCATTCGGATTTGCCTTTGCGCGAAGATCAAATGCAGCGAGAGTTAAAGTTAGTTGGTAAGCAGCAGCGTGCCGATGAGCAGGAAGTTGCAAAAAACCCGCGAGCGCGTAGTGCGGTTTTGCGTGTAGCAGAGCGTACGTGAGTGAGAAAGGGCCAAAAGCGTGAGTAGATACGCGGAACATGTTGGTTGGTTGCAAAGCCTTTGTGGAATATTTTTTGTATTTCTTATTGCGGGCTCGCTTCTGGTGGCCGGGCAGAGTTTTCATACCCGCGGTGTGTATAACGATATTGAAACGGTGTATCGAGAACGAGTTGCGTTAGAGACTTTGCAAGGCAAGCTGCGCATTGAACGCGGCTACTTGTTAAGCCCCGCTTATATCGAAGAGCGTGCGAAAGAAGAGTTGAGGATGCATCCGCCTTCTATTTCCAGAGTGTTTAGCCCAGTGGGCGGGGTCTCCTCCAGTGAGGCATTGTTAGAAAGTAACGCGCTAGCGAGCGTTGGTAAAGAGTAGCTTAGATGAGCTTGAGGCAAGCAGAATATTGGCGATTGCGCGTAATACTGGCGGGTGCTGGTTTGCTGCTTTTCGCGTTGTTCGGCCGATTGTTGCAGTTGCAGCTATCCGCCGAGCAGTTCGGTGCCGATTACCTGAAAGAGCAAAGCCAGCGACGAGTTGTCGCTTACGAAAAAATATCTGGCATTCGGGGTGAAATCGTTGATCGCAAGGGGAGATTGCTTGCTTACAGCTCACCTACCAAGACGATTGGTTTGCGTCATGGCGTGATCGAGTTAAGTGAAGATGTGAAGAATGTAGTCGCGCTGGCTCTGGATTTAAACATCGAGCAACTGGATCAGCGCCTGGAAAGCAACGATAAGTTTGTTTATTTGCGTCGTCGCATGGATCCGCAAGAAGCGGATACTGCAGTTGCCTTTATAGAGAGCGAGCTTGGCCTCGATAAAGCCATTATGCGCAGCTTGCTGGACGTCGAGATTGAATACAAGCGTTTTTACCCGGCGGGAGAGGTGGCAGCTCATATTGTCGGATTCACTAACGTTGAAGATCAGGGGCAGGAAGGTATTGAGCTTAGTTACAACCGTTTTCTCGAAGGTGTTTTGGGTAAGCGTAAGGTTGTTCGAAATGGCAAGCGAAAAATAGTTGGTGAGACCAAGTTGCTGGACACCGCTCAAGCTGGGGAAAGAATCGAGCTCACTATCGACCTTCAGCTTCAAACTATCGCATTTAAAGAGTTAAAAGCGGTGGTTTCTGAGCACGGTGCTAAATCCGGTTCGTTGGTCATGCTGGATGTAGAGAGTGGTGATATCCTGGCGCTCGTTAGCCAGCCATCATACAACGTAAATGATCGCAGTGAGTTAACCCCAGAGCGTGTTCGCAATCGTGCACTGCTCGATGTGTTTGAGCCTGGTTCTACGGTGAAGCCGTTCACCTATGCGGTGGGTATCGAGCAAGGCAAATTTGATTTTTCTTCGCGGATAGATACTTCTCCGGGGTTTATTCGTATCGATGGGTATCCCGTTTTTGATCCCTCTAATTACGCCGAAATAAGTGTTGCAGATGCGCTGGTGAAATCCAGCCAGGTGGGAACGGCAAAACTTGCCTTGTTGCTCGAGGGCGAAGAATTACGTGACACCTTACAAAAGGTAGGCTTTGGCGAGTTTTGTGCGATTGGTTTTCCTGGCGAGCAAATTGGTTACTTGCCCAGTCACAGACGATGGGCAGACAGCCATAAAGCGTCGCTGGGTTATGGTTACGGACTGGAAGTAAATGTGCTTCAGTTGGCCAGGGCATACTCCGTATTGGCAGCTGACGGCGTTAAGCGCCCCGTTCGCCTGGTCAGTGCCGTTGGTGATGAGCTTGTTGACGCAGAGCAGTTTGCCGATGTGCCAGTGATCGCGCCTGATGTTAGTCGTCAGGTTAGAGGTGTTTTGCGCGAGGTGGTCGAGCGGGGCACTGGCCGCAATGCCCAGGTATCAGGTTATAGCGTTGCGGGGAAAACCGGCACAGTGCATAAGGCCGCTGCGGGATCGTATCTAGAAGATGCATATCGTGCTACGTTTGCCGGGATGTTACCTGCCGATGAGCCTCGCTTGGTCGCGGTGGTGACTATCGAAGAACCGTCTGGGAAAAAATATTACGGTGGCGAAGTTGCCGCGCCGGTTTTTGCGCGCGTGATGACTCAGGCGGCTCGCATACTTGGAATTCCCCCAGATGCAATAGATGTGCAAGGTTATGCCTCGCAGCAGTTAAGCGATAACAAGGTGTTAGCCAGTGCTTATCATCAGGTTGGGGAGGCTAAGGATGGATAAGTTCCGGTTTGAACAATTGGTGGTTCGCTACGAGCGTGAAGCAAACGATAGCTGCTATGGTGAGGACGCTTTCGGTTGGAAGTTGGGAGCCTTCTTGCTAACGCTTTGTGAAGCAGATGAATTGCAAAAGCTGCTTGGTTCCTTAGACGAGCAACTGGCGGAACAGATCTTTGATATCTACCTGACAAATATTTTTGCTGACAGCCGCAGGGTTGCTGATGGTGCTCTGTTTGTTGCGCTAGAAGGGGAGAGCGCGAACACCGAAGAAAATATTCAGGATGCGCTGGGCCGAGGTGCAGTGGCAATTTTCTCGTTCGCCGATAAAGAGATGTCGTTAGAACTGCTTGATGGCGCCGATGCCGGAAAAGTCGTTCCGAAAATTTCCTTTCCATCGCTGGCGAAGCGATTAAGCGCAATGGCAGCTTTGTTTTTTAATGCAAGAAATAGCGCAAATATTTTTGGGATTACGGGTACCAACGGAAAGACAAGTTGTGCCTGGATGCTGGCAAATGCCTACTCGGGTTTAGAGCAGCGCTCGGCGATTATCGGAACTCTTGGTTATGGTTTTATCGACGGGGGTGGAGCGAATGACGGGGCGTCACTCGAGCAAACCGGATTTACCACGCCCGATGCGTTAGAAACCCAGCGTATTCTCGCGGATTTTGCGCAACGCCGTTGCGATGTGGTAGCGATGGAGGTGTCGTCTCACGCCCTGGTTCAGGGGCGCGTGGCAGCAGTGGATATCAAGACGGCGATTTTCACGAATCTTAGCCATGATCATCTCGATTACCACTCAAGCATGGAGGCCTATGGTGATGTGAAAATGCAGCTGTTTAAAATGGATTCTGTGCAGTACGCGGCTGTGAACCTGGATGATCCTTTTGCAAAAGTGTTAATAGCAAATTTAAACCCTTCTACAACATATCTTACGTATGCGATCGATAACGACAAGGCTGATGTAAGAGTGCTCGCGTCTCACTACGATAGTTCTGGTATCAGCGCGTCGATTCATACGCCGCTTGGTGAGCTGGCTATTCAGCTAAACCTGATTGGGCAGTTCAATTTGAGTAATGCGTTAGCGGTGATCGCAGGACTTTTGGTAAATGGACAACCTTTAGCGCAAATAGAGAGCGTTGTTAGATTGCTTTCTTCCCCGCCGGGTCGTGCCCAGCGAATTACTTTGCCGAATGACGATTTGGTAGTGAAGTCTACAAAGCGAGCAGACGAAGAAATTATAGCGGTCGTCGATTATGCGCATACGCCTGATGCGCTTGAGAATATCCTGCTCGCGCTAAAAGCGCATTGCGCAGGCACGCTTTGGTGTGTTTTTGGCTGCGGCGGTGAGCGTGACAAAGCTAAGCGACCATTAATGGCAAATATCGCAGAAGCAAATGCTGATCGAGTGATTGTTACGCGCGATAACTCTCGTTGCGAGCCGGTTGAGACGATATTTGATGATATATCTAAAGGGTTTTCACCAGGTTTCGAAGTGATTGTCGAGCCAGAGCGAGCGCAGGCGATATCGAAAGCCGTGCTAGATGCTAAAGAAGGCGATGTCGTTTTGATCGCAGGCAAAGGTCACGAACAGTATATCGAGGAAGACGGCAAAAAAATCCCGTTTTCTGATGTCAATCATGTGGGTGACGCGCTTCGGCAGCGCATGGAGCGCGCGGCATGATTTCAGGCGTCACAGTTAAAAGTGCAATAGCGCTTGGGCATTTGAGTGCTTTGTCACTGAACGATCAGCAACTAAATGAATGGTCAAATACTTCAGTCACCGGTTTTGGTGTGGATAGCCGTTTAATCAAAGAAGGTGAATTGTTTTTTGCGCTGAGTGGTGAACGAGTTGATGGTCACGAGTTTTTGGTATCGGCACGCGAGCGAGGCGCTATTGCTGCCGTTGTTGAGCGTGAGATGCCGGATGAGCTGCCTCAGATTAGCGTAGCAAATACCGCTACGGCACTCGCGCAATTTGCCGGCATTGTTCGAGAACATTTTTCCGGAACGCTAGTGGGGATTACCGGTAGCTCGGGTAAAACAACAATAAAAAATTTAGTCCGTGATCTTCTCGCGGAGGCGGGAAAGGTCTCAGCAACCGAGGGAAATTTAAATAACGAAATTGGTGTGCCGCTGACGATTGCAGCTATTGATGAGAATGCTGATTTTGCTGTAGTCGAAATGGGCGCTGCGCAGCAAGGGGACATTCAATACCTTGCAGAAATAGCGCGGCCGAATATTGCTCTGGTGAGTAATGTCGGGAATGCCCATGTGGGGCGCTTTGGCAGCATCGATATTACTGCCAAAACAAAAGGGGAGATTTATCTAGGGCTGGGCGTCAATGATACGGCTGTCGTTAATCTGGATGATGATTTTTCACTGCTTTGGCTTAAGTCAATTGATCAACTTGATAGCAAGCCCAAGGTGTTGAGTTTTTCATTGCACAATCCTGATGCGGGCATACATCTCTCTAACGATTATAAACAAACGCCGGGTAAGTTGGCATGTGTCGCCAATCGAAAAGCGCTTGGCGAACCTGGTGAGTCGTCCTTTTCATTTAAGCAGGTTTTGCCGGGCAGGCACGGCATGGCGAATAGCCTTGCAGCGATCGCGGTGGCAGTTGCCGCAGGTCTAAGTGATCAGCAGATTCAGTCGGGGTTTGACAAGGCTAGTGTTGAGTCCGCGGGAAGGCTGTCCCTAACGCGCGGCTTTAGCGGGTTTGACTTGATCGACGACAGCTATAACGCGAATCCCGAATCAATTCGAGCCGCTATTGAATATCTTGTGGCGCGCAGTAAGAGTGGACCGCGCACGTCAGTGCTGGTGCTGGGTGCAATGGCGGAGCTTGGAGAAAAATCTTCTCTGCTTCATCGCGAGGTTGGCGCTTGTGCCGCACAGGCAGGGGTGGCTTTTTTATATTGCTGTGGTGATTATGCCGAGGACTATGCTTCCGGGTTTGAGCGCTACGCAGGCCATGGGCAAAAAGTATTTGTAAGCGAAAATCGCTCCGAGTTAATTACAGCACTGCGCGACGCAGTTACCGTTGATTCGGTAGTTTTGGTTAAAGGTTCACGCAGTTCTGCAATGGAAAAGGTTGTTGCAGCACTTGAAAGTACCGATGTGGAGATCGAATCTTGTTAATCTGGCTTGCTGAATATTTGCAACAGTTTATTCCCGGTATTGGAGTTATCCAGTATCTAACGATGCGAGCGATTCTTGGTACGTTGACGGCGCTGGGGATTTCGTTATTGCTGGGCCCCTGGGTTATTCGTACGTTACTAGCGCGCCAGTTGGGTCAGTCGATACGTACCGATGGCCCGCAATCGCATCTTGATAAAGCAGGTACGCCGACGATGGGCGGTGTTTTGATACTGCTGAGTATTTGTCTAAGCACACTGCTTTGGGCAGATTTGAGTAACCGCTATGTGTTGGCAGTATTGTTCGTGACATTTACGTTTGGCCTGGTGGGCTGGATTGACGACTATCGAAAAATTATTGAAAGAAACTCGGCAGGCCTTTCTGCAGCAGCTAAATACAGTTTGCAGTCTGTTTTTGCTTTGATTGTTGTGATCGGTTTGTATCTCACCCACGGCGACGTAGCAGAGCAATCCTTGATTGTGCCTTTCTTTAAAGATGTGTCTATCGACCTGGGCTGGTTCTATGTTGTGCTGGGATATTTCGTGATTGTAGGTGCAAGTAACGCCGTTAATCTAACGGATGGGCTTGATGGCCTGGCGATTTTGCCCACGGTGCTGGTCGGGGCAGCGCTAGGTTTGATTGCTTATTTGGTAGGGCATATCGAATTTTCTGGTTATTTAAATATTCCCTTTATTTATGGCGCGGGTGAGATGGTGATTTATTGCGGCGCGCTTGGCGGGGCGGGGCTAGGTTTTTTATGGTTTAACACCTATCCCGCACAGATTTTTATGGGCGATGTGGGTGCGTTGGCACTTGGCGCGGCACTTGGCGTGATGGCTTTGGTTACTCGTCATGAAATCGTTTTCTTTGTAATGTCGGGGATTTTTGTTGTCGAGACGTTATCGGTCATTATCCAGGTAAGTTCTTTTAAATTGACCGGTAAGCGGGT
Source organism: Pseudomonadales bacterium (assembly GCA_965263235.1). Taxonomy (GTDB): domain Bacteria; phylum Pseudomonadota; class Gammaproteobacteria; order Pseudomonadales; family UBA7434; genus UBA7434. Next base: position 821,707 of record OZ253667.1, read on the forward strand.
TTTTCGTATGGCGCCGCTCCATCATCACTATGAATTGAAGGGATGGCCAGAGCCCAGGGTTATTGTGCGCTTTTGGATTATCACTGTTGTTCTTGTGTTAGTCGGTTTAGCGACGTTGAAGTTGCGGTAGTGGGATTTGATGAACGCTGTTGCGAATAAATTTTCAATGTTGGATAGCGACGTTAGTCGCGTGGTCGTTGGGCTCGGTGCAACGGGTATTTCTACCATGCGCTATTTAAAAAAACAGGGCTGCGATTTTTCTGGCTACGATCAGCGTAGGCCTGATGACAATGCTGCATTTTGGCAGGACGTTGAAGAGCTGGTTAAACCTGACCGTTTAGTGTTTGATGCTGAAGGGCTAGCCGCGCTTGGCGAGGCCGATATTGTTTACTTAAGCCCGGGTATTGCGCCAGACGCAGACTGGATAAGCGCAAATATATCGCCCCAGGCGAAAATTAGCGGTGATCTTGATCTTTTTTCCCGTGCGTCGAAAGCGCCGGTTATTGCCATTACTGGTTCTAACGGAAAGAGTACAGTGGTGACGCTTGTGGGAAAAATGGCGGAAGCCTGCGGTGTCAACGTTGCGGTAGGCGGTAATCTTGGCACTCCGATGCTGGATTTGCTTGATGAAGCGGTAGAGCTATACGTGTTAGAGCTTTCGAGTTTTCAGTTGGAGCGAAGTGGTGACGTTGATGGTTATGGGTTGCGAGATCATGTCGCCTGTATTCTTAATTTGTCGGATGATCATCTCGATCGCCACGGTTCTATGTTTGCCTACCATGCGCAAAAGCAACGAATTTACCGTGGTGCAAAGTATGCGGTTTATTGTAGGGATGACAGGTTGACAGCGCCATTGTCCAGAGCCGACGTAAGGGAAGCGAGTTTTGGGTTTTCAAGGCCTGTTGGGCCAGATCAGTTGGGTTTCGAGCAAGAAGAAGGCGCCTTGCTCGCAAAGTGCGGCTCGGAGATTTTGTTTGATGCGACCAAGGTTGCTTTATTGGGCAAGCATAATCTGCTTAACGCTCTTGCTGCCTTTGCAATAGGCGATGCAATCGGCCTTCCGCGAGACAAGATGCGGGAAGCGCTCTACGCGTTTAAAGGTTTGGCGCACAGAAGCGAGCTGGTTGCGACGATTAACGGAGTCCGGTTCGTCAATGACTCTAAGGCTACGAATGTTGGCGCCGCAATTGCAGCGTTAGATGGACTTAGCGAAAGTGTCAAAGGGGGGGTCACTCTCATTGCCGGTGGCGTTGGAAAAGGCGCCGATTTTTCTTCTTTGATTGATGTGTGTCGCAATAACAATGTACGCCTGATTGTTTTGGGGGAGGCGGCAGATGAACTGGTTGCGTTGGCTGGGCAATCAAGTCAATCAAGTGGTGAGCTGGTTTGTCATCGAGTAGAGACACTGGTTCAGGCTGTTGATCTCGCTTACCAAAACGCCCAGAAAGATGATGTAGTACTGTTGGCGCCCGCGTGTGCAAGCTTCGACATGTTTGATAACTTCCAGCATCGCGGGGACTGCTTTAAGCAGGCTGTTGAGGCTGTCGCTGAAGCGCAGGAGGTTGCAAGTGAATAGTTATTCGCAGCTTGGCCCGCGCGATAAATTGGCCGGTGTGCTCAGGGTCGATGATTTTGAATGGCGGCTTTATCGCATTGATTGGCTATGCCTTGTCGCATTAGTCATGTTGTTAGGTTTAGGTGTGGTGATGATTGGTTCTGCTTCAATGGAGTACGCCTCGCTGAATCTTGGCAATGAAAACTATTTTCTAATCCGGCACATCATTTATTTAACAGTTGCATGTATTGCCGCCTTCGTATGTTTGATGGTGCCGATGCACATGTGGCAGTGGCTTGCTCCTGCATTGTTAGTTGTCGGCGTAATTGCGTTGGCGGCGATTTTGGTGCCAGGTGTTGGTTATGAAAATAAGGGTGCAACAAGATGGCTTCGCGTAGGCGGATTTACCCTGCAAATTTCCGAGCTGGTGAAGTTTGCGTTGATTATGTATTTATCTAGCTATCTTGTGCGCCAGCGAGAGTTAATAGCGACCACATTCGTCGGCTTTTTAAATCCGTTGATCGTGATTAGCGTGATTGTTGTTTTGCTTTTGGCGGAGCCGGATTTTGGCTCGGTCGTTGTATTGCTAGGTGCATCGCTTGGACTTTTGTTTTTGGGTGGCGTAAAGGTATGGCAATTTGCGTTGCTGATGCTGGTAAGTGTTGGGTCGATGGTGCTTATGATCTTTAGTGAAGACTACCGCCGCGACCGATTTTTTGCCTATCTGGATCCCTGGGCGCATCGTCAAGAGGGTGGCTATCAGCTGATTGAATCACTTATCGCATTTGGTCGTGGAGAATGGCTTGGAAGTGGGCTTGGGAATGGCATGCAAAAGCAATTTTATCTTCCAGAGGCCCATAACGATTTTATTTTTGCTGTGTTGTCTGAAGAGTTGGGTTTTCTGGGCAGCAGTTTGGTAATCGTTTTATTTGCGCTTTTACTTTATCGCATTGTTTCGATAGCAAGAAGTGCGGAGCTTATGGATCAGCTGTTCGTCGCGTTTTACTGCTATGGCGTTGCGCTCGTTATTTTTATTCAGTTGTTTATTAATTTGGGCGTAAATACCGGCATGCTGCCAACTAAAGGTTTGACGCTTCCGTTTTTAAGCTATGGCGGCACTAGCCTGCTCGTTTCCTGTTGCATGATGGCTGTCGTTTTGCGAGCGAATCATGAAATGGTTGAGTTGCTTGGCGCCAAGAATGAGCGTAAAGGTCGAGTGCTGAATACCGCGCTTTCTGTACGGCAGATGCAATGAGCTTAGTTAATGACGACAAAGCGAAAGTGCTCGTGGCTGCCGGTGGAACTGGCGGACATGTTTTCCCAGCGCTTGCAGTATGCGAAGTTTTGCAGCAGGCGCACGTGCCCGTGGTATGGGTTGGCACCGCTGCGGGGCTTGAGTCGAAAGTGGTTCCGGAAGCAGGTATACCAATGCATTTGATTGACGTCGTGGGCTGGCGTGGAAAACCTTTGATAGGTCGATTGAAGGCGCCGTTCTTGATTCTGTCAGCCTGTTTTTCTTTGATTAAGTTAATGCGAAAAGAACGTATCGCAGTGGTATTAGGTTTGGGTGGTTTTGTATCGGCCGCAGCCGGAATAACGGCAGCGTTGATGAGAAGGCCATTGCTGATACAGGAGCAGAACGCGGTTATGGGGTCAACCAATCGCCTGTTGCGGCCCTTTGCAAAAAAAATATTTGCGGGTTTTCCTGCGGCGGCGGGCAGCAATCGCAAAGCGATATTTTCCGGGAACCCTGTTCGCCGTAGCTTTGTTGGTGATGCAGTCAAAAACAGGCAATATCCACATAAGGGGCAGTCTTTGCGATTGTTGATTGTTGGTGGAAGCCTGGGCGCGCGCCCCTTGAATAATTTGTTACCAAAAGCGCTGATGTTGTTTTGCCAAAGTCTACCTGATGGCCAGCGGCTCGAGGTTGTTCATCAAACTGGCAAATACGATTATGACGCGGTAAATCAGGCATATTTGTCGATTAACAATAACGCATCTAAATTCGATATCACGGTCACGCCATTTATTTCGGACGTAGCCGGTGAGATGGAAAAAGCGCATTTGATGATTGGTCGCGCAGGTGCATTGAGTGTTTCAGAATGTTTGGTAATGGGCTTGCCCGCTATTTTGGTGCCGTTGCCCCACGCAATTGATGATCATCAAACTGCAAATGCACAGGTGTCAGTAGATAAAGGCGCAGCAATCATGATTCAGCAAGCCGATCTTAATGAGCAAGTCATGGCAAGCGCTATTGAACGTTGTGTTTTAAATAAAGATTACTGGTTAAGTATGTCGGCTGCAGCGCAGGCGCTGGCGCGGCCAGATGCTGCGAATGTTGTTGCAAAGGCCTGTATAGAGTACGCCAATGTCTGAGTTAAATGACAATAAATTTCCTGAGCACTCGTTGAGTGAGATGGTTGCCGTTAGTTCGTCGCCAATGCGACGAATGCAGCGCATACATTTTATTGGGATTGGCGGCGCGGGTATGTGTGGCATTGCGGAGGTCCTGATCAACCAGGGTTTCCAGGTTAGCGGCTCAGACCAACAGAGTAGTTTTACAACGGATAGGCTTAGTGGTTTAGGCGCCACAATATACATTGGCCATAAAGCAGGGAATATCGATGATGTTGACGCGGTTGTGGTATCGACCGCTATCCCGCAAGACAACAGCGAATTTGTCGCGGCTCAAGAAAAAGGGCTTGCGATCGTGCCTCGCGCAGAGATGCTTGCTGAGTTAATGCGCTTTCGCTACGGAATTGCGGTTGCTGGTACGCACGGGAAAACGACTACTACAAGTCTTATCGCTTCAATTTTTGGTGAGGCGAATGCGGCACCTACATTTGTAATTGGCGGTTTGTTAAATGCCGCGAATGCAAACGCGCAACTGGGAAGTGGCCGTTATTTTATTGCCGAGGCGGATGAGAGCGATGCGTCTTTTTTGCATCTGCAGCCAATGGTTTCGGTGATTACTAATATTGAAGCCGAGCATATGGATACCTATGGCGGTGACGTGGAGCGATTGCAGTCGACGTTTATAGAGTTTGTGCACAACTTACCGTTTTATGGCGTGGTGGTCGTGTGTATTGATGATCCTACTGTTCAGCTAGTTAAAGGTAAGTTTCATCGCACAGTTGTCACCTACGGATTTTCGCAAGACGCGCAGTATCGAATTGCCGATTATCGCTGTGAGGCTTTGCGTAGCCACTTTAATGTCTATTGTCCTGGGCAGCCGAATCCGCTTCACGTCACTGTCAATATGCCGGGTGCACACAATGTCCTTAATGCCACAGCTGCTTTGGCTGTAGCGCGTGAAGAGGGGCTGGACGATGCAACTATTTTGCGAGCATTAGAGCAATTTCAAGGAGTGGGTCGACGCTTTAATGTTTTTCATCGCCAGATGTTTGCTGGCAAACGTTTTACTCTGGTTGATGACTATGGCCATCACCCTAGCGAAGTTGCCGCCACGTTAAAGGCTGCTCGTGAAGCATGGCCAGAATCAAGGATTGTGATGTTGTTCCAGCCGCATCGATATACGAGAACGCGCGATTTATACGAAGATTTTGTAATAACGCTTAGTCAGGTGGATGCGTTGCTTTTGCTGGACGTATACAGTGCTGGTGAAGATGTTATAGCAGGCGCAGATGCAAAAAGTTTAGCGCGGTCGATACGTCAGCGAGAAGCGGTAGAGCCTGTTTATATAGAGAGTAAAGAGCAGTTGGGAAAGGTTTTAGCAGCTGTAATTAAGGATGACGATATTGTTATATTTCAGGGTGCTGGAGATATTGGTAAATTTTCGGCACAAATGACTAACGGTGAAATAAAGTGGCAATAAACGTGGTCAAGATGCTTGCATATGAGGTATTATTCGTCTAACGAATTTTATTTGTGACAATGCATTATATTAGTGGTTACTAACTTTTATCTTGTTATTGGTGATCGATTTGATGCTGGAATATCGGGATGCTTTTAAAGAACGCACAGCCAATGTTTGATTCTGCTGGGTTAGGCGGAAAGGTTGCCGTTCTTATGGGTGGAACCGCTGCCGAGCGAGAAGTATCGCTGCAAAGTGGTCGAGCAGTTTTGGCTGCGCTTGAGTCGCTAAAGGTCGAAACTATTGCAATTGATACGGCTAAAGATTTTATTCCTACGCTAATTGAAGAAAGACCGGCGTTTGCTTTTATTGCAGTGCATGGTCGTGGTGGCGAAGACGGAACTTTGCAGGCAGTTTTAGAGCAATTGAATATTCGTTATAGCGGAAGTGGTGTGCTGGGCTCGGCGTTGGCGATGGATAAAATCCGGAGCAAAACCTTGTGGCAAGGCTCGGGGGTAGCAACCGCTAGCTTTGAATATGTCGACGATCATTACACGGGTGATTTATGCGCGATGTTCGATCGGTTTGATGGGCCTGTTTTTGTAAAGCCCGCTGCGGAGGGGTCGAGTTTTGGTTTAAGCGTTGCTCGTACAAGGCAGGAATTGCCCGTTGCTGTGGAGCGGGCGCGGAAGTTCGATCGCAATGTGTTAATAGAAAAGTTTATTGATGGCCCTGAATATACGGTTGCGTTGTTAGACGGCATTGAGTTGCCTTCGATTTGTATCGAAACCAATCGAGAGTTTTACGATTATCAGGCTAAGTACGAAGATGATGACACTCGCTTTCGTTTACCGAGCGGGCTATCAGCAGCAGAAGAGGCAGTTGTTCAGTCGCTTGCACGACAAGCATTTGATGCGTTGGCCTGTAGCGGCTGGGGGCGTGTTGATTTGATGCGTGACCGAGCAACCGGCGAATTTTATGTGTTAGAGGCTAATACTGTTCCTGGCATGACGAGTCATAGTTTAGTGCCAAAGGCGGCCGAGGCGGTTGGTTTGGACTTTCCGCGCCTTGTTGGGAATATTATTAATGCGTCAATTATCGCTTGCAGTAAATCGTGATGAGTAATAGCGAGAGCAAGCGATCAGTGCGCAAGCGTGGCGCCGAGCGAAGTGCTTCGCAATCGCCGCAGCGAAGCTACAGTTTTCGCAAGCTATATAGAGGCTCGCGAGTGCTGCTCGGATATTTGGGTTTTGGCGGCGTGCTGGCCGGGCTTGCTTTGCTAGTGATGTTTTCGATGCCGCCGGTCAAACAGTTTTTGACAGTGCCAGTTACCGACATCGCGTTCGAAGGATATACCGGAAGCGAATTTGTTAGTGCAAGCACTGGTGGCGTATCTGAAGAAGAGCTTTTGGAGTTGGCGTTACCGTTAATGGGTGAGTCATATTGGCAATTAAGTGTTGAGCACATTAAAAGAGCTGTTGAACAACATCCCTGGGTGCGCAGAGCTACGGTGAGTAAGCGATGGCCTGCGAAAGTCATTGTGGGAGTAGATGAGTATGTGCCCGTGGCAAGATGGAATGATCGCTATTTAATGTCGATGACTGGTGAGCTTTTTGAAGTCGCAAACGTAGAAGTGTATCGCGATTTACCGCATTTTATATTGGGGTGGGAAGATAGTGGCAACGCGTTGCTCGTTAGAGAGATGGTTGATCGTTATAACCGTTATCAGTCGCTACTGGCTCCGCTCGCTTTGCAGATTACGCGAATGGGTTTGCGAACAATGGATGATATTTGGTTAGAAACAGAAAACGGCGTACGTATTGAAATGGGTAGTCAGGATCACGAAGCGCGGCTGCAACGCATGGTGACGTTTTGTTTGCAGCAAGGCCTTGAAAGTATCCAGTCCTGGCAAAGTATAGATTTGCGCTACGCAAAAGGTATTTCTGTTCGTAAAGCCGAAGATGTAGCGGATTCGCGCGATAGCGTAAAGCTGTTGGCACCCTTGCATAACACGATGCAGATGTTAGATCAGTATCGATTTGCGTCGGCCATGCAGGGTTGAGGGTAGATATGGTCGATAAGCAAGAAAGCAGCATGATTGTATCGCTGGACGTTGGTACCTCTAAGGTATCCGCGATAGTTGCTGAAAGAAATGAAGACGGCAGCATCGAGGTCGTTGGTATTGGTGCGGCGCCTGCGAATGGTATGAAGCGTGGGGTGGTTGTCAATATCGAGTCGACCACCGAATCGATCAGTAAGGCAATTCGCGAAGCAGAGTTGCTTGCCGGTTGCCACATACATTCTGTTTATACCGGCATTGCAGGTAATCATATTCGCAGTCTGAACTCGCACGGTATTGTGGCCATTCGAGACCAGGAAGTTGAGGCGGGTGACGTTGAGCGCGTGATAGATGCCGCGCGAGCAGTGGCAATACCTGCTGACCAAAAAATTCTTCACGTGTTGCCACAGGAATTTATTATCGACAACCAGGAAGGGATTAAAGATCCTATTGGTATGTCAGGGGTGCGACTGGAGGCGAAAGTACACCTTGTTACTTGTGCGGTTAACGCCGCACAGAATATTGAGAAGTGCATAAACCAGTGTGACCTGGAGCTTGAAGAAATAATTCTGGAGCAGTTGGCATCAAGTTATGCGGTGTTAACCGATGATGAGCGAGAGTTAGGTGTGTGTTTGGTGGATATTGGCGCGGGGACAACCGATATAGCCATATTTACCGACGGTGCGATAAAGCATACGGCCAATATTCCTATAGCGGGAGACCAGGTCACTAACGATATTGCTATGGCTTTTAGAACGCCAACGCAGCACGCGGAAGAGCTAAAGATTAAGTATGCATGCGCGATGAGCCGCATGGCATCAAGTGGTGAAACGATCAAAGTGCCTAGTGTAGGCGAACGGCCGCCGCGCGATTTGTCGCGAAGAAATCTGGCCGAAGTTGTTGAGCCACGTTATGAAGAATTGTTTTTGTTTGTTCAGGCTGAGTTAAGACGTAGCGGTTTTGAAGATCTGATTGCCGCAGGAGTTGTGTTAACAGGCGGAACAGCCAAGATGCAGGGTGCCGTAGAGCTGGCGGAAGAAGTGTTTAACGTTCCAGTTCGATTGGGTAAGCCACAGGGTATTGTCAGTTTGCAGGATATCGCGCAAAACCCTATTTACTCGACCGGCATTGGGCTGCTGCATTACGGCTTTAAACAGGAGCAAGAGGCTCGGCAAGTGGCTGCCGAAGCAGGGTCAAGACGTATTTTTGACAAGGTTAAAAACTGGTTAAAAAGTAATTTTTAAAAAATGTTTATTCCTGAGGGGGAATTGTCATGAGCTGGGACTTGGTAGAAAGTGTTACAAATCAGGCCAACATTAAAGTAGTTGGCATTGGGGGCGGCGGCGGTAACGCGGTGCGTCATATGATTAACAGTGAGGTCGAGGGTGTTGAGTTTATTTGTACTAACACAGATGCTCAGGCGCTAGACGGCGCGGCAAATACGACGATCTTGCAAATAGGCACCGAAATTACAAAAGGCCTCGGTGCAGGTGCAGATCCTTCTGTTGGACGATCTGCAGCTCTTGAAGATAAAGAATTAATTGAGTCTGCACTCAAAGGCGCGGATATGGTTTTTATCACCGCTGGCATGGGTGGTGGTACTGGGACCGGCGCGGCACCAATTGTTGCGCAAATTGCTAAGGACCTCGGCATATTAACGATTGCTGTCGTTACCCGACCTTTCCGCTTTGAAGGAAAGAAAAGAAAAGCATTCGCCGACGAAGGTATTCGCGAACTGCATCAATTTGTTGATTCGTTAATTACCATCCCTAACGACAAGTTGATGACGGTATTGCCTAAAGACGTGCAGGTGCTGGAAGCGTTTGCAGCAGTTGATAATGTTTTAAAAGGTGCTGTGCAAGGCATTGCAGATTTGATTTATCGTCCAGGTCATATGAACGTCGACTTTGCGGATGTTCGTACAGTCATGCGCGAGATGGGTATGGCGATGATGGGAACAGGCGTTGCCAGTGGAGCAGACAGAGCGCGTAAAGCGGCAGAAGCAGCTATTCGCAGTCCATTGCTGGAAGATATTAATCTTGATGGTGCTCGCGGGATTCTGGTTAATGTGAGTGCTAGCGCGGACCTCGGCCTTGCAGAATTCTCTGAAGTTGGCGAGGCGATTGAAGAGTTTGCGGCCGATGATGCAACGGTTGTGGTAGGTACAGTGCTTGATCCTGAAATGGGAGACGACCTCAAGGTTACCGTGGTAGCAACGGGTCTGGTTGACACAATGCAGGCGAACTTACCTCAACCCGAAGCGCGACAGGTTGGCGGAGCACCTCAAGGTAGCGGCAGTTTAGAACATCCGGGTATTGATTACGGCCAGTACTCTTCGCCAGCGATCAATCGCGTCGGGCAGAATCCTCCCCAGCGCGAAACCGGTGAAGCCCAGGGGCAGCAGTACTACTCATCGGCGATGGCTGGTCAACATGCGCCAGCGCAGGCAAATGCCGAAGTGCCTGTTTTTGAAGCATCTTCAAACCCTGATGCGCAAAATGCCGACAAGAATGCGACCGACTATTTAGATTTGCCGGCATTTATTCGCAGAATGGCTAACTAGGCAAAGATTGCCACTAACCTTAGATTGGATCTGCGGTCTTAGGGCAGTCGAATACCTCCTCAGATTGGCGACCCACCAAATCAGCTCTTTGGTGGGTCGCTTTTCGGTAAAACGCGGTATTTGATGCTTTTCGGTAGATCTAAGCGTTGGCAGGGTATGCGCGCTAATGGAAATATGACCTGTTGTGATCGGCAATAGTTGCCAGGCTTGCTGTGACAAACTGCGAGTTCGAGTCATACAGTTGTCATATCCCCGTAAATTTCCGAGCTAGGGCGGCACGTTTCGTATATATTCGCTCTCCCCTCGATAGCACGGACTTTAGCGCTTCTTGTTTCAGCGTATAAATTTTCGCCGGCTAAGGTGAAATTAGGGTGGTGAGCAATGATCAAACAACGAACTTTTCGCAATACTATTCGCGCAACTGGTGTGGGTCTTCACACTGGTCGTAAAGTTTTGCTCACGCTGCGTCCCGCGGCGGTTAATACAGGCATCATTTTTAGACGAGTTGATCTTGACCCGGTTGTCGAGATTCCAGCTTCTGCCAGCAATGTCAGTGACACCAAGCTTTCGACCACGCTCTCTGCTGGAGGCGCTAGCGTCTCTACTGTTGAGCACTTGCTGTCAGCTATGGCAGGGATGGGAATCGATAATGCCTATGTAGATATGAATGCGGCTGAAGTGCCTATTATGGATGGGAGTGCGGGCCCCTTTGTTTTCCTGATCCAGTCTGCTGGTATTGAAGAGCAGAACGCTCCAAAAGAATATATTCGCATCAAGCGAGAAGTGACAGTTAGGGATGAAACTGACGGCAAGACCGCGACTTTCCTTCCGCACGATGGCTTTAAAGTTAATTTCACAATAGATTTTGATCACCCTGCCTTTAAAGGGCGCTCCGCAACCGCCAACGTTGACTTTGGATCGACCTCTTTTGTCCGCGAGGTTAGCCGTGCGCGAACATTTGGCTTTATGAAAGAATTCGAGTATTTGCGAGCAAATGGCCTGGCGCTAGGCGGAAGCATGGACAATGCGATTGTGATCGACGATTACAAAGTGTTGAATGAAGATGGCTTGCGCTACGAAGATGAGTTTGTTCGACATAAAATTCTTGATGCGATTGGCGACCTTTACTTGTTGGGCAAAAGCCTGATTGGGGAATTTCGTGCGGTTAAGTCGGGCCATGCTTTAAACAACCAATTGTTGCGTGCGCTTCTGGATCAGCCTGAGTCATGGGAACTGGTTACTTTCGATGATGCCAAAGCCGCACCGATTTCCTATGTGACGGCAGCTGCTCCGGCTTAAAGGTGAAGCAGGCCCTGGTTCTAACCAGGTAAAAAAACAACCGTTAATCTTTGCCAGGCGCGCTTACTACGAATGATTTGATTTATTCGTAGCGCTGGTGCGCTCCATGGTGGTATTATCCGCCAATCGTTTAAATCGTGAGTTTCTAGGCATAAAGATGTCGATTGGATCGTCATCAACGTTTAAATTCGCGCAATCTGTCGGATATCTCTTACATTCCTTCCTATGCTTACTAGTGGTGCAATTTTTTTGTGTCAACGAAATACGCATTGCGAAGCATCGCAACACTGGCCACACAGGCACTGATCATGCCTGCGGTAAAAGCGCACGGTGGCGATCCAGGTAGGAATAAACGGGCAACTTAATGAGAACAGCATATTTAAACAACGTTAAATTTGCGCTGGCAGGTGCCATTGTTGGTGCACTGCTTATGTGGGTTCTTGTCGACCGCTCGCAAGGTTATGTGTCTGAGTCACGCCTTGAGGAACTCAAATATGAGTTGTCGAGCCAGTCTGACGCAATGAGCCAGGTGCGAAACGATATCGATAGCAAGCTTGATCACGTGACAAATCGTGTCACTGACTTGCAGGCAAGAATGCAGCGTATAGATGCTTTGGGACAACACCTGACCTACGTCGCTGGTATCGAGGATGGCGAGTTCGATTTTACATCGCCAGTACCGTCTGGTGGCCCCGCCGAGCAAGATCATCATAGCGATGCGCCATTGGCGAATATTCATGAGCTGGATCGCTTGCTGGCGTCAATCGATGACACGCTCCGCTACAGAAGTACCCAGTTAACGCTTTTGGCCAACGAAATGCAGTATCTGGAGCAGCACAAGCAGAACGAGATCACGGGCAAGCCCGTCAGGTCTGGCTGGTTATCTAGCGCTTACGGATACCGAAATGACCCCTTTACCGGGGCTAAAGCGTGGCACAACGGTGTTGATTTTGCGGGCAAGTTGGGCTCCGATATCGTCGCCGTCGCTGGCGGAGTGGTGACCAAGTCTGAACTACAAGGAGGCTATGGCTATCTGGTCGAGATAAGCCACGCCGATGGATATATTACACGCTATGCCCATAACAAAAAAAATATCGTCGAGCAGGGCGAAGTAGTTGAAAAAGGGCAAAAGATCGCCACTATGGGTAGCACTGGCCGATCAACTGGGCCCCACGTGCATTTTGAAGTATTAAAGAACGGAAAATCATACGATCCCGCACGGTACTTGCGCCGCGCAAGCCTCTAGTACATTGACCACATCTATCTTGGGTAACACTATATAGTCGGGCGTCATGCCCAATTATAACTACGCAGCTTTCTGTTATGATTGCGCGCCGCTCGTATTATGCGACGGGAACATTTTTCGCTTAACAGGCCAATTCGTCTAAAAACGCTGAATAAATCACTATGGTTGCAAAATTTATTACATCGATCTTCGGGACTCGGAACGATCGTCAGCTCAAGCGCTACGGGCGCAAAGTCGAGTCGATCAATAAACTCGAAAGCGAAATATCCGCACTTAGTGATGCTCAATTGCGAGGCAAAACCGACGAATTTAAACAGCGCTTAGAAAATGGCGAGACACTGGATGATATTCTTGTTGAGGCTTTTGCAGTTGCGCGCGAGGCGGGTTTCCGCACGCTCGGGATGCGTCACTTCGATGTTCAGCTTATCGGCGCAATGGTTCTAAATGAAGGAATGATTGCGGAAATGCGTACGGGTGAGGGTAAAACCCTGGTGGCGACCCTGGCCGCGTACCTGAATGCACTGAGTGGTAACGGTGTGCACATTGTTACCGTCAACGATTATCTGGCAGAGCGTGATGCCAACTGGATGCGCCCGCTTTATGAGTTTTTGGGACTAAAGGTTGGTGTGATTGCATCCGGGCAAGGCGTGGATGAAAAGCGCCTGGCCTACCAGGCCGATATTACCTATGGCACAAACAATGAGTTTGGTTTTGATTATCTCCGGGAAAACACAGCATTTACGTTAGAAGACCGGCTGATGCGCGGCACTCATTTTGCGATTGTCGATGAGGTCGACTCGATCCTGATTGATGAGGCGCGTACCCCGCTAATTATATCGGGTGCGAGCGCAGACAGTTCAAAGATGTACAAACGCGTAAATGCAATTGTTCCAAATTTGCAGCGTGGAGAAATGCCTGAGGCTAAGCCTTCATTTGAGCGTAAGCGCGTTGAAGCTGATGGCGATTTTTACGTCGACGAAAAGCAGAAAAATATAGAGCTTACTGAAGCTGGACATTTGGCCGTAGAAAAATTGTTAACGGAAGATGGGTTGCTGGAAGAAGGCGATAGCTTGTATGCACCAACTAATTTGTCTTTGCTGCATCACGTTAATACAGCCTTAAGAGCGCGATATTTATTTAATCGCGATGTTGAATATATCGTTCAGAATGGGCAGATTGTTCTCGTAGACGAGCACACTGGCCGAACAATGCCGGGTCGCCGGTTGTCGGATGGTTTGCATCAGGCGATTGAAGCAAAAGAAGGTGTTTCGATTCAGGCTGAAAGCCAAACGCTGGCCTCAACAACGTTCCAAAACTATTTTCGGCTGTATAGCAAGTTAGCGGGAATGACGGGCACCGCAGATACCGAAGCGCAGGAATTCCACCAGATTTATGGTTTGGATGTTGTGGTTATTCCTACTAACAAACCAACTGTGCGGCAAGATCTCAACGACCTGGTTTATCTTTCTGTTGAAGAAAAGTTTGGCGCGGTGGTAAATGATATTCGTGAATCGATCGCTAAAGGCGCGCCTATTTTGGTGGGTACTGCGTCGATCGAGACCAGCGAATTGCTGTCCAAAGCACTAAAAAAAGCCAAGGTTGAGCATCAGGTGCTTAACGCCAAGTTCCATAAAAGTGAAGCGCAGATTGTCGCTCAGGCCGGTCGGCCGGGTACGGTCACAATTGCGACCAATATGGCTGGGCGAGGTACTGATATTGTGCTTGGCGGTAATCTGGAAGCAGAGCTGGCGAGCCTGGAAGCCCCCAGCGAAGAAGAAATTGCCAAGCGCAAAAAAGCCTGGGAAAAACGTCATGCCAAAGTGTTGGAAGCAGGTGGTTTGCATATATTTGGTACAGAGCGACACGAATCGAGACGGATCGATAATCAGTTAAGAGGGCGGTCTGGACGTCAAGGTGATCCAGGTGTGACGCGTTTTTATCTCTCGATGGAAGACAACCTAATGCGATTGTTTGCCTCCGACGGCGTACGCAACTTTATGCAGCGTTTAGGTATGGAAAAAGGCGAGGCTATCGAGCACCGCATGGTTTCTAACGCAATTGAAAAAGCGCAGCGCAAGGTAGAGGGCAGAAACTTTGACATCAGAAAGCAGTTGCTAGAATTTGACGACGTTGCAAATGACCAGCGTCAAATAATTTACCAGCAGCGTAATGATATTTTGTTGGCCGACGATATCGAAGATATGGTGCAGACGGTACGCCACGATGTGGTTAACGATTATGTCAGCGGCTTTATTCCGCCGCAGAGTATTGAGGAGCAGTGGGATGTTGAGGGGCTAGAAGAAGGCCTGGCTAAGGACTTTGAGCTCAAGCTTCCGATATCAAGCTGGTTAGATAACGAAGATGATCTAGTCGAAGAGTCTTTGCGAGCAAGAATCGTCGAGAAACTCGCGGACCAATATCATGCGAAGTTGGCGCCTATGGGCGATGCTGCGCGCCGTTTCGAAAAACAAATCATGTTGCAAATTCTTGACCAGCTATGGAAGGAGCATCTTGCGACTATGGATCATTTGCGGCAGGGTGTTGGTCTACGCAGCTACGCAGGAAAAAATCCAAAGCAAGAGTACAAGCGAGAAGCCTTCGAATTATTCCAGTCGATGTTGCACAACATGAAGGAAGAGTTTGTGCGGTTTGTGTCTTTAGTAAAAATAAGACACGAAGATGACCCCGACGTTATTGAAAAGCAGCGCAAGGCAGAGGCTGAGCAAGAAGTCGTTGAAGCGGTTCACCCAAGTGCAGAACCCGAGGCAGCGCCGACTGACGCAGAGCAAGCGCAACCTAAGCCTGTGCAACGAGAAGGCCGAAAAGTAGGCCGGAACGAGCCATGCCCCTGTGGGTCGGGCAAGAAGTATAAGCAGTGCTGCGGTAAGGTAACTTAAGGCTAGTAGCTTGGTGAATATGATTAAGGGTGCGCGGTGGTCGGCGGTTGCGGCGGGCATCAAAACAGCGTCGAATGATGAAGCGCCAGCGTTGGATATCGCGTTACTGGAGCTTGCCGAGGGTTCGACAGTGGCTGCGGTATTTACTCGTAATGCTTTTTGCGCCGCGCCGGTAACAGTTGCGCGCAGCCGTTTGCAGGATGTCGGGCGAGAGAAAAATAATAAAATATATTGTTTGATAAACGCCGGCAATGCGAATGCTGGTACGGGCGATGCTGGCGTCGAAGCCGTTCATGCGTCATCTGGCGCTATTGCGCGGGCGCTTGCTTGTCGTGAGGAGCAAATACTTCCTTTCTCAACCGGTGTGATTGGTGAGCCGTTGCCTGTCGACGCTTTTGAGCGTTCAGCGAAAGCGCTGGTTAAGGAGCTTAGTGAAGATGGTTGGGCCGATGCTGCGCGCGCGATAATGACCACTGATACGGTTCCCAAGCAAGAGGTCGCGACAATGCAGATTGATGGGCAGGCCGTAGAGATTGCAGGAATTGCGAAAGGCGCGGGGATGATTAAGCCTAACATGGCAACTATGCTGGCATATATTGTCTGTGATGCGAGCGTTGATCAATCTTCATTGGATGCCTGTTTGCAAAGCGCAGTAAAGCAATCCTTTAACCGGATTACTGTTGATGGGGATACTTCAACTAATGACGCTTGCGTGCTGGCGGCTACCAGCAAAGGGGTTTCTATTACGCAATCCCATCCACAATGGACGGTTTTTGTTGAGGCAGTGTCGGAGCTGTTTTGCCGTTTGGCAAAGGCGATAATTCGGGACGCCGAAGGAGCGTCAAAGTTTATCCAGATCGATGTTAATGGTGGCGCAAACTCGCAAGAGTGCTTGAGCGTCGCGTACGCCGTAGCAGAATCGCCGCTAGTAAAAACTGCTTTTTTTGCCAGCGATGCAAACTGGGGGCGCATACTTGCGGCGGTTGGTCGCTCAGGCGTTGAAGATCTGGATGTAAATAAAATAACGATAGCGCTAGATGGCTATATAATTTGCCATTCTGGCGGGCGTCATAAAGAGTACGACGAAGTAAAGGCGTCTGAAATTATGCAGAAAGGCGAGATAACACTAACGATTTCGCTGGGGCGTGGAGATGCCTGTGAGACGGCCTGGACTAGCGACCTGTCACATGATTATGTCAGGATTAATGCAGAGTATAGAACCTGATCAAATGCCGCGGGTTCATGTCGTCGCTGGCGTAGTAATAAATGACCGGGAAGAGGTATTTATTGCGCAACGTGGAAGCCACCAGCACCAGGGCGGGCTGTGGGAATTTCCGGGAGGTAAAAAAGAGCCCGGAGAAGATGGACTGCAAGCGCTGCGGCGTGAGCTAGATGAGGAGCTGGGTATTAAGGTTCTGGGAGCAAAGCCATTGACGCAAATCTGCCATGATTATCCCGACAAAGCAGTGCTACTCGACTTTTGGCTGGTTGAATCTTTCGAAGGCCTACCTCGAGGGGTGGAGGGCCAGCGCGTTCTTTGGGTACCAATTGCTGACCTGCATCGTTATGATTTTCCTGCGGCCAACCGCTCTATTGTTAAGATGCTGCAAAACAATGAATCGAGTGTCGTAAGTTGAAGATTTTTTTGTTCAGGTCGCCAGGCTTGAACGGTTACAAAAAAGGTTTTGCGCAGCTCCAATCTGATTTTCCTTTTATTTCGCCCGTTACCCTATAGCTGCTTGCCTGGGAAATGGTGGCTGGTTTAATTCCAAAATAAATGGTTATGAAATAGCCATTGTCTATACCGCTGGATGAAAGCAGACAACGGTTATTGGCGCGTTTGGTAGCCGACTCGTTGCCTCACTTGTATAATGCTGGGCTCGAAAAAAAACAATTTGTGTTTCAATGTGGCAGGCATAGCAAACATTTGTTCCGCATAACCTTGACGCTAAAGTGTTAAAAAGATATCTGGCGCTATGCAGTTCTCTCTTATTTTCGCTGCCTGCACGAAACTGAATTAAATAATACTTCTAAGTATATTTGGGTGTCGATTAATGAAAAAAACACTTTTTAACCTGGCTCTAACAGGGTTGCTTGCATGTGGGGTTTTGGTTTCGTGTGGCGACAGCACAACTTCGTCAGATGTGACTCCAGTGGACGTGACCGAGGCGACGGTTAGTGAAGAGATTAAAGAAGAACATAGCCAGCACGTAGAAAAGGCGTCTTCGCAGCATATTGCAAATGTAACGGCCCAAGTTGATGATGATCGGCTAGCTAATGCGGGCGAGGATCATTCAAACTGGTTGACTTACGGATTGAGTTATCAGGAGCAGCGGTATTCTGAGCTTACCCAAATTAATAAAGAAAACTTGGAGCAACTCGGTCTGGCCTGGACAATTCAGCTGGATTCTACGCGCGGGATTCAAAGCACGCCTATAGTCGTAGATGGCATTATGTATTTAACCGGCCCCTGGTCGGTGGTTCATGCAATTGATGTGCGGAAGGGAGCGATACTTTGGACGCATGACCCTCAGGTTGATCGAGAGGTCGCATCGAGTTTGTGTTGTGGCCCAGTTAACCGCGGCGTTGCGCTCTACAAAGGGCTTGTGATATTCGGCACGCTAGACGGACGGTTGGTCGCTCTGGATGCTGCAAGCGGTAACCAGTCCTGGTCAGTAATGACGATCCCGGAAGAAGGCCACTACTCGATTACTGGTGCGCCTCGAATTGCGAAGGGCAAGGTTATTATCGGGAATGGCGGTGCAGAGTTTAGTGGTACACGAGGTTATGTCACGGCCTATGACGCGCTGACAGGCGAGTATGCCTGGCGCTTTTATACTGTACCGGGCGACCCCGCAGAAGAGCAGGGACATCCCGCACTCGATGCAGCGCTGCCGACCTGGACAGGTGAGTGGTGGAAGCAAGGTGGTGGTGGAACTGTGTGGGACAGTATTGTCTATGACCCTGAGTTAGAGCAGCTATACATTGGCGTAGGCAATGGCGCGCACTGGAATCGAGAAATTCGCAGCCCTGACGGTGGCGACAATCTTTACCTCTCCAGCATTGTTTCGTTAGACCCGGACGATGGAAGTTATAACTGGCACTATCAAACTACGCCAGGTGATACCTGGGACTATACTGCTACGCAGCACATTATGCTCGCTGACCTGGAGGTTGAGGGCGAAATGCGCAAGGTGTTGATGCAAGCACCCAAAAATGGATTTTTCTACGTAATCGACCGCGTGAATGGCGAGTTTATTTCCGCCGAGCCTTATGCATATGTGAGCTGGGCAACTGGTATTGATGAGAGCGGTCGGCCGATAGAGGCTGAAGGTAGTCGTTATCTTGACGGCAAGACGCATTGGATCTCACCGAGCTCGCACGGTGGTCATAACTGGATGCCGATGGCATACAACCCTAAAGCTGGTCTCGTTTATATTCCAGGCGTTAAACAAGCAGGCCCTTATTCAAATTTGGCCGTAAGTGATTACGACGCTAACGATAACGTTATGTCGTCATGGGATGGTGTTGCCAGTATGGCAGTGCGCTTTTATTTGGATGCTGTCTACGACTCGAATCCAGCAGCGCCGCAGCCAGGAACTGCAGGTGGAGAGTTGATTGCATATGATCCCGTTAAGCAGGAGCGTGCCTGGTCCATACCAATGCCCAGTTTGTATAACGGCGGCGTTTTGGCGACTGCGTCAGATTTAATACTACAAGGCAATGCACAGGGCGAGTTTGTGATTCGTGACGCTTATACCGGCGAATCACTGTGGCAATTTGACGTGCGTTCCGGAGTACTTGCACCGCCCGTGACGTATATGGTGGATGGTGAGCAATATATTACTCTTTCGGTTGAATGGGGTGGTGGTCGTGGGCAGTCGGTCAAGTTTGTCGATAAACTTTATCCCGGCACAATCTATACCTTTAAACTGGGTGGTAAAGCGCCTGCGCCGGAGAGACTACCTGCAGTTGAAGCACCGCTTACCAAGAACACAACAGAATACACGCCTTTGCAAATTGGGCAGGGCTTTAACTTGTACATCAAAAATTGCGTAGCCTGCCATGAAGGCATGGGTCGCGGTGGCGGTGCGGTGCCAGATCTGACAAGAGCAAATGATGGGATTTACGCTATTTTCTCGAACATTGTTCGCGATGGTTTGTTTGCATCTCGCGGGATGCCAAAACACTCGCACTTGAGTGAAGAGGATGTCGATCTCATAAAGAATTTCTTGTTCTATACAGCGCAAACACTGCGTAGTGGTGCCAGCTACTCGCAATATATGGAGAATATTGCTGGCATGCAAAAACTCGCAGATGAGGAAAGCCGTAGCCAGTAGTTAGAAACTTAACAGGATAAAACGCGTGTTGCGGTTTTCTGCACTGCCCGAATAATACACGAGTAACACGAGGTTCCCATGTCTACATTACAGTTACCTACCGCCGAACAGGCCTTAGCGAAGTGTGCGCAAGATGGCGAGTTTTTGATTGCCGCAGTTGGCTGGTCGGGGCGACTGGCGTTTAAAATTGGCGAAGAGCTGCTAGCCATTGGCGTGAAAGATGGCCTGCCAACACCATGCGATAGTATTGAACAACTTGGTGAGCGCGCAGGTGACGTATATTACTCTGGTCCGGCAGAGGTCTGGTCAGGCATTCTCGCATCGCCGCCGCCGCGCTTGTTAACGGATTTAATTTCGCTCGCAGGAAATGAAGGCCCCTTCACGCTGCACAGTGATATCAAGTTTAACGCACAGTACTATCCAGCGACTTGTCGTTATGTTGAATTGCTTCGCGGCGCGTTTACCGAAGATCCCGCTCCGTCCGAGCAAAAAACGATGGGCTCACACGATGCACCGGTAGGTCGCTACGTGCACCTTACGTTAGATGGACAGGACTACCGCGTTTACTATGAAGAAGCCGGCCAGGGGATTCCATTGCTTTTGCAGCACACGGCGGGCGCACACGGTACGCAGTATCGACATATTTTTGAATGCAAGGAGATCACGGATCGCTTCCGTGTGATTGCATACGACCTACCCTATCACGGAAAGTCTATTCCCCCAGTGGGAAAAGACTGGTGGAAAGAGCCTTATGCCTTAACCGGTGATTTTGTCCGGTCTGTCCCTGTTACGCTTTCGAAAGTATTGGGGCTTGATAAGCCTGTTTTTATGGGCTGTTCGGTGGGTGGAATGCTAGCTCTGGATTTAGCTTATCATCACCCGGATGCGTTTCGGGCGGTACTTTCTTTAGAAGGTGCGCTTAAAGTGCCAGAGAATGACCCCGATGATGAGGTATCGGCTACCGCTTTTTCGTTGCTTTATCATCCTCAGGTTTCTAATCATTACAAAGCGCGCTTGATGAATGGATTAATGTCACCAAAGTCGCCTGAACATCTGCGCCAGGAAGTGATGCAAGTGTATTCGCAGGGCTGGCCACCAGCGTTTTTAGGTGATCTTAATTACTATGTACTCGATTATGATCTGCGAGGTAAAGCGCAGGATATCGACACTTCAAAATGTGCTGTACACATTTTTAGTGGAGAGTATGATTTGTCTGGCACCGTAGAGCTAGGAAAAGAAGCGCACGAAGCGATAAAGGGTTCGACCTTTACTGTTATGGAAAGCATGGGGCATTTCCCTATGCAAGAAAACCCTGTGCAGTTTTTTAATTATGTGCTGCCAGTTTTAGAAACTATTAGGTAAATTTGCGAGACGTTAGGACCAAGCATAATGAGTGATTATTTAGATGGTGCATTTTCGCTGGCTGGTAAAACAATACTGGTAACCGGTGGGGGAAAGGGTATAGGTGCGATGATGACGGAGTCTTTGCTGAAGGCGGGCGCTCGTGTGTATATTGCGTCTCGTTCAGCGGAAGATTGTCAAAAAGCGGTCGAAGCGTTTTCGCAGTATGGTGAGTGTAAGGCTTTCCCTCACGATCTCTCGGTAGTTGAGGAAATCGAAAAACTTGCTGAAGAAATTAAAGCCGAGGGTAATGGCCTGCATGCGGTGATTAACAACTCAGGCGCTACCTGGGGAGCTCCCATCGAAAAATTTCCTGAAGCGGCTTTTGATAAGGTTCTAGGCTTAAATGTGAAGTCGCCTTTCTTTGTCCTGCAAAAGTTATTGCCCCTGCTTGAGGAATCTGCTTCGGCAGAAGATCCCGCGCGTGTTATCAACATTGGTTCGATCGCAGGTATCGGCGCAGAAACGTTAAGCGCTTACTCCTATCAGGCAAGTAAGGCCGCGATACACCATATGACGACGGGTTTGGCACGTGACCTGGCAAGACGCAATATCAATGTGAATGCTATTGCGCCGGGAATGTTTGTCAGCAAGATGACCGCGCATATCGTCAAAAATGACGAACTGCATGATCAGGTGCTAAAGACCATCCCGCTGGGACGGATGGGCGGTGCTGATGAAATCGGCGGTCTGGCGATCTATTTGTGTAGTAAACTGTCTGCGTATATGACGGGTAACATTATACCTATCGATGGAGGCATGCGTTTGGGCGTAGTTGACTAGGCGAGTGCAGAATATTTTCGGGTTTTAACGTGACATGCCCCTGGTTTGTCACTTCACTAACAATTTTTAGATGACGAGGAGTCACCATGAGCCTTCCAGAAAGCATTGGAAATTTTATTGATGGAGAGTACAAGCCCTCCAATACTGGCAGAACGATTGAATCGATTAACCCTGCTGATCAAAGCGTAGCGACGCGAGTTCAGGATAGCGATGCATCGGATATCGCTGACGCAGTCGCTGCGGCAAAGGCTGCGCAGCAAGCCTGGGGCGATATGCGTCCGTTGGAGCGCGGCAAGATAATTAGCGCGGTAGGTCGAAAGCTGCGAGAAAATATCCAGGTGCTTGCTGAGGCGGAGTCTGCTGAAATGGGCGCGCCGGTCGAGTTTGCCAAAATGTCTTTAGAAACGGCTGCCAACTATTACGAATACTATGGTGGGTTAGCACCTTCTGTGCATGGCGATAATATTCAGGTCGGCCCAGAGCAGCACTCCTACACCGTGTACCAGCCTTATGGTGTTGTTGGTGTCATCACACCCTGGAACGCCCCTCTCAATCAGGCTGCTCGCGGCATAGCACCAGCGTTAGCCGCCGGTAACACAATTGTCCATAAGCCTTCCGAGTATACGTCGGCTACAGCGTTGTTGTTAGCGCAAATGGCAGAAGAAGCTGGATTGCCAAAAGGCGTTATGAATGTAGTTTGTGGTGCTGGTGCTTCAGCAGGTCAGTCACTAGTAGAGCATCCTGATGTTGCAAAAATTAGTTTCACCGGCTCGGTACGCGCGGGCCAGGAGATCGGCAAAGTTGCGGCAGAAAAAGTGATGCCAGTAACGTTAGAGATGGGTGGCAAGTCACCAGATATTGTTTTTGAGGATGCCGATTTACAGGCTGCCTTACCTGGTGTGATGATGGGATTTGTCGCCAATACTGGTCAGGTTTGCCTTGCCGGTACACGTGTGATTGTTCAGCGCAGCATTTACGACCAGTTTTGCAAAATGCTAGCTGGTGCAATCTCCATGGTGCCTCTGGGTATTGATAAACCGTTTCCAGCGTTGGGGCCAATTGCAAACCAAATGCAGTTCGAAAAAGTCCTTAGCTATTTTGACGTCGCCAAACAAGATGGCGCTAAGTTGTTAGCCGGTGGAGAACGTGCAACAGGGGAGGGTCTTGATGGAGGGTTTTATATCAAGCCAACCGTGTATGCTGACGTAAATAACCAAATGCGAATTGCGCGCGAAGAAATCTTTGGGCCGGTTGGTGTAGTGATTCCTTTTGATACGGAAGAAGAAGCGATTGCTATAGCGAATGACACTGAGTTTGGGCTTGCAGCGGGCGTTTGGACTCGTGATTTAGGTCGCGCACATCGCGTTGCAGGAAAGGTTGAAGCGGGCCAGGTCTACGTCAACTACTATCTCGAAAGCAGTGTGGAGCATCCGCTTGGCGGACACAAAAAGTCGGGTATTGGTCATGAAAAAGGCATGACTGCAATTAAGCAATATTGCCAGATGAAAAACATCTCGATGAAAATCGACTAACGATTTATTTCAAGTTGAATCGTTGCTCGAAGGAATAGACATGGTTCAGGTGCGGGGTGACTGCGCAGCTGAGCCAGCCATCCGAGCAGCCGACTTTGCTGGACAGATTGCGCGGCAATGGAGTGCAGCGGTTTATCTCGTAGTAGGATTTCATGGCACCGATAATTTCTCCGGCTGCGGTAAGTCGGTTTTATCGGTGTCTGACCTTAACCGCTAGTTGGGTGAAGATAAAAATCGTATAGCACTTGTCGCCTCCAGTGGAAACGATTCAAGCCTGATTTCTAAGATTTATTGTAAGACTCTTTTTGCATCGCTCCGCTAAGCAGGAAATATGGGGGCGATGCGCCTGTGGCTGGCTAGCATACTGGTCCGTTTGTATATTAAATTAGCGTTTTGATTGGGAAGAGTTATGTCATTTGATCTTACTTTTGGTGGTCGGCTTCGTATTCCTCTTATCGTTGCGCCGATGTTTTTGGTTTCTACGCCCAAGCTTGCTTTGGCAGCTTGCTCGCAAGGTATTATGGGGAGCTTTCCTTCTCATTCGAGCAGAACTCGCGAGGTTTTTGAAGGGTGGTTGAATGAGATGGATGAAGGGATAACTGCGTTAGAGAGTGCCGGCGAAAAACCTGCTCCTTACGCGGTAAATATCGTTGTGCACCAAACTAACCCTCGTTGCGAGGGTGATTTGGAGTTGTGTAAAGAGCATGACGTTAAAGTTGTGCTTACCTCAAAAGGCGCGCCCGATGATGTGTTTAAAGAGATTCATAGCTGGGGCGGGGTGGTGTTTCATGATGTTGCATCGCAGCGCCACGCAGAGAAAGCGTTAGAGGCGGGGGCGGATGGTGTCATCGCTGTATGTGGTGGGGCAGGTGGCCATACTGGAACACAAAATCCATTTGCGCTTGTGGCCGAAATTCGAGAGATAACCGACAAGCCAATAATTTTATCTGGCGCATTGGGTACGGGCAGAGATGTATTGGCTGCTAAAATGATGGGCGCAGATATGGCCTATATGGGTACGCGATTTATCGCTTGTACCGAGTCTGGCGCTCCGGAAGACTATTGGGAAATGGTTCTGGGTGCTACTGCAAAGGATGTTTTTTACACCACTGGCCTGGACGGGTTCCCGGCCAATTATCTCGCGCCTAGCCTTGAGGGTATTGGTTTAGACCTTGATGAGCTGACGTACATTAAGCCGGGTGAGGTTATCGACGCTGAGCAATCAAAGCAGCGCTATAAGGGGATCTGGTCTGCCGGTCACGGGGTGAATAAAGTTAAGACTCGTGAAAGTGCCGTCGATGTTGCTAAGCAAATAATCGCGGAGTATGAGCAGGCGATCGTTAGTGCAAAAGAAATGTTAGGCTATCAAAGCATTAATTCTCGCTGCGGGAAAAAGCATATCAATTAATTCGTTAGATGAGGCCTTGGGGCGGTGAAATAGTACGAAACAGATGTCGTGGTTGTGGGTTGGCAGGGCTATCAGCTTCCTCGGTGTTGCGCGGCCTGGTGTTTGGCAAAATAGCTGGAGAGCACGCGGCGAGCCTGTAGCAAAGCGTTGTCAGCTCTTTGGAGCTGCTGCTTCTTGGGGACTCCGTATTTGTGTTTTTCAGGGCGCTTAGGCTAACACTGTTACGCTGTCGCCAACACTAACTTTGCCTGTCGTTTGATATAGCAGGTTTTGTCCAAAATAAATTTGTTTGTCGCTGCCTAGCCGATACTCGCGAAGGCGATCGAGTATTTCGGGGTTCTTATCCCCGGTAAGCTGATCGATAGAGGGGATAATACAGCGAGAGCAAGGCTTGCTCACATCGAAGATGATGTCGCCAATCTGGATTTTTTTCCATTTATCTTCTTCGTGCGCATCACAGCCATCGACTACGATGTTGGGCCGGAAACGGTCCATTGGAATCGGCACGCTTAGCTTGCTGTTGAGCAAATCAAGTGACGCCTGGGAGATAAGCAAGATAGGAAAGCCGTCCGCAAAGCTAACAGTTTCTTTCTGTGATGCGTAGTGAGCGTCAACATTGCGAAATGTCGAGTCCGGCATATAAACCAGTGTTAACGGTTTTCCGAGCTTTTCGCTAATCCATTGTGATACCTTGTTAGTTGCTTCAAGCGCGATAACAGTATCTCCCCAAACTTTGACGTCTGATTTTTTAACCAGGTCGTCAAAATGAACATCGAGTGAATCATTTTTATGTCGAATGCGGATGCCAGAACTTGTAGGTTGTGGCGACAGCTGTGCCATTATGGCAAGCTGGCGTTGGGTGACAAAACGGTTGTTTTTGTCGACCAGCATCCAGCGGCGATCTTGTTGAATGCCAAAACGATCAAGAGTGGCTTCAGTTATTGTATGGCCCTGGCACGATTTTATTGGGTAACGGTACAAGGCCGTAGTTTTTAGCATAACAAATATATTTAGATTGCTACGAACGATAGGGAGCGTCAGCGCCGCGTGTTGCTAATTGTACGTTTGTAAAACATCGTTGGCAAAATCTATAAGCGTAACGTAGAGTTGAACCAGAAATGTAATCACGTAGTAACGCGAGTATAAGTGCGGAGAAGCTTAGAGGTGCCCGAAGATTTAGTGCTAGTTGATAAAGAGCGCGGTGTTACAACGGTTACGCTTAATCGTCCAGATGCACTGAATGCATTGACAGCTGAATTGCGTGATCAACTGTGTAGGGTTTTTGTTGCTATCGCTCAAGATACGGAAACTGAAGTGGTGATCTTAACTGGCGCAGGGCGTGCGTTTTGTGCCGGGTTAGATCTAAACGCTTTGGCAGAAGAGGATCCTGAGAGCGAAAACGCGCTGCTTAATCCTACGCCTGATAATGATCTGGTTAAAGTTATTTCTGGTACACCTCAACCAGTAATTGCTGCCGTTAACGGTTTCGCGATCACTGGCGGGTTTGAGATTGCGTTGTTGTGTGACTTTATTATCGCGAGTGACACCGCCAAATTCGCAGATACCCACGCGCGGGTTGGTGTTGTTCCTGGCTGGGGTTTGTCTCAGCGGCTCGCGCGACTGGTTGGGATAGGTCGTGCCAAGCAAATGAGCTTGACGGGTAATTTTGTTGATGCTCATACCGCTTGTGATTGGGGTTTTGTTAACGAAGTTGTACAAGCGGATGAACTGCTTCCACGTTGTAACAAGTTAGCGCGGGATATACTTAGTACCGATCAAACCACGCGCTTAACCATTAAAAGAATTATGACCGAAGGCTGGGATACAACACTTTCGCAAGGCATGACTATTGAAAAAATGGCGAATGAAGCGCACCGCGAATTAGTCATGAAGAAAGCAGGAGATAGTAATGAAAGCTATGAGGCAGTTAAGGATCGCGGAAGGCAACAACAACTTGAATGATTTAGAATTTTTTATTTAGCGGTTTTATCTGGTTGCCTGGCATCGAAGCCAAAAACAAAAAAAGCGCCTAAAGGCGCTTTTTTAACAAGGGTGGGTGGCTTACACCGCCGAGCGTCGATACTCCCGATACTCAGGGAACCAGAAGTTTTTGTTAACTTTCTGTTCAATACGCTCTTCGTTAGCTGGGTAAGCAACCCCGTCTTTAATAGCCTGACGATAAACCGCTTTAGCGATAAACTTACTAACTTCGCGAATGTCATTCAAATCAGGAAGCAGGGCGCCACCTTCACCGTGCATGTCGGAGTACTCAGCTAACGCATAGCTTGATGCCATAAGCATATTATTGGTAATGCGCTTAGCTTCAGCGGCAACTGCGCCCAGGCCCACGCCGGGGAATATGTAGCTGTTGTTGCACTGAGCGATTGGATAGCTATTGCCGTTGTATTCGACTGGTTCGAATGGGCTTCCTGTTGCAACAATTGCGTTGCCTTCAGTCCATTCGATAATGTCGCAAGGCAGCGCCTCAACTTTTGAAGTTGGGTTTGATAACGGTAGTACTATGGGGCGATTGGTGTTAGCGTAACATTGCTTAACGATTTCCTCGGTAAACAAGCCGGCTACAGTTGATACGCCAACCAATACAGTGGTTTTCGAGTGTTTAACTGTTTCTTCCAGGCTGGCGATGTCACCATCGATATTCCATTCTTCTAGGCGACTTGATGGTTGGCAAAGCGGAAGCTGAAAATCTTTTAGGCCATCCATTGTGTTGACGACAAGCCCACGACTATTAATCATAAAGATCTGGCTGCGCGCCTGCGTGGAACTTAAACCTTCAGAAACCATTTGCGCAACTATCTGTTCGGCGATACCACAACCGGCTGAGCCTGCACCGCAAAAGGTAATTATCTGATCGCGCAGCTGCTCGCCTTTTTCTTTACATGCCGCGAGTAACGTACCAACGGTAACGGCGGCAGTGCCCTGAATGTCGTCATTAAAGCAGCAAAGCTCGTCTCGGTAGCGATCGAGTAAAACGTTCGCGTTTACACCTGAGAAATCTTCGAATTGAACAAGTGCATTAGGCCAGCGCGCGCGCACCGATTGCATGAACTGGTCAACAAACTCATCGTAAGCCTCTCCAGTAATGCGCTCATGCTTCCAACCCATATAGAGCGGGTCATTTAGTAGTTCCGGGTTGTTTGTCCCTACATCTAATGTAATCGGTAGCGTGTAAGCTGGGCTGATCCCGCCGCAGGCAGAGTAAAGTGACAACTTGCCAATGGGGATGCCCATGCCACCTATGCCCTGATCGCCAAGACCAAGAATGCGTTCACCGTCAGTAACCACAATGACTTTAACTTTTTTCTTGGTCGCGTTTTGTAGCAGGTCCTCCATGTTATCGCGGTCGTTGTAGCTGATGAACACGCCGCGACCACGACGGTAAATGCGCGAAAACTGCTGGCACGCTTCACCTACCGTGGGCGTGTAGATGATCGGCATAATCTCTTCGAGGTGTTCGATGATTAGGCGATAGAACAAGGTTTCGTTGGTGTCCTGGATATTCCGTATATAGATATGTTTATCCAGATTACTTTCAAACGCGTTGAGCTGGTCGTAGGCGCGCTGCTTCTGTTCTTCGATCGTGCCGACGTGATCTGGCAGTAGGCCAGAGAGATTTAA
Source organism: Pseudomonadales bacterium (assembly GCA_965263235.1). Taxonomy (GTDB): domain Bacteria; phylum Pseudomonadota; class Gammaproteobacteria; order Pseudomonadales; family UBA7434; genus UBA7434. The sequence continues at coordinate 850,243 of OZ253667.1, forward strand.
GTCGCGTCGTTCACGCTTGGAAAAAGCGTTGCCTTTGTTCAGAAGAGGGGTTTCTAGCAGCGCGGGGCCGGCTAGTGAGAGGTAGAGCGGGCGTCGATTAGACATCTATTTTCCTGCCAAGAATTTAAAAATGGGTGAGCGTCGCGGACAAGTTTTTTTAAGACTATGAGCGCACGCTTCTGATGCATTATTTCTTACGTGTGGCCGCTATATTAGCTAAAACAGCGGTCTTTCAAAAGGGAAATTGTTTTTTTTAGTGCCTTTGGATCAGCAATATACTGAGTCAAAAAGATACAGCTTGCGTGAGATGTCGAGGAGAGTGTGTTGCTAATGGTTGTTCGCAATGATTTGTCGTCTTAACGCTTGAATCGTGTTGGTCTCATCAGGTTTAAACGCTGATACGCATTGAGGATTTCGTGGGCAGGTTCCAGCACGGGCGCATATAAGTCTGGCGTCTTGCTCCATTCCAGTGGCGATCCAGCCGATATTTAACACACGTGAAACGCTCAACAATGATTTTTTGATGCTGTTCGGGATAGCGCTGCTTCCGCCGTTCTGGACACAGCTCGCTTTTAATGTTTCTGCAATATCAATTGGATCAAGTTGTTGAGAGGCGAGCGCCGGGTTGAGATCAACACCCGCACACAATACATGTTTATTGCCCGCAAGGTCGGTTGTTAGAATCGATTCACAGCTATAAATATGAGGCTTGCCATTGTTATGCAGTACCGAAATTTGCGAACTGGGTTTTTCGGTAGTGCTGTGCAGCAATCGAAAGACCGCCCAATGTTGGCATGGGTCACGCATTGCACCCATATTGCCCCACGGCAGCGGGATACCGTTGCCGCGATAAACGGTGCGCAATTGACCTGGGGGGTATGCGTCAAAATAATGCCAATGCGGGTACGGTGAAACGCTAGTCATGCGCCGCATATGTAATGACGTTGATATTTGTAGCAATAGATTGCTATTGATTGCGTAGCCGTTGTGATCCAGATGCTGTTTAAAAGCCTGTTTTGGGCAGAGCAAAGCACTAGCAAAAAAATTGCATTCGAAATCCCGCCACGTCTGAAGTATTTCGTTAGAGTCAACACTCATCGACTGGTCGATTCCCTGGTGGCCATCTTGCCGCCCCATGGATAGCCCATAGCCAGCAATGCTGGGGTTACCGGTTGCTCCATTGATACCGTATAGTGCTGCTCGGCCGATGTGTAGCGCTAAATCAAATTTAAGTCGAGCAGGGTATTGGGTAAGCAAACGGTTGATATAAACATGTCCGCCTTCGTCCAAAAATGATCGCATCAAAAAATTGACCGCGGGGCTGGCATGTTCACTGGGTTGTACCCGCTCGGGTGAGCGGTCGAACCAGTGAATCGTCAAGCCCATTGCTTTGGCAATGTCCGTTAACTCATCCACGCTAAGTGGCATACGTTTTTTGCCAATTTGTTCAGCAGCTTTTTCGATATCGGGAAAACTATTCTGCTTAAATTCCTGGTGCGCACGAATTAATAGCTGTGCGAACTGAGCGCCTGATGTGCCAGACTGCGACAGCATCTCAGGTATTGCGGTTTGAAGTTGCTCTCGAGAAAAAAGAAACTCCGGCTCTAGCGGTACGCCGCGGATTCCGCCCTGGGAGTTGCCACCTGGAGAAAGTACTGGTGCTTGTTTTGCCTCATCGAGGAACCAGGCGAGTTCTTTTTGAAAAACCTGCGCGATAACTTCCATAACCTCTTTGCTGGGAACGCGCTTGCCATTCTCAACCATCGATAAATAAGAAACCGAAGGCGCTTTTTCTCGGTCGACCTGAACGCAACGCAGCGATAAATCTTCGAGCGTGAGTCGATTGGACTTACGCAGGTTTTTGATTTTTGTGCCGAGAAAGTGTGCGTTGCGATGCAGCTCAGAGCGACTTTTCATAATCGTGTTTGCTAAGTGTTTGCCGTTTTTTGTGTAAAGTTTTACAGAGAGTGGCTGTTATGCAGGTTGTTTTTTGAGCGAAATTTTCCAATATCAGCCTGTAAATGATCTACTCTTTGACCTTACATTAAAAATTTGGTCGGTTTGTAAATTTAACTCTGTGAAATTTATTTTGTCAAATTTCTTCGGTGAATGGATTACACTGATCGCGTTGGGGTGATTGCACGGTTCTAGTGCGCCCTTTGAATTTAACGTTAACAACTGTCTTCATTAAGCAGGAAAAGCTCATGACTCAATATACTGATGATATTAATGCGGTTACGGCGCTTTGCGGCGCGCAGCAAGGTACTTGGGGTGCGATCAACCCTGAGTCTGCGGCGCGAATGCGTGCGCAAAACAAATTTAAAACCGGCCTCGATATCGCCAAGTACACCGCGAAGATTATGCGCAAGGATATGGCCGATTACGATGCGGATCCCGCAAAATACACTCAATCGTTGGGCTGCTGGCACGGCTTTATTGGTCAGCAAAAAATGATTTCCATTAAAAAGCACTTTGAAACTACAGACAAAAAATATTTGTATTTATCTGGCTGGATGGTCGCTGCGCTGCGTTCAGACTTTGGCCCCTTACCAGATCAGTCGATGCATGAGAAAACATCGGTTGCAAGCTTGATAGAGGAGCTTTATACGTTTTTGCGTCAGGCAGATGCGCGAGAGCTCGGCGGGTTGTTCCGTGAGCTTGACGCTGCGCGCGAAGCTGGTGATGAAGTAAAAGCAAAAGACGTTCAAAACCAGATTGATAACCATCAAACGCACATCGTTCCAATTATCGCTGACATCGATGCAGGCTTCGGTAACGAAGAAGCAACTTATCTGTTAGCTAAAAAGATGATTGAAGCAGGTGCGTGCTGTATTCAAATTGAAAACCAGGTATCTGATGAGAAGCAGTGTGGTCACCAGGACGGTAAAGTAACTGTTCCGCACGAAGATTTTCTTTCGAAGATTCGCGCTGTTCGTTATGCGTTTTTAGAGTTAGGTGTTGACGATGGCGTTATTGTTGCGCGGACTGATTCATTAGGTGCTGGGTTGACTAAGCAAATCGCGGTGACAAGTGAGCCAGGCGATTTAGGTGATCAGTACAATAGCTTCCTGGACTGCGAAGAAGTTTCAGCCGAAAATATGCAAAACGGCGACGTTGTTATTAACCGCAATGGCAAATTGTTGCGTCCAAAACGTCTGCCTTCAAACCTCTTTCAATTCCGCAAGGGAACTGGTGAAGATCGTTGCGTACTTGATTGTATTACGTCATTGCAAAATGGTGCCGACCTGTTGTGGATCGAAACAGAAAAGCCACATGTGGGACAGATTGGCGGTATGGTTAATCGTATTCGCGAAGTGATTCCCAACGCGAAACTGGTTTACAACAACAGCCCATCGTTTAACTGGACTCTTAACTTCCGCCAGCAAATTTTCGACGCCTGGCAAGCAGAAGGTAAAGATGTTTCAAGCTACGATCGTGACCAGTTGATGAGTGTTGATTACGATAGCTCTGAATTGGCTGGGGCCGCTGACGAGAAAATTCGTACCTTCCAGGCAGATGCAGCGCGCGAAGCGGGTATCTTCCATCACCTGATTACTTTGCCAACCTATCACACGGCAGCACTGTCTACCGACAACCTGGCGAAGAAATACTTTGGTGACGAAGGTATGCTAGGTTATGTGCTCAATGTACAGCGCCAGGAAATTCGCCAGGGCATTGCATGTGTTAAGCATCAAAACATGGCAGGTTCTGATATTGGTGATGATCACAAAGAGTACTTCTCGGGTGATGCAGCACTTAAAGCCTCTGGTAAAGACAACACCATGAACCAGTTTGGCTAGTTTGTTTTAGCGTTAGTGTTGTTATAAAAAACCATGCCTTAGGGCATGGTTTTTTTGTGGGTGATGCAGTGAGAGCATGAAGGAATGCCTACATTTTTTTTCGATAAGAAATTTTGGCTTTATTCGAGAGGGTTAAAACTTGCGACACTGGCCACTTACTGCGATATTCAACGGTATGTTTAAGGTCTCTGTCTCTTATAAAAGAAGTAAAAACATGTCTATTGTAGAAAAACTCTCTAGCGCGGTCGCTGCGGTGCAGTCAAAAAGTGCCGTCACGCCGGATATTGCGATCGTGCTTGGTTCTGGCATGGGCAGTGCGGTGAAGTGTATCGATGGCGTTTCGATTGCGTACTCGGATGTTCCGGGTTTTTTACCCTCCACAGTGCCAACGCACGAAGGTTATTTGCATCTGGGTCGCTGGAATGGGCGAAACGTGGTGGTTATGCAGGGGCGTTTGCATCGCTATGAGGGTTATACCGCGGCGGAAGTGGTTTTTCCCGTTCGGGTAATGGCTGCACTTGGTGCGACAACCTTGCTTATGACGAATGCGGCAGGATCGTTGCGAAGCGGTTTAGATGTGGGCGATTTACTGTTGGTAGAAGACCATTTAAGCCTTGCTAACCTGGCGGGCGATGATCCGGGACGCTTTTGTTTTGAGGAAGAGCTTGGGAGCCGATTTACGAGTTTAAACGGTGCGTACTCCCAACGCTTGATGTCGGCCGTTGAAAAGGCGGCCAACGGTTTGGGCGAAGAGATGCCTGAGCGTGGTACCTATGCCTATGTAACGGGGCCAAGTTTTGAAACGCCTGCCGAAATTCGCATGCTGCAGCAATTTGGGTGCGATATAGTGGGAATGTCAACGGTGCCTGAGGTGCTGGCAGCGAGGCAGTCGGGCATGGAGCTGGCAGTAATAAGCGCGATAACCAATGTTTGCGTGTCGTCTGTTAACGACAGTTATCATACTAACGAGGTTGATATATTTTCTGCTTTAGAGCGGCTTGCCCCTCGGGTCGAGGCATTGCTGTCGAAAACGCTGCCCTTAATTTAGGGCAGCGGTTTTGTCTAACTATTTTCTCTTGCGTGAGCAAGTTTGACGCAATTCGAAAAGATCATCATCGCTTGTTTAAGCTCTTCAATCTTTGGAAAGCTAGGCGCTAAACGAATATTCTTATTTTCGGGGTCGTTTTTATAAGGAAACGCGGAGCCAGCAGGTGTTAGTTTTACGCCTGCTTCGGCAGCTAGCGCAACTATTTCTTGAGCCTGGCCGCGTTGCGAATCAAAAGAGATAAAGTAACCGCCCTGGGGTTTGGTCCAAATGCCTAGCCCTGTTTTACCAAGTTCTTCTTCAAGTATGTCGTCGACCAAATCAAATTTTGGTTTTAACAGCTCGGCGTGTTTTTCCATGTGTGATTCTAACGCTTCGGCTGTGGGAAGAAAAAGCAGGTGGCGAAGCTGGTTGATTTTATCCGGGCCGATTGAGCTAAATCCAAAGTGTTTTTCAAATGCGGCGATATTGTCTGCGCTAGACGCAAGTGCAGCAATGCCCGATCCTGCATATGTGATTTTAGAGGTGGAGGCAAATTGCAGGATATTGTTTTCGCAGTTCGCGGTATTTGCTGCTGCGAATATATCAGCGATGGGGCTGGCGTCGCCACTTAGTGTGTGAACCGAATACGCGTTGTCCCAAAACACCAGAAAATTATCACCGGCGATACTTGCCAGCTTGGCAATTTCAGCGACGGTATCCTCACTATACACTTCGCCGGTAGGGTTGGAAAAGCGTGGGACACACCAGATGCCTTTTACGAGCGGATCGTTTTTCACAATACCGCGTACCTGATCCATGTCTGGACCTTCACCGGTGAGGCGTACAGGGATCATCTCGATACCAATTTCTTCGCACAGCGAAAAATGCCTGTCGTAGCCAGGAACGGGGCAGAGCATTTTGATTTTTTCGCCTTGTTCAATAGCTTCTTGTTGCCAGCTCTTGTCTTCTGGTTTTATTCCCAGAAAGTACGCGAGCCACAGGCTGAAATGCATAAGGCTCAGACTGCTGTTGCCACCCACAAAAATATTTTCTATAGCATCTTCTTTTGGAATACCGCAAAGGTTCGCGAACCAGGTTTTGCTTTCCTTTAGCCCAGACACCCCGCCGTAATTACGTAAATCCGTTTTCTCGCTGTTGTTTCCAGATGCGACGTCTGCATCGATCGTGTCGAGCAGTGCGTCCGATAGCTTGAGTTGCTCTGCTGATGGTTTTCCCCGCGTTAAATCAAGATTTACACGAGCATCGATATACGCCTGGTGCTGTTTTTCTAGCGCTTCGAGATTTGGTTGCATAGTTTTTGGAGGTGGTTTTCGTAAAGATTTGAAATGTAGACAAGCCGCTTCTTGAGCGGCGGTGAATTATACCTAGCTCGCAGGGCCAGGTATCGTAATAAATAGCCCTGCACGCTTATTTTTATGGGTTTATACGGTAAATTCTTTGGAGGTTTTGGGTTTGGCTTTGCGGTGGCCCGAGAACCCCGCAAACATTTTCTCGAACAGTGGGGTGTCGAGATCAAGATCTGAAAGGATATGCAGTTCGGAGTCTTCGAGCTTGATGGCCAGTTCGTCAAAACTGAAGGTGCCGATATTGATGCCGTTTTTTGAGCAGATGAGTAACGAGTTGGTTTTGAGGTGTGTTTGTATTACTTTTACCAGTGCCCAGGTTCCTGCAGAGGTTCTCATGCGAAGGCGACTGCCGGCATCAAGCCTTCGTATTTGTTTTAACGCTTCGGGCATTGCGTCTCTTTTGCCGAAAGCGGGTTTTTCACGCGCTGGGACGGGGCGGGTGATATTTTGGTAAAGGGCATTTTCGGTGCTGTGGTTAGTTGAGGCTGCCAGTAACATGTCGGCGTTTTTTATCGCAAGCTCGGCACAGGTGTTGAGTTGTTCGCGATGCCGATCGATTGCCTGGCTCTCGATGTTAATTGTTTTAAGGCCTTGTTCAAGTGTCGAATAAATAGCATCTACGCGGGGCGATTGCAGTTCGGACAGTTGACGTTTACGATCCGGCTTTATTAACGCAAGGATGTCGTCAACGAGCGATGAATAGCGTTGCCAATCGCTGTTGGGCGCCTTTTGGCGTTGGTTCGAGGTTTGTAGTAGTGCGTTAGTGAGTACCTGGGCCCATTCTTGCGCGAGAAAATCAGCAATCGGGCGAGGCGCTTTTTGCTTGATTAATCGGTTGCGAACAAACTCTTTAGCGATGAACTCTTTTTCGGCATATTTTTGTTGGCCGATAAATCGTTCGCGATGTCGCTGTATCGACAGCGACGCGCGCTTCTCTAACGTCTGTAACCTGTTTGCTAACGTGTGCAGCTCCTGCTGATAAAACAGGTGGTTTTCTGTGTCATCAATCGGTGTGGTTTGCCGCATGTGTTTAAGCAATCGTTGGACATCTTCCCGAATATTACTGTTGTGCGAAGAAATTGGTTGTTGTTCATCCCAAAATTCGCAGTAGTCAACGATGGTTTCAATAAGCTCGCGCGCGACATGTCTGGGGTTGCTTAAAAAGCTTTCGTCGATGAGGGCGAGCCTCATAAGCGGCGCGTGAATCGATTGTATTTCTTCTCTAAATTGAGGAGCGAGCGAGGTGTCATGTTCGAGTGAGTCGAGCAAGTAGCCAACACAATCGAGCGCGTATTGCGTCTCCCTTACATTGGAATACAGGCCAGCAAGTGATTGCGATAGCTTGTGATAGTTTTCGTGTGCCTGTTCCTGGTTGTTAATAAAGTCGAGTAGCTGTTCTTTACTTAACGCGGGGCGTGTTTGATCAATTATTTGCGTTCTTTCGCTAAGCGCAGGTGCGTACATCGTGTGTAAATTTGTTTGGCGCGCGTAACTGTCCACGAGGTCAAGCCTTGCGGTCTCATGATTTTGCTCGGCGTTTGTCTCGACTGAACGAGGTGCATTGCTTTGGTGTTCGTGCTCGACATGGGAGCGCGGTTTAAAATTGGGCAGCACACCCGCATCGATAAAAACCTGGTTGAGATCATCGTACAGCCGATCGAGATGCAGGAAAAAAGACTGCTTAAATAGTTCGATGAGTATTACAACGCCACTGTGCGGAAGCGAGATGTCGCCCACCCATGACCTAAACGGTTTGGTGAGTTCCTCCGGGCTAAACCGTGGTGAAGCGCCGTCATCTGATGCTTGTGGCAATAAATTCGAACGGTTATTTGTTTCGCCCATGGCACTTTGCTTGCGCAGGCGAAGTGCAAATAGCGGGCCCTGGTGAATACGATCTTGCTTGCCGATAAGCGACGAAAAAAGCGCGTTAATTTCTGTGGTTTCTTTTGATTCAAGCTTTATTTCGCTGGGTGATAGAGCAGTTTCTGAAAACGAAAGATTAGGTACGTTCGTTTGATTATTTATAGAGGCTGTATTGAGAGTGTTTTGATACAGCGTCTCAAGTGTCGAGAATTTTTCAATTGCAGTCTGGCGCGTGATCTTTAGATCGGCGCGTTTTTGCATTGTGCTAGCTTCCAGATGCTGGTCGATATAGTCGTCAATGTGCTCACGAAAGCAGTCGAGCTGCTCGCGACAGTAAGCTGCAACTTTTTCTTGCGCGCTTGCTAAAGCGTTGCGCGCTTGTGGGGTGACGGGTGTTTCACTCATTTTTCTAATAGCGCCCGCATTAATCAAAGCGCGCATCGAGGAAGGGTTTCTCAGAGGTATTGTATTCTAGCGATGCTGTTGATCCTAGTTGGCATAAGTATGCTTTGGTTGCTGTAAGGTTTTGCTGTCGAATATATTTACAATATATGCAAGTAAGATAAAAAGTATTTTTTGCAACATATTGATTTTTATAAATAAAATGGTTGTGGCCTGTTGATTGCAGTAATTAGGGGTAAGTAGGCGTAAGGCCAGTTTTTTTAAGGAGACTGGTTGCTCGTTAAGAGGGCGCCAGGTAGTGATTTATTGAGATGGCGCTGTATAGCGGTTGCCGTAAGGAGAAGTTTAAGATGTTTCGCAGAAAAGTAGTCGCGTTAATGGTTGTTTTGGCGGCAGCGTTAAGCTCAGGAGCTAATGCGGGGATTGTTAAGTTCAAGCTCGATGGGCCGGGTAAGGCGGGTCAAAATATTTTTGATGTTAACGGTTATGCCTTGCAGGCTTCTGCATACTTTGGCACCAACCCTGTAGATGGTTTAATGGATGCAAGCACGCACCGCAACCGAAATGGTCTAGGTGTGCGTACGCCATACGACCGAACAAATGCACTTGATTTCAGTCCTTTCGGTGAGCCTTTGGCGATTGAGTTGCTTCAGTTTGCGCTGCCGACAGGTGTCAAGTGGCATAGCATTGCGTTTAGCGGGTTTGGCGTAGGTGAATTAGTTGTATCTTGTGGCCGCCCTGATAGCTTTTCGTCGTCTGACTCACTGAGCGATTGCGACATGCGCGTTTTGCTTGGTATGGCTGGAGAGACTGATATTTATAACTTGTCTGACCAAAAGGACGATGAATATATTAGTTTTGCTGCTGGTGGAAAGCTTGGCTCTGATGTTCGAGTTAAGTGGGTAAAAGGTAAAGTTAATCCTCATACTGGCGTTCCTGTTCCGGAGCCTGGCGTGATTATTATGTTGGTGTTAGGTATTGTGGGGCTTATTTCTCACCGACGTTTTCGAGTAAAGTCGTAGCGTTCTCAACGAATAAAAAAACCGCGCCATGTGCGCGGTTTTTTGTGCTTTTAGAGAAGGTGGGCTTTTAAACGTGTTGAGCTAACTGACCTTCATGCCAGGTGTTGCGCCGCTGTCCGGTGATATCAGGAATATATCCCCTCCCTCAGATGCGGCGAGGACCATTCCCTGGCTAACACCAAAGCGCATTTTTCTTGGGGCAAGGTTTGCTACGAGTACGGTTAATTGCCCTTTGAGTTCTTCGGGTTGGTAAGCCGATTTTATTCCCGAAAAAACCGTGCGCTTTTCGTAGCCCAGGTCGAGATTGAGCTTAAGTAATTTGTCTGCACCTTCGACATGCTCGGCGGACTCAATTTTTGCTACACGTAGATCAACCTTAAAAAAATCGTCGATGCTGATATCAGGCGAATTGCCGTTGCTGGTGTCTGCTTTTTCCTCGGTTTTTGTTTTTGTTGCTGCAGCTTTATTTGCTTCTAGCATTTTTTCGACGTCCGTCATTTCTATGCGTTGTAAGAGCGGTTTGAACTTGTTGATCTTGTGGCCCAAAAGTTTGCTGCTGTTGCCATTCCATGTGAGTGAATGATTAAGGAGTTCACCAGTATTTTGAGCGAGTTGCGGCAGTACAGGTTGCAGATAAGCAACTAGCTGCGCAAACGCAACAATGCCAGTGGTGCAGATTTGATGGAGGTTAAGCTCCTGCCCTTCCTGTTTGGCGACCACCCAGGGCTGCTGCTGGTCAACGAACTCATTTACTTTGTCGGCAAGCGCAAAGATTTGTCGCGTCGCTTTCGCAAACTCCCTGCCTTCGTACGACGCGCAAATGCTGTCAGATGCTTGTTCGATACTCGCGATTAGTGCTTCGTCGGTAACATTGCTTGCGAGTACTCCGTCAAATCGCTTGTGAATAAAGCTGGCGCATCGGCTGGCGATATTGACCAGTTTTCCTACCATATCTGCGTTGCACTTTTTAACGAATTCTTCGAGGTTGAGGTCGATGTCGTCAACGCCACTGCCAAGGCGTGAGGCAAAGTAATAACGTAAATACTCAGGGGAGAAATGGTCGAGATAGCTTCTTGCTGTGATAAATGTCCCGCGTGACTTTGACATCTTGGCGCCATCGACGGTGACAAAGCCGTGGGCGAATATTGCGTTGGGTAGGCGATATCCAGACGCATGTAGCATTGCAGGCCAAAACAGGCCATGAAAGTTAATTATATCTTTACCAATAAAATGATAGAGTTCGGTTTTGTTTTGCTCGTTTGCGTCTTTTCGCCAAAAATCTTCGAACGCTAAGTCACGCTTGTCGCACAGGTTTTTAAAGCTTGCCATATAGCCGATGGGGGCATCTAGCCAAACGTAGAAAAACTTATTGTCTGTCCCAGGGATTTCGAAGCCAAAGTAGGGCGCATCACGGCTAATGTCCCATTGCTGAAGCCCGGAATCAATCCATTCTCGCAGCTTGTTTTTTATGGGTGTCTGGAGTTTTTCGTTGTTTAGCCACTCTTCCAAAAAGTCCTGGAATTGCGGTAGGTCAAAAAAGTAATGCAGCGATTGTTTTTCGACAGGCTGTGCGCCGGATAAAGTTGAGCGCGCATTTATCAGGTCGGTTGGTGAGTATGTTGCACCGCATACTTCGCAGTTGTCACCGTATTGATCTTCTGCTTTGCATTTTGGGCATTGGCCTTTGATGTACCGATCGGCCAGAAAAAGCTTTTTGTCCGGGTCAAATGCCTGTGTAATTTCGCGAGCTTCAATGGCACCATTTTCTTTTAGCTTTTTATAAATCTCGCTGGAAAAGTCGCGGTTTTCCTGAGAGTGCGTCGAATAAAAGTTGTCGTGACTAATTAAAAAGTCCTGGAAGTCAGCTTCATGCTCAGCTTTGACGCGATCAATGAGTTCCTCTGGCGTGGTACCTTGCTCTTCCGCTTTGAGCATCACCGCCGTGCCGTGAGTATCGTCGGCGCATACGTAATAGCATTCGTTGCCCTGGATGCGCTGGTATCTCACCCAAATATCGGTTTGGATGTGCTCCAGAATATGACCAAGATGGAGTGAGCCATTGGCGTAGGGCAGTGCGCTGGTAACAAGAATGCGGCGCTGGGGTGAACTCATAGTGATAGTTAAGCTGTGTTTGTGAGGCGCGGGTTTTTCGCGATCGGTCTATATCGGAGGGCGTTGATACTATCAGCAAAGACAGGATTAGTGGAGCAAGCGATCTGGATATTGAGCGGTTTTATTGCCATTGAAAGGGAAATTTATAGTTTTCATCATCCCTCAGCAATGGTAGTCTTTGAGCTGAATTAGAAGCGGCTAACGCTTTTCGCATCCCTTCGAGTGCCAACGATAATGCGCTTATCGTGGTAAGAAACTTTGGTGTTAAGAGACAATTTATGAAACTTGAATATTATCCGATTCGTGGTCGTGGAGCAGACGGCGAAAAGTTCCAGTTGGCAAGAATTAAAGATGAAGAGGGCAATTATTATAAAGGCGCCTACAATCAGGCAAAGCACTTCTCATCCGAGCAAGAGTTAAAAGGTTATCTCGCTGGCGTGCTAAATGTAGACGAGGCGTCGCTAGAGATTAGCAAAATGAGTTTGTAAGCGGCGGTGTCTTAAGGGCTTGTGTCTGTAGCCATGTAGCCATGTAGCCATGTAGTTGTGTAAGTAAGGCTGTATAAGCGATATAGCACATAACCATATAGCGCATAAAAGGACCCATAAAAAAAGCGAGCATAAGCTCGCTTTTTTTATGGCTGTATGGTCTGCGTACTAAAAGATAATACCAAGGCCGATAACAAGGAAAGCCACGCTCACGATTGCCGCGACGGCAACCAGCACATTCGCGCTCACGTTAATTTTGTGGGCATAGTCGCCAGCGATTTGCCATCCTGCAAGTACTGAATTTAACGCTGCCAGCAACAGGACAAGGGCTAGTATAAGCTGGCTGATACCGCCGCTCACCAGGCCGTTTGCTGCTGCGAAGTTATTCAGGTTTCCGCTGAGTAACGAGAAAAACAGCCATGCGCCGAATAAAACAAATACCACATTACAAGCGCGTTGGAAGACCCACTGTTTTACGCCCATATTACTACTCCCGCAATTACCGTTAGTACGCCGCCGCCAATTAATGCGGCCCAAGAGATCATTTTCCCACCTGCAAAATCTTCGAAATAACCGAGGTCTTGAATGAGGTGTTTTGCAGTGCCCAGGCAGTAGTAGCCAAAGGCGGACATCAATCCCCATGCTATGAACTGGGCAATAAAGCTATTGCTAAGCAGCGCCTGAAGATCGGCGAAGCCAGTGGGCGATGAGGCGGCGTTTAATGCGTAGAGTGCAAAGCCAACGCCAACCCAGGTGATAACCGCGCAAACGCGATGGGTGATCGATGCGATTGCAGTAACGGGAAAGCTAAATTTTGTCAGGTCCAGATTGACCGGACGGGTATCGTTTGTTGCCATTCGATTTTCCAAATTAAAGAATTCTATTTTTGCCCTATTTTAACGGGAAACTAGTTTGGGTAGTCTCGCGATTCACTGCCGAGGTAAAGTTGGCGAGGGCGGCCAATCTTAAAGCTATCTGAATGCATTTCATGCCAGTGAGCAATCCAGCCAACTGTTCGGCCAACTGCAAACATCACTGTGAACATGCTGGTTGGGATACCCATCGCTTTTAATATGATTCCCGAGTAGAAATCGACGTTTGGATATAGTTTCTTCTCGATAAAGTAAGAATCTTCCAGCGCAATCGTTTCGAGTCTTTTCGCGATGGCGAGCAATGGATCATCTTCAAGCCCTAGCTCAGCTAACACAGCGTCAGCAGTTTCCTTCATTACTTTTGCGCGGGGGTCAAAGTTTTTATAAACGCGATGACCAAAGCCCATAAGCCGGAAAGGGTCGTCCTTGTCTTTGGCTCTTGCAACGAACTCGTCGATTCGAGATACGTCGCCAATTTCCTCAAGCATGTCCAGAACAGCTTCGTTTGCACCGCCGTGCGATGGCCCCCATAGGGCCGCAATTCCGGCCGCGATACAGGCAAACGGGTTGGCGCCGGATGATCCTGTTAGACGCACCGCCGAGGTTGATGCATTCTGCTCGTGGTCGGCGTGCAACAAAAATATTTTATCGATCGCGCGTGCGAGTACAGGGTTAACTGTAAAGTCTTCGCAGGGATTGCCAAACATCATATATAGAAAGTTTTCCGCATAGTTAAGGTCGTTGCGCGGATACATAAAGGGCTGGCCAATGCTGTATTTGTAACTCATCGCGGCCAGCGTTGGCATTTTTGCGATAAGCCTGAACGCTGCAATTTCCCGGTGGCGCGAATCGCTTACGTCTAGCGAATCATGATAGAAGGCAGAAAGCGCGCCCACGACACCACAAAGTATTGCCATCGGGTGAGCGTCTCTTCGGAAACCCGAGAAAAAGGTGCGTAGTTGTTCGTGCGCCATCGTGTGCTTATAGATAGTGCCCTCGAACTGTTCTTTTTCTTCGGCGGTGGGTAACTCGCCGTATAGAAGAAGGAAGCATGTTTCCAGGTAAGTTGATTTTTCGGCCAATTGTTCGATGGGGTAGCCTCGATGTAAGAGTACACCCTTTGCACCATCGATAAAGGTAATAGAAGACTCGCAAGATGCAGTAGAAACAAAGCCAGGGTCGTAAGTAAAGTAGTTTTGTTTGGTCAGGCCGCCAACATCAATGACATCTTGCCCCAGCGTGCCCGAATAAACAGGCAGATCAAGGGATGTTCCATCTGGTAAGTTGATAGTGGCTTTCTTGGTTGACTCTGAAGGCATAAAAGATTCCTGCGAGATTGGCGTTGCGCGCAACAACATTAACACTGACAGTTTTCGTGTATTGCGAGCTTTATATCACTTGCGCTTTGCGATTGATGTGCAGATCGGCGGGAATACTGGCGAGCCAATGTTTATGCCTGCCGCACTCCACTCGGTCGCCAAAGGCAGATAAGCACGCCGTTGACATCGAACGCATTATAAAGGATTTCGAATACGATTGCTGTTTAAGGCCAAACTGTCTGCGGTCCGAGCAAAGCAAATATTCTGTCTGGCCTCTAGCTGGGCCACAACTATATAGCTAACGCTTGTTTTGTCAACGCTTAAGCGCTTTTTGATTGCTTGTCGTTCTCGGTTTTGCGTAAGTGCACCCTGTGTGTGCATGTTCAGCTTGCAAGGGCAGCTTGTGCAATTTTTTTTGGGGCTGGCGAGTTTCCTTTGCGCCATCAGTAACCTATAATCCGCGCCGATAGTGGCTTAGGCCATTTTGGAGTAAGCGCATTTTTGCGTCTGGCTTTTATTTAAAGCCTGGTAAATTCACTTCTTGCATATCTCCTTCCGGTTGGATGTATGTGGCTGTTGCGAAGCAGCGGAATATCATAGAGATCATAGAATGGCGAATATTCGAACCCTTGAATACGATGGCGTAATCGTTGGCGGCGGTGGCGCGGGCATGCGGGCCGCGTTCCAGTTGGCGCAGTCTGGTTATAAGACTGCGGTTATTTCCAAAGTATTTCCCACGCGCTCGCACACTGTTTCTGCACAAGGTGGCATCACCTGCTCAATAGCGAGCGCCGATCCCAACGACGACTGGCGCTGGCACATGTACGATACGGTCAAAGGTTCTGACTATATCGGTGACCAGGATGCGATCGAATATATGTGTAGTGTTGGCCCTGAAGCGATCTTTGAGCTTGAGCACATGGGCTTGCCTTTTAGCCGTACCGAAAACGGCCGGATCTACCAGCGTCCTTTTGGCGGGCAGTCGAAAGAATTTGGTACGGGTGGCCAGGCGGCGCGAACCTGTGCAGCGGCGGATCGTACCGGTCATGCGCTATTGCATACGCTGTATCAAGCGAACCTAAAGAACAACACGGTTTTTCTCAATGAGTGGTTTGCAGTCGATCTTGTGAAAAACCAGGATGGTGCCATCGTTGGTGTTATCGCAATTTGTATAGAGACTGGCGAAACAGTCTACGTGAAATCGAAAGCTACGGTTTTCGCAACTGGCGGTGCTGGCCGGATTTATGCGTCAACGACTAATGCGCATATCAATACGGGTGACGGTGTTGGGATGGCCTTGCGCGCAAATGTTAACGTGCAAGACATGGAGATGTGGCAGTTCCACCCCACCGGAATTTATGGCGCGGGTACGCTGGTAACCGAAGGTTGTCGAGGGGAAGGCGGGTATCTGATTAACAAAGACGGCGAGCGCTTTATGGAGCGTTATGCGCCTAACGCGAAAGACCTTGCGGGACGTGATGTTGTTGCGCGTTCAATGGTGCTTGAAATTCTTGAAGGAAGAGGTTGTGGGCCAGAAGGCGATCACGTTTTCCTTAAGCTCGATCATCTGGGGCAAGAAGTACTCCACAGCCGTCTACCGGGAATTTGTGAGTTGGCTGAGACTTTTGCTCATGTCGATCCAGTTTATGCGCCTATTCCTGTTGTGCCGACCTGTCATTACATGATGGGTGGTATCCCTACTAATGTTCACGGTCAGGCAATTAATCATATTGATGGCCAGGACAAGATTGTTGAAGGCTTATACGCCTGCGGCGAAATTGCTTGCGTATCGGTTCATGGTGCCAACCGTCTGGGCGGAAACTCATTGCTTGACCTTGTCGTTTTTGGTCGCGCTTCAGGGTTGTTTATTGAAGAAGCGTTGGGTCAGGGGATTGAGCAGCGAGATGCCAGCGAAAGTGATCTTGAGCAGGCGTTAGCGCGCGTAAACGGCCTGAATGAAGGCCAGGGCAACGGCGAAAAAGTGGCCGCGTTGCGCAAAGAAATGCAAAACGTAATGCAGCTTTATTTTGGTGTATTCCGAACTGGCGAGAAGATGGATGAGGGTGTTAAGCAGCTTGAAACCATGCGCGAACGTATCATGAATGTTTCGCTGGAAGACAAGAGCATGGCCTTTAACACTGCGCGGATCGAAGCGTTGGAGTTGCAGAACCTGTTTGAGGTTGCGGAAGCAACAGCAATTTCTGCAAATGTGCGCACCGAAAGTCGCGGGGCGCATGCGCGTGATGACTTCCAGGATCGAGATGATGAGAACTGGTTGTGTCATTCGCTTTATTCGGCGGAAACCAAGCAAGTAGGTAAGCGAGCTGTTAACTTCTCGCCAATTACCGTCGATACCTTCGAGCCGAAAATCAGAACTTACTAAGTGTTTTGGTTAGTTTGCTAGAGTAAAAGTTAGATACCCTGAGTGTTTTTTAGAGTTGAGGCTAAAGCCGGATGTTAAATGTAAGCGTTTATCGTTATGACCCAGCCGTAGATGCGGCACCTTATATGAAAGACTATCAGGTCGACACTGATGGTAAGGATGTCATGGTGCTCGACGTGCTAGAAATGCTTAAGGCGCAAGACCCTTCACTTGCGTATCGTCGCTCATGCCGCGAGGGCGTTTGTGGCTCGGATGGTATGAATATGAATGGCAAGAACGGCCTCGCTTGTATCAAGCCTTTATCCGAAGTCGTAAAAGGGAATAAGCTGGTGTTACGGCCGCTGCCTGGTTTGCCTGTGATAAGAGACCTTGTAATCGATATGGCTCAGTTTTACGCGCAGTATGAAAAAGTCCAGCCCTATTTGCAGGCCGATGTGCCAGCGACAGGTATTGAGCGTAAGCAGTCGCCTGAGGATCGCGATAAGCTTGATGGGCTCTACGAATGTATTCTTTGCGCATGTTGCTCTACGAGCTGTCCTTCATTTTGGTGGAATCCAGATAAATTCATCGGCCCAGCCGGTTTATTGCAGGCGTACCGATTCCTGGCCGACAGCCGGGATCAAAAGAAGGCTGAGCGTCTGGAAAATCTTTCCGATCCATTCAGCGTTTTTCGCTGTCATGGCATCCAAAACTGTGTTTCAGTCTGTCCAAAGGGGCTCAACCCTACCAAGGCCATTGGTCATATCCGTATGATGTTGATTGGCAGGGAATAGACAACGTTATAGTCAAAGATGTTGGTATCGCGTTGACTGCTGCCAATATTAAGGATTAAAGCAAAAGCCCGCGCTTCACCGTGCGGGCTTTTTTGTGGTCGAGGCAACTGCAAGCTGTATAAAAATCAAGCAGTTACTGTATTGGGGTGCAAGCCTGGGAAAGCTTTCAGTTCTATATTGAAATATTTTGATATAGGTATGCGTTGTATTGACGGTGGCTGATAGAAAGCACTAAATTTCACAGTCAAGCGGTCGTTAATCTGATTAAACTTTTAAACAACTGTTTTCGTTTGGTTGCAAAACAGGCCTAAACGTTTATTGCAAGGAATTATAAGACTATGTCTCAAACGCCTGCCCAACCGATTGATATGGCTCAATGGTGGCGCTCTTCGCACATTGCCGGAGGGAATGCTGACTATGTGGAGGCGTTGTACGAGCAATACCTGGAAGCACCCAACGAAGTGGCGCCGGAGTGGCGCGATTTTTTTGACAAGCTGCCACGCGTAGAAGGCAATATTCAGCCCGATATCCCCCACGCAACAATCCGCGCGCACTATCGTGAACTGGCGTTTCAGCGTAGCGGAGCGGTAAGCGCGACGGTTGCAAATAGCTTTGCAACCGACCATGAAAAGAAGCAGGTTGCAGTTGTTCGTCTGATTAGCGCTTATCGTCAACGAGGTCACCAGAAGGCTGATATTGATCCGTTGAATTTAATGCAGCGCGATCCGGTGCCAGACCTTGAATTAAGCTTTCATGGTCTTAGTGGTGCTGACCTGGATACCGAATTCCAGACAGGTATATTTTATATCGGTACTGAGCAGGCCACGCTTGCAGAGATTGTCACCGCGCTTGAGGCGACTTACTGTGGATCGGTAGGTGCAGAGTTTATGCATATTGTCGATACCGAGCAGCGTCGTTGGATACAGAAGCGTATGGACAGCGTGCGCTCCAAGCCCGAGTTTAGCGTCGACACAAAACATCATTTGCTTGAGCGACTAACGGCCGCGGAAGGTTTAGAGCGCTATTTGGGTTCTCGCTATCCGGGTACAAAACGCTTCGGCCTTGAAGGGGGAGAGAGCCTGATTCCGATGGTGGATGAAATTATCCAGCGTGCGGGTTCCTGTCAGGTCAAAGAGGTCGTCATCGGGATGGCGCATCGCGGCAGGCTTAATGTGTTAGTAAATACACTTGGGAAATTGCCTTCCGAATTATTTGATGAGTTCGATGGGAAAGCCAAATTCACATCGTCAGGTGACGTTAAGTATCACTCTGGATTCAGCTCAAACGTAATGACGGCGGGTGGCGAACTTCACCTGGCGCTTTCGTTCAATCCCTCGCATCTGGAAATTGTTTCTCCGGTTGTCGAAGGATCGGTGCGTGCAAGGCAGGATCGTCGCAAAAACTGGAATCGCGACCATGTTATTCCGATTGTTATGCATGGTGACGCCGCGTTTGCCGGGCAGGGCGTGGTTATGGAAACTTTCCAGATGTCGCAAACTCGTGCCTATAACACGGGTGGCACGATTCATATCGTCATAAACAACCAGGTTGGTTTTACCACCTCCAGAGCAGATGATGCGCGCTCTACCGAATACTGTACCGATATCGCCAAGATGGTTCAGGCGCCTATTTTCCATGTTAATGGTGACGACCCGGAAGCGGTGTTGTTTGTCACCCAAATGGCGTTTGACTATCGACAGGAATTTAACCGCGATGTTGTAATTGATCTCGTTTGCTATAGAAGACGCGGTCACAATGAGGCGGATGAACCTTCCGGTACCCAGCCGCTAATGTATTCCGCTATTAAGTCTTTGGCAACGACGCGAGCGCTCTATGCCAAGCAACTAGTTGCTGAAGGCGTAATCAATGAAGAGCAAGCGAAAGCAATGGATGATGATTACCGTGATGCGTTAGAGCACGGTGACCACGTTGTAAAAAGCCTGGTAAAAGAACCCAACGAAGAGCTATTTGTCGATTGGTCGCCCTATCTGGGTCACGACTGGCAGGTTCGTAGTGACACAACTTATCCGTTAGACAAACTGCAAGCACTTGCGGGTAAATTAAACGAGATACCTGATGGGTTCTCGCTGCAACGTCAGGTGAGCAAGATAATCGAAGACCGCAAAAAAATGGCCGCTGGCGCGATGCCGGGCAATTGGGGGTTCGGTGAAACGCTCGCCTATGCAACCTTGCTAGAGCAGGGTTACCCGGTGCGCCTTACTGGCCAGGATGTTGGGCGCGGTACATTCTCGCATCGTCACGCGGTACTGCATGACCAAAAAACTGCGGAAAACTTTATTCCACTCGAGACAATCTCGGGAGCGCAGGAAGATTTCGAAATCTACGATTCGCTGCTATCAGAGTTAGCGGTGCTCGGTTTTGAATATGGTTATTCGACTACCAATCCAAAAGGGCTGGTAATCTGGGAGGCGCAGTTTGGGGACTTTGCCAATGGCGCGCAAATTGTTATCGATCAGTTTATTACCAGTGGTGAGCAAAAGTGGGGGCGCCTGTGCGGTTTGACGATGTTGCTGCCGCATGGATACGAAGGGCAGGGGCCAGAGCATTCTTCAGCTCGTTTAGAACGGTTTTTACAGCTTTGTGCTGAGCAGAATATTCAGGTATGCGTTCCTACTACTGCGGCGCAGATATTTCACTTGTTGCGCCGCCAGGCGATTCGCCCCTTGCGCAGACCGTTAGTGGTTATGTCGCCGAAAAGTTTGCTGCGACATAAGCATGCTGAGGCTTCATTGGAGGAGTTTGCCGAGGGTTCGTTCCAGAACGTTCTGGCAGAAACTGATGAGCTTGACCCCAAGAAAGTAACGCGTTTGGTTGTATGTTCGGGGAAGGTTTACTATGAACTGCGCGACAACAGGCGTGAGCTTGAATTGCAGCACGTCGCAATTGTTAGAATCGAGCAGCTATATCCATTCCCTGACAGCGAACTGCTCTCGGCAATTTCAGATTACTCCAATTTAAAAGAAGTTATATGGTGTCAGGAAGAGCCGAGAAACCAGGGTGCGTGGTATTTGACTAAACATCGAATGCAGCGCGTGCTTGATTATATCGATACCACTTTGCCGTTGACATTTGCTGGAAGAAATTCGTCAGCAGCACCTGCGGCTGGTTATATGGCGCTTCACCTAAAAGAAGAGCGACAGCTTATTTCGGATGCGCTAGGTGTTTCCTTGAAGTGATGCTGCGCTTCAAAGTAATTAATTTATCGATCGTTGAGTGATTACAAACAACTTTTAAAATATTGATGGGAATATGCTATGAGCATTGAAATTAAAGCCCCTACTTTTCCAGAATCTGTAGCGGATGGTACTGTCGCCACATGGCACAAGAAGCCAGGTGAGGCTTGCGCAAGGGACGAGCTTATAGTGGACATTGAAACCGATAAGGTGGTTATTGAAGTGAACGCGCCAAGCGAAGGTGCACTCGCGGAGATAATTAAAAATGAAGGTGACGTTATTTTAAGTAACGAAGTCATTGCGATGTTTGAGCCAGGCGCTGTGGCTGCAGAGCCCGCGGCTACTGAAGAGCCGGCAGCCGCAACAGCGGCAGAGGCACCGGCAGCGGCAGCGGCAGCGGATAGTGGTGCAGAGCCAATTCTTAGCCCTGCCGCGAAGAAAATGTTGCTCGAAAACAACCTCGATGTGAGTAGTGTTACCGGTACTGGTAAGGATGGACGCATCACCAAAGAAGATGTTCAGCGCGCGGTCGACGCAAAGCAAACGGCGAGCGCCTCACCCGCTCCTTCGTCTGCGGCTTCTCCACAACCGTCGGTTCAAGATGGCGAGCGAAATGAGCGTCGCGTGCCTATGACTCGGTTGCGGGCTAAAGTAGCCGAGCGGTTGTTGAACGCGTCGCAGGGCACTGCCATGCTGACGACGTTTAATGAAGTCAACATGAAGCCGGTCATGGATTTGCGCAACAAGTTCAAGGCGCAGTTTGAGAAAACCCACAACGGGACACGTTTGGGCTTTATGTCATTTTTCGTTAAGGCCGCTACAGAAGCGCTAAAGCGTTTTCCTGCGGTAAACGCGTCGATTGATAACGAAGATATTGTTTACCACGGTTACTACGATGTAGGTGTAGCGGTGTCTAGTGATCGTGGCCTTGTAGTCCCCATATTGCGTGACGCCGATATCATGAGTATGGCGAGCATTGAGAGCAAGATTCGTGAATACGGCGAAAAAGCCCAGAAAGGTAAGCTGACTATCGACGAAATGAGCGGCGGAACCTTTACGATTTCTAACGGGGGTGTGTTTGGTTCATTGTTGTCGACACCAATTTTAAATCCCCCCCAAACGGCAATTTTGGGAATGCACACCATTCAAGAACGCCCAATGGCTGTGGATGGCGAAGTGAAAATACTGCCCATGATGTATTTGGCATTATCGTACGACCATCGTTTAATCGATGGTAAAGAAGCAGTTCAATTTCTGGTAGCAATTAAAGAGATGATAGAGGATCCCGCGCGCATACTGTTGGAACTTTAGCTGTTAGCGGGTTAGATCTTTAGGTGTCGTTACCTCACTAAACTTATTATTTAGAGAAAGCTTATGTCAGATGCATATCAAGTTATTGTTATTGGAGCAGGGCCGGGTGGCTATGTCGCCGCAATACGTTGTGCCCAGCTTGGATTCAAAACCGCTTGTGTAGAAAAGTGGGTAGACGAGGCTGGTGCGCCAAAATTGGGTGGCACCTGCTTAAATGTAGGCTGTATTCCGTCGAAAGCACTTTTGGACTCGAGCTATAAATACCACGAGGCCAAGGACGAATTTGATGTACACGGTATTAGCACTGGTGCCGTAAAAATCGACGTTAAGAAGATGCTGGAGCGGAAGGAGAAAATTGTTAGCCAGCTCACTGGTGGTATTACTGGTCTGTTTAAGGCCAATAAGGTTGAGACTATCAGCGGTGTTGGGCGCTTGCTCGCTAATAAGCAGGTCGAAGTTACCGCCGCCGATGGCAATAAAACTGTTTACCAGGCTGAGCATGTGATCATTGCCGCAGGCTCCCAGCCAATTGAAATACCGCCAGCACCGTTAGTTGATGATGTGATTGTCGACTCTACTGGAGCGTTAGAGTTTCAAAGCGCGCCCAAAAGTTTGGGAGTCGTTGGTGCGGGCGTAATTGGACTTGAGCTTGGCAGCGTTTGGGCGCGGCTGGGTTCCAAAGTTACCGTGCTTGAAGCATTGCCAGATTTTTTGCCTGCCGTTGACGAGACAATTGCAAAAGAAACCAAAAAGGTGCTGACCAAGCAAGGTTTGGACATTCGCCTCGGTACGCGCGTAATGGGTACTGAAATAAAAGGTAGCGGCAAGAAGCGTCAGGTAACGGTTGAGTACACCGATGCGGAAGGCACCAAGCATGAAACGTTCGACAAGCTTATCGTTTGTGTGGGGCGCAGGCCTTGCAGTGAAAACCTGCTGGCGCCAGATAGCGGTGTAAATCTTGATGAGCGAGGTTTTATATTCGTGAACGATTTTTGCCGTACTGATGTAAGAGATGTTTATGCAATTGGCGATGTGGTTCGAGGGCCGATGCTTGCGCATAAGGGTTCAGAGGAAGGCGTGATGGTTGCCGAGCGGATCGCCGGGAAGATGACGCAGGTCAACTACGACAACATCCCTGGCGTGATCTATACCCATCCCGAAATCGCCTGGGTAGGAAAAAATGAGCAGCAGCTCAAGGCTGAAGGCGTGAACTACAAATCAGGCGCGTTTCCTTTTGCGGCCAGTGGACGAGCGCTGGCGGCGAACGAACCGGTTGGGATGGTGAAAATCCTGTCTGATGCCGATACTGACCGTGTTTTGGGTTGTCACATTATTGGTCCGAGTGCGGCAGATCTCGTCCAGCAAATTGTGATTGCGATAGAGTTCGGTACCAGCACAGAAGACCTGGCATTGACGGTGTTCAGCCACCCTACGCTTTCCGAGGCTGTTCACGAAGCGGCGCTAGCTGTGGACGGACACGCCATTCACATCGCGAACCGCCGACGGAAATGATGATAAGCGCCCCAAGGTGGCGCTTAAATGCTTTCTGACTGGCGTAACTCGCGTCAGTTGCGGCAGTTAGATGCTGATATGTCGCATTTAGTGTGCATTTCTCTTGTCAGTAAGGCAGTGGTTTTGAGAGAATGCGCCGCGTTTTAACGGTAACTCCCCGTTTGCTCGCATCGGCCAGATGTGACTAACGGTTTTCTTTAGTACAACATACGGATAAATCTCCATGAATTTGCACGAGTATCAGGGTAAACAGTTGTTTGCCGAATATGGTTTGCCCGTTTCAAAGGGGTTTGCATGTGACACCCCAGAAGAAGCGGTGCAAGCGGTTGAAAAAATTGGTGGCGATATGTGGGTCGTTAAGGCTCAAGTGCACGCTGGTGGTCGTGGTAAAGCGGGTGGTGTAAAGCTCGTTAAATCGGCTGATGAAGCGAAAGCATTCGCTGAACAATGGCTTGGTAAAAACCTTGTCACTTACCAGACAGATGCAAACGGGCAGCCCGTGAGCAAAATTCTTGTCGAGTCGTGTACCGATATCGCCGACGAGCTATATCTTGGCGCGGTAGTCGATCGCTCTACACGTCGAGTTGTATTTATGGCATCGACTGAAGGTGGTGTTGAGATCGAAAAGGTTGCTGAAGAGACGCCGGAAAAAATCCTGAAAGCCGAGATCGATCCCCTGGTTGGACCACAGCCATATCAAGGCCGTGAACTGGCTTTCAAAATGGGTCTTGAAGGCGCTCAAATCAAGCAGTTTACGCAGATCTTTTTAGGATTGGCAAAACTGTTTGAAGAAAAAGATTTAGCGCTTATTGAAATTAACCCGCTGGTTATCAAAGAAGATGGTGATCTTCACTGCCTGGATGCAAAGATTGGCATTGATGGTAACGCACTCTATCGCCACAAAGATCTGCAAGCGATGGAAGATCCTACTCAGGAAGATTCTCGCGAAGCAGAAGCTGCAGAGTGGGAACTAAACTATGTTGCACTTGATGGCAATATCGGCTGTATGGTTAACGGCGCTGGTTTGGCGATGGGAACCATGGATATCGTGGCATTACACGGCGGCTTCCCTGCGAACTTTCTAGACGTGGGCGGTGGCGCGACCAAAGAGCGTGTTGCCCATGCGTTTAAGCTGATTTTGTCTGACGAAAATGTTAAAGCCGTGTTGGTGAACATTTTTGGTGGGATTGTACGTTGCGACATGATTGCTAACGGTATTGTTGAGGCGGTTAAAGAGGTCGGGGTAAATGTGCCCGTAGTCGTTCGGCTAGAAGGTACTCGATCAGACGAAGGCAAGCAGCTCCTCGAAGAGTCTGGTTTAGATATTATTGCAGCAACAAGCTTAACAGACGCTGCGCAACAAGCAGTTAAGGCAGCGGGGTAAACAGATATGTCGATTTTGATTGGTAAAGACACAAAGGTTATCTGTCAGGGCTTTACGGGTGGTCAAGGTACCTTCCATTCCGAGCAGGCAATAGAATACGGCACGAACATGGTAGGTGGTGTTACGCCCGGAAAAGGCGGTACAGAACATCTAGGCTTGCCAGTATTTAATACGGTAGCTGACGCGGTTGCGCAAACAGGCGCGGAAGCTTCAGTAATTTATGTTCCTGCTCCGTTCTGTAAGGATTCGATTCTTGAAGCTGCGAATGGTGGGATAAAACTCATTGTTGCCATCACCGAAGGTATTCCGACGCTGGATATGCTGGAATGTAAGGTGAAGTGTGATGAGCTTGGTGTGCGTTTGATAGGGCCAAACTGCCCAGGCGTTATTACACCAGGGGAATCTAAGATTGGCATCATGCCAGGTAAAATTCATCTGCCTGGTAAGGTTGGGATCGTATCGCGTTCAGGTACATTGACCTATGAAGCGGTTAAGCAAACGACAGACGCTGGTTTTGGTCAGTCAACCTGTGTAGGTATTGGCGGTGACCCAATTCCTGGCACTAACTTTATTGATGTTCTTACCTTGTTTGAAGCTGATGAAAAAACAGAAGCGATTGTTATGATCGGTGAAATTGGTGGTACAGCCGAGGAAGAAGCAGCTGCATTTATTAAAGCCAATGTTAGTAAGCCTGTAGTTTCTTATATCGCAGGTGTGACTGCGCCAAAAGGCAAGCGTATGGGGCATGCGGGCGCGATTATTTCTGGCGGTAAGGGAACGGCAGATGAGAAGTTTGCTGCGCTTGAAGATGCTGGTGTGAAAACTGTTCGTAGTCTTGCGGACATTGGTTCTGCGCTAAAGGAAATTACCGGTTGGTAAAACGTTAAAGCGATGAAGCTAAAAAGCCCTGCAATTGCAGGGCTTTTTTTTGGAAGCAATATTTATTCACGTTTAACGGATAGCGTGAGAGGTTTTTTTCGAAAGCGAGCGTTACCCTGATTGTTATAAATTTGTTTTCTCAGTATTTGTAAGCCATTTTTCCAGATGGCCTGCGAACGACTTTTTATCGCGATCGCTAAGTTTGTCTGGGCCGCCGCTTTGTATGCCGCTGCTCCGCATGGTTTCCATAAAGTCACGCAAGTTTAATCGCGGTTTTATATTGTCTTTGGTAAAGAGTTCGCCGCGTGGGCTTATGGCTAAAGCGCCGAGCTCAATAACATCGTTAGCCAGTGGAATGTCGCTTGTTACAACCAGGTCGCCTTGCCTCACTCGTTTGGCGATCTCATTGTCGGCAACGTCAAAACCCTGATTCACTTGCATGCTTTTAATAAATGATGATCGAGGGACTGATACATGATGGTTTGCGACCAGCGTGGTCATTGTTTGGGTTCGCTCGGCAGCGCGAAATAAAATTTCTTTGATGGGGTTTGGACAGGCATCTGCATCGACCCATATAGCGGGGCTGTCTTTCATAATTCTATTTCTATTGGAGCGGCTTAACGGCGCGTTTTACTGTCTGGTTGGCTTGTGGATCTAACTTCCAGGTAAACTTTACCCCAGAACGATCTCACGCGTAATGGTTTTTGGAGTATTGGGTTTTTGGCTTGCGAAGCCTCTCATTTGCCGCGAATGTGGTTACGATAGCTTGTCTTTTCGTGAACACCGGAGTTTTATAATGACATTAGTATACGAGAAGAAAGGTCATATTGCTTATCTGAGGTTAAATCGTCCCGAAGTACATAATGCGTTAAATGCTGAAATGCTTTGCGACCTGGCGGATGCCTGGGAAGACTATCAGCTCGATGCTAACTTGCGTTGCGCTATCTTGACCGGTACTGGCGAAAAGACTTTTTGCTCAGGAGCAGATTTAGGAACGTTAACGACTCTGGGTAACGGCAGTCGCAAGCCACAGTCGCCGCAGGAAGAACGCGTTTTGCGAGAAGGTTATTCACTTGTCAATAAAGCGACCTTGCGTGATTACGAGTTGTTTAAACCTGTTATCGCCGCTCTAAACGGAACTACGCTGGCTGGCGGCTTAGAGCTAGTGCTAGCAGCTGATATTCGAGTCGCCGCTGATCATGCAAAGTTTGGTTTGCCAGAAGTGAAAAGAGCGACCATGCCGTCTGGCGGCTCGACTGTACGTTTACCTAAAATGATTCCTCGGGCTATCGCCATGGAAATGATGTTGACTGGCGAGTATTACACCGCACAGCAGGCGCGAGAGTGGGGTTTGGTTAATAGCGTGGTCCCTGGCGCGCAGGTAATGCAAGAGGCAGAGCGCTACGCCAATCTAATAGCAAAGAACGGACCCATTGCCGTTCAGTTAACTAAACGCTCGGTAATTGAGGGGGAAGGGATGCCGGTTAGCTATGCACTTGCGCATGAGAGTGATATTAATAAGCTTGTGCTTTCCACAGAAGACGCGAGGGAGGGGCCAAGCGCATTTAAAGAGAAACGAGAGCCCGTTTATACGGGAAGGTGATACGTAGTTAAACTTATTATGCTTCAATAAAAAAGCGAGCCGTTAAGCTCGCTTTTTTTGGGACAGCGTTATTGCAAACGTATTATTTTTTACGACGTGCAATACCCAATCCAGCAAGACCAAGTGCGAGCAGGCCAAAAACAGCTGGCTCAGGAACGCTCACAGGAGGTTCGCAGCTGTCAGTGTACATGCATGGAGGTACTTTAGGTTCGCAGCTGCCGGTAAACTCACATGGTGGTTTGTTACAGCTGTCATCACCTTGACCCCAATTACACATTAGTTGTGGTTTTGGCATGGGGGGTCGATCACACTTGAAAGGAAACTTCTTGCAGATCTGTTCTTTGGTTAATTTTGGACGATCACGATCACGATCACGATCACGATCACGATCACGTTTTTTGTCCCTTAGTCTCTCACAATCGATATGCATGCATATCTTTTGCTTGAGATCGTCCAGGCTAAAGCCGTGGCTCTTAAAGGTAGCATGTGCGCTAAATGGCATAGCCATTACGCAAAGCACCATAAATTGTAATAAGTATTTCATTTCACTACTCCTAATTTTTGTTTCTTGCTTAGAAATGCATTTCGTGTTGCTTATCCCATCTACAATCGGCGCCAGTTATCGTAATTGGTCTTGTGATGCGCTGAAAGTAAGCAGTCAAGCGCGCAAACGTTCCATTACATACACCCCATATTAAGGCACCTCACGTTAATATCAGCAATCATCATGCCACCATGCAAAGTGTTTAAAAAACAACAGGTTGCTGTCAGGCCGGATGAGGTGTATGTAAAGAATGCTGACAGTTAGTCCAATGCCTCGATTACTTTTAATTTAGGTTTGAGATGCCAAAATCGGTTCACTAAGGGTGAACTTAGCACAATAATAAGTCGTATATTAGTACATTAATGAGAGCTGGAAATACGGTTAACGTGCGCGACTCAACAAAAATCTTTAATATCGTTTGACCTGGAACGCAATAAACTGGACTAGCCAGAATCTTTTTATCGCAGGAGAAGATACGTAATGAATTTAACAATAAATGGGGCGGTATACGATTTCGACGTCGAACCTGATATGCCTTTGCTCTGGGTGTTACGCGACGAATTAAATATTAAAGGGCCAAAGTTTGGTTGCGGCATGGGGCTTTGCGGAGCGTGTACGGTACATGTCGATGGTGTGCCGGTGCGCTCTTGCAGCTTACCGGTCAGCGCAGTTTCTGGCGAAGTCACAACAATTGAAGGGCTGGGTACTCCAGATAATCTAAGTGTGTTGCAACAGATTTGGGTTGATCGTCAGGTTGCCCAATGTGGTTATTGTCAGTCGGGCCAGTTGATGTCAGCGGCGGCATTGTTAGCGAATACGCCTAATCCGAGTGATGAGGATATTGATAGCTTTATGTCAGGAAATTTGTGTCGTTGCGCGACCTATCCCCGTATTCGCGCTGCAATAAAAGAAGCGGCGGCAAAGATGTCTGGTGTCGCGTACTACGAGCCTTCCAAAGCGGATGTTAATGCGTTTGCGATAAATAAAGAGAGAGGTTTAGCGTAATGGGTACGTTAGGAAAAATTACGCGACGAACCTTATTGGTGGGTTCTGCCGCAATTGCTGGTGGGGTAGCCTTTGGTGTCTACAAAGCGAAAGCGCCCATTGCTAATCCGTTAGGAAACCTGGGTGATGGAAGTATATCGCTCAACCAGTATCTCAAGATCGATCAAAATGGCATAACGATTATTACGCCCAAGGCAGAAATGGGGCAGGGCGTATACACGTCGCTAGCTGCGATGGTAGCGGAAGAGCTTGATCTGGCGTGGGAGGATGTAAAAGTCGAGCATGGCCCGCCGAGCGCTGCGTACTACAACGCAGTTGTTGTTCACGAAAGTTTGCCTGTTGCCGCAACTGACCTTAGTGATGGCGCTGAACGTATGCGTTCAATCGGTTCGGGTTTGGCCAAACTAATGGGAATGCAAATGACAGGAGGGTCATCAAGTATTCCCGATTCATTTATGCGTATGCGTAAAGCCGGGGCGGCCGCTCGCCTGGCGCTTATCCAGGCCGCAGCTAATGAAAATGGTCTGCCGGTAGCGCAGCTAAAAACAGAAAATGGCGCCGTTATTCTTCCTGACGGTAAACGTATTCGTTACGAGGCGTTAGCGGAAGCGGCGGCAAACGTAGAAGTTGAACCTGATCCTTCGTTGAAGCCTGAAAGCCAGTGGCGTTATATCGGTAAGACTATCCCCAGAGTCGATGTGTTAGGTAAGAGTACCGGCACCGCTGAATACGGGATTGATATTGAGTTGCCTAATATGATGTACGCAGCAGTTCGCTTACACCCAAAAATGGAAGGCGGCGCGCGTAAGATCGATTCGAGCAAAACAGAGCAGTTGCGTGGTGTAAGCAAAGTGCTTGAGTTAAGCAACGGGGTTGCTGTCCTGGCCGACAATACCTGGCGAGCATTTAAGGGCGCTCAAGCGCTGGAGATTGATTGGCAGCCTTCAAGGTATAACCTTTCGACTGAGGAGTTATTTGATAAAACCGCAGCCGCAATAAAAGAATCTAAAGGTAATCAGGTTCGAGACGATGGTGACGTGGATGCGAGCTTTAGCGAGCACGCGGTCGTCGAAGCGGAATATCGAGTGCCGGCCTTGTCACATGCTCCACTCGAGCCAGTAAACAGCGTCGCGCAGTTTAAAGATGGCGTTCTGGATATTTGGTGTGGTACGCAAGTTCCTTTGTATTTGCAAAAAGCGGCGGCAAAACTTGCTGGTATCAGCACAGACAACGTGCGCGTTCATACGCTAATAATGGGGGGCTCTTTTGGGCGGCGGCTAGAGATCGATTTTGCGATGGTTGCAGCAGAAATTGCATTGCAGGCAGAGGGGCTCCCCGTGAAATTGACCTTCTCGCGTGAAGAAGACATGACTCACGACTTCCCTCGGCCACACGGTGTGGCCAAAATGCGAGGTGCCGTCGACGGCGGAAAAATAGTCGCCTTTGATGCAAAAATAAGCCATATCTCGGTCTCAAAATCCTGGGGGCCTCGCATAGGTCTAAATCCACCAGGCCCTGATACTACTGTTGTTGCTGGGGTTTGGGATCAGCCGTTTGCAATTCCGAATTTCCGCGTCAATGGTTATGAGCCTGATGATATTCTGCCGGTATCATCATGGCGGTCGGTTGGTGCATCGGGTAATGGTTTTTTTGTGAATGGCTTTTTTGATGAGCTGGTTCAGGCTGCTGGCGCAGACCTTTTGGAAGAGCGTTTGCGCCTGGTAAGCGACGAGCCTAGTCGTAAAGTACTTGAGCGCGTTGGCGAGTTAGCCAATTGGGGGGCACCTCTTCAAGACGGCTGGGGTCGTGGCGTCGCTTTCGTGCTTTCGTTTGGTGTGCCGGCTGCGGCAATCGTCGATATTAGCCAGAGTGAACGTGGAATTAAGCTGGAAAAAGCTTACGCCGTCGTTGATGTTGGTCGGATTATTGACCCCGATAACGTGCAGGCGCAGGTGTTAGGTGGCGTTTTGTGGGGGCTTGGTCACGCGATAAAAGGTGAGATCACGCATGTAGATGGCGTCGTTCAGCAGACGAATTTCCATCAATACGATGGTATTCGTATGTATGAAACTCCAGAAGTAATAGCGGATGTGTTAGAGAACCAGACCAAAATTCGCGGCGTAGGCGAACCAACTGTGCCACCTATGGCACCGGCACTTGCGGGGGCGATATTTGACTTAACCGGACAGCGAATACGCGAACTGCCTTTGAAAAAAGCGATCAAGTTTGTCTAGCTGAAACAGTTGATGAACTGAAGCGGCATCGCTTTTTAAGGGCGATGCCGTTTTTTTATGTTTTTTCGTTAAGTGGTTTCTTGAATAATGCTTTGCCGGATAATTATTCCAAGAGTGTTGAAGCTGCCGTGTGATACGGGAATGCTTGCGACATTAAGCGCATGGAGAAATTTAAAAGGGAGAATTTAAAAGGAACGTTGCTTGAGCGGAAGTTTAAACAAGCGATGCGAGCTATAAGTATAAGAAAAGAAAGCCGCAAAAAAAGGTAGGGCAGCATCCCTGCTGCCCAGCTTCTATATCGTCCAGTGACTATTCTTCCTTGATGTCCCTGAAATCCCTGTCGAAGCGGGAACTATAGTATCTAGCTGCTTAAAATCTGTCACCGCAATTTAAATTGCGCTTCTTGTCTTAAAGTATTGATAACGGGTTTGGTGTACACGTGTGCTGACGCAAACGGTAACGGAGACTCTTCCATGAGCGTGAGCGCCCAACGGATTAATTTATTGCGATCAGCTTGTGGGAGATCATAGAGCCGTGCATCATGCGAAAATATATCATTCATAAAATGGCCCGCGATACCGAACGCGTACCCCGCTTTTGCTAGCGTTGATTCGTGTTGGGTTTTAAATCCGGCAATACAAAAATAGGCTTCGAATTGGCGACCGTTCAAGCCGACAGCGGCATTCTTTGCGGTGTCTATAGTCCATCGCGTCGTTGCGATTTCTTTGTGCTGCCACATTCCAACATCTATTAATGCGTCAAAAATATGCTTTGAATAAATGTGAGCGCTGGACATCGACGAATTAAACAACTGCATTAATGTGCAAAGCGCCGTTACTCCGTGAGCAACAGGGTTTTCTATGTAGTCGCAATCACCATCGGCGATATCGTCGGCTAGATGAACTAGCGCGGTGTGAAAAAAAACGGGCACGCTGGATGCGAGCGCCTTCCGCAAATCACCGTGTGCATGATACGCTGCGTCAAATATAAGCTGGGTTGTGGCCTTATCAGTATTGAGTAGAATTTTTTCAATGATTGACGCGCCTGGATCGATATCGCCATATTGATTCAGTAGTTGGATAGCTTTTTGTACCGTGGCTTCCGCGCTCATTATTTGCTGTCTTCCAGACGTTAAAAAATTAAACCTTACGTTGATAGAGGGAGGTGGAGCGTTACGGCTGCACCGGTGTTGTCGTCATTGTTTGCAAGCGAAATATCGCCCTTATTGCCCATCACTAGCCGCTTACAGGTGTAGAGCCCTAATCCTGAGCCGCTTTCCTTAGAGCTGCGGAATGTAGAAATGCTATTATTTAGAAACTCTTCTTTAAAGCCGGGGCCATTATCTCTAACAGTTATTGTCAGGTTTTTATCCTCTATTTTTGCATGGATTTCCGCTTTGCTAGCGTAGTGCTGGCCGTCCCCTTCGGAGGCGTTCTTTACCAGGTTGGTTAAAACGCGATTTAGTGAAACACTTCCGCCATGAAGTTTTATAAAAGTCGCTTCAGGTAGGTTTTTTGAGTTTAGCGATATATCAATATCACTAAACTGACTTTGCAATTGGCTTATCGTTTCATCTAATAGCGCGTTAACATGAACGAGCTCGCCTTCGTGAACCTGTTTGCCCAGCTCTCTTGCTTCTTCGATTATTGATACCAGGTGCGTGAGCGCGGAGCGCGTCTCTTCGTTGAGTTCTAATACCTCCTGCTCGTCAAAGTTTTCGCGGCTCTCTATCGCGGATGTTAGTAGCTCCAAATTCATCAACACGCCAGTTATCGCGTTGCCTGCATCGTGGTTCGCACCCATCATCTCGTAGAGTAGGTCTTTAGCTTTTTCAGTTTCGTTGACCGAGTCCATTAACGTGCTGGCTTCAAGCGCTTCGCGCAGATCGTTGCGTTCTTTCAATATACTGCTTTGTATCAGGGCATTTCCACCCAATACAAATGACCCGGCGATCATGAGCGACCCGCCTACCAGGATTATTATGGTATGGACATTGGTAGGCGAGAGTAGTAGTGCGCAGATTAGAGAGCCAATCGTCGGGAGCAGGCCCCACAGGTACTTTTTGGAAAGGAGAAAGAACTCAGAGTGATAGGCTGAAAGTAAGATTGGGAAGGCGGTTAGCATTGGCGCCGCCGCTTGCCCCGATGAAGTCACCATCGACCACATAAA
Source organism: Pseudomonadales bacterium (assembly GCA_965263235.1). Taxonomy (GTDB): domain Bacteria; phylum Pseudomonadota; class Gammaproteobacteria; order Pseudomonadales; family UBA7434; genus UBA7434. The sequence continues at coordinate 883,506 of OZ253667.1, forward strand.
ACTCTGAAATGCACAAGATGTTGCGAGCGCTAGCGCGCCGTAGCGTTGCTCTCCGATATACTGCCTTAATGGTTTGTCTGAGATGGCCCATGCAAAAGGAGACAGGATGGCCAGTACTATCAGTGGGGGGGAAGAACGCAGCTGGATAAAGTTATTCAGCTGCGGGACATGGCTTATAAGAAGTATTACGCTAACGCAAACGATTAGCGTATAAATCCATAGCGACCGGTTGGTGGTTGCGAGTAGTCTTTCCTGATCAAGTTGCCCGAGCCAGTTTCGATAATTGTTCAAGTTATTATTCCAATGTTACGTAGTATTTGGTAAGTAGATTTAGCTGGCTTGAGCCGTTCCCGGTTTCATCCAGTTCATGCTGCATGGCTTTAACCTTGTCCTCATTGTAACCTTCAACAAGTGGTTTGGTTTTAATGCTACCGCCGGCAAGAATCTGGTGGGAAGCGGTCAGCATTGTTTGAACGTCAGGATTAATATCCATATTGCCTACTGGCCCTATAAATAAGCCTCCGTCGCGTAATAGATCGAGGTAGGCAAGCAAAGATGCTATAACCGTATAGTCAACTAGAGGCCAGGCGTCTCCAGAGTCTTTGTCAAGCAGCACCAGCGCTTTGGCGCTGTCCGGAGTGTTGATTGCGGGCGCATTTTCGTCAAGGAAATCGCCTGAGGGTGGCGCATAGTAAATGCCGCCCGTTACCGCTTGTGTATAGCCAAGTAGCGCGTCATGCTCAAGCATAGCGTTCAATGTTTGACTGAAAAAGTCGGTGCTCTCGCTCATACCAATAAAATAGGTGCCTTCATCACCATTGGCATTGTAGGTGAATCCTCTGCGAGCCATAAGCGGCTTGCGGCTGCCTGCCTGGGCGATATTTGTGTGTGCAGACTCTGGAAAAGTTGGTGTCGGGTTGTAATCTTCACCAACCTGTTCCGCGCCCATTACATCATCGCGTTTAGAGCGCGGTAATTGATAAAACGTATCGACGTGTTGTACATAGCGCTGCGCAAGAACCCACGATCCGCCCTTGAGTTCTCCATCATTGATGATTGCAATACCGTCATTTACCTTTTTGCCCTTTTCAGGATGGTAAAATCCAAAAGGTTCTTGCCCGAATCGAAGTCTCGAGCCGCTGATGCATTCCGTTATATCCGCCGTCGTTGCCAGAGCATTTTTGCAAACTCGCTGTACAAATATTGTGTCGTTGACGTTCTCGCAGCTAGCGAGAATCATCGCGTCGTTTTGCGTGCTCGGCATTGTGGCGTGGTCAGAAGATCGCGGGAGAAGCTCTGTTTTGCTCGGGTAGCCAATGAGCGCGGGGTTAATGGCGATTAGCGTGTTTATATTACCTGGTACTTGTTTCGACGAAGAAAAATAATTCATAAGTGATGCGACAGCTTGCTTGATTGCGTCATCGCTTACATCAGGTTTACGGTTAAAACTTAAAATGATCGAAAATTTAGTAGGTGATTTTTTAAGGTAGGTTTCCGGGGATGTCATGGCATTTTACTCCTTGTCGATTTTAAAATGATCTATATCTAGCTCAAACTCCGAAATCATGTTTTGCACGCCTTGCCGCGTGATTTTGAGAATATTTGCAGCCATCGTGATGTTGCCTTCTGTTTGCTGCAGTGCATTGACGACCATGGTTCGTCTTACTTTTCCAGTGACGGTTTTTATTGGCATCGCTCCCAACACGGAAACGAAAGGTGTTTCTTCCAGCTCGTTTTTATCTTTTTCTGCTTGCTCAATTTCGCGTGTGAATTGGCTCATCGTAAATGGCTTGGCTAAAAACGATTTGACGCCTAGCTCTTTTAAACGAAATGCTTGCGAAGGGGATGCTGCGCCGCTAATGGCAATAATGTAAGGGATGGGTGGTGAGGCGGAGATTACTTTTGCGAGTCCCACGCCGTCGCCATCGGGCAGTGAAATGTCAAGGAGAACGATGGGGTGGACGCTGTTTAGCTCATCCAAACTGTTCAGGTAGTCGACGGCTTCCTGGTAAGTCGCGATATGCTTTGCAGATTGGTTTATTAACTTAAGCGATTTTACGAGCGCTCGCGCGAGTACTTTATCGTCTTCAATAATCAGAACTGTCACAGCTAGGTATCTTTTTGGTAATAACGTTTAAAAGTAGTTGCGGTTCGCGCGCTAAATACGGCGATTGATCATAAATGCGCACGAAAGCCGCTCAAACGCAATTTAAATTGCGTTGATAGTCGGGCTTGCAGATGGTAGCCAGCCATGTAAATGACCGGTGATTGATGATAGCCGACTCAAGCAGGAAATGGTTATTTTATTGATTGGTTTTCGAAAATCGTTGCTGCGCGTGGGGCGGGAATCGCCGGGGAGTTCTGCAGCTGAAAGAGGCATTCTGGGCCGAGCCTTGATCTTATTAGCGGATAGGCTTTGATCCTCACTTTTTATCTACAGTGCGTTTTGTTTATGTTTCTACATCCAGCTGTGTTATGTCGGTTTTAAAAGTGTATGCTGTTATTCTCTCACGCGCTTTACTTAAGACGCTTTGACTAGATGTCTTTAGTAACAGTTTTGCAACAAACCCATTTTGCGCGCTTTTTTGAACATCGCAATGATAGTGATCTGGTTCGATGCCGAGATCGTTTAGCTCGTTGTTAACTATCCAGGCAATTTCGCGGCGTACAAGCTCCGGTTTGAAGATTTTCCCCACAGCGGTCACCGGCAGTTCATTGTCGATAATAATCGCTTTAGGAATCGCTGCGCGTTCGCCGATATGTTGCTGGCAATATTCTAAAAGTTCCTTTTCGCTGGTTGGCTGACTAACAGAAGCATAGGCGACTGGTATCTCACCCGAATAGCTGTCGGGCCGGCCTACGGCAGCAGCAATTAAAACGGCGGGGTGCTCGGCGAGTGTTTCCTCGATTTCCTTGGGGTCGATATTGTGTCCTCCGCGAATAATTAATTCCTTTTTACGCCCGGTTAGCCAAATATAGTGATCGCCATCAATGCGCCCAAGATCACCGGTGTTTAGCCAGCGGATGCCAGCATCATCGTTTACCCACAACGAGGCGTTCTGGTCGGTTTGTTTGTAGCCGAGAGAGACTATGGGGCCTTTAATCAATATGCTGCCAATCTCGTTTGTGTCACACTCACGTGCAAATTGGTTGTCGATATCGAGCTCGGCAATCATCAGGTCGACGTAGGGAAATCGGTGGCCAATCGACCCAACCTTAGACTCTCCGTTAGGAAGATTTAAGCAACACGCTGCTGTACCCTCAGTTAAACCGTAACCTTCTATAACTTTAAGCCCGGTTTTCTGCTGAAACGCTTTGAATAAATCGACCGGCATGGGCGCTGCGCCGCAAACAGCGAACTTAAGGGAGCTTAGATCGAGATGATCTGTTGGCAACTTCATTAGAGCGGCATATATGGTGGGAACGCCGCTAAAAGTTGTTATTCTAAATCGAGCGACGATCTCAAAAAGGTTTTCGATAATGCCTGGTGACCGATAGCCATTAATACCAGCAAGCAGCAAGCTCGCGCCCACGGTAAACGTCCCCACCAGTGAACCTACCGCCGCGTTTACATGGAATAGCGGCAGGCCGGTTAACGTAAAGTCATCGGCTGAACTATTAAAAATAGTGCTAATCAACCATGCGTCCACTAACTGGTTGCGATGCGATTGCATTACCAGTTTTGGTGTGCCTGTCGTGCCGCCCGTATGAAACATCGCGTAAACGCTGTCTAAGTTGGTGTTTAGCGCAAAGTCGAGTTTATCGATAGGATACTTACTAATGTGTTCTGCAAGCGTATATACTTCGATCCCCTGGTTTTTTATTAACGCCAGGGTTTCTTTGCGCAGTTCGCCCAAGACAACTAATTTTTCCAGCGTGTTACTTTGCGCGGTAATTGCGGGAAGTTTATCGGTGATATCGAGCGCAGCGTGCTCTCCAGATATCACCAGAATTTTGCTACCCGCAGCGTTGATAATGGAGGAAACCGCGTCGGCTTCGAGTAAGTAGTTGATTGGAGCTATACAGCCAAACGTTGGCGCCGCCAAAATAGTGAAGGCTGTTTCTGGCGTGTTTGCAGCGAGTAGGGAAATAGCGGTCTGGCGGCCTTCGTTTAAATCGTATAGAAAGTTTGCGTATGCGTTGATGCTTTCAACAAGCGAGCGATAGCTGATATCAATTTCATTATTCTTTTTCGGGTTTTTGGGGTCGAGGTAGTCCTCAAAAAAATAGATCGCCGTTTTTTCAGGGTGCTTTAAGGCTTGTTCGCTAATCGAATCGTAAACTGTTTTCCCAATAGGCTGCAGTTCAATAGGCGTCTTTTCAAAATCGCAGATCGATTGATAGTCAGTTAGCATGGTATGTGAGCGCGCGGCCAAAAAATTATTCTTTGATTGTTCTAGCTGGAGCAGCTGCCTATTATAGGATTCTGTTCGCAGCTGTCGATGTTGTGAGCATACAACTGGCTCGAATAAATCAATCTCTTAATATTTGTAACCCAAACACATCTTATAATGTTCGTTTCGACCTAATCTAAATAGCAGCGATTGGCGAGGTATGAAGTGAGTTTCTACGAAAATAATATATTGCCCCATATGATTAATTGCCTGTGTGGGATGAAGGATATTCAAAAGCAGCGCCAAAAAGTCGTGCCCTTGGCTGAAGGCAAGGTGTTAGAGGTCGGTATGGGGTCAGGTTTGAATTTGCCATTTTACGATTGGAAAAAGGTCGATATGGTGTGGGGGCTTGAGCCATCTGAGGGTATGAGACGCAAGGCTCAAAAGAATCTGGCTAGTTGCGGGGGTAACGTTGAATGGTTAGGGTTGCCGGGGGAGAGTATACCGCTGGATGATAATTCCGCTGATACCGTTCTTCTAACATATACGCTATGTACAATACCCGATTGGGAGCAGGCGCTGAGCGAAATGCGAAGAGTATTAAAGCCAGATGGTAAGTTAATATTTTGTGAGCACGGAGAGGCGCCGGATGCTGCCGTTAAAAAATGGCAGGATCGTGTAAATCCTGTTTGGAAGAAAATAGCAGGGGGGTGTAATTTAAATCGGCCAATACCGAGTTGTTTAAAGCATGGTGGATTTAATATAAGATCTATTGAGAGCGAATATCTAAAAGGCCCAAAGATAGCGACGTATAATTATTGGGGCGAGGCGTTTTAGGGGGCTGTCTTATGCGTGCTTTAAGTGCGTATCTTTAAGTTGTATATGTTGTATATGTTGTATATGTGGCAGCCAGGTATTTTTATCCGCAGTTTATAGGTTAGCCAAATTATAGTTTAGCCAAAAACTTCCCTGGTCTCGCTTCATCTAGTGAGTGATAACCGATTTCAGGAATCCAATCACCTTCAAACTCCTGCAAGATTTTTCCATTCGCGTATTGTTAGCAGCAACACTTAAACGCCTAGCGTTTTTTCGAAAAACTTTTTAAGTGCTTTGCGAAAGTTATTTTTTACCTTTGCGTGCTCATTGACCTGCTCAAGTAAATAATGTTGAAACATGTTATCCAGCAACCAATATGCTTGAAGTCTATCGAAGTCTATGGAATCGCCAGAAAGCTTTTCAGCCGCTGCTAAGGTTGCAGCGACGACTTCCTGGAGTTTGAGTTCTATTTCAGTAACCATCTCATAAAACGTGTCGTCAAAGAGCGCTTCTGATTTTGCCTGGTACCAGAGGCTATGAGTTTTAGAATCGTTAACTACGGCGTTAACAACAATTTTAATAAAGCCTTTAACAAGTGACTCCGTATCGACGGCTTTTTTGCAAAGCGTTTCGATCTCTTCAATGAATGAGAGCTTGTATTGCCTGGCACAGAACTGAACCAGATCTGAACGGTCACCGAAATGATATGTGAGAGAGCCTAGCGATATGCCTGTGTGGTTGGCTATGTCGCGGAGGCTGGTTTGCACGTAACCTTTTTCATGAAAAGCAGCCTCCGACAATCTTGCAATTTCTTCGCGGCGCATAACAAAATTGTTTGGACGATTGATTTTTTCCTGAATATCGTTTTTCTTTGCTTTCATAGGTCTTGCTACAGCTAGCTCTATTTAAATAAAAAGGGCGCGCTAGATAATTAATTCTAGCGGCCAATATGAATTAAAAATGTTTTTCAGATATTAACACAGCTGCCATTACACCGTGTTTTAGCTATTTTTTTAACGCGCTTTTCTCCTTTGTGGGGTATTAATAATTCATGGTTTTATTGCGAGAAGTTCTTTAGCTCGCAAGTCGATGCCCGGCATATTTCTCTATGTACGTCTCTTTGCCAAACAGCATTTATTTTTGTTTGGTCGGTTTCTTGAAAGTTTGTTTTTTGCTCGATCTGTATTTGTTGTGCTCATCGTCAAGAACATGTACGTTTTGTAAGGTTGGCGCAAAGCGTTAGCTTTTTCATCGTATAGCCCTGTTATTAGCGCGTTGCTCGTGACGAACAATTGTATCGAGACCGATATTAGATTGGAATAGTTGTTTTAAAAAATTAGAACACATGTTATAAAGTATTCATTGAGCGAGTGTCGAAGTAAATAAACCCGTTCTTTTTTGCCCTGTACAAGAATGAGCATTCTTCTCTGCTGGTGTTTTCCTGAAAGGGCGAAGTGTTCGATCTGAGAGTTTTTTTCGCTGTTTAGAGAGGAACTCTTTTAATAACGATAACATTCCAAGAGCAAAAGACATGAATAAAATCCCTGTTTTTAAAATACGTAATCTGGCTACCTACGGTGCGTTAATAGGCTCTATGACCGTCGCGCCCAACACTTTCTCGCAGCAGTTGGAGGAGGTTGTTGTAACTGCACAGAAAAGGAAAGAGAGCCTACAAGATGTGCCGATATCAGTAAGCGCAATCAATGCACATCAGTTACAGGCGGCAGGGATTCAGCGCCTGGAGGATGTTACGTCCCTGGTACCCAGCTTTGAAGTACAGCAGGATCCCATTGGCGACAAAATCAATATTCGCGGGATCCAGTCGGGTAACCAGGCGGGTTTTGAGCAGTCGGTAGGAACGTTTGTCGATGGCATTTATCGCGGGCGAGGCACCCAGTCGCGTTTTGCGTTTGTGGATGTAGAGATGGTCGAAGTACTCCGTGGCCCTCAAGGTACGTTGTTCGGTAAAAACACGATCGCAGGGGCGCTGAACATAATCTCCGCAAAGCCTACCAATGAATTTGAAGCTGAAATCTCAGTGGGTTACAACATTGATTTTGAAGAAACTGAACTGCAAGGTTATGTATCAGGCCCACTAACAGATACTTTACGTGGTCGTGTTTATTTGCTTGACCGCCAAATGGATGAAGGTTGGGTCGAAAACAGATTTTATGATCAAAGCGCGCCGCGTACGGACGAAAGCGCTGGACGTTTAACGTTAGAGTGGGATGCGACAGACAATACGATGGTGTCATTGAAAACCGAATTTGGTGATTTTGAAGTAATTGGCCAACCCTGGGAATCGGTAAGCGCAGGTGCATTCGACGGGATAATGGGTTTTGAAGATGATCTGGATTACGTCACTGTCATAGGCGCAAATGACCCAGTGTTGGATTTTGGTGCAAGTGGCCTATTGGATGGTGATAGCCAGGAAACTGTGCTTACTGTCGAGACGGCACTCGATAACGGTAGTGACCTTACAGTCATCGCTGGCTATTCGGCTTACGATTTCCAGCGTTTTCTCGATGCAGATTTTGGTCCGTTGGACGCGCTTCGTTTTGACGACTCGGAAGACTTTGAGCAAACCAGCCTGGAGGTTCGTTTAGCTTCTGACACCGACGGTGCTTTCCGTTATATCACCGGTTTGTTTTATCAAGAACAAGATCTTGTTGCAGATGGTTTGACGTATTTTGACCTTGGCAGTTTGCAACCGCTTTTAGAAACCAGTTGTAATAACGCGCTGGGTCTCTTTGGGACAACCTATGATGCTGAAAATGATTCTACTGCTGCGGGAACCGCTGCTAATGTTGCTGAAGAGATTGGGGAAGCAGGTGGCAATGGTGCGCAAATTGCCAATACCTGCGGTCAGGCGGCAGCTTTTGATGGTGCGGTAAATGGCTTGGGAGTGGAAGGTGCCAATCGCTATGCGTTGCTCGATCAAACCACCGAAACTTATGCGGCATTCTTTCAAGGTGATTTAGATTTTCTGGATGTGTTCACACTAACCTTAGGTTTGCGTTATACCAAGGAAGATAAAGAAGCTAGCCAAAGCGTGCACGCGGCCGATTATATAGAGAATAATACGGTAGAAACTAGCGATGCAGTAATTGTTGGTCTTTCTGAGGCAGCGGGCGAGTTTACGACTCACGCGTTTGGCCCTAACGACCCTGGATTGTCGCGAAGCGAAGATAGTTTTACCTGGTCTACTAACTTGCAGTGGCAGGTAACTGACGACGCAATGGTTTATGCTAGCGCGTCTACCGGTTTTAAGGCGGGTGGTTTTAATTCATTCTACATGGGAACTACGCAGGGCGGCGGCGCCGATTCACGAGATGTCGGGTTTGAGGAAGAAGAGGTGCTTAGTTTTGAGATTGGCACCAAGATGACTCTGTTAGATGGGCGTGGTGAACTAAACGCCGCGGTTTTCCGAACAGAGTTTGATGACCTTCAAGCTGCAATCTTTACCGGTGGCACGACATTTGTAGTGCAAAATGCGGCGGAGGCTGTTTCGCAGGGTATAGAAGTTGATACGCGTTGGGCGCTTTCTGATAACCTCTCGGTAACTGGATCAGTGGGTTATGTGGATTTTGAATTTAAAGAGTTTCCGAATCAGGCGTGTACAGCCGATCAGTTTCTAGCTGCACGTCAAGACGTCTATGCAACTCAGGTTAACGCGGGAGATTTTGCGAACGCGGGTGTCCAATCGCTGATATACAACAACGGTGCTTGCGCTGCGGATGGGGTGAATGATTTGGCGGGCCGCACAACCGAGCATACCCCCGAGTTGCAAGCTAATGTGTCTGCTAACTACTTACAGAGCATCGGTAAAGATTATGACCTCGACATGACATTGAGCCTGCATTGGCGCGATGAGGTGTATCGTCAGGGCGATCTCGATCCTTTTTCGTTGCAAGATTCGCAACTTAAAGCCGATTTTTCAGCAGTTTTTGCGCCGGTCACGCAACAGTGGGACGCTTCGCTTATCGTTAAGAACTTAACTGATGAAGATGAAATCACTTACGTAAATGATACACCGCTGTTTACAGGGACGCGCCAGAGTTATACCGCCGCGCCGCGCTCGGTAACGGTTCGGGGGCGCTACCGTTTCTTTTAATTAATAGATAAGATTTGTTCTCCCTGCTAAGATGGCGAGGATAATGCCTCGCTGTCTTTTTTTATTTAAATCAAAGGGGATTGGCACTTTATGAAAACACCTCTGTTTATTTCCTCTCTTCTCTCTGTGTTTATGTTTGGTTGTGTCAATCATGCGTTGGCTGGTGAATATGCCGATCATTTTGATTCTAAGGGAAAGCCACCTTCCGCGATTACAGAACTATCTCAAGACACCGTTAGAAAAAATCTACCTTTTAATGATCGACGTGATTTTGAAGAGGCGAACCGGGGCTTTATCGCCGCGCCAGAGTTCAAAAAAATCATGGCTGAGGCCGGGCATGTTGCGTGGGATATGAGCGCTTATGAATGGTTGTTAAAAGATGAGCAACGCCAAAGCATCCACCCATCGTTGCAACGTCAGGCGTTGCTCAATATGGCTTACGGACTTTACGAAGTCGTTCCTAATAAGATATACCAGGTTCGCGGTTTTGATTTGGCGAACACCACTTTTATCAAAGGCGATACGGGCTGGATAGTTTTCGATGTGCTCACTGCGAAAGAAACGGCTAAGGCTGCACTCGATTTTGTTAATGAGCAATTAGGAGAGCGACCGGTGGTTGCTGTAGTCTACTCTCATTCACACGCTGATCATTTTGGCGGTATTCGCGGAATGGTCGATGAGGCAGATGTGCTGAGTGGCAAGGTTAAGGTGATTGGGCCGACCGGATTCATGGAGCACGCGATCGCTGAAAACGTCTATGCCGGAAACGCGATGCAGCGAAGGCTTTTCTATCAGTATGGTGCGCGTCTGCCACGCAGTCCCTTTGGGCACGTGGATCAAGCGATTGGTAAGTCAGTGGCACTAGGTAACATAGGCTTAATCGCACCCAACATTGTTATCGAAAACGATTTCGAAACGATAACTATCGATGGCGTAATCATGGAGTTCCAAAATACGCCTGGAACGGAAGCACCTTCCGAAATGAATACATGGTTCCCGCAATATAAAGCGTTCTGGGCCGCCGAGAATATTAGCGCGACAGTACACAATATATATACCTTGCGAGGTGCTTTGGTTCGAGACGCGCTGCTTTGGTCTAAAGGCATTAATGAAGCACTGTACCGTTATGGTAAAGAAGCCGAGGTGATGATTACCGCGCACAACTGGCCGCGCTGGGGTAACGAACGTATTCAAGAGGTAATGCGTGCGCAGCGAGATATTTATGCACATCTCAACAACAAAGTATTACAGCTTGCCAATCAAGGCATAACTATTAACGAGGTCCACAATCACTATAAAGCGCCTGCTAGCTTACAACAGCAGTGGGCGGCACGTAGTTATCATGGTTCCGAAGCGCACAATAGTCGCGCGGTGATCAATCGTTACTTAGGGTACTGGGACGCCAACCCGACTAATTTGATACCGCTCTCACCGAGTGATTCCGCACCTTTGTTTGTTGAGATGATGGGGGGATCGAAAAAGATTCTGAAAAAGGCTAACGATCTTGTTAAGCAAGGCCAATATCGCCACGCGACCGAAATTCTAAATAAACTGGTTTATGCGGAGCCCGATAATCAGCCCGCCAAAGATTTGTTGGCCGACAGCTTTGAGCAATTGGGTTATCAGCAAGAGAGCCCGAGTGTGCGTAACAGCTTTTTAGCTGGTGCTCAGGAATTACGTAACGGGATTCCGCCAGGGGAAGCTCCCAATACGGCTGGGCCTGATATGGTAAAAGCAATGTCCACTGATTTATGGCTGGACTTTTTAGCGATTCGTTTGAACGAGGAGCTTGTTGAAGGAAAATTGTTTGTGATTAATCTCAACACGCCAGACAATAATGAGCGTTTCGTCATTGAACTTAGCAATGGCGTGCTGACGAGCATTGCAGATAAAAATTCGGTTGATCCGGATCTAACGATTACTATTAACCGCATCGATCTGGAAAAAATTATGATGCGGTTAAGTGATTTTGAGAAAATGGCTGAATCGGGTAATGCAACTTTGAAGGGTGATCGTCAAGCGCTGATGATCTTTGGTAAGTATCTTCTAAACTTTGAACAAGGGTTTGAAATACTGCCAGGAACTGCTTTGCCCAAATAGCTATTGTCCAAGCAGTCGCCGTTTCAAGCGGATTGCTTGCGCTAACTTGCTGTAGGGTGATAAGACAGCTAAGCCCAGGGCTACAATAAAAATTCGGAGCATGTTATGCCTGTGTTATTTCGTTTATCAACGTATTCTGCGCTATTTTGCGTGCTTATCTTATCGCTTGCCGGTTGCGATGATAGCAGCTCTGGCAATGCATCGACCGATGTGAGCACCGCTGAGCGTCCTGCAGATTCCCAAATTTCGTTAACAGCGTCGCGCGGAGTCGATACGTCGCAGATTGTTCAGGCTGCACCTCAAGATTGGTTGTCTCATGGTCGCGACTACAGCGAGCAGCGCCATTCGCCTTTGTCCTCAGTCACTTTAGAAAATGTTGATCAACTGGGGTTGGCCTGGTCATTTGATCTTGGAGACAGTCGTGGAATTGAAGCGACCCCGTTAGTTCATGATGGCGTGCTTTATATGACAGCGACGTGGAACGTTGTCTATGCTCTCGATGCGCGGACAGGTAAGCAAAAGTGGCGGTTTGATCCGCAAGTCGATAAATCGCGCGCGGCTTATTTGTGCTGTGATGCGGTTAACCGAGGCGCAGCATTGTGGGGCGACAAGGTTTATACCGGTACTATCGATGGTCGCTTGATCGCGATTAATCGTGAAACCGGTAAAGAAGTATGGAGTACATTGACAATCGATCTGTCGCAACCCTACACGATTACAGGAGCGCCTCGGATCATTGACGGAAAGGTAATCATCGGGAATGGTGGGGCGGATTTTGGTGTGCGCGGATACGTTTCTGCCTACGATGCAGAAACAGGTGACCTGGTTTGGCGTTTTTACACTGTGCCTGGCGACCCAGCGAACGGCCACGAAAGTAAAGCGTTAGAACACGCTGCAAGTACATGGAACGGAGAATGGTGGAAGGCCGGAGGCGGCGGCACCGTGTGGGATGCGATGGCCTATGATGCGGATGAACAGCTGTTATATATCGGCGTTGGGAATGGTTCGCCCTGGAATCAGGCGATCCGTAGCCCAGGGGGCGGCGATAACTTATTTTTGTCTTCTATAGTGGCACTAAACGTTGAAACGGGCGAGTACGTATGGCATTACCAAACGACGCCGGGAGAAACATGGGACTACACCGCTACCCAACACATGATATTGGCAGAGTTAGAAATTAACGGTGAGCTACGCAAGGTCATCATGCAGGCGCCTAAAAACGGATTTTTTTATGTGATCGACCGCCTAACAGGTGAGTTTATTTCGGCAAATAATTTTGCCACCGTCAATTGGGCAACTCATATTGATCCTGATTCGGGGCGGCCTGTCGAAATACCTGAAGCTCGATGGCCAAGTAGTGGAATCTATCAACAGATGCCGAGTCCCTTTGGTGCCCACAATTGGCATCCCATGTCCTATAGCCCCAAGACTGGGCTCGTTTATATACCAGCGCAAGAAATTCCGTTTGCCTATGGGGCTGACCAGGATTATCAATATGAGTTGCCGAGTTGGAACACTGGCGTGGATATGGCGTTGGGTTCGTTACCAAGTGATGCGGCAACGCTTAAAGCAGTAAAAGCGATGATCAAAGGTAAGTTGTTAGCGTGGAACCCCGTTACGCAGCAGGCCGAGTGGGAAGTTGATCTTGGCGGGCCCTGGAATGGTGGTGTGCTGTCTACCGCTGGTGGTTTAGTTTTTCAAGGCGCAGCCAATGGCTACTTCTCAGCTTATGATGCAGAGAACGGAAAGCGATTGTGGAGTTACTTCGGGCAGTCTGGAATCGTAGCCGCACCGATCACCTATGAGCTCGATGGTGAGCAGTATGTAGCGGTTGCTACGGGCTGGGGCGGTGTTTTACCACTTTCCCATGGAGGTCTCTTTGGCGCTACCCAGAAACCGGTAGGCCGAGTGCTCAGTTTTAAATTAAATGGTGATCAGCGCTTGCCCGATTTGGAGCCGGCTATCCCAATACCGTTTGTTCAAGTCAAAATAGATGTAGAGCCCGATGATATTGAAAAAGGTAAGCTCGCGTATGGGAGAAATTGTCTTGCCTGCCACGGCGATGCGGTGATTGCATCTGGCCAGATCCCAGACTTAAGGCGGTCCGCCTATGTTACAAGCGCTGACGCATTCTATGTCGTGGTCAGCGGGGCGCTTGCAGAGCGAGGTATGCCAAACTTTGCCGAGTTAATCGATGCCGAACAAGCGGAAAGGATTAGAGCTTACATAGCATCAGCTGCACTAAAAGCGGCGGGTGCGGAATAAGAGCGCTATCCCCCCCCCCCCCTCAAAAAAAAGATAAAAAAGAAAAAACCTCACCCTTTTGTTGGGGCTCTTCGCTGTATATAAATTCGCGCGTTAGAGCCTTACGTGTCATATCGTTCGGTGCACAGAGTAGTTGTTCATGGCTGTAATGGCTGAGCTATTCATTAACAAGCCATTTGGCTTCTTCAGTTGTTTAAGTCAGTGTTTTCGTTTTAACCGTCGTTTCTGAATCTTTCCTTTGGCTCTTTTGTGGCTCATTTGCGGCTCTTTTGATGCGTGAATTCTATGTTGGTAGTAGATAAACCAAATCTGCTACAACATTAATAATCTAAAAGACTAAAGTCAGAAATGTTTGCTTATTAATCAGTTAGTCCTAAATAGTTGCCCTTGCCAGTGTATCTAGGTCAACTATGTTGTCATAACTACACTGGCAAGGGCAATTATGACAACATAGTTGACATAATAAGAAAGTTGTCTTAGTCTGCACCAAATCACAGCACGAATGGTTGCCGGTAGCGTATAGCGGAATTGCAGTAGGTCGTGTGTGACGAGTAAAAATAATTAGTGCGGTTTACGCTCACTAAATTCACTGTACAGCGCATATCTATCAGAGAAATAAGAATTACGCTGGTTTGTACCAAGTAAGGGCGCGTTGTTGTCTCTCGCTTTTTTAAAGCGGCTCGCGCGTTGTTACCAATCAATATAGAGGTTGTTATATATGCATCTAAACTACCGCAAAAGCCTTTTGGCATCTGCAATAGCTTCCGCCGTGATACTCAGCTCATCGCCAGCCCCCGTTCTCGCAGAGGGTTTGGTGATAGAAGAGGTCAGGGTAACAGCGCGAAAGAAAGAAGAAAGCCTTGTTGACGTACCCATGTCCATAACTGCGGTCAGTGGCGAGGACGTTTCCAAACTCAATATTACCGACCTTGAAAACCTGCAGGATGCGCTACCCAACCTGTCTATCGTGTCATCGGCATTGAGTTCCCAGCGTACGTATATCCGCGGGCAGGGATCCGATACCAACCAGGGCTTTGAACAATCCGTGGGTTGGTTCGTCGATGGTATTTACGGTGGGCGTGGTGAGCAATTTAAAACTCCGACGTTCGACGTGTCTTCAATAGAATTATTGCGTGGCCCCCAGGGCACAGTGCTTGGGAAGAACATTATTGCAGGTGCTATTAATATTCGTACTGCACGCCCCACAGCCGACACCGAGGGTCGAATATCTGCACTGTATGGTGATGGAATTGGAGAGAAAAAGTTAGAGGCAGTGGTTTCCGGATCACTTACCGATTACGTGCGCGGTCGAATCGCGTTATTGGATCGCTCTACAGATGGCTGGATTAAGAATACCGCATCAGCGGCACCTGATTTTGGGGAAGATTTGGGCGCCCAGGACGATGAGGTGGGTCGTTTGTCTTTGGAGTTCGATATCTCCGAAAGCATCTCAGCATTCTTTAAAGCTGAAACCTCCAGTGCAAAAGTAGACGGCATTTCAAACCAGGTATTTATCAATGCCGACGATACTGACGACGCGGCGACAATCGCAGCTGAAGACGACCTTAAGCTTAGTGACGAGTCAACCGTTTTAACACCTTGTGGAGATGCGGCACTGAGAACAACTGTTCTGGTAGCGGCATGTGATCGTCGAGGAAACAACGCAACTTTCGCTGACGTTAATTCGGATAACTATGTACTCGAATTGAACTTTGACGTCGACGGCTATGAGATTACTGTGCTTAACGGCTTGTCGCAGTTTGATAGCGAAAGATTGATCGACTCTGACTACAGCAACCTCACCTTGCTTGACAATTGGCAGGTGCAAAGTTTTGAGCAGTTCAGCCAAGAGTTTCGTATCTCGTCGCCCGGTGATCAGCTAGTCGATTGGACTGCCGGCATGTATTACCAGGACAACGAATATGAGTCTCAAACCTCCAATCTGTTTGCCGGCCTTCTCGATTCGTTAAGGCTTTTTAACCAGGACTCGGATGCACTGAGTTTTTTTGGTGAAGGTACCTTGAACATTACCGACAGTTTCCGCTTTATTTTAGGTGCGCGATGGACCGAAGAGGAAAAATCTTTTGACAAGGAGTTTTCTCTACTTGATCCGACGACAGGGGATACTCTTACTGCGGGAACCGCTACTCCTACACAGGCGTTTTTGGCAAATTCGAGGTTGCGCGGTGATTGGTTTATGTCAGGCCCAGGTTTTGAAAACGTTGTCGATGGGGTGATTTTTACAGAGGGAGATAGAAAGGAGACCGAATCCACTTTTGCCGGAACGTTTCAGTATGACCATGGTGAGAGCCAGTTTTACTTGAATGTCGCCGAGGGCTTTAAGGCTGGTGGTTTTGATGAGGGTAACCGGACGGCAGTTCCGCTGGAATTCGAACCCGAGGAAGCGCTGGCTTATGAATTGGGCGGCAAATTTATATTGGCTGATGGCGCAGCTAATTTGAATGTTGCCATTTTCCATGTTAACTACGAAAACCTACAAGTCAGCGTTTTTGACGGTATCGCTTTTCAGGTGGCTAATGCCGCAGAATCAACTTCGCAAGGTGTGGAGGTTGACGGCAGGTGGCGCTTGACCGAAGAAATTACGGTTGGTGGTGCCGCAGCTTATCTGGATTCTGAATACGACTCATATGAGGGCGCAGCATGTACGGTGATTCAGGAGGCTGCATTTGTAGCGGGTGGCGGTACAGACGGAGAGTGTGCGCAAGACTTGTCCGGCGAATCGACCAACTTTGCTCCTGAGTTTTCAGGCAATGTTAATGTTACTTATGAAACCACCGTTGGTAGAAATATGTTGTTTTCTGCGCGTGTTGACTTAAGTTATCGTGACGAGATGTTTACCCAGGGCGACAACGATCCGCTTGACAGGGTGAACAGTTATAGCAAGTGGGATGCGCGCCTGGCGCTTGGCTCTGTGGACGAAGAATGGGAGGTAGCGGTAATTGGTAAGAACCTGGGCGACAAGCGCTATGCGTTATTCTCAGGTGATACTCCGATTGTTGATGGAAGTCATGCTTCTCCTGTCGCACAACCTCGAACTGTTGCCTTGCAGGCAACCTTGCGAGCATTTTAATGCGGAGTAGTCTTGCAGCTCGACTAAAACCGGCCTTTTAAAGGCCGGTTTTTTTGTCAGTGGATAAAGCGATTCAATGATCAAAGCTTGCGGTCATTAGCAGAAACAGAAGCAGAACTAGATTAGCTGCGCTTTTGGTTATCTATAGTCTAAGAAACTATTTGCATTACAGTGGAACACATGCGCTTTGGCACACGGCGCGTCACTTGCGACGACTGTATTTTTTTCAGATTTTGAGAGATCAATTTATCGCAAGTTTTCGACCGGGGCTGTTAGGTATTTACCCACAACTATCACGGCACGTGAACCTCACCTGCCACGGTGGATCATCCGCTTTGTTCAGTGAGCTCATCTACCGATTGTGCGGGGATTCGTGGGGCCATCAACATGTACATCGCAAAGGATATTGGGCAAAGTGCGGAGAATGCGATAACCCCATACCTTAGTGCGTCATTCCCATAGTTTGCTGTGAAGATGTCGCTGATCAAGCCAACGATAACAGGGAAAATCCCAGCACCAACGATACTTACCATCAATATTTTTAGCGCTACTGCTACGCCACGACGTCGAGCCTGTACCACATAGTGGACGACCGCAAAGGAGGGAGCAATATTGGTATACAACAAGGCCTTGGTTAGTGTGAGCAAAACAAACAGCGCTACCAGGTTAGTCGTACTAAATGCAGCGATAGCCGCTGGTGCTGCTAACAGCATAGCTATGCTGGGCAGATAGGCCAGCCACTTGGGGTTTTTCTCAAACAACTTGTCGGTCAGAATCCCCGAGCCGATGGTACCGGCTAAAGCTGCGATCAGGGTGATACCTGACAGGAAGGTGCCGAGCTCGCTATAGCTCAGTTCGAAATTTCGGTTGATGTAAGCCGGTAGCCAGGTCGTAACAACGAACAGGTAACCAAGAGCCAGTACGTGGCCAGCGACCGCGAGAAGATAGATTTTCTCCTTTAATAATTCTTTAAGTACAACAAGGGTTCCTGCCTGTTCCGCCTCACTTTCAACTGTTTCGGGCCTGGCAGGCTCTTTAACGGTAAGCTTCAATAAGATTGCTAGCAATATCCCCGGGGCTCCCACGCAAACCATCGTCACTCGCCAACTGAATAGCTCGACAAGCCAGCCACCTACAATATAAGCCGTTGAAGCGCCTAACGCACCGCCAAAAGAGTAGATGGCAATGGCCCTGCTGCGTCGCTCGGGTGGGTAGCTGTCAGAGATAATTGAATGCGCTGCGGGGGTGCACCCACCTTCCCCCACGCCGACGCCAATCCGCGCGAGTAGCAGTTGAATATAGTTCATCGCCAGACCGCCAGCAGCGGTACAGAAGCTCCAGACGACCATGCAGATGGATAGCATATTGACGCGGTTAGTTCTGTCCGCAAGGCGCCCGAGGGGAATGCCTGCTAAAGAATAAAACAGCGTGAAGGCTATACCGGTTAACAACGCAAGCTGACTATCAGATAGATTCAAGTCGGCTTTAATTGGATCAAAAAGGATGGCTAGCACCTGTCGGTCCATCATCGCGATAAAGTAGACAGTCGATAAAATAATGGCTGTCTTGTAGCCTGAAATTGATCCAACTATATTCTTCATTAATGTTTCCTCCAGTCTGCTTTGCCGAAAGCTTAATCAGTCGATAGAGACTAGACAGTCATTGCTTTTTATAACTTGTTTCAACGCACTGCTAGAGTGAAAGGGAGCGTTCAGTAATGATTCCTTTTGCTAAACCGTGCATGTGCGTTATTCTTTTTTTGCACGCGGGGTGTTGTCCCCGAGTACAGGTGCAGGGTACACAGAGAGTCTGGAAATAACAATAGGTTCCTGTTATTTGTGATAAACAAAACTGGTTGGTGTTGTGTTGTGTTGTGGGGAGGGGCTGCCTCTTTAGATATGCAACACAGATAATAAGTTAGTTTAACAATACTTAGAGTCAGCGTAAAAATTATCGCTAGCGAGAGGTATTAGCCAGAGAATCTGGTACGATTAGAGGTGAGTTGATTCAGGGAGGGATTAATGACGAGAAGCTCAGGGATATGCTCGGTCGGGTATGCACAACAGGTGGTTCAGAGTGACAATAATCGAAATGCTTGTTTTGCAAGTGACGAAGGCTTGATTTTCTGTCGTTTCGACTTTCTTCAGTTAGAACGTTGAAAAATCTTTACTCTGATCCAAAGCTTTCGAAGGCTAATGGCGAGTGCTTCGCCCGTTTAGTGCCGTTAGAATAAGTAATAGCAATGGGCTCCACCCGTATGGCAGGGGTATAGAGTAAACCGTCTGCTGCATGAAGGTGTCAGCTGACCAACGGTTGAAATCTTCGATTGCCTGGTCGTGGGTATTATTTTTAAATTCGTATTCCCATGGCTCTATATAACGCATACCCAAAGACTTTGCCTGTTCAAAAACCGCCGTGTAATCGCCATCAGGAAAACGGTCGAGCTGGTCGGACCGGCCAATAACTTGCCCGTAAAGATCGCCCGGAAAGCTTTGCAATACATCAATGAGGTCGGATTGGTAGTCGGTGTTTCCAGATATCCACCACATTGCTGCGCCAACACGCTGAGATAAAGCAGGGTCATTCCAAAGGTCATTAATAATGGTTTCAGGAATCTCAGCGCTGCCTAGCATTTCATGAACTTCTACCGCAATTGCTTTTTTATCTAACGCCTGTGAAAAGCTGCCAGCAGCCTGTTTCACCGCATCGACCCACAGCCACTCAAAGTCTTCGGGGTCGTATTGTTCATCGTCGGCTGTCGCCTTCAAATCTTCAGCTGATACGCCATTAAAATGCCCCTCTATACCATTGCTGGTCATCTGTGGAAGGTATACCAGTTTAAGTCGCGGATCGTCGTTATAGCGCTGTGACAGGGCGTCCGCCAGATCTGCAAGGTGCGATTGTAATAAAGGGTTCCAAAATTTGGGCACAGTAACCAGAACCTGACGCCAAAGCACCTGAAAACTGGCGACACCTGTATCATACAACCATGTAGGTGAAGCGCTTCCGGCCACGATAGCTAGCGACCATGGTTTGCCCGCGGAATGAGCATCCATGGCTGCGACTTGATCGTCAATTGCCGCCCAGTTATATCCGCTTTTGACGGGTTCTAACTCTTGCCATTGCACTCTAACAAGTGCTCCCAACGCATGCTCATTGGACAGCGCGAGCCCGCCTCCAACCGAGCTACTAAAGGCACCTGTTGGTTTGTCGATGGCAAATGCCGACCAGCTACACATAGCCATTAGCAACACGACTATTGCCTTATAATCAGTAGTATTTTCAGTTATTAACATTGTTTGCTTTCTTCCTGCCTTTTTATGTATCGAAAACCCTGCTCCGACTCCACGAATCCAATCTAGCTGCGCTCGAACTAATCAAGCTATAACGGTCGCGCCACAAGTTTGGTTGACAGGAAAAGTGAAAAAACTGCTCTTTGATTTTAGCGTATGCATTCTCCATAAAAGAGGCTAGGAAAAACCGACAACCGTTACCATCTATTTCGCCAGGGTGGTTTGGTTTTTAATGATTAAGACGAAGCTGTTCATATCGGCGGCTTTGTGAAAGACTAAAACTGCTGCACGCAGGCCGCAGCTGTGCTATGTTTTCATTCAGACTGTTTGGGTGCTTTCGGTATTCGTGAATTAAGGTATTCGTGAATTAAATAGTCGGCTTAATTCGTTTTTCTACAGTAAAATTGCGTTGGGGAAATAGTGTGGACGATACAGAAAAATATCACTCTAGTAGAAAAAAATTAGCTCTGCTGTACAAGGTTGCAGTGGCGGTATTTACTGCTTTTCTTGTGTTTGTGGTCGCGAACGATTATGAGGAGCAATTTTTCTATTCAATTATGACGTTAGGCGCGTCTTATGCTTTTCGCCCAAATGACCAAATGATTAATTCGTTGATCAAAAAGTTTTTTGATGTAGATCCCCCGGCGTCATAAAAACAATTTCTATTGAAAATACCTACCACCGGTATTAGCAAGCGATAAAACGTCAGAGTTAAACAAGTTCCGGGCGCATTTTCGCCGCTGCTACTCGCTTATATAGTGCTTACGATCTACCAGTACGACAGATGACAAATCAAAAACAAGTTCATCTGCTTCGCCAAAAAGTGTTTGTCGTAGCAAAATAATTCCGAATTGTGGGCGGGATTTTGAAAGACGCATATTTTCGGCCCAGGTTTTGCCATAAATATATGTGTCTGCTTTCACTGGGTTAGGGCAGTTGAACTTTGTTTCTAACGATCCTGCAACAGCGAATAGAGGGCCTCTGAGTCGGGCGATTTTTCCAGATAGTCCAAGAGTGTGTACTGAAGATGCCGTCAATGTCCCATAAATCGATTTTTCCCCGGCTTCACGGCTAATGTGAAAAGGTTGAGGATCCCACTGCGTTGCGAAATCAATGATTTCTTTTGCGCTAACATATATCGCGGCTTGTTCATAAATTTTGTCTTCTTCTATTTCTTCATACGCAAGTCGTGGATGTTCTGACATCTATGGGTAACCTGTCTGGATTTAGCGGGCCATTCCGCCGTCAATGCTTAGGCAAACACCCGTAATATAGCTAGCTTCTTCTGAAGCCAGGAATAAATAACCATTGGCAATTTCATCAACATGCGCGATGCGACCAAGTGGAACTAAAGGCGCGAGCTGCGCTTTGGATAGTTCAGGGAGGTCGGCAATCATTTCGGTATCAGTTGCGCCCGGCGCAATCGTGTTTGCGGTGATGCCAAACCGCCCCAGTTCCAGAGCCCATGTTTTGGACATGGCAATTAAGCCGGCCTTTGCGGCGACATAGTTTGACTGCCCATAGCTGCCTCTAACGCCCGCGACAGATGAGGCCGAGACTATTCGGCCATAACCGTTCTCTTTTAGATAGGGAGCAACGGCGCGAGTACAATAGAATGCGCCCTTAAGGTTAACATCGATAGACAAATCCCATTCGTCATCACTCATTTTTTCTATGGTTCTATCTCTCAGGATGCCGGCGTTATTAATTAATATGTCTATTTTTCCAAACGTTTCTGCTGTTTGTTTTGCGGCGTCTTGTATGCCCTGCTTATCAGTGACAGATACATTAATAAAAAGAGCCTTGCCGCCTTTTTGTTGAATGTGGTCGGCTAACGCTTGTCCTTTGTCGGACATATCCCAAATGGCAACGGCTGCGCCTTCGCGGCTAAACCGTTCGCATACGGCTTTACCTATCCCATTTGCGCCGCCAGTAACGACTGCGACTCGATTGGCTAAACGTGACATAAAAGTTTCTCTAATGAGCTAAATTTTTTACCAGGCAATCATCGTAATGCTTGCAACGCATGCAGGTTTGTCGATATTTTTAAGTTCGATTTTTACTGCGAACGTAATTTTCTGCCCGCCATCAGCAAAGCTTTCGACATTTTCGACAGATACTATACCGCGAATCTCACCGTTAGTTGGAACTGGATGAGGGAAGCGGATGTTGTCCATGCCGTAGTTAACCATCAGTTTTGCGTCCTTGAACTGAATGCATTGGCCAACAAATAATGGAATATACGAAGCGCTTAAAATGCCGTGTGCAATGGTTGTTTTAAATGGCGACTCTTTGGCTGCGCGCTCTGGATCGCAGTGTATCCATTGCTCGTCACCAACCAGTTTTCCGTAGGTGTTGACCATGTCCTGGGTTATAGACATCCAGGGAGTTGGCTCAAAGATTTCGCCCTGAAGCGTTTTTAGTTTATCGACGGTGACGTTTTTCATTGTTTTTTCTTTAAGTTTAATTTAGTTGGCTAACTCGATAGCACCACAGTGTTTGCGTTATAGTGAGGAAGAAAGTCCTCACGACTTTTTCCAAAATGACGTATTGCCCAAAATGCAGAGCGGAGCAAAAGGCTGTTGTTTATATGGTATAGCTTGCCAAGTAACTCAGACGTCTTTTGGATTTTTGCAGTGCGCGAAATTCGATTGTGTTGATATTGCTGTAGCGAATCACGTATTGTATTGGCAGGAAAATGCTCGCCCTGCGATAAAGTGCTTTCCAGGCAGCGCGCTAGTATACGTGCGTCTTCAATAGCCATCGCTGCACCTGCTGCCATAAATGGCAAGGTGGCATGCGCGGCGTCTCCTAAAAGTGTAATGCGCGAAGAGCTCCACCTTTGTAGTGGGCGGTGATTAAACAGGTCCCAGCGGAAACATGCTTGTTTGTCTGCGGCATCAATGACCTTCTGTACGGTAGGATGCCAGCCCGAGAAATCAGACTGCAGCCCTTGCCACGAAGCTTTTTGCGTCCAGGATTCATCCTGCGGAGCTTCGTTTTTAGGCCTTTCGACCACGCCAACAAAGTTAACTAACTCACTAGCTCGCAAGTAGTAAATCACCATGTGTTTTTTTGGGCCGACGAAATTGCTAACAATTTTATCCATAAAATTATCGGGGAGGTTTTTTCGTGGAATAACGCCACGCCACGCGTAATGTCCAGTATCTACAGGCTGATAAGCTTCGCGATTAAAGCCGAGCTTATTCATTAACTGCTTGCGTAATATTGATTTGACGCCATCCGCGGCGACAAGTACATCGCCGCTAAAGCTTTCCCCATTATGTGTATCGATTGCTACGTGCTCAGCGTGTTCTCGAAATGCTGAGATGGTCGTGCCTAGATGAAGCGATATGTTATTTTCAGCCTGCGCCTTTACGACGAGCTGTTCAAGCAGGTCGGCGCGATGTATATGAAGATAAGGTGCGTGGTATTGCGAGGCGTATTGTTTGCCAAATTGCACCCGGTGCAGGGTTTCCCCGCTTTTATAATGTTTAAATTCGGCGCGCTCTGGTTCCACCGCAACGGTACGTATTTTCTCAGCAATACCGATGTGATCTAACACATGAAGAGCGTTAGCCCCGCATTGTAAACCTGCGCCGACTTCTGCAAACTCGGGGGCCTGTTCAAATACTTGAACCTGGCAGCCAATTTTGGCGAGACACAGGGCAGCACTTAGTCCGCCTATGCCGCCACCAGCTATTAGTATTTTCACTAGTAGGAAGGTCTCGAAAAAAACACGATTTTATCATGCATATTTGATTCGGCGAATGTATTCGTTGATGACGACTAGTAATAACCATCACAAATTGGCGCTAGCTGTTTCATTTCTCTCTATAAGCGTCAGAATCAAAAACATAACTAAGGATTTATATTCTGGCTGCGGTAGAATGACGAGCCTAATTTTTGTGTTGGTTTAGTGTTATGTCTCATTTGCCTTTTATCAGCCGCCGTGATCTGGATTTTTTTCTCCACGAAGTATTTCGTGTGGAGGAGTTGTATTCAAGCGAACGCTTTTCCCATTGCGACAACGATACCATTTCTGCGATTTTGGATACTGCGATAGCGATTGCCCAGAACCACTTTTGGCCAGCGGCTGCGGAGGCTGATGCGGACGAGGCACATTTTGATGGCAAGCAAGTATATACGCCCCAGGTCACGAAAGATTGTCTTGCCGCGTATAGGGATGCTGGATTTTTTGGCGCGATTTTCGACCAGGAACTTGGTGGCATGCAGCTGCCATATTCGGTGCAGCAAGTCATAGCAACCATCTTTAATGCTGCCGGGCCATCCATTGTTAATTACGCTTTTTTAACGAGCGGCAATGCGAATATGCTTAACGAGCACGGCACTCAAGCGCAAAAAGAAAAATACCTGCAGCCGCTAATAGAAGGGCGATGGTTTGGGACTATGTGTTTGTCTGAAACGCAGGCAGGCTCTTCGCTGGGCGATATCCGTACGATGGCTACACCTACCGAACAAGGTCACTATTTGTTGAACGGCACTAAAATGTGGATTTCCGGCGGGGATCAGGATATCACCGAAAATATTATTCATATGGTGTTAGCCAAAACGCCGGGCGCACCTCCTGGCGTTAAGGGCATTTCGTTATTTCTTGTTCCTAAATACCGGGTAAATGACGATGGTAGTTTGGGCGAGTTTAACAATATCGTGTTGGCAGGTATTAACCATAAGATGGGCCACAGGGGAACGACTAACACCTTGCTTAATTTTGGTGAGTCGGGAGAGTGTCATGGCTTTTTGGTTGGTGAAATTAATCAAGGCCTGGCCAATATGTTTTTTATGATGAATGAGGCGCGCATTGGCGTGGGAATGTCAGCGACGGCCCTGGGTCTGGGTGGTTTTCATTATTCATTAGATTATGCAAAAAACCGCCCGCAAGGCAGAAAGTTTGGTGACAAAGATCCGCTTTCTTCGCCGGTAATGATTATCGAGCATGCTGATATCAAACGACTGTTGATGGCGCAAAAGTGTTATGCCGAAGGCGCATGCGCTTTAGGTTTATATTGTTCCAAACTAGTTGATGGGCGTGATTCCGGCTTGATCGAAAGTGATAGAGCAACGTTGCTGTTAGAGCTGTTAACACCAGTCGTTAAATCCTGGCCCTCTGAGTTTTGTCTTGAGGCGAATAAACATGCTATGCAAGTGCTGGGAGGCTACGGTTATACTCGTGACTATCCGGTGGAGCGACTCTATCGCGACAATAGACTAAACCCAATCCACGAAGGTGCGCATGGTATACACGGTATCGATTTGCTTGGAAGAAAGGTCTCGCTGGCAAATGGTGCGACAATGGCGCTGTTTAGACAGGAGATAGAAGCCACGATAGCTGAAAGCGAAAAATATCCGGCGCTTGTAAATTATTGTGAGGCGCTCGCTGAGTCACTGGATGCTACCGAAAAAACTATTCAAGCGGTGTTGAGCGGCGCCGATCCCGAAAC
Source organism: Pseudomonadales bacterium (assembly GCA_965263235.1). Classification (GTDB taxonomy): domain Bacteria; phylum Pseudomonadota; class Gammaproteobacteria; order Pseudomonadales; family UBA7434; genus UBA7434. The sequence goes on from OZ253667.1 coordinate 908,981, forward strand.
GTCGCTTGCGAACGCAACACCATTCCTTGATGCGTTTGGTCATGTTGTTATTGCATGGATGTGGTTAAAGCAGGCGGTGGTGGCGAGCGAAAAGCTAAATGAGAACGACGATAACCCGTTTTATCGAGGTAAGTTGTCTGCCTGCGGTTTTTTCTTTCGTTATGAATTGCCAAAGGTTGCTACCGCTTACGCGTTAGTTGCGAGCCTGGATGATACTTGTGTTGCTTTGGATATTGCCGACTTTAATGGTGTCGCAGAGTGATCGAGTAAGGCTGGCCCTCAAGTAAAAGGTCTTGATAAAAATATTTTTAATTATTTGGTTGTGTATAGCAGATGAATCCAGTAGATAACCCAGAAGCCGTTTGTATTATTGTTGGTGGCGGTCACGCTGCCGCAAGCCTCGCGCCAGCCGTGCGAGCAAAAGGATGGCAGGGAGAAATTATTATTATCTCCGAGGAGGAGATGGCGCCGTATCATCGGCCGCCGCTGTCTAAGGAGTATTTTGCACAGCGTTTAAATGGAGAGTTAGAGGGCAGCACAGCAGAAAGCGAACAAGCTAAAACATCGCTTTATATTCGAAAGCCTGATTTTTATGAGAAAAAGAACATTACGCTGAGGCTGGGTGAAAGCGTTAGTTCTATTGATCGTGATAATAAAGTTGTAGTGTTAGCTGGTGGGGAGTCACTATCCTATGACAAGCTTGCGTTGGTCACAGGCGCTTCTCCAAGAAAATTACAGGTCGAAGGCAGTGATCTTGATGGCATTTTTTATATGCGAAATATTCAGGATGCTGATGCGGTAGTTGCCGCAGTAGCGGATGCCAAGAAGGCAAGAGATAAATGTCGCGCGGTGATTATCGGTGGAGGTTATATTGGTCTTGAGGCCGCTTCTTCCTTGCGGAAAGTAGGCGCGGAGGTCACATTATTAGAGTCGGCAGACCGTATTTTGCAACGCGTAACTGGTGCAGTTATGTCAGACTTTTACAGGCGCGTGCATACCGAAGAAGGGGTTTTGATAGAGGAGAGCATTGAGCAGATAGTGGGCTTTAGCGGTGAAGGTTCAGTTAAAGCTGTGCGCTTTGCCGATGGTCGTGAACTGGACGCTGATATTGTGCTGGTGGGGATTGGTGTCATTCCCAATACCGAGTTGGCTGAGGAATGTGGCCTGGAAGTTAGTAACGGTATTCGCGTAAATGAATTTGCTGAGACCAGTGATCCCGATATTGTTGCTGCGGGCGACTGCGCAAATTTTCATGATAATTTTTATGGGCTGGATTTGCGGCTGGAGTCAGTGCCCCATGCCAACGGTCAGGCGGCGATTGCTGCGCTTAGTATATGTGGTGTGCAAAAGGCGTATCAGTTCTTTCCCTGGTTTTGGTCTGACCAATACGATATCAATTTGCAAATTGCCGGTATGTCGATAGGCTACGACGATATTATTATTCGAGGTGATCTTGAAAACTCTCGACAGGGTGCTGCATTTTATTTCAAAGGTGATCAGCTGATTGCCGTTGACGCAATCAATAGCCCCAAAGAATTTATGTTAGCAAGAAAATATATTCCGCAAAAACCAGTAGTCGAAAAAGAGAAGTTGCTGGATTTGTCCGCTAACATTGACGAGGTGCTTGCAGGTCAGTAGCTTCCAGCTTAAGACCTCTCGGTTAGCTATTTACTTCGGCGGGAAATCTTGACAATATTGCCAGCGCCTTCATCGTCGTCCTGGGTAGGGCTTGCCGTCGTTTTTGGCGCGGTACTTAACCAGTGTGCTTCTTCTATTTCAAACTCGTGTAGCAGTTTATCTAACGCTCGACCAACGCGGGTAGTGGTTTTTATGGCAGGTATTTTAGGCCATGTTGCGCTTTCGCCGGACATGAGTAAGTCGCGTGTTTCTTCTTCGTTGAGAACACTAAGAATATTGGCTATTTTTGTCACACTATAGGTTGGCACGATATTGATATCGCCAGACGTCTGCTGGTCGATTAGCGCGTTGACTGTCTCCATGCCGGCTGCAATGCGCGGGCCGATGGATATTCTGTGTTGTATAACGTCCAGTATGCCTCGCGTAAGCTGCTTGGTGGCTGCAAGGGTTGCATCAGAGAGTGTTTTTGCGATGCCTGGTTTTTTCACCTGATCTTTTCCTAAGCCTGGTAAAACCTGGCTAACAATAAAGTGATTAACGCCGTACATGCGAGCCAGGCGTTTCGCGGGTAGGTCCTGCGAAAAAGAACCGTCCATCCATCTTCTTGAAGGAAGATAAGCTTTTATCTTACCGTCGGCGTCTTTCGCTTTTAGTTGGACGGGAGGATAGATGCCCGGAATAGCAGAGCTAGCCAGTACCGCTGAGCGGATCATGACGTTGGGCGAGGCGATGTGATTGAGGAGTCGTGAGGTCTGGCGCGGTTCAGCAGGGGAAATGCTAATGTTAATGCTGCGCCCTGTTTTTTCGTACGCTTCCTGAAACGTAATGTCGGGAACTACCCTGGCGATAGCTTTTTTGATTTCGCCAACCTTAATGTTGGTGAGCATGCCTCGTGAGTCTGTGCCAGGATTAATAGAGGTCAGTTCCTTAATGAGCTGATCGTCTTCGAATAATGCGAGGTATTCTTCGTCGGTATGCGTGCCGGCCACTGAGGCGACGATGGCGCCAGCGCTGGAGCCTGATATAACGACAGGGCAAAGATCCTGCTCTATCAGCGCTTTTAAAACACCAAAATGGAAAAAGCCAAGCGTGCCTCCGCCACTAAGCATCAACGCGGAACGGCCATAGCAGTGGCTTGCGCGTCGATAAAACTCAATACGTTCGGCGCCGGAAACGTCTTGAGTTTTACTTTCAGATAAAAAGAACAGGCAGGAGCATATTTCGTTTATGTAGTTTTCGATTAAGTGTTTGGTGCCACACTTCGCCTTTTGATAGAGCGGGGGTTTTCCCATCCCCGCCATATTCCCATGAATACCTTCGTTGAGCGCAAATAAAACGCTATGAACATCGCCTTTTTTTCGCAATCTACGCAACTTATTGAAGCGTGTTTTAATGTTGTTGTGATCATAAAGACCTGACTTGTCTTCTTCTCTCCATTTGGCGGCGCCGGAAATATCATCATGCTCAGACGCGAGTTCTCGCCACTGTTCATAACTGTTTGCCTGCTTCATGCTTTTTTCGAGATTTCTTAGCGCTTTGGATTTTCGACTGCGTATCGTCATATTATTTATCCTGTTCTTACTAATTGCTTTGTATGATCATCGCTTACTAACGTTTGAACCCTGCCGTGATCCTGAGTGAGTGCCGACGACTAAGCAGTGGCTGCGATCATATTCATGGCTTGATCTCGTAGTACTTTCTTATCAAGCTTGCCAACAGGGGTTGTTGGGATCGCATCGATAAAATAAATATTTTTGGGTACTTTGTAGGGCGCCATATTTTCGCGGCAGTAGCTAGTAATGAGGTCACGTAGTGCGTCTTCATCATCGTTGCCGTTTTCTGGCGCGAGTTGTACAAACAAATTGACTATGTCGTTGCCGGGTCTTTTCTCGTCGGGTGTCGCAACCACCGCAGACAATGCAACGCAGTCGAGCGAAGCGAGCTTGTCTTCCACTTCTACCGAAAATACTTTAAAGCCGCCAACGATCAACATGTCTTTGGCGCGATCACAGACATGTATATAGCCTTCTTCATCCATAAAGCCGACGTCACCCGTGTACATGTACGTTTTTCCGTTGAGCTCACGCAAGGCTCGCGCAGACTCTTCAGGAAGGTCAAGATAGCCCATCATCACGCAGGGGCCGCTGGCGATAATTTCGCCGGGCTCACCAAAAGATTGTTCTACAGTACCGGTATCGACATCAACGATTTTGACGTCTACCCCAGGAATTGCAATGCCGACCGCTTCTGGGTTGGCTGCCTGTGGAGGATTGGTGCAGTAGGTCGGTGCTGTTTCCGTCATCCCGAAAGCGTCGCTAATAAGATTGGTGCCAACTACTGATTCGAGCTTCGCTCGGCTTTCGCTGGTCATTGGTGCAGCACCGGTGGCGACCAGGCGTAGCCCTGAAAAATCGGCTTTGGAAAATTCGGGATGATTTAATAAAGAATCGTAAAGTGTGGGTACGGCGCCGATTATGGTTGGAGGAAATGTTTGAAGGTGTTGGCACAGTTGGTCTATGTCCCGCGGATTTGGCAAAATTGAATAGGAGTTGCCAGTGCCCAGGCATCCAAATAAGGCGCCGGTCCCCGCGATGTGGAAGAAAGGGAAGGGACAAAACATTTCCTCCTTGCCTTCGCGATATTGGGTATGCCAGTTTGAATTGTCATTTATGTATAACACATTGGCCATGGTGAGCATGGCCCCTTTGGGTTTTCCTGTTGTTCCGCCCGTATACTGGAGTAAAAAGGGTTGGTTAACATCAAATTCGCAATCGATTGTTTCTGCCGAGGCATTAGCTAGCAGCTCGCTAAAATAGGTGCTATCGACGTAGTCCGGTAGCTCAGCCGAAGATGGTTTATGATCTAGAAATTCTGAGGGGCTGCAGACAACGACAAACTGAATTTTTTTGTTTGATTGTGATGCCGCCTTTTCAAGACCCTCGAGAAAGCTATCGAGTACGATCATCACGTCAATGTTAGCGTTGTCGATCTGGTACGCTGTTTCTGGTGGGGCATAAAGCGGTGAAACGCTGGAGAGGGTTGCACCAAGCTTGGACGTCGCTAGAAAAGCCGTTGCGTATTGCGGCAGGTTAGGCATTTGAATGCCAATTACTGAGCCTTTACCAAAACCTTTTGCGGAAAGCGCATTAGCCAGGCGGTTTGCGCTCTCTTCGAGTTGGCCTTGTGTAATCGCTTGCCCATAAAAAGAAAGCGCCCGGTTATTGGGGTTTTTTCTGGCATGCTCACCAAAGCGGTTTGAAAGACTTTTACCATTGTAGGGAATGGGTTTCGCGCCGTATTTTTCGTGGATCTTTACCCATGGCTGCTGATTATCGAAGTTCATAAAGTTATTCCTGGATTAAATTTGGTTGAACTCACTTTCTTACTTGTATTATATGGTGCGTTATTTTGATGCTAGCGCTGAACCAACCCTTTTTGCTTTTTCGCGCGCGATATCGTCGGCGCTGTTGGGTTGGCTAGTTTCTTTGTTATATTGTGTTTCTTCATTTGCTTTGCCACATACAATTAAATACATGGTTTGTTATGCGGAATAAAATAGCGCGGTTGTTCATATCTTGCCTGGTTGTTGTTAGCGCCCTTGCAATGATAGCGTATCGAATGTACATCTACGTTGATGTCAGCGCCAAGCCTCCGCTGTTGGGAGAGTATAAAGCAAGAAAACTGGATGTGAACGGTTTGGAGCGCAGTTATAGCTTGTACGTGCCAAAAAATTTGCGCCAAACGCCAGGGTTGGTAATGGTTTTACATGGGTCGCGCGGGAATGGGGATGTTATGCGCCGTCTCACCGCGTACCAGTTTGAGCATTGGGCTGAAAAACAAGGTTTTATCGTCGCTTATCCCGACGGGTTCGAAAATCACTGGAATGACTGTCGCGCTAGTGCAGGCTATGCGGCGAATGTTGAGAATATTGATGATGTTGGTTTTTTACTGGCGATACAGCAGGATTTGGCGCGTGAGTTTAACGTAAGCGCCCGTAAGCGTTTTGTGGTGGGTTATTCAAATGGCGGTCACATGGCTTATCGTTTAGCGCTATCACGGCCCACAATGTTTGGCGCTTATGCGGCTGTGATGGCGAGCTTACCGGTTGATAGCAATAATAATTGTGAGCAGTCTGGCCACGCGGTGAACGTAAGTATATTTAATGGCACGGAAGACCCTGTGAATCCGTACAATGGAGGCGAGGTGGTTCTTTTTGGGAATAACTCGCGTGGTTCGGTGTTATCGAGCGCAGCGACGGCTGAATATTTTGTTGCTCTGGCGAAAGAAAACGCGAATTTGGATTATGCGCACCATGAGAGAGCAGACGACGATGGGAATGAAGAAACCTCGGTAATTGTCGAAGCATGGCAATCCGATAGCGTTAGTGTTTTTCTTTACACCATACAGGGAGGTGGCCATATCATACCGTCACCGTTTGCATCATTTGGCAGATTGTACGGCGGAAATGCTGCCGACATAGACCTTGCAGAAGAGTTAGTGGATATTTGGGCGTTAGGGGATTACGACTAAAGTATAAGACGTAGCTGCAAGCATCATTGGTGCAGAGTTGTATTGGCACAGAGTTGTTTTGAGTAGAGATTAATCGAATATGGGAAACGTTAAAGCAGTAATTTTTGATTTTGGAGGCGTGTTTACCAGCTCACCTGTTGAGATGTTTGCGGCTTACGAGAAACAGCACGGCTTACCAGAAAAGTTTATTGGTAGCGTGATCAAACACAATCATAACAATAACGCGTGGGCTAAATATGAGCGGTCTGAAATTGATCGCTCGCAATTTGACAAGGCTTTTGCCGAGGAGTCCAAATTGCAAGGCCATGAAATAGCAGGCGAAACATTATTGTCGTTGTTGCGCCTAACGCTTAAGCCTGAAATGGTTAGTGCCCTGAGCAAAGTTAAAAGCGCTGGATTCAAGACGGGATGTATAACTAACAATTTGCCTAAGTTGAGCAGCACCGATATGGTGGCAGGTGATGTGGAGGGGAAGCAGGCAGAACAGGTAATGCGCCTGTTTGACCATGTGATCGAATCCTCGAAAGCAGGTATACGCAAGCCAGAGCCAGAAATATATACGATGATGGCTGACGCATTGGCGGTTTCCCCTGGTGAGTGTGTTTTTCTGGATGATTTGGGAATTAACCTGAAGCCCGCCAAGGCGCTTGGGATGGCGACAATTAAAGTACCGTTCGGCGATGTGAGTCCCGCTATAAAGGAACTGATGACTTTGCTGGAAATCCGTCGCTAGCGTTTAGTGAAGTTGAAAAGTCGCTGTGAGTGGAAGGTGGTCTGAGATGTCCAGCGTGTTCTTTTGGACAACCTGGCCGCTATGTCGTTGCCATTGCGAACTATAAAAAATGTAATCAATGGTTCTGTCTGGCGAAACCACAGACGGGTCGTTAGGGAAATAGGTATACCATTTTTCGGGGTTTTCATTTACCAGGCTTTTAATATCAGGGACGCTGTGAAAGCGCTGAAAAACAGCGGCTAGTTCGCTATTCGGGTTATACCTGGTTCGTTCGGCTATGCTGAGGCGACTGTATTGGATGCCGTTATCGGGAGGAAGAATGTTGAAGTCGCCGCCTAAAATCCAGGGTGTGTTTTGTGCCTCCAGCCGGTTCAGTAAATTGAGCGTCGCTTCAACCTGGCGTTTCGACAGATCGCTGCCGCCCGTCCATGCATCGAAATGCGTATTTAGAATGGCAATCGCGCGATTATCGTTGTCATTGATACGCGCCTCCATTATTGCGCGCTGAAAATAAAAACGTTGATAGAAGGGGTTGCCCTCGGCCCGAGGAAGCTGATAGCGTTTAACCTTATCCAGTGTGTACCGCGACAGAATTCCAAGTTTCATATCTACCGAGCCAAATATTTTTGGGTGTAGAACAAACCCTGCTCGCCAGTAGTCTGTTTCCGCAGCGCAGGGAAAAGCCTCGCTGGCTAATTCGGCTTGTAGTTCCTGGAGCTGGTTACGGTAATGAGTTCGTGAATCGTTTTTACCGTTGATTTCCTGTAGCAGAACAATATCGGGTCTGGTTTTGAGGATGACCTCAGCAACTTGCTTTATTGTCCAGCTAACATGAGCGTTTTCTGGTTTGCGATCCGGCCCGCCGTCGTAGAAAAAGAAGTAATTCTTGCTCGCCATAAACTGAACGTTATAGCTCAGGACTTTTAGCGGTTGATTGCTATTCCATTTCCTGGCGGTTTGATCGCAGGCTACTATTGCGGGTTCTTCAGGGGCGTGCCAATGGACGGTCTGCCAGGCCCATGCCAGAAAAAATGTTGCCATCATTACGATGGCAAGCACAAAAAAAAATAAAAATTTAAAGAGGCGTTTCAACAGTCATTCGCTATTTATCGGTGGCTAAAAAGCATTGGTATTTGCGAATTGATCAAGTTGTTGTCTTATTCCTGTGACTAGGCGATTAGCCGGCGAAGTAGCGCTTCACCTTGTTCGCGGTCCATATATTTGGGCACACCGAAAAACGCCATCGCTTCTTTTTGCGCGCCGGTGTAGATTTGAGGTACATCTTCATCTTTAAGTTTTTCAAAACTGGTTGGAATATTTAGCGATTCACTCAGCTGTTTTACGGCGTCAATAAACATTTTTGCTTGCTCTAGCTCGCTCTTGCCTTTGACATCAAGACCAATAAGCTCCGCAAGTTCTGCGAGTGGCTTGCTGGCCTGGTCCATCGAAAAGTCGAGCACATGCGGCAGTGTTACTGCGTTAGCCACACCATGAGTAATATGATACATACCGCCAAGCTGGTGAGCAAAGGCGTGTACATAGCCTACGCCAACGTTAATTGCTACGCCACCCTGATACGATGCGTAAGCCATTCCTTCGCGCGCTTCTTCGTCAGAACCGTTTTGGTAAGCCCTTGCCAGATATTGGAATACCAGTTGCGTGGCGATACGAGAGGCCTTGCGAGAGGCTTCAGTAGCGCGTGTTGATATATAGGCTTCGACGGCGTGGGTAAGTACGTCCATGCCTGTTTCAGCAGTGATTTGTGCAGGGATGCCCATCATCAACTTGTGATCGAGTGCCGCAGCGACAGCGACCATCTTGGTGTCAGCAACAGTATATTTGCGTTTTTCTTTTGTGCTGGTAACCACCGCGGCGATGGTGACTTCTGAGCCAGTGCCTGCTGTGGTGGGTACAAGAAACAAGGGGATAGCAGGTTTTTTAAACTTAAATGCACCCTCCATTTCTGGGACGCTCAAATTGTTTGGGATGCCGCAGGCGATCAATTTTGCCGTGTCCATTGGCGAGCCACCGCCAAAGCCAAGGACGCCGTCGACGCCCGCCGCTCTGCCGGTTTGAATGCCGTCTTCAATTTGTTCTTCGGTGGGGTTCGGTGAGACGTTATCGAATATCGTTACTTTAACGCCAACGTCTTCGAGCTGCTTGACGCAGTTCTGCATGAGATTAAGGCGGATGAGGTCTTTATCGGTGACGAGGAGAATATGCCTGGCGCCAAATGTAGGCACTAACCGGCTCATCTGGAGTGACGCATCGGCGCCGGTAAACATGTTTGGGACGGGAATTTTAAGTACGGCCGTTAAAATATCGAGCATCCACATGCTGAATTTGTGTTTAATTTTTTCTAGTATTTCCACGAAGTTACCTGCTTAATCTGGCTGCTTGGACAATGGTTTTATTTAGCGACTGATTTACTTCATGTTGGCGCCTTCTGCGTGGCGTTCCCTTGCTTGTGTTGTGCCCCGGAGGATAATAGCAGTCATACTCAAAATACAAGTATTCTCGCGACTCTTTTGTTATATGCTGGCGGCTTACTTGTTCCGATAAGAACTCTATATAGGCAAATGTCATGCGTGCAAATGTTACTGATCAAATAGGCGCCGTCTGGAGCGACTGTGTATTCGATAAACTACCTGAAGACGTACTTACTATCGCTAAGTTATGTGTGTTGGATAACCTGGGTTGTGCGCTGGCCTGTTACGACCAGCCAATCGTTAAGATAGTAGCGGCTGAGCTGTTCAGTTCCGAGCTGAACGGAGCGGTCGATTTACTGCCCGGTTCATTTAGCGATGCCAAGCCATCAGACAGGGCAATGCTACATGCGGTTGCAGCGCATGCGGTTGATTTTGATGACACTTTTGTACCTGCAAAAGCAGCACATGCGGGCGCCGTTATTATTGGTACAGCGCTAGCGATCGCCGGACAGCAATCCGTAAATGGGAAACAGTTGCTTGAAGCAGTCGTTGCGGGCTACGAAGTTGCCGCAAGAGTGGGCGAGCTCCTGGATGACAAACATTATTTGAACGGCTTTCACCCGACCTGTACAACCGCTATTTTTGGTGCTGCGGCTTGTGCGTCTAAGCTACTGGGTTTAGATCAACAGCAAATGCAAGCGGCAATGGGGGTCGCAGCCACCCAGGCCAGTGGTTTAAAGTGCGTGTTTGGCTCGATGGCAAAGCCGTTTAATGCGGGCAATGCAGCCGCCAGTGGTACGCTTGCTGCTCGTCTGGTGGCTAACGGTTTTACCGCCCCGGTTGATGCGTTGGAAGCTGACAAAGGTTATCTGGACATGTTTCTTGGTAAGCCTGAAGAGCAGCGAGAAGTGGCGCCGTTGTCAGCGTTTCGCATTCGCGAAAACCTGTTTAAATCTCACGCGGCTTGCCATGCAACGCACCCGTTGATCGAGGCAATTCATCTATTGAAAGAAAAAGGTTTGCAGGCTGATAAGATTAAAAAGTTTGAAGTGGGTGTGCCTGAGCTCTCAATAAAAACCGCGAGTGTTGTTACGCCAAAAACAGGCCTGGAATGTAAGTTCAGCTTTAATCAGGTTGCAGCCTGTGCGCTATCCGGGTTAAGCACAGCGAGTGAAGCGACTTATAGCGATGAAGTATTAGCAAACGATTCGATCAATGCGCTGCGCGAACGTGTTAGCGTTTCTGCAGTTGAAGGTCTTCCGCAGACGCAGATTGAGATTGCGTTTGAGCTTGAGGATGGAAGCTCAGCTAAAGAGAATTTTGATTTTCAAAAACTGCTTGGCAACATAGTAGAGAGTGGGCCTTCGATCGAAAGCAAATTTGTTGCTAACGTCGAGCCTGGTTTAGGTGTGACTGCCGCACAATCATTGTGTGCAAGTATCCAGTCGTTAGAGCAGGCAGATGATAGCCTTCAATTTTTAGCGATTGCCGCGAGCGCCGCGTAGTTAGTAGCATTGCTATCTACGCGCCTGGTTTTATTATTCGATATTGATGTATTTCGGGTTTGGATCAGGGACAGGATGCTGTTCGGCTAGCGAAATGGTTTTCCCACCGTTTTCGATGATTCGTACATGTTCTCTACACAGCGCTCTTGGTTGCTTTACTCCGCAGGAGTGCGCGATTAGGCCAACGCCGTAATTGATTTTGTTGGCATAGTTGGCGACGCGTTCAGACTTTACTGTTGGCACCAGTCCGCGTTGTAAGTCGGTCTTATGGGTTGTTATCCCTGTTGGGCAGGTGTTTTTGTTGCATTGTAGTGCCTGAATACAACCCAGAGAAAACATAAAGCCACGTGCCGACGCGATAAAATCTGCACCGGTTGCGATTGCCCAGGCTATTTTCCCAGGCGTGATTAGCTTTCCAGAAGCGACGATTTTGATTCGGTCGCGCAAGTTGTAAGTGTGCAAGGCATTGACGACGTAAGGTAAGCTTTCCTGGATTGGCATGCCAACGTAATCCATTAATGGCTGAGGCGCTGCGCCAGTGCCTCCGTCTGCACTATCAATGGCGATAAAATCAGGTGCTGACGTTAGTCCTCTCTGGTGGATTGACTGAAATAGTTTTTCAAAAAAACTTAGTTGGCCCACGACGGTTTTAAAACCAACCGGCTTTTCTGTGACTGTGCGGATATGCTCGATCATATCTAACAGGCTGTCTATGGATCGTATGTCTGGGTGTCCGTTTGGGCTTATCGAATCCTCACCTTTAGGAATGCCACGAATGTTGGCTATTTCACCGTTCACTTTATTGCCGGGCAATATCCCGCCTTTGCCGGGCTTGGCTCCCTGGCTCATTTTTATTTCGAACATTTTTACTGTGGGGTGAGCGGCAACGGCTTTTAGTTTTTCGTCGCTTAACTGGCCATGTTCGTCACGCACGCCGTATTTTGCGGTGCCGATCTGGAAAACCAGGTCGCAGCCGCCCTCCAGATGATATTCTGATAAACCGCCTTCTCCTGTGTTTAGCCAGATGCCAGCCTTTTTTGCACCGTGAGACAGCGCCTGTACGGCAGGCCTGGAGATTGCACCATAGCTCATGCCGGATATATGAATAATGGATTTGGTTGTATAGGGTTGAGCACAGAAGCCCTCGCCGATGGTGATGCTGTTTGTTTCAGCGATATCGTCGCTTAGCGTAGGGAAGGGGCTGTTAAGAAATATTGCTTCACCTTCCTGGGTAAGCGCCCGGGTGGAGCCAAAGGCTATTGTCGTATCAACTTTTTTAGCGGCGCGATATGCCCAGGAGCGATCAGCGCGATTAAATGGAAGCTCTTCACGATCCATGGCAAAGAAGTATTGGCGGAAAAACTCGCCGATATGCTCGAAGAAATAACGAAACCGCCCAATGACGGGGTAGTTGCGGCGTATCGTATGATTAGTCTGCCTCACATCGATCACGTACATTACCAGTACGATGATAGCAATGACACCGACGAAAAATAAAAGCGTGAGCGCGCTCCACTGGATCACAACTTGAGCGAGTTGTTGGAGCCTGGTCATATCAGTCATGTTTATGCCTTTAAGACTCTTTTAGTCATCTTTAGACAGCGAACGGCGCTTTTGTTAGAGCAAAGCTGTTAATTTTTTAAAGTTTATCGGTTAACAATGGCTAATTAAAGCGCGAATGAGCATAAGCTTCGTGCCTGAGATTTCACAGGCACAAAAAAAGCGGCTCAATGAGCCGCTTTTTGATAACAGACTGCTTATTTGCCTAGCAGATGATCGGAGACGATACGCAGTTGAATTTCTGACGTACCTTCAAAAATCTTGGTCAAACGAGCATCGCGCCAATAGCGCTCTACCGGGAAGTGATGTGTGTAACCGGCACCGCCGAGAATTTGCAGGGCATCGGAGGTTACTTTTTCAGACATTTCTGCCGCGAAGTATTTCACCATTCCCGCTTCTTTATCGCAGCGACCGCCACGGTCGATAGTGTCACACACGTGATACATAAGCTGTCGTGCTGCTTCGATTTCTGTCGCCATGCGGGCTATTTTAAAGCGTATGTCCTGGAACTTAGCGAGAGGTTTCCCGAACTGAACACGATCGTGTGCGTATTGAATGGCAACATCAAGTGCGCCTTGCGCTGCACCAATTGATCGCGCGGCAGTATGCGCCCGTGGTATTTCGAGGCCGCTGGTAATCTGTTTAAACGCGTTACCTTCTTCGCCGATAATAAAGTCTTTGTGTACGCGTGTGCCGTCAAACGCTAACTCATAAGTGTCCCAGCCAAAGTAACCGACCTTTGGAATCGTCGAGCCCGAGCAGCCTTCGGGAAATTCGCCACGCTCTTTTTCAAGAAGGAATGTCGTTAAACCTTTGTAAGGCTTTTTGGGGTCGATTTCTTTTTCGGTTCTTGCGATAACCAAAATAGCATCCGCCTGATCGGCGAATGTGCACCAATACTTTGAGCCGGTAATAACAAACTCATCGCCGTCTTTTTCTGCGCGACATTTGATGCCAGATACGTCTGAGCCTACGTCAGGTTCAGAGAGCGCCATCGCAGAAAGGAAATCGCCAGTAACAACCTTGGGGATGATGCGATCACGAATCTCAGGCTTTAGCCCCATGTAGGCTTTGGTATCAGAACGGGCAATAATACTTCCTACGCTCATCCAGCCGCGCGAGAGTTCCTCGGCAATCAGGCAGTATTCGAAACAGCCCATTCCGCTACCACCTAGCTCAATGGGAGTTTTAATTCCGAAAAAACCTAACTCGCCCATTTGCTGGATAATTTCGCGAGGGATTTTGCCCTTAACGGGATCGAGTTCGTTTGCGGCAGGCAATACGACATCGTTAGTAAACTGTGCGGCAGTCTCTTTTATCATCTGCCTTTCTTCGGTCATATAAGTCATGGACGAAATCTCTTTAAGCGGTTGATCGAATCGAACTAAGCGCGCATCTGTTGGTTATAGCGATGGTTCGAATTATTTTATAGGTTAGGGATTATATACACTCTGGCGCACCTATCTAGACCGTTGCCTAAGTTTTTTTGAGCTGGGCCAGGATATATCTATTGAGCAAGGTTTGCTGGTGGGCGGGTGTGGCGACGAAGATAAGAAACCCTCGACGCAGGGTTATTTGCGTCGAGGGTGACAGGTATTAAGCAGTTGCGAAGTTTTTTAAACGTTCGTTTATTATGCTATTTGCTTCGTTCATGATGTTGTCGATTAGCTCCTGGCAAGTAGGAATATCATTGATAAGACCTGCTACCATGCCGCATGACCATGCACCCAGATCCATCTCGCCTTCGAGCATAATGCGCGGGTAAACGCCTGCAACTTCTTCGATGATATCTTCGAATTTAATGCTATCGCCGAGCTCTTTTTCCTTTTGAATAATTCTTTCGACAGCGTCATTGGTCAGTACGCGCTCGGTATTGCGGAGCGGTCGCATAACAAGACGAGTGTCTAACTCGGATGCGCTTACGATAGCGTCTTTAACATTTTGGTGAACAGGCGCTTCTTTGGTTGCAATAAAACGCGTACCCATATTCATGCCCTGCGCGCCCATCGCAAGTGCAGCCACTAATGAACGACCGTCAGCCATGCCACCAGACGCGACAAATGGGATTTCCAATTCATCCGCTGCGCGTGGGAGTAGAATCATGTTTGGGATGTCGTCTTCACCAGGGTGTCCCGCACATTCGAAGCCATCTACGGATACGGCGTCGCAGCCAATACCTTGTGCTTTTAGCGCGTGACGAACGGCGGTACATTTATGGATAACTTTGATTCCTGCATCTTTTAGGTGTGGAAGAACCTGCTGTGGGTTATTGCCCGCAGTTTCAACCACCTTCACGCCGCCTTCAATAATCGCTTTTACGTATCCGGGATAATCGGGCTGGTTGACTGTTGGAAGAAACGTGAGGTTTACGCCGAAAGGTTTGTCAGTCATGTCTTTACACTTGGCGATTTCATTCGCGAGATCGGCAGGTGTTTTTTGCGTGAGGCCAGTGATAATCCCCAGACCGCCAGCGTTAGAAACAGCTGCGGCGAGTTCGGCAAATCCTACAAAATGCATTCCTCCCTGGATGATAGGGTGTTCGATGCCAAACAGTTCTGTGATAGCGGTTTTCATTTCTTCTCCCGTTGTGTTCGGTCTGTTAATAAATTAATTTACGGTGTTCTGTCGTTTAAATAACGCGGCCGGCCTTTTCCCAATAAGTGGCACGTAGCACTTTTTTATCGATTTTGCCTAACGGAGTTGTTGGGAAGGCTTCGACGATATCGACAGATTTTGGCGCTTTGACGCTGCCAAGTTTTTCTTTCGCGTAGGCTATGAGCTCTTCGGTATTAATCTCGCTGCCAGGAGATACGGTGATAACCGCTTTGACTTCTTCTCCCCATTGGTCGCTTGGTATGCCAACGACTGCAACACCGCTGACACCGCTAAATGAACTCACTGTTTGTTCGACCTCAGCGGAATAAACGTTGAAGCCACCGGTAATGATCATGTCTTTCTTTCGATCAACAATAAAGACAAAGCCATCATCATCCATGTAACCAATATCACCGGTTAGGTGCCATTCGTTGTGACGGATTTTGGCGGTTTCTTCCGGGGCGTTGTAATAGCCTTCGGATGCATTTGGGCCTCTTACCACAATTTCGCCGCGCTCGTTTGCCGGCAGTGGTTGGAAGTTCTCATCAAAAATTGCCACTTCCGATATTACCGAGTGGCGACCGACGCTGCGTAACCGTGAGTCGGGAGCGATCTTGCCATCGATTAAATGATCTTCAGGTGGAAACGAAGTGATAAACATAGGACATTCTGTTTGGCCAAAACCACCGCTCATCACTGGACCAAATACATTGATGGCTTCCTTTAAGCGCTCGATTGACATCGGTGCTGAACCATAGCCAATCATTTTTAGCGATGAGAAATCGACATCTTGAACGTTAGGTTGATCGAGCAGCGCATAAATAGCCGTTGGCGGCAGGAAGAAGTCCGAAATTTTCTTTTCCGGGATAAGCTGCAAAATTCGCTGTGGGTCAACTTTGTCGAGAACCACGATCTTTGCGCCAGCAGTCATCGATGTAATCGCAATTCGCCCGCCTACGTGCGTCATCGGTGCTGCGCACAGCACAACGCGTGGATCATTACCGTTGCTTGTCAGCATGTGATGCATGGCGTAACTCAGCGCGGCAAAATTGCGATGGCTGAGGATGACGCCTTTAGGTAGGCCGGTTGTGCCACCTGTTTGTGGAAGTGTTACCGGATCGGCCGGGTCAAAATTAACGGGGCTTAGCGTGTGGTTTTCTGCGTCTTTTAGCCAGTTACTTAGCTCGCTGCCTGCTTCAAGCGAGTCCACGCAAATAGAAGAAATCAGGTTGTCTTCATTTTGCTCGACGCGGTCAATCGCGGATTGAAACACAGACTGATAAAACAGTGCCTGACAGCCAAACTTTTTCAGTACTTCAATGTTGTCGGCTTCTGAGTTGCGTGGGTTGACTGGAATCCATACGCCGCCTGCCCGAACAATGCCTATAGCAAGCATTAAGACGGTGGCAGAGTTCAAACTGTAAACAGCGGCGTGCATGCCTTTTTTGAAGCCTGCTTTCTGTAAGGCGCGTGCTACAGCAACCGATTCCTCTTGAACCTGCTTGTAGGTGTAAACAGTGTCGTTAAATTCGACGCATGGGGCATCAGCGTACTGATTGCAGGCATCGTCGAGAATGTCTATTAATGACAGTTCGAGGTTCAATTCTTTCATTCGGTCTCCACAACAATCACGTTATTCTTGGCGTAAGTCAATGAGGCCGACCATTGTACCTAGCCCAGATCAAGGCGCAATCTCGAAGCCAATACCTAATTGCGGATTTGGGACGATTTAGTGGCATAACGCGTCGAATTTTGCTGGATGCGCAACCATTAACGTCGTGACGATGGTAAGGTGCCCGTCTGGCGGTCAATATGCAGCTATTGGTCTTTGCGATCGGGCAGGTTTGCGAGAGCTGTTTTTAGTCCAGCCGTGTAATTGCGACCCATAAAAGAGCGCTGGCCAGTTAGTCCCAGGTTGACGCATCTGTTAAAATGGCGAGCTACTTTTGCAGGTGATGCGGGCTAGTCTAAGACAAATTGACATTTGTCCCGTATTAGATTGAGACGCAGGGTGTGAATTCGCTCGCCGGCACCCTCAAAGGCGATGTTCAGCCATCAGATTATTTTTTTGTACGCGCGGGGTTAATACCCCTTCGCTTGTTTTAAAGCGCGATTGTCGCGCGATGAATACGTGGAGCTATTAATGAGATCTTTTACCGAAGAGCAAGTCATGTTTCGCGACGCATACCGTCGTTTTTTGGAGCAGGAGATCGTGCCACACATGCCTGCATGGCGTAAGGCAGGCATATGCGATCGGGAAGCGTTTAAAAAAGCCGGTGAGCAAGGCTTTTTAATGATATGGCCTGATGAGAAATTTGGTGGCATGGGCGATAGTGATTTTCGGTATGAGCAAATTATTATTGAAGAGCAGTTTCGTGCAGGGGTGCCGGAGTGGTTTGCGACTTTGCATAGTCGCCTGGTTGGGCCTTACATATCGAAGCTCGGAACTGAGGAGCAGCAGGCGCGCTGGTTGCCCGATTGTGTGAGCGGTGAAAAAATTCTTGCCGTGGCGATGACCGAACCGGGTGCGGGTAGTGATTTATCAGGCATGCAGTCGACTTTGGTGCAAGATGGCGACGATTATATTTTGAATGGTTCCAAGACTTACATCTCTAATGGCATAAACGCGGATTTGGTGGTTGTCGCCGCAAAATTCCAGGCGCAGAACAATCCTTACTCTATGGCGTTAATGATAGTCGAGCGCGGTATGGAAGGCTTTGAGCGCGGCAGCAACCTTGAGAAGGTTGGCTTAAAGGCGCAGGATACCGCTGAGTTGTTTTTTAACGACGTTCGAATTCCAAAAGAGAATTTATTAGGTGAGCCGGGTAAAGGTTTTTATTACCTGATGGATGGTTTGGCTGAGGAGCGTTTAATTGCGGCAACTCAGTTTTCGTCGAGCGCACGTAAAGCATTTGATATTACGCGCGAATTTGTAATGGAGCGTAAAGCGTTTGGCGGGACGGTAGCCGATTTCCAGAATACTCAGTTTAAAATGGCTGAAATGGATACTGAGATAGAGGTACTGCAGATATTTGTAGAGCATTGTATTGAGTTGCACAACGAGGGTAAGTTGTCCGCTAACCTTGCGGCAAAGGCAAAATTGCAGGCGAGTGAAGTAGAATGGAAAATGATGGATCTGGGCGTACAGTTGCACGGCGGCGCCGGCTTTATGATGGAGTATGAAATTGCGCAAATGTTTGCTGGCGCGCGTATCAATCGTATTCTGGCGGGTAGTTCAGAGGTAATGAAACATATTATTGGTAGAGATATTTTCTCTGAGAAATACCGCAGCATTATGTCGTAAACAGCATCAGCTTGAGAAAGCGGCGGTCGAAAGGCAGCCGCTTTTTTTATGCCCAGTGATCTTACATAGACGAGTGGGAACGACTATTCGCTGGCTTTGGATTTAGGTAAACTATTGGTGTCAACATTGTGTTGATCAACGGTGCAAGAAAAGTTCTCGTTTTAAAAATAAGCTTGCTACAAGCAGGAGATTGAAATGGCTTACAAGGGTTCGCGTCTGATAAGCGTTATGCCTGACGAAAACCGTCTGCGAGTATCGCTCGAAGCTGTTGAGTTAGCTGATCCTCAAGGGTTTGAGGTGATTATTGAGGTAAAGGCAGCGCCGATCAATCCGTCCGATATTTACCGGATGTTCTATTCTGCCGATATTAAGCAGGCTGTTCAGGTTGATACCCCAACCGGCCCCGCGCTTGAGGCACCTGTTAGGTCGCACGTAACTCAAGAATTAAAAAACCGGATCAACACGCCAATTACAGTTGGTAATGAAGGCGCAGGTGTTGTTGTTGCCGCCGGTGATGAATCTGTCGCCCAGGCATTGTTAGGGAAAACGGTGGCAATTGCAGGTGGGGCCATGTATTCGCAGTATTGTACTGCCGATGCGCGTCAATGCCTGGTGCACGGTGAGGAAACGACGCCAGTTCAAGCGGCTTCCTCTTACGTTAACCCAATGACCGTATTAACGATGCTGGAAACCATGCGGCGGGATGGGCACAAGGCATTGGTTCAGTCGGTGGCGGCGTCTAGCCTTGGGCAAATGTTGAATCGACTCTGCCTGGAAGACGGAATAGAGATAATTAATATCGTTAGGCGCGATGACCAGTTGCAATTACTTAAGGCGCAAGGCGCGACGCATGTTATCAATTCCTCCGAGCAAAAGTTTCATCAGAACCTGATTGATGCCATTGCAGAAACACGCGCAACGATATTGTTTGATGCGACGTTTGGAGGTCATATGGTCTCTGATGTTATGACGTGCATGGAGCAGGCGTTTCAAATTGGGCAGGAAGGTTATATAGACTATACCGGCTCGGGTGTATTCAAGCAGGCTTATGTGTATGGTGGTTTGGATGTCGACGCAATGAAGCTCGAGCCGAGCGTGGGTTTTAATTGGTCTGTGAGTAGTTTTGTGTTGCCGATATTCGCTGCGCGGCTTGATCAAAATACGCTAGCTTCTTTTAGGAAGAAGATTGCGGATGAGATCAATACTACGTTTAAAACCGAGTATGGTGAACAGATTAGTTTGCAAGATGCTATATCTCCGGATATTGCTCGCAGTTACAACGAAAAGCGCACGGGCCGGAAGTACCTTGTGTTACCCAACGGCGAGTAAAACGGGAAGGGTTATTTTACTTCGTACTCGGCGAATTCTTTCTCGCCTCTTTTTGCAACAAGCCTAAAGAGCAAGTTGGGGGCGAACCTTTTGAGCGTTAGTGCGAACATTGAAATGCCCTTGCCTACGTAAATTTCTTTTTTGTGCTTGCTCAGACCGTCCACAATTTTTTTTGCGGCTTTATCGGCGTCCATGCCGGACGCGATTTCATGCGTTATTTTTCCCAGGGTATCGCCTGACCCGGTTAACGCGTGGTTTGAAATATTGGTGCGAATAAATCCTGGCACGATATTGCTAACATAAATTCCCTGGTGCGTGACCTCTGCACGCAACGCGTCGTAAAACCCAATCACTGCATGCTTTGCTGCGCAGTAGCCGGTGCGAAGTGATGTGCCGACCTTTCCTGCGACTGAGCTGGTTATTGCAATATGGCCTTCGCCCCGAGTCAGCATTTTTTCTAGCACCAATTTGGTTAATGCAATTTGCGCGAAAAAATCTATCTCAAAGAGCTGCCTATAGGCGTCTATTTCGGTGCTTTGGAAAAACGATCGTTGAGAAATGCCCGCGTTGTTAATCAGTAAATCTACTTTGCCAAAAGCCTGATAGGCACGTTCAACGCACGACGCAAGACTTTTCTGGTCGCACATGTCGAAGGCGATGATGGCTATATCGTTTGGAGTAGCGCCATTTTCGACACAAACAGTTTTAACTCGTTCGAGTTCGGTTTGCCTCCGCGCAGAAAGAATTAGTTTGCCGCCACGGCGTGCTATCTCTTTTGCGAGCGCTTCGCCAATACCTGAAGAGGCGCCAGTGATCCAGACGATTTTATTTTTCATATTGCGTACCAAATTTAAAAGCTAGCCGGGCGATAGACTTTGAGTGGAAGCCACTTATGTGTTGTTGAGCAGGGCTTTAGCGCCATTTCTAACTTCTACTGCGAAAAGTTCAGGTTGTTCCATCGCAGCGAAATGCCCACCTTTGGGTGTTTCGTTCCAATAAACAATATTTTTTAGTCGGCCTTCTGCCCATCGTTTGCTGGGAGCAATAATTTCTTCGGGGAATACCGAGCAGGCGACTGGCGCGGTGATCGTGCCCGCGACAAAGTTTGGAATGCTCTCCCAGTAGAGTTTTGCAGATGAACCCGCGGTGGCAGTAAACCAATACAAACTGATGTTGTCGAGTATTCTTTCGCGTGAAATCGCTGACTCGGGTTTTCCAGTATTATCGGTCCAATAATAGAACTTTTCGTAAATCCAGGCGGCCTGGCCTGCCGGCGAATCGGTTAGTCCGTAGCTCAGTGTTTGTGGCATTGTTGATTGCTGACGCAAATACCCTTGATACTTTTCTTGAACCTCCTGGAATCTTGCTAGAGCGTTTTTTTCTTCAGTGGTAGGAGCTTCCAAAACTTCGGCCGGTGGAACAGCGGTGATCATATTAATATGGGCACCGATGCAGTTGTCACTATGGTTTTCTGCCGCCAGCAGGGCTATAGCAGACCCCCAGTCGCCGCCTTGTGCGATATAGCGCTGATAACCTAATGTTGTCATGAGTTCGTTAAGCATGCTGGCTATTTTCTCAATGCCAACGCCTGGGTTTGCTGGTTTTTCGGAGAAGCCATATCCCGGGAGCGCTGGAATGACCAGGTCGAACGCTGGTTCGCCACTAGAGTTAGTGGTTAGCAAAGGAGCAGCATCGACAAACTCAAGGATTGAGCCTGGCCACCCATGGATAAGTAAAAGGGGAGTCGCGTTTTCTACATTCGAGCGGATATGCAGGTAGTGTAAATTGAGCCCTTGAATATTTGCAAAGCTACTGCCCAGGGAATTGATTTTCTCTTCTACTTTGCGCCAGTCATGGTTTTCCCAGTCAGCGCACAGGTTTTTGATGTCGTTGAGTGGCACGCCCTGGCTCCAATCGTCGACAGTTTCGGGCTCAGGCCAGCGTGTATTAGCCAGTCTTTTACGAAGGTCTGCAATTGCTTCGGAAGAAATATTGATAGTCATGAGAGGTTCTCTCTAGATTTAATTGTCGGTATGCTGGTCGGCAGTATAAGCGCATGTTTACCCACTTTCCGCGTTATACGACTATTTTAATGGCGGTTAGAAAAGTTGTGAGTATCGTTTTATACTAACGAATACAAATTTTATAAAGGTGTAAACATAGTGGCAGATCATCGATTGAACTATCGCATAGAGGATTTGGACGAACAAGGTGCGGTAAAGCCAAATTTACTTATCTATCTTGTCAGCGCATTTCTTTCACGCCAATTCTTTTACGCGCCTCTATCGCTACTTGCAAGCCGACGTGGCAGGGGCCAGCGGGGGAGTGGTGGACAGGATTTGGATTTGTCTTTTTTGATCGTTACTTCAGCATGGGAGTTTGTCGCCTGTATTCCCGGGGCACTTGTGCTGTTTTTACTGCTAAGAGATAAAAGTAATGCGGGGCCAAAAATAAGTGGTCTGTGGCTAAAAGGCCGGCTAATTCTTTTTATCGGTTTGTTCGCACAGGTGGTGGCGATGTTGTTGCCCTATTTTTTGTATGGAAGAGAGCCGACTATTGTTGCCATGCTGTTAGCCGTTGCTTACCTGTATGTGGCAATTTTTTTGCTACGGTCAAGCCGTGTAAAAGATGTTTTCTCCGCAGTGCCTGGGAATAAGTAATAAGTAGGATCGACACTCGCGGCTGATCGAAATGGCATGTGACCAAATTCCTGAAGGTTTTGGTAAGCATCTTGAGTGTTTTGGGTTTAGCGATCTTGCACTACAAACCATTCCACAGGACAGGTTATTTCGAACGATAGAGCGTTCCAGTCAACATCTTGCGAATAAATTAGCGCTCAGGTCGCAACAGGATCAACGTGAGCTTTCGTCTATCGGTCATAACAGAAGCGCACACTTACCACGTAATGAAATTGTTTATGATGCAAGTGATCTTGGCTTGAAGGAGCTTGACGCGTTAGCTGAGTTTATAAACCCCTATATTAATAATGAGCAGAGGGAAGCGGTAGCGTCATCAGAGAACGGTGAGCGACTTTGGGAGATTTCGTTACGGTTTTGTGATGATTTTTGCCTGCTCAAAAAGAAAGGTGATTGTTATCAACTTCTCGCAGCTTCTTTGTGCGCGCCTTCAGGTTGGTCGTTGGCGGCTAGCCTTGGTAAAACGGTTAGAGAGCTGCACCAGCCTGTTCCTAAATTAAATGCTCTACAGGGAGATGCGATCGATAAAATGTTTGAGCGCCTTCCCTATAAAAAATACTTTCAACGCTTTAACTGGGGATTAAAGCCCAATGAATGTTTGGCTGTTTTTCCTGCTCGGGGAATGGGTGTGAATGATGGGCAGGTATCTACTGATGAGAGTAGGTGCTTGCGCATTGAGCGACAAACGCTTTTTCGTTTAACAGAGGATGTGGTTGTTTTTGGTATCGATGTTACAACGCCCAAGCTGCAAACGATAAGCTCGCAAGAGCCAGCTGTTTATGAAAGTCTGGGGCGAGCGCTCAAGCAGCTCACGCCCGACCAGAAAAAATACAAGCAGATCGTGCGCTATGACAGTTGGTTTGAGTAAGTCTTTTTGCTTGAAGGCGATCTTATGCGGATTTTCAGATCAGCTTGTGGGAAGCCAACTCATAGATATAAACTAGCTGCCATACAATAAAACCTGATGCGAGGAGCATACGATGGATACTAAAGCAGCAGTAGCATTCAAAGCAGGTGAACCATTATCAATAGAGACCGTCAATCTTGACGGGCCAAAGGCAGGTGAAGTGTTGGTGGAGATTAAAGCCACAGGCGTATGCCACACCGACGCTTTTACGCTGTCAGGCGATGATCCTGAAGGCGCTTTTCCAGCAATTTTGGGGCACGAAGGAGCAGGGATAGTAAGAGAAGTTGGCGCAGGTGTTAGTTCGGTCGCGCCGGGGGATCATGTAATTCCACTCTATACGCCTGAATGTCGCGAGTGTGATTTTTGCTTGCATCCTAAAACCAATCTTTGCCAGGCAATTCGGGAAACCCAGGGGCAGGGGATTATGCCCGATGGAAGCTCGCGATTTTCTATTAATGGCGAGCCTATCCTTCACTACATGGGATGTTCAACATTTTCAAACTTCACGGTGTTGCCAGAAATTGCGGTTGCTAAAGTAAGAGAAGATGCGCCCTTCGATAAGATTTGCTACATCGGTTGCGGCGTTACTACCGGCGTAGGGGCGGTCGTGTTTGATGCTAAGGTGGAGCCCGGTTCAAATGTAGTCGTATTTGGTTTGGGTGGCATTGGGCTCAATGTTATCCAGGGCGCTAATATGGTTGGTGCTAAAACAATTATCGGTATCGATATAAATGAATCAAAAGTTGATATTGCGAAGAAGTTTGGCATGACGCAATTTATTAACCCGAATAAGACGGAGAATTTGCTCGAGGCAATCGCCGATTTAACTAATGGGGGTGCCGATTACTCCTTTGAATGCATAGGGAATGTTGAAACCATGAGACAGGCGTTAGAATGCTGCCATAAGGGATGGGGCGAAAGTATTGTTATTGGCGTTGCAGGTGCGGGGCAAGAGATTTCGACTCGACCTTTCCAGCTTGTTACCGGCCGGGTGTGGCGCGGGACGGCATTTGGTGGGGCGAGAGGGCGCACCGATGTGCCAAAGATAGTCGACTGGTATATGGATGGTAAGCTCAATATTGATGATTTAATCACCCACACGATGCCGTTAGGTGAGATTAATAACGCGTTTGATCTAATGCACAAAGGCGAGAGCATTCGTAGCGTTGTTTTGTATGATTAAGCGCATTTCTTCAAGCAGGGGTTTTTCTGGCGAGCAGTGTGTATACGAGCATTACTCGGCGTTGCTTGGTTGTGAGATGCGTTTTGCGGTGTTTTTCCCGGAAGCGGCTGCGCAAAGTAACTGTCCGACTCTTTTTTGGTTGTCGGGTTTAACTTGTACCGAGCAAAATTTTATAACGAAGTCTGGTTATCAGCGTTACGCGGCAGAGCACGGGATGATAGTGATTGCACCAGACACGAGTCCCCGGGGTGAAGATGTACCCGATGATGCGGGTTGCTATGATTTTGGACAGGGCGCAGGGTTCTATCTTGATGCTGTTCGTGACCCCTGGCAAAAAAATTATCGGATGTACTCCTACATTGTTAACGAGCTTTACGCGCTAGTGCTTGAAGCATTTTCGGTTGATGAACATCGAGTCGGAATTTTTGGGCATTCTATGGGTGGTCATGGCGCGTTATCGATTCATCTGAAGAATCCCGATAAATTCAAAACTGTCTCTGCTTTTTCGCCAATAGTTGCGCCATCACAAGTACCCTGGGGCGAAAAAGCGTTTTCACGTTATCTTGGTGACG
This sequence comes from Pseudomonadales bacterium, assembly GCA_965263235.1. Taxonomy (GTDB): domain Bacteria; phylum Pseudomonadota; class Gammaproteobacteria; order Pseudomonadales; family UBA7434; genus UBA7434. The sequence continues at coordinate 933,962 of OZ253667.1, forward strand.
ATAAAGCAGAATGGCAGCAATATGACAGTTGTGAACTTGTGTTGCAGCAGGCAAGCCAGGCGAATATTTTGATTGATCAAGGTCTGGAAGATGAGTTTTTAGAAGAGCAACTAAAGCCCGAGCTTTTTGAAAAAGCTTGCAACATAGCGGGACAGCCCTTAACGCTCCGTCGGCAGCCGGGCTATGATCATTCTTACTATTTCATAGCAACGTTTATGGACGATCATTTTAGCCACCACTCACGTGAGCTGGCGTAGGCTTTGCCAGTAATTTAAAAAGTTACTCGGCAGCGAGCAAAGGCTTTAAAAACCGTCCTGTATGCGATTTTTTCAGCTTGCTGATTTTTTCCGGTGTGCCTTCCGCAATGATCTTTCCGCCTCCGCTGCCGCCTTCTGGGCCGAGGTCAATTATCCAGTCTGCGGTTTTTATAACATCCAGATTGTGCTCGATAATAACAATGGTGTTGCCGCGATCGCGCAACGAGTGCAATACATCTAACAGTTGCTGGATGTCCGCAAAATGTAAGCCCGTAGTGGGTTCGTCCAATATATAAAGTGTTTTACCTGTATCGCGTTTAGAGAGCTCTTTAGCAAGTTTAACGCGTTGGGCTTCTCCTCCCGAAAGCGTGGTGGCAGCCTGGCCAAGACAGATATAGCCCAGGCCAACTTGTATAAGCGTTTCCAGCTTTTTTGCGACGGAAGGAATGGCTTTAAAAAACTCTAACGCGTCTTCGATCGTCATCTCTAACACATCAGCAATGTTTTTTCCTTTGTAATTTATTTCCAGTGTTTCTCGGTTGTAGCGTTTTCCTTTGCAGACGTCGCAGGCGACGTAAACATCGGGCAAGAAATGCATCTCGACTTTGGTGACGCCGTCGCCCTGGCAGGCTTCGCAGCGGCCTCCTTTCACATTAAAGCTGAATCGACCTGGTTTATAGCCTCTTGCCCGGGCCTCTTGCGTACCGGCGAATAGTTCGCGAACGGGTGTGAATATCCCGGTGTAAGTCGCCGGGTTTGATCGCGGTGTTCGGCCTATTGGGCTTTGGTCGATATCGATGCACTTATCAAGCTTATCAAGCCCTTCTATATGTTTATGCTCGGCAGGCTTGAGCGTTGTTGCGCCATTTAGCGCGATAGCCGCGGCAGGATATAGCGTACTGTTGATAAGTGTTGACTTGCCTGAGCCAGAGACGCCGGTTATGCAGGTCATAAGCCCTAACGGAATGGCCACAGTTACGTCTTGCAGATTGTTGCCGGTTGCTCCCTCTAAAATAAGTTCTTCCCCTTTTTTATAGGGGTGTCGTTTTGAAGGTATCGCGATAGACTTTTTCCCTGATAGATAAGCGCCAGTAATGGAGCCTTTTGCCTTTTTTATCTGGGCAAATGAGCCAGCGGCGACGATGTCGCCTCCGTGTACGCCAGCGCCTGGGCCGATATCAATAATGTAGTCGGCGGCACGGATAGCGTCTTCGTCGTGCTCGACCACAATTACTGTGTTGCCCATGTCGCGTAGCCTTGTCAGCGTTTTGAGCAGTCGTTCGTTATCACGCTGATGAAGGCCGATGGATGGCTCGTCGAGAATGTACATGACGCCTACAAGTCCGGCGCCAATTTGGCTGGCCAGGCGAATACGTTGTGCTTCGCCACCGGATAAGCTGTCTGCATTTCTGTCCAGCGTCAGGTAGTTAAGGCCGACGTCGATCAAAAATTCCAGGCGCTCTTTTATTTCTTTAAGGATTTTTTCGGCAATTTCCCCTCGTTTACCTTTTAGTGTTAGCGTCGAGAAATAATCGAAGGCCTCTGTGACCGGAAGAGCCGTTATCTGGGCGATGTTTCTGTTGTCAATGAGTACGTTGCGTGCGCTCTCGCGTAGGCGTGAGCCGTCGCAGGCGTCACAGCGCTGTGTGCTTATAAATTTGCTTAGTTCGTCGCGTACCGATTGCGACTGAGTGTCGCGAAACCGGCGTTCCATATTATTGAGAACGCCTTCGAAACTATGTCTTCGTTGATAAACGTCGCCGCGATCATTGATATAGGAAAAGAGAATCTCTTCATCAGTCCCGTAAAGCAGGATGTTGTGGTGTTTTTTGCTGAGTTTTTCAAAGGGCTTATTGATATCAAAATTAAAGTGATCTGCTAACGACTTTAGTAAGTGGAAATAGTATACGCTGCGCTTATCCCAGCCTCGAATGGCACCTTCAGCTAAGCTGGAGTCGGGATACTGAACGACTCGGTCTGGATCAAAATATTGTTTGACACCCAGGCCGTCACATTCGGGGCATGCGCCGGCTGGATTGTTAAAGGAAAATAGTCGCGGCTCGAGTTCGCCCAGGCTGTATCCGCATATCGCGCAAGCGTAGTTTGCAGAAAACAGAATGTCCTCTTCTTCGCCATCCATATAGCTGATACTGGCCAGACCTTCTGAGAGCTTTAGCGCGGTTTCGAAAGAGTCTGCCATGCGCTGTTTTAAGTCGGCGCGAACTTTAAAGCGATCAACAACCACATCGATACTGTGTTTCTGGTTTTTATTCAGGCTCGGTAGCTCGTCTATGTCGTAGACTTCTCCATCGACGCGTAAACGAACAAAGCCATCCTGCTTAAGTTTATCCAGCAGTTTAAGGTGTTCGCCCTTGCGGTCTTTAATAACCGGTGCCAACAGCATTAGCTTGCTGCCTTCTGGCAGTGCGAGAACGGTGTCGACCATCTGGCTAACGGTTTGTGCTTCCAGGTTGATGTGATGTGTCGGACACTTCGGCGTACCTACGCGCGCATAAAGAAGGCGAAGGTAGTCATAGATCTCGGTAATCGTGCCGACTGTCGAGCGTGGATTGTGTGAGGTGGATTTTTGCTCGATTGAAATCGCAGGCGAGAGCCCTTCGATATGTTCGACGTCGGGCTTTTCCATTAGCGACAAGAACTGCCGCGCGTATGTCGACAGGGACTCTACATAGCGACGCTGGCCTTCTGCGTACAAGGTGTCGAAGGCGAGCGATGATTTGCCAGAGCCAGATAGCCCGGTAATCACCACCAGCTTGTCGCGCGGGATTTCAAGATCAATACCTTTGAGGTTGTGGGTGCGGGCGCCGCGTACAACAATAGAATCCATAAACGGAAAAACCTGTGGCTTTGACTCTGGCCTAAAGCGAAAAAAGACCGGCCAGTATAGAGAGCTGTGGGGGTTATCGTAAAGTCTTGATCCGCCCCAATTTTTTTCCGCAAAGCGCCTGCCTTGTCGGGTTGTAAGTGCTTATGGCTACAGACAAGCTCGTGCTTGATCGGATAAAATGGGAGGCTACTCTCGTGAATGTTCGTGGGTAAGGTGCGCCTGCAGCGCTGGTTGTGGGGTTAATTAAGAATATCGATATAAAAGTGAGTTTAAGTTATGGCACGCGGCATTAATAAAGTGATTTTGGTGGGTAATATCGGCCAGGATCCCGAAACGCGATTTTCTGGTGCCGGTGCGGCGATCACCAATATCAGTGTTGCAACGAGCCAGTCCTGGAAAGATAAGAATACGGGCGAGCAACAAGAGCGCACCGAATGGCACCGGGTGGTCTTTTTTAATCGGCTGGCTGAGATTGCGGGCGAGTATTTAAAGAAGGGCTCCAAGGTATATATCGAGGGTTCGTTGCGTACCCGTAAGTGGCAGGATCAAAATGGCCAGGATCGCTATACCACCGAGATCGTCGCGAATGAGATGCAAATGCTGGATAGTCGCGGCTCTGGTGGCATGGGAGATGGTGCCGGCTTTGCGCCGCAAAATAGTCAGCCTGCCCAGCAGCCCCAGCAGAACGCTCCAGCCCAGCCAGTAGCGGCCAGCGATGACTGGGACGACGACATTCCGTTTTAATGCTTGATGTAGTTCACTGTTGTAAACATTCGTATTTTTCAAAACGATAATTAAATTGAGAAAATCTCGCAATTTGGGTTGTTTTTTACATTTGCTGATCTAGAGTTTAATTAACACTGTCAGGTAATCGACATCTCGATCAAGGACGAGTTACACGGTTAAAGGATTTGCATCACTGACAGCTCAAAGCGTGAGGCTATGAAAAAAAGGAATCTCGCCGCGCGTTAGCAAAAATAGGACGTTTTTGCGCTGGGCAGTAAGGAAGTAAGTGAGAACGTGTAAATGGAATTGGGGATGATTAAGAGGCTGTTCTGATATCGACGACGAGGTGGCGCGCATGGAGTGCGAAGCTACTCAGAAGGGAAATAGTCGAAAGTGTAAACGCACCGAGCTTGAAGCAGTCCGGTGCGTTTTTAATTTCTGGGGTATAAAAACTACGTTTGTATCAAAAGAGCAGTGATACGAAGAGTAGTGCAAAGCCGAGCATGGCGGCTTTGATAGAGTCCCCCGCTGTTTCCCAGCGATATAAGGCATAGATGTATGCCAGCGGAGGCAGAAATACTGAAGTCAAGGACCATGCATAGTCGTCACTGCCTGAGGCCGCGATAATTAGCATAATCCAGCTTGCCGTAAGTACGATAAGCGCGAAAAAGAGTAGTGTCGTTGAAAGTGGATCCATAGTTTTCTATCGGTCTAAAACCCGTCGTAATAATTTGTCCGGATAATACACTCGCCGTCGAGTGCGGTCGCAAGGATACCAGAGTTTAATGCCCGGCATGCGCCAGTGCAGCGTAAATAATGCTTTGCGCTCGTATTCTTGTGGTGAGACTCACATATATATCGCTATACTTTGACAAGCACTAAGGGAGCGATCATTCCTTAGATTCAACCCGGCTGTCAAAGCAAATAAATAGAACGTAGTTTAACCATCTCTTATGTCCGAGTCCGATGACAGCCGATACCTGAACAATTTGGCCGCGCTTGCCGATATGAGCGAAGCGGAGAAGGCCGAAGCGTTTGACCAAGCCGGTAAAGCCGTCGCCAAATTCTCCGGGTCGCTGGAGGATCTAGAAAAAGCAATTGGCATGCTAGTACTTGGCTACCACTTTGGCTGGAAAGTACTGCTGCTGGTGCACAGTAAGCGCACTATCCGCAAGTACGAGAAAATCCTGGGGATTCAGATCAAGGAGTTTTTTGAGCCTGAAGGCCCTAGTGCCAAACGCTCGATGGGGCTGGATCTGGCCAAAAAAATCGGTAACTTCTGGCAGGTGGTGAGTGGTGATATTAAAGTCGAAAACCGCCGCGAAATAGAACATTTGGGCGAAGACGAAAAGGAAAACGATAATAACTAAGAAAGTGACGGTCTTTCGGCTGTACCTACAATTTGGCTGGTTATGGGCCAGTCATAATCAAAATACCAGCGGCAGGTAAAGGTGTTGAATCGTCTGCAACAGTGTCGGGTAAAACCAGTGCGCCAATCGCTGCGCTACATTCGGCGGCGACGAGACCGTTGTTTAACATGACTTTTATCGGTTGTGAGTCAATGTACTTTTGCTGCATCCCATTTGTGGCCACTTCCTTGGAAAATAATTGAAGCTCTATTAAATAAGCGCCAATGCTCGGTGATCCCGTGGCAGATGATCCTGGTTGTGTACAGTCCCCATCGTGTGCTTCTACGCAAAAATCAAAATGAGCGTGAATTCCTCCGTTAAAATCTTCAATTGGTGCTTCTTGAGGACCACTTAGGCCATCGGACGACCAGATGGTGCCTTCGAGATAAAATGCTTTTTCCTCTGGGGTGCCGAAAACCTCTACATCAGGTGGTGTTGCGCCAAAAAATCGGACTCGTTCACCATCGGGTGGGGCTGTTAACCACTGTTGTAGTTCTTTGTCCCAGTAGCGTAGAGAGTCAAGCGCGCGAAACCAGAGAAATTCCTCATCTAGCATATCGCCAGCCCCAACAACCCAGCCGGGATCATCGGTTTTATGTTCGCCGCCCGCAAAATCTCCAAAGTCTGCGGGAATGACGCTTTTCCCTGTGCCAGCTTCTACTGGAAAATCACCTGCTGCATCAATAATGAAAGCCCCACCATCACTAGCCGGTGGATCGACCTCAATATATAAATCAAAGTGGCCGAAGTCATTGCAAGTACTAAAAGTTTGCGCGCTTACGACCTGGGATAGCGAGAGCAAGACCGGTGTAATTTTAACTAACAGATTGTTCATGGTGTTAAAATTGATATCTGAGGCCGAGCGTTATTTCACGACCCGGCTCTGGGGTAAAGTTTCGCAAAAAGGAGGTGGACTTGCGTATCTCCTCATCCAATAGATTTTTCATCTGCACGAACGCCATGATTTCTTGGGAGTGATACCGGTCAAAGGTATAGGCATACGACAGCTTGGCGTCGAGTAATTTGTATGGCTCGGTTGTTGTTTCGTTGTTGCCAGCTCTATCTTGCCCGGAAACATATGAATAGCGTAATTCTGCATTGAAAAAAGGGTTTTCCCAACTGGCCGCAATGCCTTGTCGCCGCGGTGGCATGCGTGGTACATCGCCTCCGCTATTTATGGTGCCGCGCACAAAATCGCCGAAAATTTCTATTTCAAAACCACCGTTGCCAGCGCCGAGCGTAGGTGACAGCCATTGCCATTCATAGCCTTCGAAGGTGACATCCCGCTGGGTATACCGAAAAACAGCGATACATTGTTCAAGACGAGTACAGTTGCCTGTGAACTGCTGAGTGGCCGTATCAAATAAACTATCTAGCGCTCGCCGTTCTTGATAGATGAAGTCGTTAGCCTCAGTGTAAAATAACGTAGTGTTTAGCTCACCAAGGCGCTCGCTTTGCAATTCCCAGCGCAGCTCAAGACCATTTAATGTTTCAGGTTTGGGCGTGCCCTGGTTATTTTGCCGCTGCGACAACAGTAAGCCAATATCGTAGCTTCGTGTCGCATAATGCGGACCAAGCGAAAGCAATTCCTGTATTTCTGGTGCGCGTTGCGCCGAATTTAAGTTGAGCGTAAACATATGCTCGTAGCCAATATCGAAGCTTAATGAGCCTGAAAAAGTATAGGTTTGATAGCGAATTGGTTCGTGAAAAAATTGTGTGTCGTCCGGTCGTAAAGGAGCTGTTAGCTCGCGCTGGGTAATTTCTTGCCATTCGTAGCGCGCTCCTAACTCCAGACTGGCCCACTTAAGAGAGAGTTGTTCGTACGCAAACAGTCCCACAGCCTGTTGACTGGTTGCAGGGATGTAATCCTCTCCACCAAAAGCCTGGTCACTCTCAGCGCTAAAATCACGATCAACCCATTGCAGTCCTGTGCGGCCTCCGCTTTGTCTGCTAATGGCACCCAAAAGCCCGCTATGTTCCAATTCCGCTTTGAGTTCTATAACGTCATTAGAAAAATTTACTCCACCTAGTGCGAGCCCGGTTGAATCTAACTCAAATTCTCTATGAAGATACGTTATTTTTCCGCCAGTGATCTGGTATGACTCAAGTGCTCCATAGTTAAGATTGCCGCCCAATTTTATCAGGTTGCGTTCTTGCTCAAGGTCTATACGCACACGGGCTTGCGCAACAATATTTCCACCTACTGGGTGGCTATGGTTGTGGCCTGGAGAGTCTGGCGGCTCAGTATGCGCGCCGGGAGGAATGCCGTATTCGCTGTTAATTACGGTGGTAGCAGCGCCAATATAGAAATCATCGTCGACGAAGCTGATCGCTGCCGAGCCGCTGCGCGAATCCGAGTCGCTGTTTAGCACGGTTTCAAAGGTGTTGTCTGTGTTGGAAATACCGAATACTGCTTCTATGGCCTCTTCTTGAATAGCAACATCAGGAATGCTCATATCCTCAGAGTCGCGCGTAAAACCATCGAGCTGAAAAACAAATTTACCCAGTTCGGTTTTTATTTTGCCTACGTGCGACTCTCTATCATGGTCGTTATGGACTTCCCTGCGTTCTTCGATGACTATCGATACAGGTTGGCCGGTCAGCTCGTCGGCAATTCTTCCGTTAGTAACTTCCACTGTTCCGCCGACGGCGTTATTACCGTGTATGACTGTAGCCGCGCCTTTAACTACCTGGATTTTTTCAGCAAGAATTGGTTCTATTGCCGTGGCATGATCAGGGCTGATGGATGATGCGTCCCAAGCGCCGATACCATCTTCGCTAAGCCGGACGCGAACCCCAGAGAGCCCGCGTAAAACCGGTAAGCCAACCCCTGGGCCATACGAAGCGTTGTGTACACCTGGCTCGTTGGCTAGTGTTTCGCCCAGTGTTGCACCTAGTTTGGTAACGAGCTCTTCTCCTGAAAGCTCTACGACAGACAAACCTAATTCTGTTGCAGACGTTTGCTGCTCCGCCTCAATGACAACTTCTTCGACGATCGGCGGCTCATCGCTAGCAATTGCTAGCATTGGCGCGAAGACGCTGACCGATATGCTAAAAATAAACGTTAGTGATCTGACGCAATGAAGTGCAGGAAAAAATAAACTTGTCCCGAGCGAATAAGAATGCTGGCTCTTCAAATATGGTTGTGTCATCTTAATCTGATGTCCGCTCCGAACAAGGGAAGCCGGTCATCTCGATAGGAGCGGGCAAGTCGAAGTCTGCGCCGATTGAGAGGCCAAAACGCCCAGCGTGAAGGGCGGGTGAGTCATCGGCTAGTGTATAGTCGTTGTTCGTAGGATCGGTAAACATCGGGTCGAGTAAAACCGTTGTTTGGTCGGGGCTGGCGCTAAGCTCCGGGTGTGCTGCTGCAGATTGCCAATTAGGCAAATCTGGATAAAGCGACTGGTTTGCTCCCCCAACATCGAGGCTCCAATTTAAAACTGAGAAATCATAAAACAGGTTGTCGTCGCTATAGGCGATGCTATTACTTAAGCCCATATTCTCCGTCGAGCGAGTTAAGAGGATTTCACTTTGTGGCCCGACGAAGATGTTGTTAAATGCCTCCAAATCAGTAACGCCGGAAATATCCATTACCGATGCAACGGCATTAACGATCGTGTTGTTATATACACATACTTCCTGCGATTGTTTTTGTGAAGATCCTGCATCTACTGTTAGTGCGGAGTCGACTGACAGGAAAATATTTCCGACGACATCAATATTGGAAAACAACCCTGTTTTATACTCATCGGTGGTTTCTGAGTTTGAAATGCTTGTGGTGAGGTTGATCGCTTTATTAACAGTATCGAAAGTATTGTCATTTATCTGAATAATGGATGCTGGTTCTTCTTTGTCTAGTCCAAACGTACTGCTTCCAAGTCCCTGCGCGTTAATTGCGATTCCCGTGTCAAGCGACTCTAGTTGATTGTTTTCGATCTGTATGTTCTGAATTCCGGCGCCATTTTTAATTAGGGCTTTCTGTTCTAATGACGCATTACTAAATATATCGTGAATATAATTATCCCGAATTACTATCTCGCTTACACCCATCATGCGAATACCGCCTACGTATTTTTCGCCATAGATATTATGGATGTGATTTTGCTCTATAACGATATTGCTTGTCTCGCAGGCCCCATTTGTAGCAGTGGTAATACCTGCTTCGTTAGCGCTGCGTATTTCGATATTGCGAACAACAATATTGCTCACACAGTCGAGCAAAAAACCTAAGGTGGCTTCGGTGCTGGTGCTTGCTGACTGCTGTTGGTCGATCACTGGCTTATTGGTGCCACGGCCCTCAATAATTATTGGCTCTGTTGGTGTGCCGTTGATCGAAACCCTATAGCCCCGCAGTGTTCTTATCAGCGCGCCATTAATGTCACGTTCTTCGCCGATAATGGCGTTGCTACTATAAGGCTGTCCACTATCTTCAATAACAAGTACGTCCCCAGGTCTTAGTTGATCTAGCGCGTATTGAAGCGTTTGGTAGGGTTCGTTGATACCATCGAATGTGTCAGATCCAGACACGTTGTTTACCCTCAAGGTGGCGCCCGTTAGATCAATAGCTGAGCTAAAAACGGTTTGCTCGCCACCGTCGACTTCTCCTTCGCAGCCTAATAATCCAGCTACCGGAATAGAAAGAAAGAGGAGATAAAACGCTGGCTTCAGGTACAAAGCCAGCTTTATTTTGAGAAGGGTAGGGTGCAAGGTGTTTTACGTATTTCTAGCGTATTTAAATAGGCGAGAGAGCGTGCTTATAACCCCAAGCAACGCAGCGAGGATTAACAGCGTTAAATTAGGCAGCGGGACAGCCACTTCATCAGGTACAGTAAGTTGGGAGATGGCTTCGTCGAACTCCGTACTGGAAAGCTGGTACTTAAATGCAATTAATATGGGCTCTGAAGTAGTATGAACAATTGGGCCTCCAACGCCATCGGTCACGAATAATTCAAGTTCGATCATGTAAGCGCCTGGCGCTATTGTTCCGCTACCCAGCGAATTATCTATTGTATAGTCAATATGTTGATGTATTGACCCATCTCCAGCAACCTGGTCAATCGCGCCTTCGGCGTTGGTTGCGCCGTTGACATCAATGATGGTCATGTTACTTAGCGCATCTTCAATCTGGATTCGCTCCTGATCTACTACGGTGTTAATCCAGTTATTGCCATTCCAATACTGCAGTGACCCTACGGCTCGGAAGTTGAGGATAGCACCAGCGCTAAATGTACTGGCCTCTGATTGAAAACCGGGGTCGTCGGTACCGTCTGATCCCTGGCCAACATCATCGAAGTTTCCAGTGAATAGAAACTTGCCAGACGCCAAATCTATCAACACCGGAGACGTGGTTTCTATGTTAGTTGGCGATGCGGCTGTTTGATTGCCATTGAGCACTAACCAGATATCTGCATGTTGAGCGTTTACAGTTTGCGAGACAAAAAAACCGCCCAACATTGCGATTGTAAATGTTAGAAAGTATTTAATGTTGAACGAAGCCAAAGACATAATAGTTTACGATTGAGGGTCTGATAAGAAACTCGCCCCGAAACGCAAATTTCGGGGCGAATGAGCGTAACGGACTGAAAAGATAGCCTGGCGGCAGGTTTAAGCCTTGATGCGGCGTCCCAGCAATAGGGAGCCAAGCCCTGATGCTAGAAACAGCCATGCTGCAGGCAAGGGTACTTCTGATACACCAAGCGCGTCGATGCCAGCTTCGAAAATTTCCTCGTCCAAGTTGTAGTTGAAGGCTATAAAGAATGATTCTGAATTTGGAACAATCTGGTTGGTAAGCGCTTGGTCTGAAAATCCTAATAGCGCTAATTCTAATAGATAAGCACCTGAAGCTGCACTCATGTCGATCTCGAAGTCCAGATGGGAGTGAACGCCTCCGTCGACGTCTGCCTGGTCAACTAGTCCGGTAGGGTTGGTGATAGCCGTGTCCGTAATCTCGGTAATGGCGCCGAGCGCGTCTGTAATGAACAAAGACTCTGTGCCTGGTGTGGCTGCAGACCAGCTAGTACCGTCCCAGTATTGAAGGGTGTTAACGACTCCAAAGGCGAGATATTCACCAGCGCCAAAACTTCCGTCATCAACGGCGAAGCCTGGATCTTCAGTACCATTAGCAGGATCACCAAACTCTGCTCCGAACTCGGCTTCGTATATTGGTGAGCCGACATTGTTGATGATATAGCCGGAACCATTGACAATTAGGCCCGCGCCCTCAAAAACAAATTGCCCATTTTCAATAACTGCGTCGACGTCACTGTGTGCATGTTGTGCTGTAGCTGTGGCGCTAAGAGCGGCAAATACAACAGCTAGCCCTATCTGTTTAATCATGATCTTTCTCCAGGAAATACAAGTTGATTGAGGTCATCCACCCCAGATTTAGATACAACGTATCATCTGCGAGAATGATACAACATATCATTCTATTGGTGCAATGGTAAGCAGCTCGAGATGTTTTGTAGAGAGCGAGAGGGGAGTACGGAACGCTAGATAAGGATATTAGCGGCTTGCGCCAGCGAGATGAAGGTTGGGCGTCTGGAAACGGCCGATATCATGCTTCTTGATGACACTTGTGGCATGTGCCATGAAGTTCTAGTTGTTGCTCGTTTAGTTTAAAGCCGGTCTGCTTAATGCCCTGTTTAAGTTTTTCCAGTGCATCTTTTTTAATACCCACCTCTGTAACGGATTCGCAGCTATCGCAAATCAGGAATTGGGGTAGTTCGTGGGGATGATCGCAATTGATATGGGCGCAAGCGGAGTATTTGTTTACCGAATGGAGTTTGTGAGCCAGCGTTTCGGACACAAGGAAGTTTAGCATTCGATAGGCTGACATGGCCGTCAGGGAGTCGCTATATTTTTTTTCGTAAGCCTCTTTAAGCTCATACGCAGATATTGGCGCTGAGGCATCGAGCAAAACGGTTAATGTCCTTTTACGCTTCTCTGTAAGCCTTGCACCAGACGCTCGACACATTTCACTTGCGTTTTCCAGTGTTCTCTTGGTGGCGAGCGTAGTCATCATTAACACCCCTGGTAAGATACTTTTTGCATCATAACGTTAACGGTTAGTGAGCCATAAGGTTTAGGGCGCGGTTGTTTTAAGTAGGCAACAGCGAGCCTATGGTGGACTATAAATGGCTCGCCGTTTTATTTGGCTCCGATGTATGAGGCGAGTTTATTGGCGAGCCTTCCACATACAATACCCGTTAGTACGGGAATGAGCCAGCGGGCGCCGCCTTCGGTAAACTTCATCCATTCAAAATTGTTTGAAGGATAGATATAGCCTGCTTTTGCAGAGGCTTCAATAAAGGCAGTGTCGAGAAGGCCCAGCATTTGAAAAGGGGAAGTGATCCCGGTAACAATGAGCGCGCCGGCTAGCGACAAGCTGATAAGTATAAAAAACTCTAAGACGGATTTAACCGGCCACACCAGCACGATAACGCCAAAAATGATTAGGGGAACCATGGTATGAAAGATCGTTATTTTTGTCGGTCCAACAGTAGTGCCTGCAGCCAATACTTTCCCGGGCGCATAAGTTATAGGTTTTAGCGCAGTGACGTATAGCTCAATTGAGGGTTCGACTTCGTTTTCATCATAATCGATTCTCGCGCTATATTCGGGGTGCGCGAGTTCTACAACCCATACGTAGTACGGCTCAAGTGTTTTAACAAGCTTTATGCCGTGGAAAAAACCAAGGACAGACAGCACTGCCCAAACGACTATTGCAAATACAAAGCGCAGGTATAGTTTTTTGGGCGTTGAACCGAGGATGTTTTTTTGCGCGTTAGTAACCATACTTTTCGGTAAGTCTTGTGACAGGAAGGGCCAAAGTCTAGGTTTTATTGTTGCTGCTATTATTTGCTATTTGCGTCATTCGCTTGTTGAAGTTGAGTGCTCCACTGCGTCCACCATAAAAAGAAACCCGCAATGATCAGGATTATCAGCGTAGGTGCATAATAAGTATGAACAACTGGAAATAAGCTTCGTTTCCATTCCACCAGGTAAAACAGGCCGATAATTCTCACTTGATTGACGAGGTACACCACTGCCGTCCCAAGCAACAGACCGACTAATGTTGCCTTGAATCGTGCGCCGAAGCCCAGCACTGCGGCGATCAGCATAAACCACACGCCAGAACCGTCACAACCGCGAACAATATTGAGTACAGTACGACCAGAGCTGATTCTATTTTCGTTGACTATTGCCCGGCGATCGGGCGTGATGGTGTTGATTACCTTTACAGCCGCGTGGCCAATAACATTAGGGTAAATAATCGTGCGCAGGGTGCTATCCGGTACTTTATGATACGCCCAATGAAAAGCGCCGTATAAAACGGCGGCGATAATAACAAAGCGAAGGGTTTGGCTGTCCAATGTGTACGTCTCAGGTGTTATCGTTACTATACGGTTAGTATATCATTAAAGCTCATTTTCGTTTCGATGAGTTTAGTCGCCCAGTGTTGCGACCAGATTAATGTCGATGGTGAAAAACTGAAGCGACGAGCAGTCTTTTTTAAACGGTCATCGTTCCTTATTTGAGTATGGATTATTTGATGAAGCATATAGCTATTACATTCGCATTTGTGTCGCTGGTTCAGGCAGGCGGTGCTCTTGCTTCGGATTGTGCGACAGATGTAGCTTTTGGAAAGCCCTTTAGCGAGCAGTTTAGTCAGGGGTTCCAACGCTGTTTTTATTTAGGAATTGGTGCTGGCGGAAGCCGTAAAACTCCGACGATTGAAAGCGACCGAGGCTTTGAGCTTGACGGTGATTACGATAGTGCTTTTCAGCTTTATATCGGTCGTAGGCTTAGCTACCGATGGTTTGTCGAGGGAGGGTACAGTTATCTTGGCCAGGCTGACTTGCGGTCGGATGATCCCTTAGCTGTGTCAGAAAACCGAACCAAAGTAAGCATTGATTATCATGGACTTTCGTTATTTCTGGGGCGTTATCTCTTTAATGATAAACGATATGGTTGGAACCCGTTCGCGCGTGTGGGATATGTTTTTATTCGGTCAGAGTCTGGTGACACCGCGCTATTTACTGATAGTAACAACCACAACGTTCAAATAGGCGGCGGTATCGATTATCGATTTAAAGATGCACCATGGTTTTTGCGAGCGGCGGCTGACTTTTATGAGGAAGATGTGCAGGCAGCAACCTTATCGTTTGGACGCTATTTGGGTGGGAGAAGCGTGAAAGATCGCGACAGGCCAAAAGCGTTAGATGCTAATGAAGCGGTGTCACCCGATAACGGACTCACTGTGGAAAGCGAAATGATTGCCGCATCAGCTGAGCCAGAAATATTAGAGGAGCAAGCGGTGATCGATATTCCGCGCTCTGATTTGCAAAGAGAACGCGATTGCCAGTTGCTCGATGAGCCAGCTGAAGGCGTGGTTTTTGCGCCTGGCTCGGCAGAGCTCGCGTCGCAGTCTATATCAGCGCTAGGCGACTATGTAAAAGCGTTATTGAATAACCCAGACTTAATGGTTGAAGTGGCAGCCCATACCAGCCGCACAGGCAATGAAAATAATGACAAAGCCTTAACCGAGGCGCAGGCGCGGAGTGTTGCAGATTATTTGATTTCTCAAGGCGTTGAGGAAACACAACTGATTGTCAGAGGCTATGGCTCACAGCGCCTGCGGTTAAACGAAGAAACCGAAGAGGCGAAAGCGTTTAATCGCCGAGTGGCTTTTCGAGTGATGAATGTAGGGCAGTGTTTTTAATGGGCTTATAGCGCTTTTGGTTTGCCCAGGATTTTAAATCATCTCTGCGTCGCTAAATTACGCCCCTTGGTCATAAATTTGTAGTTGCTTTGAGGTTATCATTCAGTTTTTTTTGATTTGCGAGCATGCGACTTTATAAAAACCGGGAGGGGGGCGATGAAGCCACTAGCTATTTTTCCAACTCACATCTGGGTGGCTGAGTTTGCCGAAAATGATATAGGAGTGAGTAATCATGAAATTTGCGAGTACTTAGATACAGCGATATCGCCCAGACCGGAGCTTCAACATGGCAGGAGTTGGCAAACAGAGCAAACCCTTCATCAGTTGCCTTTTTTTGCAAAGCTGGCAGAGACGTTTATAAAAAGCTGCGAAGCTGTTTTAGCAAAGCAGAATGTCGTGCATCAAGGTATTGAAATTACGGGTTGTTGGGCAAATATTTCTCCTCCTGGTTCTTTGCATACACCGCATATGCACCCCAACAATATTTTAAGTGGCGTGTTCTACCCAAAGGTAGTGGAAGGTTCAAACGCTATAGTGTTCCATAAAGGAGAGAACAGTTCGGCAATAAGCCCTGCCGTTACAGGGTTAAACGAATACAATGCTGCCGAGATAGCGGTCGCACTTAAGCCGGGTACTTTAGTCATTTTTCCATCAACAATAATGCACTCCGTTCCACCCAATCGATCTAGCGACGAAAGAGTTTCCATCAGTTTTAACGTGATGTTTAAGGACTTTAGTCGCACCATTTCCCCACCAAAATGGCAAGGTATTCCTGTTCGCACCTGATCGCAACTTGCTCGTGAAAGCGAGGTATTATTGCGGATCTGTGGCGATACTGTGATAACTGTATATCAGTGTGGCCATAGTCATAATCCTGTCATATTTATGTCATAAATTGCCGCCTCCGGTAGGGCGGTCCTTCCTAGTGCTTGGACATGTCCACGATCCGTTGTGGCTGGCTTTTCTATTTTTCGGTGTTGTCCTTGAGCAAATACTCTCTTGCATTCTGGTTTTCTATTTCGCGTCAGTACGTTGCTGTAGCGTTACTAACGTTATTTGTTGTTGGTGCTATCGTTGCCACGCCAACGGCGCATGCTCAAGCTGACGATATTGAAGAAGTAGTTATTCAGGCTGAATATGTTCCTGATGAAAAGCTCGCTACTTCAGAAGTCGCTGACTTACTGGACGCAGAAACAATGAGTATTGCGGGTGACAGCGATTTGGGTGGTGCGTTAAAGCGAGTGCCGGGGTTAAGCCTTGTAGGAGGCAAATTTATTTATGTGCGAGGCTTAGGTGAGCGTTACTCAGCTACATATTTTAATGGCACCTTAATGCCAAGTCCTGAACCATTGCAAAGAGCTGTTCCCCTCGATTTATTCGATACCTCTATTACAAAAGATGTTCTGGTTCAAAAAACACATTCGTCGAACTATGGAATAGAGTTTTCCGGCGGCGCCGTAGATATTCGTTCTGCAGCCATACCTGACAATAGTTTTTTTAAAATAAAAGTATCTACAGGGTACAATGACATTAGTACGGGCAAGGAAGGGCTGACTTCAAAAGGCGGCTCGAGGGATTGGTTAGGCACGGACGATGGAAGTCGCGCGCTGCCGAATGGCATTAATCAACATTTAGATAGTTATCCAAACATTTTTGGTAATGGCGGTTTGCCATCTCCTGATCAAGATGCCGCACGTCTGAGTTTTAGCAATAATGACTGGGATCCGCGCAGGTCGTCAAACCCCTATGATTACAGCTTATCGTTGGGTGGTGGCAGCAGGTACCAGATAAATGAAAGAATGGATATCGGTTTTATAGCGGTTGCTTCTTTAAGTAACCAGTGGAGAAATCGGACTACCGAAAATACGAGTTATGTACCGGACGATGCGCTAGCCAATCTAGGTGCTTTAACACGTAATATCGATCAGATTCGTGAGGTGGGACTTTATTCTCAGTTGCCGGAAGTGGATGATATTGATGGTAGTGGTCCCTTTAGTTTTCAGAATGGCGGTATTTTAACGATAGAAGACGAGGAAAGAACCCAGCGACGGATAAAAAGCAACACTTTAATTAGTGTTGGGTCGGTGATTGATCAGGCGCATTTTATTAATGTCACGAATTTGATTGCTAGAAATACTACGGATACTGTATCTGAGCAGGCATTCTCAAGGTTTGCGCCGGATCTGGATTTTCGCCGTAATACGCTTATCGACTTCGTAGAGAATGAGATCGATTTTAAACAGCTCAGCGGTGAGCACATTCTTGATTTCGCCAACATTAAGTGGCGTTATGCGCTAGTTGATGCTTTACGAGACAACCTCGACTCTAAAGAGGATAGCAGGCAGTCGCAGAACCCTGGTGATCCATTTGTTTTATCGACCCGATCAGGGGAAACGGAGCCTTCGCGAAGCTTTTCGTTCCTCGACGATACGACACGGGATTATGGAATAGATATAGAGTTACCCTTTACTAGTGACAGGCAGTTTGCAACTGAGTTTTCCCTTAAGTTTGGCGCTTCTTTTTTGGAGCAAAAAAGACAGTTCCAGGGCCTACAGTTTGACTATTTGGTTCATAGGTTAGTTGCTGAAGGAGATGTAGCGAA
This sequence comes from Pseudomonadales bacterium, assembly GCA_965263235.1. GTDB lineage: Bacteria > Pseudomonadota > Gammaproteobacteria > Pseudomonadales > UBA7434 > UBA7434. The sequence goes on from OZ253667.1 coordinate 951,528, forward strand.
CCCGGTGTTGGCACTCCCTTTTAGTCAATTGGCGGATAGTTCCAGTTGTATTGTGGGTGAAGCAGCACCGGTTGACCCCGTAACTGTTGATACCGAGTGTTTTCTTGCAGCAGACTTTGACGAAAGCTTGTTTAACATTCCTGTAGGTACCATTGTAATTGAGGATGGATCAGCGTCGGGTACTGATGATTTCTATGCCGGAACTTCTCGATTGGAAGCTCAATATATAGTTATTGATATGCAAGTGCTTGAGGCGTTGAGATTTAATGCCGGGGTGCGAAGGGAGAGATCATTAATCGAGGTCAGGGATAGCGATGGTGATCTGTATCGGCTTGCGGATGACTTTGCGGAAATCAGGGAGACGGATCAAAATGCGTCATTTTCTCTAACATGGGATGTTTACAGAAATATGATTGTAAGAGCAGCTTATAGTCAAACTGTTAATCGTCCTATTTTGCGTGAGCTCGCTCCAGTCCGTTTGTTTAATCCTTCCGATGGGCGTTTCTATATAGGGAACTCGGCGTTGCGGACGGCACAAATAGAGAATTTCGATTTGCGCTATGAAATTTATTTCGGTGAGAACGATTACTTCGGTGTGTCAGCGTTTAAGAAACGAATCGATAACCCGATTGAGATTTTTGCTAGAGAAACGACAGAAGAAATTATCGCTTTCCGTTGGGAAAACTCGGAACTCGCTGTTAACGAAGGTTATGAACTTGAACTTAGGAAGTATATTACCCCCGAGTTGTACGTGACTTCGAATGCGACATTTATAGATTCCGACGTAAAAGATCGCGCAGAAAACTTAAATCTCTTACGCCGTAGTAACATTTCCGAAAGGCCGCTGACAGGGGTATCTAAAGAGCTTTACAATTTTCAAGTGGTTTATGACGCAAGGTTGTTGCAAGCGTCACTCTCATATAATAAATATTCTCGTCGTGTTGACTCGCTGCTTGTTAGCCCTGTTGGTTCGACGTTTTCGCTGGTGGTTGAAGAGCCTTTTACCAGTGTAGATGCTAACGTTAAATTAAAGCTGCCAGTGGGCTACTCTACAGTTAATATTGGTTTCAAGGTGAGCAATATCCTCGACGAATCTATTGAGCGTAACGTGTTAAACCTCGGCGGATTGCCTTTTGAGCACTATGATGTTGGTCAAACTTATGGCTTATCGGTTGAATGGAAGCAATAGGCTAAGTTAACGGGCCTTTATTATCGCTTTATTAATCTTGGTTACACGCTCCGTTTTTGAAAATCTAAAACAGGGGTTACCAGGTTCTGAGTTTCTCATTAGTTGGGCAGGGCGGTCGGTAAATGTGGTTGCTTGCTCGCGCTTAAATTGTTTCAGTATTGTTACAGGTTGTGCTGCATGACTAATAGTTAATGCGCGCGGTTACCTGTTTTCAAGTACTTGCATCGCAAACGTTTTCAATCAATAAACAGGGGTTTCATGTCCCCTTACCTTTCTCAATTTGCACTATTTTTAGTCACGTTCTTGTAATAAACAAGCCCTATTCTGCTCGCCGGTTGAACGATCTGGCTTTTGTTTTTGTTCGCATAGGTACGCGCAATTCGTGAAGCCCGCTAGATAAGTTACTGGTTTTTCTTTTTAGCCTCCTATGTAAGTGAAATGAGATAGGGAATCAAACCTTCAGGATCGTTCTTGGCAGGCTGGAAGAGACTTAATGCCCCGAGATTAATAAAGGGCCATTCAATTTTTTATTTTTTAACTCAGTCTTAAAAATTCGGAGAGAATCGATGAAAAAGACAACTAAATTAGCGATCGCGATCGCTGCTGCAGCTGCAGGCACACAAGCTTTTGCAGTTTGCCCAGCAGGCACTACGTCTGTTGCTGGCGAGTACCCATCTGTTGGCGCTGGCTTCAGCGACGTTTGTGAAATCAACGGTCAGGACGTAACCGATGCTTTGACTACTGACGATGCATCAGTATCTACAGACTTAACGTTGACTAAGGACAACCTTTGGGTTCTTGATGGTAAAGTTAACGTTTGTGAAAACACTCAGCGTGCTGCTATCGATGCAGGCGGTGACAACGCGACTTTCCTGGTGTCAGCTCCTTCAACTCTTGACATTACGCTAACAATTGAAGAAGGCACGACTATCATTGGTGATAGCGATACTTCTAAGGCGAGCAACGATTTTGGCCTTGACTACCTTGTTATCAACCGTGGTTGTGACATTGATGCGCTTGGAACTGCGGCTGAGCCTATTCGTATGACTTCTTTCCAGGATCTGTCTGGCGGTACAGCTGCTCGCGGTCAGTGGGGTGGTCTATACCTAAACGGTGAGTCTCCTTCTACTAACCTTTGTATCGAAGATGGTGAAACTGCAGGCGCCGGTGAAGTTTGTTTGACTAACGGTGAAGCTGATACTGGTACTCACGGCGGTGACGATGCAGCTGACAGCAGCGGTACTCTTCGTTACACAACTGTTTCGTACGCAGGTTTTGCTTTCTCTCCAACTTCAGAGTTGAACGGTATTGCTTTGCAAAACGTTGGTTCTGGTACAACAGTTGAGTTCATCCAGATTCACGAAAACGCGGATGACGGTATTGAGCTTTTCGGTGGTGATGTAAACGTAAGCAACGTTGTTTTGACTAACAACGGTGACGACGGTTTTGATTTGACTGATGGCTGGTTGGGTAACGCCCAGTACATTCTTGTATACAACCAGGATGCTGGTAGTAATAACCGTGCATTTGAAAACAACGGTGGTGGAGCAGCTCCTTTCTCTGCTGGTAACATCTCTAACGTTACTGTTGTATCAGAAAGCACTACTGTAGGCGACGCTGAAATCATGCGTAGCCGTGAGAACAACGCTGGTACTTACACTAACGTTGCGGTAGTTCGTCCTACTGGTTTGGCAGGTGAGTGTCTTGATGAAGACGCGACTTCAACTTGGGCTTCTGCCTATGCGGACTGTGACACTGTAGGTTCTGCGCCAGGTGCGGTTGGCTACTCGGCTTCTTTCAACGGTTATATTAACGGTCCTGCGGAGAGTTCATTGGTATTTACGGACCCAAGCACAGTCGACGCTGGTCTTGACTCTGCGAACTTCGTTGGTGCGGTACAGAGCTGTGCAAACGACTGGACTGTAGGTTGGGTTATCCCAGGTACTTTGCCTGCAACCGATTGTGATGATGTTAACGTACCTGTGATGGGTTGGGCTGGTCTTGCAGCTCTATTCGCTGGTATAGCTGGCATTGCTGCTCGCGTACGTCGCGTTAAGTAATTAGCGTAACAAGCACAAAAAAACCCGCGCCTTGAAAGGTGCGGGTTTTTTGTTGTTGAAAGTTAAAGCTAGCGCCAGTGTTTGCCGTGCACCCAGGTAACTAGGCTATAGCGGACACCTTTGAGCACCGGGCACACGCGATGCATAACGTAGCTAGGGAAAGTGATCGCCGCACCAGGTGTTTGTTCCTGAGATGCCGGCTTTCCGTAATTAAACTGAAGTTCGCCACCTTGATATCCGGCGTTAAGCGGTACGGAAACACTGATTTTACGTGTTAGCAACGTTGGGCCAATATCAAGATGCCAGCCGTAGGTACCTTTTGTTTTTGCACTGTAAGCCGCAATTTGCGGCGGTTCTAGAATGGCATTTTCCAAATCATAGTTGTATTGCCCGTTAGCAGTTTTAACTATAGCCGCGAGTCTCTCTATCACCCATCTATGCTGCTCTGGTTGTAGTCGCACAATAGAAGAGCGTCGAACCGTTTTATTAATCTGTGACTCTGCACCTTCTTCCATGGGAGAGATAAGCCCGGGGCTGGCGGTCTCGTCGCAAAAGCTAACAAGTTGTTTGCATTCTTCTTCAGAAAATACGGCAGGGAACAACAGGGGGTTGAATTGACTGTTTTTAGAGTCATGCATACGAATAATCTCATTGAATCTGCATGGAGAGAGGCCTAAAACGGCACGAATTCTAGCACTTTGTTGTTTTGTTGTAGAGCAGCCAAGGTATCATGCTTATAGTGCTAAACCCATGACAAAGTGATTGGATATCTGTTTTGAAAAATTCTCCGAATAAATTATCAGTTGCTGATTTTAAAGAACAAGCTGCGGAATGTATTCGACGGTTTCAAGCGGAGCGTTATTGCGTGGTTCGCAGAGCGCTAGATTATCAAGCAGCTGCGCTTGTTAGGGGGTATGTAAGTAACCTCGACAAATACCATCTGGGCGCTTTACACGATGAGCCTGAGCTTCATTCTAAAGGGAGCTATGCGGATCCCCTTGGAGAAAGTGTTTTAGAGCAGTTGCAGCCAGTGCTAGAGAGTCACACTGGACTGAGACTCATTCCAACGTACTCTTATACCCGGGTTTACGGGGTTGGCGCAGAGTTGAAAAAGCATACCGATAGGCCATCTTGTGAGATTAGTTGCACGCTTTATTTAGGCGGTGAGTCAGTAGAGGGTGTTGATGCAACTCGCTCAGATTGGCCGATCTTTGTCGAAGTGGATGGGCGGGCGCGCACAGTTGAGCTAGAGCCCGGTGATATTATGATTTATCGAGGCATTGATGTGCCGCATTGGCGTGAGGCATTTACAGGCTTAAGTTCGGCACATATGTTCCTACATTTTGTTGACGCTGATGGCCCACATACTGATATGGCTTATGATGGCAGGGCATCGCTCGGCGCCCCGCCAGCCGCAAAGGCGCCGGTACGAGATAGGCTAAATGAGTCAGCAAAGCCTAAGCTGGCCGATGATAAAGGAGAGCAGTCGTTTCCTCCCGTCCATCCACCTAAGGATGGCAAGTTATCTATCGATGAGATTGTTTCCAATCCGAACTACTTTTTCGCGGGTTATGACTGGAAAAACAATGCGGGCGTTTTTTATTGCATAGACCATGAAATTCCACGCCAGGATTGTGAGCAAGCGAAACATCGACCACGATTCAATGTACCGATCAATGTGTTGGTTGAAAGCGGCCTGGGAAAGCACTTTGAGCATTCTTCGGTAGCGCATTTTGTCTGGAGTACGGGGTTAGATACCGCCAATGATTATGTTCGTGCTTTGGGTGAGTCGCCAGGGTTGGGACTATATTATCAGCCATTAGCATTGAGCTCATTGGCTTTCATGAAAAAAGCAATTGACGAGAAGCGGACGAATTGCAGTTTTGAGTTATGGCAATCGCTATTAAAGATTGCATTAATTTTTCAGAGTCGGACATTTTCCAACAACGAGTTGTCGTTGACTTATGAGTTGCCGACCTCGAACTACATTATAAAGGACGTCCTGGCGCTTGATCCAAAATATAAAGGAATCTTTTGCTTCGGAACAATACATGAATATTTGGTTCACGCTTTTGCGAACGAGGCGTTTTTAAGGGCCGCTAAGCAGCGTGTGACAAATGAGTTTTCTCATATGACATCCATGGCGGTGTTTTGCGGCGTGGATTTCAATCAATTGACCTTGCCAAAGGTGGTGGCGCTACATTGGCTTTATTTGATTTACAGCTTGCCAGAGAATGCTGAAGGTAAGTTAGCCCGGCAAATGCGTACGCTCGAAGAAACCAGCTTTCTTGGCTCTCCTGAGACGTGTATAGCGAAAAGCAGATTACATCTTGGTTTAGATGCGCAAGAGTTGTGCCTGGATAAGCTAATCGGAAAAAGTGAACTGATAAACACCTTCAATTCAAATGAATATAAAGGGCTTAAAAAGTCAAAGCTTGCCGGTGAAGCTGAAGAGAAATATCAGGTGCAAGTGGATGAGGCAATCAATTTCGCGATGAACATTCTTGCAGCGAACCCTATTAGTGACGAAATATTAAAAGCCCGTCTCGAGCTTCATTAACCTACATGACTTGGTTTTTTCTGCTGTTTGCTTGTTAACTGTCTGGCTTGGTGACTTTCCAGTCCATATTGTAGGCGAAGGTAACTCTTTCCTGGTTTGTTGTTTTCCTCGCGACGCTGTGCTTATAGCCCGCTGGGAACATTACAATATCCCCTGGCGCGCCTAATACGCTCATGCCGTTTTCGAAGCGAGTCGGTGTTTGCTCTGGATCGCTGATGTAGATAACGCCAGATATCGTGCCGCCGTGGTTATGTTCAGGGTTTTCGTCGCCTTTATACGCAAAATTACTCCATAGATCATACGCATCAAAGTGGCCTGGGTGCCTTCGCAGTTGCACCATGCGCGCTAACTCGCTTAATGGCACATTAGCCGTTTTATGTACAAAGTATTCGCCCAGGTGGTTTAGAAAAGGAAAAATGTATGAGCAGTCGACGATGTTTGCCGGTAGCGAAGCTTGAAATGAATTTCCTGCATCAGTACCAAAACCTTTAGTGCCGCCGTTGACGTGGTTTCGCAAGAAACCCATATTATTCTCTTTGATTTCACGGCAGATCCCCGTGAATCGACGCATCTCTTCAAGGATTTCGTCAGGTAAATGGCCTCGGAGTACCGGAGATGGCTTGCCTTCGTGTTTGATAAAGTCAAAGTCGTTGAAAAGATCTTGAATTCTCTGTTGCATAGTATTAATCCAGCCTCGATCTAGAAAGTACGGGAGCGTTTTATTTTAACGACGTGTTCAACAGCAGACTGTTATCAGTTCTTTTTCTACCAGTGATCGTAATAGCAGATATTCCTTGCTCGGCTGGTGACCAAATTGATCTACGTTTTCGATTTGTTGCTCATCATCATAGTAGTGTGTATTGCTTTCACGTTCTTCGAGGTCAAACCCATAGAGTGTGGGTTTAATGCCTTCACATAGTAAACAGGCTAAAAGTTTAATGCCGTTTCTTGGGTGGTGTTCTCGAGGAAACTGTATGGCGCCTTTCCCTAGTAGTTGTCGGTAAACGTCGTTGATTTGTTCGTAGGCGATAGTTTTGATGTAGGGCTTTCTGCTAAATTTTCTAACGTTTTTTGTGTGGTCTGGGTAACAGATGACGTTGGACTTTCTGCATAGCTGAACAAACCGCATATACTCTTGCTTGCTATGAGGGAATTGATGGGTCGAGATGTTCAGGCTAAATAAACAATAACTAACTTTAGTGCCTACATCTTCGCGATACTTTGGGTTTAGATCGCAAAGGTTAAATCGAAAAACGGTGTCGTGTGCGTCAATTGCTTTGCCGTAACCCTTGTTTAAAAGTGCGTCGCTGTTGCCGACGAGAGCCACGCTTCCATTGAGTTCAATGGGCTTTTTACTGCGTTCTGCAATGATGTATCGACAGAGTGTCACTTGGGTACCTGTTTATCGGGGTCCAGAAAGAGGTATTTACGACGTGTTACGTTAAACGCTTTATCACGGTCACTATGCGCGCCTATAATAATCCACCTGTAAAAAATGAAAAGTTTAGAAACCGCTCTAAAGTGATATCCAGCCCATGAAATACCTAGAAATTGTTGCGTTGGAAGGTAGCGCGAAAACGATACGCAAGCTAGCCGAGCAAGAAAAACTACCCGAACCCAGAATGAGTATTGTGGGCGAAGATGGTCGTCAAACGATGAGACTTATTGTTCCTGATGACCGAGTCCAGCCAGTATTAGATATTTTGCAAAAGTTATTCGGCTCTCAGCGACAGGCAAGTGTAGCGATTCTTGATATTGAAGCGGTGTTAACCACTGATGAGCAGGGCAAGCTAAGCCGTCAGAGCAGCAAAAAAAATAATCGAAAGAAATCCAAGTTGCGAGGCGTGACGCGTGAGAGCCTGTACGCAGAGGTGTCGGGAAGCGTATACCCCAGCGCGGATTATTTTGTGCTGGTTGTCCTGTCGACAATTGTGGCCGGGATCGGCCTGATCGAAAACAACGTGGCCGTTGTTATTGGTGCGATGGTTATTGCGCCGCTGTTAGGGCCAAATCTCGCGCTGACGCTGGGTGTAACACTCGGCGATGGACGCCTGATTCGCAGGGCGGGGGTGACATTAATGTGGGGGATGCTGGTGGTATTTGCGATGTCGATGTCGGGTGGGCTGTTTTTGGGCATCGATACCTACAGCTCTGAGTTGTTATCGAGAACGGATGTTGGCGCCGCAGCAGTAGCGCTGGCGTTGGCGTCGGGAGCGGCAGGCGCACTGTCGCTAACGGCGGGCGTGTCCAGTGTTTTGGTCGGTGTTATGGTAGCGGTGGCGTTGCTGCCCCCCGCAGTTACCTGTGGCTTAATGCTCGGCCAGGGCGCAATGCATTACGCAAGTGGTGCGGCCTTGCTGCTTGGTGTAAACATCGTTTGTGTCAATTTGGCGGCGCTAGCGGTGTTTTTCGCTAAAGGGGTAACGCCCAACACCTGGGAAGAAAAGAATAAGGCCAAAGACCGTGTAAGGATTTATGCAACGGGTTGGGGGGTGTTGCTGGCAGGGCTTTGTCTGCTCACATACTACAGAGCTCAATGGTATTGAGACTTCTCGAAGCTTTACTGAAATCTAATCGCGTATCTGCGCTAAGCAGGTTGCCAAATTGCGATAGTCTTCGGGCGGAGCTGCCTCAAACTCAACGCGTTTTTTCTGTATAGGGTGCTCAAACGCGAGCTTTTCGGCGTGCAGTGCCTGACGCTTGAATGCTGACAACTTCTGGCTTAGCTCGTCGCTAATACCTGCAGGGCGACGATATTTCCCCAGGTAGAGAGGGTCGCCGAAAAGCGGAAAGCCGATGTTGGCCAGGTGTACGCGAATTTGATGGGTGCGCCCAGTCTCCAGATTAACGGTTAGCTCGGTGTGATCGCGAAAGCGTTGAGCGATACGGTAATGAGTAACCGCGGGCTTAGCCGAGCGGTCACCAGAGGTGTGAACCATCATTTTTAGCCGATTATGCGGGTGGCGGCCGATAGGCGCGTCAATAGAGCCGCCTGCCACCAGCTTGCCGCAGGCGATTGCCCGATAGGTTCGCGAAACCGTTCGGTTTTGTAATTGATCCACCATCGATTGATGTGCGTGAAGGCTTTTTGCAACCATCATCAACCCTGTCGTATCTTTATCTAGCCTGTGGACAATACCAGCTCTTGGTAGTTGGCAATTGTTGGGGCAGTGGGCGAGCACCGCATTGGCCAGGGTGCCAGAGTGGTTACCAGCGGCGGGGTGAACTACCAGCCCGGCGGGCTTGTCAATAATCAGGACATCGTCGTCTTCGTAGACGCAATTTAAGTCAAGGCTTTCAGGCTGCCACGTGCTTTGTTCTGCAAGCGTGGCGTTGATCGCGAGCTGCTGGCCATAGTTTAAGCTGCGTTTTGCCTTGTGCGGCGCGCCGTCCAGCGTGAGCTCACCGCTTTGAATCCACTTTTGCAGCTGGCCCCTGGAAAACTCTGGGAACAGAACTGCGGCCGCTTGATCAAAGCGCAAGCCGACTTGATCTTCTTCGACGCTGGCGGATTGCTCGACGGTTTGCACGGTTGCGAAGGAATGATTTGACGCGGGCTGATGGTCTGAATCGACTGGCTTTGTAGGCATTGACGGATTATCGCAGAAAACAGGCCTAAAAAAATGCGATCAAATGCTGGGACTTTCTTACGTTTTTATCAACGTTAATCATTAGAGGTGAGGCGTGCTTAAGACATTGTGGGATAATCGGCGGATAGATGATGTTTGCGGTTGCCGTGGTGTTGATTCGCAAAATCCAGTTATTGTGAAAGTGATATTGAAAAAATGAATAAATTTGTAGTTCTTCAAAAGCGGTTAATGCTACTTGCGGTGATCGCTTGCCTGGGCGCCTGTGGGATTTTTGGTGGCGAAGATGAGCGAGAAAAAACGAACGATCTCGCCGAGCAAGAGCTGTACGAAAGAGCACAGGAGTTGCTTGATGATCGCCTGTACGATTTAGCGGTAACTAATTTACAGCTGCTTGAGTCGCGATTTCCTTTTGGACGTTACGCCACACAATCACAGTTGGAAATTATTTACGCCTACTACCAAAACTCTGAAGAAGGTGCAGCGGTCGCGGCAGCCGAGCGATTTTTGCGCCTGCACCCCAATCATCCTCGCGCGGATTACGCCTGGTACATGAAGAGCCTGGCCAACTACACGCTTAAGCCAGGGGTGTTAGCGCGTTTTGTGCTGTCCGATTTTTCTGAGCGGCAAATCAAGCCGGTAAGACAATCGTTCCTTGAGTTTAGCGAGTTCCTGCGTCGTTATCCCGACAGTCAGTATGCGGCAGATGCGCGCGTTCGCATGATACAGGCGAAGCACGCGTTGGCTAGACACGAAATGCACGTCGCCAATTACTATGTTACCCGGCGCGCTTTTCAAGCGGCGGTGAACCGTGCGCAAAATGTATTAAGCCAATACCAAAAAAGTGACTCCATGGGGGATGCGCTTGCGTTGATGGCTTATTGTTATCAGCAACTTGGTGAGGAGGAGTTAGCGGAGTCTCACCTGGAAGTGCTGCGATATAATTTTCCAGAGCATGAAGCGTTGGAAGCGGATGGTAGCTTTAAATACGCAGGTTACGATCAAAATCGCCGTTCGAGAATCAACCGCCTAACGTTAGGGTTTATCGACGCTCCCAGAGCGCCTCGATTTGATTCAAGAAGCTAGGTAGTGCCAGCGTTCCTTCTAGCGCGCATTTACTAAAGGGTTAATAAATAAGCATTATTTGCCAGGCAGTATTTGCTGGCTTAAAGACTTGAAAAAAATAAGAACGATCCCACCTTAAGAATAGAGCATTCAATAGAGGGGGAGCTATGCGGTTAGATAAACTAACTAACAGTCTTCAGTCGGCGCTAGCCGACGCGCAGTCGCTGGCAGTCGGTAAAAACCACGCGGCGATTGAGCCTGTACATCTTCTTTCTTCGCTTGTTGGCGAAAATAATGGGCCCATTACTGGCGTGCTTAGCCAGGCGGGCGGAGACCTTAGCCAATTACGAGCGTTATTAGAAAAGCGTCTGGCGAATTTGCCGCAGTTAAAAAATCCTACCGGCGAGATGGGTTTGTCACAGAACTCTGCGCGCCTGCTTAATCTTGCCGATAAGTTTTCCCAGGAGAAGGGTGACCAGTTTATTGCGGCAGAGGCGGTACTTGTCGCGTGTTTGTCCCTGGATGGAGATGTTGGTGATGATATTAAGCAGGCGGGGTTTACGCCCGAGGCGATAGCAAGCGCAATTAAAAATGTAAGAGGTGGTGCTACTGTGGATAACCCCAACGCTGAAGAAAATCGTCAGGCAATTGACAAATATACGATTGATTTAACTGAGCGGGCAGAACAGGGGAAGCTTGACCCCGTTATTGGTCGAGATGACGAAATTCGCCGCACCATTCAAGTATTACAACGCCGGACCAAAAACAACCCTGTGCTTATTGGCGAGCCGGGCGTGGGTAAAACTGCAATTGCAGAAGGTTTGGCTCAGCGAATTATTAATGGTGAAGTTCCCGAAGGGCTTAAAAATAAACGCCTGCTCTCGTTAGATCTTGCGGCGTTACTCGCGGGCGCCAAGTTTCGTGGTGACTTTGAAGAACGACTAAAAGCACTGCTAAAAGAATTATCGCAGCAGGAAGGCCAGGTCATCTTGTTTATTGATGAGCTGCATACGATGGTAGGAGCGGGTAAGGCAGAAGGTTCGATGGACGCCGGTAATATGCTCAAGCCGGCGTTGGCTCGCGGAGAGCTTCACTGCGTTGGTGCCACGACATTGGATGAGTACCGACAGTTTATCGAGAAAGATGCCGCCCTCGAACGCCGCTTTCAAAAAGTGTTAGTCGATGAGCCTTCAGAAGAAGACACGATTGCGATTCTTAGAGGTTTAAAGGAGCGCTATGAGGTTCACCATGGTGTCGATATTACCGATGCCGCAATAATATCTGCTGCCCGCCTATCCCAGCGGTATATCACCGATCGCCAATTGCCCGACAAGGCGATTGATTTAATCGATGAAGCAGCCAGTCGTATTCGTATGGAAATTGACTCCAAGCCGGAGGCGATGGACAAGCTGGAACGACGACTCATTCAGCTGAAGATTCAACGGGAAGCGGTCAAGAAAGACAAGGATTCTGCAGCCAAAGAACAGCTGCGATTGTTGGAGCAGGATATTGAAGCTGCCGAAAAAGAGTTTGCCGATCTAGATGAAGTTTGGCGCTCAGAGAAGGCGGTAGTGCATGGCGATCAGCAAACCAAGGCAGAACTGGAGCAAGCAAAATTGCAGTATGAAGCTGCCAGCCGAGAAGGAGATTTGCAAAAAATGTCCGAGCTTCAGTACGCCACTATACCGGCGTTAGAAAAGCGACTCGAACAGCAACAATCAGCCGATCAGGGCAGTATGACATTGCTAAGAAATCGCGTAACCGACGATGAAGTTGCGGAAGTGGTAGCGCGCTGGACGGGTATTCCTGTTAGCAAAATGTTAGAGGGGGAAAAAGAGAAGTTACTACAGATGGAGTCCGAGCTGCATTCTCGTGTGGTAGGGCAGGACGAGGCTGTGGAAGCTGTCTGTGACGCAGTAAGGCGATCCAGGGCGGGGCTTGCCGACCCCAACCGGCCGAGTGCAAGCTTCTTATTTCTGGGGCCGACGGGGGTTGGTAAAACCGAACTATCTAAGGCGCTTTCAGAGTTTTTATTTGATAGCGACACCGCGATGGTGCGGCTGGATATGTCTGAGTTTATGGAAAAACACTCGGTTGCAAGGTTGATTGGCGCACCGCCAGGTTATGTGGGATATGACGAAGGCGGATATCTGACAGAAGCGATTAGGCGCAAGCCATATTCATTGTTGTTACTTGACGAAGTCGAAAAAGCACATCCCGACGTGTTTAATATTCTGTTGCAGGTGTTAGATGACGGCAGGTTGACTGATAGCCAGGGTCGAACCATCGACTTTAAAAATACAGTGATAGTGATGACGTCTAACTTAGGCTCTGACGTTATTCAGGAGTATACGCAGGCTGAGAGTGATGGCGATAGCCGCTATGCTGCAATTAAAGAAGCTGTTATGGGTGTGGTGCGCGGCCATTTTCGCCCAGAATTTCTCAACCGTATCGATGAGTCAGTAGTTTTCCATCCGCTCGGGAAAGAGCATGTCGAGGGGATTGCCGAGATTCAAATTGAGCTGTTACGCGAACGCCTGCAAGCGCGAGATCTGGATCTGGTGTTGGAAGAAGGTGTGCTGGAAAAGATCAGTGAGGCTGGGTTTGATCCTGTGTATGGAGCAAGGCCATTGAAGCGCGCCATACAGCAATTGTTAGAAAATCCGCTCTCGAAACAATTGCTATCGGGTGAATTTCCGCCAGGTGAGGCGGTGGTCGTCACGCTGGATAAGGCTACTCAAAAACTTGCTTTTAGCAGGATGGCGAGACATTAGTAATGCGGGGTGGGCGTGTGGTTAGTCGGCTTCTAAAAAATATCGACGTGTGGCGCAGCGGTTCATTAAAGGGCCGGCTATAGCGGTGCGTTGCCCGCATTTTTCTGGTTGTGATTACGCGCTATGCGCCGTGCTTTTCCAGAGCGCCCAGATATTCACCGCCATAACGATGCTGGGAAACAATATCTTTTACCGTTTGCCCGCTAAGATTCTTCGCGTTTAAGTCGCCGCCTGCGTTAACAAAAAACTGCACGAACAAAACAAAGTCCTCAGGGCGCATGCTTTGATACGCTTTTAGCAGCTTGTGGAAATCGGCGTTTTCACCGGCGGGTGGCTCAAGTAACAAAAACTCTCGAATGCGATCTTCGCCCCATACTGGGTCGATGACTTTTTCTTTATCTTTTTTCAGTACCATAATCTATTGCTCGATATAGTTGTGTTTTACAGCGGGCGTCAAAGTTAAGCTCGGTTTAAGCCTGGGCTAAAGTTTTTCCGCGAGTAAGCGGTTTACTTCGCCTGGGTTGGCCTGGCCCTTGGAGAGTTTCATGACTTGCCCGACAAAGTAGCCGATGAGTTTTTTCTGTTTTTCGGGTGGGCTGTTTTTATATTGTTCCACCTGTGCGCCACTGTTTTGAATGATTTCATCAATCATTGCTTCAATCGCGCCGCTGTCTGAAACCTGTTTCAGCCCTTTTTCTTCAATTACCTCGTCGACCGATTGAGCGCCTTCGCACAGCGCTTCAAAAACCTGTTTAGCAATTTTTCCGGAAATGGTTTTATCTTTAATACGCAGAACAAGTTGCCCGAGCTGCTGAGGCGAGACAGGTGATTGGTCTATGCTGAGGTCTTTTTTGTTTAGATAGGCTGAAAGTTCGCCCATTATCCAGTTTGCCGTGAGCTTGGGATCTTCGCAGATAGAAACGACGGTTTCAAAATAATCGCCGGTGGCACGTTGTTCACACAAAAAGCTCGCATCGTAGTTTGATAAGCCATATTGAGACGAAAAGCGTTCGCGTTTGGCGTCCGGCAATTCAGGTAACGATGATTTTAACTGTTCTATAGTTTCGTCCGGGATCACTACCGGCAGTAAGTCCGGGCATGGAAAATAGCGATAGTCGTTGGCTTCTTCCTTGCTGCGCATGCTGCGGGTTTCGTTTTTATCGCTGTCGTACAACCGCGTTTCCTGAACAATATTGCCGCCATCTTCCAGGATATCCATCTGGCGCTCAACTTCGACATTGATTGCTCGCTCGATAAAACGGAAAGAGTTTAAGTTTTTGGTTTCGGTGCGGGTGCCAAGCTTTTCCTCGCCAGCGGGACGTAGAGACACGTTTGCGTCGCAGCGCAGCGAACCCTGGGACATATCGCCATCGCATATTCCAAGATAGGTAACAATGGAGTGAATCTTCTTGAAAAACGCAACTGCTTCTTCGGCGCTACGCATATCGGGTTCGGTAACGATTTCGATAAGCGGCGTACCAGCGCGGTTGAGGTCTATTCCTGATTTTCCATGAAAGTCTTCGTGCAATGACTTGCCAGCGTCTTCTTCTAAATGGGCGTGATGAATTCTTACGCGCGTAGTTTTAACTTCTCCCTTTTTGGGGTCGCCCGTTTCGATATCGAGATAGCCTGCACCTACTATTGGTTGGTCAAGTTGCGTCGTCTGATAGCCCTTGGGCAGGTCGGGGTAGAAATAATTTTTTCGCTCGAAGGTAGAGCGTTTGCCAATGTCGGCATTGACCGCTAGCCCGAATTGAACCGCGTAGTAAAAAGCTTGCTCATTAGCGACAGGAAGCGTGCCGGGCATCGCCAGATCTACAGCGTTAGTGTGCAGGTTTGCGCCAGCGCCAAAAGCGGCCGGCGCATTACTAAATATCTTGCTGTTGGTGTTCAGTTGGACGTGTATTTCTAGCCCGATGACCGTTTCCCATTGCATGCGAATAAGCTCTTTTACTTGATGTTTAAGACTAAATGTTTTTAGGCGATTGCAGATGCCAATCCGTGACGGTTTGGTATTGATGAGCGACGTTGAGCAGGCGAGACTCGTCGAAATAATTCCCGATGAGTTGCAAGCCGACTGGCATATCGTTCACCAAACCTGCAGGCACTGACATACCAGGCAAGCCAGCTAAATTAACCGCGATGGTATAAATGTCTTCAAGGTACATCTCAACCGGGTCGTTTTGCTTTTCGCCAAATTTAAATGCTGGAGAAGGCGATGCCGGCCCAGCAATAATATCGACTTTCTCAAATGCTGCATCGAAGTCCTGTTTAATCAGGCGGCGAATTTGTTGTGCCTTGCGATAGTAAGCATCGTAGTAACCCGCCGATAACGCATAGGTGCCCACTAAAATACGTCGTTTGACTTCCGCACCAAACCCTTCTGATCGGGTGCGGGTGTATAAATCCATCAGGTCTTGAGGGTCTTCACATCGATAGCCATAGCGTACACCGTCAAAGCGCGAAAGATTTGAGGACGCTTCGGCAGGCGCAATAACATAGTAGGCTGGAACGGATAACCCAGAATTAGGCAGGGAAATATCCACCAGTGTGGCGCCCAGTTTTTCGAGTTCCGCGACGGCCGCTTGTGTTTTTGCCGCCATCTCCGCGTTTAAGCGCTCATCGAAAAACTCGCGAGGTAAGCCTACTCTAAGACCGCTAAGTGGTTGGTCTAACTCGGCGCTAAAATCGGGAACCTGTGCATCGCTTGAGGTTGAATCTTGCGGGTCGCGGCCTGCGATGGCATTGAGAACGAAAGCCGCATCTTTTGCGCTGCGTGTCATTGGTCCAGCCTGGTCGAGACTGGAAGCAAACGCGATCATCCCGTAGCGGCTGACGCGGCCATAGGTTGGTTTGAGTCCGGTTATTCCGCAGAGTGCGGCGGGCTGCCTGATTGAGCCGCCAGTATCAGTGCCGGTGGCGAAAACGCCAAGCCTTGCTGCTACGGCTGCCGCCGATCCCCCGGACGACCCACCGGGGACTGTTTCGGTATCCCAGGGGTTTTTCACTGCTCCAAAAAAGCTGGTTTCGTTAGAAGAGCCCATCGCGAACTCATCCATATTGGTTTTTCCAAGGCAGACAGCTCCTTGTTCTGCGAGTTTTCGCACGACGGTAGCATCGTAAGGCGGAACAAAGTTGCCCAGCATTTTTGAGCCACACGTGGTTTTGACGCCGCGAGTGCAAAATATATCTTTGTGTGCGAAGGGTATTCCGGTTAGTAAGGTCGCTGCACCGGTTGATAGCGTTTGGTCGGCTTGCTTCGCGGCCTGCAGAGCGCCCTCGGCATCTACCGTTATAAAACTATTCAGCTCGGTATCGAGCTTGTCTATGCGAGAGAGAAAGTGTTCAGTAAGCTCAGTTGCACTAATCGTTTTGCTTTTTAACGCGTCGTGCAGTGCAGTAATGCTTTGTTCGTGGAGGTCGCTCATCAGGGGCGTTGCTCGGTTGTAGGGATCTGCTAAGTTGGGTGGTGTGCGGCTGAATAACCGATTAGTCGATAACTTTCGGTACTAAAAACAGGTTTTCTTCTGATTCGGGCGCTAACGCGATCAGCTCTTCACGCTGCTGCGGCTGGATGCTCGGGTCTTGCACAACGTCTTTTCTAAGGATTTGCTGCGCGTCATGAGGGTTTGCCATTGGCTCAACGCCGGTCGTATCAACCGCCTGCATTTGCTCGACGAGTTCTAATATGGCTGATAAGCGAGAGGCAACCTCTGTTGCTTCTTCGCCCTCAACTTTGAGTCGTGAAAGCGTGGCGGTGCGACTAACTTCTTCTGGGCTGATACTCATGGTGACTACGCGTTTGGAAACGATAAAAGTGTGTGGTGAATGCCACGACTATAAACGCTCTAAGTTAACATATTTCGACCTTGCCCTGAATCCCATCGGTTGTTAGAGTTCGGCGCAATATTTGCGGTATTCGCAGTCTTTTTGAGTGGCGTTGGTTTTACTTGGGGTGGTTCTGGCGCACTTGTCAAAAAATAGCTTAAGGACGCATCTCTATGCCTCTGTTTAAATCAATACGCGGGTTGTTTTCCAATGATTTGTCTATCGACCTGGGGACAGCCAACACGCTTATCTATGTGCGAGAACAGGGTATTGTTCTCGACGAGCCTTCGGTAGTTGCTGTACGAGTACAAAATGGGCAAAAAAGCATTGCGGCCGTGGGGATAGAAGCCAAGCGCATGCTTGGCAGAACGCCGGGCAATATTGTCGCTATCCGTCCATTAAAAGATGGCGTTATTGCCGATTTCCAGGTTACCGAAAAAATGCTTCAGCATTTTATCGCTCGCGTACACAAGAATTCGTTTATTCGTCCAAGTCCCCGGGTTTTGGTTTGCGTTCCCTGTAATTCGACACAGGTTGAGCGCAAGGCGATCAAAGAGTCTGCTGCAAGCGCCGGAGCGCGTGAAGTTCGCTTGATAGAAGAGCCCATGGCCGCAGCGTTGGGTGCGGGCTTGCCGGTAGAAGAGGCCAGTGGTTCGATGGTTGTCGATATTGGTGGCGGCACGACCGAAATCGCCATTTTGTCGTTGAACGGCGTGGTTTACTCTGATTCCGTCCGCGTAGGCGGTGACCGTTTCGACGAATCAATTATCAACTATGTTCGTCGTAAGTACGGAAGCTTGATTGGTGATTCAACGGCAGAGCGTATCAAGCACGACATTGGCGCGGCTGTTAAGGGCGGAGAGTTGCGCGAGATTGATATTCGCGGGCGCAACCTGGCCGAAGGTGTGCCGCGCTCATTTACGATTAACAGCGATGAGATTGTCGAGGCACTGGAAGATACGCTAGAAACTATTATTCAAGGCGTTAAAGGCGCGTTAGAACAGTCGCCTCCGGAGCTGGCATCTGATATTGCCGAAAAAGGAATCGTTTTAACGGGCGGTGGCGCGTTGTTAAGAGGGATTGATCGCCTCATCGCTGCTGAAACAAGCCTTCCTGTATTGATTGCCGATGATCCGCTTACCTGTGTTGCACGTGGTGGCGGGAAGGCGCTTGAGTTGATGGATCAGTTTAGCGTCGATTTTCTTGCTACTGAATAACGGGTGTTTAGTGGCTCGCTCACATAATAAAAATGTTAGAAAAAGTGCTCTTTTTTGTGTTGGCAGGGGGTTAGGCCATTAAACCAATATTCGGTAGGACGCCTCCGGTTGGAGCGGCCTTGCTGTTGCTGGTGATTTTATCGTTGATTGTTGTCCTGACAGATCAGCGCACGGAGTTTACTCAAAACTTTCGATCTGTCGCTACGTCGGTTGCGACACGGATACAATCTTTTGCGCTGTTTCCGGGAAAGTTTTTAGAAGACTTTGATAATACTGTAGTTAGTCGCGAGCGCTTGATTGAGGAGAACGAGCGCCTGGTGAACGAAGCTCGTATCCTACAGTCAAAAGTCCAGAAGCTTGTGAGTCTAACGGCAGAAAATGTACGCTTGCGCGAGCTGTTGAGTTCATCAACCCTGTTAGAAGACAGTGTGCTGGTTGCCGAAATTATTGGCGTAGCGCCCGGTGTACAACACCATAAAATTACGCTGGATAAAGGCTCGAATGATGGTGTCTATCTGGGGCAGGCGGTTATCGATGCTTATGGTCTTGTTGGGCAAGTGAGTCACGTTGAAGCATCGCGTGCAGAAGTTATTTTAATTAGCGATGCGCGCCATGCGCTTCCTGTGCAGGTCAACCGCAACGGCGTAAGAGCAATTGTTGAAGGAAGTGGCCGCTATGATCTGCTGCTGGTTCCCAACCTTGTTGAAACGACTGATATAAAATCCGGTGATTTACTAGTGAGCTCAGGGCTTGGCCAGCGTTTTCCGGTGGGGTATCCGGTTGGCGTTGTCGAGTCTGTGGAATCTGATCCGGGCAAGCCGTTTATGCAGGTTAATGTTCGCCCCAGCGCCAGGCTCGATAGGGGCCGCTATTTCTTGCTAGTGTTTTCAGCCCTGCCAAGCGAGTGATATAAATGTGATGCTGTGGACAGGCCAATTAAAAACATTTGCATTGTGCGATCTTACTCATAAGTAGAAAGATGATAGGTCTAGGCAGTAATCGCTCGTCAGCAGAGCTGGAAAATTTTAGTGTATTACCAATAACCATTTCGGTCTTCGCCGCAATTATTTTGGCGCTTTGGCCAATACCAGCAGAAATAAAATGGGCGCGGCCAGAGTTTGGTGTGCTGGTGTTGTTTTTCTGGATGCGCGTTTGGTCGTTTCGTTTAGGCCTGGTATTTGCGTGGATTACCGGGCTGGTTTTCGATTTGCTGCGTGGTGACGTTGCGTGCCAGAGCGCGCTGGGCATGACGATGATCGCCTATCTCGTACTTGTGTACCATGAAATGATAAATAGAGCGACACTTGTGACGGAAATGCTAATCCTCGCAGGCTTGATGCTGGTTTATCTGCTGGCAGGTTTTTGGGTGTCAGCACTGGCTGGTGATTTTGTCTGGCGCACCGAATATTTAGCGGTGGTGGTGTCCACATCACTTTGTTGGCCGTTTGTGAAATGGCTAATGTATAAAATTTTTATTGGCGGCTATCGTTAGCAACTATGATTGATGCCAAGCACATGCGTATAACGCTCGCCTCCCGGTCGCCGCGTAGAGCTGAGCTATTGGGTCATCTAGACTGGTCATTTGACGTGTCGCCAGCAGATATTAATGAGCGAGTAAAACGTGACGAACCAGCAAGTGAATACGTTAGGAGGATGGCGTTTGAAAAAGCGGTTGAGGCGTCCTCGGGCGCAAAAGGCAGTAAGCCTCATTTGGTGATAGGTAGTGATACGTCTGTTGTTCTTGATGGCAGTGTCTTTGGTAAACCGCGTGACCGCAGCGAAGCGGTAGCGATGCTCGAGCAATTATCCGGAAAGGCACACCAGGTGTTGACAGCGGTTTCTGTCGTTGTGTCCTGTGAAAATGGTTTTTCGAATTTAAAAGCGCGAGGTGCGGATAAAGACTTGTTGGCGTTTGATATCGAGCAGGCTTCAATTGATGATAATGCTGTTGCGTATTCATGTCTGGTTGCCACCACCGTCTATTTTAAACGCCTTTCATCGCTGGAGATTCGACATTATTGTGATTCGGGAGAGCCCTTTGACAAGGCGGGCGCTTATGCAATACAGGGGCGAGCGGGGGCTTTTGTCAGCCGTATTGAGGGAAGCTACAGTGCTGTTGTCGGGCTTCCGTTGTATGAAACAAATGAGTTGATAGCGTTTTGCCAAAAGTGTTGTGCTAGCTAGTTTTTTGTTCGACTAAGACTGAGAGTTTGCGATATTGCTGTTAAGGGCCATTAACATTGTTTTCTATGGATTGCTCGCGATCAACATTGTGTTGGGCGGGGTTTACGCTGCTCGTGCGCCCATCGCCGATTACCTGGAAAACCAGCTGAATAAAAATAAAACCCGATTGGAGGCGCTTTTGCAGGAGCGCACCGGTTTGGCGTGGCAGTTTGAAGCGTTGACCCTGGGTTGGCAGGGGCTTAATCCAACCATTGCGGCAGATGCGATTCGTGCCTGTCTTCCACAGATGGTTGACGAAGAGGTTTGCTCGCTCGACTTGCAAGCGCTGACACTTAACATCTCAACTATTAGAAGCGTTTTTTCACGCGATCTACGGTTGAATATGTTCGATGCAGATCGCCTGGAACTTACGATTCGTCAGTCGGGGTTTGATCTTTCGTTGGCAGGACTTGATGCTAACGGAGGTGATGCTTCGTTGGATGAATGGCTGGATCGCCTGTCTAATTTTAAGTCGGTATCGTTGCGACAGTTATCCGTAGGTCTGGTAGATAAAACGCTTGACTGGGAAAAAAGATCACAATGGCCGGAGCATTCCCTGCGCTATTATCGAGTCCCGAATCAAGGTCTTTTTTCGTTTCGCCCCTTGGATAACACGTTAGATTTTATTTCTGCGAGAGCGGTTTTTTCTGATCAGCTTGGCCGTCATGAAGGCGGGCAGACAACAAAAATAGCGGTTTGGTCTGGGTTTGTTTCTACGCATTTTTATCAGGCGTCCAGAGGTCTGGAGGCGCTGAGGAATGTTGGAGCACCCTACGATTCTATGCGAATGCGGTTGGGTGGTAATGCTGACAAGCTGGATTTCAGTGCCATAGTCGATTCGTCCTCTAGTATGGAAAGTGGTTTGTCGGATTATGCTTTTGCACCGCTGATTCTTTCTGGAGCGGCTAACTGGGAAACAATTTTTTCTTTACAGCAGGTGCCGACGTTTGGAGGCGAACAAGAAAAAACATTTATTAGCGCAAATTGGTCGCCAATCATTGAGGAAAGTTTAGCGCCAGATACAGCGCCTCTCGTCGGAGGAGGTAAGATTAATTTGTTGGAGCGAAACGGCAACTTGTTGTTGCGTTTTGATCAGGACCGTTTTTTTCTGGAACAGGCGGTTGACCAGTTTCAACTGGTGTTCAGGCCTGTCGGGCGCCTTCAACAGGCACTGGTTTCGTTAAATCCACGTGGTCGAGTGGACTACTTTCATCTTGAATTGCCGCTTAACGATCCAGATGGTTTTGTCGCTACCGCTAATTTGAATGGCGTAAGCCTGGATTCGTTTAATGGTAAGGCGCCGGCCGGCAGCAATATTCATGGGTGGGTAAGTTTTTCCCGGCGAGCGGGCGCACTAGTGTTATCTAGTGCAAAAGAGCCGACAAGTGTTTCTTTCCCGCAGGTCTACTCCCAGCCCATTCAATTTTTTCCAAAGCATGCTGGATTTAGCTGGTATATCGGTGCTGATCGTTACTACTTAGCTGGTGATGAATTGCATATCGAGCATGTTCTCGAGGCGGCTGATCCGGATGGTTTTGAGGTTAAGGGCCGGTTTTATGTTGATGGCAGGCGAAATAAACAACTACCGTCGTCCCGGCTGGTGATAGAAGCAGGTGCAGCGAAGGGGGGTGTGAAAAATGCACTGGCGTTTGTGCCTTATCGCGTTAATCGCCGCGTAATCGAGTGGTTAGATCAAAGTGAAATGGCTGGCGATCTGGAGCATGCGGCGTTTTTATATAACGGCTCTATTGCGCCAAAAGAAAATGATAAAAGGAGTATTACTTTCGGCACTGCTTTGGACAAAGCAGCCTTTAATTACTTTGGGTTATGGCCGCGTGCAAGCGAGGTCGACGCAGGTTTGTTGGTAGAGGGAGCCGTACTAGAGGCAAATATATACCAGGCCTCAATCGATACGCTGGATAGTTTGGCGGGCGAGGTCGATTTGGTGGCAGATAAAAGAGGCTTCAAGCTGGCGATGACGATTCGTTATCAACAGGACGCGGAGCACGCGCAGCGTTTTTTGCTTAATTCCCCTTTACGAGAACAGATCCCTGATTTAATAGCCTCGTGGCAAGTTTCGGGGCACGCTTCTGGAGAGGTCGCGATAGAGGTCACGAGTTCAGCGAGCTCAGCGCAAAATCTATTTGTACAAAATGATACGACCCTTAGTGATGTGGCGCTTACGATGCCCGACCTGGACATAACGTTAGATGGCGTGGGTGGTGATATAGCGTTTTCGACGAGCAAGGGTTTTTCGGGCAACGGATTGCGGGCAACACTATGGGGTAAGCCTGTAGCAATAGATCTGGGCCGCGTTAATGGTATAGATTCAGATGGCAAGCAGTGGCAAGGTGATATCGCCGTAAAAGCCGAAGGCGCAATTGACATAAGTAACGCTTTACGGTGGCTTGATGGGGAAGAAGAGTCGCTACTTACTGGTGGTTGGGCGAAAGGCGTGTCGGGTGTGTCGTTTGATTACCTGACTGGACCTGAACGCAGTGAGTTAAAAATAAAAACTGATTTACTCGGCGTAGAAATTGATTTGCCTGATCCGTTTTACAAGCAGATTGAGCAGCCGACTAATTTGCTTATTACTCGTCAGGGTTTTGTTGATGATACGTCGGTGCCGTTTAGAGTGGGTTATGGAAACAAGCTGGATGCCAGTGTTTGGGTCGGCGACCAGGGGCTTGAGCGAACGGTTTTCGATTTTTATCCGCTGCAGGTCGTACAGGGGCAAAGCCGAGGGGCTGATTTGCCGGGGCTGTCGTCTGCGCAGCTAATGTTGAGGGGATACCTGCCGCAACTGGACGTTAACGAGTGGCTTAATGCGCTAGATCGTTATCAGGATTCACAAGCCGATGGGGGAAATAACCAGCCGTTTGAGGTGGCTATTGATCATTTGGATATTGGGAAATTTAATTTTTTAGATTGGGATATGCCACGCACAACGCTTTCTTTGATGCAGCGCCCACAAGATATAACGGTGGCGATAAATAACACATCACTAAAGGGGCGATTTACCTTGCCGCAGTCGATTCTTAGCAGGCAATGGGCTTGTGAACCCATTGAAATGCTTGCGGTAGAAGATGGCACTGTTTTTTTTCCGCAACTTCCCGAAAATTTGTTACGAGAAGAGCGCTTAATTGCTGAAATAAGCCGCCTTCAACTCGATCAATATGTCTCAATTGATGGGGATTCAGCGAATGTTGATGATAGTGCTGTTAGTTCGCATTGGCTTAATCCGAGTTGTATGTTCCCGCTGACAGCTCGTGTCGATGAGATCAGCTATCGCGAGCGGTCGCTGGGTAGTTGGCAGTTTTCCTTAAGTGCAAGTGAGGATGTTGCGCTGCTGCACAATATAGCTGGTGTGTATGATGGCCTGGAGATAGAGTCGGGCTACGATGATGGATTGCGTTGGGCCAAAGGGCCCGATGGCAGATTAATTTCGGAGTTTAATGGTCTTCTTAAATCTGACAGTATTGATGAGGCGCTGAAAACGTATTTTCAGGCAGATAACTCGCCAATTGTTGCGCAGTCCGCACTAGCGAAAGTGTCGCTTGCATGGCAGGGTAATCCTCTGGATTTTTCTTTGTCCCATGCACTGGGGACGGTGAATTTTGAGTTGGATGATGGCCGATTTGTAGAACTCTCTGGTGCGGCAGGCGGTTTTTTAAAGCTTGTAAGCCTGGTTAATTTGCAGCGATATATCGAGCGATTGAGCCTGGATATTTCCAACATTTATAGGGATGGCGTTAGCTTTGATCGCTTATCGGGAGGAATTAACCTTGAGGATGGGGTGGTAAGTTTTGTGGACTCACCGATAGCGATGACGGCTTCGTCTAGCGATTTCGTGCTTTCGGGTAGAGCGGATTTGAATACATCAGCGCTTGAGGGCGAGCTTGTAGCAACGTTGCCGGTGTCGAGAAACCTGCCCTGGCTGGTCGCAATCGCCGGTGGATTGCCTGTTGCGGCAGGAACGTTTATTGCGACACAAGCGCTAGATGAGCAAATCAATCGCTTTTCTAGCGTTGTTTATACTGTTACGGGTGAGATAGAAAACCCCCAGCTTCAACTGAAGTCGATTTTTGACAATCAGACAGGCGAGTCATCGGAGCCTGAAAAGCCGAAGAAAAAACAGAAGAAAGTCCTGGAGCTTAGAGGTAAGCGTTAAAGGTGGTTTTTTATTTGCTCGCGAATATAGCGAAAAAGCTTTCTACTATTAGCGGGCGGGGCGTTGTTTTCGGTTTCTTTTTTTGCGGCGCGAACGGTTTGCCGCAGCCATTGTCTATCGGCATTTTCGAAGCTTGCAAGAAAGCGCTGGATCGCTTCGTCGCCGCCCTGTAGTAATAGCTCACGCCAGTGCTCGGTTTGATGTTCTATTTTTTTTTCTTCGTTGGAACCTTTCTGCCTGCTTGTCAGTATAAGTTGAATTTGTTCAATTGACTCTGCGGGTTCTTTGCGCATGAGTTTGCCGATAAATTGAAGTTGCCTGCGCAGCCCCTCGTGCTTTTTTATTTTTTTTGCTGTGCTGATGGCGTCGAAAAGTGCTTCGCTAATCGGCAGTTTACTTAGTGAGGCTTCGTCAAATGCGACTAACGCCTGACCCAATTCTTGAAGCGCGCTCATTTGTCGCTTAAGTTCGCTCTTGCTAACAACTTCTTCTTCAGGAAATTCGTTTGTCATGTCAACGGTCTTTTTGGCCAGTGGCTTCTATGCGTAAGCAATGGTCGCCAGGCCGAGAAATGACATAAAGCCGACGACATCGGTTACGGTTGTCAGCATTACACCACCAGCAAGTGCCGGGTCGATGTTCATTTTTTTCAACGCAATCGGCAGTACAACTCCGGCAATGGCGGCTGTAACAAGGGTAATAACCATGGCGAGCGCTATGATTAAACCCATAACGATGTCGTTAAACCACAGTGTGGTGGCGCAGGCGACCACAGTCGACCACATCATCGCGTTAACCACGCTTACGAGGAGCTCACGGTTGAATAGCCATCGGTGGTTGTGTGATTCAATTTGGCCGGTTGCTAACCCCCTGATAACAATCGTCAGGGTTTGGGTGCCGGCAACGCCGCCCATGCTGGCGACAATGGGCATAAGAATTGCGAGTGCAACGACTTTATCGATAGCATCGTGAAAAAGATTAATGACTGATGCTGCAATAAAGGTAGTGAGCAAGTTTACCCCGAGCCATATCGCGCGGCGCGGCGTCGTTTTGAGTACGGGGGAAAAGGTATCTTCTTCCTCGTCTAAACCAGCCATGCTCATGAGCGAGTGTTCAGCATCCTCTCGAATGACGTCGACCACATCATCGATAGTGATTCGTCCGAGTAAGCGGTTATCCTCGTCGATGACTGGTGCGGAGATCCAGTTGTCACGTTCAAAGCGGTTGGCGACGTCCTTTGCGGCCATATCAACTGGCACAGCATCGATATCTGTCAGCATAATTTCCCGCACTGTGTTCGCAGGGTTTGATACTAACAGTTTAGCAATGGGAAGCTGGCCAATAAGCTGGTCTTTACGATTGACCACGTAGAGTCGGTCCGTGTCTTCAGGAATTTCGTTGTGGCGCCTTAGGTAGCGCAGCACGACTTCTACCGGGTGAATAGGGCGAACCGTTATGGTGTCAGTGTTCATCATTCCGCCAGCGCAATCGTCGCTGTAGTGCAGCGCGCTGTCGATACGTTTTCGGTCTTGCGCATCCATCGCTTGCAGCACTTCCCTGGTAACTTTTTCTGGCAGCTGGTGAAGGATGTCAACAAGGTCGTCGGTTTCGATATCGGCCGACAGTACCGCTAGTTCCTGGCTGCCAATACGTGCGGCAAACTGTCCTTGAAGATCGTCGCTCAGGTGCTTAAGCGTTTTTGGTTTGCGTTCTTCATCGAGAAGTGTCCAGATGACGGTTCTTGATGGTGGGGGAGAAGATTCGATCAGGTGTGCAACCTCGGCGCCGCCAAGCCCATTGAGTAATGCGCTTGCGCGCAAGAACGTGCCTGACTCGAGTAGCCTGGCTATTTGCTCGTTTCGAGAAACTTCGGGAATGTTTGGAAGTCGCGCTGGCATAGCAGTCTGCTTAACGGCGGTAGCTTATCACCTGGGTTTTGTTGATTTACAGCGTTGCACTAACTCGGCGTGAGAGGCTGTAACGCCTTATTAATAAAACCGGTGGCGATATATTTTTGATCGGGAAAAAGTATGAGCTAAGTAGCGGGGAACGACAAGTTTTGGCTCAGTCAAGATTACCACAAAGCCAGATAGTGGATGCTGCGTTTTGCGAGGGATTACTCGCCTTCACCAAAAAGGTTATCAAACAACGCCTGAATATCTTCAAGCGCTTGCTGTTCGTCTTCTCCGTCGATAGTGAATAGCAGTTCGCTGCCTTTTGCGGCTGCTAGCATCATTACCGCCATAATGCTCTTGCCATCGACATCTGCACCCGTATGACGAATCTTGATGCTGCTACTAAAGCGATTGGTAACGTCAATGAGTTTGTTAGCGGCACGCGCATGAAGTCCCAATTTATTTTTGACCAAAATGGTCTGCGTGATCATCCTTCGTTCCTTTATGCGCCCAGTTGCCTGTGCCTGACTTTTACATCGGAATACTGTTCTTTAAACGTTTTCTTTAACTGGTTAGCGATAAATACCGAGCGGTGACGACCGCCAGTGCAGCCGATTGATACTGTTACATATCGTCGGTCGGTTGCTTCGTATTTTGGAATCCAGTGCTGCAGAAAATTGGTAATGTCTTCCAGCATGAGATGGACATCGTCGCTCTCTAATAAAAAATCTTCTATTGCTTTGTCGTTGCCCGTGAACTCGCGAAGAGCCTCGTTCCAGTAAGGGTTTGGCAGGCAGCGGACATCAAAGACAATATCAGAATCTATCGGAATATTCTTTTTATAGCCAAATGACTGAAACATTAACGATAGCGTGTTGGCACCGGCGTCGCCATCGATGCGTGTTTTTATAAAGCTTCTCAATTCATGCAGGTTCATCTCGCTGGTGTCGATAGTGAGATGCGCTATTGAGGCGATGTTTTCGAGTTGGCGCGATTCATCGGTGAGCGCTTCTAGCAAAGATACTTTATCGTTGCTTAGCGGATGCTTTCTGCGCGTTTCTGCAAAGCGTTTGATGAGCGTTTCGTTTTTTGCGTCGAGATAGATAACATGAAGCTCAACGTTTTTAGGGATCAGCTTGAGTAGTTCGTTAAAGCGATCGAGGTCCGCCGGCATATTCCGGGCATCTATTCCAACAGCAATTTTCCCTGGCTCGTATGCGCTGAGTTTTTCAGCCATGGAGGGTAGTAGCGACGCGGGCAGGTTGTCGACGCAATAAAACTCCATGTCTTCTAACATATGTAGCGCGGTGCTTTTACCGGAGCCGGAGCGACCGCTGACAACCACAAACTTCATAGGATCTTCCTATACGAGAAGGCGTGACTAAAGCTGGGGAGCGTACACTAACGAGCGATTACTTTAAAGGCGTTTGATTGAGAAGCTCAAGCACTTCTTGCGGTGATTTCGCGTTCCGGATGCTGTCGCGGCTTTCGTCTACGCCGAGAAGTTGAACGAGTGATGCAAGTATATCGAGATGCGCCTGGTCTGCCTCTTCTGGCACGATTAATCCGCAAATCAGATCGACCTCCATGCCGTTGCTCGCTTCAAAGTCGATTGGCGTGGAAAGCGTAACTAACGCTATTTGTGGTCGCTGGCAGGCGTTAATCCGACAGTGAGGAATTGCGATACCGTGCTCAAGTGCGGTGGAGCCAAGCTTTTCACGTGCGACAAAGGCATCGAGTAGCTTGCTGTGGCTAACGTCCTTGCATTCAGATTTTAGATCTTCGTGCAGTACCTCGGCCAGAAGGTCGAGAGCCTTCTTTTTGCTCGCGATGGGTTGGTCAAGCAGGATTCTATCTTGCGAGATGAGATCGCCGACAAAACGGTTGGTCATAACATTGAGTCTGGTTGCGCTTAGTGAAAAATGCGGGCGCGATTGTTCCCTCGACGGCGAGAAAAATCAAGTGAATTGATGACGGATTTGGCGGCAGGGGATGGGCGGCCGGCGCACCACAAAGTGGCGCTTACTCGCTCGGCATCTATCCGGGAGCGAGCGCAAGGAGCAGGTACGCGTTGCGTACCTGCATTACTAAGGCCTCTGTAGGTAGTAGTTATTCGGCGGCGGCGCGCTTTAAACTTTCCCGGTGATGTTTGCCCTGGAATTTTTCTTTGTATTTGATTATCTGG
Source organism: Pseudomonadales bacterium (assembly GCA_965263235.1). Classification (GTDB taxonomy): domain Bacteria; phylum Pseudomonadota; class Gammaproteobacteria; order Pseudomonadales; family UBA7434; genus UBA7434. The sequence goes on from OZ253667.1 coordinate 980,282, forward strand.
CGATCCAGCTTGTCAGTGAGTCCGTCAATGGCGGCGTACATGTTCTCGCCTTCGTCATTTGCAAACAGGTCTGCGCCTGATACGTGTACACTGCCTTCCGCTTTATGGAGCGCTTTTTCAACGATCAGCGTGATGTCACAGTTCGTTATATTGTCAAAGTGTTTTTCTAGTTTGCTTAGCTTTCCGGTCGCATACTCGCGTAGTGCATCGGTGATTTCGACATGGTGACCGCTGACATTGATTCGCATACAAATTTCCTCTCTTTGACAGAATGGTTATTATCAGTATAACAAGAAAGTCGCAAACAAAGGGGCTTGACTTTCTATTTTTTATTCTTGGGTGATGTGCTGGTGTGGCACGTTTCTAGCTTGAGATGTCGTCAGTAAACTGCTTTTTTTCGATGAATTTAACCAAGTTGTTTTCGCTCGTTAGATGGCGGTATCTGCATTGATTCTCGATATTTTGCAACGGTACGGCGAGCTACCTTAATGCCTTGTTCGTCCAAAACCGTTGCGATTTTGTTGTCACTCAATGGCTTGCGTGTGTTTTCTGCTGCGACCAGCTTTTTGATAATCGCACGAATCGCAGTTGACGAGCATTCGCCACCTGAGGCAGTTGCAACATGGCTGGAAAAGAAATATTTAAGCTCGTAGATACCACGCGGTGTGTGCATATATTTTTGCGTTGTCACCCGGGATATCGTCGATTCATGCATGTCTACATCCTTCGCGATGTCGTGAAGGATCAACGGTTTCATGGCTTCTTCGCCATGCTCAAGAAAGTTCTTTTGATGCTCGACAATTCTGGTCGCGACCTTTAGCAATGTTTCGTTGCGGCTGCTAAGGCTTTTTAACAACCACTTGGCTTCTTGCAGATTGTCGCGCAGGAATGTGTTATCCGCGCCTGAGTCAGATCGTTTGATAAGCGCGGCATAGCTGTCGTTAATTCGTAACTTGGGGGCGATATCGGGATTAAGCTCGACTACCCAACGACCTTTTTTCTTGGAGACAAAAACATCAGGGACTACATACTCGGCGGCGTTGTCCTGAAAGCTTTCGCCCGGTTTTGGGTTTAGGCTTTTAATCAGGTTGATAACTTCACTTAGTTCGCTTTCTTTTAAGCGGGTGCGTCGCAGTAGTTGAGTAAAGTCGCGATTCGCCAGAAGATTAAGGTGTCGGGTGATGACAAGCGCGGCTTCTTCGCGCCAGGGAGTTTCGGGGCCTAGATGCGCAAGCTGTACCATCAGGCAATCGGTTAGATCTTTGCTGGCAATACCAACGGGATCAAAGTGTTGCATGCGGTGCCTTACGGCTTCGATCTCATCAAGTTCAATGTCGAGCTCTTCGTCAAAGCCGCTATGGATTTCTTCTACACTGACGCTGAGTAATCCGCTGGGCGCAAGCGAGTCGATGATAGCCATTGCAATGAGTCGATCCGTGTCGCTCATCGGAGTGAGGTTTAGTTGCCAGTTCAGGTGGTCTACCAGGCTTTCTTTGGTGGAGGTGCGGCTTTCAAAATCCAGGTCGTTGCCTTCTGCACTACCCGATGATGGGCTGCTGCTCGTCGAGCTATAAACGTCGTCCCATTGGGTGTCGACCGGCAAGTCTTCAGGGATGGTGTCCTGCCAGCTTTCATCTACCGCAGCTTCAAAATCCTGGCTTTCCTGTTGAGTGGCACTGTCTACTTCATTGATATTGGCAGAGTCATCGGAACCGTCTTTTGTCTCTGCCGACAAGTTGTCACCTTCGTTGCTATTGGCGTCTAACTCGTTTTCTTCTACTTCGAGCATCGGGTTGCTTTCTAGCGCGGACTGAATCTCCTGTTGTAAATCCAGCGTAGAAAGTTGTAGTAGTCGAATCGCTTGCTGTAGCTGGGGCGTCATCGTTAGATGCTGACCCATTTTTAACTGAAGCGATTGTTTCATTGATGCGTGGTCTCTTGCTTAACTAAACTTGTGATTTGCGCTGGCAGAGCTGTCGAATCTGGTGCTGCAGCATAACAATTGGGGGCTGCAACGCCGATCTACCCAGCTGGTATGGTGGGAAACTATCGACTCATTGAATCGGTAGTGACTGACAAACATAGCTGCCTGTCTCTTTTGCCGTGGCTGTTGAGAAGGCCTCGTAATCGACCACCGTTATAAGGAAAGTTTAGCTTTGCATAAAAGCAGAGGCAATAGAAAAAGCAAAAAAAGTGCCAACTGCATAGCATTTGAGTTGATTGATTTTTGTGCGTTTTTTCTTGAGGGCGCTGTATGAAGCGCTGGCCGTGGCTTTACAGTCTAAAGTCCTGACCCAGGTAAATATCTCGTACTTTCTGGTTAGACAATACGGCTTCGGCGCTGCCTTCAGCAATAATACGGCCTTCACCGACAATGAAGGCATGTTCGCAGATATCCAATGTTTCGCGAACATTATGGTCGGTGATTAAAACGCCGATATTGAGCTGCTTTAATTGCGTGACGATCTCTTTGATCTCACCGACAGAGATTGGATCAACTCCTGCGAAAGGCTCGTCGAGAAGTAAGAAGCGAGGGTTGCTGGCGAGCGCTCGCGCGATTTCTACGCGACGTCGTTCGCCACCAGAAAGTGCCATGCCAAGACTGTCGCGAACATGCTCTAACCTGAACTCCTCGATAAGCGCGTTGGCGCGTGCCACTTTCTCACTGCGATTGAGCTCTTTTCGCGTTTCGAGAATCGCCATAATGTTGTTGTAAGTCGAAAGCTTTCTAAACACTGACGCTTCTTGTGGTAAATAGCCCAGCCCCAGATTGGAACGCTGGTGTATTGCGAGGCGCGTGAGATCGACGGTTTCTTCGTCTTCGATCAATATTCTTCCTGAGTCGGCTTTAACGATGCCGGCTATCATATAAAAGCACGTCGTCTTTCCTGCACCGTTAGGTCCGAGTAGCCCAACGATCTGGCCGCTTTTTACCTCAAGACTAACGTCGGCAATAATATTTCTTTTGTTGTAACTCTTGGCGAGGTGTTGAGCGCTTAGTAGTGCCACAGTAATTCCGGATAATTGAGGTTAGCGGACGCTGGGTAGTAAGTTGCCGTCTGGAGAAATGACGGTTTTTACCCGCCGGTTGGCATCCAGATCCTCGCCACTCGCTTTGGCGTTTACTTTCCGCTCGCGAATATTATAGATTATTCGACTGCCTTTTACGCTCGATTGGCTTTGGGTGAGCTCGGCATCTTGCTCGAGCTTAATAGTACTGTCTTCTACATTAAAATTAATAACACCGGCTTTCGCATAAACGGTCTGTTCTGGTTCGTTGGGTATATGTTCGAAAGAGGCAGGTGCACCCGTCGCTAATATTTGATTAAGCTTTCGTTCGCTACTGTCGGCTTTTTCGCTTGAAATTACAACCTTTTCTGCCCGGATTATAACGTCCGCTTGTTGTATAAGCACATTGCCTTTGTAGGTGATAGTGCCCTGGGCTTCGTTTTGCTCAGCCTGATCTGCCTCGATTTCGATTGGGGCAGAGCGCGATTCCGGTTCGTTGAGGTCGTTTGCATAGGACACTACACTGTTGCAGAGTGTGAGTAGTCCGGCCAGTATTAAGGCTAACGAAATCACAATGCTGTGTTTCGGTTTGTGGGTGGGTGTAAGAGAGAGCCTCATAGCACTTCTAGATTACTTGATTTCCAGCGTGGTTTTAACTTTTGAAAGTAGTCGCCAGCGGCCATCAAGCTGGTGGCCTTGTATGCCTATCGCCTGGGTGCGAGCGTTGCTAAATATAAGTTCGACAGGTTGGTTGCCGAAAATCTGGCGGCTTTCGGTATGCATGCTAAGGCTGTTGGTGCGCAACAGGCTGTCTTGTTTTGTGTTATGCGCAACCACATCACCAGCGAGGTGTATTTCTTGCTCGATGGCGTTCATGAACGCTACATTAGCGTTGAGTGTCGCGGTAGTCAGGTCTTTGTCAAATGATCGAATGATAATAGGTGTTAGGAGTAAGTGATTGAGGCCAGATGTAGGTTCATCGTGCTGAAAGGCATTATCATGCTCGTGATTATCGCCATTTATTTCTAACGCCAGGGTTTCTGGAATATCCATTGCGTGTGCGGCGCCAAACTCAGCATTGGGCGCTTCCAGTGAGAGATGTTTTTCGCCTTCCCGATTAAAAAATACGACCTCTATACCTTCGGCTGCGCGCAGCAAATCTTCTTGCGCCCTGAGGTGGCTTGATGTTCGTGCGAAATTTTCGCTTCGGCGATCAAAGCCCAGGTCGATACTGTATAGCGCGATTAAAACCAGGCTAAAACCAAGTGTTAGTCTGTTTCTCAAGCGGCGACGTCGGCTGCGCAGCTTCCTGGCCAGCTGTTGGGGCGTAATAGAATGCTCTGTTGGTACGTTGTCGTTCGTCATGGTTATATTGTGAGCGTTATCGTACGAGTTGAGATTCGACTTATTTGTTGGATGCGTTTTGCAGTCGCTAGGGAAGATATTCTTCCAGCACGGTGGCGTAGTTGCCTTGAGCGTTGAGTATCAACTCCGCGAGATCTCGGATCGCCGCGTCGCCTCCGCTACGCTCGCTTATCCAGTCGGCGCGTTGCTTAACTTCATGGTTAGCATCGGCAACCGTTGCACCAAAGCCAGCGCAAATGATGGCGCTTAGGTCAGGTAAATCATCGCCAATATATGCAATTTGATCAAGTGTGCAGTCTGCAAGTTCAGAGAGTTCTTTTAGCGCAATCAGTTTGTCTTCCCGACCTTGGATAATAAACTCGATACCAAGTTCCTCGGCGCGAAGTTCAACCATGGCGGAGCGACGGCCGGTGATAATGGCTGTTCGGACGCCGTGCTTCTGCAGTAATTTAATGCCCAGCCCATCTTTAATTGAAAAGGTTTTAAGCAATTCTCCCTGATCGGAATAATACAGCACGCCGTTAGTGAGTATGCCATCGACATCCATAGCGAGTAACTTAATCGGCTTTAGTTTTTCGACAATGTCGCCGGGAATGTTGTTGGTACTGACGCGGTTAATGTCGCTCATGCTTAGGCAAGCCCGGCTCGTATGAGTTGGTGGAGGTGGATAACGCCGCAGATATTGGCTTGCTCATCAGTTGCAACGAGGTGTGTAATGCTGTTGTCTTCCATCACCTTCAGTGCCTCTGCCGCGAGTGCACGTTTGCTAATTGTTTTACAGTTAGTGGTCATGGCGTCTTTGATGAGCACGGCGCCAGGGTTGTGGTGATCTTTCATGCTGCGACGCAAATCGCCGTCGGTAAACACGCCGGCAAGGCTCCCGTCCGTATTTAACACCGTGGTCATGCCGATACCTTTGGCAGAGATTTCTACAAGTGATTCGTCAATTCGGCTGTCGGGAGAAACTTTGGGGAAGTCGGTAAGCATGGCGTCTTCGACTCGCAGCAATAGGCGTTTGCCCAGCGTGCCGCCTGGGTGCGAAAAGGCAAAGTCGTCTGGGCCAAAGCCGCGTGCTTCTAGCAGCGCAATAGCAAGGGCATCGCCGAGCACGAGGCTTACCGTGGTGCTGGACGTTGGCGCAAGACCTAACGGACATGCCTCGGTTTCGACAGAAGCATCCAGTACAGCGTCGGCCTGTTTTGCTAGCGGGGAGTTGAGGTCACCGGTTAGTGCGATTAATGGCGCTGCAATACGTTTTATTGCTGGCAGCAAACTTACCAGTTCCGCTGTTTTGCCTGAGCCAGAAACGCCTATTACCACGTCTTTTTCGGTGAGCATGCCCAGATCGCCATGGCTGGCTTCGGCAGCGTGAAGGAAAAAGGCAGGTGTTCCTGTACTGGCAAGTGTCGCGGCAATTTTGTTTGCGATATGGCCCGATTTTCCAATGCCTGTGACAACGACACGGCCCTCACAGGCAAGGATAATGTCACACGCTTTGGCAAAGCGCTGGTCGATTCGCTCGACCAAATCATTAACTGCTTGAACTTCCAGCGCAATGGTTCGCTGCCCGGATTCAACATGTGACGTCATAATATATTCAGGCTAATAGATTTTTGACCTGGTAGCGCTGTTTATAGCGAGCTACCGGTTAACTGCTGATAGTGGAAAATATCAGCCAGTAGTAGGCAATATAAACCGAGAGGAATAAAAGGCCAGACAGAAATCCCAGATTCGCCTCTTCTCCTTTTTTGGCTCGTATGATTTTAAACCCACCGATTAACAAAAGAGCGACGGTGAGAAAGGTCATTGTCAGCGTGTCCCTGGAAAATATTTCACTGCCCAGTGCCATGGGTAAAATGATTCCAGGTAATGACATCACGGCAAAAATGTTCAGTATATTAGAGCCTAGAATGTTGCCTATAGCCATCTCGGTATGGCCTTTAACAATACTCGCTATAGAGGCGGCTAGTTCTGGAAGGCTTGTGCCCAAAGCTACAACCGTCAGGCCGACGATCATGGGGGTGACGCCAAATAGAAGTGCGAGATTGGTGGCGGAGTCAACAAGCATGTGGGAGCTAAACAGCAATGCACCCAGCCCGCCGACTATCCAAAGCAGGCTCATGGGCGTGGAGAGTTCAGGGATTTCCTCGCCCAGTGCTTCTTCTTCGGCAGCCACGTCATGATCTTTGCGCTGCGCGTCGTAAATCAAAAAGAGAGGGAGAGTCGCCGCACAGCCTAGGAGTAGTAGCCCTTCGCCTCGCGATAAAAAACCGTCTTTAAGAATAAAAAACGCGGCAGTTGTCGCGACAATGAGAAGAGGGATTTCCAGTTTAAACAATGGCCTGCCCACAGGGATTTTCGCAATTAAACAGGAAACCCCCAGCACCAGGCCAATGTTGGCGATGTTCGAGCCAACGGCGTTTCCTATACCCAGGTCAGAGGCGCCTTTAAACGCAGAGTCTGCAGATACGACAATTTCTGGTGCTGACGTTCCGAATGCAACAATGGTCAGGCCAATGAGCCCAGGTCGCATGCCCAGGTGTTTTGCAATGGCCGCGCTGCCGCCAACAAAAAAATGTGCGCTCCATACCAGGCCGGCGAGGCTAATAATCATCAGAACTGCGATTTGAAGGATTTCGGGCATGGTTGCTGGTTTGGGTGGAAAGTTCGCTTTATTTGAGTGTTCCGTCACTGGCGGATGATTACAGGTGTTGCAAATACACCGCGTCAGTCGACAGCATACAGTGTGTTGTACATTGTGAATAGCGCGCGCGATCATAGCTCAGCGGCGAGCCAGACTCAAACGTGCTTTTCGCAAATCGTAATACTCTGTGAATTCAAGCGGGAATAACAAGATTTTGCAATGTACCGGCTGCGAACCAAGGTTAGATAATAGAGTCAAAGTACCGCACGCGATGCGAATATTTCATTTAGCGAGCAGAACGATACCGTGCATAATGGGCGGGTTGGCGAAAAGCTGGCTATTCGGGTTGTGCAATCGTTGTTCAGGGCTTCATAGTTGGCTTTGATTTACTACACAGCACCCGCGCATCGCTTTGAGATTCTTCGGGAATGGAAAAAATCATCTATGAAAAAACGTGACGTGTTATTTTCGGCTAAGAACTGGACTGCGAGTTTAGTCTGCTTGCTCGCGCTACTGGGCAGTGGGTGGGCTGGCGTAGCTTATGCGCAGGATGCCGCTGTGCAGGTCGCTAAGGTCGATGCTGGTGAAATTGCAGAAAGGCCGAATGCGATGGCGGCAAATGCGGTGATTTCTGACGTGACAGATCGGTTGTTAAAGCTTATTGATGAAGCCGCTGAGTATGTCGATGAAAACGAAGCAAAGTTCTACGTTGAGCTCGGTGATGCGTTAAAGGATTATGTCGATTTCGAAAATTTCTCGCGCGCTGTCATGGGGCGTTATGCAAGTAAGAAAACAATGGCGAGCCTGGATGAAGAGGGCCAGCAAAAGTTAGCCGAGCAGATAGACCGTTTTAGCGAAGTATTTTCATCTGCGTTGATCAATACCTATGGCAAGGGTTTGCTGGTGTTCGAAGGTGAGCGCATCGAGGTCGTCGAGCCTAGTGCTGAGGCAGAAACTCGCGCGGCCAGCGGGCGAGCAACCGTAAAACAATTAATTTACGGTGAGCGTGAAACGCCTTTTGAAATTTATTATTCCTTGCGAAAAAACGACGAGGGAGAGTGGAAAATCCGCAATATGATTGTGGAGTCATCTAACCTTGGGAAGATTTATCGAAATCAGTTTAGTAACGCCTACAAAGTTTATGAAGGTGATATCGACAAGGTTATCGATAACTGGATTGTCTCTGAGTAAACGTCGCCGTAAAGGCCGCTCGTTGAATGTTGTCTAATTGAATTTAAGAAGCAAATAAGTGAAAGAAGAAATCGAAAGCGCATTGAGCGCAGCATTAACGCCAATGCAACTAGATATCGAGCTGGCAGGGAATCATTGCTCGATTACTGTCGTGAGTGATCAGTTTTCCGGGTTAAACCGTGTGAAGCGGCAGCAACTGGTTTACCAGTGCATTAACGAAAAAATCTCAAGCGGCGAGTTACACGCTGTAAATATCAAAGCACTTGCGCCCGATGAAGCGTAGCGCGCACTCTGCGAAAGGCTAAGTCGTCGTGGAAAAATTATTGATTAAGGGGCCTTGCCGTTTGTCGGGTGAGGTTCGAATCTCTGGCTCTAAAAATTCCGCGCTGCCAATTTTGGCTGCGAGTCTGCTCGGTTCTGGAACTGTCAGGATAGGCAACCTCCCGCATTTGCATGACATCACCACGATGATTGAGCTACTCAATTGCCTGGGTGCGGACTTAACAATTGATGAGCGAATGAGCGTAGAGGTTCGCTCCAGTAATCTGACGAATTTAACTGCGCCTTACGAGCTGGTTAAAACAATGCGCGCCTCTATATTGGTGTTAGGTCCGATGCTTGCACGCTATGGGCAGGCGAGAGTGTCTTTCCCTGGTGGGTGTGCAATCGGCAGTCGCCCGGTTGATTTGCATTTGCGAGGGCTGGAAAGTCTCGGTGCTTCTATTAATATTGAAGGCGGTTATATCGAGGCGAGTTCAGAGGGACGACTTAAGGGAGGGCATGTGTTTTTCGATAAGGTCACTGTTGGCGGTACCGAAAATGTCCTTATGGCAGCGGTGTTGGCGGATGGTACCTCGATTATCGAGAACGCCGCTCGAGAACCTGAAGTGGTGGACCTGGCAAACTTTCTTAACGCGATGGGTGCCAAAATCAGTGGTATTGGCAGCGACCGACTGGTCGTTGAGGGCGTAGAAACGCTCGGCGGCTGCGACTATCAGGTCATGCCTGATCGTATCGAAGCGGGGACTTTCCTGGTTGCTGCTGCAGCCACAAAAGGCTCCGTTTCGATTAAGGATGCCGACCCTGACACGTTAGAGTCTGTTTTGGCTAAACTCGAAGAAGCCGGCGCGGATATTTCTGTAGAGGATGATACGATCCGGTTAGATATGCATGGACAAAGGCCCAGGGCGGTAGATGTTCGCACGGCGCCGTATCCCGCGTTTCCAACGGATATGCAGGCGCAGTTTACTGCAATGAATTGTGTGGCTGAAGGCGTGGGAACGGTGGTGGAAACTATTTTCGAAAACCGCCTGATTCAGGTTCACGAGATGAATCGAATGGGCGCCGATATTCGAGTGGAAGGGCATACCGCCATTGTAACCGGCACTGAGGAGTTAACAGCCGCGCCGGTAATGGCTACCGATTTGCGTGCATCGGCGAGTTTAGTTATCGCCGGTTTATGCGCAGAAGGTGAAACGTTGGTCGATCGCATATACCATATAGACAGAGGGTATGAATGCATCGAAGAGAAAATGCAGCAGCTAGGCGCGACGATCCGCCGTATCCCGAATTAGGTAGCGCTGCTTAAGTTTGTATATCTACCCTGATCGTTTGATTTTATTTTTCCTTAACGCAATTTGGCGCTAATCAGGCCGCAATTGTTTTTATTTGGGACAACCGTGTGAACTCATCTCAAATTACCGTGGCGCTCACAAAAGGGCGTATTCTCAAAGAGACTTTGCCTTTGTTGAAAAGCGCGGGTATTGAGCCTGCCGTCGATGTCTCAGAGAGTCGAAAGCTTCATATTGATACCAACAACCCTAATGTGGATTTATTGATATTGCGCGGCGCGGATGTTATCACCTATATCCGCCAGGGCATCGCTGATATTGGTGTTGTCGGTAAAGATATGCTGTTAGAAGATGGGGGCGACGGTTTGTATGAGTTGTCCGATCTGCAAATTGCTAAATGCCGACTGATGACCGCAGGCCTGAAAGGAAGTGTTAGCCAGGCGAAAAGTCGAATCCGGGTGGCGACGAAGTACATGAATGTTGCAAAAGCTTATTACGCTCGCCTGGGTGTGCAGGCCGACATCGTGAAGTTATACGGTGGTATGGAGCTTGCCCCAATTATGGGTTTGAGCGACGAGATCGTCGATATAGTTGATTCGGGTCGTACGTTAGAGGCTAATGGTCTGGAGGCCAGAGAGCATATTATTGATATCAGCTCCAGGCTGGTGGTTAACAAGGCCTCCAAAAAAGTAAAACACGATGCTATTGTTAGTTTCGTACAGGCGATTGAAGAAGCGGTTAGTGCAAAGCGCTAGCAATTTTAACTGGTTTGATGTCGGTAGGTAGTCTTGATTCAGTACCTTTCAGATAGCGACAAAGATTTTTACCGTCGTCTCGATGAGCTGACCGCGTGGTCGAGTGTTAGTGATAAGAAAACTGAAGATGCGGTTGTCGATATTCTTTCGCAAGTTGAGCAGTTAGGGGATAAGGCACTGCTGGATTTTACCAGTCGTTTTGACAGCAGGAGTGTTTCATCGATTGCTGATGTATCGATTGACGAGCAGTCGAGGAAGGCGGCGCTGGAAAACCTTTCGCCAGAGTTGCTGCAGGCCCTTAGTGTTTCGGCCGAAAGAATCCGCCGTTTTCATGAGAGGCAAGTGGCCAGCTCCTGGCAGTACAAAGATGATCAGGGCGTTGTTCTTGGTCAGCAGGTAACGCCACTTGAGCGCGTAGGGGTTTATGTTCCCGGCGGTAAGGCTGCCTATCCTTCGACTGTGCTAATGAATGTTATCCCGGCGCAGGTTGCCGGTGTTAAAGAAATCGTGATGGTTAGCCCCTCGCCAGGTGGCGAAGTTAACCAAACGGTTTTGGCTGCGGCTGAGTTACTGGGAGTTAAGGAAATCTACAGCGTTGGTGGCGCGCAGGCTATAGCCGCGTTAGCTTATGGTACCCAGTCAATCAGGAAGGCCGATAAAATTGTCGGGCCGGGGAACCGGTTTGTGGCACTTGCCAAGCAAAAAGTATTCGGGCGGGTAGGGCTGGATATGGTAGCTGGCCCTTCAGAAATTCTTATTATTTGCGATGGTAAAACTGATCCCACCTGGATCGCGATGGATTTGTTGTCGCAGGCTGAGCACGATGAAGATGCGCAGGCGATATTAATTTCACAAGATGCCGATTTTCTTAATGAGGTAAAAGCCGCGCTTGAAGAACAGTTGCAAAGTCTGGAGCGTGCCGACATTGCGCGTGAGTCGTTGGCCAATCGCGGCGCACTGATTCATGTCTCGGAGCTCGAAACAGCGATCACCCTGATCAATCGTATAGCACCAGAGCATCTAGAGTTGTCGATAGAAAATCCCGAACAATGGTTAGAAAAAATCCAGCATGCAGGCGCTATTTTTATGGGGCGCTATACGCCGGAGGCCTTCGGTGATTACTGTGCTGGCCCAAATCACGTCTTACCCACATCGACTACAGCAAGGTTTGCATCCCCATTGGGCGTTTATGATTTTCAAAAGCGTAGCTCTGTCATTCGTTGTGACGCGCAGTCGGCTGTGACGCTTGCTGGTATTGCGTCGCCTTTAGCGCGTGCGGAAGCGTTAACTGCGCATGCACGTTCTGCTGAGTTGCGAGGCGCCAGCGATTAGCGAAAGAGTTGAGCGTTAATGGGCCGATGTATCGATGAGTAAGCTTTGGAGCGATGATTTAAGTGGGTTTGAGCCCTATGTGCCGGGTGAGCAGCCCCAGATTGACAACCTGACCAAGCTTAACACTAACGAAAGCCCTTATGGGCCAGGGCCCGCGGTTGCAAAAGCACTGGGCGAGTTCGAGGCTGATTCCCTACGCCTGTATCCTGATCCTCAATCGTGCTTGTTGAGAAGGGAGATCGCCACGTATCACAAGGTTTCGATCGAGCAGGTCTTTGTGGGTAATGGTTCCGATGAGGTTCTCGCTCACGCCTTTCGCGCATTCTTTAAAAAGCCGTTTCCGCTATGTTTTCCCGATATTACTTATAGCTTTTATCCTGTTTACTGTAAGTTGTTTGGGATCAATTATCGTAATATCCCGTTAAGGGGAGACTATTCGCTTTCGTTAGATGACTACCCCGACGAAAACGGTGGCGTTATCTTTGCTAATCCCAATGCGCCTACCGGTGTGCTGCTGGCGCTTGATGAGCTTGAGGCTTTTCTTCAAAAAAATGAGCATTCTGTGGTGCTCGTCGACGAAGCCTATATCGACTTTGCGGAAAGTGGGGCGAGCGCTATTGCTCTCGTTGATCGTTACCCCAATCTGCTGGTGACGAGGACCGTATCTAAATCGCGCGCCCTGGCGGGTTTGCGACTGGGTTATGCGATTGGTTCGGCCGAATTGATAGAGGGGCTTACGCGCGTCAAGGACAGTTTTAATTCCTATCCTATCGACCAGCTGGCGAGCGCGGTGACTATTGCGAGTTTTTCTGACGAGGCGTATTTCAGGAAAACGGTAGCAGCGGTTGTGGAGCAGCGATCTGTCTTAGCAAGCGGCCTTGCCGACCAGGGTTTTATCTGTTTGCCCTCGTCCGCCAATTTCATCATGGCTAAACCGACCACAATACCTGCGCCTGAATGCGCCGCCGCCCTGCGCGAGGTTGGGATTATCGTCCGCTATTTTGATAAGCCACGACTAAGCGAATACCTCAGGATAACCGTAGGGGATGAGGCGCAAAACAAACGTTTGCTGGATGCGTTAAAAATAGTTTTAAGTTAGCGTTTTATAGTGCTCGTGTCTTGCGAGGTGTGTAAATCAAGGCCTGAAAATAGAATCGCCCGCTTGTAAAAAGCGGGCGATTTCGAGGGCTGACTGGCGACTCAGAACAAAGCGTGATTAGCCAGGTACTGGAGGGTTAGTCGCCGAATCACCTTTGTAATAGCGATAGCCGTGCCAGTTTTTCTTTTTGTTGCTTTCTCACTAAAACATGTAACGGTTTGAGGGAAAAATAGTCGGCTTGAATTATTTTTATGCGCTGGTAAGTCTACTGATCGATCAGGTTGGTCGAATATGCATAAAAAGTGTAGTGGCTATGTTGGATAGATTGTCGCGACCGTTTTCCAGGTATGTCAAAAAACTATCGTGGATGTTTATTTCCTGGCCTGGGCGTCAAGTTGCTGACCATTTACGTTAATGCTTTCTTCCGTAAGCAAATAGATATAGGCCCAGGCAATATCTTCCGGTGAAGGATTGTTTTCAGGTTTTTCGGTGGGGTAGGCGCTACGACGCATAGCGGTGTTAGTGCCGCCAGGGTTTAGTGTGTTGAATCGAATATTTTCAGCGGCTCCTAGTTCGTCGGCCCAGATGCTACACATCGCTTCTGTCGCCACTTTGCTAATGCTGTATGCGCCCCAATAAGCGCGTGCGCTGCGCCCTACGCCCGACGAGGTAAACACAACAGAGGCAGAATCACTTTTGCGAAGCGAATTTAGCAGCATTTTGGTTAGGATAAAGTTGCTGCTTAGATTGGTTTGGATGATGTCCAAAAACATCTGGGTTTTGGTTTGATGTAACGGCTGGATCGAGCCAAGCTCCGAGGCGCAGTGTACTAGTCCATCGAGCTTGCCAAACTGCTCTTCGATAAATCCACCGATTTGCTGGTATTGGGATTCTTCCTGCAGGCTGAGGTCGAAGGGAATAATGGTTGCCCCGTTTTCCCTGTTTTTTTCTATTTCGTCATAAACTGCGTTAAGTTTTTTTTCTGTGCGGCCCAGCAACAACACGTGCGCGCCGAGCGCTGCACATAGGAGCGAAACCGCTTTGCCAATGCCGTCTCCTGCGCCTGTTACCAAAATACATTTTCCTTCTAACGCATTGCTCGCGCAGCGGAAATTCATTAGTTTGTCCGTCATTGGGGGGTTATTGTTTGGCATAATAAGGCGCTAAAAATTGGGGTTAAACAGTTCTGCCAGCAGGCTGGATAGTTGCTCTGGCGACTCGGCGAAGTGGTCAGCATTCCATTCCAGGGGGTTTTCCCCGTTTAGATAGCCGTAGCCGACAGCAACGCTGATGGCGTCCGCATTTCTTGCGGCTTCGATGTCGCGCAGATGATCGCCGATATAAACACAATGGCGGCTTGAAACGCCGAGCGCGTTGCACACGTTGTGGATGCCTTCCGGATCTGGCTTTGCACGAGAGACATGATCTGGGCAAACTAAAGCAGCACACCGCCCTGGCGTTGTTAGTTCAAGTTTGTCGAGTAGCGGTTTTGCGTAGGCCACCGGTTTGTTGGTAACAATGCCCCAGGGAATATTCGTAGCCTCTAGTTTTTTCAGTGTCAGGTCGAGCGTTGGGTAGATGGTTGAACGCTCGCCCAAAAACCGCGCGTAGTGTTCTAATAATGCCTGTCGCTGTGTTTCAAAGTTACTGTCGTCGCGATGGGAGTCTAGCGCGACTTCGGTCACCGCTAATGATCCGTTTGAGACTACACGAGAAATGGTTTCGGCAGGTAGCGGAGGCAGTTGGTGCTGTGCGCGAAGCGCGTTTGCGGCAAGCACAAAGTCGGGCGCAGTGTCGACCAGCGTGCCATCCAGGTCAAAAAGTGCAAGTTGAGGAGTCATTGATTAAAGCAGAGCGGTCGTTAGGCGGGTTTGACGGCGTGGAGCATGTAGTTTACGTCCAGGTCGTTAGGTGCCAAGCGAAAACGTTTGTTCAGTGGGTTATAGGTGACGCCACTTCCTTCGATAAGTTCAAGACCGGCTCCTCTCACCCAGGAAGACAGTTCTGCGGGTTTGATGAATTTTTGATAATCGTGGGTGCCTCGGGGAACCATGTTCATAATGTACTCGGCGCCTAACACCATTAACCCGTAAGCTTTTACTGTACGGCTAATCGTGGCGAGAAATATGTGGCCGCCGGGTTTGCAAAGTTCTGCGCATGCGCGTACCACGCTGCTCGGATCGGGAACATGCTCTAACATTTCCATGCAGGTGACTATATCGTAGCGCTCGCGTTCGCCGTTGGTGCATTGATCGGCCGCACTTTCTGCAGAGCTATACTCATAATTGATATTGAGCAGCTGTGACTTGCTGTGGTTGCGTGCAGCTTCCAGTGCTTTGTCTGCCAAATCTATGCCTGTAACAGTCGCTCCGCGAGCGGCCATCTCTTCGCACAATATCCCACCGCCGCAGCCGATGTCGATTAATGACTTTCCGTGGATATCATCTCCGCCCTGAGAGGATTGTGTTTCGATATAGTCGCAGCGTAGGGGGTTTAGTTGGTGGAGCGCGGAAAACTCGCCCTCTTTGTTCCACCAGTGATCGGCGACGGCATTAAATTTATCGAGCTCCTCGCGGTCGGCGTTGTAGGTCTGATGTTGGTTGTCGGCAGTTTCGTCAGTCATGTCTTAAGTGTTTGTTTGGCAGTAGTTGAGTAATGTTGGGCTGCTTAGCGTGCGAGTTTGTTTTGCCAGTGTTTGGCGCGCTCGATTATCTCGTGGATGTCTTTGCGCGTTAGCTGTCGGTTTCTTACAAGTTCCTGGCCGCCCACCCAGACGTGATTAACCGCGCTACCCGCCGCCGTGTTTATGATTTGTGAGTAAGGGTTGTGAACGGGTTGAAGCGCTGGTGACTGAGTGTTAATGGCGATCATATCCGCTTGCTTGCCTGTTTCCAGACTGCCGATTTGAGCGTCCAGCCCCGCTGCAATCGCCCCGCCTTTGGTTGCGCAATATAGCGCTTGATAGCAAGAGAGGCTGGCGGCGTCTTTCCCAATGTATTTGCTAACAAGCGAGCTAAGACGCGCTTCTTCGAGCAGGTCGAGAGAATTATTGCTGGACGCACCGTCGGTGCCAAGCCCAATCGCCAACCCTGCCTCAAGCATGGTGTCGATGGGAGGAAAGCCGCTTGCAAGTTTAAGGTTCGAGCTGGGGCAGTGAATAACGCTGCATCCAAGCGTTGCCAGCTTTTCAATCTCTGCCGGGCTCGCCTGTGTAACATGTACCGCCTGGGTGCGCGTGCCCAGTATTCCAAGTTGTTCCAGTCGCTCTATCGGGCGACAACCATGTTCGGTGATCGATTCCGCGATTTCATTTTCTGTTTCATGGAGGTGAGTGTGGATATTCGCCTCAAGCTCCGCGCTGTACATGGCCACCTTTTCGAATGTGTCGTTGCCCACGGTGTATGGCGCATGTGGGCCGAAGCCTACGTTTATAAGGGAAGAATGTTTGTACTGGTCGTGAAGCGCCAGGCCTTTTTCCAGGTATTCGTTAGCGTTGCTTGCCCATGCTGAGGGGAATTCAAGCACCGGGAAAAAAATGTTTCCTCGCATGCCGCTATCTTCTGCCGCTTGCGCGCAGGCCTCTGGGAAAAAGTACATATCCGCAAAGGTCGTGGTTCCAGAAAGCAGCATTTCGGCCATCGCGAGCTGCGAGCCATCTCGAACAAACTCGTGCGATACCCACTGCGCTTCTGCCGGCCAGATGTGCTCCTGAAGCCACGTGTGTAGCGGTAGGTCGTCAGCGTAGCCTCGCAATAGCGTCATCGCGAGATGGCCATGATTATTGATCAGGCCCGGCAATAAAATATGGTTGTCCAGAAATTCGCTATCGAAGCTCAGGTTTTCCTGTTGCGATTTCTCACGCAGGTTTTCGCGCAGGGTATCGAAGTCGCCGACATCAACAATCACGTCGTCGCGGATGGCAATACCGCCGTTCTCTATACAGCTAGCAGACTCGGCACCTTGCGAGGGGCTTGCTGCCATAGTGAGCAGCCATTGAGCGCCGATAAGTTGAATGCTGGTGTCTTTCAAGATTTGGTCCGATCTGCGGTGGCTTGCAGGTTTGATTCGTCAGTTTTCAGGATGATATGGATGCCTGCAAATTTGCGCGTGATTATACATCGCAAGTTACTCGATGTTGTATGTTTAGGAGCCCCGAGAAAGCGGTTTTTCGCGGGTTTAATTTAAAAATATTTATCGCGAGATAAGCGGTCGAATAACACTGCCAATAACTACCAAAATAGCTGCATGTATAGGGTGGAAGTAGCAGTGAGAAGGGCGCGCTATGATACAATTCGCGGCCGTTATTCTGGCTAAATTGAATGCTTTCGTTGCGCGATTTACTGCATCTGATGTGGCACCGCAAAAGACGTCTGCAAACCGGCGTCGATTCATGCGGCAGGATTTCCACAACTCAAAACCGTTTTATACAAATTAGAAAGAGATTAGATCTATGGGTGAGATCGCCAAAGAAATTTTACCCGTTAATATCGAAGAAGAGCTAAAGCAGTCCTACCTCGATTATGCGATGAGTGTAATCGTTGGTCGAGCGTTGCCAGACGTCCGTGATGGATTGAAGCCCGTTCATCGACGAGTTCTTCACGCGATGAACGAGCTCAATAACGACTGGAATAAAGCTTACAAGAAATCGGCACGTGTGGTTGGTGATGTGATTGGTAAGTATCACCCGCACGGTGATTCGGCGGTGTACGACACGATTGTGCGTATGGCACAGCCTTTTTCGCTTCGTTACATGCTGGTAGACGGGCAGGGGAATTTTGGTTCTATCGATGGCGATTCACCTGCGGCGATGCGTTACACCGAAATCCGCATGGCGAAAATTGCCCATGAACTTCTTGCTGATTTGGACAAGGAAACGGTCGACTACGTGCCCAACTATGATGGCACTGAGCGCATCCCTGAAGTACTTCCTACGCGTGTTCCCAATTTGCTCGTTAATGGTTCGTCCGGTATCGCAGTTGGTATGGCAACCAATATGCCGCCACATAACCTGCGTGAGTCAATTGATGCCACTCTTGCGTTAATAGAGAACCCGGAGCTTGATGTCGATGGCTTGATGGAGCATTTGCCTGGGCCAGACTTTCCCACCGCCGGCATCATAAACGGTCGAGCAGGCATTGTGCAGGCTTATCGTACTGGCCGTGGGCGTATTTATGTTAGGGCGCGTGCCGAAATCGAAGTTGATGAAAAGACCAGTCGCGAAACAATCGTTGTTACCGAGATTCCTTATCAAGTTAACAAGGCTCGTTTGATCGAAAAAATTGCCGAGCTGCACAAAGATAAAAAAATCGAAGGCATTTCGTCTGATGGCTTGCGTGATGAATCAGACAAAGATGGCTTGCGTATAGTGATTGAGCTTAAGCGCGGCGAAGTTGGCGAAGTCGTGTTAAACAACCTCTATGCGCAAACGCAGCTCGAAACCGTATTCGGCATTAATATGGTTGCCCTTGTTGACGGTCAGCCAAAGCTGCTAAACCTGAAGATGATGCTGGACTGTTTTATTCAGCATCGGCGTGAAGTTGTCACCCGGCGAACAATTTATTTGCTTCGCAAAGCCAGGGAAAGAGCACATATTCTTGAGGGCTTGTCGATCGCGATTGCGAATATCGACCCAATTATCGCCTTAATTAAGGCGTCGCCGAGCCCTGCTGAAGCTAAGCAAGCGTTAATTGCAACCGCGTGGGACCTCGGAAGCGTTAGCGATATGCTGGAGCGAGCAGGTTCTGACGCCAGTCGACCGGAAGGCTTAGATGAATCGTTAGGCGTTCGCGACGGAAAGTACTACCTTTCAGCCGAGCAGGCTCAGGCAATCCTGGATTTACGTTTGCATCGCTTGACGGGTATGGAACACGACAAGCTGCTGCAAGAATACCGCGAGCGGTTAGAGCAGATTGCTGAGTATCTTGAAATCCTTGGCGACTTTAATCGGTTAATGGAAGTTATTCGTGAGGAGTTAGTCGAGCTTAAGGAAAATTTCGGCGACGACAGACGCACAGAAATAACGGCCAGCAAGCGCGATTTAACGGTCGAAGACCTGATAACCGAAGAAGATCGCGTGGTGACAATTTCGCACGGTGGTTACGCCAAGTCACAACCATTAGACGATTACCGGGCGCAGCGTCGAGGTGGCCAGGGTAAATCAGCGACATCGGTAAAAGACGAAGATTTTGTCGAGCACCTGTTAATTGCCAATACCCACGATACGATATTGCTGTTCTCCAATGTGGGTAAAGTGTATTGGTTAAAAGTATTCCAGATTCCGGTAGCGGGTCGAAATTCTCGTGGCCGGCCTGTTGTGAATCTTTTGCCGCTTGATGAAGGCGAACGAATAACGTCTATATTGCCTGTCAGCGAATACACCGAAGGCCATTTTATATTTATGGCTACCGCTAATGGAACGGTTAAGAAAACAGCGTTGACAGATTTTTCTCGCCAGCGTAGTTCAGGATTGCGCGCACTAGAACTTGAGGAAGGCGATGTGCTCGTCGGCACCGCTATCACCAACGGTAGTTCTGATGTGCTGGTGGTTAGCAGTGAAGGTAAAGCGGTTCGATTTAAGGAGTCTGACGTTCGCGCTATGGGGCGTACCGCACGCGGCGTGAGAGGGATTAAGCTGGGAAGTGGGCAAAAGTTAATTGCTTTGATGATTCCTGAGCCCGGCGGCCGAGTCTTAACCGTGAGCAAAAATGGCTACGGTAAGCGAACAGATGTTGAAGAGTTCCCAACCAAGGGGCGCGGCACGCAAGGTGTGATTGGCATGCAAACCTCGGATCGCAACGGTGAACTTGTTGGCGCCATTCAAGTGTTCTCCGGGAACGAAATGATGCTTATCAGCGATCAGGGCACTTTGGTGCGTTGTCGTACCGACGAAGTTTCCGAGCTGGGTCGTAATACGCAAGGTGTTCGTGTATTTCGGTTAAAAGAGTCTGAGTCGCTCGTTGGCGTCGCAAGAATTGAAGATTCAGATGATGATTCTGTAGAGGCAGAATCGTCTACGGAAGACTAATTTTTATTCGCAGAGGTTTTTAAGTTTCAATGACTAGAAGTTTTAATTTTTGTGCCGGCCCCGCTGCGTTGCCGGAACAGGTATTGCAGTCCGCTCAACAAGATTTATTGGATTGGCAGGGCAAAGGCCTGTCGGTAATGGAAATGAGCCATCGCAGCAGCGAGTTTGTAGGGATCGCGAGTAAGGCCGAAAAAGATTTACGTACTCTGCTTAATATTTCGGACGATTATGCGGTGTTGTTCTTGCAGGGTGGCGCAACACAGCAGTTTTCTGCAATTCCGTTGAACTTGCTTGGCGGTGCGAAAACGGCGAACTATCTCAATACAGGACAGTGGTCAAAAAAAGCAATTAAAGAGGCTAAGCGATACTGTGATGTAAATGTTGTTGCGAGCAGCGAAGAAGACAACTTTACCAATATCCCGGATGTAAGCGCCTGGAATATTGATGAAAGCGCTACGTATTTTCACTACACGCCAAACGAGACCATAGGTGGTGTTGAGTTTTTTGATGTGCCAGATGTGAGTATGCCGTTGGTGGCGGATATGTCTTCTACTATCCTGTCGCGTCCGATTGACGTAAGTCGTTATGGTTTGATTTATGCAGGCGCGCAAAAGAATATCGGCCCTTCTGGCCTAACGATTGTAATTGTTCGTCGCGATTTGATTGGTAAAGCTGCATCGCACACGCCTTCGATGCTGGATTACAAAGTACAAGATGACGCCGATTCGATGTCTAATACGCCACCCGCGTTTTCATGGTATATGGCTGGGCTGGTATTCGAATGGTTGCTTGAGCAAGGCGGTTTGAGTGCAGTAGAAGAAGTAAATAAGCGAAAAGCGAGCAAGCTATATGGTTTTATCGATGAGCATTCGTTTTACGCAAACCCAGTTGCCGAAAGCTGTCGCTCGCGTATGAATGTGCCATTTACGCTGGCAAACAGCGATCTGGATAAAACGTTTTTGGCTGAATCTGAAGCGGCGGGGCTTTTAAATCTTAAAGGACATCGTTCTGTTGGCGGTATGCGAGCGTCTATTTATAACGCTGTGCCAGAGGCTGCGGTTGATAAGTTAATTGAGTTTATGCGGTCTTTTGCTGAAAAGCATGCGTGAGTACAGCATGGGCATGACAGTGGCGCGGATAAATGAGTGATCCAGAAAAATTAAAAGCCTTGCGTGAGAAAATTGATGCGATTGATATAGAAGTGCAGTCGCTTATCAATCATCGTGCTTCGCTCGCGCAACAGGTAGCCGAGGTTAAGCTCGAAGACGCAAAAGAAAAAGGTGGCACTGACCCCATCTTTTATCGCCCCGAGCGTGAAGCCCAGGTGCTGCGCAAAGTCAAAGACCGAAATGAAGGTCCGCTAGAGGGTAATGTTGTTGCCCATATTTTTCGCGAGATAATGTCGGCTTGCCTGGCGCTGGAAAAGCCTCTGGAGGTAGCATATCTCGGGCCGCCCGGCACATTCACCGAAGCAGCTGCGCTTAAGCATTTTGGGCACGCAGCGCTTACCCGCCCACAGGGAAATATAGACGAGATTTTTTCGGCAGTTGAACGCAACCTTTGTCAGTACGGTGTAATTCCCGTCGAAAACTCTACCGAAGGAATTGTCACGCATACGTTGGACAACTTCATTAATTCGCCGCTTAAAATTTGTGGAGAGCTGGAGCTGCCGATTTACCTGCATGTGCTCGCGCGAGAGGGTGTTGAGCAAAAAGATATAAAGAAAATCTACGCACACCAGCAGGCGTTAGCGCAATCGAGGAACTGGTTGCAGCAGCACTTTCCCAATGTCGAACTTGAGTCAGTTAGTTCTAATGGGAAAGCAGCGAGTATTGCAGCCGAAGATGGTACGGCTGCAGCCGTTGCTGGCGATCTTGCTGCCGAGCGCTACGGTTTGCTGCATCTGGCTTCAAATATCCAGGACTACGCTAAAAATACGACGCGGTTTTTAGTAATCGCACACGACGATGTGCCAGCCAGTGGGAACGACAAAACCTCGATAGTTGTGTCGACCCGCAACGAACCTGGCGCACTATTTAAGTTGCTTGAGCCACTTGAAGAGGCTTCTGTTAGCTTAACGCGTATCGAAACCAGACCATCGCGTACTGAAAACTGGGCCTATGTCTTTTTTATGGAATTTCGTGGGCATCATCATGATAGCAATATCAGTAATGTGATCGAGGAGATCCGTTCTCGTGCGTTTATGTTGAAAGTTTTAGGTTCGTATCCCGCAGCGGTAATTTAGGCGAGCATGTTGTCGGCGCGTTTGCCGATCGAGCTCGCTGGCTTACACCACGATTATTATTCATAACGATATGCCAGCCGATTTTACTCAACTTGCTAGACCCGAAGTCAGGGCAATGCATCCTTATGTTCCGGGCAAGCCGGTCGAGGAGGCCCAACGCGAGCTAGGGCTGGAGTCTATTGTTAAGCTGGCGAGCAATGAGAACCCTCGCGGGCCTTCGGCGTTGGTCCGGGAAGCAATAGAAGGTGCTGTGGCTGAGGTTAACCGTTATCCGGACGGCAATGGTTATTATCTAAAGTGCGCGCTGGCTGAGTTTATTGGTGTGCCCACCGAAGGTATATCTTTGGGTAATGGCTCAAATGATGTTTTGGAACTGATAGCGAGCGCCTATTTGCGACCGGGCGACAACGCAGTTTATTCCCAGCATGCGTTTGTTGTTTATGCGCTTGCTACTGCACGCTCTGGGGCCGCATCGAAGGTGGTGCCTGCGAATGCGTTTGGGCACGACCTGGATGCTATTGCAAAATCGATAGACCAAAACACGCGTGTGGTGTTTTTGGCAAACCCCAACAATCCAACGGGGACTTGTTTTACTCACGATGAATTGACTGGGTTTTTGGCAAAGGTTCCTTCTAACACTGTAGTCGTGTTGGATGAGGCCTATATAGAGTACGCCCGAGCCTTGTCTGATCGCTATGAAGTCGGCGCCTACCCGAATGCAGTGTCCTTGTTAGCAGATTATCCCAATTTAGTGATTACACGTACGTTTTCGAAAGCGTATGGTCTCAGCGGGCTTAGAGTCGGTTATGCATTGTCTTCGGCAAGTATTGCCGATATGTTAAATCGTGTGCGACAGCCCTTTAACGTGAACTCGATTGCGTTGGCGGCGGCTGTTGCGGCTATTAAAGACCAGTCTTACTTAAAGGAATCTGTCGAGATAAATACTAAAGAGCTATGTCGAATGGCGCAATTCTTTAAAGCGCGTGACATTGACTTTATCCGTTCGTTTGGGAACTTTATTAGCTTTTCCTGTGCTGGGCTTAATAAATCGGCTTCAGAACTTGAGCAGGATTTGTTAAGGCTAGGCGTTATTGTTAGGCCCGTAGGTGTTTATGAAATGCCTGATTATTTGAGGGTTAGCATCGGTATTGATAGTGAAAACCAGCGATTTATGTCAACGCTGGATGAGCTGCGTGGTAGGGACTGATGGGCGCGTATATATTTGAGCGTATGGCAGTGCTTGGTGTGGGGCTAATGGGTAGCTCCCTCGCTTCTGCGTTAAAAGCGGCGGGCGGTGTAGGGCATGTTACTGGCTGGGGAAGGAACCCAGACAACTTAATGCTCGCCCAACAGGAAAATATCATTGATGATTGGTCGCTTGAGCTTGATGAAGCGCTTAAGGGTTGTGACTGTGTGGTTGTGGCGACGCCAACGCAATACTCAGAACAAATATTGATAGAGGTCGTTCGACAATGTGATCGCAATGTTGCTATCACCGATGTCGCCAGCGTCAAAGGGAATCTGGTTGCTGCATTGCGTAAAGAGTTTGGCGTGGTTCCGGCAAATGTTGTACTAGGTCATCCTATTGCTGGCTCCGAAAAAAGCGGCGTAACGGCCTGTGACCGTAACCTCTATAAAAACCACAATGTCATTTTGGTGGATGTCGAGGTTGCTGATAAAGCGATATTAAGTGCTATCAATGAAATGTGGCGCATCGTAGGGGCTAACGTTTCCGTAATGGCTTCTGATCAGCACGATGAGGTATTGGCGATGACCAGCCATTTGCCACATATGCTTTCCTATAGCCTGGTCTCACAGATAGCCAATAGTTGCTATGAAAAAGATATTTTTGAATATGCAGCCGGTGGCTTTAAGGATTTTACCCGGATAGCCGGTTCCGACGCGGTAATGTGGGCAGAAATTTGCCTGGCTAATCGCACGCAGATTGTTGCGGGTGTTGATGGCTACGTGCAGACCCTGGCAAAGATAAAGGCAGCGATTGAAAATAATGATAGAGACACGCTGCTACAAACCTTCGCAGAGGCAAAAGAACATAGAGATGCGTTTCTTGAAGCATACGAAGCGCGTATAGAAGGCAGAAATAACGATTAGCGCATAATCGTTTGGTTTAACCGAAGGTGTATTGGTTCGATTGTGAAACTATTAGCTAAACCACTATATGAGCAGACGGCCGCTCGATTGCGCGGCGAGTTAAGGGTGCCTGGAGATAAATCGATTTCGCATCGCTCGATCATGTTTGGCTCTTTGGCAAAAGGCACAACAAATATAGCGGGTTTTCTAGAAGGTGCAGATGCGCTAGCAACGTTGAATGCATTTCGCGCGATGGGCGTTGGTATTTCAGATCCAGATGAAGGGCGGGTTGTGGTGAAGGGTGTGGGTATGCATGGCTTGCGCGCCCCAGTAAAACCGTTAGATATGGGAAACTCTGGTACATCCATGCGCCTGTTGAGCGGTTTAATGGCTGGGCAGTCGTTTGCTTCTACGCTGATTGGTGATGAGTCGCTATCTAAGCGACCAATGCAGCGAGTGGCAAAGCCGTTGCGGCAAATGGGAGCTAACATAGAGACGGGGGAGAATGGTTTGCCGCCATTGGTTATTTCACCCGGCAATCACCTAACCGGTATCGATTATGTGCTGCCAATGGCCTCTGCGCAGGTTAAGTCCTGTGTTTTGCTGGCTGGCTTGTACGCGGATGGCGAAACAAAAACGACTGAGCCCGCACCCACTCGGGATCATACTGAGCGAATGCTTCAGGGTTTTGGCTATCACGTCAACGTTGATGGCCCTACGGCGAGTGTTATTGGCGGGGGTGAGCTACAAGCCTGCGATGTTGATATCCCTTCTGATATTTCGTCGGCCGCGTTTTTTATGGTTGCGGCATCCATCGCAAAAGATGCCGAAGTTGTGTTAACCCATGTCGGAATCAATCCTACACGCACCGGGGTTATTGATATTCTCAAGTTGATGGGTGCGAATATAGAGTTAAGCAATTACCAAACGGTGGGTGGTGAACCTATTGCAGACATAAGCATTCGTTCTGCGCAGCTGAAAGGAATTGTTATTCCCGAGGAGCTGGTTCCGTTGGCTATCGATGAATTCCCAGCCTTATTTATTGCAGCCGCTTTTGCTGAGGGCGAAACGCGTTTAACCGGCGCAGAAGAACTGCGGGTTAAGGAGAGCGATCGGATTCAGGCGATGGTAGATGGTTTGCAGCTATTGGGTATTGATGCAGTAGGCACCGAAGATGGCGCAATTATCCAGGGGCAGGAAACCTGCGGTGGAAAACAAGATGAAGTCGCTATTGAGTGTTTTCATGATCATCGAATCGCGATGGCGTTTGCAATTGCCAGCGTGCGAGCAAGTTCCGCGATTCGGGTTGATCGTTGCGACAATATCCAGACCTCATTTCCTAACTTTTTCGAGTTGGCAAATCAATTAGGTTTGACGATTCAGCGGAGTGAGTAATGCCTGCTGAAAATGAACAAGTCGTGCCTGTCGTCGCAATTGACGGGCCAAGTGGTGCTGGTAAGGGTACGGCCGCTTACCGGCTCGCCAAACACCTGGGTTGGCATATTCTCGATAGTGGCATGATATATCGAGTGCTGGGGCTTGCTTCGATTCGGCATACAGTCGATGCGGATGACGAGTCGAAGCTTGCCCAGTTGGCGCTGGATCTGGATGTCGAGTTTCGCCCTGACCCGGAAGCTGGCGCAGTGTTAACTTACCTCGATGATAAGGATGTGACGCTGGAGCTGCGATCTGAAGAAGCTGGTGCTATGGCCTCTCGTGTTGCGGCGTTTCCATCGGTGCGATCGGCGCTACTGGCTCGGCAGCGCGGTTTCGAAAAGATGCCCGGTTTGGTAGCCGATGGTCGTGATATGGGCACAGTTGTCTTCCCGAATGCGCCACTTAAGGTGTATTTAACCGCCAGTGTTGCGGCGCGTGCAAAAAGACGCTATGACCAGTTGATTGAAAAAGGGCTTGATGGTAACCTCGCGCGCCTTTCCGAGGCAATCGCTGCCCGTGATGAGGCCGATATGAATCGGGCCGTCGCGCCGCTAAAGCCTGCTGAAGACGCCGTTATCATCGATAGTACCGATATCGGCATAGAGGCAGTGTGCGAGAAGTTGTTACAGCTGGTTTCGGAGCGAGGTCTGGCCTAGTCTAGTTATTGGTCTGGCCAGACGATAGTTTGTTTAGCCTCGGCTAAATATTGGTGTATCAGGGGTGGCGCTAACCAGCAATATAGCCTCGCTGATGCAAGTTTAATTAGCCCCATTGCTGGAATGGGTTTTGATAAAACGCGTAAGCGTTGATGCCTGCTTTTTGTTAGTTTTCCTATACCTGTCTTTTCCTTGTCGTACCTCTTTTACTCGTTGAGCAATTAACGAGAAAGTGGTTGTGTGCGGCAGAATCGATAGCGATTTTGACTTTGTCAGGTTCAGGTGGAATAACTTAAGAGCTACTCGCGTTTACTCGTACTTGAGGAATAGACTATGAGCGAATCTTTCGCTGAATTATTTGAAGAAAGTTTAAAGACTATTGAGATGCATCCCGGTGCAATAATCACGGGTGTTGTGCTCAATGTCGATAATGATTGGGTAACCGTTCACGCTGGTTTGAAATCAGAAGGCGTTATCCCAAAAAACCAGTTTCTAGATGAGCAAGGCGAATTTAACGTAGAAATTGGCGACATGGTGCAGGTTGCACTAGAAGCGGTAGAAGATGGCTTTGGTGAGACCAAGTTATCACGCGAAAAAGCGCGCCGCCTGGAAGCATGGGCTGCGCTAGAAAAAGCGCATGAAGCCGAAGAGATTGTTACGGGTGTTATTAACGGTAAGGTCAAAGGCGGCTTTACAGTTGATATCAACACCATTCGAGCGTTCCTGCCAGGTTCATTGGTAGATGTTCGCCCATTGCGCGATACTTCGCACCTTGAAGGCAAGCCACTTGAATTTAAAGTTATTAAGCTCGATGCCAAGCGAAACAATATCGTATTGTCTCGTCGTGCAGTAATGGAGCTTGCGACAAGTGCTGAGCGTGATGAACTGCTCAAGACTTTGGATGAAGGCCAGACAATGAAAGGTGTGGTTAAAAACCTTACCGATTACGGTGCCTTCGTTGATTTGGGTGGTATCGATGGTCTGCTACATATCACTGATATGGCGTGGAAGCGCATCAAGCATCCAAGCGAAATGGTGAATGTGGGCGATGAGATCGACGTTAAAGTATTGAAGTTCGATCGCGAAAAAACGCGTGTCTCGCTGGGTATCAAGCAGCTGGGCGAAGATCCATGGGCTGACATTAAATTGCGTTACCCTGAGAAAACAGTTGTTAAAGGGGTTATTACCAACCTTACTGACTACGGTTGTTTCGCCGAACTTGAAAGCGGCGTAGAAGGCCTGGTGCACGTATCTGAGATGGACTGGACAAACAAAAATGTTCATCCGTCAAAAATTGTTAGCCTGGGTGACGAAGTTGATGTGATGATCCTTGATATCGACGAAGAGCGTCGTCGTATTTCTTTGGGTATTAAGCAGTGCCAGCAAAACCCATGGGATGCGTTTGGCGAGAAGCATGCTAAAGGAGACAAGATTAGTGGTACGATTAAATCGATCACTGATTTCGGAATCTTCATTGGTTTGGATGGCAATATCGACGGCTTAGTCCACTTGTCAGATATTTCGTGGAATGAAGCGGGTGAAGAAGCGGTTCGTGCCTATAACAAAGGCGACGAAATCGAAACCGTTATTCTTTCTATCGATTCTGTTCGCGAACGTATTTCGCTCGGTATTAAGCAGTTAGAAAGCGATCCTTTCTCTGAATACACTACCGAAAATGATAAGGGTTCGATTGTTACCGGTAAGGTTAAATCAGTTGATACCAAAGCAGCGGTGGTTGAGTTGGCAGATGAAGTAGAAGGTACTTTAAAAGCTAACGAAATTTCGCGTGACAAAGTTGAAGACGCGCGCAATGCGTTGAGTGAAGGCGAAGAAGTCGAAGTTAAAATCATTAACGTCGATCGTAAAAACCGCCAAATCCAGCTTTCGATCAAAGCGAAGGATATCGCAGATGAAAAAGAAGCCGTGCGTCAGCACAAAGAAAAGGCTCCTGAAGCTGAAGCGGTGACCACCATCGGTGGGCTGATTAAGGCCAAACTGGATGACAAGTAGTAATCTTGTTCATCGCCGTTTTATGTTTTAGACGGCATTTACAAATAAAAACGCACTCCTCGGAGTGCGTTTTTTTTGCTCAGGGCTTTTTTAGAATAACGAGAAAACGATGAATTTGGTTAAAAACTAGCTAAGTGTGTGATTTTCATAGGGATTTTGTGAGATAGATGCTCTTTTTCGTTTGCCCGTGATAAGGCCTGATCTATACTGGGCGTAAGGAGGCTTGATTTTGCGGCACTACAGACCGGTAATCGGTTTGTGGGCGGTTTTAGATAATGGACTCAAGCTAATTTGAGTCTGGAGAAAAGGGCAATGACCAAATCAGAATTAATCGAAAGAATTGCGGAACGACAGTTACAACTTTCAACCAAAGATGTTGAGTTGGCAGTGAAGTGTGTTATCGATCAAATGGTCGACGGCCTGTCTTCGGGCGAGCGCATTGAAATTCGAGGCTTTGGTAGTTTTAGCCTGCATTATCGAAAGCCCCGCGTTGGGCGCAATCCCAAGACGGGTGAAAGAGTCGCGTTAGAAGGCAAATATGTCCCGCACTTTAAACCTGGGAAAGAGTTACGTGAGCGTGTCAATGACAGCTTGAACCGATTCCAATCGTCTTTTTTTAATTCATAAGCGGGCGTTCGCCCAAACACTTTTTAATTCCAATCGATTTATCCGCCCCGGCGGCGTTTAGCGGTGCTCGTCTTGCTGTGCGTGGCACTTGTGAATACGTATAATGCCAATGATACGTATTCTATAGGTATGGCTTATGCGAATTCTAAAATATGTGATTAGTCTTTTTCTGGTGGTCCTGCTGTTTCTATTGTGTGCCGCGTTTTTAACTTCTAATAGTGTGGAAGTGCAGGTCGATATCCTTTTTATCCCTGTCTTTGATGTGCGTTTAGGGATTATTCTAACGGCCTTTTTTATTGTTGGTGGCCTGCTGGGGATGCTGGCGTCTGCTCTCACTATTGTTAGACTGCGGGCAGAAAAAGGACGCTTACAACGCCGTTTGCAAAACACCTCCAAGCTCATCAGTGGCTACTCCAACTAGCAGGCAATGTCGGTAATGGATTTTGAGTTAGGCATTTTGGGATTATTGGCATTAGCATGCGTTTTGGTCTGGTGGCTCAATCGCTCTTCCACAAACAGTCAATCATCCAGCGGGCAAGCATCTTCTTATGTCGAAGGCCTGAATTTTTTGCTTAATGATCAACCCGATAGGGCGGTAGAGGCATTTACTGAGTCACTGGACGTAAACGCTGATACGCTGGAGACTCATTTGGCGTTAGGAAAGCTGATGCGCCGACAAGGTCACGTAGATCGCGCGATTCGAATTCATCAAAATGTGCTTGCTCGGCCCTCGCTTGCGGCTAAAGATCAGCATCAGGTTCACCTGGAGTTGGCTAAGGACTTTATGTCGGCGGGTTTGCTAGATAGGGCGGAGATGCTTTTAAAAGAAGTCATAGCGGAGTCTGCCGAGCTGAGGAGTATGGCTCAACACTATTTGATGGAAATTTACCAGGATGAAAGTGAATGGCTTGAAGCAATAGAAGTAGCCAGGTCATTACTCCAAAGCAAATATGTTAGAAGCCAACCGGAAGAAAAAAAATATATCACCAGGCTGATTTCTCATTTCTATTCAGAGCTGGCAATAGAAGCAAGAACTGCCGGCGATATTGATGCGGCAAGAGGCTATCTCAACAAGGCAATATCGACAGATAAATCTGGCGTGCGAGTAGCGGTGCTTAATGCGGCGCGACTCAATGCCGAGCAAAATTATCGGCAAGCAATAAAATTACTGAGCAAAATTGGTGTCGATGATCCTGCATGGTTTTCGGCGTGCTTACCCACGTTGCTGGAAAGTTACGAGGGTTTGCATCCAGAGAAGGGCGTAGAGTCACTTTGGCAATACTTAAATGAAAAGTCATCAGGTGGGCCGAGTGCGGCGGAAGTCCTGTTTATTACAAAAACGCTTATCGAAAAGTCAAATAAAGCGGGCAATGTTGAATTGGCGTCGGAGATATTGAAGCAGTATTTAGACAAGCACAATAACCTGGCTTTGAGTAACTTGTTGCTGGGCGTAACCTTAAATCGCACTTCGCAGGGCGAGAAAAACGATAATCATTATTTGGCCCAGCTTCATCAAGAGCTAGAGCGACATATTGGTCAGCAAAAGCTTTACCGTTGCCAGCGGTGTGGATTTTCAGGCAGGCAGCTCAATTGGCGATGCCCCAGTTGCAAGCACTGGGACAGCTGCCAACGTGTTGATGAAGTTTCGGCTTAAGTTTGCGTTGCTTGACGGCGATATAGCCCCATTGCTGAAAGTGCAGTCGCCATAAGAACAATACCGCCCGGGACGGGTACCGTAGTAGTCGCGACCAGTTGTTGGCTTCGATTGGCGGCTCCCCAGGTACTGCTTGCAGACTCCCATTGATCACCTGAAAATTGAAGACCATCGCTAACGATAAAAATATCAGCTGCACGTTGCAAGCTAAACCCAACCGGCGTGCTTGCGTTTTCCTGAGCGTTGATGTCAATGCTGGTGAGTCCGCTGGCGACACCCTGTTCCGCAGTGATCGTGCCCTCATAGCTTAAAAACTCGAGTACATTATTCTCGTTATCCGCTAACGCTACTCCATCGTTGGCACCATTTTGAATGCCAGATATTGGAATGTGCCAAAAAGCGATCTGCCCAGCATTGGTTTTTGTGGCGTCAGCCAGATCGACTACGCGATAAGGTGAATTATCCCCGCCGTTATATAAAACGATATGCCAGCCAGTAAGGTCGGTATCGATAAGGCCAACTAGCTCTATCGCTTCACCCGTATCAGAGCCTGTATTGTCGTAATGGATTTCGTTGATTGTAACCAGCGCAGCGAAACTGCTATGGCTAATGAAAGTGGTAATGACCACGAGAGTGATGGCGTAAGCACGCCTGATTAAGTAAAAATAAGGTGTAAAGGTGTTAATGACATCCATATCATCCTCCATGATTATGCCGTTAGCTTTTATTTATGTTCGCGTCTATCCCCTTAGAGCGCCGAGCTACTATAGCAAGATTGAAATAAATAACAAGTGCTTGACATGAATGTTTGTTTTGCGATTTACTTTGTTGGTCGCCTTGATGCGCATGCTTTATGGCGGCGGCAAATTTTTTTATTTATGGATAGCTAAGATCTAATCGTTAACAGGAGGTTAACATGCACAACACTTTTCTCTCAAATCACTCATTTCCCTTTTTGGTTCAGCGATTTACGCGCGCTGTATTGCTAACGTTAGCGCTGGTATTTTCACTAGTACCTTTTGTACAGGCCGAACCGAGTTCCACCTCAAACACCGTAAATATCAATGTCGCTTCAGCTGAACAGCTAGCGGAAGTTTTGGATGGGGTTGGTTTAAAAAAAGCGAAGGAGATCGTGGATCATCGAAATCGCTACGGCAAGTTTAAGCATGTCGATTCGCTAGAATCGGTGAAAGGTATTGGGATCGCGACACTGGAAAAAAACCGATCCCGGATAGTGATCAAATAGCTTGGCGTGAGTTGGTAAGCCAAATAACAGAGAGGCTTGCTGCAAAAGCGGGCTTCTCGTTAACCCTGGATAAAACGCAGCCGTTTTTTTGTGGAATACACAGGTTTGCTACAATTAGTCTTTACAATTTCTATTATCCGTAGTGATTAGGTTGGAGCTGGTTGATGGCAAGTTTTGATGTGTTTAATGGTGATGCAGATGGTATATGCGCGTTGGTACAGCTTCGCAATGCGGAGCCAAAGGAATCGACACTGGTCACAGGGGTAAAACGTGATATTAAGCTTCTGGACAATATTGACGCTAATCCAGGTGATGAAGTCGTTGCGCTCGATATATCTATGGATAAAAACAAGTCGGCGCTTAATAGCCTTTTGGCCAATGATGTGTCCGTGTTTTACTGCGACCACCATGTGGCGGGTGATATTCCAGAACATCGAGGTCTGGAAGCCTTAATCAATACTGCGCCTGATGTCTGCACCAGCTTGCTTATCAACGGCAAGTTGAAAGGCGCTTTTGCGCGCTGGGCGGTGGTAGGTGCGTTTGGGGATAATCTAAAGCGCAGCGCAGAGTCTTTAGCGTCTTCAATTCAGCTTAGTGAAAGCGAGGTGCGAAAACTTGATGACCTGGGAGTGTATATAAATTATAACGGTTACGGGTCAAACCTTGACGATCTACATTTTACTCCAACCGATTTGTATCAGCGCGTGGTGCGATACGCGGATCCGCTGGCTTTTATTAGTGATGACGAGCATACTTTTTCGCAACTGGAAAATGGTTATCGCGAGGATATGGAGCAGGCCAAAAATTCGCAGCAACTGAGGGCTGACACTGTTTCGGCGGCATATCTTTTGCCAAATGAGAAATGGGCGCGGCGAGTCAGTGGTGTTTTTGGTAACGACCTGGCAAATCTAACCCCAAACAGGGCGCATGCGGTGCTCACAGAAAAAGCCGACGGCACTTATTTGGTTAGCGTACGCGCACCGCTGGAGAATAAGGTTAAAGCTGATGAGCTATGCATGGCCTTCCCCACGGGTGGGGGGCGCAAGGCGGCGGCGGGTATCAATGCCTTGCCTGCCGATATGCTAGATCAATTTCTCGACAAGCTTAACGAAACCTACCGTTAGAGCTACAATTCGCGCAGCTCCTATTTATTTCCTCTGAGGATTACATACTTGGATCTTGCTTCTTTAGGCGCAGACGCGTATCTCGCGATGTCAGTTGTTGGGATGTGTTTTGCCGCACTAATTATTACTCGCTTCGCCGCAGATTTGATTTTAGTGGCAGGGCTGTTAGTTCTACTGGTATTTGGGGTGCTGGATCCTGAAGAAGCTTTTTCGGGTTTTTCTAATCAGGGAACGCTAACAGTTGCCTTCTTGTTTGTTGTCGCTCGTGGTTTGGCAAAAACCGGAGCCGCCGATTGGGTAGCTTCAGCAGTGCTGGGGCGTTCGAAATCGTTGCCGGTGGCTCAGGCCCGATTGATGGCGCCAGTCGCTGCGATGAGTTCCGTCGTGAACAACACGCCTGTCGTGGCAATGATGATCCCTGCGGTGATGAGCTGGGCCAAGCGCTATCAGTTTCCGGTTTCGCAATTATTAATGCCGCTGAGTTACGCGGCCATTATCGGCGGTGCCTGTACGTTGATAGGTACAAGTACAAACCTGGTTGTCGACGGCCTGCTTAAAGATTTTTTGGGCCAGCAAGAGATGAACGGAGCCGAAGGCCTGGGTATTTTTGACCTGGCGTTGGTGGGTGTTCCCTGTGTGCTGGTGGTTTTGCTGTACGTTCTTCTATTCAGCCGCTTTTTATTGCCTAAGGGTAAGAACGGTGACCAGACGCAATTTGGTGATACTCGACAGTACACTGTCGAAATGTTAGTTGATAACGGTAGCGCGCTGGCGGGTAAGACTATCGAAGAAGCTGACTTGCGTAGCTTACCCGGTGTCTTTCTTGTAGAAATTGAGCGACAAGGGCATTTAATTACAGCGGTGGGGCCGCAGCAGATACTTCGTGCGGGTGATCGACTTGTATTTGCAGGGAATGTCGAATCAATCGTCGATCTGCAAAATATGCGCGGGCTAAGACCAGCAGATGATCAGATTTTTAAAATAAATTCTGAGCGTTCCGATCGTAATCTGGTTGAAGTCGTTATTTCTAACAGTTTTCCAAAGCTGGGGACCACCGTAAAGGAAGGAAAGTTCCGTTCAACTTATGGTGCTGCAATTATAGCGGTCGCAAGAGAAGGGCAGCGTATTCGTGGTCGTATTGGCGATATCGTATTAAAGCCTGGTGATACGTT
Organism: Pseudomonadales bacterium; assembly: GCA_965263235.1. GTDB lineage: Bacteria > Pseudomonadota > Gammaproteobacteria > Pseudomonadales > UBA7434 > UBA7434. The sequence goes on from OZ253667.1 coordinate 1,014,534, forward strand.
GTTAATTGAAGCGGGCCGTTCTTTCGAGCGACAGCAGCGCTACGTTAAAGATTTTTTGATGGTTCGCGCCATCGATTATACGCCGGTAAGTCATGAGCGTATGGGGATCGCGGTGACAATATTCACCGCGATGATAATCGCTGCGGCAACAAACCTGTTGAGTATGTTAGAGGCATCGTTGTTGGCGGCGGGCTTGATGGTGGTAAGTAATTGCATTCGTGCTGATGAGGCGAGGAACAGCCTGGACTGGCAGATATTGATCGTTATAGGCGCATCGATTGGTTTAGGTATGGCGCTGGAAAAAACTGGTGCGGCAGCGAGTCTGGCGCATGGGATGCTTGGCATTGTGAGTGATTCGCCGGGGTTAATTCTTGCTGCCTTATTCTTTATTACCGCCGGTCTGTCGGCGATGGTCTCTAACGTTGCGGCTGCGGTAATTATGTTCCCCATTGCCGCGGCATTAAGTGTAGAGTTAGGGCTGGATGTTCGGCCATTTGCGGTGACGCTAATGATTGCGGCTTCGGCCAGCTTTGCTACGCCTATCGGTTATCAAACTAATTTGATGGTTTATGGTCCAGGTAAGTATCGGTTTATTGATTTTATAAAGATGGGCGCGCCGCTTACGATTTTAGTTGGGATCACAACAGTGCTGTTGGTACCTATATTCTGGTCGTATTAGTGGGTTTTCGTCTTAAATACGATTTATTATTCAGGAAAAAAGACGCGTTTTGATTATATCTCCGTTCGCTCAATCGTTTGATGAGTTGCCGCCTAGCCTGCCCATATTTCCGCTAATTGGCGCGGTTATTGTGCCTGGTGGTTATTTGCCGCTGCATATTTTTGAACAACGCTACCTCGATATGATTCGAGACGCGATGCGGGGAGAACAGCTCATCGGGATGATCCAGCCTCAACAAGATCACGCTAATGCGCCGCTTCATAAAATAGGTACTGGCGCACGCATTGTGCAGTTTGAAGAGACACAGGAAGGCAGGTACAACATAGTTATGCAGGGCCTGTGTCGATTTTCCCTAGAGCGCGAATTGTCGACCGTTGGCAGTTATCGAATGGTTATTCCAGATTGGTCGTCGTTTGAGTCAGATTACGAAGAAGAGACGGTGTCTAACACACAGCTACTGTTGCAATATCGACAAGTCGTTAAGCGTTATCTGGACAAAATGGATGTTGATCCTAAGTGGAAAGAAATCGCAGATGCAATGCCCGCGCATCAGTTGGTAAGTAATGGCATTTGTTATTTGCCTATTGGCCCGCAAGACAAACAACTATTGTTAGAAACAACCGGTCTGGATGAGCGTATCGCCGCTTTTGTTACGATTCTTGAGATGGGGGATGTGCAAGGGACGAGGCACTAAGCCTACTTGTAAAGCGCTATCTCAAGGAGGGGAATAAAAAGAACCGGCAAGTTGGTAGCTCTTCTTTAAATACGACTTCCCCAGCCATTGGCGTGTATTCCCCAATGCAGAAAAAATCCTGATAAACAAAAAGCCCCTCTCTTACGAGAAGGGCTTTTTGTTTATATGGCTCCGCCTGCTGGGCTCGAACCAGCGACCCAATGATTAACAGTCATTTGCTCTACCAACTGAGCTAAGGCGGAATGTTCTTTGGCTGGCGGGCTTGTTGCTCCGCCTAAATCATTGTCTTATCAACAGATTATAGACAAGGATGGCCGTAGAGGGCGCGAATATTATAGAGCTGTCGCTGCGACGTCAAGAGGCATTTGGCCTGAATGTAGAGCCTTTGCCAGATTCCTTATGGCGGTGCATGAGCGGCTTTATATCCGGCTTTTACACAGGTAGTATTGGCTGTTTAACGCCGATCAATTGCCCGCAGGTATTATGTCCCAAGCGTTTGAAGTTGTATCAAATTACCAGCCTGCTGGCGATCAGCCTCAGGCGATCCAGAAGCTTTACGATGGTGTAGAAGCGGGCCTGGCTAGCCAGATTTTGCTGGGAGTGACTGGCTCGGGTAAGACCTTCACGATCGCTAATTTGGTAGCGAAGCTTCAGCGCCCGACTATCGTAATGGCGCACAACAAAACCCTGGCGGCACAGCTTTACGGTGAATTTCGCGAGTTTTTGCCGCACAATGCCGTCGAATACTTTGTATCGTATTACGACTACTATCAGCCGGAGGCTTATGTTCCTTCGTCGGATACATTTATCGAAAAGGATGCGTCGATCAATGAGCATATAGAGCAAATGCGATTGTCCGCTACCAAGGCGTTGTTGGAGCGGCCCGATGCGTTGGTGGTTTCGACGGTTTCTTCGATTTATGGTCTGGGCGATCCCGAGTCTTATTTAAAGATGGTTTGTCATCTTCGTAGGGGTGACAGCTATGTGCAGCAGGATTTACAGCGGCGCCTCGCAGAACTTCAATACACACGCAATGATATTGATTTTTCTCGCGGTACTTATCGAGTGCGCGGCGATGTGATGGATATTTTCCCTGCTGAATCTGACCAGGACGCTATTCGCCTGTCGTTTTTTGACGATGAGCTTGAAGATATTAGTCTGTTTGACCCGTTGACGGGTGAGGTTAAGTCTAAACTGCCGCGTTACACCATCTACCCGAAATCACATTATGTTACGCCTCGCGATAACATGCTAAGAGCGCTTGGTAACATTGAAGAGGAGTTATACGAGCGACTCAGCCAGCTAAAAGAAAATGACAAGTTGGTGGAAGAGCAGCGATTGGCGCAGCGAACAAAATACGATATGGAGCTCATTCGTGAGTTGGGTTTTTGTCAAGGTATAGAAAATTACTCTCGCCATTTATCGGGGCGAGACCCAGGCGAGCCACCACCAACTTTGTTTGACTACCTCCCGGCCAATGCTCTGGTCGTTATCGATGAATCACACGTGACCGTCCCGCAAATCGGCGCAATGTATAAGGGCGATCGTTCGCGTAAAGAAACTTTGGTTGAGTTTGGCTTTCGCTTGCCTTCGGCACTGGATAACCGGCCGCTACGCTTTGAAGAGTGGGAGCGGTTGGCTGGCCAAATGGTTTTTGTATCGGCGACACCGGGTAAATACGAAAAAGAAAAAGCGGGGCAGGTAGTTGAGCAGTTGGTTCGCCCCACCGGCCTTATTGACCCCGAGGTGGAGGTTCGTCCCGCGCGTACCCAGGTGGATGATCTACTTTCTGAAATTAATAAGCGCACCGCAAATGAGGAGCGCGTTTTAGTTACCACGCTTACCAAGCGAATGGCGGAGGACCTGACTGAGTATCTTGATGAAAATGGAGTTAGGGTGCGGTATTTGCACTCGGATATTGATACGGTCGAGCGAGTAGAGATTATTCGCGATTTGCGTTTAGGAAAATTTGATGTTCTTGTGGGGATTAACCTGCTGCGTGAGGGCCTGGATATGCCCGAGGTTTCGCTGGTAGCGATATTGGACGCAGATAAGGAAGGTTTTCTAAGGTCGGAAACCTCGTTGATTCAAACCATTGGTCGAGCAGCGAGAAACCTGCACGGAAAAGCCATTTTGTATGCTGACAATATTACGGGCTCGATGCAGCGCGCGATTGACGAAACAGCGCGTCGGCGTGAGGTCCAGCAAGCATATAACGAAGCCAATGATATTCAGCCAACAGGTATTACCAAATCGGTTGCCGACATCATGGAAGGGGCGCGTTATACGCCAGGTCGAAAGTCGAATAGCCGTGGTCGTAAAGTGGCAGAACCGAAGCTTGCCGATTATGCTGACGATCTCGTCGATATGTCGCCACAGGCGCTGGCAAAACATATTAAACAGCTGGAAGAACAGATGCATCAACATGCAAAAGACCTGGAGTTTGAGCAAGCAGCGGCAGTTAGAGATCAACTCAAAAAGCTCAAAAATCAGGCGTTTGCAAGCTAGCGATATTGTGGGCTAGAAGACTTAAATTCTCGAAGCAGGGCATTGTCACTGGCAGAAACTTGCGTATAATTCGCCTCCGCTTTGCGTGAGCAATTAGCCAGGGATCTATAATCACATGGGGAAACCTTCGAGGTTTTTTCCATCAATCCACATGTAAGTGTGGATGAGAAAGACAGCTTTTATACGACCGGCTCTTCACAAAGTAAGCAGTTGGTTTACCCTAAAGGGCGTAAAAGAGCACCATCCTGATTTGGTGGGAGGCAGGCTTCGACAAACAGTCTTTATAGGACTGGAAGGCGCGAAGCGGCGCCCGCAAGGGGGATGAAAATACAGGTTTTATACAACCGTAGCTCAGTTGGTTAGAGCACCACCTTGACATGGTGGGGGTCGGTGGTTCGAATCCACTCGGTTGTACCAATAAAAAAGCCCGCCATATGGCGGGCTTTTTGTTGATTGAAAGGATGAGAACCACCGGTTCGACAAAATGCGAGAGCATTTTGCGCAGCGTAAGCTGGCCGTCAGGCCGAAAAAATCCTTCATGGATTTTTGAGTCAATCCACTCGGTTGTACCAATAAAAAAACCCGCCATACGGCGGGCTTTTTTGTGGTTGACTGAATGTTGCTCGAAAAAGCCCTTGGAGAAGCGTATCTCTAGTTGCTCGCAATAATTTGGCGTAAACGGTTAGCCGGCATACTCTGGAGGATGTTAGTTTTTGCATCTGGCAGTGTAGTTATGTTACCTGCGGTTTTGCTTCGTTCTCATCCAGCAGCTAGCCAGAAAGAAGCGGCAGTTTGCTTGCAAATAATCATAAACCAAATTATGAAAATAAATATTCGAAAGCCCGTCGCAACTGTTGCGGCGATGTTCCTCAGTTCTCTTTTCTTAGCGGGTGGCGCTTCGCAAAATTGCGTGGCGGCAGAAGCGAATTTGAAAGGCGAAAAACCAGAACAGACGAAAATTGTTGGGTCTCGCGTTGATGACTTCCAGCTTCTTGATCAATATGGCGCAGCGCATCGTTTGTATTACATGCGAGATGCCGCTGCCATCGTCATTATGTCGCAAGGGAATGGTTGCCCAATTGTGCGTAATTCCATGCCGGAGTATCGAGCCTTACGTGACGCTTATGCAAAGCGGGGTATCGAGTTTTTCTTGTTGAATTCTAATTTACAAGACAATAGAGAGTCGATTCTTGGCGAGGCTGAGGAGTTTGGTTTTGATCTTCCGGTGTTGATAGATGACGCACAAATAGTCGGTGAATCGCTTGGGGTTACGCGCACGGCAGAAGTGTTTGTGATTGACCCGAGCAATCGCCAGGTTGTTTATCATGGGCCGGTTAACGATCGAGTGACTTATCAGTCGCAACGTACATCGGCCGAAAATAATTATTTGGCGGATGCGTTGGACGCCGTGTTGGAAGGCAAACCGGTTGCACATTCGCAGGTGCATGCGCCGGGCTGTATTGTTAATTTCCCTGAGCGAGAACGAAAAGCTGAGCACGCTAAAATATCTTATTCGGAAGCAGTCGCGCCGATATTGATGGAGCGTTGCGTTTCTTGCCACACCAAAGGTGGGATTGCGCCATGGGCTATGGATAGTTATGCGATGATCAAGGGTTTTGCTCCCATGATCCGAGAGGTCATCCGTACTGACACCATGCCGCCCTGGGATGCAGATCCAAACATTGGGTCGTTTAAGGATGATCTTAATCTTAGCGACGACGAAATTAAGACCCTGGTTCACTGGATAGAGGCCGGCGCCCCTCGCGGCAAAGGTTCAGACCCACTGGCAGAGCCTCGAGAGCCTGTACCAGATTGGCCGTTAGGTGAGCCAGATTTAGTGTTGAAAATCCCTGCTTATGATATCCCAGCAACAGGTGTGGTCGATTACCTTTATCCTGGCGTTGACCCAGGTCTCCTGGAAGGAAGATGGCTGAGAGCATCGACAGTCAAGCCCGGCGCTCGTCAGGCGTTGCATCATATGGCTGTATTCCTTTTGGATGAGCCGCCTGGGGACGCTCCTGCTAAGCAGTCATTTGCTGCGGGTGCCGTTGGTGAGTATGCGCCAGGGTCATCCTCTTTGATTGTTCACGAGAACTCGGGGGTTTATATGCCCGCGGGTAGTGGAATTGGTTTTCAGGTTCACTACACGCCGTTTGGCAAGGCGGTTCGTGATGAGTCTGAACTGGGACTTTATTTCTATCCAGAAGATGAGCCGCCTGGTAAGCGATATCTCAATTTTGTTCTGATGGATCAGGCAATTGAAATCCCGCCACGAGCAAGAAATCATCGTGAGCTGACGTACATGGAAATACCGGTTGATATTGTGCTTTACGATGTTATGCCTCATGCGCATGCGCGAGGAAAGGCATCTTCGCTAAGTGTTCTTTATCCCGATGGAACGGAAAAAATGTTATTGAATGTGCCACGCTTTGATTTCGACTGGCAGCGCACTTACTCCTTTTCTGAACCTGTTGAAATTCCTGCGGGGTCGAAACTAATTTCACGCTATACCTACGACAACAGCGCGAGAAACTTTACTAACCCCGATCCAGAAGAGACGGTTAGGTGGGGCGAGCAAACATTTCAGGAGATGCTTTTTACTAACATTTCTTTTTTGTTGAAAAACGAAACCGATCTAAAGGAGCTATTTGCTAGTCGATTATCGTTGTTGGGCTTCGAGGCGCTCGACGATAATATCAATAGCGAAATATCAAAAGATGAGTTGCGCGGTGCGTTGGGTGAGTTGGTGGCACGTCATTTTGACGATGCTGACAAGGATAGCAATGAGATTCTAGATAAGATCGAATATGGTTCGATTATGGGCATTATCCGTCCGGCCATCCTTGGAATCAAAAACGTGGATCTTGGCGATTGATCTAGAAGCTGATCGTTAACTGCTTTTAGATTGTTGAGTCAGTTGGTTCTCATGCAATCCCGGAACGCAAATAGCAAAAAACCTGCACAAGGCAGGTTCTTCACTATTTGGTAGCGGGGGCTGGATTGATTCGAAAATTCTTTGGAATTTTCTCCCCCTGCGGGCGCCGCTTTGCGACGTCCAAAATGCTGGCGCATTTTGTCGAACCGTGTTGGTTCTCAAACAACTTTAGCTTTCAAATGGCAAAAAACCTGCACAAGGCAGGTTCTTTACTGATTTGGTAGCGGGGGCTGGTTGCCAACGCTATCTACTCTCCTCACAACTGCTTACGATATAGGCAATGATAACGTTCCTTCAGTCGAGGAAATACTAAGCAGGCTTGCTCCTCAAGCACTGGAGGGCTTCCAGAATGCTTAGAGATGAGTTTCCACAGGCTAAAAAATACTACCGCACTTATCAAATCCGTTTTTCTCAAGAAGAACGCCAGAAGCTCGAAAAGTGGGCAAATGGTCGCCCGATAGCGGCCTACATCAAAGATGTTCTGTTTGTCGAGGAGCGTAAGCCAGAGAGAACACACGGCCTCATTATCGAAGACAGGAAGCTTTTTGGTAAGGCGCTGGGATTTCTCGGCAAATCTCGCCTAGCCAATAATATTAATCAACTCGCCAAAGCCGCCAATTCCGGCTCGCTACCTTTGGATGATGAAACCAAGGCTGCCATTCTGAAGTCTGCAAATTCAATTTTGTGGCTGCGCCGAACATTTATGCGGGCTATGGGGTTGAAACTGCCCGAGGCTGAGGAGGACAAGCCCTATGATCCTGAAGGGTAATCAAAGAGGCGGAGGGCGGCAAATGGCGCTGCATTTGCTTAATGCCAACCAAAACGAGCATGTTGAGGTTCATGAGGTGAGCGGGTTTATTGCAGAGGACGTTCAAGGGGCGCTGAAAGAGACCTATGCCATGTCCAAGGCCACGAAGTGTAAACAATATATGTATTCCTTAAGCCTCAATCCACCGGAAGAAGCAGGGTACGTTACAAAGCAACAATTTATCGAAACTATTGACCGAGCTGAAAAAAAGCTTGGTCTTGAAGGCCAGCCGCGTCTGGTTGTATTCCATGATAAAGAAGGGCGCGGTCACGCCCACTGTGTATGGAGCCGCATTGATAGCGAAAAGATGATCGCAGTAAATATGAGCCGTGATCACAGCAAGCTTAATGAACTTGCCAAGCAACTTTTCTTAGAAAATAACTGGACGCTGCCAGAAGGATTTATTGATAAAAATCGCAAAAGCCCTCTTAACTATACCCGTCAGGAATGGGCACAAGCACAGCGATCAAAGCAAAACCCACAAGAAATCAGGCAAGCTTTGCAAGAAAGCTGGTGCATGTCTGATAGTCGGAAGTCCTTTGAGGCTGCGTTAAAAGAGCGAGGCTATTTTCTAGCTCAAGGGAATAAGGGGCGTTATATCGCGGTTGATCTGAATGGTAAGCCTCACTCCCTCACGCGTAAACTCAATAAAGAAGCGAAAGACCTAGAGCCTCGCCTCGGTGATCCGGCAAAACTCCCTACTGTTGATCAACGAAAAGAGGAGATTGGTAAGTCATTAGGCAATATCTTCAAAAGCTATAGCGAAGAGCTAAATCAAAAGCACAGACAAGAAATGTCACCGCTACTCAAGAAAAAGCAGGCCATGACTAAGCAACACCGCACGGAGCGGGAGAAGCAGAAAACCATGCAGCAAGAACGCTGGGCCTCTGAAGAAGCGAAGCGCGTAGCCAGAATACGTAGGGGATTTAAAGGTCTATGGGATCGGCTTACTGGAAGTCATGCACGCACGCAGAAGAAGAATGAGTCGGAAACACAAAAGTGTTTAAGCCGTGATCTCAATGAGCAGGATGCATTACGCGCAAACCAGCTCGAAACACGGCAAGGTTTACAAAAGCAGGTTAAACATCTTCGGACTCAGCAGAAGCAGGAACTGGCAGATCTGGTGAAGGATGTAAATAGCCAGTTTGAAAAGCTGGAAATGAATAAATTACACCGAGAATGGCTTGAGCAGGAGCGTAGCAACAAAACCTTTGCTCGGAAGCTCGATAAAGGCCCTGATTTTGAACCTGAAATTTGAAGTCCCGCAGGCTTCCGGTATTGAGTATTTATTGACAAGGTGCAGATTTGGTGCAAATATGGTGTATATGGCTTTTTTTTTAGGAGGCAGCCCCATGTCACGTCAAAGTATCACATTTACACCGCCCAATGATGATTGGCTCAAGGCCCAAGTTGATAGTCAGGAATATACAACCAAAAGTGATGTCGTGAATGACCTTATCCGAAAAGCCCGCAAGGAGCAGGAAGAATTGGACTTACTCAGAGCCAAGTTAATTCGGGCTGAACAGGGTGGGATGAGTGATCGCAGTCCAGAGCAAATTCGGCAGGATGTGAAAAAACGATTGGGTGGTGATGCCTAAATATCGACTAGTTATTTCGGCGGAGGCAGATCAAGACCTCGACAGACTTTATACAGACGGCTTCTCTCGGTGGGGTGAAGCGCAAGCTGATAATTACTACGATGCTCTGTTAGATCATTTCGAGGCTTTGACCGAAAACCCGTTTCTATTTAGGGCCGTCGATGAAATCCGTAAAGGGTATCGTCGTAGCGTTTGCGGTAAACATGCCGTCTATTATCGAATTGTTGACGATGCAGTTGAAATCATGGCACTCGTCAAGCATGAAAACCGTCCCTGAATATTTTCAGTTATTGTGCTCTTTTGTATTCCTATAAAAATTAACGAATAGATTTCCTTACTCTTTGAACCCACAGCCATTAGCGGACATTCCGAAAAGTCGTATCTGACCCTACTTATTATTTTTCATTGATTTTCCCTAATTTTTTTAATTTTAGCCCTGCAGTTTCGTAAATTCATGACGCCATAGGCCAAGTCCTCATCATTTTTAGGAAATTTATATCTATGGCGTAATGTTGCAGCTAAATTGATAGCATTAAGACCTAATTCCGAATACTGAATTTCAAGCTCCTCAAAGTATTCAGCATAATCTGGTGGAATAGCTATATTTTCAGCGACGCTATCTATAATGTTATTAGCCTCATCTACAAGCAAAGGAAAAGTTATGATGTCATACATTAAACCAAAAGGAAGCGCCTGCCAGTCCACATCAATAGAGTCAAAATTTATACTCGGACAAGGTATGGTAGGTCGTAAATAGCCTTGTTCATCTTTATATTTTCGATCTTCTACTACAGATAAGCAGTTATAAAAAAAATTTTCGAGCACTGGTACGATTCTTACCGCTAAATATGATGCTCTTTGTTTTTTTGAGCGATGCCTAGCCCATGACTCTCTTGCTTGAGTCAATATTGCGCCTAAAACAACGCCGCCAAAACCAATTAGTATTTCCATAAAATTTTTGCTCAAATTTTATGCGTATAATGTTGCGTTCTGCGGAAAATTGGCCTTCAGCAACGCCTTATAAGCGATCTCTTCTACCAAGTTTGACCGGAAAATACCGCTGACCTTTCCCCCAAGAACCACACCATGACGACGATGAGATTTCCTGTTAATTTAACGAAGAGGAGATCTCAACATGAAGAAGAAACGATTTACCGAAGAACAGATTATTGGTGCGCTGAAGGCACACGAAGCTGGCGAGAAGGTCGCTGATATTTGTCGACGAATCGGCGTGGCGCAGGGTACGTTCTACAATTGGCGAGCCAAATTTGGTGGGATGGAAGTGAACGAAGCTAGGCGGCTGCGTGAATTGGAATCAGAGAACACCAAGCTCAAAAAGCTGTTAGCCGATAAGCTCCTTGAAGTTGAAGCGATGAAGGATGTGTTGTCAAAAAAGTGGTGAAACCTGCGAGCAAGAAGTTGGCGATCTCGCATATGAAGACAACACATCGTGTGAGTGAACGAACAGCTTGTCAGCTCGTAGGTTTGAGCCGAAGCGGTTATCGCTATCAAGCACAACCCAAAGGTGATGAATCACTGACGAAAAGGCTCAGTGAGCTGGCCACGCAATATCCTCGCTACGGCTACCTGATGTTGCACAGTCTACTCAAACAGGAAGGGTTAGTCGTTAACAAGAAACGCACCTATCGCTTGTATACAGCAATGGGCTTGCAGGTTCGCACGAAGAAACGTAAGAAGCTCACAAGACCACGACAACCGCTAGCAGTCCCGATTGGCAAAGATATTCGTTGGTCGATGGACTTTGTCTCCGATCAATTGAGTAATGGCAGACGCTTTCGAGTGCTCAATGTGGTCGATGACCATACACGCGAGCTGGTCGGCCAGCTCACAGCGTTTTCGATATCCGGCCAGCAAGTCGCGGGCTTCTTAAATCAACTGTTAGCAACCCGTAACAAGCCCGATCAAGTGATCTGCGATAACGGCACGGAGTTTACGAGTAAGGCGATGTTCTTTTGGCAGAAGGATGCAGGCATAAAGCTTGGCTTTATTCAGCCAGGCAAACCGACACAGAATGCGTTTGTAGAAAGTTTAAATGGCAAGTTCCGAAACGAATGTTTAAACCAGCATTGGTTCCGCAGCATTGATGAAGCGAGACACATCATTAACGACTGGCGAGAGCACTACAATCATAAAAGGCCGCATAGCGCATTGAACTATATGACGCCAGTGGCCTTTGCGAATCGAGCAGCATAGAATGAAAATCTCATCCAAGCTGTGGTGTTAATCGTGGGGAAAGGTCATTCTTTATCCCGCTGTTAAAAAAAACCAAAAAATATTTTTCGTGCGCAGTGAGCAGCATAAGAATCGATGAGCACTATTGGCGACCAAAATAAATATAAGTCATTGAAATATATGGATGTATTTAGTGATTCTTAACTTTTCTTCTTATAAAATTAATCTTATGGAAGGTAGATGGCACAAGCTATCTAGCCCTCCCAAATAAAGCTCCTCTTGGTTGTAATCTAAAGCTAAGAGGGCTGACGTTAATCTCGATATTTCAGGTGATGCTCTCATGTTTCGTGTTGCAATTTACATGCGTTATAGCTCTGACCTGCAAAGCGATAACTCCATTGAAGATCAGTTCCGGCTTTGCAGCGAAAGAGCAGAAAGTCAGGGCTGGAAAATTGTTAATTCATATAGTGATGCTGGTATATCAGGCGCTTCATTGATGCGCCCCGGTATTCAATCGCTGATGCAGGATGCTTTAACAGGTGAATTCGATATTGTGCTGTGTGAAGCGATGGATAGGCTGAGCCGCGACCAAGAAGATATAGCGGGTCTTTATAAACGCATGGAGTTTGCAGGCGTGAAAATCTTCACCTTGTCTGAAGGTGAGATTAATACGATGCACATCGGTTTAAAAGGCACGATGAATGCCATGTTCTTAAAAGACCTCGCCGATAAAACCCGCCGAGGTCAGCGCGGAAGGGTTGAAAACGGAAAGTCAGGCGGTGGCATTGCCTACGGTTATAAAGTGGCAAAGAAGTTTGATGCGTCTGGTGAGGCAATTAAAGGCGATAGAGAAATTGACGAAAGCCAGTCTCCGATTATTCGCAGAATATTTAAAGAGTACGCCTATGATAATAGGTCTCCCAAGGCGATAGCGGCACAGCTCAACAAAGAAGGCATTCCATGTCCATCAGGAAAAGCATGGGCGCAGTCCACAATCAACGGAAATCGTAAGCGCGGCACGGGCATTCTTAATAACGAATTATATATTGGGCGTTTGGTTTGGAATCGCCAGCGCTTTGTAAAAAACCCGATGACAGGCAGACGTGTTACACGGCTCAATGACGTTTCCGAGTGGGTCGTAAAAGACGTACCCGAACTTCGAATTCTTGACCAAAAATTATGGGATGCTGCAAAGGCTCGTCAAAAGTCCTTAGAAAAAGCGGGGGCATGCCCAGAAAAGGCAAACCGCCCGAAATATCTGTTATCTGGCTTGCTGAAATGTGGAGCCTGCGGTGGTGGTTTTGCGAAGGTTAATTCTCACTACTACGGATGCGCAGCAGCAAAGAACAAGGGCGAGGCCGTTTGCACCAATAAACAATTGATCAAGCGGGAAAAGCTTGAGTCTGTTGTGTTGGAGGCTTTACAGTCGCGCCTGATGCAACCTGACATGCTCGAAGTCTTCTGCGAGGAATACACGCGGCGCATGAATGAATTGATCAAAGAAAATGATGCTCACCTTGCGATCCAGCGTTCCGAACTGAGTAAAGTGGTTCAAGAGCGTGAAAATCTGGTTCAAGCCCTCAAGGACGGCGTATCGGCCTCATTGGTCAAAGATGATTTAGAGCGTGTCAGCGCCCGCAAAGAAGAGTTAGAGGGGCTAATCGCCAAAGCAGGTGAAACCGAGCTTAAGCCTTTTATACACCCAGCGATGGCAAAACGGTATTTTGAGGCGATCAGGGATTTGAAAGAAACGCTTAATGCTGGGGAGAGCCGCGCAGCGGCATCTGAGCATTTGAGGCAGGTGGTCGATAAGATCGTTCTCACCCCAAGCGAAGAGCAGGGTGGTTTAAAAATTGATCTATATGGCGACTTGGCCGGAATTCTGGAGATTGCTAACGAAGGAGGAAAAGATATGAACCTAGCACCATCCCTACCGGAAAAGCTTAGTCTGAACCCTTTAGGGGACAGAAAGCCCTCGGTAGTAGATAGCGTTGGTAGCGGGGGCTGGATTCGAACCAACGACCTTCGGGTTATGAGCCCGACGAGCTACCAGACTGCTCCACCCCGCATCAAAACTTTGCTTACTTGATTTTTGTACGCGCCGCTCAAGTTATCGGCTCAGAACCCTAAGGTTCCTTCGGGTCACTTTATGAAGGGAGAGCCCGACGAGCTACCAGACTGCTCCACCCCGCATCAAAACTTTGCTTACTTGATTTTGTACGCGCCGCTCAAGTTATCGGCTCAGAACCCGAAGGTTCCTTCGGGTCACTTCATGAAGGGAGAGCCCGACGAGCTACCAGACTGCTCCACCCCGCATCAAACTTTTTAGCAGCCAAACACACTATGTTTAGGCGCTTAAATTTGGTTTCTCGCTCGCGTTAACGTCGAGAGGGCGCGCATAGTAGGTCTTGAGGAATGTGACGTCAAGCGCCGCAGCACTTCTTGTACTTTTTACCGCTTCCGCAGCTGCATGGGTCGTTTCTGCCAACTCTGCCGGGTGCTATGGCCTGGCCATCACAGAAGAACCATTGGTCATGTGCTTTTTTAAAGTGTGAGCGTTCGGAATGCTTGGTTTGGCGTCCTTCGCTATCTTCGTAAACAGCAGTGAACTCGACCGTGCCAACCCGATCGTTGCGTTTGCCGGCCTTACCGCCAAGAATTTCTAGAGAAATCCATCGAGAGCTTTCCGCCCATTTTTTAGTGGACTCTTCGTCGAAGTCATCACGGCTGTCGGGATGGAGTGAATCGTGTAGAAATTCGGTGTTGGCCGTGACGTAGGCGCTGTAGCGAGCGCGCATTAGTGCTTCGGCTGTTTCAGCCAGGGTATTGCCTTCAATTATAGGTTGGCAGCATTGTTCAAACTCGGCGCCTGAACCGCAGTGGCAGTTCATAATACGATTTCCTCTTACATCAAATCGATCAGCTGGGGAGTCTAGTCGATTCAAAAAAAACTGACAAATCGGTGGGGTGGTCAACGAACGATTTATTAAAGTACCTCGTAAAAAGCACAGTTTAATTTTGTCTGTGTAAGGGAATGATGCATTTGGTATCTTATACAATTCAGCTTTCGAGTTAGCTTTTGGTCTCGCGCTGTACGCGGGCAGTTGTGAATTATCATGCAAGAGTTTGATGACATCCGTCCTTATAACGACGATGAAATTAATAGAACAATTTTGTCGCTCTGCGACAACCGCGAGTTTGTTGCCCTGATTGCAGGGTATCGATTCCCTACGCTTTCGCGCCTGGCTGTTGGCTCCTTCAAATTAATTTTAAATTTGATGGTAAAGAGAGGGGTGCTGTCGCGCTTTGGAGGAATTCATTGCGTTAACGACATGCAAGCGTTGCTCGAGGAGTATCTAGAGATAATGCTGGTGAGAACCTCCGATGGTTTTTCGGTGGCGGGACTCGAAAAGTTGGCACTGGACAGATCCCATTTATTCTTAAGTAATCACCGGGACATTACGCTGGACCCGGCTTTTACCAATCTGGCGCTGCATCGTGCAGGGGGGAGGACAGTTCGTATAGCGATTGGCGATAACTTGCTAAGCAAGCCCTGGGCGTCGGATTTAATGCGGATCAACAAAAGCTTTATAGTTAGACGTTCGATTACCAAGCCTAGAGAGCTGCTTAAGGCGCTAACTAAGTTGTCGCGTTATATAAAATTTTCTCTGGATGAAGAGCGGGAAAGTGTCTGGATCGCACATAGAGAGGGTCGTGCAAAAGATGGGATTGATAAAACCGACACGGCCGTATTAAAAATGATATTTTTAGGACGACCTAAAGGCGTGGATTTTTCTGATTATTTAAGAGAATTGCGAGTGGTGCCCTGTAGTATCGCCTATGAGTTTGACCCATGTATTGCGATGAAGGCGCGTGAACTGCGTTTGCGACAATCTGAGCAGGGTTACGAAAAATCTGAACATGAAGATTTAGAGAGCATTGGGCAGGGTATTGCGGGTTATAAAGGGCGTGTTCATTTGGAATTTTCTCCGCTGGTCACTGAGAGTCTCGACAATGTTGAACAGTTTGAAGAAGCACTGGATAAAGCCATCATATCGGGGTACAAATTGTTTCCAAGTAATTTCATTGCTTACAAAAGAGTGTTTGGCGAGGAAAAATATAATGCCGCCGTTGAAAAGTTAAGAGAGCATGATTTGATCGACG
The DNA here is from genome assembly GCA_965263235.1 of Pseudomonadales bacterium. Taxonomy (GTDB): domain Bacteria; phylum Pseudomonadota; class Gammaproteobacteria; order Pseudomonadales; family UBA7434; genus UBA7434. The sequence goes on from OZ253667.1 coordinate 1,030,113, forward strand.
GTATGGTGTTGAGCGAGCTGGGTAGCATGCAAAGTTTGCAAAAATTTGAAGCGCACTTGTCGCAAGTAGAAGCGAGCGATTTGGAGATTGCATTACAGTGTTATGCGAACGCTGTAGTTTCAAAGCTTGGCTTGCTTCAACAAAACTAGTCGACTGAATAGATAAGCTATCGATGGCGCTTACCGAAGAGTTAAAAGGAAATATTCAGCGATATTATAGGGAGTGGTTAGAAAGCAATGACTGTAAACCTCGGCGACCGCAGAGGGAAATGATTGCTCATATCGCTCGATGTTTGGCCGCAGTAGAAACTGATGAAGAAGGTTTACGTCTGGACTCCTTTCAAAATCAGTTATGCATTGTTCAAGCCGGTACGGGTACGGGTAAAACGCTTGCGTATTCGATTGCTTCGATTGTTATCGCGCAGGCGCTTGATAAAAAAGTCGTTCTCTCAACGGCAACAGTTGCCCTGCAAGAGCAGCTACTTAATAAAGATCTTCCAAACCTGCTTGAATCAACTTCGTTAGATTTTTCTCTGGCGATTGCGAAAGGGCGTTCGCGCTACTTGTGTTTGAGTAAGCTAAGCTTGCGTTTAAAAGAATCAGAGGGGCTTGCTCCGCCGCAAGGTTTATTCCCTGACGAGCAGGGTGTGTTAAGTCAAAGCGCCAAAAAATCCATCTCGATCCTTTCGAAAGCAGTTGGATCAGGTGAGGCTTGTGGAGAGTTTGATTCGCTACCGGATGATTTTGATCACGAAAACTGGCATCTGGTCGCTGCTGATAGAAACAGTTGTAGTGGTAAGCAGTGCTCCAATTATCGGGATTGCTATCTTTTTAACGCGAGAGACGAAGTTCGTAAGTCGGACGTGATTGTGGCAAATCACGATTTGGTGCTGGCGGACTTAACTTTGGGTGGGGGGAACGTTTTACCGCCGCCGGAGGAGACGATTTACGTGTTTGATGAAGGGCATCATTTACCCGAGAAATCACGTAACCATTTAAGTGTTTCGTTTGGTCTACAGGCGCAGAGAAAGCAACTAGGGAATAGTCAAAAAATTTTCGCACACTTGCGAGATGTTACTGGTATTTCTGCTGATCTTTTGTCTCGAGAAAAAACGATCAATCAACTGGACGAAACCCTTAAAACGATCTTGGCAGCAGTAGACGGCGTGGTCGGTAAAATAGTTGATGGTGGCGGCGGGTTGGATGGGATCGATTCTGGTGCCGAAGGTGTGTACCGGTTTGTGAACGGAATAGTTGAAGAAGATTTGCGGCAGCATTTTGCAGACCTTCAAACCTGCTTTTTGGAAAAACATCGCCAGTTGAGTGCGATTGGTTCAGGTTTGGCGGATGCGATAAAGGATACAGGTGACGGTGATACTGTTGTGCACGAGCGCAGTATTGCGAAGGGAAAATCTAATTCGAAAAAAGGCATTACGACAAGGGAGCGCCTGGAAGCTGCGCTTTCGTTAGTGAGTCATTCACTCGCTCAGGTAGACAATGCGCTTGCTGTTTGTGATAGCTATGCTAATTGCAGTAAAGATGACCCGTACGCACGCTGGCTTTTAGAGAGCGACACTTCGGCCACCGCGAGAGCGGATGTTAGTGTTTTTTCAGTGCCGCTTTCTACTGCGAGTATTTTAAAAAGAATTCTGTGGAAGCGCTGTTTTTCGGCGGTAGTTACTTCAGCGACGCTCGCGCCGGCCGGAAACTTCAAGCATTTTTTTAGCAAGTTGGGTCATGGAGATGAGGTCCGCTCAATTCAGTTGTTAGGTGAGTTTAATTACGCTGATGCTGTTTTTTACGTTCCGCAAATGCAAAGCTCTGCGACTAATGCAATACTGCATACTGAAGAGCTTATCGAGTTAATTCCGAATTTAGTAGACAGTACAGGCGGGAGTCTGGTTTTGTTTTCATCGCGAAAGCAAATGATGGATGTTGCGCAAGAATTAGAAGCTGCGTTAGATGTTTTGGTTCAGGGAGAGCGCTCAAAACAGAAGTTGCTTGATCTTCACCGAGAGCGTGTGGATAAAGGGGGGCGAAGTGTGCTCTTTGGCCTGGCTAGTTTTGCCGAGGGCTTAGATTTGCCTGGTGACTATTGCAAAGAAGTTGTTATTGCGAAGCTTCCATTTTCTGTGCCGGATGGCCCTGTCGATAAAGCAATGGCAGAGTGGGTCGAGTCCAGGGGCGGGAACCCGTTTTATGATATTAGTTTACCAGATGCAGCCATACGCTTGATGCAGTCAAGCGGGAGGCTTTTGCGCAAAGATTCTGATGAGGGTCGTATAACGCTATTAGATAGGCGGATAGTGGCAAAAAGCTATGGAAAGCAGCTGCTCGCGGCACTCCCTCCATACCGGCTCGAAGTGGGGCGTTAACCGCCGAGGTAAAGACATTCTGTGAGTAAATTTTACAAGTAGATTTAGGCCTACCGCTTGAACTACAAAAGGAATTGTGTAATTATCGACCACATAATCTGCCACGTTGTTTGTGGTGAGCATATTCTTTTCCGCGACGAACATGTGTCGTTGCGTGTTACGTTAGGTGGTCCTGGTCGGCCTTAGCGTGAGGGAAAAGGTGCATTTGGTAGTCGTGGCGTTATATTCGTTGCCTCGGTTGTTGCTTGCTCGTTAACTGTTCAATATTTGCAGCAGTGCGGGCGGCAGTTTGTTTGTACCTGTTTCGTTCCTCCTCACGTTCTTCTTTCCCAGGCTTTCCTAATTGATACGTGTTTTTTGCGTGGGTATCTACGCAAATTGGCGTGCTGAATAGCAGCGCATCTCCCCCTGTTGTGATGCTCTCAGCGCAACCAATATTTTTCATGAGGGCTTGCCTACGAATTTTGAATAGATATCTCGTAAGTTAGCGTCAATAGTTTTCGAGGGTTGTCCTGGTAGACCCGCTCGTCTTTATTGGCACTGCTTCGACCTACAGAACGTTTGCTTTACTCATCGCGCAGGCTTTGCATTCTTAGCTGCTACCGTGTGGGGTAAGACGTTTAATAACGCCGGTCGCATTAGCGGTCGATTGGCTGTGGGTTGTTTTGTGGTGTCATCATCTACCAGTACTCCTCTTTAGATAAATTAAAGGTGTAGCTCTAGCCTGGTCTATCGCTAGGGCTCTAATGCCGTCGGCTGTTTTACTGCACAGCATTCGTATGAGTGTTGGTGATCAGTTGAGGCTTTTTTTATTTTTTAGATCTCAGGAGGTCTTATCGCGCACCCCTACTAGTTTAAAAAATGCTTATGAAGCGTGCTTTGGTTCTGTGCACGTTGCGTCTTAATCAAATCTCCATAACTAAGGCTTTTGGCTATGTGGCTGTGTAACGCTGCGAGGCCTGCGTTTTGGTGATTTAGCTTGACTATATATGATAAAATTTTAACTGGTTTTTATATCTATCGTTGAATTTGTCGTTAAACGGTCACGCTGAAATTCTCGCTTTTTAAGCTGATAAAAGGCTCAGTAATGATTGTACCACCGAGCTAACCTGGAGCTATTTTTAATGTTTTTTGGGATTTTTTTCTCCAGGGTATTTCTTTTTTGTAAATAAAATGATAAAATTTTAAATCTGGATTTTTTCAAAAAAAGTGTTGACACAGCCTGTAGACTGGTTAACATTGTTCCCAAGTTTTAGTCGGTGTTGGCTCAATCACATTGTTAGGCGAGTTGATTGGCAACGCTTCCTAGTTTGAAGGCGTAGACGGCTTTTTGCTGGCGCGCTTGACGGTTTTAAACGCCAGTCGAGCCTTGCTGGGCTTCTCCAGGGGCCAAGGGGCAGCAGGGCTCGGCAGGCGATAAATTTTGATTTGATAGTAGTGGTTTTAACGTCAGCTGGACCCGTTGGGCTTCTCCAGGGGCCAAGGGGCAACGGGTTCCGGCAGACGATAAAAAGGCAGGGATAAAGAATAATAAATGGAGTCTTGCTGGGTTTTAGCAGGCAGTTCAAATTTGTTGTTGCTGGTGCTGGTGTCACCACTGAATTCATACCAGGCACTTTGATGCTCGAGGTTTTGTCATCAAGGTCAAGGGTATCGAGGTGGAGTTCGGTTTGAGTGGCGCCAGCAACAGTATAAATAAGCTATTAGCTTTTATTTTTTTCGATTGCGTTTTTGCTTGGCTTGATTGGTGATGGCGTGCTCCGTTTTGAGTTTGTCACGACGTTTCCGCAACCAGCGGTTAAATGACAGGATTAGGCGGTTTTGAGAGTAATGTAGTTATGTGGCAATGCGTTGCGGCGATGCGATTCCAGGGCTATTGTCTGGTCGCTATACGTTCAATTGTGCAAGAGTGATCGCACAAAAAAAGTACAAAAATGCTTGCTATATCCAAATGCGTTGTGTAGCATGTGATCCAGTCGCTAGACCTTACAGGATTTAGCGATGACTTTTACAAGTTTAAAAAAGTAAAAACGCTGTAAAAAGCATTGTGAATCAAAGGTTTAGTAAAGCTTTAGGTTGACAAAAAGGTATTTTATTATAACGGCTTGACTGACAGACTGTTGCTCAGCAAGAGGAGAACAATAAAGGCTGTACCTATTTATCGATGTGAATCGACAATGCTTTCTTCGATGTGAATCGATGCTCAGGAAGAGGCTAATTATAATAATCGGTGTGAATCGACAATCAACAATTGGCTATTTAGCGGTACGGTCAAGTACAAAGCAATTCTTCACGGGGCAGAATAAAATTGCTGCTGAGTGTGTTAGCTTGAGTTAAATAAAGACGTAACAATTAAGCGTCATACTTATTCCTCAGGTTAGTACTTGCAAGCGACTAGTTCGTTTGTCTTCTTAAAAAAGTAAAGTTTTTAAGCAAAATCGGAGTTTTAACGATGAAAAAACAATTAAGCATTTTGGCGGGTTCAGTTCTGCTAGCTTCAGGTGCTCACGCAGCTACCGTTGGTGTTGGCGGAAATGCCGTAGCGGTTTTTGATACTGCTGGCGTAGGTACCTACATCATTGATACTGGTGTTACTGCCGACGCTCTTGCAGCTGGTAATGGCTTCCAAATCGATGTGTCTGCAGCTTTAGCTGCACTTGGGTCAATTGATTCTTACGCAGTTCTAGGACTTACCACTCCTACTGCAACAGGTTTATACAACTACGATTCAGGTTCTTACGTAGATGTTGGCGCTGGTGTTGTTTACGCTTCATCTACCGGTGGCGGTCCCGCAGTTAGTCAAAACAACACTGTTCTACAGACCGGTGGTGTAGCAACATACTTGAATAACGCTAATTTCGGCCTTAACGTAGATGGTTCTGGTGGAGATGCAAGTGGTTCTGCTGCAATACTCACTGGCTTTGGTGGCCTGTTGAACGCTGCCGGTGCATTATCCGGTCTGTTCGTACAGGATTCTGACTTTACGGGTTTAACTTCGTCGCCTGATGCGGTTACGATTCTGACTCCAACAGGCGCTATTGAAGGTGTTTATTTAGACGGTACAACTTTCAGTGCAACTGCTGTTGGTTCAACCGTGGTACCTGTGCCCGCTGCAGCCTGGCTATTTGGCTCGGCGCTTGTTGGTCTGGGCGTAGTTCGTCGCAGGTAGTAAACTGCGAACTATCGTATGCTTTGTGGCTTACTTGGTGAATATCTTTTTGTGTTGTTCATCCAGCTGTCACAAAGCTGCGGTAAAAAAGCAAAATAAAAGGGAGTTTCTGGTTGGACTGTCGTAGGTCTTCCAGTCAGGACTCCCATATTGATAGGGTCGTATAATTGGCTCTGAGAAATATTAAATTATGAGGTTATTACAATGAAAATGACTAAACTCGCTGCAGCAATGGCTGCAACCGTAGTTTCAGCAGCTCACGCTCTGGACTTCTCAACTGTTGACACTAATCCAAGCGGTACTGCTATCAATGTTGGTGCTTGCGCTATCGTTGCCGCGACTGATATTGCTGACGGCTTGCGTACTATTCAGGGCGGCGACGCAGCTTGTGCGGGTAGTACTGATGCGGCATGTGCGCCTTCATTATCTAGTGCTGAGCTCCGTGCTTTAGCTACTGGCGCTGTTAATAACGCGACAAACATCTTGGGTGACGGTGGAAACCTTGACGATGCGACAGGCATCAAAAAAGGTGCATTGGTATTCAACATTGCTGATGGATGTGACAATGCTGTAAGAGCTTTCGCGGGTTCTTCAGCTGGTATTGGTGGCCTTTCTTGTGGTCAGGGTCCTGCGACTTTAGCAACTGCCGGTAACGACGCTGCAGTTCTTGGTACACTTACCAACGGTCAATCTAACCACAGAATGGGTATTATCTCTTCTACTTCTTTGGCTGATACCCACGCGTTTATCAAGCTTGATGGCGTAGCTCCAAGCGTTGAGGCAGTTGCTTCTTCAAACTACAATCTGGTTTCTAACCTGGCTGCGGCTGCAAGCGTTGCTGACAATACAACTAATGGCATTACTGTAGGTATCGTGGCTGCTGATTCTGGGAACGGTGTTGCTTATCACCAGGTGGCCGGTAACGCGGTAGGTTGTGCACCTCTCGCGCCTGGCGGTGCACTTACTGATGCAAACGGCGGCGCGCTTTAATAGAGCTAGCTATTCTCAATAGCAACGCCGATTTGAGCGATCTTTATAGACCTTTGTCCTAAAGAGTACGCTTGATTAAAAATACCCGCTCCGAAAGGTGCGGGTATTTTTGTTGTGGGGAAGGCTTGCTCATATCTACACCCTGAGTTTGATAGATGCGAATATTGTTTGCTCCGCTATGGAGTGACCTGCTTTAAATAGCAGCACAGCCTTTATCGCTCTTAATAGCGTGTTACCTGAGTGTGTTTTGCGAGAGTTCGCGGGGTTTGAAGCTGATATCCTTATGGTGGTGATTTACGACGGTGATAAGGGAATGCCACAACCTTTTATTCCTGCGGGGCTGATTTTGCTGAAAGTTAAAAGCACTATCAATAGAACCAGACTCGTGGGCGGTAAAAATATTTTGTGTCAGCTAGACACACTTCTATGGCTGTCGAAATTTTAGCATATCGGTTAGTTAAAAACGGCATTGATTGGCGAGTATAAACGGATCTTGGTTATACCCCTATGTTGCAGTAAAAGTAATAAACTAGGGTTTCCAGTTCAATCTTTTCCAACTTTGATAGGTAAATCAAAGTCTGTATTCATCTAGTCTCTACATTGGCGGCTATTTGCTAAAATCTGGTCTCGCCTGCCATAATTTTTGGTGGAAAAAATTAATAGTAATCAAATTTGAGTCTGAATCAGTTGAAATATTAGCACTCAGGTATTTAGTGGAAGTATGAAAATTCGAACCCGCAATACAGCGGTTGCGGCAGTTATTGAAAAGCTACATGAGAAAGTTTGCTATGAGGGCGGGGCTTATTTTGATGAGGCTCTTGAACTTGGTGTGAAAGGCTCAGAGCTCTCCTACAGTTTAGCTAGGAAAGTCCAGAATCAGCACCTGATGGTTTCCTTGCCTGTTTCTGTTATGCCTCAAATCGATCACTACAAATTTAGGCTATCAAAAGATGGCTCTCTGAACGTTGATTCGATTGACTCTGATGCAACACCACTGCAGTCAGAAATAATGATGCTATCGCTTGAGCTGTTCAACTTGTTGGGCAAGGTTAGTCAGTTTGGTAAGGACTCCCCTCCAGTGCAGTTGAGTCAATTTCCCGAGTTACTAAATCTTCTGCTTACAGGAGGTAATGGCGCGGATTTGGCACAGCCGGCTGTCGAGGGGGACGAATCTCTGCGCATTGCGGCTTTCTGGCAGGCCCGGATGTTTTATGAGTTGAATTCTGAAGCGAATCGCAGCTTACCTTTGTTAGAGTTTATGAATCACCATCTATTCGCCAATAACTTTAAGTATGACTTTAGGGGGGGTGGTAATCACATCCAATTGCACCATAAAAACCTTATTGCAGGGCAAACATTTGCGCGCTATGAAATTATGGACGCGCTGCAGACTTTTGTGGTTTACGGCTTCGTGGATCAGAGTGCTTATTTTCTGCATTCGCAGAGTTTTGAGATGCCGTTAACGGATGGTCTTACACTTCAGGTTTCTTCACAGGCTGTTTGTAGTCATCAGAGTGATGTGCCTGATTGGAATCCCCCTCCAAAATTCCAAAACAGTTTCATGTATCGTTCTAAGCTACTGTATGGCTCATCGGGGCCCGTTATGCCCTATGCTATAGTTCCGCCGGGAAATCACATAGAGCCGTTTAAAGAAGCCACATTGGCCCAATTGGAAGAAATTGAGAGGCATTACGGGCTTGAAAAAGGCGCTATTAATAATGAAGAAGTTTATGATAGGTTTTTGAGGACCTTATATAGCGAAAACCTGGCATTCTACAAAAAATTGTTGGCAGAGCTGCGAACCATTGATTTCAAGTTGGTTGAGAAAAACTCCATGGTACCAAGCCAGTTTAAAGTTTTGATGGATAAACAGAGAGGTATATTAAGGGGGTTTGCAAAGTGCTTCTAGCCTTTAGTACGTAGCTTCAAAAAAAGGATTCTCTAAACGATGGGTATTAGTCAAAGGCATGGCTTTTAAACTTGATACCTCCTTTTCGAAGTGAGACGGTATCCTCAAATGTCTGAGTATGGATATAACCCGATCGATCGAAGAGCCAGGTACCGTCCATTAGTTTCATATAAGAGCGCAAATGCGCACGTTCAACGGTGTTACCTAGAACCGGAGACCATGCGTCATATGTCCCTATGCAGTCTATATAAAGTGAATTTCTGCTTAAGACTTTCAATTCGAAAGATTCACAGTCCATACCTTTCATAATATAGTGATTGGCAGAGTAGACAAGGCGATACCAGCCCCTCTGAGTATATAGTTTTTCAGCGCTAGCCTTAGTGTAAAATGTGCTTAGGTCGTTTGTATTCTCTATTTTTTTAGCTAGTTTCGCGAAGTGTATAAATTGCTTTGCTGCAGGGTGTTTTCTGGTTGCCTTGTTCATTGCCGTATTTGACCAGTGGTCTGCATTAAAGGTGGCGCATCCGCTAAAAATAAAAGCGAAACATAATGATGCAGTTAGCCGAATAAGCGTTCCACTATTATAGTTCGTAAGGGGTCGTGTGTGTGTTTTGAGGTAAAGTTTCTGCATGGCCTGGTTCGTGAGTAAAACCTGATTTGTCGTCTATTGAGATGATTGAATTGGCAAGCGAGCAACATACTAGTAAAGAAAGTATATTTCAAGACGGTGGGCTTGCTGTATACATATTGCGTTGTAAAACAATCTATGCCCTCTTATGTTGCGTTGAGTGTAGCGTCGATGAAGAAGGGCATGAACTAAACGAGTTGTCTAATATTTTGAGTTTATTGCATGTCTCTGGTGAATAAAAAGCTCATAGCTACGGCTAGTCCAAAAAATGCTGAAAAGGCAAGAAAGCGGCTGGATGGTACAAGAATTACAATCAGCCTTTTTGCGAAACCGGCGCAGGAAATGACCTGCGCAGAAGCAATTACCTATGCTAATTCACTTTTGGCAGAAGGTGATCCGCATTCAGCATTGTCGATAGCAGACCAGCTGCTGGAAATTCAGGATCAGATAATCGATATTTACCTATTAAAGGTAAGGGCTTTGCTGGATCTTGAAGCGCTGTATGAACTGGACTCTCTTATTGAAGAGTTGCTAGATGTGGCTCCGGACAATATTGGAGTGTTAGTTAACGCATCGCGCTTCTATCTGTTGTTGGGGCGTGTCAAAGAAGCGTTTTCCGCACTAAAGAAAATCAATGAAATCAGTCCAAATCGAATAGAAACCTTTTCGCAGATGGCGTTGTGCTACAGGTACTCGGGAGCTGGTGACAAAGCTATCAAGTTGCTTGAGCGAAGCATCGGCCAGGTTTGGAAGAGAAGGTTTAGTGACGAAGAGCGTAATGCTCAATATCGATCAGTTTTATTTCGTTATGCTGGATATAAGCACGTTGAAGGAGAGATGCGGCAGGATCTGGAGAACTTCGCGGGTTCTGGTGATGACAGGATTGCTGCTTCGGCTGCCTATGCGTTGGCTCAGCAAAGCCTGTTTGAGAAAAACATTCAAGATGAACAGCGATATCTTGTAATGGCTAATTTGTCTGAGAATAAATACACAACCCGTGGAGTTGAGCTCAAACACTATCTTAATGAGTATGAGCGTGTTCGAAAGCTGCATGCTTCTCTCTTTGCTTCTTCACAACCCGAATGGCTTGAGTCTGAGTTTGATAGTGATTTTAGCCCAATTTATATCTTGGGTTTGCCAAGGAGTGGAACGACTTTAATGGAGCAGATATTGGGAGCTAGCTCAAAAATAGGACAAACGGGAGAGTCAAAGGGGTTTTCACTCGCTGTCGAAAAAGCTTTTCTAACGCATCAGCCAGCTTTTGTAGGTAGCCCACATCCGGAAGACATCAACCGTCTGCCTATGTCTGCTTTTCATGAGATCGCACGTTACTATGAGCGACACCAAAGTGTCATGACGAAGAAGTATATGTATATTGATAAGGAGCTGTATAACTTCAACTATGTTGGGTTGATGGCGGTGCTTTTTCCAAAGGCAAAGTTTATTCACATGAATCGAGCTCCAATGGATATATTCCTGAGTTGCTTTAAAAATAGCATCCCTGGTGTGCATGCGACTTCTGACCTGGTGCATATGGCTGAATACTATGTTCACATGAAAAAGCTCATAGGGCACTGGAAGACTGTTTTTGAAGATCGTATATTTATAATGAACTACCGTGACTTGGTAGAAAGACCCGAAGATAGTACTCAGCAAGTGGTTGATTATTTAGGTATTGGTCTTGAGAACGATATGCTTAAGTTTCATGAGCGAAAAAACGTTGTTCGAACGCTTAGTGTGGATCAAGTGCGCCAAAAAATATATACATCTTCTATCGAAAAGTGGCGTAAGTATGAGGTTATGTTGGCGCCCGCGAGAGCTAGGCTAGAGGAGTTGGGTGTTCCCATAGAAGGGGTTTCGTACATTAACAAAGACAGTTAAGCGGCAAGTTGATTCGGTTTTTTATATGAGTAGTTCTGGTAACAAGTATGAGCGGGTCGAAGAAGCTATAAATACAGGTAAATATCGACTTGCGCTTAGGATGCTTGTTGCTGTTACAGAAGATGCGCCCCCAAAAAAGCTCGATCAAACAGGATTGTTATATCGCATTACGATCTATAATCGGCTGCAGTGGCTGCCAGAGGGAATGGAGTTGTTGGAGCACTGTATCGCGAAAGCAGGCAGTAGCTGTGAATTAAATCTTGAGATAGCGTTATTCTTCATGCTTTTAGGGCGATCATGTGATGCCGAACGCTTCTTTCGATTAGCTTTAGATGCTGATCCCACTAGCGCACTTATTATTACTGAGTTAGCAATACTTTATGAGCAGCGTGGCGATTCGGATCAGGCATTAAAAATATATAATAGAGTTTTTTCACGTGGAATTAGGCGTGGACGCGCGGATGCAGTGTTTGCAAGGGCTCTGGCTCGCTTGACTGGGTTGCGTGAGCTAACGGGTGATGAAGAGAAAGCAGTTCTAAAGTTTATAAAATCGGGGAAAGGAACGTCGCTCGAAACACACTTGTACTTTTCGATGGCAAAACACTATGGCCGTAAGAATAACTTAGACAAGCAGCTGCAATTTTTGAAGATCGCAAATGACCTTGCTTATGCTGAAGACCGCGCGGGGCCGGGAGAGTATTCGGCTAGCCTGGCCAAGGAGCAGCTTTTGGCTCTAAAGCGAATGTTCAAGCAGCCGAGACCAGATTGGATGCCTGTAATTAACGCTGGCCAGAATCAGTATCTCTTTGTGCTCGGTATGCCGCGTAGTGGTACAACATTGATTGAGCAGATACTTGGAGCGCATTCAAGGGTCGGCAATACGGGAGAATCCCGAGCGTTACAGATAGCCTTGTCGAGGTTCTCGCCAGCTAAGCATGAAGGGAGGGTGGTAAACAGCAAGCTTTTCGAGCATTTCAGGCTGATGAGTGGCAGAGACTTTAATGAGGCCGTAAAATATTACCAACAGTATCAACGCTTGCTCTCTGCATCAGAGATTGTCACCGACAAGGAATTGAATTGCGTTAACAGGGTGGGGCTTTTGGCTAATATGTTTCCTAGAGCAAAGTTTATCGTTATAAAGAGACATCCCCTTGATGTAGCGGCCAGCCTTTTACAGCACTATTTTAAAAATGCGACCTACTCTACTAGGGGGCTTAATTGTGTGCTTGAGCATGAACACTATTATGCGAAGGTGGATTTTTGGAAGGAGCTCTATTCGGAGAAATTTATAGAGGTCAATTATGAGTCGCTTGTTTCTAAGCCTGAGGAAAGTATAAGAGCGATGTTGGAAAAAATTGATTTGGATTGGGAGCCGGGGTTGTTAAGGTTTAATGAGAGGACAAACTCGGTGAGGACACCTAGCCTGAGCCAAGTCCGCTTAGGGTTGAACACAGCGGCAGTAAACAAGTGGAAAAATTTTTCCGAAATGCTTGGCCCGGCTATTGAATATTTAGGTATCAAATAATTATGTGGTTCCCAGCAAGAATTAAGGAAGTAGATAGTGTTGACATCAATCCAGCACTAGATTTTCTAGCGACCTTGTCTGCAGAAGACTGGGCTGGTGGAGAGGCACTTAAACAAAAATTGGCGGGTAGCAGACCAACTCAGTCGATATTTCTTTATTCGCTTACCAGGGAGGAGCTTTTTGACACTTTATCGAAGCGGCCGTTGAGGCAAGAGGATGTGCCCAGGCTTGCGGGTTTTAATAATTATTACCCGAGCTTAGCTTATTTGTTTGATAAGGTGAGGGAACATTATTCAAAGGATGGGGTTTTCGTCAGAGCGCAGTTGGCTAAGATGGGGCCTGGCGCCAAGATTGATCCACACCGTGATTCTTTTTTTATACTAGAGAACAGCCACCGCATTCATATTCCTCTAGTTACAACAGAGAAGCTTCAGTTTGTCGTCGACGATGAGCTAGTAAGGATGGATGCAGGGAAAATGTATGAGCTCAATAATCAGGTTATGCATTGGGTTAATAATCCAAAGGACTCAATCGATAGAATACACTTGATTATTGATTACTTGCCTCCTGAGTATAATGTTCCGCAATCGCTTGCAGCGGACTTTAAATTCTACATAAAGAAGCACAGAGCGGGTCGCCCTGTGCGACTACCGATAAAAGATGTTAGTTACCCAGAGTTGTTGGTGTCTGTATCTTGTGGAGCAATTAACAGATTATATTTATTTGACCTTGATAAAGAGAGTCTGCGGCCGGCTCAGTTGCAGCCGGGTAAAAATAGTACTGAAGTGTTAGATGTTGGGAAAATACTTTCTCTTAAATGCGTGGACAAAGAATTCGCTGCGCTGCAAAAAGATCAGCTAGTGGTTTTTGATAAGGATCTTAAAATCAAGGGTGTGTATAAAAACTCTCATTTAAAAGGCGCTTGCTCAATGTTTGTAGACGGGAGGTTTTCTTATGTGGCCTGTTCAGGCTGTGATGGGGTTTTAAGGTTTAATTTTCGCAAGAAGGTTTTCGATAAAGGGTGGCGACTAACCGTTAATGAAGAGAATGGAGCAGTGTGTATTACGGAGTTTTGCCCAAGCGATACGGATACAAAAAATCTGTGTAACCAGTATGGTGTTAACGCGGGGTGGATGGATCGGGACAAATTGGTGGTTGGTTGTGCTAAGTTCGATAAACTTATCCACTATCAGGATGGAAAGGCTAGAGCGGTGGAACAGCTGCATCTAGGAGCAGAAAATGCACAGCCTTATAACAAAGGTATTCTGTATAGCAGTGCAGATCACCAGCACGTGGTCTATTCAGCGAACTATGATTACAGGCAGGTTGATCTGGAGTCCGTGCCAGGGTTAATGATCGCGGCAGAACGTGTAGGTTTGTCTCTTGCCGGGAAGCAAGGTAGCTGTTTGCTGAGGCATCTAAAAGGCACAACATTGTTTGCAGTTGGTTCGAAAATCTTAGTGCTCGATATGAAAAACCAAGCTGTTGTTAGAGTTTTTGATGTTCCTTTGGAGCGCTCATCGAGTATTTCAAGTATGATGGTTTGGTCTGCTCGCTAGCTTTTCTGCTGCATAGTGATATTGTGTTTTAGCCGCGGCTAGTAAATTGGGAGAACAGAGTTTGCCATGAAAGTATTCGGTATAGGTTTCCATAAAACAGGCACAACAAGTTTGGCTCAGGCGCTGCGATCGCTGGGGTATTCTGTTACCGGCCCTAACGGTGTTAACGATCCAAATATAGCAAACAATGCATTAGCCATAGCTAACAAGTTGGTTTGGGAATACGACGCCTTTCAAGATAATCCCTGGCCGATTCTTTATAAAGAAATGTACCAGCAGTTTCCTGATGCCTATTTTATCGCGACATTTAGAGATCCAGAAAAGTGGATTAATAGTCTTTTGAGGCACTTCGGCTCTAATAGTACACCTATGCGAAGCTGGATCTATGGTGTGGGTTGCCCAAAGGGAAACGAAGGTATCTATTTGGAGAGATACAAGCGTCATTATTTAGAGCTTGATAAGTTCTTTAAGGAAAAACAGAAAAGTATATTAAAGATGAACCTTGAGAAAGGGCATGGTTGGGAGAGGCTCTGTACTTATCTCGGTGTTGAGATACCAGATAAACCCTTTCCACATGCTAATAAGGCGAGTGCAAGAGAGCGTCGTCAACCACATCAGCGCTGATTTGCTTTAGAGTCCCTGATTGAACAAAATGGCCAAAAAAAAAATTGATCTCATTATCACAGGTATGCCCCGTAGCGGAACTAGTTTCTTATGTTCTAGAGTTAATGAGATGGAGAATGCCGTTGTAGTTAATGAGCCGCAAGAGGTGTTTGGTGAGCTGAGAAGAGAAGGAATTGATGGTGTTTCTCGCTTGTTTGCAAGTTATAGGGAACGAATTACCACAGGTGTGGCAGTTCCAAATAAAATCAAAGACGGAAAATTTATAGAGGATACGTCGTACGAAGATAGTCGTTCAATGCATGTTCATAAGGTTGATGATCACGAGTTTCTATTGGGCATAAAAAATACGCTAGTGTTTATGTCGATTTTAAATCAACTGGTACGTAATAAAGCTGTCGACTATATTATGGCTAGTGTCAGGCATCCTTTGGATTGTATTGCTTCGTGGCATAAGGTGTCATTCCCGCATTTGAATTCGGCCAAGCCAGAGTTTCTTTCTGATTTTGCAGTGGGTAAGTTTTCAACCAGGCTTAATAGATTGTTGTCTGAGGATGATCTTTATGTTCGATCAGCAATGCTATGGCAACTTTTAGCTCAAACGTTGCTGGCCGAAAAAAGTAAAATCCATTTGGTTCGCTATGAGGATATAGTTAGAAGGCCTAATGATGCTTGCAAACATATTAGTAGATATCTTGGTCTGAATGAGCGGGCTCAAGACCGCTCTGCTTCTAAGCCTATTCGTAGGCGATCATTATTACCGGGGGATAAGCAAGAGTTGATATATGCCATTTGTAAGAAAGAAGCAGTTCAGCTTGGTTACAAAAACGGTTAGTTAATGTTATTACATAATTATTATGTGGGATAAACTCCGTTCTTTTTTGAGTTGTATTTATTAGTATAAATAGTGCTTAAAATGATTATTCAGAAGAATTTTTTGGCCGACAATAAACGTATAGCGTTGAGAGATCATGCAATGCGTTTATATAAAAATGGATTGATGGAAAATAATTACACCCAGTATCGTTATATTTTGCCGATCTACAATACACCTCATGCGAATGCTATAGTCAAAAGCGTTGAAGCGCCTATCCGGGGTAGGCTGAGAGCGTTTGATGTTCAACCTGATCCTTTACTTGGTTGGGTTATTTCGCTTATCAAACCTGGGGGAAGAATCCATATGCATCGCGATAATTGCGATCATTATTCAGAGTCAGGTAGACAGCATTTAAGATGCAACGTAGTTGTTTCTAAAAACCCGGACTCTGGTAATCCAATAGTAGAGGATCAAACCTATGTTTTAAGGGAGGGGGATTTATGGGCTTTTTTTGCTCACAGCAACGTGCATGGCTGTGAAGTTGTAGACGGTAAAAAGCCCCGAATTATTTATCAATTCGGCTATTCGGTAGCGGTTGATAAACTCGAAGATCTTAGTGCCTGTTTTGCTGCTGATTCTTAGCGGATGTGTTCTTGTCAGTTTATTTTATTTATAAGAGCAAATACTAATTCACAAGTCTTATTAGCAGGAAGTTGAGTTTGATAATGAGCGCCCACAAAAATTTAGTCGTCTTGATCTGTCTAGGTGATAAAAATCACAATGTAGACCTGACATTATTATCGCTGCAGTCTATTCGAAGGGTATCAGGCTTCGACGGTGACGTACTGCTTTTTACAGATTTCGACCGTGACATAGAAAGTTTGAATAAGCTGCAAGTCAAAAGAGTGGTGGTGCCTGCTGGGGCCATTGAAGATCCAAGAAATTTTAGAATATATATGCATCAGTATTACGACTTTGCGCAGCACGAAACAATACTTTATATGGACTTTGATATATTGGTGCTAAAGGGGTTGGCACCGGTGTTTAGAAAGATAGAAAGTAACCATGTATACTTCTGTTACGCTCCTAAGCAGCCTTGGGACAACTACGATGCATTTGGTGCAAATGAATACATCGCAAAATATATGAAATCCCCGATAGTAAGTGCTTCTCCCACTGGTATATGCTCTGGTGTTTTTGGAATAAAGTCTAGAAAGTTAAAAAGTATGTTAAAGAGTTGGGAGAAAGTTTTAGCGAAAACCCCTTCCAATAATGATCAACACGCTTTTAATAGCCTTTTGGTTAAGCAGGGATATCCTTGCCGACCACTTCCTAATGAGTGGTTTGAGTACCCTATGCAAAAACCAGACGCTAGAGAGCTGCGTTCGCGGGATCATTTTATTTTCTATCACTACAACCCTGTTCCCAATCATATGAAGCTTGCCCGTATGTCAGAAGATTTTATCTTGGCCAGTGCTCATTGAGCGGGTCGGGCTATTATGAAAACGGATTTGAGCGTATCGGCTGCATAGCGAGTATAGAAAATTAACCAATAATAATGCCCGCCTTTGATAGGGGCATCGGGGAAAAGAGAGTTTGGCCTATTCGGCCAGAGCAATGCTAATTACAAATATTTTCGTACTTATTCATAGCACTATTAGCCCTTTTTGTTTGTGTCTTTTTTGGGTGGGTTTTTAAGTGTCAATCTATTTACTGATTCTCAGTTGTGATGTGAGAACTTCCCTTTCGTTTGATCATGATTAGGCTAGAGCACGCGGATAAGAACAACCAAGCAGCACCGGGTATTGGTATTACGGCTGCGCCTTGAAAGCCTTGCACAGTTAATATGTTGTTGCTCAAAGATATGTGATGGTTGTATGAAGCAGTTACAAACACTAAGCACTCGTCTACGCTCTCGTAAAAAGTTGCACCCTCACCTTCTGTGCACCACAACTCATCAACGACCGAAGGTGTAAACACGGTTTGTTCATTCTGCGCTGTGCTTACGCCAGTCGTTTGGTATTGATGAAAGTGCCTGGTATTTGGTCGTGATCCCAGTAGGTCACTAAAGCTGTTCAGGAATCCATTTCCAAGGCCAAAAACAATCGGCGCTCTGTTATCCAGGTCTCCAAAGGTTCCTTCTCCATTCCAGCCAAAAGATGCATTTGCAATAGTGGCAGCGGTATTAAAGGTTGCAAACTGTAGCTGGCTGTTAGTCCTCAATGGTTCAGGAACGGTCTGTGCGTAAACAAGTCCTGCACCAGGGTCGACATATGCGTATTCGTCATAATTATATACTGTGGTAGCGTATGGCGTTGTGCGTCCAAGTATCATGAATGATTCAATCGATCCACCCAATGCTGAAAACGCAGCACTAATGTCCAGGCTGAAGCCAGTCCCCGTTACGAAATCATCAGCGCTTACACCAGTGTCATAAAGAAAAGATCCCATACCGAAGGTGTTGAAACCTACGACCATATTATCACCAGGCTGGAAAGGGATAGCTTGTGTATTTGAAGCTAACAGTATTGAGCTTGCTAGAGTGGTAAATGTTTTTTTAAGCATCCGATTTGCTCCAGCAAACATGTTTTGTGTTTAGTATTATTTTTATCGCTCGGGCTTAACCGCCCACCGATACTCCATATTACTCGAAGTTTATTGCAAAAAAAAGCGACTTAGATAAGTCGCTTTTTAGGGGTTGTTTTAAGCTTGTCGAAAGTATCAATCCCAACTCAACGCGCCACCTGTTTGATACTCAATTACCCGTGTCTCAAAGAAGTTTTTCTCTTTGCGTAAGTCCATGATTTCACTCATCCATGGGAAGGGATTTTGTGCACTTGGATATTGCTCGGGCAGGCCGAGTTGGGCGAGGCGACGGTTGGCGATAAAGTGTAGGTATTCTTCCATCATACTGGCGTTCATACCGAGTACTCCGCGCGGCATGGTGTCACGCGCGTATTCGATTTCGATTTCGGTGCCTTCCAGAATCATTTGAATCACTTCTTGCTGGAATTGTTCAGTCCATAGATGTGGGTTTTCCAGGCGAATCTGGTTGATTACATCGATACCAAAGTTCAGGTGCATGGACTCGTCACGCAGAATATATTGGAACTGCTCGGCGACGCCGGTCATTTTATTTCGACGACCCATCGACAAAATTTGTGTAAATCCGCAGTAGAAGAAAATGCCTTCGGTGACGGCATAAAAGCCCACAAGGTTGCGTAGTAATTCCTGGTCGGCTTCCGGGGTTCCTGTTCTAAAGCTTGGATCGCTGAGCGAGTGAGTATGGCTTAGCGACCATGCTGCCTTTTTCGCGATAGAAGGAATTTCGCGGTACATATTAAAGACTTCGCCTTCATCCATTCCTAACGATTCTATGCAGTACTGATAGGCATGTGTGTGAATGGCTTCTTCAAAAGCCTGGCGAAGAATATACTGGCGGCATTCTGGGTTGGTGATAAGACGATAGATGGCCAGTACCAGGTTGTTGGCAACTAACGAGTCTGCTGTGGAGAAGTAGCCCAGTGAGCGCATAACGATTAAGCGCTCGTCTTCACTGAGAGCGCCTTCGCCTTCTTTTTTCCATAACGCGATATCCGCGTTCATATTGATCTCTTGCGGCATCCAGTGGTTGGCGCAGCCGTCGAGATATTTTTGCCAGGCCCAGTCGTATTTAAATGGAACCAGCTGGTTAAGATCAGCGCGACAGTTGATCATGCGTTTTTGATCAACTTCGATTCGCTGCGCGCCCATTTCCAGCTCTTCCAGGCCCGGGGCGATGTCGATGTTCGCGACCGCAGCGGCGGCGGCTGAAACATTACTCTCTGCGGAGGGCGGGGTATTAGCTTCCGGTGGTACTACATTGGTTTTTTCAACACTGGTCTCTGCGCTTAATGGAGCCCCTGTTTTTGGGGTAGGCGCTGCAGCTTGTTCGATCGCTTTTTCAGTGCCCAGATTTTCAAGTATTGCTGCAGGCTCTGATGTGCTTTCTGCCAACGTTTCGGCGGCAGCGGCAACCACCTCTGGCGCAGCTTTTTCAAGGTTCTGTGGTGCAGGGCTGCTTTTGTGAGGGGCTAACGCGGCTTCTTCGTTGTAATCATCCCAGCTTATCATTGGGTGTTTCTCCTGATGCTGTAATTAACTTTAATATTCGGTTTATGGCGAGCCGGCCTACTGGCAGGCTTCGCAGTCGGGATCGTCTAACGAGCAGGCTTTGGGGACAGGCGCTGGTGCGCTCATCGTGCCGGTAGCTCCAAGCGCCGCTGCACCTGGGTTTTCTGTGCCAGAGCTAACCGCGTTTAAAGTGCCTGTTGTTACTGTTGATTTCTCTGTACCTGTCGCCGCTAATGAGCGGAGATAGTAAGTGGTTTTTAAGCCGCGGTACCAGGCCATGCGATACGTGACGTCTAGCTTCTTGCCACTGGCGTTGTTGATGTAAAGGTTGAGTGATTGCGCCTGGTCAATCCACTTTTGGCGACGGCTGGCGGCATCAACAATCCAGCGAGGTTCGATTTCGAACGAAGTGGCATAAAGCTGTTTGACGTCGGCAGGAATGCGGTCGATTTGTTGTACGCTTCCATCGAAGTGTTTGAGGTCGTTCACCATTACCGAGTCCCACAGGTTTCGCGCTTTAAGCTCACGAACGAGGTAGGGATTAATAACCGTGAATTCGCCCGACAGATTCGATTTTACGTAAAGGTTTTGGTAAGTTGGCTCTATTGACTGCGAGATCCCTGTGATATTCGCAATAGTCGCTGTAGGCGCAATAGCCATTACGTTAGAGTTACGCATGCCCTGTTTTTGCACGGTAGTACGTAGCCCGTCCCAGTCAAGAGTCTGGCTTAAGTCGACTTCGATAAAATCCTTACCACGTGATTCGACCAGCTCTTTGAGTGAGTCGATAGGCAGGCGCCCCTGACTCCACAATGAGCCGTCAAAGCTGGAGTAGCTTCCGCGCTCAATCGCCAGGTTTGATGATGCCTGAATTGCGTAGTAGCTGATAGCTTCCATCGAGCGGTCAGCAAACTCTACTGCGTCTTGCGAGCCGTAAGCGATATGTTGCTTGTAAAGCGCATCCTGGAAGCCCATTACTCCCAGCCCAACAGGGCGATGGCGCATGTTAGATGTGCGCGCCTGCGGCACCGAGTAGTAGTTGATGTCGATAACATTATCGAGCATACGCACAGCGGTTTTCACTGTTTTCTGGAGTTTTTCCTGTTCCAGGCCATTCTCACCAATATGCTGGGGCAGGTTAATCGAACCAAGGTTACAGACTGCGATTTCTTCTTCTGAAGTGTTTAGCGTGATCTCTGTGCAAAGGTTGGATGAGTGCACAACGCCAACGTGTTGTTGAGGTGAGCGCAGGTTGCAAGGATCTTTGAAAGTAATCCAGGGATGGCCGGTTTCGAACAGCATACCGAGCATCTTGCGCCACAGATCCTGCGCTTTCATCCGCTTAAAGACTTTAATTTTGCCTTCGTCAGCCAGACGCTCGTACTCTGCATAACGCGCTTCAAAAGCTTGCCCGTAGAGCTCGTGCAAATCAGGCGTTTCGTTAGGTGTAAACAGTGTCCAATCTGCATCTTCGAACACGCGCTTCATAAATAGATCTGGCACCCAGTTGGCGGTGTTCATGTCGTGCGTTCGGCGGCGATCATCACCTGTGTTTTTACGTAGTTCTAAAAACTCCTCGATATCGAGATGCCATGTTTCGAGGTAAGCGCAAACCGCTCCCTTACGTTTGCCGCCCTGGTTGACCGCAACCGCAGTATCGTTAACAACTTTCAGGAACGGTACAACCCCCTGAGATTTTCCGTTAGTGCCCTTGATATAGGCGCCAAGTGCTCTTACGGGTGTCCAGTCGTTACCAAGACCGCCAGCCCATTTGGAAAGCATGGCGTTGTCATGAATCGCGTTGTAAATTCCGTCGAGATGGTCCGGAACGGTAGTCAGGTAGCAAGACGATAGCTGTGGACGCAGCGTGCCAGCGTTAAACAGTGTTGGGGTAGAGCTCATATAGTCAAATGACGAAAGCAGCTGATAAAACTCTATCGCGCGCTCGTTCTTTTTCTCCTCGCGAATCGCAAGTCCCATCGCAACCCGCATAAAGAAGACTTGCGGTAGCTCAAGGCGGATGTCGTCTTTATGAATAAAGTAACGGTCATAAAGCGTTTGCAGGCCGAGATAGGTGAACTGTTTGTCGTTATCCGCAAGCAGTGCGTTGCCCAGCATGTCGAGGTCAAAATCGGCCAGCTCGGGCGAGAGCAGTTCGTATTCGATGCCCAGGCCAATATAAGCTTTAAGCGCTTGCGGGTAGACCGCCTGCATGTCGGCTTGTGTAGCTGAGCTAATTAGGCCAAGGCGCGGCAGTGTTTCGCTGCGCATAGTGTCTAGCAACAGACGCGCAGTGACATAGCTGTAGTTCGGGTCTTGCTCAACCTTGGTGCGCGCGGTCATCACCAGCAGGGTGTTGAGTTCTTTGGCAGATACACCGTCGTAAAGATTTTTAAACGCTTCGTCCAGGATCGCTTCGGGGTTGACGTCGCTAAGACCATTACAGGCTTCTTTAACGATAAATTGAATGCGCTGCCAGTCTAGCGGGCGCAGGCTACCGTCTTCGTGTTTCACCGAGATCGCAGAGCGCTCTTCAGCCTCTTCTTGTTCTTTGGCTCGTTCCTGGGCACGTTTCTCGCGATAGAGTACGTAGGCGCGCGCAACTTTTTGTTCGCCGCTTCGCATCAGCGCCAGTTCGACCTGGTCCTGAATATCTTCGATATGAATGGTTCCACCAGACGGCATACGACGCTCAAAAATGGCACCGATCTGGTCGGTGAGCGCAGCGACCGTGCTGTGAACTCGTGTTGAATCGGCTGCGTGCCCACCTTCTACTGCCAGAAAAGCTTTGGTGATCGCAACGGAGATATTACTCGGGTCGTAGCCAACGACCTTGCCATTACGTTTGATAACCCGTATCTGGCCTGGCGCGATTGCCGGTTGTTCCTGGTGGTCTGTGGTTGCTGGTGAAGCGGTTGCTGAGGTATAGCTGGGGGATCCGGAAGTGCCTTCAGTGTGCATCTGCGTTTGTCTCTCTGTCAGTTCTCGTGCGTCGGTAAGTCGTGCGGTATTGTTTTTTTAGTTAGACGGTCTCAGTGTCGCTAACGCTTCGATGTGCTCTGGAAGCTCGGTTTACACCGCGAAATGGATATCCATGCCTGGCTAGAAAAGCTCGCGGTTATGGCATTGGTGTTATCAATCGCTAGTTAGCGTGATTGTGGCGTTATGTTGGAACATTGAGACCGAATGCGCACCAAAAACAACCACCTAGACACCCTATATCTTGGGGTGGCGCCGATGCACATGCACAAGATAATGCGGTGTGACGAAAGAATCAAGAGGCGAGATTGATGTCTTTGTAGCCAACAAACTTATTGGATTTCAAATGGTTGGTGACTACTAGCGTGAAGATATGCGGCCGCATGGGCTTTCAACTTTGTCGCTGACAGAAGGTAGATGTGTCAGGCATGCGGTGGTAAAAATTAAATATTTTTTAGATTGATTTTCTCAAGCGCGAGAGATCTATTTACTGCCTGGCGTAAACAATCAGCCGTTGAGCAAAAACTCTAATAATGCTTTTTGCGCGTGTAGCCGGTTTTCGGCTTCGTCCCATACGACACTAATGTTCGAGTCTTCTATCAGCGCGGTCGATACTTCGTATTCTCGATAGGCTGGAAGGCAGTGCATAAAGATAGCTTCACTAGTGGCAAGGCTCATCATGTCATGATCAACCATATATCCAGAAAATGCTTCGACGCGTTGTTGCTTTTCTTCTTCCTGTCCCATTGAAATCCATGTATCGGTAACGACGAGATCGGCGCCTTTTACGGCTTGTTCGGGGGAGCTGCACATTTCGACGCGGTCTTTGTTGGTCTTAACCAGTGCCTCGTTGGGTTCGAAGCCCTGTGGGCAGGCAATAGCAAGTTCGAAATCGAATTGCCTCGCCGCATTGATATAGCTGTTACACATATTGTTGCCATCTCCCACCCATGCTACGCGTTTGCCCGTTATCGACCCGCGGTGCTCGAGGTAGGTTTGCATGTCAGCAAGTAACTGGCAGGGATGGAAGTCGTCGGTCAGCGCGTTAATTACCGGGGCGCTCGAAAACTTTGCGAACGTTTCTATTTTGCTGTGTTCAAAAGTGCGAATCATGATGGCATCTGCCATTGAAGAAATAACTCGCGCGCTGTCTTCAATCGGTTCGCCACGTCCTAACTGTGTGTCTCTGGGCGAGAGGAATATGGCGTGGCCGCCAAGCTGCGCCATGCCGCTTTCAAAAGAAATACGAGTGCGTGTCGACGCTTTTTCAAAAATCATTGCCAGCACTTTACCGTCGAACTGTTTTCCAAGAGGTTGGGACTTAAGCTCTATTGCCCGTTGCAAAATGCTTTGAAGCTCTGCCGGTGTGCAATCAAGGAGTGAAAGAAAGTGACGCATAATCGTTGCTCTTATTCGGTTAAGAGGCTGCTAAGAAAGACTGAATGACGGCTGACGTTTTTTCGCAGATTGTGTCGGCTTCTTCGTCGCTAAGGACTAACGGTGGAAGCAAACGGACAACGTTGCCAGCTGTTACATTGATAACAATTCCTGCCTCCAGCGCTTTGGCGACAAGTTCCCCGCAAGGGCGGTCGAGTTCAATGCCAATCATCAGTCCCTTGTGTCGTACATCTTTTATGGCTGGATTGTCGCCCAGCACGGCACTAATTTGCGTGGTGATTTTCTCGCCTAACACTTTTGCTCTGTTGTGGAGCTGTTGTGTGATGATGGTATTGACGACTTCAAGACCCGCGCGGCAACAAAGAGGGTTTCCGCCAAATGTCGAGCCGTGTTTGCCGGGAACAAAAGTTTCTGCGATTTCGCGTTTTGCAATGCATGCACCAATTGGCAAGCCATTGCCAAGACCCTTGGCGGTGGTAACGATATCTGGTTGAATTTCTGCGCCTTCTTTCTGGAACTCTTGAAACGCAAAGTATTCGCCGCAACGGCCATTTCCGCTTTGCACTTCATCGAGGATAACCAGAACGTTGTTGTCCCGCGCCGGGGTTTTGCATAGCTTTTGGATAGCGTTAAGAAACTCAGTCCTGGCTATGTTAATCCCACCTTCACCTTGCACGGGCTCCAGAATGACCGCCGCTATGTTTTGATGTTCGGCAAATGCTTGTTCAAGTGCAGCGATATCGTTATAGGGCAGGTGAAGAAAGCCAGGCAGTATAGGCGCGAAGCCTTCTTTGATTTTATCGCCAGCGGTCGCAGCGATCATGCCCATTGTTCGTCCGTGAAAGCTGCCCGTAAAGCTAATTACTAGTGGGTCAGCAGCAGTTTTTGCGGCGAAATTTTTATGGTAATAAAGTCGCGCGAGTTTAATTGCCGCCTCATTGGCTTCTGCACCTGAGTTGGCAAAGAAAACGCCGTCCTGCTCGTCCTCGGTTAGCCTGCTTTGTTCTGCAAGCGCCGTGGCCAGTTTTTCCTGCCATTCGATATGAAACAGGTTGGACGTATGCAACAGGGTGTCTGCCTGGTCTTGAATAGCCTTAGTAACCGCAGGGTGGTTGTGCCCAAGGTTGGTAACACTAATGCCACAAAGGGCATCAAGATACTTTTTGCCCTCGGCGTCATACAGCCAGCAGCCATCACCTTTGATAAAGCTAATGGCCTGGCGGGCGTAGTTGTTCATCAGGTTATTCATTCGTTTGTCGCGAAACGTCGAAATAAGTTTAAAAATAAAAAAAGGGCAGCAGAACTGCCCTTTGACAAAAGTTTGATTGAAAGGCGAAGACTAGCCCAGAACACCCAGAGGCGCAATACGACCATTGTTTGCGCGCATTATGGCTAGCCAGTTGCGCGCAGGATTATTAGAATAAGCCTTGCATTGGGGCATAAGTTTAGCGCCCCAGATTTATTGTCGTCGGAGTGAGTAAGCCCATGGACATCATGGAAACAATTAAGCAGCAAATTCAGGACAATCCTGTCATTCTTTATATGAAAGGCTCGCCAAACCAGCCACAGTGCGGGTTTTCTGCACGTACGGTAGAGGCTGTTATGGCCTGTGGCAAACGGTTTGCCTACGTTGACGTGTTAACCAACCCTGACGTTCGTGCTAATTTGCCAACCTACGCCAACTGGCCTACGTTCCCGCAACTTTGGGTGGCGGGCGAGTTAGTGGGTGGATGCGACATCGTGACCGAAATGTTCGAAAGCGGTGAGTTGCAGCCGATGATTAACGAAGCGGTTCCCGAGGAGCCTGCGAGCGAGACTGAATAGCACTTTTGTTTTGACAACGGTTGTTGGTTGGGCTTAGCTTAGTCTTTCAATTGCCTGGATGAACAACGGTTTGTTTTTCTTGTAGTAGTTAGTAGTACCTTCCCAAACTTTTTAATAGTCACGTGGCCTCTCGTAAGGGTCACCACTGAATAGGTTTAAATATTATGTCTTCCCCGATTATTGTCACTCTGCCCGATGGTTCGCAGAAAAATTTCGACGCCCCCATCACAGTAATGCAGCTAGCCGAGTCAATTGGCCCTGGCCTCGCGAAAGCGACGCTCGGTGGCCGAGTCAACGGCGAGCGACGTGATGCCTCTGATCTTATCGAGCAAGATGCAGAGGTCAGCCTGTTTACCGCAAGAGATGAAGAAGGGCTCGAAATTATTCGCCACAGTTGTGCGCATCTTATTGGTCACGCGGTTAAGCAGTTGTGGCCCGACGCAAAAATGGCGATTGGCCCGACTATCGAAAATGGATTTTATTACGACATCGACCTTGAGCATAAACTCACAGATGGCGATGTTGAAAAGCTTGAACAGCGCATGAAGGAACTGGCGGCAACCGAATATGAAGTCGTAAAAAAGAAAGTGTCCTGGCAAGAAGCTCGCGATGTTTTTGCAGAGCGTGACGAGCCGTATAAGGCGGAAATTCTTGATAACGATATTGATCAGTCTGATCAGCCTGGCTTGTACCATCACGAAGAATACGTTGATATGTGCCGCGGGCCGCACGTGCCGAATATGCGGCATTGCCAGCATTTTAAGTTGATGCGAGTGTCGGGCGCCTATTGGCGTGGCGACCAGGCTAACAAGCAGTTACAGCGCATATACGGTACGGCGTTTGGCGACAAAAAGGCGTTGAAAAAGCATCTAGCTTTGTTAGAAGAAGCGGAAAAACGTGATCACCGTAAAATTGGCAAGGCGCTAAATCTATTCCATTTGCAGGAAGAAGCGCCTGGCATGGCGTTTTGGCACGCTAAAGGTTGGGCTATTTATACAGTGCTCGAAAAGTACATGCGGGCGAAGCTTAACGAGTATGGCTATGAAGAAGTACGCGCGCCAATGGTGATGGATGTTTCCATGTGGGAGAAGTCCGGGCACTGGGACAAGTATCACGATAATATTTTCGCGACCGAATCTGAAAAGCGGACTTATGCGGTCAAGCCCATGAACTGCCCCGGACATATTCAGATTTATAACCAGGGCTTGAAGAGTTACCGTGATCTGCCTTACCGCATGGCCGAGTTTGGCGTGGTACATCGCAATGAGCGTTCAGGTTCCTTGCATGGTTTGATGCGAGTGCGTTCCTTTACTCAAGATGATGCTCACGTTTTTTGTACCGAAGAGCAAATTCTCGACGAGGTAACGGCTTGTATTCGCATGGTTTACGATGTTTATCGCGACTTTGGTTTCGGTGATTCGATTGTCGTAAAACTGTCGACGCGACCAGAACAGCGTATCGGATCAGATGAAGTTTGGGATAAAGCCGAGCAAGGGCTGGCTGATGCTCTTAAAGCCAATGGATTGAGTTATGACATCCAGGAGGGCGAAGGGGCGTTCTATGGCCCTAAAATAGAATTTACCCTCTTCGACTGTTTGCAGCGCGCCTGGCAGTGCGGCACCATTCAGCTCGACTTTTCGATGCCGGAGCGACTTGGTGCGCAATACGTCGATGAGAATGGCGAGCGCAAAGCGCCAGTGATGTTGCACCGCGCCATTCTGGGCTCTTTTGAGCGCTTTATCGGCATACTTATCGAGCATTATGAGGGGCGTTTCCCACTGTGGCTGGCGCCGATTCAGGCCGTGATTATGAACATTACCGATAATCAGGCCGATTACGCACAATTTGTGGCTAAAACCCTTAAAGATAAGGGCTTTAGGGCCGATTTAGACTTGAGAAATGAAAAAATCGGCTTTAAAATCCGCGCCCACACTTTAGACCGAGTTCCTTATCTGCTGGTGGTTGGCGACAAGGAGCTTGAGAGCGAGACCGTTTCGGTGCGTACCCGTGAAGGTAAAGATATGGGTAGCTTGCCGTTGCAGTCCGTTGTTGAGTTACTGACTGAGGCAGAAAGCAAGCTGTTACAGGGTTAATAGCCTAACGTCAGGTGACGCATAGATATAAACTTTTGAGGAAAGCATTATTCTAGACCTACACAGCGCTTTGTGCGCGTTTGCAAAAAGCCAGGGGGCGAAGGTATAAGTCCATGGCTGTAAAAGACAAGAAACGCGCGATCATTAACGACGCGATCGAATCAAAAGAAGTTCGGCTCATTGATGCGGACGGCACGCAGGTAGGTATAGTTCCCATCGCCGAGGCGCTTGAAGTAGCGCAACGGCAAAGTCTGGATCTGGTGCAAATAGCAGGTGAAAGTACGCCTGTCGTTTGTAAGGTTATGGACTATGGCAAACACCTCTTCGATTTAAAGAAGAAAAAAGCCGCGTCCAAAAAGAAGCAAAAGCAGATTCAGGTCAAAGAGATTAAATTCCGCCCAGGCACTGAGGAAGGCGATTATCAGGTCAAGCTACGCAACCTGAGACGTTTTTTGGAAGCGGGCGACAAGGCCAAGGTTACGCTGCGTTTTCGCGGTCGTGAAATGGCTCACCAGGAGCTCGGAATGGAACTGCTGAAACGTGTTGAAGCAGATCTTGAAGAGATTGGGAACGTTGAGCAGTTTCCCAAAATGGAAGGGCGACAAATGTCGATGGTCATTGCGCCCAAAAAGAATTAGTTAGCAAACCAATTCTTTTAAGGCTTTGAAATAAGCCATGCTCATAAACCGAGGTTAAGTTAACGTATTTAACCGAGGTTTAAACATAATAGTTCACTGGGTTTTTAAAAGTTTGCGTTGGCGCGCCAGCTACCTAGTAACTTGTATATTAACAGAGCGCTGGAAAACCAGTGCGAAACCAAGAGATTGAATCATGCCAAAAGCTAAAGTGCATAGTGGCGCTGCGAAACGTTTTAAGAAAACCGGAGCAGGCTACAAGCGTAAGAGTGCGTACAAAAGCCATATCTTGACCAAGATGACCACTAAGCGTAAACGTCAGTTGCGCGGAACGTCGTTGATTGATGCGTCAGATAAGCCGTTGATCGATAAAATGCTTCGCAATAATTAATTGCAGCGAAGAAAAGATTAACCAAAGCGGTATTTATTAAAACACCCGGCTAAAAGATTAGGTAAAGAGATATGGCAAGAGTAAAACGTGGCGTAATAGCTCGCCGCAGACACAAAAAAATCCTTAAGCAGGCGAAAGGCTACTATGGTGCCCGTTCGCGTGTTTTTCGCGTAGCAAAACAGGCAGTCACTAAAGCAGCTCAGTACGCTTACCGTGACCGTCGTCAACGTAAACGTCAGTTTCGTGCATTGTGGATTGCAAGAATTAATGCGGCTACCCGCGCGCAAGGCATGACGTATAGCCGTTTTATCGCAGGGCTTAAAAAAGCACAGATAGAACTTGATCGCCGTGTTTTAGCCGATATTGCGGTGCACGATAAGCCAGCGTTTAGCAAGATTGTCGACGCTGCAAAAGCTGCGCTCGCCTAAGCGATCGACATAAAGCACAAGGGGGAAAGGGCGTAGGTCTTTTCCCCCTTTTTATTGCAAAATCCGAAAACTAAGTTTTTAACCGTTATGTCAGAAGAGCAACAACTCGAAAGTTTGCAATCACAGGCCTTGTCAGCGATTAACGTTGCCGCCGACCTTGGCTCGCTTGACCAGTTGCGAGTGCAGTATCTTGGTAAAAAAGGTGAGTTAACTGCATTGCTAAAAGGCTTAGGTGCTCTGCCAGCGGAAGAGCGTTCTGCCGCAGGCGCAAAAATAAACCAGGCCAAACAGCGAGTGCAGCAAGCGATAGAAGCGCAAAAAATCGCGTTAGAAAACGCCGCACTTGCTGCGCGTTTAGCAGAGGAAAGTATTGATGTCAGCCTGGATGGTCGTGGTGATTTGCCAGGCGGATTGCACCCGGTAACCTTAACTATTCAACGTATCCAGAATTATTTTGAGCAGGTTGGTTATAGCGTTGCAGAAGGCCCCGAGATAGAAGACGACTATCACAATTTTGAGGCACTTAATATTCCCGCGCATCATCCCGCGCGAGCCATGCATGATACGTTTTATATACAGGACGAGGATGGTTCATCTTCTGTTGTAGAAGATGGCACTAAATACGTGCTTAGAACGCACACCTCACCGGTCCAGGTAAGGGTTATGGAAAACCAGGCGCCGCCGATTCGAATTGTCTGCCCCGGTCGTGTATATCGTTGCGATTCCGATCTAACACATACACCAATGTTTCACCAGGTTGAAGGTCTGGTGGTAGATGAGACCGTCACCTTTGCGCATTTAAAGGGTGTTATCGAATCCTTTTTACAGGTATTTTTTGAAAAAGAACTGGCAGTGCGCTTTCGCCCTTCATACTTTCCATTTACAGAGCCGTCTGCCGAGGTGGATATCGAATGCGTGATGTGTTCAGGCAAAGGCTGTCGCGTGTGTAGTCATACGGGCTGGCTGGAAGTGATGGGCTGCGGCATGGTTCATCCTAACGTTTTCTCTTATGTAAATATCGACACCGAGCAGTATTCTGGTTTTGCATTTGGTATGGGTGTAGAACGCCTGGCAATGTTGCGATACGGCGTGAACGATTTGCGTTTGTTTTTTGAAAACGATAGTCGGTTCTTGGGACAGTTTTAAACAAGTTTTGGGTTGTGGGTTTCTACGTTCAACCCACTATTAAAATAGATAGATAGCAAATGAAATTAAGCGAATCCTGGTTGAGAAAGTGGGTTAATCCCAGTGTAAGCACAGAAGAACTGGTGCATCGCGTTACTATGGCCGGTTTAGAGGTTGACGCAGTAGAGCCTGCGGCACCTGCGTTTTCGGGTGTTGTTGTCGGGGAGATTACTGCGATTGATGCCCATCCCGACGCAGAAAAACTCAGGGTTTGCCAGGTTTCTAATGGTGTCGATACGGTCCAGGTGGTTTGTGGCGCATCTAACGCAGCAGTAGGAATGAAAATACCTTTTGCTCAGGTGGGTGCAACTTTGCCGCCTGTTGAAGACGGAAAGCCTTTTAAAATTAAAAAAGCCAAGCTAAGAGGCGTGGAGTCTTTTGGTATGTTGTGTGGTGCTTCCGAGCTCGGTCTGGAAGATGTTGTTGATGGCTTATTGCAACTTTCTGCAGATGCGCCGCTAGGTGAAGACGTTAGGAGCTATCTTGATCTTGATGATTCGATTGTCGAGCTGGACTTAACCCCAAATAGAGGGGACTGCTTGTCGGTGCTTGGTGTGGCGAGAGAAGTTGCCGTTATCTGTGATGCCGAGATGACGCAGCCAACCATCGAACCGGTTGCCGCGACTTTAGATGAAGCGGTAGATGTCAGTATTCTTGCGGATGACTATTGCCAGGCATATGCAGGCAGAGTCGTCAGGGATGTAAATCCCAATATTGAAACGCCGATATGGATGCGTGAAGCTTTACGTCGTGCAGGCTTGCGTAGTATCGATCTGGTTGTCGATATCACCAATTACGTGATGCTTGAGCTTGGCCAGCCCATGCATGCGTTTGACCTGGAGGAAATTCAGGGCAATATTCAGGTGCGATATGCTCAGGATGGCGAAGCAATTGCTTTGCTGGATGGCAGCAGTATCGAAGCGACGAGTGATTTGCTGGTAATCGCGGATGACCAGCAAGCGTTGGCGCTCGCCGGGATTATGGGTGGCGAGACGTCTTCGGTAAGTGCTGATACCCAGCATATTTTGTTTGAATCAGCGTTCTTTGTGCCGCATAAGCACGCGGGTCAGGCGCGTCGTCTGGGCATGCATACAGACTCATCTCATCGATTTGAGCGAGGCGTTGACTCGCAGGGGCAGGTGAGGGCAATCGAGCGCGCCACACAGCTATTGTTAGATATCTGTGGCGGCAAGGCTGGCCCGGTATTTGAAACCCGAGCTAAGGCCCAGTCTACGGCTGCAGGAAAAGAAATTTTATTTAAGCGCGCGAATATTAAGCGCGTGCTTGGTTTTGAAATGGCTGACGCCGAGGTTGAAGCTATTTTTAGTCGCCTGGATCTATCGCCCGTTGCTAATGACGCGGGCTGGTCGATAAGCGTGCCTTCGCATCGCTTTGACATAGCCATCGAGGCTGACTTGCTCGAAGAGATTGCGCGTGTTTATGGGTACGACCGGCTGCCCGTTGAGCCGCCCGTAGCGGCCATGACCTTTACCCTAAAGCCAGAGTCGAACCGTGACCCGATGAGCTTGCGTCAAACACTCGTGGCACGCGGTTACCACGAGGCGATAAGCTACAGCTTTATCGACCCGTCCATGCACAATGCGTTGTTTGGTGACTTGCCAGCGGTTAAATTGGCCAACCCCATCAGCGAAGAAATGTCGGTGATGCGTGTTAGCCTGATTCCAGGTCTGCTGAAAGCGGCCGAGCAGAATGTTAAGCGACAGCAGTCGCGGCTAAAGCTGTTTGAAACCGGCCTGCGATTTTTGCCCGAGGAAGGCCAAACTGACCAAGCTACGGGTAAGCGTAGTTTTGCCCAGCAGCCGAGAATTGCCGGTTTGATTTACGGAACGCGCCACAGGGAAAGCTGGCTATCCAAGCCTGAAGCGACGCAATCGCCTGGTAAAACTGCCGACAAGCTTGATTTTTACGATCTTAAATCGGATGTCGAAGCGCTGTTAACCGGCATAGCTCCCGACGTTAAAAGCCAGTTAGAGTTTCGGTCGATTGTTAGCCAAGATGGCCAGATGCTAACCGAATGCGAGTCGCTTTGTTCAAATATGATACACCCTGGGCAGGGAGCAGCTATTTTCCTTGCTAATCAATACCTTGGCTTTTGTGGTGCAATTCATCCGGCATTGCAGAAAACCCTCGACGAAGTCACATCTGCATGGGTCTTCGAGTTGGAT
Source organism: Pseudomonadales bacterium (assembly GCA_965263235.1). Taxonomy (GTDB): domain Bacteria; phylum Pseudomonadota; class Gammaproteobacteria; order Pseudomonadales; family UBA7434; genus UBA7434. The sequence goes on from OZ253667.1 coordinate 1,062,818, forward strand.
ATGACCTTGATTTCTCAGAAAAAAGTGCCAGAATTCAAAGAATTATCCAAATTTCCTGAAGTTCGGAGGGATATTGCGATAATTGTCGACGACAGCCTTGCAGTTGGCGAGCTACTTCAAGCCATTCGTAGTGCAGGCAATGAGTTGTTAACCGCAACTTATGTCTTCGACCAGTACAGCGGTGAGGGTATTGAGCAGGGAAAGCAAAGTGTTGCTATTGGTCTCAATTGGCAACATCGTGAGCGAACGTTAACAGATGCTGAGATTAATGAAGCGCTCGACAATATCGTTGCCACTTTATCCAAGCAGTTTAACGCGAGCTTAAGATAAATGGTGAGTTATGGCACTAACCAAAGCAGAGATGGCCGAGCGTTTGTTTGAAGAGCTTGGTCTCAATAAAAGAGAAGCAAAAGAAATCGTCGAATTGTTTTTTGAAGAGATCCGAATGGCGCTCGAATCAAACGAGCACGTAAAGCTATCCGGTTTTGGCAATTTCGATTTGCGAGACAAAAAACAACGCCCAGGTAGAAACCCAAAAACGGGAGAAGAGATTCCTATTTCTGCTCGCCGCGTGGTAACATTCAAGCCCGGTCAAAAACTCAAGCAACAAGTCGAAACCTATGCTGGAACCGAGCAATAACGAAGAACTTCCGGCCATCCCCGGAAAGCGCTATTTCACGATTGGTGAAGTCAGCGACCTGTGCGCAGTAAAGCCCCACGTCCTACGTTACTGGGAACAAGAATTTCCACAGTTAAAACCGGTAAAGCGTCGCGGTAACCGCCGCTATTACCAGCGCCAGGACGTTATCATGATTCGTCAAATCCGAAGCCTGCTATACGATCAGGGTTACACCATTGGCGGTGCTCGCCAGCAAATGACCGGCGAAAAAGCCAAAGACGACGGTGCGCAAACACAGCAGCTCGTCCGCCAGATGATTGTAGAGCTTGAAGAAGTTCTCGATGTTTTAAGAGCACCTGTGTGAGCTCCGATTAAGCCTTAAAGCACACAACTTCCAGTAGTATCCAAAGACACTTTGCATTAGAATCGCGCTCCCGTTTAAAACTCGGGAGCGTTTTGGTTTTGGTGTTTTAAAACACTGACAATCCAAATGTTTTTCGGGATGTAGCGTTCTCTTTGTACCCTTCACACAGACAGGCAGTAGCGCACTAAGTAGTGCGCCTAGAAAAGAAAGAGATATTAAGATTATTAGTTAGATAGTTTAGAGTGGGATGTAGCGCTCACTTTGTAGAGAGCGGTAGCGCACTAAGTGGTGCGCCTAGAAAAGAAAGAGATATTAAGATTATTAGTTAGATAGTTTAGAGTGGGATGTAGCGCTCACTTTGTAGAGAGCGGTAGCGCACTAAGTGGTGCGCCTAGAAAAGAAAGAGATATTAAGATTATTAGTTAGATAGTTTAGAACGGGATGTAGCGCAGTCTGGTAGCGCACCACACTGGGGGTGTGGTGGTCGTCGGTTCAAATCCGGCCATCCCGACCAATTTATACTTATAAATCAAAATGTTAAAAGCCTCGCAAATGCGGGCTTTTTATTTAGCGGTGATTTAAGTCCATATTAAGTCCAAATTGCGCTAAGTGTGACTAAGTTGATCAATGGGGCTGGTCACACCTTTGCCGCCCCGGTTGACTACATGAGTGTAGATTTCGGTGGTGCTGATGTCGCTGTGTCCTAACAACTCTTGAATGGTGCGCAAATCATAGCCCGACTCCAATAGGTGAGTCGCAAAGCTATGCCTGAAACTGTGAATGCGTGGTAGCTTGTGAATCTTGGCTTCTTGCACTGCGCGTCTTACCTGGCGGCTCAGTGTGGTCGGGTGCATATGGTGGCGGCGCTTCACGCCACTGCGAGGGTCTTTGCCGATACTGCTTGAGGGAAATAGAAACTGCCAGGCCGTCTCGTACGGCGCTCGAGGGCTTTTGCGTGCGAGTGCATCAGGCAGGCAAACTTCGCCATACCCGTCGCGAATATCTTGGTCGTGGAGCAGCTTAACGCGCGCTACTTGCGCTTTCAATTCGGGGATTAATTTTTGCGGCAGCATGGTCGCGCGGTCCTTATTTCCTTTGCCATTGCGGACGATAATATTATTGGAGCCAAAATCGACATCCTTGATGCGCAGTGAGAGAAGCTCTGCGAGCCTCAAGCCAGTGCCGTAAAGTAATTCGACCTGTAGCCGGTAGACGCCATTAAGGCCGTTGATAATAGCCGCTATCTCATCCCGACTATATATCACGGGAAGCCGCTTGGGCGCTCTCGCGCCTTGATAGCCAAGTTCACCCACCTCAATTCCTAAAAAGCGCTTGTACACGTATACGAGCGCATTGAGTGCGGTGCGTTGTGTATTGACCGAGCAAAAGCGTTGATTGGATAGATAACTTAAAAAATTTTCGATTTCAGTGGGGCCTAATGATTTGGGGTGTTGCTTACCGTGAAAGTTAATAAAGCGGCGGATCCAGTGAATATAGGTTTGCTCGGTGCGGTACGCGAGCCCCTTTTGCCGCATGTGCAGGCGTAGCTGATCGAGAAAGCGTGGCGATTGCGGTGGAATGGTGGTGCGGATTTTTATTTGTTCCATGGGATGCACTCGTATACCTGTATGTATATACAGTATCAATTTTAAGTGCACTCTGTCAAACTTCAGGTGATCAATGGATAGGTGTTCACTATTTCCAGGGTTGCAGGGCTAAGGTATTGAAAAATAAGATGGTGGTATCGTGTACAACAGCCATTGATTTTCCCCGCCTGGCAGATTCCTGCTCGCTTTAACCTTTTTTGATATCAATCATTCATTGCTTAACCTACTGAACAATAGACTCTTTTTTTGATGTCTAAGTATGTTTAAATTTGGATACACAGCATGGTGGATATGAGCCACTTGCTATTGAATAAACTGTTAGCCATATTAAGGATACAATAATGAATGAAGTTAGAATCCCTTATAAACCAAACAAAATTCTATTTATATTAGCAATCGGGTTTTTTGGTGCCTGTGCCGGATTTATGGGAAATATTGCAATAACAAACGATAGAGGTTTGGTGCTTAACCGAATTTTTGAATTCTCCACACAAGGAGCTTCTATTTTTTACTGGGTTATTACAGTAATAGCTCTAGCATTTGTTTTAGTTGGAATTATTGCCCTTATAAAAAGCTTTACCTCAAAAAGAGAGATAATTATCTCCGATACTTCTATCACGTCCCCTAAAAGTGGTTTTAGCAAACTAGATATTACCGTCAATTTTTCAGACGTTACGGATGTCACGATACAAACTGTACAAAAAACCAAAATACTTAACATCGACCACTTAGATGGTAGACTCTCAATTCCAAATAGCATGTTGCCAAATAAACAAGCTTTTGAAGAGTTAGTTTCACATATTCAAGTTAAATTAAATGGCTAACAAGTGACTATGGTGTCAAACTCTAATTATCAGACCATTTTTTCATCCCAGTAAGTATTGTTTTTCACCATGGTGTTAAGAATGGTGAGCTGTTTTCTCATACAAGCTACGATAGCCACTTTCTTTGGTTTGCCTGCTGCGACCATGCGTTCGTACATGGGTTTTAATTTGGGGTGACACTGGATAGCGGACATCATAGAGACGAAGAGCACAGTACGCACTTTATGCCGTCCACCACGAATAAAACGTTTGCCCTGGAAGTTGCCGCTGTCGCGGTTCATGGGTGCGACGCCGACAAGCGCAGCAATTTCTTTTCGATTGAGTGAGCCGAGCTCAGGTAGTTCACTCATTAACGTATAGGCAATGACCTTTCCCCCAAGAACCACACCATGACGACGATGAGATTTCCTGTTAATTTAACGAAGAGGAGATCTCAACATGAAGAAGAAACGATTTACCGAAGAACAGATTATTGGTGCGCTGAAGGCACACGAAGCTGGCGAGAAGGTCGCTGATATTTGTCGACGAATCGGCGTGGCGCAGGGTACGTTCTACAATTGGCGAGCCAAATTTGGTGGGATGGAAGTGAACGAAGCTAGGCGGCTGCGTGAATTGGAATCAGAGAACACCAAGCTCAAAAAGCTGTTAGCCGATAAGCTCCTTGAAGTTGAAGCGATGAAGGATGTGTTGTCAAAAAAGTGGTGAAACCTGCGAGCAAGAAGTTGGCGATCTCGCATATGAAGACAACACATCGTGTGAGTGAACGAACAGCTTGTCAGCTCGTAGGTTTGAGCCGAAGCGGTTATCGCTATCAAGCACAACCCAAAGGTGATGAATCACTGACGAAAAGGCTCAGTGAGCTGGCCACGCAATATCCTCGCTACGGCTACCTGATGTTGTACAGTCTACTCAAACAGGAAGGGTTAGTCGTTAACAAGAAACGCACCTATCGCTTGTATACAGCAATGGGCTTGCAGGTTCGCACGAAGAAACGTAAGAAGCTCACAAGACCACGACAACCGCTAGCAGTCCCGATTGGCAAAGATATTCGTTGGTCGATGGACTTTGTCTCCGATCAATTGAGTAATGGCAGACGCTTTCGAGTGCTCAATGTGGTCGATGACCATACACGCGAGCTGGTCGGCCAGCTCACAGCGTTTTCGATATCCGGCCAGCAAGTCGCGGGCTTCTTAAATCAACTGTTAGCAACCCGTAACAAGCCCGATCAAGTGATCTGCGATAACGGCACGGAGTTTACGAGTAAGGCGATGTTCTTTTGGCAGAAGGATGCAGGCATAAAGCTTGGCTTTATTCAGCCAGGCAAACCGACACAGAATGCGTTTGTAGAAAGTTTAAATGGCAAGTTCCGAAACGAATGTTTAAACCAGCATTGGTTCCGCAGCATTGATGAAGCGAGACACATCATTAACGACTGGCGAGAGCACTACAATCATAAAAGGCCGCATAGCGCATTGAACTATATGACGCCAGTGGCCTTTGCGAATCGAGCAGCATAGAATGAAAATCTCATCCAAGCTGTGGTGTTAATCGTGGGGAAAGGTCAGCAAGGACGTTGCCCACGCCTTTAGCGCTTAATAGCAGATCACGCTTTTGTCGCCACTCAGCGACACTGTTAACCAATTTGTCGAGTTGTTTATCGATGGTGAGCAGTTCTTTTTTGATGGCTTTGAGAATGTTTTGAATGGGGTTGTGCACAGCTTTTGGCATGCGTTTTAAACGATTCTTTTGCATGGTGCTCATTTCGAGGCATTGACTGCGCACGACGAGCAAATCGCTAATCGCTCTTAATTTCTCGGGTTTTATTGAGGAAAGCCTGGGCTTCATCGTCTCGCCATAGTGAGCGATGTCCTGCGCATCGAGCTTGTCTGTTTTTGCCATGCGGCCTGCTGATTTAGCAAAGTTGCGCACGTTGCCTGGATTACAGATGACGATGGGCAGCCCCGCTTTGTGAGCGGCGATGACGAAGTCGAGTTCTAATCGTCCGGTGGACTCGATCAATACACGAGTGGGTTTGAGAGGTTGAAGTTGTTTAACGGCGTCTTTGATGCCGTCTTTATCATTGGAGGCACTGAAAAACTGGCCAGTGGGTCTCACGTAAATATCGAGTTGTTTTGTGCTGGTGTCGATACCGACATTGATCTCTTGCGTATTCATGGGATAAGCTATCTCCGCCTTGCTATTCGGGCTCGAGGCCCACATGACTATTCGAGTTATGCCTGGTGAGTGTTTGTCACGTTCACACTAGCGGGTTTAATACACCTGGCCAGCATCGAACTATGACAAACAAGGCCTTGGGTGGCCGCCCAAGGTGGGCCTCAATTTACCCGTTAGTGGAAAGGATTAAAATAATGAATATAGAGAGAATTGAACCATACAAGGTCATCAAGCCGGACAGTTTTTCCGTTGCTTCTTTTGTGTTTACCCGCTACGCTAGCACAAAAACGCAACTACAAAACTGCCGCTTATAACGGCGTTAGCTTTCAAAATAATGGATTGACCATCAATGTCTGAACAAGAAATTGAATACGAAGAAGAGGACTGGGCTGACGAGCCAGTTGATCCGCAGCAACTGGAAGAAGCTCAAAATGAACTTAGAGCACGTTGTGATGCGGCGGGAATAACTGTAGAAGAAACGGAAGGGATGGAAGAAGGCGACACAGCCTTGGAATTGTCATTTCCATGCGGGAGAAACAAAAGAACACACATCCTTTGGGATTACGATGATATTAAGAGAATATTAGCCGTACCTTTTGAAAAATATACATTTATTGATGGATATAGGGCTATTTGCTCTTACTCAGATAACACCATCGAGGCGCAGATAAGGCCGATGGGTCCTTTTAGTCCTCGCTTGGCCATTCGTCGACTTTTTAGCGATAGATTTGATGAAGATGATTTACGAGCAGAAAACTACAGCATCGATTTGACTCCAGATAAAGGCGTAGATGGTCCACAAGTCTCTGTTGGCCCTTCAACTCAAGATTTTCGGGCAATAAACCGCGGACCATCTCTCGGTAATCTCAGTTTAAAACTAGTGAATACTGGTCTATCACATCATGATCAATCTCGCTCTTTGCTGGAAAAAATATCCAATTCATTGTTCTTTCAAATTGAGCTGCTCGCAGGACTCCCGCTCGGATTGTTCAGGCAAAGACGGCACCCAAGGCCTATTCGCAGAAAAAATCAGAGGGCATCGATAGAAGACCTGCAATACCCAAAAAATGAATACGATGAAGCGCCAATCTCACTGTATTGGTATGGCATCAGCGCCATGGGAATGCCCCTCCTACAATTTCTCGCTTTTTACCAAGTGATCGAGTTCTATTTCCCGACCTATTTTCAAGCTGAAGCACGACGGAAAATTCGAGCAATACTAAAAAACCCAACATTTCGAAACGATAGAGATGCCGACCTAGGCAAGATACTAAGCGCAATACAACTCGGCAAGTCAGGCAGTTTAGGTGATGAAAGGTCGCAATTGCGGGCCACAATAGCGGAATGTGTAGATCCTGATTCCTTAAGGTCATTCTTTTCGGATACGGAGGAGAGAACAGGTTTCTTTTCATCAAAAACCAAGGGGATAACAGATCACAAGATTCCGCTTGCTAATCCCAATGTCGACCTTAGGAACGATGTTGCTGATAGGATTTACGACATTAGGTGCAAGATCGTACATACCAAATCTGATAGCAGAAATGGAGAAATCGAGCTTCTTCTACCATTCTCAAAAGAGGCGGAACAGCTGTATCACGATATAGAACTAGTGCAATATATCGCGCAGCAAGTACTCATATCAGCAAGTGCACCACTGTAAAAAGCTAGCAAGTACATTAAATACGCTCCCTTTGGTCGCCGGACCTCGCTACCGCTCGGCCGTTTATGTAAGCGTTAGGTGCAACTCACTCGAATCTCATCATGAAAGTTACTATCTACACCCTGTGGAGGTCATTCGCCATTTTTACGGTACTCCTGTTCATCGTCATGGGGTATTGCGCTGTTCTTGTGGCTAAACCGTTTATCAGTGCAAAAATTAAAAACATCTATATATCTAGGAGCTTAAAGGCTTTGGTAACGTTCCTTGGCCCTCCTTACATCAAGATAATTCAGATACTGAGTACAAGGGCAGATATATTCTCTGATGAATTTATAAGAATATGTGGCCAATTGAGAGTAAATGTACCTGGCCCTTCTTTTTCAAGAATAAAGAGTAGCATACCTAGTTCGCTTGCTGATGCTATACGTACTAAGCAAATTAGCATCGAAGAAGAGCCAATTGCTGGAGGGAGTGTTGCGGTAGTCTATAAGGGCATCGATATAGGCACCTCGAATCCTTTAGCAATCAAAATCATCCGACCAAACGCAAAACTACTTATTACAACTGATATTAAGATTCTAGTTTTTTTCTCTTTCTATTTGAGGCTAATACCGTGGCTCAAGCCGATTCCCATGCAGTCCGCGTTGAGGTTCGTTGGGAATGCATTGATTGAGCAAACAAATTTAGAGCTAGAGCGCAGAAATCTAAATAGATTTACGGAGCTTACGACCGAGAACAATAAAATCGTGTTTCCTATTGCTTGGCCAGACTATTCAAATGAAAACACATTGGTAATGGGTTACTTAAGTAACTTTAACGAAGAGTGGCTATACAATATGACTGCTGAACAAGGTTCAGTCATTTCTGACTCCTTAGTTCATATGCTATTTAATATGGTCTTTGTCGAGGGGTTTATACATTCAGATTTACACCCAGGTAATATTGGCGTAGATCAACGGGGATTCATAAGAATAGTAGATACAGGTTTGGTTGCACAACTAAACTCAATGGATAGGAAGCAGTTTGCAAGATTCTTTTTTGGGATGGTAAGCAACAATGGACTAATGAGCGCGAAAGTTTTAAATGAAACAGCAGAAAAATCGCTAAAAATATTTGATAAACAAATGTTCGATATAGAAGTTTCGAGTATCATTGCCAAGTATTCTGGCTTGAGTGCTGCGGATTATGATGTTGCCCTTTTCGTGTCAGAAATATTTCAAGTGCAAAGAAAACATGGGTTAGTGGCTACACCAACATTTCTTACAGTAATTCTTGCTTTTGTGTCTCTTGAGGGAATAATAAAAATAATTTGCCCAGCTTATGATTTCCAAGAAAAGGCGAAACAGTATATTTTTAGGTATTCCCAAGCAGTTGGGCTATTTGAAGCAACGTAGGTTCTTCTCCAGATCCTACCAATATTTCTCAGGAGTTTAAAATGGCAAAGTTTGAAGACTCGATTTTTTTCAATGAGCTTAATCGGTTTGTGGGTTCTGGAGGAGAACTAGTATTAAAGAAATCACAGAAAGAAGATGGAGATACCAAAATCGATGTCGGAGATATTCTAATTGGTATCGGTGTGACCCACCTTGTAGAAAGTCTTTCTAGGCCGCCAGGGTTGGATTCCTTTCGTTCTTTCGACGTAAATTCCTTGGCATATGACAGAAAAATGGCTGCGCGCGCTTTTAGAGTAGTCGCGAAAGAGCAAACTGACGAAGGGTTTGATTTTCGATTCGAGCCATTGTCTCCAAACGAATATAGCGAAGCGTTGTCTGAGGTATCCGAGGGCACCGTTAATATTGACCCAAAGACTATACCAGACGGTACAGTAATCCTGAGCTTTACATCAGAAAAACCTGAATACACGCTCAAATCAAATGAATCTTCACCGAGAGCTAATTGGGAAGCACTAGCAAAGGGGGAGCGTCATTGGAATGTAGGAATTGGCTCTGAAGATGATTTTTGGGCAGCGAGTTTCCCGTCAGATGAAATGGAGTTTCTGAAAGAGTTTTCGGCAGCAGCAAAATTGGGTCGAATTCGATTTGGCTTATCAATGCTCAAAGGAAGTGTTGGAGCGATAAAACTAGAAAAAGTTGAGACTGAACATCCGACTGGAAGGATTACAAAACATGATTTTTGCTTAAATGGCAACGCTGCTGGTACGAAGAACTTAGATTCTCCATTTCCTATAGGACTGCGAACCGAAATCACTTTTTTTCCAGTCGAATAAATTGCACCTAGCAAGGCAAATGCACTCGGACTGCCAAAAGCTGCGCCGCTCGTTCCTCGCTCTGCAGCTTTTGGCAGCCGGTGATTTGCGGCGTTATGCATCAGGAAAAATATGAGTATTAGCCCAATTTTGGAGAAAGACTTCTACCACGACGGTAGAGGCCCAGAGCTTCAAAAGGTACAGTGGAAATCGAATGGGGTAGTACTTGTTGGTTTTGAGTATTTCAATCCGGACGATGAATACACTCCGGAAAATTTAAAACATTTGGCTCTCGACAGTGTTGAGGCATACAGCATGTCCTCGGAGGAAGTACACGGTAATATTCTGGCAGGAGGTGACAATAAGGCAGCTATCTTTGAAGTCAAAAACTCAGAGTGGCTAGCCTCATTTAATCAATATCACCTATCAGAGTGTAGGCACTACCAAATCATGTTTTACGATGAAATCTATGATGTAATCTGCAAGAGCATTAAAGCAGGTTCAGGTCGGCTAAATGCATAACAAGGCGCTGTTATCGCAGCCTTCGGCTGCTGGGACGCACCACTGCGTGGCGCGCCCTAAAGCTTGGCGTTAATCCGCTTTTTCTGCTTTTCTTTTTTTGATTTATTACTTCGCTTTCTGGCCTTAAAATTTTCTCCGTACAGTTATTGACAGAACTCCAGGTGGGCGCTTCCGCCTGGAGGTGCTGTCGCTTGCGCTCGGCCGATTCCGACGCCATCGGATGATTCGTTGCAAACAACGTCTTTACTTTATCCTTGAGTTTTACCGTCCACTCTATTGGTCGGGATATAACAGCTTGGGTTTTAAACCAAATCCCTTTAATGGCCTTTATCGCTTCGCCGTATAGATTGCGTTTTTCTCTTTCCAGAAACATAGGGGTTTCTGGGACAGTTTACTGAATTCATTGTGATAGAATTAAACAGCTATACTGTCTTCACAAAATTCAAATATGAGTCTCCAATTGAGAGCCTACCCTAATACATCATCACAAGTGAGCAAGCCATTAAAAGAAGGCGTTATCGACGCAACCAGAAAATGGCTTAGCGATTTTGTTATTGAGCATAACCTCTGTCCGTTCGCCAGGCGTGAGTTGGCTAACGAAACGATTCGTTTTGTGGAAAGTGACGCAAGCGATATTGAAAGGCTGCTTGGCCAGTTGCATCAGGAGTTGATGTTGCTTGAGCAAGATGCGACAGTCGAAACGACCCTGCTAATTCATCCCAATGTTCTTAGTGACTTCCAGGACTATCTGGACTTTCTTGATATCGCCAATGGCTTATTGATTGAACTTGATTTGGAAGGCATTTTTCAAGTGGCTAGCTTCCACCCGGACTATCAATTCGCCGATACCAAATTCTCCGATCCAGAGAACCTTACCAACCGTTCGCCTTATCCCATGTTGCATTTGCTTAGAGAAGCCAGTGTTGAAAAAGCAGTTGCCAGCCACCCCGACCCCGAAAGTATTCCCGAACGGAATATCGCCTTGATGAAGCAGCTTTTTGTAGAAGGGAAATTGTAGAAGGAGTTCCGGCGATCAGTTCGGTTTGAAGGGATAGAAGTTTCTTGCCAACGCTTTCATCAGCTCAGGGAAAGAGCCCCATTATCTGGGGAAATATTTTTAAGTAATTGATTTGCTCTGGCCGCTTATCTTAAGATTCTTCGACGCGTATGATTATTGTCTTGAAGGCATTTGATAAGTATAAGAGTATCGCAGGGCAAGGACATGAATTTAAAGGAGGTTTATTTGTATTATCGTTTTTATCAGCGAACTCTACATAAGGGGCCATTTGGCCTTTTAATTAACTATTAGATTTCAGTCAAATTTAGAGTAATCATTATGAATAAGGTAGCAATTGTTCAAGAAGCTCCGATAGTACTAGATAAAGAAAAGACTATTGTGCAGGCTGTGGGGTTGGTGGAAAAGGCCGCTGACAATGGTGCTCAACTTATAGTATTTCCCGAAGCCTTTATATCAGGATATCCCGCTTGGATATGGCGCCTTCGTCCTGGTGGTGATTGGGGTGCAAATGAAGAGCTCCATGCAAAGTTGCTTGAAAATTCAATAGATCTAGAAGTTAACGAACTTGCGCCATTATGCAAAATTGCAAAAACTAGAAAGATCACAATCGTTTGCGGCATCAATGAAAGAGATGGGAAGTTAAGTAGGGCAACTATATATAATTCGGTGGTAGTTATAGGTGACGACGGGACAATTATAAACCGCCACAGAAAGCTAATGCCGACCAACCCTGAAAGAATGGTTTGGGGTTTCGGTGATGGTTCTGGCTTAAAAGTAGTAGACACGCCGGTCGGTAGAATCGGTTCTCTAATTTGCTGGGAAAATTATATGCCCCTGGCAAGATATTCTCTTTATTCGCAAGGTGTCGAGATTTACATTGCACCAACATATGATAGTGGTGATGGTTGGATAGGCACTATGCAGCATATTGCAAGGGAAGGCCGATGTTGGGTGGTCTGTGCCGGGGTGCCTCTAACGCGCGATGATATTCCAGCTGATTTTCCAAATAAAGAGCTTCTGTATCCTGATTCAGAAGATTGGATTAATGCAGGTGATTCAGTCGTGGTCGCACCTGGTGGTGAGATAGTTGCTGGCCCAATGAGAAAAGAAAAGGGCTTGCTATTTGCTGAAATAGATTCTAGTCGTGTCGCTGAGTCAAAAAGGGCTCTAGATGTAGCTGGGCATTATTCAAGGCCTGACGTGTTTACATTAAACGTAAATACAGAGAAGCAAAGTCCAGTGAAATTTAAGTAGAAGGTAATGAAATCTAACAACTACATTCAGCCGGCCACTGTAGCGGTGTGATGCTTATGGGAATTCTGGGAAGTCCATTGTGCTTCAACATTGTGTCTAAACAGAACCCTTTCTAAACCTCGCAGGCGAAGCTTATAATCCGTCAAAGAGCTCGGGTTAGCTCTTTAACTGAAATTCGGACTTCCTGAGTCAGTTTGCTCAACTCATTACGCCCGACCGCTTTTTACCCTGACCTTATATTTTAGTATTAACATTGCAAAGTAAATTATGATTACGATTGAAAAAGATTTAAACGCAGAAGAGATTTTTATTCACGCCGCGCCAGAGGGCCTCAGAGAGTTTGCCAGAACGCTTTGGGAAATTGCAGATAAAAGTGAAACCAAGGGCAAGCATAAAAAGCAGCTAACGACTACAGGTGACACTGGCTCTGATTTATTTGCCCAGCTCCAGGGCGAGCCTGGTAAACATAGTGTTATCAAAAAGCTCACAATTTCTAGTCGCGTTGATTAGTAAACCTATAAGCTTGCTTTCTACTGGTTTTAAATAGAGAGAAACTACAGGGGTGCTTCATGAAAGACTTGAAAAAAATAGATTTAACTTATTTGGACGCTGCATCGAGTTGCATGCAAATGACCGTCAATATTAAAGCGCCACTTGAGTTTGCTTTTAGGATCTTTGAGGATGCTGATGCATGGGTGCATTGCTTTCAAGCCATCACGCGTGTTGACTGGACCAGCGAGCCGCCTTACAAAAAAGGCACTACAAGGACGATTGACCTTAAATTGCCTGGCCAGCCGTTGCTAACAATCGACGAAGAATTTGTCGAGTGGGAACAAAACAAACGTTTTGCGTTTTATTTCCAGCGTTCAAGTAGGCGAGTCTTTAACGCGATGATTGAGGACTATAAATTTACCGAGGGCGCTAACGGGTCGACTGATATTGTGTGGGACCTGGCCTATGAAGGGGCAGGTATATACAGGTTTATTTTTAAGCTTATTGCGGGACAGGCAAAAAAAGATAATCAGAAGGCGCTGAATAACTTTCGAGACTACATCGAAGAGCAGTACAAAAAGAGTTTGGTTTAGCGTTTATTTTTCTCGAGACCGATGCTTTACGTGGATTGCACGGCCCGTAATATCTGCATGCCTTCGTCGTGAGTGATATAGCGTGGCACGCCCATAATATCCATCGCTTCAGTTTGGGCGTTGTTATAAATCGCTTCGTGATCTTTTTCTAACAGTTCAGGTAATTGGCGAGGAATATCGACAGCCGCGATTAATTCACGACATGCATCAATAAACTTATCAGCCAGTGCAGAATTAGTTTCACTCTTTTCGCCAACGCCGATAAGTATGGCTAGCTCGGCCAACTGGTCGCTAATTTCCGCTTTCATCATCTCTAGCACAGGTACAAGCATCACAGCGTTGGCGAGTCCGTGGGGCACGTGATAAAACGACCCAAGATTATGTGCAAACGCATGAACATAGCCGGTGCCAACGCCATTGATAGACAGCCCACCCATAAACGCCGCATAAGACATGCCTTCACGAGCTTCAATGTTATTGCCATCGTCATAAGCTGCTTTTAAATATTTAAAAACGCCGCGGATAGTAATTCTCGCTCGCTCGTAGGTTTCTACTGTGGCTAGCGTAGAAAGGAATGCTTCGATGCCGTGTACCAGCGTATCTATACCCGTCGCCGCTGTAACACTTTTGGGAAGGCCAAGCGTAAGTAGTGGGTCAAGTGCGGCCATCTTTGGTGCTACCTTTACGTCAGCAATCGTATATTTAATACCGCGTTGTGGATCGCTCACGATGGCAGCCATGGTGCCTTCCGACCCGGTCCCAGCGGTTGTAGGAATGGCAAAAAGCGGTAGTGGCGTTTTGCGAATTTTGAAAAGGCCCTCCATTTCGGGAACAGAAATACTGTTGGTGACTCCCGCAGCGATCACTTTGGCGGTATCAATAGGAGACCCGCCACCGATAGCCAGTACACCATTAATACCCTCCGAACGTGCGAGTGCAATACCTTCTTCCATCTGGTCAATACTCGGGTCAGGAGAAACGTTGTCATAAATAACTACATCCATGCCGAGCTTGTTTAATGTATCGAGAACGGCTTCGTGTAAGCCAAGCGAAATAAGGACTTTATCGGTAACTAACAGAAGTTTTGTGACGCCATAGTCAGGGATATTCTTACACATTTGCAGCGAAGCATTTTCACCAATAAACGTTGAAGGCTTTTCTGGCTTCGACAGGCCGGCCACAAATTTGATGGCTTTCATTTTTGTTTTATGAATTGCTTGCGCTGCTGTTAGCATCTTATTTCTCGCTTATATTTGTTTTGAGTAGGGCATGATAGTTGCGCTGATTTCTGGGCAGCGAACTGCCCAGAAATGAATAGTAGCAGAACCTACTTCTTAAGCATTGCATCTTCGGAGGTTTTCAGGACCATGCCACGAGGCATAAATGGGATAACCCAATTCAGCATAAATTTTAAACTACCCTCGTTGAACGTTACCAGCTCGCCTTTTTGCATACCTTTGTAACCGCACTCGGCAACAGAGCGTGCGGATTTAGCGTTTTTCCACAGGTCGACACCATCCAGGTTACCCGCTTCAACAAAGCCAGTGGCAACAGCGCCAGGGCATAATGATGTCGAAGTGATATTGGTGTCTTTTAGTTCCTGGGCGATAGCTTGTGAGAAGGATACAACATAAGATTTGGTCGCGTAGTATACGGCTTGTAGCGGGCCAGGCATAAAGGCTGCGGTGGATGCAACGTGGAGAATTTTTCCACTATTGCGAGCAACCATTCCCTTCAGGTATAGATGAGTAAGCTGGGTCAGCGTCACCATATTAACTTGCATCATCGCTTCGTCTGCAGACAGCTCGCGCTCGTAGAACTTGCCGTGGCCACCGAAGCCAGCGTTGTTGATCAATATTTCCACCTCGATTTTTTCTGCTTCAGTGGCATCGAAGATTTCTTGTGCTGCGGTTGGGGAGGACAGGTCTTTAGCTATCACTCTAACGGATACGCCGTGCTGCGATTCAAGTTCAGATTTCAGGGTGTTGAGTTTGTCTTCACTGCGCGCGACGATAACCAGGTCGCCACCTTTCTCAGCGTGAATCCTGGCCAGTTCGAGGCCAATTCCGTTAGACGCTCCGGTGATCAGTGCAACATTGTTTTTAGGGCTAGACATAATTGATTTCCTCATTAATCGGTTAGATAAGGGTAAATGCTGACCTCGTTTAAAGGTCTCATATTGCAAAACTGGCGATACTTTCGACGGGCTCTCTGTCCATTTTCGCGGTGTTGATGATGTCGTCTTTGTCTTCATAACCAAAAGATAGTCCGACCAGGATGGCATTTTCTTCGGGTACATGAACATGCTTGCGAACGACATCGGGAAACATGGCCAATGCGCCTTGTGGGCAGCTGGATATACCTCGCTCAACCATCAGCAGCATAATGGATTGCAGGAATATGCCGAGGTCGAGTGCGTGGGCTCTGTGCATGTAGTTAGGCATTGAGATAAACGCCGCATGAGGGGCGCCGAAAAAATTCCAGTTGCGTTTACTGAGTTCCTCTCGCGCCACTTTATCTTCCCGCGTGATACCCATGGTGCCGTAGTAACGGTCAGCGCAGGCATACTGCCGCTCTTTGTAGATGCCCTGTAAACCCATGCCGCCGGGTGGCCACTGTGGATGAGGCTTCATGCCATCGGCAACACCTTCCATAATGGCCTGTTCGAGATTGTCCCTAGAGGCGCCAGAAACAACAGAGATATACCAGGGTTGAGTATTACTGTTTGATGGCGCGAAGCGGGCAATATCGATAATTTCGTGGATCACGTCTTGGGGAACAGGTTCTTTTTTATATCCTCGCACAGTGGTACGGGTTTTAATGGCATCGGAAATGTTCAAGGTGTGTTCCTCGTGTTTGTTAATTAAGTGTCCGGCTTAATTTAGCCAACCTAACAGTTCTTGTTTGGCTTGTTGGTATTCCTGCGTTAACTGTTTGCAGACTTCTGCAGCGGGTTTTGATTCGTGGGTCATTCCACAGCCCTGGCCTGCTAACCAGATACCTTTGTATTTTTGTTTTACCGCTTCGGCGCCGACTTTTTGTCCGGGCAACATCATTTTCATCTCGTCGAGGCTCAGGCCTGCATTTGTTAGGCTGGGGCTCAGTAAGCTGACTGGAAAACCATCCAGGGCTGATGTTTCAAATATTTCCATGGCACCACATTCGACCAGCATCTCTCGGTAGGCATCGCTGGCCAGTGATTCTGGTGAGGCGATAAAGCGAGTGCCCATATAGGCCATGTTCGTGCCCATCGCCTGAGCGGCCAGAACATCTTTGCCGGTACTTAGAGCTCCGGCAAGAATGATGGGCTTGTCGGTGATGCTGCGAATTTCGTTTACCAAAGCAAAAGGGTTCTGGCGGCCCGTGTGGCCACCAGCGCCAGTGCATACGGCGATGACGGCATCGGCGCCAGCATCTAACGCTTTTTCTGCGTGGCGCTTAGTCGCGACATCATGAAAGGCTACTCCGCCCCAGCTGTGAATCTCCTTAAAGACATTGTCGGGGGCGCCCTTGGAGGTCAAAACTATTTCAACCTGATACTTACGGCACAGTTCCAGGTCGCCTTCATAGCGAGGGTTGGTGGGGTTTACTACCAAATTTACCGCATAGGGAGCCGGGTTCAGGCCATCGTCTTTCATCTTTTGAATGCCTTCTTCCATTTGGATAAGCCATTCTTCCAGCGCCTCTCGGGTGCGGGTACTGTGAGCCGGAAAGCTGCCGATAATGCCCTGCGAGCAGCATGCCAGTGCCATCTCTGGACTGGAAACGAGAAACATTGGAGCGGCGATCACTGGCGTGCGAACTCTGCCGCCAAAAGTTAGGTCTAGGGTCATTGGGTTATTCCTCAGTAATCATTAGAGTGTTGTGTTCCCCAACTTTTGGTGCATCACTCCACACCGACATTGGCGTACTAGCAAACTGAAAGGGGAAGCCTTTAACCAGCTTTTTTGTTGGAGACATCAGGAACGTTTGATTGGACTTTACGGTCGGGTGTTTAAACATCTCGGATCCATGGAGACATTTGGATGCGCCAATACCCTGGGCTCTAAGCAGTTGTTCAATTTCGTCGGCATTATGTTGGCTGGCCCATTCAACCAACGTTGCATCCTTAAGGCCCTCGATTTTTGATAAATCTTCTTCATCGTAAAAGCTGATTGCAACCCAGCGTTGATCCGATGACAGCACCATATCGCCAAGTGGGTGGTCTTTGAATGTTTCGTGAATCGAGCGGACATCATCTGCCGCGCCAGCGGAAACCCCCTCAAATACCGGGGCTGCGAGATAGAGGGTGACGTCGCGCTGAGCAACATCAATCTCGATAGCACGATTGTCTCGTTGAGCGCTGAGTAATGCCGCAGAGATCATGGTGGCTCCGTAGAAGCATACCGCCTGATCGGGGAAGTTAACCTGGCGACCGGTGATATAGGGTAGGCCAATATCCTCGTAGGCGGTTAAAGCGGCAAAACCTGACAGGGCTTCCAGCGTTGAGCCATAGGTGGTGTGATCTGCACCCGGCCCATCAAGCCCTTGCCCTGAGATGGAAGCAAGAACTATTTTGGGGTTGTGTTCTCGCAGAGTCTCAAGGGTAATGCCCAACCGTTCCATAACACCACGCCGGAAGTTCTCAACCACGGCATCAGCGGATTTCACAAGCTGAAAGAAGCGCTGTCTATCGTCGGGGTTTTTCAGGTCCAGAGCCACGCCGAATTTATTGCGATTGTTAAAATTAAAAAGAGGCGATTCGTCCTCGGCACCGGCCCAGAGCCGGAACGGGTCGGGATAGGTGGGCGATTCAATCTTGATAACCTCAGCGCCCATATCTGCCAATAAGCCAGAGGTACCTGCTCCCGCAGTGATAATACCCATGTCGAGTATGCGCTTACCCGCAAGGGGCAGGTTCGCCCTGACAGGCGGCGCATCAGTAGAGTCTTCAGAGGCTTCGCCTGTAGCGGTGATAGACCTCGCACGATAGGGAGCAATCGGCGTTTTCACCGTCTTCCCATTGGCACCTTCAATTGTCTCGAAAGCATCGCGATGGTTTAGCAGCGGTTCTGCCAGGAGGTCTGATATCGTGGAGACCGGCGCTCCGGGTATCGCATGTTGAAGACAAAGATCAGCGAACTCTGCCTTGGTTGTTTGCTGGGCCCATTCGCGAACAATCGCCATATAGTCATCGCGGTGCTTGGCGCGGCCCTCGAATGTGGAGAATCGCTCATTACTCAAGCGATGATCACCGATCATCTTAACGACGTTGTCCCAGTCTCTCTCTGTATACACAAAGGCAATGTGACCGTCTTTGCAGGGCAGTACCGGCCACTCGGCGCTGCTGCCCTCACGGTGATATTCATCGCCCGCCAGTCCCGCTGCGCCAGCTTTCCAGTTAGTCCAGGCCATGACCGAGAGCCCGTCAACATGGGCAACTTCCTGTCGATTGAATCGCTGTTGTTTGGCGTAGACGCCAAGCAGAGCTGTGAACCCTGCCAGCCCAATGGTGCCGGATGCGTAGTAACCCGCGGGAACCAGTGGCTCGCGATCAGGGTCTCCAAGCAGATCGGCAAGCCCACACTGTGCAAAGAGTGTGGCCTCGCTGTGCCATGGTGGTGTGGTTATAACGACGGCTGACAGATCGTTGGATTCACTGATTTTTTTGTATTCATCATCGGTTGATGCGATTAGAACAACGCGATTGGGCTCGGCTTTTGCCCAGCTTGCCGGGCTTGCAGCATCATCCAGCCGCTGTTTTTCCCGGTGGTAAAATGCTTCCGTTTCTAGCGGCTTTTCACCAGAAACATAAACGCGAGCACCGCTGCGAATTGCTAACTGGCTCACCACATCAGCGGCACGAATAGCTGGAGCAGAGGCTCCCTCAGAGTAAACCTGAAGAATCTCCAGGCCCTGCAAAAGGTTCATATTCATAAAGAATTAGCTCGTGGTCGATTGTTATCGTGGGGATCTGAAGGGGAACTGCCTTGCAGAGTCTTTCTGGCAGCCTCGGGCGTCGTTCCAGTCCATTGATGGAACGCTCTAAAAAAGGAGTTCTGGTCTTTGAAACCCAGTAAAAAGGCGATTTCGTAGAGGGCTAAGTTGGTACTTTTTAAATAGTGTAAGGTCATTTCCGAACGGACTGTATGCAGCAGCTTACCAAAGCTGATGCCCTCTTCTTTTAACCGGCGTTGCAGTGTTCTGGGGGTGACATTCAGATAGTTTGAGAGGTCACTGATTGAGGACCGGCCAGAAGGTACCAACTTATACAGCGCCCTTTTGGCCTTTAGTGAGTAGCGCTGACTTTTGTTAATGCCCTTAAGCTTTTCTTTTATTAACGGTTCGTAGTGCTCCCACAACAATGGATTAGCTGTGGCAAAGGGTTGCTCGGCATCAGTACGCGCGAAGACAACACTGTTGTGCTCGCCTTGAGTGACAGCAACTCCAAGCATCGTTTTTAGCTGATTGGACACTATGGGCTTAAAATTGGTAGTGATGCGCAGCGGTGTAATGGGCCGCTGCGTGCCTCTTTGAATCAGCATGGTCAGTACAGTCAAGTCGGTAAGAATCAGGCTTTCAGGAAGCTCGCCGGACTGGAGGTCGTTCGTTAAGGTCACAGTGTATTCGGACTTGCTGATAGCCGTTTGGTAGCAAACCGGTGAGATAAGTCGTCGATATTGGCTAAGTCGATCCACCGCAAAGATCATATTTTCACTGCAGAGTGTCGAAGAAACAGTGACATTAAATGTGCTATTAAAAGAATACTGACCAATTAAAATTGGCAGCTCGGAAAGCCTGCAGTGACTTTCCAGAGCGCGCCACAGCTTTATATAGTCGCTGCCGCTAACTTTTCCCTGCCCGCGCGAAAATGTACCCTCGGGTAGCCCCGCGCTGGTCGCCAGAGTTGTCGGGCTTATCTTCAGTGTCTCCGCCAGGGAGAGCCAGCCCATTGATAGCCGAAAGTAAGTCACAAATCTGCCTGTGAAGTCGGTTGGATGAGCTCATTGTATCTTCTGGATTACAGGCGTGACTTACTAATCGCGACAGCGATATTCAAAAACCTCACCTTGCCTCCGATGGTTGGTACACGAAAACTCATGCCCAAAAATGTCGTCTTTTGAAAGTCTGCGCCTGGTGCGCCCCATTAGCATGCGATGAGACCTGTTTAACCACCCAGCTAGACCACTAAAGTAAAACTCCGCGTCAGCGAGGCTAAGATGACTACCACCTACGACCTATATATCAACGGCAAGACCGAAGCTCCTTCGTCCGCAGAGTACTTTGACACTATCAACCCGGCAGACAATTCCGTGTTAGCGAAGATTGCCAAAGGCTCCGCAGCCGACGTGGATAGAGCGGTCGCCAGTGCCGATGCCGCCTGCGAGGCCTGGGGCGAAATGAATCCCATTGAACGCGGCAGAATACTTAATCGGATGGCCGAGGCCATTCGCGACAACGCAGACCTGCTGGGCAAATGTGAATCCGATGAAATGGGTGTCCCCCACGAAGCACAATCGATAGTTATCGATGGCTCAGCGGATTTTTTTGAATACTATGCCGGGCTTGCGCCATCCATTCTCGGCGACACCATTCCCGCTGACCCCGACAAATTTGTTTTCACCTCTCACGAGCCCTACGGCGTGGTGGGAATTATCACGCCCTGGAATGCTCCGCTAAACCAGGCCGCCAGAAGCGTCGCACCCGCCCTGGCTGCCGGCAATGCCGTGGTTCTCAAGCCCAGCGAATTTACCTCGCTGTCCTCTCTGGAATTCGCACATCTGGCCACTGAAGCGGGCTTACCCAGGGGCGTCTTAAATGTCGTCACGGGCTTTGGCCAGGATGTGGGCGCGCCCCTGACAGCTCACCCCAGGGTATCGAAAGTTGGCTTTACTGGCTCAGTTCAAACCGGCCAGGCAGTTGGCGCTATCGCTGCAGAAAAAGTCATGCCTGTGACCCTGGAGCTGGGCGGTAAATCCCCCAATATTGTCTTTGAAGATGCCGACCTGGAAGCCGCGTTACCGATGGCGCTGTTCGGTTTTATCGCCAACAGTGGTCAGATTTGTTCCTCCGGCACCCGGGTGTTAGTGCAACGCTCCATTTACGAGCAATTCAGCAAAATGATTGTCGGCGCCGCAGAGTCCATTCCCATCGGCATCGACAAGCCGTTCCCCTGTCTCGGGCCCGTTGCCAACCGGATGCAATATGACAAGGTGCTTAGCTATTTCGAAAGTGCTCGCGAAGAAGGCGCAACCATTCTTACCGGTGGCGAAAAGGCTACGGGTGAAGGACTGGACAATGGCCTTTATATCAAACCCACGATATTCGCGGACGTGACCCGCGATATGCGTATTGTGCGTGAAGAAATATTCGGGCCCGCCGGCGTGTTAATCCCCTTTGATACCGAAGAGGAGGCCATCGAAATTGCCAATGACACCGACTACGGCCTATGTTCCGGTATTTGGACAAGAGATATCAGCCGTGTTATTCGCGTCTCGCGAAAAATTAAAGCGGGTACGGTTTACGTTAACACCTATCACGATCACAGTGTTGGCGCGCCGGTGGGCGGCTATAAGAAATCGGGTATAGGCCGCGAGCGAGGTGTTCAGGCACTTAAACAATATACACAGTTAAAAAACGTGACGGTGAACCTGGCCTGATTAAAAGGGAGAGCTTGTGGATGGGTAGTGCTCATTGAAGATTAAGGTGACGCGGTGGGGATTTAACGTTGGGGATGGATTGAGCTATCTCTGCAAAATGGATAATTAAATTAAGTAACATTACCTGGTTCAAACTGTTTTGGTGTTTAATGACTCAGTGTTTGATGTAAACGCTTTTGAAGTTCATTTGCTATAAAACCCTGCGACTGGTTGCTCAAGCAACGGTCAGGAGAAAAGTTTATGACCTGTTCTAATTCGCATTCCCATCCCGAGCACACCCATGGCCCTGACTGCGGCCACACGGCTATCCGCCATAACGGCCATGTTGATTACATTCACGATGGTCATTTGCACCATCCCCACGGTGATCATTACGACGAACATAGTTTAGATGTTAGTGAAACTAACCCGGCTACGTGTGCGCCGCTGCATGAATGTGGAGATCATGTTCATGGGCCTGGTTGTGGTCATGAAGCGGTGCCGCATGGCGACCATATTGACTACATCGTAAATGGTCGGCTGCATCACGTGCACGACGGTCATTGCGATGATCATGGGCCGGTAGAGGTGCTTTCTGCGTAGCAGGCTCGGTATCAAGTAAGGCCATAACCATCTGATATAAAAGCTTTATCTGGTTTTCGAGCGCGTCTGCTCGGGAACGCCATGGACGATCGTCTCTCATGGCATTTAGAAAAAAGGTGCTTAGAGAAAAGGCACTTAGAAAAAAGGTATTTAAAAAAAAGCATTTTGCAAAGCCCTGCTCAGAAGAGCGGGGCTTTTTTGTTTTGCTCGCTTGCAGAACATGACAGGTATTATGGTCGGACTGTCCGACCGTATTGAGTTTCTGCACAACGTCGTGTTATCGTCCCTGCCGGTCGAGCAAGAGGGCACACTGGCGTGCAAGCAATACAGCGAGAGCCGATTTACCGGCAAATCTACCAACTACTAGAACAACGTATTCTGCAAAACGAGCTGCAAGTAGGCGATGTGCTCGATTCCGAGCAATCACTGGCAGAAAGCTTTCAGGTGCATCGTTCATCGGTGCGCGAAGCGCTGCGCCTGCTTGAAGAGAATGGTCTCGTGCAACGCAGACCCGGCGGTAAAAAGCTATTTGTTAGCTTGCCGGACAAAGACCGATTGGGCAGTCGTATCAGTCAGGCGCTTGTGTTAGATGAGGTGACTTTTCGGGAGCTGTACGAAGGCATTCGCGTGTTAGAGCCGGCGATTTCGGCAGTAGCGGCACAAAAGGTTACCCAGGAGCAGCTGGATAGAATCGCTAAAAATTTGCGCTTCACTGCCGACAATCTTGGCGATGCCAAAACAATGCTCGAACTGGACTTTGAATTTCATAACCTCGTTGCCGAAGCATCGGGCAATAAAGTATTGACGCTCTCTCGCCTTGGCGTTGTCGAGCTATTTTATCCAGCGGTAAATCGCTTGATGAAAGTGTTAGACGTTAGCCAGCGTATTCTTGTTGCTCACGAAATGATTTTTCAGGCGTTGTTAAACGGTGATGCCGAGCAGGCGGAGACATGGTCAAAAAAACATGCCGACGACTTTTTGCGTGGCTATGAGTTGGCAGGGCTAGACATTAATGCATCGGTCAGGCCACCCAGGCAATGATTTTAAGTGCTAGTTTTAAGGGCTAATTATAAGTACTAGTTAGAGAGCTATTGCGCTCAAGTGACATATTAAACGAGAGACCCGGTAAGTATGAGTGAGTCAATGAAAGCTGAACATCGAACGCCCAAAGAACTTATAGAAATGTACTGGGAGCGCGTCTGGAATAACCGTGAGGCAGAGCTTATCCGCGAAATCTGTGCTGATCCGATTTATCGGCATGACCCCGGTAGCACAACGGCGCTATCACACGACGAACAGGTAAATCGCGTAAAGCAGCAATCAGAACGTGGACATCCCCAGTTCTCTCATGAGGTTTTATTGGCAGATGATGAGTATGTCTGCTCCGTATGGAATGTAGTAACCACGAGAGGGAGTCAGGAAGTTAAGTTTTCTGGTATCGAAGTGTTTCGTGCTGAAAATGGCCGACTGACAAATTGCTGGAATTCTAGCTATACCAAAGGTTTTTGGGGCCGCATAGGCGATAAGTCGGTGCCTGACGATTTACCGCCGCCGCAGCTACTTAATTCTGTCGACCAGATTACGAAGGACTGGATCCAGCAGGCTTTGCAGCATGGCGGTATCGACGCGCCGAAGCTAAGTATGGTCGCAAACAAACCGATAGGCGCGGGCAGTTTAAGTAATACGGTGCAAACGCGAGTTACCTACAACGCAGACGCGCGCGATTTTCCCAGAACGGTGATTTGTAAGTTTCATCCCGCATCGGAGGTGCCAGCACAAATCGCTAAGAGATTGGGCGCTTCTACGCGAGAAGTGCAGGCAGCTCGCACCCTGGCAAAGCATTCCTATGCATACACCCCAAAAGTTATTTGGGCGAATTGTTCAGAGAGCGGTGAGCAAATGAATCTGGTAATGGAGGATTTATCGCATTTTAAACTCGGTGACCAGGTTGAAGGTTGTTCGATTGAGCAGGCTGAAGCAGTTACCGATGCTTTTATCGCCTTGCATGGCTTGCATTGGAATGATCAGCAGCTCGGGCAGCAGGAATGGTTGCTGCACCGTGATAAAAATGCAGAGGGGCTGGGCGGCAGCTATAAGCGGGGCTGCGAAGATTTTCATCAGCGTTTTACTGGCCGTTTGTCAGAAGAAGATTTTTCGATGATTGATGCGCTAGTTCCGCTGATTACCGACGCAGGTCGATTTCAGAGTAAGTACCGATGTTTGGTTCATGGTGAGCCAAGAGTAGACAATATTATTTTTGATATGACTGCCGACAAGCCCAAAGCTTATTTAATTGACTGGCAGTTTGCCGATTTTGCCAATCCAATGTTTGATCTTGCTTACCTTGTTAGCGGCAGTCTAACGATTGAAGATAGGCGCAAAAGTGAAAAAGAGCTAGTTACAAAGTATAGTCAGGCGATCCAGGCATTGGCCCCTGATTACTCCTCGGCACAAGCGAAAGAGGATTTCGCGTTTAACCTGTTATTTGGCCTATCTACAACCGTTAGTGCGGCGAGATCAGTTCCTCCTGGAGAAGCGGAGGATAAATTGCTTATTACCCTCGCGGAACGCAATTGTGCTGCTATTCGTGACTGGGATGCGCTCGCTGTTGCCAGGCAGCGATTGGGTAAGTAAACCGTTACCTGTTAGCGCAGGCAAAAGCACGACAAGGTAGATGGTATAAATAGAAGTGATTCAATGAAGATATTTATTCTTTACGCGCATCCTGAACCAGAACACTCCTTTAACGCCGCACTATTGCAGCGTTCGATTGAAACGCTGGAAGCCGAAGGTCACGAGGTTAAGGTCTCCGACCTTTACAAAATGAACTTCAACCCTGTAGCTTCCGCTGATGATTTTTCGGATAGGAGATTTCCGGAGCGCTTACAGTACGACCGTGAGCAAAAATATGCAGTGCAAAACGATGCGCTTAGCGATGATATTGTCGCTGAAATGGAAAAGGTAATGTGGTGCGATTTATTTATCCTGCAGTTTCCGCTTTACTGGTTCTCGATGCCCGCAATAATGAAAGGCTGGTTTGACAGGGTTTTCGTGAACAGCGTGATCTATGGCAAGGGTAAACGCTACGAAACAGGCGGGCTAAAGGGCCGCAAAGCGATGGTTTCGATGACAACGGGCGCTTATAAAGAAATGTTTCAGCCCAATGGTTTATTGGGTGACCTGGAGGTCGCGCTTTGGCATATTCATAACGGCACTCTTTTCTACACGGGGTTTGAAGTCTTGCCGCCGTTTGTTGGCTGGTGTCCGGTACATAAAGGGCAGTCAGCCTGTGATCAATACCTTGATCAATACGCTAATCGCTTAAAAAATCTTGATCAGCTAAAACCTCTTGAATTTCATCCCTTAAGCGATTTTGGTGGTGACTTCTTACTCAAGCCAAATGTCGAGCCACGATCAGCAGGGCATCGTCTTACTCGCGACTAGAGCCTTACGTTAGGGTTAGGAGCAAGTAAGAGCTCCAGGGCAACTTCATGAGCTTAGCTTTGTATTGTTCTTAGGCAAACCGCTGACACACAGAACACCGCCCCGGCAAGCTATAAACACTTACCGGGCATGCGACTAAAAAACTCAATGCATTATTGCAGAGCTAAAGTCGTACTGCTCAATCGGGCAGCTAATGTCGTCGTGCTCCTGTAATCCCAACAACTGCATGAACCCTGCGTGGTTGACCTGGATCAGGTTGGTATGATCACCAGCTTCAAAATAAAGCTTGTCGACCTTTGCAAGACTTTCGTCCCAGGTGACCGGTATACCGTAAACCTGTCCCAATGCGGGAATTGCTCCCCGTTCACAGCCTTCGAAAATTTCACTTATTTCTTTTTCCGAAACCAGCTCATAGTTTTTATGTGTGGTTTCGTTAAGCCATGCGAAAACCAGTTTATTACTAGCAGGGATTAAACACATTCGGTAGCTTTCTTCATCGTGAACAATAACTGCTTTCGCAACTTTGTTTGATTGAAGATGTGCGGAATGTGCACTCGCTAAACTGGAGAAGGTTTTTGGATGGTGAACAATATTATATTCAACGCCGGTTTTATTCAGGTGCTCTTGTATTTTGGGTGCCATAGTCATAACGATTACCTCCCAACAGAAAATATGAACAACTACTGAAAGATAGTAACCAGAGGCAGCCTCCAATTTTTCTTTGGATTAAACAGCCACAGCTACATAGTGTTGGGCCATTAAAAGGGTGAGGAAGTTCATTTTTTAATGGTTGATTGCAGTGGAAATAGGCGGTTTGGCGGACTCTGTATATCAGCACGCGATGTTTAGGCCAGGTGGTTAGCGTACGCAATTGAGACATAAGGGCCGAGGGTAAGACCAGGGATATCTTGTGACGGTATACCTGTTTGATGTCAGCGCTAAAAAAATTTGTATACTGTACCCAGATTCCTAAGAATGATAGGTTACACTGCCAGCAGGGTAAGTAACCGGTTAGACTTGACCAGAACATAAAAGATAACAGCGTGCTTTAGTATGTCCAATTTTCTTATCAACTCTCCTCGCTGTGTATTTATACATATTCCTAAGACCGCTGGCACATCGATACGTAACGGCTTTTTTAACAAGGATTATCAGGGCCCGGTATTCGGGCACGTCCCCGAAGAGTGGAACGGGTACTTTTCGTTTGCATTTGTTCGTAATCCTTATGACAGGCTTGTCAGCGCATGGAAGATGTTTACTGTGGGAACTGAAAATCTAAAGGATGACTTTCCTCAACTGACGCTCAGGGAGTTTCTGGATATCGTGACCGATGAATCAATCATCTTTGATGAGCGTCGTAAAAGCTATGAAGAAAGAATTCGCCACCATTCGATCCCGCAAACCCATCCGTTTAACTGCCTTAGACAAGCGAAATTTATTGGTAGAACAGAGACTATTGACGAGGACTTCAGGAAGATATGTTCGAAAATTGATGTTGCACACCAAAGTCTACCCAAGATGCACTACACGCGAAGAGACGATTATAGAAACTACTTCGACAAAGAAACAATAAGCATTACAAATCGTTACTTTGCCGAAGACTTTGCGAAATTAAAGTACAAAACAATTTAAACGCTATTCAAGCTGAGAATCGTATTTCGCAATGTCGAGAGTGAAAGCGGAAGCGACTACAAGTGGGGAGACCGCGCGTACAAGGTACGCACGGGTATAAAAACAGGATTGTCGATAGCGGCTTTAGTGAGAGCGTTTTAGCTACTAACAGGGAACAATCAGGCTGACCCGTGTTTGTTTTTCACAAGAGATAATATCAACCGACGAATTGATCTGTTTTGCGCGATGGCGCATATTCAGAATGCCTCTACTACCTGATGTGTTTATGTTATCGGTGTCAAAGCCGATGCCGTCGTCGATAATGTCTATGTGTATTGCATTCCCCGCATCATCGACGCATGTATGTATTGCAAGGTTTGAGGCATTTGAATGTTTAATCGTGTTGGTTATTGCCTCTTGAACGATACGCATAGGAGTGACAATAGCCAGCTTGTATTGGCTGTGTATCCAAATGTAAGTGAAATGTTGTTATCGGGATTTCGAGAGATTTGATTCACAAAAAAAGCCCTGTTCTTAGCGAGCAGGGCTTTTTCTTTATTGTGGCTAGAACTAGCGGATATCGAACCTGTCGAGCTCCATGACTTTTACCCACACATTAACGAAGTCCTGGATGAATTGCTCATCTGCGTCGTCGCTTGCATATACTTCGGCGAGTGCACGCAATTGGGAGTTTGATCCAAATACAAGGTCGGCTCTTGTTGCAGTCCAGCGCAGTTGATCGGTGGAGCGATCCCTGCCTTCATACACTGTGCTGTCGTTTTCGCTTACAGACCATTTGGTATCGATGTCCAGCAGATTAACGAAAAAGTCGTT
Source organism: Pseudomonadales bacterium (assembly GCA_965263235.1). Taxonomy (GTDB): domain Bacteria; phylum Pseudomonadota; class Gammaproteobacteria; order Pseudomonadales; family UBA7434; genus UBA7434. The sequence goes on from OZ253667.1 coordinate 1,091,262, forward strand.
GCTCAAGGAGCCTGCCCGCGTCGTGAGCACGCCGTGTTGTGAGCGGTCGGCGTTGATATCGAGTACACGTAATCCACCTAGTAGTACTGTCATTTCAGGTGCCGAAAGATTGAGTAGCTGTGCTTTGTCAATCAGCATTGCTTCGGGGGAAGCGGTTAAGCCTTTGGTATGGAAGTTTCGAAATCCATCGGCGATTGGTTCAAGCACCGCAATTGAATCGACGTCGGTTTGTTCAGCATTGGCATCGGTTCGGCCCGGGTTAAATGGAACATGCATTGTTTTACCCGCCTGTTTTGCGGCCTTTTCGATACCGACGTTTCCGGCGAGTACAATCAGGTCAGCCATTGATACAGGTTTGTTAAATGATTGCTGCACTTTTTCTAGCGTACTTAGAACTTTCGTTAGTTGCTCTGGCTGGTTAACCGTCCAGTCTTTTTGTGGGCTTAGGCGGATGCGTGCACCATTCGCGCCGCCTCGCATATCTGAACCTCTATAGGTAGAGGCAGAGGCCCATGCAGTGCTGACAAGTTCCGCTACCGACAAGTCTGTTGCTAGGATATCTTTTTTGAGCGCTGCAATATCGTCATCGCAAACTAAAGCATGATCGACTTTAGGCAGGGGATCCTGCCAAACAAGATCTACCTTAGGTGCGTCTTTGCCAAGATAGCGCGATTGAGGACCCATATCGCGGTGGGTTAGCTTAAACCAGGCTTTCGCGAAGCTGTCTGCCAATAGATCAGGGTCGTTATAGAAACGGCGCGAAATTTTTTCATAGTCCGGGTCGATGCGAAGAGCCATATCGGCAGTGGTCATCATAATGCCGACACGTTCGTTAGAGCCATCTACCTGCGGCGCGTGATCTTCGGCCGCTAAATTTTTTGGTTGCCATTGGTGTGCACCGGCAGGACTTTTGCTAAGTTCCCAGTCGTAGCCGAATAGTGCCTTGAAATAGCCGTTATCCCATTGTGTTGGGTTTGGTGTCCAGGCGCCTTCTATACCGCTGGTAATAGTGTCTACACCTTTACCGCTACCGTGGCTGCTTAGCCAGCCCATGCTTTGCGCCTCAATTGGCGCTGCCTCAGGTTCCGGGCCGACATGGTCAGGATTTCCGGCGCCGTGTGCTTTACCAAAAGTGTGCCCACCAGCGATAAGCGCAACGGTTTCTTCGTCGTTCATCGCCATTCTTGCAAAGGTTTCGCGAATATCTTTTGCAGAAGCTAATGGGTCAGGTACACCGTCTGGTCCTTCAGGGTTTACGTAGATCAAGCCCATTTGAACAGCAGCTAACGGGCATTGTAAGTCGCGCTCACCTGAGTAACGATTTTCTTCCAGCCACTCTTTCTCGTTGCCCCAGAAGATGTCCTCTTCTGGTTCCCATACATCCTCGCGACCGCCTGCGAACCCAAAGGTTTTAAACCCCATTGATTCTAAGGCACAATTTCCGGCCAAAATCATAAGGTCCGCCCAGGAAATCTTTTTTCCGTATTTCTTTTTGACTGGCCAAAGTAATAGGCGAGCCTTATCGAGGTTGCCGTTGTCGGGCCAGCTATTTAACGGCGCAAACCGTTGGGTGCCGGCGCCAGCACCGCCTCGGCCATCGCCAGTGCGGTAGGTGCCCGCGCTATGCCACGCCATGCGAATAAAAAGTGGACCGTAGTGGCCATAATCCGCAGGCCACCAATCTTGAGAACCGGTCATTATGTGAGTGATGTCTTTTTTTAGCTGATCCAGGTCCAGCGAGTTAAATTCCGCAGCGTAATCAAAGCCATCTGGCATAGGGTTGGATTCCGCGCAATGTTGCTGTAGTAGTTTCAGGTTTAACTGGTTTGGCCACCAGTCGGTATTTCGTGTGCCGCTTCCGGCTGGACTATCGCTGCCGTTGTGAAAAGGGCATTGAGCTTTATTGTTCATGATGTAGGCCTCTAAAGTCGAGTTGAATATCGTATTGTTTGTTTTTCCGGGGTGCGTATGCCTTGCGGGTAAGCGACAGCATTTAGCGCGTTGATAGAAATATTAAGATTGATTTGATGATCTTTAAATTAGATTAATTAGATGTTTATCTTCGTTATTTTGAATTAACCTGGGTGCGCTTAAAAAATGTACTGTCTTGAGGTGGGCCGTATGCAAATCGCGTAGGTTTAAGTCGGCGTTGCTAGTCTGTTACCGTTATTAGGAGGACGCTGTTGCAGTTTAAAAGGCCAGGGGAAATTAAGTTGCCCAAATTGATTAGAGACAGGCTGGTTGGGGGTATTTTTATCACAATAGACGACGTTGTCGCTGCTATGTAAACTAAAACAAAATCTATTAAAGCGCTTATCTTAACCACAATAAATATAGATTTTTAAGGTGAGAAAAAGATGGACAAACACGACCGCATTCAGCAACTGCATCGTATCTTTAGTCAGCGGCGAACCCCTGTTAGATTAAGTGAGCTTGCTGAAAAGCTAGAGTGCACAGAAAAAACGGTTCTGCGTAATATTGATGTTTTGCGTGACCATATGTCTGCACCGCTTGTTTACGACAAAGAACAAAAAGGTTGGTTGTATAACAAAAAAGATAATAAGTTCGAGTTGCCCGGACTGTGGCTAACAGCAGAAGAAATACAAGGTCTTGCTGTCGTTTTGGATGTTTTAGGTGCGATGGAGCTTGGCAGTTTTTCCAGTGATTTTGCTGCTATTCAAGCTGCTATTGATAAACTTTTGCAGACGCGCGGTATTTCTAACGAACAGTTTAAACAATGGGTTTCGTACTTACCCAAAAAGCGACACAAAGCCAGTACGTCCGTGTTTCAAAAAATCAGTCGTGCACTAATCGACAATTGTCGGATAACTCTCGGCTACGAAGATTACAAAGGGGTCTCCACGCAGCGAGAAGTGAGTCCACTTAAAATTGTGCATTACGACGAAAAATGGTACCTCGATGCATGGTGCCATAAGCGCGAGGGTTTTAGGTCGTTTATGCTGGCGCGTATTGTTGGTGTCACGGTGTTAGATAGTTCCAGCATTGATACAGATGATCAAGCACGGCACGAACACTTTGCCAGCAGCTACGGCATTTTTGCAGGTAGGGCGAAGCGCACTGCAAAGCTAAAGTTTAGCGGTGCAACGGCGCGAGAGGCGGCTGGCTTTGAATGGCATCCTGATCAGCGGGGCGAATGGAGGGGGCGTTCTTATGAATTACATATCCCGTATAGCGATGATCGAGAGTTGGTAAGAACTTTGCTGGGTTTTGGTGAGGGCGTCGAAGTATTGGCGCCTGCCTCGCTAAAAAAGCGTGTGCTAGCCAAAGCTAAACAGATCGTTACCACGTATGATCCAGCTTGGGGCGGTGGTCGGTTTTAGTCTATTGAATCGCTAAAGGCACTGGATAAATATACAAGACACGTTTTGGGAGAACGGATAAATATAATAACAGCATGGAACAGCTTTCTGACTTAAAAGCCATTTTGCATTCAAAGCGAGCGAATATCTATTACCTCGAAAAATGCCGCGTTATGCAAAAAGATGGCAGGGTGCTTTATCTCACTGAGGCGAAGAGCGAGAATCAGTATTGGAACATCCCTATTGCCAATACCACTTGCTTACTTCTAGGCACAGGAACCTCAATTACCCAGGCTGCAATGCGCATGCTAGCGCAAGCAGGTGTATTGGTCGGTTTTTGTGGTGGCGGTGGTACACCACTTTTAATGGCGAATGAAATCGAATGGCTGAGCCCGCAAAGCGAGTATCGACCAACAGAGTACCTGCAAGGATGGATGAGCTTCTGGTTTGAAGATGAAAAGCGGTTGCAGGCCGCTAAACACTTCCAGTTGGCAAGGCTGGAATTTTTAGAGCGGCATTGGGGTAAAAATCGCGAACTGATCAATCATGGCTTTGATGCGAATACGCCAATATTGCAAAGCGCTTTTAAAAGCTGTGAAACTAAAATAAACGGCGTTAAAAAAGTTAGCCATTTACTGCAAGCCGAAGCTGAGCTAACTAAACAGCTTTATAAGCACGCAGTTCGAGCTACTGACTATGGTGATTTTACTCGCACTCGTGAAAGCGAAGACACCGCCAACGCTTTTTTAAATCACGGTAACTATCTGGCCTATGGTTTAGCCGCCACTACGCTTTGGGTGTTAGGGATTCCGCATGGGTTTGCAGTTATGCATGGGAAAACGCGCCGAGGCGCGTTGGTGTTTGATATCGCCGATCTCGTTAAAGATGCATTGATTCTGCCTTGGGCATTTATTTGTGCGAAAGAGGGCGCAACGGAACAAGAATTTCGCCAGCAGTGTTTGCAGAATTTTACGGATGCGAAAGCTCTGGATTTTATGTTTGACCAGGTCAAGCAGGTAGCTTTAGGCGGAAAGGGAGATTGAGTAAATGGTGCTAATAGGAATAAGCAATTTGCAAGTCCTCGGCGATTTTTTGCAAGCGCTTGTCGCGTGTCCACAGTTGTGTATTTCCGTCCAAAAGACAGGAGGCAAGGAGATGAAAGTCAACAAAGCCGATCCCTTTGCCCATATGCTGGTTTTGGCCAATAAACTGAATCACTTCCTGGTGGCTCGCTTCGATGGTTTGCGGCAAACAGCGCCAAAGCAACAGCCATTCTGCGCGCGATGTCAAATAGCCACAGGCCAACTCACCGATCACCATAGGGTGCATTACAACGCTGGTTTTGTTCAGCAATTGCTGCAAATGCGGTTCGGATTTTCGCAGGTGGTCTGCCCAGACCGAGGTATCGACCAGAATCATTGGTCTGATGGCTCAGAGCGTCGACGGGGAGGAGCTTCAAAGTCGGGCTCTGTGCCGCCAAGCGCGGCAAGCCTTTTAGCGGATTCTCGCTCGATCAGCGCGATAAGCCCTTGTTTTACAAGGGTTGTTTTTTCATTGATACCGGTCATTTCGGCGGCTTGTTCGTATAAGGCATCATCAATATTTAATGTGGTTCGCATGAGTGAGCTCCTCTTATACCTGTCTGTGAAGTTTAGAAAGGCATCAAAACATGCATAAGTATATGCCTTTATTGATGTGTTTGCCACAGGTGTTTAGGGGCGTTTATTAGTCATGATGGTCACGTTTGTCAGCCAATGCGAGAAAAAGGCATTAGGTCGTACACGGCGGGTGTTAGATGCATTTGCTGATCGTATTGGTGATAACACCTGGCAGACAGTGATTACGCAAGAGGGGTTGTTGGCGGTTAAGAAGTTGTTACGGAAAACTGCCACCAAGAATACGGCGGTCAGTTGTCACTGGATACGGTCAAGAAGTAGGAGTGAGTTGGTTTGGGTTGTGGGTGCTAAGAGTAAGTTTAATGGTAAGGGTGTGGTTCCAGTGAATTTCACTGAATCCAGCACTGAGCACTATAAAGATAATAGTTTATGGAAAACACATAAACTAATTATTCATGCGGCAACGATAGCCGGATTGTTTCATGATTTTGGCAAAGCCAACATCCTATTCCAGAAAAAACTAGACCCTAGTCAGGAGTCAGAGAAACGCGAGCCATACCGTCATGAATGGGTATCGATGCGCCTTTTTCAAGCTTTTGTTGATGACAGGCCAGATATTGAATGGCTAGATGCAATGGCGAATGGCGAGTTTGATACGGTAAAAGACTGTTTGAAGGATGGACTTGATAGAAAACCTATACCCAGCCCATTAACGACCTTGAAACCGTTTGCGCAACTCATTGCATGGATTATCGTTTCGCACCATCGTTTACTTCTTTACCCTGCTTGGCAGAGTAACAAAACAAACACACCTTTATTTGAAGAAATTGAGAGATGGCTCGGGCATGAACTTAAACCCTGCTGGAATTCGTATCACTGCGATGACGACGGTGAAGAAACTAGAAAAACTGATAACTGGACATTTAAAAAGTTACCCTATGAAAGTAAAAAGTGGGTTTCCAACGCCGTTATATTTGCTAGCGATGCTAAGAATGATCTGCAATACCTCTTAAGCAATGATGATACAAAAGATTTCATTAGGGATAATGTATTTACGAGTCATCTAGCTCGCTTATCAATGATGTTGGCTGATCATTATTATTCATCAAAAAAACAAATTACTGATGGGTGGCGAGCTAACAATTTCGAGGTATATGCCAACACCTATAGAGAAAGTGAAAAAGAGCACGGTGAAGGGTTTAAACAGCAACTAGATGAGCATTTGATTGGTGTAGCTCATTTTGCCAGCAAGATAACGGCTAGTTTGCCACAACTAAAAACCAGTTTAAGGCCGCTTTCGCAAAATGATGCTTTAGAAAAGCGCGAAGATAAAGCCGGTGATTACTATTGGCAAAACCAGGCCGTGGATTTGGTTCATAGCCTTGGTGCTCAGCCTGCTATCCAAGGCTTCTTCGGCCTCAATATGGCTTCCACAGGTAAAGGAAAAACCATAGCTAATGCCAAAATAATGTATGCCCTGGGTGACCACACAGGCAGAACACGTTTTAGTGTTGCTTTAGGTTTAAGAACGCTCACTTTACAAACGGGCGTTTCTTTTAGAGAAGATATGGGTTTAACCGATGAGGAGCTTGCTATTGCAGTGGGTGGTACTGCTTTCAAGCAACTGTTTGAAAACGCACAAAACAAAAACAGCGAAAACGCGAGTCACGAAAAAACGGGTAGCGACTCAAGTGAGCCCTATCTAGACGAAGAACTCTATATTAATTATCAAGGTAGAGTGACGCATAGCTTAGATGAATGGACTGGCCATGATAAAAAGAGACGGATAGATGGATTAATTGCTGCGCCAGTGTTGGTCAGTACTATTGATCATTTAATGCCGGCAACTGAAGGTGTGAAGGGCGGTAAACAAATAGCGCCGATGTTAAGGCTATTAACGTCCGATTTGGTAATAGATGAGCCTGATGATTTTGGTTTAAGTGACTTGCCTGCATTGGGTCGCTTAGTAAATTGGGCAGGTATGTTGGGCAGCAAGGTGCTTTTATCTACAGCTACATTGCCGCCTGCAATGGCGTTTTCGCTTTTCCAGGCATACCGCGCTGGTTGGGAGCAATTTGCGAAAGCCAATATTGATAACTGGAATAAAGAAATAAGCTGTGGGTGGTTTGATGAATTTGGTGCTTCTAGCGTTGCAGAAAGCTCGATAGACAGTGCAAAGGCTTATCAATCAGTTCATCAGCGTTTTGTAAAGACTCGTATTGATAACTTAGAAAAACTCAAACAACAAAGGCCGCCAAAGCAAATCGGTGAAGTTCTTCATATCGAAAGTAGTGAAGGTGATTTCATTGATTGTTTATCAAATACGATACATAACGCGATTTTAGAACAGCACAAAAAGCATTTTGAAACTGATGGCGATAAAAAAATGTCCATCGGTTTAGTTCGGATGGCCAATATAGATCCACTAGTCGCAGTTGCTAAACGACTACTAGCGAAAAATGCTCCTTTGGATTGTTGTATTCACTACGTGATTTATCATAGTCGATACCCTTTGGCTATTAGGAACCACATAGAAAAAAAATTAGATAAAATACTTAATCGAAAAAAAATTGAAGTGCTTTGGTCTAAGGATGATGGCGTTGGCAAGGTGCTTGAAAAACATAAAGAAAAAAATCATATCTTCGTTGTGTTAGCTTCACCGGTTGCCGAAGTCGGTCGTGATCATGACTATAACTGGGCGATTATTGAACCAAGCTCCATGCGCTCGATTATTCAAACATCTGGTAGAGTTTTACGCCATAGAACGATAAACAAACCTTTAACAGCTGCAAATATTTTGTTACTTAATCAAAATTACAAAGCGCTCGACGGCAGGGAAATCTGTTTTGAGCGCCCTGGCTTTGAGGTTAGAAAAACACTGCAAATGGATGTAACCTACCTTCAAGGGGAAGGTGGTTTGTCAGAAGAGGGAATTCTTGAAGAAAAACAATACAAAAATATTAATTCAGTGCCTCGTATCCAAGCAATAAAGCAGGTTAGGAAAAAAGCAGAAAGATTTATAAATCTTAATGAGCTTGAGCACGCAGCACTAAATTGGCAATTATTCTCTGGTCCAAAGAATGCAAAAGTGTGGTGGGCCGAGGCCCCGTATTGGTGTGGTGAGGTGCAACGACAGCAAAAGTTTAGGGATTCACGAAAAGATGAACCATACATACTTGTCGTTGAGGACGAATACAAACAGCCTTACTGGCAATGGAAAAATGAAGCCGTATACCCAGCTGAGCTTGCGGCACCAACAATAAAAATTACTGCCTGCAAAGATCCTAACTTGGGCTCGAATGTAAACTACTGGATGGTTCAAGAACCATTGGCGATTTACTCGAAGTTGGCTCAAGATTTCTCGATAAGTTTATTGGAAGTAAGTGAAAAGTTTGGGGAGTTGCGAGTGATTGAGTATGAAAACGATGATGGTGGCCAATACTGCTTTCACAATTACTTAGGTTTTTATCGGGAGATATGTTGATGGGTATAGCCAAAAAAACTATTTGGGAAGAAATAATTTTGGATTTTTTCGAAACGAAGATTCCAGAGAAAGACAGTGGTTTGCGTAAAGCAAGAAATTATATAAATAAAAAGAATCAGGACATCGAAAAAGAATCAAATGAGAATAGGCGAAATCGTTTGACAAAGGATCGGGATAAAAAATTGTTAGAGCTTTCGGAGCTAAGAAAGGCGGCGTCACGTGGCGAGCTTAAAGATTGGCTGGACGCCGCGTCAAAAAGAAATATAGGTGTCGGCAAAAGGATTGTTAAGGCGACACACCCTTTTAAATTCGGACATAGCTCTGCTCCGAGTGATGGGATTTTAATTGAGGAAGTGTCGAAAGATGATATTTTAACAACAGCGACGCTCAAAGCTGAGCGAGCGATAGATATTGCGCATAATAACGGTAATTTGATTTCTATATCGAATTTTCTAGGTTTGTCCAATGGCGAGACAATGATATTTGACTTGATTGGAAAACAAGATTTTTCATTTTTGGAGCCTTTTTTTGATGAAAAAAATGTTCCCAATGAGTGGAAGACAGGCTTTTCAAATTTGATCGAAGATAGGCCGACTCGGACAGCTGAAAAACTTAAGCAAGTTTACTTTCCAGTAGACGGAGTAGAGAGCTATCACTTGTTAGTGCCTTTGCTTTCTTCCTCAATCGCACATTGCAATTTTTTAGTCTTGAATAGTGTGCGGTATGGTAAAGATCAAAAAGAACTACGAAAAGCGGCTGATGATGACAAACCATACTTTAAAAGCGATCTACTTGTTCAATATCCCAAAACAGCCAGAATTCAGCATGGGGGTGACAACAAACAAAATGTTTCTATGTTTAATCAAGAGCGAACAGGCTTCGTGGATCTATTTGACGCCCAGCCACCAAGTTGGAATAGTCAACTTAAGCCGCCTATAGAAAGTAAAAATTGGTTCTATAGAGGTATTCCTTTTTCAAGCATCGAAAGCGATGTTGTTTACCTGTCAGAATTTTTGTCTCGGAACGAGCGTTTAGAGTTAAGTGTTAGAGATCCTAAGAAAAAAGCATGGTTAGCAAAATGGTGTAATAACGTTATCTCAGTTGTATTTAGTTACACTGAAAGAATTCACACACTGCCTCCCGGATGGTCGAGCACAGACGGTATAAAGTTACCGCTGTCACAACAGTACTTTCTAGACCCGTATCGTGAAGACGATGAATTTCAGATTGCTAAAAACGAAAGTGATTGGCAAAACGAAGTGGCAAGTGATTTTGCTAGGTGGTTAAACAAAAAGCTCGTTACCCAAAACAATAAGTTCTCACCTCAAACATTTCATAGCAAGCTTTGGCGCTCTTTGATGCTGCATAAATTGCAGAAGCATGACCAAGAGCTCCAAGTCATTATGTCGGCTACAAAAGGATTATCGTCATGAGTCGGTTTGTTTTAATCTCAAAAATAAAAGTCCAAAATGCAAATGCAATCGCTGGCTTCACATACGGCTTTCCATCGATTACCCACTTTCTGGGCTTCGTTCAGAATTTGAAAATCAAGTTAGCTAAATCTGCTTTCAATGAAGTGGAGCTTTCAGGGTGTGCGGTCGTGGCGCATGATCACCATGTTCATCTGCACGGAAAATACAATGATCGCTTTACTCAAACTAAGAATTCTGGCGCGATGCTTTTTGAGAAAAGCAAAGCAGGCAAGAACCCATCAATCATTGAAGAAGGTAAGATGAATATGACGGTTTCATTGCTTGTCGGTGTTGATGGCTATTTGGGTGAGCAAAATGACAGCTTCTTAAAATGGTTAGAGAAAGAAAGCTTTGGGCAGCGGTTAGCAGGCGGTACTATCTTGGATATCCCTGAGATCCAAACCTACAACTTAGCCGAGCAAAAAAACATATACCGGCTTAAGAAGAAGCTTCTTCCCGGATTTATGTTGATCGATCAGTCAAGCTATCTTAAAGAGCGATATGAAGAACTATCGAGCAAGGATGCCGACGCAGAGATGATAGATGCTTGGCTAGATTTTTGTTCGCTCAAGCAAGCCGCAAGGCCAAAGCATGATCTTATTACGAAGCACCTAATAGAAAACATAGCAAGTTCTCCTGAGATTGATGAGCTATCAAAGGTTTGGCAAAGCCATCTGGCTAAGACACCATATAGCGTTGATGAAGTTCCAGACAGTTTGAAGCAATATTTCGAACGTGAACAGTTTAAGAGCGCAGCACTTGTTGAACAATGGCAAAACTATATAAACCCAACAAATAAAACAGAAGCGGATTGGGAGTATCTGCCAAAGCCGAGATCCGGTTATTTAGTGCCTATTATGGTGGGTTATAAAGCGATTTCTTCGGAACACCCAAATGAGGCAATTTCTGGAACGAGAGACGATAAAACGCCAGTTAGTTTTGTGGAAGCTGCCCATTCAGTTGGTGAGTGGAGGGGCGTAAACCGCTTTTCTAATGTTGAAGACTTCTCCTCAGCCTTGTGGGACTACAAGTACGAAGAAAATTGGTATCTATGTAAACAGCCGGATACCGCATCACGTGATTCTGAAGAGCACGAACTCGAAGAATTATCCGAAATTATTACCGAAGAACTTATTTACGATTAATTTAATTAAGCAAGCAAAAGGAAAATATTATGGCTAAATCAAAATCTATAGCATTGCCGTCACTCTTGTCGTTTGAAAGAAAAATAGAAGTTTCAGATGCGTTAATGTTTTCAGGTAGGTGGCAGGGCGATAAATGGGACGCTATACCAATTACTAAAAGACAAAATCGCTCTACGCAGAGTGCATATGGAACGGAAGATAAGAAAAAAGCAGAAGCGAACCCGGTTTCTTCTGATAGTGATGATGCAAATTTATTTAGTGAGCATGACTCGCTGAATGTGAAGTTTACGTTGCGAACGATAGGAGACGTTGGTAATCCATTTGCCTGCAATGAGCCTGATTTTGAGTCTGTGTTTAAAGAAAATATCGCTGTCGATAAAGAAGAATGTCTCCGAGAGCTAGCCTATCGTTATGCACACAATATAGCTAGCGGCCGGTTCCTATGGCGTAACCGGATCAACGCTAAAGAAGCGAAGGTTGTGGTGACTATTGGTGACAAAGATATTCCTTTCAACTGTTTTGATTTTCCACTACGAGAATTTGAAACCCAGAGGAATAACGCTGACTTAAATGAATTAGCCAATGTTTTATATTCCGGGCTCAGCGCAAATGTCGATGACAGCATATTTGTTTTAATTAATGTTTCTGCTTTTGTTTTGTTAGGTAATGGACAACACGTTTTTCCATCACAAGAAATGAATATGGGGGAGAAGAAAAAGGTTTTGTTCAAATTAAATGATTGTGCCGCAATGCATAGTGTAAAAGTTGCCAACGCGATTCGTACCATTGATACATGGTACAAAGACGCGGAATTTCCCATAGCAGCGGAGCCCTTTGGCGCGGTCACGCAAAAAGGGCAAGCTTACAGAAAAAATGGCGATGACCTTTATACGCTTATGCAAAATATGGTAAATGGTGGTGAAATTTCCAAAGAGGATCGCTCATTTATACTGGCTAACTTGATTAGAGGTGGCGTTTTCAGCGGCGAAAGTAAGAAAAAGGCAGGGTAGGTAAATGGGATACTACTTTGAGATATTGTTGCTACCCGACCCAGAATTTAAATCAACCGTTTTAATGAATGCTTTGTATAGTAAGCTTCATAAAAAAATGCATGACTTAACGTTGAAGAGCGTTGGTGTCGATTTCCCCAAAGCCAAACTTCATCTTGGTGAAGTACTTAGGTTGCACAGCGATAAAGAATCGTTAGATTCAATAGGAGCTAATTGGCTTGGCGGCCTAGCAGGCTATTGTCAGGTTGGAGACGTTCAGCAAGTGCCGGAAGGCGCTAAGCACCGAACGGTATCGCGATGGCAACACAATATGAGCGAATCGGATTTACGGCGGTTAATTCGGCGTGCCGAAGGTCGGGGTCAGCCGATGACTGAAGACGAAATAAAAGCCTATCGTGCTAAGATGTTTAAACAGCAGCTTACTGATTTACCTTATATCGAACTGCAAAGTGGTTCGAATGGCCATAAGCACAGGCGTTATATAAAGTTTGGTGAACTGCAAAATCAAGCCGTAGAGGGAGAGTTTGATACGTTCGGCCTTTCCAAAACAGCCACCGTACCCTGGTTTTAACCAAAGTTTTACTCGCTCTTTAACAACTCAATAAAATCAAATAGTTACGATAAGTGACTTGCGGGTTGGTTTCTTAACCAATAATCCGGTAAGTCACTGTTGTAGCTATTTTTTTGTCTGTTACACTTCAGTTAGCTGCCGCATAGGCAGCTTAGAAACACGCCATCGCGCAAAGCATTCGAGCCTTGCAGTTAGCTGCCGCATAGGCAGCTTAGAAAACCTTGCAGGAACCGTTACGCCTTCGCTTTTGGTTAGCTGCCGCATAGGCAGCTTAGAAAAAAATAAAAGGGCGCCGAAACGCCCCAAGAGAGTTAGCTGCCGCATAGGCAGCTTAGAAATTTGATTTTGGGCGAGGCGTCGCACGTTTGCGGTTAGCTGCCGCATAGGCAGCTTAGAAAACGGGCGATGCGTACGCCAGACAATCACGAAAGTTAGCTGCCGCATAGGCAGCTTAGAAATGCCCACCGCCTCCGTAGGATCGTTTTTGTTAGTTAGCTGCCGCATAGGCAGCTTAGAAAGCTACATTCGCCGCGCACAAGGCCATAGCTAAGTTAGCTGCCGCATAGGCAGCTTAGAAAGAATACAGCCGCGTGCTGCTCGATCAGCTCTCGTTAGCTGCCGCATAGGCAGCTTAGAAATTCCAGCGATTGCATAATCAACGAAAACAAGAGTTAGCTGCCGCATAGGCAGCTTAGAAAGAAGAAGAAAAGCGCGAATACGCTAAGCAAATGTTAGCTGCCGCATAGGCAGCTTAGAAATGGCAAGAAGACGCTGCCGATAATGGGTGGAGGTTAGCTGCCGCATAGGCAGCTTAGAAAACCGCAAACAACGGCTAGCAGGCACAAAAAAAGTTAGCTGCCGCATAGGCAGCTTAGAAAGCCTGTTTAGGCCAGCCAGCACCGCGAACCATGTTAGCTGCCGCATAGGCAGCTTAGAAACTCATCGAGCTTAATGCGCTTAGCCGCTCGCTGTTAGCTGCCGCATAGGCAGCTTAGAAATGCCGGAGTTCGGCGACAAAAACCAAAAGCTAGTTAGCTGCCGCATAGGCAGCTTAGAAAACGCGCAGTTGAAACGATGGCATTCGCAATACGTTAGCTGCCGCATAGGCAGCTTAGAAAGCATACATCCGGGACATCAAACACGCAGCGAAGTTAGCTGCCGCATAGGCAGCTTAGAAATCGGGCAGCTCAAGGTGAGTGCCAATAATATCGTTAGCTGCCGCATAGGCAGCTTAGAAAGAAGCAAACGAAAAAGGTATCCCCTACACCCGGTTAGCTGCCGCATAGGCAGCTTAGAAAGTTATCGTCAAAACGCGCTGAGCGAGCGAAAGGTTAGCTGCCGCATAGGCAGCTTAGAAACAACTGATCGAGAGTAGGAAGCATAAGACCCCGTTAGCTGCCGCATAGGCAGCTTAGAAAACTCTTGCGCGAGTCTGGCGATGTCGCCGCGGGTTAGCTGCCGCATAGGCAGCTTAGAAAAATCTAAATATCCACGCATTTCAACCCCCAAAGTTAGCTGCCGCATAGGCAGCTTAGAAATCTGGATAATCGCTTAATACGCGCTTTACATAGTTAGCTGCCGCATAGGCAGCTTAGAAAAATTACAATGCCAACGGCTATTTCCAGCACGTGTTAGCTGCCGCATAGGCAGCTTAGAAAATGAAGAAATACCCCATCCATCTGAAAAAACCGTTAGCTGCCGCATAGGCAGCTTAGAAATACTGAAAGAGTGGCAAAAAACTGAAAGCACTGTTAGCTGCCGCATAGGCAGCTTAGAAAAAGTGAAAAATGCAAAGCGGCGGGGCTGAAAAGTTAGCTGCCGCATAGGCAGCTTAGAAACAGCCGTCATGCTGGGCAATATCGTAAAACTCGTTAGCTGCCGCATAGGCAGCTTAGAAAACCTCAATGGTACCGCCAGGGCGAGGGGTTAAGTTAGCTGCCGCATAGGCAGCTTAGAAATTCAGATTCCAGCCGTTCGATACGGCGCTCTGGTTAGCTGCCGCATAGGCAGCTTAGAAAGCGGCGAGGGCTTTAGAACCTTTCTTACGCAAGTTAGCTGCCGCATAGGCAGCTTAGAAAAAAGAGTTTGACATGGAGGTGTGCAGAAACCTGTTAGCTGCCGCATAGGCAGCTTAGAAAAATAAAGTCACCAGGACGATGACTAAACGCCAGTTAGCTGCCGCATAGGCAGCTTAGAAAAGAAAAAAGAAATCCACAGTCGTTGGGTCCGCGTTAGCTGCCGCATAGGCAGCTTAGAAAATCAGCTCAGGGATAACATGCCCCCGCTCTGCGTTAGCTGCCGCATAGGCAGCTTAGAAACAGCGGCGACCGTCACCATATACGCACCAGCAGTTAGCTGCCGCATAGGCAGCTTAGAAAGATGGCTATACGCTGGACGATTACACGGCTGGGTTAGCTGCCGCATAGGCAGCTTAGAAAGGAAGCAGGTTAGCAAGGGGCAGGCTACGCTCGTTAGCTGCCGCATAGGCAGCTTAGAAAAGAAGGGGTGAAAGACCGACTGACTGAAGTTAGTTAGCTGCCGCATAGGCAGCTTAGAAAGCACGCGTTAATAATCGCTGCTCTTGCGGTTGGTTAGCTGCCGCATAGGCAGCTTAGAAAGCTGGAAAAACGAGGCGCTTATTAACTTAAACGTTAGCTGCCGCATAGGCAGCTTAGAAACGCTCACCTAGCCGGGGCAATAGAACAAAAACGTTAGCTGCCGCATAGGCAGCTTAGAAAAGACGAAGAAATTGTTTGCGACTCGCTTTATAGTTAGCTGCCGCATAGGCAGCTTAGAAATCCGAAATAGCCGCAGCGAGTTTTTCTTCAAAGTTAGCTGCCGCATAGGCAGCTTAGAAAATCGTAAAAGACGCCATGCGCTTCACCTATCTGTTAGCTGCCGCATAGGCAGCTTAGAAAAAAAAACAGGCTGGTTAAGCCGTTGTTTTATAGTTAGCTGCCGCATAGGCAGCTTAGAAATCGCAAATGATGCGAGCAAATTCGCTCCACAAGTTAGCTGCCGCATAGGCAGCTTAGAAAAAATAACAATATCAGGTCGGTCGCGAAGTTTAGTTAGCTGCCGCATAGGCAGCTTAGAAATAAAATGAACAAAACAAAAGGATGCAAATATTGTTAGCTGCCGCATAGGCAGCTTAGAAAATCACAAAAAATGAACAGCTTGTAAGTTATTGGTTAGCTGCCGCATAGGCAGCTTAGAAAACCAGTTTTTGTACAAAGCGATTGTCGCTTCGGTTAGCTGCCGCATAGGCAGCTTAGAAAACGGGTGTCTGATTTGCGGGACAGCGGCGCGAGTTAGCTGCCGCATAGGCAGCTTAGAAAAACATCTACAACAAGAAGCGCCTTAGCCCACTGTTAGCTGCCGCATAGGCAGCTTAGAAAGGTTGCAGCTGTTAGTGTTCGGCTTGATGCAAGTTAGCTGCCGCATAGGCAGCTTAGAAAAATTGAATTTCCAGCGCCCATGCCAATACCTGGTTAGCTGCCGCATAGGCAGCTTAGAAATCGCAAATGATGCGGGCAAATTCGCTCCACAAGTTAGCTGCCGCATAGGCAGCTTAGAAAAACATAGTTGCTCGCTACGGTCGCTGAGGGGTGGGTTTTCTTGGGCGTTTAGCCAATCAGGTTTCTGGGGTCTAACAGCGTTTCAAGTTCATCTTTCGAAAGCGTGGTTTGCTCTGCCGCAACTTCTATTATTGGACGTTTCTCCTTGTAAGCCTGCCTGGCAATTTCAGCCGCTTTTAGGTAGCCAATTTTCGAGTTCAGTGCAGTGACCAGTATTGGATTCTTTGCGAGTGATTCTTTAATCTTATCCTCGTTCACTTTAAAACTGGCGACTGCTTTGTCAGCCAGTAAGCGCGAAGTGGTAGCAAGAAGGTTAATGCTATCGAGCAAACAACTTGCTATGACAGGAAGCATCACGTTCAACTCGAAGTTTCCAGACTGGCCGCCAATTGTAATTGTCGCGTCATTACCAATTACTTTTGCTGCGGCCATGGCGGCTGCTTCTGGTATTACCGGGTTAACTTTTCCGGGCATTATTGACGAGCCTGGTTGCAATGCTTCTAGTTCTATCTCGGCTAAACCTGCCAATGGGCCCGAGTTCATCCAGCGGAGGTCGTTGGCTATTTTCATTGTGGTAACAGCAACGCTTTTAAGCTGCCCAGATACAGCAACGGCGATGTCCTGACTGCCAATATGACTGAAAAAGTTTTCAGCAGGGCTAAAACTGTATTCTGTTTTTTCGTTAAGAGCCTTACAAAATTCGGCGGGAAAATTTTTATGTGCGTTGATGCCGGTGCCTACCGCAGTGCCACCCTGGGCAAGGGTTTTTAGCGATCCTAACGTACTATTTAAGCGGTCAATGTTTAGCTCGACTTGTGACGACCATCCGCTAAGGCTCTGCGCCATGCTGACGGGCATTGCGTCCATTAGGTGTGTGCGACCAGTTTTTATGTGGTGCGCGACTTCTCCCGATTTTTTGTCGATTACCCTTTTTAAGTGTTCCAGCGAAGGAAGTAGTCGGCTCTCGATTTCAATAGTGGCGCTGATATGAATAGTTGTTGGAATAATATCGTTGCTGCTTTGGCCATAATTAATATGGTCGTTGGGTCGAACCTCTAGCCCTGAAGCTTTGCTCGCAAGTGTTGCTATTACTTCGTTTGCGTTCATATTTGAGCTGGTGCCGGAGCCGGTCTGGAAAATATCAACGGGGAAGTGCTGCATTAAGCGCGGGTCGCTGAGCAGCGAATCACAGGCGTCAACGATGGCATTAGCCATTGGTGTTTCGAGTTGTGCCAGCTTTTTATTTGCAATGGCTGCGGCTTGCTTGGCGAGTATCAGCGCGCGAATAAATGGCTCCGGCATGGGTTGGCCACTTACCGGAAAGTTATTAATTGCCCGTTGCGTTTGTGCACCAAAGAGCGCAGTTGCAGGGACCTCTAACTCGCCCATGCTATCTTTTTCTATGCGGGTATCACTCATTGCTTGTTTTCCTTTGATAAAGTGACTCAACCATAGTTAAGGCTTTTGATACTGCCTTGTTTCGTGGCAGGTAGTTGTAGATGATGGAAGCCTGAAAGCGTTTTGATATGGAATAGCTAACAGGATGCTTTTTCTGCGTTATACAGTGTTTAAGGCGGTGTTTAAACGCTTTAGCTTTTTGTCTAAGATAAGAGAGGTTAGGGCTTTCGGGTATTGCTTTGCGCATTATTGATCTCCTATAGACACTCTCGAAAGACACTTTCGAAAAGCATCAAAAGCAAAATCCCAATTTCCATATGGGGTAAAGAGGAGTAAATGATGATTACGGTAAGCCGTATATAAAAGATGGATACGTTCGTGTAAATCCTGAAGTTATTATATCGATTTTTAAAAAAGGATCGCAACGTTGATTTTTGCGATGCTCATGAACGTAGCAATAATAAAAGCGATATGGCATCAATGAAAATCCCTTGACGGGAGCAGATAACCCTCGAGCTTGTCACTTAGATTGACTAGCTGGCCGGCAATAACATGAACGACATGATCTTTTTTTTCCAGCACACCCTTAACAAGCAATAGACGGCTTTTTAATAGTGTTTCGCGATATTGATCCTGGCGATCTTTCCATACCACAACATTTATATTGCCGGTTTCGTCTTCCAGCGTTAAAAAAATAACACCAGTTGCTGTGCCGGGTCGTTGGCGACCTGTGACGATGCCCGCAACGGTCACAAAGCGTTTATGGTTTAGTGATTGCAAATCTATACAGCGTTTGCAACGGTTAAATGGTGGTGATTCCCGCAGTATCAGTAAAGGGTGTCGCCTTAGCGTTAGTCCGGTATATTGGTAATCGTGGCGAATATCTTCGGCTTCGGATGGTGCGCTAAATCTAACATTATCATTTAGAGATTCTAACGAATAGTTAGCACTTTCTTCTTCTAATTCGTTGGGTTGGCGCCATACTTCATGGGCCTGAGTTTCTAATGCAAGGTTTTGCCAGTGGCTTTGATAGCGGTTATCACTGATAGAAGCTGTAGCATTTGCACGGATAAGAGTGTGTCTTTCATAATTGTTTAACTGGCAGCGTTGTTGTAAATCGGCAAGGTTGGCAAAGGGTTTGTTATGTCTTGCCCGCGTTATTCGCAAGGCTGCTTCTGGATTAAAGCCCTTGATCAGTCGCATGCCAAGGCGCAGGGCAGGCTGAGAATGACTGTCGGAGGTTGCCTCTAGTGTGCAATCCCATTCGCTATTACTAATATCAGCAGGTAAAACCTGGATGTTATGCCGTTTTGCGTCCTGGATTAGCTGTGAAGGTGAATAAAACCCCATCGGTTGGCTATTAATTAACGCAGCATAAAACGCGGTAGGGTAATGGCACTTTAGCCATGAAGAGATATAAACCAGAAGCGCAAAGCTGGCCGCATGAGACTCTGGAAAACCGTAACTGCCAAAGCCTTTCATTTGTTCAAAAAGACGTTCGGCAAAATCCTGGCTATAGCCCCGTGTTAGCATACCTTCGACTAATTTGTCCCTGAATTGCAGGAGATTGCCGTTCTTCCCCCAGCTTGCCATTGCGCGTCGTAAGCGGTCGGCTTCGCCGCCGCTAAACCCTGCTGCCACCATCGATAACTTGATTACTTGCTCTTGAAAAATCGGTACCCCTAACGTGCGAGATAACACGCTGCGCACGGACTCATTTTCGTAACAGACGGCTTCCTTTTTTTCTCGCCGTCGTAAGAACGGGTGCACCATATTCCCCTGAATAGGGCCGGGTCGAACAATCGCTACCTGTATCACCAGGTCGTAAAATATTTTTGGTTTTAGGCGCGGCAGCATCGAAATCTGGGCGCGTGATTCTACCTGGAATACGCCAATACTATCGCCGCGGCAAAGCATCTGGTAAGTGGCTTTATCCTCAGGCGGGATATTGTTTAGTGCTAATGGTTCGAAGTTTTTTTGTGGGCGAAGCGCGGTATGGTAGTGATTTACGAGCGTGAATGTTTTTTGAATAGCGCTTAACATTCCAAGCGCCAGCACATCTATTTTTAAAAGGCCCAGGGCTTCGATATCCTCTTTGTCCCATTGAATAATAGTCCGGTCTGGCATGCTGGCATTTTCAATTGGCGCAAGCCGGCTTATAGGGCCGTCAGCAATAATAAATCCGCCAACATGTTGGGATAAATGGCGAGGAAACCCGTAGACGGTTTGTACCAGGTTCATAAATAGTCGTGCCAGGGAAGGGCGACCATCATCTGTTTTTAGTTCCGCCGAGTTTGCGTTTGGTCGGTCAAGAATATTATCAGCGGATTGGTTAAACGTAGAAACTTGCTGGTTAAGATCCATGCCGGCGCGCAGCAGTTGATCTTCCAGCTCCTGTGGTTTACTCCACCAGCCCAGTGAGCGAGAGAGTGATTCGATTAGCTGGGTACTAAAACCCAGTGCTTTGCCGACATCGCGGATAGCGCTGCGGCTACGATAGGTAATAACAGTTGCTGCGAGCGCAGCTCGCTCGCGAGTATATTTTTTATAGATGTACTGTATAACTTCTTCACGGCGTTCATGCTCAAAATCAACGTCAATATCTGGCGGTTCGTTTCTTTCTTCGGAAATAAATCGTTCAAAAAGTACGTTGATTTTTTTGGGATCAACTTCGGTAATAAAAAGGCAGTAGCAAACAATGGAATTTGCGGCTGACCCTCGTCCCTGACACAGTATGCCTTGTGAGCGGGCAAAGCTAACGACATCATGAACGGTAAGAAAATAATATTCATAGCGTAATTTTTTAATTATCGCTAATTCGTTTTTTATTTGCTGACGGATGCTTGTTTCGATTCCTTCGGGCCAGCGTTTTTTTATACCCTCTTCAACAAGTAAGTGTAAATAATCGATGGGGCGGTAATTTTCTGGAACAAGCTCTTTAGGATATTGATAGCGCAATTCATCTAACGAAAAATGGCATTGATCAGCAATATGAATGGTTTCCTGAAGTAATGCATCCGGGTAAAGCTTTGTTATCTGGTTTGTATCACGAAGGCTTAGCTCTGCATTGCTTTGCAGGTATTCGAAAATTTGCTTAACAGATTTTTTATAACGTATAGCGGTAAGCGTATCCTGCAATGGCTTTCGAGAAGCGTGATGCATATGTACGTTGCCGCAAGCGACCATGGGCTTGTTAATTTTAAAAGCTGTTTCATAAGCATGTTGATAATTTTCTTCATCATTTTCCTGAAGAAATCGGTGATAACCAACCCAACAGTTTGGATGCTGTTTTAGCAGCTTAAATAGCTCCTGATGATATTTATTTTCTGTTTTTTTTGTGCTGTTAAGATGGCGGGGGCAGTAAATAAGCAGGCAGTTATTCAGGTGATTTTTTAAATCTTTAACTTCAAATTTATAGTGACCTTTCTTGCTTCGGCGACGACATAAGCTAATAAAGGCAGATAATTCCTGATAACTTTTTTTATCTTTTGCCAGCGCGATGATTTTTTCCTGGTGTTCGCTTTGTTCGTAGGCGGGCGCATTCAATTCTGGCGAAGAGAAAGAAAACTCGCTGCCAATAATCAGTTTTATATTAATGCCTTCTTCGGCAAGCTGCTTTTGTTGAATGTGTGCTTTTACAACCCCTGCCAGTGAGCATTCGTCGGTAATAGCTATAGCCTGATAATGTAAGTGTGCTGCGGCTGACACCAGCTCCTGGGGGTGAGAGGCTCCACGTAAGAAACTAAAATTGCTGATACAGTGTAGTTCGGCGTAATGCATAAAAAAATGAAGCTATTAATAATAATTTTTATTGGGGCCGGTTTTAATGAATAAGAGCTTTATGAATATATTCCCTGGATAAACCATTTCCTGTTTAGGAGGTCCTGGAATACCCAGTAAATAGCACTGTAGTGTTTGCCTGATGCTGAAATACGCCCTGCGATAAAATAGTCTCGCCTGGTGGTGTTTTCCCACCATTGCGTTTCGATTCTTTGTGGGCCTTTTAGAATGTTTAATTGATACCCCCCTTTTTTATCGTTTACGTCCAAAGTGTTTTCTTTTTTAGCTCGAACATGGATAGCTACGGGTTTTTCGAATAGCCATGTTGGTGCCAGATGTTCTGCCAGGTTGTGTTGTTCATTTTTATGCGGGCTTTTTAAGATTGCAGAGCTATAACGTTGGCTATGGATATTGCCGACAGGGTGACGGTGATTTTTTCTTTCTGGCAATATGTGTGAATCACTACGGATGCTGAGTAAAGCACCACTCCCAAGCTTTGCCTGAATGCTGTCTTGTAATAAACGTGCATCACCGTTGGGAGGCGCTGGTGCATTAAGCCCCGTTTTTTTGCCGATGATTCCGAATAAGTCATGGCCGTGCCTGTTGTGTTTCTGGTTATATCCGCTGTTTTGAGAGCCATTGCTATGTATGGGTAAAAACTTTTCTGTCGTTAGACCGATGCTTTCTACAGGAGAGTCCATTGTTAATTGCGGGAGTTGTAGCAGGCTAAGCGAGAGCATTTCGCTAATGCTGATTTGTGCTTTGGAAAATCGAATAATGAGATGCTGGCTTTTTTTGCTAAAGCGATAAAAGCGCCAGTCTATTTCTGTGGCAGTAATTTGATTTAGCTGCAGATATTTCTTGAGTGTTTTGAGTAGCTTCTCCATTGGCGGCTGCAATTGTTCATGATTGCGTAGCCCGTGCAGAAAAAAAAGTTCTCGAAAAAAATAACGTGGTGGTTTAAATACGTTTTGCGGGTGAGCTATGCTGCCATCAATTTGATTGAGGTGTTGAATAAAATGCCGGTTAAATCGCCTGCCTAGTGCTTTACGTGGTAATTGCAAAACCGACTTTAGCGTATTCAGGCCCATTGTTTCACATTGCTGCTTGCTGGTGTGTTCGCAATCCAGTAACGTAATAGGAATATCTAACGTAGTTCTATTGTGCTCAAGCTGTTGCAAGGCTTTGTTAGCGCTGACGTTGCTTAGATTTCTTGCTAGTAGCTCGCTTAATAACGGTGTTTTTGCATTGGCAATGTGGTGCGAAAATCCAGTAGGGGATAATTCGTGCTGAGAAAAAGTTTTTTTTATCAATGCGGTAAGATTGTCGATGCCATGGAATAATTTCAGGCTTCTACTAATTTCTAACAATAAGCTGTGCAGGTTGTTTTGCGTTTTGTGCTGTTGGGATAAAGATGTTGGATGTTGGGTGGTATAAATAACTACTTGCGAACTAAATTGATAAGCCGTTTCTGCCAGGTATTGTAGTAGTTGTTTTTCTTTATTAATGTCGCGAGCAATAAAATGAATGTCATGATATAGCGCTAAGGCACTTGAATCGGTCATACCTATATCAATGCCTTTTTTTATAGCATGGTTATTACAATAACTAATAATGCTGCGGCCTCGTTGCTCTTCGTAAATGGCGACTGGCTGTTCTTTTCTGCTTTTTTTTCCGCCTGTTGTGATCGAGCTGGCGCAATCATCCAGATCGTTGTGAAAGACCTCTAATGGCAATAAAGGAAAATGTATTGCAAGCCATAACATAATATAGTGGTGATCATTAAGAATAACGTGGTGGTGCGGTGCTGTTGTCCAACATTTTTTCGTCGAGCTCAAAGGTATAAGGACTTTCTTCAGGGTTGTACACCGGCCAGTTTTTTGCGGGTGTATAAGGCCGTTGTAAACGACTATGCCAGGGCAGGCAGAAGCGTTGTCCGCCCCAGCTATTAGGTTGTTTGAGAATATTTATTTCCAGATTGGTTTTATTGTTGTTTTGATAACTATTTTTTTTAACCGACAGGTTTTTTGCCTGGCTGGTGTTTATTTCAAAACGTAAGCTGGCGGCTGACCTTTGAGAAGCTGCATGCGGCTGTCGAAATATAATGCTTAGGCCATTATGTTTTGTGGCGGCTAGCTGCAGTTTTCTGATCTGGGCAGCTGGTATGTTTTTTTCATCTAGCCAAATAAAAATGGCAAGGCTGCAATTGTTTGTGAGAGCAGTTTCTGCAAGCCATATTTTTTCCTGAATAGTCCTGGGATTTAGCAGCCAGATATTTGTGCTTTGGCTAAGAGGCCAGCCCGCTAAATATGGTGTGCAGGGTGGATCGATTAAGATTACAGGCCAGTGCTCACCAAATATTGCCTGTAACTTTTTTAATGCTGGTAGAAAAACGCCCATACCCAGACGTATAAGGTTTTGCGGCAGGCATTCGATTAACTGCGCCAATGGCCAGCCACCACAATGTAGTTGATGGTCGAAGAGCTGGTAGCCAGTGCTAATAACAGCGACGTCTTCAGCTGTTTGCAGGGCGTCGCTGGCCCGCCACAGCAAGCGGTGTTGCAGCAGGTTTTCTATGGCGTGAGTATTTTTCTGTAATACCTTCATACTGTATAAATATACAGTATTCGGGTGGGTCAGGTAAAGATGATTTTTTGAGAGGTGCTTTTGGTGGCCGAGCAGATAAAAAGCTACTCGCTATAAAATTTAACCTTTTTTATCAATAACTTGTGCTTGTTTTGGCACCTATCGAGCAAACTGTTTTTATTAAGTTGCTGCCCTTTGGAAAGTGTTTTTTGGTGAGCTGGTGGCTAGTCTTTTTGTTCTCGAAGCCGTTTGCGAAACTTGTGTTTGGCTAGCGCCTGCATATCAGCAACGGCATCGCTTTCATCAACAATTTCGCGCCCGAGTAAGGTTTCGATAGCGTCTTCGAGAGTCACTATGCCGGTTGTTTGTCCGTAACTGTCTTGCACTAAAAACAAATGGCTGCGTTGTTTTATCGAGAGGTCAAGCAGTTTATAAACGGGCAGCTTTTCAGAAACAACTTCGATGGGGGAAGCAAGGACTTCAACTTTTTCGTCACCACGGCCTTGTCTAAGCGCTTCATACATGTCCTTAAGTAAAACGATTGACGAAATATCATCGGCATTGTCGTTGTAAATGGGAATCCTGGAAAACCGCTTTGTATCAGGATGTTCAAACGCTTCGTTAATGGTGGTGGTATTGCTGAGCATATGTACTACAGAGCGTGGCGTTAAAACGGCTTGTGTTGGTGTTTCACGCAGCCGAAACAGGTTGGCAAGATATTGATTTTCGTCATCGAACAGATTGCCATCTTGATGGCTAAGTGTAGCGAGTGCAATGATTTCGTCGCGCGTAACGGTGGATTCTTTGCTTTTACTAATTAATCGCGTTAGAAGAGAGGCAAGCCAGACGAGAGGGAAGACCACGCGAACTAATAAGAGAATTAGCCATGCGCAGGGAGCAGCAATGCTTCGCCAGTAGGTTGCACCTAAAGTCTTGGGAATAATCTCTGAAAAATAAAGGATAACAAGCGTTAATAGAACGGCTATCAATGTTTCGTAGTCTGGCCCAAAAATTTGTAGTGCCTGTGAGCCAACACCTGCTGCGCCAATAGTATGTGCAAATGTGTTGAGGATAAGAATGGCAGAAAGCGATTGATCCAGTTTGCTTCTGACTTTGGCAATAATCTTACCTGCCCTGGGGTTTTCTTGTTTGAGTGATTCTGCGTAGCTGGGAGTTATCGATAGCAACACGGCCTCGAGAACCGAGCACATAAAGGAAACACCGACGGCGATTAGGAGGTAAATAAAGAGCTGTATCATTCTGGGCGTAGGTTTATGGTGAGAAATGCGTGTGAATGCATTGTACTATTTTTAGGACTACAAAGCTTTATCTGGCAATAATATGAAATCGTACGGTTAGCTTGCTTGTCGCGACTGTTTGATTACATTTTGTCGGCACAGCTATTGCAAAAAACAGCTATTGCAAAAATATGAACGTATTTGCCGAATGGTCGTGAATAAGGTGATTAATCGTTGTTCGACGCGAGGTTTCGTCATCTAGCCTGCCGTTTCTATCTTTGCCCGCTATTTTTGGGAAGGATTCTCAGCGATCCAGCCCAGCGAATTGTAGTAATAGCGTTTATACTTTGGTTCTTTAGCACGCAAAAACCGGTAATCAGGAATTGCTTTTTATGCCGAACGCGCAGACACCTTCAGAAGAGAAAAATCAAAATCGCATTGACATAGAGCAATTGGTTGCGAGTTACTACGCGATTCAGCCGGACCCTCAAGATAAGAGCCAGCGAGTGACATTTGGTACCTCGGGTCACCGGGGGTCGGCATTGTCTGGCACATTCAATGCCAGCCATATTTTAGCCATTGCGCAAGCGATAGTAGATTATAGACAGCTGCATGGTATCGGTGGGCCGGTGTATATCGGTATGGATACACATGCTCTGTCTGAGCCGGCTTTTCGCAATGTGCTGGAAGTTTTTATTGCGAATGGCGTGCAGTGTTGCGTACAGGAAGGCGGAGGTTTTACGCCAACGCCGGTAGTGTCTCACGCAATTCTTACGCACAACCAGGGCAAGTACGATGACCCATCGCAGCTTAGTGATGGCGTTATTATCACGCCATCGCATAATCCGCCGCAGGATGGTGGTATTAAATATAACCCGCCCAACGGTGGGCCTGCTGATACTGATATAACGAGTTGGGTAGCAGATAAAGCAAACGCATATTTGGAGTTGGGTCTGGAAGGCGTGAAAAGGGTTTCTTATGAAAAGGCCCAGGCATCGAAAAAAGTTATCGCGTTTGATTATATTGAGCACTACGTTAGCCAGCTTGATCAAGTCGTTAATATGAAAGCGATCAGCGATGCGAAAGTGCGGATTGGTGTCGACCCGATGGGTGGCTCAGGCATTCATTTCTGGAAGCCCATCTCAAAACGCTATGATCTTGATATTACGTTAGTCAACGAAGTTATTGATCCCGCTTTTGCTTTTATGCCGCCAGATAAAGACGGCAAGATTCGAATGGATTGTTCTTCGCCATATGCGATGGCAAATTTGCTTGAGCAGCAGGATAAGTTTGATATCGCTGTTGGTAACGATCCTGATTACGACCGGCACGGTATTGTTTGTCCAGAGCACGGGTTGATGAACCCTAACGCCTATTTGGCAGTAGCAATTGATTACCTTTGCAAGCACCGTTCACAATGGAACGCTGACACCAACATTGGAAAAACGTTAGTGTCGAGTGCTGTCATTGATAAGGTAGTGGCGGATAATGGCAAAACGCTAAAAGAAATGCCGGTGGGTTTTAAATGGTATGTTCCGGGCCTGTTTGAGGGTTCGCTGGCGTTTGGTGGCGAAGAAAGCGCTGGCGCATCTTTTCTCCGTATTGATGGCAGTGTATGGAGTACAGATAAGGATGGCTTTATCCTCGATTTGCTAGCGGCCGAGATTTTGGCGGTTACCGGTAAAACACCCGCAGAGTATTATCTTGATCTCACCAGTAAATTTGGTGCGCCGCATTACAAACGTATTGATCAGGCAGCTGATGCAGGGCAAAAGCAGGCATTGTCGACGGTTGAGGTGAAGAAGTTTAAGTTAGAAACGTTGGCCGGTGAGCCCGTAGAAGCCGTCTTATCGCATGCATCTGGCAATGACCAGCCGATTGGTGGGATAAAAGTCATCACCGAAAATGGCTGGTTTGCGGCACGACCTTCGGGCACGGAAGACGTTTATAAGATCTATCTTGAGAGCCTGAAGTCCGCCAAGCACCTTGCGCAGATTGAACTCGAAGCAGTCGCTTTTGTCGAAAAGATATTCAAAAAAGCTAAAAGCTAGTAAAAACAAGCAGTTATAACTTTTTTGGGCATCGTATGGAGGGGTAGGTCGAGTCAAAAGCATAACAAAAACATAACAAAGAATTCTTTAAATGACTAAATATGTCACGCTACACCGGTATAATGTGGCGCTTTTATAATGCTTATAAAAACAAATGGTTAATGGTTTTTCCTGTGTTACACACTTCTAGTAGGCCTGCTTTGTCGCTAATGCCTTTCGGTATTAGGCGCTTGCTGTTTTTTGCAGCGATGGTGGGTTTGTTGGCCAAGAGCGCTGCGGTTTTCGCCACCAGCATCGAACAATTGGCAAGCGACGAGTTAATCGAACGTTCAGAGCTGGTTTTTGAAGGTACGGTGCTGGATGTGAAAACGCATCGTCATTCAAAAAATATGATTATCACAGAGGTCAGGTTTGACGTTCAGGATGTAGTGAGCGGCCATCATGAAGAGCAGGAGCTCGTGTTGCGCTTTGCAGGCGGCAAGGTGGCAAATACCACCATGCAGATTGCCGAAATGATTTACCCCAGAAAGGGAGAGCAGGGCGTGTATTTTGTCGAGTCGACGCAACGGCAGTTGGTTAACCCGCTCGTGGGTTGGGCACAGGGGCATTTTGTATATGCGCGCGATGCAAAGGCAAAACAGCGCGTGTGTACTGCAATGAGAATGCCTATTTCAACGATGGAGTTTGTTCCGAGGTCGCAGCGTAGCGCGCGAGCGGTTGAGCGATTTCAAGGTGGGCGTGTAAATCAAGCTCATCGTGACTTTAGTCATGGTTATGCCCGAGGGGTTCGCCTGGCAACTTCGTTACAGGCATTAGACAGTGCAATGACCCGCGAAGAGTTTAAGGCTAAGCTCAAAGCGCGGGTTCGTACCCTAAAAATAAACAGAGACGCACATGAATAGCCGCGCGCTTTTTCTACGTCTTGCATGCGCCTGGCTACTATTGTTGCCAGGTCTTTTTTTTAGTGGCCCTGCGTGGTCGTTTGTGGCGACTGGGTTTTCCTGGGATGACTCAGCGGCAGAGGTTCACCTTAATTTTGATATTACCAATCCAGCGGCGTTTCGGCCGATTAATGCGGTTGCGGGGCTGGTTAATGCCGATTTTCAGCAGGCTTATATTGACGCCATGGAAGAGTGGAATACGACAACTAATTTCCAGTGGTTTGCAAACGAAAGTGGCGCAGAGCCGCAGCCATGCAAGGGTGTGCTAAACGGGGCTGCGTTTTCCAGTATGCTTTGTAATGAGGTTGAGTTTGGAAGTTCTACCTTAGCTGTGCAGTCAACTTTTCAGTCTGGTACGTCAGCCACGCGAACGTTTACGATATTCAACAATAACAAGCTTTGGAATATCTATAGCGGTACCGGTACAGGCAATGACTTTAGACGTGTAGCCGTACACGAGTTGGGCCACGGCCTTGGGCTTAGTCATGCCGGCTCCAATGCCATTATGTATGAATTTGTGACTTCGACTGAAGTGCCGCAGGCTGACGATATCGCTGGCGCGAATTCGGTTTATCCCAGCAGTGGCGGCAATGATATTGATGGCGATGGTGTCGATAACACGCTGGATAATTGCCCGTTAGTGAGTAACGCCAGCCAAACTGACTCGGATCTTGATGGTACTGGTAATGCCTGTGATCTCGACACTGATCTTTTGGATTTAGATGAGGATGGTATTGCCAATCTTGTCGATAACTGCCCGTTAGATATTAATGATATGCAGCATGACAGCGATAGTGATGGTGAAGGTGATCTTTGTGATCTGGATCGTGATGGCGATGGTGTCGCTAACCTAGATGATAATTGCCCCGATGAGTCTAATGCCGGCCAGGAAGATTTGGATACTGATGGTCTGGGTAACGCTTGTGATGATGATTCGGATGGAGATGGGGTGCTGAGTTACGAAACGGTCGATATAGCGCATGAGTACTCGGCTGGTTCGCTATCTGGTGGCGTAATGCCGGCTGGCCCTACGGGAACACAAAACACTGCTTTCGAGCTTTACGGGCAAACGTTTGAGGTCAGCCGCACAGGGCTATTAACTGCGTATGACCTACCGTTTTTCTGTCCTGATGGTGATGTTGTCGTTCAATTGAGAAACGTGCTGGGTAATGGTCGCCCGGGTAGTTCCGTTTTTGCGACACAGCCATTTTCAGCACAGAGTGGCATCTTGCCGAAAAGTAGCGTGTCCGGTTTTACTCGTTTTGAGTTTGACTCGCCTTTTTTGGTGAATGCAGGCACAAGCTATGCTTTTTATATTAGCGTAACAGGCTCCTGCTTTATGTTTACCTCTTCCAGCGATTATAGTGATGGCGCTGCCTGGTTGGGTAGTCCAAGCTGGGCGTCTGTAGGTAATGATTATCGCTTTAGGGTTTGGATAGAGCCAGTGACGTTAGACAATTGCCCGTTGGTTGCAAATGCCAGTCAGTTGGACAGCAATATGAATGGGGTGGGCGATGCCTGTGATCCGCTAACATTAGATGATGACTCCGACACCATTGTTAATGCGTTAGATAATTGTCCGCAGGTTTCCAACTTTGATCAGCTAAATACCGACGGTGATAGTGAAGGCGATGCCTGTGATGCCGACGACGATAACGATACTATTAATGACGGCAGCGATAACTGTCCGTTGATTAGCAATCTAGATCAGCTAAATACCGATGGCGATAGCGAAGGTGACGCTTGCGATGCAGATGATGATAATGATGGTTTGTCTGATAATCAGGAAATCGCCATTTACGGCACAAACCCACTAATCGCAGATACTGACGAAGATGGGGTTAACGATGGTGATGAGGTGTTAGCCGGTACTGATCCTCTCGCGCCGCCGGCGTTAAATATCCCGTTTCCCGCGACAATTATCTGGCTCCTGCTAGTGTCGTTTGCAGTTGTGAGTGGGCGACGTTATTCTTTCAAGTACCAGCAAGACAGCTGAAAAGGCGAGTTTTATTACTAGCGTTTACCGTTGCGAGAATTTTTAAATGAATCGAGTGCTTGCCCGATTACTGGCGCCTCTAGAGAACCGCTCGCAGAGCGCTCAATACAAACCTTTGCAGCGTAAGGTTCTATTGCTGCTGTCAGTTTTGTTTTTGGGCTTATCGGCCGGCGTTATTTTTGTAGCGCCGAGCGATCAAATAGCCGCTTATTTTCCGGTGCTGGTTTTTGGGGGTGCAGGTATTTACGGTCTGCTTGTCGCCTTTTTTGGAAGCGACAAGGCCGTAGCTAACTTATGGAATAGCAACAGGTAATAGAAGGTTTAACCCTGTCCCGTTTTATGCTGATACGTTGGTTTGCGCAGTGCCGTCGCCGCTCCTGGTACCGCTATTTGTTTCCGCACTCTTTCTTGCTACGGTCTTTCTTTTAACTGCGGTTTTTTTTTGAGCGGGTTCGCTCTCTCCCCACGGCGACAGGCCGAACGCATTTTCCAGCTCGACTAACGAATCTTCAATGTAGTCGATTAATCGTTGTACTTGAGGCACCGATCTGCGGCAAGCGGTAATGCCGAAATCCATGCTGCTGTGCGTACTAACCACCGTAAAGTTCAGTGCAATGCCGTCAACGACGATGGAGGCGGGATAACTACCGACGAGTCGCGCACCATTCCAGTAAAGCTGTTCACGGGCACCAGGAACATTGGATACAACCGTGCTATAGGGCGGAAAACGCCCCATTAGACCAAGCAGGTGAATAAAGGCGATTGGTGACATTGTTAGCGCCATATATAGCTCTGCTTCGCTGGCACTTAACTCCATCAGGTGTTTCTTGCCTATCTGAGCAGACTTTTGAATAGCGAGCGTACGTTTTACAGGGTCGTTGATATTTGTCGCCAGGTCGGTAGACATATTGCCAATGGCGTTGGAGGCATCAACGTCGCCTTTCGAGCGCAACGACGCGACGGTTAGCGTCTTAAGTGATTCATCAGGGATCTCACCGTATTTTTTCAGATAGCGTCTTAACGCTCCAGAAACCATGGCGAGAACAGCATCGTTCATAGTGCCATCATACGATTTGGCCAGGCGACGAACGCGGTCGAAGCTCCACGACTGGGCGACTATCCGACGAGCCCCTTGCACGCGGCTGTTTAAAATAGTGGAAGGTACGTGACGGATGGGTACATCAAGTCCGGTTTCGTCTCTCCCCAGCCAGACTTTGGCATGTTGCATAACCGCTTTCGAAACATTAACCGTTTGCCCAAGCTGCTCGGAAAAAATTTCGGAAATAGTGTTCCAGTCTCGTTTGCTAGCTTTCTTTAAACTCGCGCCCTGACTTCGCTTTTTTAGAATCTGTCGGGCGGTTTCAGAAAACGGGGTGAATTGCTCAAGCGGAGTATTGGGGTCCGTAGAGTGCATCATCGTTGTTAACTGGGCAGCACGAACGCCATCAACCGCGCTGTGGTGCATCTTGGTAAAAAATGCGAATTGGCGGTCTTCCAGGCCCTCTATAAGGTGAACCTCCCACAGCGGGCGCGATCGATCCAGCAAGCTACTATGCAGGCGAGAGACCAAAGCGAACAATTCGCGGTAGCGCCCCGGCTTTGGCAGGGCAGAGTGGCGGACGTGGTATTCCATGTCCATATGTCGGTCGCGCTGCCAGGACATGGGGCCATAGACGCCCAGCGGCCCTGTTTTTACCGTGTGTCCAAACGGGCTTGCATATTGGTCAGTGCCTTTTAAAAACGACGAAAGTTCATGCAGGAATTCTGTTTCGTCGACGCCATCCGGTAAATCATAAACGCTGAGACCGCCTACATGCTGGGGCATGCGGCGAGACTCTGAAATCAGGAATCCGGCGTCAATTAAGGATAGGCGAGAACTCATAGTATTACTCGATTGAGGGGATAACTCGAATCAGCCATATCACGGTATGGCTGAGGCCAGGCCGATACGCGGGCACAAAAAGCTATTCCAAGGCTATTGGTGTGATTACTGGTTCATGCTAAATGGTTTCTTTGTCTGGATCAATCGCATAAACCACTTTAACGTTAGTTGCACGCTGATGAGATCGTCAGATATATCATTTGTTACGACTATCCCTATGGCCAGCCACGGTCTTATTTCCGATCGTAACACCTGGCATGACAGTAACAGAGCGATAGGGCAGCAATTGATCCTTTAAGTAGGTACCGCCAGCGATTATTTCATTAACAGGCGATAGCTTGCTGCCACAAAAAACAGCGTAAGCACCGATGCTATTGCAAGCCCAGACATCATCACAACGGCCAATGGTTTCCATAGCGGCCCGCCGAATAAATACAGCGGCGCTAAACCTAGAATAGTGGTGGCGGACGTTAGCATAATGGGTCTCAGCCGCTTTTTGGCGGCGGATTTGATTGCGTCGTCGAGTGATAACTGTTCGCGGTCGATATCGATTTGATCTATCAATACGATGGCGTTATTGATAATAATGCCCGCGAGGCTGAGTATGCCCAGCGTCCCAAAAAAACTGACAGGCTGTGCTGATGCCAGCAGGCCAATCGGTACACCAATAAACGCAAGTGGTATCGACAGGATAATAATTAGCGTGCGCCTGAAGGAGTTAAATAAAAATACGATCGCGGCAATCATTAGCCCAAAGGCGACAGGGAGGCTTGACGCGAGATCGCCATAGCTCTCCGCTGATTGTTCGAGCTCGCCGCCAAAGGCAACGCGATAAGTTGGCGGCATGTTCAAATCGTCGATTACAGGTTGTATCGCTTCGGCGAGCTCGGCGGCGGTAAGCACATTGCTTCTGCCGGTTACGGTTATCGTTCGAACCTGGTTTTTTCGGCGTATTGTTGCGTGTTCAAGTACGGGGCGTAAGTCAGCTACTTGTTCGAGCGGTACCGGCGCGCCCTGGTAGTCGACGCTTAAACTCATTAAGTCTTCGATGCTGTCTCGGTTGTGCTCTGCGGCGCGAAGTACAATGGGTATCGACTGATCATCTTCACGATATTCAGAGAGCGTGATGCCATCGAAATAGGCAGCGAGCGTTTGCGCAAATGTTTCCGAACTGGTGTGCGTGCGACGCGCTTTATTCTGGTCGATATCAACGATGACTTTTGGTCGCTTGCCACCCCAGTCATCTTCGTTGATGCGCATACCTTCAATATCGCGAAAAGCGTTTTTGATTTGTTCCCCGTATGCAAGCAACTGATCGGCGTTTTGTCCGGAGATTTCGACATCGACCGTGCCGGGGCTCATTCCGCTCATTGTGAGTCGGGTGATTTTGAATTGTCCTTCGGGGTGATTTTCAATTAAATAGCGGTGTGCTTTTTCGGAAAACGCTTCCGCTTCGGCGACCGAGTGGGCGTTAACCAGGAAAAATGCATTTTCTGGCTCTGAGTCGCTCGGCTCCAGCGAGAGGAAAAAGCGTGGTCCGCCAGAACCAATATAAAGAACGTGGTTATCCAAACCGGGGTTGACAGCAGGGTCGTTAAGCCATTTAGCGACTTCTAATGCACTGGTTTCTGTTGCAGTGATGTCTGTCCCTTTTGGCATCTCCTGATAGATAAGCACCTGCACGCGATTACTGGTGGGAAACATTTGTGCCGGAAGCTGGCTAAACAGATTTAGTGCGACCAAAACGGCCGCATAACATAAAAATATAACTAGTGGTGCAAAGCGCAGGCTCCAGTTAAGCAAAGCGTCGTAGCCGTTATGCGTAAAAGTGGTATCGTCTGCCGGGGCTTGTTTATCGGCTTTGATGGATTTGAAACCCCAGCGCGCAATAAAGGGCAGAAAGTAAATAGCAGAAAACCAGGAGCCTGCCAAAGTGATAGTCACTACAGCGCCTAACGAAAAAGCATATTGTCCTTCGTTGCCATCCATAAGAAAAAAAGGAATAAACGCGAATATAGTTGTAAGCGAAGAAACCAGCAGGGGAGTAGCATATTGTTTACCCGCGGCTAGTGCAGCCTCTGAGGACGACATACCCTGCTGTATTCTGCTGACGATGTCTTCGATAATGACAACACCATTGTCAACCAGCAGGCCAAGAGAAATAATGATGGCTGCGATAGAAATGCGTTCGAGATTCAAACTAAGCAGGTTCATGCCAACTAACGCAAACATGATGGCGAAGGGCACAATAGTGGCAATCATCAGCCCTGATCGGATTCCGAGGAAGATAATCATTATCAGCATGACCACAACCACGGTTTGCGCAACATTGTTCACCGCGTTATTGACCGCCTGGTGGACTTCTTTGGGCTGAAAAGCGGCAAAGTTGAGTTCGTAGCCTATTGGTAGCGAATTTTCGAAGTCGGTGGTCATTTGTATAAGCGAGTGACCGACTGCGTCGATGTTGTACCCGGAGCGCATTTCTACCGATATCACAATGGCTTCTCTGCCGTTATAAAAAACCGGTTGTTGCTTTGGCGACACCAATCCTCTTCTAACCTTGAGGACATCTCCTAGCCGCGCAAAATCATCTGAATTTCCGATGCGAGTCAGCATATTGCGGATTTCGTCAATACTTTTGAAATCGCCGGAGGATTCAAGAAGGATTCGCTCGCCCGCTGCGTTTAACGAGCCTGCCGGAAGAATGACGTTTTGCGCTTGTAGTTCGTTAATTAGTGCATGTGTTTGAATGCCGTTTGCGGCTAGCCTTTCAAGATCGACTTCGAGCCAGATGCGCTCGGGCTGTACTCCAAAGAGTCGGATATTGGCTACCCCATCGATGGTGTAGATCAAACGCTGCAAATTTTTCGCCGTTTCTTCCATTTCGCGAAAGCTAAATCCATCAGCTGTTAACGCAATACTGGCGATTGATACATCCCCAACGTTGCTGTTTACAAACGGCCCAATCGTTCCATCAGGTAGCGAGGGCGCTACCTCTTCCATCTTGTCGCGTAATTCCTGCCACACCGGGTCCAGGTCAACAACTTCGTCTCTTAAAACGACTTCAAACAAAGTGTTTCCGTTAGAGATTTTGGTCAGGATGTCTTTTACTTCAGGGATTTCACGGATTTTTCTTTCGACAGGGTCAACAATAAGATTCTCTAGTCGCAACGGGCTCATTCCCACAAAATCAACCGCGACATTTGCCTGGCGAATAGTGATTTCAGGCGACTCGCGTTTGGGGAATCCGTTATAAAGCGAAAGCCCTAAAACGATCAGGCAAATCATTGCCAGAATGGTGAGTCGAGAATATTTTAGTCCGAACTGAGTAATCCAGTGCATTAGCGTGTTCTGTTGTTGGCGCGGGAATGAGCTTGTTATTCGAAGGGCAGCAAATTAACTCGTTGGCCATCGTGCAAATAGCTAACGCCCGCAGCGGCGACAATGTCTCCTTCGGCGAGACCTTCTGACACAATGGCCATGTTTTCTCGAATACCGACGATGGTAACGGTTCGTCTGCTGACCGATCGGGTTTCTTCAGCGTAAACAAAGACGGTGCCCGCATTTAATTCGCGATGATTGAGCGTGCCCACCGTTGGGGAACTGTTGAGATCAAAATAAAAACTGCTTAGCGGCACGAGAAAACCAGACTGCGTACCAAACAGCTTAAGCTTAAGTTCAACATCAGCCGCCATACCTGCACGTAGCTCTGGTGGCGCCTCATCCAGCGTTACAACAACTGGAAATGCTGAAACCTGTTCTGCGCGGGTGCCCAGCTCTTTAACGTGTCCCCACCATTGCTTGCCAGGAATATCCGCGAAGGTGATGGTCGCTTTATCGCCGACGGAAAGACTGTTTACGATGACAGCCGGAACACTGAAGCGTACTTCGTAGCCGGATTCGCTAAAGATGCCGAGAATAACTTGCCCCGCCGAAACCTGGGCGAAGTCCTGAACGTTGATGCTTGAAATAGTCCCGTCATAGGGAGCGATAAGGTTGGCGCGACTTAGGTCTTCTCTTGCAAGCTCAAGTTGTCTTGTGGCGCTTTCAACCTGTGCCTCACTAGATCTGGACTGGCTTTGCGCCGCATCGAATTCCGATTGGGTTACGTAGTCCTTTTCCTTTAACTCGCTAATACGCTGGAAGTCGCTTTTTGCTCGTTTGGCGGTAGCCTTTGCCTGTTCTAATGAGGCCTCGCTTTGTTTGACTCGCAGCTCTAGTGATACGGGGTCAATCGACGCAAGTGTTTGTCCGGCCCGCACAGCTTGTCCTACCTCAAGTAATATGTCGCCGAGTTTTCCTGACACCTGAAAAGCAAGCCTGCTTTCCTGGGCGGGTCTTACAATGCTGGGGTAGCGGCGAATTTCGCTGTTGGTAGAAGAAGAAACCTTAAACGCTTTCATGCCGCGAACTATGGGTTTTTCGGGTTCGCTAGTGTCTGATGAGCAGGCGCCAAGCGTCGCAAGTCCAACGCCAACGATTAGCAGTGTAACAAGCTTGTACGCTTTAAGGTAATCCCTTAAAAGCGTTGGAAAGAAATTAGCGTGCTTTAAGTGCATAGATAGCCCAGGTATTTTTCGTGTTGGGGTGCTGAAATACAGATATTGTGCGTTTTAACTCGGGTGCCATGATAAATGGGCGTAAACCGTGAGTAAATTATAAGTTGCGGGTTTTGCGAGAAACTCGCATAGATCTGTGCAGTGCTACTGCCGTGCGTATTGCCTGTTTCGCTATGACTGGAAGCTTTTTGTGCTGTTATACATCATCAACATGAGTTGTAGTATGATGGCAGCCAATAACGGCACTGACTGATTAATTATAAAAATGCTTTCCACCTTTACGCTATTTGCCACTAGCGTTTACATTGTTGCGTTGTTTCTTGTTGCGAGGTTTGCACGCGGTGAATCGCTGCGCGGGCGTGGCTGGGTAAATCACTCGATTGTTTACGCGTTGTCACTTGGTGTGTATTGCACCTCGTGGACGTTCTATGGGCTGGTGGGCACAGCGGCGGATTCAGGTTGGGATTTTTCGCCGATATTGTTAGGTCCTATTTTACTCTTTACCTTTGGCTTTCCTATTATTTCTCGCATCGCGCATATTACGCGTAGGGAAAAGCTTCGCAGCATTACCGATTTTGTCAGCTCTCGTTATGGCAAGCGACGCGGTATTGCGGTCGTTGTTACGCTGGTGCTTTTTGTCGCTACGGTTCCGTATATTGCATTGCAGTTAAAAGCGGTGTCGGATTCGTTACAAATATTATTGGGGCGAGCGACCACGGCAAATATCGAGTTAACCGTGATAACCAGCGTCTCAATGATCGCGTTTGCGCTATTGTTTGGTTCGCAATCTACGGGGCACAAGCAGTACAACGCAGGGCTAATTGTCGCGGTTGCATTTGAATCGTTTATCAAATTAATTGCGATGGCTGCGGTTGCAGTGTTGGCGGTAATGGTGGTTAGCTCGGGCGATGCGTCGGGGAGTTTGCTGGGCGCTAACGCCGCACGTGCGAGTCAATTTTCTGAGTTTAATCCTTCTATTTCTTTTTTCGTGCAGATGTTTATATCTGCATGCATGATGTTTTGCCTGCCCAGGATGTTCCACGTCTGTTTTGTAGAAAATCATTCTGAGTCACAACTTCGCAGTGCCCGCTGGATTTTCGCTGGTTATCTTCTGCTGTTAGGGCTGTTCATTGTTGTGATCGCCAGCGTTGGAAACCAGTTGTATGGCGCTAGTGATGTGCAAAGTGATCACTTTATGCTAGCTATTCCAATGGGTACGGAAAATACGGCGGTCGGGATATTAGCGTTTATGGGTGGTTTTTCAGCGGCCACCGCAATGATAATTGTTGCGACAATTACCTTGAGCCAGATTATTTCTAACGATATTGTTTTTCCGGTAGTGTTCGAGCGCGACAAGGCAATCGGGATACAGCGGGATTATTCTCGAACGCAGGTATATGTTCGCCGCATATCGGTAGTTTGTATTATTGCGTTAGCTTATTTTTATCAGCTTTTGCTGGCAAACAACCTGGCGTTAACCAGTATCGGTTTAATTGCGTTCGCATTGGCGGTGCAGCTTGCCCCGACAATTGTCGCGGGCATCTATTCTCGCCGCTCAAATGCGTACGGCGCTTATGCCGGTATTACCGCCGGTAGCCTCGTATGGCTATATACACTGTTTGTTCCGATGCTATCCCGTGCAGGGTTTGGGCTCGACAGTTTAGTTGCGAGTGGCCCATTTGGCATTGAATTACTTAAACCCGAAAACATTTTTGGGCTGGGTTTTTCTGACAGTTATTCGCGCGGCGTAATCCTAAGCTTGTTGGTTAACGTATTATTTTTTGTTTTGGTGTCGCGCCGATCGCAGGTTAAGTTAATTGATCGGATTCAGGCGCGAATGTTTGCTGCCGACGGCGAAGAACTTAGTTATGGCGGCGAGTTAAAAGGTATCAGGAATGAAGATCTGCGCGCCTTAATGACACAGTTTGTTGGCCAGGACTGGATTCCCGGAATGCCAGAGAGTGGCGATGAATTTGCGAGTCGCCAGGTAATAGAGCAGGCTGAAAAAACACTGACGGGTATTACGGGCGTAGCGACCGCAAGAAGCCTGCTGACAAATATAAACCCTGGCGGGCATGTGAACGTTGAGGAAGTGGTGAGTATCGTCAGGGATACCACCCGCGCGCTGAGATTTAATCAGGATATGCTTCACGCATCTTTTGAAAATGTTGCAACGGGTATTAGTGTTGTGAATAAAGAGCTAGAGCTTTCGGCGTGGAACAAAAGCTACGAAAAGATGTTTGATTTACCGCCAGACTATCTTCATATCGGTATGCCTATTTCAAAAGTTGTAAGGTATAACGCAGTGCGAGGTATGTTGGGTCATGGTGACGTGGAGTCGCTTGTGCAAAAGCGGATGGATTTGCTATTGCAGGGGAACCCCTATGAAACGCGACGAAACCAAATGGATGGAACAATCATCGAGATTAAGGGGCGGTCACTTCCCAACGGTGGATACGTGACAACCTACGATGATATTACCGAGTTTATGCAAACGCAGCGCGACATAGAGCGCGCGCGTGATTCGTTGGAGCAGCGAGTAGCCGAGCGCACAGAAACAATTGAGAGTATTAATCGCGAGCTGGTTGCAGAAATACGCAGACGGACGAATACAGAAAAAGCCCTGATTTCTGCTAAGAGTGAAGCGGAGAAAGCTAATAAAAGTAAGTCAGAATTTCTTGCCCTGGCCTCCCACGATATTTTGCAGCCACTTAATGCAGCTAAATTATTTACTGACACTTTAATTGAGCGGGGATCGGTGGATGACTTGCAGACAGCGGGATCGATAAAATCTTCGTTGGAGTCTGCTTCCGCCATTATTTCTACGTTAATGGAAATTGCACGCCTTGATACGGGTGCGCTGACACCCAGATTTACGCATTTTCCGTTAAAAGAGTTATTTGATTCATTGATATCAGAATACACCGTTTTGTTGGCCGATAACCAGGAAATTCATGCGGTAAAGACGTCAGTCTGGGTTTATACCGATAAAGCTTATTTGCGCCGCATTCTGCAAAACCTGTTATCTAACGCAATTAAGTATGGGGAGCACGGGAAAATATTATTAGCCTGTCGAAGGCGCGGAATGCAGATAGAGCTTGGCGTTTATGATCAGGGTTCGGGAATCAGCGATAACGAAAAAGAACTGATCTTTAACGACTTCTATCGTGCGCAACGTCATATCAAGTACGATGGTGTGGGGCTGGGTTTGTCGGTGACGAGTCGTTTAACTGAGATGATGGGGAGCCGGATAAATCTGGTTTCTGAGCCGGGAAGAGGAAGTTATTTTTATTTGTCGATACCGAAAGGGATAGTGCAGAGTGAGGAAGAGGTTGTTTCGGAAGTGGGACAGCGTAAGCTCAATGGCTTGCGCGTATTGTGCCTTGATGACGATCACAGGAATCTCGAAGCGCTGCAGCAGTTGCTGGGTACGTGGGGCTGCGTCGTAAAAACGGCGGATGAGGCCGCCGCTATATTTACGTTAATTGATAATGGTTTTGTTCCTGACGTTGCAGTTCTTGATTATCAGCTTCGCGACCCCGAAACCAATGGTATTCAGGTGGGGCAAGAACTTGTTAGGAAAAATATACTATCAAGCGACAGTATTAGTATTGTGTCCGCCGCCACACTTGAAGACTTGCCGACCAGAACCCGTCGTGAGGGCTTCGTGTTTTTAAGTAAACCGCTTAAGCCAGCAAAACTAATGGCCTTTCTGTCATCTCGAGGAATGGGTAAGATAAATGCAGATGGTGCCGTGAGCCGGGCCCCAGAAGATAGACCGCGAAAACAGACGGGAAAGGTGATCAATATCGCGAGGTCGAAAAAACGCCGTTAGTATGGCGCGCGGACTAGTTGTGCAAGGTGTCGTTGCTGATGGAAATTTTATTTAGTGCGATTACCGCCTGAGTGCGATTGGCAACCTGGAGCTTTTTAAAAATTGCTGAAATATGGGCTTTTACGGTTGCCTCAGTAATGCCGAGATCATAAGCGATTTGTTTATTGAGCTGCCCTTCTTTGAGTGCACTTAGCACCCGGTGCTGTTGTGTAGTAAGTGTTGCAATACGATTAGCGATATCTAACTCACCCTCGTCGGGGGCGCTAACTTCGAGGTGTTCAGGATCGAGCGGTGTCCAATGCTCGCCGCTTAGGATTTTGTTGATCGCACTTACTATTGTCTCGGTTGGTAGTGATTTTGGGATAAAACCACTGGCGCCATGCCCAATTGCTCGCGAAATAATTTTTTGATCTTGCCAGCCAGAGACGATGACGACAGGAATCTCCGGAAAATTCCGTCGCACAGAAATAAGGCCAAAGAGGTCTTCGCTTCCGGGCATGTTTAAGTCCAGGAATAAAATATCCAGCTCCGGGTTCTCTTTTAATGCGTGGATGGTTTCGTCAAGCGCGCAAGACTTGCTTATCCTGGAGTTGGGGAAATGCGTGTCGATAACGTCCGCCATCGCATTGCGAAATAGCGGATGGTCATCGGCAACATGAAATTGGTACATAAAC
This sequence comes from Pseudomonadales bacterium, assembly GCA_965263235.1. GTDB lineage: Bacteria > Pseudomonadota > Gammaproteobacteria > Pseudomonadales > UBA7434 > UBA7434. Next base: position 1,132,398 of record OZ253667.1, read on the forward strand.
AAATTTCCTAACAGTATTTATCAGTTTTTGTACCAGGACGTATTTGTTTAGCGATTTACTCGATTGTCTATCAGCTCGTCGACAACCGCAGGTTCTGCCAGTGTCGATGTGTCTCCCAGCTCACCAAAGTCGTTAGCAGCTATTTTTCGCAATATACGACGCATGATTTTCCCGGAGCGGGTTTTTGGTAAACCATTTGTCCATTGAATAAGGTCTGGCGATGCCACTGGCCCGAGTTCTTCGCGCACATGTGCTCTCACGGCTTTGGTGAGTTCATCGCTGGGCGAGACACCTTCAACGGGAATCACATATACATAGATAGCTTCGCCTTTGATCTCGTGAGGATAGCCAACTACCGCAGCTTCAGCGACCGATTCGTGTGACACAATCGCACTTTCAATTTCTGCGGTTCCCAAGCGGTGACCGGAGACATTTAACACGTCATCGACTCGCCCAGTAATCCAGTAATGATTGTCTTCATCGCGTTTCGCGCCGTCGCCGGTGAAATAACAACCCGGCACCTGACTAAAATAAGTGTCGTAGAAGCGTTCATGGTCACCCCAAATCGTACGTGCCTGTCCTGGCCAGCTGGCAGTTATAACGAGGTGGCCTTCACCCGCACCTTCAATGGTTTCGCCCTCGGCAGATTTTAATTCAGGCTGGATACCGAACATAGGTGTCATAGCAGCGCCGGGTTTAAAGCTTTCTCGATAAGGTAGGGGGGATATCAGGCAGCCGCCAGTTTCGGTTTGCCACCATGTATCGACGATCTTACATTGGCCAAGGCCAAACTCGTCGTGGTACCACTGCCAAACCTCTGGGTTAATTGGTTCGCCAACGGAACCAAGAATTTTTAGACTCTTGCGCTCGGAGCCAGCAAGCGCAACACTGGCTTGTGCGAGCAGTGCCCTGATGGCGGTTGGTGCACAATAGAAGATTTCGACATTGTGCTTATCTATAACCTGCCCAAACCGGCCAACATCGGGATAGGTAGGCACGCCTTCAAACATCAGTGTTGTCGCGCCGTTGGCCAGGGGACCATAGATGATATAAGTGTGCCCTGTTATCCAGCCAACATCAGCCGCGCACCAGAACACTTCATCGGTGACATAGTTGAACAGGTGACGCCAGGTTGATGCAGCGTAAGTTAGATAGCCGCCGCTAGAATGTTGCAAACCTTTGGGTTTACCGGTTGAGCCAGAAGTATAAAGAATGAATAGAGGATGTTCGGCGTCGAAGGCTTCGGCGTCGTGTGTTGCAGGTTGTGATGAGACCAACTCTCGATAGTCGACATCTTGCGTATTGCTTGCCGCAATTTCTGCGCCGGTGGCATCAACACAGATAACGTTTTTAACACTGTGGTTACCCAGTTTTGCCAGCGCTTCGTTTACACAGGCTTTTAGAGGGATTTTTTTCGTGCCGCGCACACCTTCGTCAGCGGTGATTAAAAAGCTTGCCGAACAGTTTTCGATTCTGTCCGCTAATGCGTTCGCCGAAAATCCGCCGAAAACGATTGAGTGAGTGAGGCCAAGTCTTGCACAAGCTAGCATTGAGTAGGCCGCTTCAGGGATCATTGGCATATACAGGATTACGCGATCACCTGCTTTTGCGCCCAGTGAGTTTAAGCCATTGGCCAGCCGGCAAACCTCTTCGTGTAATTCGCGATAGCTTATTCTTTTGCTAACGCTTGGCTCGTCACCTTCCCAGATGATGGCCGTTTTATCAGCGTTGTTTGCCAGGTGTCGGTCAACACAGTTGACACAAACGTTGAGTTTTCCTTCTTCAAACCAGCGGATATGCAAATCTTCTTTTGCGTAGGAAACATCGCTCACCGTTTTAAACGGCGTAGACCAGTCCAAATTGTTTGCCTCTCCACGCCAATAGCCGTCGTTATCATTAATGGCGAGCTGATAAAGCGATTGATAATCCTCTTCACTGAATACTTTTCGTTGTTGGTCAGTCATGTCTGGTTATTTTCCGGTTTTAACTATGTTCTTTGTATAAAAAGGGTGTCGGGATGAAATTGCCGCATAGACGCGCGGCGATTATAACTCTAAATTGCAATCACTTACACGAACACGGGTGTCGGTCTACCAGTGAAAGCGCATTGTATATTTTCGGGGTCAGCAAGTACCTGGATGTCAAAGTGTATAACTGCGTTGAGCACGCTGATGGTTAAGATGATTAAACAGGCGTTTGTGGTTAACGTGATTATTCGCCTCTGACACCTTGTGCTTAACATTTCCCAGCTGGAATTTGCTCAATAGACCCACCAAGAGGCTGCCATGGTTTGGTGGGCCTGGCTATTCGACTTTAGTCGACAATTGTTTCTGGTGCTGGAGTTTAAAGATGTTTAAAGTCGGTTAATAAAAGCGGGTCTTATTAATAACGTTATATTGGTCTTTAGTCTAGCTTCGCCTAAAGTCTAATTGGTGGGCAATGCGACATGTGGTCTTATAACACCGTGATACTCAAATTACAGAACGATAGTTGATAGTTGTCTGTCATTATAAGTAATTGTTTTGGTAAGTTGGTTTGCTAGCCGGTTTCTAAATAAAGCTAGAAATCGGCCGTTACTCTTGATTGCCTTTCTTGAATGTCTTGCTTTCAATCGTTGCTGCTATAAAGAATTTAATGTCGCGTTTTAAACTTTGCAAAAAGCCTGCGATAAAAATATCTAACGGACAGCCTAAGTTTTAAAGGGTGAAAAACAGACAAGATTAACGTAAGTTAATTGTAAAGTGTAACTAGTTAGCACTAATAAAAGCTTATTACAACTAACGTCTAATACCGATACGTTTGAATGCACTGCAAGATGCTCGAGAAAGCTCTAATGCCGTTTGAGCTCGAAACAAATAATTATGACGCATTTGATTTGGGAGAACCTGAGTAATGAAAATAGTGAAACTTAAAACGTTAGTTGCAAGTGTGGCAGCGTTATCGGTTGCCGGAATTGCATCAGCAGATGGCCACACCACATATAAATTTGGTGGTTATGCAAAAGCAGATTTCTTTTTTACTGATTATAAAGACGCCGACGGTGAGCAAAACGTATTTCTTGATCCAAGAACTGTACCGCTGGATGATGGGACTAACACTGATCCTGAGCAAAATATAGATAAAAGCACTGAGTTCGATACCTCTGCGCGAACCTCACGATTAAATTTTAAAGCGACACATAAAACAGAGAATCATGGAACCGCAACAGGGTTTATCGAAATCGATTTTTCTTCGACAGGAGGAAACAGCAATGGCACGGAGACAGCCACCAATGCGCATGAACCTGCGCTGAGGCATGCGTTTGTAAAGTGGGATAAAGGTGATCATGCGGTGTTGGCCGGGCAAACCTGGTCGACCTTTATGAATACAGGCGTATACCCAGAAACTTTAGACTGGGTTGGCCCTTCTGCGGGTATTGTCTTTATCCGTCAAAACCAGCTTCGTTATTCACGAGATGTCGGTGGCGGTTCATTCGATATTGCCTTAGAGAATCCAGCGAGTACTTTTGGCAATCCGAGCTCTGATGGTCTCGATACAAATGACGAATCAATGCCGGATATTGTTTTACGCTATAACGGTAAATCCGACGCAGTTTCTTACGCTTTAGCGGCTATTGTACGAGATATCCAGCATGACAATGGAACGATAGATGATAGCGAGATTGGCGTTGGATTTAGCGCGTCAGCAAAAATCTCAACGGGCGGTAAGAACAATATTAAAGCGATGGTAAATACCGGGCGTCTTGGCCGCTACCAGGCCGTTGCCGGGTTTAATGATGGAGTTGTTTCGACAGTTGATGGTTCTATCGATGAAACCACTGTTACCGGCGGTTTTATTGCCTACCAGCACTGGCTTACTGAACAAACGCGAGTGAATGTGTTATATGCAATGTCTGAGGCTGATTTGGCGGACAGCGCTGCTCCAGGTACCAATGAGTCGCTTTGGAACTGGTCGATTAATTTGTTGACTTCTCCTATCCCTAAGCTGACCTACGGCGTAGAGTTGATGCAAGCGGGTCGTGAAACGGATGGTGGCTCAGAAGGTGAGGCAACTCGATTGCAATTTTCAACCAAGTTTGCTTTTTAAACGCTGCTATCGATTTAGTGTTTAGAAACAATAATTCAATTTTTTAAGGAGTACTTCCTATGAAATTAGATGATAAGAAATATAGCGAGCTATCTCGCCGTGGGTTCCTTAAAACATCTGCTGGCGCGGCGGCGATTGCTGCTGCACCGACGGTGTTTGTCAGCAAGGCTAACGCTTATGTTAACGCGCCAAAAGGGGCAACCGTCACGCTTGGTTTTAACGTACCGCAAACCGGTGCTTACGCAGACGAAGGTGCCGACGAGTTGCGCGCTTATAAACTCGCTGTTAAGCATTTAAACGGTGAAGGTGATGGCGGTTTGTTAAATACTATGAAGCCGCTTAGCCTTAAAGGTAACGGTGTGCTAGGCAAAAAAGTGGCCTATGCAACTGGTGACACCCAAACCAAGTCGGATGCGGCACGCGCATCGGCTAAACGGATGATCGAGAAAGAAGGCGCCATTATGATTACTGGCGGCTCTTCTTCTGGTGTGGCCATTGCCGTGCAGTCCTTGTGTCAGGAAACCGGCGTTATTTTTATGGCTGGCTTAACCCACTCTAATGACACAACGGGTAAAGACAAGCGAAAGTATGGTTTCCGTCATTTCTTTAACACCGAAATGTCAGGCGCAGCACTTGGCCCGGTGTTAGAAAAGGAATTTGGTAAAGACCGAACTGCTTATCACCTGACCGCTGATTATACCTGGGGCTGGTCGCAGGAAGGTTCCATTAAGAAATATACCGAAGCGCTTGGCTGGAAAACGCAAGCTGCCGTGCGCACTCCGTTGGGTGCTGGTGACTTCTCACAATACATTACGCCCGTACTGAATTCCGGGGCAGATGTGTTGGTATTGAACCACTACGGTAAGGATATGGTTAACTCGCTAACGCAGGCGGTACAGTTTGGTTTGCGTGAGAAGCAAGTTAACGGTAAGGACTTTCAAATTGTTGTTCCACTGTTCTCACGGTTGATGGCTCAAGGTGCTGGCGAAAATATTAAAGGTATCTTTGGTTCCACCAACTGGAACTGGTCGTTGCAAGATGAAGGCTCGGTCGCTTTTGTGAAATCGTTTGGCGCAGAGTATGGCTTCCCGCCTTCGCAGGCTGCGCATACTTGTTATGTGCAAACCTTGCTCTACGCAAACGCTTGTGAGATGGCGGGCACTTTTGACCCATGCGGCGTTATCGAAGCGCTAGAAGGCTTTACCTTTGACGGCATGGGTAATGGTGCTACGGAGTATCGCGCTGGCGATCACCAGTGTTTTAAAGATGTGTTGGTGGTGCGTGGTAACGAAAATCCAAGTTCACAGTTCGACTTGCTAGAGGTCGTTCAGGAAGTGCCTCGTGCCCAGGTAGAGTATGCCCCCGATATGCTTGGTGGCGATCTGGGTGAATGTGTCGCTTCATAGTAGTTAAACACAGGTGATGATCGTTGAGAGATTCACCTGCCAGACCTGCATCTCCCGCCGCGCGAATTTAATCGCGTTTCGGGAGATGTAATAAAGAAAGATGTTTGAGGGGTTATAAAAACCGATGAACTCCCGCAAACGTCTCCGGATAAAAATAATAAATCGACGCTTGATCTTGCGTGCAAAAGATTTTTTATTTTTATAAAAAGTGATTGTTGATTTTGATTGTTATTGAGTTGACGTTCTTAATTGAATTGGCCGTTTATTGTAGGGCTTTGTCAAAGCGTATGACTAAATTATAGGTGTGGCTGTGGACGCATTTCTGTTGCAGGTTTTAAACGGATTAGATAAAGGCGGGGCCTATGCGCTGATTGCGATGGGTTTGACCCTGGTGTTTGGAACGCTGGGTGTGGTGAACTTTGCTCACGGCGCGTTGTTTATGCTCGGGGCTTTTGTCGCCGTTAGCGTACAAAACATTCTAACGATTTCCAAAAAAGTCAAAGATGAAAGCATCACATTTTTCGATGCCTATAAAGAAACGCCTTATTTAGAGCTCTGGTACGGCGATACGGGCGCGATGATTATTGACTATGCCGTGCCGATTTCGATTGTCGTCGCGATTCCGATCATGTTGCTTATTGGCCTGGCAATGGAGCGGGGCTTAATTCGTCATTTTTATAAACGGGAACATGCCGACCAGATACTTGTTACTTATGGTCTTGCGATTGTCTTGCAGGAAATTGTCAAAGCTAATTTTGGTGCTAATCCTATTCCTACCGGCGCACCTGATGTAGTAGCCGGCAGTGCCGATATTGGATCGCTCTTTGGCCTGGACGGTCTGGTTTATCCGTGGTGGAGAATGATTTATTTAGCCTTTGCGCTGCTGATTATCGGTTCCGTATTCGCGTTCTTGCACCTGACAACGTTTGGCATGGTGGTGAGAGCCGGCATGCACGATCGAGAAATGGTAGGGCTGTTAGGCATCAATATAGAGCGTCGCTTTACTATTGTGTTTGGTATCGCAGCAATTGTGGCTGGCCTCGCTGGCGTGATGTATACACCGATACTGCCGCCGGACTATCACATGGGCATGGATTTTCTGGTGTTGTCGTTTGTGGTCGTGGTTGTCGGGGGCATGGGCTCGTTAGGTGGAGCAGTGCTCGCGGGTTTTATGCTAGGCATATTGCAATCATTTGCCTCAATGAACGAAGTGAAGTCGATTTTGCCAGGAATTGACCAGATTATTATTTACCTGATTGCGGTAATCATTCTGTTGTTTAGACCTCGTGGTCTGCTCGGAAAAGACTAGGAGGCGATGATGGAAACGATTAATGCATCAACCAGTACACGTGATTACCGACTGTTGGCGATTTTTACTGCTGTCGTTCTAACAGCGCCTCTTTGGGGAGGATTAATCGGGGCAGGCTATCCAGACTTGTTGCAGAAGTTTGCGATCTTTGGCTTGTTCGCGGTTGGTTATAACATTCTGTTTGGGTTAACAGGCTACCTTTCTTTTGGTCATGCCGCATTTTTGGGAGTAGGGTCCTATACCACGGTGTGGTGTTTTAAGCTCCTGAGTATGAATGCGTTGCCAGCAGTGTTGCTTTCGGTGTTGGTTGCAGGTGTTTTTGCTGCGCTCATTGGGTTTCTTAGCTTAAGACGAACAGGAATATATTTTTCAATCCTGACGCTGGCCTTTGCACAGATGTCTTATAACCTGGCGTATTCGGTTCTTACGCCGATTACTAATGGCGAAACCGGTTTGCGAGTTTTGCGTGAAGACCCAAGGGTGATCGACGGCTTGTTTGGTCGCGAAGTACAGGGTTCTCCGTTGGGTGATTTTTTCGGTATTGAACTAACGGGTTATCCTGGTTTTTATTTTTGTGCTGTGTTGCTGATTTTGGGTTTCTGGTTAAGCCTGAAGATCTTTCGTTCTCCATTTGGTATGAAGTTAGTGGCGATTCGAACCAACCAGACTCGCATGGAATACACAGGCTTTAACCACAGACCGTATCTGTTAGCAGCGTTTGTGATTTCTGGTATGTACGCGGGATTGGCCGGTTCGCTTATGGCGGTAGTCGATCCGCTAGCAGGCGCGGAGCGAATGCAATGGACGGCCTCGGGTGAGGTGGTGCTAATGACGATTCTCGGCGGCCTGGGAACACTAATCGGGCCCTTGATCGGGGCCGCGACTATTAAGTACCTCGAGAATATATTTTCAGCGATTAATCATGACGTTCTTGTCGAGATGTTTAGTTTTTTACCTGAACCACTCACAAATCTAATGGTGACAATTGTTGCGCCGTTTGTTGGGGAAGGGTGGCACCTGTCGCTGGGCTTAATGTTTATGATGATTATTATCTTTTTGCCCGGTGGTATTGTGGAGGGAGTATCACGAATACGCCGACGTTTCAGCAGCGGTGACTCAGGCGGTAGTGAGCCATCGACAAATCTGGGAGAAGCGCCATGAACGAAGTAGCTTCCACACCGAACACATCGTCAGTTAACAGTACAGGCCGAACAATGCTAGAGATTAGCGGGGTTAACAAAAACTTTGCCGGGCTCAAAGCGCTTAGTGATATAAATTTGAAGATTGAGGAGGGTAAAACGCACGCGATTATAGGCCCTAACGGTGCCGGTAAGTCGACGCTATTGAATACCTGTATCGGTTTATTAAAACCCGATACTGGATCTATTAGCTTCGAAGGAAAAGATTTAACCAGGGGGTATATGCCGTGTGATATTAATCAGCTAGGTATTTCGCGTGTTTTCCAAACTCCCCAGATATTTCCGGAACTGACATTGCTGCAAAACGTGATGATTCCAGCGTTTGCACGTCGAGATGGTCGTTTTAAGCTCAATATTTTTAAAGCGCTTCGCGATGAATCTGATATTGAGCAAGAAGCTTACGAACTACTTTCTAATCTGGGGATGGCTGACGCAGCAATGCACAATGCTGACAGTCTTTCGCGCGGAAACAAACGTCGCCTCGAATTGGCGATGTGTTTGATACAGCACCCCAAACTATTATTGTTAGATGAGCCGACCGCAGGTATGGCCCGTCATGACACCAATAGGACAATTGAGCTGCTGATCGAAATAAAACAAACGGGTATGACCAAGGTCATTATCGAGCACGATATGCACGTGGTATTTAGTTTGGCTGACAAAATCAGTGTGCTAGCTCAAGGCGCAATTATTGCGGAGGGAGAGCCCAATGAGATCAAAGGCCATCCAAGAGTGAGAGAGGCGTATCTCGGGAGCGCACAGATATGATATTTAGCGACAATGTAGCGCCAAAAACCGATCCGGTTAAGGCGCGGGGGCCAGCACCAGCTTATTTGTCAGTACACAATATTCATTCCTACTATGGCGAAAGCTATATCGTCCAGGGTGTGGATTTTGATGTCCGAGAAGGTGAAATACTCGCTTTGTTAGGGCGAAATGGGGCGGGCAAAACGTCTACCTTGCGAACAATAGCGCGAGTGGATGATCCCGCAATGAAATCCGGTGAAATCTGGCTGGATCACAAACCAGTTCATGAGATGAGTGCATGGCAGGCTGCCCGTGAAGGAATCCAGCTTGTGCCGGAGGATCGTCGGATTATCGAGGGCTTAACAGTAGAGGAATCGTTAGATCTTGCGCAGATAGCACCGCCCATAGGCTGGAGCAAAGAGCGTATTTATGAGCATTTCCCGCGGCTCGCTGAGCGCCGTAACCAGGAGGCGGTGACGCTTTCAGGTGGTGAACAGCAAATGCTCGCGATAGCTCGCGCGTTGTCTCGCAATATTAAACTGTTATTGCTCGATGAGCCTTATGAGGGTCTGGCGCCCGTTATTGTCCAGGAAATAGAAAAAATTCTGGAAAGCATTCGCGAGCTCGGGATGACGACAATTATTGTGGAACAGAATGCGATTGCGGCGCTGAGCCTCGCAGACCGGGCTGTCATATTGGATATGGGGCAGGTGGTCTTTGACGGTTCTGCGCAAGAAGTTTTAGACAATGGGGCGCTTCGCGAGGAGTATTTGGCGATTTAACGGGTTGGTGAGTAGTTCTCGAACCCTGTGCATACTTAGTTAGGAGCACCTTAATCGGTTGCACTCTCTTGCCGCTTGAATTTCTGGCGGCTTTTTTTTGCGCGTTAGTATATTTAAAGGAGGCGCGTTGTGCGTAGGGGTAATCGGGGTATCGGCGGCGAGTAGCGTTAAACGAGAGACTCAGGTCGCTGAGAAGTAGTCGATCTTGGATAATGATAAGTAATGTAAGGCTGGTCGTAGACTGGCCTTTTTTGTGCGCGAGCGGTTGGCCATCAAAGCCCATTAGCGAGGTTCAAGTATTGTCTTGTACGGCGGCAAATCTCTTGGTTTGTTCAGGGAATATTTTTATACTCGCCTGCTTCAAATGAAAGGGTGGTTTTTGTGTCGAAAGATAATCAGCAGCTTGAAAAAGCGTTATACACCGCGCTCATTGATAACTGTACTGACAGTGACTTTGAGAATGGTGAGTTAACAGCGCTACGTCGGCTTTCCGGTGGTGCGAATATGGAAACCTGGTCGTTCGACTGGCGCAGTGGTAATGCTCAAACAATCATACCGCTAATTATGCGCCGTCTGCCGGGTAATGTTCAGCCGCAAAGTGATGGCGGTAGCATTGGTTTAGATGTTGAGGCTGCATTACTTGACGTTGCCTATCGTAAAGATGTGCTTGTACCCAGGGTAGTTTACGTCTTGCAATCGACTGATGGCCTGGGGACTGGTTACATAATGCAGCGTATCAATGGAGAAGCGCTTCCATTTAAGCTGATGTCGGATAAACGTTTTGCTAAGGCGCGTGAACGATTTGCATTCGATGCCGGGCTCCAACTTGCGCGTATTCATAGTATTCCTTTAGCTGACTTGCCCGCGTCGTTAGATGATCATAGCGGTGATGCTTTGATTCATCATTTGCGAAAACTGCTTGATAAAAGCGTTGTTGCTTCGCCAGTGCATGAGCTTGCGTTTCAATGGTTAAAGAAAAACCAGTACCAGTCTGGGCGAAAAGTATTAGTACATGGCGATTATCGAAATGGCAATTTGTTGCTGGATGAGGAGTCAATTACAGCGGTGCTCGATTGGGAGTTGGCTCATATAGGCGACCCAGTTCAGGATCTCGGCTATCTTTGTTCGAATGTTTGGCGATTTAATTCTCCTCTCCCAGTAGGCGGCCTGGGCGACTATGAAAGCCTGTTAGATGGGTATGAGTCAGTGGCAAATTGGCGGCCATCTATTAAAGAAATTAAATACTGGGAAGTCTATGGCGCGCTGCTCTGGGGTTTGACCTGTTCAATTATGCTGTCGTTGTACCGTAGCGGTAAGGACACATCGATAGAACGTGCTGCCGTGGGAAGGCGGATAACCGAATCTGAAATCGATATCTTGTTGTTAATTGAAGATTCGGTAGGTGATGAAGTCGCTCCAGGCAAAAAGTCCCTCATTCCAGACCGTGATGCTGTTGCGGATACGACAACGAAAGCAGAAATGATTGACGCTATTCGTAATCTATTGCGAAGCGAAATAGCACCAACGCTGGAAGGGTTTAATAACTATCAACTAAAAATTGCGATGAATATGCTGTCGATATTGCAACGGGATTTACAAGCTGAGCCGCAACTTGCGGCGCTTGACAGTGCTATTGCCCAGAAGCTTTCATTAGTTGAGTCGACACCAGTAAAACAGCAAATTGTCGATAAGCTGCGCGAAAACCGGATTAATGTTGATGCAGAGCTGCTGGGCTATTTAAAGCAGCGAGCGCTGCTCGAAATGGAAGTGAATGGGCCTAAGTATTCTAGCCTGAATCAGGCAAAGGATCGTTGGTTGGCGAAATAGACGTTGGGGAAAAAATAAGCCGCTTTAAAAGCGGCTTATTTTTGGTGACATTAACTACGTAGATTAAGTTAGGCGCAGCTTACGGCAGCAAATGTTGTACAGCGTCGCGCTCTTCACATAGCTCTTGCTCGGTAGCCTTCATTTTTGCCTGGCTAAACTCGCCGATTTCAACACCTTGCACAATGCTCCAATCGCCGTCTTTGCACGTGCAGGGGAAGGAGTAGATGAGACCTTCGGCAATACCGTAGCTGCCGTCAGAATACACGCCCATGCTTACCCAATCGCCTTCATCCGATCCCAACGCCCAGGTACGCATGTGATCAATTGCAGCATTTGCCGCAGAAGCGGCGCTGGAAGCACCGCGCGCTTTGATGATGGCAGCACCACGTTGCTGCACAACAGGGATAAACTCTTCTTCGTACCAGCTTTGCTCGACTAACTCTAGTGCAGCCTGGCCTTTCACTTTGGCATTGTAAAGATCCGGGTACTGGGTTGCAGAGTGGTTGCCCCAGATTGTCATGTGTGAAACGTCCGCAATAGTTGTACCCGTTTTCTGGGCTAACTGGGTAAGCGCACGATTATGATCAAGGCGTGTCATCGCGGTAAAGTTTCGTGGATCAATGTCTGGAGCATTGCGCTGGGTAATAAGCGCATTGGTGTTGGCAGGGTTGCCTACAACCAGTACTTTAATGTCGCGGCTAGCGACGTCGTTGATAGCTTTTCCTTGTGCTGAAAATATCGCAGCATTAGCTTCCAACAGGTCTTTACGTTCCATGCCTGGGCCACGCGGGCGCGCACCGACCAAAAGTGCGTAGTCAGAATCTTTAAAGGCGACGTTGGCATCGTCAGTACAAACGATGTTTTCCAGCAATGGGAAAGCGCAGTCATCAAGCTCCATTGCAACGCCTTTTAACGCTTCAAGCGCAGGCGTAATTTCAAGCAGCTGGAGGATAACAGGCTGGTCTTCGCCAAGCATGGCGCCAGAAGCGATTCTAAACAGTAGTCCGTAGCTAATTTGTCCGGCTGCACCGGTAACGGTCACTCTAACGGCAGGTTTCATAAAAAAGATCCTTAATGCGATGTTGCTGACAACAATGAGGTGCTGACAATAAATGAATAATCGGGCGGGGCAATCAGCCTCCCGAGAAAGCGGCAGGAATTGTACTTTTTGGGGGGGATAATTTCCAGCGGCCCGCGAAACAGTTGCGCTATTTTTCCTGTTTTCTTGCCCGTTTTTTCGCGAAGATGGCAGCAGTCTCGCAGTTTTTGCGGGAATAGCTGAATCGCCATTCCCAATGACGTAAAATCGCTCTTTTTTGCCAGCAAAGCACTTTCTATGACTACCATCTCCCCTATCGTCGTTGACCCATTATTGGATAGCGAAATGCCAGGTCGCGACGAACAAACTCCCGAGTCCGAGGTGCAAGCGCCGACCAGGCACGAATTGACGCCGGAGGGACGAAAGAGCCGGACGGAATTTAATAAGCTACAAAAGCGGTTGCGCCGAAATGTCGGAAATGCGATCGAAGATTACAAGATGATAGAGGATGGCGATAAAGTCATGGTCTGTCTTAGTGGGGGCAAAGATTCTTACGGGATGCTAGAGATACTGAGCAATTTGCAGCGCAACGCTCCCGTGAGTTTTGAGTTGATTGCGGTAAACCTCGATCAAAAGCAGCCGGGCTTTCCCGAAGAGGTACTCCCCAACTATCTGGAAAAGCTCGGTGTACCCTTTCATATATTGGAAAAAGATACTTATAGTATTGTTAAATCCGTTATTCCCGAGGGTAAAACTACATGCGGACTTTGCTCGCGATTGCGTAGAGGCAGCCTGTATGGTTTTGCCGAAGAGATAGGCGCCACGAAAATAGCGTTAGGTCATCATCGAGATGATATTATCGAAACACTTTTTCTAAATATGTTTTACGGCGGAAAGCTTAAGGCAATGCCGCCAAAACTATTGAGTGACGATAGCCGTAATATAGTGATACGCCCGTTAGCGTATTGCAAAGAGCGTGACCTCGAAGCGTTTGCTCAGTATATGGATTTTCCTATCATTCCCTGCAATTTATGCGGCAGTCAGGAAAACCTGCAGCGGCAGGCAATTAAGGCCATGCTTCGCGAGTGGGAGAAAACCCATCCTGGGCGTATTGAAAGTATATTTGCTTCCATTTCAAATGTTGCACCTTCGCAATTGAGCGACACCAGGCTTTTTGACTTTGAGTCGTTGAGTCTTGCGCGTGACTTGCCATCGGAGCTGGGCGATGTCATTGCATCCGATGATTCGTAGGGCGAGATCCGGTGAATAAGCGACCTTTCTGGGAAGAAAAAACGTTAGAGGAGATGACGCCTGACGAGTGGGAGTCGATGTGCGATCACTGTGGTTTGTGCTGTATTGTTCGTATTGAGGATGAGAACAACGGCGATGTTTACGATACTAATGTGATATGCGCGCACTACGACTGTGAAAGTCGACAGTGTGCTGACTATGGCACAAGGACAACATTTGAAGATGGTTGTGTACAGCTAACGCCTGCGCTACTTAAAGCGTTTGACTGGTTGCCGGACAGCTGCGCCTATGTTCGGCACGCGAAAGGCTTGCCATTGCTTGCCGGACATCCGCTTCTCGGTCAGGCAGAGCTAGACGGCGATACTCAAATCATTAACGTGGTCGACAAGTATGCGCCGATGGGACTAATAAAAAATAATGAAGAAGTTATTCACGAGCAGCACCTGGTGTTCCCTGATGAGTTTGAAAACCAGGCGTAATTTTAGCTGAATATGCTCAGTGCGAATTTTGCAGGTAGTACGCTACAGCTAACAATAAAACTGTGGCGACAATAGTAATAATATTGAAGTAGCGATCTATCCAGCGTTTGATTTGAGGGCCGAAATACATAATTAGTGCCGCTAGCAAACCATAGCGTAGTGCGCGGCTTATGGCGGCGCCAAGGATAAATGCAACCAGCGGGACAGCAGCGGCACCGGCGGCGATGGTAAACACTTTAAATGGTATTGGTGTGAACCCGGCGGTAAAAATGGTCGCGAAAGTGTTGTCAGCAAAGCTTTGCGCCATTTGGGCAAATTTTTCTTCGGTAAACCCTGGGATGTAGCGATAGAAAAAAGTATCGATAGAGTTCCAAAGACCGAGACCAAGCGCATAGCCAATAAGCGCTCCCAATATGGAGCCAACGGTATTCACCAGCGCAAACCACATAGCGCGGCTCGGTGCAGCAATTGCCATGGCAATTAAAAGAATATCAGTAGGTATAGGGAAGAACGTCGCCTCTGCGATGGCAACGAAAAATAATACCCATACTGCGTGGGGGTGTTCAGCTTGTTCTAACGTCCAGTCGTAGAGGCGCCGAAGTACATTCGGTTTTTTCTCAACACTGATGGTCGAGGCGTTGCTTTCATTCTCTCTATTGGATGCTGGATGGCTCATACTGTCGTAAAAAGTTATTCCTGATGGAAGCTGTAAGTGTAGCAGTCTTGTGTTTCATGTTTGGCAAGACAACTATATTTTGTGGTTTGTCATTTTCCAGGCCGGATTGTGCGGGATATCGAGATTATTCGTGCGGCAATAATACACAGTTAGATAAATACGGTTGCAAAACTTTCTTTAAAATCATTATATTAGCTACGGTTCTTAAGAAAAACTTTATTATTCAGGCCGCAATAGCTAAAAGTTGTATGTATTTCAAACAATATTATTGCGGAATTGGAGAAACTGTTACTGGTATGAGCCCGTTGAAGATCGACAAGTTGCAAAGGCGTTGCTCCGTCACTAAGGCGGCTGCATTTGCTCTCGCTTTGTTGTTCATCGCGGCATGCCAGTCGAGCGGAAATGTTCCGGTCGAAGAGTTTGCACAGCCTCCTAGCGAAAAAATCTCAACACACAGGGTAAGTGCTGGGGAAACTCTTTACAGTATTGCATGGCGCTACAATTTTGACACCGACACATTCGCAAAACTGAATGGCATTGGTCGGCCTTATCGAATTAAACCGGGTCAGCGTTTAGCGCTGGACCAAAAGACAGCGTCGCGAATGGGAATTAAGCCGTCATCTGTATTGGCACGGGCGAAAGAAAAGGTTGGTGGAATAAGCGCCAGGGCGAGTCAAAAGCGTGAAAGTAAACCAGTGCAAACAACAAACATGGCACTTGGTAAGTGGGTTTGGCCAACCAGAGGTAAGTTGTTAGACAAATTTTCGCGCAGTAGCACCCGTAAAGGTGTTGGTATCGTGGGAGAAAAAGGGCAGTCTATTGTTGCCGCGAATGATGGCCAGGTTGTGTATGCAGGTGATGGTTTACCTGCGCTGGGTAAATTGCTAATTGTTCGACACGATGGTGATTATTTAAGTGCCTATGCTCATAACGATCGTTTATTGGTGGCCAATGGCCAAAAAGTTAATGGCGGGCAAAAAATTGCTGAGTTAGGCAACTCAGGGACAGGTACAAAAATCGATCAGCTGCATTTTGAGATTCGTTATAAGGGGAGGGCGGTAAACCCCTTGGCGATTTTACCCAAAGCAGGGTAGTACGCGATTTATGCATGTTGTATGTATTTAGAGCAGAAACTGCAGAGAATCGATTTTGGATAAGATTTATAGCGATGTAACACGGTAGAGGTCTGGTTGGACTTCTATACTTTATAGTCTTCCGTGAGGCGACGTTTAGAGTGCTATAAGCGTAAGTAATAGTAGAAGATTGATTGTAAAAAGCAGGAAGTGATTAGGTTTAATTTAATGAGGTTAGCTTCATGACTAATGCGGTAGAAGACAATCTGGACTCGGAAGGCGCTAAATTTAGCGATATTGCGAGTGACATGGATGAGCGTCGTGGCGGTAGCGAGAAGATCACCAAATCGCTCGACGCCACACAGATGTACCTAAACGAGATCGGTTTTTCTCCCCTGCTGAGCGCAGATGAGGAAAAACATTACGCAAGGCTCGCCCTAAAAGGTGATGAAGCCGGTCGAAAGCGGATGATCGAGTCGAACCTGCGTCTTGTGGTAAAAATTTCGCGCCGATATTTAAATCGCGGTTTGACCTTACTTGACCTCATCGAAGAAGGAAACCTGGGTTTGATACGTGCGGTTGAAAAATTTGACCCGGATCGAGGTTTTCGTTTTTCTACCTATGCGACATGGTGGATTCGTCAGACCATTGAGCGCGCTATCATGAATCAAACGCGCACGATTCGTTTGCCTATCCATGTAGTTAAAGAATTAAACGTTTACCTACGCGCTGCACGTGAGCTTAGCCAAAAGCTTGATCACGAGCCGTCAGCAGAAGAAATTGCGGATTTGCTTGAGAAGCCGGTCGAAGATGTTGAGCGTATGCTCAAGCTTAACGAGCGTGTAACCTCGATTGACGCCCCTATTAGCCATGATTCTGATCGCGCGATTGTAGAGACTATCGCGGATACCAAAGTTTCGGACCCTTCCGAAATTTTACAGGACAGCAACCTGCGCAATAGTGTCGATCGCTGGCTTGACGATTTATCTGAAAAGCAGCGAGACGTTATTGTTCGTCGCTTTGGTTTACGCGGCCATGAAATTGCAACCCTTGAACAGGTTGGTGCAGAGATTGGCCTGACGCGAGAGCGAGTCAGGCAGATTCAGGTGGAAGCGTTGCGTCGAATGAAGGATATTATGCGCAGCGAAGGGCTTTCACAGCGAGAGGTATTCAACGCTTAGGTGTATTAAGCATTCTGAATACGCAACAAAAAAGGCCGCAGAAAGCGGCCTTTTTATTAGATGTTTACTGGCAGTTAGCGTTCTAAATGCTGTAACTTGCCCTCGACCCCGTCCCATTCTTCCGCATCGTCTGGTGCGTCTTTTTGCTCGGTAATATTTGGCCATTCTTCGGCGAGCTCAGCATTAAGCTCGATAAATACTTCCTGCCCTTCAGGGAGCTCGTCTTCCGAGAAAATAGCATCAACCGGGCACTCTGGTTCACACAGTGCACAATCGATGCACTCGTCGGGATGAATGACCAAAAAATTAGGGCCTTCATAAAAACAGTCGACGGGGCAAACTTCGACGCAGTCAGTATGTTTACACTTTATGCAATTTTCTGTAACAACAAAGGTCATTTTGTTCTACACCTATCATCTACAAAAAAAGTAATACCTTGCACTTTGGCGGGAAATTCTCAAATCACCAAATGAAGGCGCGGCAGTCTATCATGGCGATTGGCAATTGCAACAAAACTGGTCGCGGGATTTCCGTAGAGTCTTTCCTTTTTTTTAGGTCAATTGTTTGGCTTTACTTAGTGCATTTAGCGCTTCAAGTGGCGTCATATTGTTGAGGTCGAGCTGGCTAATGTAATCAACAAGCTCCTGGCCAGAAAAATTATCAAACAGGCTTGTCTGGGTGTATGAGGGTTCGGGCGCGGTATCTGCCGCCTGAGAGGCGGCCTCTAGTTCAGCGAGTTTGGCGGTTGCAATTGCTAGCGCGGCGTGAGGTACACCGGCTTTTTTGGCGACCTGAATTCCGTAGCTTTGGCTGGCAGCGCCCGGTTTGACTGCATGTAAGAAGACCAGGTCGTCGCCTTGCTCGCTCGCGTCGAGGTGGATATTAGCCACATCCGGAAGGATATCGGGCAGGCTGGTTAACTCAAAATAGTGAGTCGCAAACAGCGTTTGTGCTTTAACGTTTTTTGCCAGGTATTCGGCACAGGCCCAGGCAAGGGACAGGCCGTCGAAAGTGCTAGTGCCGCGACCGATCTCGTCCATAATCACCAGGCTTCTGGCACTGGCGTTTTGCAAAATGTTGGCGGCTTCAGACATTTCGACCATGAAGGTCGAGCGGCCTCCGGCGAGGTCGTCTGAAGATCCAATCCTGGTATAGATCTCGTCGAGTATGCCAATCCGCGCTTTTTTGGCGGGCACATTCGATCCAATATGCGCGAGTATTGCGATCAATGCATTCTGCCGCATAAAGGTAGATTTGCCGCCCATATTTGGGCCGGTAACCACCAGCATTTTTCTCCCGCTGTCTAACTGTAAGTCATTGGGAACGAAGTGAATGTCGGCCACTTGCTCGACGACAGGGTGACGGCCTTCGACAATGTCGATGCCGGTGCCATCGTGAAGTTCCGCGCGCTCCCATTGGTACATATCTGCGCAGCTAGATAACGCCGTTAGGCAATCGATTTCAGCGAGCGCCAATGCAGTTGCTTGCAGTGGTTGCAAATGTTGATTCAGTTCGTCTAGCAACGTTTCGTAAAGCACTTTCTCTCGATTAAGCGCCTGGCTTTGTGCGCTCAATGCCTTGTCCTCAAACTCTTTTAATTCGGGTGTGATAAAGCGCTCGGTATTTTTTAGCGTTTGGCGGCGAATATAGTCTTCAGGAGCATTATCAGATTGAAGGCGGCTTATCTCAATGTAGTAACCATGGACTCGGTTATAGCCAACTTTAAGCGTGGAAATGCCGCTGCGTTCTTTCTCGCGCTTTTCGATTTCAAGCAGGAATTCCGCTGCGTTGTTACTGAGCGCCTTTAGTTTATCCAGCGTTTCGTCATAGCCTTCGGCGATAAACCCGCCGTCCCGAATTGTCATAGGCGGGTTCTCAACCAGCGCGCGATTGAGTAATGATACGAGCTCTGGATATTCACCTGTTTGCGCGCAAAGTGTTTGCAGGTATGGGTGTCGGGTGTTGTCGATCACGGCTTTTAGTTCAGGGAGAATCGCGAGGGATTCTCCCAGCCGGACGAGATCGCGAGGTCGGGCAGATTTTAAGCTGATACGGGTAAGTACACGTTCAATATCCCCAACGTTTGATAACGCTCTGCTGGCGTCTTCAACGCTGTGAGTGTTGCGTAGAGCCGCGACGCTGTTTTGTCGATCCTGAATGGCATTGAGATCGATCAATGGCTTGAGTAGCCATTGCTTTAACATGCGGCTGCCCATCGCGGTGCTGGTTTTATCAATCAGGGCAAATAAGGTGTTGTCTGTGTTGCCTTCTAGATTAACCGTGAGCTCAAGGTTTTTGCGGCTGGCCGGGTCTATACGTAAATTATCCGCGT
The DNA here is from genome assembly GCA_965263235.1 of Pseudomonadales bacterium. Classification (GTDB taxonomy): domain Bacteria; phylum Pseudomonadota; class Gammaproteobacteria; order Pseudomonadales; family UBA7434; genus UBA7434. The sequence continues at coordinate 1,151,785 of OZ253667.1, forward strand.
GCCGTTCAATTGCAAGGCTATGAATATGTGTTAGTTCACCTCGTTGGGTTTGCTTTGCATATTGTAAGACGGCGCCGGCTGCGCAAACACCCAGCGGAGCGTCTTGCACACCAAAGGCATTGAGATCGGTAGTTTGAAAGTGTTTGCAGAGCTTCTCAGTATTTGCGGCTAAATCAAATTCCCACGGCGGCCGCGCCTTGAGGCAGGCTTTTGGTGCCAGATTCCCAAAAGGGTTTGTTTCACCCAAAAGATCTTCTGCATAGAGTAGTTCGGCAACATCCAGCGGTGCGAGCAGACTATGCAGTTCCGCAATATTACCTGCTTCAGCGACCCGGAATTTTCCTGAAGACATTGCAAGCCAGGAGATGCCGAACCGTTCGCCCTCGGCATAAATGGCGACGAGCAACGGATCGCGTTGTGCCTCCATCAATGCTTCGTCGGTCACGGTGCCCGGAGTGATGATTCGCTGGACCTTGCGTTCAACGGGGCCTTTCGATTCGCCAGGATTTCCCACCTGCTCGCAGATCGCCACGGTTACCCCGGCTTTGACACATTTGGCGAGATAGCCATCTGCGGCGTGGAAAGGTATACCAGCCATCGGGACAGGTTGCCCCGCCGATTTTCCTCGCGCGGTTAAAGTAAGGTCGAGCAGCTCGGCGGCAAATTTAGCGTCGTCGTAAAATAGCTCGTAAAAATCGCCCATGCGATAAAAAAGCAGGTCATTCGGGTGTTTCGCTTTAATGGCCAAAAACTGGCGCATCATTGGCGTATGCTGTTGGGTGCCTGCTTTTTCTGGTAGCCGAGTATCATGATCTTTTGGCTTTGGTTGTGCGAGGCTTGCTTCTTCTTGCATGTTTCAACTGGGCCGCTTTTAAAATGAGCGTTAAATCTCGTGGCTGGATTGGAGGTTGCTAGCTGAGCGAAAACTGGGAATGAATCCCCGAAATTTTTTCGTCATCATGGTGCGATACGTAGAGCACCGTGCACGCTTTAGCTGTTATCAGTTTTTCTACTACCGATAATACTCGACGCCTGTCGGTGGAATCCAGCCCTTGACAGGGTTCATCCAGGATTAGCAGATCAGGCCTTTTGATGAGCGCCCGGGCAATTAGCGCCAGACGCTGTTCCGCCATGCTTAGCTTATTAAACCGCTTATTAGCGGCATCGCCCATCTCAAAAACGTCCAGCCATGCTTTGGCGCAGGCTTTATCGGCTGTGTTTGCGGTGGTATACAAGCCGATGCTGTCATGCAATCCTGAAATGACAACGTTTAAGGTTTTTCCAGCAAGCTGGCCAGAGCTGCGGTAGTTCCAGAGCATCTCACCGCCCATATAACCAATATGCCGTTTGACCTCCCACACGCTTTCGCCAGCGCCACGCCGAAAACCGCAAACCTGAATGTCGTTGTTATAAACCTGGGGGTGGTCGCCTGTGATTAGCTTGAGTAAGGTGCTTTTGCCTGCGCCGTTGCGTCCGGTTATATGGCAATGCTGGAAGGGGTGGATCTCAAAGTCAATGTTTTCAAAAATAGGTTTGTCCTGATCCGCGTAGGAAACCGTAACATCGTGCATGCTAACTAGCGGTTTTTTTGGATCTAACGGTTTTGATTTGTGGTAGGGGTGGTCCTTTGGCAGGTCGGGAACGACAATGCTTGGGGTAGGGCTGATAATCGGCGCTAACGAAGCAATTGTATCCGCAAGATTTTCTACTTCTAGCTGTTTAAGCTCGAGCTCATCAATATATGCTATATGCGTGATTGTTTGCGGAAGTTGCTCCAGGCGACTAGCAATAAAACAAGAGCTGCACGACTGGTTTAGCTTGTCGTTACCTGGGTTGGCAAGCGCTTGTTCAACAAGTGTTTTTGCAAGCGGTAGGGTTTCCTTGTCTAGCCCTTCGTAAGGGTCTTGCAGAAGGTAAAATGCTTGCGGGTTTTCAAGTGCACGAATGAGTAGGGCTTTGCGTGTTTCACCCGATGACAGGTCCCTGAAATGTTTGTTCAGGCAATGCGAAAACTCAAGTGTTTCGATAAGCGAGTCGATCCGCGCTGTTTTTCCCGCCGCCTGGTTGCCTAACCCAAGAAAGTCTTTTACTTGCGTACCAGTATTAATTTCATCTGCGATACCGGTTTGGGCTCGTTTTATCTCTTCAGCAATACAGGTTTCTTGCGCCGCTGGAGAAACTTCGGCAAATTCCAGGCGGGATTTATCGAGCCTTTCGCGAAGTGTTTCGCAGAGAGCGCTGCGCTGGCCGTCGCTTCCGCCGACGATGGCCCAGTGTTCGCCGCGCTTAATCGACCAGTCTGAGATATTCAGCAGCGTTTCCCAGTCGCTCGTACCAATATGTTTGCCCTGATGCTGCCCGATGGCATGAGGCTCAAGGTGAAGTAATTCTTGCATAGGAATCAGAAATGTTGTTCGACCGGCTGGTTGCGCGGTGTCCCGCGCGGAGGCAAGTGCCTGTAGAGTAGCGGGACTAATGCCGCCCTCAAAAAAGCCGCCTATGGTATGCTTTAGCGCCCTTTTTTTCGAGTTTATTTTTGGAATTGACATACTTTTCTCGTTGATGAGTAACCGGGCATTTCAGGAACAAAGCATGGCAGTTGAAGACCAACCACGAGACGACGCAGATGGAACTGAGTCGCGCAAAAATAGCAAACATCGCAAGGCGATGAAAAAGCAAAAAGAAAATGTCGATGCGAGTATAGAAGCGGCGAATATAGAGCGAGGCGTTTCGATCTTGTTGACGGGCGATGGGAAAGGAAAATCCAGTTCGGCATTTGGCATGGTCATGCGCGCGCTGGGTTATGGATACAAAGTTGGCGTGGTGCAGTTTATTAAGGGCGTTCAGCTATCAGGCGAAGAAATATATCTTCGAGAGAAATACCTTGATAAAAATAGCGAACTGCTGAGCTTTTACCAGATGGGTACGGGATTTACCTGGGATACACAGGATCGCTCTAGCGACATTGCAGCGGCAGAAAAAACCTGGGCGGTAGCGGCGGAGATGCTGGCTGACGAAAGTTATCATCTTGTGGTACTGGACGAACTCACTTATATGCTCTCATTTGACTACCTCGATAAGAACACCGTTTTACAGGCGCTTGCAAATCGCCCCAGGGAACAAAGTGTGGTTGTTACCGGGCGAGGGGGCGGCACAGAGTTACGCGATGCAATGGATACCGTGTCTGAGGTAAAAGTTATCAAGCACGCATTTAATGAAGGAATTGCAGCGCGAAAAGGTGTTGATTTCTAGTGCGAAGGTTTGCGCTTAAACCGACGTTTGTATTAACGAGCTTTTTCTTGCTCGTCGCTGGAATGGCTGCCATTTTGGCTGGCCCCGTGTCGCTGTCTGCCGGTGATGTTTTACGCGTGTTGTTGCCATTTGTTGATGATTCGACGGTTTCTTCACAAGCAAAATTAATTGTGGAGGACATCCGCCTGCCACGGATGCTGCTCAGTTTGGTGGTGGGTGCGATGCTGGGTATTTGCGGCGCAGCAATGCAAGGTGTTTTCCGCAATCCACTCGCTGATCCTTCACTAATAGGGATTACTGCGGGCGCAGTATTGGGTGCCAGTTTAGTGATAGTGTTGCTGGAAGCTATCCAGGTAGAACTGTTGTTTTGGCAAGTGTCACTGGTCTCGGTGGGGGCTTTTTCGGGAGGGCTTGTTGTTGCTGCCCTGGTTTATGGGATGGCTTATGGTCGTGTGGGCGGGGCTTCGTCGCGTTCTGGTTCTGTAGCGACGATGTTGCTGGCGGGCATCGCGATTACGGCAATGGTTGGCAGCATAAGCAGTTTGTTAGAGTACTCGGCTGACAGCCAGGCTTTGCGACAAATCAGCCTTTGGAGAATGGGCGGGCTGGATAACGCTGACTTTAACTCGATAGTGTTTATCGCGCTTGTATTTGCGGTTGTTGGTACAGGGCTGTTTCGTCATGCCGACGGGCTAAATGCCTTGTTGTTGGGAGAGTCTGAAGCTCGCTATCTGGGGATTGACACCGACGCGGTAACCAAAAGGCTAATTGTTATGGTGGCGATTGGGATGGGTGTTGCAGTGGCTGTTTCGGGAGCGATTGCCTTTGTGGGTTTAATGGTGCCGCACTTGTTTCGTTTGATGGTTGGGCCTGACCATCGAGTACTGTTGCCGTTGTCGGCGTTGGGAGGGGCATTGCTGCTGTGTCTTTCGGACAGTCTTGCAAGAGTGCTGCTGGCACCTAATGAAATACCTGTCGGCATCATTACATCGTTAGCTGGCGCGCCGTTCTTTATTTATATTCTAAGAACACAAACGGTTTTTAAATGGTAGTTGGGAAACATCAGGTAATGGTTGAATGATGGATATCCCGGTTCTAAAAAGCACTTCTCTGTGCTTGTCGCTTCCTAATGTTCATTTGCGTGAATTCTCCTTTGAATTGTGTGCTGGTCAGATTGCCGCAGTGATAGGGTCTAACGGCGCCGGGAAGAGTACGCTGGTAAAAGCGCTTGCCGGAGACTTTGACCGCGAGTTAACTCCAAGCAAAATCCAGGGGCAGCTTCAGTATTCGGGTGGAGCTCTTTTTGGCTCGCGACCGCATTCCATAAGCCAGAGGGTTGCGGTGATGTCGCAGCATTCGCGATTGAGTTTTCCGTTTATGGTGAGAGAGGTGGTGGCATTGGGCCGTTTACCTCATGCAACGGGCAAGCAGGCAGACAAAGCGATTGTTGAAATGGTGATCCAGGCGATGGCGCTGGAAGGGTTGGCGGAGCGCGCCTATACCAGTTTGTCAGGAGGCGAACAGCAACGAGTACATTTTGCCCGGGCTTTAGCGCAAATTTGCCAGGCCGAGAGTAATGATTTAACTCGGCAGGATTTTTCTGGTTGCCTGTTAATTCTTGACGAGCCCTTCAGCGCGCAAGACTTAAAGTATCAGGCATTGTTAAAAAACTGGCTGCAAACATTAAGGCAAAGAGGTCTGGCAGTGCTGGTGGTTTTGCACGACGTTAATATGGCTGCCCAATTGGCGGATAAAGTGATGGGTTTGAAAAATGGCGCAATGCAGTTCTTTGGTGACGCGAAAAAGGTGTTAACTACAACGCAGCTTAACGCGCTTTACGATATAGAAATGACATGCATAGAGCATCGCGGCCAACAAATTTTTACGATGAGCCACTAATGTTCAGCGCGCCTAAAAGTTTGGTATGTATTTTAGCTTTTGCGCTTTTTAGTTGTGGCGAGTACGCAGATAAAAGCGTTGACCCTAAGCTGGCTTTCGAGCCAGCAGCGATTCACGTGACTGACGATTTAGGCAAACACATTAAATTGTCGGCGCCAGCCCAGCGTATTGTTGCGTTATCTCCGGGCATCGTTGAAAACCTCTTTAGCGCGGGGCTGGGGGATAAGATTGTCGCAACGGTGGATTACGCCGATTATCCTGAGGCGGCGTTGGCAATCCCGCGAGTAGGGGGCTTTGCTGATTTTAGCGTAGAGTCGATCCTTTCGTATGAACCAGACCTGGTAATCGGGTGGGTAAGCGGGTTTGCCGATTTCGAACGATTACGAGACAGGCTTGCAGCGTTAGATATTCCAATATTTGCAGATGAACCCAAAACGCTTGATGACGTTGCATCTTCTATTGAGCGATTCTCTACGTTAGGGGGAACCTGGAATCTGCCTGAAGCGGGTGTTCAACAAAGGGTTGCTGATTTCTTAAATACAAAGCAACTACTGCACGCAAAGTATCAAGACCGCAAGATGAAGCCCAGAGTGTTTTATCAGATATGGCATGATCCACTGCAAACTCTGGGACAACCACATATTGTGAATTTCTTAATTGAGTTGTGCGGCGGAAGTAATATTTTTGCCGATTCAAATATGATTGCGCCCCAGGTAAACATCGAATCGGTAATCGATAGAAACCCTGACATTATTTTAGCGACTATCGACAGCGCCCAGTTTGAGACGGTTGTTGATTATTGGGAACAATGGCCGTCGATAAAAGCTGTTGAGCGTCAGCAGGTTTTTAGCGTGGATAGTGATTTGTTATCGCGCCATACTCTGCGGATGATGGATGGCGCCGAACAACTCTGCGGTTTAATTGATGGGGCGCGTCAATGAGCGGGCATGACAAAGATGAGTATTGGCGAGCGGGTGACGTTGATGGGAACCGTATTGCCCCCGAAGAAGCTGGTATTGACGCTAACGATAGTGACAAATCGCGACGCGAAGAAAAGTCCTCTGATGAACCTCATCCGTACGAAGTGCTAGCTCCGGATCTTGTTCTGGAGGCGGTTGAGAGTACAGGACGACAAACGGATGCGAGGATGCTCGCTTTAAATAGCTACGAAAATCGCGTGTATCAGGTTGGGCTGGAGAACGATGCCCCGATTGTTGCCAAGTTTTATCGCCCCCAGCGTTGGTCTCGTCAGCAGATACAGGAAGAGCATGACTTTACGTTTTTTCTTGAGGATTGTGACATTCCCGTCGTAACGCCGCTAAAAGCAGAAGACGGTAGTAGCATTTTTAGTTATCACGATTTTTGGTTCGCGTTGTATCCAAGAAAGGGCGGCAGGGCGCCAGAGTTAGATAATCTGGAGCACCTGCATCAGCTCGGTCAGTTTGTCGGGCGTATTCATGCTGCTGGCGAAAACTTTCCGTTTCAGCATCGCCTTACGATGACCGTTGACCAATTCGCCTGTAAAAGCAGAGACTATTTGTTAGAAAATAGTTTTATACCGCATGATCTAAAGGACGCTTATCGCGCTGTTACCGAGCAAATTATTGAGTGTTTAGGGTTATGCGATCTGGAATTATCGAAAGCGATTTCTCTGCATGGTGATTGTCATCCAGGCAATATTTTATGGCGAGATGAGCGGCCTCACTTTTTAGATTTTGATGACGCCATGAGCGGCCCTGCGATTCAGGATTTGTGGATGTTTTTGTCGGGCGATCGTGGTCAGCGGTTATCTCAATTGGACGTGATTGTTGAGGGGTACGAGGTTTTTCGCCCATTTGAGCATTCGCAATTAGCGTTGATCGAGCCGTTGCGCGCAATGCGAGTGTTGCATTACAACGCCTGGCTTGCACGCCGTTGGTGCGACCCTGCATTCCCAAAGAGCTTCCCGTGGTTTAATACGCTTCGCTATTGGTCTGAGCATGTTCTTGAACTGAAAGAGCTGCTAGCGGGGTTAGGTGAGCCAGCGTTGAGCCTAAGCCCTTGAAATTCAACCAGGTAGCCCATGCTTTTTGTGGGTAGACTCCGCAGTTTTTTGGCTGATCAAAATCTGTCGTCCTGAGACTCTTTTTTACAAGCTGTAACTTGGCCAGTTATGTTCAATCGGCATGGATTTTGTTAGTCTTATAACCTAAATCGAACCGACGCGAGCAGGAAGCTGGGTTGGTGTTGATGCAAAGGGTTGGCCGGCGGTGCTGGTATTTTTTAAGGGCGTGACTAATAGTTTTAGTCATAGGTTCTTGGGCATTTCTATATTCATTAGGTAAGAAAAATGCGATCACATGGTGCAGAACAGGGTAGTTCTGATTCCGACAAAAAAATTATTGATGCAAATGATTTGCTAGAAGCGCTTCTAGGCGATGGGCTGTCGACCCCCAAGGTAAGACGGCAATCCCCAGAGTTTGAGTCACCTCCGAATGGCGGGAGCAATGGCAGGCAAAAAAAAGCTGCTGTGTCGGCAGGTTTGGCAACACCGACCCTGCCATCTTCCAATCATGCGCGCCCATTTGACGAGCCGAGATTAACAAGTGACAGACGTACTAGCAGTAAGGCGTATTTAATACCGGATGGCGGCTGTAGGCGAAAGCGTGATAGGCGCTCAAGTCGTTCGTCGATGAGAAGTGGTGTCTGGTGGATGATGCGCTCATACAACGACAATGATAGCCGCTAAAGGATTAAGAATAATAAAATAGACAAGCGGTCTAAACTGGGTCGAGGTTCTTGATAAGGCTGGGCTAGATAAGGCTGAGATAGTAGCTGTTGATAGTGTCACCCCAGATGAGCGCGAGTAGTCCCGCAGCAGCCAGATACGGCCCAAAGGGAATAGGCTTAGCGCGATCATGATTGCGAAAAACAATCATCGCAATTCCGATGACCGCTCCAACGAGGCTTGATAAAACAATAATAACTGGCAGGAGTTGCCAGCCGAGCCAGGCACCAAGCGCGGCGAGAAGCTTAAAGTCGCCATAACCCATTCCTTCTTTGCCCGTGAGCAGTTTAAATAGCCAAAATATGCTCCACAGGATAAGGTACCCCATAGCCGCGCCAATTACCGCACTTTCAAGTGTGGTGAATAGCTCGAAAGTGTTCAGCAGTAGCCCGAGCCAAAGCAGCGGCAACGTAATGCTGTCGGGTAAAAGATAGGAGTCGTAGTCGATCCAGAAAAGTGCGATGAGCGCGTAGGCCATAATGATTGCGGCAAATGCGACGTAGGGCGTTTGAAACATTTGCCACGCGATGACTGCTGCGATGACCGCCGTCGCCAGTTCAATGAGTGGGTAGCGAGGGCTTATCGCATGTTTGCATGCGCCGCATTTTCCACCCAGCAAGAGATAACTAAGGACAGGAATATTTTGCCAGGCCTTTATGGTGCTGCCGCAGTTTCCGCAACGTGACCGCGGTGTCATGAGGTTAAAGGCGGCCTTTTCCTCCCCAGCGTCTGGCGTTAACTGCGCGGTGTTATCGTTATTTGTTTCAATATAACTCTGGATTTCTGCGTCCCAGTCATTTTGCATCATAACTGGCAGGCGATAAATCACGACGTTGAGGAAACTACCGACCAAAAGGCTTAAAACAAAGCAAAAGCTTACAAAGTGAAATGGGTCGGCGGTGAGATATTCAAAAAGTGTCATATCGTAAGGTTAGAAGAAAAACATTAAAAAAGGCCGAAAGATTCGGCCTTTATAAAAAATCTTAACGTGATGTTTAAATCGCGTTCCCCATCTGGAAGATCGGCAAGTACATTGCAATCATCAGGCCGCCAATTAAGATTCCCAATACGCTCATAATTAGTGGCTCTAGTAGCGACGTAAGGTTATCCACCGAGTTGTCTACGGCCGCTTCGTAGTGAACTGCGACTTTCTCAAGCATCTCGTCGAGTGCGCCGGACTCTTCGCCAATCGCGACCATCTGCGGCAGCATCGGTGGGAATATATTTGTATTGCGAATGGCCTGATTAAGTGTGAGACCGCTGGTTACTTCGTCGCGAATTTTGTTTATTGCTTTTCTGTACACTGCGTTACCTGCAGCGCCAGCAACAGAGTCTAACGATTCGACTAAAGGTACGCCCGCTGAAAAGGTGGTAGCTAATGTACGAGAGAATCGCGCTACAACGGCTTCCTGCAGGATGTTACCCACTACAGGGAGTTTTAACATGGCGGCGTCTACCGCGTCCGAAAATTTTTCAGAGCGGACGCGCGCTTCTCGAAATACAAATATGCCGCCTACCGCCGCAAGTAGAAAAACAAGCCATGTGCGTTGTGCAGCTTCAGAAAGGCCGACAACAAACTGGGTAAACATCGGCAAATCTGCCCCGAAACTTTGAAAGGTTTCAGCAAAGGTTGGAACAACTTTAACAAGCAGAATACCTGTTACAACAACTGCAACGACCATAACAATCGCCGGATAGGTCATCGCCTTTTTAATTTTCGCTTTTAGCGCTTCAGTTTTCTCTTTATATACCGCCACGCGATCTAGCATGGTTTCCAGTGCACCGGATTGTTCACCCGCGCCAACCAAATTACAAAACAGGTCATCAAAATAGCGAGGGTGCTTTTCTAACGCTGGCGCCAAGCCAGCGCCGGAAGCGACATCGTTTTTTATGTCGACAATCAAGTTACGCATGCTTGGATTTTCCAGCCCATCGCTAACAATATCGAATGACTGGACGAGCGGAACACCTGCTTTCATCATTGTTGCCAGCTGCCGCGTAAAAACGGCAATGTCCATTGGCTTGATTTTTTTCTCACGCTGGGAAAAAAGAGGCTTAGGTTTCTTCTTAACTTTGTTGACATTAATGCCTTGCTTACGTAACTGCGCCTTGGCAGTTGCCGCGTTAGGCCCGTTAACTTCGCCCTTTACTACCTTGCCGGAACGGTCTTTCCCCTCCCAGACGAAGGTTTCTACTTTTGCAGTTTTTTTTGTCGAAGATGAAGCTGCGGTTTGAGTAGCCATATCAGTTTACGCCAACAATCAATATACTGGGTTTTTCAGCCTCTTTTGAGCATCGATGCGCAATTAGAGCCATAAGCCAATGATAAAGTATAGGACAAGCGCCTTTAGTCCTTAGTGACGCGGTTAACTTCTTCGAGGCTGGTAATCCCTCTTGCAGCCTTTACTAAGCCGGATTCTCTTAAGGTGTTGAACCCGCACTCGGCGGCAACACGAGCGATTTCCAGCGAGTTGCCCCCTTCCATAATGATATTTTGCAATTCGGGTGTGATTTTAACGACTTCATAGATACCAACACGACCCTTGTAACCATTATTGCACTTATCACAGCCGACGGGGCGCATAATTTGTAACACTTCCAGGTCTTCTTCTTTAAAGCCTTCTTCTAACAGGGTTTCGCGCGGTAGATCTGCAGGCTCGCTACAGTATTCGCATAGTCGCCTGGCAAGGCGCTGGGCAATGATCAGCGAAACGGATGTTGCAACGTTAAACGCCGGGACACCCATATTTAAGAGTCGAGTAATAGTTTCTGGTGCGCTGTTGGTATGCAACGTCGACATCACCATGTGGCCCGTTTGTGCTGCTTTAACCGAAATTTCTGCGGTTTCCAGGTCACGTATCTCACCAACCATGATGATATCGGGATCCTGACGAAGAAAGGAGCGTAGGGCTTCGGCAAAGGTCAGCCCAACCTTGGGATTAACCGGCACCTGATTGATCCCTTCGAGGTTAATTTCGACCGGATCTTCTGCCGAAGAAATGTTTCGCTCGTCGGTGTTGAGTATGTTGAGCCCGGTATAAAGCGATACCGTTTTACCCGAACCTGTGGGCCCGGTTACCAAAATCATGCCTTGAGGTTGGTGCAGTGCTTCAAGGTACATTTTCTTTTGCTCTTCTTCGTAGCCAAGAGCATCAATGCCAAGTTGGGCACTGGTGGGATCTAGAATACGAAGTACAATTTTTTCGCCGAACAAGGTAGGGAGCGTGTTGACCCGAAAGTCGATAGCACGCGTTTTAGACAGCTTCATCTTAATACGGCCATCTTGCGGGACGCGACGCTCGGAAATATCCATCTGCGACATAACCTTTAGCCGCGCTGCAAGACGCATTGCAAGATTGGTTGGTGGGCGCGTCATTTCTTTGAGTACGCCGTCCGTTCTAAAACGAATACGATAGGTTTTTTCGTATGGTTCAAAATGGATATCAGACGCGCCGCCCTGGATTGCATCGATCAATACTTTATTAACGAAACGTACGATTGGGGTTTCGTCAACATCTTTATCGCCGACGTCTTCTTCAACGCCTCCTTCTTCAACCGCTTCGATATCGAGGTCTTCCAGTCCCGCTTCATCCAGGCTGGCAAGCTTTTGGCCGAACGCGCTTTCTTCGTCGTCGAGGTATTTTTCAATTGCGCGAGCTAACGCTTTTTCTTCGACAAGTATCGCTTCGGTGCTTAACCCTGTATGGAACTTGATTTCGTCTTGCGCGTTTAAATTTGTCGGATCAGATACACCAATAAAGAGACGTTTGCCGCGTTGGAACAGCGGTAGTGCGTGGTGTTGGCGAATTAATTTAGCGTCCACCAATTCTTTGGGCATGGTGGTTACATCTAGTGCTTCTATATCAAATAGCGGTGCTCCAAACTCTTCCGAAATTGATTGCGCAACGGCATAACCATCGGCCTGACCGTTTTGCACAAGATAGGAAACGAGGGAGATATGCTCTTGCGCTGCCCCCTGCAAAGCATCGCGTGCGGTGTTTTCGTTAATAATGTTGTCGGCGATCAATCGTCTTGCCACGCCCGATAAGGGCACTACGACATTGCTGCTCATGTTAACCGGTCCAGTGTATTTGTTGTTTTATGCCCAGATGCTGCGCTATAGAAAGACGCAACTCAGGTAAATCAAAGTATATAAAGAATAGCCGCTCTAGCCAGTACTTTTAATATATGTGCTCAGAATAAAGAAAAACGTCAGTTAAGGCGGTTATGCATGGGTAGATTTTAAAGCTATTTAGGGCATTAGCGTGCAATTAACAGGTAAAAAAAGGCTGAGAGGTAAAGGGGTGTTCTGGAACGATTAGCGAACAAATGCTGTCACGCTTACGTAAGCGCTTGATTTTTATTAATCTTGAAACCAATCTTGATTCTGGCGCTAAAGCATTGACTCACGAGCGTGCTAAACTGTGATCTGAGTCAAAAAAAAGTTGTGCACCAGACTAAGAGGATGGCTACTATTTAATCATAGGTTTGATCAGGGAAGGGCTGATGTACCGGAGCCTATGTTCAGTTAGAACGTATCGGATTCGGAGCCTGCTGGTCGCTGTGGTCTACCTAACGTACAGTGGGGTCATTGGGCGTTAGGTAATGCAACCTGGCTGGGTTACGGGGTGTTTTTCCGGTAGCCTTTCACTGTTTAACAGTTTCTGAAAATCCTGTCCGTCATTGGCAGATGAAAAGAAACACTATCTATTTATTTTTTTCGGAGAATCGAAATGAAAAAGCAAATGCAACAGGGTTTTACTCTTATTGAATTAATGATCGTGGTAGCGATCATCGGTATTTTGGCGGCGGTAGCATTGCCTGCTTATCAGCAATACACTGGAAAGGCTAAGTTTTCTGAAGTTGTTTTAGCAACTTCGGGTATTAAATCTGCAATCGAAGTATGTGGCCAAGTTGCTGGTGCATTAACTGACTGTGACACTGCGGGCAATGGAGCCGTGAATGCTGCGGCTCTTGGTGCTGTTGGTGGTGATAATGTTGCAACTGTGGCAACCAGTGGCGCTGCCGCAGCTGCTATTACTGTGACTGCTACAGGTACAGCTGCTGTAAATGGCTATACTTACATTATTGATGGTGCATTGGCTGCTGGCCAGATTACATGGACATTGGATGCAACTTCAACTTGCGCAACTAATGGCTGGTGTTAATAGTCATCTTTAAAAAGAAAGCTCCGGCAATAGCCGGGGCTTTTTTTGCATAGAACAAATCGATTATGGTTCCATCGTTTAGACTAAAAGCGCTAGCAGTACATTTTTTGTTTAGCATTTTAGTGATAGCGATCATTACAGCGGTATCGCTGTACATATGGTTTCCACATCCGTATTACGAGATCGATGGAACGTTAACAGCACTCGTCATTGTATTTTGTGTCGATATTGTTATCGGGCCTATCATTACCTTTGTGATTAGCAACAATAATAAACCTTATAGAGAGCTCCTGTTTGATTTTTCGATCGTACTTTTATTGCAAGTCTCAGCCCTTGTATTTGGCATCACAGAAATCTATAAGCAGCGAGTTGTAGCTTTAATGCACATAGAAGGGCAGTTTCACTTAGTAGCCAAGTCCGCAGTTCCTCAGGCAGATGCTGGACCGAATCTAAACACGTTTGAAGGTGTTTATTACGGTCAGCTAACGTATCCTGATTTTGAAGGTTTATCTGAAAGCGAAAGGGAAGAAAAAATGTTTAGCCCTTCTACCTATAAACAGCTTTCCAGGCGTGAGGTGGAAGTTAACAAGCTTCCAATTAGGATGGTGCCTGAAACGTTGGTAAAACAATACGGAGACAACGTCTACTACAAAATGATTGCGGGGAAAAATAAAAATGGTATCGCTGTCGTTGACGAAAATATGGAAATTATTGCGATAGATGTCTTGGACAGCTAACTCAACAGCCTACTAAATCTCTTCTTACAAAACTCTTCCCTCGTCGGCAAATAAGCTCGGTGCATGCGAGCACTGCCAAGTGCGCAGATAAACAAAACGTGTTTTTAGATTACGTGTTGTTTAGCTTTGCATGGGTTTTGATCATTACGGTTATAAGAAAAATATCTGGATCAACTTTTTGATGTAAACCCCTGTTTGAATTATGGAAATCCCTATTTAACTCACTAAGCTTTAAATGATGTATTGGCTAAAGGGGCCTTTCTCGATCGAGTAAAACCTCTTTAGCTTTAATAGATTGCTTAGCGCGCTCTGGTGCAATTAATCGCAACGATTAGCGCTCCCTAAGCAATTGTTGAGAGTTAAGCAGATGGAAAGGCAAAAAAAACAATATTTTCGGACATTTGTACTGGTATCAGCATTCGCCCTGCGCAAACAGGTGCTTGTGCTTTTTGTTACGTTGGGCGCTTGTGTGGGGATAGCTGCAGAAGAGTTGGATATTGCGGCGATCGATTTCGAGGCAGTATCTGCAGAAGAGTTGGAAGCGCTGTATGCTACTCTGGAATCCGAAGAAAACATCATTAGTAATATCACTGTCACGGCCCAAAAGCGCGCACAAAATATTAACGAGGTTCCGGTCTCTCTTAGTGCTTACTCTAACGAATTCCTCGCAAAAAATGCAGTCGTTGAAGCTCAGCACCTCGATTCGTTAGCTCCCTCTCTTATCATTAGTCATAACCAGGCACCTTCAACCACTAATCTTTCAATCAGGGGGATAGGTACGTCCGCAACGAATTTTGGACTGGAATCTTCTGTCGGCATTTATGTTGATGGTGTGTATCGTGCGCGCCAAAGTAGTATTTTAAATTTGTTGCATGATGTAGAAGCGATTGAAATTCTACGTGGGCCACAAGGCACACTTTTTGGCAAAAACACGCCTTCGGGTGCGGTGTTATTGCGTAGCAGAAAGCCTGTATTTGAAGGCTTTGGCGAGCTTACTGTAGGGGCGGGTAACTTCGATTCTCACGAACTTGGCGTGGTCGTGAGCGATGCAATCACACAAGACCTTGCGTATCGTGTTAGCGGCGTTACATTGCAGCGCGATGGCATGTTTGATGACATTACCTTTGGTAATGAAGCGCTCAACACACGTGATCGTTCCAGCATGAAGCTACAGCTTCTGTGGAAACCTGGCAAGCAGTGGGAAGTGCATGCGACTGCCGATGTTAACAAGATTGATGAAATATGTTGTACGGCCGTGACTTTCCAAGACAACGTTTCCACTATTTTTCTTAGTCCGCCACAACCTGGTAGCGATGCAGGAATTATTGGTTTAGGCGGTCAGATTACTACGGCAGGCCAGTTTCGTGATCTAACGTCAACCTTAAGCAAGTTGCCTCAATCAACTCTGGACGAAAATGGTGTTTCGTTAGAGGTTAACGGCACTTTCTCCGATACGATACTCACAAGCGTAACCGCCTACCGACATTACGAAGTAGCTGAAGACTACGAGGCGGACTTTACAACCCTGGATGTGTTAACAGTGGATGATGCGGTTGGTATCTATTCATTCTCTCAAGAGTTTCGTCTGGATACCCAGATTGGCGATGCCTTTGACGTAATGACCGGGCTTTACTACTACGACCAACGTCTCAATACCAGGCGAGATTTAATCTTTGGTTCAGACGCAGCCAGCTTTTTTGGCCTTGGTGGTGGACTAGATGGTGAGAGTTTAACCACGATTACTAGTGGTGAGCAGCGCAGTTTGGCTTTGTTTTCGCAGAGTGAGTACCGATTTGATGAGGAACTTTCGATATTTCTTGGCTTAAGATATACCCATGAGGAGAAGAAATTTGTTGGCGAGTATCGTGAGTCGGCAGTTTTACCGCCTATACCTATCGCGCTTTTAAGCCCGCGAACTGATACTGACGAAGAGCTTGACGTTGAAGAGCTAACGGGTACAGCTAAACTACTATGGCAACCCAACGATAACCTTGCAGCGTTTATTTCGTATGCGAACGGCTTTAAGTCAGGCGGAATGAATACCCAGCGAATTGCGGCAAGTGATGAAGTGGTTTTCTTGCCTGAGACCACAGATTCGTATGAAATAGGGATAAAGGCGAAGATACCTTCGCACGACTTATTTTTTAACGCCGCCGTATTTGATGCGAGAATTTCTGATTACCAGGCAAGTACCTTTGCGGGTGATGGATTTGTTCTAGAAAATGCGGGTAGTTTAGAAACCAAAGGCGTCGAGCTCGATTTAAATTGGCAACCAATGGACAGGCTTCTATTGAGCGTTGCATATGCATACACTGATGCCACGTTTGATGAGTTTGAAAATGGTACTTGTCAGGTGGCATTTGATTTTCACACGCTTGGGCCAGATCCACTCGGTCTTAGACCTACAGAGTGTGATCAAAGCGGTGATCGTGTAGCCCTGGTGCCAGAGCACACCGCAAGAACTTCGGTTGAACGCAGTTTTGTGCTTGCTAAAACCATCGACAGTAGTGTTAGCCTGCACTGGAATTACCAGAGCGATGCGGTCATGGATAGCAATAATGATCCACTCAAAACGCAGGACGCATACAGTACGTTTGACGCGGAGTGGATACTATCGTTTGGTGAGCATACACGTTTGTTGTTTTGGGGTAAAAACCTCACTGATCGACTGCATTACGGAACGGTTTTTGACGTGCCGAATCAAGACGGTAAATTGAATACCTATCCTCGAGAAAACCGCACATTCGGTATGCGTTTAACCCGGACATTTCAGTAAACGTTTGCGCAACGATCACTCCTGGCGAGCTTCCTTAGCCTGACTATTGCCCAAGCTCGTCGCATTTCTTCATGCCTTTTAGCTATTTTTGGCTTGCCGTGCTGTGCGCTCTCATAAGCGATCGCTTATGATTGTGACGTTGTTTTGCCGCATTTAGTCTTTGGATGCGGCTTTCTCATTTATAACTTGTTCTTTAATTAATTGTTGGGTCATAGCGCGTAATGGTCGATTTGGAAAAATATCTAAAAGCTTGGCATGTCAACCGCCCTGATTTTTTAAACATGATGGGGTGTGAGTTTAATGAGCTTTATGACAATGGTGACCTGGCAATGAATTATGATATTGGCGTCGAGCTTTGCCATAGCATTGATATCGTGCAAGGTGGATTTGTTACCGCAATGTTAGATGCGACGATGTCACATGCGGTCTTTATCAATAACGAAGATATTGAAAGGTTGTCGACGTTAGAAATTAAAGTTTCTTTTTATGAGCCTGCGCGTGCGGGTAAGCTGCGTTGCGTCGGGCGAGTAGACAAGCTTGGCGGCTCGATCGCTTTCCTCAGTGGAGAGATTTATGATACAGAAGGAAAGCTCTTGTGTACCAGCACGAGCACCGCGAAGATTTTTAGAAAAAAATAACTATTCGCTAACAACATAGGCCTTAGCAGGGGAGAACAATGACAACAATATCGCATGTGGGTGTTTGGTCGCTAGAAAGTTTCGACGCGTTTTTTAGAGATACCGGACTAAGCCAACCCGTATTTGGTGAGTCGCCGCGTGGCCGTGCCATACTTACGGAGTCGGGCTTCGCTTCTTTTTTGTTACTCAACCCCGACCGAACGCCGCCGGTTGATGCTGCGGGTTTTCAGCAAATATATGCCTCCACGATTGCTTATTCTGGCACTTACAGGATAGAAGGCGACGAGCTAATTACAGACCCGGATTTAGCATGGGATCCGGCCTGGATCGATACGCCTCAACCGCGCCAGTTAAGTTTTGAGGGTGAGAAGCTCGTATTAACTACGCCCTGGCAAGAATCGCCTCTAAACCCCGAAGAACAATTAAGAGCTGTTTTAAAGTGGGTAAAAGAGTCAGATCTTTAATCGGCTAATTGTGTTTGCTCTCGCCAGATAAGCAGCTGGTTGTTTGCGGACATATCAATATCTTTAACTAACTTAAAATTTTGTTTGGCCAGGATACCTTCCACCCATTCAAAGTCTTTAATCCCGTCGCCAAACTGTCGTGCTCTAAGTGATTCGTCAAATGCGGCATTACTCGCGCTTGTAAAATTCCCCTTGTATTTAAACGGCCCGTACAAAAACAATAAACCTTGCGCTCGCAATGCAGTGCTGGTGTTAGACAAGAAATTATCTGCAGTTTTATGATCCATTATATGCAGTGTATTGGCGCTAAAAATGGCATCATATTTTTTTGTCGAAGCTGGCCAATCTTGTTCGTTCACATCAAGAGCATATGGGGGGGAAAGGTTTTTAAGTGAGGCTTTTGAATGGCGCATCGCTAAGCCGGCGAGATATTCCGGCTGATCAGTCATTTGCCACTGAAGCGCGCTCAGTTGCTGCGCAAAGTATTCTCCATGTTGGCCAGTTCCACTGCCTATTTCCAACACTTTTGCGCATTGTTGTAGCCAGGGTTTTAACGCCTCAAATATTACTGCTTTGTTTCGTTCGCACGCTGCTGAAGTGGGTAGTTTGTCAGTCATACTGGAGCAGCTCTCTAATAGTGGCGGTATTCATGTTTCGTATGCTCGGTGGATCAATTAAACTAACGAGCTTTTCAACGAGTTATTTTTTTAAGTATGCGCATATCATTTATAGGCGTTGGGTTTTTATGTGCATTCGGCAGCGCTGCACTATTCGCTATTCGCCCTATATTTGTCAAGCTTGCATACATTGAAGGTGCCGACCCCACTTCGCTTATGTTATTACGCATGGGTATCTCCGCGCCGATTTATTTATTGATGTTACTTTATTTTTCGCGCCAGAGTCGATTGCAAAATTTAAACGCATGGCTGGCACTTAAGATATGCGCGGTAGGCTTAATGGGATACTACGCGGCGAGTTTTTTGGATCTGGTAGGACTACAGTATGTTACTGCGCAATTGGGCAGGATGATTCTTTATATTTATCCGACGCTGGTTGTGTTGATTGGCATATTACTTTTGGGAAGTAAGCCCATTGCGAGAACTTACTACGCGCTGGCCATTACCTATTGTGGTGTGCTACTAATATTTGGGCATGACCTGGATATGTTTGGTGCCGACGTTTTGCGCGGTGGTTTTTTTATTGTTTGCTGCGCGCTATGTTTTGCCGTTTATCTCGTGTTAAGTAAGCCTCTAATGGAGCAGATCGATAGTGGCAGTTTTACTTGCATAGCCTTGCTGAGTGCGAGCGCGGGAATTTTTATCCACTACGCGATTGTTTCATTAGAAACGGGTCTATTGGTGCCGCTTGTGGCGTTAAATTATAAGGTTTATCTTTTAGCGGCTTTAATTGCAATCTTTTGCACGGTGATTCCCACGTTTTTAACGACCGCTGCGGTCGCGCGTATAGGTGCGGACAGAACCAGTATCACTGCCATGATAGGCCCGGCGTTTACCAGCGTTTTTGCGGTATGGATATTAGGTGAGGCATACACATGGTTCCATTTATTTGGCATGCTGTTAATTATTGCGGGCGTCGCATTATTGGATAGAAAGCAGGCCAGTTAATTATTTTTGGTGGAGAAAAAATGCAACGGCTAAGTTATACAACTCTAGGCAGTGCTGATAAGCCCCCAGTACTGTTAACGCATGGCTTTATGAGCAGTAATTTACAGTGGGCTTTAAATCAGGAAGCGCTTGCCCAGCACTTTTATTTAGTCATGATAGAAATGTGGGATCATGGTGAAAGTCCCAACTCGGAAAGCCAGGAAGACTATTCTCCAGATCGCTACGCAGAACAGGTTAAATATATCTGTGATGAATTGAGTCTAAGCTCAGTGGCGTTGGTTGGACATAGCCTGGGTTCTGCGGTTCTTATCCAATTTGCGCTTCACTACCCAGAGTACGTTTGCGGCATTTTATTTACCAACGCAAAAATGGTAATCGCTGACGAAAAAATTTCGCTTGAAAGATTGGACGTACTATCGGATGTTTTAAGTGAGCCCATGATAGACGACCCTGAGAAGCGAAAAGCGTTTTCTCGTAAACTGCCTATGCATCCCATTCATTCCAGACGTTTGCCCGAGGGATTAAAGCCCGCTTTTATCGATGCCGCAGATAGAGTGCCTTTAGAAGGCTTGCAAAACTCACGGCAGAATGCCCAGGCATTAAATTGCAGAACACGTTTGCGCGAACTCAAGGTGCCAGTATTAATCGTTAATGGGGTCTTTGAGAAAGCGCTTCAACCCTACGTAGATGGGCTGAGAGGGCGCCACGAGAATATTACAGTTATTGACGTTCAGGCTGGGCATAGTCCCAACCTGGATGATGCAGAAAAATTTAATAAGATTGCGCTAGACTTCCTGTCCACCTGTTTTCGGTGAGCAGGCAAGTCACGCGATCTATCTGACGTGACTTAGCCCTGCTGTTAGTTTTGTCGTTGGCTATCTTGTTGCCGCTAGCATGAACGATTAGAGAAGCGCATATTACCAGGTGGTCTTACTGTCGCAAGCTCAGCATTTCGTCTTCGCTAAACGGCCAATCTAGCGCAGCCATTTGCGAGTTGTTTTTCTTGATCGCTCGAAGCGGGTAATTGGCTAACACGGGATATTTTTTGGCAACAGCGACGGCTGGGTTATTGCTGTTATCGATGGTTAACGACGCAGATTTTTTGTCCTTCTCGAAATGCCA
Source organism: Pseudomonadales bacterium (assembly GCA_965263235.1). Lineage (GTDB taxonomy): Bacteria > Pseudomonadota > Gammaproteobacteria > Pseudomonadales > UBA7434 > UBA7434. The sequence goes on from OZ253667.1 coordinate 1,172,233, forward strand.
GGTGCCTGCAAAGTTAACTGATTGTGGCATTAGGGTGATTTCGGTTTTCCTGTTGCTATCGAGACCATTTTTACTTTCCTGGTTGAGCTGCTCATTCAAGCGGTCAAGATCCGCGCGATAAACGCCAGCTTCCATTTTTAACAGGTGGGTGCCGCTGCGCATTTTTAGCCGGTACGTTTGCCCTGTGTAAACGTTTTCCAGGTGAAGAAAATTTGCATTCCCCGTTACTGATTCGTCGGCTTCAATATTCATGAGCAACAGAGTGTCGCTTCGGTTTAACTCGTAGCGCGGCGAGGCTTCGCCAGCGCTCTCATTGTTTGCATCTTGCGCCTGAGTTGCTACCGAGCAAAAAAGCAAAGGTGTAGCGAGTAAAAGAGAAATTCCAACTTTCCGGGCAGTGACAAGCTGCTGCGGGCTTAACAGGGTATTTAACATGATCGTATCCACTCAATGATTTTTATGCGCCATCCCTCTGTTAGGCGCAATCAGGTTGTTTATCTTTTGAGTATAGATACGACCTTGTTTCTGTCTAATATATGATCAATTGATGAGAACTGGTAGGCGTTTTTGGGTTTAGGAGCTTCTGCGCGCCGACTAATTTCAAGAGAGCGAGTAAACGTTGGGGGCTTGTTTACCGCGGAATCTCGTCATATCGATAAATCGATACGCCAGTTGGTTGTGCCTGCTCGGCGAGAATAACAATTCCTTTTGCCAGCGCCTCGCCGGTGATGGGCATGACTCTATTGGTCGCCTTTTTTATGTGTCGAAACGGCAGCATGTCGGTAGCGGTTTTTAAGCCACGCAAAAAACCTGTTGCCAGGGCTTCGCCATATCGATTGTCGGGCCGATCTCCATGAATAACCGATGGCTGAATAAAAATCTGGGATTCGAAGGGCTGCTGACGCGCAGCATCTTCTACTTCGCCTTTCATTCTAGCGTAGAAGAAGGGTGATCGACTGCTCGCGTTCGGAGAAGAAACCAGAAACAGCCGCTTTACGCCATTGTTAGCAGCTGCGCTAATTGTTGCGACCTGATAGTCGTGATCAACGCGGTACTGAGCGGCGGTGCTGCCTGCCTGTTTGCGGGTGGTACCCAGGGCGCTAAACAGGTCGTCACCTTTTAGCAATTGCTGCCATTGCTCAATTTCATCAAAATCGACGATATGACTAACGAGTTTATCATGGTGGAAGTCGAGTTTTTTTCTAGAAAAACTGACTACTTGTCGATAACGGCTGGAGTTGCAAAGCTCCTGAACCAGCGGCGCACCCGTAATACCAGTTGAGCCGATAACTAGTGCAGTAAGTTTTTTCGAAGGCATACTAAGCAATTGGTATGATTGGTTTTAAAAGATAGTGACACAACGACAGTCTATCTTATCTCGCCAGTGATGATGCGATCCAAAGCCAAAAAACTTTTGCCACTGTTAGTGACGTGGTGGTGTAGCGGGGTAGCCGGGTAATGCTAAATGAAGGGAGGAGTTAACGAAGGGGGGAGGTTAAACCGCGTAATAGAGGTCAGGCTGAGATTCGCACATGTCCTTGATGTGGTTCTGCACGATGCTGTTAGCACTCTTTAGGCAGCCGCCACAGTTAGAGCCCAGGTTAGTATGTCGACGCAACGCTTTAAGCGAAGTGGCACCGCGCTCTACCGCTTCGCGGATGTCGTTGTCTGATACTCTGTTGCAGCTACAAATAATCATGAGCGAATGAGGCTAATTAAACTAACTAAAAGGCTCCTAGGTCGCCCAAAAAACAAGTTCCTGGACAGGCTTTCGCTCAGTATATAAAAATAAGAATCATTGTCAACAAGTAGTGTTTCTCATTTCGTTTTACTGTGAAATTGCTCAAATTTTTCTTCGGGGCGGCTCCGAGCCCCTGGGAGTTCGTATGCTGGCGAATGGTTTTTTGTGGGTGGAAGATAGCTGGATCGGTCTATCTATCTGTTTTTATTGACTATTATCAGCAGGCGGCCATCCGCCGAGAGCCTGCCAGCGGTTCACGATATAGCAAAACAGTTCTGCGGTCTTTTGCGTATCGTAGGCTGCAGAATGCGCGTCGGTGCTGTTGAAATCAATGCCAGCCGCTATACAAGCCTTTGCGAGCACGGTTTGGCCTACAGCAAGGCCGGCCAGGGTTGCCGTATCGAACGACGAAAATGGATGGAAAGGGCTGCGTTTAACGCCCGTTCGTTCTATGGCAGCGTTGAGAAAGCCCTGGTCAAATGAAGCATTATGGCCAACGAGCACAGCACGTTTGCAGCCGACCGCTTTCATTTCGGTGCGCACCTGTTTAAACAGGTCTTTGAGCGCATCATCTTCCTTCTGGGCAGGGCGCAAAGGGTGATCGAGTTTGATACCCGTAAACTCTAGCGCCGAAGGCTCGATATTGGCGCCTTCAAAAGGTTCCAGATGGTAGGAGAGGGTTTTCTTTTCTTTTAACGCGCCATGCTCATCCATTTCGACAATCGTGGCAGCGATTTCTAGCAAAGCGTCTGTTTGGCTGTTAAAGCCGCCTGTTTCCACATCAATAACAACCGGAAGGTAACCTCGAAAGCGTTGCGCCATTGGGTGGTCGGCCCGATTAGAGGCTGCTTCTACTTCAGAAGTGCTAGGAGCGAGGTTGTTGGATGAAGCCATGTTATTAATACTAGAACGTCTAAGGAATGTCGGCCAATAATGCGTTAGCAGTAGTTAACCGATGTTGAGCAACCGCTCAGGGTTAAGTCAGCTGCCAGGTTAATGCTTGTCCAGCATCTAATGGAACCAGCTTGCCATTCGCCATTGGCAACGTCTTGGGGATTTCCCACGTTCGTTTACTCAATGTACGGGTCTCCGAGTTTGGTTGAAGGCCATAGAAATTCGCGCCGAAAACACTGGAAAAGTTTTCCAGCTTATCGAGCGCGTTCTGGCTTTCGAATGCCTCTGCATAGAGTTCCATCGCGCTGTACGCCGTGTACGCTCCAGCGCAGCCGCATGCCGTTTCTTTGGCGTCTTGTGAGTGCGGGGCTGAGTCTGTGCCAATAAAAAACTTGGGGTCGCCGCTTGTCGCTGCCTTTAATAGCGCTTGCTGGTGTTCAGATCGCTTTAGTATTGGCAAGCAATAGTAATGAGGGCGAATGCCCGCAACGAGCATGGCATTGCGATTGTAGCGCAGGTGGTGTGCGGTAATTGTGGCCGCGACTTTATCTGATGCCTCTTTTACGAAAGCGGTCGCATCTTTAGTGGTGATGTGTTCGAAAATAATTTTCAGTGCTGGAAAGTCTCTAACGATTTTGTTAAGTGTTCTTTCGATAAAAACCGCTTCGCGATCAAAAATGTCAATTTCCGCGTCGGTGACCTCGCCGTGAATACAAAGGATCACACCATTTTTTTGCATGGCCTCCAGCGCGGGGTAAATCTTATTGACGTCCGTAACGCCAGAGTCAGAGTTGGTGGTTGCCCCAGCCGGATACCATTTGAACGCTACACAGTGTGGGTTTTGTGACGCTTCTTCAACCATTTTGGGCGTGGTGGAATCGGTGAGATAAAGCGCCATTTTAGGGTCGAGGCTTAGATCGTTATCTAAGGCCGCGAGGATCCGCGCCCTGTATTCAAGTGCCGATTTTACGTCGATAACAGGCGGGGTTAGATTCGGCATCACAAGTAGCCGATTAAACTGTCTGGCGGCGTCGTTAACGGTGCGCGCAAGTGCATCGCCGTCACGCAAATGAATATGCCAGTCGTCGGGTTGTTTTATCGTAATTTGGGAGGGTTGAGTCGTAGTCACGGGGTCAATCAATCGGTGCCTTGTTACTGGTAATGCAATCGGCCACCTTACCATAATCTAAACATCAGGTCTTAAGATCGGTTAATTGCTGCCGATAATTAGTGAGATTCATCCTTTTTTCAAACCGTTTTTGCTTTCTGACATCTTTAGGGATATGAGCTCAAAATTGTTTTCTGGATTTACCAGCCTTGTCTTAACGTTTGCTGTCGCGCTTGCAGCTGTTGGGGTTATGAGAGTGGATGCAGACCAGACCCAAATATTCCATCCTCGCATGGATATTTCGCAATGGGATTATGACGAAAGCGTGTTGGTGTGCCGTTTGCGCCAGGAGATCCCTTTTTTTGGAGCCGCAGAGTTTGAGACCTGGTCAGGGGGGAATCTGCAATTTCAGCTTCGTGCCGATCGTCCGCCGCGCGCTCAGGGTACTGCAAAAATGTGGGTTGAGGCGCCAAAGTGGAAGCCGGATCATCCGACGATCAAGCTTGGCGAAGTGCCCTTATCGTCAGGCCGGAAGCCGTTGCAGCTTGGATCGGATAGAGCGACTAAATTACTCGCCGAGCTTTTTAACGGGGGGACGCCTCGATTTTCTTCCAGCGCCTGGTTTTCCGCCGAATTACAGACAATAGAGGTAGGTCTGTCTTCGGCCACTTTTCGTGATGCTTATCGTGAATACAGTCGTTGTTTGAGCGGGCTGGTATCGGTGGCATTTGAGGACTTGTCGCGTTCGAAGATCCGCTTTGATTCAGACCGGCATGAATTGAATGACTCAGCGATGGACTGGCTGGATATCGTGGCGGATTTTCTAAACCGCTCGGTAGAAGTGGAGCAGGTGTTTATCGACGGCCATACCGACAATTCACATACAACCACCTATAACGTTGCCCTGTCGCAGCGCCGAGCGGAGGCTGTGCGCGAGTATCTTGTGGCGAAAGGCGCGAACCCGGATCAGATAGTGGTTCGCTTTCACGGAGAGCGCTATCCCATCGAGCCGAACAAATTTGCCGTCGGCAAAGCGGCGAACCGGCGCGTTACGATACGTTTACAGATGACTCCAGACGCCGATTTACCCAGTTGAGTTGGTGAGCTATCAAATTAGCGGATTACTCCCGCCCATTTTCCCACCCGTTTATATAGAATGACGCCCCTTTATGCGGGATAGCGCCCTGGCGTGCGCTGGCCGCGGCAATGACAAAGTTAAGTAGAGTTAGAGTGAGTTGATATGGCCAATATCGATAAAGTAGTACTTGCCTATTCGGGTGGGCTCGACACATCGGTGATCGTTAAATGGTTGCAGGAAACCTACGACTGTGAGGTGGTGACGTTTACCGCAGATATAGGGCAGGGCGAAGAGGTCGAACCTGCAAGAGCCAAAGCTGAGGCCCTGGGCGTTAAGGAAATTTATATCGATGACTTGCGGGAAGAATATGTTCGCGACTACGTGTACCCCATGTTTCGTGCGAACGCGATTTACGAAGGCGAATACCTGTTGGGAACATCTATCGCCCGCCCGTTGATTGCCAAGCGATTGGTAGAGATCGCCAACGAGACCAATGCCGACGCGATTTCTCACGGTGCCACCGGTAAAGGTAATGACCAGGTCCGTTTCGAGCTCGGAGCGTACGCACTAAAGCCAGGTGTTAGTGTGATAGCGCCATGGAGAGAGTGGGATCTAAACTCGCGAGACAAGCTTATGGCTTATTGTGAGGAGCATAAAATCCCGGTTGAAATGAAGCGTGGAAAAAAATCGCCATACTCCATGGATGCCAATTTACTCCACATTAGTTATGAGGGGGGTAATCTCGAAGACCCATGGAGTGAAGCTGAAGAAGATATGTGGCGCTGGTCTGTATCGCCTGAGCGTGCACCAGATGAACCAACTTATATCGAACTTAGTTATCGTTGCGGCGACATCGTTGCTATAGATGGCAACGCAATGACACCGGCGGAAGTGCTTACGTATTTAAATAAAGTGGGCGGTGATAATGGAATAGGTCGTCTGGATATTGTTGAAAACCGTTACGTTGGTATGAAATCTCGCGGTTGTTACGAAACGCCGGGCGGCACGATTATGTTGCGAGCGCATCGTGCAATAGAGTCGATCACGCTTGATCGCGAGGTCGCACATTTTAAAGATGAGTTGATGCCACGTTATGCGCAGCTAATTTACAACGGTTATTGGTGGTCGCCAGAACGGAAAATGATGCAAGTGGCTATTGATGAATCGCAAGCAGCGGTGAATGGCGACGTACGCCTTAAACTGTACAAAGGTAATGTATCCGTCGTAGGAAGAAGATCTGAAGACAGCTTGTTTGATGCTTCTATCGCGACCTTTGAGGATGACGAAGGAGCCTATGACCAGCGCGATGCTGAAGGTTTTATTAAGCTCAATGCATTGCGAATGCGAATCGCTGCAAGTAAAGGGCGCAAGCTATAGTTTGCAGATTGCCAAAGGTTCGCGGGTTACCTGCACGCGAGCTACACTAAGTTATATCTTTTAAGCACTGGTGGTACGTACGGAAACTAACCAAAACCAGCGTTTGCTAACGTCGTGTAGAGGCTTTAATAAGTGCATAATAGCCCGCAACGCAAAGCAGCGACGAGTTGTTTGAATGTTTTGCGTGCAATAAAAAATATATTTTATTTGCCAGTGCAGCAGCGCTGGCAATCTCCTTGTCCTCTAGTTATTACTCTGTGCACTGCGCTTACGGGATTGAGTAGCCCGATAATTGCTGAAGAACCAACGTCTGCTGAGCCTGATGCTTCAGCCACTATTGAGCATCGTCTCGATTCGGGCCACCTCTATGTCGCGAACTCGGTGGATGCGATGGCGGCATGGCTAGATCGTTGGCTGGGCGGTGATGATATTGACTATACCTCGCGGCGTTCGCAGGCGAGGCTACGATATGCATCTATTTGGGAAGAGCGTGAGCCGCACGACAATTTAGTTGATTTTCGCTTAAAGCTCGTTTTACCGAATACAGAGCGTCGCCTAAAGCTATTTGTTAGTTCGGAGACAGAGTCATTTGGTGTTCGAGACCCTGTGGTAAGTGAGGCAGAGCGCGAAAGCGAAGAAGCGGAAGTTGCACTGCAAATTGCGGGGTTTAAGCTGGGTTATTCAAAAACTGATTACCGTCTTGGTTTGCGGTCGGGAGCGCGCCTGAGGTCGGCTATTAGAACACGCTACCTCTATCCGTTTAATGACAAACTTCAGCTTAAGGGCCTGAATGAGATTTACTGGCAAGATCAATTTGGCTTTGGTGATCGTTTGCGAACAGAGCTGGATTATTTGCTTAGCGATCGGCAGCTACTTAGATGGCGCAGCGTGCTCGATTTTAACGAGGTCGATGACGGGGTGCCATGGGAATCCGCAGTGGAATGGACAAACGCCTTCGAGCAGGGAAAGATACTCACTCTTTACACACGTGTGCAGGGCCAAACACGGCCAGAGTATCTAACAGAGTCCTATGGCCCAGGTATTGTTTACCGGCAAAGTGTTGGTAAGCCGTGGTTCTTTGTTGAGGGGGAAACGCGAGTGCTTTGGAAGCGGCAAACGCAGGACGATTCCCGGCGGCCGGCTGCAGCTTTTATTCTTCGTTTAGAGCTGGTGTTTGACGAATCCTCAAACGAGTTTTGGCATTAAGTATTTGCCCAGAAAAACGCAATCAACATCTTCAGCTTAAGATTGTTCTGAGACGGGCGCTTCTGACGTAATGGATTCGTCTTGCAGGAGAAATACCCTGGTGCAAAAATAAAGTGTGCTGATAAGGCCCCAGGAAAGCCCGATGACAACACCAGCATCGAGTATTCCGCGCCAGGGTTGTGGGATTAGGCGAAACGCGCTGACCATAAGCACGATCATCACGAATAATGAGAGGCTCACAATTACTCGTCTTTTGGGAGCGTTAAAGAAGCTCATACAAAACAAAGGTGCCAGGGCGATTTCCAGTGCTGTGCCTGACCGCGCAAGGTAGAGCGCGCGCGCGGCCAGTCGCGGTGAATAGCTTCGCTGAAAACCCTTATACCCCTCTGAATACGCCATAAACACCGCCACTACCACAAGAAGCACCCATTGCACTGTTTGCCACTCGTGTTCTAGCGCATTAATAAAAACGCCGGACAGGCGAAAAATTGCATAGCCAAGAAGAAAAGTAAATCCCAGTACACCCCAGAGTGCGCCCAGATTACGAGCTAGAGCCATAGGTTCAATACCAAAATAGGTTCAATACCAAACAGGTAGTTTTGGGTGAATCGAGAGTGGCGTTTTTGCTCTCTAGATTACATTCATTCTTCTTCCACTGAAAAACGCCGAAATTCACCGAGAGATGCTGCGTATTTTCGCATCGGGTGTGCACTTCTGCACCCATTAATTCGGGGTAATGCTTTTGGTTTTCGTGTGAGTAGCGCCGACGTGCAACTGTTTTGGTGAAGTATCCGCCTGCAGGGAATGGCTGGATAGCAAGCGTTCGCATTGAGTTTACCAATTTAGAAAGCCGTTTTTTGAACTCCTGCACCAAAGTGGCGCCTGTTCGAGTTAGGTGCGTTTTAATTTGTTTTTAGGAGCGGGCCGCACCAACACGACGCTTTCTGGAGCGGCAGTGTTGCGCAAAGACCACAACGACAGAGCTGATTTTTACTTAACCTACTGATAAATAACAATAAATAACAAGGTTGGCACAAACATTGGAATTACGAAACCGAGAAGACGCAATGTTTACCACTTCGAGTTGTTTGCCTGAAGTCGAAACAATCTTATTAGTTTAGTGAATGCGACTAACGTATTCGTAAAGTGGCCAGATAAACATTGCTACGTAAGCCAGCGAGTAGATTTCGAATTTCAGTTCGTTTACATAACGAATGGTATTGCTGAATTTTCTCTCTGAACATCCACCTCACGGAGTTGTTATATCAATGTCTTATTTATCTGACACTCGTCATACCCATGGTTATTCCGCCGATTTGCTCCCCAGCCTAACGCGAAGCTTTAGTAAAGCGCTTATTTTGCCGTTGGCCACAGCCGCTGCGCTATCGTCGTTCTCGACGTCTGCCGAAGAGTTGGGCTGGCCAGAGAAAGAAGAACTCAAGTTTGGATTTATCAAACTAACCGACATGGCCCCAATCGCAATTGCCTATGAAAACGGCTATTTCGAAGATGAAGGCTTATACGTCACGATTGAAGCGCAGGCTAACTGGAAAGTTTTATTGAATGGCGTGATAGACGGCACACTTGATGGTGCGCATATGCTCGCAGGCCAACCGCTAGCAGCGACCATCGGGTTTGGTACCGAAGCACATATTATTACGCCTTTCTCAATGGATCTAAATGGTAATGGAATTACGGTATCTAACGATATTTGGGAGCAAATGAAACCTCATATTCCCAAGATGGACGATGGCCGCCCCGTGCACCCAATCAAAGCAGATTACTTAAAACCGGTTGTTGAAAAGTACAAGGAAGAGGGTAAGCCTTTCAATATGGGTATGGTTTTTCCTGTGTCAACGCATAACTACGAGCTACGGTACTGGTTAGCCGCTGGTGGTATTCACCCAGGATTTTATGCGCCCGCTAAAGGTGATACTTCTGGACAGATCGACGCGGATGCTTTGCTTTCGGTAACGCCACCACCGCAAATGCCTGCAACGCTAGAAGCTGGAACCATTTACGGTTATTGCGTAGGTGAGCCGTGGAATCAGCAAGCCGTGTTTAAGGGTATTGGTGTTCCCGTTATTACAGACTACGAGATCTGGAAAGATAACCCGGAAAAAGTATTTGGCGTCACTGCTGAATTTGCAGAAAAGTATCCTAATACAACAATCCGTCTAACACGCGCACTTATTCGCGCCGCTCAGTGGTTAGATGAAAACGACAACGCTAACCGTCCTGCTGCTGTGAAAATCCTTTCTCAGCCAAACTATGTTGGCGCGGATTACGATGTTATTGCTAACTCAATGACAGGCACCTTTGAGTATGAAAAAGGTGATAAGCGAGCGGTTCCAGACTTTAACGTGTTTTTCCGCTACAACGCGACATATCCGTACTATTCAGATGCTATTTGGTATTTGACTCAAATGCGTCGTTGGGGCCAGATTGCTGAAGATAAGTCTGACACCTGGTACAAAGAAACTGCGGCAAAGGTCTATCGTCCTGACATCTATGCAAAGGCAGCACAGTCGTTGATTGAAGAAGGTCTTGTCAATGCGAAAGACTTCCCGGATTTTGCAAGTGAATCAGGATTTAAGTCACCGCAAACCACGTTTATCGATGGCATTGTGTATGACGGCACCAAGCCTAATGCCTATATCGAGAAGTTCCCAATTGGTCTGAAAACTGGACAAGCGATGTAATCCTGGCGAAATGTCGGTTAAAGGTTGAAAGAGTGGTTAGACAAGTCTTTCAACCTTTGCCGGCGCTTTAGAGCACATTGATTAGCGAGTTATTTTATTTATGTCTAGCGCAAACCCAGCAACCAAGTCGAATGTTATCTCCATGAAACTGTTATCAAGTCTAAACGTCGGGAAAAACTTGTCGGCGTTAACCGAAAGTCTAGCCATACCCTTTGTTGGTATTCTCGTCTTTTTATTGTTTTGGTCGGTGTCGGCGCAAAACATACAAACATCGTTAGGCGCCTTTCCTGGACCAGCTGCTGTGTGGGAGCAATTTGGGAATCTTTACAACGAGCACGTTGCTGAGCGAACCAAAGAAGTGGCATTTTATGAGCGTCAGGAAGAGCGAAACGCAAAGCGTGTAGCAGTAGACCCCAGCTATGAACCTAAGATTCGAGCCTACACGGGGAAAGAAACGTTCATTGACCAGATTTTTACGAGCCTGCTTACCGTAATGAGCGGGTTTGCTGTGGCGGCTATTTTCGCCATTCCGTTAGGTATCGCGATAGGTTTAAGCCGTCGTTTAAATATGGCTGTTAATCCGATAATACAAATATTTAAGCCTGTTTCTCCCCTGGCTTGGTTGCCACTGGTGACGATGGTTGTGTCTGCACTCTACGCTTCACCTGACCCAGTGGTACCCAAGTCATTTCTTAATTCGATGATTACGGTAACGCTATGTTGTCTATGGCCAATGGTTATCAACACGGCGTTTGGAGTTTCGACTATCGATAAAGACCTGGTAAACGTGAGTCAGGTGTTACGGTTGTCTGCTTTAAAGCACGTTCGAAAAATTGTTCTGCCAGCGTCGATTCCCATGATCTTCACCGGTATGCGCTTGTCACTTGGTATTGCGTGGATGGTATTGATTGCTGCAGAAATGCTGGCGCAGAACCCCGGGCTTGGAAAATTTGTCTGGGATGAATTCCAAAACGGATCTTCTGATTCCTTAGGAAGGATTATGGCAGCAGTACTAGTTATTGGTTTTATTGGCTTTTTACTCGATCGCAGCATGCTGCAACTGCAAAAAATGGTGTCCTGGGACAAATCGAGCTCAATTCGTTAGGTCTGCTTTTTCAGTATTAAGAACATCCGTAGTAAGCGAGGAATTTGACATATGACAAAACTACGCATTAGCGATATTGATATGGTCTTCCCGACACCTCAGGGGCCTTTCACTGCCCTGAAAGAGGTGGAGCTGAAGATATCGGACGGCGAGTTTGTGTCGCTTATTGGCCACTCTGGCTGCGGCAAGTCGACGGTCTTAAACGTGGTCGCTGGTTTATACCAGGCGTCGCGTGGCGGTGTGTTGCTCAATGGCAAGGAGGTTGATGAACCAGGACCGGAGCGAGCGGTGGTTTTTCAAAACCATTCGTTGCTGCCCTGGCTTACTGCTTACCAAAATGTCGAACTGGCAGTGGATCAGGTGTTTGGTCGTAAAAAATCGCCAGCGGAGAAAAAAGAGTGGATAGAGCACAACTTGCACCTGGTTCATATGGATCACGCAATGCATAAACGTCCAGACGAAATCTCCGGTGGAATGAAACAGCGTGTTGGTATTGCCCGCGCCTTGTCTATGCAACCCGAAGTACTGTTAATGGATGAACCGTTTGGTGCTCTCGACGCGCTTACTCGTGCGCATATGCAGGACTCTCTCATGGAGATTCAGGCAGAACTAAAAAATACCGTTATTATGATCACTCATGATGTCGACGAGGCTGTCTTGCTCTCCGATCGTATTGTGATGATGACCAATGGTCCAGCTGCGACTATTGGCGAAATTCTTGAAATTCCCATTGAGCGTCCCCGTGACAGGCTGGCATTGGCAAATGATCCGGTCTACAACGAGATGCGCTCAGAAGTATTGCGATTCCTATACGAAAAACAGCGCAAGGTGGAAACTATCCGTAAACCTGATGGTGGTAGTGCGGAAAAAAAATTAGCTAAAACAGCCTAGCGGTTTTTGGTGTTGTGTAGCTAAAAAGGTATATCCAGCAATGTGATTTTATCGTAGTGCGGATTGTTATTAATTTTTTATAGGTCTTTATTCTATGTTAGTAAAAACTGAAAAAGCGATTAAGAGTGCTGTTTTGTGCAGTGCAATTGCACTATGTATTGGTGGCACTGCGAACACTTATGCTGGTTCCTTTACACAAGCTTTGAAGACGGGTAAAGCTTCTGGCTCTATTCTCACTCGACGTGAGGTTAATAATACGGCGAATGGCGATGTGGTAAATGTCCGGTCTCGTCTTGGCTATACCACAGGTGGATTCAACGGGTTTACTGCAACTTTGGAATTTGAAGACTCTCGTTTCATATTTGGCGAAGATGACAACGCCGGGATCCTTGAGCAGGAATTTACCGAAGTAGAGCAGGCTTTTGTTCAATACAAGGATACGGAGTTTGGTTTAACAGCTAAGTTGGGTCGTCAGGTTATTGCACTAGATGGGCAGAGACATATCGGTCATGTCGGTTGGCGCTTGGATCGCCAGACGTTTGACGCTGGTCGGGTAATTTATTCACCAATCAAAGATCTTAAAATCGATTACTCTTACGTTTATAAGGTGAACAGGATTAACTCGTCAAGCGTTGATGGTGCGGGGTTCGGTGATGTCGACAACGTTGATGCTAATCTTCTTAATGTAAGTTATAAAACGCCAATCGGTAAACTAACTGCCTATGGTTATATGATTGACGAAGAGGTAGCGGATGTAGGTGCCGTAACACCCACCTATGACGAAACCGACACCTACGGTTTGAGTTTAGGTGGAGCTCAAAAAATAGGTGACAGTTTAAAAATACTTTACAACTTAGAGTACGCGATACAGGATAATAAAACTAATGACGTCGAACCAGACTACAGCTGGGTAGAGGTAGGTCTTGCTGGAGGCGGTGTAACTGGAAAGCTGGGGATCGAGACCCTGGGCTCGGATACCAATGGCGGAGTAACTAATAGCTTCGAGACCCCGTACGCTACAGTACATAAGTTTGCAGGCTGGGCCGACGTGTTTGCTGTGCAGAGTTTATTTGGTGGGGGTTTTGGTGGGGTAGGTCTGAAAGATACCTATGCTAGTGTTGCTACTAAGAAGCTTGGGCCGAAGGTCGTCGTGGCTTACCATGTCTTTGAGCCGGATGCGAGTGCTGCTTATGATACCTTTGGTGATGAGCTGGATTTGCTAGTGGTTCAACCTTTGAACAAGGTTTTCACAGTTGGTGCCAAGCTTGCCAAGTTTAATGGCAGAGCTGACGCTCCAACAGGTGACAAAGAGGTTTATTGGTTCTGGCTTGAGGCAAAAATATAAAGTTTGAATTCCTCTGGTAATAAAAAACGGCTGCAATTGCAGCCGTTTTTTTGTGCTTCACTATCAACGATGCCAAGTAATATTATTGGCTGAGCTATTTTCCAAACAATAAATATAACAACAGAATATTTGCATCAATAGATAAATTATAAATAGACTGCCATGCATCCTAGCGGATGACGAGCTACAAGCGGCATTGAATTTAAGCCATTTTTCTAAGCTCACCTGTTTGCTACTCAAAGTTATTATTGATATTGCACCATAAAGGCCCTATAGGTTTTCTTTATGACTGGTTCGCACCTTTAAAAATAAATCCGCACCATCAATGGGCGCCTGTGTGTCCGTAAACTTCTGATGCTCCTTAAAAATTCTTTAAAAAACAGCTAGATACATAAAAATAAATACTGGCAAGGTATTTGCTCCATGGTTTGGAGAATATCGAGTAAAGATGGCCTAAAGCCGGTTCAGCTCGCTCCAAAAAATTATTTTTGTCGTTAGATTAGGCAGCTCTTTATGTCACAACTTAAAGTTCTCGTAGTAGGAAATGGGATGGTGGGTCACCACTATGTCGAAACGTTAGCAAACTCGGAAATAGATGCTGAAATTACTGTGCTTGGTGGTGAGCCAAGGCCCGCTTACGATCGGGTTCATCTCTCTGAGTTTTTCGACGGGAAGAAGCCCGAAGACCTGGCGTTAACAACTCGTGAGCATTACAAGTCCCTGGGTGTTAAGGCGCATTTTGGCGATTTCGTTAAGCGTATAAATCGTGAGGCGAAAACGGTCACGACTGAAGGTGGCCGCGAATTTAGTTACGACAAGCTGGTACTAGCAACAGGCTCTTATCCTTTTGTGCCGCCAATTCCCGGGCACGATCAGGAAGGCTGCCTTGCCTATCGCACGATTGATGACTTAGGTGAGATCGAAGCATGGGGTAAGAAGTCAACAAAAGGGGTTGTTGTTGGTGGTGGATTGCTTGGTCTTGAGTGCGCTAATGCGTTGCGTAACCAGGGCCTGGAAGCGCATGTGGTTGAGTTTGCGCCCGGACTTATGAACGTCCAGGTCGATCCAGGTGGCAGTAACATGCTTAAGCGCAAAATTTCTGACCTGGGCGTACATGTACACACTTCTAAAGCTACCCAGAAAATTGAACTATTGAAGGATGGCGAGCCGCATCGTTTCCGTATGCACTTCGCTAATATTAAAACCCCAGAAGGCGAGCAGCCCGATTATTTAGATACCGATATGATCGTGTTTTCCGCCGGTATCAGGCCTTACGATCAACTTGCGAAGGACGCTGGCCTAACCCTTGGAGCAAGAGGTGGTATTGAAATTGATTATCACTGTCGCACGAGTGACGAGAGCATTTATGCAATTGGTGAATGTGCAACGCTAGGCGGGTTTATCTATGGTTTGGTTGCCCCCGGTTATAGGATGGCAGAGGCGGCGGTTAGTCAGCTAAGTGAGGATAAAGTAAGCTTCACCGGTGCAGACATGTCCACCAAGCTGAAACTGTTAGGTGTCGAAGTGGGTTCGGTGGGTGACTCTATTGGTCGCAACGTCAATAAACCGGGGATGCCCGAGGCGCACGAATACGTATTTCAGGACGCAAAGTCCGAAGTATATAAAAAGTTATTGGTGTCAGCCGACTTTAAAAAATTGTTGGGAGCCGTGCTTGTCGGTGATACCAGCGACTACGACACGCTTTTACAGTACTTCCTGAATGAAATAGATTTGCCAGATAACCCTGAGTCTCTGATTGTTGCCGATGTTGAGGGTGGCGCGCCTGCGCTTGGGCCGGCTGCTTTGCCTGCAACTGCGACTATCTGTAGTTGTTTAAACGTTAGCAAAGGCGATGTTGTTAATGCTATTGATGCCGGCTGTTGTTCGGTTGGTGATGTAAAAGCTGAAACGAAGGCAACCACCGGGTGTGGCGGTTGTGCGGCGCTGCTTAAGTCGGTAGTCGATTTCGAGCTTGCCGAGCGCGGTATGGAAGTTAATACCGATATCTGCGAGCACTTCCCATACACGCGCCAGGAAATCTTCCATATTATCCAGGTCGAAGAAATAAAATCATTTGCTGAGTTAATTGAAAAACACGGTAAGGGACTTGGTTGCGATATTTGTAAGCCCGCCGTTGGCTCAATTTTGGCATCGCTATGGAATGAGCACGTAACGGATGTGGGGCTGGTTGAGCTGCAGGATACTAACGATCGTGCTATGGCGAACATGCAGAAGAACGGCACTTATTCGGTGGTTCCGCGAATTGCCGGGGGGGAAATTACCCCAGAAAAATTAATCGTGCTTGGTGAGGTGGGTAAAAAATACAATCTCTACACCAAAATTACTGGCGGCCAACGGGTAGACCTTTTTGGTGCGCGTTTAGAGCAATTGCCTGAAATTTGGAAGGAGCTTACCGACGCGGGTTTCGAAACCGGTCACGCCTATGGGAAATCGCTGCGAACTGTTAAATCCTGTGTTGGTTCCACGTGGTGTCGTTATGGCGTACAAGACTCTGTGGGTATGGCGATTTATATCGAGAATCGTTACAAGGGTTTGCGCTCGCCACACAAATTAAAGTCGGCCGTTTCTGGTTGTACACGCGAGTGCGCCGAAGCGCAGTCAAAAGATTTTGGCATTATCGCTACCGAAGGCGGCTGGAATTTATATACCTGTGGTAACGGCGGAATGAAGCCTCGCCACGCCGATTTGTTTGCGACCGATCTGGATGACGAAACGCTCATTAAATATATCGATCGCTTTTTGATGTTTTATGTACGTACAGCCGATAGGTTGCAGCGTACTTCAACGTGGATGGATAACCTTGAAGGCGGGCTGGATTATCTTCGTGAAGTCATTATTGACGATAAGCTCGGTATTGCGGAAGAGTTAGAGCGCCAGATGCAACACGTGGTTGACACCTATCAGTGTGAGTGGAAAACCGCAGTCGACGACCCCCAGAAGCAAAAGCAGTTCAGGCACTTTGTCAACTCAACTGAGAAAGACGGCAATGTTGTTTTTGTCGAAGAGCGAGAGCAAATTCGCCCCGCGACCGAAGAAGAAATTGCCGATGATCTTATTGCAAAAGTCGGGTAGTACGGTTGGGCCGGAAACTCATGTTTGAAAAAACCTTACGTGGTTGCAAGCTTATATAAGCAGCCCGGTAAATTGATGATGTTAAAAGATGTGACTGATATGACAACTTTATGCTCTGCGGAAGATCTTATTCCAAACTCTGGTGTCTGCGCGCTATACGAAGGCGAGCAAATTGCGATTTTCTTTTTGCCCGATGATGAGAAAAAAGTATTTGCGTTAGGTAACCACGATCCTTTCTCTAACGCTAATGTAATATCGCGAGGAATTGTTGGCAGTTTGACCGGAAAAAAAGTGGTTGCCTCGCCGCTATATAAGCAGCATTTCGATCTCGAATCCGGCGTTTGTCTTGAGGACGATTCTGTCGCGCTAAAGACGTACGATGTGGCGTTATTAGACGATCAAGTTGTTATTCAATCCTGATAGGGACTAAAACACCATGCTGTTTGGGCGTAAGAATCGAAACCCGATAAAAATTCCTGCCAAGGACGTTGCCGAGTGGAAATATTCGGTTTGTAACTATTGCTCTACGGGATGCTCTATCGAGCTAGGCTTGAATGAAGAAGGGAAGGTGGTTACTAGTCGCGGTGTTGCCGATGCCGACGTTAATCGTGGCAAGTTGTGTATTAAAGGTATATTGGAGCAGGATTTATTTGAATCGCCAGGGCGCGGAAAAGTCCCGCTTCTGCGAAATGATGTGCACGATGCATTTTCTCCCGTAACCTGGGATGCGGCGTTGGATAAAAGCGCCGAAAAAATTAAGGAGATCCAGGAGCGATACGGCAGGGATTCGTTCGCAGTCGTTTCGACTGGCCAACTTTTAACTGAGGAGTTTTACACACTGGGAAAACTGGTTAGAGGCTGTATAGGAACAAATAACTACGACGGTAATACGACGTTATGCATGGCGTCTGCGGTATCCGGATACAAGCGTTCGTTTGGTTCTGATGGCCCACCTGGTTGCTACGAAGATTTTGAGCATACTGATTGTTTAATGGCGTTTGGGTCTAATCTGCCCGAGCAGCATCCTATTATTTATTGGAGATTAAAGGAAGCTCGGGAAAAAAGACATTTCCCTATGATCGTTGTCGATCCGCGCGTCACAATGCTGGCTCAGTGGGCAGATATTCATTTGCCGATAACGCCGGGTACCGATTGCGTGCTGATTAATGCGATGCTTTACGTGATTTTCGATGAGGGCCTGGAGGATAACGGCTATATCGAGGCGCATACCAACGGTATTGAAAACTTGCGCGAAGTCGTAAAAGGCTATAACCCCAAAATCGCACAAAAGATTTGTGGGATAGACGAAGATACTATTCGCAATGTTGCGCGTATTTACGCAAAGTCAAAATCGGCAATGTCTATTTGGACGATGGGTATTAACCAGAGTACTCATGGTTCAGATGGCGTTTGTAATATTAATAACCTGAATCTTTGTACCGGTAACATCGGTATCCCCGGTGGTACAAGCTTGTCTATTACCGGGCAGTGTAATGCAATGGGTACGCGCGAGTGGTCTTCCTGTTCGGGCTTGCCGGGTTATCGGTTGTTAGAGAAACCTGAACATCGTGATGAGGTTGGCGAGTTCTGGAATGTTGACCCAGCGTTTTTCCCGCAAAAAGTAGGTTTAAAGCAAACTGATATCTTTCCTGCAATAGAGACTGGCCAGATAAAAGGCATGTGGCTGGTTGCGACTAATCCGCTGACTTCTATGGCAAACCAGCCTCGCATCCGCAAAATGATGGAAAAACTCGAGTGGTTGATTGTGCAGGATGTTTATCAGGATGTTGAAACGGTTGAGTACGCAAACGCGTATTTCCCCGCAGCAGTGTGGGCAGAAAAGCAGGGTTGCCACACCAATACTGAGCGTCGCGTTAATCTTACTCGTAATGCACTGCAACCTTATGCCGATTCCAAACCTGACTTTTGGATATTCAACGCGATGTCAAAGCGTTTTGACAATAGTGCAAAGATGCATTTTCCTGACGATACTGAAGCTGCGTTTGAAGAAATGAAACAGCTCTCCAAACCAAAAGGGGGAGAGCGCAGAACGTTAGATATCACAGGTATGACTTACGATCGTATCGAGGAAAGTCGCGGTCTGCAGTGGCCTTGCCGAGAGCAAGATGCCAGCGACTATCAGTCTGAGCAACGTCTGTATACCGACGGCGTTTTTCAAACACCCGATGGCAAAGCGAACTTAATTGCAGTCGAGTTTGTTAACAACAACGAATGCCCCGATGAGGACTACCCGTTTTGGATGAACAGTGGTCGTGTTGTTGAGCATTTCCATACTCGAACACGTACCGGAAAAATAGGCAACATTAATAAATTCAGCCCGACCCCGTACATGGAAATCAATCCTGATGCGGCGAAAAACCTGGGTTTGAATAGTGGTGATTATGTGCGCGTGGTTTCTCGGCGTGGCGATGCAGTGGTGATGGTGCAGCTTACGCAGCGTGTTTCTGCGGATATGGTTTTTATTCCTTTTCATTATCATGACTGCGTAAATCGCCTCACACTTGGGCTGTTAGACCCTTATTCCCGGCAGCCGGCTTTTAAGCAGTGTGCGGTTAAGCTGGAAGCAATTGATCAAACGCATGCGGCGTCACTTAATAAAGTAAGGCGGTCTTATTAATGAATGCCATCGTTAAGTTTGTTGACGAAGCGGTTAAAGAATTTTTTCCAGAGAAAAAAGGTTTTAAGCGTTCTGCGTCAACGCTATTAAAAGAAGAGCCTGTTAGTATCTGGAACAAACGGGAGGAAGAGCCCGGCTATGCAAAGCTTCGCCACCAGGATGTGAGCGACAAGCCGGAGATGAGTGCAGCTGAAAAAGCAAGAGTTTTAAATGTCTACGACCAGCCTATCGATTTAATTGCGCTGGTAGAAGAAAGCAAAGAACACGAGACAGCGAGTGCGGGTCAGTCGTTATATATCAACGGAAATCCCTCTGTTGGCGAAAACCCGAACCGTAACAAGCAGCATGGGTTTTATTTTACGGCGGACAATTGCATTGGTTGTCATGCCTGTGAAAGTGCTTGCGCCGAAAAAAATGAAACTCCTGCGCATCTGGCATTTCGCTCGGTTGGTTATGTAGAAGGAGGGAGCTTTCCGGATTTTCAGCGGATGAATATTTCAATGGCATGTAACCATTGTGATGATCCCGTCTGCTTAAAAGGTTGCCCTACGCTTGCCTACACCAAACATACCGAGTATGGCGCTGTGCTGCAGGATCCCGATACCTGTTTTGGTTGTGGTTACTGCACCTGGGTTTGTCCTTACAATGCGCCACAGCTCGACCCGGTTAAGGGACAGGTTTCCAAATGTAATATGTGTGTCGATCGATTGGAAGTTGGCTTAAAGCCGGCGTGCGTCTCTGCGTGCGTCGGTAATGCGTTGGACTTTGGCGTTGTAGAAGACATTCCGGAAAATCGTGACCAGGCAAAAACGGCAATACCAGGTTTCCCTGACCCTTCAATTTCACAACCTAATATTCGCTTCCAGCAAAAGAAAAGTTTGCCAGAAGAAATGACGCGTACCGACAGCGCGCCAATAAAATATCGCTTTGATGAAGAAAGTCAACGATACGCGCCGGCGCTTGATCCTAAATCGGGCCGCGAGAAATACTGGAACCTGGCCAAACTGAGTTCGCGCGAGAACCCGCTTGTCCTGTTTACATTATCTGTGCAAGCCGCTATGGGCGCATTTTTATTGTACTTTTGGGCAGGGTTGCTGCTGCCATCGGTAAGTTTTACCAGCGCTGCAAATTCCTGGCTGCTTTTTGTAGTGCTTGTTTTTAATAGCCTGGGGTTGTTGTTTTCGACCACTCACTTAGGCAAGCCGATGCGTTTTTATCGAGGGTTTAATAACCTGCGATATTCCCCCGTGTCTCGTGAGGCTTTTGGGGTTGCATGTTTTCAGGGAATGGTTGGGTGTTACTGGTTGCTGTCGTTTTTTCCTTCGAGCGGAATCATACAAATCGCGATGACCGCGTTTGGTGTGTTGGCAACGCTTTCGGCGTTTGGCGCGATTTACTATATGATCAAATGCTATCGCATACCTGCACGGCCGTTCTGGAATCATTGGCAAACAGCAACCGCGTTTTTCGGTGCGGCGCTGGGTTTAGGTGCTTTAATGGTTGCAGCGGTATCACTGCTAACCGCGAGTAGTATTAATACATCTTTAATTGCTGGGATGGTAGTTGTGGCCTGCGTCGCTGAGCTGATTGGGCTATATCAACAGGCTAAGGACAATACTAACGCCCAGCATGAGGGGGCCGCTTCGCACTACGTACAAACGACCGAATATGGTAAAACATATCAGTTGCGAAATACTGTCCTGTGCGCAGTGATTGTTTTGGGGCTGTTATCGTTAGCGCTTCCTTCAGTTTTCTCAGACAATTATTTTCTCGGTTTTTCACTGTGGGTGCTTATTGCTCTTGGTCTTGTGTTTTCTGAGCTAGTAAGCCGTGCGCTTTTTTATATTCTTGTAATTCCAACTACCATGCCTGGCGCTTTCTTCTGGCGTAATAAAGGTTTCGAGGAGCATGCCAAAGAGATAGGCCTGAATGAAGTAGTGGATATGGGGGTGGTGTCTGGTGGGCACTAGGCCTGCTCTCCCGCGATAGACGCAAAACTATTTAGGGTATTACCCAATTCCTGGTTGCCAGTGCGCGCTAAGTTTAGTATTGAGCGGGCTTATAACACCCTGATTACATTGCATTTCACCGAACGGTTTCTTAACTCTTTTGGCTCACCCCTGAAATTGCACGATTGATATTTTGCCTCTGCCTAAGAAGTAGCGTCCTTTTTGGCAGTTGTTTTTTGCCTGGCCGGTGCTTTCCTGGCTGAGCTTTTTTTCCTGGCGGTTGCTGCTTTCTTTTGTTTGGTCTTCGCGCTTTGGTTTGCGTTGCTGTTAATGCCTGCCATTACTTCCATTATGTTGAGTTCGTCGTCCAGAAAATCTATCAAGCGCTGAACATTGGGAACACTTTTGCGGCAGGCGATAATCCCAAAATCGAGCCTGTCATAGTTGCTTTGCAGGGTGATGTTCAGTGCCCAACCATCCATCACAATGGAGACAGGGTAGAGCCCAACCATGGGTGCGCCATTTAGGTAGAGTTGTTCACTGGGGCCGGGAATGTTGGAAATAATAATATTTGTTGCGGGCAGTTTACTTGCCATTCCCATTAGTGAAAGTAGCAGCATCGGTGTTTGCGAGAGGGCTGTATACAATTCAATTTGCGTGCGGCTCAACTGTTCCAGGTGTTGCTTGCCTTCGCGCATCGAATCACGAATGGCACGAACGCGCTTTTCGGGATCTTTAATATTGGTGGAGAGGTCGGTAACGATGAAGGAAAAGGCGTTTGACGTTTGAGTATCGTCGGCCAGCCTCAGTGAAACTGGCGCCGTGGCTTTTAACGATTCGTCCGGCAGTTCGCTAAACTCCAGAAGATACTGTCTTAGCGCGCCCGAGCACATGGCTAAAACCACATCATTCACGGTGCCGTCTATTGCCTTTGCGAGGGCTTTTATTCGGGAAATTGGCCACGATTGCGCAACGAAGCGACGTGACCCATCGATTTGAGTATTGATGGGGGTTTTGGGAACGCGATTCCAGGGCGCCGAAAGCCTGGTGTTTTGGCCAGTCCAAACGCCAACGGTGTCCCTTAGCATTTTTGTTAGATTTAAAGATTGCTGGAATTGCTCGGATAACATCTCGGAAATCGCTTTCAGGTCTCTATCCCGCACAACGGGTTTCTTCTTTTTCTTTTTGGGCATAGACTCAAGGAAGCGACGTTCAGCTTCCTTGGAAAATGGAGAAACGGTTAGCATTTCGCTCGGATCGGTCGAATACATTTGCTGTATAAGCTGGGTGCCGCGCATGCCGTCGACGGTGGAGTGATGGGCTTTTTGGTACACAGCGAACTGGCCATCCTGCAGGCCTTCTATCAGGTGCATCTCCCAGAGCGGCCGACTTCTTCCCAGCAGGGTGCTGTGTAGCCTAGAGATTAGCGCGAACAACTCGCGGTATCTGCCTGGCTTCGGCAGCGCCGAATGACGAATGTGGTACTCAAGATCAAGCGCCTCATCCCGCTTCCAATAACATGGCCCAACCACCCCCAGGCGGCCTGTCTCTAATACATCGCCGAATGGTCGGCAAACATCGTCATCTGATTTGAGGCAGTCTGTAATATCATGCAGAAAACTGGTTTCGTCAGCACCTTCCGGTAGCTTAAAGAGACCGCAGGTACCGACATGCTGCGGTGTCCTGCGATTCTCCAGGAGCAGAAAACTGGCGTCAGTCATATTTAACTTAATGCGTTTGCTCATATGTTGCCTCTTCTCACATTTTTATTGACTGTTTGGTAGGCCTGTTCAATGGGGATGGCAATGACAGGATGTTTATTCTATTTATATGAGGCGAGTATACTATGTTATTGATTAAACAATAAAACTTTTGGCCGGGGGCTGCTGAGGCTTATCGTCGGTTGTGGCTCGGTTGGCGTCGT
Source organism: Pseudomonadales bacterium (assembly GCA_965263235.1). GTDB lineage: Bacteria > Pseudomonadota > Gammaproteobacteria > Pseudomonadales > UBA7434 > UBA7434. Next base: position 1,195,284 of record OZ253667.1, read on the forward strand.
AGTACGCTGGCCGATTTATTTACTGGAGCTATTTCAATGTCGAATACCTCTCGCTCGCTAGAGACCATCGTGTCAGGCAGAGACGCCGAAGCCCGGTCTCGGGATCAGTGGCGTAACCCTGTCGAAACGCTGGATTTCTTTGGTCTGCAACCGGATCATTTCGTTGTGGAGCTCATGCCAGGGCACGGCATGTGGTACACCGATATTATCGCGCCTTTTGTCGCCGAGCAGGGGCGATACGGCGCAGTCAATTTTGAGTACGAAATGATTATGGGTATTGCACCGGATAAAAATGATTCCCGGCTTGCGTATTTCAAACAATTTGAGCAGATTTTTCCTGGGATGGTTAGCGATAAGTGTGCAATGAATAATGTCCCGCTGGCGTTTGATTTTGGTAGTGTCCCGGAGGCAGTATGGGGCAATGTGAATTTAGTCGTTATTACCCGTGAGTTACATGCCTACTTTTTAGGAGGCGGAGCTCAGGATTACTTGCAACAGCATTTGCAAAAAATACGGCGCATGCTGAAATCCGATGGAGTAGTCGGTGTTGTTCAGCACCGGGCGGTTGAAGAGGCTGAGGGTAATGACAGCAATGGTGCTCATGGTTATATGAAGCAGTCTGAAGTGATCAAGCTGTTTGAGTCGGCGGGCTTTGTTTTGGAAGGGGTATCTGAAATAAATGCCAACCCGAAAGACCGGCCGCTAATTGAAGAGCGTCCTGGTGATGTTCCAGGGCTGGTGTGGCGTCTACCGCCAACTTACAGCTTTGGTAAGGACAACAAGGCTTTGTACGACGCTATCGGTGAAAGTGATCGTATGACCTTACGGTTTCGAAATTCCTGATTTGACTGGTTATTAGGTTCGCTCGCGTATCCTATGGCTGAAGCCACATTACTAATTGCGAGAAGTGCCAGCGCGGGTTTATCATGGCGTAATAAATGTGGGCATGTCCTTTCGCGTTTCATGTAACTTATCTGTGCGGGGCGGGCGGGCCTGTGCACGAGGCTTGGGCTCAGGAAAATACAGCAATTTATTTGAGATTTAATTAAGAGGAATATCCTAATGCAAGACCTTAACGATAAAGTGGTCGTGATTACCGGCGGTGCCACTGGCATCGGTTTTAGTTTCGCAAAAGCTTTTGGCAAAGAGGGCGCCAAGTTAATTCTGGCGGGTCGCCGCGAAGATCGTTTAAAGGAAGCCGTATCTGCCCTGGAAGAGCAGGGTACCGAGGCAACCTATAAAGTTTGTGATACCTCTGATCCGCAACAGGTCGAAGCGCTGGCTGATTTTTCGTGGGACTGGAAAGGTCACGTTGATGTGATTATGAATAACGCTGGAATTATTCTGCCAACTACTTCCGTCATTGATACGCCTTTTAGTGATGTTGAGAAAATTTTCTCCATCAACTACATGGGTGTTTGGTACGGATCTGCCATTTTCGGCAAGCGAATGATAGAGCAAGGTACTCCTGCTGCAATCTACAATCTGGGCTCTGAGAACTCACTGTTCCACGGCGTGCCACACGGCTCAGCTTACGTAAGCACCAAGCACGCTGTTTTGGCCTTGACCGAGTCGCTTCGCGAAGAGATGCCAGACTTTGTCGAAGTTGGTCTTGTATGCCCAGGTTTCGTTGCCTCAGAAATGATTCCAGATGAAAGCAGAGCGATGGCAATGCCATCTGATCAATACGTCGATGTTGCCATGAAGCAGATCAAAGAAGGTACTTTCTTTATCGTCAGCCATGCTTACAACATCGAACGCATCCAGGCGCGCTTCGAAGAAGTCAGCAAGGCTTACAGTACCTACGCGCCGCGTTACGAAGGTGATGCGCAGTATGATATTCGCACCCTGGCGGCAATGGCAGCGGCACAGCAGGCAGAGGCCGAGGAAAGTTAGTGAGTGAGACTCGCTCTGAAAGGCCTGACTCTTAACGGATCGGGCCTTTTTTATGCTGGGAGACTTTTAGGAGAAACATTGAGCAGGCATCTGGCTTATTCTGTTATTGACGGTGTTTTAATAATTGCGGAGTATGCCGAAGCGCGTTTATTATAACGTTGGTAATGTCTGTGTTTGCCCGCCCACCATTGTCGCGAAAATCTACGACAAATCAGATGAAGTTTTTATTAACCCCATTGGAGGATGTATGAAGCAATTAAACCTTTTTTTTGGCGGAGTGCTATTGGCGATGTTCGCTATTTCAGCCAGTGCCAAAATTGTTACCGAGACAATTGAATACCAGATTGACGGTGTAACCCACACTGGCCACATTGCCTATGAAGATACCGCGAAAGAAAAACGTCCGGGTGTTTTGGTAGTGCATGAGTGGTGGGGCGCTAACGATTATGCTCAGTCTCGTGCGCGTGAGCTGGCAAAAGAGGGCTATGTCGCTTTCGCACTGGATATGTATGGTGCTGGTAAAGTGACCGATCACCCCAATGAGGCCCAGGGTTTTGCCCAGGAAACCACGGCAAAAATGTCGGTGGCTGAAGAGCGTTTTAATACGGCCAGGAAAATATTGGCTGAGCGCAGTGAAGTACAGGCCGATAACATCGCCGCTATCGGTTACTGCTTTGGTGGTGGCATTGTCTTGCATATGGCACGCACAGGTGCTGATTTAAAAGGTGTGGCCAGTTTTCACGGTTCCGTCGCCACTCAGTCGCCTGCAACGCCTGGCGCGATCAAGGCAAAAATTAAAGTCTACAACGGAGCGGCTGACCCTTTTGTTACTGCAGAGCAGCTTGAGGCTTTTAAAAATGAGATGGATACCGCCAAAGCGGACTACGAGCTGATTAATTATCCCGGCGTTTTGCACAGCTTCACTAACCGGCAGGCCGATGCTTTCGCCAAGCAATTTGATATGCCGCTGGCTTATGATGCCAAAGCAGATAAAGATTCCTGGGATTCCCTAATGGGGTTTTTGAAGGAGATTTTTTAGGGTACAAAATAGCTAGTCGAGTATGAACCGGCGGGCGTGCATTTGAAAAGCTGGCCGGTATCACAGTTACTGTGATACCGTACTACAGTCAGGTAGACTCACGAATATGCAACAATCGGGACATCACGTTGTTGAGAGAGTCTGTAGGTTAGATTTTTAATACTATTAGTTATTCAAAGAAGGTTGATTTATGTCGAATAGAAAAATTGCGATTGTTACAGGTGCTTCCGAGGGGATAGGCAAAGAAGCTGCGTTGCTCCTGGCGGAAAACGGTTACCACGTTTACGCTGTGGCTCGTAGACAGGCGCTACTCGATGAAATTAAAAGTGATTCGATTAGCCCAATTGCGCTTGACGTCAGCGATACCGATGCGGTGGATTCGGCAGTTAAGCAAGTGTTGTCGGAGCAAGGCAAAATTGATCTGCTTGTTAATAACGCAGGCTTTGCCCAGCTCGGCGCGATTGAGTGCGTTTCGCTTGAAGCGGTTCAAAGGCAGTTTGACGTTAATTTATTTGGTTATGTCCGTTTTATGCAGGCGGTACTTCCGGCGATGCGAGACAATAAGTCCGGCAGAATCATTAATGTTACTTCGGCGGTGGGGAAAATCTCGATGCCTCTATTTGGTTGGTATGCGGGTACCAAGCACGCGATAGAGGCGATTTCCGATGCGTTACGTGAAGAAGTCAGGCCGATGGGCATTGGCGTGTCTATTATTGAGCCGGGGTTGATTGATACGCCTTTTCTTGGAAATCAAACCGATCTGCTCGCAGAAACGCCGCATGATCCAGCCTACGACCATTTGCTTGAGAGGTTGCCGTCGGTGGTGCCGCCAAGAACAGGTGGGGTACATCCAAAGGTTATTGCCGAATCAATACTTAACGTTGCTCAAGCTAAAAAACCACCCATTAGGGTAGCGTTGCCTGCCGATTCGAAGAGTGTTATCACCTTGCGGAAGATGGTTAGCGAAAACATGTTTTTCTCGATTATGCGAAAAACGTGGAAGCTATAGTGACGGCGAAGTAGTGAGTTGATTTAAAGAATAACAAAGTGCTTGTGCTTGCTTATCTTTGAGCGAGCACAAGCATCGCTGGCGAATCAGTGCCCGTAAGTATTAAAGCCTCTTATCACCGAGTGTCAGAAATAGGGGAATGTTATGGAAGCAAAAGTTGCAGTGTTTGGGACTTTACGATTTCCTCCCGAAAGCGTTGTTGGTGTAATTCCCTATTTGAAAGAATTTGTACAGGCGACCCAGGAAAACGATGGATGCGTTTTATATGAGGTTGCGGAGGATCCATTTGATAAAGGTTTAATACGTTTTTCGGAACTTTGGCCAGATCGAGAAAGTTTGGAAGAGCATTTGGTTGCTCCTCATATAGCGCCATGGCGGGCTAAAGCGAGGGAGTACGGATTAATGGAGCGTGAATTTCACTCCTACGATATATCTTCCAGGCCGATCACGGTCTAAAGGTGCGTTGTGAATCGTAGTCGCTTATAAAGTCGCTTCAGCTACCAAACCTTAAGGTGTTAGACCTTTCAAGAGGGCATGCCGATGAATACTAAACAACGTCAAGTAATTTTTGCGATATGCGCATTATCCGGCATCGTGTTGACGATGTATTTCAATATTCCTTTTATGATTGAGCATGGCGGCTTTCCGTTAACTACCTTTATTACCGACAACTATGTAAATCATGCTTCTGGCTCAATTTCAAATGACATCTTTGTAGTCCTTGTGGCGTTTCTATTCTGGTCATTCTTTGAGGCAAAACGTATTTCAATGCCTAACTGGTGGATTTATGTTGTTCTCGCGTTTGGTGTTGCGCTGGCTTTTTCTTTCCCTTTATTTTTGCTGATGCGTGAGCGCCATCTAGCAAAACTAGAAGCAAACGATTCTTAACGATTTTAGTTTGTATGCCTTATGTCGGCATTGCTAACGCGCAGGTTCTAAGCGCCATTATTTTCAAGTAGACTCAGAGGTATGAACAGAGCTGTTAAGCATAAATTTAATTCTTATCCCTCTCATGTGAGGCCAAAACTTGAAAAGTTGCGAAGCCTTATTCTTGATGTTGCATTAAATACTGAAGGCGTAGGGGGAATTGAAGAAACTTTAAAGTGGGGTGAACCTTCATTTCTCACCTCAGAAACTAAAAGTGGTGCAACAATTAGGATCGACTGGAAAGAAAAGTATCCCGAGCAATACGCGATGTATGTAAACTGCAATACTTCGCTTATCGACTCATACAACTCTTTATTTCCCAATGTGTTTTCGTTTGAGGGTAATAGGGCAATTGTATTTTCAATTAACGAAGAATTGCCAGAAGAAGAGCTTAGGGTTTGTATTCAAATGGCGCTTACGTACCACAAATCAAAAGCGCGGAACAGGAAGATCAAATAGCGAGTCGCGAGATGAATATTCAAAATGCTTCGGGAGAGAATGCGGCAGATCTAGCTTATCTTATTAATCTAGCGGGTGAAGGTATTCCAAGATATCTTTGGACTTCTATGGCGGAGGAAGGTCAGGACCCGATGGATGTTGGTGAGGCGAGAGCTTCGCGAGAAGAGGGCGGGTTTAGTTACAAGAACGCGCGGGTATGTGTTGCGCAGCCCGGTGTTCAAGGTATGGTTATCTCATACAGACAGCCCGATGTGTATTCCACGGAGGATATTGAAGATTACCCAGAGGTCGTAAGACCACTGGTTCTTCTGGAAGCACAAGCTCCCGGGAGTTGGTACATTAATGCAATTGCGACCTTTGAACGATATCAGGGAAGGGGTATTGCTCAGATGCTGCTTAACGAGGCAGAAGAAAAAGCGGTATCGGAAGGGGTTTTCGAAATGAGCCTTATTGTGGCCTCGGAAAACACGCGGGCAAAAGGGTTATATGATTATCTTGGGTATGAGGCTATATCATCATTGCCTGTAATCATGTATCCAGGTTGTCTGCACGGTGGCGATTGGGTGCTGATGACTAAAAAATTAAAAAGCAGATAACCTAACGGATTGCAGTGATTAAACGCTCTATTAGGCTTTGTACTAGATCGTAGAAGGAGGGCTTGTGAAAATCTTTGGAGATATTCAGTCCGGAAATTGCTACAAAATTAAGCTACTGTGTTCTTTGCTCAACATAGAGCACGAATGGATTCATGTCGACATTATGGCAGGTGATACATCGCAGGCAGCGTTTTTAAACAAGAATCCTAACGGAAAGATTCCTTTGCTTGAACTGGATGACGGGCGGTGCCTGTCAGAGTCTAATGCCATACTCAATTACCTGGCAGCGGAAAGTGAGCTGCTTCCATCGGACGCTTTCGAGCTTGCAAAAGTACAGCAGTGGCAGTTTTTCGAGCAATACAGCCATGAACCATATATTGCGGTTGCGCGCTTTATTGCGAAATACCTGGGTTTGCCCGCGGATCGTAAAGAGGAATACGAAGCGAAGCAATCTGGCGGGCACAAAGCGCTGGCAGTTATGGAAAAACAGCTTTCGATTACGCCGTTCTTAACGGGCGACGTTTTAACTACTGCTGACATCAGTTTGTATGGGTACACCCATGTTGCTCACGAAGGAGGCTTTGATCTTAAAGTGTATCCGCACATTTGTGCCTGGATCGATCGAATGCAGAAGAGTCCTAACTATATTGATATGGTTTAGCGCGTTAGCTAACTTTCTTTGTTGGCGACAAAGCATTGAAGTGTCATAACCAATCGTAACGATTGGCTATATTCTGCTATTTCGTATTTTTATTTAAATATAGAAAGAATCCTGCACGCTATTTTTAAGCGCGCAGGATTTCTCACAAAATTGATTGAAGTCGAAGGTTAGGGAAGGGCGTCTACCAGTTTGGCAATATTGGTTTGCCCGCTAATCATCCATGCCGGTGGTCCCGCAGTGTCTTTGGCAATTATCAAGTCATTCCTTTCCCTAACGGTTTCTTCTAGTATTGATTCTTGCGCTTTGGAATAATCCACAAAGAAAACGTGTTTGCCGTCTTTTAGCGCGTCGGCAAATTGCGAAAAGTCTTTGTTAGGTTCCTGAATGCCATGTAGCCCACCTTCCCAGGTGAAGAAGCCAACTGCGGCGACAGCGAGAAAAATTATCGGTATCCATCCTGCTGCGGTAGAGGTCCAGCCAAGCGTATAAGCTGTTAGGACCAAAGCAATCGCGACGGCGGTCCCTAAAATCAGGCCTCTTATACCGGAGCGCCAGACATCTCTTTTTTGAAAATCATTAATCTCGTGATAGTCAAATTTATCGCCTTCAATCAACGCGTCGTTCCAGCTATAAACATGGAGCTGGGCGTTCTCGAAGTTATTTGCGAGTAAAGATTGCTCTAACGATTTAATACCAGCAAGATCTTCTGCAATGAAGTAGCGTCTTTTCATTATTCGTCCCCATGCGATTACCAGCGCGGCCGGTGTTGCTATAGGCCAATTATGCTTTGACTAGCAGAGGTCTAGAAAGTTACAAAATTTTTAATAATTGGCTATGGGCTGAATGTTTCTGCTAGAGAGAATAGCGTTTGACGGAAAAGGTAATTCTAGTGTTGCTGGATATGCCATCTCGCTAAGCTTGACGTGAATAACATAGCGAAAAAAGGGGGGGGGATTAAGCTAAATAACTTAACGACTGTGTTCTTATTCGTCGTCCAACGTGCGCTTCTTGGTTTTAAACGTACTCGTTGTTTTATTCTTGTCTCGCGACGTCATTAAGCGCTGCTTTTTTAGCTTCGCCTGTTACCAGCTGCTTGCTCGCTTTTAGATTTTGCAACGGTTTGTCTATAAAACGGATAATAAGCCATGCGGTTAGCACACAAACGACAAGGCTAATACCCGATACGATATAACCTTCGGCGTTTGCGTTTTTTAGTGGTTCTTTGTATATCAGGTAGCAGACTAATAAACCAGCTTGCCATTGCAAAAGGTAGATAGGATAAGAGTAATCTCCCAGGGTTTTATCAAGGGGGCGGCTGATTATTGTCCACGTGCGACCCGTAGCTAGCTCATAGCAAAGCACAATAGAGAGCAGTAAGCTCACATAAAACCCGGTTTGAAAGTAAAACGGGTAAACCAGAGTGGCAACCGCATTTGAGACTAACAGCGTTATTAAGAAGCTAGGGCTTGTTAGCCAGCTATCACTAATGGAAAGATAACCCTCCTTTTTACGAAAATAAATAAAGGCACCAACAGCGAAGGGAAAAGAGGCCGCAGGAATAGGGAAGTATTTATAAGGCCAGGAAAGCTCTGCAATCTGGCAGTAAACAATATACCCCAGCGAAAGAACCAGCCAGATAAGCACTCGCATTTTAGTTTTAGATAAGCCTAAACAGATCAGCATATAAAAAAATAGCTCCACCGTAATCGCCCACGTGGTAGGAGCGATATTAGGCGAAACAGTATTTGGGAACTCCGCGATGTACAGCATTCCCATCACGCTAAGCCATTCATTGGCGCCGTTAGGGATAATCATTAATTCGTTATACTCGCGAGAAAACTCTGCTCCTACGAAGTAAATAACAACAACGCTTAGAACAATAACGACCCAGTAGCTTGGATAAAGCCTGATAAAACGGTTGATAGCAAAATTCTTCCGTCCTGCCGCAGTGAACCCATAGGACTCATGCATAATGTGTGTCATCAGGTACCCACTAATGATATAGAAACCAAAAACGGCATAGGTCCCTATTTGCCATTGATCGGTCAGGTGCCCGATAAGAACCATAATGGCGAGAGTTGTTCTGAGCGTACCAAACATATATTTTGACTTTTATTAACCTTGTATTTGATTATTGAATATAGCAGTTTAGATGCGGGTAGTGATAGTGGGGAGGAAAAGTCATTCGGCGTGTAAGCGCTATGGCGAACCTTAATGAACCTTTTTACTGCGAATACCCCGAATTCGGTGGGCATCTTTGTGATTAAAAGCATGGAATATCCGCTTGGGTCCAGTGCGGTCGTTGGCGGCCTTTTGGTGGACCTTTTTGGCTGAGTAAAAGGTTTCAAAAAACTTTTTATAAAATACATCGCTTTTAGGTGGTAGCTAAAATAAAAACCGTCGGGAGTTGCCCGACAGCAACTTACTTATTTTTCTTCAGCAAAAAATAAGTAAGCAACACCAATTGCATGCAATTGGCATGAGCGTAGCGAACCCATAGGGTGAGTAATCGCCTTAGCGTTTACGAATAACATGCCGCCCCATACGCATTCGCCCTACGGGAATCTAAAAAAGCGTTTGCTTGTTTCCTAACGCAGCAAAAGCAATCCTATTGCTCGCTGCTAAAGCGACGCCCTGTCGCTTTCACGGACAAGCTGCTCACTTTTTTAGCGAATGCTAAACGGGGGGTATAAACCGACTTCAATACGCAGACTGCGACAGCATATAAACCATCAAAGCCATTCAGCGCGCAAGCGCTACGGCCAGCCTTCAGGAAGCTTACCACTACGAACACCTAAATCTGGTGGACATTAGCTTGACAAAAAGCAATTAAAAACCGCTCGGATCCAACGCGGTCGTTGGCGGCTTTTTGGTGAAACCTTTTGGTCGCGCAAAAGGTTTCAAAAGATTTTACTTTAAACAGTATTGAAAAAAATTGTGGGGGGATCACCAGATACGAGTCACTTTTTTGCCTGCAACAGTAAGAAAGTAACCAAAGCTACTCAACTGATACTAGTACTCCAAAGCGAACAGGCACAAAAAAGCCGGTTGCTTTACACAGCCGGCTTTTGATTTAGTATGCGCCCTTCAATAGGAAGGTAACTCGCTATACGATTTTTTTCATATCCGTCATGTACGAGCGTAGTTTATGACCAACGACTTCCACCGGATGATTGCGGATTGCATCGTTAATGGAAACAAGTTGCATGTTATCGACGCCGTTGTCATCCAGATCCAGCCCTTTACCAATCACATCGGTGTCGATGTTTTTCATAAACTCTTCGAGTAGTGGTTTACAAGCGTGGTCAAACAAATAACAACCGTATTCTGCTGTATCAGAGATAACGCAGTTCATTTCGTAAAGCTTTTTACGCGCGATAGTATTCGCGATAAGTGGGGTTTCGTGCAGTGATTCATAGTAGGCCGATTCGGCTTTTATACCCGCATCAACCATGGTTTCGAACGCTAGTTCAACACCAGCTTTAACCATCGCGACCATTAAAATGCCGTTGTCATAAAATTCCTGCTCGCTAATTTCCATACTGCCATTCTCGGACTTTTCGAAAGCAGTTTCTGCTGTTGCTGCGCGCCAGCCGAGAAGGTTTTTGTCATCGTTGCCCCAGTCTTCCATCATGGTGCTTGAGAAAACACCGCTCATAATATCGTCCTGATGCTTTTGATAGAGTGAACGCATGATGTCCTTTAATTCTTCGGCGAGTTCAAACGCTTCAACTTTTGCTGGATTAGAAAGGCGATCCATCATATTGGTGATGCCGCCAATTTTTAAACCTTCGGTCACGGTTTCCCAACCGTACTGGATGAGTTTTGAAGCGTAGCCAGCATCAATACCTTTTTCGACCATTTTGTCGAAGCACAGGATTGAGCCTGTTTGTAGCATCCCGCAAAGGATGGTCTGTTCGCCCATAAGGTCGGATTTTACTTCTGCAATCGGCGAGGACTCCAGAACGCCGGCACGGTCACCACCAGTGCCTGAGGCTAACGCTTTCGCAATGTCGAGCCCGTCGCCATTTGGGTCGTTCTCGCGGTGAACTGCTATTAATGTTGGTACGCCAAATCCACGAACATATTCTGCGCGAACTTCTGAACCAGGGCATTTAGGACACATCATTACAACCGTGATGTCCTCGCGAATTTGCATGCCTTCTTCTACAAGGTTAAAACCGTGTGCATAGTCCAGGCAGGAACCCTGTTTCATCAATGGCATAACGGTGGTAACAACATCAGTGTGCTGCTTGTCGGGGGTCAGGTTCATCACGATATCAGCAGTAGGGATTAGCTCAGCATAAGTTCCCACGGTGAAACCATTGTCGGTGGCATTTTTCCAGGAGTCTCTTTTTTCAGTAATCGCTGCTTCGCGTAAGGCATAGGAAACATCAAGGCCAGAGTCACGCAGGTTTAGGCCCTGGTTCAGACCTTGTGCACCGCAACCGATGATGACAATTTTTTTGCCTTTGATGTAATCACAGCCTGTGGCGAATTCGCTGCGATTCATGAAGCGACATTTGCCTAGCTCTTCGAGCTGCAGGCGTAAGGGGAGGGTATTGAAATAGTTAGGCATTTGGTTATCCCGCCACAGAGGCTGATAGTGAGTTGGTTGCTTTTAACAGGAAGGGCATTTTAGAGAATGTTTTGTGTTGCGTAAAATGATATAAAATCAATATAATATTTCGATTATCGATATATAAAGGTGGTCACGAATTAGTACTAAAAAACTATGGATATCAAACGGTTAGATGTTTTTATTAGTTTGGCGGCTAGCCTCCACTTTGGGAGAACTGCCGAAAAACACAATATGACAGCTTCGGCGCTTTCGCGGTTAATTCAACGTCTCGAGCAGGAGGCGGGTGCGAGCTTGTTCGAGCGTGATAATCGTACAGTCACGCTCACGCGCGAAGGCCAGCACTATCTCAATTTTGCCCAGCAAGCGTTAACGGCATGGGCGCAATTTCAAAACCAGCTTGGTCCTACCGGGGAGTTTCAAGGCAGTGTGAGTTTGTATTGTTCGGTGACTGCAAGTCACAGGCTGTTGAATCATGTACTTAGTGCAGTGCGCGCAAAGTATCCCGCGATTGATATTCGTATCCATACGGGTGACCAGGCACTTTCGCTGGACCGCTTGAAGGATGGACAGGATGATTTTGTTATTGCGGCAAAGCCTCAACGAATGCCTGAGAACATTGCATACAAGCAGCTTTCGGCGAGCGACCTTGTTTTTATTGCGCCAGCTGATGGCGGCAAAGTACACCAGCAGATTGATCGAATGCTCGAAAGTGAAAAGCCCCTATGGGCGAGTATGCCATGGGTACTAGCTGAAAAAGGTCTAAGCCGTGAATCGCTTGATCGCTGGTTCCGGCAGATGAAAATAAAGCCTGATATTTACGCGCAAGTGACCGGGCACGAAGCCATTGTGAGTATGGTGAGTCTGGGTTGTGGCGTCGGTTTTGTGCCGACGCTGGTGTTAGATAGTAGCCCCGTATCTGGTAAGATACGGGTTATCCCAGCTTCTAAGGCGCTAGGCAATATCGGCTTTGACCGCTTTGAAGTTGGTCTCTGTGTGTTAAAACGCCGACTGCAGTCATCGCTGTTCTCAGCTTTTTGGGAGACGGTCGCGGAATCAGATTAGGCGCAACGAGCAAAATCAGTTATGAGCAACAAACCAGTTTCTTTTAAAGAAGCAAAAAAAGAATCGGGCGAGACAAATGTTACCCAGGTGGCAGATACCGCGAAAACTAGCGGAGCTGATGCCGGTCACTCGTCTGATCAGTTATACGAACAGGGCTTCGATCCTTCAATGCTTGTCGATGAGCATGTTGAAGAAATTGCTGAGGATGGGAAGTTAGTTCGACGCCGCGGGATTTATTTGCTACCTAACCTGTTCACTTCAGCGGCGCTCTTTGCTGGGTTTTACGCAATTGTTGCGGCGATTAACGATCAGTTCGCGGCAGCAGGTCTGGCAATATTTTTTGGGCAGTTGCTCGATGGTGTCGATGGCCGCGTTGCCCGGCTAACCAATACGCAAAGCCGCTTTGGACAGGAGTACGATAGCCTTTCTGATATGGTGACATTTGGTCTGGCGCCATCACTGGTGATGTTTATGTGGTGTCTGGATGGGCTAGGTACAACAGGATGGGCAGTTGCGTTTATTTATGTGGCAGGTGCCGCAGTAAGATTGGCCAGATTTAACGCGATGGCTGACGATGCCGATAATCGCTATTTTGTCGGTCTGGCAAGCCCGCCCGCTGCAACGCTTATCGCTAGCACGGTTTGGTTACTCTACGACAATGGTTATACCCCTGATACGTTGCCGATTGCTTTTTCGATTGCGTTAGCGATTCAAACAGCGGTAATTGGTTGCTTGATGGTAGTTAACGTTCGTTACACTTCATTTAAAGGAATCAACTTCGAGGGCCGCGTACCCGTTTTCGCGCTGTTTGTCGTGATTCTACTACTTGGGGCAATAGCCGCGAACCCGTCGTTGGTACTGTTTATACTCGCAGCAACCTACGCAATCTCGGGACCTTTGGTAGCGCTGTTTGGCCGAGTACGCGCGTCAAAATAAAAAGTTAGTACGCAGTGAGGAAATAGCAAGAGTAGGGTTTTTCGATACGCTTTATAAGAGCGCCGATAAAAAATCATGCTGAACTTCTTGCGCAAAACAATTAGAATTTGAAACTTTCCGCCCGTGGCACAACTGGATAGCGCGGCCCCCTCCTAAGGGGAAGGTTGCAGGTTCGATTCCTGCCGGGCGGGCCAAACAGGTTGGTCCCTTCCTATGCAAGGAATGCCGGTCTGCAAGCATAGCTTGCACTCGTTCAGCTGCGCACAAAGCGGTGCTTTGTCATCGCTTGCCTCACCCAGCCGGGCGGGCCAAACAGGTTGGTCCCTTCCTATGCAAGGAAGGCCGGTTGCAAGGAAGGCCGGTCTGCAAGCATAGCTTGCACCCGTTCAGCTGCGCACAAAGCGGTGCTTTGTTATCGCTTGCCTCACCCAGCTGGGCGGGCCAAATAATTGTCCCGAGAGCGCTTTGGGTAGCTTGAAATAGAGTCTCTAGTTTAACTTGCTAGTAGTAAATAATCTGGGAGTTTAATAATGATCACGTTATATCAGTTTGCGACGTCGCCATTTACCGAAAAGGTTAGAAGAGCTCTGAACTATAAAGGAATCGATTTCGAGGTTCACGAAGTAGAGCGACATAAAGTTCCGGAAGGAGTGTATAAAGACGTGTCGCCTACGGGGAAGTTCCCAGCGATGATGGTGGACGGTCAGGCGGTTTGGGACTCTACAGACATTATCTATCATCTTGAGTCGTTGAGTTCAGAAAAACCACTGCTCCCTTCCGACTCGAGAGACGCTGCACTGGCACATGCGATTGAAGATTGGGCGGACGAAAGTCTTTATTTTTATGAGGTGACAATGCGCCTGACCTGGGAGCACAATATCGATGCGGTGTTGGAAGAGTTCGCAGCTACGACCCCCGGCGTCTCTCCAGAACAGCTAAAGCCAATGATTATACAAGGGGCCGGCGAGCTTACGCAGGCGCAAGGGTTAGGGCGTAAGCCCAGAGAGCAGATTGTTCGAGATGCAAAGCGGCACATAAATGCGCTGGATAATATGCTAGAAGGGCGAGACTGGCTGATAGGAGATCATCTTAGCCTGGCCGATTTGGCCGTTATTGGGCAGTTGAATGCGCTTTGCTACGCGCAAGAAGTGCGAGAGGCTTTAAAAGAGACAAAAAATATTGAGCCGTGGGTGGCGCGTTTGGATGAGATTGCGCCGAGTTAACTTTTAGTGAGCGTCTTAGGCAAGTAATTGTTTAGTCGTTAGTCGCTGTAGGCTATGAAGATGTGTTAGATACAATGGATGTTTGGAATAATAAAATTAACTTTTCGTGTTTGATGGTCGCGATTTTCAGTATTCTATTTTCTGGAGCGTCGCTTGCCGGCTCAAGTTTAGATAAACAGGAAAAGCAGCAAAGACTGATTAGGACGCTCGAAGAGGAGCGCCTTGGTCTTGATAATAGTTATGTTCTTTACTACCAGAGTGAAGAGCAATATCAATATGTTCATGCAAACTTTCACCACGCTTTTTTGGCCCAGGATAAAAACACCCGGACGGTTGTTGTAAAGTTAAGTCCGCAAGAATATGCGTCGTTAGAAGAACAGTTTCAATTGGAGCCGGCGATTGAGTATCGTGCTCGTCGAAAGTTCCAGCTAAACAAGGTGCTTCAATCTGTTTCTGAGCCAGAGATTCAGTCAATTAACACTCACGTCATATCTTCTTCATTGGGTGATGGAGGGGGGCTGACCGAAAGTGATGTTGGCCTGGATGTAAGTGCCGCTGTTGTTGAGCCCACAGTAAATGGCATTGCCAGCTATAGTTGTTACCCAACGGTGGAAGAGACATTGGCGGTGGCCGAGTATCTTGCCGCCAGCTTCCCACAATATGCGGAATTAATTGATATCGGCGATTCCTGGGAAAAAAGTGAAAACCCCGACAATGGTTTTGATTTGATGGTGATGAAAATCACTAATCAAAATGTTGTTCGCGAAAAGCCGGTGTTATTCATTCAGTCTGCAATGCATGCGCGGGAATACACTACAGCTGCGCTTACCCTCGATTTTGCAAGGATGCTACTTGAGGACTACGAAACCAATGCCGATATTAACTGGCTGGTTGATTATCACGAGATTCATATTCTTTTTCTGATGAACCCGGATGGGCGAAAGATTGCGGAGAATGGACTATTAAAACGAAAGAACACACACCCGGATGCGCTTGCAGGCTGTAGCCTTGTGAACGAAGGTGTGGATCTAAACAGGAACTTTTCGTTCTTTCGAGGGGCGCGCACGCCAGAGGAGGGTAACCCGCAGGATCGTGCTATTGGCTCTGATAACCAGTGCGCGGAAGATTACCGTGGTGTAGACGCTGCATCGGAGCCGGAAACGCAGGCAGTAGAGGCTTATGCACGCACGCTTTTTCCTGATGTTCGCGGATCAAACGATACCGATGAATCCCCATTCGATACTCCTGGTTTGTATCTCGATATTCACAGTTTTGGTGAACTAATACTTTATCCTTTTTCCCATACAACGGATGCAGCGCCTAATGGTGCAGCACTACAGCTTCTGGCACGACGGCTTGCCTACTTTAATGAATACGATCCTGTGCAAGGGCCAAGTTTATATTATGTGAACGGAAGTAGTGAGAGTATTGCCTATGGTGAACTTGGTGTGGCTCATTTAACGTTTGAACTGGGTAACTCTTTTTTTGAACCATGTGGCAATTACGAAAGCGTTATCCAGCCGGATAACTTGAATTCCCTGCTACATGCAGCCAAGCTGGCGAAAGCACCTTATTTGTTGCCGAATGGGCCTTATTTTGAAGAGTTTAAAGTCAAGGGGAGAGAGCACCCCGATATTACGATAGGAGCCGATATTTCCTTTTCTGCCCTAGTCGTTGATGATCTCTTTCGTGAGATAGAGGGCGCTGTGACGCCAGGAAGTGTTGCAGGTGTGGAATACAGCATTGACAGGCATTTTTATGAAGATGATGCCAACATAGTTCCTCTGTCAGATACGCTGCACGCAGAAGATGGTTTTTTTGATGGGGTGAGAGAAGCGGTTTCGGTGCATATTGATAATGCCAACGACAGCATCGAGCTGGGACAGCACACCTTATATTTGCGGGCGAAGGATTTCGAAGGAAGCTACGGCGCGATTGCCGCAAAGCATTTTAATATAATCGAGGGAAGATATCTGCGTGCGGAGATCAATCGTAGTTGTAGTTTTAATCGCTGTACGTTCTCAGCGGAAAACTCCATTGATACCGATGGGGATATTCAAACCTATAGCTGGTATATCGATCAGCAGTTATTTCATGGCTCCGAGTATCAATATGACTTTAGAACCAACGGTGAATACACAGTCAGGCTAGAGATATTGGGAGAGGATGGAGAAAGCGCAACTGCAGAACAGACGCTTACGATAGCGCTGACAGGCGAAGCGCCTGTGGTGAGCTTCAACTATGAATGTAATGGGTTGGATTGCGTATTTGACGCAAGCGAAACAACAAATGCTGATAACGATCTTTCTGGCTATATATGGAATTTTGGTGATGGACAGAAGATGCGGGGCACAGACAAAGCGATAGTTTCTTATACCTATCAAGATTACGGTAGCTACCAGGCGAGCCTGACAGTTAGGGATGCGGACGGATGGAGAATCTTAAACGCGTTCGACGTTAGTGTTGTTGAGTCTTCCGAGGCGGCTAGTGAGCAAGGTAATTCGAAATCGAGTGGTGGCAGCAGCGTTGATGTTACGTGGTTGTTGCTGCTATTGAGTACGCTTCTTTTTGCACGTCGGGTTCACTCAAGGCACCACTTATAGGATGCTCGTGTTTCTACACCGCATAATGCGGCTTTTTTGTGCTCTGTAATTTGTGCCCTGTGATTTATGTTTTGCCGCGCCAACTAATCGATGGCTTGTGGTGAATTATTGGCGGCGACCTTTCTTATCAACTCAGCGGGTTTGGAAAGCTGGTGTAGCATATAGTTAATCAGTTTTTTTTCGTAGTCCAGAGCAATCAGGGCATCGCGCATACAATAAAGCCATTGGTCTCGCTCATTGCTAGTGATTGGAAGGTGCGAGTGAGCTTTTGGGATGTTCACCGGTCCGAAGCGATCAAGAAAGGTTTTGGGGCCGCCACACCAAACACATAAAAAGTGAAACAGTTTGTCGCGAGAGATCTGAATATCTTCGGGATGCATGTTGTAAATGGTTTTATATGCTTCTGTATTTCCCATTATGTCGTAGAACTTGTCCACCAAAGCTTGAATTCCTTGTTCGCCACCTAAGGCCTGGAATGTAGCGTCTCCTCGACCAAAAATAATCTTATCGTTACTCACTTACTGCTGCTCCACACTTTTTCTATGGCGTTTAATCATGATATCGATAGCTGGGCGGCAGACATCGCATCTAAACTGTGTTGCGTGATCATACATGACTTCCGCTGCTTCCTCACAACCACGCGTTATCGATTCGAGAATATCCTCGCGATACAAGTCGCTGCAAGTGCAAACAATATTTTTGTCTGCTATTTTTCTATCAATATCCAATGTGCTATTTCGCTGGTTTGAAAAGATTGGTTAGCGATGAAAGGCTACGTGGAAAGTAACCTTTCCAATCGGCTCAACATAATGCAACTCTTCTGGCGCAATTACCGCAGTATCTCCTGCAGAGAGTATGTGCTCTTCGTGTGGGCTGTTTGCTGTAATAACGTATTTGAGGTTACCCGATTCAACGTTCAACAAACCCCATACGCCTGCTTTTGTATGGTGGTCTGCGAGTAGGGCGCCGGGTACGGTGTCTTGCGTAAAGCTGGGGGTGGATTTGTAATGCTCTACGTGATTGGGAAGCACCTTCATGTAACTCTCCAAATGTGGACGTGATGATTTATACAACGGCAGATATTGCAGCGATTATTATGATCGTTGCGACAACTATCACAGCAGTTGAAAAACCAAAAACACGTTTTATGGTTACTGCGTCGGCAGCCTTTGTTTGTTCTGCCTGTGAATGAAGCGTCATTGAGTCACTGTCGTGATTGATAACTTGTGTTGGGTTCATAGTCGATGCCTCCGTTAGGTGAAAAAGCGTAAATAAAACTTGTTATCCTGACGAATTGATGAGTACATTGTTGAAAGTGTTGGCACTGAAATAACCAATCGCGGCTATTAGCCCTAGCTTTATTACTTCGACAATTATGTAGATGTGGTGTACTGGCGAGTGCGGCACGGTTTGTCCTTCCATCATCAATTGGACTCGGTGATCCAGAAAGGGTTTTAAACCCACGTAGTTAATTGCCAGGCATAAGACAATGGTTGCAATTAGTACAATGCCTTTTGGGGGCAACAACTTTTCCCAAAACATAAGTGCGAGAAGATTGATTAGCAATGTAAGCTCGATCCAGGAGAACACTTTAAAGGTAACCCTCCCAACGCTTAGTGCGTCGATTAGGCTCAGGTCTGGCGCCAGAAATTTTGCGGGTGTGGCAACAAAACTAACACCGATGATCATGCCAACCCAGATCCAGCAAAATATTGAGATAAAGGGCATTTTTTGCTCCATTCTTTTTTGTCCGCTATACATACCAAAAAACACCATGCCTGCTATCCAGTCTTAACTTCAAAAAGGTGATACGTCTAACGTGGTTGCTCGATATTAAAAATGTATATAAAATACATGTATAGGTCAAGTTTGGTTTTTAGGTTTTTTCATGAGTTTTCTTTTTGGTCCCGTTGAGTCGAAGCGATAGCGATATTTTCAGTCTTTTTATGTTGGACAATACTATTCGCAGAAGATAGAGCTTCTTTACGGTAAGGTGCTATATCGCTAGTGAGCTGAGGTTAGTTGCAGTAGCGACTGTTCTTTCAAAACAGGGCGTAGATTGTGTATGATGAGTATTACCCGCTTAGCCAGAAGTAAGGACAGCGACTTGAGCAACAGTTTGTGGGGTGCATAGCTTATGCAGTTAACTAAATATACCGACCTTTCGCTTCGTGTGATGATGGACTTAGCGCTTAAAGATGGTGAGCTGGCGACAATAAAAGATATTGCCGAGCGCTATCATGTTTCGCGTAATCATCTTGTTAAAGTTGTGCATAACTTGTCCACTATCGGTTATGTGCATTCCACTCAAGGTCGAGGGGGAGGGATAAAGCTTGGTTTTCCCGCAAGTGAGATTGTCGTTGGTGATGTTGTTCGTGCGATAGAACCATCACTGGATTTAGTAGACTGCGAGGGTCAAGAATGTCCTTTGAGTCCAGCCTGCTTATTAAAGGGAGCCTTGAACGAAGCGATGATTGATTTTTTAAAAGTGCTTGATGGATACACGATTGAGGATCTTGTTAGAAATAAAGTGCAATTAGTGAGGCTGGTGAGTTGAGTAAGGCAGGGGAAAACTCAGAAAGCACAGATGCTGGCGGTGTCGGTGTGCCAGCGGGGAAACCGCAACACCTTTCTAACGAGCGATGGAAGGCGCATTCTGGATGGATGAGCGTTTTGCGTGGCCAGGTCGACGAACACCTGCGTAAGCGGGAGGCCCGGTTGTTTAGGGCTGCGGATAAAACCGAGTAGTGATATAAAAATAATGATATAGCGGGTCTCGATATACCTTGAGCTGGTTTTCATTTAATTGACTATAAACAACCGAGCCACAAAACCAGGACTCTAGAGCTAAGAGGAAAATTAATGGATAAGGCATTACAAATATTATTATTTCTTTTGGGTGCTTTATTGCTGTTTATGGGGATGCAATGGGCGACTGTGCCTGCAACGATAGCAGAAAATACGGGTGTGCTCCTGGTTGAGGGTGTTGGCAGGAGCTCACTAATTGGCGATTTAGGTGCATATTTTGTTGCTACAGGACTCATCATGATGCTGGGTTTGTTTACTAAGCAACGAATCTGGTTTTACTCGTCCGCAATTGTTATCGGGCTTACCGCTTTTTTCGCACGGCCGCCTGGTTGTTCCACGACGCTCCTTTTGCAGCAGTAGCTATAGCGTTAGAGCTTGTAACGACTGCGCTATTAATATTGGCCGCGCAACGTTTGTGTAAATTCTAGTTTGATAGATTCCAGGGATTGGTGTAACCCTTCTAGGCAGAAAGTGCACTTTAGTGTAGAAAACAGCCCGCCTGGAAAAAGTATCCTCCCCTCCAGAATAATAAGTGCAAGAGCAGGTGCCAGCGCTGGCGCCAGCCAGGCGATAGCCATCGTCGGGCGTATCTCACCCATGGTCGCCGCTGCTCGGTAATACGTTTCAACTATTTCCCAAGTTATTTGTGGAATGATCATTCCAAAATAAGTTAGAATGGGCAGATATAACTAAGTTAACAGAAGAGTCCGATATGGCACGACCCGCCCAGTTCGACCGCGAAGAGGTGCTGGTAAAAGCCCAACAACTGTTTTGCCGCCAGGGCTACACTGCAACCAGCATGCCTCAACTGCTGGAGGTTATGGACATCAGGCCCAGTAGCTTTTATTCATCCTTCGGTTCCAAGCGCGATCTATATCGCGAATGCCTTAAGCAATATACCGATAGCTACCAAAGCCTGGTCGACAAAATTGCTCAGTCGGACGACCCACTTCAGTCGCTTGAGCGCTACTTCGCGATTACTTTCGTTAAAAACCAGAGTGCCCGTCTGGCCAGTGGCTGCCTGGTGATCAACACCTCTATAGAGCTCGAAGACGTCGATGCGGAACTACACAGGCTGGCGAGAGCACAAATAAAAAACGTTGAGAGCGCGTTTCGACAGTGCTTTGCAAACGCGCAGGCGGTCGGAGGTATCCGTACCGACTTAAGTGCACAGAATCTGGCAGAGTTCTTTAGTACCGTTAACGCCGGAATACGAGTAAAAATGCGAGCTGGTGTTGCCCGCGCGAGTCTTATCAAACAGGTCGAATTCCTCATCCAGTTTCTTGGAATCGATCGTTCTTCTTCTACTTTTAGCAGCTAACAGAGAGATAATTATGGCTTACGTTATTGCCGCGCCCTGTATTGCAGACTACTCCTGTGTAGAAATCTGCCCGGTCAATTGTATCAGCCCAGGTCCCGATGACGCGGAATTCGATCACGCTGAACAGATGTACATTGACCCCGAAGCCTGCGTTGACTGTGGTGCTTGTGTGCAAGCATGCCCGGTTCTCGCGATACATAAAAAAGAGTTGCTCCCCGAAAAATGGCGACACTACGCTGACATTAACCACGAGTACTTCCTCCAACAAAAAAGCTGAGGGGGCCAAGCAATGAACAATCAAAAGTTGCGTATCGCAATCGTTGGCGCAGGGCCGGCTGGACTATATGCCGCTGGACACCTACTGGAAAAAAGAAATCTCGATGTTGAAATCGACATGCTAGAGCGTTTGCCAACCCCGTGGGGACTGGTAAGGGCGGCAGTCGCGCCCGACCACCCCGATAAAAAGCGAGTGGCAGATCGATTATTTGATTTTCACCTTCGAAATCCCAAAGTGCGTTTTCTTGGCAATATTGAGGTGGGTACGGATGTTCGCCACGCAGAACTGAGCCAGTGGTACGACGGTGTTATCTATTCCATTGGTGCTAGTAGTGATACTCGCATGGGGATTCCTGGTGAGGAACTTCCTGGATGCTGGGCCGCGCGTGAGTTTGTCTCCTGGTATAACGGCCATCCTGATTTTAGCCACCTGCAATTTGACCTTTCCTGTGAACGAGCCATTGTCGTAGGTAATGGTAATGTTGCCCTGGATGTTGCCCGGATTCTAACGACATCGGTTAGCGAGCTTGAAAAAACAGATATTGCCGATTATGCGCTGGACGCATTGAGAACAAGCAAGGTCAAAGAAGTTGTGCTGCTGGGGCGTCGAGGTCACTTCCAGGGTGCGTTCCACAACCCTGAATTAGAAGAACTTGAACATCTGGATGGTGTTGACATCATTATCGACGGGGAAGACCTGCCGTCCGACAAAGAAGTGGTACTGGATGAAGCGGATTGGGAGACCCGGCGTAAGGTCAACACATTAAGGCGGTTGGCAAAAAGGCCATTGAGCGGCGCGGATAAGCGTATCGTATTGCGGTTTCTTACCTCTCCAGTAGAGCTTGTGGGTGAGGGCAAAGTACAGCAACTACTAGTGGTGAGGAATCACCTGGAGCATGATGAGCATGGCAATCTAAAGGCTCGTCCAACGGAAGAAGAGAGTATTCTCGATACCGGATTAGTGCTCAGAGCTATTGGCTACCGTGGCCATCCGTTTCCAGGGTTACCCTTCGACGAGAGGCGCGGCGTGATTGCAAACACGGACGGACGGGTTTGTGATGACGAAGATGTCGTTGAGGGCGCTTACGTAACTGGCTGGATTAAACGTGGCCCGAAAGGTGTTATTGGTAGCAATAAAAAGTGCGCCCGAGACTCCGTCCGCAACCTCCTGGAAGACTTCGCCGAAGGCAGATTAACCCCGGCGGCTTTAAATAAAGATGAATTGCTCGAAGAATTACAAACCCGGGTAACTGACCTGGTGACTTTACAGGGGTGGTTGCAGATAGATCATCTCGAGCGCCAGGGTGGCGTGGACGCCAATCGCCCCAGAGTAAAAATAACCGACCGGAGCAAGTTGTTAGAAGTTAGTCGGCAACATGCCTCGCAAACCGTATAAGAGGGTAGTGATATGACAACAGAAAAAGCAACCTTTTGTAGAATCTGTGAGCCGTTGTGCCCATTGTTGGCCGAGGTCGACGATAGCGGCGAGATCGTGGCGTTAAAGCCTAACAAGGCGCATCCCACCGGGGGGATAGCCTGTCATAAAGGTCTTTCTTTCCTTGAGGTCCACAATGATCCCGACCGTCTGGACCACCCTTTGAAGCGTACCAACTCTCGATCGGAAGTCGTAGGTGAGTTCGAACCAATATCCTGGGACGATGCGCTGAATGAATGCGCGCATAAGCTCAAAGCCATTCGTGATGAACATGGCCCTAACGCAATCGCTGTTTACTATGGTAATCCGCTGGCATCTAACTCGCGTCTGGCTACATCTAACGGCGAGTTCATTGCGCTGCTTGGTACCGATATGAAATTCAGCGCGAGCAGCCAGGACATGACTAACAGGGTCGTAAGCGCGATGGCTGTTTACGGCTCCACTAGCATGATGGTTCCTGATATTGATAACACCGACTACTTGCTATGCCTGGGCGCAAACCCTCGCGTTTCCAAGTGGACGGTCGTCTCTACGCCGAATAGTTCAGGCAAGATGCTTGAAAACATTAAGAAACGAGGTGGCAAAGTCCGCTTTGTTAACCCGAGAAAAACCGAATCTTCAACCCCGGAAACAGGCCCAACGCTGTTGATAAAGCCGGGAACTGATGTCTATTTTCTAGCTGCGGTTCTTAATGAAATCCATGCGCTAGGGAAGTTTGATCGAAGCAAACTCGAACAGCAGGCCACTGGACTTGATAGCTTGTTTGATTTCGTCAAAAACTATCCAGCGGAACGAGTTACATCTATCACAGGAATAAGTGTCGAGGATATAAAAACTGTAGCAGCGGATATCGTCGCAGCGAAAAGTGCATGTGTGTACAACGCAACCGGAGTTAACCAGGGGCGTCAAGGGATATTAACGTCTTGGCTCGCGGAAATGATCAATTTTGTTACCGGCAATTTAGGTCGCAAAGGGGGTAGCTACAAACCAACTGGTTACAACGGATATTTTCCCACGCCGCTAAATCAACGAACTGTTGAAACTTCATTAGGCAGCTATCCCTTTCCTAAGGTTGGAGGCTACTTAATTATGCCCGGTGCTATGCTGACTGATTTTATTGAGGCTGGAGAGATTAAAGCTTTGATTTCGGTGAGCGGCAATCCTCTAATGACTATCGGAGGGGGAACTAGAATGCGTAAAGCCCTCGAAAAACTCGATACCGTAATTTCGATAGATATATCGCGTAATGCGACGGCGGAAGTGTCGGACTATGTATTTGCAGGCACAGACTTTTTAGAGCGAGCTGATATCAATTTTTTCACCGATGGCTACCAAACTATTCCGCATGTTCAGTATACGGATCCTGTGGTTGAACCCAAAGCAGGACGCAGAGATGACTGGTGGATTCTTTCTTCACTCGCGGAGCGTATGGGGTTAAAACCGTCCAAACCTGATGACGATGGTTTCGACATTATCAACCGTGCACTCAGTAACGCGGGGTTATCGGTAGAAGCAGTAAAAGACCTTCCTCATCACACTCATCTGTTTGGTGAAACTGATCGGGGTGACGTCTTCGAGAAATGCGTGCAAACCGAGGACAAGAAACTGCATTGCTATCCAGCAGAATTTGAAGAGGCTGGCTTGATTGAGCGCTGTGCTCAAATTTTTCAGGAATTGGAAGAGGAGCCCGAAGGAAGGCTTAAGCTTATCTCGCTACGCACACCTTATATGCACAACAGCTGGCTCGCTAATGTGCAAAAGTTTCGTCGAGGTACGCAAAGCGCTAACCCGCTCAATATATGCTCTAGTGACGCTTCAAGCCATGGTTTGCTCGATGGTGACTGGGTAAAAGTTTTTAACGACTATGGCAGCATAGAAACTCGCATTGCTATCAATGATGAGCTCAGACCTGGCGCTGTTGCGATGACTCATGGTTACGGTTCAGGCCGAGCGGGGATGCGAGTCGCCGAAGCAGTTCCAGGAGTCAATTACAACGAATTGGTGCCCACTGGCCCCGAGGCGGTAGAGCCGCTTAGTTATATGAGCTGGATGTGTGGGGTGCCGGTAAATGTAGAGAAGGTTCAGGCGCAGTAGTGCCATCTCAGAATTGGCTGGGGGGCTGGAGCTTTCCCGGTCTTGACCGTTTGGCTGGTTTATAAAGAAAATGGCAACTTCAAAGCTCGCCCAACAGAAGAAGAGAGTATTCTCGACACGGTCCGCAATCTGCTGGAAGACGTCACCAGTGGCAGACTAACGCGGGCAGCCTTAACAAGGGCGAACTACTCGAAGAAGTTCAGGGGCGTGAACCAAAGCTGGTAACACTGCAAGGGCGTTTGCAGATTGATTACCTGGAGCGTCAGCCAGGCACTGAGGCGAAACGGTCCCGCGTAAAAATCACTGAATTGGGTCAATTGCTGCAAAGTAGTCGGTTGCTCACATCACAAACCGCATAGAGGAAAGTGCGATGACAACAGAAAAACAAACCTTTTGTAGAATCTGCGAGCCGCTATGCCCTTTACGAGCCGAGGTCGATGACAGCGGTGAGATTGTGGCCTTAACGCCAAATAAAGACCATCCTACCGGGGGGATAGCCTGCCATAAAGGTTTGTCGTTCCTTGAAGTACATAAAGACCCAGATCGTCTTGATCACCCCTTAAAGCGTACCAATCCAAAATCAGAACCGATGGGTGAGTTTGAAAAAATATCCTGGGATGATGCGCTGAATGAATGCGCGCAGAAGCTCAAAGCGATTCGCGACGCGCACGGCTCCAACGCGATTGCTGTTTACTACGGTAACCCGCTTGCCTTCAACTCGCGTTTGGCAACTTATAACTCTGAGTTTGTTGCCTTGCTGGGGACTCAAATGGAATTCGGGGCGGGCAGCCAGGATATGACCAACAAGGTGGCGGGTTCCATCGCCATTTACGGTTCCAGTAGCTTGATGGTGCCTGACCTGGATAACACAGATTATTTGTTATGCTTGGGCGCAAATCCGCGCGTGTCTAAGTGGACTATTTTGTCTACGCCGAATAACTCAGGTAAAACGTTAGAAAACATCAGGAAACGAGGCGGCAAGGTCTGCTTTGTTAACCCCAGACAAACGGAATCGTCAACGCCAGAAACCGGCCCAACCTTGCTGATCAAGCCGGGAACAGATGTCTACTTTCTTGCCGCGGTGGTCAACGAAATACATGAGCTGGGGGAAATTGACCGGTGCAAACTCGACGAGCAGGGGGCAGGCATAGACCAGCTTATCGATTTCGTTAGCCGTTACCCCGCAGAGCGAGTATCTACCGTTACTGGAATCAGTGTAGAGGACATTAAAACCGTTGCCGCCGACATTGTCGCCGCAGATAGTGCATGCGTGTACCTCTCCACCGGGGTGAACCAGAGCCGGCAGGGTATACTGACGCATTGGCTTGCTGAAATGATCAATTTTGTTACTGGCAATTTAGGTCGCAAAGGCGGTAGTTACAAACCTACAGGTTACGCTGACTATTATCCTCCTATGCCACTGAATCAAAAGACCGTCGAAACCTCTGTTGGCGACTTTGCTTTTCCAAAAAAATCTGACTATTTGATTATGCCTGGAGCCATGCTTGCAGACTTTATCGAAGCCGGCGATATTAAAGCCCTGGTCTCTATTAGTGGTAACCCGTTAATGACAATTGGTGGTGAGTCGAGAATGCGAAAGGCGTTTGAAAAGCTCGATGTAGTGGTGACTCTGGATATGGCACGCAATGCCACCGCAGAAATATCGGATTACGTACTTGCTGGTACCGACTTTTTAGAGCGTACCGACATCAGCTTCTTTACCAACGGGTTGCAGAGCATTCCCTACATCCAGTACACAGATGCTGTCGTTGAACCTAAGGCCGACCGAAGGGATGACTGGTGGATTCTTTCATCCCTTGCTGAACGTATGGAGCTAAAACCACCGTCTCAAGATGAAACGGGCTATGCCATCATTAACCGCGTGCTCAATCGCGTGGGATTATCGGTTGATGCGGTGAAAGACGCGCCCCAGCACACTAAGTTGTTTGATGAGTCAAACTATAGCGACGTATTTGAGAAATGCGTGCAAACCGAGGATAAGAAAATACGTTGTTATCCTACGGAGTTCGAAGAAGCTGGGCTATTCGATCGCTGCGATCAAATTTTGCAGGAACTGGAGCAGGAGCCCGAAGGTATACTCAAGTTGATTTCGTTGCGTACACCTTATATGCACAACAGCTGGCTTGCTAACGTGCAAAAGTTTCGTCGAGGCACACAGAGTGCGAACCCACTTAATATCTGTTCCAGCGATGCTGCCGCCAACGGGCTGCTCGACGGCGATAGTGTAAGAGTGTTTAACAATTATGGCAGTATAGAAACTCGCGTCAGTGTTAATGACGACCTTCGTCCTGGCGCGGTGGCCATGTCTCATGGCTATGGATCAGGCCGGGCAGGGATGCGAGTTGCCGAAGCGGTTCCAGGAGCCAACTACAACGAATTGGTGCCCACCGGCCCCGAAGCGGTAGAGCCGCTAAGTTACATGAGTTGGATGTGTGGCGTGCCGGTGAATGTAGAGAAAATTCAGGTGCAGTAGTGTCAGTTGAAAATAATCAGGGAAGCGTTCGCTTCCCTTGCAAACCATTGGCTCACTCGTACTTACTATTTTTAGTATTGGTATTTAGTTCTATACCGGTTCAAATAATTGTGCAAACTCATTGAATGAGCTTCGTCACTTTTTTTTCCGTCACGGATTTTTTTACGCCGATTAACGTCAAAATCGCGATACAAGTTTGTTCACGTATTTTCCTATCTTCACCATTCGTTATCTGTAACGATATTGCTAATGCTACCAGGCTAACTATTTGCGCCTCTAACAGAGGTGTTATATCGGTCGAGAAATGGCCTGACTTTTTGGCGTTATTTAAGTCTCGTCGCAGATTTTCTGAAATATCGACCCCGCTTTTGCCTATGTGTAGCCAGTATTCGGTTATCAAATATCCCCACTCGGGTGTTTGAGCAGCACGGTTTATCATCATGTCCGTTGAAATAATGATACGATCAAGATGGTCATCATACTTCTCGACAGCTATTGCAATTTCGTCTGTGATCTCTTTTGCAACCTGTGCGGCCGCTTCTAATATTAGTGCTTCTCTCGAATCGAAGTGATTATAGAAAGTACCTATTGCCAGCCCTGCTTCCTGAGTGATGGTTTTTATCGACGCCTGTTTAAGCTTTTTTTCCGAAACCATGGCTATAACACTATCGACCAGTATTGATCGTGTTCTTTCCTTTTTTCCGAGTGATAGCGATTTTTGATGAAAATAGTTTTGCATAGCTGATAGTTCGTTAAAGTGGTGACTACAAAAGCATTAAAACAGTTTAATCAAACCGTTAGTTTGCGCAAGTGACTGTCCGTAGCGTGTTAGCCTGACCATATGACCCCAAAGCGCTTAGCGTCTTTATAAACCTGGGAATATGGGATGGTAGCGCTTTTTAGCTCTTGCAAGGTTTTCACCCCAAGCTGGTCGAGCAGTAAGGCTCTTAATCCGTGCCATCGGTTGGCCAGGATTAACTTGCTCGCGCACCACGAGATTGCTTGCGCTTCTGGCAACCAGGCCTGATTGTAAACGTTTTGCAATTGGTTTAGATCCAGAGGTTCGCCATTAACTTTATGCACATGCTCAAAGCTTTGATCAAGCACTATCGCCGATTCCATTGCGCTATTTACTCCCTGGCCAATGGGAGGGTAAGACATCGAAGCATCGCCTAAAAAAATCATCTTGCCTGCATAGAGTTTATTGGCACTCGTTATCCTGCCAACATTTTGCTTATCTCTTGTAACAAATTCGGCTAGCTCCTCATCGCTACAATGATGGAGCAACCGCGGGCTTTTCTTTCTAAGGTTTGATTTTAATGCCGCCAGGGTATTTAGTTCATTATTTTTTTTAAACGATACCTGGCAAAACCAGAGCGGATTGCCGGAGTGGTGGCTTATCGCACCGGCTACAGCAAAATTTCTTGTAGATAAAATGTGAAGATAGTGGGGATCAAGCTCGTCCGTGTTCCTGTCGAGCGTTATCATCTTGCAATAGGCATTTTTATCCGACTTTTCTAGACGGTATTCAGGGTCTTGCACTACTGCAAAATCGCGCATATTCGAGCCGTTGCCATCGGCGGCGATAATAAGATCAAAGTGTTGCGAGCGTTTAGACGCGTTGCTTTCAGTTTGTTCAGAACCGCAGTTTTCCAGCTTTAGCTCCCCCGAAAACACATCGCAGTAAGATACCCGGCGATTAAACTCGATTGTGACCAGATCGCTAAACTCGTCCTGTATTTGCCGGATCAAGGTATTAACTATATCGCCGCGTGAACCAATCCAGCCGATATCGCTCCAGGGATCTCTGACAACGCCGTTTATTTTTATTCCTTTAAATCGCGTCATAGACGCATCGAAACGCTCGACGGCATCAATGTATCGAATAGCCTTGAGCCCATGCCCGGTAATGTCGATGGCGTAAGACCGATTAGGGTTGTAGGTGGGTGCGTCCAACTGGTTTGGAGCGCTTTCAAAAACTATGGACTTAATGCCGCGCCTGGCGAAACAGATTGCCGATGTTAGACCGCTGGGCCCGGCTCCGACGATGGCTATAGTTGGTTGCATAGGTGATCGCTCCGTTCAAAGAATAAGCATTTTTTATATGCGCATGATGTATATGACAATAAATTCATTTTTGTATGATTGTTCATTTTTATGTTAGCATAAAAAATATAACGTTGAACAGTCGTAAGTAGAACCAATAAATAATGACCAGGGGTAATCAAATGAAGCCACTCCATAAGGCGATCGGCCTGTTTTTGTTTTTGCTGGCGGCTGGTTGTCCATCAAGCTTTGCAAAAACCGCACTTTCCGGTCTGGTCGTCGACAAACAGGGCAACCCGCTCAACGGCGTTATGGTTCGCTATACCTCAAGCCAATCAGGTGTTTCGGAAGTCGTCTTCACTAATAAGAGTGGTGAGTTTCATACAAATACAGACTTACAAGGTGAGCTGACATTTCGTTATCGGCTTCCTTACTTTCGCGACTTACTGATAAAGCCCAGTATTGAGGGCGATGGGAAACACCACAGTAAGGTTGTGTTAGAAGCGATGGAAACAGAGGATGAAATCTCGGATAGTTTGCCTGCGGTCTATCACTTTGGAAGTATTCAGTTCGACGACGACCCTGATTCTTATTTGTCTAAACACTTAATGCAGCGCGATTGTACCGGTTGCCACGCATTGGGGACGCCAATAACACGCTGGACGCGACCGGCGGAGGGCTGGTTGCCGACAATGCAAAGGATGCATGGCTATGTTGCGAATCAGGACGAGGAAAAAATGGAACTCCGGGCACAAAGACTTGCCGCAGCTTTTAATGGCAAGCCATTAAAAGCACGCCCTGACTTTAGCATCGACCCGGCAGTTCACAACGCAAAAATATATGAGATCCCTTTACCTGATGTGTTATTTCCTCACGACATGGATATCAGTCATGTCGATGGTTTAGCTTATACCGTTGATCGTTTCGGGGACAAAATGATAGTGACTGATCTTTTAACGGGCGCTTCAAAGCATTACGCGCAGCCACCGTCCAGTCGAGAGCATGTAGAGGGTTATAGTTATACCGGTAAGTCTCATAAACCCGGGCCACATTCTTTAGCACTAGGTGAAAACAATCTTTGGTACACAACCAATGCTTCCTCGACAGAAATAGGTGTCTTCGATGCCTCGACACGTACATGGAAAGCCTCGTATGTTTTGCCAGATAAGACCGCTTATCCTCATACGGTTCGTATCGATAAAAAGGACAACGTATGGTTTACGTTGGCAGCGTCGGAACAGATTGGAAAAATAGATCCCAAAGATGGGCAAATAACAATTATTGATTTACCGAAAGCAAACCCAATAGGTATGCCGGCTGGGACTTCCCCGTACGGTATCGCAATTAGCCCTGTTGACGGTCGCGTATGGTATGCGCGCTTGTTTGCTGACAGAATTGGCTATGTAGACCCCGAAACGCAGGCGGTTGTCGAGTACGATTCGCCGGTTAAAGGGCCAAGGCGTTTAAGATTCGATGCAAGCGGCAAGCTTTGGCTTACTGGATATAGCGAAGGTACGATCGCCAAAATAGCGCCAGACGAGAAAGCCCTTCACTCAACGCAACTGGCGTCAACAGTTTATGTGATGCCTGAGTTCGGTGAAGGCTATACGCCGGGGCCCTATGCATTGGCGGTTCATCCCGATACCCAGGAAATATGGATTAACGATACCCACACCGATCGAGTTTATCGCTTTAATCCTGAAACAGAAAAGTTTTCCAGCTACCCAATGCCACTACGGGGTACCTACACACGGGACTTTGCGTTTACCCAAAGTGGCTGGGCATGTACCGCCAATAGCCCGATCATGAATGCAGCGTTGGAAGGCGGAATTGCAGAACTTATCTGTATAGACGCGAATGCAAATAAAAAAACCTCGGAATAAACGCGCTAAGGGAAGATAAAGATGAGTGAGATACCCTCCATATATTCATATATTGGGCTTGTCTGGACGTTACTCACGGTTTATCTCTTTTTTTCCAGTAAAGCTAAACAATTTCTTTCTAATGCATGGCTTCTGGTTTTAACGACCGCTGCGATGCTGATATCGGTAAAGATTATTGTTGCGGACATGTCAGCACTTACAACAATAGCGGGTGGACTCACACCGCTTGATGGTCGGTTTCTTTATGGTAGTCAAGACATAATCGAGTTTGCTGATGCGTTAGGTAAAGATGGCCGGGCAGAGTATGCGGCATTTCAATTAGGCACCGATGCCCTGGCTCCTCCTGCTTTTGCCTGCTTTTATCTCAATATGATTTACGCGACGATAAAATTTAAATGGGTTCGGCAAACGCTTGCAGGCGTGCTATTCGCGTACTTTGTTGCCGTTCTTATCACAAACAACGCGACGCCCATTGTTTTTCTTCAATATCCATCTCAACCGGGTATTGTCGGCTGGCTTTATTTTTTATTGCCCGTATTGGATGCTATGAAATATGTTTTTGGTCATCTAACACAATGGCTTGGTTTAGTGTCATGCTGGCTATTTAGTCTGGGTTTTTATTTGTATAAAAAATAGATGGTGCCGAAATCTGTGCCTCTAAAAGATGTATGTTTATGAGCACCACCTTTTTGGATGTCAATAACTTTATGCCTGTCCCCGAGTTAGTTATAGCCCCGCAAAAAAAGCAGCGTAGATCGGATAGGAGCACGCTGCTTTTTTCGTTGACTTGTTTTTAACAGTTGCGACTTGCGCAAAGCAACTAGTTACCACTTTCTTCACGCAACATACCTGGCGAACAGCCCTTCCATCGTCGACACGCGCGGGCAAAATTAGACGCGTTATCGTAACCCAACACAAGACCAATTAACTGAACAGACAGGCTTGTGTCTTCTAACAACTCATCCAACCAACGAACCCGGCAGCGTTCTTTAATTCGCCGAAAGGTTTCTCCGGATTGCTGCAGTTTTCTTCGTAAACTCGCTTCACTCATCCCCAGATATGCAGCCATTTCAGACTGAGTCATAACCGGGTTGGGAATACCGGAATTAAGGTTTTCTGCGATGCAGGAATCAATTCGCTGGCTAACGATATCTTCCATCTTTATTGACTCCAGGTCGGGCTGCACCTTGGCCAACTGCTGATAACACGAGCGCTCCGCCACGTGGTAAACCGATGGCTCATAAAGTGCTGAAGGGGCCGTGTAAATCTCACGCGGCAAACTGAGCGAGAAGCAATTTTCATTGAAGCGAATACTACTCGCCCCAAAAAATGCATTTAATTCTTCGCTGTGTGATGGCTCTGCCCCCTTGTAGTTTATTTGTAATGCTCGCCGATACTGAGGAAAGGCCGTCGTAATCTGTCGATACATCATGCACAGCACAAATTCAGTAATACCCGCTGCTAACTCGTTTTCATCTATTGTGCTAATGAATTCAAAGCGAATCAGATCATCTTGCTCTACCAGGTTAAAACGCAAAAAAGGTGAGCCCAGGGGCGCATAGCTCACCCAAAGCCGCAGGCTTTGTCGTAAATCAGGCGCAGCTAGAACGGCATAACCATAAGCGCCCAGACTCGCCTGGCTAACCGTTTTCCCCAACAAATAGCCCCACGCATCACTACCCAGCAGCTTTTTTATCCGGCTGGTTAATATCAGGCACTGTTCAATACTGATATAGCGAATAGAGTCGATGTCGTCGTTGCTCAAACCCGCCTCTGCCAGCACCCCAGTGTCTGCAAGCCCTTCAAGACGCAACAAATGGCGGAAGACAAAAAACGGAACCTGTGCAGAGGCGGCATGGCCAGTATGCGTTTTCGACATAAACAACCCTAAAATCACATTTGAGCGAAAATGAATACTGATATAGCAAATATGATCTGTTGTCGCAACTCTCCCTCTGACACTATACCGGCCACAAACCAATAATAGTGGAACCCAACACCATGCAACATTATGAAACTGATGTCATTGTCATAGGCTGTGGCGTAGCAGGCATGACAGCCGCTTTGTCGGCTTTAGAATCTGGCGCCAGCACTATCAATATCGAGCGCTCAACCTTTGAGGAGCGCGGCGGCAACTCTCGCTGGACAGAAGCCAACCTGATGATTAAAACCAACCAGGAAGAGTTGGAGCTGATGGACTGGTTTTGGGAGCTATACAGCATGAATACCGGTTTCAATGTCGAACCGGACTTTATCAAAGAGATGGCCAGCGACTACGAAAACTGGCATCCAAACGCGAAAACGGCCCCAATACTCGACCCGGAGTTATTGCAGACATTTGGCGACAATGTCGTTCCCACGCTGGAATGGCTGAAAAATTATGGCATTAGGGTTAACACGAACGATCATGTTTTCCCTTCATTTGTACCCGTGATGAGTTTCAGCCAAATTAGTGGTGGTGGCCTGGCAGTGATCGAAAGCCTGACACCAGCCATCGAGGAAAAAGGCGGTAAGTTCTTGTGTGAAACCACAGCCATAGCACTGCTGCAAGATGATATGGGCCGAGTGTGTGGCGTAAAAGCGACTGGCAAAAATAACGAGCCAGTCGAGATTAAAGGCAAAGCGGTGATACTCGCCAGTGGCGGATTTGAAGGCAACCCGCAAATGCTTGCCCAATATTTGGGAGGCAAATCCAGACACATGAAACCCGTCGCCAAGGGCGGCTATTACAACAAAGGCGAAGGCTTAAAAATGGCGCTCGACTTAAACGCTGCGCCCGCCGGTGATTGGAGCGATTGCCACCGCCAAATGGTAGACCCCCGCTCCCCTCAGCCAGAAGCGTTGGTAGATATCTGGCCCTGCGGTATTCTGGTGAACCAGTGGGGACAACGGTTTATGGATGAATGCCCTGACAATTTTATGCTGCATCAGGAAGAACCGGGCAAAGCCATGTGCGACCAACCCAATGGTCTGGGTTATATGATTTTTGACGACGCGCTGGCTTCGTCTGACGATCAAAGTTGGAAAAAGGGGTTGCGTACCGACCAGCCACCGCATAAAGCCGATACGCTAGAAGAGCTTGCTTTGCAGCTGCAAATACCCCCACAACAACTGGTGGCTACCGTAGCGAACTACAATGCAGCCTGCACCCGCAGCGATGAAGTCGATTACGCTGAGTATGACCCCACCACGTTCAATTTTGGCGGCAAATCCACCCAAGGGCTAAACCCTCCTAAATCGAACTACGCCAAACGTATTGAGCAAGGGCCGTTCTATTGCTATCCGATCATGCCGTCAATTTGCTTTACTTATGGCGGCCTGAAAGTAACACCGGATGCCCAAGTATTAAATTACAGCGGGGAAATCATTCCCGGCCTTTATGCTGCAGGCGAAACTGTCGGGGTGACCTACCGCATATACACGGGTGCAACATCGGTACTGCGTGGCCTAACATTTGGCCGTCTGGCGGGCAATCACGCTGCACAACAGTAGCAAACTGTTAGGCACGCAATAGTCTGCGACTATAAAACCCTACTAGTTTGTGCAGAAGCCCAATATAAAAAGCCCCGAAAAATCGGGGCTTTTTTCTCATCTTAAAACACTTCGTTAGTTTGTAGTGAGGCGTCTACTTTCTTGGGGAACTCGATGACATAACGCCGCAAACAAAGACAAAAAGACAAAGACAAAGGACAGGCACTTGCTAAAAACTTGCTCCGCAATTTTGGCTGAGGTAGCTCCGAACGTAATCTAATGATTTGAAAGCCTGCTTAAAAGCAGTCCTTCAACACATTTATCGCGAGGATAGACGCTTACCAGGAAACTCAGGTACACCTAACCCAGAGCATGCTCTGTTGGTTTACGTCTTTGTGGTCTTTGAACAATTAACCAGTATTTAGCAGTCGTGGTTTGTTTCCAAAGCGTTTTCGATGAACAGTTTCAAATAACGTCGCACTTGAAAGCCAGCGTTTTGAATCGATGGCCAGACGATCAAGAATAGATGGTAGGCTGTTATCGATATGGCCGCGTTTGTCTTCGCGGATTATTCTTCCCGTCCATTCGACGAGTTCGATATAAGCCGTTTGCGAGAAGGGTAGTTGGTGGTGATAGGTTTTCTTGTCGGGGTTGAATGCCAGCAGTTCTTTGGTATTGAGTTTTTCGTTGAGGATAAAACCCTGCTCGTATTGTTCAGCGATTGCCTTCGATAAATCAATTGTGGGTTTATCTTGTAGTTGATTTAGACGATGTTGAACGCTGGTGTGGTCTGAGCTTTCAGGCGTGCCAGCCATTGCGGCTCGAACAGGGTTTAGATCGACATAAGCCATACAGCTGAGCAGGGCTTCATCGGAGCAAAGTGCTTGTGATTTATATCGATGCTCCCAAAAATGGCCTTTACAGCCATCTTCTTTATTGGCGATACGTGCTAACGGTTCGTTCAAGCACTTCATAAACCAGCTTAAATCGCAGAGTCGTTTGCAATAAATGTCGATCTCGGCGTTAACGACTTCCTGCTCATAATCTTTGAGTGGTTTGCCTTCGCAAAGTTGCTGAAACAATAAAGAGCCTTTAAATAGTGATTGCCAGTGTTTACAGATTTCTGCATTGCTAGCTTCTTGTATTTGCTCTGGCGATAAGCGAATCACGATATGGTAATGATTGCTCATGACCGCATAGGCACACACGTCGATCGCGAATATCGATGACAACAAATGAATACGGGCTTCAATCCATTCCCGTCGATGTTCGTAGTCGTTACCAGTAACTTCATCAACGCCACACAAAAATGCTCGCCGAACACAGCGGGACATGACATGGTAGTAACGGGTGGTTTCTAACGAGACGAGCGCCTTCCTGGGTCGAGTCATGATCCATTCCTTTGGGTAGTTACTGTTTTTCTAATTGCTGAGAAGATTAAAACAGCGCTATGATGACGTCAAGGAGTTTGTGCCTGTCCCCGAGTTTATCCTTGGAGATGAAATCGCCAAAGGTTTAGCAGGCGGGTTTAAAGGACTTGTTGGTGTAAGTTCTGGGGTGTATAGTAAAACGGTAGATTTAACTTCAAGCGTGATTGATGATGGTTTAAGTTTTGTTGCAGGCAGGTTTGGGGCTTTCTTAGACGATGTTCCAGACAATAATCGCTTTGTTTTGGACTTCGTCGAAGACTCTCGTCCAGTGAGTGGTAAAACCGGTTTCTTAAATAGCCCTAGGCTCAACAGAAGAGAGCTGAGTCAGTTTGGTGATGAGCTAAACAATATTGGAATCAATTTTGAGAAAAATGCAGATAGGCATTTAAACAAGTTTGGTCAGACAGTTAGAGGTGGCTTTGATTGGGAGGCTGAGACGGTATTTTTACGTCGTGGTGCAACTAAATATGAAGCCTTTCATGAATTTACTCATGCGAAGCAATTCTCGGATATTGGTAAGGATGCTTACATTAATCTCGGGCGCTATGCACGTGAGTCACATGTGTTTAATCAAGTGTTTAAGAATAGACATCAGTTCTCTTACGAAGAGAGGATTCATGCTGTTAATTACATGAAGGATCTAAAGCAGTTGTATCAACGTGGAAGAATTGATTAAGGAGCTCTGTAATGATTGATGAGACAAAAGCAATGTAATGATTGATGAGACAAAAGCAATTGAGCTGGCTAATTTAGCTCTAAAAGAAAACGGGTTTCGAATTCTCAGTGAGACTTTAGATGTAAGCTATCGAAAGCGCGGCTTATCTGCTGGTGAGTACAAGAAAGGTTGGGTGATATGCTATGACTTGGATGTTCCCAAGTCGTTCGAACCAAGTTTAGTATTGGTTCATGTATCTGATCCGGATGGAAAGGTAAATATTCCAGACGTTATGTAAGTTGTTCCAAAAAGTAGCTCAACATCTTCAAAACACGTAGGACAGGCCCAGCTTAAGAAGGCAGAAGCGACTTTCAGAATTTGATATTACTCTAAGGGATTTTTCTGTATTTGATTGGCTTTTTTAGCGTGGGAATTGATTTGTAGCTGTTCTTATAAAATAACTCAAATCTAGGGCATAACTAAACCAGAGCATGCTCTGTAGGTTTAAGTATTTGTGGCCTTGGAGCGGCTAGCCGGTGTTTAGCAGCCTGGGTTTGTTACCAAAACGTTTTTGATGCAGGGCTTCAAACTATGTTGCACTTGAAAGCCAGCGTTTTCGATCGATATCGAGGCGCTCCAGGATCGGCGGCAAGCAGGGATCGATATAGCCGCGTTTGTCTTCGCGGATTATTCTTCCCGTCCACTCGACGAGTTCAATATAAGCAGTCTGCGAAAAAGGCAGTTGGTGGTGAATAGATTTTTTTATCAGGGTTAAATGCTAGTAGTGCTTTGATATTTAGGTTTTCAGCTAACAAAAAACCTTGATTGTGTTGCTCTGCAATGGCTTGGCCTAGATCAATCGTTGGTTTATTGGTGAGCTGATTAAGCCGATGTTGAATGCTGGTGTGGTCAGATTCTTCTGGCGTATCAGCCATCGCTGCACGAACCGGATTAAGATCCACGTACGCCATACAACTAAGCAGTGCTTCGTCGGAACATAAGGCTTGTGATTTATAACGTCCGTCAATGAACGTACCCGTACAGCCATCTTCTCGATTCGATTTAATCGCTAACGGTTCGTTGATGCACTTCATAAACCAGCCTAAATCACAGAGTCTCTGGCGGTATACGGCAATTTCCGTATCAACCACAGCCTGTTCATAGGGTTTGAGTGATTCACCGTTGCAGTATTTCCGAAAGAGGAAGGTGCCTTTGCAGAGCGTTTGCCAACGCTTAGCAATGTCATCATTGCTAACATTCCTAAGTTGCTCTGGCGACAAGCGCACCACTAGATGGTAATGATTGCTCATCACGGCATAAGCACAAACGTCTATTGCGAAGATTGAAGATAGCAAATGAATGCGGGCTTCAATCCATTCGCGTCGATGTTCATAGTTGTTGCCCGTGACTTCATCGAAGCCACATAAAAACGCTCGCCGAACGCAACGAGTCATAACATGATAGTAGCGGGTAGTTTCTAAAGCGACGAGCGCCTTCCTGGGCCGAGTCATCGTCTATTCCTTTAGTGGATATTGTTTTAATAATTGCGAACTATGCTAAGGCGGGTTTATCATGGCGTCAATAGGTTGGTGTCTGTTCCATGTTTCTAAGGGCAGTTTAAACCTATCCCAGAATGCTGTTTTAATTATTGCGATATATACTAAAGCGCGTTTATTATTGCGCTTAATCATTAAAGCGCATGGGGCCGAAACGAGTTAACGGCCAGCAAAGTTTTTACGCTAAAGATAATTTTGGGGGATTGGGTGATCATATCGCATAAATATAAATACATATATTTGGAGCCTGTTGGAACTGATTCACATTTAGGTCATCAGTTACTTAGAGATCACGGGCTAATCGCTGAGGATGATATAGCTTCGGGAGTTTATATAGGTGAGATAGAACTTTACTCTCCCCATAATTTTGAGCCTATGACGCTGGACATATATCAAGAGAAGTTTGGGTTTCACAATTATGCGCGTAAACCCATTGACCTTATAATGAATTACGTTAACACTGCACTCACTCTGGACGAGCTGGTTGAACTTGGCCTTGTAGATCAAAAAATAATAACTGAGTACCAAATCTTTTCTCCTATTAGAGAGCCGATTGAAAGGTTTAAGTCAATTATGAAACTGAGCAAGTGGAGTCGACCGATATTAGATAGCGGTCTTTTCTTTATATTTATGGAAACTCTAAGAGCAGATAGGTACACGCATTTATTATGGCAAAGACAAGCGAGTTATCACAAGTACAAAGGAGAAGTAGTGAGTAGCCCCCCTGTGTTTTGAGTATTTACAGGTGTCAATTTTGGGTATGTTGAAGAAGCTTGAGGTCCAGGATATCGAAATTCCTCATAGACAGATTTATTCCTTTGAGACCTCTCCAGATGGGCATTTGGATAAATTGACCGAGCAACATGAGGAAAAAGTTAGAGCAAAATATAAAGAGGATTTTGAAATTTGGGAAGCTGCGGTTGGTAAGCGCATAAAATTGAACGCTTCAAAGAAAAATAGTGTGAGCGTATAACCAACCCAATAATGGCGGGTTGACTGATTAAGGCTTCATTTTTAATAAAGATAACTGTTGTTTTCAGGGTGTGGGAAAATGGATGTGATTGACAAGACACTTCTATCAGACGATAAAAAGTTATTGGCTACAAATACTTTCGAGCATTCTATCGGTGCTGGTGACGCAGTGAAGCGTTTATTTGATGCTTTTGAAATCCACAGCGAAAAGTTATGCGTCTTTGACGAATCTACTCGGCTTTCTTATAGAGACGTTGCGAGTCTAGCCAGCCAGATATACCAGGTACTACTCGATTCGGGTTTAGAGCCTGGTGATCGAGTTTTAGTTGACGTAAGTAATAGAATTGAGTTGTTGCCCATTGTTTTAGCGTGCTTATGCCGTGGCGCGGTGGTAACGCCAATGATGCCCCGCTTTAGCGCTAAGGACAAGCGTGAGTGTTTTAAGTGCGTCGTTCCAAAGGTGCTTATCTGCGAGTCTACTACCGAGTATCAAATGGACGATGACCTGGGGCTGCTCATTGAGAATATTGGAGTATTTGCCCTGGATGAGAGTGATTACCCAGCGGATGGGAACGCACCTTCATTATTGAAGCTTGCATTATCCAAGGCACCCGAACGCCCTAGCCCTGAGGCGGATAGGGTTAATCCAGTTGTTTTAATTGACTTTACAAGCGCGACAACGAGTAAAAGAAAAGGCGTCGAGATAACGGCGGCGATGATGGCTCATCGCGCCAACGTGTATAGGAAAGTGGGGGGATGGCAAGATGGTTGGCGACTGTTGGTTGCGATGCCATTTGGGAAGGTTCTTGTTGCAAGTTTGTTTATGGTGTTAACCAGCGGAGGCAGCTTTGCGGTTCTGCCTCGATTTACGTTGGAGAAGTTTTTTAATAGTTTGACAAATTTTAAAATTGATGCCGTAGTGTTGGTTCCCCCGATGCTTAGGCAAATATCACAGGCGCTTAACCTTGAACAAGGCCCTCCGGGTTCTCTTAAAACCATTTTTTTTGGTGGCGCTAGTTTGGATAAGCCTACGCTGCGGCGGATCACGGATGTGTGGGGTGACGTTTGTTTCCAATTGTTTGGACAGACAGAAGTTGCCAATATAGCTATGGCGGTGCCAGAAGATTTTGATGAGGAGTTTTATAACGAACCTGATAATACATTTGTAGGTCGATCGATATACCCCGATAAACTCGCTTTTTTGGTGGGCGATATCGTTGCTGATACTTGCTCGATGCAGAGTCCTGGAGAGATATTAGTACATAGATCAATTGCGACTTCTGGTTATGTGAATGATCGATCTCTATATGAAAGAAGTTGCGTTGGCGATGCGTGGTTTCGAACGGGTGATATGGGGTACATTGACGACAACGGCGCGTTGCATTTTTTGGGTAGATTAAAAGAGTCTGCCAATTTGGGTGGGGTGATCGTTTATTGTGAGCCAATTACAAGCTTGCTCAATACACATGTTGCGATTAAAGAAGCGGTTGTGTTTGCAGTGCCCGACGAAGTGCTGGGGGAGAAGGTTGAAGCAGCTCTTGCACTTGTAGATTTGAAGTCAACAAATTGTGAATTGCTCGAGATAGAGCTTGGAAAGCTCATTGAATCACGCTTGGGCAGAGATAGTGTTCCCGCAACTTATGCTTACCTACCCTCACTGCCACAAACCGCTGCGGGCAAAGTTGATATGAAGGCGTTGCGCAATAGCCGGTGATTTTCGTTCTCTAAGAATATGTTGGCCGGTAAGCTAAAAACAGGCGGGTTTGTTCTTTTTTTAAATTGGTTGACCCGTTATAGGCAGTTTTTGTGAAAGAACCCATTAAATATAGTCTGGGAGCAGATGAAAAATCACCGTTGGTTCAAATTGCGTTGCGAGGGTTTGATAGTTGCGCGCCGTTAAGTGCTATAACAATTGCTCGTCTTCTTGAAAAGTTACCTACCAATCATCTTTCGAAATTAAGCGAGA
Organism: Pseudomonadales bacterium; assembly: GCA_965263235.1. GTDB lineage: Bacteria > Pseudomonadota > Gammaproteobacteria > Pseudomonadales > UBA7434 > UBA7434. The sequence continues at coordinate 1,236,684 of OZ253667.1, forward strand.
TTGAGTACATAAATGAATACTTGCACCGAAAAGTAGGTGGGTTTTTTCGTCGGCGAGTGTTTAAGGGTGCTTACTATCATTTGGAAGAGAGAAGAATCGTTATTTATGCAACCGAATCTGAAGACTTACTTAAGCATGCGCTTTTCCATGAATTGGGGCATTCAGTCTACTACCAGTATCTTGACTCAAAACAGCGGAAAAACTGGGTGAGACGATTGTCGGGAAGGAAATCCAAATACTTTGTCAGTCTGTACGCCGCTAGAAATGCCGCTGAAGATTTTGCCGAATGCTACGCTTTTTTTGTTCTTCAGTCGGAGGCATTAGACTATTACCCGAAAAAGAAAGCGTTCTTAGAACAAGAAGTGTTTTCTACTGAAGAAAAACTAGCGGCTGGAAAAGAAACTGCTGGACGCTTCGACGTAATAGCGTAATATCAAACTCTTTATGTGTTTAAAGTTTGTAAAGTGCTAATTTGGAACTGAGATATTCGCTTTATAGTCTCAACCTTGTTTAGCGTAAATTAAAAATAGGTGGCGCTGGGAAAGGCCCTCCAATGCTGCTTAATAATGGCAGTTTTGGTATGGATGCTAGGCGTTGGTTTTTTTAGGGGGCGATGGGCGTGCTTGTCCAAAGGTTTCGATGCTCTTACGCTAATTGACGAGTAATTAGTGACTATGAATACTAATGGTCAGAACTGCCGTTTTTATAAATTGGTGAATCCGGTGCAGTCGTGCCACAGGACGTTTTATTGCTATTAAAAAAAGTCGATGGAGCCGGGGCAGGGCTTGAATCCGCACAACTCTCTTTGTAAAGAGAATGCCAGAACCGCTGGCTTTGTAAATTGATGAATCCGGCGCGGTCGCGCCACAGCAAGTTTTATCGTGAGTGAAAAAGTACATGGTGCCGGGGGCGGGACTTGAACCCGCACTCTGTTGCCAGAACCGGATTTTGAATCCGGCGCGTCTACCAATTTCGCCACCCCGGCATAGGAGGGCCTCAACAAAGAGGTGCGCGATTATATCAGCGGCTTGTACATGTGCAAGCCCGCAATTTTAACGTCCCCGAACGATATCTCTCAACGTATGTTCTGTGGAATGGCATAAGATTAGTTTAGAATGCGGCTTTGATCGTTTCTTTATTAATTAAAATCATTCCTATGCGCCGTGAGCAATTTAAATACGAATTACCAGATGAGTTAATCGCGCGCTATCCAGCCGAAAATAGAACTGAGTCCAGACTGTTGCAACTTAATAAAAGTGACGGTCAGATTCAGCATCGCCAGTTTTTGGAGTTGATGGCTGAGCTGAATCCCAACGATTTAATGGTGTTCAATGATACGCGCGTAATACCGGCAAGGTTATTTGGCCACAAGGAAAGTGGCGGCAAGGTAGAAATAATGATGGAGCGGGTGGTTGGTGGTACCAAAGGCCTGGCGCAAATTAGGGCGAGCAAAGCACCGCAGCCTGATACGATCATTCATCTCGGCAACGACATCGATATTCGAATTCTCCAAAAAATTGATGATATGTACTTGATTGAGAGCGTCGGGCAAATAAGCCTTGCGATGGTTTTGCAGGCCGTAGGAGAAATGCCTCTGCCGCCCTATATCGATAGAAGCGTGGAGAGTTTTGACAGCGAACGCTACCAGACAGTTTACGGTAAGCGCGAAGGTGCGGTAGCGGCGCCAACGGCAGGGCTGCACTTTGATGAACCACTGCTCGAAGCGATCGATAAGCTAGGTGTTCGGCGGACTCACGTTACATTGCATGTTGGTGCGGGAACGTTTCAGCCGGTTCGGACAGAAGAGGTCGAAGACCACGAGATGCATAGTGAGTATCTAGAAGTATCGGCAGAAGTTTGTAATCAGGTAAGAGAAACGCGCGAGCGAGGTGGTCGTGTTATTGCCGTGGGCACTACCTGTGTTCGCAGTCTGGAAACTGCAGCGATCAGGCGAGGCTGGATAGAGCCTTACTGCGGAGATACCGATATTTTTATCTATCCTGGCTACGAATTTAAAATAGTAGACGCGATGTTAACTAACTTCCATTTGCCGGAGTCAACTCTCTTGATGCTCGTTTCAGCGTTTGCGGGCCAGGAGAATGTGATGAGCGCCTATCAAGCGGCGATTGCTGAAAAATATCGCTTTTATTCTTATGGCGACGCTATGTTTATCAGTTAGAAGATTTGCCAGTTAGTCATAGCAATCACCAAAGTAAAAATTCGAGATTCAAAATTATATGAAGTTTAAGTTGCTCGCCGAAAATGGTTTGGCGCGTCGTGGAGAATTACATTTCGAACGCGGTGTTGTGCGTACCCCGGCTTTTATGCCGGTGGGAACGTACGGCACGGTAAAGGGTATGTTGCCGCGCGATATCCACGAAATTGACGCCGATATTATTTTGGGCAATACCTTTCACCTAATGCTTCGCCCGGGCACCGAAGTGGTCGGGGCTCACGGCGGGCTGCACAATTTTATTGGCTGGGACAAGCCGATTTTGACTGACTCAGGTGGCTTCCAGGTGTGGAGCCTGGGCAAGTTGCGCAAGATTACTGAGAAGGGTGTTACTTTCCAGTCACCCGTTGATGGCAGCAAAGTGTATCTCGACCCTGAGACCAGCATGCGCGCGCAATATGAGCTTGGCGCTAACATCGTGATGTGCTTTGATGAGTGCACGCCTTACCCTGCGACCCACGAGCAAGCCGCCGAGTCGATGGAGTTGTCGTTGCGTTGGGCCAAGCGTAGTAAAGACGCGCATGTGACTTTACAAGGTGAGGGTAGCAATGCTTTGTTCGGGATTGTTCAGGGAGGAATGTACGACGATTTGCGCGAACAGTCGCTCGCAGGGTTGCTTGATATCGGTTTTGATGGCTACGCGATAGGCGGGCTCTCAGTAGGCGAAAGCAAAGAAGAAATGCTAGGCGTGTTGGATGGCCTGGCGACGCAATTGCCCAGGCAAACTCCGCGATATTTGATGGGGGTAGGCACGCCGCAAGATATTGTAAAAGCGGTGGCACGTGGTATCGATATGTTTGACTGCGTAATGCCCACGCGCAATGCGCGTAACGGGCATTTATTTACCTCGCAGGGCGTCGTTAAAATTCGTAACGCAATACATCGATACAGTGATAAACCGTTAGATGAAAATTGTGACTGCTATACTTGTCAAAACTTTTCTCGCGCTTATCTCCATCATTTAGACAAATGCAAAGAGATTCTGGGCGCTCAGCTGAACACCATTCATAATTTACGGTTTTATCAAAAGACGATGGCACAGATACGCGAAGCGATCAGTGCCGGTACTTTCGAAGCATTCGCAGAGAGTTTTATTGCGCAGACCAGCGGAAGGTTTAATCCAGATGACACAGCCGCGGGAGGCTGAGATGAGTGAGTCTGGCGACATGTACGCTATCGTTGTGTATGTGCCGGATGCTGCCGCTGAAACAGTCAAAAAGGCCATGTTCTCTGCGGGTGCGGGACGCATTGGAAATTATGATTCCTGTTGTTGGCAGACAGAAGGGCAGGGGCAGTTCAGGCCGTTGCAGGGAAGCCAGCCGAGTGTCGGAGAGCTCGACCAATTGGAGTATGTGCGAGAAATAAGAGTTGAAATGGTTTGTGAAGAAGCAGTGCTCAAACGAGTTCTTGATGCGTTGCGTGACAGTCATCCTTACGAAACGCCTGCGCTCCTCTATTGGCCAGTAAACAGGGCGTTGTAAGGTTCCGATAGGCATAGTGTTTGTGAGCGGTAGTGAGTTAAGGGCCCTAAAAAGTAGCGGGCAATAAAAAAGGCGGGGTGTCCCGCCTTTTGGAAATAGTGCGAATGGCCTGGCCTGTCGTGCACGAATAGTCGCTTTTATAAATCGCACACGTTTATTGGTATCTCGCTGGTTGTTGCTGGCAAATCGGTCTTATCTCCCAGATGCTCGCTTAAACCAGAATAAAGCGTATATGAGCGTCTGGGGATTGACCGCTATAACTTAACGGCGCGCGGCAGCGTATTTCGTAAACGAAATGATGTCGGCGGACTTTCCGTGATCCATAATGTTCTGCTCCGTGCTGCGGGTCGAAAGCAGAATGCTTTCCGACTGGATGGTTCGCAGGTCGCGTAGCATTTCCTGCATGCGCTTAAGCGAATGATTCATCATGTTAGAAAGCTCTTGTGCCGCTTCCTGATGGCTTTTTGCCAATGCACGTCGTGCATTGATCTGGAACAGTAAGCCCTCCAGCCTTGGTTTGGCATGTGAAGGTGCTTCGTCGATGACTTTTTGGCACAGAGCCAGGCGCAGGCGCTCGAGCTCTTCGGGGTTTTCTCGCGCTAGATCACGTAGCGTGTCAAAATCTGGCAGTGTGGGCTTGCCATTAATTCCTGTGCTTATCGGTCTGTTTCCGTTTTTGTTGTCCATCAATTCAGGTCTCTAATGTGCGATCTGAGGTTTTTCGAAATAAAATGTGCATTTCGAAAAACAGTTAAAGATGGTCCATTATGCTTTTAACACGATCGATACTAATGTTGCATGGTATTCGATGCTTGCTGTGTCACAGTAGCGGTGGCGATTTGGTCACGGGTGTTTAGTGAACGTATTCGCTCTATAAGTATGATATAGATCACATTATAGGCAGCTGCTTTCACCTGGTCAATAAATAATCAATTTATTGGATGAAGTACTTTTTTGCGATATTTAAGCAAGTCTTTAAAAGAATGGATTATATTTATATTATTCAAAAGCTTACAGATATTTTTTGTTGTTATTTGTAAGCCTTGATTGCGTCTTGTTATTTTTGTGGAGGCATAAAAATGCTTTACGAGATTGATGGTTTAAAACCCGAGTTAAACGGCGACGGGCATTTTATAGCAGAATCTGCTGCGGTAATCGGTCAGGTCAGGATGATGCCATACACCAGTGTCTGGTTTAATGCCGTGCTTCGTGCGGACGTTGATACCATCACCATTGGTGAAGGCAGCAATATTCAGGATGGTTCGGTTTTGCATGTGGATGCTGGCTTCCCGCTGGAGATTGGTAAGAACGTTACGGTCGGTCATAAGGTGATGCTGCACGGATGTACCGTTGGTAACAACAGCTTAATAGGCATTAACGCCGTTGTACTTAACGGTGCAAAGATAGGCGAAAACTGCATTATTGGCGCGAATGCGTTAGTGACAGAGAACAGTGTGATTCCCGATGGCTCGGTTGTGATGGGCTCACCAGGCAAGGTGGTTAAAACGTTAACTGATAAGCAGCGCGCAGGTTTGCGTACGAGTGCAGAGAACTACGTGAAAAACGCAGCGCGATACGCCACGACATTGCGACCCCTTTAGTGTCGCTCAACGGTAGTGTTTTTTAACTGTATTTTTATTTTTGGTTAATTTAGAAGTAAATGTGATGACTCAAAAAAGCACTGCGCAAAGCGCAATTCCGTCACCATGTATTGGTGTTTGCGCGCTAGATGTGAACGATGTTTGCGAGGGCTGTTTTCGATCTGCCAGCGAAATCACTCGCTGGGCGGGGATGGATAACGACGAGAAGCGTCGTGTGGTAGAGCGAACCTGGCAGCGAGCACGAGCAGCGGGGAAGATTTTATAAGGTGCAAGATCGCTAGCTTTCAACGATTCTTGCGCTCACGCTATGAATCCGGTTTTCTTGCAGGTCAAGTATTTCAAATAAATAGCGGCCGATAGAAAGGCTGACGCCGCTTCCGTCGGGGAAGCCCTCAAGGTGTTCTAGCAGCAATCCGTTTATGGTTTTTGGGCCGTCTATGGGGAGTTCCCACTCTAACGTTTTATTGATATCGCGAACCATGGTCGAGCCATTAATAATATAGTGGTCGTCATGCTGGGTGATATCCGCAAATTGCTCGGCAAAATTGGTGGTGTAATTCCCAACAATTTCTTCCAGGATATCTTCAATGGCAATTAGCCCGAGAACGACGCCGTATTCGTCCACGACAACACCAATGCGACGTTTAGCGTTTTGAAAATGAGTTAATTGCGTATGCAGTGGTGTGCCCTCGGGCACGAAATACGGCTCTACCGCGGCTTCGATCATCGCACGCTTGTCGAGGATGTTTTCAGGGTGTTCAAGGTCGATAATTCGGCTGGTGTTACGCATGTGCAATACCCCAACCAGGTCGTCCAACTGGTCGCGATAAAGCAATACCCGCGTGTATTCGCTGGCGCGCAATTTATCAAAAATAGTCTGCGGGTCGTCGTTAATATCGATCGCGTAAATTTCGTTACGCGGAATCATGATGTCTTCGACGTCCATCGTTTCGAGGTCGAGGATGTTCATCAGCATGCCGCGCGGTTTAATGGGGATCTGGCTACCGGATTCAGCCACCAGCGTGCGCAGTTCATCAAAGCTCAGGCCGCCGTCATCATTATTGTCCTGAGGGTCGTGTCCCGCAAACTTAATAAGATTGTTAGTGATGCCGTTAGTTATCTTGACGAGCGGAAAAAACAAAACAAGCAGCGGCTGCAAAATGTAAGAGGCAGGAAACGCAATGCGCTCTGGATAGACGGCGGCAAACGTTTTTGGTGTTACCTCGGCAAAAAGTAAAACGACAACGGTTAGCGAAGCGGTTGCTATTAGATAGCCAGCGTCACCATAAAGCCGCACGCATATCGCTGTGCCAAGTGCGGTTGCAGCGATATTGACGAGGTTGTTGCCGATAAGGATGAGGCCGATCAGGCGATCAGGCCGCGAGAGCAAGCGAGACGCTTTGCGAGCGCCGCGATGCCCCTGCGCTTTTAAGTGCTTCAACCGGTAGCGGTTGAGCGCCATCATGCTTGTTTCTGAGCTTGAGAAGAACGCTGAACACAACAAGAGAAAAAAGAGTGCTGTGAACAGCCAGCTTAAGGGAATGTCGTCCAAGTAGCTTTTTTACCTAAGGCGTTAGAAGTTGTTTCAGGAGCAAATATTGAATGGATACGAAAAGTTTAGCAAGTATTTCGTGGCGGTGAGTTTGTTGGTTAAACTCTGTGCAAAACCACATCCAAAACGAATCTGGAGCCTAAGAACGCCACAGCGAGCAGGATAAATGCAATTAGTGCCCAGTTGATGGCTAGTGTGCCTCTCAATCCCTTTATTTGCCTGCCAATAATCAGCCCGCCAAACAGAAGCCAGGAGATAAGCGAAAAAGCGGTTTTATGGGCGAGGTTCTGTGCAAAAAACTGGTCAATCCCGAAGATACCAATGGCTATGCCCACGGTCAGTATTACCCAGCCAACAGTAATCAGGTAAAACATCAATGATTCCAGCCGCTGTAGCGGCGGCAGTGAATCGAGCCAGGCTTTCTGTGAATGCTGGCGCAGGCTATTGTCGGCAAACCACAAAATAACAGCCGTAATGGCGGCGATGCAGAGAACGCCGTAAGCAACTAGCGAGGCGGCGATATGAGCAGAAAGTGCGTGTGAGCTTGTGTCTAGCGGCGCAGAGTGATTAAAGAAAAAGCTGCAGATCAGTGCGATTATCGAAACAATATTCAGTGGCACAAACAGGCTGGGTATATCACGAGCCGTTGTCAGGGCTGCAAGAACCACAATAAGCGATGTTAGTGAAAACATCTCGACAAAGCTGCCGCTGAGGCTCCCACGCTCGAGTATAAGCAAAACCACATAGGCCAGGTGGAGAGAGGCACTGATGCCTGCAAATGCAATTCCAGTGCGAGAGCCAAGCTTCTGGGTTCTTTGCAGGATTATCTGCCCAGTGCTAGTGATGTAGGCTAGGATGGCACCAAGCAAACTGAGATGAGTAATTAAATACGCGTTCATAACCAGATTTTGACACATGCAGCGGGTAGCCGGTAGTGGCGCCTGACAAATTAATGCCGTCCTCGACGTTTTTATTCGGCGGTGCTTTAGCGGTAGCGTTTCACGATTAAGCTCATGGCTTGCGCGAGAGCGCTCCTATATAATCGGTCGCAAGTACGATTATTTTGCCAGCCCCACATTGCAGGTTGTAAATCATGTTCGAAAGTCTTAGCGATCGCCTTTCCCATACGTTCCGCCAGATTGGTGGTAAGGCAAGCTTAAACCAGGACAATGTTAAGGATGCGTTGCGCGAAGTGCGCATGGCGTTGCTAGAAGCGGACGTGGCATTGCCTGTGGTTAAAGCCTTTGTAGACTCCGTGCGCGAAAAGGCGATGGGACAAGAGGTGATGCAAAGCCTTTCTCCTGGGCAGGCGTTTATCAAGGTTGTTCAAGAAGAACTACAGGATGCGTTGGGCGGAGATAACTCCGGGTTAGAGCTGGCGGTGGTCCCACCAGCGATAATCCTGATGGCGGGTTTGCAGGGTGCGGGTAAAACCACAACCGTTGCCAAGCTTGCAAAACATCTAAAGGAAAAAGAAAAAAAATCGGTGATGGTTGTTAGTGCCGATGTCTATCGGCCCGCAGCGATTAAACAACTAGAAACCCTGGCCAGCGATGTTGATGTCAGTTTTCATCCTAGCGATATTTCGCAAAAGCCAAATGCCATTGCAAAAGAAGCGTTGGAAGCGGCAAAGCGGAATATGAGCGACGTGCTGATCGTCGATACGGCTGGTCGTCTGGCTATTGATCAAGACATGATGGCAGAGATTGGCGATCTGCATAAAACCTTAAACCCGGCAGAAACGCTTTTTGTTGTTGATGCGATGACAGGACAGGATGCGGCGAATACGGCTAAGGCATTTGGTGACGTGTTACCGTTAACCGGTATTGTGCTGACAAAAATAGACGCAGATACGCGCGGTGGTGCTGCGCTTTCCGTGCGCCATGTTACGGGCAAGCCAATCAAGTTTATGGGGGTTGGCGAAAAGACGGCGGCGTTAGAGGTTTTCCATCCCGAGCGAATAGCTTCACGTATTCTGGGTATGGGCGACATTATGTCGCTTATCGAGGAAGCTGAGCAGAAAATCGATAAAAAGAAAGCCCAGCGTTTGGCGCGTAAGGTTAAAAAAGGGCGAGGCTTTGATCTGGAAGATTTTCGTGATCAGTTACAGCAAATGAAAAACATGGGCGGCATAGGGAGTATGTTAGAAAAGCTGCCAGGTATGTCAGGTGTTGCAGAAGCGGCAGAACAGCAGGGTGCGATGAAACAGTTTGGCCAAATGGAGGCCATTATCAATTCCATGACCCCGCAAGAGCGACGCACACCCGATATTCTTAACGGGTCGCGCAAACGAAGGATTACGCAGGGCTCGGGCACGCAGCTACAAGATCTTAATCGCATGCTTAAGCAGCATAAGCAAATGCAGAAAATGATGAAAAAAATGAAAGGCAAAGGCATGGCCAATATGATGCGTGGCCTAGGTGGTATGGGTGGCGGACAGGGCGGCGCCGGTGGTTTGCCTCCAGGAATGCAATTGCCGCCCGGAATGAAGCTCCCGCCGGGTTTTAAATAAGCACAAAAGCAAAAAACTCAATTGGCAAGAAGGAAGTACGGAATGCTAAAAGTGAAAGCGGCGTTGTTAACGATGTTTTCGCGTTTGCGATGGCTGGCTGTTCGCAGGAAGAGGGTAGTAAAAATAATCCGTTTGCCAACGCAACGTTGACTCTGGATTCGACTAGTGTTGCTTCATTAGCTGTAAGCTCGTTTGCCGATATCGAATATTTCTTAAGGCAATTGTTTGATATTGTTCGTGAGATTGATCGTGTTAAAGATTCTCCTGCTGGCTTTTCACCTTTCTCCTGTTCTATGGGTAGTTTGGTCTATGGGGTTGTTGTCGATAGCAATACCTCGATCGCCGGAGGAGATTCTTTCGGAGCTACATTGACGAACTGTCAGATAGGTTCAGATACTTTCACTGGAAGTGTCACTGTGACTTTGTCTAGTGTCGCAAGCGGCGAGAGTTATTTTGGTGATATAGAGTTTGACGAGTTTTCGAAAATCAACAGCGGTGGTGACTTTCTGGAGCTCGATGGCGAGCTTGAATTTGGTGTTGATGTAACTTTAGGTCAGGTTGCTATTATTGCGTTTGATTCTGATGTTGAGGTAACAAGCTATCAAGGAGGTATGGTCATGGATGAAACCATCGGAACCTACAAAAACTTGGAGTTTGAATGGGCGTTAGAATCAAATAATGAGCTCCTTTTGGATATAGAAGTTGATATCACGCTAGCATTCACTGGCCCTAATCTTGGTGGGCTTTATTTTATCGATACCCAAACAACCATTGACAGGAATTCGTCTGACGCGTTTCCCGCGGAAGGCAGGTTTACTTTATTTGGTGCAGACGGCGGGACTTATGAGCTTTCTTCCAATGGTTCGGCGCTAATGCTATCGGGTAATTTAGATGCAAACGGCGATGGTTTATTAGATCTCGACCAGCCACCTGCACCTACCTGGCGAGAGTTATCGCCGCTTAGTTTTCTTGTTCCTGACGCAATTTAAAAAAGCGTAGCCTTAAGAAAGTTAGGGCTTTAGCGTTTTAACTCGGCCGTGCTGCGTTTGCCCTAAGTGCCTCTATCCTTACATCCAATGGCGGGTGAGAACTAAATAATTCTCGTAGACCACTTTTTCTTCCCGAGCCAATACCAAAAGCGGCAAGGTTTTCAGGCATTTCATCAGGCATTTCGCTGCCGCGCTTAAGTGCTTCTAACGCACCAATCATGGATTGTCGATCTGCGTATTTGGCCCCACCTTCATCAGCGCGAAACTCACGGTAACGCGAAAACCACATTACGATCATGCTCGCTAGTATGCCAAGCACCAATTGCGCAATGATAGAGACAATATAATAACCAGGCCCATAACCGCGCTGGGTTTTAAATACTGCGCGATCAACCACGTGGCCGATAATGCGTGAGAAAAATAATACGAATGTGTTTACGACGCCTTGTATCAGCGTTAGCGTCACCATATCGCCGTTGGCTACGTGAGCAACTTCGTGCGCGAGTACCGCCCGCACTTCGTTGGGCTTCATGTTCTGCAGCAATCCGGCGCTTACAGCGACCAGCGCGGCATTTTTATTCCAGCCTGTCGCAAAAGCGTTGGGTTGTGCTGAGGGGAATATACCTACTTCGGGCGTTTTAATGCCGGCACGTTGAGAGATGTCGGCAACGGTGTCGTACAGCCAGCGTTCGGTTTGATTCTGTGGTGTTTCGATTAATTGCACGCCCGCTGATCGCTTGGCTATCGTTTTTGAAAGGAACAGCGATATAAGTGAGCCGCTAAAGCCGAAAAGTGCACACATGATAAGCGTGCCTTGAAGGTCGATATCGATGCCGTTGGCTTGAAGGGTCGAGATGCCAAAGACCGACATAATTACACCAACGAGCGCAATAACGGCGAAGTTGGTCAACAAAAAGAGCATGATTCGCATAAGTTGGTTAACACTCCTGCTAGCGTTAAGGTGTTTCAGTTTGGGGGCTGCCGGCTGGATATAGGCCTGTGCCCTGATTTTAGAAGCTTAAAGACACTATAAGTCCGAAAAAGGTCATTTCAAGCGTTTAGATTAAGCGCTCCAGTTTACAAGAGGAGAGGCGTTGAACTCGTTGCGATCAGTGCATAATAGCGAATTGAACTGGTTTCTTTTCTACAGGCTTTGGCGTACAATGCGCGCCTTTTTTCTGGCTGGGTAGAATTCTGCCTGCCGGAAGTGTGCCAAAAGATAGGTTTTAATGGCATAACCTTTTGAATTTAAAGGCCTTCTCAGCATTTTTTATTTTGCGAGGTGGGCCGCAGTGAGAAAACTCAGGTAATACTATGGTCACGATTCGTTTGGCGCTTGGTGGTTCGAAGAAGCGGCCTTTCTACCATGTGGTAGTGGCTGACAGTCGCAAAGCTCGTAATGGTCGCTTTATCGAGAAGATCGGATTTTTTAATCCGATTGCGAGAGGGCAAGAGGAGCGCTTGCGTATTCAGCAGGACCGTATCGATCATTGGGTAGGCTTAGGTGCCCAGCTTTCTGATCGTGTGAAGAAGCTTTCAAAAGAAGCGGCTGAAGCAGCTGCCTAGTTTGGCAAAGCTAGATTTGTGAGGCTCACGCTTTGAGCAGTGAGCAGCCCTTGGGCAATATGCCTTCCACCAGCAAAGATTCTGACGGAACAGCACAGAATGCGCTGGTAGTATTTGGGCGAGTTCGGACGGTTTTTGGTATTAAGGGCTGGTTAAAAATCCAGCCTTTCACTGAAAGTCCCGAAGCGCTAATGAACAGCAGCTATTGGCTACTGGGAAGCGAACCAGTAAGCGATGCAGGATTAGCAAAAACATTGACGCGAGTAGAAGCGGACGACTGGAAAGTAAAGGGCAATGATTTGCTCGTTCACTTAAAAGGGTTTGACGTTCGCGAAGAGGCACAGAAGTTTCGCCAGCAGTTTATCCATGTGCCAAGTGACTCGCTGCCAGCGCTGAGTGACGATGAGGTTTATTGGCATCAGCTAGAAGGAATGAGCGTATACAACTGCGCTGGACGAGAAAAGGCCGGGTTGTCAGATTATCCAGGTGTCTATGAAGCGTCTGACAGAATTGGTGAGGTGGATCACCTTATGGAAACCGGTGCAAATGATGTGTTGGCTGTTCGACCATCAGGCGAGACAGCTAACAAAGAACTGATATTAGTTCCGTACGTGTTGGACTATTCGGTTTTAGATGTAGACCTGAGTAATCGAAGAGTGCTGATTGATTGGCACTGCGAAGACTAGTATGCAGGTTAGCGCAGTAACATTGTTTCCTGAGATGTTCGCTGCGATATCAGGTTACGGTGTGAGTGGCCGCGCGATTAAGCAAGGCCTGGTAAGCTTTAATAAGGTAAACCCGCGCGACTATGCTGATGATAAGCATCGTACGGTTGATGATAAAGCTTACGGTGGTGGCCCGGGTATGGTGATGGCAGTTGAGCCATTAACCAGCGCGATCCGCGCTGCCAAATCCGGGTTAAGGCAGCCAGCTAAAGTGCTGTATTTGTCTCCGCAGGGACGGCCGCTAGATCAGTCGATGGTAGAGCGCCTGGCAGAGCTACCTTCGTTGGTACTACTCTGCGGTCGTTACGAAGGTATTGACCAGCGGGTGATAGATAGTGAAGTCGACGAAGAGGTTTCGATAGGCGACTATGTTATTTCGGGTGGCGAGCTAGCAGCGATGGTGTTGCTTGATGCTGTGATCCGCCAGCTGCCAGGTGCGTTGGGCAGCGCAGAATCTGCAGAGCAAGATTCATTTGCGGGTCAGGGGTTGTTAGACCATCCGCACTACACGAGACCAGAAGTGGTAGACGACCAGGCAGTGCCAGAGGTGCTGTTAAGCGGCGACCACAAGAAGATAGCTGAGTGGCGGTTTGAACAGGCGTTGCAGAAAACGCTTCAACGGCGACCAGATTTAATTGATGAAAGTAAACTTGATCGCGAGCAGTTGGCGCTATTAAAAAAGCTTTCGAATAAAATTTCGATAGATTGACGAATTTAACAGGAGCTTGTCATGAGCAAGAGCAACAAAATTATCCAGCAAATTGAGCAAGAGCAAATGGCTGAAAAAAATATGCCGTCTTTTGCTCCCGGTGATACCGTTGTTGTTCAGGTACGCGTAAAAGAAGGCGACAAAGAGCGTTTGCAGGCGTTTGAGGGTGTGGTTATCGCAAAACGTAATCGCGGTCTTAACTCGGCGTTTACTGTAAGAAAAATTTCTCACGGCGTTGGTGTTGAGCGTACTTTCCAGACTTACAGCCCGCTCGTTGCCGAGATTGAAGTTAAGCGTCGTGGTGATGTGCGTCGTGCGAAACTTTATTATTTGCGTGAGCGTTCAGGTAAGGCGGCACGTATTAAAGAAAAGCTTAACTAAGCGAAAGCGTAACGAAAAAGCGATCTTCGGATCGCTTTTTTTATGCCAGTGGGAAAGTGGTGGGGAGTCTGGGTATTATGTTGGACTACTGGCGCGTGTAATAAGGATTGCTTAAGTTGTCTTCTAAACTAAGGGTAGTAGTATTTGTCGAGAAATAGCGCTTTTGAAGAGGTTGGCACAAACCGCCACTAAACCCAATGCATCACGACCAGCTAATAGCGCGTTATATAGACGCTGTGTGGCTTGAGCGAGGCCTGTCGCGCAATACCTTAGATGCCTATAGGCGAGATCTTGAGGGATTTGCACGGTTCCTGTCTAACGACGGCCAGCGTAATAGCGATTTGCTCGCGGTAACCATGTTTGAGCTAAGCCAGCTGATGGAAAACCTGGCTTCGCGATCGGTTAGCCCACGTAGCCAGGCTCGAATGGTATCGAGCTTGAAAGGTTTTTATCGCTATTGTTTGCGCGAAAACCTTATTGCTAACGACCCGACTTTGCGGCTGGAGCCGCCAAAGCTTGGGCGACCTCTACCGAAAGTGATTAGCGAAGAGCAGGTTGATCGATTACTCGAGGAGCCGGGTACTGACAGCGCGCTTGAGTTGCGCGACAAAGCAATGTTGGGGTTAATGTACGCGAGTGGACTGCGGGTGTCCGAGTTGGTGTCATTGCGTTTGCCAATGCTCAACCTCATACAAGGTGCTGTAACCGTTATGGGCAAAGGCGCGAAAGAGCGTATGGTGCCGATAGGCGAGCACGCTAATGAGCTGCTGCAGGCCTATCTCAAACACGGGAGGCCTGAGTTGCTGCCCGATGGCGCCCAGGCAAGTGACACATTGTTTCCGGGCCGTGCCGGAAAGCCATTAACGAGGCAGGCGTTTTGGTATCGCATCAAGTTTTATGTCAAACGTGCCGGGTTGAAAGTTGAAGTGACCCCTCATGGCTTGAGGCACGCGTTTGCTACACATCTCGTTAATCGCGGGGCAAACCTGCGAGTGGTGCAAACCTTACTTGGGCATTCCGATTTATCGACAACGCAGATTTATACCCATGTGGCTAAAGCAAGGTTGCAAAATTTGTATGAAGCTCACCATCCAAGGGCATAGATGTGAGGTTTGTCGCGGGAACTGAAACGGGCCCGAGGAATCCAAACGCAGGTGATTCAGCATAAAGTAAGCACAGGTATAAATCTTCGGTTAAACTTTGCTGAGAGCAGTGGTTTTCAGAACTCCAACGTTATATACGAGTTTTACAGGTAAAAGTATGAGAATGAAATGGTATTTAAAAGCGGCGTTTTTAGTGCTATTGGGGCTGGTGTCGCAGCTATCAAGTGCGCAACCCCTTGATGCAAACAAAGCGCTTGAGAAGCTGAAAAAAGCACGCCCTGACTTTCAGTTTGGGCCTATTCTCGAATCTGAAGTGCCAGGATTGGTTAAAACGTCGGTCGCAGACGGGCCGACCATCTATCTCACGCCTGATGGAGGTCACTTTTTTGCCGGTGGTTTATATGAGGTGGGAGAGGATCGTATTGTCGACCTGGCCGAACGCGAAATGGAGCAAAGTCGCAGCCTTGAGCTGAGCCAGCTAAGCCTGGACGAAGCGATTATATTTAAATCGCAGAAAAGTAATAAAGCGGTGGTCTACGTGTTTACCGACGTTGATTGTTACTATTGCCAGAAGCTGCACCTGGAAATCGATGAGATTAACGATCTGGGGATAGAGATCCGCTATCTGGCATATCCGCGCAAAGGGCTTAATTCTCCTGGCTACCAGAAGATAGTGTCCGCATGGTGTGCAGACGACCCGAATGAGGCGTTAACCCAATTAAAATCTGGCCGAAATATAAAGGAGAATATGTGTAAGCCTAATCCGGTTGCCGAACACTTTGCGCTTGGTAGTCGTATTGGAGTTCGCGGAACGCCGGCATTGGTGACGGAAGACGGCAGAATGCTGCCTGGGTATATGCCTGCTGATGAGTTGGCTAAACGTATCGGAATTTAAGATTTCTCTATTGGAATAGATGCTTTAGAATAGCCGCCTTGTCAGCAGGCGGCCTTATCTAAAAGGTTTTTGCAAAGCGCGGCGTAACCGCGCTTTGTTGCGTTATGACGGTAACGAAATTCATTTCGGTTTTATGCTTGTGCTAAAACCGGTTCATGCACCAGAAATTGACAACGACGAGATGATTGTTTGATGTCTCAATCTAAAGAAAAACGACGCACTGTTAGTTTAGGTATTTGCGGTCTGGGAACCGTTGGCAGTGGTGTGGTAGATGTACTGACCCGCAATAAATCCCTTATTGAAAATCGCGCTGATGCGACAATCGAAATTGTGCATATCGGTGCGCGTCGTGACAACCCAAACTGCGATACCTCTGGGTTTAGAGTGAGTCGTGATGTGTTTGATGTCGTTCGGGACCCCGCCGTCGACGTTGTGGTCGAATTAATCGGTGGTACTACCGTTGCAAAGGAGCTCGTTGTTGAGGCTCTGCGGAACGGTAAGTCGGTTGTAACGGCTAATAAGGCATTGATTGCAACTCATGGGAATGAAATTCTCGCATTGGCGAACGAGAAGCAGTTATCGGTCTGTTTCGAAGCTGCCGTCGCAGGTGGCATCCCCATTATCAAATCTTTAAGCGAAGGTCTGGCTTCAAATTGCGTTAATTCGATCGCGGGCATTATTAATGGCACCGGTAATTACATTCTTACTGAGATGAGAGATAACGGCAGCAGCTTTGAAGAGGCGTTAGCCCAGGCGCAGGCGTTGGGCTATGCTGAGGCTGACCCGACTTTTGACGTTGAAGGTATTGACGCCGCGCAAAAGCTTGTAATTCTTTCTGCGCTGGCATTCGGCATGCCATTAAATGCCGAGGCATGTTTTACAGAAGGTATTAGTAAACTAAGCATCGAAGATATTCGTTTTTCTGAATTGCTAGGTTATCGCATTAAACACCTGGGACTGGCAAAGCGCACAGCTGAGGGTGTCGAGATGCGGGTTCATCCAACGCTGGTTCCTGAATCACAGCTAATAGCAAACGTTAGTGGTGTGATGAATGCGGTGCTGGTTGATGGCGACGCAGTTGGAAAGACGATGTACTATGGTCCGGGAGCAGGGGCGGAGCCTACTGCTTCGGCTGTTATTGCGGATATTGTCGATATTGCAAAAGAAAACGGTGGTTGGACGGCAAAATGTTTTGCCCGGTCGCTAGAAAATAATCTTTCTGTGGCTAGTATCGATACTGCTGAAACGCCATGGTATCTTCGAATACCCGTAGAGGATCGCCCCGGCGTGCTTTCAGAAATCACCAGTGCATTGTCGGCGCAAGATATTTCTGTCCATGCAATGCAGCAGCCTGAAAGTGCGGGTGACATTGCTCAAATCGTATTGACTACGGAAAAAGTAAAACAGTCTGCACTAAGTAAATCGCTAGAGCATATAACTGCGCTAGATTTTGTGCGCGGCGACGTAACAACTATTCGTGTAGAAACCTTTGAATAGATTGTGTTTTAAAACATCATTTAGAACGTTAGAGTATTAAAGTGAAATATATCAGCACGCGAGGCGTCGCGCCGGAACTTAACTTCGAAGAAGTGTTGCTCGCAGGATTGGCGAGTGATGGAGGACTTTACGTACCCAAGACGCTGCCCAAGTTTAGTCGCGAAGATTTCGAAAGCTGGAAGGGTTTGGCGTACGACGAACTCGCTTTTGAAATTCTAAAGCCTTTTGTTGACGACTCTATCCCGCCTGCTGATTTTAAAGCCATTCTTAAAGATACCTATGCGACATTTAGTCATGCAGATGTGGCACCGCTGGTTCCACTGCAAGACAACGAGTGGGTGCTTGAACTTTTTCATGGACCCACACTTGCATTTAAAGATTTTGCCCTGCAATTGCTAGGGCGTCTGCTGGATTATGTGTTAGAGCGCCGTGACCAGCGCGTGGTGATTTTAGGTGCTACCTCAGGAGATACGGGTTCGGCTGCGATAGAAGGGTGTAAGCGCTGTAGCAATGTTGATATTTTTATTTTGCACCCACACAACCGAGTGTCGGATGTCCAGCGCCGTCAAATGACAACCGTGGTTTCCGAGGGCGTTCATAATATTGCCTTGGAAGGCAATTTTGATGATTGCCAAAATATCGTGAAAACAAGCTTTGGTGACCAGTCATTTTTATCGGGTGGGCGTAGCCTGGTCGCGGTGAACTCTATTAACTGGGCCAGAATTATGGCCCAGATTGTTTACTACGTTTATGCCGCTTTAAAGCTGGGCGCACCAGAAAAAGCAGTTAGTTTTTCGGTGCCGACCGGTAATTTCGGCGATATTTTTGCGGGCTATCTGGCGAAGCAAATGGGGCTGCCAATTGACGATTTGATCATCGCGACAAATCGCAATAACGTTTTGCACGATGCCCTTCACAAAGGAGAGTACACCCGCAAAACGTTACATAAAACCTTATCGCCCAGTATGGATATAAGTATTTCCAGTAACTTTGAGCGGCTTCTTTTCGATTTGTATGGCCGTGATGGCGCAGTATTAAAAGAGAAAATGGCTGAATTTGAGCGCGAAGGGTTGCGGTTCAGTGAGTCAGAAACCGAACGTTTAAAGAGCGAGTTCTCCTCTGCATCAATCGATGATGACGAAACATGTAAGCTTATTGCAAGCGTGTTTAGCGAAAAAGAATATTTGTTAGATCCGCATTCCGCAACTGGCGTAGGTGCCGCCAGAAAATGTAGAAAAAGCCAGGATCAACAAATTGTTTGCCTTGCCACTGCGCACCCAGCTAAATTTCCAGAAGCTATCGAACAGTCCCGTGTCGACACTCGAGCAAAGCTGCCAATACATATGGTAGATTTGTTTGAGCGCGAAGAGAAGTTTACCGTGTTGGCAAACGACCTTGAAACGGTTAACCAGTTTATGGCTGAAAGCGTACGTTAGCTGACGGGTTTATATTGATTTAATTATCAATAGGATTTCCGCCTCGCGTGAATGCTTCAATAAGACGAAGACAGATGCCGGCACTTGCCGCCAGCGCAGATTTTTCGGTGTCTGTGCCTACCATATTACAAAATATATTTTGTAATCGCGGTCTTTTCAACGACGATGACGTAGCACTGACACTCGACGGGTTATTGCCTCCTGCCTTAAAAGGACTCCAGCAAGCAACGCAGATTGTAAAAGCGTCGTTACTCCAGCAAACACGAATTCTCATCGTTGGCGATTTTGATGCTGATGGTGCAACTAGTTGCGCGGTTTTAACGCGCGGCCTCGAAGCAATGGGGCATAGCAATGTTCGGTTTATTGTTCCAAATAGATTTGAGTTTGGCTATGGTCTTACCCCGGAGATAGTCGAATTAGCAAAACCGTTAGAACCATCGCTGATCATTACCGTTGATAACGGCATATCAAGCGTAGCAGGCGTAGCCGCCGCTAAAGACGCTGGTATTAAGGTAATTGTAACGGACCATCACTTGCCTGGTGATCAAATTCCCGATGCAGACGCAATTGTTAATCCTAACCAGTCCGGTTGTGATTTTCCCAGCAAAAACCTGGCGGGTGTAGGAGTCGCTTTTTATTTATTACTTTCCTTGAGAGCATCTTTACGGCAGGACAACTATTTTTCGTCCGCAGCGGATATTGCAGAGCCAAACCTTGCCGAGTTGCTTGATTTGGTCGCGCTTGGAACCGTCGCCGATGTTGTGCCGCTGGACAAAAACAATCGCATTTTGGTTGAGCAGGGCTTGCGACGAATACGTTCAGGGAAGTCATGCGCGGGCATTAAGGCGCTCTTGAAAGTCGCTGGTCGTAGTGCGCATAACCTGACTGCCTCAGATTTGGGTTTTGTGTTAGGCCCCAGACTGAACGCGGCAGGGCGGTTAGATGATATTTCTATTGGGATTGCTGCGCTATTAACCAACGATGACGGATTAGCGTTTGATATTGCGCAGGAGCTTGACGGTTTAAATAAAGATCGACGCAGCATAGAAAAGGGAATGAAACGTGAAGCTGAACAATTATTGTCTGGCCTCGACAGTAATACCTTACCGATAGGGGTTTGTCTTTACGACAAAGGCTGGCATCAAGGCGTGGTGGGGATATTGGCATCGCGAATCAAGGAGCGCTATCACCGTCCGACAATTTGCTTCGCGCCAGCAAACGAAGATGAACATTGCTCTGAGTTAAAAGGCTCCGCCCGTTCGATTCCTGGCTTGCATATCCGAGATGCGCTGGATTTGGTTGCTTCGCAAAACCCGGCGCTCGTGCAAAAGTTTGGTGGGCATGCGATGGCTGCCGGTTTGAGTTTAGAGGCCGAAAAACTCGATGAGTTTAGTCGCGCATTTAATGAAGTGGTAACGTCGCTCTTGTCTGAAGATCAATTAAAGAAAGAGCTGCTTAGCGACGGGGAGTTGCGCTCGGAGGACCTGACGCTCGATATCGCACAGTGTATAAAGCGAGATTTTCCATGGGGGCAGGGCGTACCCGAGCCATTGTTTGATGGTAAGTTCATGCTGCTACAACAGCGTATTGTTGGCGGTAACCACCTTAAGATGATGCTGGCAAAACCAGATGCTCCTCAAACAACTTATGATGCGATTGCGTTTAACGTTGATGTCGATCAGTGGCCAGATGATCAGTTGGACGAAGTTCATATCGCATACAGTCTTGATGTCAATGAATTTCGTGGTAGCAGTAACCTTCAGCTTCTGGTCAGGCAAATCGAAAAGCTTATTGGCTAACGTTTTTATTTGGTGAGTGCTATGTTCGACAATGACGAAATTTTGCCGGGAGAGTATCTGCATTACAAAGGCAGAAAGTACGAAGTTTTGTGCATGGCCACCCATAGCGAAACGGAAGAGAGGCTGGTTGTGTATCGGCCTCTTTACGGCGACGCTTTTGAGCAAGGCGAGCGTCTGGGTGACGTTTGGGTTCGACCCGCTGCAATGTTTGTTGAGCAGGTCGAAGTTGATGGAAGCCGGATTCCCCGTTTTAAAAAACTTTAACGCTGCCTTTTACATTCGGTAATTAGTCAAACGCATAGTTTTCGATAATTTCTTTTCCTTCCATTTGTCTCTCAAAAGAGGAAAGTCGCTTATATACTGACAGCAATTCGACGATTGTGGTCCATGAATTGACAAGATATTGAAACGAGTTACTTACCTGTGAAAAAGCAGTAAGAATTTGTTGGAGAATACCAAACGTGATTGTCCCTGCGGCAATGGTAGGGATAAGAATAAAATACGCAAAAATATTATCGGCCTGCAAATAAAGACTTCGAGCGACATTAAAATACATGTAGTGAAAGTAAAGGCGAAAATAATTGCGCCTTACCGACGCGAAAAGGTCCTTTAGCGTTTGAGGTTCGGCTCGTTGATGATCGTCTTCGCCATAAACAAGCTCTTTTCTGTACGCAGCTTCTACCCGTTGGTTGCGAAATTCCAGGCCGGGCAATTTTATTCCGACAATGGCTAGTAAGCCCGTGCCAAAAATGGACCACACAATGGCAGCCATAAAAAGCGGATAAGCGATTTCGCCAACTATGGGGAGCGTTTCGACGTATTGAGAAAGCGACCATAGCACCGGCAAGAACGCAAACAGTGTCATGACAGCGTCAACCATAGAAACCCCTAAGCCTTCCATAATAGAGGCAAAACGCATCGTGTCTTCCTGGACCCTTTGTGACGCCCCTTCTATTCCCCGGACTTTGTTCCATTGCCTGGTGTAATAATCGTTCATTGCTGTACGCCAGCGAAAGATATAGTGGCTTACCAAGAAACGTGTTAATACGAAAACAAAAATGGCTAGAAAAGCAATCTCTGCGAAAATGATAATGAGGTCGTAGAGTTCCTGTGCCGAAACCTGTTTTTCGGGGTCGAGCGCGTGTTGTACGCTATCGAAAAAGGGGCGCCGCCAATTGTTGATGGCAACAGAGACCTGCACCGAAAAATAGGTTGAAAACAAAATAAACGAAGAGCCAACTATCGACCACCATTGCCAGCTATGAGGGGCGAGTACAAACCAGCAGCCCGCAAAAATGGCCGTGCACAAGGCGTAGTAAATATAGAGCAAGAGAAACTCACCTGTAACAAAGTGGCCCAGCCCAATCACAGGTTCTGATTCGGTTAAGCTGATGCCGAAAACCGAGGCGAGCGGTGCTTTAAAATTAAACCACAGGATAACTGCCAGGCTTGACCAAACCAGGAAGGACAAAAAGAATAAGCGTGGGTTGGGGAAAAACGAGCGGAACATATTTCCTCTTTTCCTCTAAAGCAAACGTTCGCCCGACTGGGCCTGAGTTTTTCGAGAATTTATTGACGGCAAAAGCTAAGTTTAGTTCAGGCAGCTATGGTTATACCTTGCTCACGGAAGAAAAGATCGGTAAATTTGTAGAATCGCCGTTCTGGTGTTTTTCTCTTTTAGCGAGCATAGCAATTGTCTTCCAAACAATACCCTCTTGTTACCCTTGTAGAACGCCAGCAGATATCTGCGAGGTTTTGTCGATATACCTTTGCCGGTGAAGATCTGGCATCGTTCCCTCCAGATTGCGAAGGCGGGTACGTCAAGCTTATGTTTGATAGCGAACAGCGACCATTGCAAGCTTTGCCAGCGGGCTTCCCAGATATTCCAAGGGAGCTAAAGCCAATTCAGCGCAGTTTTACTATTGCCGAATTCGCGCAAGACGGTGCGAATAGTCGCCTGAGTATTGATGTGGTTCAGAATAAGGCTGGTGGTATAGCGGCGGACTGGATGAGTGGCGCGAATATTCAGGATCGCATATTGCTTGTTGGGCCTGGAAAGAAGCAAGTTTTGCCTGCAGATTACGATTGGTATTTTGTGGTGGGCGATGCGACCGCATTGCCTGCAATCTGTGTGAATCTGCGCAAGCTTCCTCAGGCAAATACAAAACCTGTAGTTTGTGTATTAGATATCGGTGAGCAGGACTTTCCTTCGATGGAGCTTCCCGAAAATGTTTCGCTGGTGTTTGTACGCGATAGTACCCAGCAGCTTGCCGTCGAAGTTCCGCTTCAACCATGGTTAGATGGGCGTTGTTATATCTGGGCGGCTTGCGAGTTTGACCAAATGCGGTCGCTAAGGCGTTATTTTCGTATTCAGCGTAAGGTTAACAAACAGGATATGTATATCAGTAGTTATTGGAAGCGCGGTGATACGGATGAGGGAAATAAAAGAGCTAAAAAACTGGATGCTGAAGCTGACCTATAAAAAAGCGGCCGAAGCCGCTTTTTTTAAGTGCACGTTTTATAAGTGCAAGTCTTTATACAAGTATTGGATTAAAGCCCTAGCGAAAAGCTTTCCTCTTTCATTTGGAGTAGAACATCAGGGTCGTCCAGCATTGTTTTAGACAGGCTCTTGGTGCGTGGCAAAATCCGTCGAAAATAAAATTCTGCTGTCTGGAGTTTAGCGGTGTAAAACTCTGCATCGCCTTTGCCTTCATCTAACGCTTTCTGCGCGGCTATGCTGCTCATGGCAAAGAAGTATGCCAGGCAAACGTAACCCGAATACATAAGGTAGTCGACAGAAGCTGAACCGACAATTTGCCTGTTCTTCATTGCAGACAGGCCTATTTTTTTGGTGAGCTTCATCCATTCTTTGTTGAGTTCACTAAGCTTTTTAACCTGGTGTTTAGCATCGCCATTCACGCGAGAATGGGTTTTGCAAAACTCCCCGATTTCGTTATTAAAAACTTTTAGCAGTCCAAGGCGGCTGCCCAGAATTTTTCGGCCAAGAAGATCTAACGCCTGGATGCCTGTTGTACCTTCGTACAACATGGAAATCCTAGCGTCGCGAACATTTTGTTCCATGCCCCATTCTGCGATAAAGCCGTGTCCACCAAAACACTGTAAGCCGAGGTTAGCGGATTCAAATCCTGACTCAGTTAGAAACGCTTTTAGTATAGGAGTGAGAAGCGCAAGTTTACTATCGGCCGTCTGGCGTTCTTTTTCGTCCGGATGTCGCTCCATAACATCAACCAGTTTGCCAGTGTACATGGCAAACAGCCGGCCGCCTTCAGCGATTGCTTTCTGTGTTAACAGCATGCGACGAACATCAGGGTGCACGATGATTGGGTCAGCAGGGCTATCGGGTTGGGCAGGGCCGGTTAACGCACGCATTTGAAGGCGATCCTGTGCATAGGCAAGTGAGTTCTGGAACGCGAATTCTGCGTGTGCGATGCCTTGTAAGCCGGTACCGATTCTGGCGACGTTCATAAAGGTAAACATGCATTGAAGCCCTTTGTTTGGCGGGCCAATCAGGTATCCCGTTGCGCCGTCGAAATTCATCACGCAAGTTGCATTGCCATGAATACCCATCTTGTGTTCTATAGAGCCACAGTTCACGTTGTTTCGATCAGTCGTATTTCCTTCGGCGTCGGGAATGAATTTTGGAACGATAAATAACGAGATGCCTTTGGTTCCCTCGGGCGCGCCCGGTAGTCGAGCCAGCACGATATGGACAATATTTTCGGCCATGTCGTGCTCACCAGAAGAGATGAATATTTTCGTTCCCGAAATTGCATAGCTTCCATCAGGGTTAGGTTCGGCCTTGGTACGAAGCAGGCCCAAATCTGTGCCGCAGTGTGATTCTGTTAGACACATTGTGCCTGTCCAATGCCCGGAGATTAATTTTGGGAGGTAGATATCTTTTTGCTCGTCAGTACCATGTGCGTGAATGGTATCCATACAGCCGTGTGAAAGGCCGGGATACATCGCCCAGGACCAGTTTGCTGTGCCGAGCATCTCGCGAATAGCAATACCGAGAACATTGGGGAGTCCCTGGCCACCATATTTGGGGTCCTGGTCGAACGACGGGAAACCCAGGTCGACATACTGTTTGTAAGCCTCTTTGAAGCCATCGGGCGTGGTAACTTCTCCGTCATTCCAGGAGCAACCCTGCTGGTCGCCAGATTGGTTAATTGGTGCGATTACCTCTTCGCAAAACTTGCCTGCTTCCTGAAGCATGGCGTCGCCCAGGTCTTCGGTGGTTTCTTCGAGGCCGGGCAGTTGCTTAAATTGCCCGTACACATCGAGGACGTCTTTTAGTACGAAATTTAAGTCTTTTAGTGGGGTGCGGTAGTTTGGCATGAGTTTTCTCCATTGAGTTTATTTACGATCAACCTTTGTTGTGTCCAGGTTGAAGGAATTTCGAAACTGGCTGATTATTCGGCGCAGCTCCGTATTTTGCTGGCATCACTGATAAACTTTATCGCGCGATGCAATAGAAAGTTTAGTGTGTCCAGCGTGGTGCAGTAAATCTATTTTGACGTTTTTCCTCCAAAAAAGGTGTGAATAGCGCATTTAGATCAACGTTTGCACCAAGTCGTTCCGCGAGCATATATAGTCCGCCCAGCTTGCGATGGAGATACAAGGCAGCTGTTGGCGGAGTCGTCCAGTCGCGTTTAAATTGGTTGGCCTCTTGAGCAAGTTCCGCAACACGTTCGCTAAGATTCGCGGTGGAAAAATCATAGCCATCCGGTTGGGCAAAAGGTTCAAGCACCAGATAAAAAATGTCTAACACTAACTTCTGGTAGCTTTCGCTGGCGTTTTCGAGCTCGTAACCGAGCTTTTCGGCAGTTTGTAGTATATCGGCATTGTTCTCATCAATTACCGCCTTTACAAGCTTGAGATAATTTTTTGCGAAGGTTTTTGAAAAGCGTTGTGCAGCGCCAAAATCGAGCAGTCCAATGACGAGATTGTCATCATCATCGATTTGATAGCGGTAGTTGGCAAAATTGGGATCGGTTTGCACCATGTTTAGATCAAACAGCTCGATAAACAGCAAGTCAAACAAGTTGGTTATGGCGCGGTCAATATGCGATTGATTCTCGCGTTGTAAATACTCGATGGACAAGCCGTCGATATAGTCCATCGCCAACACATTCTTACTGCTTAGCGATTGATGGTATTCGGGAATTACGAATCGATCGTCATCTTTTAGCGCGCTGCCAAAAATTTCTAAGTATTTAGCTTCTGTAAGGTAATCTGCTTCTTGATGCAGGAGTTTTTTTGCCTCGTCTAAAAACGGTTTTAATTCGATTTGCTTTGGAATTAAACCGCTAATGTTTAGTAGAGAAGAAAGGTTGTCGACATCGCTACTAATGCTATCGGCTATACCGGGGTATTGAACTTTTATGGCGAGTGGTTTGCCCTCCAACGAAACGGCTCTATGCACTTGCCCAATGGACGCAGAAGCAATAGGTTTGTTAGCAAACGAAGCAAACAGATTTCGCCAGTTGGCACCAAGCCCTTCGCTCATTGCAGAGTGCAATTGGGTTGCTGGCATAGCTGTAGCGTTAGATCTAAGATCCGCGAGAATTTCTGCGAGTTGAGGCGGAACAATAGAAGAGCCTTCCATCGACATTATCTGGCCAAGCTTCATCGCCGCGCCGCGCATGTCAGATAGCTGCCTGGTTACTCGTTTTGCATTGGCGGGAGAAAGAACCAGGTCTTTAAGCGGTGGCCGCTGGCCTTTCGCTAGCTGACGGCCACGCTCGGCAAGCGCGCCTGTGGCGACGCCTGATGCCATGCGGGCTATGCGAAATAACCTGCTTGCGCGTGATTTGGGTACGGGTTTGGACCGTTTTGATTGACTCATCGTAACTCCAGATAGGGCACTGAAACGGTCTTTATGAAGGGGTGTAAACAACTGTACGCATTAGAGACCAGTGGGCATCAGATGTCAATCAATCAACAGGCGTCATATGACTTAACAAAGCCCTCAAGTATGTGTTCTTTAAGCGGTTTATACCGCAGCAAAGGGCGCACAGGTGATAAATTGAAACGACTAAACGCTACTATAAGGTATTGAAAAATAATAAAAAAGAGTACATTAATAAACTTTGGCTGTCGTAACGTTAAGGATGTTATTGTTATTACGGATGTCGGCAGGACAATGGACTACATGCAGAACAGATTTTACAACTGTAGCTGAAGTGCGTCGCCGCAGGAATTGAGCTTGCATCTGTTCCCTGGCAATAAGTTGAAAAAGAGTGCCGAACCGCGATCAATAGTAATTACACGCCAGTAATTCCCTGAAAGTTATGAATAAATTGAAAAATTAGGTTAGGCTTCGCCGCCGTTATTTTCTTTGACTATCGTTCAGTTTGTTCGGGATATTTACTTATATGAAATATAAAAAGCTCGCTATCCCTGTAGCGTTATTGGTTTCTTCTTTGGTGGTTGCAGACGAGGCAAGTGTTTCTGATGTCCAGGAGGTGACGATAACCGCTGAACGACGCGATTCTGAATATCTCGATACCATGGCTACGCGCGATTTTTATACGCGTGAGGAATTAGAACATGTCGACGCGGATCATGTGTCAGAGCTGCTTAATCGCGGAGCAGGGATTAATTTTCATCGTGGGAATGGTGTTGAGTATCTTGCGGCGATTCGCTCTCCTGTTTTGACTGGTGGCGCTGGAGCCGGTTCTTTTTTATATCTGGAAGATGGGATCGCCTTGCGAGCGGCGGGCTTTGCGAATGTGAATGGCCTGGCCGAGTCATTTTTTGAAGCGGCGGGGGCTATTGAACTTGTAAAAGGCCCGGGCAGCGCGCTTTACGGCTCTAATGCCGTTCATGGCCTGGTGAATATTGGCTCGCCAGACCCGAAAACCGCACGCGACTTTCTCCGCCTGAGCGGTGGCTCACACGGTTTTAGCCAGTTGCAATTAGGGCAGGGGCTTTCGGCCGGGGAAAATGCTTTTCGCGCAGATGTATTTGCAGCGCGCGATGATGGCTGGCGCTCAGACTCTGGCTTTGACCAGCAAAAGCTAAAACTACAGCATTTGTTTAAGCGCGACGGTATTGCCCATCGAACGGTATTGGATGTATTTAATCTCGATCAAAATACGGCGGGTTTTGCGCAAGGCGACGATGCTTACCGCGTAGCTGCGCTTGCGGAGGGCAATAGTGAGCCAAACGCTTTTCGTCAGTGGCACTCGGTGCGCTTGCATCATCGCATTAGTGCGCTTTCGCAAGATGGAAATGGTTGGGTAGTAACGCCCTATGCGCGCAGTAATGAGATGGAGTTTCGCCTGCACTTTCTGCCGGGTGAAGCACTGGAAAAAAATGGTCACGATAGCGTGGGTTTACAAGCCTCAAATTATGTCACGCGTGCTAATCACAGAATAATTTATGGTGCCGATGCAGAATTGACCCAGGGTTATCTGGATGTTTTTCAGGATAACCCTGATTCAATGTTTATTCCGGTATTTCCTCAGGGCTTGCATTATGACTACGAAGTTGAAGCGCAAACGGTAAGTGTATTTGCGCAGGATCGTATTCGTTTGAATGATACGGCGAGCGTAGAGCTTGGCCTGCGCGGTGAATACGTTTACTACGACTATGACAACAAGGCGGATGTTATGGTTGACGGAAGAATCAAACGCGTTGCAGATCGAACCGATGAGTTTTTCCAGCTCACCCCCAAAGTAAGCTTCTCGTTAGATCTGGGTAAGGAATCGTTGGCGTTTAAGTTATCGCGGGGCGAGCGGGCACCGCAGACTAGTGATCTTTACCGTTTGCAGATTAATCAAGAGCCAGGTGATGCGGAGGTCGAAACAATCGATGCCTTCGAGATCCAGTATGCCTATCAAGGTGATCTATCTGAGCTGCAAGCTAATCTTTTTGTGATGCGAAAGGATAATTTCTTCTTTCGCGATGCCAACGGGTTCAATGTTAGCAATGGTAAAACGCGCCATCAGGGCGTAGAGCTAAAGCTTAATCGTCAGCTAACGGAGTCTTTTAGTTTTATTGGAGATGCCGCTTATACCCGTCATAAATATGACTTTAACAACGCCGCTTCGTCGATCTCAAAAGGCGATGATGTGGATTCAGCGCCGCGTAAATTGGCGAATATAAGATTGGACTACGATGGTGTTCGCAGCCGTCACAGTCTCGAGTTAAGGTATGTTGGGCCTTACTATATGGACGCTTCTAACCAGAATCGCTATCCAGGACACGAGGTGTTGGTTTATAGAGGTTCAACATTTGTTGCGGATGGCGTTAAGCTGTTTTGGCGCGTCAATAACATCACCAACGCCCGCTATGCTGAACGCGCTGACTTCGCATTTGGTAACGAGCGCTATTTCCCCGGTGAGCGCATAGCAGGATTCGCGGGAATCGATATCACCCTGTAAGCAAAACCAGACACCGTATTATTGCGGTAACTGTTTTTCGTTATACTACCCGTTGGACGTTAATGAAGCGGAGTAGCGGTATATGCGATATGAGCTTTCGGAATCGATAGAAATAAATGTCTCGCCTGAGCGTATCAGCGAGCTTATCCACGATTTAACACAATGGCCAATCTGGTCGCCATGGCTTTGTCTTGAGCCGACCGTAACACCCGACTTTTCTGATAATAACAACTTAATGGCCTGGGATGGTGTGGTGATAGGTGCCGGCCAGATGCGAAAAGTGGGTGAAACCACTAACAGTATCGATGTGGCGCTTAACTTCATTAGGCCATTCAAGTCTACGGCTAGTGCAGGCTTGTTTTGGGAAAGCAGTGTAAGCGGTATGGTGAAGGTAACATGGAATATGTCGAGTAGCCTGCCGTGGTTTTTGTTCTTTATGCGAAGCATGATGGTTGGCATGATTCGAATGGATTACCGCCGTGGTCTTGTCCGCTTAAAGGCAGTGGCGGAGCAGGGAAGTGTTCCCGCGATGCTCAATTTAAATACTGACATTGTTCAACAGTCGGGATTCGAATTTATCGGCATCAAGCGCAAACAGGTTGCTATGACGGATATTGGTGCTGTGATGGATCGAGACCTCACTGAAATTCAAGCTGCTTTGCCACTAGCAGATGATGCAGCTTATGTGGCGTTTTATGATAAGACGTCTTTTGCGAAACAAACGTTTGATGTGAGCACGGGGGTGGCATTTTGTTCGAATGCGCCGGGGTTGCCGAGTGGAGCGCATTGGGAAAAAAGAAGCGTTCCAGATCATCTTTCGATGGTTTCTACGCTTCAGGGGAACTATGACTTTCTTGGTGATGCCTGGGCGATGCTTATGATGAGCCAGCGGGCGAGCAAGAAAAAAGCCAACAAAAAAGTTTCAGCGTATGAGCGTTATATCGTGGGCAAGTTTAACGCAGGTGAAGACCAGCCTTTTGAGACAGAGGTTATCGCACCGGTGATTTAGTTTGGCAAGCGAGCTCGTCAAATAAACACCATGTTTCATAGTTGAGGTGCGTTTATTGTGAAGGTGCTTGCGAAGGCGCGCGTGGAGGTACGACTTCTATCACGGCGCCTTTTTTACTGTCGGTTAACAGTAGCAGCGTTCCACCTGGGCTAACCCTGACATCACGGATTCTCTCGCCAATTTCGGAAAACAAGCTATATTCCGCAACGATTTCCCCGTTTTCGAGTTTCGCGCAGCGCACGTCTCTGCTGACCAGTCCACCCGTGAGTAAACAGTTTTTAAGCGCGGGAAGCTTGTCGTCTTCGTAAAACGAGAGTCCAGAAGGTGCGATGCTCGGTGTCCAGTGCAGTAGTGGTGCTGTTATTCCCGGTAGTGTTTTATATGGAGAAACCAACGCGCCCGAATAATTTACACCGTGTGTGGTTTTCGGCCACCCGTAGTTCTCTCCAGCCTTAACCAGGTTGATTTCGTCGCCACCTCTGGCGCCATGTTCATTCATGAAAATACGGCCTGCACTGTCGATCGTTAAGCCTTGAGGGCTGCGATGCCCCATGCTGTACACGTAGGGGTCCGCACTTTTTCCGTCTGCAAAGGGGTTGTCTGACGGGGCGCTGCCATCGGTGTTTAGTCTAACTATTTTCCCAAGCTGCGAAAAAGGATCTTGTGAGGCTTCTCGATACTGAAAGCCGTCGCCTGTTGTCATAACAAGGCTGCCATCGTCGAGTTGAATCATGCGCCCCCCATAGTGAGAGGGAGTGTCTTTTGTGGGAGAGACAGTAAATATAGTTTCTACTTCGTTAAGGCTTAGCGCGTTGACGTCCAGTGTTGCTTTTATAATTCGTGTCGCGTTTGTTCCTGGTGTTCCATGCGCAAATGATAAAAAGATCGTCTGGTTGGTCGAAAAGTCTTTGTCCACCAGTACATCAAAAAAACCGCCCTGGTTGCGCACATAGGTTGCAGGTGTGTTGGCGATCGCCGCGCTTACTTCGCCGGATTGCGAGATCACATGTAGCGAGCCCTCGCGTAGCGTTACAAGATAGTCGCCGTCTGGTAAGAGCGCTATCGACCAGGGGTAGGAGAGCTCGCTCGCTATGGTTTTTAGCTCGTAGTCCCTGTCGACCAAAAAACTTTCTAACGCTTTTGGCGGAGTGGTTGAGTCGAAGGTTTTTGCCGCGGCAATTGAAGCGCCTGCGATTAATCCGCTTAAAAATAGCGAAGTAATCATGGAGATGAATTTCTGAAGGATGTCGGTATTCATATATAGCGAAAGCCGTTATTAAACTGGTTGGGGGCCAAGATGGAGAACGGTATAGCCAGAGCGATTTTCTCGGTACTATAATGGCTGTCTTGACAGGAAGCAATGCGGATCGCGGATGCAGTTAACGCTGGCGCCTGGCGTTTTAGCGGCAGGCAAAAAAGTTTGCATAGGTTTAGATTGTTCTTAGAGTATCAGCCAGGTATGAAAAAAATTATCGGTTTTTTGGTCGCAGTGTCGGTAGCGTTTTTACTCGCTTCGATCTTCGCGAGCGTGGGTAATGTAGGCGCGCTGGCAGCGATGGATGTCCCTGTTTCAGGCGAGACGATGTTGTCGGTTATTGCCCACGATTTGCCGGGCCTTTTTCCCGCGTTTTTCCCACTGGTGTTGATTGCGCTTTTTTTGGCGTGGTTGTTTACGGGTCAGGTGCTTGGACGAATGTTTTCAACCAGTGCATGGCTGTACGCGTTAGCCGGCTTAATAGGGATGATAGTATTGCATTCGATAATGTACATCGTCTTTGGTATATCCCCGATAGCGGCAACCAGAACGCTGGAAGGGCTACTGGTACAGGGCATGGCCGGTGCCATAGCTGGCTGGTGCTTTTATCGGCTTGCGTTGCGCTCTTGAGCGCTGAGTAACTTCAATGGACCATTATAAAATTGTATTGCCCGAGCACCTGAATGACTATGGTAGTTTATTCGGCGGCACGCTATTAAAGTGGGTCGATGAGATCGCGTATATTCACGTGAGTCTAGATTACCCCGGAAAACAGTTCGTCACTGTGTCGCTAGATAATGTTGTGTTCAAGCATCCCATTCGTAACGGCCAGATTTTGCGTTTTGTCTGCAGCCGTTTGCGAGAGGGGAATACGTCGGTAAGTTATGGCGTACGAGTATTGGGAGCGCGATATAACGCTGATGATGAACGTGTTCTTTTTGAGAATACAATAACCTTCGTCAGGGTAGATGATAAAGGCCATAAGCTCTCGTTAACTTGATCCGGCTGCCGTAAATATTTTCCTTCCCTCTGTTGTTCAATATACCTCTCTAGAGTTGGCAGGCTTTTAGTCGCTCAGATAAAGCGCTCGAGCTTCTACGATTCTAAAATGCCGCGACTGCCGGAAGTCACATAGATTCAGATAGTTATCGCGTAGAAATAACACTATACCTGTAGTTATTTCAGGGCCTTGCCTTTTTCAGCTCATGTTGCTTTGATGCTTTCACGCTAATAGTTTTGCTTATTCTTGCTGTGCGTTACGCACAGTTTTTCGCGTGTTTTGTTATCGATGATAGAGATCGAGCAAATAGGGTAATAAAAATATAAGTAGATAGATGAATGTTTCATTACAGTCGCGTAGATCTCTTGCTTTTTGTCGGCGGCTGATTTTTAATCGCTTGGCTCAGCGTCTCATGTAGTAGATCGATAATAAAGTTTGAGTCGCTGCTTGGCATTTAGCTTGCATTGGTAGGCCTAGGAGTAGCAAAGCATGGTTGCTCTTGTATTTAGTGGTTTTTAGGGTTTGGGAAGGGTCGAGTTATTAAGTTGGTTTGAATCGATTTTAATAATGTTGGCCAACGGATTGATAAAAAAGAGATTCATAGCTGCATTGGCATCGCAAATTTTTGTGCGCTAGCAGTGGGGTGTTAGAAAACTCATGTGCATGCATCAGTGTATACGTACAGGCTTGGGCCTGCAGGCGGCATTGGTTGCTGCGAATTGTCTCGCGTTTGAACCACCTTTGGGCATACCTGCCCCACCTTTTGGCATAAATGAGTCCGTTGATATCTACGTTGGTAACACCGCTTATCTTGATGCCGGTAATGGCCCATATACGCATTATGTTGATAACACGGCTGCAAATTGCAGCGATGTTGGGGCGGCTAATTCATTAGAGCCGCTGTGTAATTTGCCGGAGTCCTTGAGCGCAGGCGATGTCGTTGAAGTGCATGGAGGGCCCTACACACAGAACGATATCGAAATAACGGCTAACGGTACGCTCGCCCAGCCAGTGTTTATTCGAGGAATCAACGATGGTAGCGGAAACCCCAGTATTGAAGATGGCGATGAAATTATTTTGCTGGGCACTTATTTTGTTTTTGAGGGTTTCGAACTAGATCGTACCCGGTTGAAAATTGGTGATTCTGGCCAGGAGGCTGTTTATGCAGCCGCAAGGAATGTTCGCGTACACGATCATCCCGACAAAAATGGCAGTTCGCTGACTGGCGATTACCTACTGTTGTGGTCGAATGAGATTGACCACAATCAGGGTAATGACAGGCATGGTACGTTTATCTCTTCAGAAAGCCAAAACGTCTGGATACTCGATAATTATTATCATCACAATGGTGGTGATGCGATTCAATTCTGTCACGGTTGTACAACGGTTTCTCCTAACACAATTTTTATTGGTCGCAATACTATGCATAGTGATCGGGAGAATGCTGTCGATCTTAAATATGCCGAGAATATTGTTATTTCCCAAAACACCATGTATGGATATGCCGAGTCGCCAAAGGATGAGTTATGGTGTTTTGATGATGGGTCCGCCTGCGATATCTACAGTAGCGGCTCGGACGGTTCTGCGATTGTGGTTGGCTCCGACGGCGACGCAAAAAACGTTTGGGTGATTGCCAATAATATTTATAACAGTAATCACGGCATTAGAGTAGAAAAGTCGTTTTCCACTCTGAATATCGTTGGTAATGTCATTCGTGATATTAATTCGATGGCGATTCTGTTTGAAAAGTTAGGCA
Source organism: Pseudomonadales bacterium (assembly GCA_965263235.1). Lineage (GTDB taxonomy): Bacteria > Pseudomonadota > Gammaproteobacteria > Pseudomonadales > UBA7434 > UBA7434. Next base: position 1,270,594 of record OZ253667.1, read on the forward strand.
AGCCTGTCAATATCATACTCAACACGTTTTATAACGTGGAAAGAGGGATTAGCCAGGATTTTCGTAAGTCATTTGATCCGGTAGTTAAGGACAACATTTTTTTGCAGTCTCACGATAGCGCCATTTACTTCGATGATGAAGAGGTCGCCTATGGTGCTGTGTTAGATAACAATCTTTTTTGGAATGATGGCGGTGTTGTTGAGTTTCGTTGGAAGAACTCGAAAACGATAACAACTTCTGCTGAAATAAATGAGCTTGCTGGAAACTGCAAGCTGGACAATATTCTGGCAGACCCGCAGCTCGTCGACCCTATGATGGGTTCGTTTTCACCCAGTGCTACAAGCGGGGCAATTGATGCGGCAAGCAATAGTTTAATTACCTTCGACCAGGTTTATCGCGATACTATTCCGGGCGGCACCAGCATTCTTAAAGATATTGACGGCAACCCCAGGACTGTAGGAAGTATCGAGATAGGGGCATTAGAGTATGTTGCCTCACCTTAGCATGGCTGATCGTTCCGTGGGCGGGGCGTTTGCTCGCGTGGCGAACGGTTACGTTAGGATATCTGCACTAACGCTAGCAACTTTGTTCGCGTCAACACAAGCGTTTGCGCAAGTCGACAGTGATGCGGACGGGGTGATCGATGATAACGATCTATGCCCGCTTGGCTACGATCCTAATAATCTTGATACCGATATGGATGGTATTGGTGATGCTTGTGATACCGATGACGTTGACTACGTCATTTCCACGGTAGCGGGCATAGGGAGTACAGGTTTTTGCGGTGATGGTGGCGAGGCCATATACGGTCGCTTGCACTTTCCGGAAGCGCTAACGTTTGATAACCAGGGCTCGTTACTTATAGCGGATACCTTTAATCACAGAATCCGAAAAATCGATTCTTCCGGAAATATTGTCACTATCGCGGGCTCGGGAAATACAGCAGGATTTAGTGGCGATGGTGGCATAGCTATATCTGCGACATTAAACCGGCCCAGAGGTATTGCGGTTGACGCAGGCGGTTCGATTTACGTTGCGGATACGGGAAATAAAAGGGTAAGGAGAATTGATACCAGTGGCAACATTACCACAGTGGCCGGGAATGGCGGGGATTTCTCGGGTGATGGAGGTAGCGCGGTACTGGCAGGCTTTGATGGTGTTAATGATGTTATCACGGATGTGTCTGGGAACATCTTTGTCGCCGATGCAAAAGTTTTTTCGTCAACGGGTGCCGAGGACGGGCTGCACCAGATTCGTCGCGTTTCTGGAAGTGGAAATATAACGTCTTTGCTTAGTGGTAGCGATAGCTCCTTTCACCCCGTCAGTTTTACTTATCGGCCAGATGGAAATTTGCTGGTGTCTGATTGGGAAACGCCTGGAGGTGTGACTGGCGAGCACCGTATATGGCTGGAATCTGGCGGGGTATTGACGCCTTTGGTGGGAGATGGAACTCCAGGTTTTTCGGGTGACGGAGGCGATGCGCTATTCGCGCAGATTGATTCTCCACGAGGAATGGCTTACGACGCTATTGGCAATTTGTATATTGCCGATGCGGGCAACGGGCGAATTCGCAAGATCGGCATCGATGGTGTAATTACAACAATCGCCGGCGGTGGGGCGTCAACTGATTTAGGTGATGATGGGCCAGCAAAGCTTGCGGCATTGGCTTCGCCATCAGATGTTGTTGTAAACAGCCTTGGTGACGTCTTCGTTGCAGATACTAATCATCATCGTGTTCGAAAGCTAACGTATCAGCTATCCGATAGTGATGGCGATTTTGTGCTCCTGTTTTTGGACAACTGCCCAGATGTCGCGACGTTGGATTTAACTAACACCGATGGTGATTCGAAGGGTGACGTTTGTGATTTGGATGACGATGGTGACAAAGCGTCAGATGAATTTGAAATACTTCATGGGTTTGACCCGCTTGACCCCAGTGACGGCGCGTTAGATCTGGATTCGGACGGATTGTCCAATGCAGGCGAAGAGAGTGAAAACACGGATCCTGCAAATCCAGATACCGATGGTGACGGAATGCTGGATGGTTTTGAGCAAGAGCACGGGCTGAAGCCAACTAATCCTGGTGATGCTGACGATGATGAGGATGGCGACGGACTGACAAACCTGGAGGAGCAAAGTGCGGGCACCGATCCAAACAACCCAGACAGCGATGGTGATGGTGTTTATGATGGCTCGGAAGTTACGCTTGGCTCTGATCCGCTTGATCCGACCAGCTTTGTTATCGTGCCATATTCGCGATTGTCACTGGTCTTGCTCGGATTGCTTTTGCTCATGGTACAGCGATATCGACACATCGAGTCTCGCGTTCATTTTAATTAGAATCAGAATCAGGCACAGGTTGTTAGTACGCCAAAATTAAGCGCATAAAAAAACCGCTTCGTTAGGAAGCGGTTTTTTTATGCAGAAAAGCTTTAGTGTTAGCTTGCAGCTTTTCGCTCTTTCTCTTTTGCAATCACGTCTTCTGATACCGCAGGTGGGCAAGGGTTGTAGTGAGAGAATTCCATAGAGAATTGTCCACGACCCGAAGTGATAGTACGCAGATGACCGATATAGCCGAACATCTCAGATAGAGGTACGTCTGCCTTAACTCGTACACCCGTTGCACCAGCGACCTGGTCTTTGATCATGCCGCGACGTCGGTTAAGGTCACCGATAACATCACCCACATTATCGTCAGGCGTGAACACATCAACATGCATGATGGGCTCGATAAGCTGTGGCGAACATTTGCTCATCGATTGGCGATAAGCACCGCGAGCCGCAAGTTCAAATGCAACAGCCGATGAGTCAACGGCGTGATATGCGCCGTCATAGAGTTCAATATGAACGTCTAGCATTGGGAAGCCCGCCAGAGGACCTTCTTCCATCATGCCAGCGAAACCTTTTTCAATCGCAGGGAAGAATTCTTTTGGTACGTTTCCGCCGACAACGGTCGATTCAAACGTAAAGCCAACACCTGGATCATTAGGTTTAATGCGGTAATCGATCTTACCGAATTGACCAGAACCACCCGACTGCTTCTTGTGCGTATAACTGTCTTCTAGCGGCGCAGTAATTGTTTCGCGATAGGCCACCTGTGGTTGACCAACGTTTAGCTCAACGCCGTAGGTTCGCTTAAGAATGTCGACTTTAATGTCGAGGTGTAGCTCACCCATACCTTTAAGGATGGTTTCGCCCGAGTCTTCATCGGTTTCAACCTGGAACGAAGGATCTTCAGCCACCATTTTGCCAATCGCAACGCCCATTTTTTCTGAGCCACCTTTATCTTTAGGCGATACGGCAATCGAGATTACTGGCTCGGGGAAGATCATTGGCTCTAGCGTACAAGGGTTTTTAGGGTCACAAAGAGTATGGCCTGTTTGCACATTCTTCATGCCCACAACGGCGATGATGTCACCGGCCTGGGCGCTGTTAAGCTCGGTACGTTCGTCAGCGTGCATCTCCACCATACGACCAATACGCTCAGTCTTGCCGGTGAATGAATTAAGAATGGTATCGCCTTTGTTAAGTACGCCTGAGTAAACGCGGATAAATGTCAGTGCGCCAAAGCGGTCGTCCATGATTTTAAACGCCAATGCACGTAGAGGTTCATCAGGAGAAACAGTAGCAACTTCACCAGTGGGCTCGCCAGTCTCTTCGTCAGTCAAAGGCTGGGCGTCAACTTCTGTTGGGCTTGGCAGATAATCAACAACGGCGTCCAGTACTAACTGAATACCTTTGTTTTTAAATGCAGAACCGCAGAACGTGGGGAAAAAGTCCAGCGCGATGGTGCCTTTTCGAATGCACTTTTTAAGGTCTTCGATAGATGGCTCTTCGCCTTCCATGTAGGCCATCATTAGATCATCGTCTTGCTCAACTGCTGTTTCAATAAGCTTCTCACGGTATTCGGCAACCTGGTCAACCATGTCTTCGGGGATATCGATTACCTCGAAGTTTTCCGGTAGCCCGGAATCATCCCACTGGTAAGCTTTTTGTTCGAGGATATCGACCACGCCAGAGAAAGTATCTTCACGGCCGATAGGCAGAGTCATCACCAAAGGATTCGCGGCAAGTACATCTTCCACCTGGCCAACAACGTTCAGGAAGTCTGCGCCGACACGGTCAAGCTTGTTGACGAAGATGATTCGCGCAACCTCAGACTCATTAGCATAGCGCCAGTTAGTTTCTGACTGAGGCTCAACACCGCCTGATCCACAGAATACGCCCACACCGCCGTCTAGCACTTTAAGCGACCGGTAGACTTCTACCGTAAAGTCAACGTGCCCCGGTGTGTCGATGATATTCATGCGATGGTCTTTCCAGAAGCAGGTTGTTGCAGCGGACTGGATCGTGATACCGCGCTCTGCTTCCTGCTCCATAAAGTCGGTGGTCGACTCACCATCGTGAACCTCGCCCGTTTTATGGATTTTACCCGTGAGTTTAAGGATACGTTCAGTGGTGGTGGTTTTACCGGCGTCAACGTGGGCGAAGATACCGATGTTCCTGTAAAGCGATAGATCTGTCATGACTGAGCCCGGAAATTCTGGTTGCCAAAAAATGCGCGCAAGTATACATAAAGAGCACCGCATTGCTAGCGTTTGGGGGGCGCTAGAGTTAGGTATATTTGCGCCAAAAAGACCAGGCTGAGGCTTATTTCACGCTTTGAGTCAAGTTCGGGAAAGGCATCCGCGATCTAGTTTGAGTTTTGTAGAGTCTGGAGGGCATGGGTAGCCGCAGACGTTCGATTTTCGACCCCGAGTTTCTTGTAGATACTATCTGTATGCTTGTTAATGGTCTTTGGGCTGGTTCCCAGGATAATTGCAATCTCGTTATTGGCTTTTCCTCGCGATATCCATAGTAGTACCTCTGCTTCGCGATGCGTGAGCGGCAGGTGGTTTTCGAGTTCACTGACAGGGTCCGTCACCCCCGCGCTTTCAACTTTTAAGAGAAACTGGTCCGAAGACAGCTTGCCTAAAAGTTTTACCGTAAGTGGCAACTTGCCTTTTACGATTGAGAGCGGGCTGTTTACGCCAGATGGGTCGCTCAGCCATTTGCTAACTGTTTGAAAATAAAGATTTTCAGAGAACTCTTCGGTGTAGCTTTCCGATAGTAGCTGCTTAACTTCGGGTGTTGACCATACTAGCCCTTCTTTGACAGAAACGCAGAGCACATTTTGGCCCGCGAGATCAAGGGCCGTACGAGCCTCGGCAAGTAGCCGGTGGTTAGCGAGGTGCACGCGAATTCGGGCTATAAACTCTTCATTGTCGATAGGCTTCGTTACATAGTCTACGCCTCCCGCTGCAAAGCCCCTGACGATATTGTCAGTTTCGCTCAGTCCAGTCATGAAGATTACGGGGATGGATGAGAGTTCAGGATCGGACTTCAGCATGCTGCAAACTTCAAAGCCGTCGAGCCCTGGCATGACGGCGTCGAGCACAATGATATCAGGCAACATCTTTCTAGCGATCTTTAGTGCTTGCTGGCCTTCAAGCGCAACTAATGTTGACATATCTGCGGTCTCGAGCGCATCGCTAAGCATGCTAATGGAGGAAGCAGAGTCATCGACGATCAACACAAGTGGTGTGCTTTCGGATTCGGTAATGCTCTCCAGGTTCATTGTCGCAGAGGTTTTGATCATGAGGGGTTCACCAACAAAGTACGTATGCTAATTAAATCGACGTTGCGCGCTAACTGTATTAGTTTTTTGCGAAAAACTGGGTCTATCCAACAATTGTCATTTTGTTCGTTAAGCAGGCGCTTGATTCCGGTTATGTGACCAACGTCTACTAGCGCCAACAGTTCAGCAGCGAGTTTAGGATCGATTAAGTTTGGCTCGTCAATGTGGTTAGATTGTTGTTGATTCTTCACGAGCGGATTGTCCTGATGCGAATCCATGATCTCTTTCAGTGAATCTTTTTCATGTATCCATTCAATTCGCAACCAATGACGAACCTTTTCCAGCAACGCGTCGAGTTTTATTGGTTTTGTCAGGTAGTCGTTAATCTGTTCAGCGTAAGACTTATCAATATCGGCTCCGCTAGCATTGGCGGAAACCATGACAATAGGCGAGGTAAACCCTTTTTCGCGAATGCTTCGCGCTGCCTGCCAACCATCGATCTCAGGCATCATGATATCCATTAATACAAGATCAACTTTGCACTCACGTAGTATATCCATACAGAGCTCTGCCGAGTGAGCTTCTAAAACAGTAAAGTTAAGGGGAGAAAGTAAATCGTTGACCAGCCCCCTGTGAGAAGGGTCGTCATCAACGATCAGTAAAGCTTTATTTTCGCCACGATAACCTATTATTTGCTTACTCGGCTCTGTCTGCAAAGGCATTTCGTTTGGTTCGCTCATCATGATGCGAACCTCGAAGCTGGTACCGCCCCTGTCATTGGGCGCTAGACTTAGGTCGCCCCCAAGTATTTCAGTTAGAAGCTGGGTTATCGTTAGTCCCAAACCCGTGCCGGGCTGGTTAGGTACGCCGGGTCGACGAACTCGCTCAAAGGGTTTGAAAACACGTTCGACTTCCTCTTCGCTAATGCCTACACCTGAGTCAATTATTGTAAAAGTGGCGATTGGATTTCGATATTCCACTTGTAAAACAACTTCCCCATATTCGGTGAACTTGATCGCGTTAGAAAGGAGGTTGATTAATATCTGGCGTAAGCGTTTTTCATCTGTCCTCACAACCGATGGAAGTAAAGGTGATTTCTTATAATAAAATTGCAGCCCCTTTTCTTTAGCTTGCAAGGTGAACATATACACCAGCTGATTAAGGAGATTGTCGATGGAAACATCATTTTGGTAGATATGTAGACGACCTGCCTCGATTTTGGAAATATCTAGCAATCCCTCTATCAAGTCCGCTAGGTGCTCGCCGCTACGACGGATAAAGTTGATCTTTGAACGAGTATCGTCGTTTAAGTCGTCCTTTTTCTCGAGTAGTTGCGCATATCCAAGTATTGAATTTAGAGGGGTTCTAAGTTCATGAGATATCCCAGTCAGGTAACGACTCTTTGCATGGTTTGCCGCTTCCGCTTGCTCTTTGGCTTGTTGTAATGCAAGGTCTGTTTCTTCATGTGCGGCTATTTCATCGATTAATAGCCTATTTTGTTTTTGTGATTCGCTTTCCGCAACTTGACGACTCTCGTGCGCAAGCACAAAAAGCCATGCGATGATTGCTCCAATGATAGAAAGGCCCATGAATATTTGTAGGCTAATTGATGCAACGGTTTGATCTACAAGAATATCACCTGTTTTGGTAGCGTTTAACGAAAAGCCGATAAACAGCCCGATGAAACCCATTATCAAAAATAGAATAAGGGAGAACTGTGTCAGGCGAGTTTTTGTAGTGAGAAAACTGTCTCTGCTATTGTCTGCTTGAAACAGCTTGTAGAAAAATTCGAATAATTTGTTGCTTGTGAACTGTTGAGTTTTGCATGAATCCTGACAGCGTGCATCGAGAGAGCAGCACAACGAGCAAATAGGGCCGTCATAGGCTGGGCAGAGAGCCATATCTTCCGCTTCGTAATGGTTTAGACAAATGCAACACTCTAGCTTTGCCTGATGCTCAAAGGCAATTGCGTCTCTTGCTAAGTAATACTTTCCCCTGGTAATAAAAGCGACGATTGGTGCGGTAACCAAACAAGTTAGGAAGCTAATAAAGTGTGCTAACGCATCGGCAATGGGGCCCAGAAAACCGGCATAACAGAGAATTCCGATCGTTATTGACAGCAACATAGATACTAGCCCGACCGGATTAAAGTCATATAGATAGGCCCGTCTGAATTCGATATATTTTGGAGAAAGACCGAGAGGTTTATTGATGCCGAGATCAGCAACAATGCTACCAACCCATCCCACCGCGACTATCGCATAGATACCCAGTGTGTTCTCAAAAGCTTGATAAACACCAATTTCCATGAGTAGTAACGCGATTAACACATTAAAGATTAGCCACACTACTCTGCCGGGATGGCTATGTGTCAGGCGAGAGAAAAAGTTTGACCAGGCTATTGATCCGGCGTACGCATTAGTAACATTTATCTTAAGCTGCGCAATGATAATAAATACGCCAGCGCAAACTAAACCTAAAGTCGAGTTGTTGGATATATACTCGAACGCAGTGATGTACATTTTTGCTGGGTCACGTGCGAGGTCTTTCTCTACTCCGAGATTAAGTATGAATACCGCCAAAAAAGATCCAGCTAGAAGCTTGACTATGCCTACAACAATCCAACCAGGGCCGGACATGATCAAGGCGGACCACCAGCTTATCCTGTTTTTAGAAGTTTTTTCGGGAAGAAAGCGAAGGAAATCGACTTGTTCACCGATTTGCGCGATTAACGAAAATAATACGGCTGAGGCTGCGCCGAAATAGATTAGAGACAGGTTCTCAAAGTTCAGGCTTTGATTGTCAGCGATGGTAGCGCTATTATCAGATGAGCCAATTTCAGGACTGTAGTTAATCCACTGACTGATCGCATCTTTCGATAGCCAAAGAATTCCAACAAATGGAACCACCTGAAGAATGATCCAGATTGGTTGTGTAAATGATTGGAAACGACTGATAAAGGTAATGCCATGGGTTACTAAAGGAATAACGATGACAGAGCAAATAACGTAGCCTAGATATAGGGGCAGCCCAAATATGAGTTCCAGGGCTTTTGCCATTATTGCCGCTTCGAGAGCAAAGAAAAGAAAGGTAAAACAGGCGTAGATTAAAGAAGTAGCAGTAGATCCTATATAGCCGAAACCCGCGCCGCGGGTTAGCAAATCGATATCAACCCCGTACTTGGCAGCGTAGTAGCATATCGGTAATGCCGAGAAAAAAATAATTGTGCCTACGGTCAAAATTGCAAATATTGCGTTATCAAACCCGTATTGTAAGGTTATTGCGCCGCCGATTGCCTCTAGAGCTAGAAAGGATATTGCGCCTAACGCAGTATTTGCGACTCTAAACAATGACCAATTTCTGGCGCTTTTGGCGGTAAATCGTAATGCATAGTCCTCCAGCGTTTGATTGTTAACCCACTGGTTGTACTTGCGACGAACGCGAAAAATATTTTGGGTGGGATGCATAGAAAAACTAAGGAAAGCCCCAATGCCTGGTCTCGTAATAGCAGTATCAAAACCTCGATAGAGCTTAGCACCGGGACTAATTAAGCTAATAACACTGACTTCATTCAAAGCACGTGTGCTTTACTATGCGATTAGCGCGCCACTTCCTGATGGTATCAAATGGCTGTTTTTAAATCCTTTATTTATCAATAGCTTAATTTGAGGAGCTTGAGACTTAATTGTAGGAAAAATAAAACCGAAAGTTTTCAGGGCAAAAACGCAATCACTCAGCACCTAAATTGTGCGCCAGAGATAATACGTCTACTTTTTGCATACTGTTTGTTACTTCGATCTAACGAAAATAGCATGGTACGTCATCTTTCTGTATGGGTAGTTTTACCTATGCGTTCTTCACTATAGGTTGAACTACCTATAACACTCATCTGCGTTACCCATTTTATTTGCCAGTCGCGCCGCTACGATAGTACTGCGGTTCAACGGTAAGTTCTGGGGTTCAAGTTTTCCTTTGAGATACCTGCGAGTTTTTCTTCGTGAGTTTTGGGTACGAGTGCAAAGCAAATAGAGGTGTTTTAGTTATGAAGCAATTACGTAGAGGTGGCGAGTTTAAGCGTCGTCTGAGAGTGGGTTTAGCGGCAGGTTTTTTGAGTCTGTTAGCAGGCCAGGTTAGCGCGGGCGTTAATACGACAGGGCTGGCTGTCACTGATGATGAGGTCACTGTGGGAATCCTTCACTCGGTGACCGGAACTATGGCAATTAGCGAAACCGGCTCGGTACAGGCTGAGAAGTTGGCCATAGATCAAATCAATGCCATGGGTGGAGTGTTAGGCAGAAAGATTAAATATATCCAGGAAGATGGTGCTAGTGATTGGCCGACATTTGCAGAGAAATCTAAAAAGCTATTGGTTAACGATAAGGTAGCCGCAGTTTTTGGGTGTTGGACATCAGCGTCGCGTAAAGCGGTTTTGCCAGTGTTCGAGCAGTACAACGGTATGCTCTATTATCCGACCTTTTATGAAGGGCTAGAGCAATCGCCTAATGTTATCTATACAGGGCAAGAAGCGACACAGCAGATTCTGGCAGGGATAGATTGGGTAGCGAAGGAAAAAGGCGCAAAGAAATTCTTCCTTTTGGGCTCAGACTATATATGGCCCAGGACGTCTAACAAGATAGCGCGTAAGCACATTGAGAAGCTTGGTCTGAAGGTAGTCGGTGAAGAGTACTATCCGCTTGGCCATACCCAGTTTAATTCGGTCATAAACAAGATCAAATTGAAAAAACCAGATGTTATATACGCCATTGTGGTGGGAGGTTCGAACGTTGCATTTTACAAGCAGCTAAAGGCTGCTGGAATCGACCTCTCTAAAGAAAAGCCGGTTTTACTGACGATCTCGGTTACCGAGGATGAGATTTTAGGTATCGGTGGTGAAAACATAGAAGGAGCTTACGCAGCGATGAAATACTTCCAAAGCTTACCTAACGATAATAATAAAGGGTTTGTTAAAGCGTTTAAGGAAATGTGGGGAGAGGATATTGTTATAGGTGATGTAACGCAGGCTGCTTACTTAGGGCCATGGTTATGGAAAGCAGCGGTAGAGAAAGCAGGGTCATTTGACATTGACAAGGTACGCGAAGCCTCGCCTGGTATAGAGCTAACTAGCGCGCCAGAGGGCTACGTGAAGGTTCATCCAAATCATCACCTTTGGTCGAAGACAAGAATCGGTTTAGCAAAGGCTGACGGTCAATACGAAGTGGTCTACGAGACAGACGAACTGATGGAGCCAGATCCATTTCCAAAAGGTTATCAGTAGGGGGCGGGTGAATTCGTGAGTGATTAGCGGGAAGAAAAGCGCATTGGACTTTCCGCTAATCATGAGCGTAAACATTCGAGTCAGTACTTTCAATGCTTAATTAGAAAGTGCTTTAGCGAAACCTAATTATTTTTCCGGGTTGGATTTCGCTAACGCAAAGTTCTAGTGATGATAGTAACCAGTTATTAAATGTAGCATCAGAGGTTCGCAATGTTTGAAGGGTATACCAGTACAGAGCTACTTTCGATATTCGCCATGCAGGGGTTTGCAGGATTATCGCTCTTTTCGGTTTTCCTGTTGATGGCGCTCGGGCTGGCTATTATTTTTGGGCAAATGGGCGTGATAAATATGGCGCATGGAGAGTTTATGATTCTCGGGGCCTATATCACGTACCTGACTTCAAACTTTTTTTCGGAGTATATACCTGCATTATTTGATGTGTACTTCTTTCTGGCAATGTTTCTTGCCTTTATTACTACAGCAGCTTTGGGAGCCTTGGTCGAGTGGTCGATGATACGACACTTGTATCGTCGTCCACTCGACACTTTGTTGGCTACGTGGGGGTTGAGTTTGATTTTGCAGCAGACCTATCGAACTGTCTTTGGTGCGAGGGAAGTGGGTGTCACTCTACCGGATTGGCTAATGGGCTCTGTATCTGCTACTGACATGATTGATATACCAATAAACGGTTTATTTGTAATGGCATTAACCTTAATGATTGCTCTCTCGGTTTATTTGTGGATGTATCGCTCTCGAATGGGCGGGCAGGTAAGGGCAGTAGTGCAAAATCGGGATATGGCTGGAGCGGTCGGTATAGATACTGAAAAGATCGACCGGACAACTTTTGCGTTTGGCTGCGGCATAGCTGGCATTGCGGGTAGCGCTTTTACAATGATTGGCTCGACAGGGCCTACAGCGGGCCAGCTCTATATAGTTGATACTTTTCTGGTGGTTGTATTTGGTGGCGCGCAGAACCTTCTTGGAACCATCGCATCCGCATTCACTATTTCACAGTCACAATCCACTCTGGAGTTTTTCCTCAGTGGCTCCATGGCGAAAGTGTTGACGTTACTGGTGGTGGTTGGAATTCTTATGCTTCGTCCGCAAGGGTTATTTACCCTGAAGATGCGTCAATAGCAACGTATTTCACTCCGAACAGGCTTCAATAACGGTTATTCACTGCAAAGAGAGATGAAGATGTCAAACGCACAAAGCGCATTCATGAGCAGGAACGAGTTACTGAGCTACGCAATTCTAGCTGGCTTGATATTCCTTATTTTTCCTTTGTTCCTTGATATTTTCCGTTTAAATCTGGTGGGGAAATACCTTACCTACGCGTTTGCTGCGCTAGGGTTAGTGCTCTGTTGGGGGTATGGGGGGATATTAAGCCTCGGGCAGGGAATTTTTTTCGGCCTCGGAGGGTACTGCATGGCTATGTTTTTGAAGCTCGAAGCTTCAACGCCTGAAGCAACCAAGATTCAATCGACGCCGGGTATTCCAGATTTTATGGACTGGAATCAGCTAACAGAGCTGCCGTGGTTTTGGGAGCCCTTCTATAGCTTGCCATTTGCTATTTTGGCGATTTTTATTGTGCCTGGTGTGTTTGCGTACATTATTGGTGTAGCGATGTTTAAACGCCGTGTAGGAGGTGTGTACTTTGCGATAATTACCCAGGCTATTGCTTCAATTCTAACGATATTGATTATTGGCCAGCAGGGATACACGGGCGGCGTAAATGGTATCACGGATCTCAGAACTTTATTGGGTTGGGATATTCGCACTGATTCAGCCAAGTACATCCTTTACTTTGCAAACGGCGCGCTACTTTTTGCCTGCCTTTTCTTTGCGCACTATATCCGAAAATCAAAACTCGGCCGGCTTTTAGTAGCGATGCGGGAGCGTGAAGATCGAGTACGTTTCTCAGGCTATGACGTGGCGAATTTCAAGATTTTTGTGTTTACCGTTGCCGCGATTTTTGCTGCCCTGGGTGGTGCGATGTTTACCCTACAGGTTGGCTTTATGTCGCCATCTTTTGTTGGGATTGTCCCTTCAATAGAGCTTGTTATTTTTTGCGCAGTAGGCGGTCGCCTTTCCATTATTGGTGCTGTTTATGGCACGCTCGTGGTTAACTGGGCCAAAACTACGTTTTCTGAGTCGATGCCAGAACTGTGGCTATTCGCTATGGGTGCGCTATTTATTGCGGTAGTGCTTGCGTTTCCAGAAGGCTTGGCTGGCCTCTATAAAGATCATGTTGCGCCAAAATTGCGTTCGCTTAAATCTACAGTTCTAGCTAAGCGTAAGTCCTCGATGTTCGATCGGGCACAGGCTTAGTGGTAGATATTCGATGCGTCTTGTTGACTCTGGTAAGGGCTTTCTAAAGTTGAGGTGTTCGCGAAGTGTCTAGTAATCAGGATTTTGTTTTAGCAGTAGAAGGGCTAACGGTTTCCTTTGACGGATTTAAGGCGGTAAATGATTTCTCCTTTTACGTGGAAGAGGGGGAGATCAGGGTGATTATCGGGCCCAACGGCGCGGGTAAAACAACGGTGTTGGATTTGATCTGCGGAAAGACCCAATCGACCGAAGGTAGTATTTCGTTTAGAGGAAAGGAGCTCACAAAGCTTAAGGAGCACGAGATTGTGCATAGTGGTGTGGGGCGAAAATTTCAGAATCCGTCTATCTATGAAGATTTGACGGTCTTTGAAAACCTCGAAATTTCTTATCCTAAAGGACACAAAGTTTTTGGCGCTCTTACCTTTAAGCGCGATAAAGAAGTCGTTGACGCGATAGAAGATACGGCTAGAACCATTTTTCTTAAGGACGAACTGGATACCGTCGCAGGGTTATTGAGTCATGGTCAGAAACAGTGGCTTGAAATAGGGATGCTGCTTATTCAGAAACCTGACTTATTAATGCTGGATGAGCCTGTAGCAGGAATGTCCGTATCTGAGCGGAAGCAGACTGCACAACTGCTTAAAACAATTACCGAAGGGCGTTCGGTGCTGGTAGTTGAGCACGATATGCAGTTTGTTGAGGATATTGCTGATCGGGTGACAGTAATGCATCAGGGTAAAAGGCTTGCTGAAGGCTCCATGCAGAATGTGCAAAACGACCCCAAGGTTATCGAAGTCTATTTGGGGCATTAACTAGCCATATTATCGGAGATTTAAATGTTTACTGCTTCTAACTACAGCGTGGCTTATGGTGAAAGCGAGGTGATCCATAATATTTCCCTGAATGTTAAGCCAAAAGAAATAGTGGCGGTAATTGGCCGCAACGGTATGGGTAAGACGACATTGATGAAATCGTTAGCAGGGATGATTCCTTCGTCTGGTGGAAATGTGCAGCTTGGCGAAAAAGAAGTTTCGCAAATGAGAAGCTTTGAGCGAGTAAATGAAGGTATTGCGCTGGTGCCACAAGGGCGCATGATTTTTTCGACGATGACTGTTAAAGAAAATATCGAGACAGGTTTGACCACCGTTAAGGATAAGAAGATACCGCCCAATGTGTATGAGTTGTTTCCTGTTCTTGAGGAAATGAAGTCCAGGCGGGGCGGCAATTTATCCGGAGGCCAGCAACAACAGCTGGCTATTGCAAGAGCGCTTGTGAGTCAGCCTCAACTACTTATCCTTGATGAACCGACCGAAGGTATTCAACCATCAATTATTAAAGAGATGGCCACCACGCTCAAGAAAATTAGGGATGAAATCGGTTTATCGATAATTGTGTCCGAGCAGGTATTGAGCTTTGCATTAGCTATAGCAGATCGAATTTTAGTTATAGAAAAGGGTGAAATTGTTAGAGAGGAAGATCGAGAAACAGTAGATGAAGAAAAAATCGCTTCGTATCTGTCGGTGTGATGGTCATGAAGACCTTGGTCATATAGTGGTTTTATGCACTCGCCTACATAAAACTACCCATACAAATCCTGTTCAAGAATATGCATTATTGAGAAGTGGGTTCAGAAAATGAGCCTGAAAAGAAGATGTTTTTATTATAGTCGCCTAGTCGCGGGAGCAAAGCATGGCTGAAACCCTCATTAAAGTCGATTTAGACAAATCTCCTTACGAAAATGACATGATACATAACCGTTGGCACCCGGATATTCCTATGGTGGCGACAGTTAAGCCGGGCGATGATTTCGTTATTGAATGCTATGACTGGACTGGAGGACAAATCGCCAACGACGATTCAGCGGCGGATGTTCGCGATGTGGACTTATCACAAGTGCATTTTCTTTCGGGGCCGGTTGGTGTCGAAGGTGCTGAGCCTGGTGACTTGCTTGTCGTGGATATTCTGGATATTGGTGCCTTTGATGAAAGTGAATGGGGGTTTAATGGATTTTTCTCCAAGCAAAATGGTGGCGGTTTTTTAACTGAACATTTTCCTGAAGCACAAAAGTCGATTTGGGATTTTAACGGTATGTTTACCAAGTCGCGTCACATCCCAAAGGTTGAGTTTGCTGGCTTAATTCATCCAGGGCTGATCGGTTGCCTGCCCTCGAAAGAATTACTTGATGAATGGAATACTCGCGAGCAAGCCTTGTTTGACACCGATCCTGAGCGAGTTCCTGCGCTGGCGACGTTACCGTATTCTGACACTGCACATATGGGGCGTATGGCGGGCGATGATCGCGATGCGGCTGCTGCCGAAGCTGCGAGAACCGTTCCACCTAGAGAGCATGGCGGTAACTGTGATATTAAAGATTTATCACGCGGTTCTAAAGTTTACTTTCCAGTTTATGTGGAAGGTGGTGGGCTGTCAGTCGGTGATTTGCATTTTAGTCAGGGTGATGGGGAGATCACCTTCTGTGGTGCGATTGAAATGGCTGGCTGGATTCATATGCGTGTGAACCTCGTCAAAGATGGTATGAGAAAGTATGGGATTAAAAACCCAATATTTAAGCCCAGCCCCATAACGCCAAGCTATGACGATTATCTTATTTTTGAAGGAATCTCTGTTGACGAGCAGGGTGAGCAGCATTACCTCGACGTACACATTGCTTACAGGCAGGCCTGCCTTAATGCAATCGAGTATCTTAGTAAGTTTGGTTATACCAAGGCTCAGGCCTATGCAATCCTGGGGACGGCTCCTGTTCAAGGGCATATCAGTGGTGTGGTGGATATCCCGAATGCATGCGCGACGCTGTGGTTGCCTACAGATATATTTGAGTTTGATGTGCAGCCAAATGCTGAAGGTCCCAAGGTCGAACTGGATGGCAGCGTTGATGTGCCCTTGGCGCCTGATTTATGAAGGTAAGAAGAAATAGCGGGTTCGGTTTTGGTTTGGTAAATGGCTTGGTAACTGTTAGAACGAAGGGGTTGTATGCCGGTATACGACTATAAATGCAGTAAGCATGGGGTCTTTTCAGATCTGGCGACGATCGAGCAGGCAGGTAAGCCTGCTCAGTGTCCGCACTGTGGAGAGTTGTGTGCGCAGGTTATTGTCCTTCCGCCTTCATTTCAAGATATGGCGGCTGAGCGTCGGCAGGCGCACGAGACTAACGAAAAATCACAGCACGAACCCTTGTTTTCGGATAAGGATCGGCGCGAGCATGACACACACCATGGTCATCGTTGCGGTTGTTCTTCGCATGCAGCAAATGCGACGAAGAGTAACCTAATGTACACTGCTCAAGGCGATAAGATGTTTCCGTCAATGCGGCCGTGGATGATAAGCCATTAAATTAATGCGGCCCTTACATCGATTATAAGAAAGTTCTCACAATTGCCAGCAATGCAAGACTGCTGAGTAACGTTTTAGCAATCCATAAATATTGTTGCGTTTCAAATTAGTGGCGCAGTCGGGTGCCTACATAAGAGCCGACGACAACGCTGACGATCATGCATGTTGTTTCTAGCCAGATGTCTCTACGGAAAGCCCTGTTAAAGCTTTGGCTTCGAAGGAAAAAATAATATACAAGCCAATGTGCTTTTACGAGCTGCAATTAGCTTAAGTTTATCAAAAAAAATATGAGTTGAATTTCGGAAGAGTTGTTCTGTTGCGTCGATAGGTCTTAGCACTCATCGTTTTCGTACTTTAGTTACCGGGTATACATAGTTTTACCCATATGGGTGGACGGTTTGCAGTATTTACCAGTGGATGACGATTCATAGAATAGTAACCGTTGATGTTTGAAGGATCTACTGCCTGGCTAATCAGCCAGTCGCAAAACCAAATGGAAATCAGCTTTCGCAAACGACTCGGTCGTCAACGGACGGCCGTACGCCTCTACACCTGCGTCACCTTGCACAGGTTAATGTTTTAGTGATGCTCTCTTTCCAACTCATGAAGGTAGTTACGTATGAAAAGATATATTCAAGCTGTTAGAAAATCCCTGGCTTACTCAGCGATACCATTGTGCGCTCTCTCTGGTGAGGCGGTAGCTGAGTTGTCGGCATCTGCCACGCTGTCTAGTTCTTATTTATGGCGGGGGTTTGAGTTGGGATCCGGAACACCGGTGGTTTCTGGGGATTTAGTCTATAGCAATAGCGGCTTTTATGGTGGGGTATGGGTATCTTCTGGAGATACAACCGCAGGCACCGAGTACGATTTGTTCGTTGGTTACGGTGGCTCCGCCGGTGAATTTAGTTACGACGTTCAATATGTTTCTTATATTTATCCAACTGGTAGTTTTAGTGAAACAGATGGAACATTTGGCGATTTTGCCGAAGTGGTGCTTTCGTTAGGATTTGGTCCTGTGTCTTTTGTTTATAAGGACAATGTCGCAGGTGAGACTGGTGGCTATGCGTTTACTGAGGACTACAAATACTATTCGCTTAGCGGCTCGATTGACAAATTTAGTGTAGCGATAGGTATGCATGATGAAGGCGTAGATGCCCCCACCGTTACAGGTGACGCAACGCATATAGACATAAGCTATGCAGTTACCGACAACCTAACGTTCACTGCAAGCGCTATTGTTGATTCCGACCTGGAAGACCTTGGTGGTACTGAGCCAGAGCCTCTTGTGAATGTTTCTTATTCTTTGCCAATTGATATTTAGTTTTTTGTCAGATGCACTTCTGGGGTTGGCGAGAGCCAACCCTTTTTTTATCCAAAAATAATCTAGGTTTTTATGGGCTCTACGATTGGCTAGCTCGATAACCGCCATTGTCATCTATATGGTACGCCATTGATATAAATTCAATATATTGGCTAAATTGAAATGATGTCGAACGCTCAAAGTCAACTGAGTACAGATGATGCTCAAGAAAAAACAGCATTTGAAACTGTAGATTGGCGAATCGCATTGGGGTCGATTTTGACCTTTCTATGAATAGGTGCGGGCATGGTTTATCTTTTTGGCAAAGTAGGTATGGTTAATTTTGTTAACTTGCCGACTGCCGATATCGGCAGCTTTCTCGAAGGTGCCTTCGCACCCCTGGCTTTATTGTGGCTTGTGATAGGTCACTTTATTCAATAAAAAGAAATATCTGCCAATACGCTTGCCATACAAATCCAGCAGCGCAGTGCTGAATGTCAGAAGATCCACGCTCGGCGCGATAGCTACTTTAAGCTTTCCACCCTTGTGCATGAGTAGCTGGGCAACATAGCTGGCACTGCTCGACCAAGCTAAAAGTCATACCTAAAATTTTCAGCCACTAAGCTCTAAACTCAAACTCTGCCTTAGACTTGAAGGCCCAGTCAGGAATCAGGTAACTTAGATTTTTTATTCTGGATTTAGCGAACCATCAGCTCTTTTTAGAGCTCAGGTTTGCGCCATCGTACTGTCGATAAAATTACAGTGACAGATGAATAAGCTCGTGAGCAGCTGCCTCCAGCACGGCCTTCGAGTTTATTTTATTTACTTGATATTCCATCGAAGTGAGTAGTTCACCTGCGGTACAGATGCCAGATTTTTCAATTGCTTTTATTAGTGCTCTGCCGGTTTGGGAGGAGGGCAGTTTGACTTTTCCGTCACGGTCTCTGAGTTCTAGAAGGGCTTTGCTGCCTTTGCCTTTAATGTCAAAGTTGGATAAGACTTTGAGATTGGGCAAGACGGCCGGATCAGGTTCTGAACGCTGTAGCGATTGATCATCCACACGCACAAATAAGCTGCGTCGAAAAGGAGGGTTGTTTAGAAAATCGAGATATTGCAGTGCATCAAGTCGGGTTAATCCATCCAGTGCCTCGCGCGCGGCGCGGGGCGCAAAAGCTAGCCAATCAAGACCAAAGCTGCAATCCGTGAGATAGCTGAGTCCATGCTGGGCGGCCCAGCTGGCAATCTGAAGCAAATAAAAAGGCTCCATCTCCACGCCTGCGTCATCGTGAGCCAGGTAGTTCTCGTCAGCTTTACTTAGACGGCTGACTTCAGTTGAGAGTAGTTTGTGGTGAGGTAGCTTTTGAAAATCTACGAGGCCGGTCTGCAAGCGATTTAATGCTTTGGTGAAAGGTCTGCCCGCACCAGATTCAAGCAGCATGAGCTCTCTTATCGCACTTCGATATAGCGAACCTGGGAGAGCGTTCCAGCTCAGCATCAGCACTCCCCCAGGAGCTAGATGTTTGCCGGCAATTGATAATAATGAATCTCGCGCTGGGTCGGTAAGACCAGAAAACATGCCGTGTGCCAGAATGTAATCAAATTTTGCGTCACCCAGTGTGAGGGTTGTGAGGTCATTGCGTGAGAAGGACGCATTATCGGGGGCGACTTTTTGCGCCTCGGCAATCGCCATGGCATCAATGTCGATGCCACGGCAGGATGCATGAGGTATCTGGCGAGCTATCCAATTGAGGGTTGTGCCTCGATTGCAGCCTAGTTCCAGAATACGTAGCGAGTTGAGTGTTTTGAGTGGTGCTCCATACAATGCCGCGATTGCTAAAACCCGCCCCGGGTGTGCAAACTCATGTAGATAGTTTGGATAAGGGTGGGCGGAATAAGCATCCGCGATTGCGTTTTTCATCCAGCTTTTCTAGTTCCTTTAGATGCACTATTTTTGCTACTAAAGTGGAATCTCAGGAAGCCAAGCAAGCTATACGCTGCCAAGCCTAACGGTAACGCGCCGGGTAAGGGGACAGCTGTAGCGCCTGGCAAGGTGGAGGCGGATGTTGATACTGACGACCCGACAGTTCCACTAATTAGCGGTGCGCCGCCTGTATCACCAGCCAGGATTGCACCGCCGCTATCTTCGAAGGCCCAGTCAACAATCCACGCTGAAAACGCATTGGAGTCAACGCGAAGCCAGCCATACCGATCGACTGAACCGCTGGTCAACGCAAACGAGTAGAATCCTCCCTGGCCATATTCAAAAGCCGCATCAAGTAGCGGGTCATTGCTGAAAAGGTAGTGATTGCCTGTTTGATAGTCGGCGGTAGAGCCATCGATCAGGTCGCCGCTATCATAGGTGGTGAGTGTTCGAAACCCGCTGATTGATGACGCGCTGCCACCGATAATGATTTGTGAAGCCTTGTGGTTTATTCTGACGTTTTGTGATGGGTCGCTGTAGAAAATAGAAACGGCGTCATCAATATCCAGAAGCAGTAGCGGGAAGGGGGTGCTGGGATCGTTCTGGGTAGATGTGTTTATAATTCCGCTGTAGATTACTGCCGCATTGGCAGGAGCAACATTCGCGGCAATCGCGATGCTCGCTGCCGCTAAACCTCGGCGAGCTACTTTTCGTTTAAAAGTCATATTCACTACCTCCATATACCATTTTTGTATAACTGCTATTGTTAGTTTTTTTAGCCTGTCAATTGTAAATGACTCGAGAATGTTAACACAGGATAAGGGTTTGTCGGATTACTTTTTTGTGTCAGTCAAACCATAGTCTTTTGAAAAAGATTAGGAGCTGTGCCAGGTGGGCAGGCTGTAAACCATTGTGGTTGGAGATGCCTCGGTGCTGCGCTATTCCCTACGAGCAACCAGCCTTGTCATCAGTAAAAACAGCAAAGTGAAAATAACATGAATATAAAAACCGACTTTAAAGTGTTCGGCCACAGCCATATCTAGATAGCTACCATAAGCTGCAAGCGCGTTGTAGAGCGCAAATCCAATGCAAAACGCGAGCAGCCCCATTCGCTCTTTGATAAAAGGCCCGAATAGTGCGATTACGCCGATAGAGAAAATCGCATTCACGAACCCGTTAGCATAGTGAAGCGTTTCTAATACGACGGGGTCAGTGCTGATTGGCTGCAAATCGATAAACGATGTTTTTACGCTAAACGCGGCGAGTATTTCAAACAGGCCAAAAGCGACGAAGCTGAATTTTAGATATTTCATCATTACCCTTCTATTTGATTATTGAAATTTGATAATGCAGGTTCTGCCATCCTAGCATTGTTGTTGGTTTGCGGTGAAGTCGTCCCCGATACTTAGTGGCAGCTTAAGCTTTTAGGCTGCCTGGTTAATGCCAACCAACTACTCGCTGACCTAAAACGTTAGTGGGCGTTGTTTAGATTTGATTGGTCAGCACCTTAATGATCGCCAGCAGGGCGAGAATTGTTAGCAGGGCTTTTGCTACCCATAAGTATTGCGTAGTTGCAATGCGGTGGCGGAAATGGGTGCCTACATATGAGCCAAGAATAACGGCCACAATCATTGCAAGAATCTCACGCCAGTATTGCGCAAATTCAAATCCTGCGGCGGCAAATAAGCCTAGCTTTAGTAAATGACCGACGACGACGAACATTGCCATCGTACAGACCACTTGATGCTGATCCTTAAGCTTCTTTAAGAGCAATGGAAGTGGTATTGGCCCTGGGGCGCCAATTAAAAGCGAGACGCCTGTTTGGATCGCACCGAGTAAATAGAAGGATTCAAATCGGCTTATCGCTTGCGCAAAGGGTTTGCTCCAGGTATGAAGCAAAATATAGATGCCGATAATTAAAGGTAAGTATTCTAGATTGAGTTGTGAGAAAATTGTAAACGCGAGCGCGATGCCGAAAACAGATCCGATCCAGTGCTGCTTAACAAACTGCCAGTTTATTGAGCGCCAGCCAAATACGGCTCTACTGGAGTTGCTGAACAACTGCACCGCTGCATGTATGGGGATAATTGCGCTCGCGGGTAGGAAATTAGGTAAAACGGCGATAAACATCATACCGCCCGCAAAGCCAAACAAACCCGCGATGGAAGAGGTGGAAAAAGCGATGAGTGTTAGTGCGGCGAGTTGCGGATCGAAAGGCATGTTTTAATCTGTGGATGAAATAAGAGCCGCATATTAGCAGCACTGCGTCAAGCGTGCTTATAATGGCTTTATCTCTTTTATTGTTTTTTAGTTTTGCGGGTGGATACCAGTAATGACTTCAGGCGTTCAAGCTGAACAGATTCCAAGAATACAACCTGTTTCGATGTCTTCCGGCGTTGATATCGATTGGCGTGTCGCGTTGGGCGCGTTGCTCACTTTTCTTTGGATTGCGACCGGAATTGTTTATTTATTTGGCAAGGTGGGCTGGATAAATTTTGTCAACTTGCCAACCGCCGATATCGGGAGTTTTCTGGAGGGCGCCTTTGCGCCGCTCGCATTTCTTTGGTTAGTGATAGGGCATTTTATGCAGCAGAAAGAAATTTCTGCGAACACTTTGGCGATTCAAATCCAGCAGCGAAGTGCCGAGCAGCAAGAAGTTCACGCGGCTCGCGATAGCTACTTTAAGCTTTCTTCGCTTGTCTATGAGCAGCTCAGTAGTATTGCATCTTTCCATTATGTTTCGGTTGTCGGTATGACCGGGACGCAAGAGGTCAGTATGGAAGAATTTCTTCAAATGCGAGCGGATGCCGGTGGCGACCCTTCGTTGTTTGTTCGAAAGATGATTGAGCTTGCGATACGGTATCGCGAGGAAGAAGATGGTTTGAATACCCTGTTTTTCGGAACGAACATTCGGGAGCGACACTCTAATAATTTTGCAGCAACATTCGAACGGTTACTGAAAGTTGCGAAGTCGGTTGATCACGAAGGCATGATCT
Organism: Pseudomonadales bacterium; assembly: GCA_965263235.1. Lineage (GTDB taxonomy): Bacteria > Pseudomonadota > Gammaproteobacteria > Pseudomonadales > UBA7434 > UBA7434. The sequence continues at coordinate 1,293,385 of OZ253667.1, forward strand.
CCGGGGCGCTGCTCAATGGTTCATCAGTTGGTTTTTTGTACCGGATCATTCAGCATGTGCGAGGTGCGGAGGAGGTTGATCCGCTCACTGGCGCGGCTAATTAGTTTTTCTGGGCTATTCTTAAGCTAGGTAGCGCGCGATTTATTGTCGAACGGGTTTGGTTTCGACCCTTTTTTCGCCGTTATCTTGCGAGGGAGCGACTAGAAATAACAAGGTAATTAGCCATTAATCAGTCATTACTTGGGGCCATTCCAATGCCCGATCAGCAGGCGAAGAAAACAGGGCTTGTGCTTTCCGGGGGCGGTGCTCGCGGCGCTTACCAGGTTGGTGTGCTCAAGGCGATTTCGGAGCTGCACCCCAAACAGGCAGTTAATCCATTTAGCATTATCAGTGGAACGTCGGCAGGTGCGTTGAATGCGGTTGCCCTGGCTTCGTCTGCGAATAATTTCCGACTAGGCGTTAAAAAGGTTGAGCGGATCTGGTCTACCCTCGAGGTCGAGCAAGTTGTTAAATCACGTCATCGTGATATGGCAAAAAATGCTATTCGGTTCTTAATTTCCCTTTTTAATAGTGGTGTGGGTGCAGATCGGCCTGTTTCGCTGCTCGATAATCAACCCCTGGGTAAATTGTTAGATCAGGTTGTTCGTTTTGATAACCTGCAAAAAAGAATCGACGCGGGGCTGCTTGATGCCGTTGCAGTGACGGCCACCAGTTACGTGACGGGTAACTGCGTTAGCTTTTTTCAGGGGAGGGAGGAGCTCTCTCGCTGGCACCGAACCAAGCGGATTGGTATGCGGGATACCTTAGGTGTCGACCATTTGATGGCCTCGGCTGCAATCCCGGGTGTTTTTCCGGCGGTCAAATTGGGTAAAGAGTATTTTGGTGATGGCTCCATGCGGCAGTTGTCACCGTTAAGTACCGCGCTTCGACTGGGTGCCGAGCGAATTGTTGTGATCGGTGTTCGTGGTCACACCCGAGCGCCGGTTGAGCCGAAACGGAATCATTCGCCGTCGGTAGCGCAGATGTTGGGTCACATCTTTAGTTCGGCATTTATCGACTCCCTTGAAAGCGACCTGGAAAACCTCGAACGAGTGAATGAGCTTATTGGTATCGTTCAAAATGAAGCGCCAGCTTTCGTAGAGAGTACCGCCTACAAGCCGGTCGATGTGCTGGTGATACGCCCAAGTATCGACTTTGACAAAATTGCCAGCGAACATTTTTGTGATCTGCCCAGAGGGTTGCGACGTGGTTTGGCCGCCATAGGTGCAACACGTGGCGGTGGCGGGAACCTGGCTTCTTACTTATTGTTTCACGCAAACTATTGCAAAGAGTTGATTCAGCATGGTTATAAAGATGCTATGCGCCAGCGTGAAATGATCGAAGAGTTTTTCGCTGGCACTAAAGCGTTTACCGAAACAGACCGCGAAGATAGTGGTGGACTATTGAGCAGAATGCGATTTAAGGCCTGATACAAAGCCCTTGTAAACGGCCATTCCAGACCGGTAATAAGTTGTACTATCTCCCCGATTTAATTAAGAAAAACTGTTTGACACACCCTTAGGCTGACTATAGAATGCGCGCTCGCTTTTTGGGGCGTGGCATTGTTTTGTTACGTCAGCTTTTAGGCAAGTCCTTGGATTTTAAAACGAAATTCATGATGTAAGGCGACTTGCCAGTTCTTTTCTGGGGCAATAACGTGGTTCAAAATCAACGTATCCGCATTCGTCTGAAGGCTTTTGATCATAAGTTGATCGACCAGTCTGCTGCCGAGATTGTAGAAACAGCGCGTCGCACCGGTGCGCAAATTCGTGGTCCTATCCCGCTTCCTACCCGAAAAGAACGTTTTACTGTATTGATTTCTCCGCACGTTAACAAAGATGCGCGAGACCAGTACGAGATTCGCACGCACAAGCGTCTCATGGATATTGTTGAGCCAACCGAAAAGACGGTTGATGCATTGATGAAGCTCGACCTGGCGGCGGGTGTAGAAGTACAAATTAGCCTCGGTTAAGCGCAAGCTAATCGAGAAGAATAGGTCGGTCGGCCTGTGCCAGCAGGTAGATCGGCGATCTGAGTGTAACGTGAGTGTAGCTAAGGCTTTCACGCAACGGCCAGAGCGGGTAACCAGCCCCGTACACTAAGAGGTAAGAAGAGATGGCAATTGGTCTAGTCGGCCGCAAAAGCGGTATGACAAGAATTTTCACAGAAGATGGTAACTCGATCCCGGTTAGTGTGGTTGAGGTTGAGCCTAATCGTATTACTCAGTTGAAGTCTACCGAGTCCGATGGTTACGACGCTGTGCAAGTCACAGTGGGTGAGCGTCGTGCTTCGCGCGTGACAAAAACTGCTGCAGGGCATTTCGCGAAAGCGGGCACCGGCGCGGGCCGCGGTCTGTGGGAAATGCGCCTCGATGCAGAAGAAGAAGGGCTTGAGGTCGGCGGAGAGCTGACGGTAGAGCGCTTTGAAGCTGGTCAAAAAATTGATGTGACGGGACGCTCAAAGGGTAAAGGTTTTCAGGGCGGTATCAAGCGTTGGAATTTCTCGATGCAAGATGCGACGCACGGTAACTCTTTATCGCACCGTTCAAACGGTTCTATCGGTCAGTGTCAAACACCTGGTCGAGTGTTTAAAGGTAAGAAGATGTCTGGGCATATGGGCGCCGAACAGGTGACCGTCCAGAATCTTGAAGTGGTGAGAGTGGATGCCGAGCGCAATCTCATTCTTGTAAAAGGTGCTATCCCCGGTGCACCTGGCGGCGACGTGCTGATTAAGCCCGCCGTTAAGGTGAAAAACTAAAGCCGGTACTGGAGGGGGATATAGATTATGCAGTTAGCACTTGCTGCACCAGGTAACGCCAGCGCAGGAACTGTTGAAGTTTCGGATCTGGCTTTTGGTAAAGAATATAACGAAGATCTTGTTCATCAGGTCGTCACTGCTTATCTGGCGCAGGCGCGTCAGGGTACGCGAGCGCAGAAAACACGTTCCGAAGTGAGCGGCGGTGGTGCCAAGCCATGGCGTCAAAAAGGTACTGGTCGTGCCCGTGCAGGTACGATTCGTAGTCCGATCTGGCGCACAGGTGGCGTGACGTTCGCGGCTAAGCCACAAGATCATTCGCAAAAGGTTAACCGTAAGATGTATCGCGCTGCGTTAAGGGCGATATTTTCTGAGCTGGCTCGTCAGGAGCGGCTGGTTGTGGTCGAAAGTTTTGGTGTCGACGCGCCTAAGACAAAGCAGCTGGCTAGCAAGTTAGGCGAGTTGGGTCTCAGCGATGTATTGATCGTTGGTGAGGAAGTAGATCAAAACTTATATTTGTCTTCGCGCAACCTGCACAAAGTAGATGTGCGAGACGTTAACGCGGTCGATCCCGTAAGTTTGATTGCCTACGAAAAAGTATTGATTACTGTCGCGGCATTAAAGAAATTTGATGAGGCACTGGGATGAATCAAGAACGCTTATTAAAAGTGCTGGTTGCACCAGTGGTTTCTGAAAAAGCTGCCCTGGCAGGCGATGCTGCAAATGCGGTGGTTTTTAAAGTTGTTAACGATGCGACGAAACAGGAAGTCAAAAAAGCGGTAGAGAAGCTTTTTGATGTTCGTGTTGAGTCGGTTCAAGTGCTAAATGTTAAAGGCAAGTTAAAGCGCAACCGTTATGGTGAATCGCGTAAGCCGGGCTCAAAAAAAGCTTATGTGCGACTTGCAGCAGGGCACGATATTGATTTCGCGCTTGGCGAATAAATAGGTGAGAAATCGCAATGCCGATAGTAAAAAGTAAACCAACTTCGCCGGGTCGCCGCTTTGTCGTAAAAGTGGTTAACCCCGATCTTCACAAGGGTGCGCCTCACAAGCCATTGTTGGCGAAGAAGAGTAAGAGCGGCGGTCGTAACAATGCCGGTCGTATCACAACTCGTCATCGTGGTGGTGGTCACAAGCAGCATTATCGTATTGTTGACTTTAAGCGCAATAAGGATGGTATTCCAGCGAAAGTAGAGCGTTTGGAATATGATCCAAACCGCACTGCGTACCTGGCGTTAATGCTCTACGCCGACGGCTCTCGAGCTTACATCATTGCACCAAAAGGTGTTAAAGCCGGCGATGTTTTGGTATCTGGTGAAGCAGCGCCAATTAAGCCTGGTAACTGTTTGCCTATTCGAAATATCCCAGTGGGTAGCTTAATTCACTGTGTTGAGCTTAAGCCAGGCAAGGGTGCGCAGATGGTTCGTACCGCAGGTGGTAGCTGTCAGTTGGTCGCGCGTGATGGTGCATACGCAACACTGCGTTTGCGTTCGGGTGAAATGAGAAAAGTCTTAATCGACTGCCGAGCGACGCTGGGTGAAGTATCTAACAGTGAGCATAACCTGCGCTCGTTGGGTAAGGCTGGTGCTTCGCGCTGGCGTGGTGTTCGTCCTACCGTTCGCGGTGTCGCGATGAACCCGGTAGATCACCCGCATGGTGGTGGTGAAGGCCGTACTTCTGGTGGCCGTCACCCTGTTAGCCCATGGGGTACGCCAACCAAGGGTTACAAAACTCGTAAGAATAAGCGTACGGACAAGTTGATTGTTCGTCGTCGCAAGGCTAAGTAAGCCAGACTAGTTATAAGTCAGAGGTAATAAAACGTGCCGCGTTCGCTAAAAAAAGGTCCTTTTATTGATCTTCACTTGATGAAGAAAGTTGAAGATGCAATTGATAAAGGTGAGAAGCGTCCAATTAAGACCTGGTCGCGCCGCTCGATGATTTCGCCAGATATGGTTGGTTTAACCATCGCAGTACATAACGGTCGTCAGCATGTACCTGTGTTTGTTACTGAAGACATGGTTGGCCACAAGTTGGGAGAATTTTCTCCGACTCGCACCTATCGTGGTCACGTGGCGGATAAAAAAGCCAAGCGTTAGTTTAACGCCTGGTTTTATTAATAGATTTTTGTTTGAGCTAGATAGAGTTATTTGGAGTAGACGATGGAAGTTGCAGCAACCTTAACCGGCGCGCAGATTTCCCCCCAGAAAGTACGGCTGGTAGCAGATCTTATTCGTGGTAAGTCGGCGGAAGAAGCTCTGGATATTTTGACATTTAGCAAAAAGAAAGCAGCGGCGATTGTGTTGAAAGTTTTGAATTCAGCAATTGCTAATGCAGAGCACAATGATGGCGCTGATGTTGATGAGTTACGTGTGTCGACGATTTTTGTTAACGAAGGCCGAACGCTAAAGCGTTTGCGTCCAAGAGCAAAAGGTCGTGCGGATCGCATACTCAAGCGTTCTTGTCATATTACAGTTAAAGTAGCCGACTAAGGCGGAGTGTTAGGAGAGCCCTATGGGTCAGAAAGTTCACCCAACCGGGATACGTCTCGGTATCACCAAGCAGCATAGCTCGGTCTGGTACGCCGATGGCGGAAACTACGCAGAGCGACTGGTAAGCGATCTACAAGTACGCGAGTACGTTGAAGACAAGCTAAAGAATGCTTCTGTGAGTAAAGTGGTGATTGAGCGTCCAGCCGAGACTGCTCGTATTACGATTCACACGGCTCGCCCAGGCATTGTTATTGGTAAAAAAGGTGAAGATGTTGACAAGCTTCGCCAGGAACTTGGTAAGCGAATGGGTGTTCCCGTTCATATCAATATCGAAGAGATTCGTAAGCCCGATCTGGATGCAAAACTGGTTGCGCAAAACGTTGCAGGGCAGCTTGAGCGACGTGTGATGTTTCGTCGGGCGATGAAGCGAGTAGTGCAAAACGCGATGCGTTCTGGTGCAGAAGGGATCAAAGTGCAGGTTGGTGGTCGCCTTGGTGGCGCTGAAATCGCACGATCTGAGTGGTATCGTGAAGGCCGCGTGCCATTGCATACACTACGTGCAGATATTGACTACGCCACGCACGAAGCACTAACGACTTATGGAATTCTGGGCATTAAAGTCTGGATCTTCAAAGGTGAAGTTCTAGACGTTGATGCCACTCAGGCTGACTCTTAAGAGATCGCTGAGATTTAATTAGGGTAGTGACATGTTACAACCAAAAAGAACCAAATTTCGCAAAGTTCAAAAAGGCCGTAACCGCGGTCTGGCCCATCGTGGCAGCAAAGTAAGCTTTGGTGAATATGGTCTTAAGTGTACCGGCCGTGGTCGTATTACTGCGCGTCAGATTGAAGCGGCTCGTCGAGCGATGACGCGTCATATCAAACGTGGTGGCAAGATCTGGATTCGCGTGTTTCCTGACAAGCCGATCACTGAAAAGCCCTTGGAAGTTCGTCAAGGTAAAGGTAAGGGTAACGTTGAGTACTGGGTTGCTCAGGTTTGCCCTGGTAAAGTTTTGTATGAGGTTGAGGGTGTGCCAGAAGAATTAGCACGTGAAGCGTTTGCGCTTGCGGCAGCTAAGTTGCCTCTCCCAACAACCTTTGTTAAGCGTACGGTGATGTAAATGAAAGCGAGTGAATTACGCGAAAAGTCAGCGGCCGATTTGGAAAAACAATTGCACGAACTGTTAGAAAAACAGTTTCGATTGCGCACCCAGAAGGTAACTGGTCAGCTAAGTCAAACGCACTTACTCCAGCAAAACCAGCGTGACATCGCCCGTATAAAAACTGTGTTAAACAGTTTGTAATCGCGACAGAAAAGTTTAGAGAGCTGCAACGATATGGCTGAAAATCAAAGCAATGCAAGGGTCCTAACTGGCAAGGTAGTTAGCGACAAGATGGACAAGACGATAACTGTCATGGTTGAGCGTCGGGTGAAGCATCCTCTGTACGGAAAATATATTACCCGTTCGACCAAATTGCATGCGCACGACGAGAAGAACGAGTGTGCCATGGGCGATGTAGTATCAATTCGTGAATCCAAGCCATTGTCGAAGACAAAGACCTGGATGTTACAAGAAGTCGTTGAAAAAGCGGTTCAGCTTTAATCGCGACATTGAGTTTTATAGCGTATAGATTGACGGTAATACGTAAAGGTTTCGGAGCTAGACAATGATTCAAACGCAAAGCTATCTAGATGTAGCTGACAACAGCGGAGCACGTCGAGTGATGTGTATCAAGGTGTTGGGCGGCTCTCACCGTCGTTATGCGCGTGTTGGAGACGTAATTAAAGTCACCGTTAAGGAAGCGATTCCACGCGGCAAAGTTAAAAAAGGCCAGGTGATGAATGCCGTGGTCGTACGTACGCGCAAAGGTGTGCGTCGCCCAGACGGGTCACTCATTAAGTTTGACGATAACGCAGCAGTACTGCTTAACCAGTCGCTTGCGCCGATCGGCACGCGTATATTCGGGCCTGTTGTTCGCGAACTACGAAGCGAGCGTTTTATGAAAATTATTTCGTTGGCACCAGAAGTACTTTAGTAGTCTCTTGCAGCGCTAAACGCAACGAATTGAGTAACTGTTAGTAGATACCGATATGAACAAGATCAAAAGTGATGACGAAGTCATCGTGATTGCCGGAAAAGATAAAGGCAAGCGTGGCAAAGTATTAAAAATCGTTGGTGACGACCGCGTGTTGGTTTCTGGTATCAATATGATTAAGCGCCATACCAAGCCAAACCCACAAGCTGGTGTAGCGGGCGGTATCGTTGAAAAAGAAGCACCTTTACAGGTTTCTAATGTCGCCATTTTCAACCCTTCGACAAACAAGGCAGATCGAGTTGGTGTGCGTGTAGAAGGTGACAAAAGAGTACGCTTTTTTAAATCAAACGGCGAACTGGTTGACATCTAAGCGCGTTCGTTAGCGCGGGGTGACGTTTAAGTTTATTGCGTGATTGGTGCTGTTGACGTACCAAAGCGCGCGGTCAGATAGCATTGCTAGGTTAGAAGATAGAATGGCTAGGTTAAAAGAGTTATACAACAACGAATTGGTAGGCAAGCTAAAAGAAGAGCTTGGCCTGGACAACGTTATGGCGGTACCACGCATAACCAAGATCACTATCAATATGGGTGTTGGCGAAGCGCTTGGCGACAAAAAAGTGCTAGAGCACGCGGTGGCCAACATGGAACAAATCGCCGGTCAAAAAGCGGTTGTTACTCGTGCGCGTAAGTCGATTGCAGGCTTTAAAGTGCGTGAAGACTGGCCTATAGGTTGTAAGGTGACTTTGCGTAGCGAGCGCATGTATGAATTTCTGGACCGCCTGATTTCTATCTCGATTCCTCGTATTCGCGATTTTCGCGGCTTGAGCGCAAAAGCGTTTGATGGCCGAGGGAATTATTCGATGGGCGTAACCGAACAGATTATCTTCCCGGAAATTGACTACGACAAGATTGATAAGCTTCGTGGCCTCAACATCTGTATTACGACTTCGGCATCGACAGATGATCAAGGTCGTGCGTTGTTGAATGCGTTTAACTTTCCATTCCGAAACTAATAGACGTTAACGAAAACGGTTAAGAAATACCATGGCAAAACAATCGATGATTCAGCGCGAAAAGAAACGCGCGAAAACAGTTGCGAAATACGCGAACAAGAGAGCCGCGTTAAAAGCCGTTATTGCTAGTGTTGATGCAAGTGATGACGAGAAGTGGGAAGCGCAAGTTGCGCTGCAAAAACTCCCACGTAACGCTAGCCCTGTTCGACAGCAGCGTCGTTGCCAGGTAACTGGTCGTCCGCATGCCGTGTATCGCAAGTTTGGTTTGTGTCGAAATAAGTTGCGCGAAGCAGCGATGAAGGGCTATGTGCCTGGATTGGTTAAAGCGAGCTGGTAGTCGATAGAAGTTACGGTTAAAGAGATACTTTAGAGTACATTATTATGAGTATGCAAGACCCCATCGCAGATATGTTAGCTCGAATTCGCAATGCGCAGATGGCTGACAAGTTATCCGTGAGCATGCCTTCTTCGAAGTCTAAAGTTGCTATCGCCAAAGTTCTCTCCGAGGAAGGTTTTGTTGATAGCTATCAGGTAGAAGAGTCAGGCGCGAAGTCAGTATTAAAAATTGATTTGCGTTATTTTAACGGTAAGCCAGTGATCGAAGAGATCCAGCGAGTCAGCCGCCCTGGGCTACGTGCTTATAAGGGCAGCGAAGAGTTACCAAAAGTGCGCGGCGGTTTGGGTATTGCGATTGTCTCGACAAATAAAGGCGTTATCACCGACAAGCAAGCTCGCGCAGCGGGTATCGGTGGCGAAGTACTTTGTACCGTCTTTTAATTTGTGAGTTGCACTACGTTATCGAATTTCGGTTGAGAGTATTAGGGTAAAGCCATGTCAAGAATAGCTAATAGTCCTGTTGTATTACCTTCAGGTGTAGAGCTAAAAGTGACCGATCAGGAAATTTCTGCGAAAGGCGGCAAAGGTTCGCTGTCTATTGCTGCATACGCAGGCGTAGAGGTTAAAGTTGAAGATGGTCAGGCGACATTTGCAGCGCGCAGTAAGTCTAAAGAATCACGCGCGATGTCTGGTACGTTGCGTGCGTTAGTTAACAACATGGTAACCGGTGTAAGTGAAGGTTTCGAAAAGAAGCTTGTGCTCAACGGTGTTGGTTATCGTGCGAAAGCGTCTGGAAAGACACTGAATTTGACGCTTGGCTTTTCACATCCTGTTGATTACAAACTGCCAGAAGGTATTACGGCGGAAACACCTTCTCAAACCGAGATCGTGTTAAAGGGGATCGATAAGCAATTACTGGGTCAGGCTGCTGCAGATATCAGAGCGTATCGTCCGCCAGAGCCTTATAAAGGAAAAGGTGTTCGTTACGCGGATGAATACGTAAGACGTAAAGAAGCCAAGAAGAAGTAATTAATTGATGCGTTGTCGAGGCGCCAGGTAAAGGCCTCGACGAAATTGCAAAAACTGATTTTAGATAAGCGAGTATCAAGAGCAATGAACGACAAAAAAGAGGCGAGACTCCGTAGAGCTCGTCGAAGTCGAGTCAAAATTCGTAAGCTGGGGTTCGAGCGTTTAAGTGTTACTCGAACACCTAGACACATTTATGCGCAAGTTTTGGCTTCAGAAGGTGATCGCGTTCTGGCTTCGGCTTCAACAGTCGAAAAAGACCTTCGCGGTGAATCTACCGGCAATATCGACGCTGCTAAAAAAGTAGGCGCACTAATTGCGGAACGTGCAAAAGCTGCGGGTGTAACCAATGTGGCGTTTGATCGTAGTGGCTACAAATACCATGGCCGCGTAAAAGCGTTAGCTGACGCAGCCCGTGAAGGCGGTCTTGAGTTCTAGGAAAAAATTATGGCATTTAAAGACACCGAAAAAAACAACGAAGAAGGCTTGCAAGAGAAGTTAGTGCAGGTCAACCGCGTTGCTAAAGTGGTTAAAGGCGGTCGAATTTTCGGATTTACAGCGTTAACCGTTGTTGGAGACGGTAACGGTCGTGTAGGTTTTGGTCGTGGTAAGGCACGTGAGGTTCCGGTAGCTATTCAAAAAGCAATGGAATCAGCTCGACGCAATATGGTCGATGTGCAAATTACTAATGGCACGCTACAGTACCCGGTTAAAGCCAACCATGGCGCATCAAAAGTTTATATGCAGCCAGCGTCAGACGGTACTGGTGTTATCGCCGGTGGTGCGATGCGTGCGGTGTTGGAAGTTGCAGGGGTTCATAACGTTTTGGCTAAGTGTTATGGCTCAACAAACCCTGTGAATGTTGTGCGAGCGACAATCAACGGTTTGGCGAATATGCGATCGCCAGAAGATGTTGCAGCAAAGCGCGGCAAAACAGTTGAAGAGATTACTGCTTAGCACCAAGGCTCAAGTGAGCGGTTGTTTAACTTGAGTACAGCGGAGTATTAACCATGTCTACCAAAACAGTCAAAGTACAGCAGATTAAAAGCAGCGCTGGTCGCCTTAAAGCTCATCAATCGAGCTTAAGAGGTTTGGGTTTGCGTCGCATCGGTCACGTCGTGGAGGTCGAAGATACACCTTCAACTCGGGGCATGATCAATCAAGTTCATTATCTAGTTAAAGTAATTGACTAGTTGCAATCAGGCTATAGAAGATAGAGCTACTCGGAAGTCATCATGAGCGAGCAAATGCGTTTAAATTCCCTAAGCCCAGCTCCAGGGCACAAAAAAGCTGCCAAGCGTGTTGGCCGTGGTATTGGTAGCGGCTTAGGAAAAACTTGTGGCCGCGGGCACAAAGGTCAAAAGTCTCGCTCTGGCGGTCGCGTTCGCCCGGGTTTCGAGGGTGGCCAGATGCCGTTGCAGAAAAGGTTGCCTAAGTACGGCTTTACCTCGCGAATTAGCCGCTTCTCTGATCAGGTTCGTACCTCAGAGCTAGCAGCAGTTAACGGTGACACTGTCGATTTGTTGGCCTTGAAAGAAGCGGGCATTATCGGGCACCACATCCTGCAAGCAAAAGTCTTTTTGCAAGGTGAAGTTGGTCGTGCACTAACAGTGAAAGGTGTACGTGTTTCTAAAGGCGCTCGAGAAGCTATCGAAGCGGCTGGCGGAAAAGTTGAAGATTAGTGCGATTCATTAACGAAACTATAGAGCACGATAGACCATAACATGGCGAACCCTGGATTATCCCCCAATATGCAAACGGGAATGAGCGAGTTATTTGCTCGTTTGCGCTTTGTATTGCTGGCGATCTTGATTTATCGCATTGGCACCCACATTCCGGTGCCAGGGATTAATCCTGACAGACTTGCTGCGATGTTTGAGCAAAACTCAGGCACGATTTTGGCGATGTTTAACATGTTTTCTGGTGGCGCATTGGAGCGTATGAGTATCCTGGCGCTGGGGATCATGCCCTACATTTCGGCGTCGATCATTATGCAGTTGATGAGCGCGGTTAGCTCGACGCTAGACCAGCTTAAAAAAGAAGGCGAATCTGGGCGTCGCAAAATCACCCAGTACACTCGCTACCTTACTGTCGGGCTTGCGTTAATCCAGTCCGTTGGCATGGCGTCTGGTCTCGCGAGCCAGGGGCTTGCATATTCATCCGGCTTCGCATTTTTTGTGCCTGCGGTTGTGTCACTAGTCACTGGCGCGGTTTTTATGATGTGGCTTGGTGAGCAGGTAACCGAGCGCGGCGTAGGCAACGGGATTAGTATTCTAATCTTTGCGGGAATCGTGGCAGGTTTGCCTGCGGCAATATTCCAGTCGCTGGAGCAGGCTAGACAAGGTGAAATGAATTTCTTGCTGCTAGTCGGTGTTCTGCTGTTCGCGTTTGCACTTATTTTCTTCATTGTCGTCATCGAGCGTGGCCAACGAAGGATTACCGTCAATTACGCCAAACGCCAGCAAGGGCGAAAAGTATTTGCGGCACAGAGTTCTCACCTTCCTTTGAAGGTAAACATGGCAGGGGTTATTCCGGCGATCTTTGCTTCGAGCATATTGCTGTTTCCCGCCTCAATTGCTACCTGGTTTGGCCAAAGCGAAGGTGGCGGTGGCGAGCTGCTACAGGAGCTTGCGCTGTACATTAGTCCCGGACAGCCGCTAAATGTCTTGCTGTTTAGTGTCCTGATTATCTTTTTCTGCTTTTTTTATACGGCCCTTATGTTTAACCCTGATGAGGTAGCCGAAAACCTGAAGCGTAGCGGGGCATTCATTCCAGGAATTCGTCCGGGAAGACAGTCTGCGGACTACATAGAAAGTGTGCTTACGCGTTTGACTATGTTTGGTGCGGTGTACATGGCGGTGATTTGTTTGCTGCCCCAGTTTTTGCAGGTGACTGCTAACGTACCATTTTATCTTGGTGGTACCTCATTGCTGATTGTTGTGGTTGTTGCGATGGACTTTATGTCGCAAGTTCAATCTCATTTGATGTCACATCAATACGATTCAGTAATGAAAAAAGCTAATTTGAAGAATTTCGGTGGTAGCGGCGTTAAACCTCGATAGTCGAGCTTTTCGCATCCATTGGGTAGAGTAGATATGAAAGTTAGAGCATCAGTTAAAAAGATTTGTCGTAACTGCAAGATTATCCGTCGTAGAGGTTCTGTGCGCGTAATATGCAGCGCCGAACCAAGACACAAGCAGCGTCAGGGCTAGATTAAGGTCTGGCGGCGGTTCCGCAAACTTTGTGCCAATTGATAAAAATCAAGCAATTTCACAATTGATTTTTACTCCGTGCACGGGTATCCTTGCGCGCCTTTTTGTACCGAGTGTACATCAGGCATTCTGATCCAGGCGCAAAGATCAGTCGGACGTCGGTAAGTAGTGGTAATGGCAGTTTTTTTTACGTTTAAACCGGTCAAGATTTAAAGATTTTTTGGAGAGAGTTCATGGCTCGAATAGCCGGAGTCAACATCCCAGATCACAAACATGCGGTGATTTCGCTTACGCACATTTTTGGCGTTGGTAAAACTACTGCTCTCCAGCTTTGCGACGCGGTAAATATCGCTCCTAGCAGGAAGATTGCCGATCTTTCAGAAGAAGAAATGGACAGTTTGCGTAACGAAGTTGGCAAGTTGAGCGTAGAAGGTGATCTTCGTCGAGAAGTGTCGATGAATATTAAACGCTTATTGGATCTTGGCTGCTATCGTGGCTTGCGCCATCGTCGAGGCCTGCCGCTACGTGGCCAGCGTACCAAGACAAACGCGCGCACCCGTAAGGGACCTCGCAAACCAATTCGTAAGTAATTCGCTACGAATTAACGTAAACGAAAAGAAAGTTTTAAAGCCAGATATAGGTATTGTTTAGCATGGCCAAAGCAGGCTCACAAAGCGGAAAGAAGAAGGTAAAAAAGACGGTAGCTGACGGTATCGCGCATATCCATGCTTCTTTCAACAACACGATTATTACGATTACTGATCGTCAGGGTAATGCTCTTTCCTGGGCTACTTCTGGTGGTTCCGGGTTTCGCGGCTCGCGAAAAAGTACTCCTTTTGCAGCGCAGGTTGCATCTGAAAGAGCGGGTAATGCAGCAAAAGAATATGGCTTGCAAAACCTAGATGTGAGAGTAAAAGGCCCAGGCCCAGGTCGTGAATCTGCAGTCCGTGCGTTAAATAACTGTGGGTACAACATTAACAGCATAACCGACGTAACGCCGATCCCTCACAACGGGTGTCGTGCACCAAAACGCCGTCGCGTATAGGTGTTTAGCACACGATAACCCCAGAAATAGAGCGAGTAGGATAGATTTAAGATGGCAAGATATTTAGGCCCAACGTGTAAATTAGCACGCCGCGAAGGCACTGACCTTTTCCTGAAAAGTGGTGTTCGAGCACTCGATTCAAAATGCCGTGCAGAGTCGGCACCGGGAATGCACGGTGCACGCCGTGGACGTCTTTCTGATTACGGTGTTCAGCTTCGTGAAAAGCAAAAAGTGCGTCGCACCTATGGCGTTCTTGAAAAGCAATTCAGAAACTACTACAAAACTGCGGCGTCTAAAAAAGGCGCTACTGGCGAAAACTTATTGCAGTTGTTAGAAAGCCGACTCGACAACGTTGTTTATCGAATTGGTTTTGGCTCAACACGTGCAGAATCACGACAGTTAGTATCGCATTGTGCGGTTTTGGTTAACGGCCAAAAGGTCAATATACCGTCTTACCAGGTCCAGCCAGGTGATGTTGTTTCGCTACGCGAAAAATCACAAAAGCAGTTACGTGTTCAATCGGCCATGTCGTTGGCTGCGCAACGCGGTCATGTTGATTGGATCGACGTAAACGAAGCCAAGTTCGAGGGCGTGTTTAAATCAGCGCCAGAACGTGCTGATCTTTCGGCTGAAATAAACGAAAGTTTGATAGTAGAGCTTTACTCGAAGTAAGCATATAAAACGCGGCCATGGAAATTGGCTGCGTTGGTGATTGCTTTGAGCTTTAGTTGTGCTCGGCAGTTGCATAAAAGATAGGGAACATCGTTATTTTTTTCTTGCGGCAAATTCGTTCAACGTTATTTGCTAAGTGAGCGAGCAAAAAGTAGCAGTCAGATTAAGGCGGGTTCGCCATATGGCGAGCAACAACCAACGAATCACGCAGGTAACGATATGTCAAGTGCTGGTAGCGACTTCCTAACACCCCGTTTGATTGATGTTGAGCAGCTGAATGATACCCGAGCAAAAATTACTTTAGAGCCTTTAGAGCGTGGTTTTGGTCATACGCTTGGAAATGCTTTACGTCGTATTTTGCTTTCATCTATGCCTGGTGCAGCAGTTAGCGAAGTAGAAATCGATGGCGTTTTGCATGAGTACAGTGCGATAGAGGGTGTGCAGGAAGATGTTATCGAGATCCTCTTGAATTTGAAGGGCGTCTCTGTCGTAATGCATGAACGAGACACTGCGGTGTTGAGCTTGACTAAGCAGGGCCCGGCCGTTGTTACAGCAGCTGATATCCAGGTTGATCACGAAGTTGAGATTAAAAATCCGGATTTAGTGATCGCCCATATCAACGAAGGTGCTGAGCTATCGATGCGCTTAACCGTGACCTCTGGTCGGGGTTACCAGCCGGTAGATGCGCGGGTGAGCGATGATGAAGAAAGTAAAGCGATTGGGCGTTTGCAGTTAGATGCTTCTTACAGCCCGGTGCGACGCGTTTCTTATGTTGTAGATAGTGCGCGTGTTGAGCAGCGAACAGATTTGGACAAGCTGATCATCGATTTGGAAACCAACGGCACACTCGATGCGGAAGAAGCAATCCGTCGAGCAGCTACAATCTTGCAACAGCAGCTAGCAGTATTTGTTGACCTTGAAGGTGAGCAAGAAGCTGAGCCAGCCAAACAAGAAGAAGAGATCGATCCTGTATTGTTGCGACCTGTAGACGACCTGGAGCTTACAGTTCGTTCTGCAAACTGTCTCAAGGCCGAGAATATTTATTACATCGGCGACCTGGTGCAGCGCACTGAAGTTGAACTTCTGAAAACGCCAAACCTGGGTAAGAAGTCATTAACTGAAATTAAAGATGTTTTGGCCTCGCGTGGATTATCGCTGGGGTTACGTTTGGACAACTGGCCACCGTCTACGCTTCGCAGCGAAGACAAATTGATGGTCTAATCCTTTTAAACGAGAACGAAATTAGTACGTAATTTGGGAAGTTATTATGCGTCACCGTCATTCAGGTAGGCAGTTAAATCGTAATGCCTCGCATCGTAAAGCGATGTTTCGCAATATGGCGAATTCATTGTTTGAGCATGAGATTATTCGTACCACCTTGCCAAAAGCAAAAGAATTGCGTCGTGTTGCTGAGCCTCTGATTACTTTGGCCAAAGACGATAGTGTGGCTAATCGCCGTTTGGCATTTGATCGCACACGCAGCAAAGTCTCGGTGGGCAAATTATTTGGTGAGCTTGGTCCACGTTATGAAGAACGCCCGGGCGGTTATATTCGCATTTTAAAGGCAGGCTTCCGCACCGGAGATAAAGCCCAGATGGCCTATGTTGAGCTAGTTGATCGACCGCAGTCTGACGGCTTTGACTTTGACGACGATTTTGATTTTGATGATGACGAATAAACCTCGGTATCATCACCAGAGAAAACCGTGCTCACAAGGCGCGGTTTTTTTTGGAATGAAATTCCACGCGTAGCTTTGAGTCGATTAAGTTAGGCCTAAGCACTTTTCATTTGCTGTATTCGCCTTGAGTCTCCTCGAAATTTCTCGCATTTTAAGACGTTATTAAAGCCAGGTCGCGCGAGAAAAGCTTAGTCCAATACCTTCTTTAGTAAAAGACATTGTTCTTTTATCCAGCTTTTAATCTTTTAAGGTTTATTGATGTTTAATCTAATTAGCCGTCATCAGGAAAATGTGAAGACCGAGGTGCTTTCGGGTACCACTGTCGCATTGGCGTTAGTGCCAGAGGCCGTGGCGTTTGCATTTGTCGCTGGTGTCGAACCGATGGTAGGACTGTACGCCGCGTTTATGATGGGGTTGATCACCTCTCTAATCGGAGGAAGACCTGGGATGATTTCCGGCGCTACGGGTGCTACAGCGGTCGTGATGACCTCGTTGGTCGCGTTACACGGCGTGCAGTATCTTTTTGCGGCAGTACTCGTTGCCGGCATAGTTCAAATGTTAGCAGGCTTGCTTAAGCTGGGTAAGTTCATTCGGTTAGTGCCGCACCCGGTCATGCTTGGTTTTGTAAATGGGCTGGCAATCGTGATATTTCTTGCGCAACTTAGTCAGTTTGAAGTCAGGGCTGAGTCTGGTGAAATGCTTTGGATGCAAGGCGACATGCTTTACACCATGATTATTCTGATAGCGTTAACGATGGCGATTGTACATTTTCTGCCGATGTTTACGACAGCTGTGCCTTCGGGGCTCGTCGCAATTGCAGTGGTTACAGGGCTTGTTCTTATATTCGAACTCGAAGCCAGAACCGTGATTGATTACGTTAAGGATATGCTCCCCGCAGATCAGGCGGATGAGGCAACCTTGCAGGGGAAGCTGCCCAGTTTTTCAATTCCCATGGTTCCGTTTACGCTGGAAACGCTTTATATCATTCTGCCGTACAGCTTTATTATTGCAGCAATTGGTTTGATTGAATCATTGCTAACCCTTACCTTAATCGACGAGCTTACCGATACGCGAGGCAGCGGAAATCGTGAGTGTATTGGCCAGGGCGTTGCTAACGCGACTAACGGTTTTTCGGAGGAATGGGCGGTTGTGCGATGATTGGCCAGTCGATGATAAACATAAAGTCAGGTGGACGAGGGCGTTTGTCCGGCGTATCAGCGGCGTTAGTGCTGCTCGGTTTTATTCTATTTGGCGCTGGGCTCATTGAGCTTATCCCGCTCGCTGCGTTAGTCGGTATTATGTTTATGGTTGTGTTGGGCACGTTTGAGTGGAGCTCGCTACGCATTATTAGAAAGATCCCAACCACCGACGCCTTTATTCTGGTTCTCGTATCTGCAGTAACGGTTTTCTTTGATCTGGCGATTGCAGTTTTGGTTGGTGTAATTGTGTCAGCGCTCGCTTTTGCCTGGTCTCATGCCCAGAAGATTTTGGTAGACACTTACACGGATGAAGATGGTTATAAAGTTTACGACTTAAGAGGCCCGGTTTTTTTTGGCTCGGTCGCCAACTTTAAAGAGTTGTTTGATGTGAAAAACGATCCTGAGCACGTCGTTATTGAATTCAAACGCTCACGAATTTCTGACCACTCCGGAATTGAAGCGCTTGATAGTTTAGCGGAGCGTTATAGCGCGCTGGGGAAAGTACTTCATATTCGGCACTTGAGCCCAGAGTGCCGCCAGCTGCTTAAAAAAGCGGGGGATCTATGTGAAGTCAATGTTTGGGAAGACCCTGACTATAAGGTAGCAACTGACGAATTTGGGTAAGAGCTTTCCGCAGGGTCTCTTTTCAGGACTGGCCGATGGAGACCCCAGCCTTATGTTTCGCTTTTATAAAATCATCGTGCGAAACATATAGCAGCTCGGCAACCTTGCGAATCGTACTGTCTTCGTATTTATCAAGCACTCCATCTGCGTAAGCAACTCGCCACATATTTTCAACGAGCTGATAGCGCTCCGGTTTACCGAAAACGCTATTAATTACATCGGTAAATTCATAGTATGAAATTGAATTGTCCGCTTGTCGTTCGGCTTCATTAAAAAACGTTTGCAGATCTTCGCCGTTTAGCGCTACGTTGCTAGAGGCAATCGTTAGAATCCGGTCAACTTCGCTTTGATCGACCTCATGGTCGGCGTTGCTAACAGCAATCATTAACGCAACTGCTGCTAAATCTGCCTGACGTTTCGTGTCTTCAGGTGATGCTTCGTTTTTGTTCGCAAGCAACACTTTTAACTTGTTAAACATGGTGTTATTAGCTTTGTGCGATTAAGGTTTCCAGTTTTACCTGATCCTGGGCGAAATTTCGGATGCCTTCAGCGAGCTTTTCTGTGGCCATCGCATCTTCGTTCATGTTCCACCGAAATGCAGACTCCGAGTTTTCTATTTTTTCTTCCCGTTTGGGGTTGTTGCCAAGCTGTCTGGTGAGTTCGCCCTGATCATTGGCAAGCTCGTCTAATAACGCTGGGCTAATAGTCAATCGGTCGCAGCCAGCAAGCGCTTCTATCTCGCCCGCATTGCGAAAGCTGGCGCCCATTACTACCGTTTTATAGTCATGAGTCTTGTAATAATTAAAGATGCGAGTAACCGAAACAACGCCGGGGTCTTCCAGTGCAGGGTAGCTTTCTTTGCCTGTTTTTGCTTTGTGCCAGTCTAAAATTCTGCCAACAAAAGGCGAGATAAGAAATACCCCGGCATCTGCACAGGCTACTGCCTGGGAAAAACCAAATAAAAGTGTTAGGTTGCAATTTATCCCTTCTTTTTCAAGTTGCTCGGCAGCCTGAATACCTTCCCATGTTGACGCAATCTTGATAAGGATGCGTTCTTTGTTAATGCCTTTTTCTTCGTACGCAGCGATAACTTGCCTGGCTTTGTTAATGGTGGCCTTAGTATCGAACGACAGTCTTGCATCGACTTCGGTAGATACCCTGCCTGGAACAATCTCAAGGATTTCTTTTCCGATAAGAACAGCGAACTGGTCACATGCGAGCGCCAATTGTTCCTTACTAGAGCCGTTGGTGTTGGCTGCGGTTTGTTTGGCCTGATCAAGAAGGGTTTGGTAGTGGGGCAGGGCGGCCGCTTTCAGCAGCAACGATGGATTGGTGGTCGCGTCTAGAGGTGTGTACTTACGGATGGCCTCAATATCACCGGTGTCTGCGACGACATCTGTCATCGTCTTGAGCTGGTCAAGTTTGTTCATAAGGTCTGACAATATCCTGTTTATATATCTTCTACTGGTGCCGGTACGCTGAGCACCTCAAACCATAAATTCTAAGGTTATTTTGCCAGCAACGGTACGTTTTAGGGGCTAAGCACGCGATAATACCATTGTGTATGCCTGTTTTAATGCGCATAACAAGCAATACCATAGTCTCGATGTATATTTGGCGTTGTAGAGACTGATGGTGATTTAGTAGAAGGTTTGTATAGGTCAGTTAGCTTTATCGTGAGCGAAAAACAAGATCGAAATAAGAGAACCATCCCGAAGCGTTCGTTTACGCGTAGTTTCTCTGCATCACTGGCGGGACTGCGAATGGGTAGCGCAATAGCGCTAGATGGTGCGCGGCAAAAGCTGGTGGGCTCTGAGCAGGA
Organism: Pseudomonadales bacterium; assembly: GCA_965263235.1. Lineage (GTDB taxonomy): Bacteria > Pseudomonadota > Gammaproteobacteria > Pseudomonadales > UBA7434 > UBA7434. The sequence goes on from OZ253667.1 coordinate 1,313,330, forward strand.
AAGTAATTTTGCAAGGCGTGAAGCAAAGCGGTTTGCATCCGAGCTTGGAAGGCTTAAGGGCAGTTACGTCAAGATTGGGCAGATGCTGGCGATGTTCGGCGAGCATTTCCTCCCGCCAGTGCTCGCCGAGGCATTGCATGATCTGGAAGATAAAACGTTACCGCTAGCCTGGGAAGAACTGGAGCCAACTGTCCGCGCGGAGCTTGGCGATCGTTATGAGCTATTGGTGATTGATCCAGAGCCATTGGCGGCAGCGTCACTTGCGCAGGTTCATCGTGCAAAGATCCAATCCAGTGGTGAAGAGATTTGCTTAAAAATCCAGTACCCGGATTTGGCTCGAGTGATAGACGCTGATTTCGATGGTGTGATCAGAATGCTCAGAGCTGCGAGATGGCTTAAAGTTGGTCGCGATATTGACGAGTGGCTCGAGCAGATGCGTGGACAGCTGCACAACGAAATCGATTATCAGCGCGAAGCGGCCATGACTGAAATGATGCGAAAGACCATTAACGCGCATGGGTTGGATCGATCACAGCATTTGCGGCATGAAGCAGCGAAAGAGGTGAATGTTTCTCCCCTCGGCGTGCCGAAGGTCTACCCGGAGTTTAGCTCCCCCCGTTTATTGGCGCTGGAGTATTGTGATGGAGCATCCGTAAAACATACCACAGTGACAAGCTTGCCACTTGCCGCAAGAAACAGCCTGTCGGTGGCGATGCTGCGGCTGTTTTTTTATGAGGTGTTCGAGTGGGGTCTAATGCAAACAGACCCAAATTTTGGCAACTACCTGATCGAGCTAGATGCGGAGAATACGACAGGGCGACTTGTGTTGCTTGACTTCGGATCGTCTCTTGAGCTCTCAGAGACTCAGCGGACAAACCTTAAGCGGGTTATTAAGGGTGGTTTAGATCGATCTGAGCAGGAAGTAGAGACAGGACTAAAAGGGTTAGGGTGGTTGAGTGAGAATGCGAACCCGGAGGCGGTGAGTTTATTTATAAAGTTCTGCTATCACCTGTTAGAGCCGCTTCGTCCCAGCCATGAGCAGGCGAGCGAATACCTTAATGGCGATGGACATTATCGCTGGTCCGATTCCGAGTTGATGATGCGGGTCGGGAAAAAAGGGATTGCCAATGCGACAACGCGTCACTTTGAACTTCCGGCTAAAGACTTTAGCCTCTTTGCTCGAAAGCTAACGGGCGTGTTTACTTTTATTGCTTATCTTCGCGCCGAATTTTGTGCACATGATGTTATCCAGGATTTCATCGCAGACATCTAATCCCTCCAGTAATACTTTCATCGCTTACTTTCGTCATAGCGAGTAATTCCTGGCGTTGGCCAGAAAACACCCTGATTAGAAACCGCATTCTAATTAGGGTGTGGATTCTAATTTTTGACTCTATCATTGTTTCCAAGTTGAGACATTCATTTACAGACACTTGGAGTTAAGATCATGGCTGAAGCAACTGCAAAAGCACCTCGTAAGAGCGCAGCGAAAAAAACTGCTGCAAAGAAAACTACTGCTAAAAAAGGCGCTGCTAAGCGCACTACAGCTAAGCGTAAGCCAGCTGCATCACAAACAAGCTTTGCTCGCGCAGAAGGCGTAGCTAAGCAAGTATGGTTTGCTGGTCTGGGCGCTTACGGTATGTCGTTTGACGAGCTTAAGTCAAACTACGAAAAAGTTAACGAGCAAAGCCAAAAGCTGTTTAAAGATTTGGTTAGCCGTGGTGAGCGTTTACAAGACGACGCTGAGTCAGCATTGAAAGAGCAGCGTGGCAGCCTTGAAGAGCGTTTTTCTGGCGCACGTAAAAGCGTTGACGAGATTGTGGACAAAGTTGATGTAACTGGCCGCGTTAAGCAAATCGTTAGCCGAATCGAGTCTTTGAGCGCTGATTTACGTAAAGCTAGCTAAGTTTTTAGTTAGGCACATATTTTATAGTTTGTTCTCCGTGTAGTTCTCTTTATAGGTCGTAGTTTGATCCTATTGTTGTTGAGATACGATAGTTCGGCCCCGCTCTGCGGGGCTTTTTTTTTGCCCTTTTTTGAGGTCAAAGTGATTTTGTGTATACTGCCTACACAACTGATGAGCAGGATATGGCAAAAATTAAAACACGCGATTTGATCCTTGATGTAGCGCTGGTACTACTTAACGAACGTGGAGAGAGCCAGGTGACAAGCGTCGATATTGCGTACGAGATGAACATCAGCCCAGGGAATCTCTACTATCACTTTAAAGGCAAAGAAGAGATTGTTGTTGAGTTGTACGCGCAGTTCCACGCCAGAGTAATTTTGGCTGTTGAACAAATACTGGGGGAGAGTGGCTCAGAGCCGCGCGAAATACTGTTAAGGATCAGCCTTGTGTCTGATATTTTTCAACAATATCGATTTGTTAGTCACGACATGAACGGCCTGGCGGATCGGTACCCAGAATTAAAAGGCCAGCTAGGTAAGCTGCTTAGCAAATTGCATTCGGCGCTATTAGCGCTGTCGAAACAGTTGCTTGAGCGTTCTGACGTGAGTAAGGTCGATGTGGCTGCCCAGATACTTGCAAATAATATGTTGATTACACTGCTCAACTTAAAGGCGTACGACAAACTGTTAGAACGCTCTGATGATTACCAGAGTAGTGTCGAGGAGCACCTCTATCTGCAATTGATGCCGTTTCTCGACGAGGGGGCGGGTACCGCTTGATGGTCGGTTGGCGACACCAGAAATATAAACGACAAAGATGCAATAAGTAAGTGGAGTTAACGTAGTGAGCGATATCAAGATTTCTCGGGAGCATACATTAGGCAAGCAACAGTGTATGAAACTGGCTGAGGAGTTGGCTGCCAAGTTAGAAGAACGTTTAGGCGGGTCTTCCAAAATTGAAGGAGACACCGTTTATTACAGCCATATGGGAGCAAAAGGAACACTAGTTGCGAAGGAGAGCAATATCGATGTCAGCGTAAAGCTAAATATGCTGACTCGAGGGTTTAAATCGAAGATAGAGCAAGAAATCAACCGTCTATGCGATCAATATATCGACTAGCCTAATCTATTTGTAAACAGGTACTGCCGCCATGAGCAAAGAGCCTTCAAAAAAATCAGCAAGTAAGTCACCGAAGAAAAAGGTCGCGCGTAAAAGCGTGAAAAAAGTAAAAGCAACTGCACAAAAGTCCAGGCAAAAGATCCTCGATTACAAGGAGGAATCTGAGCAAACGTTAAAGCAAATCTGGTTGGCTGGTTTAGGCGCTTATGGTATGAGCCTGGATAACATCCAGGAAAAAGCAGGTAAATTAGCGCAAGAGCGAAAAGAATTGTTTGATCTTTTGGTAGATCGTGGCGAACAGATGCAGGATGAGACCAACAGTGCGCTGTCTCAAAAAGTCGAAGAAGTTGAAGGGCGGATTGAGAAAATTAAACAACAACTTTCTGAAGGTTATTCTTCTTCGCCGCTTGCCCAGCGCGTAGATCAAGTCGTGTCGAAACTAGACAAGCTAAACGAGAAGAAGCGGCGTTAGCCATTAATGCTCAACGAGGTAGTGCTAATCGTTGGCGTTTTTTTCGCGCTATACATCATGGTGTGTCTGGGTCTTTATTTGGCGCAGACAAAGCTGCTGTTTCCGGGCGAGACATTGGCAAAGTCGTTTTCGTTTAGAAAACTGACGGGCCTTAGTGAAGTTTCGATTCCTACTGCTGAAGGTGTAATTAGCGCGTTGCATTTTCGAAATGATTCCCCCAAAGGCCTGATATTTTTTTTACACGGCAACCGTGGCAATCTCGATCTTTGGGTACCGGACGTCGATTTTTATCGCCAGGAGTCGTTTGACCTGTTTATGGTTGATTATCGTGGCTACGGAAAAAGTGACGGTGAAATCATATCAGAACAGCAGGTCGTCGATGACGTATTGGCGGCGTGGGAGTCAATCGCACCGGGCTATCGCAACAGCGGTATACCGGTCATGATCTATGGGCGATCGATTGGAAGCTTTTTTGCGGCCAAGCTCGCCAATATGGTTGCGCATGAGGTTCTGGTTCTTGTCTCGCCGTTTAGTAGTATGCAAAAGCTCGTGCGGGAGAAAATGCCCTGGCTACCCCGGTTTTTGTTGCGGTTTGAGATGAGTATTGAATCTATACTCGCGTCAAATACGGCACCGGTTTATTTGCTCCATGGCACTAGAGACGCGTTGATACCAATCGATCATGCTCACCGTCTTGCTAGCCTGTCTGAGAATATAGAGCTGAAAGCCATTGATGGTGCTGCTCATGGCGATATTCATGATAACTTTGGTTATCAAAACACAATGTCGCAGATTGCACGCTCAATCGCGCACTAGTTTTTTGCAGTTTTCGTACTCCTTTGCTATCAACGTGACATATACTTAGCGTATTGTTTGTGTAGCAAGTATAGGGCGATACGCTTTTTCGTTCGCGTGCTAGAAAACGCGCTTTCAAAACTTCTCTTCTGAACCGTGTAAACATTATGTCTTCGACCAGTACTGAATCGACTCCGCGCTTTTATAGACGCACGAAAATTGTCGCGACACTTGGCCCTGCGTCAAATAACGAAACTGTTATAGGCGATTTGATTGAGGCCGGTGTAAATGTGTTTCGGCTAAATTTTTCGCATGGGAGTCACGAAGACCATGCTGCTGCTATTGAAAAGATTAGAGAGCAAGCGGCGGCGCGCGAAGTTCACATAGGCATTCTAGGTGATTTGCAAGGGCCAAAAATAAGGCTCGGCGACATTGAAGGCAATGCTATTTTGTTAGAAGAAGAGCAACCAATCACACTGACCACCGAAAAAGCGTCCGCTAATACAAAAGAAGGTCGAGTACATGTTACCTACGACCCTTTGCCATCGTCAGTTACTGCTAGCGATATACTGTTGTTAGATGATGGCAGGATTCGACTACAGGTCATTGAGGTGTCAGGTAAGGATGTCAGCTGTAAAGTAGTGCAAGGTGGCGAGCTTTCCTCAAGAAAGGGAATCAATAGATTGGGTGGTGGTCTGTCCGCGGATGCGATTACCGAAAAAGACCTGGATGATCTCAAGTTTATTCTCGAACATAAACTTGACTATGTTGCAGTGTCTTTTCCAGCTAAACCGCAGGATTTGATACCGGTAAAAGAACAGATCGCTGCGGCTAATAGCCAGGCGAAAATAATATCGAAAATCGAGCGTGCTGAGGCTGTCGCCAGCAGTAAAGCGTTAGATGCCTTGATCGATGCCTCTGATGCTGTAATGGTCGCGCGCGGCGATTTAGGGGTTGAGATTGGCGACTCGCAACTGATAGGCGTACAGAAAAAAATCATTAAACATGCGCGCAATGCGAATAAACCCGTCATTACCGCTACCCAGATGATGGAGTCGATGATCACCGAGCCTGTTCCGACACGTGCTGAGGTTTTTGATGTGGCTAATGCAGTTCTGGATGGCACCGATGCGGTAATGCTTTCAGCAGAGACAGCCACAGGTGCTTATCCCGCGAAAGTTGTTCAAGTTATGGCAGAGACAGCACAAGGTGCGGAGCAGCATCCGAACACGGTTTTTTCAAATTACCGCGTCGACCAGGTGTTTGCGTCTATCGACGAATGTATTGCGATGTCGACAATGTATGCGGCCAATCATATGGAAGGCATTTCGGCCATTATTTGCCTGACCGAGTCGGGCACAACCCCGTTATTAGCATCCCGTATTAACTCTGGTCTACCGATATATGGTATCTCCCGAAATAAAAATACGTGCCGGCGTATGGCGTTGTATCGTGGTGTAACGCCATTGTATTTTGACGTGACCAAATGCACTGGTGATGTATGGCACGAAACAATGAGTTTGATTGCCGAGCGCGGAGCGCTTAAAAAAGGGCAGCGAGTGGCTATTACCTGTGGTGATCTCGCTGGGGAAGGTGGGTCTACCAACAGTGTAAAAATACTTGAATATCGCTAGATTTATTGTTGCTGAGGACGCTAAAACATAGGATATTAACTGGAAAACAGGCCCTTTGGTGTCATTGTTACGTCATAAAAGTATAATAAATTACGCGCTGTTTGCGGTGGCTGAGCGGCACTTTAGTATATTCAAAGCTCTTGGCGGCGGTCTACCGATTCGGTCAATGCTGGTTTACAGCGGTGCGAAGAAAGAATGTTGCATACCCAGAATTCACAATTTCAACAGGCAAGCAAAATGGGATTTAGCAAAATTTTGATTGTCGATGATGAGCCGGCGATACGCGATATGCTGCGCATGGCGCTGGAGCTAGACGGCAATATCTGTTTGGAGGCGGCTTCCGCTATTGAGGCGATGCCCCTGATTGTTGATGAGCAGCCCGACCTGATTTTACTCGACTGGATGATGCCGGAAGTAAGCGGCTTAGAGCTTGTCAGGCGCCTGAAGCGCGACGACGCTTTAAAAGACATTCCCGTCATTATGCTTACCGCAAAAACAGAAGAGCAAAATGCTGTGAGTGGCCTGGACGCAGGTGCGGATGATTATATAAGCAAACCGTTTCGACCCAGGGAGTTAATGTCACGCATCAAGGCGGTACTGCGCCGCAGCTCTGAGGGCGGTGACGGAGAGCCTTTAACCTTCGAAGGTTTAAGCCTGGACCCACTTGGCCACCGGGTTTTCATTGATGAGAAGCTTGTTTCAATGGGGCCAACCGAATTTAAGTTGCTCAAGTTCTTTATGACACACCCGGAGCGCGCGTACTCTAGAGGTCAGTTGCTTGACCAGGTCTGGGGTAACAATGTTTACGTAGAAGAGCGAACAGTTGACGTACACATTCGTCGTCTTCGAAAGGCGCTTAATCCCAGCGCCGACTCCGACTATGGCCGGTTTATTCAAACTGTGCGGGGCACAGGTTACCGTTTTTCGGTTCGCTCAAGCTAGTATTGCCACTTTTCCCCCGCGTTGGGAACTCCTCTAAACGCAAGTGTTTCTTGTACTATTGACCGGGCGAATGGTTTAGAATCTATTCGCCAAGTTTTGGTTGCGTGATGTGCTAGCCACTTGTTTTGATTTGTTAGTTAGCGTTATTGTGCCGCTGTTGCTTCAATCTCACCATAAGAAACACTGTCTTTTTAATTTAGTTTAATGAGCATCCTTACAATAACGGTTCTCGTTCAGTTTTTAGCTATTCTAGCAATTGGCTGGCTGATTGGTGATCGTATCGATCAAGAAGTCCCTGCCCTAATTGTCGTCTCATTGTTATTTGTTTTCTGGATAGTTTGGCAGCATCGCAGGTTTGAGAGCTGGTTAGATCATTCCAATGGCGAAACCCGGATGGGCTACGGCGGATTGTGGACGTATATATCGGATATTGTAGGTAAGCGAATTCGTCAAATGAAAATGGAGCAGCAACAGCTGCAAGAGGACGTCGAATTTTTTAAAGATTCTTTTCAGGCGATTAGTAGCGCAGTGGTAATTATCGATTCGTCTGGGCGAATTGGATGGTGCAACATGCGTGCTGAGTCGCTGTTGGGCATTCATCCTGATAGGGATAGCCAGCAAATGCTGGTGAGTCTGTTCCGCGCTCCCGCATTTATAGAGTACCTGGAGAAAAAAGCGTTCGAAAAGTCATTGCAAGTCCCTTCCCCCATTGATGGGTCGATTACGTTAGAAGTACAGGCAACAACTTATCGGCGGGATAACATTCTTATTTTTGCGCGTGATGTTAGCGATGTGGCTCAGCTAGAGAGGATGCGGAGGGATTTTATTGCTAACGTATCGCATGAGATGCGGACACCACTAACGGTGATTACCGGCTATCTCGATATGCTAAAAATGAGCGCGGATACACTACCGGCGATTTGGACAGAAACCATGGATAAAATGTTGGCGCAAAGCCAGCGAATGGACAATATGGTTAATGACCTGATCTGGTTGTCTCGGCTTGAGTCCGTGCCTGCAAGTCGTGATCACGTGGTAGTGAATGTTATTCAGATGCTGAATGCTATTGTTGCCGACGCAAGAGTATCTGCACCCAACAAAACGATCCATTTTACTTTTAGCTCTAAAGAATATGAAGAAGGCCGTTCAGTAGGAGGCATTGAAAAGGGAGGAAGTGTTCAGTTTGGCGTACATGGAGCCTTTGAAGAGCTGCGCAGTGCGTTTACCAATCTTATCCAGAACGCAGTGAAATATACAGATGATGATGGTGAAATTATCGTGCGCTGTTTTCGCAAAGATGGCGAACTTAAGGTTATTGTGCAAGATAACGGCATTGGCATCGACAGTGTACACATCCCACGCTTAACCGAGCGTTTTTACCGCGCTGATGCGAGCCGGACTTCGGCGACAGGTGGAACGGGGCTCGGGCTTGCTATCGTTAAACATGTGTTGGTAAGGCACGATGGCCGTTTGGAAATTAGTAGTAAACTGGGCGAGGGAAGTGTGTTTACCAGTGTCTTTCCTGCGAGCAGAGTTGAAGAAATCAACGATCAAAGCGGCCCGGAACAGAAGCGATTGTCCACCGCGTAAATATTTTCTGCATCAAAATATCCCGTATCTAAACAATACCCTAATCGTTAGAATCATATATAGCCTGGTTCTTGTCTAATACAACGAATATAAGGGTAAAATTCAACGGATTGGAACGACGCTGTAAAATAGACGTCTAATAATGACCTATACTTGGTAACCAGCAGTCCCGATATAAGATTGGCTAGCGTGCAGAATTGTATGTTTGGCGAGAGAGGGTAAGCGCATTCACGTCAAACAGTAGGCAGTAGTGCTGCCAGTGTGCGCTCGAAACAGGACAACGCTTATGTTAACAGATAATAAATCTCAGCATATTTCTAACCGTTACGATATCGAGCTTGATGCTATTAAAAGTCAGCTCACGGAAATGGGTGGTTTGGTCGAAAAACAGGTTCGTGATGCGCTCCAGTCGTTGCTCGAAGTGGATAGCGCGCTTGCGGAACGAGTTATTGAAGAAGATGTCCGCATTAACAAGTTTGAAGTTGCGATTGATGAAGATTGTGCGCTGATTTTAGCGAGGCGCCAGCCTGCTGCGGGAGACTTGCGGTTGGTACTCACCATTATCAAAACTACTACCGATTTAGAGCGCATAGGTGATGAAGCGGACAAGATGGCGCGCCAGGCAATTAGCCTCGCAGAAACGGGGCCAGCACCTCGCGGGTATGTTGAGGTCAGGCATATCGGCCAGCAAGTGGCACGTATGCTTAGCCAGGCACTAGACTGCTTTGTGCGGCAAGACGTCGAAATGGCTTTGCAAGTGGCTCAGTCAGATAAAGCTGTCGATCTCGAATATGGCTCGGCAATGCGTGAAATGATGACCTATATGATCGAAGATCCTAAAAGTATCTCTCGCGTTATGAGTATTTTGTGGTCGCTTAGAGCACTAGAACGGATTGGTGATCACGCGAGAAATATTGCTGAGCACGTTATTTTTATGGTTATGGGTGACGACGTGCGACATGTTGGTCTAAAAAAGATGGCCAAGACCATCCATAAAGGGCAATCTTAGGCTGCTTCGCTGTTGCTAAAAGAGGGCTTTTTTTGTGCAGTAAGTGCCAAGGTTCCTCGCGCCCGCATTTCATTGTTTCCATCTAAAAAACACTATAATATTTTCTTTGTAACAAGTTGAAAAATATGCATTTTTCGCAGGTCTCGCTCGCCATTAAAACGTCATAATTTGGTCATAAACTGTGGGCTCTACTCGAAAGTACATTGCTGGTCAGGATGTGCTTTCAAAAATTAAATAGGTTAGATTATGAAATTATTTGTGGTTCTCTTGAATTATTTATTTGCGGTATGGCTAACGTCGGCGGCTGATATTTCTCATGCGGCAACTGATCGTGATTATATAGAGATTGTGGGTTCATCTACCGTGTACCCGTTTTCTACTGCGGTTGCTGAGAAGTTTGGTAAGAAGTCATCTTTCAAAACGCCGAAAGTTGAATCTACCGGCTCCGGTGGGGGGATGAAGTTATTTTGCAAGGGCGTGGGTACCGGCACGCCGGATATAACTAATTCTTCTCGTCGTATTAAGGAGAGAGAGTTCCGTAATTGTCAGTCAAATGGTGTTACGGATATTGTTGAAGTGCTGATCGGTTATGACGGCATTGCATTTGCCAACTCGCGCGAAGCAGACCTCCACGAGTTTACCCGAAAAGACATTTATCTGGCTCTCGCTAAAGATGTTCCTAACCCGGATGGCTCTGAAACCTTTATTCCAAATCCATATAAGACTTGGCAAGATGTCAATCCAGAGTTGCCTGCGACAAAGATTGAGGTTCTCGGGCCTCCACCAACATCTGGAACGCGAGACGCGTTTGTTGAGCTCGCGCTGGAAGGCGGTTGCGAGCAGTTTGATTGGGTGAAGGCGCTAAAAGACGTTGACAAAGTAGTGTTTAAAGCCCGGTGTCATTCGATGCGTGAAGATGGTGCTTATATTGAAGCGGGGGAAAACGATAATCTGATTGTGAGCAAATTAGAAGCGAATGCGTCAGCGTTTGGGGTGTTTGGATTCAGTTTTTTAGATCAAAATTCAGACAAAGTGCAAGGTTCGTTGATAGAAGGTTATGAGCCTGATTTTGATGCTATTGCGGATGGAAACTACTCGATTTCTCGCCCTCTATATTTTTACGTTAAAAAAGCGCATGTAGGCGTTGTACCAGGTATCGAAGGCTTCTTAAAGGAGTTTACTGCTGAATCTACCTGGGGCGAAGAAGGTTACCTTGCGGATAAGGGCATGATCCCTCTCGATGAAGAGAAGCGCGAAGCCATGGGCAATGCTGTTCGCTCGTTGCAATTATTAGCGATGTAATTGTGTGCAGTATGGGGGCATTGCTAAGCAAATAATAAGTTTGAAATACGCTAGCATTTGTCACACACAATAGGTATAAAGGGCGGCGATTTTGGCCGTCCTTTTTCTATATCTTGCGGACTTTGTCTAGCCCCCCTGAGCCAACAACTTTTTGCGGTTATCACTGATTCATGCAACCCAGCACTTTCGCCCTTATTCTTTTCGTGCTCGTAGCACTTAGCTACTTTTCCGGTCAGCGCAAGGCTATGCGGTTTGCGTTGGCAGGAACTCGGCCAGCTTCGCTGCCTATTTATCATGGCTCATGGCTAACCATTTGTACGTTGGTACCTGCCATCGCGGTCCTGGCGGTTTGGAGTGCGCTGGAGGGTTCGGTGATAAAAGCGATGATTTTGTCTTCGTTACCTGAACCGTTTTTAAGTCAGACGAGTGCGCAAAAAGAACTGGTTTACAGTGAAATCTGTCGCCTCGCCGTATCCAACTTCAGCTCGGCCAATGAGGCTGCGCTAAAACCGATCGTGAGCGACTATAGCTCGTTGGTTTCAATGAGCGCGAAGCTTAAGTATTTGCTTGCCGGCCTGCTAGTTATGCTGGGCTTTAGCATGAGCTGGCTTCGTTTGGCGCCTGAGAAAAATGTTCGCGTAAGCGTTGAAAAGGCTATTCTGTGGATTTTACTCGCGTGCGCCAGCATTGCGATATTTACAACGGTCGGCATAGTATTTTCTGTGTTGTTCGAGGCAATGCGCTTTTTTGATACGGTCTCCATTATCGAGTTTGTTTTTGGTACACACTGGAGTCCGCAGATTTCAATAAGGGAAGATCAAGTAGGGTCTTCCGGTGCGTTCGGTGCAGTGCCGTTATTTGTAGGGACGTTGCTGATTACGGCAATAGCGATGGTCGTGGCAGTGCCGCTTGGTTTGCTTTCGGCGATTTATTTGTCTGAGTATGCGACACCACGCTTCAGGGCCATCGCCAAGCCAGTACTGGAAATTCTCGCAGGCATACCAACGGTGGTGTATGGCTTTTTCGCGGCGATTACGATTGCGCCAATGTTGCGTGATTTAGGGGAATCTGTGGGTCTAAGCGTTGCCTCAGAATCAGCGCTGGCCGCGGGGCTTGTTATGGGGGTGATGATCATTCCCTTTGTTTCTTCGTTGTCTGACGATGTTATTACAGCCGTCCCTCAATCTCTGCGCGACGGCTCACTTGGTTTGGGGGCAACAAAGTCAGAAACCATTCGGCAGGTGATTATTCCAGCGGCATTGCCGGGCATCGTGGGTGGAATATTGTTAGCCGTATCGCGGGCAATTGGCGAAACAATGATCGTGGTAATGGCTGCTGGTTTGTCAGCAAACCTTACGATAAACCCACTCGAGGCAGTGACCACTGTAACTGTTCAGATTGTAACTTTGTTAGTGGGCGACCAGGAATTTGATTCACCAAAAACCCTGGCAGCTTTTGCATTGGGTTTGATGCTGTTTGTAACGACTTTGTGCCTGAACGTGATAGCGTTGCAAGTCGTACGCAAGTACCGCGAACAGTACGATTAGTTGGTACTCGACACCTCCACATAAGAATAGCGTTAGTAAAGTTTGTTTTAAAGTTTGGTTCTATAAACAGTAATTGGTATGACTGAAAAGACCCTAGATATAGTACAGCGTAATTTGCATAAACGTTACGCGCGCGAGCGACGATTTCGCTGGATGGGATTGGGCTCCGTTTTGGTTGGGGTTGCGGCCTTAGTATTTTTGTTGGTAACCGTTGTTGGCGATGGCTGGGGTGCATTTCAACAAACCTATATAAAACTGGAACTAGATTTAAGTGCTGAAAGCTTGAGTATTGATCCTAGCGATGACGTTGAGCAAAATCTGGAAGCCTGGAGCTATGCGGATTATGGTCTTGTTATTAAGAAGTCACTAAGAGAGTTATTTCCAGAAGCGAAGCGTCGCAAGGACAAAAAGCGTGTGTATTCGTTGGTGAGCTCCGGTGCTGATTTTCAGGTTAAACAGCAGGTTGAGGAGATGCTCGCGAGCGATGCGAGTAGTCGAATGGAAAAAAGTAGGGAGGGCTTCGGTACAGTGTCTCTCTGGCTACCTGCCGATGATGACGTTGATACTTATATCAAAGGTTATGTTGATACTAGCCTCGACAATAGCGATAGGCGTGTTAAGGATGAAAAAATAGAACTAATAGAAAAGTTGATAGAAGATGAGCGTCTTGAGAAACGTTTTAATACGTTGTTTTTTACTGCGGGGGATTCTCGAGAACCAGAGCAGGCTGGGATACGCGGAGCGATAGTAGGTTCATTTTTAACCCTGATTGTAACTCTGCTGCTTTCTTTTCCCATCGCTGTTGCAGCGGCAGTGTATCTAGAGGAGTTTGCGCCTAAAAACAAGTTTACGGATATTATCGAAGTTAATATCAACAACCTTGCGGCAGTACCTTCAATAGTATTTGGGCTTCTTGGCCTGGCAGTATTTTTGAACCTGTTTGGTATGCCGCGGTCTGTGCCGCTTATTGGGGGAATTGTGTTGTCATTGATGACACTGCCCACCATTATTATTTCCAGCCGAGCGGCGCTAAAAGCAGTGCCACCTTCAATAAGGGAAGCTGCGTTAGGCCTTGGCGCCTCAAAAATGCAAATGATCTTCGATCATGTTTTACCGCTAGCACTGCCGGGAATGTTAACGGGAGCAATTATCGGTATGGCGCAGGCGTTAGGCGAGACCGCGCCGCTACTTATGATTGGTATGGTTGCGTTTGTGGTTGATATACCTGGCGGTTTTACCGATCCATCGACGGTATTGCCGGTCCAGATATTTTTGTGGTCGGACAGCCCTGAGCGAGCATTTGTAGAACGTACGTCTGCAGCAATCATGGTGTTACTGGGTTTTCTAGTAGCTATGAATGCGATTGCTGTATTGCTTCGTCGTCGGTTTGAACGGCGTTGGTAGTTTAAGAAAGTTAAAAGACTATTTAGTGAGGTGAAATCTGTGACAACTTTGACGGTAAATGATCAGGTGTCGACGGATGATTTGAAGTCGACAGCGGTGGACAATAAAGCCTCGCAACGTCAAGAGGAGCTCGTTGAGCAATCTAACGATATGAACTTATTTGAAGCAGAATCAAAAGCTGAAGCAGCACCAGTCGAACTGGAAGAAGATAAAAACCAGGACTATTCGAAGACAGTCGGTGAGTATGCCGTAAAAAAGCCCAAAATGTCGATGCGTGACGTTGATGTGTTCTACGGAGACAAACAGGCAATCTTTGGTGTCAATCTTGATATCGCAGAAAACGAAGTGATAGCAATGATCGGCCCCTCTGGTTGTGGTAAGTCGACATTTTTGAGATGTCTTAACCGTATGAACGACACTATTGATATCTGTCAGGTAAAAGGAAGTATTCGCCTTGATAACCAAGATGTCTATTCACCTTCGATTGATATTGTGCCGCTACGTGCGAGAGTGGGCATGGTTTTTCAAAAACCCAATCCTTTTCCCAAGTCTATCTACGATAATGTTGCCTATGGGCCACGCATACATGGCCTGGCAAATCACAAAACCGAGCTTGATGAAATTGTTGAAACCAGTTTGACGCGCGCAGGATTGTGGAATGAAGTAAAAGATCGACTGGATCAACCAGGCACAGGATTGTCGGGCGGGCAGCAGCAGCGATTGTGTATTGCGAGGACGATCGCAGTTAGTCCCGAAGTAATACTGATGGATGAGCCTTGTTCGGCGCTGGATCCAATTGCCACAGCGCGAATCGAGGAGTTGATCGACGAGTTAAGTGAGAACTTTACGATAGCTATTGTTACTCACTCTATGCAGCAAGCAGCGCGTGTTTCTCACCGTACTGCTTATTTTCACCTGGGCTATTTAGTAGAAGTTGGTAACACCGATATGATTTTTACAAATCCAGGACATAAGCTTACCGAAGACTATATTACTGGCCGCTTTGGCTAGTCCAGTTTGGTTGGATGGCTAACTAAAGTAGTTGGCTGTTGGACGCGTTTTTTAAAATGTCTACTGTTAGATTCATCGTGCTTCTGGTGGCGCTAGTCTCGTTAGACGTCTGCGCAACTGAACTTTATGGTGATGCGCTTCTCCGTTACGAGGATGACAATCATCTTCGTTTTGCTGATCGTAGGGAGCGGATTCGATTTACTGGTCACTTAGGGCTTAGGGATAAATTTAACGAGCATTGGCGATGGGATTTTCGATTGAGCACGGGTTTGAGAGACAAGCAAAATGTACCTACGATCACGCTCAAACAATTTACCGATCAGGCGTATCCTGATCGCACAGTGTATATAGATCGTAGCTACGCTCAGTATCAGAGTGATGCCTTAAATCTTTACCTTGGTAAGATCCCTTGGCAGCTAAAACGGAATACACCAATTTTTTGGGATTCGGATTTGCACCCTTATGGTATTTCGGTAGTTTGGCATTACGATGCAAACACCCAAATCGATGCAGCGGTTGTAAAGCCGCTTGATGGGCAGACGAGGACGACGGGAACGCTGTCGTATATCAGTTTAACTTATGTTGTCCGGCGTGATAGATTTAACTGGTCTTTTTCCCCCTGGTATGCTGCATTCTCGGGCGATAAAAATACGCGTTATGCCAATCGCGATGTCGAGTTTGATAACCGTTCTGCTCGTTTCTCTACAACGTTAGTGCTAGGTCTTTTTAAGTTGGGTGTTGATTACGGAAGAGCGATCAATAGCTTTGACGTGTCTAGTAATTATTATGACGAAAAAGCTGCTTGGGTGGCACAGCTAGTTTATGGGCAGCTTAAAAAGACCGGTGACTGGAAGCTAATGGCTCGACAATTGTATATCGAACGTTTTGGCGTTATTGAAGAGTTCGCCCAAAATTCAACTTCTCGCTTTGCCACATCAAACTATAAAGGTTATGAACTTCGTTTGCGTCGTCAAATGGGGCGTAATTGGTGGCTAGGCACACGTTTTGCTGATACTAAAAATATCAAACCCGATACAACAAGCGGGAAAATTGAAGCCGGGAGGCGTTTTCGCGTTGAAGCAAAATATAGTTTTTGAGTGCCCCACAAATAACGCGGCGTTTTTTTAATCTGAATAATGGCAGTTAAGCACAGCGCCTTCCATCACAGATCCTACTAACAACCTTCCAGCGTATGTTACGGCAGTAGACGATGCCGAAAGTTCGCCGTTATCGGTGTAGAGGACGGTGCTAGTCTCGCCGGTCTCAGGATCAACACGAATGACATGTGACGGAGCCGTAGCGCGCTCTTTTTGCGCGTACTTCATGTATTCGAAAATGCGCTTATGCGCGCCAGTCCACAGGCTTCCATCCACGGCAACATCAATATTGTCGGGCGCGCTGTTTAAATGATAGGAGGCCTGCTTATCGAGAGAATTATCCTGGTTGCGCGTGAACGCAACAATTTTTTGTACTGGAGGGTTCGCAACATAGATCGTTTGTTTGTCGGCGCTTGCCGCCATGCCATTGGCATAAACAAGGCCCCTTGCAACGACTTCTGCTTCTTCGCCATCATAGAAAACCACATTGCTTCTCGGTAAAAACAGGTACTGTTCTACCATCCTGGCCAGGCCCTGACCTCGGCCATGGTCGTTGGAGATATAAAACTGATCCGGACCAACAGCTGCGAGGTCGTTTGGTGAGTAGATTTCTGAAGATGTCACACTATATAAGTGTGTTAGGTTGAGGTCAGTGTTGATGCGAAAAACTTCTACTGCCTTGTCGATGTCATTGATATGATTGACAACAAACAGTCTTTTTTCGACGCTGCCATCTTTGTTGATATCCTGCCAGAAATCTATTCCATGGGGATGAAACTCAGCAGGCGCGTCTAAAGAAAGCAGGCGAAGCTCTTTAGCCTGGCTGTTTCCTTCCTGGTCGATAACAAAACCATAGATACCGTCAACAGGGTTTTGGTTCCTGGCAAAGCGATCAAAACGATTCATCGCGGAAATCATGACTAAGCCCGTTTCGCGGTCGACAACAATATCCTCAGTTCCCAGTGAGGCTTGAGCATCAATTGCGACAGGAATCTTGTCGCAGCGATCAGCGAGCATGTCTTCGGGCGTGCTCAATACGCCTGACATCTTTATGTAGCGATACAGGAGTAGAGCGATAAAAAACAACAGTGCGATTAGTATAAGATTGCGTAGTCTGGTCACGTTATTATCCTTGTCCGTTTTAACTAGGTATTGTTTTAGCTATAAGTCGTGTTAATAAAAATAGGTGCGGGCTTGTTATTGGCGCAGCATAGCGCATATCAAACCTGTATTCAGGAGAGTAAGTGATCAGCAGAAGCTTTTTTGTCGCGCCCAGAGATTGTAGATGATTTGTTGCGCAAAAAACGGTGAGCTGCAGGCTTCAGCAAAGTGTCGTGAGACTGCACTCAATGGGATGCAATTTTAGCAGCCAGAAAACATTTTCGCCTGTCTGTTGAATTCTGGTCTGTAACCAAAAAGCAGGTAATCGCGCACCCAGGTTTATTACCTCGGGTGCGTTAGATCTTGTAGTAGCGAATTTCGAGTCGTTATTCGTCGAGAACCGTTTTGCCCTGTCCGTCGTTCAGGTAGCGTGAGAACTGGTTGTTTTCATCGACAAGAATCGTGGTGGGTTCAAAGGCCTCAGCGGCGAGAGTAAAAGCCATAATAATGACTTCATCGCCAGGGTGAATAAGGTGCGCAGCCGCGCCGTTCATTTCGATATCACCTTTGCCGTATTCGCCTTCGATGATATAGGTTTCAAGGCGGGAACCAGACGTATTGTTAACGACTAAAACCCGCTCATTCTTTTCCATGCCGGTGAGTTCCAGCAGTTTTTTATCGATCGTGATGCTGCCTATGTAGTGCAGGTCAGACCGCGTAACGGTTGCATTGTGAATCTTGGCCGAAAGATAGTTTTTTAAACGCATCAGAAAATCTCGAAATTTCTGCGGGTATTAGACCGCAAATTATAACTAAAGTCCTCTTAAAAAAGGCTAATAATTGTTCGATTAGTTGTTGATATGAAGCTCTTCATTTAGCTCCACAACGGTTTTATTGGTTTTGCACTCAATTGCGCCGCTTATCGAATTGCGGCGGAAAAGAAGGTCTGATTTTCCATTAAGCTCACGCGCTTTCAGCTCTCCCGCAGGCTGGTTTTTATCATCTAACATAATTACTTTGGTGCCAGCTGTGATATATAAACCTGCTTCAATAATGCAGCGATCCCCCAGTGCGATACCTGTGCCAGCGTTGGCTCCAATCAGGCAGTTCTCCCCAACAGAAATAACAACGTCACCGCCACCAGAAAGCGTACCCATGGTAGAGCTGCCACCGCCAAGGTCAGAACCTTCACCAACAAAAACGCCAGCCGAGATTCGGCCTTCAATCATGCTTGCGCCCGCAGTGCCCGCATTAAAGTTGACGAAGCCTTCGTGCATGATGGTGGTGCCCCTGCCAATATGAGCGCCCAACCGTACGCGTGCAGTGTGCGCGATGCGAACGCCCTCGGGAACAACGTAGTCAGTCATCGGCGGGAATTTGTCGACGCATTTAACGTTTAGCCATTCTCCTTTTACTCGCGCACTTGTTATCCGCTGCGCAATATCTGCCATATCAATTGGGCCTTCATTGGTCCACGCGAGGTTGGGTAAGCTGCCGAAAATCCCGCTTAGGTTAATTTCGTGTGGTTTGACCAGGCGATGTGAAAGCATTTGCAGTTTTAAATAAGCTTCGGGCACGGACTCGGGCTGAGAGTCACTTTGTAAGCGTACCGCAACTACCGTTCGCTCACTTTGTTCGAACGAGGCGAGTAGCGAGGCTTGTGTAGTATCAGTGATGGATTGTGATAGTGAAGCTATTTGGGTTTTGTCGAGCTCATTGACGGTAGCGTTCACATTTGCAGCATCAAGCGATGCGATCAGTTCGTCGGCAGGGTTTAGCAGCGGCTCGGGGAAATAGGTCTCAATAATTTCTCCGCGACTATTTTTTGTAGCAAGCCCTAGTCCAAAGGCAAAATAAGATGACATAAATTAAAACCTCAAAAAAGCGTATAGGTGTTTCTAGAAAATGTTGGAATACTCGGTTTCGCTGAAACCGATGGTTAGCGTTGAACCGTGTTCTAAAACAGGCCGTTTAATTAGCGTTGGTGACTGTGAGAGTATATTGCAGATCGCATCGATCTGTTTTTTGTTTAGCTGTGACAGTTCCGCGTTGGACGGCAGAGCGCCAAGAGCATCCTCTATCAGCTGTTTGTTTTTCTCGTCTAACGATTTCCAGGTGGTGCTCCTTTTGTTGACAAGGCTGGTTTTAGCGCCTGCTTTAATCCAGCCCGCGACTAGCGAGGCGTCGCAACCATCTTTTCGAAAGTCGTGAAACTGATAATCGACGCCCTGTTGGTCAAGCCAGCGGCGCGCTTTTTTAACGGTGTCGCAATTGGGGATGCCCAGTAGCGTGTTTTTGCTCATTGGTTTACCTGAATTAGCCCGATCCGGTAGAATTTGGCTGGCGGAGTCTATCAGCGCAGCGCGGTAATTGCATCCATAGCAATGCATATATAACAACCCTGCAGCATCAAATAGAAACTATCGCTCGTTTCGGAAGCGCCAACTGGAGAAGCATGGCCACTACTAGTCCCCAGAGCTTTACGCTTGAACTTCAGCAGTGCTGCGACGATGTCGTTAGCTTCCTGGCTGGCGAGGCGAATGAGCACAATTTGGCGCTGAGCAAGTCGGCCATTAAAGATGCCATGAGTAAAGGCGCGTTATGGAGAGCTTCGAACGGTAAGCCTCGGCGCTTGAGGCGCAAGTCAGCGCCGCTCAAGGCGGGCGACGTTTTGCATTTTTATTTTGATCCAGTGCAGCTGGCGTTGAACCCCCTGGCCCCGACTTTGGTCGAGGATTGTGGTGCCTTCAGTGTATGGGATAAGCCCTGTGGCATGCCGATGCTCGGCAGCAAGTGGTGTGATCATACGGCTTTGGAGCGCTGGGTTTCGGTTAATCATCTGGCTGGCGGAGCAAGCTATATTGTTCACAGGCTTGATCGCTGGGCGAGTGGGGTAGTGGTTATTGCGCATAGCAAAAAAGCTGCTGCAGAATTAGCAGCGCAGTTTGCAAACCGGTCGACCCGAAAGATATACCGGGCATTGAGTGCCGGGCATTTAGAAGAGTCTTTGCCTAAAACGATTGAAATACCCGTGGAAGGAAAGCGCGCCTTGACGATCATTCACCAGATAAAACCGGCAACAAGTTTGCTTAATTATAGTGATGCACAAAATGTTGACGCTGATTCACAGGCGCGGCTTTTTCGTTCGCAGTCTGTCTCCGAGCTACTGATAGAGATTAAAACGGGGCGAAAGCATCAAATTCGCTGCCATTGTAGTGAGATCGGGCTGCCACTATTGGGCGACCGGCGTTACGGTAGCAATAGAGATTGCCAGCATGCGAACCATAAATATGGAGATGACTTTGATTTGCAGCTAAGAGCGACAAGCCTGTCGTTAATCTACGAGGGCAGGCAATATCAGTGGGAATCCCCGAACGGGCAAATTAGGTAACGATACGGTAGCGAGCCTTGGCAGAAGAGCAGGAAGGACAGGAAAAAACCGAAGAAGCGACCCCCAAACGGCTGGAAAAGGCCAAAGAAGAGGGACAGATCGCTCGTTCGCGTGAATTGGCGACAACCTTTATTCTTATGGGCGGTGCGCTAGGCGTGTGGATTTTCAGTGGCCAGTTGGCAACGCGTTTTGGCGAGGTAATGCGACATAACTTAAGCTTTGACCGCCGCGCAATACTAGACGAAAGGGTGCTGTTCGCACAGCTTGGCGATTCGCTGTTCGCAGTATTGGTCGTGTTGGTTTGGCTGCTGTTTATTATGTTCGTGCTTGGCATACTCGCGAATATTGTTCAGGGTGGCTGGCTGCTGTCCGCAAAACCGCTTCTTCCTCGCATGGAGCGTTTGAATCCGATTGAAGGTTTAAAGCGCATGTTTTCGTTAAAGGCGCTGGTCGAACTCTTTAAGGCAGTTGCCAAGTTTCTGCTGGTGGTGATCGTTGCAATTGCGGTTTTAGCGGCTTTTCAGTCTTCATTACTCGATATTGGCAAGCAAGACGTTAGGCCCGCGATAGCACATGCGGGTAGTGTTATTTTATGGTCGGCGTTGGCGCTGGCAGCCGTCACGATCATCATCGCTGCCGTCGATGTCCCCTTTCAGCAGTACGAGCATCGCAAAAAACTGCGTATGACGCGGCAGGAAGTGCGCGACGAACTTAAGGACACCGAAGGGCGGCCCGAAGTAAAAAGCCGTATTCGTCAATTGCAGAGAGAGCTTGCAAACTCAAGGATGATGGCGGCCGTGCCAGAGGCCGATGTTGTTATCACTAACCCGGAGCACTTTTCCGTAGCGCTTCGTTACGATACCTCGGCGAGCCTAAGCGCGGGCGGCGTTTCTGGCGCTCCAGTGCTTGTGGCGAAAGGTAGCGATATGCTGGCACTAAAAATTCGCGAAATCGCGAGCTTCCACGATGTGCCCATCGTGGAGTCTCCTGTACTGGCCCGGGCAATCTTTTATACCACTGAACTAGATTCCGAAATCCCAGAAAAGCTCTATCTCGCCATCGCACAAGTGCTTGCGTTTATCCACCAGGTTCGCGCTCGTATGCGCAATCGCTACGATCCCAGTGGTGCTGAGTTAAGGTCGCTGCAGCAAAAGCTTGATGTGCCTGAGGACTACCAGTTTGACGAAAAAGGTCGCCGGCTCGAAAGCGACTAGCGCTCTGCTCACGTATTCGTTCTTTATAGCCAACCCTGCGTTAAATCAGCCTTGCCATGTAGGCGCGGATTTTGCTGTTTACCGATGCAATGGGCTGTTTGCATTTAATTTAGTCAATAAAATGACGAAACTGCGGTAGACTGCCTGTGGTGTAAGGGGTGCGCGCCAATATTTTGTATTTGCTATCAGTGGCAGTTGTTGTTTGCTGCTAAAACGCCAGGCCTTATATCTTAATTTCAAAGAGTTAGAGATAGTTTTTCTTATTAAAGGTTAAGGCCAATTGGTAGAGCGCACCGCATCGAGTTTTTCTAGTCTCGCACAGGGCAACCTCGGCGTACCGCTGTTGTTGCTGTCGCTGCTCGGCATGATGATATTGCCGGTTCCACCGTTTCTGCTGGATACCTTCTTCTCGTTCAATATCGCACTTTCTATCGTTATTCTGCTTGTCGCAATTTACGCACTGCGGCCCCTGGATTTTGCGGTTTTTCCGACAATGTTGCTGGTCGCAACCCTCTTGCGCCTGGCGCTGAACGTCGCTTCCACAAGAGTCGTGCTGTTAGAAGGGCACCAGGGTGGTGACGCTGCTGGTAAAGTTATTCAGGCCTTTGGTGAAGTGGTTATTGGCGGTAACTATGCTGTCGGCCTGGTGGTGTTTTTAATTCTGGTTATTATCAATTTTGTCGTGGTGACAAGAGGTGCTGGTCGAATTTCTGAGGTTAGTGCGCGCTTTACGCTAGACGCGATGCCCGGCAAACAAATGGCGATTGACGCCGACCTCAATGCGGGAATACTCGACCAGGGAGAAGCAAAAAAACGCCGCGAAGAAGTCGGGCGAGAAGCCGATTTTTATGGCGCGATGGATGGTGCGAGCAAATTTGTCCGTGGCGACGCGATTGCAGGTATTTTAATTCTCATTATTAATATTCTTGGTGGGCTCGCTATTGGCATGGCGCAGCACGGCCTCGAATTTAGCCGCGCCCTGGAAGTTTATACCTTGTTAACGATTGGGGACGGCCTGGTGGCGCAAATTCCGTCGCTACTGTTGTCGACGGCTGCCGCGATTATGGTCACGCGGGTTAATAGCGAGAGCGATGTTCGCGACCAGGTATTCAGCCAGATGTTTTCATCACCTAAGGCACTCTATGTTGCCGCAGGTATATTGACGTCGATGGGCATCATTCCGGGAATGCCTCATGTTGCGTTCTTGTCGTTGGCTGCCGGTTGCGCAGCTGTTGCCACTTGGATAAGCCAAAATGCCCAAAAAGCGCTGGCGCAGGAACAAGCCTTGCAAGCGGCCCAACCAGAGCCAGAGCAGCAAGCAACGCCCTCGGCTGAATTGGGTTGGGATGATGTAGCGCCGGTGGACATGATTGGTCTCGAAGTGGGTTACAGGCTCATTCCGATGGTAGACAAAAACCAGACCGGTGAGCTGCTTTCGCGTATCAAAGGCATACGGAAAAAGCTTTCACAGGAAAGTGGCTTTTTGGTCCCCGCGGTACATATTCGCGATAATTTAGAGCTGCAGCCTAATGGCTACCGGATTGCAATAATGGGCGTGACGCTTGCAGAGTCGGAAGTTCATCCAGAGCAGCATCTGGCAATAAACCCAGGGCAGGTGTTCGGCAAGCTGGACGGGGTTAAAGTTAAGGATCCTGCGTTCGGTCTGGAAGCCTACTGGATTGACGACAAGGTAAAAGACCAGGCGCAGTCACTTGGCTACACCGTAGTGGATGCAAGTACGGTAGTGGCTACACATTTGAATCAGTTGCTGCTCAAACATTTGCATGAGTTTTTGGGGCATGAAGAAGTTCAGCAAATGATTGAGCGGCTTGGTAGCTTTGCGCCCAAGCTTGCCGACGCGCTGGTTCCCGAGTCTGTGCCTATGTCTACCTTGATCAAAGTGTTAAAAGGCTTGCTAATGGAAGGTGTGCCAGTGCGCGATTTCCGTTCCATTGCAGAAGCGGTTGTCGCTAATGCCGGGCTTGTGAAAGGCCAGGAAAAGCTAACTGAATCTGTTAGATCAGCGCTGAGTCGAACCATTGTGCACGAAATTTATGGCAGCGAGCAAAATTTGCCGGTGACTACGCTGGATGCCCAGATGGAGCAAATACTTAATGGTTCGTTGACGCCGCAAAGTGGCGATCTAACGTTAGAGCCTGGTCTCGCCGAACAATTGCAGCGCTCGATGAATGACCTGGCAAGTGAAAAAGAAGTTAAAGGTATCCCCGCAGTGTTGCTGGTGCCGGGAACACTGAGGCCGTTTTTATCGCGGATGGCAAGATACTGTTCGCACGTTTTACATGTGTTGTCCTACAACGAAATCCCGGACGACAAGCAAATTACAATTGAAGGTTCGTTGCGCTAGTAGTAAGTAGTGGGCGTTAAAAGAAGTTATGAATACAGACCAGAAAAACAATGTGCTCGATGTTGCCAGTCGCTTCGTGGCGACGGACATGAGTAAAGCGATGCGTAAGTTATCCGATGCTTTCGGCGCAGATGCACTTATATTGTCGACTCGAACGACTGCGAATGGCGTAGAGGTATTGGGTGCTCCCGCTCACGCTTATGGTGAAGCTTTGACCTTAGACGAGCTGCGAAAACGCAAAAACAGCCTGCGTCGACAGTCGAGCAGCGCGATGGATGCCGTCGAGCGTCGCAGTCCTGCGCACGGTATGCGTAAGCGTCGCCTGGGCCAAACGGCTGGAGCGAATAGGTCGGGCGGCAATCACGCGTTGAAACACGGAAGCCTTGAATTTGTGGCTTCAAATGCGGCAGAGCAATTAGGGCTTGAAACAAAACCGTTCCAGGAAGTTTCCTTAGATAAGCTTTACGCAAGAGTGGCGCCGGAAGAGCAAGATGAAACTCCTCGCTATGAAAACCCCTTGCGACCGCTCGCAGAGGCAGAAGAGTTAGATAGCACAGATGCTGAAAAGGGGGAGGCTTCGGAATTTGCGGACAAGTTTAGCGAAGCCTTCGACTGGGAATATGAAACCGGGGATGAGAATCCTGATAGTGAGTTACAGGCTAAGAGCGAACAGGTATTGCCAGCGACTGAGCAGGAGTCTTTTAACCAGACCGCGTCGGATCTACTGGATGCTGTGGTTGCCAGCGAGCAAATACAAGATTTAAAGCGTGAGATAGAGGAGCTAAAGCGTGATATCCAGCAACGACTGACTGAGCGCTCAGCGGCGAAGCCAGCCGGTGGTAATCGAATAAAAGAAGAGATGCTTGGTTATGGTCTCAGTGAGACGGTTGTTTCAAACGTTCTTAAAATAGCGGCGCTCGATATTCAGCAGGCTGGAACAGCGGAGGAAAAATCGGTAGCTGCGCTCAGGGCACTAAAAGGTTATTTGCCTGTTGCCAGGGTGGGTGTGTTGCAGCGAGAGGGGATTGTTGCCGTAACAGGTGGTGTGCGCAATGACCAGGAGGCAACGCTAATAAAGCTGGCTTTATATTTTGCGCAGCTTAAAAGTACAGATGCAGTGGCAATTATTAGTGTCGGTGGTGCGTCTACCGATGTTAAGCGCATGGCATTGCTGACCGGAATAAAAGTGTTAGATTGCCATGTTGGCGATTTGCGCGAAAAAGTAAAATGTTGCGCCAGGTTTCCGCATCTACTGATTGATGTAGGAAGCTCGTTGTTGGCTGCCGATCAGAAAGGCGTGCTGGCGGCGCTTCGTGCGCTTAATATAGGGCACAAAGAGTTTATATCAGTTAGAGCGGATCAAGCCGAGCCGGCAATGCGAGAGCATATCGCGCGTTGGCGTTCAACTAGTACTGTGGCTGCTTTGGTTGGCGGTTTAGCACCTACTGAGGTAAATATGGGAGGCTTGCTCAGTGTTATGCTTGAAGAGCAGATACCGGTTGCGGGCTGGGTAGAAGAGGCGTTGCTTCCTGAGTCTGTCCAGCATTGGTCGCGAGAAAGGCTTATGGCTGAGCTTAGCGCAGTTGAGAAAACGGCGGCTCACGGTACAATTCCAGTCGTCTGTTAGTGAGTGTATAAAACGATTTCATTAGTTACGTTTGTTTATGCCGAGTGAAAAACATATAACGCGAGTTGTTGCCGTCACCGGCGGCAAAGGGGGAGTTGGCAAAACCAACGTCTCTATTAATTTGGCAATTGCGGCTGCAAAGGCGGGGCAACGAGTGCTGTTGCTTGACGCAGATCTGGGTCTTGCGAACGTTGATGTCCTGTTAGGTTTAAAACCGGCTAAAAATTTAGAGGCGGTGCTTCGCGGAGAGTGTGAGCTAAAAGACGTATTGTTAGATGGGCCTGCGGGGATTCGCGTGATTCCAGCAAGTTCGGGCACCAAATCTATGGTGGAACTCACGGAGCAGCAGCATGCAGGGCTGATAGCCGCGTTTAGCGAGTTGGCTGATTCGGTGGACTTACTGGTGATCGACACCGCGGCGGGCATTTCAGATTCGGTAGTCAATTTTGTCAGGGCAGCACAAGAAGTTGTCGTCGTGGTCTGTGATGAGCCTTCATCAATTACCGATGCTTATGCCCTGATAAAAGTTATGCGCTCCCAGTATCAGGTTGGGAACTTTCGTGTGCTTGCCAATCAAACTCACAGTGACGTTGAAGGTGAGGCGCTGTTCAGGCGCCTGGTGGCGGTAACCGACCGCTTTTTAGAGGTGAATTTGCGTTACGCGGGCGGGATTCCCTACGACGAAGCGGTTAGGAAGGCTGTAAAGAAACAGGAAGCCGTGATCGAAATGTTTCCTGATAGCAAGGTTTCTAAAGCCTACAACAAATTAAGTGCGAGTTTGCTGGAATGGCCAGTGCCAACCGGGCCAAATGGCTATCTTCAGTTTTTTGTTGAGCAGCTAGTTAATATGCAGACCCCGCAAGCGTTAGAGTACTGCTAACGCTCTCCGCTAGTGCCATGGTTGGTGGTCTAACACGTCGTATTAGACTGTTCCGGCAATCGTTAATCTTGGTGGTAAAGTTGACGATTTTCTCTCGCCTTTGGCTGTTATACTTTTATTTCTTTAATAATTAGAAGGCGTTACATCTTGTGAGCTTTGTTTTTTCTCGCAATAGCCTTTTTTAGTCAACGTTTTTTGGAATTGCCAGTTTTGAACAATCCAGGCGCTTATCAAGAGCAGGAGCGCAGTCCTGATTCGGTACGAGCATTGGTAGAAAAACATGCGCCGCTGGTCAAGCGGATCGCATTACACCTACATGCACGGTTACCTGAAAGCGTCTTGCTTGATGATCTACTGCAAGCGGGTATCGAAGGTTTGCTGGAAGCGGCCAATAGCTACCAGCAGGGAAAAGGCGCGAGTTTCGAAACGTTTGCCGGGATTCGCATTAAAGGGGCGATGCTGGATGAAATGCGCCGTGGCGACTGGTCGCCGCGCTCGGTGCATCGCGCCAGTCGACGTATGGCGCAAGTGCAGCATGCGCTTGAAGCAAAGCTTGGTCGTTCGCCTAACGTTGAAGAAATGGCTGAGGCGATGGAAGTTCCGGTCGACGAATTTAGAAAAATGGCACGGCACTCACTAAGCGCAAGGTTGGTAAGTCTTGATGAGCCGGTAGGAGAAGAAGGCGGTAATGATCGCTCTGACTTTGTTCAGGATGAAGGCGATACTCCTGACCAGTTGGTCGAAAAAGATAATTTGCGTGCTCGTTTGGTCGAGGCGATAAAAAGCCTTCCAGAGCGCGACCAGATTCTGCTTAACCTGTACTACTTTGAAGAATTGAATCTTCGTGAAATAGGCGCGGTTCTTGGGGTTAGTGAGTCCCGTGTAAGCCAGCTACATTCGTTAGCTGCGAGCAAGCTCCGTGGTTTGTTAGAAGAAGGCTAATTTATTTTTTTATACTTGATTTTTCTGCGCTTTAGGCATCTCCCTCCCAAATTACTCCCTCGCTCCTGAAGTCGTATCCCGCACTCGTGAGCCGCAATAGAAGTGCGAACTCGCTCACGTTTTATCTGGCCGGGAATTCATCTTCACCTATACTCAATGGAGGCATAAATCTCCCGCCGCTGGCATTGCGCCTGGCGTGTGGAGAAAAATCTAATCAAAATCGCTAGCCTGAGTAGGCGGGGAAGTAAAATTTTGGATCAGGAGTCTCAGCATACCACTCACCTTCATGTCGTCTCGGTGATAGAAGACCTGGAATGCGAACTTGCAAGTTTGATTGAGTTGGTGAAAAAACTCACCTACTCGAAAACGCTAAAGCTTCGTGGCGAGTTGTCACTTGGTTGTGAACGAGTAGAGCGGCTATTAAGATTGCTCGAAACTGCTCCCTTAACGGCGGCATCAAGCGAGGCGGGAATATCAGTTTCGACACGGGACTATATTCGTGTAGAAGCGCATGCGTTGCTTGCGCGCGCGCGAACACTCGCGGCGACTTCGCTACGCGTAGGCGAGCGAGAAGGAAATGTGGTTCATCTGGCGAGAGATGAAGCGAAAGCGGAGCATGATGCCTATGAGCATATGTTAGCCGCGCTAGAAATTGATTTGCTGCTGGAGTCTCCAGAAGAGCAAGCGGTGGCTGAAACGACAAGTCCTTTGCGTTTGGTGTACAGTCGCGATTAACGGATTACTTATGCGGCGCAGGGAGTCGCGAAAAAGTTTTCGCAACATTATTTAGTCGTCAATGAAGGAAAGCATTGAACAACTAATGCGATAGGGAAGGTTAGTAAAGGGGTTAAATGGATTTACTCAGTATTCTTGGCGTCGTTATTGGATTTAGTGCCATTATCGGCGGCAATTTCCTCGAAGGTGGTCAATGGCAGACGCTGGTAAATCTTCCAGCGGCGATGATTGTCGTGGGCGGTACTTTTGGTGCGGTCGCACTGCAAACACCACGATCTGTTTTTATGTTGGCATTAGAGCGTGCGCGCTGGGTGTGGGCACCGCCCGCGGCCGACTTTAGTGGCAGCGTCAAAAAAGTTGTTAACTGGTCGCAGATGGCTCGTAAGGAAGGCCTTCTGGGATTGGAAAACGCTTTGCAAAAAGAATCAAACGCGTTTGCGAGGAAAAGCCTGGGCTTGTTGGTTGATGGATTCGAGCCGGCTGAAATACGTCGCGTGCTGGAGCTGGAAGTCAGCAGCCTGGAGCGGCGTAACCGCGAAGCAGCTCATGTGTTCGAATCCATGGGTGGCTATGCGCCCACCATCGGCATTATCGGCGCCGTGCTCGGGCTCATTCATGTGATGGGCAACTTGCAGGATCCTTCAACGCTGGGGACGGGGATAGCGGTCGCATTTGTAGCGACAATCTACGGCGTTGGCCTGGCGAACTTATTGTTGATCCCCAGTGCGAATAAAATCCGTGCTTATGGACGTCAACAAAGTCAGCTGCAGGAAATGTTGATCGAAGGGGTTGTGGGTATCGCGGAAGGTGAAAACCCAAGAGCGATTGACCAGAAGCTTCGCGGCTTTTTTAGTTAGGCACAACTTGCAGGTTAGAAATACATAATAAGCGCAACGGCTTTTCATGGACGATTCTTATTTTTCAAAAACAACGAGGCAGGAAAAAAAGCGAGACGATTTTTCTGAGCTAAGTGGTGCAAGTCACGAGCGTTGGCTGGTTTCTTATGCCGACTTTATGACGCTGCTTATGGCGTTTTTTGTGGTGATGTATTCATTATCCCAGGTATCCGAAGATCACTTTCGTGTGCTTAGCCAGGCGCTCGATAAGGCATTTAACAACGAATCGATAGATGAATCTGAAATAACAGAGGGTGTTCCAAAGCTCTCGACTACCGCTTCACCACTTGCACTGGACGGAAATGCGATTGAAGACCGTCGCGGGAATGATAGTAGTGAAGTGCCAGAAAACTTTGTTCGCGTTGATGACACTCGCGAGCAGACATTTGAAAAGCTCGTCGAGACTGATCCCGTATTGATCGGCGGCAATGAGCGTTGGTTGCAGCTCGAATTACCAGCCGAAATTCTATTTCAATCCGGTGGTGCCAGCCTTAGTGAAACCGCGAAAGTTCGTTTGTCCGGTATCGCAGAAGATTTGAATAGTCACGGCAAGGAAATTCGGGTTGAAGGTTTTACCGATAACGAGCCAGTATCTGGCGGGCTTTACCCGTCGAATTGGGAGTTGTCATCGGCACGTGCTTCTGCGGTTGTGCGATTTTTGGTCGAGCAGGGAGTTAAGCCGCGACGCCTTTCTGCGATTGGTTATGGGGAGCACTACCCCATTTCGACTAACAGCACAGAAGAGGGGCGAAACGAAAATCGCCGAATCGTGATCAGTGTTGCCGCCCACGAAACTGGGCGACCTGGGCGATACCAAGAGGTTTTGCGTGCAGGCAAACGAATTTACCCTTACGAATTGCGACCTGCTTTGCCCGATGGGGTTAGGGTTTATGGAATGGAGAAAGACGCGAAACAGGCAGCGAGTAGCTGGCTAAATACACGTATTGGTCTTGAGCTGGCAAACTCTGCATCAAATGAGGGCAGTGGCGATACCGCGACGCCTGTACCGGAAAGCGCTATCGAGTAGTTATTAAGGTAGTCACGGTACATCACACCTTACTTGTAGAAAATAATAATTGCGTTTGTTATAGCAGCTTGTGGTTAGTCATCGTGCAAGCTTATGATTTGTTTGTCTTAATTTACTGATTCTTCTGTTCGACGCTTGCACCGCAGAGCATGATCGGAGACACTATGCGCCTAAGAAGTAAAGCAGTTAGGACGCATGGTTCGCGCATAATTTAAGCGTGTTACACAACGTGGTCGAAGCTGTTAGCTAACTCCTGGTTATAGTGCTGTTTGTGCGATGCAAGTTTCGCATGTGGATGGTGTTATTAAGCGGGGATCATTTATGCGTGGGGTGATCAATGCAGGTTTGGGCGGTCGCTAATCAGAAAGGCGGTGTCGGAAAAACTACTACATCAGTTGCTGTGGCTGGCTTGCTTGCCGAGCGAGGCAAGCGGGTACTGATGATCGACCTTGACCCTCATGGTTCGCTCACGAGTTATTTCGGTCATGATCTTGACCATATAAAAAAATCATCATTTGATTTGTTCGTCGCCGATGAAATTGACGAAGATGAATTCGACTCGCTTTGCGTAAAGACATCGCTCCCGAATCTCACCATTATTCCTACTTCTCCTGCCCTGGCCACTGTTGAGAGGCAAATGACGGGGAAAGAGGGTATGGGCTTGCGTGTCTCGCGTGGATTGCAGGTTGTCGAAGATGACTACGACTTTGTTATTCTGGATTGCCCTCCCGTGCTTGGCGTCTTAATGATTAATGCGCTGGCTGCCTGCGAGCGATTGATTATTCCCGTCCAGACAGAGTTCCTGGCCCTAAAAGGTCTAGAGCGCATGTCGCGTACGCTAGAAATGATCCAGAAAGCACGTCCAAAAGCGTTGGACGTTAATGTACTTCCGACCTTGTTTGACCGACGCACCCAGGCAAGTGTTTCTTCTCTGCAGAGCTTACGCAAGTACTACCCGTCCCAACTATGGCGTTCGGCAATTCCCGTCGACACACGTTTACGTGACGCCAGTCGCCAGGGCGTGGTACCGTCGCAGTTTGCGCCCGAATCCAGAGCGGTACGCGCGTATCGCCAGTTTCTGCTCGATATTCTCGAAGCTGATCGCGCCAGAACTGTTCAGCCTGCAGCGCAAAACTAGTTTTTACGGTTGGTGAAGGGATCACGCCGATGGTCGATACTCTGCTGACTGAATTTGAAGAACCGCAAGCGTTTGCGGAAAGCTTTGCGTCGCCCTCCGCATTACAACTCTATATCGACGATTTAATGGCAGCGTCGTCCGCAGCAGACGCAGACTCTGCGCAGGCGACCGGAGCGCATGTTCGTGATCATGTCGAAACGTCGACACCTGCCTATTCTCCCACTAGAAAAGCAGCATACGACAAGTTATCCGAGCGAGAGGCGTTGTTTGTAAAGCGATTGCAAATTGCGCAAAGCCGTTCTCGATTTAGCCGCATGGCGCAAAGCGAAAACCATGTATTAGTGTGCGATGTGTTTTCGCTGAGTGGACATTTGCTCGCTATTCCATCGTCCGCTATTGATCGGGTTTCAAAAATCGGTCGCGTGAGCGCCGCGATGATTAGCAGCGCGCATAAGCACTCTAGTACTGGTAACCCAGCATTAAATGCCTGGACAAAAAAGTATCGTGAATTGCGCGCGATTCTTTCTCGTCAAGTCGGGGGCGAAAAAAATAGCGTCGACCCTATAGTAGAAGGTGATGCTGGCCCGCTTAACCCGGATGATGCATTGGCGATTGCCGAGCAAGGCAGGAGCGGGCTGAGTGTCAGGCTTAAAGGGAGTGAGCGTTTTATTTTTGTTGAGCAGCAGTTAGCGTCTGTCACATTCACGCCAAATGCGATCGAGTTTGCGGAGTATGCATTGGATGAGTGGTCTTCCGAACTAAACGGTGGGCTGGTTGGCGCGGCGGTAGACGATAACGCCGATCTTGTTTATTTGTTTGATCCGCTTCAATTGGATCGCATTAGCGATGCGCGACATGTACTGGGCGAGTAAGGAAAGCATTTCTCAAATGCTAGCCGCGCTATTTTCGATGCAAGAGGCCGGCGAACGGTTAGAATACACGTGCAAAAGTGAATTCGTCGCGGGGAGAATATGAGTAATCTCATACTGTTTAGCATTGCTGGGCTTAGTGTGTTGGCGTTTGTGCTGAGCCTGTTTGCGATTTTTCAGGCCAGGCAGAATAAAAATAAAATCAATGAGTTAGAAGGCTCTTCTAAATTTTTTTCTAATAAGCTGGATGTGCTTGAAGATTCCTCGATTGGGGTTGGAAAACGTTTGCATGACGTTGAGCTCAGTTTGCAGGAGGTTCAGCTCGAACAGACACCTTCGCAAGATGCCCCTACAGAAGACTCTGTGCTTCGTGCAGCTGCTTTGCTTGATAAAGGGCGACCAGTTGCAGAGATTGCCAGCGAGTGCGATTTGCCAGAGCACGAAATAAAACTGATGCAAGCGGTGAGGCGGAGCAGGTCTGTTACGCTTACCCCCGAAGTGAGCGACTAAAAAGTTCGTCGAGCCACGCAAAATCCCTTCATAAGACCATTTTTTTTCTTATCCTGTTGTGATATAAAGCGCGCCGCGTAATCGTGTGTTGCGCATTGTTTTTGTTCAATTAATCAGAAGCACATTGATGCCGGCTCCAGCGAAGAGCTAAGGTTGGCACATACAAATGCTCAGGGTGCTCTGACAGGTCTAAAAGCCTGCTACAGAGTTGGGTATTTGAAGTGTGTGGATTTGTTAACCCGAATACAGGTAAAGATTATGTCTAACTCCGTTTCTATGCGTGAGCTTCTTCAGGCTGGCGCTCATTTTGGCCATCAGAGCCGTCACTGGAATCCAAAAATGGCACCATATATATTTGGTGCTCGTAACAAGATTCATATCATCAACTTAGAAAAAACCGTACCAGCGATGGACGAGGCGCTGTCCTTTGTCGAGCGCCTGGCAAAAAGCAAGAACAAGATTCTTTTTGTTGGTACCAAGCGTGCGGCCAGCCCGATCGTTAAGGAGCAAGCCGAGCGCGTAGGCATGCCTTATGTTAGCCACCGTTGGTTGGGTGGCATGTTGACCAACTACAAGACTATTCGAGCTTCTATCAAACGCTATCGCGATCTTGAGGCTCAAGAGAAAGACGGCACGTTTGAAAAGCTGACCAAAAAAGAAGCCTTGATGCGTAGCCGCACAAAAGCGAAGCTCGAAAAAAGCATTGGTGGTATTAAGGATATGGGTGGATTACCCGACGCGCTATTTGTAGTCGATGTTGATTACGAGCGCATTGCAATTACCGAAGCGAACAAGCTCGGTATTCCAGTCATCGGCGTTGTTGATACTAATAGCGATCCGGATGGTGTGGACTACGTAATTCCCGGCAACGACGATTCTATTAGAGCAATCAAGTTGTATGTATCGGCGGTTGCCGATTCGTGTGAGCAGGATGGTGCTTCAGCGCTCGTGGAAGAAAAAGACGAATTCGTTGAAGTGGAAGAGCCAACTGCAGAATAACCAGGTTGTAACCGGTTATTGTTAGGCTAGCTTGTTCGCTTTAATTGCCCCTTGTATAGCGCGGCAGTTAGAGCGACATTAGCTGATTTCTGTATACATATTCAAACTGAGTTTATTAAGAGGGTATTGGAATGGCCGAAATAAAGGCATCCATGGTTAAAGAATTGCGTGACCGCACTGGTCTGGGCATGATGGAATGCAAAAAAGCGCTAGCGGAAGCCGGCGGTGATATAGAAGCAGCCATCGAAGCATTGCGTAAATCCAGCGGCATGAAAGCGGCTAAAAAAGCCGGTCGTACTGCTGCGGATGGTGCGGTTGCAGTTAAGATCGCTGACGATGCAAGTTACGGTGTGTTGGTTGAGATCAACAGTGAAACCGACTTTGTTGCTCGTGACGAAAACTTTTTGGCCTTCGTTAACGCTGTTCTAGAAGCGGCGTTTGCTTCCAGGCAGGTGGATATTGCTGCGCTTATGGCCGGAGATCTGGAAAACCAGCGCGAAGCTTTAGTGCAAAAAATTGGTGAGAACATTTCTGTTCGTCGTGCCGCGGTAGTTGAAGGTACAAATGTCGGTGGCTATGTGCACAGTAACGGCAAGATCGCGGTTTTGGTTAGCCTGACTGGCGGTGAGCAGGAAGTGGCTAAAGATGTAGCTATGCACGTTGCGGCGGTTAATCCGCAAGTTGCCAAGCCTGAAGATATGCCTGCCGAAGCGGTTGCCAAAGAGAAAGAAATCTTTGTTGCACAAGCTGCCGAAAGCGGCAAGCCACCTGAAATTGTTGAAAAGATGGTTGAAGGTCGTGTGCGCAAATTCCTTGCTGAGAGCAGCCTTGTCGAGCAGCCGTTTGTAAAAGACCCTGATCAAAAAGTCGGTCAGCTTATTAAGGGCGCTGGAGCCGACATCAACGGCTTTACCCGTTACGAGGTTGGCGAAGGAATCGAAGTTGAAGAAGTCGATTTTGCCGCAGAAGTTGCGGCGCAGGTGCAGCAAAGCAGCTAGCGTTAACCAAAATAAAAAAGGGCTTATAAAGCCCTTTTTTATTACTTGTTGAAAGTTGAGGTGCTTTGCTACGGTAGTGCTTTATAAAGGCTAAAAGCATGGTGGCCCCGGTTTTCCAATGTGGTCGATTCTAATTAATCTTGAAGAGAGAGATTTTTATGCCATCGAGTAAAAATGAGCTTAAATACAAACGTGTCCTGTTAAAGCTGAGCGGCGAAGCGTTACAAGGTAAGGCGAATTTTGGCATTAGCCCAGAGGTTTTAAGCAAGATGGCGTTAGAGATTGGCCAGCTTGTAGGGATTGGTGTTCAGGTAGGTTTGGTAATCGGTGGTGGTAATCTTTTTCGCGGTGCGGAGTTGAGCGAGGCAGGCCTTGATCGCGTCACCGGAGACTATATGGGGATGCTGGCAACGACCATGAATGCGCTGGCGATGCGCGACGCTCTAGAGCGTGCAAATATCTCGACTACAGCGATGTCGGCGATTCCGATGAGTGGTGTTGTCGATCGATATGATCGTCGGTCGGCGATTCGTTGCCTGGAGCAGGGCGATGTCGTGATCTTTTCTTCTGGGACAGGTAACCCGTTTTTTACCACTGATTCTGCGGCTGCATTGCGCGCGATAGAAATCGATGCGGACCTGATGCTCAAAGCCACCAAGGTAGATGGGGTTTACGATAGCGACCCGATTAAAAACCCCAATGCCGTCAAGTTTAATGAGCTCAGTTACGATGAAGTGCTCGATCGCAAGCTTGAGGTGATGGATTTAACCGCGATTTGTCTTACGCGAGACCACGATATGCCCGTTCGTGTGTTTGAGATGGAAAAGACCGGTGCTCTAGTAAATATTGTAGTGGGCGGCGAAGATGGGACATTGATAAAATAGCCGTTTGGATTTGGCTATATTGTTCTTTCAATTAGATTTTTTGCTTTTTTCGCCGTGTCAAAACCTGCCACGACAGTCATAAATAGGAGTGCTCTCAAGTGTTAAACGAATACAAAGATGATGCCGAAGAGCGTATGCAAAAAAGTGTCGATGCGCTGGGCACGGCATTTAATAAAATTCGCACCGGTCGCGCGCACCCTAGTATTCTGGAGGGTGTTCGCGTCGATTATTACGGTTCGGAAACCCCGCTTTCCCAGGTTGCCAATATCAATATCGAAGATGGCCGTACACTTACTGTAACGCCCTGGGAAAAGAACATCGTTCCCGATGTCGAAAAAGCGATAATGAAATCAGATCTGGGTTTGAACCCAGCGACTGCTGGCAGCGTGATTCGCGTTCCAATGCCGCCCCTTACTGAAGAAACCCGTAAAGGTTATATCAGGCAAGCGCGTGCCGAAGCAGAAACGGCGAGAGTCTCTGTTCGAAATATTCGCCGTGATGTGTTGGCGGACATTAAAGAATTACAAAAAGCGAAAGAAATTTCAGAGGATGAAGAGCGCAAAGCTCAGGATGACGTTCAAAAAATTACTGACAGCTACGTTGCCAAAATTGATCAGGCTTTGAAGGACAAAGAAGTCGATCTTTTGGAAATATAAAGCTGATTTTTGGTAGCCTCGTTAAGTCGTCTGCTGGCCGACCGTTAAAAATGAATCTGGTTAAAGCATTGGCACGCCTGTTTGGTAAATTTCGTTCTGCGCGAGCCGCGCAGGGGCTATTGGCTGCACAACGCGCGACGGATCAACAGCACTCCCCAGTAGATAGCAAACAAGGTGCTGAAAGCTTAGAAGGTGAGCACGGTTTTCCGCGTCATGTGGCGATAATAATGGATGGTAATAACCGCTGGGCTAAAAACAATGCTGCAGCGGGTGTGAGCGGCCATCGAGCGGGTGTGGAAGTTATTCGCGATGTACTGCGAGGTTGTGAGCGCTACGGCGTTGAGGTGCTTACCCTGTTTGCTTTTAGCAGCGAAAACTGGCTGCGCCCTGAATCCGAGGTGAATGAATTGATGTCGCTGTTTGAGGATTATCTGGACAGCGAAGTAGGGGAATTACACCAGCAAGGTATTCAGTTGAGATTTATTGGGCGCAGGGATCGCCTTAAATCATCGCTTATTAAAAAAATGAAGGCCGCTGAAGATAAAACGCATGCGAACAAAAATCGTGTGCTTGTCCTCGCGGTTGATTACGGTGGGCGTTGGGATATTGCGCAGGCTAGTGCTCGTGCGGTACGAGAATACGTTATTTCCGCAAATCAAGTGTACGACAACAAAGTAGATGTGTTAGATAACCTGCCGGATGATTTGGTTATCGATGAAGCAAAATTCGCCCGGCATTTGGCGCTGGCCGATTTGCCGGAACCTGACCTTTGTATTCGAACAGGCGGTGAGTTTCGTATCAGCAATTTTCTGTTGTGGCAGTGTTCCTATGCAGAGCTTTATTTTACTGAGTGTTACTGGCCAGATTTTAACGAACACGAGTTTGCCAGGGCGGTGTTGACCTACACTGGCAGGCAGCGAAGGTTTGGACGCACCTCAGAACAGCTGGTCGCGAGCGCAGGCGAAAATAGTCAGGCGGTTTCTTCTGGTTTACGTCGTGACGACGTCGTTGTATCGAGCCCCAGGCATGCTTAGAACGAGAGTAATTACCGCGCTGGTATTGGTGGCGCTTTTCCTTGTTGCTTTGGTCTCTCCAATGCCGGAAGTTTTCTTTGGCTTTTGCGGTATTGCGCTGGTGATTGCGGCGTGGGAGTGGTCGGGCTTAATGGCTCTTTCGGGCTGGCGCAGCAAAAGTGTTTTTCCGCTCATTATTTTTTTACTGTTGCTGGGCCTATATAGTTCTTCAGCGCTTGCGCGAAGTTCGCAGCTCGACTGGGTATCGTTAAGTCTTTACCTTGTATTGATCTTGTGGCCGTTGTTTTTGGTTTTGGTCGTCATTTATCCGCGACTCGCGTCTGTCTGGAATAACACGCTATTTAAAGCCCTGGTAGGTCTGGCGATTTTTATTCAGGCCTGGGCATCTGTTGTATGGATACGACAGCAAGAGTTTTATCTGTATTTGATGATCTACTCCATCGCGCTTGTCGCGCTCTCTGATATTGGTGCTTACTTTGCTGGCAAGCGTTTTGGCCGCGTTAAGCTGGCGGTAAACGTGAGTCCGGGAAAAAGCTGGGAAGGAGTGATTGGTGGCATGACAGCGGCGCTTTCATTAAGCGTGGTCGCCCTGGTGTTATTTGGAGAATCGGTTTTTGCAGGCGTGTCTCTTCCGCAAATGTTGTTAATCGCCATTTCAGTGTCGTTAGTGTCTGTGCTCGGGGATTTAAGTATCAGTATGCTCAAGCGTGCGGCGGGGGTAAAAGACAGTGGCAATATCCTGCCTGGGCATGGTGGTGTTCTCGATCGAATTGACGGTATGTTGGCTGCGTTACCTGTGTTTGCATTTTTAATGCATGTCGTGGTGGCTTGATATGGGAATATCGGCCGAAGAAAAAAGTACGGCTGGCTTCGCCAGTGCGCCCGCGGGAGATAGAAAAAGCGTTGTGCTGTTGGGGGCGACCGGATCTATCGGTCAAAGCACACTTTCAGTTTTGGATGATAACGCCGACCGCTACGATTTATATGCGGTGTCTGCTCATCGAAATATAGCGCAGATGTTAGAAATCATTCTTCGGTACGAGCCCGTTTACGCGGTGGTATCTTGCGCAGACTGCGAGAAAGCAGCTGCTGAGTTAAGTAAGACAATTGCGCAGAAGAATATCAGTACGCAGATACTGGTCGGAGCAGAACATCTCGATTTTATCGCATCTTCTGACGAAAGCGATATTGTGGTCGCCGCTATTGTCGGTGCCGCAGGGCTAAGCTCGACGATCGCCGCAGCAGAAAGCGGCAAGCAGTTGCTACTTGCCAACAAAGAAGCCATCGTTATGGGTGGCCGGGTTTTTATGCAGGCGGTACAAAAAGGCGGCGCGACGCTATTGCCGATTGATAGTGAGCACAACGCCATTTTTCAGTGTCTTCCTCCAGCGCTAACAGATCGATCCTGTCTTGGTACGGTTGAGGAAAGTTACTTGAAGTCTTCCTCGCTTGAAGATGCCGGAATTAGCAAAATATTGCTTACTGGTTCGGGAGGGCCGTTTCGCGCTTACCCTATAAGTGAGCTCAAGCACGTCACACCGGAGCAAGCATGTGCACATCCTAATTGGGATATGGGCAAAAAGATTTCAGTCGATTCAGCGACCATGATGAATAAAGGGCTGGAGCTTATCGAGGCCTGTTGGTTGTTTGATTGCGAGCACAAGGATATCGATATCGTTATTCATCCGCAAAGTATTGTTCACTCGATGGTGCAATACAAAGATGGTTCTGTCCTGGCGCAAATGGGACAGCCAGATATGAGAACCCCTATTGCCCATGCACTAGCGTGGCCGAAGCGAATCGCCAATAAGGTTGAACCGCTAAACTGGCGAGAAATGGCAGATTTAACATTCGAAGATCCCGATGTTCAGCGGTTTCCGGCACTAAC
Source organism: Pseudomonadales bacterium (assembly GCA_965263235.1). Classification (GTDB taxonomy): domain Bacteria; phylum Pseudomonadota; class Gammaproteobacteria; order Pseudomonadales; family UBA7434; genus UBA7434. The sequence goes on from OZ253667.1 coordinate 1,352,312, forward strand.
TATTGCGCGCGAGGTTGCTGCGGCGAGGGATAGTGCGGCGATTGTAATGAATGCGGCGAACGAGATGCTGGTGGACGCGTTTCTGGATCGTCGCATTCGCTTTGACCAGATTAGCGATGGTGTAGCGGCAGTGCTCGATGACATGAGTAGCAGGGAAACGCCTTCGTCGGTAGATGAGATTGTGGCAATAGATCATGAAACACGAGCGAAAGCCGCCGGTCTAATCGCCAACGATCTGGGTTGAAGATCGCGATATAGGTAATTGAGTTTGCTTAGCAATGTAATTTATTTTGTCGTGACTCTGGGTGTTTTGATCGCATTCCACGAGTGGGGACATTTTCAGGTGGCGCGATGGTGTGGCGTGCGGGTGCTGCGTTTTTCTATTGGTTTTGGTTCACCATTACTGCGCTGGAAGGATCGTCACAACACTGAATTTGTGATAGCTGCGATCCCCCTGGGTGGCTACGTAAAAATGCTCGACGCGCGCGAAGGAAACGTCGCGCCGGAAGACATGGCCGATGCCTACAACGATAAACCCTTGGGCAAGAAGGCGGCAATTATTGCTGCAGGGCCATTGGCCAATTTTTTGTTGGCCTTTTTGGTCTACTGGCTGGTTAGTGTGCTTGGTGTCCAGGGTGTTGCGCCCCGGCTGGGAGAGGTCACGCCGGAGTCAGTAGCATACAGTGCAGGGTTGCCCGCCAACCATTGGATTACTGCTATTGATGGGAAAGCGGTGTCATCCCAGGCGGAGGCGCATATTGCCTTGATTCAGCGCATTGGGGATTCCGGTTTTATCGAGATTTCGGCTGCAGAGTCAAATGCCGCGTTTACGACCAGCAGAAGCTATCGGCTTGCTATTGATCGCTGGCTGGAAGGTCAAAAAGACCCTGATATTTATGCCAACTTAGGTTTTAGTTATTGGCGTCCTGTCATCGAACCACGAGTTTTCGAGCTTGTTGAAGGCGATGCTGCAGAGCAGGCAGGGATGAAAGCGAATGACCTTATCGTCGCCATTGACGGTGTTTTAGTGGCTAGCTGGGATGATGTTGTCAGTCGTGTACGCGATCAGGCCGGTCAAACGTTACTTGTTGATGTGAGTCGGGAGCTAGATGGGATAGCCCAGATACTATCGCTAAGCGTTCTTGTTGGCGCGCATGAGCTGGAAAATGGTGAGCGCATTGGAAGAATCGGTATCGTTGCTAAGGGGGCAGCATATCCGGAAGAAATGCGAGTATTGCAGCAGAGTGGAGTTGTTAGCGGTTTTTTTCAGGCGTGGCAGCGAACCTATGACATGACAGGGCTAACGCTTGAATCAATAGGCAAAATGGTAACTGGCCTGATATCGCCGAGCAATTTGAGTGGGCCAATCACTATTGCACGTGTGGCGGCTGATACAGCGGAAACAGGGCTTGTTAGTTATCTGCAGTTTTTGGCGCTGCTAAGTATTAGCCTGGGTGTGCTAAACCTTTTGCCGGTGCCTATGCTAGATGGAGGTCAGTTGACGTTTATCGCGTATGAAGCGATAGCGGGCCAGCCTGTCCCTGATCGAGTACAGCTAGGCATGCAGCAGGTGGGACTGTTGCTAATCCTTGGTTTAATGACATTCGCGTTGTTTAATGATTTTTCCCGCTTGATGTAGTTGTTAGGCGATATTTATAAAAGGTTGTTTAGGTATTGAAAGCATTGTTGACCCATAGCCCACGCCACGGCAGAGCAGAAAATTCTGTTTCGCTGCTCAGGTTGTCGCTAACGATTCTAGTCTGTTGTTTGCTCGCGTTTCGCGGTGCCACACTGAGTGCCCAGGAATTAGCTGGTAACGAACGGGTGGGCGGTGAGCAAATAGAAGACATACAAATCATCGGTTTGCAGCGAGTTAGCATCGATTCTGTATTTGCCTTGTTGCCGGTAGGAATTGGTGACAGGCTATCGAGTGATAAGGTTAGCGCAACTATTCGCTCACTTTTTCGATCAGGCAATTTTCAAAATGTTGAAGTTGGTATAGACGCCGGTGTTTTAATTGTGCGGCTACAGGAGCGGCCGTCGATATCACAAATTACCATCGAAGGTAACGAAGCTATTCCGACAGAAGCGCTACTTGACGGCTTGAGTGATCAGGGGATGGCTGAGGGTCGGGTGTTCAAGCGGGCGACACTTGAGGGTATGCGTCGAGAGTTGATGCGGCAGTACAGCCAGCAAGGCCGTTATAGTGCCGAAATAGATACCGACGTTATTCCAGAGAAACGCAATCGTGTTTCGATTGAAATAAATATCGATGAAGGCAGCTCAGCACGCATACGCCGAATTAATTTTGTCGGAAACGAAAAATACTCGGATGATGATTTGCGCGATCTTATGGAGCTCAGAGACCGCGGTCTGTTTAACTGGTTCCGTCAAAGCCGGCGGTATTCGCGCGAAAAGTTATCGGGTGATCTGGAAAACATTAAAGATTTCTACTTGAATCGTGGCTATATCCAGTTTGCCATCAATTCGGCGCAGGTTTCGATGGGGCCAAAGAAGGATTCGGTCTACGTTAGTATCTCGGTTGATGAAGGTGAGCAGTTTGTCGTGAACGAAGTTAAGCTCGCCGGCGACGTAAAAGACCAGGCGATATTTATAGAAGCTGGGTACCAGGTTCGACCAGGGCAAATTTTCAGCCAGCAGCTTGTGACAAGTAATGAAGAATGGATAAAGCGCTTGTTGGGCAATCTCGGTTACGCCTTTGCCGAGGTTAACGGCATTCCTGAGGTTAACGAAGAAGAAAAAACGGTTGCGATTACTTTTGTCGTTGAACCTAAAAAGCGCACCTATGTTCGTCGCATCGATTTTGTTGGTAACAAGCGTACGAAAGATGAAGTGTTGCGCAGGGAGATGCGACAGATGGAGTCATCGCTGGTTTCTACCGAAGCACTTGATTTGTCGCGAACGCGTTTAGAGCGCCTCGGTTTTTTTGAGGACGTAAAATACGACACGATACCTGTGCCTGGAAGTGATGATTTAATCGATGTCGAATACGAGGTGAAAGAACAGCCGTTCGGTAGCGTTTCTGCTTCGGTGGGATACTCGCAGGACGTGGGAATTATTTTTGGCGCAAACTTTCAGCAAAATAACTTTTTGGGGCTGGGTAGGCAAGTAGGTATTCAGGCAAACAGAAGCCGATTTCGAACCTCCTATAGCTTGAACTACGTTAACCCTTACTATACGCCTGATGGGGTGAGCCGTGGCTTTAGTCTGTTTTATCGTGAAACCGATTTTGATGAAATTAACGTTAGTAGTTTTAGTACAAATTCCTGGGGTGGTTCGGTTATTTTCGGCTATCCATTAAGCGAAACCCAATCTTTGCGATTTAGTGCGGGCTATACCCTCACCGAGATAGAGACAGGCCCCTCCGTCGTGCAGGAGATTGAGGCGACGCCACTCACTGATCAATTTGAAGACCCTGGCTTTGTTCGAGTAATAAACGAAGAGGATCTTCCAGGTTACAATCCGGCCGACTATACGAGCCTGCCTACTTATGCTGAACTAACAGAACCTTTATGTTCCGGTAGTGGCTGTCTTGTGGAAACAGTAAGAGAGGGCTTTCTGGATCTGAATGGAAACGAGTTTGGTGTATTCACGCTTTCAGGTACCTGGCGAGAGTCGACGCTTAACAGAGGAGTGTTTGCGACTCGCGGGCATTCGAATAGTGTCACGTTAGAGTCTTCAGTGCCGACCAGTGAACTCGAGTACTTTAAGCTAACGCATCGATCGCAATGGTATTTCCCGGTCACCAGGATCACCGCGTTCAGGTTAAGGACAGAGCTAGGTTACGGTGACGGCTATGGCGATACCGAAGACCTGCCGTTCTTTGAGCATTTCTTCTCGGGTGGAATCGGTTCTGTTCGTGGCTACGAAAGTAATACATTGGGGCCGCGCTCTACGCCGGCCAATATTGCTGAAACGGCGGTTGTGGCGCTGGATTTTAGTGGACTTGTTAATGAAAGCGTGTTTATTTCAGAAGAGCTTGATTCAGGCGAGCGCGCTTTGAGGACTCGGCCTCTGGATAGCTCTCCCGACCCCTTTGGCGGCAACTTGCTCACTGAGGCCAGCCTTGAATACATCTTGCCCGCGCCTTTTGGCGCCTCGTCGCGGTCGGTACGCCCGGTTATTTTTTATGATGTTGGAAATGTGTTTAGCACCAACTGTCGGGAGTCGCAAACAAATTGTTTGGATTTTGACTGGTCAGAGCTTAGAAGCGCCGCCGGTATTAGTTTGACTTGGTTATCAGGGTTTGGCCCGTTAACCTTTAGCTATGCGGTGCCCATCAACGATCAGAGCGGTGATGAAGCCGAACGATTTCAGTTTACTTTGGGTGGTAGCTTTTAGCGCGTTTAGCTTTGTGCTTTCAGTGCAAAGAACGCGAGAATATAGAGTGGTTTAAGCGTTTTTGGAGATTTAGTATGAACTTTGTCAGTGATTTAAAAAAAGTAGCTATAGCAGCTTTGTTAGTTGGCGTCGCTACAGTTGCTAGCGCGCAAGATGAGGCGCCAGAACGTATAGCGTCGGTAGATGTAGAGCGGGCTGTGTTGCAGACAGATGCCGCAAAAAAAATGATAGAAGAGTTTAAAACGCAGAAAACGGTTGCGGAGTTATACGAAGACTTTGACGAAAAACGTAATGCCTATGAAGCTGCCGCAGAAAAGTATGCAAAGGACCGCGCAGTAATGAGTGAAACAAAGCGGGCAGAAGCTGAGTTAGAACTCAACAATATGCGCGAAGACCTGCAGTACACGGGTAATAAACTCACGAAAAACGAAGAGGCAATTAAGCAGCAGATTATGCAGCAGAGCTATCAAGCGGCCTTGCAAGTGATTGAGAATATTATTAAAGAACAGGAAATCGGTTTGCTATTGCGCTCGGGCGCTGGTTCATCAGTAATTAGTGCTAGCAAAAAATATGACCTGACTAACCAGGTCACCGAGCGCTTGAACCAGATAAGCAAATAGCATTTTTCTGCTTTTAAATGATTGACTTTAACCAGCTTATCCGCGAAACCAGTGCAGTATTGGTTTCGTTGTCTGATGGCGAAAAAGTAAAAGAGCACGACACCCCTAACGAGTTGCTCGCAGCTATTACGGGTATTGCAGCGCTGGATAAGGCGACGCCGTCTGATCTTGCGTTTATTATAAATGCGCGGTACCGCGATGATCTGTTTGCAAGCAAAGCCGGTGTCGTCATTATGAGTGAGGGCTTTGCAAAGGGCTACTCTGGATTGGCGCTGTTGCACAACAACCCTTATTGGGTTTACGCCAGAGCAGCTTGCCTGTTTCAGGAAGCGCATGCGAAATCCCCGGCGGATGACCTGGGTGAGCAGGAGAGAATTTCCCGCGATGCCGTTATTTCCAGAACGGCCGAACTTGGTGAAAATGTTAGTGTTGCGGCTGGAGCCGTTATCGAAGAAGGCGCGAAGCTAGGCGATAATTGTTCGCTTGCGGCAAACTCCGTGGTTGCAGCGGGCGCTGTCCTTGGCAGTGGCGTAAAGCTTGGTGTGGGCGCGAAAGTCTTAAATGGCTGCATATTGGGTGACGATGTGATGCTGGACGCTGGCGCGGTTGTTGGTAGTGAAGGTTTTGGTTTTGCGCCTTATCATCACCAGGATCAACTGTATTGGCAGCGCATAGCGCAACTGGGAATTGTCAGGGTTGGCAACAGGGTTTACATTGGCGCTAATACGACTATCGACCGGGGCGCGATTGACGATACGGTTGTTGGCGATGATGTCATTATTGATAATCAGGTTCAGATTGCGCATAACTGCATAATTGGTCGCGGGACAGCAATCGCGGGTTGTGTGGGCATGGCGGGAAGCTCGATAATAGGCGAGCGTTGCAGCATTGGTGGTGGAGCAGGTATCGCAGGTCATCTCAGCGTTGCTGATGATACGGTGGTGCTAGGTATGACGCTCATCAATAAATCGGTTAAAGAAAAAGGTGTTTATGCGTCGGGAACCGGCATGCAGAGCGCCGAGCAATGGCGCAAGAGCGCGGTTCGTTTTACCCAGTTAGAAAAACTTAATCAACGTGTTAGAGCGCTGGAAGCCAAAAACGATAAAGGTTGATGGCGATCTTTTCCGTGCTTTTTGTGAGTTATTGGATTGTTTACTTGGGACGCTAGATGAATATTAATGAAATAAAAGAATACCTGCCTCATCGTTATCCGTTTTTATTGGTGGATAGAGTGGTAGAAATAGAGCTTGGTAACTCTATTAAGGCGATTAAAAACGTAACGGTCAATGAACCTTTTTTTCAGGGACATTTTCCTGATATTCCCATCATGCCCGGCGTGCTCATAATCGAGGCAATGGCCCAGGCTTCCGGGATTCTTGGGTTCAAGACTGTAGATAAAAAGCCAGCAGATGGTTCTTTATATATGTTTGTCGGCGCTGAGAAAATGCGCTTTAAGCGACCGGTTCACCCTGGCGATCAGTTAGTACTTGTTGCAGAAGTTTTGACGTCCAAGCGTGGTATCTGGAAGTTTGCGGTGCGTGCGGAAGTTGACGGCGATATGGTAGCCCAGGGTGAAATTCTTTGTGCAGATCGCCCCGTTGATCAAATTAAAAACTAGTTAACCTGAAACGATTAGCCGCACGAGTGCAGGTATATCCACTTGATACACGAAACCGCTATTATTGATCCAGCCGCAAAGCTTGGCAAAAACGTTTCCGTTGGGCCATGGACTTACGTTGGACCGAACGTGGAAATTGGCGACGATACCAAAATTGAGTCGCACGTGGTGCTTAAAGGGCCCATGACAATCGGCCAGCGCTGCCATGTTTTTCAGTTCTCAACCCTGGGTGAAGCGACGCCAGATCTAAAATACAACGACGAGCCAACAACCTTAACGATCGGCGATGACAATATTTTCCGAGAAGGCGTCACAGTGCATCGCGGTACTGTGCAGGACAGAGGCGATACCTATATCGGAAACAATAATCTACTGATGGCTTATGCGCATGTCGGACATGATTGCGTTGTGGGCGATCATTGTATATTGGTAAACAATTCGGTCCTCGCAGGGCATGTTATTTTCGAAGATTGGGTCATTATTGGTGGCTACTCTGGTGTGCATCAATACTGTCGTTTAGGTGCGCATTCGTTTATTGGCGGAATGACAAAGGTCACCCAGGATGTCCCAGCATTTGTCATTGCCGAGGGACACCCAGCTTCACCTCGAATGATTAACGTTGAAGGACTCAAGCGGCGCGAATTTGATAGCAAGCAAATAAAAGAACTGCAACACGCGTTTAAAGTGCTTTATCGTAAAAAGCTCAGCCTTCAAGATGCCAAGCAGCAGTTAGCCTTACTCGCAGAAGATTCTAGCGTTGTTCAATTGTTTCTCGATTCCATTGTAGCCAGTCAACGTGGCGTTATTCGCTAGCTGTTTTGTGGCTCTAAAGCTGAGTGCCTGGAAAAACACATAATGAAAGTTGGCATCGTTGCCGGGGAAGAATCAGGCGATCAACTGGGAGCAGGGTTTATCGTTGCGCTTAGAAAGGCGCTTAGCGACAAGGGTGATACGTTAGAGTTATCCGGTCTTGGTGGCGAGAGAATGAAGGCTGAAGGATTTGAGTCGCTCGCGCCGATGGAATGGCTTTCGGTTATGGGGATTGTCGAGCCACTTAAGCGTTTACCTAAGCTTATAAAACTAAGGCGAGATCTCTTTCGATTGATGTGTGATCGCAAAGTCGACGTGATGATAGGTATCGACTCTCCTGATTTTAATCTAGGCCTGGAAAAAAAATTAAAAGCCGAAGGTATAAAAACGTGCCACTATGTTTGTCCCTCAGTTTGGGCCTGGCGGCAAAATCGCGTTAATAAAATTCGCGAGAGCACCGATCATGTGTTGACGCTGTTACCATTCGAGCAGCAATTTTTGTCGCAGCATAATGTAAGCTCGACGTTTGTGGGGCATCCTGTCGCTGATATGTTTGCAAAGCAGGGTATAGCAGACGGCGATAGTAAATATAAAACCAGCGATGGAAAAATGGTTTGTGTAATGCCCGGAAGCAGGCATTCTGAACTGGATCGATTACTTGATGTTTTTCTCGAATGCGTTGTTTTGTGTGCCGAAAGTCGCCCCGATGTTCGATTTGTCATTCCGGCCGCGAACCAGTCGATTAAGCATCGCATAGAAAATATGTTAGATGCTAAGTTAGGTGTCCATAAAAACAGGGCGGATTTGGTATTGGCCAACTCGCATGAGGTAATGGCCGCCTCAGACGCTGTGCTATTGGCTTCGGGAACCGCAGCGCTGGAAGCGGGGTTGTTGGCGAAGCCGATGGTGGTGGCCTATCGGTTGGGAGCAATAACCTATCAAATTGCGAAGCGGATGGTGAAGTCTGCACATTTTTCTTTGCCTAATCTTCTTTTGGACAAGCCTGTCGTGCCAGAGCTAATTCAACATCAGGTTACACCGGGAAACCTGGCCAAAGAGCTGCTAATGCTTTTGGATTGCGAGGATAGTTACAATAACACCGTCGATGCTTTACAACAGCTAATGCCAATGCTCGCAAAAAATGCTAATCAACGCGCTGCCGAGGCAGTTCTCTCGCTGGTCGATAAGCGCTAGCTTTTTCGAGCGTTATTATTTGAGCACTATTTTCCAACATAACAGACTATGGCAAAAATTTCGCCCAGTGCTTTAACGTTGTCGGATATTCCTTCGACTGCCAGCTTATGTGCTTCACAGGTTGCCGGGGTGGATGAGGTTGGTCGCGGGCCACTGGCGGGCAGTGTAGTTGCGGCCGCCGTTATTTTGCCTGACGGGCATGGTATCGTTGGTCTTGCCGATTCGAAAAAACTCAGCGAGAAAAAGCGCGAGGACTTGTATACCCAGATATGTGATAAAGCGGTGAGCTTTGCCTGGGGAGAAGCCTCTGTAGAAGAAATTGATTCGATCAATATCCTGCATGCGTCAATGTTAGCGATGCACCGCGCAGTCGAGTCTTTGGGGCAGCAACCGCAGCATGTGCTGGTGGATGGTAACCGCGTACCTCAGTGGCCCTACGAAGCAACAAGCATAGTGAGTGGTGATAATCGAGTTGCCTGCATCAGTGCCGCCTCGATACTCGCTAAAGTCCATCGTGACCGGCAAATGCTTGCGCTTGCCGAGCGTTATCCAGCGTATGGATTTGACAAGCACAAGGGATACCCGACAAAACTTCATTTACAGGCCCTGGCGAACCATGGCGTGCTCGCCGAGCATCGAAAAAGCTTTGGTCCGGTCAGGCGAGCGTTGGAAAACAGCTTAGTTGATGCCAGCGCCTCCGAAGTGATTTAAACTCTCCTCATGCCCAGTACTACTTTTGTTCATTTAAGAAATCATTCCGAATACTCGATTCGCGATGGGCTCCTGCGCTTAAAGGATCTGGCGAATACGGTCGCAGAGTTACGTATGCCCGCCGTTGCGTTGACTGATCTCACAAACTTTTACGGCCTGGTCAAATTCCAAAAAGCGTGTTTTGCCGCAGGTGTTAAGCCAATTTACGGGGTTGATGTTGAGTGGCAGGATGAAAATGAACAGCGTTACGAATTAACGCTGTTAGCCAAAAATCTCGTCGGATATAAAAATTTGATGGCGTTGATTTCAAAGGCCTATACCCATGGCCAGGATCAGCGGGGTGGGGTTTATGTACAACGTAGCTGGATCAAAGAATATAGAAATGGGCTGATTGCATTGTCAGGCGCAATCGCCGGGGATATTGGGCGTGCGCTTGTCTCAGGTAAGCCCGAGGTAGCTGCCCAGCGAGCAACTTACTGGAAAGAGTTGTTCCCGAATAATTTTTATATTGACTTGCAGCGGGTTGGAAAAGAAAACGAAGAGCTTTATGTGCAGAGTGCTGTCGCGCTTGCGGATCAGCTTGAGTTGCCTATTGTAGCGACCAATAGCAATTGTTTTGTCAATCGAGAGCTTTACGAAGCGCATGAGGTTCGCGTCTGCATTAATGAAGGGCGTATTCTCGATGATCCCCAACGGCCACGACGTTATAGCGAAGATCAGTACATAAAGTCCGCGGAAGAAATGTGTGCGCTATTCCAGGATCTACCCGATGCGCTGGAAAACTCGGTAGAGATTGCCCGGCGATGCAGTATAGAAATACCGTTAGGTGAATACTTTTTGCCTGAGTACCCTGTACCTGAGGGTAAAACGCTTGATGAATTTTTCCGGGAGCTTTCTCACGAAGGTTTAAGCAAACGTTTTGTGCATCTGGAGTTTAGTGAAGAACAACTTAAGGAAAAAGAAAGCCTGTATCGTGAGCGGCTCGATTTTGAAGTCGACATCATTTTGCAAATGGGTTTTCCCGGTTACTTTTTAATAGTAATGGACTTTATTCGTTGGGCGAAGGAGCACGATATTCCAGTAGGGCCGGGTCGTGGTTCGGGTGCGGGCTCACTTGTTGCTTACGCGTTAGAAATTACTGATTTAGACCCTATTGAATACGATTTGCTATTCGAGCGATTCCTTAACCCCGAGCGGGTGTCGATGCCAGATTTCGACGTGGATTTCTGTATGGATAAGCGCGATCAGGTTATCCATTATGTTTCGGAGCGCTATGGAAAAGAGGCGGTCGGACAAATCGTAACTTTTGGGACGATGGCTGCAAAAGCTGTTGTGCGCGATGTTGCCAGGGCCCAGGGTAAATCATATGGGCTTGCGGACAAGCTTTCAAAGATGATTCCGTTTGAAGTCGGCATGACGCTGGAAAAGGCTTTTGAAGCGGAAGAGCCGCTGCGCGAATTTTTATCTAACGATTCGGATGCGCAGGAAATATGGGATATGGCGTTGAGGCTGGAAGGTACCACGAGGAATCTCGGCAAGCATGCGGGTGGCGTGGTGATAGCGCCCACCCGACTAACGGATTTCTCGCCGCTCTATTGTGATGATAGTGGCCAGGGGCTGGTAACCCAGTACGATAAGAATGATGTTGAAGAAGCTGGGCTTGTAAAATTCGACTTTTTGGGCCTGCGCACCCTGACCATCATCGACTGGGCCCTGAAGATGATCAATGCAAATAAATTATCTGACGCTGAGCACGTCGATATTTCAGCGATACCTCTCGACTGTAAAGAGACTTTTGCACTTTTGCAGTCGGCTCAAACCACTGCGGTTTTCCAGTTGGAATCGCGCGGCATGAAAGACCTGATCAAGCGGCTAAAACCCGATTGTTTTGAAGATATCGTTGCACTTGTAGCGCTATTCCGCCCAGGCCCACTACAATCAGGCATGGTTGATGATTTTATCAATCGTAAGCTTGGGCGTGCGCCACTGTCCTATCCGCATCCAAAATACCAACACGATACTCTTCAGCCGATATTGCAACCGACCTATGGCATTATTCTTTATCAGGAACAGGTAATGCAAATCGCGCAAACCATGGCGGGTTATAGCCTGGGTGAGGCAGATCTGCTTCGTCGAGCGATGGGTAAGAAGAAACCCGAAGAGATGGCCAAGCAGGGCGAACGTTTTCTTCAAGGTGCGCAAGAGCTAGGTCACTCCCAGGAGCTGGCAAAAAATATATTTGATCTTATGGAAAAGTTTGCCGGGTATGGTTTTAACAAATCACACTCTGCGGCCTATGCTCTGGTATCTTATCAAACCGCGTGGCTAAAGCAGCATTACGCTCCCGAGTTTATGGCTGCGGTGTTGAGTTCAGAATTACAAAACACAGATAAGATAGTGACGCTAATCGAAGAGTGTCGTGAAATAGGCGTTAAGTACTCGCCACCGGACGTTAATGATGGTGACTATTTATTTACTGTAAAAGACGGCGCAGTGGTTTATGGTCTTGGTGCGATTAAAGGTCTGGGTGAGGGGCCGGTTAACTCTATTTTGGAAGCGCGAAAGGATGGCCACTTTACCGACTTGTTTGATTTTTGCCGCCGTACAGATCCGCGCAAAGTAAACCGTCGCGCGCTAGAAGCACTTATCAAGAGCGGTGCATTCGACTCTCTCAACGAAGATCGTTGGGTTTTGCTTGCTGCTTTACCAAGCGCGGTAAAAGCTGCCGAACAGAGTGCCACTAACGATAGCGCAGGCATGACCGATATGTTTGGTGGGATGGAAGTAGAGCAAGATGTTTATGCTGATTTTCGCGCGGTAAACCCCTGGTTGTTAAAGCAGTTACTTGAAGGAGAAAAAGAAACGCTCGGTTTGTATTTGTCTGGCCATCCGATTGACAGTTACGAGCAAGATTTAAAACGTGTTGTGCCCAAGCGATTTAAGCAGTTGCAGGCTAAAAAAGGCAAGCAACGAGTCGTCGGTATGGTTGTCGCGATGCGAACGATGAAAACTAAAAAAGGCGACAGCATGGCCTTTCTCACGCTCGATGATCGTACTGCCAGGTTAGAGTGCTCGGTCTTTGCGCGGACTTATAATGAAACGCGAGAGTTACTAAAAAAGGACGCGCTCTTAGTGGTTGACGGCGAAATACAAGTAGACGATTTTACCGGCGGGCTTGCCATTCGTGCAGATGCTATTAGCAGTTTGGAAAGTGTTAGAGCGAATACCGCGATGGGTGTGAAAATCGAGCTTTGTGCTAGCGTCCAGAGCAACGCTACCATCGAACAGTTACGTACATTGTTAAGTGGTTTTCGTACCAGCGCAGAGCTGGGCTGTCGGCTTGTTATCGACTATAAAAACAGTAGCGCCCAGGCCAGCCTGCATCTTGGCAATGATTGGCTTGTCCCTCCCACCGACGAAGTCGTTCAGGCTATTCAGCAGTTAGTTGGCGAGTCCGCGGTAACGGTTTTATATTCACGGCAAGCACCTACACGAGCTTCAGGTGAAGCGGTAACCTTGCATTAGCCACATTGTCTACGGTGAACAACGTTAAATGCGCCAGACTGTGCGAATGTAAGGTTCATTGAGCTTTGATCAAAACGGTAACTACTCGTTGATTTCAGGCATGAATTGTCAGTGATGCGTGGTGGGCGTTAGTTGTTCAAAGCGAGGTTTGCAAAGGCATTGGTGTGTTATTTTGGGATGCGCGCCAGGCGGAATTGGCATATCAAAGAGTTAACCAGGCACAGGCCTATACTTAGTCTCGAGTGCGGACGGTTTGCGTATATTAATCTAGAGGGTGGCCTTTGACTGAGAAACGAAAAGCTAAAATTCATGCGCTGCTGAAGGGAATCGAAACAGGAGACCCAAAGTCGGTTGAGGTTGTGAACCCGCAGAAGTATATCCAGCACAATCCGCAAACCCAGGAAGGAGGCGAAGGGTTGGCAGAGTTATTTAAGCGGTTGTCGCTGACGTCGCCAACGGTGAATATTGTTCGCCTATTTTCTGATGGCGATTTTGTTTTTGGTCATACCGAATATGACTTCAGTACCTCCCGCGTAGGCTTTGAAGTGTTTCGTTTTGAAGGCGAGCAAACGGTAGAGCATTGGGACAATATTCAAAGTAGAAAAGGTCCGAATTCTTCGGGGCACACCATGGTTGATGGGGTGACCAGAGTCCAGGACCTGGGCAAGACCGAAGATAATCGCAAGTTTATTGCGAGATTTCTGGAAACTGTTCTTGTAGAGAAGCGGTTCGATGAATTAAGCACCTTTGTTTTCGATACTTATACAGAGCACAATCCCTACTTATCCGATGGATTGCCCATCCTGCATGAGGCGTTAACCCGGCGTGGCCTGGATTCGGACTATGCAGTTAGTTACATCAAAGTGCATAGAGTTTTAGCGGAAGGGAATTTTGTATTGTCGGTTTGCGAAGGATACCGCGACAGCGAGCATGTCTCCTTTTATGATCTGTTTAGAGTAGAAAATTTAAAAATCGTTGAACACTGGGATACCGTCGAAAAAATAGCGCCACGCAGCGAATGGAAGAATAACAACGGCAAATTTTGAGTGAGCGTTCGGATATTTGGATTCTAGCTTTGGGGAAACCTATATCAATTTGCATCGAAAGCTGGATAAGCGCGCTGTTTAAGCATGGCAGGCGGCTAGTTGGTGGCGAGGCTAAAATAACGAACCGTATAGGCTGTGATTCGTATTAGCTCAGACACGAGACGACACTTTAGAGAATAAAACTCCATCTGATCCGACAGTCATCTATCGCATAGGGACGGACATTGGGAGCCCACAACAATTTTCTAAAGTGCATCAAATTGGGATGGGTAGGAATCTTCGTTAGATGGAACGTTCAAAAACTAGCGCTAAATCCTGTGCATTCATGCCGACAACGGAATAGCAATCCCTGTTCAGCTCGCCCCTCATAGGTAAGCCTCCTTTGACCAGTTGGTACTTCACTGCATGAGTCGATTGCTCTAAACAGATTACAGGTACTGTGGGTGGTGAATTGTATCGAGTGGGCTGCTTGTACCCGCATAATGATCACCAATCACATGGGTGTAGATTTGGGTGGTTTTCAGGTCATTGTGGCCAAGTAGTTCTTGTACAGTACGAATGTCCGTTCCGGATTCCAGCAAATGCGTCGCGAACGAGTGTCTGAACGTGTGACAATTAATGCGCTTGTGGTCTAGGCCTGCGTCAATAACGGCTCGCTTTAGCGCCTTTCGGGGCACTGATGGATGAAGGTGATGGCGACACAACTGGCCTGTAATCGGGTGTTTACACCATGTGATAGATGGGAACAAAAATGCCCACGCAGGCTGTTTGTTAGCGTTAGGATATTTACGCGATAGGGCAGCTGGAAGTGACGGGCCCACATCTGATTTATTGTCTTCTATTAACAGAGATTTCGCGGCATCAATTCGCTCTTCGATGGTATGAAAAAGCTGAGGGCTTAGCAACGTGCGTCGGTCTTTTCGCCCCTTGCCATCGACCACAACCAATGCTTTATGCTCAAAATCTACGTCTTTGACCCTCAACCGTAGAACTTCCGAAACTCGCAGGCCACTACCATACATGAGTTCAACCAGTAATCGGTGTTTTGGGTTGAAACTTTCGATTAGTTTGGCGACTTCTTTTCTGGACAGCACGAGCGGCAGCTGACGCTGCTTGGTTGCGAGTGTAAAGCCAAGTTCGCCCAACGGTAGTTGAAGATGCTTATCATAAAGATAAACCAGAGCGTTTAGCACCACTTTTTGCGTGTTGATAGCCACATGGCGCTCGGTAGCTAAATACGTTAAATAGGCTTTGACCTCTTTATTGCCGGCAGTGGCGGGATGCTGTTTTTTTATAAAGTGGATATACCGCTTTATCCAGTTCACATAGGTTCTTTCGGTTTGGTAGCTATAGCCGCGCATGCGCATATCAGCGCGCACAGCGGTTAAAAATGGGCTGGGCATGACAGGTTCCCTCTGAGGACATAAATCCTTAAAGCTGTATGTATATACAGTATCCTGAGAAAAGTCAAGAAATTAGGCTCGCTTTGCGGCCCAGCCAAGCTCACTTTGCGCTAGCACTTTTCAAAAAAATCGTGCAGAATCAGAGGGGTACAAACAGCGCGTGGGTAGATACCGAGAAGGGCCCAAGTTGGATACCGCGCTGGCTCACTTTGCGGTACCAGGGAATGCATTATTTTCAAAAACTACTAATAAAACAATTGCTTACGATTGGTCGAAAATCGATCATGGTGGTAAAGCGAGCCGGCGCAGTATACAAATGTTAAATGAAAAGGAAATTACGATGTTTACCAAACCTACCGTATACAGAATTGAACTTTACCCAGATTCATTCATAAATGACCCAGTAGCAGGATTCTGCTCAACGACACCATTCATCCCCTTCCAAGTAGGTGACCAAGTAGACCCTTTTGCCTGGTCTGATGGCGATGAAGATAGCTACTCGAATAGAGCAATGGTTACAGAAGGGTGCATTCTTGAAGTGGTAGAAATCAGGCACCTTATGATGATTCAAAAAGACAACACTATTCAGAGTGTCAGCGTTCGGGTTGTAGAGAAGCCTCGCCCCGAGTAATCATTTAACAAGCACATGTTGTCGCCGCTATCGCGGCTGGGACAACCTACACTATGTTTCGGTTGCCCCAAATGCGGGCGTTAGAGCTATATGGAAGTGATGAGCAAACTTAGCTGCAAGAAATGTAATTCCAAAATTCTTCGAGAAACTTATGAGAAGAACTCCGGCTTATGTGCGCCATGTAAGAAGAAAGAAGATAAAGCAAAGCATCTCAAAAAGCATAAGGCAAACCCTGGCTGTCCCTCTTGTGATGGACAAGGGTCTATTAGGTTTAATTGGGAGTTTGCAAATGAAAGAAATGATCATGATATTTGTAAGTACCCCAAATATCTAAAACTAGGCACCAATCTTCGAGTCGGTAAGCTTTACTATTGTCCGTATTGTGAACAGCGTTGGTATCTAGATAATGAAGATAAATTTATGTCACTTGTTCCTGCTGACCGTTTAACTGCGCTTGAACGCTGGAATAAGAAGATCCTTCAATTTACAGATGAGGAGTTAGTTCGTCTAAAGTCTATCGGAGCTACGCCACCAGACTTATATGGCAATGGCACAGGAGTAATATCGATCCCATGTGAAGTTACCGATAAGAATGGCAATATCCATAAGAAAGCGATTATACGTTTTCAATCAGGCCCACCAATAGATGACTGGCAAGAGAACTGGTATTTCGCTGAGGAAGTTGACTCATTCCAACCATCGGAGTTTGCACTTCCTCAAGATGTGAGAGTAGCGTCTTCGCAGGCAAATGAGGTAAGAATGGGATTCGCACCTACCAGAGTACAAGATCAAGGCGGGAAGCAATACTTACTTAACTGGACTACAGAATTTGTAGATTTTGATGGAATTAAAGGCAAAGACATTGCTCTGTCAGAGGTTAGAACTAAAGAAATGCCGCCGATAATTGGTGAGCCATCAACCAAGAATATATATTTTATTGCCGACTATTCTAAGGAGCTAGACTTCCTTTATATAGGCGGTACCAAACAAGAAAGCTCTAACAAGTTGCTGCAACGGATAAAAAAAAGCTTCGCTTTTTTCTCCCGTTGAGCAAGGCGTTATGTGACAAAGGATAAATAGGAATGGCAGAGCTGCTCATATTTATAATCACCGTAGTGTGTATTTTTATTTCAGAGCGTTTGCTAAATAAATATGATCAAGCCCAGCACAAAAGCCTAGGAGGTCAAAGCATGCCGGTATGGCCTCCAAATCAAATGGCATTTTTGGGTTATCTTCTACTGTTCCAGCACAAAAATATATGGTCAGTGCTAGGCTGGCAAAAATGGGTCGTTATAATCGCTTCGGTTGGTCAGTGGCTTTGCATAGGTATCGTCTTTAATGGTTTATTTGCCCAGCTGTAAGTCACATAACCAGTCGCAGCACAACGCAGCTTCGCTGCTCGGACAACCTAACGGTTGCCCGTGCGCGAGGCGTTATGTGTAAGGAGAAAGAATGAGTCACAAAGAAAATATACATCAATTATTTGATGACATGTGTATGGAGATGGCATCATTCATCAAAGAAGCTGAAAGTGGGCATGTCGAAGGCTGGGTTCCAGCCACCTTAATAAAAGACCAGCTCGAACTAAAAAAATCTTCATACCCACAGGGGAACGTCACAGACAACGAAACGGGCTGGTTGTTCGCCACAATGGCACGCCACTTACAAGACAAAGATCTGGTGATATTTAAAAAAGAAGGTAGTCGGTCTTACTACAAAACAAATGAGCAAAACACATAACCAGGTGCAGCACAACGCGGCTGCGCCGCTCGGACAGCCTACGCGCTGCCCGTGTGCACGGCGTTATGTGACTTCACCAAGGAGAGGATATGTACACGAAATACTATATCGATGATGGACACGTTTATGGTCCAAGCGGCTATACAAAATCTTGGATAGAAGACGGTCATATATATCTTGTCGGTCACGGTTACACCAAGTGCTGGATCGAAGATGGTCATATATATAAAGTAGGAAGCGGCTATACAAATTTCTATATAGATGACGGACATATTTATGGACCATCGCAGCAATTACCCTGGCTTTAAATCACATAACCAGTTTAGGCACTCGGACGCGCTACTGCGCGCCCGGTGCTAAAGGCGTTATGTGAATTGCCACCGTCAAGGCTAACTATAAGTAGGGAGATTATGGTAACAGAAGCATCTCAAGGACTAACTCAAACTGATCTATTAACGTTGGGCATAGCGGCATACGCCGCTATTATTTCTACCTTTGTTTTGGGCTGGGATGCATACAAGTGGCTAGCGTCAGGCGCGAGAATTAATATATCTGCGTCCACTAATATGCAATATATTGGTGGCAATGTTCAGGATGATAAGCATTACATTTCAATAACAGCGTATAACGTGGGGGATCAACCAACAACAATAACGAATCTGGGCGGCATGTACTTTGATTCTTGGTGGCGTGCTTTCATTACACGCAGGAAGCCAGTCGAAACATTCATAATCACGGAGCCATCTCAAGGTCAGCGTATTCCTTATCGTTTCGAAATTGGTGACCAATGGATAGGAATGGCCGAGCAAGATGAGGACATTATAAAAAAAGCAAAAAGCGGCTATTTATTCTTTATTTTATACACTACTGGTAGTAAAAAAGGCCATTGGGTTAGAGTGAAGCCACCAAAAAATGACGCCAATGAATAGACTAAATTCACATAACCAGCAAAGGCAATCGGACGCCTACGGCGCCCGCTGCTTTGGGCGTTAGGCATCAGGAGAAGCAATGAGCCTCGAACCAGCAGTAGTAAGCGCGGTAACAGCATTAGTTGCAGTAATAGTTGGCCCTTTGGTGAGCATCTTCGTCGCCAAAAACCAAATTAACGCCTCTGTTATTTCGTCAAACCGGCAAGCATGGATTAACCGACTCCGAGACGAACTGGCAACTCTAGTTGCCATTGTTCATCATTTACCATCGGCTCACGTAAATGGCTCTGTAACTACCGATGAGGCAATAGCAGAGTACGGGAAATTTGTCGAGCAGTTTCAAGTTATTAAACTTCTAATCAACCCCAAAGAAATCGATCATCAAGAATTAGTTCGACTCATCACGTCAGCAGATAAAAAGATCATCGAATCAATCAACAAAAAAGTGGCAGCCGCATCTGAATTTGAAGCTGCCGGTCAGCGCATAGTGGCTCAATCCCAAATCGTTTTAAAAAGGGAGTGGGAGCGTGTTAAAAATGGCAACTAGTAAATGCCTAACAAGTGACTATGGTGTCAAACTCTAATTATCAGACCATTTTTTCATCCCAGTAAGTATTGTTTTTCACCATGGTGTTAAGAATGGTGAGCTGTTTTCTCATACAAGCTACGATAGCCACTTTCTTTGGTTTGCCTGCTGCGACCATGCGTTCGTACATGGGTTTTAATTTGGGGTGACACTGGATAGCGGACATCATAGAGACGAAGAGCACAGTACGCACTTTATGCCGTCCACCACGAATAAAACGTTTGCCCTGGAAGTTGCCGCTGTCGCGGTTCATGGGTGCGACGCCGACAAGCGCAGCAATTTCTTTTCGATTGAGTGAGCCGAGCTCAGGTAGTTCACTCATTAACGTATAGGCAAGGACGTTGCCCACGCCTTTAGCGCTTAATAGCAGATCACGCTTTTGTCGCCACTCAGCGACACTGTTAACCAATTTGTCGAGTTGTTTATCGATGGTGAGCAGTTCTTTTTTGATGGCTTTGAGAATGTTTTGAATGGGGTTGTGCACAGCTTTTGGCATGCGTTTTAAACGATTCTTTTGCATGGTGCTCATTTCGAGGCATTGACTGCGCACGACGAGCAAATCGCTAATCGCTCTTAATTTCTCGGGTTTTATTGAGGAAAGCCTGGGCTTCATCGTCTCGCCATAGTGAGCGATGTCCTGCGCATCGAGCTTGTCTGTTTTTGCCATGCGGCCTGCTGATTTAGCAAAGTTGCGCACGTTGCCTGGATTACAGATGACGATGGGCAGCCCCGCTTTGTGAGCGGCGATGACGAAGTCGAGTTCTAATCGTCCGGTGGACTCGATCAATACACGAGTGGGTTTGAGAGGTTGAAGTTGTTTAACGGCGTCTTTGATGCCGTCTTTATCATTGGAGGCACTGAAAAACTGGCCAGTGGGTCTCACGTAAATATTGAGTTGTTTTGTGCTGGTGTCGATACCGACATTGATCTCTTGCGTATTCATGGGATAAGCTATCTCCGCCTTGCTATTCGGGCTCGAGGCCCACATGACTATTCGAGTTATGCCTGGTGAGTGTTTGTCACGTTCACACTTGTTAGCGGGTTTAATACACCTGGCCAGCATCGAACTATGACAAACAAGGCCTTGGGTGGCCGCCCAAGGTGGGCCTCAATTTACCCGTTAGTGGAAAGGATTAAAATAATGAATATAGAGAGAATTGAACCATACAAGAACGTGCACCTGACCGCCAAACACTTGCAGCGTTTGGTTCACTTCGCTACGCTACGTCGTCAGGTGACGTAGGCGTTATGTGCAACACTACTTTCATTCATCTTAGGAGTTCTTAAATGAAAAATATGGTTCAACGGACGATTCTTGGGTTTTTATTTCTTTTATCGACTCAAGTATATGCTGACAAAAAAGAAACGTTTTCTGACTATAGTGAGGCTATAGAACTTTCAGAAAAAATTATGAAGTTTATTGAAAAAGAAGATTATGATGGGGCTTACGGAGCCGCTAGAAAATACTGGCCATTGCCGGATCATGAGGTTGACACCCTTGCATATCAAACCAATCAGCAAGTTCCTATAATCCAAGGAAGATTTGGACGGGCAATTGGGGTTGAGTTTGTCAGTAGGCAACAGGTTGGGGAATCATTCGCGCGGGAGTGGTATATTCAGAAGTATGAAAACCACGCGCTTGTTTGGTTGTTCACGTTTTACAACGGCAAAAATGGGTAGTCGCTAAATGGTCTCGAATTTAGCGATGATATCAATGCTCTATTCTACTAATAGGACACATAACCAGCTTAGGTTACGGACAATTACTGCGCCTTTCGGCTTCTTAATTGACCGCAGCTAAAAGCGTTACCGAATGGACCCACAGGCGATAGCCGACCGTCGGGTTGGGCAAAACCTTTCATCCTCATCGGTCTGATCAGGTCTGAGCTACTACACTTTAGAGCCTCACCACTACGGGTCATTGTGCCGCTTTCTTCCTGGCCGGCTTCCTGGCTTTTTTCTTGCTGTTTTTATTAGTGTCTGAATTGCCTTTACCCGCCTCGTTTACGCCTTTTTTACTCTTCGCCTTTTTAGCTATCGGTTTTTTGGCTTTGCGCTTTCTCGGTTGGCGTCGCTCGCCGTCGCCAATTGTGTCCTTTGAGTCTGCGGCTTGATCGTCGAGTTTGCCGACGAGCTTTAAATCAAATTTGGTTTGTTTCACGCGAACGTTTTTTAAGTGTTGCGCGACTTCTTTTGGCATGCCTTCTGGAAGTTCTACATAGCTGTAGTCATCAAACAGTTGAATACGACCTATATACTGGCTGCTAATACCAGCTTCGTTGGCGATACAGCCGACGATGTCACTTGGTGAAACGTTATGGTCGTGGCCAACTTCGACACGGTAGTTGTCCATTTTTACGGGCTTTCCGTCCTCATCTAAAACTTGCTTCGATGAGTGTTTTTTCTGTGCGCGGCCATCGCGTTTTCGCGGCTTATCACCAGTGTTATTTTTTGATTTTCCGTCACGACTCTTTTGGTCGTGAGTACTGTCTAGTTTACCAGGGTCGAGAACGTTCAATTGATCTTTTGGATCTAGCGACGCTAAAGCAACCGCTATTTGCTCGGCAGATGCCTGGGTTTCTTCAATTAGCTCGTTAACTATTTGAGTATAAATTGGGTCGCTACTTGCCGTGAGTTGCGTTTTCACCTTATTTTTGAACGTTTCAGCACGCTTTTGTGCGACTTCGCGTTTGCTGGGTAAGGTAATGCTTTTGATTTTTTGCTTTGTACTTCTTTCAATACTATGTAGTAAGCGCTTTTCCCTGGGCGCAACAAACATTATAGCTTTGCCTTCACGACCGGCACGACCTGTTCTTCCTATGCGATGCACGTAGGTCTCGTTGTCATAGGGCATATCGTAGTTAACGACCAGGCTGATTCTTGGCACGTCTATTCCCCGGGCGGCAACGTCGGTTGCGATCAGAATATCAATTCTGCCGTTTTTAATTTGCGCAATGGTGCGTTCACGTAACTGCTGGGTCATGTCGCCGTTTATCGGCGCCGCAGCGTAACCTGCTGCCTGGAGTTTTTCTGCAAGCATGGTCGTGCTGGATTTTGTACGCACGAAGATAACAACGCCATCGGGTTCTTCTACATCCAGAATCCGACACAGGCCGTCAAACTTACTAGCACCACTGACTGCCCAAAACGATTGCTCGATCAATTCTACCGTTTTGGTTTTGTTTTTAATGGAAACTTCAGTTGGGTCGGACAGGTATGTATCTGCTATTTTTTTTATGGGTTTGGGCATCGTTGCGGAAAACAATGCTGTTTGTCGGTTCTTTGGTGTGTGTTCTAGTATCCATTCGACATCATCGATAAAACCCATGCGTAGCATTTCGTCCGCTTCGTCTAACACTAACGTTTTTAATGCTCCAAGCTTTAGTGACTTTCGCCTAAGGTGATCCATTACGCGGCCTGGCGTGCCAACAATAATATGCACGCCGCGTTTAAGTTGGCTTAACTGGTTGCCCATGCCCTGGCCGCCATAAACCGAAAGCACTGAAATGCCTTTCATCTCAGACGCGTAGCTTTTTAGCGCCTCGCCCACCTGGATTGCGAGTTCGCGAGTGGGCGCGAGAATCAATGCCTGCGGCGCGACGTTTTTTGCGTCGATCCTGGAAAGCAGAGGCAATGCAAATGCGGCGGTTTTTCCGGTGCCGGTTTGCGCGGTGGCTAGTAGGTCGCTGCCGCTAGCTAAAACGGGGATGCTTTCGGCCTGAACGGGCGAGGGTTGTTCGTAGCCAATTTTTTTTACCGCGGCCAGAACTTCGGGCGCGAGTGGTAGATCTTCAAAAGATTGGACGGGCACGGGCGGGGCAGCGTTGGACGCGAGGGCGTCTGGAGATTCGGCGTGAGACATAGCGGAGGGAACGTGGAGAAAAAGGTGGTGCACAATACCGGTTTCGCGCGTCAATAGACAGCAAACAATGCCACTCGCGATAGGCATTATTTGGCATATTGGCCGAGTCTCGGTGTTTGAAAGCGCAGTATCCTGATTAATACTTAGATGCCATATTTGCCCCACCTTTAAAGAGCGACGCTCTTGCGCTGAAGCGTGTGGGTTCGATAGAAACAGAGCTTGTTGTATATATGCTGCAAATAGTCAAAAACTTAGCGATTTACTACTATTTTAAGTTTTACCTCGTGCCTAAAAATAGGAACAGGAAGGTAATTCCTTCGTCGACAATACTTTTCCTGCGAGAGGGAGATGAGGCCAATATAGATGATGGAGAGCGAGGCGGTGTGGAAGTTTTTATGGTCGTGCGCCATCATCAAATTGATTTTGCGTCCGGCGCTTTCGTTTTTCCGGGCGGAAAAGTTGATAAGGGGGATATGACTCCTAATGTTCGTCAACGTTGCGATGGTGTCGATGGAATGGACGATAGCGCGATTGGGTTTCGCGTTGCCGCAATTCGTGAGGGTTTTGAAGAATGTGGTTTGTTGCTCGCCAGGGCAGAGGGTGAGACCCAGCTTTTGAGCGCTGAACGTGTACGTGAACTAGATCATTATCGAGAGCCACTTAACAATCATGAAATAACCCTGGAATCATTTTTAGTAAAGGAAAAACTAAGGCTCGCCTGTGATCATCTAACACTCTATTCACAGTGGATAACTCCCGAGTATTTACCAAAGCGGTTTGATACTTTTTTTTATATCGCTAAGGCACCACAAGGCCAGTATGCGATTCATGACGGCTACGAGTCTGTGGATTCAGAGTGGATCACTGCCAAAAAAGCGTTAGAACTTGCTAACGATGGTACCCGTACCATTATTTTTCCAACGCGCTTGAATCTACAGCAATTATCGAAATACAACAGTATCGATGATGTGTTCCAACAGGTTGCAGCGCAAGATACACCGCCAGTTCTGCCTACTTTAATCAGGCGTGGTTTAAATATCTATGTTCATGTGCCTAAGGAAATCGGCTACGATGATGCAAAAGAATTATATAGTGAAGAGCTTTAGTAAGGGATAATTAAAAAGAAGTGTGAGTAGCCTATTGACCGTGGCTCGCGTTTATTGGGACTGGCTGGCCAGAAAAATGTCCGCATGAATATTGGAAAGGCTTGCGCCCGCTAGAAAGCATTTTTTTCGAAGCTTAGTGACGAAAGATTCGGCACCGCAAATAAAAAACGCTGCGTTTTTGTTAAATTGTGACTGGGGGTCAATGTTGTCGGTGTTAACTGCTAGATCATAAAAGTTGGCTTCTTCGATATTAATCTTATCGTATTTTGAGCTAACGGCTTTCTCGCTATCGTCAAATACCTGCGCAGTGTAAGTAACGCTTAGCTGCGGATATTTGTCGGCAAGCTTGTTGAGTTCTTCAAGATAATATAAATCGGAACTGTGTTTGGCGCCAGCAACTAACCTGATTGGTTGTTTGTGTTTTCTCGATAACGCTGTTTTTAAAACCCCTACAATTGGTGCCAGGCCAGTTCCCATTGCAAATAATTGCAAGGGCATTGTTTGAAAACCGTCATTGTAGTAACAGTTTCCTACTGGAGATTGCAGCGTTAAGGTGTCTCCTGACTCAAGCGAGGAGTATGCCCACTCACTAAAAGCGCCGCTTTCGTATCGTTTAATGTGCAGCTCTATAACTTGCGCGCTGGTTTCATGGCGACAGTCCGGGGTTGAATTGGTTGCGCTAGCAATTGAATATGAGCGAGTACATTCTTTGTCTTTTATGATGTTAACAAATTGGCCGCCATGGAAAGAAAAAGCATTTTCCGAAGGTGGTATCTCAATCGTTAGCGAAAACACACTGGAATTAAATATTTTCTTTTCGACAACTCTTGCGGTATGGGTTGTGTCGGGGAGTTGATCGACAATAGTTAAGTCAGTTTTTGGAAAGGATTGACAGGGTAAAAAATACCCTGCATCTATCTTCTGCGGCGAAAGACCGCTCTGACAAAGACCCTCAGCTGCGCTATTCGAGTCCACTTGCATCATGCAAGATTGACAAACACCCGAACGGCAGCTGTGGGAAGGCTCCTGATGGTTCCTAAGCAAACAGTCTAAAACGCTCTCTTTATCCAATAGCTCAAATTGATTGTCTTGATAAGTAATTTGTGTCATTGGTAGTTAAGCAAACGATTTTCTATTTCAGTCAGGAGTTACACATTAAGCACATCATCTTTTACCGACAACGCAATACCCACTATTTCATCGATATGCTCTTGAGGGACACTTAGCTCTTCCAACGTCGACACCAGGTGACCGGCTACTGCGTTAAAATGGTCTTCATTAAGGTTCATATGTGCGTGAGCGTTACGCATATCCTTGCCGGTGTATTCATTTGGGCCACCAAATGCCATAGTTAAAAACGATTTTTGCTTGGCGTGCTGAGCTTCCATGTCAACAGTGTCAAAAAAATCGCAAATGAGTTCATCAGCTAAGACTTTTCGATAGAAGATGTCTACAGCTGCATCAACGGCGGCAGCGCCACCTATCCTTTCATAAACAGACATGATATTTCTCCCGTGGTTATCAGGGTGCTAGTTAAGTTCTGATAGCATGTAAGCTACTACCTGCGCAATTTTCTCTTCTGTAAGCTCCTCGTTTCTGCCTAGATTGGCTGGCATTAAGCCAACACCATTGATCGCGTTTTCCACCAATTTTGTCTCTCCCTGTGTCACACGCGAACCCCACATTGCTGCGTTGCCAAGAATCGGCGCACCATTTAGGCCTTGTGCGTGACAAACTTTGCAGAAACGGTCATAAGTTGCTTTTCCTACGTGATCTTTAACGTCAGACAGTTCCGTATCTTTTTTATTGCAGCCGACAATTACTGTTGCTGTAGCTGCTAACAAAATCACTCTAGCGCGCGGTAAACAAAAATTGATACGTTGCGCTAGAAAGATGAATCTGGTCAAAAGATCAAACATTGGCTAGGACCAAAGTGCTTTTCTACGATTACAAGCTTTGCGGTTACAAGGGTACGCGAATAACTACTCCGCCCATTACTTCACCGAGTTCAAAGTCTGATCGCGGTGAATCTTTATGGTCGTTGTGGCAGCTAGTACAGGCGTCGGATACCGCAACGTCGGGGTATACCGCGGTAAAGTAGTTCACGCCACCAAGTGCCTCGGTGCCGTAAAAGTTCTCGCCTGGGTTGGCCGCAATATATTCCAGGCCTTCTTTTTCCATTGGTGTTTTAGGTGCGTTTTGACTGTTGATAGGCCAGATCGATTGCAGTGAGTAGGTGAAGTCATCTGTCATCTCTTTAACCGCTTCGGCGCCCGCTCTAAACATTTGCGCTGGCAGCAGCGTACCATTGGTTATATCTTCCCAGTGCTCGTCAGGCTTAATCGCGCCAGCACCGCCAGGCCCCAGGCGCTTAACCACGAGCTTGGTGTAATTTGTTCGGTCTGCTTTCATAACCGCAAAGAGCGAGTCGGTGTAGACTTTTGGCTCTATACCTGAAGGGCCATCGTCACCACAGCCACTTGCAAGAAAGATGCTTGACGCAAGCAGGCCAAATGTCCCAATGCGCGATAAAGTATGATTCATAGTTGTGCCTCGATTTGAGCGGTTTAAAAAAAAATAAGTTGCTAAGTTTTTCGTTCATAGTGCTGTCTCCTTACTTATCGATTTTCTCGTTCCAATGCCCAGTCTATGGATTCAATGTGTTCATGTGGTTTGCCGTTAAAGTTACTTTGTATTAGCTCTGAATCCGCAAGCGCGTCGATAGAGAACTCAAGGCTATGGCAAGGCATGCAAACAGGTCGGATCATTTTTTCGTTCGGTCGCAGGTTCCAGTTTTGATTGTGCTGCACTGAATATAGCTTTGTTGAATACTCATACTCAGAAAAATCGTTAGTGTTTTGGGTTACATGGTTTGTTTTAGCATGAGCTGTGCCAACTTTTATCGAATGCTCGCCTGCTTCAATTCGGGGCATATGGCAAGTAGAGCAGCTAACAGTGTTTGTTAGCGGAAGACCTTGATTTAAAGACATAATTCTTTGCTGGCCGTGAGGGGATGCCTCATAAGCGAGCGAGTGCTCATCTTTGTGGCACGTTAAACAGGCGTCTACGCTGGCAAAGGTTGTGTCATAACGATGTCCGCTATGGCAAGCATTGCACCCGTGTTGGGCGTCTAGCATGTCGTTATGAAATAAAAGTGGTGATTCTTTAGGGGTTATTGTTGTTGGTGCATGTTTTGTTTGGTGGTCGATAGCCTCGATAGCAAGTCGCATTCCGTGTTTGCCAGACGTAAACCCTTTGGTTTCATCAGCGTGACATTTCTCGCATTGTTCAACACCTGGTTTTTCGATCCATATCTCTTCTGTTGTTCCCGGTTTATTGCTAGCGACGTGACAAGCAGTGCATTCAAGGCCAGCGAGTGCGTGCTGGCTTTCGAGCCAGTCGTCCGGCATCTTTTTGGTGTATTGGACGGTTGCCGTTTTATTTTGGTTCTCGATCTGTTTCGGCGCTTTGTAGTGAGCGTAGTTTCGTTCGGGTAGGGCCAGTGCTTCTGATATCCACGGCATATGGGCGTTATTAACCAGAAACGACTCGTACAAGGCGCGATTATCGTGATAATTGTGACAGCCAGCGTCGGCGCAGCTATCAAAGGGAAGGTCGTGGTGGCTTTCGCGTTCTTCTACCGTTTCTATATGGCAGTGATAGCAGTAGTCGTCCGGCAACGTTACTCCCATTTCATGAGTTTGTTCCGCTTGATGCTCTGTGTGACAGCTAACGCAATAACGAGCGTCAATTTTTTCTAAACGGAAAGCTTCCCTGGGGTCGGTAAACTTACTTTTTGGGTGAGAGTCGAGCGCTTCCTCAAGCTCTTCGGCGTGGCATTGGGTGCATGCGTTTTGAAGCACCTCCTGGCCTCCAAACGGATCGGTATGACAGGTCTCGCAAGCCATTTCTATCTGGTAGTGGCCATAGGTAGTCTCACCGATTAAAAATACGGATTTGTCGTCACCAGTTAGCTGCCTAACGAACAAACTTATTAGCGCCAGGCAAAACAATGCCCATATGATCCAGAACCACTTAGTCATATACGTAAATCCCGCACCGCCCTAAAAGTAATAGACTGAAACGATGTGCATTGTAAGCAGAACGGGAAGTGGCCATGTCACCAGAATATGAGCCCAAAACAGAACGTCGCGCAATCGCTTGCTAGTGCTAACAGGAAGTCGGTGTGATTGAGCAACGACAATACCAGCCAAAGCTCCAACGACAATGACAGCGATAAAATCATAGGCGAGATAACGGTTTAGGTTGGCGCCACTATGAAAACCGGTATGAATTGCCACCAGGGCAATGCCTGCCAGGCCCAGTGCGGTGTGGGCAAAGCGCCAGGCTGAATACTCTCCCCAGCTAACTTTTGCAATACGTTTGCGTAGCGAAAGCAATATGGCTATTGCAATGATGCCAAGCAAGCTAAATCCTGTTACTTGCTTGTAGAACTTATCGTTCCATATTGGCTCGAGCAGGCCAATAGATTGCACGCTATCAGCTGCAGAAAAACCCGCGTGAACAATCTGGGTAGCAGCAATTAATAGCGCTGACAACGCTATAGCTACAAGGGCAGTGGCATATTTGGTTTTTTCTGGAGAGGTGGTTTCACTGCATAAGTTGCCGAGTAGATACTGGCAACTACCGCAGCCGGTTCCTGCGAGCGTTTTTTCTTTTAGCGATTGAACCGAAGTTGCACCATCGTCGATCGCCTTAAGCAGTGTTTCAACGGTAACGCTGTTGCATTGGCACACGGTTGCTTTTGCCGGCCACTGCCGAACATCCTCTTCACTTTGGTTTGGCCAGAGCTGCCCAGTGCGTGTAAACCAAAACCGCCTCAGTAAGCCAATGTTACGGTGCGTGGTAAGTGCTTCCTGGACTCGTGGTAGCTCCTTCCAGGTGCCAAACCCGATTGCCCCTACAAGACGGCCACGCTTAAGTATGATTTTTCGGTAAAGCGCGTTTTCTCTATCTTTGTAGATGATTTCAGCACGCCCTGGGTCGCCAGGGCGCTCTTCAATGTCACCTATGCTACAGACGTTTTGCTCTAACACTTTTAATCGGGCGAGCGAAGTAGACCCTTGATAAACCGATTGTCCCTGATGGAAACGATCAGCGAGGATTGCCGCCTGTTCATACCCCGGCGCAACCAGTCCCCAGACTTCGGCATTGTATTCAGCGCATTCGCCTATTGCGTAAATGTGGCTATCGCTTGTCTGGAGTGTTTCGTTAACTTTAATGCCCTGCCCAAAATCAAGTTTGCATTTTGCGGCAAGGTTGGTATTGGGCTTAACCCCTGTACAAAAAAGAATGGTGTCGCAATCGAGCTGTTCACGTTGTTTTCCTGCGCTATATAGTTCGACGCCTTCGACACGGGCGTTACCGTAGATTTTTTTAACCCGCTGGCCGAGTTTGACTGTTATGCCTTGTTCTGCGACAGTACTTTTAAGCATCTGCGCTGAGGCATAGTCTAGCTGGCGATTCATCAGTTTATCGCCTTGCTGGACTAGAGTTACTTTGGTGTTGTGGTTTGATAAGGCCTTCGCCGCTTCGATGCCCAATACGCCGCCGCCAACAACCACAACATGCCGCGCACTTGCGAGGCGGGCGTACAGAGCGTCTGTGTCTTTAAGGTTTCTGAACGTGTATACGCCCTTTAAACCTCTTCCTTCGATATTGGGGGCGATGGGATAGGCGCCAACAGCCAGTACTAGCTTGTCGTAATAATAGGTGTTTCCTAACACGTCGATAATGCAGCGTTTGTCGCGATCTATGGTTTCGATGTTGCAAACGACGTAGCTAAAATGGGGGTGTATGTCTTTATTTGGCAGCGATATTTCTATGTTATGCCGCTGAACTTCGCGGGCCAATACGCCTGTTAGTTGTACTCGGTTATAAGGCGCGTATGGTTCGTTTCCGAGTAATGTTACGGCTGCGTCAGGGTTGCGCTGTAGTAGTTCGTTACAAAAGTAAACCCCAACTGGGCCAGCACCAATAACCAGGATTTGCTCTTTGTCCGTTGCTATACCAGGTCGATAATGTTCCTTTGCTGCCGGATGTGTTTCGCGACTTCCTATTTCTTGCGCGTATACAGGTTCTTCGACTGTTGAATCATCGTGCGCTTTGTTGGGGATTGCACTGTTGTGATTTGAAGGTGGCGGCATCTGTATTTCGCTATAAGAATATGAATAGACAACAGACTAGTGATTTGTGTCAGTTCGTTTTTAGGGCAGCTTGATGCCCTGCAATCGGTTTTAGCATTTTGCGTGCCAAGCATCGCCTAACTAAATTGCTATGTTTTTGGGGAGTTGCGCCCTAAACAGGAGCGTATAGATATCTTTCCGACTGACTTTGATAACCGATTGATTTGAATAATATCGCTCGCATTTTATAGGCTCGCCAGGCTGGTTTGCGTCACATAAATGGTGCGGTTTTGTCAATGATGGAACGAGGAGTTAGTTATTGCGGAATGGAGAATGCGCCGTACTGGGTTGCTGATGTGCATTATTGGTTCGGTTTATTTTAGCAATACACTGTTTAAGGCGTACTTTTTTGGGGGTAAGCCGATATGGTGCAGCGTTGTAGCGTTTCAATAGAATTCCCGACAGCGCGTGATGACTACGTTTTTTAGGAAGCAATCACAATAATCCTGTGTTAAAAGCTCGCTACTATCGCCAGATAGTAGTAAATCGGGGTAATAGGGTGATTTAATATGCGCCGACATTAGCCTTTGGCCGGAGATTTTCGTGAAAAAGCTTGACGCTTCATTATCCCTTTTTCAAATTACTTTTCTTGGGGTCGGCACCATGGTGGGAGCCGGCATTTATGTGTTGGTTGGAAAAGTAGCAGGTATTTCCGGTGGGTTAAGTTTATGGGCGTTTATCGCGGCTGCTACGATTGTGTCATTTAGTGCTTACAGCCATGGTTTTTTGGCGAAGCATATTCCAAGCAGTGCCGGCGCGGCAGAGTATGTAAGTAGAGCGTTTAACTCTTCTCACTTAACCCTCGCTGTGGGTCTTGGCGTGCTTTTAACAGGAGCGGTATCTTCAGCGACGCTCGTCAATGGATTTCACGGTTACCTGAATGAATTCGTTGTCCTACCGAAATGGCTGGTTGTAACTGGTCTGGTGGGTATTTTATTTTTGGTAGCTAGCCAGGCGGTAAACACCTCGGTAAATTTTGCCGTCGCGATCACCTTTTTAGAACTACTTGGTTTAGCACTGGTTGTTTTATTTTCGCAAAAGGGCTATTTCGAGCCAGCTTTAGAAAGTACTCCATTCTCGCCGGATAGTTTTCCGCTGATTTTGGCAGGGGCGTTTGTTGCTTTTTATGCTTACGTTGGTTTCGAGGACATTGTGAACCTGGCTGAAGAAGTCGAGCAACCCGAAAGAACCATGCTGCCCGCGGTGATGATGGCGCTTGTTATCACCACCGTTCTCTATCTACTTGTGGCGTGGACGGCCCTGCGCGCACTGCCGGTTGATCAGCTCGCTGAAAGTGATGCACCGTTTGCTGCGATGTTGGCTCACAGGCCATGGCTAGCAAAGTTGATCAGCGTTATCGGTCTTGTCGCAATTGTTAATGGTGCGCTGGTGCAAATTTTAATGGGCTCACGCATGCTGTTTGGGCTTAGTCGAGATGAGCATTTACCCAGGTTTTTATATGCAGTAAATAGCAAACTCGTTCCGATTAACGCTACTCTTGTTACCGCCGCATTGATATGGCTGTTCGCGGTTGCGCTACCACTTTTGATGTTAGCAAAGCTAACAAGCGGGATAATTCTGGTTGTTTTTGCATTGGTGAACGCGGCAGCGGTTGTTATTTCCTTGCGAAAACAAAAGCGAGGCGTGGCTGCGATTGCGATGATTGGAGCGGTGCTTTGTGTACTCTTTATTGGTAGTGGTGTTAGTGGAAGCCACTAGTGTTTTAGAGAGGTGTTCAGGGCCAGGGGAATAGCAGCGCGGGCGCGAGCGGCGCCCGGCGCTATGCCATAGCGAGTTCTACACAGAGTGAAGCTAGACTAGAGAGAGTGGAACGAAACTCAGCTAGCTTACTTTACATCGACCTGAATCCTTTTTTCTGTCTGCGTTTCCGTGTAGGGCAGCGTTATCTTTAGAACGCCATTTTCAAACTTCGCTTGTAATTTGTCTGCGCTAGTTTCTTTGCCGACGTAAAAGCTGCGATGGAAGCTGCCGTAGAATCGCTCCTTCCTGATAATTTTTTCGTCCTCGTTTTTTTCGTCCTTTTCGCTAGACGTGGTTGCGCTAATGCTTAAAACTCCGTCTTCTAGCGACACGTTCACATCTTCTTTTTTAACTCCAGGAAGATCTGCTTCAATGGTGTAGTGATCTTTCTTTTGCTTAACGTCTACTTTAGGAGAGAAAACATAGGCCTCATCGTCTGCGCGAGCGATGGGGGAAAAGATGCGATCAAAAAGTCGGTCGATGTTAGCCAGGCCTGTAGTTGGTAATGTGTTCATTATCTACCTCCAAATTGGTTGTTTAAAAATAGATATAGGCGATATCCGCCATAAGCGCAGCCTGCGTGGGAGGCTGCTTTAAACTGCGCTTCCAGTGTAGCGCGGAGGCGGATTGTGCCGCTTGATGTGAGTCAATTTCGAGCAAATGGCTTTCTTGTTCTAGCTAATGGCTTTCTTGTTTTAGCAAATGGCTTTCTTGTTTTAGCAAATGGCTTTCCCGTTCTAGCTAATGGCTTTCCCGTTCTAGCTAATGGCTTTCTTGTTTTAGCTAATGGCTTTCTCGGATTCCAGTTGATCTATGTCAATCTGGGGGGTTAAGGCAACGCTATAGTAGTACAATCTGCAGGCGTTTCAGGTTTAACTAGAGGAGAGCGCTATGAGCGAATACAGGCATATTTTACTGGCAGTCGACGTTATCGAGGAAAGTGGTGATCTGCTGGAAAAAGCGGCGGAAATCATGGGCAGCGACACGATGCTTTCGGTTGTTCACTACGTTGAGCCTATTCCATACCCTGACTACTATACGGGAAATCTTTTAGAAGATATCCAGACCCAGGCCGTCGCAGATTGCGAGCGCCAATTGCATGACCTTCTGGCTAAACATGTCGTGGATGAAAAACGATGTAAGCCTTCGGTTAAAGTTGGTAGAGCGTCGCAGGAAATCTCGGAGTATGCGAAAGAGAATAATTGCGACTTGATCATTGTGGGGAGCCACGGGAAAAACGGTTGGCGTTTACTGATGGGCTCGACGGCGACTGCGGTTTTACATCATGCTGAATGCGATGTGCTTGCGGTTCGAATCAAGTCATAGAGGGCGGTAGTGAAAAATTTGGAGCTAAAAACAATAATGATGAGTTTAGAACGTGATTGAGCCTGAAACCGACTCGGTAATGGTATGGGATCCGATGATGTTGTCGCGTTACGATGTGCGGGGTCCTCGCTACACGGCATATCCCGGCGCCCATTGTTTTGATGCGACGTTTGACCAGGAGAAGTATGAAAAATCGCTTGAGCACGTCGCATGGAATGAAGGCGCTATTTCGTTGTACGTGCACCTGCCGTTTTGTTTTGATATTTGCTACTACTGTGCGTGCAATAAAATTGTTACCCGCGATCGCGCTGAGGTAGATCGCTACCTTGTTTATCTCAAAAAGGAGATTCAACAGCTTGCGGCTGCCTTGCACCAGTCTTCACCTAAAAAGAAAAAGATTACAGCGCTTCATTTTGGCGGTGGTACACCAAATTACCTGGAAGCTAGTCAGCTGACAGAGCTTATTTATGAGTTATCTAACGCCTTTGAGCTGGACGATTCTGACGACCGGGAATTCAGTATTGAGGTTGATCCCCGATTAGCGGATCCGGATATTGTGACATTACTTGCCGGGCTGGGATTTAACCGAATTAGTTTTGGGGTTCAGGATTTCCACCCAGAGGTACAGCTCGCTGTTAACCGGAAACAAAGCTTCGAGCAGTGCGAAACACTGGTGAATACCGCGCGAGATATCGGCATCCGTTCAATCAATATTGATTTAATGTACGGCCTCCCAGAGCAAACGCGCAGCCGGTTTTCCCGCACCATCGAACAGGTCATAAAGCTGTCGCCTGATCGAATTGCGTTGTATAACTATGCGCACATGCCGGACAGGTTTAGCTCGCAACGACAGATTGATCGAATGCGTTTGCCTGATGCGCACACCAAGCTTCAGTTGCTTTGTGATTCTGCTCAGGCGCTGGAAGCTTCTGGCTATCGATTTTTGGGCATGGATCATTTTGCGAAAGTCGGCGGTGATCTTGATCTGGCGGAGCGAAGCGGGAAGCTGGTCAGGAATTTTCAGGGATATTCGGTTCAGCATTCGGAGTACAGTCTTGCAGTGGGCGTCTCTGCGATTTCCAGCCTTGATGATTGCTACGTACAAAATCACCATGATCTTAAGGCCTATTACGCCGCGCTGGACAACAACGAGCCAGTTATTGAAAGGGGAGTGAACTTAACCCCCGATGACTATATCAGGCGCGCAGTCATCATGGCGTTGTTGTGTAAGTTGCGGGTAGATAAGCATCAGTTTGAGGTGGATTTTCAGGTCGCCTTTGAAGAGTACTTTGAAGCCCAAAGTGCACCCTTGAGCAGGCTGGCGGAAGATGGGCTGCTTACGGTAGATGAACAA
The DNA here is from genome assembly GCA_965263235.1 of Pseudomonadales bacterium. Classification (GTDB taxonomy): domain Bacteria; phylum Pseudomonadota; class Gammaproteobacteria; order Pseudomonadales; family UBA7434; genus UBA7434. The sequence continues at coordinate 1,387,102 of OZ253667.1, forward strand.
TTTATTACCGTCAGCCCAGTTGGCCGACTATTTCTAAGGAATATTTGCATGTTATTTGATGCGAGCCTGACCGATGGCAAGGGAGACGCGCCTGCACCGCCACAACGCTCGGATGCATCCAGCCGTGGTGGGCTGAAAACAAGAAAAAATAAACCAACAGGTACGCGTTTTTCTAATACGCTCTAATTGTTTGAGAATAATACGCATTTATCTCTTGGCGGGCATGACCGCCGTTCATTTTGGATTGGAACGCTCGCTAGTGTTGATCTATAATCGGCGCGAACGGTTGGTTAAAGAGATGCGCGGATGACCACAGTAAAAAAAGAGCAACAATGTCCTCACGATAAAACGCTTAGTTGCGCCAATTGCCGTTTGGGAAGTATATGCTTGCCGCTGGCCCTTACGAACGATGATGTCGGCAAGCTTGATGATATCGTAAGCAGGGGACGTCCTTTGCAAAAGGGCCATATTCTTTACGAGCAAGACAGCGATTTTGACGCGATATACGCCGTTCGTTCTGGCGCGATTAAAACACGTCGTATTTCCCAGAATGGTGTTGAGCAAGTAATGGGTTTTTATTTGCCAGGCGAAATATTTGGTGTTGACGGGTTGAGTCACCACAAGTATTCAACCAGTGCGATAGCGTTAGATACCACAGCTGTTTGCAAAATTCCTTTCTCTCAACTCGAAACCTTGAGTCTCCAGTTGCCCAGCCTGCAACGTCATTTCTTTCAAATAATGAGCCGTGAGATTACGGCCGACCAAAAAATGCTTACGCTAGTGAGTAAGAATACCGCTGATGAGCGCGTTGCTGCGTTGTTGCTGAGTTTTTCCAGTCGCAATGCCAGGCGCCAGCTTTCTGGCGAGCGATTTATGCTGCCTATGTCTCGTCAGGACCTGGGTAATTTTCTGGGGCTAACGATCGAAACCGTTAGCCGAGTACTAAGGCGCATGAAAGACAATAACGTTGTCGGTATAGACGGGCGTGAAGTTCATATTCAGGATATGTGCGCGCTACGTCAATTGGCCGATGTCTAGCGACACATCTACTGCTTCTAAAACTACTTCTTCGATTTGCCCATTTTGCGGGAGGGATAATTCCTGTAAGTCTTCTGCTGCCGCAAACGATGAAATTTTGGCTGGGAAAAGCAGCGTTGGTGACTGCGGAGCTGCTTGCTGGTGTATGGAGGTCGATGTGCCTTCCTCAATTACTGCGCTTGCGAAAGATGCAGGCAGTTGTATTTGTCGTCAATGTTTAACTGATTTTGCTGCAGATAGGCAGCGTTTTATTTCGCGATATTGTTGATCGCTAGTGCACAGCGTGCAAGAAGCATTTGCGCTTGCGGTGTGTGCGTTCGCCTATTGGTTGGCCTATTGATAGTTGCTACGCGCGGCCTGTTCGACCATGTAATGAAGGTTTTCGGCGCATATACTTTCTATGGGTTCTACGCATTTTTGCGCGTACCGCCGTTCTTTTAGCGAGGCAGTTTTACTAGTCCATTCTTCAAGTGTTTCGTCTATTGATTTATTTTTCTTTGGTAACTGCTCTTCAGTCGCATCAAGGGAGCACAGGATTTCAACCAGGATTCCATTCGGATCATATACATAGATCGAATCGAATGGCGAATGCTTGATGATGTTAGTGCATGGAATGCCTCGATCTTCAAACCTTTGAGCCCAGCGATTAAGTTCGTCTATTGAATTACATTCAAAGGCGATATGTCGATCATGTTGCATTGACGGTTTGAATCGTGCTTCTACAGGAAGGTAAGGCGCGTCCACAAAAGAAACATGGCTATTTCGTTTTACTCTAAAAAAAAGCCTTGCACGCTCATAGCCATGTTGCAAGCCGATGTCTCTATTCGAAATATCGATGTGAACTAACGGGAAGCCCAGTGTGTTCTCCCAGAACTGCCGAGTTTGTTTAGCATCGCGACAGCGGAAGTTAATATGATGTGAGTTGGTAATTGTTTTAGTTATTGTTAAAGAAGCTGGCTGCTCTTTATTGTGCAAAGCTTTGCGTCCCCATTCTGTAAGATTATAAGGCGCATTCATTCTATGCGGTTTTTGCATAAAGAGTGTGCTTAAACTTAGTATTTTTACATTGTCAGTTTTATCGTGGTGTTTTATTGCCTTGTGCTGCAAAAAGCTCAGGCTTTGTGTCTACAGCAAAAAATAACCCCTTTTACCATCTCTCGAACCCAGGAGTAGTTGCGCAAGAGAGTAAAAGGGGCGTTAAAGCGATTGTATTTAGTATTTGAAAGTTAGCCCAAGCATGTATACGAACGGGTCAATTTGGACATCGAACTTCACGTCACCAACGTCAGTTGCCACTGTCGCTTCGGTTTCGATATTGATGTACCACATTTGAAAGCTTGCGCCCCATTGTTCATTAATCGCGACGTCCACACCAATTTCAGCGGCTAGTCCAAACGAATCGTCGAGCTTTAATTCGGCGCTGCTAGCACCTAGCTCACTTGCCGCCAATCCGATTAGTGCAGGGTCTACATCTTCTTCAAAAAAGAAGGTGTAGTTTAGACCCAACCCAACATAAGGTTGGATTATGTCTGACGATACCGTCGGGTAATACTGGACTCCAATTGTTGGAGGCAAGTGCTTGGTGCTGCCGGCATCGACGCCTGCTTTGGTGCTGATGTCGTGTTCAAAGGGAGAGGCTGCCAGCAAGCTAAAACCAAACGAATCATTAAACATGTAAGAAAAGTTCAGTCCCAAGGCCTGGCCATCATCAACCGTAGCCTCTGTTGTTACAGTACCGACAACAACGTCATCGCTAGAGTCATTTGGATTCACCGACGCGATACCCGCACGAATAATTAGATCGCCTTGCTCATATGCAAACGTCGACGGTGAGCAGAGAACCGCTGCGCATGTAATGGTAGTAAGTATCGCTCGTGCGCCAACGCGTAAACTGGATGATGCTTGAGCGTGGTTTAAGCGGCTGTTTAATAGGGTTTTTCGCTTCATGTCTCTACCTTTTGTCATATCAGAATGTTGTTGAATATGTGCTGATGTGGCAACTATCCTCCATAAGCTTCTTGTTAGGCTTGATGTGTATCAAATTTTAAATTTTATTTTTTGGACCTTGGAGGTTGTTTGATCTGTATCAAAGGTGCGTGAAGCGACGTTGCTAGTGTGCTTATAAAAAGAGCATCACCGAGGCTGTATACTGGCTTTGAAGTAGCGCAGTAATTTCGCGAAAAGAAGGGGAGGCAATTGCATGAAAGACATTAACGATATTTTGGTTGTGGCGGATCCTCTTGAGTACGTAGAAGAAGAGGAGGGAGCTGGGCAGGGCTTACGAGTGCAGCCTGCGTTTGAAAAGGCAGTTTCTTTGGTTAGTGAGGGCGGCACGATAGAGGTATTGGTTGCTATCTATGAGCCGCTACTGGATATTTCGCAGCAGAAGTTGGCGGATATCGATGGTTTTAATATGAGGGTAAAGGAGCTGCTGGTGGAAAGTGAGCAGCGTAAATGGAATAGCTATTTGGCTCAGCACTGGGAAGACCAGTCGTTTCCTTTTGAAGTCAGTTTGCATGTTGAGTGGGGGGCCGACCTCGCGGCGATTGTGCTGGATCGTTGTGATGCCGCCGAGCGAGACCTGATTGTTAAAAGCGGCCATCGTACCGAAACGTTTTTTCATACGCCTACTGACTGGTTGCTTTATCGCGATGCGCCAGTGCCCGTGTTAAATCTCTGCTGGGATGTTAACAAGCCTTATTCGGTCGAGTCTGGTAAGCCAATCATCGTGGCGCTCGATTTGCTTAGTCAGAATCAGCAAAAAATTTGGCTGAACCAACAATTAGTAGAGCACGCCTCTGTATTGGCTGGTCTTACGGATTCAGCGATACATTATTGTGTAGCCGTTGAGATTCCAGCGTTAATACTCGACCTTGATCTAATCGATATCAACAGTTTTCGGCAAAAACAGGAGAAGATCATTAAGGAGGGTGCGGAGGCTTTGTTTTCAGCCGTGAATATGCCGTTGGACTTGGGCAAGCTACATGTAAAAGAGGGAAAAGCGCATGAGGTGATCAACTTTTATGCGAAGCGCCTGAAGGCAGATTGTATTGTAGTCGGCTCAACTGGTAATAGTGGTGTTAAAGGAAAGTTGGTGGGAAATACCGCTGAGAAGGTAGTGCATAATGCTGCGCGAGATTTACTTGTTGTGTAGTAGTGCGTGTGAGTGTTTCGGGAGTTCTTGACTGAGATCAAGAGCGCCAACGGCCAGGTAGCCTAAGCTTCCATCCGTCGAAGTTGCAGTGCAACTACAATCCCCCAGAGTCTGGTATCCGCAATTACAAGAACGAAGGCATGAATCCATTTTCTTACTTATTGACACCTAACGCTCAGTGGCATCGTCTTGCCGATCAGCCTCTTTCCTATTTTCCCGCTCGCTGCCTGTACTTTCTGGTGTTGGCAGCGCTGCCCGCAGTAGCCTGGTACTGGGGCGTTACCCAGATCGGCTGGCAGGTCGCTGATGGCGACGCGGTTAAATTAACTTCACAAAGTGCGTTGCCGATAGTGGTGTTGTTCTATTTCGCCATGATTACCTCGGTCGCGGTCATTGGTTTTCTCACTCACTGGATGTCCCAGACCTATGGTGCGGAAACCAGTCTGGCGAAAGGTATGAGCCTGGTTGGTTTCTTCTGCACGCCTTTGTTTGTTTTTGGGGCTGTCGGCTTTTACCCCTTGCTTTGGGTTGACCTGTTAGTAGGTGTGATTGCGCTTTCCTGGTCTGTATACCTGCTTTATACCGGAATTCCCATTGTGATGAAGATGCCTGCAGAGCGCGGCTTTTTATACGCCAGCGCGGTGGTCGGCGTGGCCCTGGTTATCTTTATTTGTATCCTGGTTGCGAGTGTCCTTCTGTGGGAGTTTGGCTGGGCGCCGGAATTTACCGATTAACAAACCCAGTTTAGTCGTGCAGAAAAACTCAATACAGTGTTTTTTGGCAGGCACATTCTTAGCGTGCGTTTCTTTTAATTCAATCTAGTACGAGATAGTTTGTATGAGCTCTACGGAACCCTCTCTAGCGCCAGATAACCCTTACAACTACAAGGTGGTTAAGCAATTCGCGGTGATGACCGTGGTTTGGGGTATCGTGGGTATGGGCGTCGGCGTTTATATCGCCGCGTTGATGATTTGGCCTGATTTGAGTCTTAACCTGCCATGGTTGAGCTTTGGTCGCTTACGACCTTTGCATACCAATGCTGTTATTTTTGCGTTTGGCGGCTCGGCATTGTTCGCGTCATCACTATTTGTTGTGCAAAGAACCTGTCAGGTAAGGTTGATATCGGACAAGCTGGCGTCCACCGTTTTTTGGGGGTGGACGCTAGTCATTCTTCTTGCCGCCATAACCTTACCGTTAGGTATTACCTCTTCCAAAGAGTACGCCGAGCTGGAATGGCCGATTGATATATTGATCACTGTGGTTTGGGTGCTCTACGCAACCTTGTATTTCGGCACGATTATTAAGCGAAAGGTTCAGCATATTTATGTGGCTAACTGGTTTTTTGGTGCCTTTATTGTTACCGTCGCCGTGCTGCATATTCTAAACAGTCTCGCTATTCCGGTTAGTCTTGGTAAGTCGTATTCGGTCTATGCGGGTACTGTCGATGCGATGGTGCAATGGTGGTATGGGCACAATGCCGTTGGCTTTTTCCTAACAGCTGGGTTTTTGGGCATGATGTATTACTTTGTGCCTAAGCAGGCGGGGCGGCCAGTTTATTCCTATCGCCTCTCGATCGTTCACTTTTGGGCGCTGGTAGCAGTTTATATCTGGGCAGGCCCGCATCATTTACATTTCACTGCATTGCCAGACTGGGCGCAGAGCCTCGGTATGGTGATGTCACTTATCTTACTGGCGCCAAGTTGGGGTGGCATGATCAACGGCATCATGACTTTGAGTGGCGCCTGGCATAAATTGCGTACCGACCCTGTATTGAGATTCTTGATTGTTTCACTTTCTTTCTACGGTATGTCGACTTTCGAAGGCCCAATGATGTCAATCAAGTCTGTGAATGCGCTTTCGCACTACACTGACTGGACGGTTGGTCATGTTCACTCAGGTGCATTAGGTTGGGTTGCGATGATATCGATTGGAACAATCTACTATCTTATCCCCGTGTTATTCGGCCGTTCGCAGATGTATAGCATCAAGTGGATTAACGTACATTTCTGGTTGTCGACCGCAGGAACCGTTTTGTACATAGCGTCTATGTGGGTTAACGGAATCGTTCAGGGGCTTATGTGGCGTGCATATAACACTGATGGAACACTTACTTATAGTTTTGTAGAAAGTGTGCAGGCAAGTTATCCAGGCTATCTCGTTCGACTTGCCGGTGGTGCGATCTTCTTCTCCGGTATGTTGTTAATGGCATGGAATGTCTACAAGACAATACGGGAGTCAGAGCCCAGGGATTATCACGTCGTGGACGAGCAAGAGAATGCCGGTCAGGCGCCTGGTGCTGTAGCGGCGTAAGTCGACCTGGTTTATATGTGACAAAGTACCTTATCGTTAAAAGTTTTGGGGTAGTAAATGAAGCACGAACTGCTTGAAAAAAATATAGGCATAATGATCGTTGCGATGATTGTCGCCATCAGTTTTGGAACATTGGTTGAGCTGGTTCCGCTGGTGATGGATCGTCAGACTAACGACCCGATAGAGGGGTTACAACCACTTCCTGCCTTGGCGTTGGAAGGTAGAGATATATACATCCGTGAGGGTTGTAATAACTGCCATTCACAAATGATTCGTACGCTTCGATCCGAAACCGAACGCTACGGTCATTACACTACATCGAATGAGCTAGTGTATAACCACCCACATTTGTGGGGTAGTAAGCGAACCGGGCCAGATTTGGCAAGGGTTGGCGGGCGCTACAGCGATGATTGGCACCGACTTCATTTTTATAATCCTCGAGATGTGGTTCCTGCGTCGAACATGCCTGCTTATCCCTGGTTGTTTGATCGTGAACTCGATGGTAAAGACACCGCTGCAAAAATGTCGGCGTTGAGGATGGTTGGTGTTCCTTACACTGATGCTGATATCGAGAATGCCGCCAGCGAAGTGGCTGGAAAAACTGAGGTAGATGCGTTGATTACGTATATACAGCAGCTTGGTTTATTGGTTCCTAACAGTGATGACAGTAATAGTCTGGGTAAGTTGTGATGGATATTAATGATCTAAGAGCATTGTCGACCTTATTGGTTTTCCTGGTCTTCATAGGCATATGCTGGATGGTTTTTCGTCGAAGCAGAAAGGCCTATTACGAGCAGGCGAGTATGCTGCCTTTCCAGGATGATCCTTCCGTGATTGACGGCAATAACGAGCGTATTGAGGGTGAAAAATAGTGAGCAATTTTTGGAGTAACTGGATAATTGTCCTAACAGTAATAACCCTGGTAGGTATCGTTTGGCTGCTTTTAGCCACGCGTACAATGAAGCTACAGGTTGATGAGAAGGCGCAAAAGGATAACACCACTGGTCATGTTTACGATGGCATCACAGAGGAAGACAACCCCTTGCCAGGCTGGTGGCTTTGGATGTTTGTTATTTCTATTGTTTTTGGTGTCGGCTATCTGGTTGCGTTTCCGGGTATGGGTAATTTCCCTGGGCTATTAGGTTGGACTTCGCCTAAGTATCACGATGCGCAGGAACAGCAACTAACAGAACGGTTTATGTCGAGCACAGTTGACTTCGCTCAGCAAACGGTTGAAGAGCTTGCTTTAGATAGCAAAGCGCTCAAGATGGGACAGCGGCTCTTTGCTAACAACTGTGCTGTGTGTCATGGCGCTTCTGGTGGTGGAAGTGAGGCTTTCCCGAATCTTAGTGATGAACACTGGCAGTGGGGTGGAAGTGCTAGCGCCATCGTTGCCTCTATCACGCATGGTAGGCGCGCTGCGATGCCTGCGTGGGGAAGCGTTATTGATCTGGAAAAGTCTGACGCGGTTGTTGCTTACATTCAATCACTTGGCGGTGAAGAGGCTGCTCATGATGCTGCGCACTCGGGAGCGAGCGATGCGGAGCTTGCACTTGGGCAAAGCGTTTATGGTCAGTTTTGTGTTGCATGCCATGGAGCGGCGGGTGAAGGGAATCAGCTTCTAGGTGCGCCAGCGTTGAACGATGACTACTGGTTGTATGGTGATTCGACTGGCGCCATTTTAAACTCGGTGAAAAACGGGCGTGATGGTGTTATGCCCGCACATAAGGATCTGTTAAGCGAGACTAAAATTAAACTGATTGCTGCGTTTGTTCTGGATTTAAGTAACCCTAAGCAATAAGCGGTAGTTTTAGAGTGATGATTAATGGGTGATGACAGTCGCGATTCAAAAGATGGTTCGTCAAAGGGTAGCGCGACTGCGCCACCAGCTGACAGTATTGATGGAGATATTCCTCTCGTTGAGCTAAATTCCGAGAATATAAATAATAATTCTACCGATAAAGGTGCGGATACCGCGACAGGGAACTGGGCGCCATCCGAAGTAAGTGAAATCGATCTCTATCAACGGCGCGAGAAGATTTACACGAGAAAAATAGAGGGATTCTTTCAGCGGCTTCGTTTGTATACCGGTTGGCCGTTACTTATCGGTTATTTCTTATTACCCTGGATTTCGATTCAAACCGAAGGCGGCGAGTGGCGGCAAGCGGTTTTATTTGACCTTCTACAACGTAAGTTTCATTTGTTGTGGCTAACGATTTGGCCGCAGGACATGTCACTGCTTGGCCTGATTCTGGTCATCGCGGCTTTTGCCCTGTTTTTAGTGACCTCACTCGCCGGAAGGGTTTGGTGTGGCTATACCTGTCCGCAGACCGTCTGGACAGCAATTTTCATGTGGATTGAACAGCGGTTTGAAGGGACACGGAACCAACGCATCAAACTTGATAAACAACCTCTATCTTTTGATAAGGCTAGAAAAAAAGTTACCAAGCATGCCGCGTGGCTGTTTGTTGCCTTCTTTACGGGCCTGACATTTATCGGGTACTTTTATCCGATTAGGGAGTTGGCCACGGCATTTATCAGCTTTGATGTTTCGCTAATCGCGTTTGCGTGGGTGATGTTTTTTACGCTAGCGACTTATATCAACGCTGCCTGGCTTCGTGAACAGGTTTGCCTGTACATGTGCCCATACGCGCGCTTTCAGTCAGCAATGTTTGATCGAAATACGCTTATCGTTTCCTATGACAAATATCGAGGTGAACCCAGGGGGCCACGCAAACGTGGTTTGGATCTGGAGATGTCCGGTCTTGGCGCCTGCGTTGATTGCCAGATGTGTGTGCAGGTCTGTCCAACCGGTATTGATATAAGAAATGGTTTACAGTACCAGTGCATTACTTGCGCGCTTTGCATTGACGCCTGTGATGCCGTCATGGACAAGATGAATTATCCTCGAGGGCTGATTCGTTATACGACTGAAAACAGCCTGGAGGCAAGTGCTAGTGATAGCACCCGTCAGGACTCAGGCTCCCTGGCTTCGTTGTTACTCAGGACAAAGGTAATCGCCTATACGCTGGTGTTAGCGTTAATGCTAAGCCTGTTCTTATGGCGAGTTGCCAGTATTGATCCCGTAGAGATAAGCGTACTCCCCGATAGGCAAGCGCTTGCATCGCACCTTAGCGACGGAAGTACAGAAAACCGTTTTTTGTTGCGCCTGGCAAATAAGCGAGAGAGGCCTGTCAGAGCACATGTTTTTATTGATGGAACCTCGCTTAATAAAAACGAGTCGGATATATTAAGCTATCTCGGGCCTGAAAATGTGGATCTGGCTGCCGGAGAAGTTCTAACGGTGCGCTTTAAGGTGCGTGTAAAAGATAGCCATGCTATTACGCCTGTGTTGCCGTTTATGGTTCGTGTTGATGTTGAGGGCGAGCTGTACGCAGAAGAAAGCAGGATGGTAATTCATCGGCGTTAGCAGCATTGAATAGATAATTTGATGAGCGAAATAAGATTGCAAAGCAAATGGTATAAAGAGTTTTGGCCCTGGTTTATTGTGGTAATCACTCTGGTTGTTCTTGTCGCTTGTGTGCTGACTATTGTTATTTCTGCAGGACAAAGCGAACGTATCCCTATGGATTACAAAAAACAGGGGCTGACGATTGTGAAGCAGGCGCCGGGTGACGCAGCGGAGGAGCTCTCGGCAGAGAGCGCCGCTGATGATTACCAGAACCACTAAAGGCTCGTAAATCGATAAGATGAGTAAACATTGCTTTCATTGCGGCGAGGAAATCCCTGCAAACGTCAACATTTCTTGCGCGGTTGACTCGCATACAGCAATATCTACCCGCCACTCTCGGTCGGAGGGGCGTTTGTCGACTGCCGAAGAAACGGTTTTTTTCTGCTGCCATGGATGTAAGGCGGTTTACCTGACAATAAACGGTGGTGGGTTTTCGCAGTACTATCAACAGCGATCAGAGCAGGCGCCATCGCAGAAGGACAGTGCGGAGCGGGCAACGCTGTGGCAGCAGCAGGATTTAGCCTTAAGCTTCGATGAGGCGTTTGCGAAGAACCAGCGCTATATATCTAACGATAAAAAAAAGGCGAATAATACAGGCTTCTTACGCGCAGCTTTTTTTGTGAAAGGTATGCGCTGTAGTGCCTGTGCGTGGTTGATAGAGTCGGGGTTGGCGCAGCTTTCCGGCGTGCAAAAAGCAAATGTAACCCTGTTCGATCAAAAGCTCGTTGTCACAGTCAGCGGGGCGTTATGTGTCAGCGAAGTTGTAGATTGCATTGAGAGCCTGGGTTATGAAATTGTTCCGTGGAGTGAAGACGTCCGCGCCGAATCGCTCAGTAATGAAAAACTGACGTTACAACGGAGGATGGGCGTAGCTGGCTTGCTTATGATGCAAGTGGGTATGCTGGCGCTTGCGATGTATTTTAGCGGCATCAATATGTCGCCAGATACCTTATTGCTTATTCGTGTTGCGAGCGCATTATTAGCGACTGTGGCAATAAGCTATTGTGCGTCACCAATTATAAAAAGTGCGTTTTCTTCGCTGTGGCGATTTAAGTTGAATATGGATGTGCCAATCGCATTGGCGCTGTTTTCCGCATATGGTATGAGTATTTTAGGAACCTTTTTTGGGTGGCCGGAAGTCTACTTTGATACTGTGTGTATGTTTGTATTTTTCGTTTTGCTTAGCCGGTTTTTTGAATTGAATACGCGGTTTAAAGTGGCAGTCGCGAATAATCATGCGATGCCGCAAACAACGTTGCGCTGTAATAACTATAAAGAGGTGTTAGAGGGTTCGCAAGAATTCGCATTAGAGACCGTTAATACCGAAGAGCTGACTGCGGGGGATATTATCTACATCGATCGGTTTGCGACGATTACAGGAGATGGTCGCCTACTTGGTGGTATGAGCGACCACGCCGAGCTCTCAGCAGAGGCAAGGTATCAAGTTAACGAGGCGATTTTCAGCGGTGAAAGTGAGCCAGTTGAAAAGCGAGAGGGAAGTAGGGTTAGTGCTGGGTGCGTTAACCTGGGTAGTGCATTTTTCATCAAGCTAGATTGTGATAGCCAGCATACGCGTTTTTCTCAGCTTTCCATGTTGGCAGAGCAGGCGCAAGAACATAAGCCAATATTTTTGCAGCAGATAGATAGAGTTGTGCCCTGGTTTATTGCCGGCGTGCTAGCGTTAGCCGCTGCCAGTTTTCTATATTGGCAGTCGTTTTACTCTCAGTCAGGTTTGGGCGAGAGTATGATAGATGCCTGGAAAATTGCGCTTACCGTGTTGGTGGTAAGTTGCCCCTGTGCGTTGGCGCTCGCCACACCGATGGGGCATGCCCTGGGGAATCTTGCAAGCAAGCGTTTGGGTGTGACAGCTTTTAGCGAGAACTTGCTGCCGAGGTTGGCAGGAGTGACGGATGTTATCTTTGATAAAACTGGGACGCTCACTCAAATTAATGAATCACAGGTTGAGCCACGCTATTTAAATGAAGAATATTTTTCCCAAGCAGGAAATCATTCATTAAGTTTGCCAGGCCTGATCATAGCGCTAGAGCAAGACGTAGATCACCCTTTGGCTCGGACTTTGGTTAAGTACGCATCTTCATCGATTGAAGAAACCATGTCTACCGAAACGAATGTCGAAGCGAAAACAATTGCGCATAATTTTATTACTCACAAGTCTATAGTGCCGGGCTGTGGCGTTGAAGCAGAGATACATGGACAGCAGTTCCGCATGGGTTCGCCAGCGTGGGCACTAGCGCTAATTCCGGAGCAAGATATAGAGTCGAGTATCTGTCAGTCACGCAGCTTGCTCGTTTGTGGACAAGGCGTTATCGCGGGGTTTGATTTTCCTGAAACATTAGCCGAAGGTGCGCGACCTTTGTGCGCGGAGTTAAACGTAAAAGCTATTCGTTTGCATATTGTTTCGGGTGATCGTCAGGATAAAACCAGTAGCTTGGCGAAACAACTCGGTATTGGCAACGTTTGTGCGGAGTGCTCCCCAGAAGATAAGCTGGCCTACCTACAGCAATTGCAAAATGCCGGTGGGCAAGTGTTGGTGATAGGTGATGGGGTTAACGATGCCCCGGTTTTTTCTGCTGCAAACGCGTCTATTGCGGTATTGGGTGCGGCTGCAGTAAGTCAGTACAAAGCAGATGCGGTTCTTACTACGGTGACATTACAGCCGGTTTCGGCCCTGCTTAGTTTGGCGCGTTCGACGCGATCGATTGTGAGACAGAATATTTTTTGGGCAGTGGCCTATAACAGCACTAGCCTGCCACTAGCAGCTATGGGCTTGCTTCCAGCGTGGGGCGCTGCGTTGGGGATGTCATTGAGCTCTTTGCTTGTCGTTGCCAATGCACATCGATTACTACTGGTATCTTCTGCACGCGAAGATCGTTTGAGCGTGCATTCTGGAACTCAGAAAAAGACTGGATTGAATACGGCGTTATTTGCTAAATCGGTGAGTCGCAGCAGTCAAAAATTGTTAGAAGCAGGTGGCCGATGAGTAGTTTATTGCTGCTAATTCCCGTCGCTATTTTGCTGGTTTTTGTCGCGTCGGCAACTTATTTGTGGGCGGTAAAAAACCGGCAGTTTGAAGACCTTGAGCGAGAAGGAGAAAGAATTCTTTTTGATGACTCAGGGTTGGGCTCACCACAACACAAGAAAAACCCTGTGGAAGAAACAGTGGGAAATAATAGCAATGAACGCTGATTTTATTGCTGCATTGGCGTTAGGTTTTGCGAGCAGCTTACATTGCATTGGTATGTGTGGTGGAATTCATAGCGTGGTGGCGCTAGCTCGAAAAAAAACGGCGAGTGACGTGCTCGCGACCGACCAATCCTCAGCTGTGGCGGTTTCGCACGTTTCTTACGCTATGCCCAATGAAGGCTCCCAGCCGCTTGCAAAAATGGCAATTGGTTATGCATTTACGGATTGGTTGCGTCTGCCGCTATTTAGTTTAGGGCGCATTATTAGCTATGCATTTGCGGGGCTGGTATTTGGTGCGCTTAGTTTCAGTGTCGTACAACAAGCACCACAGTTATTTGGCTGGATGAGGATTCTATCTGGTTGCCTGCTAATACTACTGGGCTTGTCGATAGGACGATGGTGGTTAGGCGTAGGCGCATTTGAGCGCGTTGTAAGCAAGTTGTGGCAACCGTTGATGCAAAGCTTTCGTTCGCTTTCTGATAACGGATCGCTAGGGATAGTATTTGTGTTGGGACTGGTGTGGGGATGGGTGCCTTGTGGTGCCGTTTATACCACATTAGTTTGGGCGGTTATGTCGGGCGACCCGGTTCAATCGGCGCTGCTCATGTTTGGTTTTGGCTTAGGGACAATACCTGCGTTATTAGTAGCTGGTTATTCTATTTCTGCGATGCAGGTTTTTTTTCGCAGTCCGTTGCTTAGAACGATACTCGCGCTGAGTCTGCTGGGCTACGGCGGTTGGATTGCGCTAACCAGTGCAGGTGACTTGCTCAATCGTTCGGAAGGTTCTCACCACCACCACCATCATCAGCTAATAAAAACTGAGGTTGAAGGAATATCAAAAGCGATTAACGCACCCGCAGCTGCATTTTGTCATTAATCTTTTCTCTGGACCTGCTATTCGCGTTTACGAGGTGAGCTCCTCGAGCTCTATCCAGCGAGCGGTTTTTTCGTCTAACGCTGTTTGCTTGCTGCTAAGGGTTTCCAGTATTTTTTGTGTTTCGCTGAAATCGCCATCATAAAAACTTGGTTCGCCAATTACCTGCTGTAGTTGTTCTACTTCCTGTTCTAGCGTTTCGATTTCCGCAGGAAGTAACTCCAGTTCGCGTTGCAGTTTATAGCTGAGCTTTTTGGGCTTTTGAAGCTTTGTTTCGCTGGGCTCATTTGCGACGCTCGATGTGCGCGCTTTAGCAGGAGACTCTTCCTTGCTGGTTCTAAGGCTTTTTCCGCGTTTGGCCCAATCACTGTAATTGCCGACATAGTGTTCGATCTTTCCGTTTTCTTCAAACACGAGGACGCTGGTTACCACATTGTCTAGAAAGCTGCGGTCGTGACTAACGATTATCATCGTGCCGTCGTAAGCGACCAGTCGTTCTTCGAGCACTTCCAGCATTTCTATATCAAGATCGTTGGTTGGTTCGTCCAAAATAAGTAAGTTGGTGGGCTTGCTAAATAGTTTTGCGAGTGAAACCCGGTTCTTTTCTCCGCCAGACAACAGCTTTACTGGTTCCATGCACCGCTTGGGCGGGAAAAGAAAATTGCGTAGGTAGCCGATAACATGCCTGTCCTTGCCATTCACCTGGATATAGTCGCGGCCTTCGCCGACGTTTTCGGCAATGGATTTCTCCAGGTTTAAATCGCGTTTAACCTGATCAAAATAGCCAAGCTCTATGTTGGTGCCAAGTTTCAAGGAACCAGCGTCAGGCTGGATTTGCCCTAGCATGATTTTTAGCAAGGTGCTTTTTCCCACGCCGTTGTTGCCGATGAGGCCAATGCGATCGCCTCGCATGAGTTTGAACTTAAAGTTACTAATTAGCTTATCTTCGCCATAACCATGTTCAACGCTTCGAAGTTCGCATACCTTTCTGCCGGACTTCTCGGCTGACTCGACATGAATTGCCGCCTTGCGCTGGCGTTTTACCCGTGCCGCATATTCTTCACGCATAGATTGCAATGCTCTAACACGTCCTTCGTTGCGTGTACGTCGCGCTTTGATTCCTTGCCTGATCCAGTTTTCTTCTACCGCCAGTTTTTTATCGAAGAGCGCGTTATTGGCGTCTTCTTCTGCATTTGCTTTTTCCTTGTTTTTTAAATAGTTTCGATAATCTCCTGGCCAGGAAATCAGCTTTGCGCGATCGATTTCGACGATTCTGGTGGCCAGTTTTTGCAAAAAGTCTCTGTCGTGGGTAATAAAAACAACTGTCCCTCGATAACCACGGACAACGTGTTCCAGCCACTCGATCGTGGCGATATCCAGATGGTTGGTTGGTTCATCAAGCAGAAGGATGTCTGGTTCGGAAACCAGCGCTTTACCTAACGCAACGCGGCGACGCCATCCGCCTGATAGTTCCGAAATACGTTTGTCACGTGGTAAATCTAGCTGGCTAATTATTTTTTCTGTTTGTAGTTCGATATTCCAGCCGCCACCACTTTCTATTGCGCTTTGTAGTGCCGCCCACTCGGATTCCTGTTCTTTACTTTTATTTTCGATTTCCGAAATAGTCTTAAAGCGGGCGATGCGCGAGAGCTGTTCGTCTAAGCCTGACATAACCACATCGAAGACATTTTCTTCGCTTGCTTCGGGAAGCGTTTGCTGTAACTGGCTAACGCGTAAAAGAGGGCGAAAGTGAACCACTCCATGATCGGGTTGAATTTCATTGGCTAACATTCGCATCATGGTGGTTTTCCCTGCACCATTGCGGCCAATAATGCAGATCCGCTCGTTCTCTTCAATGGCTAAGTTGGCTTCTTTTAGTAATTTGGTGGTTCCAAATTCTAAAGAGATATCTTCTAAACGTATAAGGGACATGAAAAAACAACAGTTAAAGCGATGGAGAGTGTTAGGTAACGGAGGGTGCTGAGAAACGCGTTTGTTGGCAAGTCGTTTATTCCAGATAAACGCGCTTTATCCGGTCACTAATTCCCGTTAGCAAGTCGTAACTGATAGTGTCGGCATGTTTGGCGACCGCCTCTACCGAAAGACCGTCACCCCATAGACAAACACTGTCGCCAGGCTGGAGTAAGTGGCTGTTATCGATATCCGTTATGTCTATGCTAATCATGTCCATTGATACACGACCAACCAGTTTGGCGCACTGATTGTTAACCCGAACCGGCGTGCCATTGTTTGCGTGGCGAGGATAGCCGTCACCATAGCCTATAGCGACGGTTGCAATCAGGCTGTCTTTTTCTGCCTGCCAAATACCGTTATAGCCAACCTGATCGCCGGTTTTAAGTTGGTGGACGTCAATAATCGGGGCGTAAAGAGCCATGGCGGGTTTTAATTGCTCGTCTAGCTTTTCTTCGCTATGTGCAGCGCCATACAGTGCTATTCCGCACCGATTAATTTGTCCATTGTCCAGCTCAAGATTCAGGTTGCGAATCGCCGCGGCAGAGTTGTTAAGCGATATGCCTAAGCTATTCACTTCAAGTCGATGATCACTCTGGAGAGTATCTAACGCTTTTTTAAAGGCGTTTATTTGTTCACTGGTTTTTGATGAGTCTATATTTTCTGAATCGCTAAAGTGCGTTAATACCACCGAGGGTTGTGGTGCATTCCTGAATAAGTTCGCACGCTTGTCTATATCCGAGACGTCCAGGCCCAGGCGATTCATCCCGGTGTTTAGCTTAAGCCAATAGTCTATCGGATTTTCGCTAAGGAGATTTAACTGTTCTACAATGGTTTTCCCCGAATACAAACAGGGAGTTAGTGAGCTGTCGCGAAAGTGGTTAATATTGTCTGAACTAACTGCGTCGCTTAGCACCACAATCGGTGTCTTGATATTCGCGCCTCGCAATTCCAGCGCCTCTGCGAGCCTCGCTACTGCGAGGTAGTTTGCTTCATCGGCAATCGCTCTAGCTACCGCAACCAGGCCATGGCCATAAGCGTTGGCTTTTAAAGCCAAAAGCAGCTGGTGTTCGGGGGCGAACGCACGCACTACGCGGGCATTATGTTTAATGGCGTTAAGATCGATAACCGCCGTTGCCTGCGTTATTTGGCGAGTATTATAAAAAGGGGAGTCTGGCGAATGAAAAACGTCGTCGAGAGGGCTAAGCGTATCTTGAGATGGTTTGTTGCACCTGTTCAAGGTAGCTTACTCCGAATATGTTGAGGTGATTCATCAGGTGGTACAAATTATACAGTGGCACCCGGTTGCGCCAACCATTTTCCATTGGCCATATTTCGTCGTAAGTTGCGTAAAATTCGTGAGGTAGGCCACCGAACAATAGTGACATGGCGATGTCTGCCTCGCGCCAGCCATAGTAAACGGCAGGGTCGATCACTACCGGTTCACCGCCTTCGTCGGCAAGAATATTACCGGGCCAGAAATCACCATGAAGTAAAGATGATTGCTGCCACGGAACCAGCTCTGTCAATCGTTCACAGATGGATTCGACGTTAATCACCCATGGCGATTCCAGTAAACCGTTGTCATATGCAAGGCGAGCCTGGTAAAGCAGGCGGTTTTCGACAAAGAAATCGTGTCCGTCCTCGTACCAGCCGTTTGGCTGAAGTGTGGCGCCACAATAATTATCGGTTTCCAGGCCGTAGAGCGGCTGGAGGTTTTCTTGTTTCGGTGCTGTTACGCTGTGTAGCGCAGCCATGCGCTCTGCAAGTTTTCGCCAGTAACCCGCATGATGAGACGATTCTTCTGTGTAGCTAAGAACGAGGCACTGGCGACCTATGTAACGCAAAGATGGTGTTTTAATTGCCTGAGTAGAGGCTATGAGGTTTAACCCGGCCGCTTCTGCCGCTAGCGGCTTGCCCGAAAGCTCGCTGCTGGATTTAACGATTATTTTTTGGTCAGATGTGCTGGTGAGCAAGTAACATTCGTGGTGGCCGCTGCCTATTAGGGCGCAGCATCTTAATGACTCGAATCCATGATTAGCGAGCCATGCGCGGGTCGCGTCATCTACTGGAAACGGTAAGTCCTGTGTATTGTGCTCGGGCATAACTGCCACCATGTTTTTGAATAAACCTTATGCATATATTCAGCCTATACCAAGATTGGCGGGCTTGCGTGGTTTCTGTCATAAAACAGGGTAGGAGTGTTTGATCGAACCGCTTCGTAGAGGCTTGTAAGCGGTAGTACTGGCTACTAATTGCATGATATACAACCTATTTGTTAATCGTGTATACAATCGGCGTGCACATTACTGGGTCGAATAGCGTCAAATGTGGAGCCTGATTTTTGAAAACGCTTTATTACAGTGTGTTAACATTCGGCTTCAATGGTGCCGCTTTTTTATAAGGGCTTTATTTCGAGTCTTAGTTTTAGTAGTGTGGCTCAACCATTTTGTTTTTAAATATCAATCATTCAGGGAGTTTATTTGATGGTTGTAGTTATGTGCGCCAGGGAATTACGCATAGAGCCTGATCGATGACGAATACGAAAAATAAACCACTTGTCGTCGCCATTTCGTCGCGCGCACTTTTTGACATGTCCGAAAGCCATAAGGTTTATAAAGAGCTGGGCTTGTCGTCGTATTCAGAGTTTCAAATTGCGCGTGAAGACGAGCCGTTAGAAAAGGGCGATGCGTTTCACCTGGTTGAAAAGCTTCTGGCAATTAACAGTATGCTCGGTGAACAGCGAGTAGAAGTCATACTTTTATCGCGAAATAGCGCCGACACCGGCTTGCGGGTTTTTAATTCTATCGCTCACTATGGGCTGGATATAACTCGCGCTGCGTTTTGCAGCGGTGAGAGTCCTTATCGTTATGTGCAGGCGTTTGGCAGCCATTTGTTTTTGTCCACCGACGCAAATGACGTACGCTCGGCGCTACAAAGCGGTGTGGCGGCAGCTACGTTGCTGGATTCTGATGCATCGAATGTTGACAGTCATCAGCTTCGCTTCGCGTTCGATGGCGATGCGGTGTTATTCTCTGATGAAGCGGAGCAAATTTATAAATCACAGGGCCTGGAGGCGTTTACCGCTGCGGAGCAGGCGTCGGCCAGGAAACCCTTGTCGGGCGGGCCATTTAAAGAATTCCTGTCGGCATTACACAATCTACAAAGTGAGTTTTCGGGCGATGACTCCCCAATACGAACTGCGCTTGTGACCGCGCGATCTGCGCCGGCGCACGAGAGAGTAATTAGAACTTTGCGGGCGTGGAAAATTCGAATTGACGAGTCCTTGTTTCTGGGAGGCATGCAAAAGGTCGATTTTTTAAAGGCATATGGAGCGGATGTATTTTTTGATGATCAGAAAGTGCACTGCGATCCCGCCAGTGGCGCGGTTCCTACGGGACATGTGCCGCATGGGGTTGCCAACGCGGTGCAAACGTAAGCCAAAAGTTGTATGTAGCCGGTTTCTGCTATCTGTTTTAATGGGGCAGGCTTTTGTGTCTCGGCAACAAGGCTGATATCTAAGAGGATGTCATGTAGTGGCAAGCTTTATTTTCGGTAAGTAAAAGCGATCAGGGCAGGATTTTCGCGATTTACCGTTTTAGCAGGTTCAGGTAGGTATTTCTGGCCAAGTGGAATGGAGAAGAGCTATGAAGTTACAACAATTGCGATACGTTTGGGAAGTTGCCCATCATGAGCTGAATGTTTCATTAACTGCTCAAAGCCTATATACGTCGCAGCCGGGAATTAGCAAGCAAATTCGTTTGCTGGAAGATGAATTGGGGGTGGAAATATTTGCCCGTAGCGGTAAGCATCTGACGCGAATAACACCTGCGGGAGAGAAAATTCTAAAAATCGTAGGAGAGATACTCCAGGACGTTGAAAATATAAAAAACATCGCGCTCGAGTATTCTGAAGAGCAAAGTGGCGTTCTCACCATTGCAACCACGGATACCCTGGCACGCTATGCGCTTCCGTCTGTTATTTCTGGTTTCATCGAAAAATATCCAGATGTGAGTTTACAACTGCATCACGGGTCGACAGAAGAAATCGCGCAGATGGTTATGGAAGGCCAGGCGGACTTAGTGGTAGCTACAGAGTCGCTAGAGAAATACCGCGATATTTTTACCATGCCGTGCCACCAATCTGATTTAACCATCGTAACCAACCCGAATCATCCGTTGGCAAAATGCGAGAGAGTGCAGCTAGAAGAGCTGGCGCTATATCCAATCGTTACCTACACAGAGGGTTTGGATGGTCGTGAACAACTGGATCAGGCTTTTGCGGAAAAGCGATTGCAGTCACGTATTGTTATTACTGCGGCGGATGCTGATGTTATTAAAACCTACGCACGATTAGGTCTGGGTGTTGGCGTTATTGCGGATATAGCGTTAGATAAAGAAAAAGATCATGATTTAGTGGCGATTAACGCGAGTAATTTGTTTGCGAGTAGTGTTTCGAAAATTGGCTATCGCCGAGGGACCTATTTGCGTGGTTATGTTTATGACTTTATCCAGATGTTTTCGCCAGAACTAAACAGCGAAGCGGTCAAGCTTCTTTACGCAGGCAAGGCTGGGACTCAAGGCAAACTTGAATCACTGGATAGCGTAGATTCGGTTCCAGGTTCGCCAGAGTTAAGCGCCTCGGCCTAGCGTTTGGAAGAAGTAGTGAAGGAGAGTTTATCAATGGCAATTATTTATAATTCTTTTTAGTTAGTCTGGCAAAATCTTCCAGGTAGGTCTGTTACACTTTTATGCGCGGGATTTGATCCCGCGTTTTTGTTTTTACGACTTGATGACTCTAACCTGATATACGTGGTGGAATTGTGGAATTAGCTTGTTTAGATTTAGAAGGCGTTCTGGTGCCAGAAATTTGGATTGATTTTGCAAATCGGACGGGTATTGAGGAGCTAAAAGCAACGACCCGCGATATTCCCGACTATGATGTGCTAATGACCCAGCGATTGCGTTTGCTGCGGGAGAACGGATTAAAGTTACAGGATATCCAGGCGGTGATTGCGGAAATGAGCCCGCTGGAAGGTGCGCGCGATTTTATTGATTGGCTGCGTGAGCGTTTCCAGGTCATTATTCTTTCAGATACTTTTTATCAATTTTCTGCGCCGCTCATGAAGCAACTTGGTTGGCCGACCTTGTTTTGTCATCAACTTGAAGTCGATGGTGACGGGAATGTTGTTGACTATCACTTGCGACAGCAAAACCCCAAACAGAAGTCGGTCGAGGCGTTACACCTGTTAAATTACCGAGTGATTGCGGCAGGTGATTCTTATAACGACACAACGATGTTGAAAACGGCAGAAGTGGGTATTCTTTTTCACGCGCCTGATAACGTAAAGGCGGAGTTTCCACAATTTAAGGCAGTGGATACATTCGCCGATTTAAAGCAGGCCTTTGTTGACGCTAGTGAGCGCGACCTAACGATTTAATTGAAAGTTTTATTGTTCTAACGCTTTAAGTATATGGCTCACTTTATAGTAAGACTCATCAAGCTCGGCATCGAGGTCTGAATCGGCAACGATGCCGCCACCACCCCAACAGTAAACCTGCTGTGTTTCTGTATCAAAGAGCAAGCTGCGGATCATGATATTGGAATCGAGATTTCCGTTGCTTGACAGGTAAAACAAACTCCCGCAGTAGCAGGCGCGGTCATGAGTTTCCAGCTCAGCCAGGATTTGCATGGCCCGAATCTTGGGTGCACCAGTAATGGAGCCGCCCGGGAGGCTATCGAGAAACAAATGAAGTTTTGCCGACAGGCTATCGCTAGCAAGGCGGCCAATGACTTTGCTCACCAGATGGTGAACGTTTGCATAAGATTGGACGCAAAAAAGCGTTGTTGTTTCGACGGTGCCTGTTTTGCAGTGTTTGCCTAGATCGTTCCGCATCAGGTCGACAATCATCACGTTTTCGGCCCGGTCTTTTTCTGATTGATGCAGCTGGCGGGCAGCCATTTGATCTTGTTCCTTATCACTTGAGCGTTGGCGCGTGCCTTTTATCGGCTCTGTCGTCACGCGGTTCCCGCGAATTTGAATAAAGCGCTCAGGCGAAAAACTCACGACAGTGTGTTCATCAAGTTCAAAGTAAGCGGAGAATGACTCTCCCAATTTCGCTGACAAATCTGTAAAGCCGCACGACAGGTCACCACGGTAAGAAGCCGAGAATTGTCGGGTGAGATTAACCTGGTAGCAGTCCCCAGCATAAATATAACGCTTGGCATGGGTAAAAATTTGCGCGTATTGTTCACGGTTGACTGATGGTGTCCATTCGCTGGTGATGGTCAGCGTGCGTTCCTGCTGATTGTCCGGGCTGTTGCATATATCTAATAGCTTTGTTTTGAGCAGCGACCAATCAGGTTCGCTGAGTTTTGCATCTGCTACCAGCCAATGTTCTTTGGTCGAGTGGTCAATAACAATTGCCCAGCGATATATCCCGACCATGCTTGGGCAAGATAGCGTATGCGTTCGCTCTATACCCATGCTCTGTTCAGCATATTGATAGCTTACCAGCCCTATGGCCCCGCCGAAGAAGGGGAGGTGGGCGATTGCATCCGGAATGGTCTGGTTGGGTGTAAGATGGCTCTTGCAAAGGCTTTCGATCAGCTCGGCATCCTTTGCACTGTTTTGCGACGTCAACAGTATTTTTTCGATGGGCTCGGCAGCGACGAGGTCGAATGCTTGATGATCTTTGTTGTCAGTTGTTGCTGATCCTGGCCCGCTCGCGAGCAGAACAGGGTTGGGCAAGTCCTTAAGGCTGCCCAGGTAGACGGTCGCGTCCTGGCATAGTGGGAGTCGCAAATATTTGCAAGCGTTTGGCGAGCTGTTTGTTTCCAAATCAACGTCTATTAAAGTTGGTTAGCTGAGGATCTGCTTCGGTCTAAAACAGGGGTTGGTTTATCCTTACTGGCGAGCGTTAATGCTAACGGATACCGGATAGCACTTGTTCATACATTATCCTGACTAATTTGTTTCCTGTAAAAGGTTGATTTGCTGTCGCTTTTCTTGCCAAAAGCTTTACTTTCGGGGGTTCTTCAAATTGACATAAGGGTGATCAATCAGTAAAGTTTCGCGTCTTTTTTGCGCAGCACCGGAATCGTAAGTAAGGCTATCGGTTCTTTTTTGTAAACGAGTGTTGAGTTTTAGCTTGTTGCTAAACAAGCCCTTCACCCGTCGCTGCATCGCTAATCGTCTAAATTCGGGTTCTCTCTGGAACCCATCTTGCCAATGAGTTCAAACACTATGTCAACGAATGTAGGTCAGTCAGACGCGGTAGTCGCGCTAGATAATCCGTTCGACCAGTCTGAAGCGGTTGAGTTTACGGTTCCTGGACAAATCTCCTACAACCCAGGGATCTACGAAGAAAAGTTAAAAGAAGCGACAGAGCTCAAACAGCGCCCCTACACCGCTGCTGGTGAATCAAATATTCAAAAACAGCATCTCAAAAACCGCATGACGATTTGGGAGCGCATTCGCGTGCTCACTTCCGAAGAGCCGATGGTGTTGTACCAGAACTGGGGGCCAAATCTTGATGGTGCATCCCTGGTTACCGCGATAGTTAAAATTGATGGCCGTGAGGTGGCGTTGTACGGCCATGACTTTACCGTGCGTGCGGGTTCGATGGATGCAACTAACGGTGAAAAGCTGGCGCGCCTATTCGAGTTAGCTGGTGAGCGTAAAATCCCTTTGATCGGTTTGAATGATAGTGCGGGTGCCTATGTTCCTGCCGGCGTGGGTGGACTGGACGGATACTCGCAGGCGTTTGCAGCGCTGCGTAAGATTAGCGGCGTTGTTCCTAGCATTATGTGCATGTTTGGTTTTAACGCAGGCGGTGGTTCTTACCTGCCACGACAGGGCTCTTTTCTAATTCAGCCAAAAAATACTTTCTTTGGTTTGACTGGCCCCGGCGTTGTTAAGTCAGTTTTGGGTGAAGATGTCACGCCAGATGAGCTCGGTGGGCCGGGCGTTCACAGCCAAAGTGGCGTCACCGATTTTGTCGTTGAAGACGAAGTGGCGGCGCTTCGTAAAGTTAAAGAGATCTTGCGTTATTTACCAAGTAATAACAGCGAAGCCTCACCGTTCCAGCCAACTTCTGACGCAGTCGACCGCAAAACCTGGGATATCGATATCTTACTCAAGGGCGCGCTTAATTCGCCGACGGGGATGAACACGCCGATCGACGTGGGCATTATTATTCAGCAAGTTTGTGATCATGGTGACTATCTAGAAGTCCAGGAAACGCGCGCCCGCAATACCGTGACCGCATTTGGTCGTGTGGGCGGCTATGTCGTTGGATTTGTCGCGAATAATAGTGCTGTTGCATCTGGGCAAATCGATATTGATGCCGCACTTAAAAACGCGCGATTTATTCGCTTCTGTAACCTCTACAATATTCCGTTAGTGTTTATGGAAGATACGACTGGGTTCTTACCGGGCCGAGAGCAGGAATCAGGCGGTATTGTTCACGCAGGTAGAGCAATGCTTGATTCGATTATCGATCTACGCGTTCCACGGTTTCTCGTGCTGATTCGAAACGCTTTTGGCGGCGCGTATGCTTCGTTTAACAATATTCGACTGGGTGCCGACCTCGTTGTCGCGCTGCCGACTACGCGCCTCGCAGTAATGGGGCCAGCTGGGGTCGAGTTTGTCTATAAAGATGAAGTTCGTGCTATCCGTAAACAGGCTGCGCAGCGTTTGGCCCAGGGTGAAGATAAATCAGAGGTTGATGCTTGGGCGAAAGCAGAAGAAGCTAAGTTAGCGCAACAGTATGAAGATGAAATTATGAATGCGCGAGAAGCCTTAAGTCTTGGGTCTATTTCAGAAATGACGATGCCTTCGGATTTAAGAAGCACGTTAACAAAAAATGTCGATTTTTATATGCAGCATTATTCGCCTGAACCAATGAACGGCACTCAGCGAGAGTTCCACTAGTTGTTGTTGCGCACTTTGTAGCAAAAGTTTTAGGTAGAGGAAGTAACTGTGAGTTTAGAGCAAACATTTATGGGCAATAGCAACAGTCTTGAAACGTCAGGTTCCAACAGCAGCTATGACGAGAACCCGATGATTAGACGGAACCGACGTCTAGCAAGTAATCCGTCGATGTGGGTAAGCAGCTTTAGCTGCGAAGATCTTCGCCCGTTAATTATCTGTCGTGGCCCAATTCGAAAGGAGGCGATGGATGTTTTTGTAGATATGGGGATCGAGGATTTCGGTATTTTATTATCCGAAAAAGATTCGATCACATACCCTAATGCCCTGTCGCCAGAGCTGCGCTCTATTACTCGGCCGAACGCGATTCACCGTGTACCAGATTACACGGGCGCAACAAAAGAAGAGCGTACGTTGCGGATTCGCCAGATAATCAAAATAGCACACGACAATGGCTACAACGCAATATTCGCAGGCTATGGTTTCATGGCCGAAGATGAAGAAATGGTGTCGGCGATGGAAGATGCTGGGCTTAATTTTATTGGCCCATGCTCTCGCACTGTACATTCGGCGGGATTAAAAGACGAAGCTAAGCGAACCGCACTAAAGGTTGGCGTTAGTGTGACTCCGGGTATTGATAATGCAACTGCGCTAGCGCTTTTGGCGAAACACGGTTCAGTCGAAGCGTTAGAGGCTGTCGCGAAAGAAAACAACCTGGCGGTTGATTTTTCTGCGTTGCAGGATGATTCGATAGAGCTGGCCGATAAGGCAGACATGGTTTTGGCGGCAAGTTATGAGGCCGGTATTGACCTGTACACTATTGAAGAGCTGCAAGCACAGATCGAAAAGTCTGTGGTAGAAATGTATCAGCGCTACCCCGAGAATCGCATTCGTCTAAAAGCCATTGGCGGCGGCGGTGGTAAAGGCCAGCGTATACTGGCAGCACCGATGTCATACGAAGGATCTGCGGAAGAGAAGGTTGCGGCGGCAGCGGCAAAAGCGCCAGAGCTGGTGATGGAAATTCTCAACGAAGTTAAAACTACCGGTGTAGGCGACAATAAAAACGTGCTGGTTGAGCTTAATATCGAAACCACTCGCCACCAGGAAATTCAGGTTATTGGTAACGGTGACTGGTGCATGACAATGGGGGCAAGAGATTGCTCCTTACAAATGCATGAGCAAAAATTACTTGAGGTGTCTTCGACGCAGGAGTCTATTGCGGAATCGATCGAAGTTGCGAAACGCGATCTTGATAATGGTGTTGGCGCTGAAGAAACCTTAGCGACTCTGGAACAGGACCTTAAAACGCTGGTAGCGATGGAAGATGAAGCCTCGCGCTTTGGTGCAGCGGTTGGCCTTGATTCCGTATCGACATTCGAATGTATTGTTGATCGTGGCAGTCATTTCTTTATGGAGATGAACACGCGTATTCAGGTGGAGCATCGTGTCAGTGAACTGTGTTACGACCTGGAGTTTATCGATCCTGACAACCCTAACGAAAGCTTTGTGGTTGATTCGTTGGTTGAGTTAATGGTGTTGCTCGCCTGTCACGGCTCGAGATTACCCAAACCGCAGCGTCGGGTTCGTAAAAAAGCGTCGGTAGAAGCTCGTTTGAATGCTACCAACGAAGCACTTCAGCCGCATGCGGGAGGTCTTATCGAATGGTGGTCGCAGCCTTTGGCTGACGAAATCCGCGACGATCAGGGTATCTCCCAGCATAATCCGGATACTGATGCGTTTATGAACTATAAACTTGCCGGCGCGTACGATTCCAATATTGCGCTTGTGCTTACTTATGGTGATGACAGGTTGGACTCTTACGAGCGACTTGCTGAGATCGTGCGAAAGACTCGTCTTTCGGGTTCAGATCTTTGTACCAACCTTGAGTTTCACTATGGTCTGGTGAACTGGTTTATTGGTAATCATATTCAGGCGCGACCAACTACTCGTTTTATCATGCCGTACCTGACTGCCGTAGCATTGCTAAAGCAGGAAGCGAATGGCATTGATCTTCCTAACGCCTATGCTCAGGTGGTCGAGAAAGAACTGCGAGATCTTGGTATTGGAGGTGATAAAACGGCTGCGGCAGAATTCCGAACAGCTGTTGAGCGCAAGCGATCTTTGGCATTGCGACCGATTGAGGTTTTGTTTTCCAAACCACATGTCCTTGCTGGATGGCTAAGCGTGCACCGTGAAGATTTTTGTTTTGACAAAGGAGTGAGCCTGCACGTTAACCCGCTACAGTTGCTGGATGATTTGTATCATTATCTTGATATGGGTTATAGCGATAAGCGTCCCGCGCAGGATGTTATCTGGGATCACGACGCTAAAGTGTTGTCAGAGGGGCTGGCATTTTATCGTGAGCTAGAGCAGCGGTTTGACACCTTTGGGTATGAGAAGCTACAGGTTATCCTTGATGCAAATGAAGCTCCTGCTGGCAGTGAGATCGACGACGCGCTGTGGCAGGCAATCAAAGCTTCGCACAAAGGGTTCCAGGCTGGTCTTGGTATACTGAATGTTCTGCCATACCTCGCGCTAGAGACAGCTTTTTTTGATTTGAAGGTAAACCCGGATCTAAGCGTTCATATCCCTGAGCGTTTGCAGGATGAGGAGCTACAGGCGAAAGCGCAGAAGATTCTTGTACCGCCTCCAGTTGCAAAAGGTGATGAAATTCTTGCAGCGTCCGGCGGCATGTTTTATCCACGTGAAGCACCGGGGACTGATGTTTATGTCAACGAAGGTGATCACTTCGAGGCGGGCGATGTGCTTTATATTGTTGAAGTGATGAAAATGTTCAATAAAGTGCACGCCGAGTTTTCTGGAACGGTTGAGAAGGTTTTAGTTAGTGGTGATGGGGTGATTATTGGAAAAGGCCAGCCGCTATTTAAGATTGTTCCAGATGAGAAGTTTGAGGAAGAAAGTGAAGAGGACGCAAGGGAGAGAATCGAGCGTGCAACTAAGCAGTTTATGGCTAAGTTGGGCTAGAAACGAGCAAGTAAATTTAAAGGCTACCTTGTTTAACGTATTTGGTAAGCCGCGCAGGTAATTACAGGCAACGATATGGCGTACGATCCGAAAAAAGCAACTCCTGAAGATTGGCAGGCTGCCGCGGAAAAAGCGATGAAGGGCAAGCCGCTGGAAAGTCTGACCTGGCACACGCCTGAGGGAATAGACGTCAAGCCGCTATATACCGCGGAAGATATGGAAAACCTTGAGTTTGCCAACACCATGCCAGGGTTGGAGCCATATATTCGTGGCCCGCAGCCTACGATGTATGCGGGACGCCCCTGGACTGTAAGGCAATATGCCGGGTTTTCAACAGCAGAAGAGTCAAACGCTTTTTATCGGAAGGCGCTGGCCGCGGGTGGGCAGGGTGTTTCGGTTGCGTTCGATCTCGCCACGCATCGTGGCTATGATTCAGATCACCCTCGTGTAATGGGTGATGTTGGTAAGGCGGGCGTTGCCATCGACTCCGTCGAGGATATGAAAATCCTGTTTGATGGTATCCCCTTAGATAAAGTGTCAGTTTCCATGACAATGAATGGCGCAGTGTTGCCTATTTTGGCTGGCTACGTGGTTGCGGCTGAAGAGCAGGGTGTTAGTCAGGAGCAGCTTGCGGGAACAATCCAGAACGATATTCTCAAGGAGTTTATGGTTCGCAACACTTATATCTATCCGCCTGCACCATCGATGAAAATTATCGGCGATATTATTAGTTACTGCTCTAGTAATATGCCTAAGTTCAACACTATCTCGATTTCCGGCTATCACATTCAGGAAGCCGGTGCGGATGCCGCGCTGGAGCTTGCCTATACGCTTGCCGATGGTAAAGAGTATATTCGAACAGCTATAGCGGCGGGTTTGGATATCGATAAGTTCGCAGGGCGACTGTCGTTTTTCTGGGGCATTGGTATGAACTTCTATATGGAAGTAGCCAAGCTTCGCGCTGCGCGTATGTTATGGGCGCGCATTGTTAGTGAGTTCGAGCCAAAAAATCCGCGTTCGAAAATGCTGAGAACACACAGCCAAACGTCGGGCTGGTCGCTCACAGAGCAAGACCCTTATAACAATGTTATTCGAACCACTATCGAGGCGATGGCGGCAGTGTTTGGCGGTACGCAGTCTTTGCACACTAACGCTCTTGATGAGGCGATTGCGTTGCCTACGGAATTTTCCGCTCGTATTGCGCGTAACACCCAGTTGGTGATCCAGGAAGAGACTGGTATCACTAATGTCGTTGATCCATGGGGTGGCTCATACTTTATGGAAAACCTCACCCAGGATTTGGCTGACAAAGCCTGGTCGCTAATTGAGGAGATAGAAGAAAAAGGCGGCATGGCAAAAGCGGTAGAAAGCGGTTTGCCCAAGTTGCGTATCGAAGAGTCGGCAGCCAAGAAGCAAGCGCGAATTGACCGGGGCGAAGACGTTATCGTTGGGGTTAATAAGTACAAGCTTGAAGAAGAGGATGAAGTAGAAATTCTCGATATCGACAACGTTGCTGTTAGGGAAGCGCAGATCGAGAGATTAAAATCCATTCGTGCGTCACGTGATGACGGCGCAGTAAAACAAGCATTGGCGGATATTACCGCTTGTGCGAAGACTGGCGAAGGTAACTTGCTGGACCTTGCAATTAAAGCTATTCGTTCAAGAGCGTCAGTGGGTGAGGTGTCAGATGCGATGGAGGCAGAGTTTGGTCGCTTTAAGGCGAACGCGCAGACTATCGCTGGCGTTTATGGCGCGGCATACAAAGAGGATACCGAGTGGATGGATATTTCCAGTGATATAGACGAGTTCTCTGAACAGTTTGGTCGACGCCCGCGTGTACTGATTTGCAAAATGGGGCAGGACGGACATGATCGCGGTGCTAAGGTAGTGGCGACAGCATTTGCAGATGTCGGTTTTGACGTTGACCTGTCTCCCATGTTTTCAACTCCACAAGAGGCAGCGCGGCAGGCAATCGAGAATGACGTGCACGCCGTGGGTGTATCATCGTTAGCCGCAGGTCACAAAACCTTAATCCCAGAGCTTATTGCCGAACTTAAAAAACAGGGCGGTGAAGATATTATTGTTTTTGCTGGTGGTGTTATCCCACGGCAAGACTACGATTTTCTCTACGAGTCGGGCGTGAAAGGCATTTATGGCCCAGGTACCCAGATTCCCGTTTCAGCAAAAGATGTCATGAAACACATCAAAGAAGCGCAGGGTTAGTGTCGGGCTCTAACGGATTTAATGTTGAGTGAGCAAAGCGATCGACAAGCAAGCGCTACTGTCCGGTAACCGGCGCGCTCTAGCTAAAGCAATCACCCTGGTCGAGTCGTCTCGACCGCAAGACCGTGAACAAGCAAACCAATTATTAAGCGAGTTTTTGCCTCATGCAGGTAAGAGTGTTCGTTTGGGCGTGAGCGGCGTTCCTGGAGTGGGTAAGTCTACATTTATCGAGTCTTTCGGACTACAACTTGTCGAGCAGGGGCGCAAGTTGGCAGTGCTCGCTGTTGACCCAAGTTCACCGCTAGCGGGCGGCAGTATTCTTGGCGATAAAACCAGAATGGAAGATTTGTCGCGGCACGCTGACGCGTTTATCCGACCTTCGCCGTCGGCAGGCGCATTAGGTGGTGTGGCGCAAACGACGCGGGAAACTATGTTGCTTTGTGAGGCTGCCGGTTTTGACACGATTATTGTCGAGACGGTGGGTGTTGGGCAGTCGGAATACGATGTTGCCCATATGGTCGATTTTTTTCTTGTGTTAATGATGCCTAATGCGGGAGACGATCTACAGGGTATTAAGCGCGGTATTATGGAGCTGGTTGACGCGCTAGTGATAAACAAAGCTGATGGCGACAGTTTGGCGTTAGCAAAGCAAAGTAGGCAGCATTATCGCAACGCATTTCATTTGTTGAGAGCAAGTGAAGGTTGGCAGCCCGAGGTGCACACCTGTTCGGCGCTTAAGCATCAAGGTATTGCCGAGTTATGGCAAATGATCGAACGTTATCTTGAGTGGGCAAACCAGTCTGGGCATTTTTCTAACAAGCGTTCTGCGCAAAATCTTCAATGGATGACTCAGTTGCTGCACGCAGCACTGGATTTGCGTTTAAAAAATAATAAGCGTTTTGCGGAGCAGCGCGCGTTGCTCGAACGCCAGGTCGTAGCGGGTAGCGTTACACCTCTGGGCGCTGTGGAAGCTTTGTTAGAAACCATTTAATTTTTAATCGATCTAGCCCTGCTAATAATGTAAATTTTGCTTGCGTTCCAAGCATTTATTCATGGAAATTCTAAGCGAGTGACTCGCTAGTATATAATCTCTCTGTTGTTTGTCCGCCAGGTGGGTTTGAAGGTGTTTTGCCTCGATGTCGCCATGGCTTTCGTCCGCCGTATAGCGTTAGCAAAATGATTGTTCAGGCTAACCGCTTTCCTCAAGTGCTTGCCAAAAGGAACCTGCGAGTACTTACTGTGCTGGTATGTATGTGATTAAAACGATGCCCAAAAATAAGTCAATTGTTGTTTTTATTTTCTCTTTATTGAGCCTGATTATTGTTCAGGCTGCTAACGCACTTTCTTTAGGTGATATTCAGGCGAGTTCTACGGTTGGCCAAAAGCTGAACGCTGTGATTGAGGTTGACTCCAGAAAGCCTTTTGACGCTTCCCAGGTGCTGGTCAGTCTAGCGCCTCGATCGGTGTACGACCGACTTGATGTTTACTGGGAGTACTCCCACAGTAGTTTGAATTTTGAAGTTAGCCAGATCGACAGTAAAAACGCGCTGCTGAAAGTGACCAGCTCCGAAATTATTTACGAACCCTACCTTGAGTTTGTTGTTTCGGTACGCTGGCCAGAAGGCTTACTCACCAAGGTTTATACGCTGCTTCTGGATATGGCGCCGGTGAAAAGCGGAGGAGGGATTTCTGCTCCAATTGTTGTTGAGGAGTCTATTCCAGAGCCTGTAGTTACCTTACCTGCTAATCGTGAACCTGCGAGCACTGAGCCGGTTTTATCAGAGAGGGAAACGTCGCAAAATAATCTAAATGTTGATGCTGCTGAGGAGGCCGTCGTTGCTTCACCTGTTAGTGAGGACGTTAATGAGGTCGCTAACGTTATTGATGAGCAAGCTAGCGAAGTCCAGGCAAGCGATATAGAAGAGGTGTTAGCTAATGAGCCTCTGGTTCAGCCTTCACCAATTGCTGAAGAGAAGCCAGCGGTGAAAACGGTAGCGCCGCCTTCCAGGAACCAGTGGCAGGTAAAAACCCAATACGGTGACACGCTATGGAGTATCGCCAAGAAAATCGAGGTTGATAGTGGCGTTAATGTCTGGCGCGTGATGTCGGCGCTTTACGAGAATAATCCGGATGCTTTTGCAGGTAGCGCCCATAACCTTCTTTCGAACTCTGACCTTTCAGTGTCTCGCTCGCAGATAGAATCAGCCGGGCCCTTAAAACTGCAGCCGGTAACAACCACTATAACTCAAGACGTTCAGCCGATAGTCGAAGAGGAACCTTCGCGCCGCGAGAAGCGTGAAGAGCAAACTGAAGCTTCGACGAAAACCGTTTCCGAAACTCGCGAGAGCGAGAGTTCCGAAGAGAAACTGCTATCTATTGTGACCGAGTCTGATGAGGAAGGTGCGGCGGCCTTGCAAGGCGAAGATACATCCGCAGCGCAATCACCGCTTACAGGCGAGTCATCGCCCATTATCGGTGAGATCGACCGCGATAAAATTCTTGCGCAAGACGCGGCAATAGATGAAAGCCTGGGCGAGGCTCGCCAGCGTGTTGATGCGATTGAGTCTCGGCTTGATACCTTGCTTAAACAATATGATGAGTTAAGTGCAAAAACAGAAGAGCTTAGGCAGTTAGAGCAGTCTTTGAATCGTCGTATTGCCGAGCGTACTCAACAGGGCCTGGATATACCGCCGACAACAAGTGAGCTCCCAGCTGGCTCATCCGAATCGCTACAATCGGACTCGAACGAAACGTCTTTCTTTGAACGTTTTGGTTGGTTAATTTTAGCGCTGGCGATATTGCTGCTGATTGCGCTGGTGTGGTTGATCTACACTCGCCCTGACCGCATGGTGCCCGACGATGGGGCGCTACCGGCTTCTGACCGTGCAGCAGGCGACAGTCTTTCGGATGCTCCTGATGCAACAAGCGTTGCGAAGCAGAAGGGCGACGAAGATTGGGATGACACCGCTTTTTTAAACGACAAGCAGTTTAGCGACGAAGAGCTGACGGAAATGGTGCGCTTGAAGGGCGAAAAAGCTTACGTCGAGAGCCAGAATAAAAACACCTTAGAGCCAGCTGATTATAATGTTTCGGATGGCGCAGTAGAACTTCAGGTCGCAATGTATATTGCTTATGAGCGATATGAAGAGGCAGAAGAGCTCATTAACGCTTCGTTGCTTAAGCAGCCGGATAACACACCACTTAAGTTGCAGTTGTTGGAAATTTTTGCTGCAAAAGAAGATCGCGAGCAATTTGATGCTTTGGCGGAAAAGC
Source organism: Pseudomonadales bacterium (assembly GCA_965263235.1). GTDB lineage: Bacteria > Pseudomonadota > Gammaproteobacteria > Pseudomonadales > UBA7434 > UBA7434. The sequence continues at coordinate 1,420,538 of OZ253667.1, forward strand.
TGCGGGCGCTTGATGATCAGGATGTTAACGCCACGATAAACTCGTTAGGTGAGTTTTAGGCCGCTGGCAAGGTAAGAATCGTTTACAGTAAATTGACCGATTGGTTAAAGCCCATTTTCTTTAGCTGAGCGGCAAAGCGTGAAGATTTCGAATAGCACTTTGGCGCGTCTGCGCTGGTCGCCCAAAAACTGCGTTCTCCGCTTTGGGTAGAGCTATCTGCAGAGTTTAGATTTAAAAGGTGTTGCAGCCTTGCAGCAATTGCGGGGCCTGAATCTAACCACCGCCAATGTGGGGCGAGTTTTTCCAGCTGCGGCCTTATCAGTGGGAAGTGAGTACAGCCCAGCACAACGCAATCGACGTTGATCGCGTTTGGATCGTTAAATAGCGGCTTGAGGATGTTTTCCAGTTGCTCGTTGTCAAGCTTGCCTTGCAGATAGTAGGATTCAACCAGGTCAACGAGCTCTCGTGACCCTATTGAAACAACGGTTTGCCCAGACGAAAACTCATTGATTAACTGTTTTGTGTAGTCGCGATTAACCGTTCCGGGTGTTGCAAGCAATGCGTAGCAACCGGATTGAGTGATGTTGGCGGCAGTCTTGATCGCTGGCACAACGCCTATAACCGGAATGGAAAATTGTTCTCTAAGTGTGGGCAGCACAACGGTACTGGCAGTATTGCAGGCGATGATAATAGCGTCGAACTTTAGTTTGAGTCGGTTGATAATTTCCGGGACGCGCTGATCAAGAAAATTTCTGTCCTTTGTGCCATAAGGATAGGCTTCGTTGTCGGACAGGTAGTGCAAGTTTAAATCGGGGAATTGCTCGATAACATGCTGGCAAATGCTGAGCCCTCCAATTCCTGAGTCGACAACGAGAATACTGTGAGACATGAGCGGTATAAAAGATAATGGCAATACAAAATGATTTTTAAAAGAGATTTATGATGCGTGTAATCACAGCGAATGTAAACGGTATTAGAGCGGCGGAAAGAAAAGGTTTTTTTGATTGGTTAGCTGCACAGGATGCTGATGTTGTTTGTATTCAGGAAACCAAGGCGCAAGAAGCGCAGTTAACCAACGATGCGTTTTATCCTGAGGGCTATCATTGCTATTACTACGACGCGGAAAGAAAAGGCTATAGTGGTACAGCGCTGTATTGTCGGGTGGCGCCAAAAAAGGTCACCAAGGGTCTTGGCTGGGAGCCTTGCGATTCGCAGGGGCGTTATATCCAGGCAGATTTTGAAAAAATCAGCGTTGTTTCGATGTATGTCCCGTCGGGCTCAAGTAACGAAGAGGCGTTGGCAAGAAAGCTCGACTTTCACGAAAAAATTTATCCTCATTTTGCCAGTCTCAGGCGAAAGCGTCGTGAGTTTGTTATTTGCGCAGACTGGAATACCTGTTACCAGAATATTGACCTGAAAAACTGGCGAGCTAATCAAAAAAATTCAGGGTTTTTGCCCATCGAGCGTGAGTGGTTGGGGCGGCTTTTTGACGATCTTGGTTATATCGACGGGTTCCGCTATTTAAAACCTGATGCCGAAGAATACACCTGGTGGTCAAATCGCGGCCAGGCCTGGGCGAACAACGTTGGGTGGCGTCTGGATTACCCGCTAATTACGCCAAAGTTAAAGGACAGCATCAAGGACTGCTGGGTGTATCGTGAAAGTCGGTTTTCTGATCATGCACCGGTCATTACCGATTTTGATATCAAAGACTACTAGTGAGGTTGTTTTCTCAGCTTTCCTCCATAATTTTTCCTTGATTACTAATTGCGCTGCCGTCGCTAAGCGCAGATAATCCGCCCGCAAATTTTTGCCAGCGTGCTAGTCTTGATAGGTGTTTAATCACCAGCAGCCGTTGGGTTTTAGTCGATTTGCCGACGGTCATTTCTAACTTATCACTTAGTCAAACAGGATAGAGGTCTAGACAGGCACATGAAGCTTTACGAACGAAGAGAACGCAAGCGTCCCGCCGATTATTTTGCTGATTGGAAAGAGCGCGAGGCGTTGGCCGAAGCGATGATTCCCCTGATCGGTAAGCTCTACCGTAAAGACAACGTGAAAGCCTATATTTATGGTCATCCTATGATCAACCGCTCGGTTGTCGAGATCATGCAGGATCACCGCACTGTTCGAGAAGTGCAGGAAAGCGAACTATCCGAGTTTGAAACCTATCCCGTGCTCGAAACCCTTGCCAAGTTTGATCTGGGTCATGCACACGTAGACGTAGGTATTATAGCCTCGCGCTACTTCTTTGAAGGTGCGAACAAAGACGCTGACGGGAATGATATTAGCCTTGAAGATTATGTTCGTACTGAGGTGGCCGATCTTGTTGGCAGTACCGCCAAGCCACTAAGCCAACCCCAGGATATTGTCCTGTATGGTTTTGGTCGAATCGGCCGCTTGATGGCTCGGCTGTTGATAGAAAAAACCGGTGGTGGCGATACGATGCGCCTAAGCGCGATTGTCGTGCGCAAGGGTGGCGCAAACGACCTGATTAAACGCGCTTCATTACTGCGCACAGATTCTGTTCACGGCGCGTTTAATGGAACGGTTCGCGTCGACGAGGAACGCTCCTCACTAGTGGCGAATGGTAACGAGATTAAGGTGATATATGCCGACTCGCCGGACACGATCGATTACACAGAGTACGGTATTAACAATGCGCTCATTGTCGATAACACTGGGAAATGGCGTGACCGAGAGGGCTTAGGGTTACACCTGAAATCTAAAGGGGTTTCTAAAGTCATTCTGACCGCACCAGCGAAAGGTGATATCAAGAATATAGTTGCAGGTATTAACGACGATATCCTTGACCCCAGCGATACAATTGTTTCGGCGGCGTCTTGCACGACCAATGCGATTACGCCTCCGCTAAAAGCACTGCACGATGAGTATGGTGTTGAAGGTGGTCATATAGAGACCGTACATGCGTACACGAACGACCAGAACCTGATCGATAATTACCATAAAGGTAACCGCCGTGGTAGAGCAGCCGGTTTGAATATGGTTATTACCGAAACAGGCGCAGTAAAAGCGGTGGGTAAAGTGTTGCCAGAGTTGTTGGGCAAGCTGACGGGTAACGCGATACGCGTACCGACCCCAAATGTGTCGTTAGCGATATTGAATTTGCGTCTATCGAAAGAAACGACTGCTGAAGAATTGAACAACTATATCCGCCACGTGTCGACATTGTCGCCACTCAGAAAGCAAATTGACTTTGTTAATTCGGCCGAAGCGGTTTCCTCGGACTTTGTCGGGTCGCGCAGAGCCAGTGTTTTTGACGCGCAGGCAACGCAAGTCACAGGCAAAAACGCGGTTATCTATGTATGGTATGACAATGAGTTTGGCTATACCTGCCAGGTACACCGTGTAATGGAAGATATGGCCGGCGTACAGTACGCGCGTTACCCAAAATAGCATTTGTTTATTGGTATTTTGGGGTAGCGTACGAGGCGACTTTTAGCCGAAGCAATTAGTGCAAATCACCTTTGTATTCAAGCAATTAGGTTTTTTGCCGATGCCTATAAGGCGTTGTGAGTTGCACAAGGGCAGAATGTGCGGAAAAAGTGCTGGTATTTTGCTTTTGAGGGTGTGAATTCGGTGGCCTTGAAGCGAGTATGTCTCTATACTTGCGCCGCTTTTTGACGCATAACTTGATACGGTTTGCAGGCCTTGCGTAGAAGGTTTGGTCTAAGTAGTTAGACCCTTTAAAAAGCTGTTAGGTTACCTTTGCCCATGTCTCGATCTGAGCGTTTTATCGTTATTCGGGATCACCAGAGGTTCGTTTTTGCCTGCGTTGCCTCTAAATAAGTCATTTTCAGAGCATCAGCATCTAATATGATCAAAATCAAGCGAGGTCTGGACCTTCCTATAGAGGGAGCACCCTCCCAGACAATCGACGAATCAAAAGCTCAATCCGCGCGCAGCGTTGCCCTTGTCGGCTTCGATTACCTTGGTATGAAACCCACCATGGAGGTTAAGCAGGGCGATTCGGTTACCCTCGGCGACGTACTCTTTACTGACAAAAAGAGTCCTGGCGTGAAATACACAGCGCCTGGTACTGGTGTGGTTTCTGAGATTAATCGCGGCGAAAAAAGAGCGCTGCAGTCGGTGGTGATAGAGCTTAAAGGTGAAGAGGAGCCGACCTTTGATTCATACGAGGCCTCAGCACTTTCTACTCTTGATGCTGGTCTCATTCGCGAGCGACTAGTCGACACAGGTCTCTGGACGGCTTTTCGTAGCCGCCCATACAGTAAAGTTCCGGGCCTGACGCAACAGCCTGATGCCATATTTGTGACGGCAATGGATACCAATCCTTTGGCCGCCGACGCCGACGTTATCGTGGCACAAAATCAAGCTGATTTTGTTAATGGTCTAAAGCTATTAAAAGTATTGAGTGATAAGGTTTTCTGCTGTACAGCGCCCGGCAGTAGTATTTCTGTCGGTGACAGCGGGGCGCTAACAGAACAGTTTAGTGGCCCTCATCCTGCGGGCCTGGCTGGAACGCATATCCATTTTCTGGCGCCAGTTTCGGCAAATCGCACCGTTTTTAGTATTAATTATCAAGATGTAATCGCGTTGGGCGTCTTGTTTACGACTGGCAAGATCAAAACCTCGCGTGTGATCTCTATCGCTGGTCCTCAGGTGAGCAATCCTCGTTTAGTGGCAACTCGCCTCGGAGCAAATACCGACGAGCTTTTGGCCGGTGAGCTAAAGGGTGAAGGTGAAGTCAGGGCGATTTCCGGATCGGTATTTTCGGGTCGAAAGGCTGCAGGCGCTTACGCTTATTTAGGGCGCTATCACCAGCAGGTATCAGTATTGCTGGAAGGTCGCGACCGAGAGTTCTTTTCATACGTGCGCGCCGGGGCTAATAAACATTCGGTATCACGATTGTTCTTATCTTCGTTCCTGAACAAGGCAAAGCGTTTTGGATTGACGACGACAACCAACGGCAGTGAGCGTGCAATGGTTCCAATTGGCAGCTTTGAAAAAGTAATGCCACTGGATATTCTACCGACTCAGCTATTGCGCGCCCTGGTGGTGGGCGATACAACTGCCGCGCAAGAGCTAGGATGTTTGGAGCTTGATGAGGAAGATCTGGCGCTGTGTACTTATGCCTGTTCAGGCAAGTACGAGTACGGTCCCATTCTTCGTGACAACCTAACGCTTATCGAGAAAGAGGGCTAGAAAAAAATGCTTCGAAAATTACTCGATGACATAGAGCCGCATTTTCATAAAGGCGGCCGCTACGAAAATTTTTACGCGCTGTACGAAGCGGTTGATACGATTTTTTATCGACCATCGTCGGTCACTAAAGGCGCTTCACATGTGCGCGACAGTATTGACCTCAAGCGCATCATGGTTACGGTTTGGCTGGCGGCGTTCCCTGCGATGTTTTATGGAATGTACAACGTCGGTCATCAGGCCAATGTGATACTCGCTGCAGGAAATATTGCTGCGGATGAGGGTTGGCGCTTATCACTTGTAGCGTTATTCGCAGGCTTTGACCCGAATAGTATCTGGGATTGCCTTATTCATGGCGCCGCCTACTTTGTTCCCATTTACTTTGTAACGTTTGCAGTTGGCGGTTTTTGGGAGGTTTTGTTTTCCATAAAACGCGGTCACGAAATTAACGAAGGCTTTTTTGTAACCTCGATCCTTTTTGCGCTGGCTTGTCCACCGTCATTGCCGTTATGGATGGTCGCGATGGGGATTAGCTTTGGTATTGTGGTTGGTAAAGAAGTATTTGGTGGCACGGGCAAGAACTTCCTCAATCCTGCGTTAACCGGTCGCGCCTTTCTTTACTTTGCATACCCAGCTTTTATGTCTGGGGATACGGTTTGGACAGCGGTCGATGGATATACCGGAGCGACCGCGCTTTCGGTTGCAGCTTCTTCAGGCGTTGAAGGTCTGGAATCACAAATTGGCTGGATGAATGCCTTTATCGGCAATATCCAGGGTTCGGTGGGTGAAACCTCGGTCATCGCAATTGGTATTGGCATGATTGTGTTACTTGTTACCGGTGTAGCTTCTTGGCGAATTATGCTGGGAACCCTGGTCGGCATGGTGGCACTTTCAACCTTGTTTAATGTGGTTGGCAGCGCGGACAACCCAATGTTTGCTATGCCCTGGTACTGGCATCTTGTGGTTGGTGGCTTTATGTTCGGGCTGGTGTTTATGACTACCGACCCGGTTTCGGCAGCCATGACAAACACGGGACGCTTTTGGTACGGCGTGTTGATTGGTGTAATGACTGTTCTTATTCGTGTGGTCAACCCCGCCTTCCCCGAGGGTATTATGCTGGCGATTTTGTTTGCCAACTTGTTTGCGCCCTTGCTTGATCACGTCGTGGTTAGAGCAAATATTAAGAGGAGGTTAGCTCGTGGCTAATAAAGATAGCTTCGGTAGAACCCTATTAGTTGCATTCCTGCTATGCGTAGTGTGTTCGATTATTGTGTCAGGAGCAGCGGTTTCGCTACGTCCCTTGCAAGAGGCGAATAAAGACCTTGATCGCAAACGCAATATTCTTTTGGCTGCGGGTCTTTACGATGAGAATCTAACGGTTGATGAGCAGTTTGGTGCGATCAAAACCCGAATTGTCGATCTTGATACCGGCAAGTTTGTCGATATCGATCCAGCAAGTTTTGACCAGAGAAAAGCCGCAAAAGATCCTGGCCTGTCAAAAGCGCTAGGCGAAGAAGATATTGCCAAAATATCCAGGCGTGAAAATAAAGCCTTTGTTTATCTGGTAGAAACGGATGGCAACTTCGAAAAAGTTATTTTGCCAATTCATGGCTACGGTCTATGGTCAACTTTATACGGCTTTATGGCTTTGGAAAGTGACTTAAATACGGTAGCAGGTTTAGGTTTTTATGAGCACGGCGAAACACCTGGGCTCGGCGGCGAAGTTGATAATCCTGGTTGGAAGGCAAGTTGGCTGGGTAAACAGGTTTACGGTGAGCAGGGTGGTGTGAAGCTAGCGCTGTTAAAAGGCGCTGTGGACAGGTCTCACCCCAATGCCAGGTATCAGATTGACGGCTTATCAGGAGCGACATTAACTGGTCGAGGCGTTACTAATATAGTTGCCTTTTGGTTGGGTGAAAATGGCTTTAAGCCATTTTTAGAAAATTTTAAATCTGGTGACGCTTAGTTCCAGAATCGCTTTTTTTGAGCTGCTTGTAGTTATACGAAAGTTAAAGTAAACCTCGCGCTTTTTGTGAGTGCTGGTTTTTAAACGTTAGGAGATCGTCTGTATGTCAGACACAAAAAAGACGCTAGTCAGTCCTATCTTCGACAATAACCCGATTGCGTTGCAGATATTGGGTATATGCTCTGCGTTGGCCGTTACCAGCAACATGTCCACGACAGTGGTGATGTGTATCGCGTTAACTTCTGTTACCGCGTTTTCGAACGTTTTCGTATCGTTGGTTCGTAATCATGTGCCTAACAGCATTCGTATTATTGTGCAGATGATTATTATTGCTTCGCTGGTTATCTTGGTAGACCAGGTGTTAAAAGCCGTGGCTTACGATATTTCGAAGCAGCTTTCGGTGTTTGTTGGTCTGATTATTACTAACTGTATTGTTATGGGGCGCGCAGAGGCTTTCGCGATGAAGAATCCGCCTTTGCCAAGCTTTTTGGACGGTATTGGAAACGGCCTGGGATACAGCGTGGTGTTGCTGGTTGTGGGCTTCTTTCGGGAGCTGTTCGGAGCAGGTAAGTTATTTGGTGTAACGATATTTTCAAATGCGACCGAAGGTGGTTGGTATATCGCTAACGGCATGATGTTATTACCTCCCAGCGCATTCTTCCTGATAGGCTTTTTTATCTGGGTGTTACGCGCTCGAAAAACCGAGCAGGTTGAAACTGAGGAGTTCAAAATCACCAAGAATTCAACGCTACGGGAGGCAATGTAATGGAACATTACCTAAGCCTTTTTGTAAGAGCCGTATTTATCGAAAATATGGCGCTGAGCTTCTTCCTTGGAATGTGTACCTTCCTTGCGGTTTCGAAAAAGGTTGAGGCTGCATTCGGATTGGGTGTGGCGGTCGTCGTCGTTTTGGCGCTCACAACACCATTAAACAACCTGATTTACCACAATTTGCTTGCGGATGGCGCGTTGGCCTGGGCCGGGTTGCCCGAAGTAAACCTGAGCTTCCTGGGTTTTTTAAGCTACATCGGCGTTATTGCCGCTAGTGTGCAAATTCTTGAAATGTTTTTGGATAAGTATGTTCCCGCGCTATACAACGCGCTGGGCGTTTTCTTGCCGCTGATTACAGTTAATTGCGCGATCCTGGGCGCGTCGCTCTTTATGGTTGAGCGAGACTACAATTTGGCGGAGTCAGCAGTCTTTGGTGCGGGTGCAGGCGTTGGCTGGGCCTTAGCAATTGTGGCGCTTGCCGGTATTCGCGAGAAAATGAAATACAGTGATGTTCCCGAAGGGTTACGTGGTTTGGGTATCACTTTTATTACCGTTGGTTTGATGTCCCTGGGCTTTATGTCTTTTGGCGGCATCGACATTTAATTTGCAGTTAATCGGTATCGAATGTTGCTGGCAAAGTTGATAGTGATGGTTGTCGGTGTTTCTTCTGTTGGAGTCGAAAAACAATGAGTGAGATTACCCTTGGGGTAGGCATGTTTACCGCCATCGTGTTGGCGTTGGTACTTGTTATCCTATTCGCACGTTCTCGCTTGGTAAGTAGCGGTAACGTGAATATCGAAATCAACGGGGAGAAAACGATTTCGGTGCCGGCCGGTGATAAGCTTTTACAAACGTTAGCAGCTAACGATTTGTTTTTGGCGTCGGCATGCGGGGGCGGCGGTTCCTGCGCGCAGTGTAAATGTATTGTTTCAGATGGCGGCGGTTCGTTGTTGCCCACTGAAGAGCCACACTTCACTAGACGTGAAGCTGGCGAAGGCTACCGACTTTCATGTCAGGTTGCTGTTAAGCAAGATATGAAAATTGAGATTCCCGAGGAAGTATTCGGGGTTAAACAATGGGAATGTACGGTTGAGTCGAACCCAAATGTCGCAACTTTTATTAAGGAATTAACACTACGTTTGCCCGAGGGTGAGAATGTTGATTTCAGGGCGGGCGGTTATGTACAGCTGGAGTGCCCACCTCATCTCGTTAAGTACGCTGACTTTGATATTGAAGAAGAATACCTGGAAGACTGGAAGCGCTTTGGCTTTTTAGATTTGGAATCCAAGGTTGACGATACCGTTATTCGTGCGTACTCAATGGCAAACTACCCTGAAGAAAAGGGTATCGTTAAGTTTAATATTCGTTGTGCAACACCGCCGCCGAATAATCTGGCGTTAAAACCGGGTGAGATGTCGTCCTGGGTCTTTAACCTGAAGCCAGGTGATAAAGTCAAAGTATATGGGCCTTTCGGTGAGTTCTTTGCGAAAGAGACCGAGGCCGAGATGGTGTTTATTGGTGGTGGTGCGGGTATGGCCCCGATGCGCTCTCACATATTTGATCAGCTAAAGCGCCTCAACTCCAAGCGTAAAATTTCTTTTTGGTACGGTGCACGTTCAATGCGCGAAGCGTTTTATATGGACGAGTACGACAAGCTTGCTGAAGAAAACGATAACTTTAAGTGGCATCTGGCGTTGTCTGATCCGTTGCCTGAAGATAACTGGGAAGGCTATACCGGGTTTATTCACCAGGTTTTGTATGACAACTACCTGAAAGACCATCCTGCGCCTGAAGACTGCGAGTACTACATGTGCGGGCCGCCAATGATGAACGCCGCCGTGATAAACATGTTATTAGATCTTGGTGTAGAGCCAGAAAATATTTTGCTGGACGACTTTGGTGGCTAGCACCAGTCTGCGATACTTTTCTAATACGATTAAAGGCCGGTGTTTTCAAACAGCGGCTTTTTTTCTTTTTGCGCTCGTTATTACGTTGGGGCTCTCTGCCTGTGGGCAAACCGAGCGTAGCCAGCGCAGTGTTATTACTGGCAATACCATGGGGACCTATTATCGAGTCACCCTTACAGGAACCGCACCGTTTAGCCAGCAGCGTGTTCAGGAAAGGATTGAGCAGCGACTAGGAGAGCTCAACCAGACCTTCTCGACCTATTTACCAAACTCAGCTTTAAGCCAGTTTAACCGTTTATCCGCCGGTGAATGTTTAAGCGTTGAGACTTCGCTGGTTCAGGTTTTTGAATTGAGTGAGCAGATTTACCAACAGTCGGGGCGACGATTTAATCCTGCACTTGGTGGTTTGGTAGACCTATGGGGTTTTGGCGCGACTCAGCGCGAGGGTGTGCCTGGCTCTGAGGAAGTATCGAAGGCGTTAGAACTTGCGGACTTCAGGCGCGCCTTTATCAAATCGGTAGAAGAGCCCGCAAGCTCCGAGTTGTGCAAGCAAGAAGCGGTTGAGCTGGATTTTTCGGCCGTCGCTAAAGGTTATGCGGTGGATGTTATCGTTGATGAGTTGCGATCAATAGGATTCAGCAATGTACTGGTTGATATTGGTGGCGAAATAAAGGGCGTTGGTGAAAAGGTGCCGGGTAAATCCTGGGTGATAGCGATTGAAAGACCTGCGGCGTCGGGTGATCAAAATGGAAATGCAAGCGATGAGTCGTTTGCTCAAGCCGGTATTCAAAAAGCGCTGGTACTGAATGGTGTTGGAGTTGCGACGTCGGGTAACTATCGTAACTTTTTTATCGATGCAGGGACACGTTATGCGCATACACTGGATCCACTAACAGGATATCCAGTTGTGTACGGAGAGCGGGATCAGATTTTGTCAGCAAGTGTGGTTCATGAACAAACGGCGGCCGCGGATGCGTGGGCGACAGCACTTATGGTTGCTGGAGCAGGTACGGCGGCGCAGCTGGCTATTCAGCACGAGCTATCGGTGTACATAGTGAGTAGCAATCGGATTGACGAAAGTACCACCCAGGCGGCGAATGGCTTATGGGAATGGTCCAGCCCGCAGTTCGAGCAGTATTTGTTTGATATACCTTAGGTTAAGGCTGGTTTTAACGAAGTTAGCGGTTTATAGTGGAAGGCGTAGCGTCTTCGAGCGCTGACACTTACCGGCGCCTGTTTTGATCAATTGGTGTTACAGGCCGAATTTAGTTGGTGAGATTAACCATGATTACTTTTGTTTTGACTTTTGCGTTTTTGCTTCTGGTCGTGCTGGGCATGGCAATCGGCGCTATTTTTGCCAATAAGCCTATTAAGGGTTCTTGTGGCGGTATTCAGCAGCTTGGCCTCGGCGGCGAATGCGACATATGTGGCGGTGACATGGATAAGTGCGATGAAGAAAATAAAAGGAAAGAGCAAGGCCGTGGTCATTCCGCAGAACAGTTTTACGACGCAAGCTAGCAAGATTTAAATCTCTCCACCCGCGTTTGCTTATACTTTTCTTTCCAGAAAACGCTTTTTCTCCTCTTAAAGAAATCCAAATATGAGTATTCAAAACAATAGTGTTGTCCGCTTTCATTACACCTTAAAAGATGAAGAAGGACATCTTGTTGATTCATCAGAAGGTGCAGAGCCATTACCTTATCTACACGGTGCCAACAACATTGTTCCCGGCTTGGAAAAAGCGTTAGAAGGCAAAAACGTAGGTGATAAGCTGGACGTTAAAGTTTTAGCAGATGAGGGTTATGGAGATTACAATCCAAACCTGAAGCAAGCGGCATCGCGCGAGCTTTTTCAGGGTGTTGAAGAAATTGAAGTAGGCGCGCAGTTTGAAGCGCAAACCGATCAGGGACCTATTTCAGTGGTTGTGACTGAAGTTGGCGAAGATGAGATAGTTGTTGATGGAAATCACCCTTTGGCAGGGCAGGACCTTTATTTCTCAGTAGAGATCGTAGAGGTGAGGGAAGCCAGTGACGAGGAAGTCGAACAAGGACACGCTCACTAGAACAAAAATAATTTTGACGTAGCTTTTTCTCTAACGCTCGCAGGTAACGACTATGACAACGATTGTCAGCCAATGGGTATCGACGCTTAACGGCATAGTTTGGGGCCCGTTGATGCTGGTGTTGATTCTTGGCACTGGGTTTGTGTTAAGTATTGGCTTGCGCTTTATCACCCTTAGAAATATTACCTTGGCATTTTCACTTTTGTTTGCAGGCCGCAAAGCAAGCGGTGAAGGTGAAATTTCTTCGTTTAACGCGTTAATGACTTCACTCTCTGCCACTATAGGCACGGGAAATATCGCTGGTGTCGCCACTGCAATTGCGCTGGGCGGGCCAGGCGCTTTATTCTGGATGTGGCTAACTGCGCTGGTTGGTATGGCCACTAAGTACGCTGAGGCGGTGTTGGCGGTGCATTACCGAGAGAAAGACAGCCTTGGCAACCATGTAGGCGGCCCGATGTATTACATAAAAAATGGCATGGGGGCGCGTTGGCGCTGGCTAGCAGTATTGTTTTGCGTATTCGGCTGCATCGCCGGTTTTGGTATCGGAAATACAGTGCAAAGCAACTCGGTATCGGCGGGCTTAAATGCAGCGTTCGACATCGATCCAATCTATACCGGCGTAGGCTTGCTCATTCTTGTGGCAATGGTTGTTTTGGGCGGGGTGAAACGTGTGGCGAGAGTGGCAGGGCGAGTGGTTCCGTTGATGGCTTTCGGCTATATATTCTGCGGGTTAATTATCATCGTGACGAATATTTCGAAGTTGCCGGACGTATTTACGCTTGTTATCTCCAGCGCATTTAACGGGCATGCTGCAACTGGCGGGTTTGCTGGTGCGGCAATGATAGCCGCCATACGATTTGGAGTAGCCCGGGGCATTTTTTCTAACGAGGCGGGATTGGGCAGTGCACCCATTGCGCATGCTCACGCGCAAACGGATGACCCGGTTCGGCAGGGACATATTGCAATGCTTGGAACTTTTATTGATACCTTGATTGTGTGTTCGATTACGGGCTTTGCGATTTTGCTTACCGACGTCTGGCGCTCTGGTGCTTCCGGCGCCGCACTTACCACTTCTGCGTTCGAGGCAGCTATTCCGGGCGCTGGACAGGCAATTGTCGCGATAAGCCTGGCGGTTTTTGCGTTCACCACAATTTTGGGCTGGAGCGTCTACGGGGAGCGCTGTGCCAGCTATTTGTTTGGTGAACGTGCAGTTCGCCCGTTCCGCTATCTTTGGGTGTTAGCGGTTCCTGCTGGAGCAATGATGGAAATGGACTTTGTCTGGTTGTTGGCAGATACCTTTAATGCGCTGATGGCCTTGCCTAATTTGGTGGCGTTGTTAGTATTAAGCCCTGTCGTGTTCACGTTGAGCAAGAATGCGCCAATTATAAATAAAAAGCGCTAGCCAAATTTAGTAAACAGCTGTGTGTTAAATGCTCGCTTGAGGTGCAAGTTTTTACGGTACCCAACTCATACGGTAAGCTGATTGCTAAGCGATTGCAGAGTTTCCCTGTATAATTGCGCGTCTTTGTTTCGGTAGAACCAGTGGGTTAAGGTCGCTGGCACGAATAGAATCAATCCAATATTAATTAAGGCTTGGAGTAATTCAAATGGTTGAAAAAGTAAAGCGTCGCCGCCGTTGTATGTTGTCTGTACCTGGCAGCTCAATGAAAAAAATCGAAAAGGGTTTGGCGAGTGGTGTAGACCACATATTTATTGATTTGGAAGACGGTGTTGCGCCGCCGGCCAAGCCAGAGGCTCGTCAAAACGTCATCAAAGCGTTTAATGAATTCGATTGGGGCCAGACTGTTCGTTGCTTTAGAATGAACGGCATCGATACTTACTGGGCGATTCAGGACATTGTTGAAGTAGTTGGTGCCGCAGGTAACAATATTGATACTCTCGTTATTCCCAAGGTTAAGTTCGCCCAGGACGTTAAGTTTGTAGAAACGCTGCTTGAGTTAGTCGAAAAAGAAAACGGCATTGATCATAAGATTGGTTTGGAACTGCTGATTGAAGAAGTTGAAGGTATTCATAACATTCACGAGATTGCGCAATCTAGTGATCGTATTGAATCGCTACTGTTTGGCGTAGGTGATTACACTCGTGCTCAAGGTGTTGATCCTCGTGATGCGATGGGTAAACCTCGTGTTTATCCTGGCGACATCTGGTATCACCAGCGTTCAACTTTAGCTGTGGCTGCAAGGGTTATTGGTGCTGATTATGTTGATGGTCCATGGAGTATTATTCCTGATATGGACGGTTATCGTCGCGAGTGCCAAATGGTTAAAACATTGGGCGGTGTCGGTAAGTGGGCAATTCACCCAACTCAAATTCCAGTAGCAATGGAAGAGTTCTCACCCGATGTAGAAGAGGTGAAGAATGCAGCGAAGTTTCTGAAACTGATGAAAGAAGCCAGCGCGGCCGGTAAGGGTGCGATTAAAACGGAAGAAGGCTTCATGCTTGATGAGGCCGCGATTCCGATGCTTCAAGCTGTGCTTGATCAAGCGGAGTTCTATGGCGTGGAGTATTAGTTTTACGATACTTATTCCGTAATGAATATCGTCGTAGATGATATGACAAAAAAGAGCCTCTTAATGAGGTTCTTTTTTTGCCTGAGATTTTTTAATGGGTGTCGCCTGGTGTCGGCTTCGGGTATGCTCAGACATCACTTGTGTTGCCGGATTATGCATTTACAATGGTTTGAGATTAGTCCTTCCGGCCGTTTTAAACAGCTGGTTATAGCGAGCACATGATCAATTATCTGGAGTTATCGTTATGTTTCGAAAACCATTTGTTTTTTTGCTCTTAGTTATTGCGAACGCTGGATTTGCTGATGACCAGTCTTTGGATATCGCATCAACCAATAGTTATCTGAGTTACGGCATGCCATCGTTGCCTGATGAAATAGAAGAGGTTAACGATCCTCTTGAGTTGCAAGCGGTACGCCTCGGGAGTTTATCGTGTAGTGACTTCTCGGGAGAGGGAGTGCAGGCGTTCCTAAAAAGTGGGCGGCACCCAAAAAAGTACAGTGCTGGTAAGTTAAAAATTCGTGTCACGAAACCTGTTATTGCCAGACAGTTGCGTTTTAGGGATGGATCACCCGGTCACCTGACGGTAAAGTCGTTTAAAGATAATTGCTTAAACACCCTGGTCTCATCTAAACCACAGAATAAGCAAGCAGTTCGGGCTGTTGTTACAGAGCAAACCAAAAATCTTGCGGAAAGGATAGACGTTCTTGAAGCGCAAATAAAAGCCTTAGAGAGTCGCCTGGATAGTGTTGAAAATCGACGATAGTTATTGAAATAGCGACGCAGCATATTTAAGCTGCGTCGCTATTGGTGTTAGCGTCAAACTGCTGAATAGCTGTTTTTGTAAACGGCTCTGGTTTATGCATGTAGTAGCCCTGCGCGCAGTCTACCTCTAATTCATTCAGTGCGTTAAGCACGCTTTCTGATTCAATAAATTCAGCAATGGTTTTAAGGCCCATTGTTTTTCCGATCTTGTTAATGGATTCAACCATCGATTTGTCGACTTCACAATGGTCGATTTCCTTGATAAAGCTGCCATCAATTTTTAGAAAATCTACGGGAAGATTTTTTAAATAAGAAAAGGATGATAGCCCGCTTCCAAAATCATCTAGCGAAAACTGGCAACATGTGGTGATGGATGTATCGTTTTATTTATTTTGTCATTTTTTATTTGCCTGGGGCGGCACTTTGTTGGTGCGTTAGGTAACAAGGATGGCGCTAAATAAAGATTGAACTTCGTTTAGTCGCTGCTGTAATTCCTTTTCGCTATATGGAGCGAGTTCATCTAACAAGCCCCAAAAAACCTTTGGCCACTGATGATCGTTGCGGTAGCGAACGATATGATGGATATGAAGTTGAGGGACAACGTGGCCGATTGCTCCAATGTTTAGTTTATCGCCTTTGAAGTGTTCCATCGATAATCTGCCTAACTCGCACGACTCATGAATAAGTTGCTGCTGGTCCGCTTTGCTTAGTTGATAGATTTCGGTAATTCCTTCTCGTCTGGGAACAAGATTGAACCAGGGTACATGGCGGTGATTCATCAGTCGTAATTCGCATAGCGCGGTGTCACCAATTTTATGTGAGTCCTGGGCTATTCGTGGGTCAAGTGTAAAGGCCATAAACGCAGTTTTCTATAAGAGTGGATTTTGAAGGGGGGAGGATCACTATGTTAAACACAACTAATTCGATTTAAAAGGCGTGTGTATTTTCTGGCTTAGCGCTAACTCATCTGTCCAAATTGATACCTGATTCACAGTTGCATCGCGATTAAGGCTTATGGTTGGCCGCCTCAAGGCATTCTTACAATTGGCAATGTTTTCCCATCTATAATTTTTAACAGTGAAGACTGGAAGCTTCTCTGGGCAGGATACGGTTCCACGTAAACAGGAGTTCAGGAACATTCGGTCATTCTATAAGAATGAATAAATAAATTAACCCGTTAAAAACCACCATCGGCAGGCGCTTAGTTTTGTTAAAGAAATCTGGCAGTGATTCTCTATCTTCATTGGTTCGCTCGGCTGAAGGTTTTTTAGCCGCAGTTAGTGACGCCGCCGCCGTTGTCAATTGTGATGGTGAGGTGGTTTACGCTAATGCTGCTTGTGAAAAGATGTTTGGTGGCGACAATAAGTCAGTCACTTCGACCGATATGTTTAGTGTCATCTCGAAATCACTGATGGAAGACGCTAGCAACGCACAGGCTTTTCGCCAGGCGCTAGAGAACGATAACGATTGCTCGGTCGAGGTTTCGCTTAATGATGTGGCCGGAAATTCGGTTCGGTCAACACTTCGCGTAATGCTATTACCTGATAAACAGGAAATAGCAGCTTATCTGCTGCTGTTTGGGAGGCCGAAGAGCGCTCAAAAAGGTGGTGAGCAGGGTGAGTTGGCGATGTTACTAAGCTCGAGCGTGGCGCCGGTTTCGATGGCAAAGGTCGATCGTGGTTTTTGTCATTTGCTTGCCAGCAAAAAATATCTTGCGTTTTGGAATGTTGACTCGTTGCGCAACGAGAACGCGAGCGCAATGTCGATTATGTCTCGTGATAGCGCAGAGTATTTGAACCCGCATATTAAAGCGGCATTTAATGGCGAGGAGATTTTACTAGAGCAGAAACTAACAAGAATTGATGGAACTAAGTCCTGGGCAAAAATAGTCATTCTCCCAGCGTATGAGGGGGGGCAAGTTAGCGCTGCCTATATTTTTATAACAGACATTGAAAGCAGTAAGCGAAAGCAGTCTCAACATCAAAGCCTGGTTAATGCCATCAACAATGGAAAAGATGGTTTTTGCATCGTTGACACAGAAGGGCGTATTGGCTTTTCCAATCGCGCGTTAACGACGCTGCTTGGGTTTTCAAGCGAAGAGATGCTTGAGAAAAAGTGGCAAGATGTGACGGATAGCGCTTCCAGAAAAATCTTACTAACCAGGTCGTTCGCAGCGATTAGTGAATCGGGTCATTGGCATGGAGACATCGTTTGTAAGACTAAAGCTAACACGGCTATTGATCTTGAGTTGTCATTAACTTCAATATATGAAGAAGGCCACGGCTACGTTGGTATGTTCTGCGTAGTGCGCGATATCAGCGAGCGCAAAAAAACAGAAAAAATAATGGATTACCTGGCGTACAACGATTCTTTAACCGGCTTGCCAAATAGAGCCGCATTTAAGAAAGAGGTCAATCAGTGGCTGAGAAGGAATAAAAAGCTTAAGCAAGGCTTCGCGCTATTGTTTATCGATTTGGACCTTTTCAAGCACGTCAATGATACCTACGGCCATTCGTTTGGTGACAAACTCTTGCAGCAGGTATCGCTGGGTCTGAGAGAAGCATTTGGCCCAAAAGACTATATTGCTCGCTTGAGTGGCGACGAGTTTACCGTATTGCTTGACAATGTTGCTTGCGACGAAGAGGTTTATCCCAAGCTAGACCGCTTGCTTAAAATATTTGAAGAGCCGTTGAGAATAGATGGTAGAGAGATTTTTCAAGGACTAAGCATAGGCGTTAGTCTTTTTCCAGATCACGGCAGTTCCGCGGAGACGCTTATGCAGAACTCTGACGCTGCTATGTATCAGGTTAAGTCGGAAGGGCGAAAAGGTTATAATGTTTACACCTCCAAATTAAGCGAGTTTGCAGAAGAAAACTTTGTTTATCAGACAGAGTTGTTTAACGCGCTTAAAAAGGAAGAGTTTAACCTGGCGTATCAGCCCATTGTGGATCTTAGAACTAATGAGCTTATTGGCTGTGAGGCACTTATACGGTGGCAGCATCCAACACTTGGGCTGGTTGCGCCAGAGCGATTTATTAAATTTGCCGAGCAATCAAAAGCGATATTGCCGATTGGTTATTGGGTAATTGAGCAGGTTTGCCAGCAGATCAAGCAGTGGCAGGCACAACATTTATATCTAGGCTACGTGTCGTTAAATGTTTCAGGTGCGCAGCTTCTTGATGGCTTTGCCGAAAAAGTGGATCGAATACTGGCACGTTACGATGTAAATCCAGACTGCATTCAGATTGAGATCACTGAATCGTTTCTGGCAAAAAATATTAGCGAATACCTTCATGAGCTGGAAACACTGCGGGAAAATGGACTTCAGTTAGCAATCGATGACTTTGGTGTTGGCTATTCTTCGCTGAGTCAGATCAAACAGTTGCCGATTGATCAGCTAAAGATTGACCGATCATTTATTAGTGATATTACGCAGGATGTAGATGATAGAACTTTAATAGAGGCGATACTCGCGATTGGTAAAAAGCTAAACTTTTTCATTACCGCAGAAGGTGTTGAGACCGCAGAGCAACATTTGCTGTTGCAAAAGCTTGGCTGCCACAAGGCTCAGGGCTTTTATTATTCCAAGCCTTGCTTTAGTGATGAGTTCGCGGAAGTCTACCGAGAAGTGAACGCGCGTTTAGGTAGTACGCATAAAAAGGTGGCAAACTTTTAGCGTTATTGAAGTATCTATACCGGTGTGTATCGAACGCGTCAGCCTAACAAGGTCTAGCCCGTAAAATAATTCTGGTGGATGGGTAGAAGCCGCTAGCGAGAAAAACGAGACAGCTCGCTTTCGTTTAAGGCGGGCTGGTAAGGGCGAAACCCGTCGGGTTGTTTGCGAAAGCGCTTGTAAGCCCATTGATACTGGGAGGGCTCTTCTTCGAGTGATGCTTCTACTGTTTTACTAAGCGCGACTATTGATTCGAGCTTATCTTCGCTATACAGGTCGTTGGGGACTTCTTTAAAAATAATTCTGAACCCCTCCGAATTGCGTATTGCGTAACCTAACACAACAACACAGTTCGTCTTTTGGACCAGGCTATGAATCAGGCTCATGGTGTATGCAGGCACACCAAAAAAAGGCACGTATAGACCGCTCCCTTGCGCCGGTTGTTGGTCCGGTAAAATCCCGGTTATTTCGCCGCGCTTCAACGCTTTGAGAACAGCGCTAATGCCTCGTTGTGTTGTCGGTACCAATTTGGCGCCAGAATGTTCTCGGCCTTTGCGCACTAGGCTTTCCATATAGGAAAGCTTGGGTGGCTGGTATAAATTTGTTGTTGGCGCAAATTCAGCGAGCTTACGCCCAAAAACTTCCCAGTTTCCAACGTGTGGGCATAGCACAATAACGCCACGCTTTTGCGCAATGGCCTGTTCGAGTATCTCGGGGTTATCGATCTGGTTTATTTTTTTATTGAGCCACTTGTTTGAACGTTGCCAGATAATTGGCATCTCTAGGGCGGTAACCAGCGTGTTAACAATGCTGTCTTTCACCAGCTTTTGGCGGCTATTTTCGCTTTCGATAAAGTTAGTTAGACGGGTATTTCGCCGGGTAACAAAATGGACAGAATTGTTGGGGAGAAACGAAATAATAGAGCCGACGCAGGCACCGACAAATCTTGCAAATCGAAGTGGCATGTAGCCAAGTAACCAGAGAATAATGTGTGCAAGCTTTGCGAGCATAGAGCGAGTAAAACTGTTGTATCAATAGCGCGCCAGAGGAAGCCCTGGCGCGCGCAGTGCTGCTCGGATATTGTACATCCAAACCGGCCTTTAAGGTCTGGTAGGCGAGTTAAGATTTTAGTGAAGAAGTGCTGCCCCGTTATACGAGGCAGCGGAAGAGCGCAATTGGTTTTTGGCTAGTGGTGGTCGTCACCGCCGCTGCTTTCGGCACTGATATCCCAGTCAGCGTGGTTTGAAATTAAGCCTTGTTCGGTCATATAAGCAGTGCCAGGTACTAAGAAGAACTTCACCGACAGCAGTCCGACAATCGTCATAATAATGGTGTACGGAAGTGCCTTATAAACCATTGTGCCGTATCCTAATCGGATAAGTGGCGCGAGCCCTGAGGTTAGCAAGAACAAAAATGCTGCCTGACCATTAGGGGTTGCAACAGAGGGAATATTGGTGCCGGTATTGACGGCGACCGCGAGTAGATCGAATTGCTGACGATCAATAGTGCCATTAAGCAGCGCCTGCTTCAGCTCGGTTATATAAACCGTACCCACAAACACGTTATCACTTATGGCAGAGAGAATACCATTCGCGAGGTAGAACGCAGGGACCTGCGCGCTTGGATCCATTGCGAGAACGGTGTTTATAACCCCACTAAATAGTTGTTGCTCTGCAATTACCGCAACGATCGCAAAGAATACGACTAACAGTGCGGTGAAAGGGAGTGCTTCTTCAAACGCATGACCAAGAGCGTGTTCATCGGTGATACCGTTAAATGCAGTAATAAGAACAATAACGGTAAGGCCAATGATGCCAACTTCCGCGAGGTGTAATGCGAGCCCCACCACCAACCAAATACCCACTAATGCTTGTACCACCAGCTTCATTTTTTCGCGAGTAGTGCGCTCTGCATCCGCTTTAGCTGCATCCTGTTCGAGAATTTTTCGTACGTTGTCCGGAAGTTCGTCACCATACCGGAACCAACCAGTTTTTTCGACGATAACGACGGTCAGCAAGCCAGAGAAGAATACAGGAATACTAACGGGCGCCATACGCATCATAAATTCTAGAAACTGCCAGTTTGCTTGCGCCGCGATCACAAGGTTTTGTGGTTCGCCTACCATCGTGCACACGCCGCCCAATGCAGTACCGATACCGGCATGCATCATCAGATCACGCAAGAAGGCGCGAAACTGATCCAGGTCTTTGCGATGCTCTTCAGTAAAACGATCTTCATCTTCGTGGCCGTGATGGCTGCTAGCGAATTTATGAAATATCGCATAAAAACCGGTAGCGACGCTGATAACTACGGCGATAACGGTTAGTGCGTCTAAAAATGCTGATAAAAATGCAGAGACGCAGCTAAACAGTAGTGATAGCGCTAGCTTTGAACGAATATTGGTGAGCAGTTTGGTGAATGTGAAAAGCAGCAAATCTTTCATGAAGTAGATGCCAGCTACCATGAATACCAACAATAAAATAACGGGCAAATTGAGTTCTATTTCATGCATGACATCATAGGGTGAGGCCATGCCAATCGCGATTGCTTCAATCGCAAGAAGACCACCACTTTGGAGTGGATAGCAGCGCAACGCCATTGCGAGCGTAAAAATAAATTCCAGTACCAGCACCCAGCCAGCGATGTATGGGCTTATCGTAAAAAATATTATTGGATTGATGATTAAAAAGCCGACGATGGCTAGTTTGTACCAGGAAGGTGCATTGCCTAAAAAGTTTCTGTAGAAGGCCTGGCTAGGTGACATTGTATGCATAGTAAGTCCGTACTGGAACTATCAAGTAATCAGAATAATGAGGGCGGTGATCGTTATAGCGATTTATTTCCAAGCATGCTCATGTTTAAGCGTACTCGGCCCCCCCCAACTAACTGGTTCAAATAAAACGTGAATTAACTCACAAATTTTAGTACGCAATTTTGATATTCGCAGTTTTTTGTTTGTGGTTTTTTTGGTATTTGCAGCCCAGGGCTCGCTCATGGCATATGTTTTTGTGGCCACAAAGTGGGCGGCTAACAAAACTTTGAACGAGAGCGCATTTGCAATGCGTAGCATTCGAATACTTGGGCAAAGGGGCAGATAGAAAAACTGGTTAACCTATACTCAAAATTAGCACTATAACCTTTTTACTAATCATACTGCCGCGTAATGCCGATCAGTCGTCATCGCGTGTAGCTAAAGCCCGCTCTTTGACGAGAGGCTGATTGAGGACCTACTGATGACCCTGGCTTTAAAGCGTGAAGAAAGCTCTACGAACGGTCTTGCCGTCGTGCGCTTGCAAGCGCCGATATCTAATCAATATATAGATGAAGCGATTGCCATTATTAAGGAAGAGATACAAGAGCTTTGCACCCAGACAAGCTTGTTGATGGATTGTGCGGAAGAGGATGTTCAGGAACAGCTAACGATTGATCTTAAACTCGGCGAAAAAGTTGTTGCGCGGCTGAGCGAACTCGCGGCAGCGATGAAGTTTGCTCGCCTGGGTGCGGTTTCTAGACTGACGATTGCGCTAGGCACTGCGCTCAAGAAAATAGTGGCTACTGACCAGGCAGTTGACAGTGCCCAGCGAGCTGCTGTTTTTGCGACAACGCATTTATTAAATCGTTATGTCGATTTTTGTGTGGAACGTCCGCAGGTTGACGCTGGATTAATTATTGCCCCCTCATTTCATAAGCTTGCGAAAGCTCGTTTAATTTCTCACGCTGTTGAGTCAGACCTGATCGAGTCGACCTTTATTCCCAATGATTTGATCTCGCGAAGTGAAAGTATCAGTGTTGCTGAGCTTGGTGAGTTTGGCGACGATACCAATATGATTCGTCGTAGTCGTCAAATGTATCAGGTTGCATTGATCGCGTTGCTCCGCGGTGATGATAGTGTCGAGCCGCTAAATATCATCCAGCGTGTATGCGAGCACAATAACCGTTCGGATAACGAAGCTTATCGCGAGATATGGTCACAATTAGCGGGTTTGGTTGAGTACTTTAAGTCAAGACGTTTGGCGCTCGAATTGCAGCGCTGTTATTTGTTTAGCCGATTTGATCGATTGCTACGCGCGGTAAGCAAGAGGGAAACGATCAGCTTTACCCAGGGCGAATTTTCCTCTATTCCGGCAGAGCTCGAATTGCTCATGCGGTTAGCTGATGAGAAACGCTCAGGCACAGAGGCATTACTAGGCGATTTTTCCCAGCCGCTTGGTTTTAATGAAAGTGGTTTACAGGAAGAGCGCCAGAAACTCGAAAGCGGTGTCGTTGAGTCGATGCAAGCAGTTTGCATCGTTTGCCAGGAGCGTTTGTCTCACTGCAAAAATAAGCTTGCAGGCTATACCGATGCGCCAGAAGAGCACAAGGAATCGATCGACGATATTAAAGGGAGTCTCGTTACCGTACTTAAAGTTGCAGAATTTAATAGCATTACTTACCTGTCAAACAAGTTGCAAGCGTCAATTGCACTTTATGATCAATGGGTTGAAAGCAATTACAGCAGCGATTTTGAAGTGGTTGCATCCTCTTTGCTAGCGGCAGAGAACGCTGCAACATGGCTTGGGAAGCAGGCAACGTTTGATTTTAGCGACGATTCAGAACAGCCTCTATTGCAAGATGCCCAAATAACGCTGTGTGACGAAATACAGGCCAACCTGGGTTTAGCGACACGCGCATTGACTACCTACACCGAATCGAATTTTGATGTTGAACATATAGCGAATCTGAACCAATCATTAAATGGTGCGGCGAGTGGGTTTAAGATGCTGGAGCATGGAATGCTAGAAGAGCTGCTTACTGTGTGTGCGCAGGCAATAGAGGCCAGGCTCGATGGAAATACTAAACAAATTGATTCGGCGATGGAGTTAGTAGCGGACAGTTTGGTTACGGCCGATGGCTTTATTAACGAAATTAAAAAATTCAGAAAACCAAATAGCTTGTTTGAGCAAATTATTAATGAGAATACCCAGCTGCTCAAACAAAAGATCGAAGGATAGATTTAAACCGCATTTGCAACAATGAAGCAACTTATCGCTATAACACTCGTTCTTGTGCCGCTACTGCCGATTGCGTTGGTACTGCATCGGCTGGTCGGGCTGGGTCATTGGTTATTCACATGGCTTAGGGGCTGTGCCATCGTCGGGTTGTTTGCGTTTAGCGGATTACTGCTATTGGCTGCGTATGAAGTTGCGCGGCTAGATTATATACCGATGGGTAATACTATCGCTAAAGTGTACATAGATGATGCGGTAGAAGAGTCGCTGGTTACGATACGTTATGGAGACAAAGAGCAAAGCATCTTGATGAAGGGCGATGCCGTCAAAGTAAGCGCTCGGGCAATGTACTTCAGCGGTTTTCTAAAGCGTTTAGTTCCGGATACTTTTTTAAAAGTAGAGCAGTTGGAAAACCGGTACTACGAGTTCGAGCACGATGATTCGTTAAAGAATCTGGAGGTCGCCAAAAGTGCGCTGGCACTTCCTTTTGTCGATACGGCGTTTGACGGTTGGCTATTGCTGGACGTATTTGAAAAAACATTATCCAGGATAGGTATTCAACGCTCGAGCATTGCGGCTGAATATATTCCCATCCAGAAAGGGGCAATATACCATCTGGTTTGGCAGGGTTATGGAATGGAAGTAGTCCCAGCGAATGTCGCCGCGCAAGACGGACTGGGGTTAGCGGCTAATTTGGAAAGCCAATAGTAGTTTTCTGGTCTGATAACAGCGAATATTTGTTACCCACCTTAAGAACACGAATATTCTCGTGTTTTCTGTCATAATACTGACGTTTGTAGTTCTAAATAATTTCCTTTTGGAGTTGATATGTTTTTTGATTTGCTGGCCGACTATGGTTTGTTTTTCGCTAAGATAGCCACCTTCGTTGTGGCGATCCTGATTATTATTGCAGCGATATTCAATGCCAGTCAGCGAGGTCGGCATGGAGAGCAGGGTGAGCTAAAAATTAAAAAAATCAACGACCGGTTAAAGGCGATGGAACATGCATTACAAGAGTCGGTAATGGACGGTCATGCATATAAAAAGTTAAGCGAGCAAGAAAAGAAAACGCAAAAGGAAACTGAAAAAGCGGCCAGGAAAAAAGCAAAACAGAAACAGTCGGCTGGCGAAAAAACAGAGGCCGAACAGAAAAAGCGTGTGTATGTGTTGGAGTTTGACGGAGATGTTAAAGCCTCTGCTGTCGACAAGGTGCGCGAAGAAATTACCGCGGTGCTTACGCTGGCATCTAACAATGATGAAATTGTCCTGAAGCTGGAGAGCCCTGGCGGTATGGTTCATGCCTATGGCCTGGCGGCTTCGCAGCTCGTACGAATTAAAGATGCAGGCGTGCCACTTACAATTTGCGTGGATAAGGTTGCTGCAAGTGGCGGATACATGATGGCATGCATCGCCGATAAGATTCTCGCCGCGCCCTTTGCGATTGTCGGTTCGATTGGTGTGGTGGCGTCTTTACCCAATTTTAATCGGGTGCTTAAGAAAAACGACGTAGACTACGAGTTGTTGACCGCGGGAGAATACAAGCGAACGCTCACGATGCTTGGCGAAAATACCGAAGAGGGACGCAATAAGTTTATAAAAGACCTTGAAGACACTCACCAACTGTTTAAGGATTTTGTGAGCGACTATCGGCCGCAACTAGATATCAAAGCGGTTTCCACTGGTGAAACCTGGTACGGAAAGAAAGCTGTCGAAAATAATTTGGTCGATGCGGTTAGCACCAGTGATGCTTATGTTAATGAGTTAGCAAAAGATGCGGATGTCTATTCGGTGGTGTATGAAACGAAACGCAACTGGCAGGAGCGATTAGGCGTGGCCGCAGAGCATGCGATTGAGCGAAGTGTAGATAAACTGCTGGGGCGTGCCGTTCGCGATTGGGAGTCTCGACACTAGGCGGTAATTGTTGAGCAAGCCTGACGCTATTTCCTGTTCGTTGATATGAGTTTTTTTTTGTTAGGAAAAGAAGACTGCGAATTATGTGATGTGGCGGAAGCGCTTATTCGGGATTTAGCAGTTGGTGAAAAAGTCGTTCCCTATCAAAAAATTGATATTCTCGACGATGCCTTTTTAACTGAGCGATATGGCTGGCATATCCCTGTTTTGATTTGTGCCTCGCCGTTTGAGTCCGGGCAGGGCGTCAATGCCAGCGTTGATGTTGAAGAACGAAACGAGCATCAATACGGACAAGGCGAATCACTTGCGCACACCATAAGCACCTATTTGCAAAAACAAAATAAACGACAGGCTAAAAATTCAGGGCAGCCGCTTTGTAACGACAAGGGCGATGCTATCGAACTGTATTGGCCTTTTCCTGTCAGTCGATTGCGCGCTTTTCTCTCTACACGGCGCTAATACGCGAGACCTAACACAGTTTGAAGAAGCGTTGCGCGTTGGCGGTTGTCGCCAGGCGTACAGTTTCTACGGTTTGTCCGATACTAATGGCGAGCTGTTGTGCGACGTGCGGTAACGTAAAAGGCTCGTTGCGGTGTTTATCGGCCATTTCGTGCTTGAGTTTATCGCGATTAGGCATCAGGTACGGTGCGTCTGACTCAATCATTAAGCGGTCGATAGGGATGTATTGCACTATTTCGCGCAATTCTGCGCCTCGTTTCTTATCGCACAACCAACCAGTGATGCCAATATAACAACCGAGATCCAAATACGCCTTTAGCGCCGCTTTGGTATCGGTAAAGCAATGTACGACAGCCCGCTCGCAAAGTTGAGAGTATTGGTTAAGCATGGCTACAAAATCGTTGTGAGCGTCTCGCTGATGAAGGAATAGCGGTTTTTCTACGCTCTCGGCCAGTTGCAGGTGTTTTTCGAAAGCATGCAATTGCTGCTGTTCAGGCGAAAACATTCTATTGTAATCCAGGCCGGTTTCGCCTATGGCGACAACTTCTTGCTGGGTTGCCAAAGTCGATATTTGTTTTTCGATTTTGTCGTCCCACTGGCTGGCGTGATGGGGGTGCAATCCCGCCGTAGCGTACAGGAAATCACTATAATCTTTCGTTAGCTCGTGCGCCTTGTCGTTTGAGTTGAAGCACGATCCGGTGACAATAATAGAGTCGATACCGACGTTTTTTGCCCGAGCAATAACTTTATCCAGGTCGTGTGAAAAGCTATTGCTCGCGAGGTTGGCGCCTATATCTATCATGCTTTAAAAATCTACTGTTTCTGAAATTTGCTTTTGATAAGGCCTAACGATAGCTTCCTGTTCGTCAAAAAACACAAATTTATTTTGATTGTGCCCGGGAGCTGAGCCAGTTTTTTCGCCGCTGATTTCTCGCATCGAGTTAAAAATCAGCGCAAAACTCATCACGTTTTGTACGTACTGCCTTGTTTCCTTGTAGCGAATTGTTTCAATCCACGCGTCGACAGGAATGGTATTGTCTAATGTTTTTAGCCAGCGGTCTACGCGGTGCGGACCGGCGTTGTAAGCGGCTGACGCTAATGCTTTGTTCTGGAAGCGGTGAAACATTGAGGTGATATAGGCGCTGCCCAAGGCGATATTGAAAGTAGGTTCTTCAAGCCGGGCGTTGCTATAACGTAAGCCGAGCTTTTCAGCCTGTTGTTTCGCTGTTGCTGGCATTAGTTGCATTATGCCCAGTGCACCGGCAGAGGATCTCGCGTGCTGGTTAAGCGCGCTTTCTTGTCGAGCGGTTGCATAGAGCCAGTCGACGGGCACACCGTACTTTGCGCTTTGTATGGCGAATGTTTCGTACTGTGTTTCAGGAAATCGAATCGCGTAATGCTGCCATGCTTTTGCCCTCGCAGCGGTAGAAATAGCCTGGTGATGCCAGCCGACCTGATGTGCTATATACGCGGCTGCCAGGGTTTCCTGATGCTCCAGGGTCTTTATTCCGTTATACCATTCTATATTGGCCTGGCTAAGCGCGCCGTGAAAATAAAACTCGATGGCTCGAGCAATATGAGAAGTGGCTAGCAATGACTTTACTAGTTCATTATCGACCGGTTTCCCTATAGGTGCGATTTTCTGGTCTTTGCCTAACGTTTTCGCTGCGTAGAATCCATAAAAGTTGGCTTCGTTTGCGATGCTCTCGAATTCATCGAGTTCTTCACCAGAGAGATCGCCTGCAAGTTGTTTTGCTCTTAGTTGCCAGTATTGCCAGCGTGGCTCGCCACTTAATTCTTCGGGCATTGTACTGATATGAGCTTCGAGTTTTCGCCACTGCGCATTGTTAATGTAAGCGCGTGCAGCCCATTCCATGCTAGTGATTGATTTTGGTTGCTCCAGTTTCTTATAAAGCGAAGGAACATTTCTTATGTCGTTTAAGCCTTCACGTACGATAATGTAGTCGGCGCTTTTTTCGTAAAGTTGTTTTCCTAGCCTGGAATTTTCTTTTAAGGGTTTTAGCTTTTGCTCGACGAATTGAGCGCCGGCAGGACTCTTCTCTTTCAAGCTGGGTTTTATTGCCTGATATAAAGCGTCTAGCCAAAAAATATCGTTAGCATTCTCTATTGTATTTTGAATTTTTGGCCAATGTGTTTTAACGTTGTTCGCGCTTTTTCTCGCTGCGAGTAAACTCTCGCCGAGCGGCTTTTCCTGGGTAGTTAAAAAACGCTTTAAGTATTTTGCAAGAGTGATTTCGTTCTCGATATAAGCGTTTCGAAATCGTTCTCGACCTGCCTCAACTGATATGCCGCGTTGTTCGATAAGCCGGGTGAACATCGGATCACAGGCTTTTGGCATCGAAAATGGCTGTTGCCAAAGTTTTTCTGCTTCGTCTAGCGCATCGCGCTTTTTTCCTTGCTGATGCAGAGCTTCGATGTATTCACAGGCAAGTTCGGTATCATCAATGTTGTGGGTATAAAGCTCGACAAATTGATCACGCTTGTCGCGTTTTAACAACGCTCTTAGATATACGTCGCGTAAATAATTTGACCAGCGCGCGCTATGATATTCGTTAGTGAATTTGCTGAGAGTATCGCCGTTTATCTGGTCAGGATGTTTAAGTAAAAAGCGATATTCAAGATAGGGGATGAGCGGGTAGCCATCTAGTCGTTTGCGTAATGTCTGGTAGCGTTTGAATTGGTTTTTCTTAATTGCGGATAGCGCTTCAGTATATAAATGTCTTTGTAGTGTTAAGTCAGGGCTGCTGACATACTGTGAGGCGTATTCTGACTTTTTAAATGGTTCGTAAGCGCTGAGTGGTTGTACGCCCGCAGGTTTTGGTTGATCCTGAACGTGTTCTGGGTTCTCGGTGCTTAACGCTGATACAGCAGGGCTCGGTACAACCAATATGGAAACAAGCAACAAAAGAGAGCATATCTTTGAGATTGTTTTAATAGATACATTGCCGCGAAAGCTTTTTACTTCTTGTAATGGGGCAAAAACTAGTTGCTTTCGCATAACGATAAAAAAACCTCGGTCAAATGTTTAAAAAGGAGCGATGATATATCACATTTTAGTATCGAGACGGATATCGTTATATCAGCGCATTGTAAAACTATGGAAATCAATATCGATTATTAGTGGGGGACTGTAACAGCGCCCACCAGGCTCCAGCCCTTGCAGCGAACGTTAGACACGATCTTCCGCGAAAGGTTTACACAACTGGCGGGTTACAGAGAGTAATCAACCTGTCGGGTGCGGTTGCGGGCGTCGAGATTCCGAGGGTATTTGGCTGGTTATAAAACACCCAATTATTGCTTTCGTGATTTAAATTTGCGGACTACGCTTGACGGCAAAAGACTTGCCTCTATTATAGCCGCCCTTTGGGACAGGCTTATTTGTGCGACGCCATCGCTTTTTTGTGCTTTTTTTGATCGTTTAGTGTGGTCGTTGATCGAATTGTATCGAGTGAAGCGCTAACGATTCTGGCGCCACTGAGATTGGCGGCCGTGCATTGAGTGAGCCGGTGGTCTAAGCTGAGTTCGAAGCTTGTGCCCGAAATATATTGTCTTTTTTCCCTGCGAAGTGTGCGAGGGGAGAATATTAGTTATCAGTATTGTTAGGAATCCATGGGAAAATCTCTCGTAATCGTCGAATCACCTGCCAAAGCGAAAACAATTAATAAGTACCTGGGCAAAGACTATGTGGTGAAGTCTAGTGTGGGGCATGTCAGGGATCTGCCAACCTCAGGCTCGGGTAAGCCTGTCGATGCGAAAGCGCGGGCTGCTGAGGCGGCCAAAACTCGTGCGATGTCGCCGAAACAAAAAGCGACGCATAAAGCGAAAAAGGCTAAAGTGCAACTTGTTGCTCGTATGGGTATCGATCCCGAAAAAGGTTGGAAGCCTAATTACCTGATTCTTCCAAACAAAGATAAAGTCGTGAAGGAACTGCGCGACCTCGCCAAAGACGCCGACAAAATCGTGCTCGCGACCGACCTTGATAGAGAGGGAGAGGCAATCGCCTGGCATTTGCGGGAAATTATTGGTGGCGATGATGAGCGTTTTCAGCGCGTTGTTTTTAACGAAATTACAAAAAAAGCCATTCAGCGAGCGTTTGAAGAGCCCTGCGAGCTTGATATGAATCGCGTAGAGGCGCAACAGACGCGTCGTTTTCTCGACCGTGTTGTTGGTTTTATGTTGTCGCCGTTACTGTGGTCGAAGGTGGCGCGAGGGTTATCGGCGGGGCGAGTGCAGTCGGTTGCAGTTAAACTAATTGTTGAGCGAGAGCGAGAGATTCGTGCCTTTATTCCTGAAGAATATTGGGAAGTGTATGCTGACCTGACCGGCGATGCTGGCAAGCTGCGCATGCAGGTTACACGACACGATGGTGAGAAATTTCGGCCGACGAACGAAGACAGTTGCAACGTAAGCCTCGAAGGGCTAAACGCTGCTGATTTTTCGATTAGCAAGCGCGAAGACAAGCCAACCTCAAGTAAGCCAACCGCTCCTTACATTACCTCTACTCTGCAACAAGCAGCGAGTACGCGCCTGAACTTTGGTGTTAAAAAGACGATGATGATGGCCCAGCGTTTATACGAGGCGGGTTATATCACTTATATGCGTACCGATTCGACAAACTTGAGTGCGGATGCGGTGGCAGAGTGTCGGAATTATATCGACGATCGCTACGGAAAGGATTACTTGCCCAAAGAGCCGCGACTGTACAGCAGCAAAGAAGGCGCGCAAGAAGCGCATGAAGCTATTCGACCTTCTTCGGTGGCGACAATGCCGTCCGACTTGAAGAGCGTTGATCCGGATGCAGTGAGATTGTATGAGATGATCTGGCGCCAGTTTGTGGCTTGCCAAATGACAAACGCGCAGTTTACCAGTACAAGCCTCGTTGCCAGCGCGGGTGACTACGAGCTGCGCACGCGAGGGCGTGTAATTCGTTTTGACGGATTTACCAAAGTGCAGCCGCCTGTTACCAAAAAAGATGATGACAGAACGCTACCTGACTTTCAGGAAGGTGATTTGCTTAATCTGGTTAAGCTCGACCCGAGCCAGCATTTTACCAAGCCGACACCTCGTTATTCTGAGGCCAGCCTGGTTAAAGAGCTTGAAAAGCAGGGAATCGGGCGTCCGTCGACCTATGCGTCAATTATTTCCACGATACAGGATAGAGGTTATGTTCGTATCGAAAACCGGCGTATGTATGCCGAGAAGATGGGGGATATTGTCACCGAGCGTTTAAGCGAAAGCTTTGAAAACCTCATGGACTACGGTTTTACCGCAAACATGGAAGAAACGCTTGACGAAATTGCGGAAGGTAATCGTAACTGGAAGGAAGTGTTAGACGAGTTTTACGACGACTTTACCAGCAAGCTAGAGACCGCAAAGCTTGATGCCGAAGAAGGCGGGCTGCGGTCGAACATGCCGACGGAAACCAATATAGCGTGTAAAGCTTGTGGTCGGCCAATGCAGATTCGCACCGCGAGCACGGGCGTGTTTTTAGGTTGCTCTGGATATGCCTTACCACCGAAAGAGCGTTGCAAAGCGACGATGAACCTGGTTTCTGGCGACGAAGCGATTAGTGCAGATGCTGACGATGAAGCAGAATCACGTTTATTGATTAATAAAAAACGTTGCCATATTTGTAACTCGGCGATGGACAGTTATCTGGTCGATGAAACTAGAAAGCTTCATGTATGTGGAAACAACCCTGATTGCAGTGGCTACCAGATTGAGGAAGGCACCTTCAAAATTAAAGGCTACGATGGCCCTGTGCTTGAGTGCGATAAATGCGGCTCAGATATGCAGCTCAAGTCTGGCCGCTTTGGAAAATATTTTGGCTGTACCTCCGACACCTGTAAAAATACGCGCAAATTGTTACGCAATGGTGAGCCTGCGCCACCAAAAATGGATCCGGTGCCAATGCCTGAGCTCGCGTGTCAAAAGGTAGAGGATACTTACGTATTAAGGGATGGTGCAGCGGGCATATTTTTGGCCGCTTCACAGTTTCCAAAAAATCGCGAAACGCGAGCGCCTTTTGTCGATGAAATCCTGCCGCACAAGCAGGAGATAGATCCTAAGTACCATTTTTTGATGGAAGGGCCTGTCGAAGACACCGATGGGAATCGCGTGCAAATTCGCTATCAGCGCAAAACCAAAGAGCAGTATTTGATGACCGACGTTGACGGTAAGGCAACTGGATGGCGCGCAGATTATGTTGATGGTAGCTGGGTAATTACCGAGAAAAAGGCCGCGCCGAAAAAGAAGGCAGCTAAAAAGAAAGCTGCGAAGAAAAAGGCTGCGCCCAAAAAGAAAGTCGCTAAGAAAAAAGCGGCCAAGAAAACTGATTAGGCTGGCCCAGTGAGCGCTGGAAACCGTTGCTCCCCTGATGATTGCCGTCAGCAATTTTTGGTGAGCAGTAATGCAGCGGTCGCCATGTGTGATCTTGCAGAGTCGGGATCGGTTGATAATCCCCAGGCTAAGATTGTTTTCGATAGCCTGACTAAGGCTGCGCTTTATCATCTGGGGCATGCGCTAAAGAGCCTATGCCTGCAATACGCAAGCGATTCTTTTCGCGCTGAATATATGAATGCGGTTGACCTCAACGCTTGCGTGGAAGCGCTGTCGGCGGCTGAATTTCAAAATACAGAACTGTCACTACTGCTAAAGCATCTCGACACCGCTGGCCTGCCGACCTTCCTGCGTCTTTATCAGCAATTGTTTGCGGTGCCCCAGAATTTCATCAATGGCAATAAGCTGACAGCACAGCAGCCCCAGCTTATAGCGGTTGAAGGGGTTACCAAGACTCAGGCGCTAGATGTGCAGTTCTGTCGGTATTGGGCCGAGCAGTTTTTCGAAGCGGAGCAAATAGCCGGCTCGCTTGGCATTGAGTTCTGAAAATTACTTACAGGATAGGGCCGCTTTCCTGTTGAATAAAAACTTTAATAACAATCTTAACTAATTGATTTTATTTTGTTAATTGCTCTTTTTTAAAGTCGATTCTAGTTGGGTTGCCGCCTTTTCGGTCCCGTCACTTCTGGTAACCGCTTCTTCTTCAAACAGTCGACTGGGTTAGTGCGGCTCTGGTCAAAAGCTGTTAGTATCGCCACAGAACTTGGGAGGTATTCGTGTCGTCTTTGTTAGAAATTGTTGAATTAGCCAATGGTGAGATTGTTTTACAGCGAGCGGACGCCGAAGGTGATCCAATTTTGAGTATTAAGTTTTCCGATGAGGCGAAGGCGTATATCGGCGATGCCCAGGTTGAAGTTGTCAAAGCGATGATTCAGGCCGGTATTGAGGCGACATCGTTGGTGCAGATGAAAGAGGTTGATGCTGCGGATGTAGACGCCGATGCAGTCGAAGAGTTATTGCAGGAAGAAGAGGCGCAAACAATGAAGTTAGCGGCAGAACGATCGACAAGTACGTCGGCTCGATTGTCGGATGCGGCGAACGACCGCGTTGCCGCTTACGAGGATAAAAATAGCAACAATAACATATCGCCAGAGCAGGAATTGGGGCCTATTCGCGCCTCGGATTTAGCTTCATCAAGAATACTGCATTAAACATACTTACTAGCGTCTGATAACACCGACGCTAATACCCTCAATAGCAAAGCTGTGTTCGCGAAGGTCTACTTCGATGGTGCTGAAGTCCGGGTTTTCGGCCTCAAGATGCACAACGTGTTTGCTTCTCGTCTTTCGCAGGCGTTTAACTGTTACATCTTCATCGATTCGCGCGACGACGATTTCGCCGTTATTGGCTTCCTTACAGCTATGGACGACGAGATAATCGCCATCACATATTCCTACGTCAATCATTGAGTCGCCGTTAACTTCCAGCAAAAAATCTGCGCGGGGCTGCCAGAAGCTGGGGTCGAAAGCGATATGCTCTTCTACATGCTCCTGTGCGAGGATAGGCGAACCCGCAGCAACGCGGCCAATAAGTGGTAAGCCCTCAGGGGCCTCATCAACAATTCGAATGCCGCGTGAGGTGCCTGGTACGATTTCGATATAGCCCTTTCTTGCGAGCGCTTTTAAATGCTCTTCGGCGGCGTTGGCGGACTTGAAGCCAAACTCTGCGGCAATATCTGCCCGTGTTGGCGGCATGCCATCGCGTTCAATAGCCGAGCAGATAAAGCTATAAATTTGCTGCTGTCGGTTTGTAAGAGGGTCTCTATCGAAATTACTCATTGTGTTACCTGCGCTTGTCTGTTGAAGCTGGTAGTTATCGTTTGAGTCAACTGTATGCAATAACAGTCCTGTAATTGTATACAGTTTTTAATGCTTTGCAATTGTTTTTCCTTGGCGCCTTATCTCGCCATTAGGATTGGTTTAAAATTGTGTGTAGCATCTCGCTGGTAAGGCACTATCTGGCATGTAAATATGAAAACCTTGTTGATCGTTTATCATACACAAACGGGTAATACCGAACGTTTGGTGCGCGCGGCAGAAGCGGGCGCAAAAGATGTGCTTGCTGCTGACGAGATGGATAGCAGGGTGGTCTGCAAGCTTGCGGTAGAAAGTGGAATGCACGATCTGTTGAATGCTGACGCTCTAATTTTAGCGACGCCTGAAAATTTTGGTTATATGTCAGGCGCAATCAAGGACTTTTTGGACAGAACATTTTATCCTGCGGAGCCGTATCAGCTTTCGTTGCCCTATGGTCTAATAGTTAGCGCTGGTAACGATGGCAGTGGTGCGGTTAGGGAGATCGATCGCATCATGCTCGGTTACCCCATGCGTAAGGTGGTGGAGCCCTTAATCGTAAAGGGTGAGATTACCGAGGACGGGCTAAACCAAAGTTATGATATGGGCGCGGCAATGCTAACAGCGGTATCGATGGGTGCTTTTTAGGCTTAAGTTTTTTTGGTAAATCGGACAATGAATCGCGCAAAGCTCACACAGCTTGAATCGTATTTTTTAGCCCAATATCCGCTGGGTTTTTCTGATCCCGAGATGGCGGCGGTAGGCAAAAAGCATAATGTCGCGAAGCTGGTTGAAAGGGCGCAAGAGGCTTTTCGTAAGGCACGATTTGCAGACAGTAATGCGATTATCGATTCGATGATTGATATCGTCGGGAAGTCTTCGATGGTATCAATGTTCGAAAAGCCAAAGTATCGAGATGCGTTAAGGGCAATGAGCCCAAACGAAAAGGTTCGTATAGCGGATGCGTTAAGAAAACAGTTACATGGAAACAAAGAGAAGGGCTTTAACGAAATGTTAGATTGTTTGAGCGACTACAAGCTCGCCAAGTGGTCGTTGATTAGTATTATCCCTTTTTATTTTAACCCACAGGAAAGCGTGTTCGTTAAACCAACGACGGCAAAAAAAATAATTGCGTTTCTCGAAATTGAGGGGCTTGTCTATAAGCCGCGGCCAAGCTGGGAGTTTTACCAGGAGTTTGCGCAGAATATCGAAATGGTTAAACGCGAAGTTTCGCCTTCATTATCACCTAATAACGCGGCGTTAACAGGTTTTATGATGATGGCGATTGAACATGTTGGTGGTTGATTGTTTTTTTTAGAGGGTTATTGTGAGTCGTTTGTCGTTTAAGGATAGGGTAAAGCTTCGGGCTGACAAGTCAAAAATGTTGCGCCGCTCGTATTTTAGTACGTTGCGTGGAATGAGCGTTATGTGGACGGTGTCGCCCGCGCTTGCACGGTGTATCATCGAAATGCGCGCGCCGACCCCGATTGAATTGCGACAGGCTTTTGAGTCGATGGGGGTGACCTATATAAAGCTAGGGCAGTTCATCGGTAGTTCTCCATCGTTGTTTCCTGCCGAGTACGTCGAAGCATTTCAGGACTGTTTTGATCGAACCCCTTCACAAGATTTTGCGTTGATTCAAAGGGTGATTGAGCAAGAGCTCGATCGACCGCTTGATTCGGTATTTAGTTCGATAGACGAAAAACCGCTTGCAAGCGCATCAATCGCGCAGGTTCACGCAGCAACTTTAAAGTCCGGCGAGCATGTTGTTATAAAGGTGCAGAAGCCGGGTGTTGAAGCAACGATAGATGTTGATTTAACTATTCTTATGCTTGTGACCAAAGTGCTGGAATTGGTCACGCCAAATGTTAATCGCGCAATGTTCTCGGGGTTTGTTGAGGCGATCTATCCCTATATGATGGATGAGTGCGATTTTGTAAAAGAAGAAAACTATTTAATCGAATTCGATCGTTTTATTCGAGAGCACGGCTATTCAAATGTCGCTGTGCCACGGCCATATCCCAACCTCTGCACGAAGCGAGTGTTAGTTATGGAGCGGTTCTATGGCCAGACTTTCTCGGAATGGCTAAGGGAGAATCAAGGCGGCCTGGACTCCGTCGATTTTGAACGGGCGCCAGCGATGGTTCATGTTGCGGATGCAGAAGTATTTGCCGCAGCGGTAGCAAGTGTTAAGCAAGTGTGGCTTGCTTCATTATTTAATCACTGGTTTTTTCACGCTGATTTACACCTTGGGAATATGATGCTGCTTAGTAATGGGCAGGTCGGTCTCATTGATTTTGGGCTTGTAGGCTCTATCGACCGGAAGGTATGGCACGCTTGTCAAAAGTTATTTATAGGCGTTATTCAAGATGATAGCCGCGAAATAGCAAACGCATTGTTTACGATAGGGATGACAAAACAAAAAATTGATGTTGATTTGTTCGCGCAAGACATTGATAAGCTGCTTAAGGGTGTTAAGGATATTGATGCGCATATGTCTGGAGACAAAACTTCCTGGACCGCCTATAGCGCTGCTTCGAGCTTTGACGAAAATGCGTTTAACCGGGATG
Source organism: Pseudomonadales bacterium (assembly GCA_965263235.1). Lineage (GTDB taxonomy): Bacteria > Pseudomonadota > Gammaproteobacteria > Pseudomonadales > UBA7434 > UBA7434. The sequence goes on from OZ253667.1 coordinate 1,457,535, forward strand.
TAAACCGCTGGTTAATTGAGTTGGGAACAATCTCACGGAGCTATGGGCTGGTTTTTCCTCATGCCTTCACGTTGCTGCTTAAACAGTTCTTATACTTTGATCGATTTGAGAGATTTGATAGCAGTGACGCTGCGCTTTTTGATATGGTCGGTGCGGCGTTTGAAAGAAACAGTTTTGATATGGAAACATTTTCTGGCTAAGGCAGCTCTGTGAGAATAGATAGTGAAGCACACACACTTCGCTGTGCAATACTCATACGCAAAACCCCCTGTTTGCTGTTTAAGTAATAATCAGATGCGAGGGTTGTGGGTAAGTGTTTCAATACAGGTGTTTTTGTTAGCTATACTCATCAAATCGGTGCAGATTTAATCTTCTTGGAATTGTCGTATTTTCAAGCAAAGATTTGGCACTCTCCACGCCAGGAAGCGTTGGACAGGATAAATAAAAGGCAAATGGTTGGCATAAGCCAAAGCCTGGGTCCGAGGGAACATTATGAAAGGAATCGTTTTTACAGAATTTCTGGAAATGGTCGAAGAGCAATTCTCGCTGGAAATTGCCGACCGTGTTATTCAAAACTCCGGCTCGGCCACCGACGGCGCGTACACAAGCGCTGGCACTTACGACCATCAAGAGCTTGTGCAAATGGTTTCTGCATTAAGCGAGCTAACAAATATTCCCGTCCCAGAGTTAATTAAAGCGTTTGGTCAGCACGTTTTTAGACGCTTTACCGTTCTTTTCCCCGTTTTTTTCGAAGCTGCATCAGACGCATTTACATTCTTAGAATCTGTCGAAAACTATATTCATGTGGAGGTTCGTAAGCTCTATCCCGATGCCGAATTGCCCTCTTTTGATTGCGAGCGAGTCGCTGGCGGTAAGCTAAAAATGCTTTACAAGTCGTCCAGGCATCTCGCTGACCTTGCCGAGGGCATGATTCAGGCATGCTGCGAGTATTTCCAGGAGAATATATCTATCGCCAAGCAAGACTCTTCAAGCAGCGGTGGGGCGCAAGTTGAGTTTCTCCTCAGCGTCGAAAGTTAATAATAATGGATAAATACGAATTACTGGAGCGCAAGCTTGCACGAGAGCGCTCGGCGAGGAAACAGGCTGAACGCTTGCTGGAAGAGAAAAGCCGCGAAATTTTTCACGTCCAACAACAAACTCAATTTCAGCATAACGAAAAAGAACAGTTGCTCGCGGCGATCCAGCTAATTCTCATTGGTTTAGACGAGAACTATCAGGTTACGCGATGGAATCATTTGGCAGAATCGATTTTTGATATTCCGGCTGATGAAGCTAAGTTAAAAAACTTCCGGGATTTGGCGATTGAATGGGATTGGGAATCACCCGTTAAAAAACTTGATAAGAGCAAGATAGCTGAAAAGCCAACTCGATTGATGAATCATGTCTATCGGCGCGCTAATGGCGAGGATGGTTTTGTTACCTTGTCGATTAATCCGGTGTTTGATCTCGATAGGAACTTTCAGGGTTTTTTAATTTTGGGTGATGATGTAACGGAAAGAAAGCGCCTGGAATCACAGCTCAATCACGCGCAAAAACTGGAGTCTATCGGTCAGTTGGCGGCAGGTGTTGCTCATGAAATAAATACGCCTGCCCAGTTCGTCGGCGACAATATTTATTTTTTAAAAGATGCATTTGAAGACTTTAATGAGTTGGCGAGTTTGCTTGAAAAGCATCTATCGGTTATCGATCAATGTGGCGTGCCTGAGCGCCTTAAAGAAAGTGTTGGCGATATAAAGGAGTATATCGAAGAGATAAATTTGTCCTTTTTACGTGAAGATATACCTGCCGCGATAGAACAAGCGAAGGAGGGGGTAGCTAGAATATCTTCAATTGTTAAGGCAATGAAAGAGTTTTCTCATCCTGGCGGCAAGGCAAAAGAGCGTGTTGACTTAAACAGTGCGTTAGAGAGTACGTTGACGGTTGCACGAAACGAATGGAAGTATGTTGCTGAAATTGAGAAAGACCTCGACCCTGAACTCCCGTTGGTCGAATGCCTGGTTGGCGAACTGAACCAGACTTTCTTGAATTTAATTGTCAACGCTGCGCATGCAATTGCAGAAAAAAGTGGCTGCAAAGATACCGTAGCCGGCACTATTACTGTTCGTACTTTATCAGAAGGCGTTAACGCAATCATTGAGATTCATGACACCGGGAAAGGCATTCCCAACGAGAACTTGCGCAAAATTTTTGATCCGTTTTTTACCACCAAAGGTGTCGGGAAAGGAACCGGGCAGGGGTTGTATATCGCGCACTCGGTGATTGTAGAAAAACACTCAGGCGAAATGTCGGTTGAAAGTGTCGTCGGTGAAGGTACCTGTTTTAGAATAAAACTACCCTTAAAATCGCCTCAATCTGAGTTGGGCTCATTAAGGCGCGTGTCCTGACCGGTGTCGTGCGGTTAATAGCGTTAATGATGGTAATGGCGATTGAGCGGCCAGTTTATAAGATAAGAAAAAAAAGATAGGAAATTAACTGAGCCTCTGATCAAAATAGCTGTTCGATCGAGGAGGGTCGCAAACGAAAAAGGCGAGAAAGTAATATGGCATGCCTGTACTCAGACATGCCATTTACATTACTAAGACCCTTTATTTTTTAGCGAGGCGTTTTTTATAAGCGTTTAAGCCGACGAGCCCGGAAAACATTAACCATGCCGCAGGCGGCACTGGGACGGGCGTATATTCGAAACCAGCAATACCTGCGCTGCTTTCGAAGTTAATAATTAATTGGTCGATTGGTGAATCAAAGCTCGCAGACTGTAGGTTATTGTCAACCTCGCCAACGGTGTTAAAACCAAAGAGCCCTACAAAAACTCCGCCGAGATAGCCTGCTGCAAAGTTATTGCCTGCGTCATTGTCGTCCACATCAACCACCAGCGTGGTTAGCGAGACAATAGGCTGGTCAAAGTCGATGAGAATGGTGCCACCGAAACGAGAGTCGTCCGGATCGCTAAAATCGTTGTCTTCGCTGATGATGAGAATGTTTCCCTGGCCTGGCGATGCAAGATCGTCGTCTTGGCCCGAGCAGCTAGCTTCCGAGCAGTCAGAGTTAAAAAGTATTAATTCTCTATTGCCGCTATTCAGCGCAGAGGGAAAAAGTGGTGGTAGTGGATCACCGGCAAGTGGTAGGCCCGCACCGGGCGTTGCGCCGCCATTTGTGTCACCGGAATCGCCCTGGTTAAACACGCTAAAGGTGGCGCCATTTATTGTCGTGCCGGTAATAATATCGCCAGGACTTAAAGTTGCTCCAGAGTCGTCAACTTCAAAATCGACAACCATCGCTGCGTGAGCAAAGCTGAAACTAACGGTCGCCGCAACGGCTACAAACAGGTTTGAATACGAGAGTGCCATGTGAATCCCCAACGACTATATCTCCAAGCTATAGTCAGAACTCGAGAATGCGCAAACAGCCCAGTTATTTTTATTAAACTGAAAAAGCGTCTTAGCTTTAAAAACCTGTAGCTAAATTAGAAATATTATTAGCTAAACCAACGCCAGGTTTTTGTCTGTTTGCCGATTCAACAGCTGAAGGGGATCAGCGCTCATCAACAATAACAACGCCGCGTAGAGTACACTCTGCGCAGATTGCTTCGCGATTATACAGTTTTGCTTATTGTTTGCAAAGGTTTTTGACGACTGGGTGTTTCAAAAATAGTAATGAAATCAAGAGGGTGGGCGTTTGTAATAAAAGTTTCATTTGGGCAGTTTCAAACCTCAAGCTTTTTGCAAGTGCGTGTGGTTAAAGCAAGCCTCATGTTTTTTAGTGAATCAGCTGGGAAGAGTTTCGAGAAAGCTATACTGAGAGTGTACCTTTTGGTGGCTTTCACTATTATTGAAGGTGTTTACTTTCTTCAGGAGGGCAAGTCACCAACCTGCTCGTGATGGATTTGAAGGCTGAAATGAAAACTTAACTCGTTGATTCTGTGTCGCCATGAATTGCTCATTCATTCGGTACCGACGATTTAACGTAATCGTTATTTTTTTTGCGAAAAGCATTGGTCTTTGCCTATTGGTGTTTAATAGTATGCCATCTTCTGGCGCTGAGTATTGCCGCCGCGACAAAGCAGACTAATTTCAGAAAGGCTCGAATAGCCCAGAATTTTTGCTGCTAGTCGTTTAATCTCAAGCTGTGGTGCACCGCGCTAATGCTGTAAGGTGTAACGGCTTACTTCTATAAATTTAATCGTTTATCACTATGACTCAATTTAACCAGGTTTCTGTAAACAAAATCGCCAATATTTATTTTAAAGGCAAGGTCACTAGCCGCACCGTCACATTTGAAGACGGTTCTGTTAAAACGCTTGGTATTATGCTGCCCGGAGATTATGAATTCGGTACTGATAAAAATGAATTGATGGAAATTAGCGCTGGTGAATTAGAAGTACTGCTTCCAGGTAGCGACGACTGGGAAATTATAAACGCTGGGCAAAGTTTTGAAGTGCCTGCAAACGCTAAATTTAAACTGAAAATAAAAACCGTTACCGACTATTGCTGCAGTTACTTTGACTAACTTTTTTATTGTGTCTTATTGGAGTAAGACAAGAAACCTTACCACTTTAAAATAGAGCAATCGGGTGCTCGTCGTAAACAAAGTCTCACCCGGGAGGTATGAGCGTTGTCAACGTGCAGGATCGAGCACCCGCTTGCTTAAACTGATATTCGCAAAGTCATCTATTTCTTAAGCCCTGAAATAACCCAAATTGCGATTAGCAGGCTAATCCCTGATATCTTGCCCCAGAACCCCAAAAACGATTATTTCCTAAGCGCTACTCTTCATTCACCTTATTAACCGGAGAAGAAGAGAGCTTTGTTCCGCCGTCCGTTGGTGCGAATAAGAATCAATATTATTTAAAGCCAGGTGTAATGCAAGTGATTTAGCGAGTGAACTTGTAACAATTTCTGTGGAAAGTTATCTAGCGCAAGAGCGCCCGGCCAGCTGCGTATTTGGTTAGCGTTCGACGCGGGATTGGATGATTAAATGGGATCTTTTAAACAGGAATGAGCAAACCCTGGTTTGCTCGTGGGGAATTAGGCTTTCTCGCCTGCCAAATATCAGGCTTGATTGTACTTAGGGTTGATCGGCGATCGCCAGTGATTGTGTAACCAGCACGGGAATAACTTCTTGGCGGAAGTTGGGGTTGCTGCGAGACTCACCGAGTTTAACAATTACAACGTTTTCTTGCGGTACGACAATAATATATTGCCCCAGATGGCCAGAAAACCAATAGTAATTGATTTCCGGATCGGTCGAGAGCCACGTAGATAGTCCATAGTAATTGGCGCCTAACGGTTTTGTCATTGCTTCAATAAAGGTTTCGGATATCAGTTGTTGTCCATCCCAGTTACCCTTGTTCAGCATCAGTTGGCCGAGCTTGGCAAAGTTTCTTGCGTTTGTGTTAAGGCAGCAATAGGTGAGCTCGTTGCCTTTGGCGTCGGTGTGCCATAACGCGTCGTCGTTCATTTGTAGCGGCTGCCAAAGCTTTTCGCTTAGATACTGGCTAAAGTCAGTGTTTTTCCTGGCGAGTGCTCGGTTGAGTAGTGTCCCTAACAGCTGGGTGGAGGCGCTGGAATAGTTAAAGTGCTCGCCGGCCGCTTGAGAGAACTGACCATTAAGAAGAAATTTCGGTACATCTTTGCTGTAGTAAAGTGCGACTGTTGGGCTTAGGGCGTTGTAGTAATTTTCGTCCCACTCATATCCCGAGTTCATTGCGGAAAGATGTTTTACCTGTACCTCGGCGGCTAACGGTTGGTCAGCAAATTCGGGAAGTAGCTCGACAATGGGTTGCTCGAAGGATGAAATAATGCCTTCGTCAATCGCGATACTCGTTAAAAGTGTGGTGACAGTTTTCGCCATCGAAAACGAATTGGTTTTACTGCGATCATCGTAGTGCTTAAAGTAGGATTCACTAAGCAGCTGCCCATCTTTAATAATAAGAAATGCGGCGGCATTGCCTTCTGATAAAAATACCTTTAGTTTTTCTGGCAGCGCGTTTTTTTTATAGGCTGGGTGAAGCGGCCATGGTTTCGCGTTTTTTGTTGGTATTGTTTTTGTCTTAAATACCGTGTGGTCGTTTATATTTGCTGTTGAGTGCCCGCTTAAATAGGTCCTTTCAATTGCAGTGAAAATAAAGCCTTTCCCTGCGAGCGAAATGGTAGCTGCTGACAACAGGGCGAGTACGAGAATGATGATAATCAGATAGATGAGCGCGCGTACCATAACATTTCTGTATTTATTAATTTGGTAGATGAAAGGCTTATTCTAACCGTTTTCCAGAGCGCCAATCACCCAGCTTACAAATGTTTCACTTCTAAAAATGCGCTCGCCAGCGCTAAACGGACAAACGCCGTTTGTCTGCAAAAGATCGATTTCGAATGGTGTAAAGCCGCCTTCAGGACCGACAACTAGATGTAAGTGCTTTTTTGCGCAAATTGTTGAATTTAACGCCTGTTTTATATCTTTTAGTGTTTTATCGTTCTGGTAGGGGTGTGCTACCCAGACGCTACTACCTTCTTCGCGGACGACGGCTGACAATCGATCTTCAACAAACGGTCGAAATAGTTTTTCAATAGTAACGGTAGGCAGAGCAGTATCTTTCGCTTGTTCCAGTCCTTCCAGAAAGTATTGATTGATATTGCCAGTACTTAAAGAAGGTGTCTGCCAATAGCTTTTTTCGACTTTCGCACTGTTGATTATGGTCAGGTTTTTAATGCCGCACTCTGCAACTGTACGAAATATTCGCCGCAGCATTTTTGGGCGAGGTAGTGCGAGGTATAAGTGAACATTGCTGGGTGGTGGGGGCGGATGTTGTAGATCGGCTGGATCCACTAACAGAGTGACTATGCCGCTGGTTGGTGAAATATGTTTGCATACTGCGTGGCCAATACCGCCATTCACGATGCCGACATTTACGTTGTTGCCGGGTTTCAACTGTAATGTTCGGATGCAGTGCCTTGATTGACGCTCATCAAGCTCAACCTGGAACTGGTCAGTTGGGTTCTGCTGGGAGGTTTTCTTGCCGTCAAGCTGCTGTTGCGTAAGTAGTATTAAGTTCATGCGTGGCTATGCACTAAGTTACGAAGCCGTGGTGGCCACCGCATATAGGTCGTATTCATCTGCGTCAGTAATGTTGACCTCAATGTGGTCGCCTAACGCAAAATCGCCGTCAGCTTCAATAAATACTTGCCCGTCGATTTCCGGCGCATCGCCCTTTGTTCTGCCTATCAGTCGATCACTGGCTTCGTCGATTCCATCAATAATTACAGTTTGCCTGGTGCCAATTTTTTTATTTAGCCTTTGCGAAGAAATCTGTTGTTGTTTTTCCATAAACTGTTGCCAACGCGCTTCTTTGACAGGGCCAGCTACCTGTCCATCGAGCTGGTTTGCACTTGCGCCTTCGACCGCTGAGTATTGAAAGCAACCCACGCGATCTAACTGAGCTTCGTCTAGCCATTCGAGCAAATAGTTAAAGTCTTCATCGGTTTCTCCGGGAAAGCCGACAATAAATGTTGAGCGTATAGTTAGGTCTGGGCAGATGTCGCGCCATGACCGAATACGCTGGCTAAGTTTTTCGATGTTGCCGGGGCGCTTCATACGCTTGAGTACGTTGGGGCTGGCGTGTTGAAAAGGAATATCCAGATAGGGCAGGATTTTCCCTTCAGCCATCAGCGGTAATATTTTGTCGACGTGAGGGTAGGGGTAGACATAGTGCAAGCGCGTCCATACGTTTAGTTCGCCAAGTGCGCGACAAAGGTCTTCCATTCTCGTTTCGTACGCTTGTCCGTTGACAAACCCCAGCGGATATTTTTTATCGACGCCGTAAGCGCTGGTGTCCTGCGAAACGACAAGTAGTTCTTTAACACCCGACTCGACTAATGTCTCTGCTTCTTTGACAACGTCGTTGATGGGGCGACTTACCAGGTCGCCGCGCATGGATGGAATAATGCAAAAACTGCAACGATGATTACAGCCTTCGGATATTTTTAAATACGCGTAGTGCTTGGGCGTGAGTTTAACTCCCTGAGCGGGGATGTAGCGTGGCAAAGCGTCGACGTTTTTTGCAGGCGGTATAAATTTATGCACCGCGTTCATGACGCTTTGTGTGTCAGCTGGCCCGCTCACGCTTAACACTGAAGGCGCTTGCTGTTTGATGAGTTCAGCGTCGATTCCTTTGCCCATGCAGCCGGTTACGATAACCTTACCGTTCTCCGATATTGCTTCCTGAATAGCGTCTAGCGATTCTTGTTTGGCCGAGTCAATAAATCCGCAGGTGTTGACAACAACGACATCGGCTTCTTCATAGCTTGCGCTGGTCTCGTATCCATCTATTTTTAACTGGGTCAGTATGTGCTCGGAATCGACTAGCGCCTTAGGGCAGCCTAGCGAGACAAAGCCAACTTTTGGGGGAGTTTGTGACACGGATATATGGCCAGGTTAATCGAGTAAAACGCGCATTTTACCTAAATGGGAATGCTAGCGCTATCTGCCCGGATAAACGCCGAGCTGGTTATTCGTCTGAAGGAGTGTTTTCCCTAACGATGTTAATAAATGGCAGCAATAGCTCTATACACTTTTTTGTATCGCTTTTGCTAAGAAACTGACCGATCCGGACTTTTGTTTCGCGACTGATTAGATAAAGGCTCTTAGCTTCCCATTCGTGTTTGGGTGGGTAAATATGAAGCCGCGTATTGAAGCGCTCAAATTGCCACTGTTTGCTGGGTCTATAGACGCCTTGCTCAATAGTGACTGAGGTGTCATCGATCGCAATAACGTGGCGATAACTTAACTTCCACTGAGCGTAATAAAGCCCTGCGGAGACAGCGGCAATCTCGAGCCCGGCGAAAGGCAATATCATCCAGATGCCAAAAGCAAAGTAAAAAGCGAACGATATGGCAAGACAGGTACCGCCCAGAAGAGCGATTACTCGCTTGTTCGATCGCCAGCTCGATGAACGATCCGGCGTAAGCACAATGGTCGTTATAGAGTGGTTGTCGTCAACTTCTATTTCGACCATTAGCGAGCTTTGCCTGGGAAATCAGCGGAGTTTGATTTTAAAAAGCGGGCTTAACTCTTTTTAAAATCCACCACCAGAATATCACCATCGGCCGGTGTTGGCTTGGGCAACGCCCAGTCCCAAACTTCGTGTGTGAAGTGATCATCAAGCCGATCGCAGAGATCGATAAATGGTTGGCGTTGTGGGTCGGCGATGATGGCTTTTTTAACCCCGGCTTTCTTTGCACGCTTGAACAGTTTAAACAGGGTGTCGTTTAACTCGTCCCAAAAGCAGATGTCGCCGCCGATAATTAGATCGAATTCTGATAGCGTTTTTACGTCTAGTTTTTCAAATTTCTTTTTGAGCTGTTTAACTTTTACATCGTTGAGCTCTGCATGCGCTTCGAGGTAGGGGAATACATCCGGGTCTGCGTCGCAACCGGTAACCTTGCACCCGAACGTCTTTGTGCAGTAAATAGCAGTGAGCCCCCAGCCGCAGCCTATCTCTAGAATACGAGTTTTCTTTTTGGGCGGGTTATCGTTCAGGTAGTCCATCAGCAAATAGCTTGAGTCCCAAAATTTGTTGCCGTGAATAGACGTTGGGTATTTGCGTTTGAGCTTGCGAATCGTCGGGTGTTTTGAAGTCATTCGCTTAACGCCAAGTTCTTCTATGATTTCTTTACTCGCGCTTTTAGTTTTGCTCATGGTGTTCTTCGTACCTGCAGTTGATGTTTTTCGTTTTCGATGACTGATGTTAAAACGGATACGCGAGCAAACTGCGCTTTCGCGTTTTAATCCAGCGGCGGATTATAGAGGTGATAGGGTAACGGTTGTCACCCTCGAACGCGCCAATGGTCACATTCCCATTATTCACCAAGTTGCGACGCGGTGGCGAAAGCAAGCCATGGTAAGCTGTCTTCTCCTCGCTTAAAGATGTCGTTTCCCTTTTTTATTTATGTCTTATCGCCTAGTTAAGCCGCTGTTGTTCTCTCTAAACCCGGAGTTGGCTCATCACCTAACCATTAGTGGCCTGGCTGCTGCGGGCAATTCGCGTGCGCCGATGCCATTTAAAAACGTGGATGACCCTGTAGAGCTGATGGGTCTAAAGTTCCAAAACCGGGTTGGATTAGCGGCCGGCCTGGATAAAGATGGTAAGGCGATTTTAGGCTTGCAAAGGCTTGGGTTTGGTTTTCTGGAATTGGGTACGGTTACGCCCGTTCCGCAGAGCGGTAACCCTAAGCCAAGGATGTTTCGTTTGCCAGAGCACCAGGCCGTGATTAATCGTATGGGGTTTAATAATGATGGCCTGGCGGCACTGTTGGGCAGGTTACAAAAAGCGCGTGAGTCATCGCGCATTGCAGTTCCGATTGGGGTGAATATCGGAAAGAACAAGAATACGCCAGCCGAAAACGCAGCAGAAGACTATTTACAGTGCTTGCAAGGGGCAGCACATCTCGCTGACTACATTACGATTAATTTGTCCTCGCCCAATACACCAGGTTTGCGCGACTTACAGTTTGGCGAGGCGTTAGAACAATTACTGTCTCGACTTTGTAGTGAGCGAGCGAGTCTGGAGCAGACGTTAACGAAGCGGTTGCCATTGCTGGTTAAGTTAGCGCCCGACATGGCTGAGGAAGACCTGACTTCTGTTGCGGATTTGGCAATGAAACTGGGTATTGATGGTTTGATTATCAGCAACACCACGGTTAATCGTGAGTCAGTGGCGGGTCATAAGCATGCGGGAGAGGCTGGCGGACTGAGTGGTGCGCCAGTGTTCGCGCCGAGTACAGAGGCGTTGAGAACAGTTGCAAATCATATTAAGCCGAAAAAATCGTTAGTGCTCGTAGGGGTAGGCGGCATAGACTCCGTTGAAAAAGGCATTGCGAAAATCGAGGCAGGTGCGGATTTAGTGCAGATATACACGGGAATGGTTTATCGAGGCCCTTCGCTTATCGGCAAGGTGGCGCAGGGTATTAAAGACGCTAGTGCGTCTCGCTAGCCACTAACGTTACGTATATTCTAGATACAGTGCGAAAAATGCAAACGTCCGGCGAGCAGTCAACGCAGTTATATATGGCGGTATGCCCAAAAGGGTTAGAAGCTGCATTAGCAAAAGAGTTGCGAGCGCTCGGCGTATCAGAGTTACAGGAATCTGTGGCAGCAGTTTATTTTTCTGCTACGACGCCGCTAAGCTATCATGTTATTAACTGGTCGAGAATTGCGAACCGTATCGTTTTGGTGTTAGCGCGAGAGCGTTGTGACAATTTAGCCGCTTTTGACCAGCTTGTGCAAAAGTGTGGTTGGTCCGATCATTTTTCGGTTGAACAAACAATCGCAGTCGATTTTAACGGTACCAACGATGAAATCCGCAACATTCGTTACGGCGCTCAGCGATGTAAAGATGGGATTCAGCAGCAGTTTGATGCGGTGGGACGGCAAGGTCGAATCCAGGTTGATCTTGAGGAGCCTGAGGTTCGCGTATATGTCCGCGCGTTTAAAAACCGTTACACGCTCGGGCTTGATTTGGTTGGGGATAGTCTACACAGGCGTGGTTATCGTGCCACCACTGGTGCTGCACCACTAAAGGAGAATCTCGCGGCCGCTATCTTACAAATAGTGGGTTGGACGGATGATGGTGATATACCTTCGTTTTTAGCTGATAGTAATACTGTTTCCTGGCCAGAAAATGATAGCAGTGATGGCGCTAGCAGGTATAGGGTTTTATTCGATCCATTTTGCGGTTCTGCGACTTTTTTAATCGAAGCCGCTTTGGTTAAGCTGAGAATAGCACCCAGCTATTTGCGGGCAGATGATTCATGGGCATTGAAGCCATTATCCAGCTTTGATGCGGCAGCCTGGCATGCAGTGAGAGAGCCGATAGACCAGCGAGCGGAACAGTTGATTCTCGATCAATCCTTGGGCGTCGATGAAAATGATTGGTTGGTGACAGGCTCGGATATTGATCCGCGCTCAATTAGCGCTGGGCGGGCGAATATAGATGCGGCTAAACTGGATCGTTATATTTCGGTCAGGCAATCGGCGGTAAGTGATATCAAGGTTTCTTCTTTGCTTCCTTCTGAACTCTCGGATAGTAAAAAATTAATGCTCAGTAATCCACCGTATGGACATCGCCTTGGCGAACACAAAGCGATTGAACAGTTATATCGTGCAATTGGGGATGTCTGGGCAGCTCAATGTGATGGCTGGGAGGCTGCGTTACTAAATGGTAACCCTGAGCTCGGTTTTGCCACGAACTATCGAAGTTGGCGACAGCACAAACTGTTTAACGGTGCTATTGAATGCCAGCTGCAACGATATCGAATTAATGAAGAATCGCGGAGAAAAGACGCTAAAGAGGGTGGTCAGCCAAACGTACCCAGAAAAGAGGATTTAAGTGAGCAGGGAGTGATGCTTTACAATCGTCTGGCAAAGTTCAGGCGGCGCTTTAAAAAAGCGTTAGATAAACTGGACTCTGCGCCATACCGTATTTACGACGCGGATTTGCCCGAGTTTAATATGCTGGTAGATATCTACCCGGTGCAGGATGGTTGTTATGTGCAGCTGCAGGAATACGAAGCGCCTAAACATATCGACAGCAATCTTGCAGGCCGTCGTTTGCGCGAGGCGGCTAAGGCCGTGTCAGCGTTATTGTCGTTGACTAAGGACCGCGTGATCGTTAAACAGCGGGTCAAGCAGCGTGGTAAGCAGCAATACCAAAAGCGTGGCGATTATTTTCAAGTGCAAGAGAACGACCGGGTGCAGTGCTGTGAGCGACAGGCTTTGTTCTGGGTTGATCCTAGCGGTTATCTCGATACTGGCCTGTTTATTGACTCGCGCGGAGTTCGACGTTGGCTGAGTGAGCAGGCGAGCGGGAAAAATGTGTTGAATTTGTTTGCATACACCGGCACCGCGTCAGTTGCTGCTGCGTTGGGTGGTGCAAAATCGACACTAGGCGTGGATATGTCGGCAACTTATACTGAATGGGCGAAGCAAAACTATATTTTAAACTCGCTTGACCTGCGTCGACACCACTTACAGCAAGCGGATTGTATCCAGTGGCTCAAACAGGATTCGCGTAAATTTGATTTAATCCTTCTTGATCCGCCCAGCTTCTCAAATTCGAAGCGTATGACCACTAGTATGGATATACAGCGCGATCATCGGGAGCTAATTGAGCTAGCAGCCAGGCGATTGACGGTTGGAGGACAATTATTATTCTGCACCAACCGGCGAGGCTTTCGGTTGGCGCAGGAACTAGAAGGTACGTTCTCGATAAAAGAACTGACCGACCAAACGCTTGAGTTTGACTGTGCCCAGTCGAGACATGCTCACAGAAGTTGGTTGATAACGCTGAAAAGTGACCTTGCGCAATCGTCACGTGTCGATTCGTCCGAGAAAAAAACTGCGCGGCCAGCAGGTGTGTGGGCTGGCGCTAAACTCAAATAACCAAAGGCTTTAGCTCTTGCAGCAAAACTGGCTGACAGGATCGCCTATATAATGAATTTAACGTTAAGCACGAGTGATAGTAGGGCAGTAAGAGAGTACGATGAAAGAGAGCTTGAGACTGGTAATAGCATGCCCTGACCGCGTAGGCCTGGTGGCAGAAGTGAGTGGCTTTGTCGCGGAAATGGGCGGATCACTATTGGAGGCAAATTATCATACCGAGCCGGAAACCGCGTCGTTTTTTATGCGTAATGAAATTGCGTCTGATTCGTTGTCAGTTTCTCGCGAAGAATTCGTGCGGCGTTTTAGTCCCATTGCCGAGGCTAATAATATGCGCTGGCGGCTCAATGATTCGCAGGAAAAGAAAAAGGTTGCTTTGCTAGCCAGTCATGCCTCGCACTGCCTTGCGGATCTTTTACATCGCTGGAAAAGTGGCGATCTCGATTGCGATATTTGCTGCGTCATCGCGAATCACGATAACTTGCGCGGGATGGTCGAATGGCATGATATTCCGTTCCATCACGTTGAGATTCCAAAGACTGTTGAAGCGAAGGCTGCTGCTTTTGAACAGGTTGATAGCTTAATCCAGGACTATAAGGCCGAAACGATTGTGTTAGCTCGGTTCATGCAGATTGTTCCGCCCGGAATGTGCCGTAAATACATGAATCAAATTATTAATATCCACCACAGCTTTTTGCCTGCCTTTATCGGTGCAAATCCCTACCGAAAGGCCTATGACCGCGGCGTAAAGCTGATTGGCGCGACTTGTCACTACGTTACGGATGACCTCGACGAGGGACCAATTCTTGAGCAAGATGTAATCCGGGTAGGACACAAGCACAGTCATCACGATCTGGCCCGTCTTGGCAAGGATGTCGAAGCCCGGGTTTTGGCGAGCGGTTTACGTTACCATCTGGAAGATCGAGCGATAGTTCACGGTAATAAGACTGTCATATTTGATTAGAAATCAGGGCAGTTGAGTCTGCAGATTCCATTTGTACCGCTTACTACCCTTATTCTTTTGGCAAATTGGGTAGACAAACGGGAAATTTTCTACACAATAGTCACCCTGTTCATTGTTTTCAATTGTGGCCCATATTAGTAGCCCTAAAGTAATAATGCTTGATAATCAACAGGCTACCACTGCTGGCTATAGGATAGAATAAGTCGAGGAAACGGTGTTCGTTCGAGTTATCCAGCCGGTGTATGAGCTTGGCGGGTACAAGTTAGATCGATAAATATAATTTGGTTTTTTGTCGGAGTAGGTTCGAATGAGAGTGAAAGCAAATGCCTTGTCATTGGTCGGCGTTGTCGCGGCGATGTCATTGACGACAGCAGCGTATGGTCAAGATGTAGCTGAAGCAGAAGCACAGAATGCGCTAGAGGTCGCGGAAGTTGAAGCTCAGGATGCACAAGATGTAGCCGACGCCGAAGCGGCTGACGCTCAAGAGAAGGCTGCCGAGGTAATCAATGAAGCTGCGGCGGCTGGTGACAAAAGCTTTGAAGAGGCACTTGATGAGGCTGAGGAGTCGGCCAGTTCGCTATTATCCGACGGAGATGAAGCACCGTATTTATTTGAGTACGAATACGAGTACGAGTACGACTCGAACTTTAACCCGGGTTTTCGCAGGCCTGGGGCTGGCGCCGCCGGTAGCGTAGCAGGGTCGGGTGAGTCAGCTGGCGATCAGCAAGATCGTATAGAAGAGGCTCAACAAGCGTTGGCAGAAGCGCAGCAATTTGCGCCAAAGTCTCGCGTTAGGGAACAGTTTGTCCAGTTAGGTGGTGAATCGCTATCAACTATTGGGCTGACAGGGCTTGGCGACCTGGTAGCAACCGGCGCGCGTGGCTTACTTGTAACCCCGACAGAGTTTAGTGCTTCCTCGTTAGATATTTCGTTGCGAGGTATCGGTGGTACCACTGTTGATCAGGTAACAGGTGAATCTGGCGTTGGTGTGTTTCTTGATGGTGTTCCTGTGTTGCGTGGCCAGTCTTATTCCTTAGGCCTGATCGACCTCGAAAGCATGGATATGTTGCGCGGTTCACGTGGGGTGGTTGCCGGTCGGAATGCGGTAGGTGGTGCGATTTACATGAACAGCCGTAAACCGGATGGTGAATTTGGTTTCCGTCAACGCGTTCGTTTTGGTCTGGCCTATGACGATGTACAGTCCATAACTAACATAGATCTTCCCCAGGTTGTTGGCCTGCCAATGGCGCGTATTTCGTATTTAGCGTCGGCAAATGAAGGTCCGGTAGAGAACATTCAAGGTACGGATGCGAGTAACTTTGGCGAGAAGAGCAACGAAGCGTTTCGAATTGCGCTCACCTCTGTGCCATCAGATGCTGTCAGTATCGACTTTGCGATAGAGCGCTCTGACCTTGAATCAACCCATCACTACTATCAGGCGATATCAGCCAACAATGCGCCCCCTGTTCCAGTGGTTGTAGAGAGTGCATATCGGGATACGGCGCGAAGCTCAATTCCATTACCGCTTTCTAAAACGGATCAAACTTCTGCGTCACTGGTGCTGAGTATTGCGCCTAGCGAAAATTTTGAAATCAAGCCAATTTTAGGATGGACCGAGATTAACGACGACAGCTTTGTCAATTTCGACGGACGTATGGGTCCCCTGAATGAGGGAGAATCGTCGTTGGAAAGCTTTGATAATCGCGTTGCCTATTATGAGCTACAGGCTAATGGGCGTCTGTTTAATAATCTGTTGAATTATTCGATTGGATTTTCCGGAACCGATGACTCAAGCGACTATAAGGGCGCAATTGCAGATGGTGAAGCAGATCTGGAATCCGTATCGACCTATTTACAAACGGTATGGGTGTTGTCCGAAAGCCTCAAGTTGACCGCGGGCATCCGCGAGACCGAAGACGAAAAAGACTTTAGCCGCTCGAGATTTGACGACGCTCCCGATCTGAGTAATGAGGACACCGCTTTGAGAGAGGCGTTCTTAAACGAAAGTTATACTGATTATGCGCTTGCAGTCGATTACGATATTAGTAAAACGCTGAAGGCTTATGCAAGTTATGCGACTGCTCACAAGGCTGGTGGAGTATCGTTATTTGGCCAGACAGAAGGTGGCTTGATGCGAATCTACGATGCCGAAGAGGCGACTACGATGCAGCTAGGCGTTAAAGGTTCTGCGGTAGAGACTCGCCTGTATTATGATATCGCCGTGTTCAGTACTGATATTGAAGACAGGCAGGTCGTTTTCCATGATCCAGACAATCGCCGTTTAACGGATATTGTAAATGCCACTGATACAGCAACAATAAGTGGTATGGAGCTGGATCTGCGCTTCAAAGTAAGCGAAGCCATTAGGGTAGGGGCGTTTGTTACCGTACTTGATGTTGATGACAACACGGTCGCCCCTGTTTACGCGGGCGTGGACGGAGGGCCATACACCTTTGATCCAGACAATGCTATTCCGCAAGGACAGGGTGGTACCGCATTCATCACCAGTGCGCCTGAGCTTTCCTATGCACTTACGGCTGACTTTAAATTTGGCGTCGGTCAAAGCCGCGACAGCGTTTTTCGACTAGAGTATGTTGGGATTGATGACTATCACTACAATGCGTTTACCGAGTTTACTGATTCAAGGTCAATCTTGAACGCGCGTCTGTTGTTCTCTGGCTTTGAGCTTGAAGGCGCGGACGACGGTAAGGTAGAGATTAGCCTTTGGGCAGAAAATATTCTGGACGAGGAATATATAGTAAATGCCGCGCATATTGACTCTAACCCGGCCGGGGTTGATCAGAGTTTTGTTTCAGGTGCGTTTGGTGAGCCAATAACTTACGGCATCGATATTGATTTTGTTTTTTAACGACAATATAGCATGTTGAAAAAAGCCGCTTATTTAAAGCGGCTTTTTTATTGGAGACTTGTTGTATTAGCTTACGCGTAAAAGAGGAATTTTTTCTTTTGCGATATACAGCAGATTGGCGTAATTTTCGCAGTGTTTATTGGTAGCCGTAGTCTTTTGGTACAGTCAGCCAAAATGTTGACGGCTATTGGTGTCAGGTGTGTGTCGGCCGGCACATAGTTTCTATTGCACCGCCTTGCATTCGCGGTAAGCGTTAAGTTGTAAGTTATTTTAAAATTACTCGTTAACTACCTATTATGTCTACAAAACCGATATCTGAAAGTGTGCGTACCGATGTTCAGCAAGTGCTGGCTGAGATGCGGCAGCTTAAAGCAAGGGCGCAAGGCTTTGAGCAGGCCACGAGCCTTCAGGATGGTGTATCAAATGTTGCCGCCTCTCAGGGGCCTTCTAACGTCAATTTCGCCGAAATGTTGACGCGGGCCGTTGATCAGGTCAACGCGGTACAAAAAGAATCGGGGCAACTTTCTACCGCTTATCAACAAGGTGACCCTAATGTCACGTTGACACAGGTGGTGGTTGCTTCCGAAAAAGCAAGTGTTGCCTTTGAAGCGATGAATGAAGTTCGTAATCGCCTGGTAAATGCTTATGAAGACATCATGAATATGCCGATCTAGCGTATTGTTATAAGCGTTTAGTCTCACTCACTAGTAATTGGAATAGTAAAAAAACGAAATGGCTGAAACCAGTGTTCCTGCGATTCCCGAGCCACCACAAGCGTTTGATAGTTTTCTTTCGTTAGAGTTTGGTCGCCAGGTCGGCCTGATGATTGGCCTGGCTGCGAGTGTCGCGCTGGGTGTTGGGCTTGCGCTTTGGTTAGTGCTTGAAAAAGACTACACGCCGCTCTATGACAACCTTGACCGTGTCGACGGCGCTGCGGTTATTTCATTACTTGAAAGCAAACAAATCGACTATCGGATTGATCGTACAACGGGCGCGTTGTTGGTCGATAGTAGTAAGTTGCACCAGGCGCGAATGGAGGCTTCTGCTGCTGGCATGTCAGTTGACAGTACAGTGGGGTTTGAGCTGCTGGAGCAGGAGCAGCCACTAGGTACTAGCCAATTTATGGAAAACGCGCGGTATCGACGGGGGCTTGAAGGCGAGCTCGGTCGAACGATTGCGAGCATAGGATCGGTCAAAGCTGCGCGTGTGCATCTCGCCATTCCCAAAAGTAGTGTTTTCCTTCGAGAATCAAGCAAACCCCGAGCATCGGTCTTCCTAGAAACTTTTCAGGGGATGACTGTTGGTGAACAACAGGTTAAGGCTATAGCTAATCTGGTTATGTCCAGTGTGCCAGAGCTGACGCTAGGCAATGTGACGGTCGTTGATCAACGCGGCAAACTATTGTCCAACTTTGAGCAAGACAGCTTGTTTGAAGGTGCTGACAAACAGCTACAGTACCAGCGAAGCATCGAAAACAGTCTTCTGGATAGGGTGAATAGTTTGTTGACGCCCATTCTCGGTGGAGAGCAGTTCAGGGCGGAGGTTGCTGTGGATCTCGATTTTACGCAATCAGAGCAAACGGCCGAAATCTATAACCCCGATTTGCCTGCGGTACGAAGTGAGCAAACCACGACGGAGCAAACGGTAGACGGCGCGGATGCGGGTGGTGTGCCTGGTGCGTTGAATAATCAGCCTGCTCCCGCCGGGCAGTTAGAAGGAGAAGGTGCTGATGCCGCGGCCGCCTCCGCGACGAGGTCGCGGGTGCTAGAGACGCGAAATTTTGAGCTAGATAGAACCATCAGTCATACCCGTCAGCAGACCGGCGCGGTTAGAAAAATTACCGTTGCAGTGGCGGTTGATGATCGGGTGCCAGCAACGGAAGCAGCCAATGAAGAAGGACAAAATGCTGGTTCGCAAGCGTGGACACAGGAGGAGCTGGATCGACTGGTTGTTCTCGTGCAAAACGCGGTAGGTTACGATGCAACACGAGGGGACCGGGTAAGCGTTGTGAACACTCCATTTTTTAGACCAGCGGTTGAAGAATTCGTCGAACCGCAAGTGCCAATCTGGGAGCAGCCATTATTCTGGACCTTATTAAAAGTGGTTGGTGGCGTTTTAGCATTTTTTATTGTTGTGTTTATGGTGTTGCGACCGGCAATGACCCGTCTAACAGAAAATTCAAGGCGCTTAAAAGATTTGGAGTACAAGCATCAGCAGGCATTACAGGCCGTCACTGAGGTCTCGAAAGGGGCGCAGGCAACAATTTCTGACGATGGGAATGTATCGCTTAGCAATAGCGGATTTCTACCTTCTCCTGGGGGCGATCAGCTTAACAGCCAAATTAATATGGCGAGAGATCTTGTCAATAATGACCCTGAGCGTGTAGCGCAAGTGGTGCAGGGATGGTCTAGCCAAGATGAATGATCAATCCAGCGGCGGTGAGATCGAGGATATCGAAAAGGCCGCTATTTTTCTTTTAGCAATTGGCGAGGAAGCCGCTGCGTCTGTATTAAAACAACTAGGCCCCAAAGAGGTTCAGTCGCTTGGCGCTGCGATGGCAGAGCTTAAAGACGTTAAGCGCGACAAAATTGCCAGTGTCCTCAGTAGTTTTTCTGAGCAAGTCGATGACACCACTGGTTTTGCAATGGGCACCAATGCCTATGTCCGAAACACTTTAAATAAGGCTCTGGGTCAGGATAAGGCGTCAAGTGTGGTCGACCGGATACTACTGGGAGGCAATACACAAGGTCTTGATACGCTCAAATGGATGGATGCGCGGGGCATTGCAGAAGTTATTCGTTACGAACACCCTCAGATTCAAACCATTGTTATCGCCTACCTCGATGGAGACCTGGCTGCAGACGTGTTGGCTTTTTTGCCTGAGGAGATGCGACTTGAAATTATCGTTAGAGTGGCAAAGCTTGAAACGGTAAGTCCTGAGGCATTGCATGAATTAAATGATGTGCTTGAGAGGCAGTTGTCGGGGAATCGCTCTCAGCAAAAGCGAAAGATTGGCGGGTCAAAAGTCGCGGCTGATATCATGACAAGCCTTGATACGTCTCTCGAAACCGAAATTATGGAGGGACTGACAGAGCTGGATGAAGAGCTGTCGACCGAGATCCAGGATCTTATGTTCGTGTTTGCCAATCTTAACGGTGTCGATGATAGAGGAATACAGGCATTGCTAAGAGAAGTTTCAACAGAGGTACTTGTTGTAGCGCTTAAAGGGGCAGATGAGGAGCTCAAAAACAAGATATTTTCCAATATGTCTTCACGTGCCGCCGATTTATTACGTGATGATTTAGAGGCCATGGGGCCGATGAAGCTCAGCGATGTAGAAAACGCGCAAAAAGAAATACTAACCATTGCACGTAAGATGGCCGAAGCGGGTGATATTATGCTTGGTGGGTCTGGAGAGCAGATGCTTTAGTGATGGAGAAGCTCAAAGAAGGTCAGCGTGATATATTAAAGAAAGATGAGCTTGAGTCGAGCAGTATTAGCTGCGATGCATGGCTGCTACCGGAAGTGAAAAGTGCGCATGTGGTGCATGGTAAGGAAACGCGCAAGGTAAAAAAAGAAGTAAGCCCCCAGGATCAGGTCGTTGAATCGGGCCAGTCCGATCAGGCCACTATAAGCGAAGCGATAACTCCTGAATCTAACGCTCCTGGTATGGCTCATCTGGAGAGTATGCCTGCGTTAGAAAATATTATCCCGGAAAGTCTTTCTGAGTTTAATGAGCCGTTAACGCTAAAGCGATTGCAAAATATTGCAGAAGATATTCAACGAAACGCCTGGGCAAAGGGTCATGAAGAAGGGTTAAAAGCAGGTATTGCAGATGGCTCAGCGCAGATTACAGCCTTCGCCACGCAAATCGACCAGTTGGCTGCCCAGCTAAACAGTTTGCTGCATGCGCAAGAGCAAACATTACAGTCTGCACTACATGCGGTAGTCATCCAGATTGTTGAGCGACTGTGTGGGCTGACATTCCAGCAAAATCCAGAAACTCTCGAAAGCCTTTTGAAAGAGGCGCTGGACGCGTATCCTCAAAACGCCGATAAACCTACAATAAAACTAAGTCAGGGCGATCACGACTTGCTTAAGGCGAATAACATGTTGACCGAGCAATGCGCCTGGGTTGTGGACAATGGTGTTTCGCCTGGAGGTTTTATCGTCTCGGGCAAGTATGCTGAGGTTGATCACACTTACGAGACACGATTACAGCAGCTTATTGACCAGTATTTTGCGGCGTAACGGATCGCATTGTGATTACCGAATACTTTCAGTCGCTAGCCAGTAAGGACCTTCGTACTCCTACACCAGTGAGTAGTGGGAAAGTAAGTCGAGTGCGCGGTAGCCTGGTGGAAACAAGAGGCTTTGTGGCTCGTCTGGGAACCCAGGTGGCTATCGAAACTCAACGTGGAAGCGTTTTTGCTGAGGTGATTGGCTTCGCCGATGATGTCGTTACCGTTATGCCCTTATATCCAGTAAGTGATATTAGCGCTGGCGCAAAGGTTATACCTCTTGATACTGATAATGAATTGCCTTCGGGTGAAGCATTGTTAGGGCGAGTAGTGGATGGTCAAGGTAAGCCGCTTGACGATACTCCTCTCCTGGCTGGTGCCACTTCATTATCAATGAATGTCGGATCTGCCAACCCACTGCATAGGCAACCCATTAGAGAAGCGTTAGACGTCGGCGTGCGAGCGATAAACGGCCCTTTGACGCTTGGCTGTGGTCAGCGTGTCGGCCTTTTTGCCGGTTCGGGCGTTGGTAAAAGTGTTTTGCTCGGGATGATGACGCGTTACACCGAGGCAGAAATAGTGGTGGTGGCGCTCGTGGGCGAGCGTGGTCGTGAAGTTAGGGAGTTCATCGAAGATATTTTAGAAAAAAATGATAAACGGAATTTTATTGTTGTCGCTGCGACAGCTGATGCAACGCCACTGATGCGGGTAAAAGCGGGAAAATATGCTTCAAGGCTTGCAGAAGATTTTCGCGAAAAAGGCAAGAAGGTATTATTGCTCTTTGATTCGCTCACCCGATTTGCGCAAGCCCAACGAGAGTTGGCACTTGCCGTTGGTGAGCCACCAGCAACGAGGGGCTATCCCGCCTCAGTATTTGTGCAGATTCCGCAACTCGTTGAGCGAGCGGGGAATGGCGATAATGGTATGGGCTCGGTAACCGCTATATACAGTGTGCTGACTGAAGGTGATGACCTTAATGATCCTGTCGCGGAGTCAGCGCGAGCGATTCTGGATGGACATATTGTTTTGTCACGCGAGTTGGCGGAAGAGGGCGTTTATCCTGCAATTGATCTAACAGCATCAATTAGCCGCGTGATGAATCAGGTAACGTCGCTCGATCATCAGAATGCTGCGATCCAGATTAAACAGTGGCTTGCCCGCTATAATTCAGTTAAAGACATGCTTCGCCTCGGTGCTTATCAAGCGGGGCAAGACCCAGACACAGATCTTGCGGTCGCGAAGTATCAGGATATCGTAAACTTTATCGCACAGCCAGTCAGGCAAATGTCTAACTTTATGGATGCTGTTAACCAGATGTTTTTGGTTGTTAACGGGGCTTCTAACGGAGCAACCGTTGCTGGTGAGCCTTCTGAATCAACTGCAAACCTTATGAAATTGCCAGCTGATCAAAATGATATCGCCTCTGTACAGCAGGCTTTTAACGAAGGTGTCACAAGCCATGCGAGTATTGTCGATCAGCGCTAGTATAGCGGCAAGCGTTGGTGTTTCTTAAGTAAGCGGGCATAGATGGATAAGTCAGACCTCAACAGTTATGAGAAAGTACTGGAGCTAAGACAGCATGCGCTCACGGCGTTTGAGCGACAATTAATCAATGCTCGGAATGCCTTAACTCGCGACCAGGAAACTTTGGAAACGCTTCAACGTTACCAGAAAGACTATAGTTCACTCAATGCCGCAGATTGGAAAGGGCAATCCGCAGGCTCTGTGCCATCTTTGTTACGTTTACAAAATGGCAGCCGATTTTTAGCAAATCTTCAACTTGCCGTTAGTCAGCAAGAGAGCAAAGTTGCAGAATCGAATAAAAAATATGAAACGCTGCTATCGGAATGGAAGATAAAATATAAAGAAAAACAAAAGCTTAACGAGGTTGTTGACGAAAAGTCGAGAGCGTTTAGGCAATCGCGGGAACTAAAGTTAGAACAACAGGAAAATGATGAGTGGGTGGCAAGTCGCGAGCAGCGTGTTTGAATAAAAATAGATCTAGTTAACATCACAGAAACCTCCTTATAAACTTGTGGGTAGCCTGCTGGCACTCCACGCGCTATCACCTAAACTTATTGAGGTAGCTGCGTCAACGAAGTTATCCACGACTTCGGGGCAACCGATACGGCACATGGATAATGGTTTGCCGTTGACAATAAAAGTATATTTAACTGGAGTTTCAAAATGTCAATTTCTTATAAACTCATTGAGCCGGCAAAAGAGTTAGTTATCGATATCGTAGGTCGTTTCGATTTTAGTGCGCACCAGGATTTTCGAAATGCATACGAAGATTTAGAAGATAAACCCCAGAGTTACGCTATTGATATGGCAAATACGACTTATCTAGATAGCTCCGCGCTCGGTATGCTTTTGCTTCTGCGCGACCACGCGGGTGGAGAAGGTGCGTCTATTCGAATTATGAATTGCAACGAGGACGTTCGTAAGATACTGACGATTTCAAATTTTGGGCGTCTCTTCCAAATCCTTTAAGCCGACAGATTATTTTTTCATTGTCAGCTTTACTCAATTTCAATCTATTTTAAGTGCCGTTTTTAGATAAGGATATGTTCTTTTCCTACTGCGTGAAAGTGATCAAATCGTTATTTAAAACTCAACTTTATAAGGTTAGAAAGTGACTGCGAACAATAACTCCAGTAATTTAATCAGCGAATCGCTCAGCGTGATTGTCGTAGATTCGCCATTGTTAAAGTCTGACGATATTGATGTGATCATCAATGCCACTCCACAGTTACTACAGCCATTTGGCGAAATTAGCGTACGCAAATGCGTTGTTAAAGATATCGCACAGTTACTAGAGGCTTTAGATCGCAGCACTCCAGAAACCGAACAGATTATAAAAGATGCAATCATTGTAAGTGCCTCAATGGTGGGCGAGTTTACGAGTAGCGAAGCAGGTGCTGCCGATAATAATGAGCAGCTAGAAGAGCTGCTGCGTACAGTTCGTGCCCAGTCCGTTTCTATTCTCTTGTTTGTCGAAAAGCACGAAGAAAAACTGGCGGCGCGTATTCTGGAAACCTCAGAAACACTGGGTATCGATATTGAGGCTGTTCTCGTCGGTACGCCGCCAAGCCTGGTATCGCATCGCTTAAGAAGTTTTGTCGAGCACGCAAAAAACAACGCAGCGCTCCTGGAGCAGCAAACCCTGGTAGAGGAAACTAATAATCACCTTATCCGGGAGCAAGAAGTCGCGAAAGCGGTGTTCGAAAAGGTAACGCGTGAGCACCAAATTGATTTGCCAAACGTTAATCAATGGTTGTCGCCTATAGCGGTATTTAATGGCGATGTATTTATGGCATCGCCAACGCCCGATAAAGGTTTGCTGGTTCTTTTAGGTGATTTTACAGGGCATGGTTTAGGCGCTTCTTTGGGCGCAATTCCTCTGGCCGCAACGTTTTATCGCATGGCTAGCAAAGGGTTTACCTTGCGCGATATCTGCGTAGAAATGAACCGTCGCCTTAACGAATCGTTGCCAACCGGTTTTTTCTGTTGTGCGCTGGTGGCGCATATTAATTTCGAACAGGAAACCGTAGAGTACATCAATGCTGGTTTGCCAGATTGTTACTGGCTTAAAAAGTCTAACGGTGAACTTAAGCCAATGGTTTCTAGTGCGTTGCCGTTTGGAATCCAGAAACCTGACCAATTTAATATTGATACACACAGGGTAAAGGTGTCGAGCGGCGACAGATTGTTTCTGTTATCTGATGGTTTGCTCGAAACTGAAAATCAGTACGGTGAAGCTTTTGGTGCGCACCGGCTGGTTAAAAGTGTTAACGGCGAATACCTTGGCGCTTTGCACGCAAATAAAAATGCCGATTATCTATCGGCGATGCGTGGTGCAGTTAAAGACTTTAGCTCGGGGCAGGCGCGATTTGATGATATTTCATTTGCGGAGATCGAGATAATACCAGCCGCGCAATTTGCCAATAGCCTGACGCGAACGGTTGTCGAAGAGACGCAAAAGCCTTCGAGCTGGTCGATGACGCTAAGCTTTGGCGCGCAATCGATTAAAAACAAGGACCCGATTCCCCAGGTGTTAAACCTGTTGCTGGATGAGCCTGGCCTAAAAAGCCACACTGGCTCGATATTCACCATCGTATCCGAGTTATACAACAACGCACTTGATCACGGTGTGTTAAAGCTGGACTCTTCAATAAAAGATGGGCCTTCCGGGTTTGCTGCATTCTACGAGCAACGAGGTCGGGCGCTTGATCGTTTGGTTGAAGGCAATATATCGTTTGATATTCAATACGAAGCATGTGCCGAAACGGGAAGTCTGAAGATTGTTGTTAGCGATAGCGGCCAGGGCTTTGACTGGCATGCGCATGCGAAAGCATCGTTGCAGACTGCGGTAGGTGCGCCGGCCAAGCATGGCAGAGGTCTTGAGCTGTTAAGGGAATTGTGTGATTCGCTAACATTTGCCAAGCAGGGAAGTGTGGTTAAAGCCGTTTTTAGTTGGGATAAGAATAGTTCAGCATCTCCAGCAGGGCTCAACGCCGCATAGCCCACAATACGAATTAAAACTTCACAACAGACTTTTACTTTCCGCATTATTTTCGGTCAGTTCGATCGGACCTGCCGGTGATCAAGCCTTTCATTCTGTCGGTTAAGGCTATCCTAATAATTGCTACCCATACCCAAGCGTGGTTATCATAGCGTTGAGCGCGTGTACCTCTTTCGAATTGATGTTCCTATTAAAGCGCATCAAGGGGTATCAGGGACAAGATCAAGAGTAAGAACTAGCAGCTATTATTAATCTATTAAATTAAAGGTATTTTATTTTGTCTTCAAACGAACCCATTTACGTTTTGAACATGCTTAAATTTAAAGAGCGCGCGGCTTACCCCGAAGACAGTGAGTATGCCTCATCTGACATTAGCGGGGCGGAAGCATATGACCGGTATAGTAAAAGCGTACGGCCGCTGATTGAAAAGGCACAGGCACAATTAAGCGTCAGCTGGCAAGTGGAGCAAACCTTTATTGGGCAGGGCAATACTGAGTGGGATCGGATTTTTGTGGTTCGTTATCCTTCGCTGGACGCATTTAGAAGCATGATTGACAGCCCTGAGTACCAGGCTGTTGTGGAGCACCGCCAGGCGGCGGTGGAAAGTTCCTGGGCAATACGTATGTCGGATCAAAAAGTCATGCAAACTGACGCGTGAACGCCGGTTATTCCTACCCCCGTCTCAAAAAAATACAAAAAAGTCGCAGCGATCAGTACTGGCTTTCGGGTAGCTCAATTACCATGCCGCTATGGCTGTTAGTTAGGTGAAGCTGGCAGCCGAGTCTGCTTCTTTCATCAGGCTCGATTGCAGCTTCCAGCAGAGCAGTCTCAGCTTCATCTTTGACGGCAAATGATGTCTGCCATTTCTGATCAACGTAGCAGTGGCAGGTAGCGCAGGAGCAGGTTCCTCCGCATTCGCCAAGTATTCCACCAATCATATTATCAAGCGCTACCTGCATAACGGTATCACCGGGTGCAAAGCTAGCCTGGGTTTCTTTGCCTTCGCTGTCTCGAAAAATCAGTGTAGACATTGTGATATTCCCTCTAACGTTTAACCTTTGTCTCAGCAGTGAATTTAACCGGCATCTTCATGATGGCGTGAAACCAGATGCTTTCGAGGTATGTGGGTTCGCCGACGAGGGTAATATCGGGAATTCGCTCCATTAATTCCGTAATGAGAATGGATAGCTGTGTAATTGCGAGGCGCGCGCCAAGGCATATGTGCGGTCCAATGCCAAATGAAAGATGTCGGGATGCATTTTTCCTGGTGATATCGAAATCGTTCGGATTTTCAAACATCTCAGCATCGCGATTGGCAGAAACATATGAAAGGTAGACCTTATCGCCTTTTTTTATCAGTTTGCCACCGACTTCAATATCTTCGAGACAGGTACGGCGAAATTGCATCACTGGCGGGCAGAAGCGAAGTACTTCATTGATGGCATTCACCAGGTGTTTATCTGGATCAGACTTCAGCAATTCATACTGTTCTGGATATTCATTCATTAGCCGAAAAAAGTGCACGAGGGTGTTTCTTGTTGTCTCGTGGCCGGCGATAGAGAGCGTCACGAAAAACATGTTGACGGCCAGGGGCGGCAGCTTTTGTCCATCGACTTCACCGTTTGCGTAAAGGCTCAACATGGAGTTGTCCGGATTTGCTCTTTTTTCCTGGGCTAATTTTTCCGCGTAGACGAAGAGCTCAGCTTGCGCTTCCTCGTTGTTTGATTCAGGCGACTCGGTATCGGCAAGCCTGTTGCCCAGCGAGAAAATATAATTATGGTCTTCGTCAGGAATTCCCATCAACTCGCAAAACGTTGTTACTGGGAGGCGAGAGGCGACGTCGAACACCAGTTCACACTCGCCTTTACTGGCAACACTGTCAACGATCTCGGTGACTTTTTCCTTAATACGCGGTTCATATTCTGACAGGTTTTTAGGCAGGAACGGAGGAATAACAAGTCTCTTAAGTTGAGCATGTGCGGGGTCATCCATACCCATAATTCCTGCTCGTTGTCGTTCAAGTTGCTCTGGCTCAACGTCCCAGATTACGGGGCCACCTTCGTGGCTAGAGAAAACATCGGTTTTCCTTGAAGCCATTTGAACATCATCATACCGCGATAAAATCCAGAACCCGTTTTCCATTGAGGCTCCCGGGAGCGGTGTTTCATAATCTTCGGGGGCCGGGTTCCAGTGAACAGGATCATGCTCACGAAGATATTCGAAAAAATCGAGGGGGGGAGATTTATCTTTCGGAATTAGACCGGCGTCTACAACATTAAAGTTTTCGTATTTATTCATTTGTTAAAGTATCCTCGGCTCATCAATAGTGGGGCGAAGATTAGGTTGCGCCTCCAAAGTGCGCAATTTACAATAATTCAAAAGTGTCAATTAACTTACACTCAATGAAAAGTGAAACGAATAAAAACGATAGAAGGGCAGTTAGATCCCGAAAATGGCTTCAGGATGCCTTGCTTGAGCTAATTAAGGAAAAACCTTTTGCGGAGATAAACGTCAAGCAAATAACTGACAGAGCCGATGTTTCTCGCCAAACCATGTACGGGCATTACTACAATAAACGAGACCTGTTATACGACTTATTGGATCGAGAGTTCTTACAGTTTAGAGACTCGCTGTTGGAAAAGGCTCAAAAAGAACCTTTCGACACAATCAAAGTTAGTGATCATATTTTTTCGTTTTGGTTAGAGCGCATTGACTCCCTAAGGCCGTTGCTCGCGGAAGACGTCGATGAGCGGCTGATCCGCAACCTTCGCGGCGTAGTATCAGAAATAGTAGTGCTTTATGCAGAGCAGCATAACCTGTCGATAGATATTCGAGTGAGTTATATCGCAGACTTTCTTAGCGGTGGTGCATTTGCAATGCTACAGCGTTGGTCGAAGAACCCTGAAGAGATAAGCCCGCCTGAACTAGCTGATCTTGTTGGTCGCGCAGCAGAAGCGCTGAAGGAAATAGCAGATGAAAATAGTGGTGTGGGCAATGACAATAAGAACTAGCGAACACGAATAAACAAGATTTGCTGGTAATGGCAAACTTAAATGCCGCTATCGATAGGTACTAATCCTATTCCTCTTGCTGAGTGTTAAAATGCGCGATGAAATTTGCAAGCATATTATAGGTTTGTTCAATGTCTGCTTGCGAGAACTCGCTGGGGAAGTTTTCAAAAAACTGCATGTATATATCGCGAGATTGATGATATGCCTCCCAGCCCTTTGCGGTAGGTTGCAGTAAGTAGGCGCGCTTGTGCTTGGGATTGGTTATTTTTTCGATGAGCCCGAGCTTCACCATTTTTTGCGTTTCACGCTGTACGTACTGCCTGGTGGCATGAATCGTCTGCATTAGCTCGGCGATTGTAAGCGGTGATCCCGCTGCGCCTAAGGCTCGTAAAATACGAAAACAGGTCCTTCCATCTTCACCAAAGGCACCGATTGCTTCGAAGCAATCGATGACCTGGTAGAAGCTATGTCTAACACTAAAACTTAAGTTTTCCAGTGCTTTGGCTCGTTTAGAGTAGTTCTGCGGTTTGCTCATTTGGTTTGGTTTGTCTGGAGGACTGCCAGCTCGCACCCTCTATTTTTGCGCCAGTCTCATTGCCAGCAAAATAGCGGCTTTCAATATCTCGTACACACTTGTGAACAAAATCTTCATCAAGATGAGGAATGCCGCCATCTTTCGCTGCCTGATCATCCTGGGGGATTGATGCCATAAGCGAGCTAAAGTTTTCTGCGTTTATGCCTGCCCCCTGTTTGTCGTTCTGCGGATTTTCGTAAAAAGCCAGGATTTCCAATGCCGAACGTTGTCGCTGCTCTTCAGGTAAGGCTTTTAGCTTTTCTCTAAAGCGCTCTAACCAGGTGTTGTAGTCAGCGATGTAATCGATCGCGTAGCCGGATGATTCAATCCATTTAACGATCGCATCCCAGGTAAAGCCATCATCATGATGGAGATAGTCTAGATTGAAAGTACGACATTCGCAATGGTCTTGATCGGCAGCGGCAATTACCGAGGCGGCAACCAGGTCGACCGGAATACCATTTAGGCTTCGTGCGAGCAGTTCACCGCTATCAGACCGCGCATAGAAAGATGAAGGCGCGATCCCGGTCAACATAACACTGTACATAAGCCGCGAGACGGTATCGGTGTAGTTAATTTGCTCATTGTAGCGCTGATGCGCCAACATCCAGTTGCCTCGCAAGATGTTAATCGGTAGCTGGAAGCGCTCGTGTGCCTGGTGTGTCAAATGCTCGCCAGCCCACTTGCTCGTGGCATAACCGATTGCATGACGGTCTGCATTAGCCGGAATTTCAGCAAGCAGAGGCGCTTCTTCATTGTTCGATGAAACGCTGAAGTCGAGGTACGCCGCCACAGCAATCGTTGAAACAAAGTCGATAGCTTTTTTACGTGTCTGTAGCGCCAGGCGAATAAGGTCGGCTGTTCCGGCAACGTTAGGGGCAAACAGATCTCGATAGCTCAGTCGATGGTTTACGAGCGCCGCAACGTGCACAATGCGGTCGACTTCGTTAGCCAGAGCATCAAACTGGTCGGCTGAAAGCCCCAGTAGTGGTTTACCAATATCGCCTGCAATTACTTCCAAATGCTGTTCGGCAAGTTTAGAAAACTCTTTTTCCAGCTCACTGTCACCTTCAGAGTACATTGCGCATAGTCGCTCACGTGCTTTAATATCGTCCGCAGCGCGCACGATACAAATAACTTTGCCGCCGCCTTCACTATGCAGTTTTTGCATCCACTGCAAGCAGGTATGTCGACCGAGAAAGCCGTTGGCGCCAGTGATCAATACCGTTTTAGCGTTAGGTGATGCGTCTGGCAATGTAGGCGCTTGCGCAAGAATAGATTCGGGGATGAATTTTTCCAGGGTCAAATCACTGAGTTTGAGCATTTCTGGATTTGAACCGTGTACGTCTGCGAAGCTCACGATGTTGGAGGAGTTGCTAAGAAGTGCGTCGATATCGCTAGCCCATTGCTTGATGTTGCCAGTAGGGCTGAGAATAACATCAGCACCGACACTTACGCCGAAGATATCTTCAATCGATAAACTAAAGTTCATCGCCGCAATTGAGTCACCGCCGAGTTCGTTAAAGGTTTTGTCGTCGTCAGGGTTGATGCCCCCAATGCCCAATACGACCTCTGAGATTTTGCATAGTTTATCCTCGGTACTCATATCGCTATCGGTTGAGTTTTTCAGCGCTTCATATTCATCGCGCGTGCGTTGCTCGTGCTCCGCGTACATTGCTTCCAGGCGCTCTCCATACTTGCGTTCTAAAGCGGGCCGCAGACGTTTGCGCACGCTGGACAGAAGGCCGTTTTCCTGTGAGAAGGCTTCCTGCTCAAGAATAATATCGCGGGGAACCTCAAAGCTTTTGAGATCATTTTTCACTGCTACGGCGTTCATCTCATTGCGCAACGCATTTTTTAAGGTCTCATCATCGGGGCTTTCGCCAAAGTGGCCCATAACTGCTTCTTCATCGGGGACAACAACCGCTAGCACATAGGCACGCTCAGAGTTGCCGTAAACGTACATCTGTTTGATAAGAGGGCTGTCTGCTTCGTAAATCGCGGCCAATGGTCCCACTGCGACGTACTCTGCTTGAGCGAGTTTCAGCACGTCTTTGCGGCGGTCGATAACAACGACATAATCGGGTGCACGTTCTTCAACGATATCGCCGGAGCATATAAACCCTTCATCATCTAACAGGCCAGCAGTTGCTTCTGGATCTTTAAGGTAGCCTTTTATTTGACCTTTGGTTTTAAAACAGAGCTCGCCACGAGGGTAGGGCTTGTCTGTGGTGTAGTAACCGAGCTCTGGTACGTCGACTAACTTGTAGTCAACCACTGTCTCACGTTCAATGACGTTGTCGCGGGTGACAGATCCCGCTCCCGCCTCGGTGTTTCCGTAAACGTCTTCCAGGAAGATGTCAAAACAGTCGATAACAAAATTGCGTACCGTCTGGGTGGTGGGTGCAGAGCCGACGACACCTACGCAGAGTCTGTCGCCCAAAAATGAAGTTTTCATATCTGCTTTGACTTGCGCTTCTGCGGCTTCCTGGCTGCTGCCCTGACGGACAAGATTGGCAACTTCGTTTTGGAAATGCTGATAAATTAAGTCGAACACTCGAGGGAAGAAGCCTAAAAACATTGGGCGAGCCAGACGAATATCTTCGAACAAGCTCGACATATCGGGCTTGAGCGTAAAGTAGCAGGTTGAACCTTTGCGTAAGCATCCTATAACACCTAATCTTCCGAGTCCGTGATTAAGCGGCGCAAAGCAAACCGTAATAGAGGGGAACTTGTCCGCGAGGGGACTCCACTGCATTTTTAACGCGCTTTCAGTGATTAGCGCGCCTTTGGGTTTGCCGGTAGAGCCGGAAGAATGCAAAACTAATCCAGTTCTGTCGAAGAGAGGTTGCTGGCGCTCAGGTAGAAACTCAAACGTATGGCTACTACCTGCCTCTAACAGTTGGTTATAGCTTATAAGAAGCGTGTTTACCCCAGCAGCTTCCAGGGTTTTCTTTGCTGCGGCGACACGTTCCCTTTCTTCATCGATACGTTCATCATAATCAAATACAATCAATTGCTTAATGTTGCCGTGTATTGCAACATGCTCTGCTGCCATCTCAATATCTTCTAGCGTTGCCGCGACAGCACTGGGATTAACGTTGGCAAAAATCTCATTGATATCCGCGCCAGCGGTGGTACTTTGCATTGGCACTGGAACTGCTTGCGCAAAATGGCAGGCCGTATCAATTACAAAAAACTCGGTGCTGGCGAAGCCAATAATACAGACGAAATCTTCGGGCTTTACGGTCAGGCGAGAATCATAGCGCCAGGCATTTGCTACCTGGTGGATCGATTGTCGCAGACTCTTATAAGTTGTGTGATCATACTTGGGTAGATACGCTCTAACATTTTTTCCCTGCGAATCCTGCTCGACCTCGTAGGCGCGCATTGCCAGCGCATTACGTTCGGCGTAGGTATCAAAAATATGGTCGATGGCCTTTTCAATAGGAGCATCTTCGTCTTTAAAAAGGCGTCCGCCTTCGGGATCCAGGCTCATGGTTTGCAGCTGAGGATCGTTGCTGATCAGCGTGGTCATCTTATCAGCAAGTTTGTTCAGTTTTTGTTGCTTGTCGTTTTGATGTTGCTCTAGGTTAATGCTCATGCTGGCCCTCGATAGGTGATCTTTAACGTTGTAATTGGGCTGGGTCAGACCTCAGCTTACCAAGATAAGCGAAAAGCGTCTTGGCTAAAGCGTCGTGCGTCTGATCCTCGGCTGCTTAATGTCGACGATGGTAACTATACTCGCTCCGCAAGCAGCTTGTCAACAAAGTTGTCATATGTTAGGGTGCTGGTTTTGGCGCCTCGCACAAGAGCGGATCGCAATCCAGCTACAAGTTTGTTGGAAATAAGGAGCTTTGCATTTTATGTCGCCATTTTATTTTATTTTGCTTTGGGTGGGGTTCTCTAAAGCACTTTAACGTTAAGGAACTTTAAATGTCTTTTGATACTCGTCATGCTTCTAGTCGCTATCGCTATTACGTGCTAGCGCTACTTACACTAACTTACTTTTTTAGTTTTATGGATCGCCAGATTATGGCGATCTTGATTGAGGACGTAGGCGCTGAGTTCGCTTTAAGTGATGCGCAAAAAGGTCTATTGATGGGGTTGGCTTTCGCGCTGTTTTATGCGGGTTTAGGTGTGCCGATTGCGTGGTTGGCGGATCGCTATAACCGTCGCAATATCATTGCTGCGGCGGTTACACTGTGGAGTGCTGCGACCGCCGCCTGTTCTGCAACTACCGGATTTGCCAATTTGTTTATTGCGCGCATGTTTGTTGGTGTTGGTGAGGCCGGTGCGACACCGCCTGCGCACTCGATGATTGCCGATTACTTCCCGAAATCGCAGTTGGGCCGGGCGCTTGCCGTTTATACATTGGGTTTGTCGCTGGGTGGTTTTGTTGGCATGGCGTTGGGTGGGTTGATTGCCGATGTAGTGGGTTGGCGTACTACTTTTTTGATTTTTGGTCTCCCAGGCGTTGGCTTGGGCGCGTTGATCTTCTTTACAGTTAAAGAACCGTTGCGTGGTGCCTTTGTTGAGGGGCGGGGCGATGCTTCCGATGAAGATCAGCCAGATAACGAATCGCTAGGCGCCGCGATTATGCGCTTGCTCACGTTCCGACCCTATGTAGCCATTGGCGTGGGGGTCACGCTTTCGGTTTTTATGAGTTATATCATCTCGTCATGGGGCGCGGCGATAATGATTCGTAACTTTGGGATGAGTACCTCGCAAGTGGGACTTATGATGGGAACTGCAATGTTAATAGGTGGAACAACCGGTGCCATGGGTGGTGGCTGGCTAGTGGATAAGCTCGGCGCGACCAGCGCAAAGCATGTGGCCTGGCTAGGAGCGGTGGCGGCATTGTTTGCAATCGTTACCGCTAATGTGGCGATGTTTTCGCAAACGCCATTGGCGATGACAGTAACGCTTACCATAAAAAATGTGTTTAGCACTATGTGCTTGGTAGTTGCTATGTCGATTATTCAGAATGTTGTCCAGACAAAACAGCGAGCGTTAGCCTCATCGTTGCAAATGCTAGTCGCCAACCTGGTTGGGATGGGCGCAGGGCCATTTATCGCGGGCTGGCTCAGTGAGCAGTTGCGGCCCACCTACGCGGAGTATTCATTAAATTACGCGGTTGCCTATTTATCGGTTTGCCTTGTGGTTTCGGCCATGGCTTATTTTGTCTGTGGCCGAGCATTAAAGCCTGGCAGTTTGGCCGGGCAGGCAAGTTCTTAGTGAACAACCTCAAACGTTATATTTGTTACCGTTGGCGACTATTGATTTCCGTTTTGGATTAACTCGCTGTAATAGGCATTTCAGGTACGGTGTAATCGCCTGTATTTATAGTCGACTCCATCAACGCAAGGGTTTCATTTAGATAACCACAGTTATTCAATGCATCTTTGGCTGATTGAGGCAGCGTCTGGTAAGAGCGCTGTAACTTGGCGATTGACCAGACACGGTGTGGTACCGTTGTTCTCGTCCACTGCTCGCCTAAATCTGTGTAGTGCGTGTGCTCTTTGCCCTTTAAAAAGGCCTGGTAGTTGGCTTGTAAATAAGGAACAAAACAATCATTAAAATCCACTAGCAGCGGTTTAACTGCGGGGTTTAACCCGATAGGTTCAGGGGCGTCGCGGAACGTTTCCGGTTTGATATTCCAAAGGCGGGCAGACCACTCAAGAGAGGCAGGCCCCTTATCTCGAACGATAGCTCCAGAGTATGGATCGCCGACAAAGTGCCTGAACATAGGGCCAAACAAGCCAAAGTCCGCGACGGTAGGGCGCTCGCCTAACAGGTAAGGTTGTACTGAGAAAATTGCTTCAAGTTGTTCTAACAATATTAGAAAGCGGCGTTCGAGCAGGTGGGCGTTCTCATCGCCTGCACCAATTTCCTTTAGATACTTACGGCGGTTATTCCGCCATACCCAACGCTTGACGAACTGTGGAGCGGTAATCTCACGCATGATTGAGCGCGCCATTGAGTTGATCATGTAATCGCCACCATCGGCATCGCAAAAACGCATATATATACACTGCAACCAGATCCATTCATCAAAGTACTCTTCAAGCATCAGCGAAAAAAACTGCGCTAAAGGGTCAGAGAGATAGATCGCCGGTTCGGGATGCTTTTTTTCCAGGTATTCGATGATTAAATGAGAGTCGCTTAGCCACTGCCCATCTTTCATATCTATCGCTGGCACTCTGTGTAAGCCAGTCATTTTTTCCACATGCTTCATCTGTGAAATGCCGACTTCTTCCAGCTCGTAGTCCAGCCCTTTGGCTCTTAGGTAGCCTTCAATCTTACCGGTATAAACGGCTACGCTTGTGCCATAGATTTTCATAGTTTCACTGTTATTGTTCATTTTTTTTCGTTAGCCTTTTAACAATTGTGCTTGAGCGGAAACGTCGACGACGTCCAGCTCAACGCAATGGTTTTTGATTAAGATTGGAACAAAACGTTGCTGGCGAGTTCCTCTAGATAGTCGTCGCGCAACGGCGAAATTTAGCAGACTTTGGCCTGCGGCGGTTTAGGAGTTAAGTTGCTCAACCATTTTACTAAAGCTTTTTTCTAACGCAGCCGCGTAAGCTGCGCCATCGCAGAGCTGAGATTTTAACAGGTGATCTCTAAGTGCTTCGCGTGATGCTCTCAAGTTGTTTACTTCGCCAGCCAGCTCACGTGCAATGTTAATGTACTCTTCTTCGTTGTTCGCCACGTATTTGTCGAGCCCGATATGTCGGAGCTTTGATGCCGCGATGCGTTGGGCGTAGTGCTTTCCTGCCAGGGTTACGGTCGGTACGCCCATCCAGAGCGCATCAGCGATAGTGGTGCCGCCAGCTCTGGGTAACGTGTCCAGTACAATGTCTATATTCTTGTAAGATTCAAAATATGCTTGAAACGAAGTTCTGCCATGAAAAACAATTCTTGACCCCGACACCCCGGATTCCTCAAATAATTTCATTAAAGAATTGCGAATGGATTTAGTGCTAAACGCGGCTGCCTGCAGGAATAGTTTTGCTTGAGGTATCTCGTGTAGCAATTTGCCCCAGGTTTTTATCATCGGCTTATTGTATTTTTGGATATCGCCAAAACAGCTGAATATTATGTCGTCGTTATCAACGGTATTGCGCTCAGTCGATAAGCTTAGCGATGGTGGCTGATAGCAAACCCAACACCGGTCGAGTCGAATGATCGTTTCACTGCTAAGTTCAGTGGTGTCGGCGGGGTGTATAACCTGATCTGTTAGCCAGTAATCTATGCTGTTAACGCCAGTTGACCCAAAGTATCCAAGGTAATTGATTTGTATTGGTGCAGGCTTATAGCGAAAAATGCCGATCCGGTTGTTTTTCGTATGCCCATTTAAGTCAATAAGTATGTCGATTTTATCTTCGAATATTTGCCTGGCTGCATCGTGATTATTGATGTGATAGATGTCTCGCCACTGATCGCATTCGTTTTTTATGGACTGGGTGGTTTTATCGTGACGGCTTTCTTCGATGAGTGAATAGCAGGTGATGGAAAATTTTTCCCTGTCTATGTTTTTTAGCAAGGGCATTAAAAAAGTGGCTACAGGGTGCAGCGTTAGATCTGACGAGACAAATCCAAGCGAGATTTTTTCAGACGGATCTTTTGAGCGAGCGTTACCGTTTTTTCCACCAAAGTATTGTGGGATGTCTTTAAACTGCTTTTCATACTGCTTTATTAAAGCGTTCATTTTTGCGCTGTCGCTACCGTCAGAGTGCATGAGAAAAAAATAATCGCTATACGTTTCCTCACTGCTAGCGTCGATATCAAGCGCTTTTTCCAGCGCTCGCAATGCACTCTTGCCACGCATAAGTTTTTTGTAGCTGATTGCCAGGTAATGCCAGATCGCGGCGTTATCAGCTTTCATTTTTAGCGACTTTTCCAGTTCGCCAACGGCTTGTTCGAAGTTGGATTGATTAACGCTTATTATCCCCAGCAATGCGAAATACATTGGGTTGGACCGTTTGTCGTTTGGGATAGCGTTTAGTATCGACAACGCTCTATCAAACTGGTTTGCGTCGATCAGTGCCTGGACGAAAACTAACCCCAGCCTGACTTCTTGAGCAGGCTTGCCGGCGCGCTCACACAGCGCCAGTGCTTCGGGAATTTTGCGTTGCGCCAGAAAACACTCGGCGAGACGGGCTACTGCTTCAGTAGGTCTTTCAAAATGTTGCAGCACAAACTCATAAATTTCGTGTGCAATTATGAAATTGCTTAAATCCTGGAAATATTTTCCGATTTCAAGCAGGTTGATCGGGTTTTTAAACGTAGAGGCTGGATTGATTTTATTCAGGCGAAAATCAAACTGCTGCTGAATATCTGCAAGGTCTACTGCCAGTTGTATAGACTCGGTTGACGAACCAAACTTATATACATGCTTCTGCAATTGTTTTTCCGCCGCATCGTAACGGCCAGATTCAACTAGCTCGCGTATTTTTTTTGTAGCTCGCTCCATAACTCGTAAGGTGGTGAAGGTTCGTGATTTAGGTTAGCTGTTTTGAAGTTTGTGGTCTCTCGTTCTACCGCTGAGCGCTTGTTAGTCGCTATTTTGCTCGAAGTTGAAGATGATAACGAATATTAAATAAAACATCTCTGTAGGCTTCGTACATTTATTCCCCTAGTTTCGGCATGAGTGGCGCATAAAGGGCGCATTTACGGCAAAAGTTTGCCATAATCCCGCCCGCCTTGCGCGTCGTAGGCGTATACGAATTATTTAAATAAACAACCGGTCGACTCCAGCTTTTGGAATTTTAGCTATGTTAAAGATTCTTTCCCCTCTTATTCTTTTGTCGCTTTTATCTGCGTGTGCTGATGCGCCGAAGATGCTCGCAGAATGTAGCGCGGATGATAGTAATAAGATATGTGGCGTACAGAACCCTGAAGATATGGATGTTTTGCCCGGCAGTAATTGGTTGATTTTTAGCGAAATGCTTTTTGAGGCTGACGACGAAAATACTGTCTACGGTGGAATTGGCGCGTTGAATGTGAGCACTCAGGAAATGGTGCCTTTGTTTGGTAAATCGATTGCGAACTGGCCAAATAGCGATGCCCCTATGTTGGGCGATGCAAACTGTCCAGGCAGGCCGGATCCCACCAGGTTTGGTGGGCATGGTGTCGATGTGCGTAAGCTTACTGACGGAACATTGCTATTGGCAGCAGTAAACCATGGAGATCGCGAGTCGATTGAGTTGTTCTCTATTGACGTGCAAGAGCAGCCGGTCGCTACCTGGCGGGGCTGCGTATTGTTAGACCGCCATGACGTTCACAATGATGTAGCCATCGCTGCGGATGGAAGTTTATATATCACTCGGTTTATTACCAGCTTGCATCGCATGAGTTTTGGCCTGGTTAAAGACTTCTTTATGCTACTCACCGGGGGTAACACAGGTTTTGTTTATCACTGGACCAAAACCGATGGATTAGAGCTAGTCGAAAATAGTAAGGGCAGCGGGTCTAACGGTGTTTCGATATCGCAAAATGATGATGTACTGTTTGTTGCCGAGTGGGGTGAGAATAAGGTTTATCGTTTGTCACTGAATGAAAATGAGGTTATTCGCGACGAAGTGGCGTTAGCGGTAGCGCCCGACAACTTTGCGTGGGCACCCAATGGCAAGTTAATTGTAACCGGCCAGGCAGGGAATCCTTTGGTCAATATTCGCTGTGTTGAATCCACACCAACCACTTGTGACGTAGCATATGGTGTCTACGAAATTGACCCTGACTCCCTGACAGTTTCTGAGTTGCGTAAGGGAATCAGTGTCGCTAGTGTCGCGTTGCCGGTCGACGGAAGTCTGTATATCGGTACGTTTGCCGGAGATAATATCCAGAAGCATCCTGTCTCAAATTAGTGGCTAGAAGGTTTATCGGTCAGGCTTTCTTAACGAATTTAGCTGTCAGCATCATCTCGCCAGCCTTATCCACTTTGCAATCCAGTTGGTGATCTTTTTTGTCATGGATTCGCCTGATGACTGCCCTGGTGCCAATTTTAAGCACTAAGGAACTTCCTTTTACTTTAAGGTCTTTAGCAAGTGTTACTTTATCGCCTTCGGCCAGCAAAGTGCCATTGGCATCTTTAACACTTATACCTTCTTCAACTTCCGACGGATTCCATTCGTAGCCGCATTCCGGACAAACCAGATTGGATTGATCCTGATACACATATTCAGACTGGCATTGAGGGCAGGGCGGAGTGGACATCGGTTTTGGTCAAAACGTTACGAGCTGGATTAAGGTATTAGCCCTGGTTAAGGATTTGGATAATCTTAACAAGACTGGGCAGGTGAGTATACAGTCGTTGCACGCTACTCGAGTTCCGGGCGACAGGAATAAGGCATGGGCGAGTTGATATGCTTGCTACACCTCATTGATCACGCTAGCGACTAACTGGTGAGCGATAACCTCTACGCTTGTTAACAGGCCAAAACTAATTGCCTGGAACGGTGCCAGCATCATGTCTAACGGAATAGCTTTGCCGCTTTTTAAATAACGTTTACCCGTAATTAAAAACGGCTGGGCGATAAAAATGCGGTGCTTTGGTAGCTTGGCAAAGTTATATGCTTCACGCAAGCTGTCGCGTTTACCGAGGAAGTAGCCAAAAAAACGATTCCTTGCAAAGCTGGGTATGCGAGCACCTAATAGCGCGAGCCGCTCTATACCCGCCTGCCTGGCCGCTTTTATCGCGTGCACATTGGCTGCACCGTTGTAATAGCGCTCCTTTTTGATAGCCTGGCTACCAAGCCTGGGAACGGGTGGTGCTCCCACCAGACA
Organism: Pseudomonadales bacterium; assembly: GCA_965263235.1. Classification (GTDB taxonomy): domain Bacteria; phylum Pseudomonadota; class Gammaproteobacteria; order Pseudomonadales; family UBA7434; genus UBA7434. The sequence goes on from OZ253667.1 coordinate 1,497,959, forward strand.
AATAAGAGCATCGCAACCGGCTAGCTGCTGAGGGCTTAACTCGTTTCCATCCGCTTTAAGCCACTCCACGTTTTCCGACCAGGCGAATTCTTTATTTTGCATGTGAATCGGTTTGGATCCGCTGCGAGAAAAACAGCGTACATGATGCTGGCGCGCAACAAGTTCTTCCAGCACGCGTTGGCCGACAAAACCATTGCCGCCTAAAACAGCGATTCTTGCCATGGGGGCACCTCGCGCAAGCAAACCAAGAGTATTATTAATGTGTTTATACGCATTAAATGGAAAAAAGGTTTAGTCGATGTAAGGTTTTTTCGTCACTAGATACAGGAAAGCCCGCACGTAGATTCCGGTAGGCGGGAATTTTCTTTTAGGTTATGCTTTTCGGCGTCATAAGCTGTTGGAGTCGTTAATGAAGCTGAATAACTCGTTGCAATCGAGCTGGATAAGTAGCTTACCGGATGATATTGCCCAGGATGTGCGATCACATATGTCTACGATGAGTCTGTCGCGAGGTAATGCGCTTTATCGCCAGGGGGATATGTTGACGGGAGTCTATGAAATTAAATCGGGTAGGGTTAAGGCATCCGCGCTAAGGAGTTCGGGCACAGAATGCATTTTACATATATTCTATCCGCCGGCGACGCTGGGAGAATTTAGTCTTATCGCTCGCAGTAAGAGCCTTTTTTCTGCCACAGTGCTTCAAGACTCAGTGGTTGCGTTTTTGCCAGAAAAGGCTTTTTCGATGTTGAGAGAGACTTATCCAGACATCAATGCGCGCCTGGTAAAAAATATGGCTGTGCGTTTGCGCATACAATTGCAATTAATATCAAGTACGCCTGAGCCGAATATTCCAACTTCTCTGGCAACCCGATTGCACGCATTGTTTTGGGCAGTGAGCGAAGACGAGTATCAGGAAAATGTCCGTTTAGACGTAAAGCAGGATGAACTTGCCGGCATGCTGGGGTGTTCGCGGCAGACTATTAACCAGATATTTAAAGAGTGGGAGGAACAGGGTTTAGTTAAAATCGTCTACGGTGGCATTCAAATAAATAATTTAAACAGGCTTCTATCTGAAGCCGGTGGCGATGGGCTAATCTGATCGCCGTTTTTCCGCGCTTTAACTTGAATTGTCGGTGGGCTGACATTCATCCCCATCTTTCTTTGCGATACTTCCTGGTAATTAATCACTTACCCAGCCACTAATACCCAGGAGATCCAAATGCAAGAGCCAGTCGCCACTCCCTATAACCGAAATACAACAGCCGAAGAAATCGCCAGCCAGTACGACCTAAAGGGCAAGAATATTGTAATAACCGGTGCGAACTCAGGTATAGGTCGGGAATCTGCTCGAGTGCTGGGAGCGGCGGGAGCAAAGGTTACGCTGGCGGTGCGCAATGTAGAGGCGGGAACGGAAGCCGCCGCCGAGCTAACTGAGCAAACGGGGCAGGCCAATTTCCATGTGGCGGCGCTTGATTTAGCTTCAAAGCCCAGCATCCGGGCATTCGCTGATAAATACCTGCAAAGTAATGATCGTCTCGATGTGCTGATGTCGAACGCGGGAATTATGGGTGTAGAAGAAAATGCAATTGATGGGTTGGAGTCTCAAATGGCGGTAAACTTTCTCGGCCATTTTTTGCTGTCCGTTTTGCTCGCGCCATTGCTGAAATCAACGCCCGATGCCAGAGTGGTTACCTTGACATCCGCAGCCCACCAGATTTCCGATGTGGTCTTCGATGATTTCAATTTTGAAAAAACGCCGTATGTTCCTATGGTTGCGTACGGGGCCTCGAAAACAGCCAACGCGCTGTTGGCGGTAGCATTACATGACAGGCTGGCTGCTTCAGGCGTGATCTCTTTAGCGGTTCATCCCGGCGTGATCCATGACACCGGCCTTAACCGGAGCATGGATGAAGAAACGATCGGTTTGATTTCCTCGGCAGCGGAAGGTCTGGATAAAACTGTCGAAACCGGCGCGGCAACCAGCGTCTGGGCTGCAACCAGCGAGGCGTTTATTGGCAAGGGTGGTCTCTATCTTGAAGACTGTAAAGTTGCTGAGTTGTTAGACGAGCCTAAAACGGTTTCTGGCGTGCTACCTTACGCGTTGGATTCTGACGCTGCCAACCGGCTTTGGGCGCAGGCAGAAAACTGGCTTGGAGAGCGTTACGATCTTGCATAAAAGATCATGCCCAAAGTAATTTAACGATAACAAATAAGAGCCCGCGACAATGAGCCAAACTGCCGAATCTGAAGCTAAGCCAAAAGGTAAGTCACAAAACAAAGCCAATACGTTAGATGGCCAGGGCCGGCTGATGCAGCGCTTTAAAAGACTTGCCCAGAAAGATCCCGATATTTTGCAATTGATGCCGGATGAGTCAATTACCGAGCAAGCGCTTCAACCCGAGTTGTCGGTCACGCAAAAGATTGACCTGTTGTGCACCGGTTACACTGATCGGACAGCGCTCACCGAACGCAGCTATACCATAGCGCGTGATCCTGCATCGGGCGCTAGTCGCAGGGTTTTTCTGCCTGAGTTTTCCGGTATCAGTTATGGTGAATTCCACAACAGGGTTCGCGCTCTTGCTAATGCCTGGCGGCACAATGAAGAGCATAAGGTTAAGCCTGATGACATGGTGTTTACCATTGGTTTTGCGAGCATCGACTTTCAGGTAATTGATAGCGCTTGCCTGTATGCCCAGGTAATCTCTGTGCCGATGCAAAGTATGACGTCGGGTGCAGACCTCGATGAAACGATTGCCAATATTGATCCGGTCACTATCGCCGCGAGCGTGGCCGACCTTCAAGTAGCGACCGAGCATGCGATTCGCCATGGTGGTGTTAAGAGCCTGATTGTTTTCGACTACGATCCGGCTGACGACAACGATGCCCAGCGATACCGCAATGCAGAGCGGTCAATCGCTGAAGCGGGTTTGCCAATTTCGCTAACATCATTGCAAAAACTAATTGAGTTCGGACATTCCCTTAAATGGAAACCGCTGCCCGCGCATCAAGAGGGAGAAAACAGGCTTGCCACCATTCTTCATTCATCTGGTAGTACCGGCAAGCCCAAGGGTGCGATGCTAACGGAAAAAGCCGTTAAGGCAATGTGGGATCTTTTGATTAGATCCCCCAAGGTGATCCCTCGTATAACGGTCTGTTACGCACCGCTAAATCATATTTTGGGTCGGTCAAGTGTGATTGGCTGCCTGACATCTGGAGGCATTTGCCATTTCACCCTAAAGCCGGATATGTCGACTCTGTTTGAGGATATCAGGTTAACCAACCCCACTCGCCTGAGTTTTTTTCCACGGGTGTTCGAACTGATCTATCAACACTACCAGAATGAGGTCGCCAGGCTTGTTCGCGAGGGTGGGGACGAAGCTTCATCTTCGGCGCAGGTGAAAGCGGATATGGGTAAAAGCTTTCTTGGCACTCGCCTGTTGGCCGGTGTTGTTGGTGGCGCCGCTACATCTCCGGCAGTTCGCCAGTTTATGTCAGAATGCTTTGAATTTAGTTTAGCTGATGGCTATGGCAATACCGAATCCGGTACTGGCAACATAGCAATGAATGGCAAAATCCAGTCGCATACCGTTTCGGAGTATAAATTGCGTGATGTACCCGAGTTGGGTTACTACACGTCCGACAAGCCCTATCCTCGGGGGGAGCTGTGTTATAAGAGCGAGGTTGGTGTCACTGGATACTATAAAGACCCCGAGGCAACAGCTGGCCTATTCGATGAAGATGGATTTTCAGTCACGGGTGATATCGTCGAAGAACGTGGCCCAGGTGAAATTGTGGTTATTGATCGTCGCAAAGATGTATTAAAACTATCGCAGGGAGAGTACGTTGCACTGGGCAAGCTTCAATCGCAATTCGAAAGTGGTAGCGCTGCGATTAAACAGATATTCCTGTACGGCAATTCGCTGCAGGCCTATTTATTGGCGGTTATCGTTCCTGACTTTGATGCGGTAAGTACCCTTATCGGAGAGGGTGCAACGGAAGCCGAACTTGTGACCCTGCTGCGAAACGAAATGCAACTCGTGGCGAAAGAAAAAGACATTAAGGGTTTTGAGGTGCCTCGTGATTTTATTGTAGAGCGTGAGCCATTCTCCCAGGAAAACGGTTTGCTATCGAGCGTGCGAAAACGCCTGACGCCAGCACTTAAGAAAAAATATGGCGAGCGTCTGGAGGCGATGTATGAAGAGCATGGACGCCGCAATGATGCGCAAATCCGTAGACTTAAAGATCCGTCTAACGGTTTGACTACTACGGAAAAAGTCTGCGAGGTTCTCAATTACATACTTAATATCGAGAGTATCTCTCCCGAAAGCGAAGGTAACTTTGTCGAGTTAGGGGGAGACTCACTGGGTGCGGTATCGTTTTCACTTACGTTGGAAGAAGTATTCGGCGTCAACCTTAGCGCCGATCTTCTGCTGGGGCCGACTGCCGGTATTGCCCGCTGGACAGATATGATTGATAAAGCCCTGAGTGGTGAGTCTGACGCTGTGAGTTTCGAGTCTATTCATGGAAAGGCAGCTGACGAAGTTTTTGCCTCCGACCTGAAGCTTAAACGTTTTTTTAACGAGCAGGAATTGCAACGTGCCAGCGACTCTACGCCGGATTTCCAGAATAAAGATAAGAGTGACGAAAAAACAATACTGCTTAGCGGCGCTAATGGTTTCCTCGGTCGATTCGTCTGCATGGAATTACTTGAGAAAGCTTCGGCCATTGGCGGCAAGTTAATCTGCCTGGTACGTGCCGGGGATAACGCCAGTGCACGCAGCCGGCTCGATGCCGTGTTCAGTTCAGACGAAACGCTAGAGCGTGATTATTCGCGCCTTGCTAGCCAGCATTTAGAAGTTCTTGCCGGTGATGTAGCCTCCGCTAACCTTGGGCTGGACGAGCAAACCTACCAACGTTTAAGTAGCGAGGTTGACCGCATTATTCATGTGGCTGCACTGGTTAATCATAAGATGAGCTACCAGAACTTCTTTCACGCCAACGTGGTTGGCACGGCAGAAGTGATTAAACTTGCCCTGATGGATAAAAGAAAACCCATTGATTTTGTTTCCTCCGTGGCTGCAAACGCCTATCTGGACCTTAGTCACGGTGCCGATGAGTCATCCCCGTTAAGCGAGCGTGTAACGCTGGGGGATTCTTATGCCGCTGGCTACGGTGCCAGTAAATGGGCAGGGGAGACATTGCTTCAGGATGCGCATGCAGAGTACGGTATTCCGGTGAATGTTTTTCGGGGCGACATGATGCTGGCGCATGACAGTTATTGCGGGCAAATCAATACCGATGATATGTTTACCCGTTTACTCTTTAGCGTGATTGAAACCGGATTAGCGCCGCGATCTTTTTATCAACTAGATAAGAGAGGTCAGCAACAAAAAGGCCATTACAACGGTTTGCCGGTTAATGTAGTGGCTTCGGCGGTGGTGGGAGGCCGCGAATCTAACAGGGATGGTTATAAGGTATTTTATATCTCGAATTATCACTATGAAGACGGCTGCTCCCTGGATGCCTTTGTTGACTGGATTGAAGCGGCCGGGTTTCCGATTACGCGTATTGACGATCATCAGGAATGGGTTGCGCGTTTTGAACAAAAGCTCAAGGCACTTCCTGAGGATCGTAAGCAGCGCTCGGTACTCGCATTGATGAATGCTTTTAGTCGCCCTTATCCTGTTGGGGGGAATTATGAGGGAAATAAGCATTTTGGTTGCGAAAATTTTAAATCCTTAATGGCCGAGACGCTGGGCGCGGATATACCTCATCTTGAGCAGACGTTTATTCAAAAATGTATTACTGATATGAAAGTTCAGGGGGTGTTGAGTTAGGTTTTACTTTTAAAGAAGCAGGCCCGGTTTTATCTAACTCATTAATAATGTTTTTCCGAAACCTTTTGCGCGGCCAAAAGGTTCCACCAAAAGGCCGCCAACGGCCGCGTTGGATCCGAGCGGTTACTTCACGCTTTTTATCAAGCTGATGTCCGCCGGATTTAAGATGTCGTAGCAGTAAGCTTCCTGAAGGTTGGCCGCAGCGCTTACGCGCTGAATGGCTTTGATGGTTTATATGCTGTCGCGGTCTTCGATTCTGGATGGGTTTTACTTCCCCCTTTCAAACAGCGCTTTTTAACTGGTTGGTCGTCGCGTGTGAACCGCGTGGATGCGGTGAGAGAGCCGTGTGGCAGGAAGCTTTATAGGCACGGTTAGCGTAAGAGCAAACTGTTAAAAAGGAACCCGCAGGGCGAATGCATATGGGGCGGCATGTTATTCGTAAACGCTAACGCGTTTACTCACCCTATGGGTTCGCTGCGCTCATGCCAATTGCATGCAATTGGTCTTTGCTTCGTTTCTTTTGGGCAAGCAAAAGAAATGAAGGGATATGTTTCTCTTAGTATGTTTAAAAAGAATTAAATATTTGAAACCTTTTGCGCGGCCAAAAGTTTTTATAAAACTTGTAAGCGCTCAAAAAAATTAGTTTTGGTTTCTCTTCTGCAGATGCTTACCAATACCCAGGGCTCGATACATTATTCGATCGGCGATTTTTTCTGGCAACATTTTCGTTAGCCAACAAACCAGTTTAAGGTCTGTACCAATCACCATACCTGCGCTTGGCTTGGCGACGGTCATTGCTTTAACAATTTCACTTGTTACAACTTTAGTGCTTCTTCCATTTGCATGCATATTTTCGAAGTGCGTAACGAAATCGCTTATGGCTTGCTTGTAGGGTGAGTCGAGTTTGGCGTGGGCTTTCATATACTCGACTTCTGCCAACGCAAAGTCGGTTTTTATCGGCCCAGGGCGAATGATAGTCACAAAAATGTTGTGTGGGATGAGCTCGCGACGGAGTGCTTTTGACAGACCTTCAACCGCGTGTTTGCTGCCCATATAAGGGCCAATAAAAATACCTGGCCCAACACCGGCAACACTGCTCATGTTAACGATCCTACCTTCTCCTTTGGCGTGCATCATTGGCAATACCGCCCGGGTGATACGCATTAAACCAAAATAATTAACTTCGAGGCCACGCCTTAGCTCTGCATCGGTAGCCAGCTCAGTAACGCCAGCAACCGATAGACCAGCAGAGTTAACCAAACCCCAAAGACCGTGTTCACCAACTTCTTTTTTGACAACATCAATAGCAGCCTGCACCGAGGCATCATCAGTAACATCCATTTTTAGCGGTATGATATTTGAATCCTTTTGCGCTAGCTCCTCAGCCAGTTCAACTCGCCGTCCAGCAGCAAATACTTTAAACCCCTGAGCCGACAGGTCTTTGGCTGCGTCATAGCCGATACCCGAAGTCGCGCCGTTAATCAATACATATTTCATAGTTACTGCCTTTTGATACAAATACCCATGTGTTGTTCTGGGAAATTGTATTGAATAACTCGATCAAGGTACATTCTTTTTAACTATGGGGAGGGGAATTGCAGGTAACTACCGACGGGGCTTAATTTGACTTTCTTCTACAAGCGAAAAATGTTATTCAGAGATATCTGAAACCTTTTGCGCGGCCAAAAGGTTTCACCAAAAAGCCGCTAACGAGCGGCGTTGGATCCGAGTGGTTACTCCATACTTTTTATCAAATGCTGTCCACCTGATTCAAGATTTCATAGCAGTAAGCTTCCCGAAGGCTGGCCACAGCGCTTACGCGCTGAATGGCTTTGATGGTTTATGTGTTGTCGCGGTCTTCGACTAGAGAGTGGTTTCTATTACCCCTTTTAGCGTTCGCTAAAAAAGTGAGAAGCTTGTCCGTGAAAGCGACAGGACGTCGCTTTAGCAGCGAGCAATAGGATTGCTTCCGCTGCGTTAGGAAGCAAGCAAGCGCTTTTTTAGGTTCCCGAAGGGCGAATGCTTTTGGGGCGGCGTTTCTTTGGTTACTTTCTTGCTGCTGTAGGCAAGAAAGTGACTCACGTGTGGGGTGATTCCCCACAAATTTTTTCAATATTACTTAAAAGTATTTAGAAACCTTTTGTGCGGCCAAAAGGTTCCACCAAAAGGCCGCTACCGGCCACGTTGGATCCGGGCGGTTACTCCATCCTTTGACAACAATCAAAGTTCCTTTCTGCTGCTTAAGCATACTTACGCAAATGGTCAGGCTAGGGCACAAACAACTTATCTCACATTTTTTGCAAATGGGCATCACGCTACTTTCAGTCAAGTACAGGCGAAGAGCATGGAAAATAAAGAACACAAAATTGCAGCGCTGGAGGCGTCGCTTGCAACGGCGGCCGATACTATCGGCGATATTACCCAGCCAACACTTGAACTGTTTTACCAACAATACCCAGAAGCTAAAGCGGTATTTATCCGGCATGGGCAGGAAAAGACTCAGGCTTTGGAAACTAGCATGGTGGATGCCGCGCTCTATTGTCTGATGAACTGGTTTCAGAACCCTATAGAAATAGAGATTATTCTTCAGGAAACAGTTCCTCATCACGCGAATGTTCTCGATATAGCACCAGAGTTATTTGCGGGCCTTATGAGCGCTGTGATCGATACCGTTGCGTCAGTGATACCTCCTGAATTAAGAGCGAATGAAGTGTCAGTACTTGACGAATTGCGTGACCAGTTAAGCCAGCTCATTGTCGCAAGCTAAATCTGGTGAGCTTGAATCGTAACTAAGGGTTTTCCAATCTTTCTTATTGGTTTCTGTTCGCCTGGCAGCCAATCTTTAAACACATTTCTCTGCCCAATACGCCACCCTTGCTTTAGAGCATATTTTCTTTAGATGTTTTTTTGTTATCCTCGCCAAAGCAGATTTAAAAATAGCAAATAACTGGTGAGAGATTTAAGAGATGCAAAAGTCTAAAAATATAACAATAGGGTTGGTTGCGCTTATATTACTTGTACTGCTACCGAGTATGGGATTTGCCGCTGACTATGACGGTTATGATAGTGGTTATGGCGCGCTTGAGGTGTTTAGTGTAGATAACGATATCGATATGCCTCTGGCAATGCAGATCTGGTTACCAGTTATGGCTGGCAGTTTTATGTTGGGTTTGTTTTTTGTTGTCAGCCAACCCATTGCGCGTTGGTTGGTTGGCGGTTTTGCACTTGGGTTTCTCGCTCATGAATTTCCTTTTCACGTAGAAGCGTTAGGCCTGCCTATGTTGTCCGGGATGATATCGATCCATCATCTTGTTTTGTGGTCTCCAGGTCTTTACTTATTACTAACGAATAGGCCCTGGTTAAATAGCCAGGGTTTGTTTCGTTATTGGTCTGCCTGGATTACTCTCATTATTCTTATCTCTTTCTTTTTTGATATTCGCGATGCGTTTATCTACATCGGTCATGTAGCCGGGCTAGCGGGTTGATGATAAAAAGGCCTAAATACTCGTGGTTTAATGAGCAGGAGCTATGGTGAATAAGAAACTATGGTGAATAAGAAGCTATCGCGAATATAAGCTTGGCGGCTAGTCACTAAGTTGTATTTCTTTATCGTTTAGGCCGGTAAATCTTAACGCCAGATTGTCGAGAATAAAGTTCTGGTTGAGACGCCAGGGTTTGGTCGTTGCCTGTTTTGGCAAGACGCTGTTGGCTCGCTGGATATAACCTGATGAGAGATCAAGCAGTGGGTGATTGGTTAGTTTTCCGAGTGGCGATGCAACAACCTTGCTTTGACCGCTTTTATCCATTTTGTTTATGAGTCTTAACGCGTAGCGATGGACCAGGTCTATTTTTAGCGTCCATGATGCATTGGTATAGCCCAGTGCAACAAATGTGTTAGGTAAACCGCTGAGCATCATGCCCTTGTAAAGATAGCTCTCGCTAATGTCGTGTGCGACACCGTCAACGCTGAGTTTTATCCCGCCCATTAACGAAATTTTTAGCCCAGTCGCTGTCACAACAATGTCTGCATCCAGGGTTTTTCCCGATTTAAGCTGGATTCCCTGTTCGGTGAATTGCTCGATATGATCTGTTTCTACACTGGCTTTTCCATTTTTAATGCTATCGAAGAAGTCACCATCGGGCGCCAGGCATACGCGTTGATCCCACGGATCATAGTCCGGTGTGTAGTGTTTGGCGTCAAACTTGTCACCTAATTCTTCGTGCACGCCGTCAATCAACTTTTGTTTGGCTTTTTCCGGGAAGGCTTTACAAAAAGCGTACAAAAACATCGCACTCAGGATAAACCACCATCGCGCAGCCCAGCGACCAAACAACGCAGCGAGTTTATTGGCCAGCGGGTGGATGGCTGGTTTTACCCCAAGATAAGTTGGCGAGCGCTGCAACATCGTTACGTGCTTACTGGTTTTTGCCATGGCTGGCAACAGCGTGATAGCCGTTGCGCCACTACCAATAATAACCACCTTTTTATCGTCATAGTTCAGGTCTTCTGGCCAGAACTGAGGATGAACCACTTCACCTTTAAATTGATCGATGTTTTTAAACACCGGCGCGTGGGGGTTATCGTAATCGTAGTAGCCTGCGCACATAAACAAAAACTGGCAGCAGTACTGTTCACCGTTTGCGGTGGTTAATGTCCAACGAGCGTTTTCGTTCGACCAGTCAGCACTAACAATTTGTTGTTCATAAGCAATATGCTGATCGATGTTAAATTCGGCTGCAGTTTCCTTGAGGTATTTGATGATTTTAGATTTTTCTGCAATCGCAGAATCGTCTTCCCAATGCTTGAAGTTAAAGCCAAAGGTGTACATATCAGAGTCTGAGCGGATACCCGGGTAGTCAAATAAATCCCAGGTTCCGCCAAGATTTTTGCGCCGCTCTAAAACTTTATAGGTTTTATTTTTTGCGTAACGCTGCAGGTGATATGCGGCGCTGATACCGGAAATACCAGCGCCGACAATTAAAGCGTCGTAGTATTCTGGTTCCATTTTCGATATGCCTACGTTTGCAGTATTAAGTTTCGCTTAGTGTGCGAAGTAGGGCGAAAGCTCTCCTTTCCAGTCGTTGACCAGCCCTGAGTCATCAAGGGCCCAGGGGTGAAAGCCTTTTTTGGTAAAGGCCCTATAGTGTTTCATCTGGCCGCCAACCATGCCATCCTTCGCAAACAAAAAGTCCCTAAATACTTTTCGATCTTCCGCCGTCGCTTTATAACCTTGCTGCTTAAGCAGTCCGCGCGTGGTTAGTGTAAGTGTTAGCGGGAATTCATAGTAAAGAAAATAACGATACTGCCAGTTCAATAAGCGACGGTTGTCAACGCAATGGCTGTATACATCAAAGGCAACTGATTTATGCTCGATTTCCTCTATCGCGTGCCACTGTAGCATGCGTCGCATAGACTCAGGGAAGGGCTGCATGCGATGTTCGTTTTCTAATGACCAATGCGCCCAGGTAGCGGTTACGTGTTCGGCGGCAACCGTCCGGGCCAGGCGTTGCTCAGGCGACCAGTCTCGTTCGCGCTTGGCGAGCTTTTCGTGAAACACCTTTTCAATTGGGCTAATGTCATAGCCAAGTTCCACAAGTTTTTTGTTGAGCAGTTTGTGTTGTAAAGAGTGATGCGCTTCCTGGTGTGCAAAATTCTGGACTTCTTCACGTAGTTTAGGGTCGGTGATCTGATCTTCGAATAATTTTACGGACTTGATAAACTCCGCTTCGCCTGGTGGAAAGCCAACGGAGAGCGCGACAAAAAACGCGCTTATCTGCGGGTTGCCACCGTAATAGTATTTGTTGGTCATATCGTCCAGCGCGAATTTCACGCGCCGACGTTCGATAGGGAGTTTTGAGTGGCTAATGCCGCTTTCTAAGGGTGCCTGGTCTTTAGAGAAGTTACCGGTCATTTTCGCTGCTTCCTCCCGGGTTATCGGGCTTAGTTCATACTGCGTGGACTTTTTATGTTTACAGTGCTGTAAACAGCAAGATATAATTTAAACCCTGCTGACAAAGCTGTCAACTCATTTAGAAGAATTACCATGGCTCGAAAAACACACAAATCACCCGAGGCGGCGCGAACTGCAATTCTGGACGCGGCACAAAAAGTGATGACAGACGTTGGCCCGGCAGGCTTAAGAATAAGCAATGTAGCGAAAGAAGCCGGCATGGCGCATCCGAACGTTATTCATCATTTTGGTTCGCGCGAAGGCTTAATAGAAGCTGCGGCCGAAAGGCTGGCAGCGCAGGCCACCGAGAGAATTACAAAGGCCATCAAGAAAGCGGCGTTAGCCAGCGCCGAGGATAAACACAGCGCATTGACCGATGTACTGGACACAATTTTTTTGGGTGATGAAGGCCGGCTGGTGGCCTGGCTACATATGAGTGGTGTCGAGAGTTCGATGGCATCGAATATGCAAAAAATCCTGGCGGTTTCTCAAGAGCTGCGTCGCTCGGTAGATAGCCAGGCAGACCCAGTAAACACGGGTCGTCTCGTAGGGTTAATCACCCTGGCATTGCTTGGTGAGGTGGTCTATGGGCCGGGCATTACCGATATTCTTGGCTTTGAGCAGGAAGATGAGCAGGGGCATAGCGGCTTTAGAAAGTGGTTAGCAAGCATTGTGTTAGGTTTGAATGACGAAACAATTCGCACAATGATGCCTTCATCGTAGCCTCGATGTCTCAGTTAAAGTGTTAGAGGTCAATGGCCTATCTTCGTGGAAATATATTTAAGCCAGTAATACGTTTTTAGCCCAAAGATAAATAATAAGCAGGTAAAAGATTATGATAAATTTTTCGAACTGTGTAGCGGTGGTCACTGGAACCGGTAGCGGTATCGGTCGAGCACTGGCGTTAGAGCTCGCTAACCGGGGAGCGCGATTGGCGATATCGGATATTAATCCTGAGGGCCTTAAGCAAACCTCGCAGTTATTAGAAAAGCAGGGTGCAGATTTTCGTGCGCAAATACTGGATGTGTCCGATAGAAGTGCTGTTTTTAGCTATGCAGACAGTGTTGCCGCAGATTTTGGCCAGGTTAATTTGGTGATCAATAACGCAGGCGTTGCTTTGCAGGCAGGGCTTTTTAGTGACACGACGGTAGACGAGTTCGAGTGGCTAATGGGGATTAACTTCTCCGGCGTGCTTTATGGAACCAAAGCATTTTTGCCGCACTTACAGCAAGCCGACTGGGGGCATATTGTTAACCTTTCCAGCCTGTTTGGGCTGATCGGTGTCGCTGAACAAAGCGCTTACAATAGCAGCAAGTTTGCGGTGCGCGGTTTGACCGAAGCGCTTAGCAATGAGTTTGAGCAGACTAATAGTAGTGTTAGAGCAACCAGTGTTCACCCAGGTGGAATAAAAACCAATATCGCCCGCAGCGCGCGAGTTGGCGAAAAGATTCCCGAAGATCAACGTGAATTAGTTGAAGAACGTAAAAACGATTTCGATACGTTGGCGAAAACAACAGCCGAGTCAGCGGCAATGCAAATTCTTGCCGCCGTACAAAAACGCAAGCGCCGAGTGCTGGTCGGCAGTGACGCAAAATTTCTAGATAAGGTCCAGCGTTTGCTACCCACTAAATACAATGCGGTTTTTGTCTGGCTGGCTGAAAAGGTTAGTGGTAAGAAAAATACGTTAACCACTGTAAGTAATAGTTAGTTTATATACTGTCGCGGTCTTCGATTCTGAATGGGCTTTGTTTCACCCTTTCAAACAGTGCTTTTTAACTGGTTGGTCGTCGCGTGCGAACCGCATGGATGAGGAGAGAGGGCCGTGTGGCAGGAAGCCTCATCGGCACGGTTAGCGTAGGAGCAACCAGTTAAAAAGGAACCCGCAGGGCGCTGGGTGAGGGTCGGCAGGTTATTCGTAAACGCTAAGGCGTTTACTCACCCTATGGGTTCGCTGCGCTCATGCCAATTGCATGCAATTGGTCTTTGCTTCGTTTCTTTTGGGCATGCAAAAGAAATGAAGAGAGTATTCGGGCGATACTCTACGTACATTTATTTTAATACCTTTAAAAACAATAACTATCTGAAACCTTTTGTGCGGCCAAAAGGTTTCACCAAAAGGCCGCCAACGACCGCGTTGGATCCGAGCGGATATTCCATACTTCTTACTAGAATGTTGTCCACCGGATTCAAGATTTCTTAGCTGTAAGCTTCCCTTAAGGTTGGCCACAGCGCTTACGCGCTGAATGGCCTTAATATTAATATGCTGTCGCGGTCTTCGACTAGAGAGTGGTTTCTATTACCCCTTTTAGGTTCCCAAAGGGCGAATGCTTAAGGGTCGCCTTTCTTTTGGATACTTTTCTTTGGCGACGCAAAGAAAAGTATGAAGTTATCATTTTTAATAGAATAAAAAAGCTTTCTTAAGCCGTTAAAGAGTTTCGCTAAACTAGCGCTAGATGGATTTGCTGATTGATATGCGGTCGTGACGCAAGGAAATGTATAAAGTGATAACTTCTTTTTAATAATAAAAAGCCAGCTTTTTCGAATAAAATACCCATGCTTTTCCCTGAATCAATCGACGCGGATAAATATTAATGAGAGCTTTAGTTTACCTTTCTGTTGTTGCCTTTGGCCTTGGCTTTAGCTGGCTTGTAAGCTCCGGCGGTGCTCAGTGGTGGGGCTTGCCGGTGGTTTTTGTCTGTGCGTGTATAGCCTTTGCGGTGAACTGGTTAGTGTTTTTTCCTTCGTGGTTGGCCAAAACCGAAAAATATTATGACCTGACTGGCTCGCTTACGTATTTGTCTGTGGTGATGGTGGGTTTGGCGTTGACTGAAACTCACGATACGCCCAGCCTGTTAGTTGCTGCGATGGTTGGTTTATGGTGTGTGCGTTTGGGCTCGATGTTGTTTGCGCGGATTATTCGCGATGGAGAAGACAAGCGTTTTATCGCGCTTAAGAAAAATGTCTTACGGTTTTTTGGTGCATGGACGATTCAGGGTTTATGGGTGATTGTTACTGCTGCCTGTGCGATGGTGGTGATCACTAGTGAGGCTGAACGTGGTGCCGACGTTTTTGTGATTGTCGGAGGTGTGTTGTGGCTGGCTGGTTTTGTATTGGAGGTTATTGCCGACCGCCAAAAAACCGCGTTTCGTGCTGACCCTGAAAACCGTGGCAAGTTTATTAGCTCGGGGCTGTGGGCGTGGTCGCAGCATCCCAATTATTTTGGCGAGATATTGCTGTGGTCAGGTATTGCCGTTATTGCACTGCCCGAATTGCAGGGCTGGAATTGGCTGGCGCTGGTTTCACCGCTGTTTGTCTATGTTCTGCTGGTTTATGTTAGCGGGATTAAAATGCTCGACAGTATCGCGGCCAAACGCTGGGGCGACGATCCTGGCTATCAGGATTATGTACGTCGCACCTCTAAATTGCTTCCACTACCGCCACGTTGATTTGCTGCTTAAAAATAGTGTTGTAAAAAACTGGTTATGTGCAACAGGTATTAATAAACAGACTGCCGCTATTTGGCTTGCGACAGCCTGTTTATGTTAGATTTAAACGGTTTGCTTATTCAACCATGCAAAAGGCGTTGAGTTTGTTGCCATCTAAATCGCGAAAATAACCGGCGTAAAAACCCTTGGTATTCTCTTCGGGTCTAAACCCAGGTTTGCCTTCGTCAGTACCGCCTAGTTCCAGGGCTTTGTTGTAGAGTGCATCGACCTGCTCGGGCGACTCCATAAACAACGCGACCATTACGCCGTTGCCAACAGTCGCAGGCTCTTTATTAAAGGGCACTGATACCGCTACGGAAGGGGCATCTGGATTAGGCGCCCACGCGACAAAGTAGTCTTCTTCTTCCATAAAACGGCCAATACCAATCGACCCAAACAGTGCGTCGTAGTAAGCCACCGCGCGCGGCAAGTCGTTTGTACCCAAAGTAACGTATCCAATCATTGTGCTAGTCCTCGTGCTGGCCTTCGTGTGCGGCCTTAAAGTTTTATCGACAGGTTTGTGTTGTTGGCTGGCTTTTTCCAGCCAGTTACAACGGGAATCAATCTTATCAGCATCCTACTGACAGCATGATGTCAGTAGGGTGGCTTTAAGCTATGATCCCTGACTTCTGGCAAATTTAACAGCGCATGAGGCAAACAAATATGAGACGGGCTGACAGGCTCATCAAGCTGGTTCATTTTTTAAGGCGGCGACGGCGCGCGGTAACTGCGCAACGTATCGCCGAAGAGTTTGATATCTGTACACGAACGGTTTATCGGGATATCCAGGATTTAATGGATTCCGGTGTACCAATTACCGGCGAAGCAGGGGTTGGCTATTTCATCGACAAACAATATTACCTGCCGCCGGTGACGTTTGATGCCGATGAGCTAGAGGCAATCGGGCTTGGCATTAGCATGGTACGGCACTGGACCGATGAAAAGTTCGCCCAGCAGGCCGAAAGTGCGTTTGAGAAAATTCGCGCCGTGTTACCGCAAAAAATCCAGGGTGATATGGAACAGATAACAACGTTTTCGATGCCCACGCAAAACATGCCGCCGTGGTCGGTTAGCTTTTCAGATTTGCGTGAAAGTATTCGTGCAAAAAGAAAAATAGAAATTGAATATACCGATGAAAAACAGGAAGTCACCACGCGAGTCGTTCATCCACTCGCGCTGATCTTTTTTAGTCCGGTATGGTTATTGGCGGGCTGGTGCGAAAAGCGCAAAGACTTTCGTCACTTCAGGTTAGACAGGATGAGAACGCTGCGTATCTGTGATGAATGCTTTGAAGATGACCCGGATAAAAACTATAGCGCTTATATAGCGCGACAAGAAGGGTGTAGTGACTAGATTCACTCGACACCAAACGCCCTGCGAATACAGCAGGGTGCTGAGACAGTGTCACCCAGGTAAGTTCCTCTGGTCGATATTTAGTAATTGCGATTTCTCCTAAAGCGTGTTTATCATGGGACGCGTTCGATTTATGCCAGTTGTTTACTGTGACCTTTCCCCACGATTAACACCACAGCTTGGATGAGATTTTCATTCTATGCTGCTCGATTCGCAAAGGCCACTGGCGTCATATAGTTCAATGCGCTATGCGGCCTTTTATGATTGTAGTGCTCTCGCCAGTCGTTAATGATGTGTCTCGCTTCATCAATGCTGCGGAACCAATGCTGGTTTAAACATTCGTTTCGGAACTTGCCATTTAAACTTTCTACAAACGCATTCTGTGTCGGTTTGCCTGGCTGAATAAAGCCAAGCTTTATGCCTGCATCCTTCTGCCAAAAGAACATCGCCTTACTCGTAAACTCCGTGCCGTTATCGCAGATCACTTGATCGGGCTTGTTACGGGTTGCTAACAGTTGATTTAAGAAGCCCGCGACTTGCTGGCCGGATATCGAAAACGCTGTGAGCTGGCCGACCAGCTCGCGTGTATGGTCATCGACCACATTGAGCACTCGAAAGCGTCTGCCATTACTCAATTGATCGGAGACAAAGTCCATCGACCAACGAATATCTTTGCCAATCGGGACTGCTAGCGGTTGTCGTGGTCTTGTGAGCTTCTTACGTTTCTTCGTGCGAACCTGCAAGCCCATTGCTGTATACAAGCGATAGGTGCGTTTCTTGTTAACGACTAACCCTTCCTGTTTGAGTAGACTGTGCAACATCAGGTAGCCGTAGCGAGGATATTGCGTGGCCAGCTCACTGAGCCTTTTCGTCAGTGATTCATCACCTTTGGGTTGTGCTTGATAGCGATAACCGCTTCGGCTCAAACCTACGAGCTGACAAGCTGTTCGTTCACTCACACGATGTGTTGTCTTCATATGCGAGATCGCCAACTTCTTGCTCGCAGGTTTCACCACTTTTTTGACAACACATCCTTCA
Organism: Pseudomonadales bacterium; assembly: GCA_965263235.1. Classification (GTDB taxonomy): domain Bacteria; phylum Pseudomonadota; class Gammaproteobacteria; order Pseudomonadales; family UBA7434; genus UBA7434. The sequence continues at coordinate 1,515,623 of OZ253667.1, forward strand.
TCGCTTCAACTTCAAGGAGCTTATCGGCTAACAGCTTTTTGAGCTTGGTGTTCTCTGATTCCAATTCACGCAGCCGCCTAGCTTCGTTCACTTCCATCCCACCAAATTTGGCTCGCCAATTGTAGAACGTACCCTGCGCCACGCCGATTCGTCGACAAATATCAGCGACCTTCTCGCCAGCTTCGTGTGCCTTCAGCGCACCAATAATCTGTTCTTCGGTAAATCGTTTCTTCTTCATGTTGAGATCTCCTCTTCGTTAAATTAACAGGAAATCTCATCGTCGTCATGGTGTGGTTCTTGGGGGAAAGGTCAATCATGAGCAATGAAAACCAAAAACCTGAAATGCAATTATCAGATGGCAATATCCGCGCCGCACTGTGGAAACAGGAAGGACCAAACGGCAGCTTCTATTCAACCACTTTTTCAAAGTCCTACCGTGACGATCAGGGCAACTATCACAACTCGCAGAGCTTTGCGGGTACTGATTTACTGAAAGTCTCGCAATTGGCACAACAAGCCTACCAGCATTCGCGTGAATTGCAGTTGCAAGATCGTCAAGCTCAACGCAGCACTGAAAAAGACCGAGGCCAGTATCGATCAAGGTAGTGAATACCTGATGAAAATTGTATGCGTTTTTCCCTGATTACTAAGAGTTTAGATATAGAGTGAAGTCATTTAGCTCAATACGATAGTTAGAATCCCGACTTTTTAATTACTCGATTTGGGGGGGAATCACCTATGTTCTTTCTTTGTTCTTTAAATCAAAAGAGGAGGAAAGATAACGATTAATTTATGGAGGATTTGATGCCTTATGACGTAGAAAATATTTATAACAATAACACGGTAAAGCCACCAGTCTTTGATCCCGAAAAACAGCGAGATCGACTCAAAAAATTTGAACTCACCAAAGAGCAGGAAAATGAACTGCTTCTTGCGCTTTGGAATATAGCGCGGATGATGGCGGAAATGGGTCAAGGCGTTGAACAAACCCAAACTATTTTATACAGCATATTTAAAAAAGCTGGCTATGATTCTGACAAATTAGTAAAAAAAGAGGATGATCGATAAAAAGGAGTGTACTAGATGTCAGTTCTGGATATATGGTATTGCATCATTTACACGCGCATTTCTGACCCTGGTCAAACTGGACTAGGGAGCCAAGAACACAGATGCCGCGAACATGCAGCTATGAATAATTGGCCAATATCGGCTGTCTTTTACGATGAAATAACTGGTGGTGGTGACTTTCGTAAGCGTAAAGGGATGGTTGATTTAATCAATTATTTGGAGACCAACCCAGACAAAAAATTTGTTATTTTATTTGATGATTTGAAACGCTTTGCGCGCGATGCCAAGTTCCATCTTTTCTTAAGAGATGAGCTAACACAGAAATATGGCGTACGTTTGGAATGTTTGAATTTTCCAATACAAGAAACCCCCGAAGGTCGCTATACAGAGACAATCGTTGCGGCAGGCGGTGAGCTTGAAAGGCTGCAAAATGCAAGACAAGCTAGGCAAAAAACAATTGCTCGGTTGGAAAGTAACAATTGGGCGATGAAAGCACCGCTCGGTTACACAATGTATAAAGAGAAAAAGAGCGCGCCTGGTCAACTGATTTTGGATGAACCCATAGCGTCATACATTCGTGAGGCGTTTCAAGGGTTTGAATGTGGAAGGTTTCAGACATTAACCGAAGCAGCGCGATACTTGGATACATGCTCCGAATTCCCCAAAGGTCGGAACGGCAAAGTTCATATACAGCGCGTCAAAACTATGTTTCAGCGCAAAGTCTACGCCGGAATTATTGAATCACCAGGGTTTGGTATTACCGCAAGAAAGGGTAACCATGAACCTATTATTTCTATGGAGACCTACGCAAAGGTTCAGGAACGGCTAGAGAACAAGACAACCCAAGCCCCCATTCGCAAAAACCTCAACGAAAGCTTCCCGCTTAGAGGCGCCGTATGCTGTGGGGAATGTAACCGCCCCTATACAGCTTACTGGGGAAATGGGCGTAGTAAAAAGTATGCCTACTACGAATGTCAGACCAAAGGCTGCAATCAGCGGCGTAAGGTCATTAGGAAAGAGGTACTTGAGGGTGAGTTTGAGGCGTTGCTGGGTACGCTTTCACCCTCAGAGGAAATCATAGAAATTTTTACTGAGTATTTGACTACATGGTGGGACAGTACCCGTCAGAATCAGGAATCTTTGCGTGTCAGTCTGGAAAAACAAGCGCAGGACATTGGCAAAAACATTAGCTTGCTCGTTAGTCGAGCGGTGAACACAAAATCACCGACGGCAGCGGCAGCTTACGAGCGAGAAATAGAAAATTTGGAGGTAGAGAAACTTGTGATCAGTGAAAAAATACAGAAAAGTGGCGCGCCACTGGGTAGCTTCAAAGAAACTTATCGAACCGCTATGGAATTTTTGAAAAACCCCAGTGTTTTATGGGCTTCCGGGCGATATGAGTACAGGAGAGCACTGCTCAGATTAGCCTTTTCGGCCCCGTTGATATACGACCGAGAAACAGGTTATCGAACCGCCGCAAAGTCGCTTCCCTTCAGGCTTTTGGGGCTATCTAGTAGGGGGGAGTATGAGATGGTGCCCAGGGGCGGAATCGAACCACCGACACGGGGATTTTCAATCCCCTGCTCTACCGACTGAGCTACCTGGGCTTATTCTTGGATTTGAAGCGTTACAAGCGCCCCAAAAAAAGAGCGCGTATTAAACCTGTCTAGATAAGGTGAGTCAAGGGCAAAAATAAAACAAAAGTCACTTATTTTTCAGCGAGTTAAACTCGTTGAAAACGCTGGTCAATTGTTTATAGCAACGACGTAATAGCCGCTAGCCTTGAGGGTTTTCTTCCGGCAGTGGCTGCGGTGAGAAGGTTTCAAACTCTTCGAGTACAGGAGAATCCGAGTAGCGAATAAAGGTTTCTAGCGCGCGTTGCATTTGCTGCTCGCGCATAAAGGCATAGCGCTCAGCAGTTAAGCCCGCGATTTGCAGCTGGTTTTTCAGAATAGTCGGTTTGATAAAAACCATTAAGTTGTTTTTTGTTTTGGTTTTTGACTTGGAGCGAAAGAGCTTGCCAAGTACGGGGATATCGCCCAGAAGGGGGACCTGGCTGCGCGACTCGGTCTCGGTATCGCTCATTAGTCCGCCGATGACAAGGATTTGGCCATCTTTAATCAGCGCACTTGTTTTGATCTCGGTTTTATCGGTAATCAGGTCGGACGCATCGGCGATGGTGGTGGTAGATACGTTCTCGGTCGTTTGCTCGATATCGAGCGTTATCGAGTCGCCCTGGTTAATCCTGGGTGTGATGTTGAGCGTGACCCCGACATCCTGGCGTTCGATCGTTTGGAATGGGTTGGTAACGCTGGCGCCAGATGAAGTTGCTGAGCCGGTAATAAACGGTACGTTTTGGCCGACAAGTAAGCTGGCTTCTTCGTTATCCAATGCGACGATTGTGGGCGTCGACATAATGTTTGATTTACTGCGACTGGCGACAGCCCTGAGGACTGCAGTGAGGTTGCCGTCTTCGAGATAGCCATAGGTAAAACCGGATGAAGCTGCCAGCGCTGTTCCTGCTGTGGTTGCGTCACTGGTATCGCCTTCGGCTGCAGCGATTGCGGCAAAGGTATCCGAAGCCGAGGCTCGGGCGCTTGACTGGTTAATACCAAAAACACTGCCGTCTATCGGGTCGTTATAAGCATCGGAGCCTAGTGCAGCAAAGCCGATGTCGTTAAACACATCACCGTTTACTCTTACTACAACGGCTTCGACAAGTACCTGTGCCCGTTGTATATCGAGTTGCTTAATTATCGACTTAATACTGTTCATCACCGTTGGCGGCGCGGAGATAACCAGCGCGTTATTGGTTTCGCTGGATTGAATGGCGAATTCTTTTAAGCCTTCAGTTTTGGTTTCTTTCAGCAGGCTATTGCCTACGCCTTCGAGGATGGGGGTAATTTCGGTTGCGTCGATATAGTTAAGGTAAACCACGCTGGTATTGCCGTCGCCTTCTAGTGGGGTATCGAGCTTGCTGATTAATTTGCGGATTTGCAGGCGTCGCTTGACGTTGCCTGTTAATAGAATGGAGTTAGAACGTTTATCAACCGCAATTTCTAACGACTGGCTTTGTGCCTGGTTTTGTCCGTCACCGCCAGCAGGGGTGCTTTTTAATACGGCTTTAAGAATGGTTTCGATATCGTCGGCAGAGGCGTGCACAATGGGCACAATTTCGTAATCGAACTCGCCTTCTTCCTGGTCGAGAAGGGTAATAATTTTTTGTGTTCGCGCAATGCTGCGCGCGGTGTCAGCCACAATAATAGCGTTAGTAGGCAGGTAGGGGGCCATATGCGCTGTCGCTGGAACTAAGGGGCGCAAGGTTTGCAGGAAGCTGCTTGCGTCTACAAATTGAAGCTCGATAACCGCAGTGATGATATCGCCGCGATTGCTTTCATTCCCCTGAAAGGGAATGTCAGATGTTTTTGCTTCTGCGTCCGGAATAATTTGAACCACACCGTCACTCTCAACAGCGGCGAAGCCATTCATTCTTAGTACCGTTAAAAATAGCTCGTAAGCTTCTTGTCGCGTAACCGCTTTGGACGAAAGTACGGTAACCGTGCCTCTTACACTCCTGTGCACGACGATATTTTTGTTGGTGCGATCAGCCATCCATTGAATAAAGGCGCGAATATCGGCTTCGCGCATATTCATGGTAAAGGTGTCGGCTTCGGTGGGAAGCGCGACGTTGCCCGTGGTTTTTAGACCAAATTCAGGTTCGTCCTGATTGTTTTGCGCGTGGGTATTTTGAATAAAGCTTAGAGAAATAAACGTAAAGCAGCAAAACAGGGCTAGCGATAATAGAGAGCGGCGCGGCTGCGTAGTATGAGTATCAGTTTTCATAAACGAATAGTAAAAGTTATTTTCGGCCGCGAAGTTGGCGGATGCGCTCTCGAATGGCTTTACGACGTTCGGCTGCCGCGTCGTCGTCGGCTGGAGCAGCTTGCGATGTCGGCGCCGCGTTGGCGTTAACACGAGTCCCCACGCCATCAGAACTAACATCGTCAGGGAAATAGAGTGTTTCGAGTAAGTTGTTGCGGGTAAGTACAACACGATCTGGATAGACAGCAGTTAGTGTCGCGTTGCCGGGTAATTCGTCTTCAACATAATAGGTTCGGGCAATTCTACGAGAATCTTCTTCGATGATTGCCGAGGCCGCCTGGTTTTCGGCGGCAGCGAAAGCACCGCGTAGTGTTAACTCAAGCTTGGTTTCGGGCAGTGCTTCGACAGCGACAACGGGTTTGTCGTCGGCCAGGCCAAAAAAGTTTCTTGCGACTATTTTGTCGGGATCGACAGTGGTGCTGGTGGTGCTCTGGGCAATTGGCTCGTTATCGGGCGTCGCGTTGTGCAGCAGTGTCATAATAAACTGCCCCGAGCTGCTGCCCACGGTAATAACAGCCAGCGCAAGTACGGCTAGCCCAAGGAGGACGACCGGGTTTTCCAGCGAGTCTCGATTAAACACGAGCCAGCCTCGTCCGCACGAGGGGAGCGGGATAAGTGGTTGGCGTGGATGCGGGCTTAGAATTCATGTTTTACAGTGTTAGAGTCCAGGGCGATTAAATCGCGCTTTGCAGGCAAAGAGACAACAACTTGGCGCTCAGGTTTCGGTACTGCGCGTAAACTGTTTCTTAACTTTGCATCTTGTCTGTGAGAAAGTGTCTGGGCGACGGTCAATGCCTATTCTACTTTCTCTATATGCAACTTATCTTTAAGTGTAGGCGGAGTTGTGAAGCCTGACGGTTTTGGCTCGCAATTATTCACCCAGCCAATGATGCCTGTTACGGCGCTGGCTGGTTATTGCTTAACCAGCTCTTCGGTATATAAACCGAACTATAAGATAATACGTGCAAGTGCTTCAATTTCATGCAATATTATCCCAGTAGCGTGTAAGCTCATAGTATTATCTTATCAGTAGTTTCACAAAGTTTGCACACTGCCATACTGGCATAATTGGATTAGCGCTAAACTTTCTAGATTGGCTGGTATCTTACGGTAGCAGCATTTCATTTAGTATTGGTTATAAACAACGTAAATCTCGGGAAATCAGGTTGGAAAGCTACATAAATTCTTTGCTGGGGACGGACGAGGGAAAACCGCTTGATGTTGACCTCGAGGCCGAAGCTTCGGCTGCAGACGAAGAGGGCGACGAAGCGCTTCACGATGAAGCGCTTGCGATGCCGCTGTTGCCTTTTCCATACGCAAAGCGTGTCGGGGCCTATGTCATGGAGGCCGAGGGCACGTTAACGCTGTTTCACCGGCCGCTGATTAACCCTATTGTGGTTAGCGAAATCCAGCGTCATCTGGCCAGGCCCTTTAGCTGTAGCCCAGTCGCCGACGATGTATTCGACCGTATGTTGGCGCATGCTTATGAGTCTCGCAATAACGAAGCCATGCAAATGGTTGAAGACCTGGGCGACGAAATGGACCTCGCCAGTCTTGCGGACTCTGTTCCCGAATCCGAAGACCTGCTTGAACAAGAAGGCGATGCACCTATTATCCGCCTGATTAACGCATTGCTTACCGAAGCGGTAAAAGAGAACGCGTCTGATATTCATATCGAAACTTTCGAACGAAAGCTGGTGGTGCGCTACCGGGTTGATGGTGTTTTACGCGAAGTTGTGCAGCCCAAACGGGTGCTGGCGCCGTTGTTAGTATCGCGTATTAAGGTTATGGCCAAGCTCGATATTGCGGAAAAACGTATTCCGCAGGATGGGCGAATTTCGATACGGATAGGCGGTCGTGAAATTGATCTTCGTGTATCGACCATGCCGTCGAGTAATGGCGAGCGGGTGGTAATGCGTTTGCTCGACAAGCAGGCCGGGCGGCTTAGTCTTTCGGCGCTGGGAATAGAGCGCAAGGCACTCAAGCGTTTAAAAGATATTCTTTATCGGCCCCATGGCATTGTGCTTGTAACAGGGCCTACCGGTTCAGGTAAAACCACCACGCTTTACGGTGGTTTATCGGAGCTGAATAACTCATCGCGCAATATTCTTACGGTCGAAGATCCGATAGAGTACAACCTCGAAGGTGTCGGCCAGACGCAGGTTAACAATAAGGCTGATATGACTTTCGCACGGGGCCTGCGGGCAATGCTGCGACAAGACCCCGACGTTGTCATGGTGGGTGAAATCAGGGATACAGAAACGGCTGATATCGCTGTGCAGGCGAGTTTAACCGGTCACCTTGTGCTATCAACCCTGCATACCAATACGGCGGTGGGTGCGGTCACCCGGATGTTCGATATGGGTGTCGAGCCCTTTTTGCTGTCGTCGAGTTTGGTGGGCGTCATAGCGCAACGATTGGTGCGAGTGTTGTGTCCCGATTGCAAAGAACCTCATATCCCGGATGAGCGAGAGCGAGAACTGCTTGGTATCGACGAGAGCGACTCACACATGATGTTTCATCCCGTTGGATGCCCACGTTGTAATAACCTGGGTTATCGCGGGCGTGAAGGTATTTACGAAATTATCGCAATTGATGGTGAGATGCGTCGCATGATTCATGACCGTGCGTCCGAAGAAGAACTAACCCGTCAGGCGCGGACAAATAGTAAAAGTATTATGGATGATGGCCGTCGCAAGGTTCTGGCTGGGATAACTTCCGTCGAAGAAATCATGCGTGTTACTCAAGAAGGCTAGTTAATCACAATAGGTTTGGATTGCGGTGGCAGCATTTTCATACGTCGCGTTAGGTCGCGACGGCAAGCAAAGCAAAGGTGTTATTGAGGCGGACAGCATTCGGCATGTTCGCCAGTTGCTGCGTGACCAGGCATTATTGCCAATGGATGTGCAAGCTGCGGCACAGAGTGAAACCGTTAGTCGCAGTGGGTTTTCCTGGGGCAGGCCCTCGCTGAGTGTCTCCGACCTGGCGCTGGTTACTCGTCAGCTTTCAACGCTGATACAGGCGGGTATCCCCCTTGAAGAAGCGTTAGGCACTATCGCAAAGCAGAGCGAAAAATCCCGTGTGAACTCGATAATGATGGCCGTGCGTGCAAAAGTGCTTGAAGGTTATACCCTGGCTGATGGCATGGCCGAGTTTCCCGGAGCGTTTAACGAGCTGTATCGATCTACCATCGCGGCTGGTGAGTCTGCGGGTCATCTGGATGCCGTGTTGGATAAGCTTGCCGACTATACCGAGTCTTCGCAGGCGTCGCGGCAAAAAATCCAGATGGCGATGATTTATCCCACCATTCTGCTGATTATGGCAATTGCAGTTGTTGCAGGGTTGATGATTGCCGTGGTTCCGGATGTTGTAAAAGTTTTTAATACCCAGGGTGCGGCTTTGCCCTGGATTACGCAGGCGATGATTAGTTGCAGCGACTTTTTAGTTGATAAATGGTTGCTGCTTTTAGTGAGTATTGTGGCTGCTTTTGTTGGTTTCCGTATGGCGCTTAGGCGCGAGGCGTTTCGTCTTCGCTGGCATAAATCACTATTAAACTGGCCGCTGGTCGGGCGCCTGGTGCGTGGCACCAATACTGCGCAATTTGCCAGTACGCTCAGTATTATGACGGCGTCTGGTGTTCCGCTGGTTGAGTCATTAAAAATTGCTGGCAAAGTATTGGGCAATAGCTGGTTGCGACGTCATGTCGAAGCCGCAACCCAGCAGGTCCAGGAAGGTAGCAGCCTTAACAGGGCATTGGCGAAAGGGAATTACTTTCCGCCAATGATGCTGCATATGATTGCCAGTGGTGAGCAAAGTGGCGAGCTGGACCAGATGCTGGAGCGCACATCGGTTTCGCAGCAACGTGATCTTGATGCGCTTATCGGGATTGTGCTCGGTATTCTGGAGCCGGTTATGTTGATGCTAATGGGCGTTTGTGTTTTTGTTATTGTGCTCGCAATACTTCTACCGATTGTCCAGCTAAATAGCGCATTTTAGTTTTACTCATTTTTATCAGGTGTAATACATGTTAAACCAAAAATCCGAATGGCCTGCATCCCAGGCGATTCTTAAGCCATTAGTATTGAGGAGAAGCAAAGCAATGATTGGTATGCAAGCGGGGATGAAGCGGTCAGCGATAAAAGGCTTTACCTTAATCGAAGTCCTGGTGGTGGTTGTGATTATGGGTTTGCTGATCGGCCTGATCGGTCCAAACGTTATTGGACAGGTAGATAAAGCGCGCGTCACAACCGCAAAAGCGGATATGGCAACCTTGAGTAGTGCGCTGGATATGTACAAGCTCGACAATAATATCTATCCGACTACCGACCAGGGTCTTGAAGCTTTAGTGGCTAAACCGTCAGGGTCGCCAGTGCCTAGAAACTGGAATCCGGACGGTTATCTGGCTGGCAACAGTATTCCACAGGATCCCTGGGGTGGAGAGTACTTGTATTTTAGCCCCGGTGAAGACGGCCCTTACGACTTATTGAGTTTAGGTGCAGATGGTACGGACGGTGGCGAGAACTATGCGGCCGATTTAAGTATTTGGGATGAGAAATAAACTTTCGATCGTTATTAATGTCATTCTATTTATCTCCTGGACGTTTACATAAGTCGTTTTTAACCGAACCCCGTGTTCATTTGGCACGGGGTTTTACGTTAATCGAAATATTAGTTGTGATGGTTATCATCGCACTGATGTTATCGATGGCGGTTATTTCGGTCGGTGATAATTTTCAGCGAAAAATGCAAACCGAAGCCGAGCGTTTACAGACTTTGCTCATTGCTGCGGCAGACGAGGCGATCTACAACGGCAATGAACTTGGCATTTATTTTTCTGAGCAAGGCTATGTTCCTCTACGATTTGACCAGGTTGCGCGTGGGTGGGTCATTATCAATCGACGACCCTTTATGCATCATCGTTTGCCAGCCAATATGTTGATCGACTGGGAAATTGAAGGCTTTGCAAAACCGACCGATTCGGATGATCCAGAGTACGTTGACAGTGAGTTTCTTGAAGATGTCGATGCTTCGACTGACGACCTGTCCCGCTTTGATGAAATATCAGAAAGTGCTGATTCTTTTGCTCAACTTGCTGAAGGTTCGCTGGCAGAAGCGCTTCGCCAGGAAACGGTTGACCTGGTGCCACACATCTATTTTTTAAGTTCGGGTGAGCAAACCGCGTTTAAAGCTTCTTTTAAACGTGGTTTTGAGAACAACGTTGATTCCATCGTTACGCTTGTGTCTGACGGTTTTTCTATGCCGTATATCAAGACTGAACAAGAGCAAGGTGGTAGCGAGGGAGAGCGATGATGGGGCGGTGCTCTTTGCAACATACCGTTAATACCAGTCGTGGATTTACACTCGTTGAGATAATGGTTGCGGTGGCGATTCTGGGTCTGGTTGGTGTGACGCTGGTGACCAATGCTAATCGCTCCACTCGAGACATCGTGCAAATGCGTGACAAAATTGAGGCGCTAAGTATTGCCGAATATGCGCTTAATAGCGCGTTAATTAGAGATGATGCTCCCGACATAGGTCGAGACGAAGAACTGATTGATCGCGCCGACCGCCGTTGGCTGGTTGAACTGGAGGTCAGTGAAACCCTGAACGAGAGGGTCTTGCGCCTTGATGTGCTTGTTCGTCCCTATGAGCGCTCAGAAAGTGGGCAGGACAGGGCCACCGTGCTTTTAAGTGGTTTTAAGACGGACATCAATCCCTAGGAATTTGCCCGAGCGTCGATGATGTCTGTTGCAGAAAAACCGATTGTGGTAACGCCCCGGCACAAAAGCGCCAGGAGTTATGCTCGTGGTTTTACGCTAATAGAAGTTCTTGTTGCGATCACAATTTTTGCGTTTATGGGTATTGGCGCGTACCAGATTTTGGACAATATTGTTCGCGTTGAAGCACAGGCCAAGCAAAAGTCCCAGCAAATGGCGACTTTGCAGAAGGTGGTTTGGCAAATCGGTAAGGACTTTCGCCAGATGGTTCAGCGGCCAATAAAAGGCCAAAATGGAGAGTCCAGGCCCGATATCGAAATAGAAGGTGATTACCTGATCGAGTTTACCCGCAGTGGCTGGTCGAATCCCTTGAACTGGAAACGCAGTGTTTTGCAGCGCGTCGCCTACGATATTAACTATCACCCAGAGAGAGGCGACTCCGATAGTCCTTTTTACGAAGATGAACAACTCTATCTTTTGCGCCACTATTGGCAGGTGTTAGACCGTGGCCCTGACACCAAGCCCTTAACGCAGGTTTTGCTCGCGGATGTTTCTGATTTTTATGTGCGTTTTTTCGATAGAAATGCAAATTCAACCAGCGATGAATGGTTAGATGATGTTGAGCGAAAAAAGTTAGGAAATGACCAGGGCAAATACGAAGTGCCCAACGCCGTTGAGGTCAATATAATCCTGGGTGAAGCCGATTTGTTCTCTTACGTGATACCGGTGGGTGTTGGGGGCAATCCATAGTGGCGACCAGCTATAAAACACCGCGACGCGGCGCCGCAGGTCGTTCAAAACAGCGTGGGCTGGCGTTGATTACGGTGCTGATGGTTTTCGCAATTGCTGCGATTTTGGTGAGCAAGCTGGCCTTGCAACGTAGTATTGATGTGCAGCGGGTTGGCGCAATGGTTAATCGCAGCCAGGCACAATACTATGCGCGTTTGGGTGAAGACCTGGCCATACTCGCGCTTCGTGAAGAAGATACCGAGGATAAGAAGCAAGGTAACAATGACATCGATACGCTCGAAGAGATTTGGACGGCTGCACCTTATAGCTACGATATCGATGGCTTTAGCCAAATCGCGATTCGGATTATCGATTTGAATCGGTTTTACAACCTGAATAATTTGCTCGAGCCAACCGGCGTGATTAACGACGATGAATTAACGCGGTTTGAAAACCTTTTATTTGAACTCGATATTGAGCAGGGGTTAGCGGAAAATCTTGCAGACTGGTTAGACGCCGATGATAGAGATCGAGGCTTTGCCACCGAATCCAGTGGCTATCTCGCCAATGAGCTGTCGTATCGCGCCGCGAATCAACAGCTATTTGATGCGCGAGAACTATCCATGGTGGAGGGCTTTACGCCCGAAGTGTTGGAAAAGCTATTGCCACACGTTGTCGCATTGGCGGTGCCCGAGGTTGTTCCCTTAAATATAAATACCGCCAGTGCTCAAGCATTAGCCAGCTTAGAGTTTATCGACGGCGCAGACCCCGTAGCGATTGGTATTTCCGGCGCGCAGCGAATTATTGAAGAGCGACCGTTTGCAAATATGAGCGAAATCACCAGGGCAGGGATTAACGGCTTTAAATCTTCGAGTAGTGCGCCGAGTAGTGCAGGTTCGTCTAGTGTTACTCGTGCGAGAGGGCGAGCGGCTGTTAAAAGCAACTATTTTGAGATTAATATCCGCGCCAATTATGGTGGGGCAACCGCTTTTTTAACCAGTATCGTTAAGCAGTCTGGAAGTGGTAGTTCGGCAAAATATACCCTGTTGCAAAGAAAGGAGAGCGACAACTCGGCGCGTTTTGTGGCCGAATAGAATGTAGCGAGCATGGTTTTTTATAAAAACCGTGCAAGAATGCGAGAAAGGGTGATGAGCACCTCAACTTCGATTAGACTGTTAGTTGATGAGATTAATCGCCCAACTCTCTATGCTCTCAAGGCGCGCCACAGGCGCTGTTTGGATACGAGTGTTTCACGAGTTGCATGCGCTCTATGAATAATGAGCTTTATCAGCGAATAGTGTTAATGAATACACGTTCGTTGCGACGAATTCAGTATTGAGGCTAATCGAGCTTTTCTATGTCTGATGTTTTATGTATTCGATTTCGTGAACCGGAGTTATCGCCGCTGTCGTCGCTGGCGTGGGTGTTGCTATCCCCGCAGGCAGAGGTACTGGATTCTGGTCATTGCCTGCTTCAGGATCTGGACAATAAAGTGCCCGCAAAAAACGGGCCTCGACAAACCACAATCATCGCGCCCACCGAGTCATTGTTACTGACCAAAATTTCTGTGCCCGAGGCGCAGCGTCGGCATTTACGCCAGGTCCTGCCGTTTATTGTCGAAGAGCAAATCATTGATCCCATTGAATCGATGCACCTGGTGGTACCAGCGTTGGCGGTCGAAGACAGTATGCTGGTTGGTTGTGTACGCAGAGAGCTGCTGGAGCAATGGTTGCAGCTATTTCAGGCGGTAGAGATTGAGCCCGACAGGCTCGTGGCTGACGCGCTATGTGTGCCACGTGAAAATACCGATTGGCAGTTATTGTACGACGATGCGCGTGTGCTTTTACACCAGGCGGATGGTGGCGAAGGTATGTGCCTGACGGCGGACACGTCCCAGCCGGTGTTAGAAATTATGCTCAACCAGGCTGTCGATAGTGAGGCAGGGTCGGGCGATGAAAATCTTGTCGACGAGCCCGGTCTGGTTGATTCACCCGCGCCGACCCTATCGCGCCCGGCATCAATCGGCATGTTTCTTTGTAATGCCGAGCCCTTTGCTGAACTCGCGCAAGAGCGAGCCAGGATTTTGGTCGACAGCCCCGCGCCGGAAAACAGTGAGCTAAGCGGCGATGTTAGTGGTAACGAGGTGCACGAAATCCCCGAGCCTCATGTGCAACCCCCTGAGTCAGCGTCTACAGATGAGATGTCCGACGAAACAGACTTTCAGCAGCGTAACGCAGAAGAGAGAAAAAAAATATCCGAGTACGTTCGTTCTGAAAATGTTAGCGCCGAGCTGACTGATCTTAGCGAAACTGCGTCTGAGGCATTGGCAATTACTGCTGTTCGTGAGCAAGAGGGGATACTTAACTTTTTGCAGGGCGATTTTACGCCGCTGAATGCGAATGCAGCGACCAGGAAATTTATTGCACGCGTAGGTATGGCTTGCGCAGCCTGCTTGGCTATATTTTTGATTGTGACGCTTGCCGGTGGTTTGTACCTGAATATTCGCGCCGATGATTATCACGCAAAAAGCGTCGCAATATATAAAGAGTTATTCCCCAAGCAGCGGCGGGTAAGGGATCCAGTACGGCAAATGAAGAGCCAGTTACGCGGCGGCTCGGTATCGGCAACTGTTTCCGATTTTTTGCCACTGCTAGATGTCGCGTCTAAATCTCTTCAGCAAATTGAAGAACAAGCCGATTCGGATACCACGATCAAACAACTTCGTTATGACGCGCAACGTGGCAGTATTAATATGGAGCTGCAAACAAACAATATTGATGAGCTGGAATCGTATCGTGATTTACTCTCGGGCGAAGGCCTGAGTGTCGATATTTTATCAGCTAACCAGGATGATGGTATTGTCAGCGGGCGCCTGCAAATTGGCCGATCCTAACACCAAAGAATATAGTCGGTAGCGACATGGTTGATTTAAATACAAGTGCAATCAAACAAAGAATGAGCGAGGAGTGGGAGCAAACCGTTATTCGTTTGCGAAGCAATGCCACTGTTCAGGATATCGAAAGGCGTTATCGTAGCTTAAGTGACCGCGACCAGTCGATCGTTAACGTAATGGTAGTGGCGGTAGCATTGTTTTTACTGTACCAACTTATTATTTCGCCCGCGTATACCTACCTAAGCGATGCCAGTCGCCAGTATAAAAACAAGCTTGAAGGTTACGAATGGATGGCGTCGAAAAAGGATGAAACCAAGGCATTGTTATCCGAAAAAACGTCAAGCCGTGAAGGCTCGCTGCTAAGCGTAGCGTCCAATACAGCAAAGCGCTACAAGCTGAGCTTTACAAACTTCGAACCGGATGGCGATGAACGTCTTCGGCTACGTTTGGAAAATATCAAGTTTAATGACCTTGTGAGCTGGTTGGGCGAGCTGGAACTAAAGCAAGGTGTTAGTGCGGTGGATATTGCAATGGATGGTGGTACTTCAGCCGGTTATGTGAATGTTCGCCTAACCTTGCAAGGCTAGCGTGTTAGTGTTTTTTGCGGACCAGTTAGGAGTATAGGGTGTACCTCGACTTCTTTGGCTTACAGGAAAAACCCTTTTCTATTGCCCCAAACCCAGACTATCTGTTTTTAACTGAACAGCATAAAGAGGCGCTGGCGCATTTACGCTATGGTATTGGCGACGAAGGTGGCTTTGTTTTACTAACCGGCGAAATTGGTACCGGTAAAACCACGATATGCCGCAGTATGCTCGCCCAGCTGCCCGCCGATGTCGATCTGGCATTTATTGTTAACCCCAAGTTGTCTGCGCAAGAAATCCTGGAAGCGATTTGCGATGACTTTGGTATCGACTATGTGGAAGGCGATTCTGTTAGAAACCTGGTAAATGCTTTAAATAGTTTTTTACTTGAGTCATTCGCTAAGGGTCGAAATGCGATCCTGGTGATTGATGAGGCGCAAAACCTTGAAGAGGATGTATTAGAGCAGCTGAGGTTGTTAACCAATCTTGAAACCAGCGACAAAAAATTGTTGCAGCTGATATTGATAGGTCAGCCGGAGTTAAAAGAGCAGTTAGCGCAGTATTCGATGCGTCAGCTTGCGCAAAGAATCACAGCGAGTTTTCATTTAAAGCCACTCAGCTATGACGAAACGGTTGCTTACATCGCCCACCGATTGCATCTAGCCGGCTTCCGGGGCGAGCTTTTTTCGAAAGCCGCGTTAAAACACATTTATAAGCGAAGCAGCGGCACGCCTCGTTTGATCAATATTATTTGCGATAGAGCAATGCTCGGCGCTTATACGGTTGGGGCCTTAAAAATAGAGTTTCCTATCGTCCAGGCGGCGAGTGATGAAGTCCTTAATATAGGTGGCGGTTCGCATTTAATTGATGATCGACGAAGTTCAAAACGGTTTGTCTATTACTTTATGTTTGCGCTGGGCCTTGTGTTGTTGTTGTATCTTGCATTGAATGCACCCAGCTGGTTCGATAGAAACACTGAAAAAGGCGCCGGGGTTGATTTTGCGCAGCGCGAACAGCTTGATGGCGACAGGGCGTTTCTACAGGCGGAACAGACACCCGCGCGTTCGAGTTGGGGTGCGTGATGTCCTATATTCTCGACGCACTTAAAAAGTCTGAAGACGAACGCACCCAGCAGGAGAAGGTGCGCCGTCAATCCTTGCAGGGAGCGCCATCCAGCGCTGGGCGAAGTGCTTTTTTGTCTCCCTGGTTAGTGTTGGTATTTGTATTTGTCGTGCTGTTTTCCTTGTGGTGGTTTTGGCCAACGGTTTCCAGTTTTGTTTACCAGGCTCGCGAAAACACCAACCCGGTTGCCGACGCTTCAGGCGCCGCAAATGTCAATGCTGCGAATGTTGAGAGTGTCCAGCGCAATACCGAAAGTTCGCAGAGTTCGGGCAGCACGGAAATTACTGACCCGATGAAAATGCCGCTACCGCCAAACAATGAGATAAAAGAGCTTTGGCAAATGCCCGTAGATTTTCAGCAACTAATTCCAGAGCTGAATTTTTCGTTTCATGTTTATAGCGATACGCCTGAAAACAGAACAATTATTATTAATGATAGAAGGCTTAAAGAAGGCGCGATGGTTACCAGTAAGGTTCGTTTAAGAATGATTACCTCAACCGGCGTTATCTTGTATGCTCAGGGGCGATTTTTTCACGTCGATGTCTATGAGCAAATGTATGTGCCATCTGACGGTTGAGCTAAGCGATGGACCAAACGATAAGCCAGCTCGCTGCGCTAGCCAGTCAAGGCTATACGCTCGTCACACCTAATACGCGTCTTGCTAGTTCTCTTGGTATCCAGATAAAACAGCTCGATCATGTGCAAGGCGTTTCACGGTCACCCGAAATATACAGTTACGATGCATTTGTTGCGACCATAACACGCGAGCGCGTATTTGGTGGGCAGCTTTCTGCACGTAAGCTTGTAGATGATGCGACTGAGCAATGGCTATGGGAAGAAGCTATTCGGTGTACTGAAACTAACGAAAGTGGCAATGGGCAAGGTAGTACTGATGCTTTTGCACCTGTTAGTTTGCTGTCATCCCGCGGTGCCGCCGCAGAAGCGCAGCGAGCTTATCGACTTGCGTTAAATTGGCTGATTGATGTGGATGAACATCGTTTCACTTTTCAGAGCAATGTCGATAGCCAGTGTTTTTTAGCATGGGCAGCACAATTTGAACGGCTGACCAAAAACCTCGGCTTATGTAATTCTGTCCAGCTTCAGCACGCGTTACTTGCGGGAGAGTTTAAGGAGACATTTTTGCAAGCGTTTAAACCTGCGAAATCTCGCGGTCGCACGGTAGAAAAGTTAGCGGCAGTGGGTTTTCAAGTGGTTGATCCATTGCAGGCGCAGTGTTTTGATCATTTCAGTAATAATAACTGGCTGGATATTCAGCTGGTTAAGCCAGCGCCGAAGGATAAAAAAAGTGAGCATTGCGTTGTGCTCGCCAACGATACAGAAGACGAGTGGCGTAAGTCTGCGGTATGGCTGTTTGCGTCGCATAAAAATAATCCGTCGGGCAAGTATGCGGTGGTTATACCGTCGCTTGCAAAGAATCGTCTTCGCATTGATCGAATTTTTTCAGAGCAGGCTAAGCACTCGGTTGTTGTGGGTCACGAGACCAGCTACAACATGTCTTCGGGGAATCCACTGGCAACTATGCCTTTGATAAAACACTGGCTATGGCTGACACAGGCTTTATCTGCGGACCTTTCCAGGGAGCAAACAATTGAGCTGATTCTTTCTCCCTTTTTGTTTTTAGAAAGTGATTTGGCAGTCAGGAACCAGTTATCGCAGGCTGTGTGCGATTCGGGGGAGCGGCGGTTTTCCTTGCGTGAATGGTTGCGGTTGCTAGAGTGGGCGAATAAGGATCTCGCTTCTCTTCAGGGGGCTGTGAATCAGGATTCTCTTGATGACGAAAGCAAGCCAGGTGATTTTGTTCTTTCTTTAAGGAAGTTTAATGGGCGCTTATCGACTCGATCAAGCGTGCAGGAAGGCGCAGCTGCTCATAACACCAGTTTTAGCCTTTCTGGTAGCCGCAACATATCAAAGTGGTTAGATATCTATGAGTCTTTAGCGAATCATTTTTCCTGGGCAGTAAACAGGCCATTGTCGAGCGATGAATATCAACAGTCAGAAATGTTTCTGAATGCTTTAAACGAGCTGCGCCAGCAATCCGCTATCTACGGGCAGATCACGGCAATTCAGGCGCAGCGCATTACTCAGCGATTTTTGCAGTCGAAAATTTATCAGCCACAAACGCTCTACACCACTAACGGATATTTGCCCGAAGTATTAGGTGTGCTAGAGGCGGGCGGCCAACAGTACGATGGCCTTTGGTTGTGTGAGATGAGCGACGTGGATTGGCCTGCGCCGGCTAAACCGAATAGCCTGTTGCCTTATGGGCTGCAATTAGAGCTTGGCATGCCGGGAAGTTCTTCTCGCGAGCAATTATATGCGCAGCGGCAGACAGAAGGGCTGATAAACGCAAGCTCGAACCTGGTGGTGTCGTATTGTCGCGAAATCGATGAAGCAAAAACTCGTATTTCTCCTTACCTTAGCCAGCTTCCTGGCGCGCTCCACACTGATATCGAAACGCCAGAACTCGATGATGTTTCGGGCTTAGACGGCAACACAGGCTTAGACGGCAACGCGTGCGTTAAGCGATTCGGCTCAGAGATAATAGAGTGCTTAGAGGACGCAGTTGGCATGCCACTGCTTAACAGCGTTAGCGACGCGGCAAAAAATGATGAGCAAGATGGAACATTAAAGCTTAGAGGTGGCAGCTATATGCTTGCCGACTATGCGAGGTCGCCACTACTAGCGTATTTCAAACATCGTCTTGAGATTAGTGATTTACCTTTGCCACATCAGGGCTTGAGTGCCAAAGAGCGAGGGATATGCCTTCACAATAGCATGGAGCGTTTTTGGTCCAGCTTTAGTGACCAGGCTGGCTTGTTAAATGCTGATAAAGCCTCTATTGACGGTGTTTTGGGGGCTTCGATTGACGACGCGCTAGTAGCCATAAGTGCCCAGCGGTTTAAAGCTTTGCATGCAACCGAACTGCATGTTGAGAAAACGGGTTTAATGACAGTATTGAGTGCGTGGCTTGACTTAGAAAAGCAACGATTGCCTTTTGAGGTGGTAGCTAAGGAATATACGTTTGAGTATTGCCACAGGGATGTCAAAGTAGCCGGAAGAGTCGATCGTATTGACTGTATTAACAGTTCGGATCTTATGCTAATCGATTATAAATCTGGTGCTACCAGTATTGCAGGTTGGTTTGAGGAAGGACTACCTGACCCCCAGCTACCTTTTTACGCTGTAGCGCTTAGTAGCGCACAGGTTGGTGAGTTTGCCGATAAAACGGTGAATGGGATTAGTTTTGCCAATCTAAAAATTGGCAATATATCGATGCAAGGTGTCACGGGAGCAGATGCAGACGCAAAAACCGATAGTGGAGTACGCTCGATCGATAAGCTTAGTTATACCGATATATCTGCCTGGAGCGAATTGTTAGGCAGCTGGCAGGTGAATATAGACGCTCATCTAACGGGCATGATTAATGGCGATGCGTCCATGGATATTTATGACGATCTGTCCGAAAGTGCGTACCAGCCACTATTACGTAGCGGCTACTATCGATATTCAAACTCACCGCTATCGGATGATAAGTCCGCTATCAAGGAAGGGTGAATAATAAGTGAGCGACGAGTTGACCAGTCCTGTCTTGCCCGTTGACCTGGCACAGCGACAGCAAGCACTGGATATTAGCCAGAGTTTTTCTGTTAGTGCACCTGCGGGTTCTGGTAAAACAGAGCTCCTTACCCAGCGCCTATTAAAACTACTTGCCAGTGTCGATGAGCCAGAGCAAATATTAGCAATTACCTTTACCCGCAAAGCGTCAGCGGAAATGCGTGAGCGATTGCTGGCGTCTTTGCATGCGGTTAACGGACTTTCTTCTGAAGGTTGGGACTCGCTGGACTCGCACAAAAAAGAGACCTACAGGCTCGCGCAGTCTGCATTAGCCCAAAATGACCGGTTTAACTGGCAGCTGCTCGAAAACCCTCAGCGGCTAAGAATTCAAACTATAGACAGCTTGTGTAACGCTATCGCTGCTGGGGAACCGATAGCCAGTCGTTTGGGCGGGGCATTGCAACCGGTTGATGATGCGACGCTGTTATACGCCGACGTCGTTGACCAGTATATGAATGAGGTTAAGCGTAATGCTTTAACTGAGCCGCCACATCCTTTTATCGATATGCTTGAGTATTTTCAAGGGCGTCAGTATCTGTTGAAGGATTTGCTTGTCGCGATGCTTCCCGCTCGAGAACAATGGCTGCCGTACGCCGGTGAATTGGTGGCTAATCGTGGTTCAGGCAACGAAAATGTATTTTGGCGTTCGCTCGAAGACGTAATGACAAAGTACATAGAAGAAACGTTAGTATCGTTGCAATCACTGCTTGAACCTTATAGTGAAACGATTTTGGAGTTGCTTGGTCACGGCTACAAAAATTTACAGGCTGGACAATTTTCTGACGGTAAGGCTAAGTCGTTTTTTCCGCGCATTCGGTTAGATAGTGTAGATTGTTTGCCATCGCCCACGGTTAAGGATCAGGAAATCTGGTTAGCAATTTTGGAGCTGTTTTTTGTAGAGGCTGGAACACCGAGAAAGGCGATCGGCAAAGATATTGGCTTTCCGGCTGATTCTGGGCTGAAAGGCGAGGAAAAGGCACTAAATAAGGCGCGAAAACTGCTGTTAAAAGAAACCGCTGCGACGCTCTACGAGAACCAGGATATTCGAGATATTGTAGAGCGCGTCAGGGCGCTGCCCATCGGTGCTTATCCCGACTCGTCACGCAACATATTGCATAGTATTGCGTTTTGTTTACGCGAGCTATGTGCCTATCTTTATTTGCATTTTTCTGAAACTGGTCACTGTGATCATAGCGAGATCCAGGCGGCTGCACTGCGTGCATTAGACGCAACTACCGAAGATGGAGCAACGCAAAGCAATGCGTTGGCTTACCAATGGCATAAAAACATTCATCATATTTTGGTGGATGAGTTTCAGGACACTTCGGTATCGCAGTTTCGACTGATCGAGGCGTTAACGCGCGATTGGCATCATGAGGAGAAAACGGCTAGCAATCAACGAACGTTGTTTGTGGTGGGCGATGGCATGCAGTCAATCTACGCATTTCGTGAAGCTAAGGTTGGGCTATTTCTTCGCGCAAAACAACACGGTATTGGCAGTGTTAGATTGACTTCTTTGGAGCTTACGCAAAACTTTCGTTCCACTAGCGGGATAGTGAACTGGATTAACCAACGGTTTGAAAGTACATTTCCTGTAGTGGCCGACTGGTCGCGTGGGGCCGTGTCTTATAGCCCGTCAGCAGCATTAGTAAATGAAAATGAGCCTAAAACGTCGAGTGTTCTTGTTAAAGTGGTTGTTGATGATTGCCAGGACAGGGGGCTGGCGAGTGATTGCGAAGCGCAGATTATTGTAGGTACAATTCAAGCTTATACGACGAGCAACAAGTGCGACAGTGTCGCCGTGTTAGTGAGAAGTAAAAGGCATGCCTTGCCGATCATTGCTGCGCTTGAGGAGAAAAAATTGGCGTGGCGTGGGGTTGAAATGTACCCCTTGAGGGATCGCGAGGTGGTACAGGATATGATTAGCCTGTATCGCGCGTGTAGCAATTTATCTGATGATATTGCATGGTGGGCAATACTGCGCGCCCCCTGGTGTGGGTTGCGCCTTGAAGATATGCAGCGTTTAAAGCAAATAATAAAAGGTTCGCCTGGCGCTACTGGTTTGTCGGATTGGCTGTTGAGCGTTGATATACAGCAGTTTCTGGATTTTTCAAGCTCGTCTTTGGCGGCGCTAAGTGATGAAGCTATCGAGCGACTTGGTCATATCGTTAGTCATGTTCAGGCGCATTGGCGAAATAGGAGTCGGCGACCTGTGCGGCAGGAAATACAATCGCTATGGATTGCACTGGGAGGTAATTATCTCGCTCGCAGTAGTATTTTGGGTGATGACCGGCTTTCCACTGAAGCGTTTTTTAATATGATAGAAGAGCTGGATATAGAGCAGCGAAGCGGGTCAATTAGCTTGTCGGCAGATGTTTTGTCCCAACGGATTGATAAGCTTTTTGCGGAGAGTGTTGAGCAGACTCCGCGCGAAGACGAGATACCGGTTGTTCAGGTCATGACCATTCATAAATCGAAAGGGCTTGAGTTTGATATGGTCGTGTTACCTGCGCTCGACCGGAAGCCTCGAGCGAACGATATGCCTATTCTCGCTAGTCGGTCGCTGGTTTTTCGTGACGGTGGCGAAGGAGCAGTACTTTCGCCAAGACCAAAAACAAAGCTGTTAAAAGTAGACGCAGCAAAACGTACTGAACAATCGGTCTATAGTTTTTTGCGCGAGGAGCAAAAAAAGGCAGATAGCTACGAAACAGACAGACTGTTTTATGTGGCGGCGACGCGTGCCAAAAAACATTTGTTGCTTACATCAATATTAGGTTGGGATGATAAAAAGGATGTCGTTAAAGCGCCAGCTAAGGGGAGTTTGTTAGCGCCGCATTGGGACGCGCTGGCTTCAACCGAAGAGGTTGATCTGGTTGCGCTAAGCGATTCAGGTAGTTCGGGCGCGGGAGTTGAACAAGCCGAATTTTGCCAGATACCGCTAAGGCGTTTTAGACGTGATTTTTTCCAGACATTGGCAGTGGAAAAAAATAATCAGGAAGCCGCCGCCAGTTGCGCGATTGATCACGCGCAAGATAGTGAGGCGGATCGTCAGAATGCTGTATCTTCTGAACAAGCGCAGGGTGTGCTGGAACGAGCGGCAGGATTACTCTTTCACGATTTGGCTGAGCAGCTTTGTAATCATTCGAGGGTTAGCCCAGATGCGGAAAACGCCGTGGCGACTTTTTTTGAAGCAGTGGCACTCGAACATTACTTACCATGGCGGCTCGAAACGATACTGCGAGAAAATGGCTGGAGGCTGGCTTTATCTGATCAGCAGCAGGTATGTACCACCCTGGGGCAATTGGCGATAACGTTGCGCGATTCCGAAACTTTTTGCTGGTTGCACAGCAGTGAGCACGCCTGTAGAGAAGCAGAGTTAGGTCTAAGCGTCGCCAACCAGGAGAACAAATCTGGGATTGGTGAAGGAAACCCTAGCGAGAGCATGAGGATCGATTATACCTTTATAGATGGTAACGACTGTCGCTGGGTGATCGACTACAAGTTGCTGTTATCGTCCGCGGATGCGGGTTTGACCGATAGAGAGCTCGACCTTGAAGAGCAAAACAAACTGGTGACGATCTATCGAGAGCAGCTGGCAAAGTACCTGCGGGCGATTGAACTTTTTGATCAACGTGAGGGTCAGAGCGTGGCCGAAACTCGTGCAGCACTGTACCTGCCAATGACGGATCAACTCATTGAAATCCGTTCGAATTAGCCAGAATATTGCCATTAGCGAGCGATATAGCCTTGGGGCTAAGGTAAAACAGTGCGAAACTTACCTTAGAACGCCTGATCTGGTTTTTTTACTCCGGTGTGGGGTGGGGTAGAGCCCGCTGCCGGGGTTAAAAATAATATGGGAAATTTGCATGAATATAGCTAGCTTCATATCAGCCAATTGCCATTTATTAGAACAATTGTCTGGAGCCCTGAGTCGGTTAAGAGTAGACAGCTATAGTTTGCACAGAAAAAAAATATTTGATTCCTCGGTTGGTGGTCACACCAGGCACATCATTGATCATTACGAAAATTTTTTAGCCTCGCTGTTTGGTCAGTATCCTGTTGCCGCCAACGAGACGCCCGTTTTGCTAGAACGGCCCATGATTAATTATGATCGTCGTTTGCGAGAGCGCCAGATAGAGGTTGACCCAGCGGTGGCGATTGCTCGGATAGCCCAGGTAATGGATATCCTGGCGAGAGTTCCGCGCGACAACGTAGAGGTCGATATCATTTTGCAAATCGACTTTGCTCCGGAAGCCGCCCTCCAGGCGTCGACACTGGCGCGAGAATTGTCTTTTCTTCATAGCCATAGTGTGCATCACCTGGCGATTATCTCTTATATATTTAAAGCCATCGGCATTGACGATCTGCCGCAAGATTTTGGGATTGCACCGTCAACCATTACATTTCGGCAGGCAATGTAAATGTGTACCTTAACCTGGCTGCGTAATCACGACGGCTATACGTTGGTTTTCAATCGCGATGAGTTAAAAACGCGTCAACGTGCATTGGCGCCAGAAACTTATCATGCAGCAAATGGGATCGCGTATCTCGCGCCAATCGATACTGATGCGGGCGGAACGTGGCTCGCGACTAACGAGTTAGGCATAACCATCTGTTTGTTGAATGATTACAGCTCGCCAGAGCCCAAGGTAGCCCAGGAACTGATTCAATCACGTGGTGAAGTAGTCACCATGCTCGCAGGTGCTGGTGGTCTGGAAGAAGTCGAGCATATGCTTTCCAGTCTAAACCTTAAAAGCTATCGTGGCTTTCGCGTGGTCGCATTTGCCGAAGGCGTGCACCAATGGCGCTGGAATACACAGGCGTTAGAAAAACTATGTGCGAAACAAACGCGCAATCCTATTACCTCTTCTTCTTTTGACGAAGCTGATGTGCAAAAAACACGGCGAGCTTACTATTCGGCATTTGGGGAATCGAAAAACCTTGAAGACCTCCTTAATTTCCACAGCTCGCATATTGATGACGACCTGTGTGAAGTGAGCAGCGAACCACTCGCGGTCAGCTCTGTCTGCATGCATCGTCGTTACTCGCAAACGGTTAGTCAATGCCTGGTGAAGGTGTGTGAAAAACAGGTGGAAATTATCTACACCGATGGCGCTCCATGTGAAACAAAGGCTAATCCGCCAGTGTTTTTAGCAAGAGTCGCTACGATAAAAAAAATGTCTGCAATTGGTAACGCTTAAATATTTGTTTGGCACGCTTAGTAAAAGAATATGAAAGAGCATTCTGATAAAAGCAAGCATGTTTCACCAGGTGAAGTTTCTAAAAACCCTTTCAGGTTGCCTATGAATTCCCTTATCGCAAGGCCTTTAGAGCGATTACTGGGTCTTAGCAAACTGATTAACACCTACGATCGTCGCCCTCAGGACTCTGCTGATTCTGATGCGTTTCTACGCTACACCGAGTCTGCATTTGGAACGATAGTTCAGGAGAGCGGATTTGATATTCGACAACTTCCTACAGAAGGGCCGTTGCTTTTTGTGGCCAATCACCCGCTGGGCGGCTTAGAAGGTGTAGTGCTTGCTCGCGTTTTACGGGAAGTACGACCAGATACTAAAGTGCTGACGAATCAGTTGCTAACCCAGATACCCGAGCTCAGCGATATTTTTATAGGGGTCGATGTTTTAAATGGCCAGTCCGAAAAACGCGCGGGCGCAAATTTAAAGGGCTTGCGCGAGGCAACCAATCATCTAAAAAACGGCGGTGCGTTGTTGGTCTTTCCAGCAGGTAAGGTTGCGACTTACGATATTAGCGCTAAGCGCATTCAGGATCATCCCTGGAACCGCATTGTTGGATCGTTGGTAAAAAAGGCGAACCCGGCTTGTATGCCCATTTTTGTAGATGGCCGCAATAGTATTGCTTTTTACGCGCTCTCTTTAATTCATCCGATACTTAGAACACTAATGCTTCCTCGTGAGTTGAGTAATAAAAGCGGGTATAAGCTTGGTCTTGTATTTGGCGAGCCACTTGACGCTCGTGATTTTCGTTATTGCGAAACCCCAGGCCAGATTACTGATTATCTGCGTTTAAGTACTGACTTGCTCAATCCAAATAATAAGAATAAAAAAAAATATAAAGGCGTTAAGTTTGACCCGTTAGAAGAAAGTGATCTTGAGTCGGACCATACCCTCGATCACCTGCAAGACAGTCATTTGATTGCTGGCGAAAGATTTGATGTTTATTGCGCTACGTATGAACGCCTGGGCGACTTTATCAATGTTATTGGAGCAGCGAGAGAAGTAACCTTCAGGGCCGCCGGGGAGGGAACCGGTAACGCGATTGATGTCGATCGCTTTGATCCACATTACGAACACCTTTTTATATGGGATAAGGAAAACCGCGCAGTTGTCGGCGGCTATCGGATTGGGCGAGTAGACGAGATCGTCGCCAGGAGCGGTATCGATGCGCTGTATAGTCGCACGCTCTATGAATTTAGCGAAGACTACTTGAGCGTTATTGGCCAGCCACTCGAGATGGGGCGCTCGTTCGTGCATCCTGATTATCAAAGAATGCCGCAAGCGCTGGATCTATTATGGCGTGGCATTGGGCAGTTTGTTGCGCAAAATCCCAAATACCATACGTTGTTTGGTGCCGTCAGTATTTCTAATGAACATTCAGATCTGGCGCGGGCACTCATTGCAGAAACGATGATCGAGTCTTTTCGCGCCGAGCAAAAATTCCTTGAAAACGTTAGACCTGTTGCACCGCTAAAAGTATCGGGCAAGGTATGGACGCGTGCGATGCTTGCGTCGCTTAATCATATAGCGCTCGTTAATAAGCTTGTCGGGCGTTGCGACCCAGGGATGACGTTACCAACGCTACTGCGTCATTATCTATCGCTTAATGGCAAGTTCGTGTGTTTCTCGGTGAACAAAGTGTTCAATGATTCACTTGATGGCTTAATACTCGTCGATTTACGCGAAACCCCAGCGAAATATCTTAGGCGTTATCTAGGCAAGGAAGGTGCCGAGCATTTTATCGAGCACTGGAAATCGCGTGAGACGGATAAACAAAAAATCGCGAGTTAACATTTGTTCTCTTTCTAGTAGAATACGCTCTCTTCCATTCACTTTAGTTAAGAGAGACTTCCGCAATGTCATCGGATAATCAAGCAGTTTATATTACCTCCGCGGTGCGAACAGCGATTGGAGGCTTCGGTGGAAGCCTGAAATCCGTAGCGCCGGTTGAAATGGGTGCAGCCGTCGTGCGAGAAGCGGTAGGGCGCTCTGGTCTTTCCAGCGATCAAATCGCACATTGTGTGATGGGCAATGTTATTCACTCAGAGCGCCGTGATATGTATTTGTCACGGGTCTGCGCGGTAAATGGTGGCCTGCCAGTAGAAACGCCTGCAGTGACGGTTAACCGTTTATGCGGTTCAGGTTTACAGGCGTTGGTTTCAGCCGTTCAGTTACTCAAGCTCGGTGACGCCGCTACCGCAGTTGCGGGCGGTGCTGAGTCCATGAGTCAATCACCTTACTGGCTACCAAAAGCGCGATTCGGCGCCAGAATGGGCGACGCTGAAATGGTCGATGCGATGGTTGGCGCGCTGACCTGTCCGTTTGATGGTACACATATGGGGATAACGGCGGAAAACATCGCCGAAAAATGGTCGATTAGTCGCGAAGATCAGGATGCCTTTGCGTTGGAAAGCCATCGACGTGCTGCTGCCGCCAAACAGGCGGGATATTTTGATGAGCAGATTATTCCGGTTGAAGTAAAAGGCCGTAAAGGCACGAGCTTTTTCAGTGACGACGAGCACGTTCGGGAAGGCGCTACAGAAAATGATTTTGCCAAGCTCAAGCCCGTGTTTAAAAAAGACGGAACAGTCACCGCAGGAAATGCTTCGGGCCTGAACGATGCAGCGGCAGCACTTGTTCTGGCAAACGCGGACGTGGTTGAACAGCACAACCTGAAGCCGCTTGTTAAAGTAGTGGGATATAGCTTTGCAGGTGTCGAACCAAAATATATGGGCATAGGGCCTGTGCCAGCAGTTAAAAAGTTGCTCGCAAATCATAGCTTGAGCGTGAACGATATTGACGTGTGGGAAGTCAATGAAGCGTTTGCATCGCAAGCCCTGGCGGTAGTTAGAGACCTGGAATTACCAGCAGAAAAGGTTAACCCGAACGGCTCGGGTATATCGTTAGGGCACCCCATAGGCGCGACAGGCGCGTTGATTGCCGTAAAAGCGGTACACGAGTTAAAACGCGTAAACGGCAAGTACGCGGTAATTACCATGTGTATCGGTGGTGGCCAGGGGATTGCGATGTTGGTTGAGAACGTCTAACGCGTAAATGCCAGCTGATAACGATACAAGCCATCTATTCAAACAAGCAGTTTATACCGAGCTGGCAGCTATTCCCCCAGGAAAAGTTGCCAGTTATGGTCGCGTGGCGGAAAACGCGGGGTTTCAAGGCTATTCCCGTCATGTCGGCCGTTGTTTAAAAAACCTTCCTAACGATTCAAAACTACCCTGGCACCGTGTGCTGAGGGCCAGTGGTGAAATCGCGTTCCCTAAAGGCAGCAGTAAATATAATCAACAACGTCAGAGGTTAGAGGAAGAAGGAATTGTCTTTCGGTCTGGCAAGGTGCCAAAGGATTTCTTTTATTAGTTTCTTGATATAGGTTAAATTGTGTTTGAATCAAAAAGCCTACGATACGAGGGCTGCGGGGATTGAACGCGCCGAAGCATAGATGCCAGTCGTTTTTTTTGCGGTAAGAGTTATTCATGAATCTTAGAGAGTTACGTCGAGAGTATGCCCGAGCAGGTTTGCACGAAGATGATTTGGCTTCCTCGCCATTCGACCAGTTTACGCGCTGGTTTAAAGATATTGATGCTACCGAGCAATTAGATTCGACCGCCATGGTGCTTGGAACCGTTGATCCCGCCGGCCAGGTACATCAACGGATCGTTCTTTTGAAATCCTATAGCGAGCAGGGCTTTATTTTTTTTAGTAATTACCTAAGCCAAAAGGGTAAAGATATTGAACAGAATAGTTCGGTGAATCTTCTTTTTGCATGGCATGCGATTGACAGGCAAGTGATTATCCAGGGTGAAGCAAGAAAAACCTCAGCCGAGGAAAGTGATGAATACTTTCAGTCGCGTCCTCGTGGCAGCCAGATTGCAGCGTCGATCAGCGAGCAAAGTGAACCTGTCGATTCTCGAACTGTACTAGAAGACAAATTTGCCGAGCTTGATGCCACTAGTGAGGGGAAAATAATTACGCGTCCCGAAAGTTGGGGCGGTTATATTGTTATACCAAACCGGTTTGAATTTTGGCAGGGCCGGGAATCGCGTTTACACGATCGCCTTGTTTATAAAAAAGAAGGCGCGGCCTGGGCTGTGGAAAGGCTTTGTCCCTAACGAATTTATGATGTGGTTTGGGTTAGCGCAGTTTTACTGTGCCAGCCATTTGGCAACATCTTCGGCAAAGTAGGTAAGAATAGCATCAGCGCCGGCACGTTTAAAACAAAGCAGGCTTTCCATTACGGTTTCTTTTTCGTCTAGCCAGCCGTTTTGTGCAGCGGCTTTTAACATTGCGTATTCTCCGCTTACCTGATAAGCCATCACGGGTACTTTAAACGTATCCTTTGCTCTTCTGACGACATCCAGATACGGCATGCCGGGTTTCACCATCACCATGTCGGCGCCTTCGGACAAGTCTAGCGCTATTTCCTGTAAGGCTTCATCACTATTGGCAGGGTCCATCTGGTAGGTTTTTTTGTCGGCTTTACCAAGTGCTTCTCCAGAGCCTACAGCGTCCCTGAATGGCCCATAGAATGAAGATGCGTATTTAGCAGAGTAGGCCAGTATTTTTACGTTGGTGTTTGCACCTGCTTCTAGCGTATCGCGAATTTTTCCAATACGGTGATCCATCATATCTGATGGTGCAACGACGTCCGCGCCGGCATCAGCATGAGATTGGGCCTGTTTTACCAATGCAGCGACGGTTCGGTCATTTAAAACGTAGCCTTCATCATCGATGATCCCATCTTGCCCGTGACTGGTATAAGGGTCGAGTGCAACGTCGGTAATGACGCCCAGCTCGGGGAGTTCTGATTTAATGCTTTTTATGCAGCGTTGAACCAGGCCGTTGGGGTTCCACGCTTCTTCAGCCTGTAAGCTTTTTAACTGGTTATCGATAACGGGAAACAGGGCAATTGCGGGAACGCCAAGCTGGTACAGGCGATGTGCTTTTTCCAATGTGATATCAATACTCGCTCGTGTAACGCTGGGCATTGAGGTTACTTCTTCGGCATGGTTGTTGCCTTCGGTCACAAAGAGTGGAGCGATGAGATCATCGGGCGATAAACGACTCTCGCGCGCGAGCGCGCGTGAAAATCCTGAACTGCGCATACGACGCATTCGGGTACGATTGTCATTCTTTCGAGCTAGCCAAGTCATGTGCAGAACCGATGGAGTAACGATTGATCGAGTTGCCGGAAACAGTATTGTCTAAAACAACTATCGATAGTGATTTTTCTTATTTTAAGTAATTCGGCAGCTTAATGCAGCCTAAATTGCGTTTCACGCGGTTGGCGCTGTAACATGTCTTAAAAGTTCGATTTTTTTAGCCGACATTTAGATCACTGTAACTGGGGATAATGACCAGATTGATAAGGTTAATAAAAGAGCAAATAAAGGAACTTGTAATGGCGATAGCGATCAAATTTTCGTGCTTTGATGCCTGAGCCCAGATTGAATTATCCGAACTATAATATTTTTGATTAGTAAACCGAGAGGATCCGTTTTTATGCCTAAAAGCTTAGCGTTGTTTATGTATGGTTTTGTTAAGCAGAAAGCTTTTCTTAATGCATGTTTTACCTCGTTGCGAGCAAATGCAAACGCGACAGGTTTGGCCTTAATACTTATTGTGAATGCATTTGGTGTTGCGCCGAGCTATGCGGCGTTACCGCTTGCCGATAGCGAAGGACGAGGTCTACCAAGTTTGGCTCCGCTTATTGAGCGAGCTAACCCTGCGGTCGTCAATATTTCTACGTTTGCGACCAAGACGGTACGAAACCCAATGATGGACGATCCGTTTTTCAGGCGTTTTTTTGGAGTGCCTGAACAGTTTAACTCGCCGCAAAAAAGGCGTACGCAAAGTGCTGGCTCTGGCGTGATTATTGATGCAGACAACGGAACGGTTATTACTAATCATCATGTCATTAATGGAGCCGACGAGATACACGTTGGCTTACATGACAGCCGCAGCTTTAAGGCCGAGTTGATAGGCTCTGACCCTGAGCTTGATATCGCGATTTTAAAAATCGATGTTGAAGGGCTAAGCGAAATTAAAATGGCGAATTCCGACAGTCTTCGTCAAGGTGATTTTGTTGTGGCCATTGGTAATCCGTTTGGGCTGGAAAACACGGTAACGACCGGCGTAGTAAGTGCATTGGGCCGTAGTGGTCTGGGCATTGAAGGCTATGAGAACTTTATTCAAACAGATGCATCGATTAACCCAGGAAACTCCGGTGGTGCGCTGATCAACCTGGCAGGCGACCTGGTGGGTATTAACACGGCAATTATCGCGCCTAGTGGTGGAAACGTCGGCATCGGTTTAGCGATTCCAATCAATATGGCGCGCAATAGCCTTGACCAGATTATTGAGCACGGTGAAGTTCGTCGCGGTCAACTTGGCGTTCACATACAGGATCTTACCCAGGAAATGGCGGTTGCACTGGATTTAGACGACCAGCAAAAAGGGGTCATTGTTGCGAAGGTTCGCGAGGGTTCAGCAGCCGAGAAAGCGGGGCTTGTTGCTGATGATGTGATCATCTCGGTAAATGGTAAGGCGATAGAGTCCGCGGCCAAACTGCGGAATGAGGTGGGCTCTCGTCGTATTGGTGATCGCTTAAAGCTTGAAATACTGCGTGACGGCAAGCGTAAGAAGGTAAGTGTTGATATTGGCCAGCGCGAAGCTGCGGTTGCCAGCGCTAAATCCATTCACTCGGCGTTTGAAGGGGCAAAGCTGGTGACTAGTGATGGTGATGATGGGATCAAGGTTGCGAGTGTTGCAAACGGATCGCCCGCTGCGCAGGCAGGTTTGCGTCAAGGTGACCTGATTGTTTCGGCAAATCGAGTCCGCGTTCGATCGGTCGAACAGCTCGCCGAAGTTGGAAAGTCGGTGGAAGATAAAATGCTACTCAGGATTATTCGGGGAAATACCGCCTTGTACTTAATCTTACGTTAGTATGTTGACTAAGATAAAGCGTTAGGCGAGACGCCTGCCTGATGCTGGTTTGGGAAACAAACAACGACGGGAATCACTACGCCTTAAAGTCGGCAGGTGGTTCCCATCGGCTTTATCGTAATGGTGTTTTCCACTCGCAGTTTCATGCTGGGCGTGTGGCAAATGGTGGCGTTTGGGATATGCTTTGGACACCTGTTTTTGCCCTTTCCGGCCATAAGCCGAGAAGCGTACTTATGCTAGGTGTTGGTCTTGGTGCCGCACTGTGCAAACTAAAGTGTTTTTCCCCCGACTTGAATATCGTCGCAATCGACATCGATAAAACGCATCTTCATCTGGCGAAAAAGCTTTTGCGAGAACACGGTATTTCTCAGGCTAATATCAAGTTTATTCACGCAGATGCAATCGAGTGGCTAGCGAATTACTCTGGAGAACCTTTCGACGTAATTATTGATGATCTGTTTATTGACCATGATAAAAGTGGGGAGGTGAGTGCGAGCCGGGTAATTGGCTTGCTAGATTGCAATATAGAAGGCGCGCCTGCCAAAAAAAACTGGATTTCATTACTTGCCCAGCAGCTTTCGCGAGACGGGCTTATCGTGGCCAATTGTGAGGCGCATCGTTTAGCAGCAGGGGCTTATGAGTATTGGCGTCGGAATCGTCGCAATGCATGGGGCGTAGTGCAGCGAGTTGATCACTACGAAAACCGTGTTCTTATGCTTGGGCAGGGTAACTTTAACAAGGTTGACTGGATAAAGTGTTGCGAGCAGCGTTTGCAGGAATCAGCGTGGCTTAGCAATTCGGGAAAGTCTACCGGTAAAGTTAAACAAGAGCTTAAGAAGCTCTTTGTCGACACGAAAACCCGAATACTTTGATGCTGCTAGCGCTCGTTGGCCCTGGCTGGTGCGACAAATGAAGCTTCGCGCCACAAACGTGAATTTACTGGCACTATAACGTCCTTTCGTATTGGCAATTCTGTCCAGGTTTCGGTAAAGTTTCGCCCTTTTTTACGCATTCCTTTTGGCTCGATACTTTCTATGATAGATCTCGAAAAGGTCAACGCTGAACTGGCGGGCAAGTCGCCGCAAGAGATTATTGCGTGGACGCTGCAGCAAGAGGGACCCATCATATCGACGACCAGCTTCGGTAAGAATGCGGCCGTCACTCTGCATCTTGTCGCCGAGCAAGCGCCTGACCTGCCGGTTATATGGGTAGATACGGGCTATAACCTTCGTGACACCTATGTGGTTGCGCAAAAGCTTATTGATGGCATGAATCTAAATATGTCTATCTATACACCGGAAATGACCTCCGAGCGCCGAAATGCGATTATGGGCGGTATTCCAACGATAGAAGAAGAGGCACTGCATACTGAGTTTACCCGCCAGGTAAAGCTGGATCCTTTTGATCGTGCGCTTGCAGCGCATAGCCCAAGAATCTGGATATCGGGTCTACGAAGGGAAGAAACGGAGTTCAGGAAAACGCTGGACATCGTCACGATCGATAAGCGTGGAATAATAAAGGTAGCGCCAATTTTCCATTGGACAGAAGCAGATATGGAAAACTATATGGCAAAGCATGAACTTCCCACCTGTAAACACTATTTTGACCCTACCAAAGTCAATGATGGTCGCGAGTGCGGCCTGCATACCTCTGCATAACGGTTTCACGCCAATTTAGCTGGCGAGGGTCGCCTTTGACCGCCTCTACCTTAGCATCGGCTCTAAAAATAGTGTCGAAAATATTGACTAAATATTGTTCTATTTGTTGATGTGATTTATTTGAATTGCCGTTAAGCTATTGATTATAAAAATAATGTATCGGCTCCGGTACGCTCTTCGCAGCTTGTGAACCACTTAACAAAAACAATGTTTCGGTCAGGATTCGCAAATGCACCAGTTTTTCACTCGCACTCGGGGCGCTCTCGCTAAAGTAGCGTTGCTTTTGGTAACAGGCTTCAGCCTGCTGGTTGCGCCTTCTCAATTGCTCGCTCAGGGCGGTTTTATTAAGGGTGGCTTGACTAAGGACAGTGAGGACTACTTAGCGGGAGTGGGTTCTGTCTCGAGAGTGATTAAAGGTGAAGCCGGGAACGCGGTTGAAGGCGCAATACAGCGTAGCGTTAGTTCTCAAATGCGCTCAGTTTGGCGCGATGCTAATGAAAATAATAAAGTCGTGATGATGGTATTAGGCGCGGACAATTGTGATCGCTGCGAGCTGCTTGATAAATATATGCGTGATGAAGTGCTAAAGGCGAGAATCGACCGCCACTTTGTGGTACTCAACCTGGGGGTTGATGCGCTGGGCGATAGCGTAGCAGTGGATATTAAATCGCAACATCTTCCAGCCATCGTGCTCGTTGAATCAGCAAACGATTATCAGGGTTTATTGCCATCTGAGCAGATGTTGACGTTTATGCCTGAGCCACACGAGCCATTATACGACTGGATGGACAGCTTGCTGTTTTACTCTGACCAGGTATTTAGCGCGTCAACAGAATCTGCACTTAGGTTGACCGATAGCTAGCGTTTAATACTCGTCAGTAAGCTCGGTTGCCAGGCCAATGTATTTTTCTGGTGTTAACGCCAGTAACTCGGCTTTGCTTGGGCCAGGGATATCTAGCTGGTGCACAAACTCCTGAATGGCTTTAGGGCCGATGCTTTTTCCGCGCGTTAATGCTTTTAGTTTTTCATAAGCATCTTCAATATCGTAGCGTCGCATCACGGTTTGTAGTGGCTCTGCCAACACTTCCCACGCCTGCTCTAAATCGTTATTGATCGTTTCTGCGTTTAGTTCCAACTTCCCAAGTCCTTTGAGCGTTGATTCATACGCGATTAATGCGTAGGCGAAACCTACGCCCATATTGCGAAGCACTGTGCTGTCGGTTAAATCCCTTTGCCAGCGAGATATCGGTAACTTGCTTGCCAGATGTTGCAGTACGGCGTTGGCCAGGCCTAGATTTCCTTCTGAGTTTTCAAAATCGATTGGGTTAACTTTGTGTGGCATAGTCGAAGAGCCGACTTCGCCTTCGATTTTTCGTTGCTTGAAGTAACCATTACTGATGTAGGCCCAAATATCGCGATTAAAGTCGATCAGGATAGTGTTAAAGCGCGCAACACAATCGAAGAGTTCGGCAATATAGTCATGTGGTTCGATTTGCGTAGTGTAGGGATTCCACTTTAACCCTAGCTCTTCAACAAAGCTTTTCGAGTGAGCGATCCAGTCGACATCTGGGTAGGCTGATACATGTGCGTTGTAGTTTCCAACCGCACCATTAATCTTGCCCATTATCTCGATTGTTTTTAATTGCTCAATTTGGCGGTCGAGACGAGCCACAACATTAATAAATTCTTTACCAACGGTTGTCGGGCTAGCTGACTGGCCGTGAGTACGTGAAAGCATGGGCTGCCTGGCCCACGATTTGGCAAGTGTCGAGATTTGTTGCGCAATAGTTTCCATCTTGTCGAGCATAACCTCACGCCCGGCCTGCAACATAAGCGCGTGCGAAAGGTTGTTAATGTCTTCTGATGTGCAGGCAAAATGAATAAACTCTTTTTTCTCGGCCAGCTCAGCCACGCCATCGACCGCATCTTTCAGATAGTATTCCACCGCCTTTACATCATGATTGGTGGTCCGCTCAATCTCCTTTATCTTGCTTGCTTCAGCTTCGTCAAATTTTTCGATTATTTGCTCTAACGTGCTAGTCGCTTCTACGCTAAACGCGGGCAACTCAGCTATCGCAGGGTTTTTTGCCAATGATTGCAGCCAGCGCACTTCGACTAAAACACGCGCCGAAATTAAGCCCCATTCGCTAAAAATATCGCGAAGCGGCGTGGTCTTAGAGGCGTAGCGGCCGTCAATAGGGCTGATATTGGCAATTTCAGAGTTAGAAGACATTTGAGGTTTGCTCGATTTAGCGAAAGGAATCTAAGGGCGGGGACTATGCGGAAAAAACGCAGGAGGGTCAATGTAGGATTGCCGAATGCGCGGCCAAATCTTCACTTCGGGCCTGGTCGCATCGCGCCTTCCGATTTTTTACGCGTTTACTCAATAACCGCTCCGCCAAGGCAATGCTGGTCTTGATAGAACACGACGTATTGTCCTGGGGTTATTGCGCGTTGTGCTTCATCAAAGCTTACTTTTAGGCCGTTGTTAGTCGGTTCAACAAGGCAATTCTGGTCCGCCTGGCGATATCTTGTTTTGGCAGCGCAACGCAACGGGAATTCTGGTTTGCCGTTTATCCAGTGCGTTTCGATTGCGGTAAGTTGGCTTTTAAAAAGCAACGGGTGATCGCTTCCCTGGACAACCAGCAACACGTTCTCGTCGAGCTGTTTGTCGGCTACATACCAGGGTGCATCATTAGCACCTTGAACGCCACCAATGCCCAGCCCCTGTCGCTGCCCGATGGTATGAAACATCAGGCCCTGATGCTCACCAAGCGTTTTGCCTTCCGTATCTTTGATTAAGCCTGGCTGTGCTGGCAGATAACGATTGAGGAAGTCACTAAAGCGACGCTCGCCGATAAAGCATATTCCCGTGCTGTCTTTTTTGCTTGAGACATGCAGCCCGCGCTTTTCAGCTTCGCCTCGAACTTGCGTTTTATCCATATAACCGAGCGGAAATAAGGCTTTCGCCAGCTGGTTTTCTGCGACGGCATGTAAAAAATAGCTTTGATCTTTATTGCTATCGAGGCCCTTGTGGAGCTGGGTTTGGCCGTCTCGAACAATCGTGCGAGCGTAATGACCAGTGGCAATCCAACGTGCGTTTAGTTGCTCGGCGTAATCTACAAATACTTTGAATTTAATTTCGCGGTTACACAATACATCTGGGTTGGGCGTCCTTCCTGCGCGATATTCGGTAAGGAAGTGTTCGAACACATTATCCCAGTAATCGGCCGCAAAGTTTGCCGTGTGAAGCTCGATATCCAGGCTGTCGCTTATACGTAATGCATCTTCCAGGTCTTGCTGGGCAGTGCAATATTCCGTGCCGTCGTCATCGTTCCAGTTTTTCATAAACAGGGCTTCGACAGCGTAACCTTGCTCTTTTAGCAGGGCGGCGGTAACGGCAGAGTCGACTCCGCCACTTAGGCCAACGATAATTTTTTCGTCGCTTTCGGGTTGGATGGATGCGTCGAGCAGAAGTGAGTTCATGGAGGTTTGAGCGTAATAACTATTGCGCCGCTAGGATAGGGGGTGCGGCAACGCTGTCAAGCGGTCAATTTGCCATCACTAGCAAAGCAGCTCAAGCGGAAAGCATAAACCTTGCTGGTGGCGGTTAATCGCCTGGAGCACCATAGGGCTGCGCAATCTAGCTGACTGCTGTTGTACCTCTTCGGGCGTCAGCCATACGGCGCGCTCAATGCCAGTATCTAAGGTTCGATCTGTCAGCTTGACCGGCTGAGCGATAAATGTCGTTCGATAGTAGGTAACGCCATTATTCGGCGCAGTATAAAGATTTGCGCCTAGCAAGCCGACAGGAGATACCTCCCAGGCTGTCTCTTCAAGCGTTTCTCTGATAGCGGCCTCGATCAAGGATTCGTTGGCTTCCAGGTGTCCAGCAGGCTGGTTCAACACCAGCTGTTCGCCAATTCGTTCTTCGACTAAAAGGTACTTACCCGCATGCTCGACAACGGTTGCAACGGTTACGTGCGGCTTAAAACGATCATCAGGGTTTGTAGACATTACCATGGCTAAGCGGCTTACTTTGGTTTCGGAAGCCTTGGTTTTAGAAGCTTCGGTTTTGGAAGGTGGACGTTGCGTCGATGAAACTGTCCGCATGTTAGATCGTCAAGTCGCCACTGGCCAATCTGGGCGCGGATTAGTCGCAGGACAGGATGCCCGACTGCGGCGCACATTCTTCGCACTTGCCGGTTTTTCCCTTCGCGAATACTTAGTTTCAACCAGGAGCTTTTGGCGTCACGGTGTGGTGTGACGGGAGGCTCTCTCGGCCAAACCTCTGGCGTTTCGATTGTCGACGCCCTGGCAGGGCGGGTCAGGCCATCTTTTAGTTGAATACCTTCTCGCAATGCGCTCAGCGCATGTTTATCAGGCTGACCTTCAACTTGTACCCAGTATGTTTTTTCCAGTTTGAATTTGGGATCTGCTATTTGTTGCTGTAGTTTGCCGTCGTTTGTCAGTAAGAGTAGGCCTTCAGAGTCGAAGTCTAATCGCCCGGCGGGGTAGAATTTCTTATCGGGGATATAGTCCGCCAGCGTTTTCCGGTCGGGATAGTGCTTGTCTTTACTAAATTGGCAGAGCACCTTAAAAGGCTTGTTAAATACAATTAGATTCAAAGCTTCTAGATGCTGACGAAGAACAGAGGAGGGCAATCTCTAATAACCGCTCAATCGGTTGGATCACCTGAGCTGATAGGTGTTGCAAACGTTTCTTGAAGTAAATTTTTCTTTAAGAAAGCGCAGCGAAACGATGAGCTTGGAAGCGATTGCTCGCGACGGCTTTTTTGATTTCCTTTTCACTCTCAAGTTGAATTTTCTTTAGCGCTGTACTTGTTAGCAGCTACAACAAATATCTGTATGTGCAGCAACGTATAAGCTTAAGCGTTTTCAGGCGCGGGGTTTGAGCTAGTTTCTGCTTGCTGCGCTTCTACAGCGTCATCGCTTAAACCAGTAACATCTACTTTTTCCAGCACTTTGATACTCATCGCATGCAAGCCTTTGGGCCCATCAATGGCTTCAAACGCCACACATTGACCTGCTCGGAGGGTGCGATAGCCGTCCATGTCGATCGAGGAGTAGTGTGCGAAGATATCCTCACCACTTTCGTCCCCCATAATAAAGCCGTATCCTTTGGCGTTATTAAACCACTTAACTACACCTGTTTTCACAACAAATATCCCTCCTCACAAAAGGCATTATGCGGTACTTCCTTTGCAATCAACAACCGCTGATAAATTCTAATTTTTTTATTTAATAAAAAGCAATTGATTTTAAAGTCCTGCAAGTTGATCGCCGATTTAAAAGTTCTACATAATCGTACTAAATTTGAGCAGATGCCAACGAGGCCACTGGGAAAGTCAAAAAATCGGATAAAAATGTCAGGTTGTTAATGTCACTCGTTTTTATTTATTTCATAACCTTTTAAACACGTCGCCCTGGCCGGTAAAGGGTGCAGTAAGGAGCGCTAAAAGGTTTGTTCGAAGTCCATCAGTTCGTCTAATTTATCTGACCGCCAACTGTGACGGTGCACGCATTTTTTTGAAGCCGCTGCAGACCATAGTATTGTAACCTGAGCTGCTTATGAAAATCGAATGCTTATTCGTCTAAATAACTAATCTGCCCTTAGCATTACCGCATATTATAAGCGCTACTTGATAATTGGACGAAAAAGCCACAAAATCTTTGAATATCAAGCGGTTAAACGATGCTGGGCGGGTCAGGGTACTTTTTATATTGCTTCTGCCCCAGAGTCAAGTAGCACAGTTTTAGCCACCGTAAGCACTAAGTTGTATCATGAATCCGATTTCTTGAAATATCCGGCACTTTAGTTATGAAACCCGATTGTTCTAGCGACTTTTGTCTACCCTTACTAATGGGTGATGACGCAACTAAATACGACGAAGATAGCGATGTATTGGTTGCACCATCAAAGCCCAAGTTGAAACCGCCTTCTATGTATAACGTCGTGATGCACAACGACGACTATACACCGATGGAGTTTGTCGTCGAGGTGCTAGAGGTTTTCTTTGGACATGATAGGGAATCAGCGACACGAGTAATGCTCACAGTTCATACGTCAGGTAAGGCAGTCTGTGGTACTTACACACGCGATGTTGCAGAAACCAAAATGTATCAAGTGAATCAATTCGCTCAGCAAAATCAGCATCCGCTTCTTTGCGAGATCGAAGTTGTCTCAGACGAGCAGTAGGTTATTTTTTTAACGCATACAACATATGGGGTTGTTTTTGTATGCTCAATAAAGAGTTAGAAGTTACGTTAAACGCCGCCTTTAAACTGGCGCGCAGTAAACAGCACGAATTTATGACCGTCGAGCACCTGCTGCTTGCCATGACGGACAATAAAGAAGCGGCTGAGGTTCTTAATGCCTGTGGCGTTGAGTTAGATAACCTCGGGCAGAGTTTATCCGAATTTATTGATTCCACTACACCACTGCTTGGTGAAGACGACAGTGAGCGCGATACCCAGCCGACGTTGGGCTTTCAACGCGTCTTGCAGCGAGCGGTATTTCATGTTCAAAGCTCGGGCAAGAAAGAGGTTAGTGGTGCGAATGTTCTGGTCGCAATATTTAGCGAGCAGGAAAGCCAGGCGGTATACCTGCTTAAGCAGCAAAATGTCGCGCGCATCGATATTGTTAATTATATTTCGCACGGAATTTCAAAGGTCTCGGGGACTGGTCAGGCTTCTGATCAATCGCACGAATCGCACGGACATGCAGAAGATGAGAGTGCTTCTGGAGAAGCCACCGGTACAAATCCGTTAGAGGCCTATGCGGTTAACTTAAATGAACAGGCAAAGTCTGGAACGATTGACCCCTTGATTGGCCGCGAGCACGAAGTCGAGCGAGTTGTTCAAATACTTGCGCGGCGTCGTAAAAATAACCCATTACTCGTTGGTGAGGCGGGCGTTGGTAAAACGGCTATCGCCGAAGGTCTTGCGAAGCGAATTGTTGATAGCGATGTGCCAGAAATTCTTGAAAAAAGCACTGTGTATTCACTCGATCTTGGCGCGTTGCTAGCGGGCACTAAATATCGCGGTGATTTCGAGAAGCGGTTCAAAGCTTTATTAGGCGAGCTTAAACAGCAAGAAGACTCAGTGTTGTTTATTGACGAGATTCACACCATTATTGGTGCGGGGGCGGCTTCAGGCGGCGTAATGGATGCCTCAAACTTGTTGAAGCCTTTGTTAAGCTCAGGTGACTTGCGTTGCTTTGGTTCAACAACGTTCCAGGAATATCGTTCTATCTTTGACAAAGACCGTGCGCTTTCGCGTCGATTCCAGAAAGTCGATGTGGGCGAGCCCAGCGTTGATGATACCTACAAAATTTTGCGCGGCTTAAAGACTCGTTTCGAGGACCACCATGCAATTCAGTATTCCGATGGCGCCTTGAAAGCAGCCGCGGAATTGGCCTCTCGCTATATTAATGATCGGTTCTTGCCTGACAAAGCGATTGATGTAATTGACGAAGCGGGCGCGGCTCAGCGCCTGGTTTCGCCAAGCAAGCGTAAGAAGAAAATTGGCGTGGTCGATATCGAAAACGTCGTCGCGAAAATTGCACACATTCCACCTAAGCATGTAAGTACCAGCGACAAAACTGCATTGGCAGAACTAGAGCCTAACCTCAAGCGCGTAGTGTTTGGTCAGGATCAGGCAATAGACGCACTGACCGCTGCTATCAAGCTTTCCAGGGCAGGTCTTGTTTCTGGTGATAAACCCATAGGGTCGTTCTTGTTCACTGGCCCGACGGGTGTTGGTAAGACAGAAGTGAGCCGTCAGCTAGCCAATATTATGGGTATGGAGCTTGTACGATTTGATATGTCCGAGTATATGGAGCGCCATACGGTGTCTCGATTGATCGGTGCGCCTCCTGGTTATGTTGGTTTTGACCAGGGCGGCTTGTTGACTGATGCAGTCACGAAAAACCCTCACTGTGTGGTTTTGTTAGATGAAATTGAAAAAGCGCATCCAGAAGTATTTAACCTTTTATTGCAGGTAATGGATCACGGTACGCTAACGGATAACAATGGACGTAAAGCGGATTTCCGCAACGTTGTATTAATCATGACATCTAACGCCGGCGCAGAAGTAATGAGCCGTAGAAGTATTGGTTTCACCCTTCAAGACCATGCGACAGATGGTATGGAAGTGGTTAATAAAACCTTTACGCCTGAGTTCCGCAATCGCCTGGATTCGATTATTCAATTCAAGCCGTTGGTTGAAGATGTTGTACTTACCGTTGTCGACAAATTCCTGGTTGAACTGCAAGCCCAGCTTGATGATAAATCGGTGCTGCTCGAAGTCGACGATAAAGCCAGGAAATGGCTGCTTGAGAAAGGTTATGATCCACTTATGGGTGCGCGACCTTTGGCAAGAGTTATTCAAGAGCATCTCAAAAAGCCTTTGGCAGAATTGGTACTCTTTGGTGAGCTATCGTCTAAAGGCGGCACCGTGAAGGTCACTGTTCGGAAAGATGGGCTGGTTTTAAAAGTAAAAGATGACTAGCCAGATGACGGTTTAGAGCTGGACTCTTTAAACAAAAAGCCGACTGAGTGTCGGCTTTTTAATTGCTGTCTTTCGCGCGTTAATGAATGAGCGTTCATGAGAAATCCCCAGTTACTTCAACGCGAACCGATTATTTCCCAGGATTCCTTAAAATCAAATTCACGCTTACTCTGGCATCGGGACAAGTGGGTATTTACGATTGTCCATATCAAGCAAACTGAACAGTGTCCCTAGTTTGTTTAAAGATCCTTCGATGTTATCTTCATCAAGCGCTTTTAAAGGTAGTCGCCCAGTTATTATGGCTAACAGTTGCTGACGAGTCACTGTTAAGGTTGCGTCTGCGGGCATTGGTTGTTCTACCTGAATATGACTAAGATTGGCGTTTGATAGCTCGAGAAAATAGTATTCTGCGCTATCGGTAAGATGAATATTTAACGTTAAGCTTTTGCCAGCTGCTCTTTGACCATTTACATGAACTGCCATCGAGTTAAGAAAATCGGTGGTGCTCGCGGCCGCTAACATGTCAGCTGAGGTGACACTTCCTTTAGGCGTTAGCACTTTACCGGCGCGCAGTTCTAGCGCAGCGGTAAGATACGCGTTGCGCCATTGTGGCCCTTCAGATTGATAACCGAGTTGCTCGAAGGTATCAGCTAGCAAATGTCTGGCAGTCCAGTTGTTGGGTTCAGCAATAACCAGTTTGTTCAGGACAGTAGCGACAAAGCGATATTCACCGCGATTAAAGTCTTCTTTTGCTTTATTTAAGATAC
This sequence comes from Pseudomonadales bacterium, assembly GCA_965263235.1. GTDB lineage: Bacteria > Pseudomonadota > Gammaproteobacteria > Pseudomonadales > UBA7434 > UBA7434. The sequence goes on from OZ253667.1 coordinate 1,558,422, forward strand.
GATCCGCACCACCCATATAGGCGACGTACTTTTTGGCTTCAGGCTTTTGTTGTAAAGGGTTGAGGTTCGCCGGATTGCCGTCATAAAAACCAATATATCGATTCACCACACCACGCGCATTGTGCGAATAGGTGCCATGATAGCCTCTGGTATGCCAAACTTGCGCCAGGCTTTTGGGTACCATCTCTTCGACTGTTTGCCCAACATCCTGTAGTTTCATACCACTATTGATCAGGCGCAGCGTTTGATTGTGAATGAAGCCGTAGTTGTCTCGTTGGATCTTCATATACTCGATGATCCGTGCGTTGCCGTTGAAATTAGGCCCGTGGGGGCCGGTCATAATCTCGATTGAAGGTCCCCATTCATAAATGATTTCGTTAATTAGCTGTGACCAGCCAAGCGCATCGCGCACCTGCGCACCTCGCAGGGTATAGACATTATGCAGCCCAGCAAAAAACAGTTCTGAATTAAACAAAAGCTTGTATTTGGGTAGAAATATCATCGTCGACGCAGGCGCTTCGGCGTGAGAGATGTCTTTAAACAAGAACTCGATACCATCAACGACTTTAGGGGTCACAATATTGCGGCCTTCGGGCAGCTCTTCCGTTGGCGCGATAAGCGTAAATTCGCCTGACACCGACGGCACGTAATAAAAGCCTCTACCGTCTTCCCTAAAGTCAAGTAATGATCCAAAGTGATAGTGGGATCGGCGCCGCATAGCGCTCCCCGCAATTACATTCTCGGCGACAGCTTCTTTAGAGAAACCATACGGCGCAATGATTTTTACCTTTCCGCTGGAAACATCATCTTGCGAAACTAATCCTTTGACACCACCAAAGTGATCTACGTGACTGTGTGAATAAATAACCGTCGATACCGGAACGTCGGTTCCACCAGGCAGTAATGGATGAGCAAAGGCCCAGGCTGCGCTCGTAAATTCTCGTGTGGTGCCTGCGTCCAGAACAATCCAGCCGGTTTCCCCGCGAACGAGAGTTATATGGGCAAGATCGCCCCTTATTTGATAGACATCGTCGGCAATTTTGTAAAGCCCGGAGTCCATAACGGCTTTACGAACAAAATTATAGGTGCTTGGATTAACCGCAGCAGGACGGCCGCTTGTGATTGCTGCCGTTTCTGCGGGGCTGATGGCTCTAATACCGTTGGGGAAAGGCGCGATCAGTTTTGCTTTTGTTAGCTCGCTGAAGTTAGCCCCATCGGCAAAGTCACCAATTGGTAGATTATCCGAGGCCTTTTGCAGAACGTTGAGCGTCGCCGTTGTTGGCGGTTTAGGCTGTATGCCAGTCTCAACTTTCTCATAACTATCTGTGTCGGGCTCGAATGGTGTTGCCGCCGCGTGCGCCAGCGTTGGAGAGCTGGCGGTCGCATTTAGTATTAAAACAAAGCCTAAAATGAAAGATCTATTTGTTGCGATTATTGTTTTCATGGCTGTATCCAAAGGCGCGTCTTTATTGTAGTGTGACTTATCGTTATCGGACGAATCTTATCTAATTGGCTGACTTGAGTACAGGAACGCTTATTAGCGGGGAAGATATTTTGAACACGAATTATAAAAGCGTTTTAGACTTTTGGTTTTCGGAGCTTAGTGCCAAAGACTGGTTTGTCACTAGTGATGACATCGATAATGCGATTCGCCAGCGTTTTTCGTTGCTCCATGCTTCGGCCAGCCGTGGCGAATGTTGGGTCTGGCGAAAAACGCCATTAGGCCGATTGGCAGAAATAATAGTGCTGGATCAGTTCTCGCGGAATATATTCCGCGATGACAAAAGAGCTTTTGCGCAAGATGCCATGGCGTTAGTGTTAGCTCAGGAAGCAATCGCGCAAGGTGAGGATCTGGAGCTGTCGCCTGTGCAGCGCAGCTTTTTATACATGCCCTATATGCATAGCGAGTCACTAAAAGTGCACGAGGAAGCAGAAAAATTGTTTTTGGCGCCGGGGTTAGAAAATAATCTCGCTTTCGAACGAAAGCATAAAGTGATAATCGAGCGCTTTGGGCGCTACCCGCATCGAAATTCAGTTTTGGGAAGGGAGTCGACCGAGGAAGAGTCGGAATTTCTTAAGCAGCCAGGGTCTTCTTTTTAGTTTGCAGAAACCGTTTTAAATAGACTAATAAGAAGACGAAGCGAGAGCCGTTAGCGCTCGCGGAAAGTTATACGACCTTTGCTCAGGTCATAAGGTGTCATTTCTACCTTTACCTTGTCGCCAGTTAAAATCTTAATATAGTTCTTACGCATCTTTCCAGAAATGTGCGCGGTGATAACGTGCCCGTTTTCCAGCTTTACGCGAAAGGTAGTGTTCGGCAAGGTGTCGATCACTTCGCCTTCAAACTCAATGCTTTCTTCTTTTGCCATATTCCAGATTTTCTCGGTTAAAACCTTTTAAGTTGTCTAACTTGCGCGGCATTCTGCACGATCAGGCAAAAGAAGGCAAAGCTTATCGAGTACAACTAGTACAACAATTTAAGCGCATTATTCGCGGTATTGAGTGTTTAACGGAGTTGCTGCCAGCGCTGGTCGAGATACAACTCTATCGGGCGATACTGGGTCTTATAATTCATTTTTTCCACGTCTTCGATCCAGTAACCCAGGTAGACGTAGGGCAGGCCTAAGTGTTTGGCACTGTCTATCATAGTTAATATGGCGAAGGCCCCAGGGCTTCTTTGGGATTCGTCTGGATCGAAATAGGTGTAAATTGCCGACCAGCCATCTAACAGCCGGTCTTTCACGCTGACGGCGATCAGCTTGTCATGATGCCGGAATTCGGTGAACCAGGTATTACCGCTACTGCTGTTAATAAAATCCTGGAACTGAGCCTTGCTGGCCGGGAACATATCACCATCTGCGTGGCGTAATCGAATGTATTTTTCGAAGAGTTCAAAGTGATCGTCGAGGTTTTCAATTCCGGTACATTCTAAGACGGTTAAATCTGTATTGTTTTTAATGACCCGTTTTTGGGAGCGAGAGAGTTTAAAGTTTTTGACGTCCACCCGCGTGGATATGCACGCGTTACAGTTTGGGCACTGCGGGCGATAAAAATGAGTTCCAGACCGGCGAAAGCCGAGGCGGTTTAGTTCGAAATAATTCTGTTCATCGACATCGTGTTCAGGGTCGACAAAAATCACGCGAGCGACACGTTTGGGTGCGTAGCTACAGGGGTGCTCCTGTGTCGCAAACAATTTAATTGAGTTCGAATGGTTCATCGCAGGCGCATCATGGTTCGGCCAATAACGCATCAACTGAAGTGAAAGGCCAATCCCGGCCAAAATTAGTATTCTTATCTAGCGATTCGTCTGGGGATAAGCTGGCCTGATAGGCGGGAAGGTGCGCTTTGAATTCTTCTCTGCTAATAAGTGTTGCGCCAAGTGATTCCAGGTGAGGGTTTTCGATCTGGCAATCGATTAGTGGCCAGCCCAGGCGGCTAAGGTACTTCGCCAGCGCGAGCAGGGCCATTTTTGACGCATTGCTTTGGTAGTGAAACATGGATTCGCCACAAAATAGCTGGCCTATAACTACACCGTAAAGGCCACCCACAAGCATATCGTTATCCCAAACCTCAATCGAATGCGCATGTCCCTGTTGATGTAGCGCAATATACGCTTGTTGGATATCCGGTGTAATCCACGTGCCCGTATCGCCACCCTCGCTGTTTTGTCGGCGAACTGTGGCACAGGCGTCAACGACGTCTTTAAACGCGGCATTCAGGGAGAGTCGATAACCGCAACGTTTTATCTGTTTTCGTAAGCTGTTTGAACAGCGGACTTTATCGCAGAACAGGACAGCGCGTGGATCAGGTGACCACCAGAACAAGGCCAGTTCGTCTTCGCTCGAATTTACCGGGCTGGGCCACGGGAAGATTCCGTGGCTGTATGCGTCCAGAAGCAGGGCGGCGGTGAGTTCTCCGCCCTGGGCAAGTAGGCCGTTTGGGTCCTCTAACGCATGATCTATGTCAGGGAACTGGCTCATATGCACTGCAACTGTCTTGCCTGGATTTGACTAGGCGCTTTGATTGTCCAGGAACTTCTCAGCGTCAAGCGCCGCCATGCAACCGGAGCCCGCAGAGGTAACCGCCTGGCGGTAAATATGGTCTGCAACGTCACCTGCCGCAAAAACCCCGGGGATTGAGGTCTGGGTGGCGTTGCCTTGCGAGCCACTTTGTACCAGAAGATAGCCGTCTTTCATTTCTAATTGCTCAGCAAAAAGCTGGGTGTTTGGTTTGTGGCCGATAGCAATGAACACGCCGGAAAGCGCTATATCCTGTTTGCTATCGTCCCTGGTGCTAGCGATACGCATGCCGGTGACGCCCTGGTCATCGCCTAAAACTTCGTCCAACGTACTGTCCCACATAATAGTAACGTTGCCATTTTCTGCCTTATCGAAAAGCTTTTGCTGTAGAATTTTTTCCGCACGCAAACTATCTCGTCGGTGAACAAGCACAACTTCTGATGCAATGTTAGAAAGGTAAAGCGCTTCTTCGACGGCAGTGTTGCCGCCGCCAATTACCGCCACTTTTTGATCGCGATAAAAAAAACCGTCGCAAGTGGCGCACGCGCTAACGCCTTTGCCCATAAATGCTTCTTCGGATGGCAGGCCTAAATATTGGGCAGATGCGCCAGTGGCGATAATCAGGCTATCGCAGGTGTAGTTGTTGGTGTTGCCTTCAAGTGCAAAAGGTCGAGTATTCAGGTCGACTGCTTCTATATGGTCGAACACTACTTCGGTCTCAAATCGCTCAGCATGCTTTTGCATCCTAACCATTAGGTCCGGCCCCTGGACACCTTCGTTGTCGCCAGGCCAATTGTCGACATCTGTCGTCGTGGTTAACTGCCCGCCCTGTTGCATACCGGTAATCACAACAGGTGAAAGATTCGCTCGCGCTGCGTAGACGGCTGCGGTGTATCCCGCCGGGCCAGAACCGAGAATAATGAGGCGGTGATGAATAGGGTCGGACATAGGTAGTAGTGGCTCCAGAAAAATTCTTTTGGTAACGAGGGTTATCGCAAATTGCGTTCTTAATGATCAAACACCAGGGCTTTGTGCGAGCCCAGAGTTTGACGCTGGGTTGCTAATTTTACCTTCTTTATGGCCTAAGCACAGATTTCAAGCGGCGTAGCGGGAATTGTACCTTGCAGTTTAAGGTCAACTTTAGTGTTCTAGGCTCGGTTAAGGTTCCATAATTTCAACCTTAAGCTCATATCAGCATCTATCAAGCACTAAACTTACCATGGCACGAGCTAAACAAGCGAACTCGACAAAATCTTCGCAAAATACATTGCCTTCTGACCTTGTGGTGCTCGTCTTAAAAGAGGGTACGCTGCTAGGGGTTTTGTTAGTGGCGGTTTTTTGCTTTGTTTCGCTAATGAGCTACAGCCCGCAGGATCCGGGCCTGACATCGAGTGGCTCAAACCTTGTTATCGAAAACGCGATGGGAAGAACCGGCGCCTGGGTTGCCGACATGTTGCTCTCGTTTATCGGTTATTCCGCCTACATACTGCCATTACTATTGATCTATCGAGCGTGGCTGATTTTTCGTGATCGCCAGGGCAGTAGCGAACTAAGCACGGGGCTTGCACTTGCTTTAAAGGTAGCCGGAAGTATTGCGCTGATCCTGGGCTTGAGTAGCCTTTTTCAACTGAGTACGGTCACAAACCAGGAGATGCTGCCCTTTGGTGGTGGTGGTTATCTTGGCCAGGTGATTAATAGCGGCTTGTCGGCACTATTTAGCCAGGCCGCCATTATTTTGCTGATGATCGCGGTCACCTTGTTTGGGTTGACGCTTTATGGCGAAGTGTCGTGGTTAGATCTTACCGAGAGAGTGGGTGCTTTCACCCTGCAATCTCTGGCTGCTTTTCGCGAATGGTTTGCGGATTGGCAAGAGCAGCAGCGCGAGATTGCACGACATAAAAAAGAAAACAAGCAGGTGGTTACCGAGCGTATGCTGGAAACATCGGTTTCCAGAGAGGCTAATGCAACTGAGGATGATTCGGGTAATCCGCTTCAGTCACTTGCTGGCGGCATAAAAGACGGGGTGCAAAAGTCTGCTCGCACCATCGTAAGCGTGTTCGATAACGAAGGCACCGATAAATCTACTTTTGCCTCTGGCGCTGATGCGGCCAAAGAGAAGACGAAAAAACGCAAGCCCGCCAAGCGCCTGGTAAATAAATCTGGACAGAACACGGGTTTGCCATCGCTGGATATACTTGATCAGCCTGAACACGATCGTCAGGTAGGGTATACAGCGCGTGAGCTTGATGAGTTTTCCAATTTACTCGAAGCCAAATTGCTGGACTTTGGCGTGAGCGCTGAGGTTAAGTCGGTATTGCCAGGCCCGGTGATAACTCGCTTCGAAATCCAGCCCGCGACTGGGGTTAAGGTTAGTCGAATAACAAACCTGGCAAAAGATCTGGCACGATCGCTGGCGGTGGTTAGCGTGCGGGTTGTAGAAGTAATACCCGGAAAATCATACGTTGGTATTGAGATACCCAACGCGAATCGTTCGATGGTGTACTTTAGCGAAGTGTTGCAGTCCGATGTTTACCAGGACGCCGTCGCGCCGACATCGCTTGCACTAGGGCATGATATTTCCGGCCAGCCAATCGTCGCTGATTTAGCGAAAATGCCGCACCTGCTGATTGCTGGCCGAACCGGCGCGGGTAAGTCGGTTGGTGTAAACGCCATGCTTTTAAGTTTGCTCTATAAGGCTACGCCCGAGCAAGTAAGGCTTATTTTGATCGATCCAAAAATGCTGGAGCTGAATGTCTACGAGGGTATTCCGCACTTGCTGGCTCCCGTTATCACCGATATGAAAGATGCGGCAAACGGCTTGCGTTGGTGTGTTGGTGAAATGGAGCGCCGTTACCGCTTAATGGCATCGTTAGGGGTAAGACATCTGGCTGGTTACAACACTAAAGTAAAAGAAGCTATTGACAATGGAGAGCCCATTGCCGACCCGACCTGGCAGCCAGACCCGCTTTCCACCGTTGCAGCAGAAGACCAGATCGCGCCTGATCTAACGACATTGCCAAGCATTGTTGTGGTAATTGACGAATTTGCCGATATGATGATGATCGTCGGTAAAAAAGTTGAGCAGCTTATCGCGCGTATTGCGCAAAAGGCGCGAGCGGCAGGTATACACCTGGTTTTAGCCACGCAGCGACCGTCGGTTGACGTCATAACGGGATTGATTAAGGCCAACGTTCCCACCCGAATTGGTTTTCAGGTTTCTTCAAGAGTCGATTCGCGTACGATATTAGATCAAGGTGGTGCCGAACAGCTACTTGGCCACGGCGACATGTTGTATCTGCCCCCAGGTTCGGGCGTTCCCATGCGGGTACATGGTGCGTTTGTATCTGACGAAGAAGTTCATCGTGTTTGTGATGACTGGCGCGAACGCGCAGAGCCAGACTATATTCCCGATGTTACCGAGGGTGGCTCAAGTGATTCGCTGGCGGCAGTGCCGGGTATGGCTGACGAGGACAGTGAAGATTCAGACCCGCTTTATGACGAGGCGGTTGCATTTGTCACTCAAACCCGTAAAGCCTCAATTTCGTCCGTACAGCGTAAATTGCGCGTAGGTTACAATCGTGCGGCGCGCATGGTTGAACTAATGGAGACTGCAGGAGTGGTTAGCGAGGTTCAAAATAATGGTCAGCGCGAAGTGCTGGCACCGCCACCACCGCGTGACTGACCTGCAAAAATTTGCTGTATATCCTGGCTTGTTTCATGATCAATAGAATAAAACCGCTTTTTTTATTTGTTAGTTTATGGGTCGTCTGGGCTTCCGATGCTCATGCTTCTTCTATCGGTATGGTGCCTGCTGTTGATGCGCCTACGCAGTTTGTTGGCGAAAACCAGGAGAATACGGTTGTGGAGCTCGTTGACACCGCTTCGCCAACCAGCTCGGCGGGCCAGCGCTTACTTGATCAACTCAATACACTGCAAGACCTAAACGCCAGCTTTGTACAAACCGTTCGCGATGCTAAAGGCGTGGTTGTGGATGAGAGTCGTGGGCGTTTTTTGTGGAAGCGGCCGAGGTTGTTTCGCTGGGACATCGAGCAGCCATTTGCGCAAAGTATTGTTATTAAGAACGACGAACAATATCAGTATGATGCTGATTTGGAGCAATTAACCATTCAGCCGTTAGACAGCAATGCAGCCACACTTCCAAATATCCTGTTGGCCTCAGACGAGACGGCATTAAATAAAAACTATCGTGTTCGAACAATTGAAAGAAGAGCGGCGACGGAGTTTGGCGACGCAGGTAGCAGCGAGCTTTTTAGCATTTCGCCCAGACAAGTAAATGCCGAGCTGGAAACAATACTGTTAGAGTTTAAGCGTGGAGCGTTGGTCTCAATCGATATTGTCGATAGCTTGCAGCAAACCAGTCGCTTCGAACTGAGCCCCAACGGCGGCGATGCATTGTCGGCAGACGACTTCGAAATTGTCACTGCGCCCGGCACTGTGATCGTTAGGCCCTAGCGGGGTTAAGCCGATGGAGCAAGATCAACTCTTTGCAAAAAAAGCCTCCGCTGGACTTCCTAAAAAAACACATTCTGATAACGCTCCGCTCGCGGCGCGAATGCGACCTCGTAGCCTTGCTGATTACCTGGGGCAGGACGCGTTAGTAGGCCCAAATAGCATGTTGCAACAAGCGTTAGCTAATGGGCAAATCCCTAGCCTGATTTTATGGGGGCCGCCAGGTTCAGGCAAAACCACATTAGCAATGCTGTTGGCTGAATCCGTTGGCTATGATTGCGAGCTTTTGTCTGCTGTTATGGCGGGGGTAAAGGATATACGCCGCGTTGTTGAAAACGCCCGAGAGCGAGTTGAGCTTGGCGCATATAATAAAACGCTGGTTTTTATTGATGAGGTGCATCGCTTCAATAAAGCGCAGCAAGACGCCTTGCTACCACATGTTGAAAGTGGTTTGCTTACCCTGATTGGCGCAACGACAGAAAATCCTGCCTTTGAACTGAACAATGCGCTGCTGTCTCGCACGCAAGTTCTGGTGTTAAAGCCGCACTCCGAAGAGTCACTGATTGATTTGCTAGAGCGCTCGGCAAAAACCGACGCGTTACTTGCCGAGCTAACTATCGAAAAATCACTGTTTAAAAAAATAGCCCAGAGTGCGAATGGCGATGCAAGGCGCGCGCTAAACTTGCTTGAATGGTTGGCTCAGGACGCGATTGCAAAGGCCAGAAAAACGCTTAATACGAAGGATTTTGATGCGGTGGCAACCCATCAGCCTGCGGTGTTTGATAAGCAGGGCGATCACTTTTACGATCAAATTTCCGCACTGCACAAGGCTGTGCGCGGCAGCGCTCCCGATGCGGCGTTATATTGGCTGGCTAGAATGCTGGAAGGCGGTTGTGATCCTCATTATATTGCGCGGCGGCTTGTTCGTATGGCAAGTGAAGATATTGGCCTGGCTGACCCGCGAGCGCTGCAAATTTGCTTTAACGGCTGGGACATGTATCGGCGGCTAGGTTCCCCGGAAGGCGAGCTGGGGCTGGCGCAGGCGGTAATTTATTTGTCTGCTGCGCCAAAAAGTAATGCTGCGTACATGGCATATAGCAACGCGAGAAGAGCGGCGAAGGAATTTGGCAGCGAAGCCGTGCCAGAGCATATGCGAAACGCGCCCACCGCATTAGCAAAGTCGTTAGGTCATGGCGAGGATTATCGTTATGCCCATAATTATGATGATGCGTTTGTCGCGGGAGAATCCTATATGCCAGAATCGCTTGCGACAGCCGAGTTGTATTTGCCGACCGAGCAGGGGTTCGAGGCTAAGATTAAAGCCCGGATGCAACACTGGCAGCAACAAAATCTGGATAGTGATTTCCAACGATACGAAAAGTAGTAGCCTTATGAGTGCGCCATTGTTTTCCCCTTCAATTCTGCTAGCGGTAGCGCTAGGAGGCTCGCTTGGAGCGGTTATCCGGTATCTCGTCTCAACCTGGAGCCTGCAACGCTTTGGTGACGGTTTTCCCTGGGGGACTCTGGCGGTAAATCTTATTGGGGCATTTTTTATCGGTTTGTTGGTCGGCTGGATCAGCGCCAGGGAAGTTGCCGAATGGTGGCGGCCGTTGTTGGTAGTAGGCTTGTTGGGTAGCCTGACAACGTTCTCGACCTTTTCGCTAGAGCTTTTAAACTTTGTGCAGCGCGGTGAGCTTGGCCTTGGGGTTATTTACCTTTTGGTTAGTGTATTGTTTTGTGTGGCGCTCACCTATATTGGCTTTAGCCTCACGATCCAATAGCCAATTGCTTCTCGCATAGAGGTTTTGCGCGCGTATTCTTACGCCCAACGCACAAATTAGTCATATAGCTCTGTGAAACTAACCTATTTATAATTCGCCTTTTTTCAGCTTATATCCCTAAGGGATTCCAAACCATGCTCGACCTCCGTTATATACGCGAAAATCTTGATAGCGTTGCCGAACGCTTGCTTGTTAAGGGCTATGTTCTTGATAAAGCCGCGTTTGAAGCTTTAGACGCAAAACGAAAAAACAGTGACATTGAAACGCAATCTTTACTCGCCGAGCGTAAGACAGCGTCTAAAAAAATTGGTGAGCTCGTTCAGTCGGGTGTATCGGTCGATGACGCAAAGGCGGAGGTTGCAGCAAGCCTGAAAAAAATTGACGAAAGCTTGGATGATCTTAAACAACAGTCAGCAACAATAGAGCAACAGTTGCAGGCTTTCCTCTATGACGTTCCGAATATTCCTGACAGCTCGGTTCCTACAGGAGCCGATGAGTCAGATAATGTTGAGGTTTCAACCTGGGGCACACCTGCGACATTCGACTTCGAGATAAAAGATCATGTGGATCTGGGCGCAGGCCTGGCGGGAATTGATTTTGATATTGCATCAGCGATGTCTGGCGCACGTTTTGCGGTTCTTAAAGGCCAGATTGCAAAGCTTCATCGGGCGTTAGCGCAGTTTATGCTGGATACGCATACCGTCGATCATGGTTATCTGGAAGTTAATGCGCCACTAATTGTTAATGCGACTGCGCTGAGCGGAACCGGTCAGTTGCCAAAGTTTGAAGAAGATCTGTTCAAGCTTGAGGGCGATGCCAATTACTATCTTATTCCTACTGCTGAGGTTCCCGTAACCAATTTGGCTCGCGACGCTATTCACGATGCCGCGAATTTGCCGTTGAAGTTTGTCGCGCATACTGCCTGTTTTCGTAGCGAAGCGGGTAGCCATGGCCGCGACACGCGCGGTTTAATACGACAACACCAATTTGAAAAGGTAGAGTTGGTGCAAGTAGTGTGTCCTGAAGATTCCGAGCAAGCGCTTGAAGAACTGACAGGTCATGCCGAAACGATTCTACAAAAATTAGAGCTTCCGTATCGAAAAGTTATTTTGTGCGGCGGCGATTTGTCGTTTGGCTCATACAAAACCTATGATCTGGAAGTGTGGCTGCCAGCACAAAATACTTATCGTGAAATTAGCTCCTGTAGTAATTTTGCGGATTTTCAGGCGCGTCGTTTAAAAGCGCGTTGGAAAAACCCGCAAACTAAAAAGAACGAATTGCTGCACACATTAAACGGCTCAGGTTTGGCGGTAGGTCGAACCCTGGTTGCAGTGTTAGAAAACTATCAACAAGAAGATGGTACAGTTAAAGTGCCTGACGCGTTGCAAAGCTACATGGGTGGAACGACTCATATAGGTGGCTAAGCGCCATAATATTATGGAGTATTTACCGCTTTCGCTCGATGTTAAGAACCAACCCTGTTTAGTGGTTGGTGGTGGAAGCATCGCCCTGAGAAAAATCTCACTGCTACATCGTGCCGGTGCAATTGTCCATGTTATTGCGCCTGATATCGATAGCGAAGTGAGAGCGCTTTGTGATAAAACGGGTGGTGAGCTTCATCAACAGGTGTTTGACGCTTCGTTTATTGTGGGCAAGCGTTTGGTTATTGCCGCAACAAACTCAGCTACGGTTAACGAAACCATCGCTAAAAGTGCGCGAGAACACAAGGTATTGGTGAACGTTGTCGACACGCCTTCACTTTGCGATGTGATCTTTCCTGCCATTATTGATCGCTCGCCACTGACGATATCGGTATCCAGTTCCGGCGCAGCACCTGTGCTGGCAAGGTCGGTTCGTACTTCTATCGAAAGTACCATCCCTGCGAATTTTGGTTTGCTTGCCAGCTTTATTGGCGAGCGTCGTGCAATAGTCAGGGAAAAGCTCAAAGAGCAACAGCTGCGCCTGTTTTGGGAAGACATTGTTGATAGCGAAATTGCCGAATCAGTGATGAGTGGGCGAGAGGAGCATGCAGCAGCGCTGTTTGACGAAGCCCTGGCACAAGCGGTTGCCGAAAATGGGCAGAAGCGTGGAGAAGTATATCTAATTGGTGCAGGCCCTGGTGATCCAGACCTGCTGACATTTAAGGCTTTGCGCTTGCTACAGCGTGCGGATATTGTTTTGTACGACAGGCTGGTGGCGCCTGCCATTGTTGATATGGCGCGCCGCGATGCCGAGCGCGTTTATGTGGGTAAAGCAAGGAGCGATCACGCAGTACCGCAGGAAACGATTAACCAAATGCTTATTCGATATGCGCAGCAAGGCATGAAGGTTGCGCGTTTAAAAGGCGGCGACCCCTTTATTTTTGGTCGAGGCGGAGAAGAAATAGCCGGTCTTGCCCGCAAGGATATTCCTTTTCAAATTGTTCCAGGCATTTCCGCGGCTAATGGTTGCGCCTGTTACGCCGGTATACCGTTAACGCATCGTGATCATGCGCAGTCGGTACGCTTTGTAACTGGACACCTGAAAGATGATTCCCTGGACTTGCCCTGGCATGAATTTGTTTCTGCAAACCAGACGATAGTATTTTATATGGGTTTAGTAAGCCTTCCGGTAATCGCTCGTGAGCTAATTGCGCACGGTCGCGATGCGAATACCGATTGCGCGTTGGTTGAACAGGGTACTACCGCACATCAACGAGTACATAAGGCAACGCTCTCCACGATTGAATCGTTAGTTCGCAAGACAGAAGTTCATGCACCTACGCTGTTTATCATCGGCAGTGTTGTCTCGCTGCATGACGATTTAAAATGGCGTTAGCGAGATAGTGAATCTGGGCTAACGTAATTTTCGGAAACTATCTTGTATTCACTAGCTGACAACTGTAATGCCCGCATCGCACTTGGCATAGAGTATCGTGGCACTGCATATCATGGGTGGCAAAAGCAGGCTTCTCCCTCAGTGCCCACCATTCAGGGCTGTTTAGAAGATGCGGTTGCCCGAGTTGCAAACCAGGACGTTAAATTATTCTGTGCTGGGCGCACGGATGCCGGTGTGCATGCGACCGCCCAGGTCGCACATTTTGATACGGCGATTGACCGCGGTGAAAAAGCGTGGGTGATGGGGGTTAATTCCCATCTACCAAAAGATATTCGTGTCCGTTGGGCTAAAACGGTGAATGACGCTTTTCATGCGCGATATTCAGCGATTTTTCGGCGCTATGAGTACTGGATTGACAACCGTAAGGTTGGGCCGGGGATTTTCTCTGGGCAGATAACCCCTTACGCTTTTCAGCTTAACGAAACCGTTATGAACGCTCAAGCACAAGCGTTATTAGGTGAGCAGGATTTTTCATCTTTTAGAGCGGCATCTTGCCAGGGCGGAACGCCGATGCGCTGTGTACAAGCAGTAAGCGTTGCACGTTATGGCGATAAGCTTTGCTTTACCATTCAGGCAAATGCATTTTTACTGCATATGGTAAGAAACATTGTCGGTGCGTTACTTGAGACAGGTGTTGGCGGGCAAGCTGAAAACTATATTCAGTCTTTACTGGCGCAAAAAGATCGCACCTTAGCGCCACCTACCGCAAAGCCGGATGGTCTATACCTTGTCGCGGTAGGCTATCCTGATCAGGTCCATAGTGGTTCCAGCATTTTTATTTAAAATGCCTTCCCTGGCGGCAGCTGTTTGGTACTGCCTGTCCTTGTTTTTACTACTAACTTTGTTAAGGCGTTAGCCTTCTCACCCCAAATAATCCGAAAATCGCAGAGCCAAATAGCCACAAGGCGGCAGGCACAGGCACTGCTGTTGTGGTTAATGAGTCGATAGAACCAAATACGGTATAGTTTATTTCAGGCGGCTCGCCAAATTCAAAGTCGGGCTCTTCTGAAAAGTCAGTGCCCCAGAATAGCTGAAAAGAAGTACTATCAAAGTCGTTGAGATCAAGGGTGATTAAGTCAAGAATCGAACCACCATCGTAAAGTGTGCGGGAGGAATCAAAAAGGCTAAAGAAAAAACCTTGTGGAACAATGCTTCCTAACGGTTCAAAGGTGTCTGCATCGGCAACGGACAGGTTTGATAGTAGCAGGTCGGCAGGATCAGGAAAAAAAGACCAGTTCCAGCTCGCAGCTAAAGTGCCGCCAAAGTCTCCGGGAAACTGGCCTGGTGTTGCCACGTCCGCTGCGTTATCGAATACCGTGCTGCCGTTAATCTCGAATGATATATCAGACACCGCGCCGGAGAAAAATGCGCTTGGGCTAAATAGCGGTATATTGCCATCAACGCTATCGTCAACGCTAAACCGCAATGTAAATGTCGACATAGAAACATCAAATGGTTGGCTGTCCACAAATGCATTTAAAAACGTTTCGTCGCCAGTCTCGTCATCAAAGCTAATGGCTTCGATGGCTGTTCCAAAAAAATGACCTTGAGCCGTGTAGCTTGTTAGTGTGGTGTCGACTGGAATGGTGCTTGGCATAGCCAATGCCGAAGACTGATACGCCAGACCCAATAATAATGCGCCACAGTGTAGCCGAATGCTCGTTGATTTCATTTTTCCATACCTCGTGTATTAGATTGATTATCTTGTTTGCATAACAGACGAATTTAAAGTGCCTTTAGGTAGGCAAGGATTTTGGTCGCGCGGGGATAGCGGTTTCTCGATTGGTTTTTTAGCTCTTCTAACGCTGGTTAGACCAACAATTGCGATATACGACCACACCGTCGCTGAAAGGATTGAAATTGGGGTCGCTGGTGTTCCCAGGAAAACACCGGACCCCGAGGAAATCTGCGCAACCTGTATTGAGGCGAGAATCAACGCTGCGTAAGTAGCGAGTTCGATGTTGTGAAGCAACTTGCCTATTTTCATCACCTGGAACCTTTATCGTGCTCGTGCTAATTAAAGTCGAGCGCAAACGAACGCTGAAATGGTTCAGCATTTTCCAGGTAATAAGATTTTTAAGGGGGATTTGATTAAAGCATCATCAGATATTTTATGGCAAGCTCATTTACGGGAAGAGCACAAAAAGGAGTAGGTCTACTCAACGTTTGTACTGTGCGATAGACAGGTGATTGCTTACGTTAACCCTGGAGCTAACGCCGTCAGGCATCCATTAAATGCAACCGCCGTTAAGATGCGGAATATTTTATTGTCGTTTTAGTCGTATACAATACAGTGCCAGTTAATTCACAATTTTGGCTTTTCAGTTTACAAGATAAGGGCTGTTTACAAGATAAGAACCGTTTATGAGATAAGCAGTGTAGTTGTTTTAATGCATAGTCAAAATAGTAATTACCGACGCGTTTTAATTTCACTCTTAATGGGAGCGGTGGCACTTGTTCTTGTTTTTCTGGTTGGGCAAAGCTTTTATGCACAGGCTAGCAAAGGTTCAAACAAAATTGTCTTTGATGGTCACCTTTATGATGAAAAAGGTGGATTAGATGTTTCTGCGCTGATGGCTATAGCAGGTTCCCCTGATAGAGAAAACGTTGTGCGTGACTCTATCTATTCGGCGCTAACGGAGGGATATCACTGGCTTTGGTTTTCCGCGGACCAACTTGATGGTAATACCGACTATTTAAAGCTAGGTCTCGCCTGGCTTGATAAGGTTACGCTTTTTTATGTCGCCGACGATGGGACCTATCAAGCATTTAAGGCAGGTGATGAGGATAGCTTTGTCGCGCGGGTAGTGTCTTTTCGCCAGCCAGTGTTTCCCTATATAGATAAGATCAATGGAAGCAATGTCGACAAGGTTTTTCTTCAAGTCAGTGCGCAGGGTTATTTTTCACTTCCTTTGTTTTCGCTAGATGAGAAGTCGTTTAATCGACAACGGAATCTTGATTATTTTTTCTATCTGGTATGGGGAACAATGCTAGTTGCGTTAGGGGTTTATAACGCGACGATATTTTTTAGCCTGCGCAACGACATACATTTTTATTACATGCTTTACCTTACGGTCTTTGCAGCATTGCTGTTAACCGCGAGTGGATTAGGCCAGCAATATATTTGGCCGCAAAGCGAAGGGCTAACAACGCATTTAGCTAACTTGTTTTTGGTGCTAATTAATATCTGCACAGTATTGTTTGTCATTCGATTCGTGAGCTTAAAAGACTATTCTCAAAGACTTAAAAAGTTATTGCTCTTTTTTGCGTATTTTTCGGCTGCCTGTATACCGCTGTTTTTCTTTTTTGGATACGGAGCTTTACAACCGCTTTTAATTTGTTCATTTTTTATAATGATACTGGTCTACCCGGCGGCAATTGTTGCTACGTTAAACGGTAATCGCGTCGCGCCTTTTTTGCTCGCGTCGAATGTGGTGCTGTTTCCAACCAACTCTATTGGTCTATTACGTTTTATGGGCCTGTTCGAAAATCAGAGCTGGACTGAGCACGTCGCCGAGTTGGGCATGGCGACCGATGCACTTATCCTGGCACTGGGCCTTGCTTACCGCGTTAGCCTGTTAAGAAAGAATAAAGAGGCAATTTTACGCGAGAGGGAAAGCGAAAAGAGTAAATTTGCGCGACAGCTGATTTTGACCAAGGAGCAGGAGCGGAAAGCCGTCGGTAAGGCAATACACGATAGTCTGGGGCACAAGATACTAACAGTTAAAAACTCGGTAAATGCTTTTTCAGAGTCGGGTGAAACTGCATTGAAGCACCAAACACTTGCAATGTTAGATGAAACGCTTAATGAAATCAGGGATATTTCGCAGCTTTTATACCCTTCGATTTTAGAGCATATAGGTCTTGAAAAAGCAGTTTCTAATATGGTTAGTAAGGCGTTGGCCAACGTAGATGTTAGCTGTGTTATTGATGTTGGCGTTTTAGATCTTGGTGATGAAATCGATATCCTTCTTTATCGCGCAGCCCAGGAATGTGTAAACAACTTGCTAAAACACAGTGATGCATCAACGTTTAATCTTACGATTAAAACAACAACCGATGGTGATGTTGAATTTTCTGCAACGGATAATGGTACGGTAGGCTTTTCTTCTAGTGACTTTGGCTTCGGGCTCAGCACCCTGCAACAGCATGTTTCTGTTTTGGGCGGTAAGTTTACGGTGGAAAGGACGTTGTCGCAGCAAAACAAGATCGGTATACGGTTCAGAGGTGTGAAATAAAAGCTTTATGAAAGATATTGTTATCATCGATGATCATCCACTGTTTAGGGAAGGTATCAAGATGGCGCTTTCGTCAACGCCAGGCTATACGGTGCTGTACGAAGCAAAGTCGATTGAATCTATGTCGTCGTTTATTGATACGTCACAGCAGGACTTTAGCAACGTCCTGTTTATTATCGATGTATCGTTACCGGATGGTAGTGGTTTCGAGTTAATTCCGTTGCTGGAGTCGGCGGGTGCGCAGCGTAACCATTGCGCCATGATTTCTATTCATGACGATTATGAGTATGCCGAGCACGCTTTTTCCCAGGGTGCTTTTGCGTACATTTCTAAGATAGATGAGCCAAAGCATATTCTCGACTGCCTTAAAGCGCTAGAGTGTGGCCAACGTTATTTGAGTCCTAGTGTGAAGTGGCACGGAAATGACGACGCTTTTGGAGTTTTAGGCGCTTCACAGGCGACGGACGAAGACTCTCCATCAAGCGAAGATAAAGTTGACTATTCCGTGTTGAGCAAACGGGAATTAGCGGTGTTAAAGCTGGTCGCGCAGGGCAAGACCAGTCGTGAAATTGCCGATTTAATGTTTTTGAGCCAGCGGACAATAGAAAACCATCGCTCTAGAATATGTAGCAAGCTTGGTGTATCTGGCGCTCACGGTTTGATAGCCCGCGCTGTAAAAGATAAAGACCGGATCGAGCTTCTAAATTAACTCTCCATAATTCCCTGGAGAACCTTTCGTACCAACCACCACACAGCATAGCAATGCGCTTGTTATTGTGATCGCGCCAGTAATCCGCCGTCCCTGATTATATCGAGACGATAGCCTTTGATTTTTAGCAGCGCAGGCCTTAAAGTGCTTTTTTGTTTTTTTGGCCAATAAAATCAAATAGAGGTGGTGTTGATGTCGGATATTATAACTATCGTAGTGCGTTCAAAAATTGTTGAAGGAAAACTCGAAGAGTTAAAGCGGGTTCTTGCCGAGCTTGTGGCGCATATGAAGGAAACGGAAAAAGACTGTTTGTCATACGAATGGTATTTGTACGAAGAGTCAATGGAGGTCATGGTGGTTGAGCGCTATGCCAATTCGGATGCAGTGCTGTTTCATATGCAAAACTATCAGCAGTTTGTACCTCGCATGGAAGGTTGTCGTACGTTGCTTAATTTGAGTATTAATGGAAATGCATCCGATACGCTAAAAAAAGTAATGACTGATAATAATATTCCTGGGGGCTCATTCTTCTACAGTCTTAAATAGTTTGGCAAGCATCTACCTATGAACTTTAAGATCAACAATGTTGTTGGGAGCGTGCTGGTTTTACTGGCGTTTTTAATTTCGTTCTACAACCAGCAGATTTTGGATTATTTTGGGCTGTCCATCGTCACCGCCGCAGGCGTGGCCAGAACATGGCCAGAGCTATCGCTTCGTGTTGGTATTTATCTGGTGCCGGTTCTAATTGTATCCGTTATGGTTCTTGGGGTAGGGCGGATAGCGCGCGCTGTATTTAAGCCTAGGCAATTTGTTATTGGGTTGTTGCTAGCTGCTTTATTTGTCTCGCCCATGTGGCTATATGGTTTTTATAACTACAACGCTGCAACGTTAAATTTGGCAATGATCGACAAGGTTTTTGTCGCAGCGATATTAGAAGAAATTATATTCAGGGGTTTCTTGTTTGGTTTATTGTTTTTTAAATTTGGCTGGGGGTTTGCCCAGGCAGCGCTATACAGCTCCCTGATGTTTGGGCTTGGGCACACTTACCAAACGAATAACTCAATTGATATGTTGCTTATCGTGGTTCTGACAGGCGCAATTGCTTTATGGTGGTGTTGGTTGTATGTCGAGTGGAATAAAAATCTGTATTTGGTAATTGGTTTGCATGCGCTGATGAATTATAGCTGGTTGGTTTTTTTGCCAGCGCAAAATGTGCTTGGAACGGTAGAATCTAACAGCCTGAGATTAGTGACCATGGTTTTCGCCAGCGCGGTTACGATTTTTTATTGTCGTAGGGTTCAAGGGAACGAAAGTTTTGATCCTAAATAATTAACGTATAGCGATCTATCCTGGGAGGGTTAACAATGCCAGGAAGGGCAAGAGTTGTGGTGCCAGTGAATCCGGCGACAGTATGTCTTTTAACCTCAGCCCTATTTTTACATACGGTGTTTGTCGAGAAAGGTATTGTCAGCCAAACCATATTAAATCAGAGGAAAAAACCTCTGATCCAGGAAAAAACGGTGTAAGTGATTGATTTGAAATACCCCGCTGCCGTAATATGAGGCCAGTGAGCAAAGCATCCAGTAAAGCTTTGTTCACTTTGTACGGCAACACCAATAAACAACAGGGTCGAAGGGTATGATTTCTAAGTGTTTTTCTTGTAAGTTCAAAAATCACTTCCCAGATACGGGGACGAAGAGATACCGAGCGGCTGGGTCGGTATTGAACTGTTAGCTGTAAGGATGGAGAATGAGCAGGAAGGCAGATGTAGGTGAGCTTCTTGAAGAAGTTAACGAGATTGAGAGTGAAATCAAAGCATATTACACCCGTGCTAAAGCAGGTGAAAAAACCACTCAAATACCAAGAATTAAAGTAAAGAGTGCTTTGGAGCACCTGAGAAGTATTCTAGATTACTGCGCTTTAGACATTCATGAAATGTATTACGACGGCAAAGGGAAGATATATTTTCCTTATGGAACGAATGAGGCGCTTTTTAAAAAACACTTAAAAAGTCATTTCAAGAACTTAGCAGGCAAGGCCACGAAGGTCTATGAGCTAGTTAAGTCTGTACAGTCATTCAATACTGAAAGAGACTGGCTAGTTGCTCTCTGTAATACAGTAAACAGCAATAAGCACATCAAATTGTCCAGTCAAGATAAGCAAGTGGAAAAGTCAGTAACTATAGGAAGCCTAGGTAAAGTTTCTGGCGGCGGGAAAATTGTTATTCATGGCGGCACCGTAAATGGAATCCCTATTGCAAAAGACCCAAATGTGCCTGTTATCATAACCTCAACCTCCAGCGAGGAAGAAATACGAAAGACTATCAATCCAGGAAATCCATATCTTGCAATCTCTAAAGAGACCGAAAAAGTAGAGTTTATTTTAGATGAATCGGGGTGGGATGCTTTAGACCTTATATCTGAGGCAAAAAATGGTATAGAAGCAATGGTTGCTAAACTATATGTGGAGCTCACAGCTAACAAGTAATAAAAAAATAAGGACAGGCACCGACTAAAAACCTGTTCGGCAATTTTGGTTTGCCCCGAACGTTATCTAGTAATTCGAAAGTCTGCCTCAAAGAGCAAAAAACTTTGATTGGTATTGTTTTAATAATTGCGAACTATGCTAAATCGGGTTTATGATTGCGTCAATAAGTTTGCGCCTGTCCTTAGTCTTTCGATTATCAACTCGCAAGACGAGGAAAGCTTATTTAATAAGGCAAAAAAACTATACGAGAGCTATTCATGGGCTATAGAGCCTTTAAAAAAGCTCTTCGCCATTGTTCTGCCATAACAAGTGACTATGGTGTCAAACTCTAATTATCAGACCATTTTTTCATCCCAGTAAGTATTGTTTTTCACCATGGTGTTAAGAATGGTGAGCTGTTTTCTCATACAAGCTACGATAGCCACTTTCTTTGGTTTGCCTGCTGCGACCATGCGTTCGTACATGGGTTTTAATTTGGGGTGACACTGGATAGCGGACATCATAGAGACGAAGAGCACAGTACGCACTTTATGCCGTCCACCACGAATAAAACGTTTGCCCTGGAAGTTGCCGCTGTCGCGGTTCATGGGTGCGACGCCGACAAGCGCAGCAATTTCTTTTCGATTGAGTGAGCCGAGCTCAGGTAGTTCACTCATTAACGTATAGGCAAGGACGTTGCCCACGCCTTTAGCGCTTAATAGCAGATCACGCTTTTGTCGCCACTCAGCGACACTGTTAACCAATTTGTCGAGTTGTTTATCGATGGTGAGCAGTTCTTTTTTGATGGCTTTGAGAATGTTTTGAATGGGGTTGTGCACAGCTTTTGGCATGCGTTTTAAACGATTCTTTTGCATGGTGCTCATTTCGAGGCATTGACTGCGCACGACGAGCAAATCGCTAATCGCTCTTAATTTCTCGGGTTTTATTGAGGAAAGCCTGGGCTTCATCGTCTCGCCATAGTGAGCGATGTCCTGCGCATCGAGCTTGTCTGTTTTTGCCATGCGGCCTGCTGATTTAGCAAAGTTGCGCACGTTGCCTGGATTACAGATGACGATGGGCAGCCCCGCTTTGTGAGCGGCGATGACGAAGTCGAGTTCTAATCGTCCGGTGGACTCGATCAATACACGAGTGGGTTTGAGATGTTGAAGTTGTTTAACGGCGTCTTTGATGCCGTCTTTATCATTGGAGGCACTGAAAAACTGGCCAGTGGGTCTCACGTAAATATCGAGTTGTTTTGTGCTGGTGTCGATACCGACATTGATCTCTTGCGTATTCATGGGATAAGCTATCTCCGCCTTGCTATTCGGGCTCGAGGCCCACATGACTATTCGAGTTATGCCTGGTGAGTGTTTGTCACGTTCACACTTGTTAGCGGGTTTAATACACCTGGCCAGCATCGAACTATGACAAACAAGGCCTTGGGTGGCCGCCCAAGGTGGGCCTCAATTTACCCGTTAGTGGAAAGGATTAAAATAATGAATATAGAGAGAATTGAACCATACAAGGCCAGTCAGAGGAATGACAAAACAGCCGCTTCGCTTTGGTTTTGTCACCCGTGCTGGCGGCGTTAGACGATCTAGGAGCGTTTTCAATGAAGTATATTATTCGTTATTTATGTGTTTTGAGTTTATTTGGTATTGTACGTGCACATGCTGCAGTTGAGTACTTGAGGTTTGAAGGATTTTGGGGAGATAGTTTGTATGGGTTGACTCCTGGCCAAGAAGTGTTTTTTGATTTTGCTATTGATACTCAGTTTTCCCTATGGACGCCGGTGGTTCAAGGAGACTACATACAATTTGATATCGAATATCTCAGAGGCAGTGTAGGTGAAGCAGGCACTTATACTGCGGACGCCGGAGACACTTTAGAAGGCGTTTTCACTACATTACCTGTCGGACTGGGGTTTATAGGTCAATGTTTCGACCTTTCATGTGAGCCTGTACCTCTTCGAGATTGGGATGTTAATGGGCAGCCTACAGCAAACTTTCAAGTCGATAGGGGTTTTTCTGTTTCCCAGCTAACTCTAACATATCGTTCATTTACTCCTATACCAATTCCGGCTAGTTTTTTCTTGCTCTCAACAGGATTGAGTTTATTGTCACTCGCCAAATATCGCCTAACAAAGCTAGGTTGCGAACAAATTACTGCGCGATAAAAAGCAAACGTAATAAGGACGGGCGCTTATTAAAATTTGTTCAGCAATTTTGGTTTGGGTTGCCCCGAACGTTATCTAATAATTCGAAAGACTGCTTCAAAGCAGTCTTTTAACACATTTATCGCGAGGGATAGGCGCTTACCAGGAAACTTAGGCACACCAAACCCAGAGCATGCCCTGTTGGTTTAAGTTTTTGTGGTTTTTGAACGGTTAACCAGTATTTAGCAGTCGTGGCTTTTTGCTAAACCGTTTTCGATGAATTGTTTCAAATTGCGTTGCGCTAGAAAGCCAGCGTTTGAGATTGATATCAAGTCGTTCCAAAATAGGCGGTAAGCTTTGGTTGATATGGCCACGTTTATCGTTTCGAATAATTCTTCCTGTCCATTCAACGAGTTCGATATAAACAGTTTGCGAGAACGGCAGTTGGTGGTGATAGGTTTCTTTGTCGGGGTTAAAACCTAGTAATGCTTTAACATTCATTGCTTGCGTTAGAAAAAAACCTTGATCGTATTGTTCGGCAATGGTTTTAGCTAAATCGATAGCCGGCTTATTTTGTAATTGATTTAAACGCTGCTGAATGCTCGTGTGGTCTGAGCTTTCAGGTGCATCAGCCGTTGCAGCGCGAATGGGATTGAGATCCACATAAGCCATACAACTGAGTAGCGCTTCGTCAGAGCATAATGCCTGGCTCTTGTAGCGATGCTCCCAAAAGTGGCCTTTACAGCCATCTTCTTTGTTCGCGATTCTGGCTAAAGGCTCGTTTAAACACTTCATAAACCAGCCTAGATCGCACAGTCGTTGTCGATAAACGGCGATTTCAGCATCAACAACCACTTGTTCGAAATCTTTGAGTGTTTTGCCTTCACAATGCTGCTGGAATAACAGCGAGCCTTTAAATAAGCATTGCCAGCGCCGACAAATTTCCTGATCGCTTTCATCTTGAATCTGTTCTGGCGATAAACGAATCACGATATGGTAATGGTTACTCATCACCGCATAGGCACAAATATCAATGGCAAAGATAGATGACAATAAATGAATGCGCGCTTCAATCCATTCGCGTCGATGCTCGTAGTTGTTGCCTGAGCCCTTATCAACGCCACATAAAAACGCCCGCCGAACACAGCGAGACATGACATGATAATAGCGGGTGGAGTCTAACGAGACGAGCGCCTTCCTGGGCCGAGTCATAGTCCATTCCTTTGGTTGGTATTGTTTTAATAATTGCGAACTATGCTAAAGCGGGTTTATGATTGCGTCAATAAGTTTGTGCCTGTCCTTGGTCTTTTGGTATGCCTATTAACTTCCGTCACCATTAATTAAGTAAACTGACCCCCAAATTTCTTAACGTAGAGGCATGTTAGAAATCCTATGCAAGACTCCCGCGTCTATTACCTTTTGGTTGGTGCTGCATCGATTGTCGTTATTGTTGCCGGTTTAAAAAGCGCCGCGCCTCTATTAGTGCCTTTTTTGCTAGCGTGTTTTATCAGCATTTTATGCGCACCGTTTTTAAACTGGATGACCGATCATAAAGTGCCAGTTTGGCTTTCGGTTACTTCTATCGTATTGCTATTGCTGGGTTTGTTTACTTTTTTTGGTTCTCTACTTAGCGCTTCAACACTTGAGCTGCGAAACAATATCCCAGAGTATCGTGATGATTTCGCGCGCATGTTTGATACGCTCACCGCGGAGCTGCAACGGTTGGGTATTGCGGTGGACGAAAACCTACTGGGGTATTTAGAACCCAGTTCGGCGTTGGCGGGTATCAATACTGTGTTTAGCGGTTTGCGTACCATGCTGGTCAATTTCGTGATTATTATTTTTGTGGTGGCATTCATACTGCTCGAAGCAAGTACGTTTCAGGCAAAGCTAAAGCGCGCTTCCAGCAATGGGGATATGACTGCTTACGCCACGCGATTTGCCCGTAATATCAATCGATATTTTGTTATTAAATCGTGGATTTCATTGGCAACTGGTGTGATGATTGGGTTATTAGTTTGGGCTATCGGCCTCGACTACCCCATGCTTTGGGGGCTATTAGCATTTTTTCTTAATTTTGTACCGAGTATCGGTTCATTCCTCGCTTCGATACCCGCCATAATATTAGCGTTAGTGACTGGTGGTTGGTGGTTAACGCTTAAAACTGTTCTTGTTTTTTTATTTGCCAATACTCTTGTGGGTAATATTATTGAGCCGCGCGTGATGGGCGCCTATATGGGCTTGTCGACTCTAGTGGTCTTTTCTTCATTAATCGTCTGGGGATGGATATTGGGGCCAATCGGGATTTTGTTGGCCGTGCCATTAACCATGGTGCTGCATATAGCGCTTGATTCACACCCTGATACACGCTGGCTTGCGGTGCTGTTAGGACGATAAGCCAAGCAGTAGTTCTTAAAATAGATATGCGTTTGGCTCTAAACCAATTATGAAAATTATTCGCTGGTTTAATTATGATTCATCATTACCCACTAGATACCATTAAATGGAAATCCTCACCAGAACAAACGGGCCCCAAAGTTGAAAAGGGCGATCTTTGGAAAAACGCTGATGGTACGAGTTCATATCTGTTGCGGATGGAAGCAGGTGTTAGATTTTCTGCACATGAACATCCTAACTGGATACATGTCACGGTAGTAACGGGCAGCATGATGATTGAAACCGGGTATGAAGAAATATTGGTTACTTCGGGAAGCAGTTATTTAGTGGAATCTGATACTAGCCATACTGAAACGGCTCAAAGCGACACGCTTGCCTTGTTTATTGAGGGCCCATCTACTTAGCCCTGGGCAAAAGTAAAAACAAGAATAAGTATTGACGACCAGGTACGCCATCCCAGGTGGGCGCCCAGCGTTAGCATATTTTTACTTTTAGGGCATATTTATCGTTTGTGAACGCTCGTATAATTCGCTGAACTATAAATCAAACGGTACTACGTTAAGACGGCGATCTAGAAGTGCTAGCGTTGTTTAGCTAGATTATGAGCAAGCAAGTCAATAAACATCGAAAACCTGCTCAGCAGCGTTCAATATTAAGGGTGGATGCTGTATTGAATACCGCTATGGTTCTTTTTGGGCAGAATGGTGTTGCTAACGTAACCCTGGCTGAAATAGCCAAAACAGCCGGCTTGAGTCTAAGCTCAATTTACCAGTATTTTCCCGATAAAAATGCGATTGTTCTTGCGCTCGCTGCTCAGCATAGAGGAAAGCTACACGACTTTATTAGCAGATACTCATCGGAGATTCATGACCTTGAGGGCGTAAGCCTATACTCGAGAGGTCTTATTAAGTTTTATCGCAAATATCTTCGCGCTAATCGAGGCTGGATAGCAATTGTCGACCATGTAAATAACTCCAGCGAGTTCCGCGAAGCAGCATTCCAGCAAAGAAAAGTATATGCTCAGATTGTGAGAGATAAGCTAAAACACCTTGTCGCAGCGGAGCAACATGAAGCTCTTGAAGAAGTCTGTTATTGGTGGGGGTATACTGTTCATTCGTCATTAAGCCTTGAATTACTTAAGTCGGAAAAATCGCTTGATACCGAAGAGTTTATCTGTGACACGCTTACTCAACGGCTAGAAGCATTAATGGCGTAGACTTTTGCTTATAAGCGGCCTTCTCGCTATTGCGTTCGCACCCTATCAATCATCCGTCTTTACGCCTTGAATTAATCGTTACCAGTTATCGATAAGCCTTAACAATGTTTCTCGTTTCAATACACCCTGAATTGGCCCGTTGCTATCGGTTATCCACAAGCCACTGCAATCGTTTTCTAAGATTAACTGCCTGGCTTGTTCGACGGTTAGCTCGACGCTGACTGGTAATAAGCTTTGTAGTGAAATAGATGATTTTTTTAGCGCCTGAAGCAGTGTGGCACTGTCCTGGATTTTTGATGTAGGGTCATTTTGTATGAGTTGCTGGAACTGGTTGCGTGTAATAGTGAAGTAAGACGTTATCTGTCGCCCATGTGTGTCAACGCTTTTATGGCTTAGCACAACGGTGCGAGCTTCTTCTTCCAGAGCGGTGTTTAAGTCATCTTTACTGAGTGTTTCAGGGAGTAGCGTAACATTGCGATCAATGATGGCGCTAAGCCCTAGTCGATTTAACGCTTGAGCTATGGGGTGGGTCTCAAACAAAATACCCTGCGAGCGAAGAAAGTTCTCGTTCGCCGATCGTCGACCAAATATGAGCGTAGAACATAGATTGGCAATCACGATGACAAGGATACCGGGCAGCAAGGCGTCAGTGTTGCGTGTAAGCTCCATCACCGCGATGACTGCAGCAAGCGGTGCGTTTAGCAGTGCGCCCATGACGCCGCCCATCGCTAAAAGCCCGTAAAAAGCTGGTGTCGACGCGTATTCAGGAAAAAGGCTGGCACCGATATGGCCCATTGCAGTACCAAGCACAACCCCAATAAATAAGCTGGGGCCGACAATTCCAATCGGCATACCCATTGCGCTACTAAAAGCGGTCATCACAATTTTGCAGATGCAGATTAAGAGCAGTAGTTGCCACGCTAACGAGTTGCTTAGTGTTTCGTTAATCGTGTCGTAGCCCATGCCCATCACTTCTGGAACAAAGTAGCCAATAACAGCGGTTAGCAAGCCAACAATGCCGAATCGAACGGCCACTGGAAGCGATAGCAAAGGTTGTGAGAGCTGTTGAACTCGAATGAACAATACCGACGCAGAACCGCAGGCAAGGCCAATAAGGCAAAGAAAGGGGATTTCTGTTAGTGAGTTCAGCTGCATTTCGGCAAGCACAAACGTTGACTGGTTGCCAAAAAACACGTGAGAAACCAGGGTGGCCGTTACTGCAGCCAGGATGACCGGCATAAAGCCAATAAGCGTGTATTCCATCAAAATGACTTCCATCGCAAAAATTACGCCTGCGATGGGTGTATTAAAAGAAGCGCCTATTGCCCCCGCCGCACCGCAGGCGGCCAGGATACGTAAGCTGTTGTGAGGAAGATGAAAACGCTGGGCGATAATACTTGTGATGCCGGCTCCCAGATGAATGCCAGGCCCTTCGCGACCGCCAGATACACCCGAGCCCAGTGCGGTTATGCCTCCTATCATCTGAAGCAACCAGTTTTTAACCGGGAATCGGCCATCGCGCTTATGCATACATACCAAAGTGTGGCTTAGCCCGGTTGCGCGAGTATTCGGAGCCATAAACTGGTAGGCGACTCCCAAAAGAACGCAGCCAATAAGCACCGCAATCGCGCGGCGTTGGGCAACTACCGATTCAAAATCTGCGGTATAAAGCGCCGAGTTTCGAATTGATGGTTGGCTCACAACCCAGGAGGTTAGTAGCTCTATACCGGTTAGAAACAGCGCTATTACGCAACCAGTTACTAGTCCACTCAATACACCCACGATGGCCAGTGGAAGCAGGGGGTCGTGCTCCCCGAGGCGATATCGGAAGGCGGCAAGAAGTGGGAAGTCGGCAAAAGCTCGTTTATGCGTGGGCATGTTTAGTCGGTTCGTTGCACCATGGTGAGTCTAATAAGGGCTAGCGTGAAAAAGTAGAAAAACGAGCTAGATGTATGGCTTACAGGCCAATTTTGACGTGCAAGACGAACTATTGCAATTGTGGGGCCAATGGCTCGCAGGTAAACTGTTCCGATATGCTCAAGATTAAGATGTGCGGTTTCACGCAAGCGGAAGATGTCAGCGCAGCCTGTTTATTGGGTGTGGACGCCATTGGATTCGTTTTCTATCCGCCAAGCCCGCGCAACGTGTCTATTGAGCATGCGCAAGGTCTTCTGGCCGAGTTAACCCCCTTTGTTACGAGCGTAGGGCTGTTTGTCGACGAAGTGCCTGAAAAGGTCGAGGCTGTAATAAACGCGTTGCCGATAGATCTTCTTCAGTTTCACGGTAACGAAAGCGCTGAATATTGTGAACAGTTTTCCAGGCCTTATCTCAAAGCGCTAAAAATTGCCTCCTCCGCGAATGACGCGGGGCAGCTTGCGGCAGAGTTAGCGCGTTCAATCTCAGAACATCCCAATGCGCAGGGCTATTTGCTGGACGCATTGGTTGCTGGGCAGGCGGGTGGAACTGGTCAGTCATTCGACTGGACGGTTCTAGCGGAAGCGCTGAAGTCTGACCGAATTTTGGAAGCTATAGCAAGTCAGAAACTGATCATTGCGGGCGGTTTGGACGTAGAAAATTGCAGAGACTGCGTAGAGGCGTTAAAGCCTTATGCGTTAGATGTCAGCAGTGGTATAGAAAAGGGCAAAGGCATTAAGGCGCCGGAAAAAATGCGCGCGTTTGTCGAGGCTGCCAGAAGCTAATGTAAAACCTTAAGTTTTCACTTAAATATTATATTTATCAATACATTACAAACACTTTTTAAAATTGAATATGAGCGGTATCGATTACAGTAAGTTTCCAGATGATAAGGGGCGCTTTGGCGAATACGGCGGCCGCTTTGTTTCTGAGACATTAATTTCAGCGCTCGACGAGCTGCAAGCAGCGTATCGCAAGCTAAAAGACGATGCGGGTTTCCAGGCTGAGTTTGACGCGGACCTACAGCACTATGTTGGCCGGCCGTCTCCGCTATATCATGCCGAGCGCTGGAGTAAGCAGGTCGGTGGCGCACAGATTTTTTTCAAGCGAGAAGATTTAAATCATACCGGTGCGCATAAAGTTAATAACACTATTGGTCAGGCGCTGCTTGCAAAATATATGGGTAAGCCTCGTGTTATTGCTGAAACGGGCGCAGGACAGCATGGTGTTGCGTCTGCCACTGTTGCTGCGAGATTTGGCATGCAGTGCCAGGTTTTTATGGGTGCCGAAGATGTGCAGCGTCAGTCGCTGAACGTTTATCGTATGAAGCTACTAGGTGCAGAAGTCGTTCCGGTAACTTCTGGGAGTCGTACGCTTAAAGACGCGATGAATGAGGCGATGCGAGACTGGGTGACCAACGTTGACGATACTTTCTATATTATTGGAACAGTAGCAGGGCCCGCACCTTACCCAGAGCTTGTCCGCGACTTTCAATCGGTGATTGGCCGGGAAGCAAGACAACAGATGCTTGACCAGACGGGCGCCTTGCCTGATGCGTTAGTGGCATGTGTGGGCGGTGGTTCCAATGCGATTGGCTTGTTTCATCCAATGCTGGAAGACGATATCCCAATGTATGGTGTCGAGGCGGGTGGTTACGGTGTTGAAACGGGCAAACACGCGGCACCGCTTAATGATGGCCGGCCGGGTGTGCTGCATGGAAATCGTACTTACCTGATGGAAGACGACGATGGACAAATTATCGAGACGCATTCAATTTCCGCAGGCCTCGATTATCCCGGAGTTGGCCCAGAGCATTCCTGGTTAAAAGATATTGGCCGGGTTAACTACGTTGCAGTTACCGACGACCAGGCGATGGACGCGTTCAGGACTGTCACGAGAGTTGAAGGGATTATGCCAGCGCTGGAGTCTGCGCACGGCCTGGCTTACGCAGCTGAGCTTGCAAAAACAATGGATAAAGACAAGACCATACTCGTTAACCTGTCAGGTCGTGGCGACAAGGATATTCTTACCGTTGCAAAGCTTGACGGTATTAGCGTTTAAACGGCGTTTTTGAGCAGCGCCGGAGCTGTGACTATTGCAATTGTAGTTTGCATTGAATCCGTTAGAGTTGGCGCCTGGGAAGATCAGTCATTATTAAGATTAGTTCGATTAGGAAATGAGTTTTGAGTGCAATTAGCCGCTGTATGCAGTCTTTGGCAGCAAATAACCGTAAAGCGGTTATTCCTTATGTAGTCGCGGGCGATCCTGCGCCGGAGCATACTGTCGCCGTTATGCATACGCTGGTCGAGCAAGGGGCGGACATTATCGAGTTGGGAGTGCCGTTTTCAGATCCAATGGCAGAGGGCCCGGTGATCCAGCTCGGACACGAGCGTGCCCTGGCAAACAATGTTAGCCTACGTGATGTTCTGGGTATGGTCGCAGAATTTCGCCAGAAAGATGAAAAAACGCCCGTTGTCCTCATGGGCTATGCAAACCCCATTGAGGCGATGGGTTACGAAAAATTTGCAGAGGCGGCGAATGTGGCCGGCGTTAACGGCGTTCTCACGGTAGATTTACCGCCCGAGGAAAGCGAAGCGCTTAATAACTGTTTAAAAGAAAAAGATATCGACACAATTTTTCTTATTGCGCCCACCACCTCAGACGAAAGGACGACGCGAATTGTAGAGAATGCCTCTGGATATATTTACTATGTATCGCTCAAAGGGGTAACCGGTGCGGGGCATCTCGACACGGAAGCTGTGGAACAAAAGGTTCGGGCGATCAAGCAAAAAACAGCCTTACCCGTGTGCGTCGGTTTTGGGATTAAAGACGCGCAGTCAGCAAAGCAGGTGGCCGAACACGCTGACGGCGTAGTAGTCGGTAGTTTGCTGGTAGACGGACTGGCAAATGCCTATGCAGATAAAAGCAGCTCTGTTGCGTGCGAAGCGCGATTGGCAGACTGTGTAAAAACGTTGCTCTCGCCTATTGCGGCGGGTGCGAATAGTTAAACCTGAACTATCCAATCATTTAGTGTTTAAAGGTTATATTTTATGAGCTGGTTAGACAAAATTAAGCCTTCTTTTGTATCTCGTGGTGAAGAAGAGGGTGACAAGCGCGCTAATGTTCCTGAAGGTTTATGGAAAAAGTGTGTACGTTGTGAAGCGGTACTGTATCGGCCAGAGCTGGAAAAAAATAACGATGTATGTCCAAAGTGTGGACACCATATGCGAATCGATGCGCGCCGCCGCCTGGATATTTTTCTTGATGAAGATGGGCGTAAAGAACTCGCCACAGATGTCGAAGCCGTCGATCGCCTTAAGTTTAAAGACACTAAAAAGTACAAAGATCGTTTAACACAGGCACAAAAGCAGACGGGCGAAAGCGAAGCATTAGTGGTAATGGCAGGTAAATTAGTCGGCCGCCCGGTTGTTGCTGCAGCTTTTGCGTTTAGTTTTCACGGTGGTTCAATGGGCTATGCCGTGGGCGAGCGTTTCACACGCGCCGCACAATATGCGTTAGAAAACAAAGTGCCTTTTATCTGTTTTTCGGCCACAGGTGGTGCGCGAATGCAGGAAGCATTAATCTCGCTAATGCAAATGGCGAAAACCAGCGCAATCTTGCAGCGTATGAAGGAAGAATCAGTGCCTTATATTTCGGTAATGACTGATCCTGTTTATGGTGGTGTTTCTGCAAGTTTGGCGATGCTTGGCGACATCAATATTGCTGAACCAAACGCTAGAGCGGGTTTTGCGGGGCCGAATATTATCCAGCAAACCATCCGGCAGGAGTTACCTAAAGGTTTTCAGCGAAGTGAGTTTTTGCTGGAGCGCGGTGCAATAGATATGATTGTTGCGCGTGGTGATATGCGCGAAACCCTGGGGCGTTTACTTGAAGCGCTCTGTCATTTCCGTGATGATGGCCCGGACCAGGCGGCCGAGCCCCAGCAAACTTACGACCTCGATGAGATTACAGAGCCGTTCACCGCAACTGGTGAAAATGAGGTTCGTCCGTAGTCTTGCCTGATTTCCAGCAAGCGCTCGATGACTGGTTAGAGCGCTTACAGCTTCTACATCCTACAGAAATTGAATTAGGGCTATCTCGCGTTCGTGAGGTAGCTTCCAGGCTTGGCCTGCTTGCGCCCAAAGCAAACGTAATAACAATCGCGGGCACTAACGGAAAAGGTTCAACGGCGAAAGCTCTACAAACCCTGTTGCTCTCATCCGCAGCATGCAAGCAGCAGGGCGTTGGTGTATTTACCTCGCCGCATTTGTTTCGCTTTAACGAGCGCATTTCAGTCAATGGTCTTGACGCATCCAATCAACAGATTTGCGAAGCTTTTGAAGTAATCGATCAGCATTGCGCGGAGATCTCACTGACGTACTTTGAGTTTTCTACGCTTGCCGCGCTGTGGATATTTGCCCAGCAAAAACTCGCTTATATTATTCTTGAAGTTGGGCTTGGCGGGCGTCTGGATGCGGTGAATATTCTCGACGCCGATGTCGCTATCATTACCAGTATCGCGCTGGATCACCAGTCATGGCTTGGGGATACTGTCGACGAGATCGGTCTTGAAAAAGGCGGTATTTTACGGGATGGCCAGCAGATGATTTTTGGCCAGTCGGATATGCCTGGCTCGCTTTACACGCTGGCCGATACCAAAATGGAAAAGGATGGCAGGCTATCAATCTATGCTGGTATCTCAGGCCAGGGGAATAAAACGAACATCAGCTCGAAAGAATTGTCAGATAAATTGCCTTACGCCAAGCATGGTTGGACACAGGAGCCATCCGGTTTGGGCTGGTACGGCGTTGACAATAGCGGTTCGGGAATAGTTTTCCCCGTCGGCTTTTCACTAGAAGAAGCAATGCAGGTTCCTCTCTCGCTCGCTGCGTGGAGCAGTGCGTTGCAAGCCTGCGCAAATCTTGGCGTAAAGCTGGAGTCGAGCGCTGTTACCAGATGCATTCGCGAGACCGGGCTGATTGGCCGGCTTTCTCGGCACCCATTTCGCGATCGTGTTTTTGTTTGCGATGTCGCGCATAATCCAGCCGCCGTGCAAAATATTGTTGAGACGCTTGTCAGGACGGATGATGAGCCAGCGGCGGTTGTATTTAGTGCACTCGAAGATAAAGCAATTTCGGAAATCGCAGAGGCTATCTGCCCACTGTCTCGCTTTGTGGCGATACCGGGTTTAACTCAAACGGATAGAGCGGTTGCACCAGGCGAGGTCGCTACGAGAGTGCGTACGGCATTCAAGCGCTGTAGTAAGCAAGCTGAGATAAAGGCTTTTTCCAGTATGGAAGCCGCAACTAATTGGGCTATTCAGGTGACGGATAGCGGCGATAAAATACTTGTGTTTGGCTCGTTTTTTACCGTCGCCGAATGCCTTGCGCATATCGCTGAACAAGACGGGCAACAACCTGGAAGAGACTAAAGTTTGAATCAGACATTAAAAAATCGCCTGGTAGGCGTGCTGGTGCTATTGGTAGTGTCGGCTATCGTTTGGCCGATACTTTTTCGCTTTGATACTAATTCGATTCAAATTGATGACGAAGAGTTTGCCAGCGAGGTGGATTATATTGGTGAGCAAATCAGTCAGTTGCAACAGGAAACCGAACTTATTCAAAGCGAGGTTTTAGGCCAAACCCCCGAGTCGCAAGAACAAAAGAGTCGTGCGCTGGCGAAAACCATCGAGCAGAAGCCAACGCTGACATTGCCAAAGTCGCCCGAAGATGTAGGAAACTTTCGTCCAGCAAAACAAGTTGATAAGCAAAAGGCTGTGACTCGCTCACCCGTTGAGCTGGATTCGCAAGGTATACCTGTATCCTGGACTGTCCAGGTGGCCACATTTAGCCAGTGGGAGAATGCACTGCATTTAAAACAGGGGCTAATCGACGCTGGATTTAAGGCGTATCAAAAGCCGGAAGACAAAAAGTTTGCCGGCCCCTATGTGATCTATGTTGGTCCCAATCTGGAAAAGTCCAAATCGCAGACTATCGCCAAACAGGTTGAGGAGGAGTTCAATACCGGCAAAGGCCTGGTTAAGCGCTTTAAAGGTGGTCTTCGATGAACGAAGCCGACTGGCTGATCGTTGCTGTTCTTGGCATTTCAGCGCTTTTGAGCTTATGGCGGGGTTTCGTTAGGGAAGCAATATCGCTTGGGCTGTGGGTGATCGCATTTGCGGTGGCAATGAGTTTTAATCAACCCCTGGCGGCTTTATTGCAGAACTGGATAACCGTACCTGCCTTGCAGAAGGTGATCGCTTTTGCGGGGCTGTTTTTTTCGACATTGATTGTCGGAGGCCTGCTGGCGCAGCTTATCAGTGCGCTGTTAAAAAAGGTCGGGTTAGGTTTGCTTGATAGGATGCTTGGCGTATTGTTTGGCTTGCTACGAGGGTGTATTGTCGTTGTGGTTGCGATAATTCTCTTGCCGCAGTTGTTAGAGGTTGATCAGCAAGTTTGGTGGAACCAGTCTTTACTCATTCCGCATTTTGCGATGCTGGAAGATTGGGCGATAAAAGTCTTTTCCGAATTGAATAACTGGCGGTTAAGTGTGCTTCGATCCTGATGATTTACGAAGTGGTTAATGTAGCTGGAACGAAGTTATTGAGGTTGTTAATGTGTGTGGCGTAGTTGGTATTGTTGGTCAGTCGAATGTTAGTCAGGGCTTGTATGATGCACTGACGATACTGCAACATCGCGGTCAGGACGCTGCGGGCATCGTGACGTTTGGCGGTGGCAGGTTTAACCAGCGTAAAGCCACGGGGCTGGTGCGCGACGTTTTTCGACAGCACCATATGGAGCGCCTGGAAGGCAATATGGGGGTAGGGCATTGTCGATACCCAACCGCTGGCAGTTCAGGCCCCGCGTTAGCGCAACCGTTTTACGTGAACGCACCTTATGGTATTTCTCTTGCGCATAACGGCAATCTGGTAAACACTAACGAATTGGCTAAGGCGGTGTTCCAGCAGGACTTGCGCCATTTGAATACCGATTCAGATTCCGAAGTCATGCTCAACGTGTTTGCGCACGAGCTGCAAAATCAGGCTAAGGGTGGTTTAACGCCAGAAAGCATTTTTAGCAGCGTGTCGGCATTGCACAGACGGTGCTCGGGTGGCTATGCCGTTATTGCGATGATCGCAAATTATGGCATCGTTGCATTTCGCGACCCTTTTGGTATTAGGCCGCTTGTATATGGTTGTCGCAACCCTGAAGAATCCGGCGCGACGATGGAGCATATAGTTGCATCTGAAAGCGTCGCAGTAAAAGCCCTGGGAGCCGAATCGTATACCGACATACAGCCAGGCGAGGCGATTTTTATCGAAGTCGATGGTACCGTTCATCGTAAGCAGTGTGCAGACAAGCCCAGTTTGAATCCCTGCTTGTTTGAATACGTTTACTTTGCTAGACCTGACTCAACGATTGATGATGTGTCGGTCTATAAAGCCAGGCTGCGAATGGGCGAAAAGCTTGCCGACAAAATATTACGCGAGCACCCTGATCACGATGTCGATGTTGTAATACCGGTACCGGACACGAGCCGGGTCGCTGCACAGGTTCTCGCGCACAGGATGGGTGTGAAGTTTCGTGAAGGCTTAATGAAAAACCGTTACATTGGCCGCACATTTATCATGCCAGGCCAGGCAGTAAGAAAAAAATCGGTGCGGCAAAAGTTAAACGCTATCGATCTGGAATTTAAAGACAAAAATGTGTTGTTGGTTGATGATTCCATCGTGAGGGGAACAACCTGTAACGAAATTGTCGAGATGGCGCGAGAGGCTGGGGCGCGCAAAGTTTATTTTGCTTCTGCCGCACCGCCGGTTCGCTACCCTAATGTTTATGGTATCGACATGCCATCTGCCAATGAGTTGATTGCCGCTGGCCGTAGCGTCGAAGAGGTTAGAGAGGCTATTGGTGCTGATATGCTTATTTACCAGGATCTCGAAGATCTTATTGACGCGGTGCGCGAAGGCAACCCAGAGATCAAAGGCTTTGATAGTTCTGTATTTAACAACGAATATGTTACTGGTGATGTAAACCAGGATTATTTAGATCGCTTACACGCAATGCGAAATGACGAAGCGAAAGACGGCGTTAAATCCGGTTCGACTAGCGAGTCAGCAGCTGGCTCGGCCGTTGTTGACCTTTACAACCAGCCAAGCGAATAAAGCAAAACGTTATTGAAGATATATTGTGACTAAGAAAAACAAACCAGCTAATCGTGAGTCAGCACATCGCGAGGTGCTAGAAAAAATGACGCAGCAGACCAAAGCGGTTCGCTATGGCCAGGTTCGAAGTCAACATGGCGAACATAGCGATGCGCTGTATCTTACCTCCAGTTATATATTTAATGATTGCGCAGATGCGGCAGCACGATTTACGGGCGATGCTAGCGGCAACGTATATTCACGTTATACGAATCCAACGGTAACGAGTTTCGAAGCGCGTTTGGCGGCCATGGAGCAAGCCGAGGAATGCGTGGCGACTTCGTCAGGTATGGCGGCAATAATGAACTTGTGTCTGGCACATTTGGAAGCTGGAAGTCACATTATCTGTTCGCGTGACGTATTTGGCTCCACAGTGGTTTTGTTAGATAAGTTTTTTGTAAAGTTTGGTGTCGAGGTTACTTATGTTCCTGTATCGGATTACGATGCCTGGGAAAAAGCCTGTAAGCCAAACACCCGGTTGTTTTTTCTCGAAACACCATCTAACCCAACCAGTGAAGTGGTTGATATCGAGCGCGTAGCGGCTATAGCGCATGAGGCTGGTGCCTTGCTAGCGGTTGATAACTGTTTTTGTACGCCGATTTTGCAACAGCCACTTTTGTTGGGCGCAGACCTCGTTATACATTCAGCTACCAAGTTTATCGACGGTCAGGGTCGTTGCCTTGGTGGTGCGGTACTTGGTAACTCAGAGTTGCTCGAAAACGTACGGGGCTGTGTGCGCTCCGGCGGTGCTTGCTTGTCGCCGTTTAATGCCTGGGTGTTGCTGACGAGTCTGGAAACCCTGCAGTTGCGCGTGCAGGCACACTGCGACAACGCGCTCGCACTGGCAACGTGGCTAGATGAGCAAGACTGGGTAGGCAGCGTTTTATACTCGGGTTTGCCCGGTCACAAGGGGCATGCAATAGCCAAAAAACAGCAGAAAGCGTTTGGCGGGGTGCTTTCATTTTATCTTCTTGTCGATGGAAAAGCCGCGTCGCGCGAACAGGCCTGGGGCTTTATCGACGCGACCCGTTTGCTTTCCTTAACGGCGAACCTGGGTGACACCAAGTCGACGATTGTTCACCCGGCGACAACGACTCACGGTAGAATAAGCGAGCAACAGCGCGAAGACGCTGGTATTGGCGAAAATTTAATCCGTATTGCATGCGGTATCGAAGACATTGACGATATAAAGCGTGATCTAGTTCAGGCTGCGGCTGCTAACCAGGCTGTTTAACGTCACGGCTATCGAAGCAAGAACTATAATAAAAACCGGACCTTAGGTCTTATCCGGATTGTTTTTTCTCATACTGGTTGACTACAGCTATTGTGTATTCAACGGGAATCTCGTGAGCATCCGTTGTCTAATCGTTAAACCCGCAACGAGGAAGTAATGGCAAAGCTAGCCAGCGTCGAAAGCAGCACATCTGTTCAGCAAAGTGTTAAAGCATTGCAAGAGGCATTGCAGGTGCTCAATGGAGTTGTTCTCGGTAAACCAGATCAGGTCAGGTTGGCGGTGTGCTGCCTGTTGGCTGGTGGTCACCTGTTGATTGAAGACTTGCCGGGTATGGGCAAAACGACGCTGTCTCACGCCCTGGGAAAAGTGTTAGGCCTGGATTACCAGCGTGTCCAGTTTACCAGTGATATGCTGCCTGCCGATGTGCTCGGTTCGCAGGTTTTCCGTCGCGAAGACAATAGTTTTAGCTTTGTTAAAGGCCCGGTATTCACCCAGCTTTTATTGGCTGACGAAATTAACCGCTCTACACCAAAAACACAAAGTGCTTTGTTAGAGGCGATGGAAGAGAGGCAGGTTTCCATCGATGGCCAAACCTATCCCTTACCGGAACCATTTTTTGTCATTGCGACGCAGAACCCCAGCTCCCAAAGCGGAACCTATCCATTACCAGAATCACAGCTCGATCGATTTCTGATGCGTTTGTCGTTAGGGTATCCTAGCGCCGAGGCCGAGCGACGCATACTGCAAGGAGAAAACGGTCGGGCTAAGCTGGACTCACTTAGCGCGATTGTTAGTTCTGAAGATCTGGAAAAGCTTCGTCAAATGGTAACTGAGGTAAAAGCGTCGGAAGCAATTCTGGACTACCTTCAACGGTTAATCGATTATTCGAGACAGCAAAGTGAAAGCGGTGCTGGTTTGTCGCCTCGTGCCGGGCTGGGTTTGTTACAGGCTGCAAGAGCGAGCGCCTTTATTGATGGTAGACGACATGTTATCCCTGAAGATATTCAACTGGTTACCATGCCCGTAGCCGCGCATCGCCTGGATGGTGGTGCAGGGGGCAACGCGAGTGGAACCTCATTGGTCGCAAAAATGTTGGATAGCGTTCCGGTTATTGCATAGCCCACCCAGAGCTTAGCGGTAAGTAAGCCGAGTCCGTTTATGCGTAAAATAAATAAAAGATACGCACCAGATCGTCGCAGAGGCCGACGTCGCCTGAATTACCA
Source organism: Pseudomonadales bacterium (assembly GCA_965263235.1). Classification (GTDB taxonomy): domain Bacteria; phylum Pseudomonadota; class Gammaproteobacteria; order Pseudomonadales; family UBA7434; genus UBA7434. Next base: position 1,597,324 of record OZ253667.1, read on the forward strand.
CTGGCGTAAAACATGGCGAGACTGGATGGACAGGAGATTGCCTCCTGCACCACAAATATCGCTCAATCACAAAAACATTTTTATATCGCCGACTAAGGCAGGTTTTGCTTTCCTGCTTCTAACGACCATATTGTTGTTGATAGCAATTAACTTCCAGAATAGTGCTGTTTATGGGCTTACCTTTTTGTTAATGGCGATATTCGTTGTTTCTATTTTGCATACGTTTAGCAATCTCTCAGGCATATCCATAAGCTCTTATCCCTGCGAGCCGGTGTTTGCAGGAAGAGATGCGCTGTTTCGTACAACCTTAAGGTCGCCTAACGGCTTAAAGCATTACGCAGTTCAGCTTTCCTGGCAGAATAAGTTTTCTGATTTTGTTGATGTCGAGCCCGATAAAGACGCATTGGTTAATTTGCGATTTCAAACAGGACCTCGCGGGCTTTGTCGACCAGGCCGTATCAAGGTTGAATCGCGTTATCCATTTGGTTTGCTTTCTGCTCGCACCTACGTTGACGTCGAGCATCATACGTTGGTGTATCCACACCCCTATGATTTGGGTAACCCGCAAGCCCTGGCGAGCGAGAGCTACGAAGAAGGCCCGATAGAACAAGTGGGCAGTGACGACTTTTATTCTTTGCGGGAATACCAGGCGGGTGACCGTATTCGTAATATCGCCTGGCGTAACTATGCCAAAAACGATCGTTTGGCGGTAAAGCAGTTTGTTGATTTTCATGACCAGCATAAGGTGTTTGACTGGCATCAGTTACAGGGTAATTCTGAAGACCGCTTGAGCCAGCTTTGCCAATGGGCGTTGGATGCAGAATCTGTAGGAGAGAAGTACGGCTTGATTCTGCCCGAGAGAAAAATCCAGCCCGCTAATGGTAAACAGCATTTGCAGCAGGTTCTGACCGCACTCGCGCTTTATGGCCAGGAGCGAAGTGTTATCGATTTTTATCATCAGCAGTTGGAAGGTTATACCAGGCAGGAACAGGTTGTTGGGTCTCAGGCAGGCTATAGCAACGCTGTTGGAGGCATCGCCTAGTTATGCCGGTTGCAGCGCAGATCCCCCGAACCAGTATTCTCTGGTTGCTGGTCGTCCAGACCGCGGTAATGATTCCGCATATCAACCGCTTAAGCTGGTGGATGATAGCAATCTGGCTGCTGTGCGCGTTCTGGCGCTTAGCAATGTTTCGTGGCGAGGCCGCATATCCTAGCTTTACATTGCGAACCATTGTTGTCTTGTTAGGAAGTATCGGGATAGCCGTGTCCTTTGGCGCCCAGGGCGCGTTAGACATCGCTGTGGCGGCGCTGATATTTGCATTCTCGTTGAAGCTAATTGAAGTGAGAAACCGGCGCGATTTATATCTTGTGTTCTATCTTGGCTTTTTTGTTATCGCCGCTTCATTTTTGTATTCGCAATCGTTAGCACTTGTTGTGTATCAGTTTTGTAATTGCATTGTTATTTGCGCGGGGCTAGTTGCCACGCAGCAGTCCTCAATGGATCGGCACGTGCTTCATTCACTACGTATTGCCGGTAAGTTAACAATGCAGGCGGTACCGCTATTGTTATTGCTTTTCTTTATGTTTCCGCGTTTAGGGCCTATCTGGAGTGTTTCGGAATCGTCACTTAAAAGCCAAACCGGGATGAGCGACTCTATGTCGCCGGGCGATATGACTGAGCTTAGTCAATCGACAGAGCTGGTGTTTTCAGTCGATTTTAAAGGTGCTGCGTCACCGTCGAGGCAGAAATTATATTGGCGTGGTATGACTTATGAAATATTTGATGGTCGTCGTTGGTCTCGCGGGCAGGGCAGCGATACATTAAACGAAGCGCGTGGTACCGCCAGAGGTTTGTTAGTTGATACGCCCATCACGTTGCGTGGTCGCCCGTTAGAGTATGAAATAATCCTGCCGCCAACTGGGGCGAAGTGGTTATTTATGCTGCCGGTCGCCGACTTAAGCGAGCAGAAAAGACACTTGGATTTAGGGGTTAATTTCCTCTCTGATTTTAATTACGAAACGCAAAAAGTAGCCTCCGGCCTGTCTATCTGGAACGTTAAGTCTTATCTCGATTTCAGCGCAGAGCCGTGGTTAACGCCTGAGAGAATCACCCAGTTAACGACACTTCCAGAAAAGTTAAACCCACGAGCGCAAAGCTTCGCCCGAGACTTATGGAATGCAAGTAATAGCGAAGTGGATTATGCGAGAAGAATCGCCAAACATTTCAGTGAGACTGCTTTTTACTATACGTTAAAGCCTGACTCTCTAGGGCTTAACAGCGTCGATGACTTTTTATTTAATACGCGCAACGGGTTTTGCGAACATTATGCCAACGCCACCGCGGTATTGTTCAGATCGGTCGGTATTCCAGCGCGCGTCGTTGCGGGCTATCAGGGCGGTGAAGTGAATCCGGTAAACGGGCTTATGCAGATTCGACAGCTCGATGCTCATGCATGGGTTGAGTTCTGGCAACGTGGGATTGGCTGGCAACGGATGGATCCCACCGCGGCAGTCGCTCCCGAGCGCGTCTCGTATGGATTGCGAGAGGCGCTAGAAGCTAACCGAAAAGAGCAGCTGGCGTTTTATGATCCGGTCGTCCTCAACGACCTGCGTTGGTTGAAACGTTTTCGACAGCAGGTTGATGCGATCAACTACGCGTGGCAGCGTTCGTTTGTTAATTTCGATATGGGTAAGCAGCAGACGGTGCTTTCTGGCTGGTTTGGGGATGTTACGCAGACCAAAATGTCCTTAATCATGCTCGGTGCTATGGCACTGAGTTTAGGTGGCGTTGCTTACGTGACGTTAAGGCGCCGCCGTCTCGACACACGAACAGCCGAGAACAAACTGTACGATTTGTTTTGTAGCCGTTTGGCGAAGCTGGGGATTGTTCGTCAAGCAGGCGAGGCACCGCAAAGTTTTGCGCATCGAGCGATTGGTCTTAGGCCCGATCTTGCGGACGAGGTACTTGCCATCACGCGTTTATATCACCAGATCGCATTTCAGGAGCTGGCACAAAAAGCGCTGCTGATTGAGCTTGGTAAGCGCTGTCGTCGGTTTAACCCGCCAGCGAACCCAGGCAATGCAAGCAGGGTTTCTATAGCGACAAACACCATCTGACCTGTTTTGGCAGATTTTATCGCGATTATTATTACTTAAAAAATTCTTCCGGCTAACGTTTAGGCTGGTGGCAAGATCACGATATAATTATCCTAAAATCTCGCGATCTAAATCATTTCATTTAATTGGCTGTCAGTGAATTTTATTAATCAAGTTCGTACACCTTGCATCGGCGTTTGTTCGACCGGTATAGGTGATTCTGTGTGCCGAGGCTGTAAGCGGTTCGATTACGAAGTGATTCACTGGAACTCTTATTCGCCTGGACAAAAGAGCAAAATTGATGCGCGGTTGTCCCAACTCCTTTCGCAAGTTGTTCAACGCCGGCTTTGGATTTGCGACGAAAGCCTGTTTATGCATATGCTCAAAGCGCAACAGATCAGATACATGGAGTATCGTGATAGTTATTGTGCACTCTATGAATTGCTCAAAGCAGGCGCTTCGCAGATCGATAACCCGCTGGATTATGGCTTTAGGGCAAGATGGGGTTATCGCGAAACACCCCTGGCGACATTGCGTCACGATATTGAAAAAGAGGTTTACGCGCTGTCGGTAGCGCATTTTGAGCGCTATGTGTTAGCTAATGCCAGCAGGGCGAAATGCGTAAGTGAGGCTCTGGAGCAAAGCAAATGAATAGCCAGCGTGACGCCGGAAAGAGCCTGGGTTATGGCTTTAGTTCTCGGCGCAGGGAAGTCGACTTGTCTGCGGTGCAACAGTTTCTACGTTGCCAAACGCCACAGTTATGGCTTGACCAGGCTGGCAAAGCGCTTGATTTGTTGTTGATCGATCACGCTAATTGCGAAAAAAAAGCGGCGTCGACGGCTTTGTCGTTGCTGTACAAATACGTCGATCGTCCCTCACTGCTCGATAAACTTTCCCGACTGGCTCGTGAGGAATTAAGGCATTTTGAGCAGGTTGTTAAAATTATGCGACTGCGCGGCGTTGAGTATCGGCATTTAAGCCCTTCGCGGTATGCGGGTGAGCTGATGGCAAAGGTACGTAAACAGGAACCAGAAAAGCTGATTGATACGCTTATTGTTGGCGCGCTCATTGAGGCACGCTCCTGCGAGCGATTTGCCGCGCTCATTCCCATCATTGATCAACAAGACTCCGCATTGGGAGACTTCTATCACTCCTTGCTGCTGTCTGAGTCCCGTCACTTCGAAGACTATTTAACATTGGCCCAGGAATATAGCGCCGAGCCAATCCAGGATAAAGTTGACAGGTTTTGTGAATTCGAAGCAACCTTGATCCAGCGGGAAGACAAAGAAATACGCTTTCACAGTGGCCCGGCGGGGTCCGAATTCGTTAGCTAATTGCAATGACTTCTCGCGCGAGCAATAGACGTAAACGTTATGTTGTCGCCTTATCAATTAGCCGGGATGAATATAGCAAGCTTTATAAGGGGAGCGCTGCCAACGTAAGAGCCGTGGCGAGTAGTGGTGAACGGCTCAGTTTTCCTGCACGCTCGCTAGCGCCATTTTTACTCCACAATGGCGTCCACGGACAGTTTGTTATCGTCACTGATGAAAATAACAAGCTGATCTCCATTGAGCCGATTGTCCTCGCATAAAGATTGTCCTCGCATAAAGATTGTCCTCGCATAAAGATTGTCCTCGCATAAAGATTGTCCTCGCATAAAGATTGTCCTCGCCTGAAGATGAAGAGATCGATAGCAGGAATTGGCTCTGGACCGAATTTGAAAAGTTGGGCAAAGCGAATATTGCGCCTTGCAACCGGTCGACGCATTGGTGATAATCCGCGCCCTTGCTGTTATGGTGGCCCCAACGGGTACCTTCGCAACGATAGATGGTAAACTCCGCCAGGCCCGGAAGGGAGCAACGGTAGCTGTTGATTCGTGTGCCGGAGTGTTGCTGGTTGGGGTTCACCTCCAGGCAAGCCCGTTTACTACTTCCCCCCATTTCCGCACCCCATCTATTTTCCCCTCGCGAGCCTCAAGGCATGTAACATCGTGTATTGTTAACGAGTCTTCGAAGCACTATCAGGTATAATGCTGATTCTGTTGTGATTTGCTCCACTGGGCATCGCTTTGCTTCACGAAATTCTAAAATAGACTGATAACTTAGATGACGTATCGAGTGCTGGCGCGAAAATGGCGTCCGGCGACATTTGCAGAACTTGTAGGCCAAACCCATGTTTTACGTGCGTTACAAAACGCATTGCAGCAAGGGCGTATTCATCATGCTTACCTGTTAACTGGAACGCGTGGTGTGGGTAAAACCACCATCGCGAGAATACTTGCGCGCTGTTTTAATTGCGAAGAAGGGGTTAGTGCAAGCCCCTGTGGTGTCTGTTCTTCTTGCGTTGAAATCGCCGAAGGCCGTAGCCTTGACCTGATCGAAGTTGATGCGGCCTCGCGTACCAAAGTCGAAGATACGCGTGAGCTGCTTGAAAATAGTCAATTCGCGCCATCGCATGGTCGTTATAAGATTTATCTTATCGACGAAGTCCATATGCTCTCCAACCATAGTTTTAACGCGTTGTTAAAAACGTTGGAAGAGCCTCCAGAACATGTCATTTTTATTTTTGCGACAACACACCCGCAAAAGATTCCTGTCACGGTACTTTCCCGTTGCCTGCAATTTCATTTAAAAAATATTTCTAACGATTTAATTAGCCAGCATTTATCGCACGTGCTGGAAGAAGAAAAAATTGAGGTCGACCAGAAATCGTTAAGCCTGATTGCCCACGCAGCTCAAGGCAGCATGCGCGATGCGCTCAGTATTACCGAGCAGGCGATTGCGTTTGGTGAAGGGAGCATTTCGTTTGAGCAAGTTAACGATATGCTTGGCGTAGTCGACCATCAAATTGCGCTACGCATACTTGAGTCGGTGGTAAAGGGTAATGTTGAGCAGGTTCTTGCCCTGCTTGCAGAGTTTGCGGCGCAAACGGCTGATTTTAGCCTCTTGCTCGATAGTATTATGCAACTGCTCCATCGTGTCAGCCTTGAGCAGTTGCTAAAAGGCGTGGGAACGCAAGGCCAGCTTTATGCAGAAGGTATTGAACAACTCGCTGGCACTATCGATCCAACACTAGTGCAAATTTACTATCAGGCATTGCTCAACGGAAAACGTGATTTAAGTTATGCGCCTGATCCACTAACTGGCACCGAAATGATATTGGCTCGTATGGTTGGCTTTAGACCCCTGGGGGAACAATTAAAGCCGGAGACCCTTGCGCCAGCGGCCGCCACAGGAGCGGCCACAGAAAATGCTCCGCAAAAAGTGACTGAAAAAACAGCCTCCGAACCCATAGGCGGTAATCAGGTAAAAAAGCATGAAGCGTCGGCGAGCGACGCAAACCAGCTAAGCTCTGACCAGGCAACAGCTGTTAAAGCAGAAACGGAAACGCGGGTCGACGATCAGCTAGCACCGTTTGAAGATTTAGCCGCTTTTACCAACGAGAGTTGGTGTAATCAGTTTTTCTCGATGCCATTGAGTGGATTAGTTAGAGCCGTTGCTGAACATTGTTCCTGGAAATCGGTGGTTGATAACCGTATTGAACTCGTGATCTCGAAAGACCAGGCAGCGCTCTATAATCAGGATCATGATGCGAGAATCGCAAAAAGTCTGTCTATATACTTTGGGAGCCCGGTTAGCGTCCGGGTTTCAATGCAAACCCCCGGAGATACGAGTCTTTTGACGCCCGCTGTGGTGAGGCAAACAAGAGAGCAGGAAAAACAGGCTGATGCGGTTAGCGCAATAGAAAACGACGAAGTCGTGCAAAAGATTATGCAAACATTCGACGCTACGATTGAATACGAAAGCGTTCGACCCATTAATTAGTAACGTTGGAATACCCAGGGTGATGTCATGAAAGGTCTTAACGATCTTATGAAGCAAGCACAGGATATGCAGCAAAAAATGCAGGATTCGCAGGCTGAAATCGCAAACCTCGAAGTTAGCGGGGAGGCTGGTGCAGGGCTGGTTAAAGTAGTAATGACTGGGCGGCACGATGTGAAACGTGTGGACATTGATAAAACTTTGCTCTCCGAAGACAAGGAAATGCTAGAAGACTTAATCGCTGCGGCGGTTAACGATGCGGTTAAAAAGGTAGAGGTTAGCAGCCAGGAAAAAATGCAATCGATTACCCAGGGTATTCCAATGCCTGAAGGGTTTAAGTTTCCGTTTTAGTCAGCGCGAAATTATTTAACATGAACGGCCAAACGCTGATTCAAGAGCTAATTGAAGCATTCTGTGTTTTACCCGGCGTCGGCCAGAAAACGGCGCAGCGAATGGCATTACATATTTTAGAAAGAGATCGCGATGGTGGCCTGTCACTGTCGAAAGCACTTTCTGAAGCGGTTGCTAAAGTTGGCAACTGTAAGAGTTGCCAAACGCTAACAGAGCTCGAGGAATGCGAGATCTGCTCGGCAACCAATCGCGATGAAGCAACTTTATGTGTGGTTGAGAACCCGAGTGATGTCATTGCCATTGAGCAAAGCCAGGGGCATAGAGGAAAATATTTTGTGTTGCAAGGCCATTTATCGCCGCTGGATGGAATCGGCCCAGAAGACATTGGTATCCCGTTGCTGTTAGAAAGAATTGCTAACAGTGCGATTAAAGAGGTGATCCTTGCAACTAGTGCAACCGTAGAAGGTGAAGCGACAGCGTACTATCTCGCGGAGCGAATTGGCCAGTTCGGAGTGACCGTATCAAGAATTGCGCATGGCATTCCCATGGGTGGAGAGCTTGAGTATGTTGACGGCAATACATTGTCGCGCGCAATGAACGGTCGATATAAGCTGTAATCTTAGTGCTTTTGACTTTATCAACTATGTGTAAGTAGACGGAATGGACCAGGCAAAAGTTTGTTATATCGATAATAACCAGGCGTTGAATCTCGCTTGCGAGCAACTCGCGAAGCATAAGGTTATCGCAGTCGATACCGAGTTTTTTAGAGAAACAACTTATTATCCCGTTGCGGCGCTAATCCAGCTATTTGCTGGCGAAGACATTTATATTGTTGATTGCTTGACCATTGATGACTGGAGTAGCCTGGCCGCGTTATTAAGCAAGCCAGATTGCGTTAAGCTTTTACATAGCTGCGGCGAAGACCTTGAAATTTTTCGTTTGCTACTGGGCTGTGAGCCATCGCCGATCGTTGACACGCAAATTGCGGCTGCTATTGCCGGATATGGTTTTTCAGTTGGGTACCAGAATTTGGTTTCTACCGTTCTGGATATAGATATCGATAAGGAGCAAACGCGTTCGGACTGGTTGCAGCGACCACTTAGCGAAAAACAGATTCACTATGCTGCGAACGATGTTCGATGGTTGCTCGGTGTGTGGCAAAAATTAAAGTATGAGCTAGAGGCGTCCGATAGGCTGCCATGGTGTTTGCAGGACTGTGAAGCGTTGTTAAATGTTGCCGATTTTAGCGGCGTATTTTTAGATAAAGCCTATTTGCGTGTGAAGTCGGCCTGGCGTTTAACAACGCAACAGCTCAATGTGTTAAAACATATTTGTGCGTGGCGAGAAGAGGTTGCGCAGGTTAGCGATGTCCCTAGGAGCAGGGTAATAAGCGATGCCTGCGCTATGGAGCTAGCTCAGCGCCAACCAATTGAACTTTCGGGTCTATACCGTTTGCAACAGCTAAGAAGTAGTTCGCGTCGTGAACATGGTAATGCGATAGTTGAATTGATCGTTCGCGCAAATGCGATGCCGTCCGATCAATGGCCAACACCGTTAGCGGATAAGAGTGCAGCTCCATTCCGACAAAAATTGAAGCAGCTAAAAAGCATCGTTGCCGACGAGGCGAAAGAGCATAATTTACCCCCCGAGCTTTTAGGTCGAAAAAAAGAACTAGAGCTTTTTTTAGAATCTCCTGAATCGTCAATTGTCATGCGTGGATGGCGCGGCGACATTCTTCGAGAAAAAATCGCCAAGCTAATGTAGGTATCTACCTATATCGTTCTTTTTACTCGCATTTAGACATTTTAAATTTGAAACATGCTTTGCCAGATATATCGATCAAGTCGAAAAGCCGAAACTTATTTGTACGTGCCTTTTAAGTATGATTTAGCTTCGCTTCCCGAGTTGCTACAAAAGCAATTGGGCGAATTAACCCAGGTGATGCTGCTTGATCTCTCCAAACGTGAACGGCTCGCAAACGCCGATATCGAATCGGTAAAAGCTGCAATTAACGATCAAGGCTTTTATTTGCAATTGCCGCCAGGTCCAGAGGAGTATTTGTCCAGGGCAAAAGGCGGAGCGTCGTCGCCAACGAGCGAGCAGGACTAATTGTATGTCATCAACGGGAACGCTTTGGTTAGTCTATTTGTCCACCGTTTTAGTGTGCTTTTTAGGGTGGTGGCTGCTTTTGCGAAAAATATGGAACACTTCTGCTGTTGTTGTATCCTTTCTGGTTCTCGCTGCACCTTTTTTGGTGCCCTTTGGCGTCAGCTCAGAGTATTCGACGGAGACCACAATGGCGCCAGCGTTAATAGTGGCGGCTTTTGAAGTGATTGCGGGAAATCAAGCGATGGTAGTGGATGCGTTAACAGCTGTTCTTTTAGTAGAATGTGTCGTCCTGTCCGCGGTGTTGATCTACCTTTTTTTGCGCAAGAAGCGAGCCTGACCCTGGTGCTCGCAGGCGTGGTCACCGTTTAGAAAAGAACAACTGAAATTTTAGAGGCTGTTGATAACAGAAGCTGTGAATATGAAGAAGTTTTCGAGTACAGACCAATATATTGCGAGTGATGATTTACAGATGGCGGTGAACGCTGCGATTACACTCGAAAAACCATTGTTGATAAAAGGCGAGCCTGGTACCGGTAAAACGCTTTTGGCTGAGCAAGTCGCGAAGTCGCTCGATATGAAACTGGTACAGTGGCATATTAAGTCGACAACAAAGGCTCACCAGGGTTTGTATGAATATGATGCTGTTTCGCGCTTAAGAGATTCGCAGCTTGGCGAGTCAAAAGTTGCCGATGTCAAAAACTATATTAATAAGGGTAAGCTTTGGGAAGCGTTTGATAGTGATGAGCGAGTAGTCTTATTGATCGACGAAATAGACAAAGCGGATATTGAGTTTCCTAACGATTTACTTCAGGAGCTCGATCGAATGGAATTTTTCGTCTATGAAACGGGCGAAACAGTTAAAGCCAAGCATCGCCCGGTTATTGTTATTACCAGTAATAATGAAAAAGAGCTTCCTGACGCATTTTTACGGCGCTGCTTTTTTCACTTTATTAACTTTCCCGATACCAAAACAATGCGGGAAATTGTCGATGTGCATTACCCCAATATTACAGCAAAGCTGGTTGAAGAAGCCTTACAAGTATTTTTCGAGATCAGGGAAATCCCCGGGCTTAAAAAGCCGCCTTCAACTTCTGAGCTTATCGATTGGCTGAAGTTGCTCTTATCCGACGACATTCCTGACTCTGTACTTTCTGAAAGAGATCAAACTAAAGCGATCCCTCCGTTGCATGGCGCCTTGCTAAAGAACGAACAGGACGTCCACTTGCTAGAGCGCCTGGCATTTATGCATCGCCGCCAATCTAGTTAATTTGTAGACGATACAGCGAAATAAAATGCTGATTCAATTTTTTGATTGCCTTAAACAGAACCAGGTGCCAGTCACGCTGACTGAATTACTGGATTTGTTAGACGCATTGGAAAAACACCTTGTGTTTGCCGATACCGAGCAGTTTTATTATCTGTCGCGTCTATGTTTGGTCAAGGATGAAAAAAACTTTGACAAGTTCGATCGCGCTTATAAGGCTTTCTTTGATGGTCTGGAGTCAATGGAAGGGCTGGTTGAGGCATTTATTCCCGAAGATTGGTTGCAGTCCGAGTTTTTAAAGCAGCTAAGCGATGAAGATAAAGCCAAGGCAAAATCGTTAGGCGGGCTTAAAGAACTAATAGAAGAGTTTAAAAAACGGCTCGAAGAACAGCAGAAAAAACACCAGGGCGGTTCGCGATGGATCGGCACCCAGGGGACTTCTCCTTTTGGTAATTCAGGTTATAACCCGGAAGGTATTCGAATTGGCGGTGAGGGCGGTGGTAAGCGCGCGGTTAAGGTTTGGGAAAAACGTCAATACAAAAACCTGGATGCGGATCAAAATATCAGTGCGCGGAATATTCAAATGGCGCTGCGTCGGCTTCGAAAATTTGCACGAACTGGTGCCGAGGATAACCTGGATATAGAGGACACGATTCACTCTACAGCCAAGAACGCCGGCTTGCTTGACATTAAGATGGTGCCAGAGCGACACAATGCGGTGAAGGTGCTAATGTTTTTTGATGTGGGCGGATCAATGGATGTTCACGTTAAAAATGCCCAGGAGCTTTTTAACGCCGTTCGGCTTGAGTTTAAGCATCTTAAGTATTTCTTCTTTCACAATTTTATTTATGACTCGGTCTGGACAGACGATAAGCTGCGGTATAACGAGCGGACTTCTGTCATGGATATTATTAATAAGTATTCGCGCGACTATAAGGTTATATTTGTCGGTGATGCCGCAATGTCGCCTTACGAGGTTATACAGCCGGGTGGCAGCATTGATCACTGGAACGATGAAAGCGGTGCTGCGTGGATGCAACGTCTGCTAAACGTGTATGAAAAAGTCGTGTGGTTAAATCCAGAGCCGGAAAAAACATGGAAGTACACGCAGTCCACGCAAATGATAAAAGATATGCTGGAAGATCGAATGTTCCCGTTAACCGTGGATGGTTTAGAAGAAGGCATGAGCTACTTGTCCAAGTAGCGGAAACTCTACAAAACAAATTGTCTATTGGAGCAATGCTTGCTCATACGACTAACTCCTAAGCTCAAAGAAACGCGCTAAAGCGCCCCCTTTAGCTTGGCGCTAATCTTCAGTAATAAACAGCTGCTCTATCGCACGCAGTGTATCCGGGTCTCGGTCACGAATTTGTTCTGCAATATCTCGTTGGAAAAAGCAGCGGAAGTGTTGATTTTCTTCTGCTTGATACAGGCACGCGTCGCCTGCAACAACAGGATATTTTTCTACGCGGCTATCGTCGGCAAGCATTCCGTGTAATCGTCCGCTCGAATCTAAACACCAACTAACAACGCTAGTTAGCGTTAGCGATTCCGAAACATCATCCAGAAGCATAGCGTGTGTACCCAACTGGTCGGCGAACTCGCAGACAACCTGGTTACTTGCTTGTGCAGTTCGGCGATCACGCATAAACCGCGCCGCAGTGGTAAGCATCGCCACTGCGTAACCTGGGGGCATATCAAAAATGTCTTCGTTGGCTTCGTCAAAATAGCCTTGCCAGCTCAAGTCGAAACGGCTTGCGATAGTCTCGCAATCGAGCACTTCGCCAATCCAGGGCACAAGCCCATCAATTTTTCCGTTAGCTCTTAACGCCCAACAGATTATCGGAACGGCAACGCAGCGATCAGGTGATTCCTTGCTCGAGTAAAGCATTTTGATGCCGCTGGATTCTGGATAGACCTGCACGATCTGGCTTTCGGGTTGAATGTCGTTTTGTGGCGGTGCAAAAAGGCTGACGACATTATCACTGCGCGCTTCGTTGATGCACGATTCGATAATTGACTGGTTAAGCTCGTCGTCGTTAACGGGTAGCTCGTGACTTTGAGGTGAGTGAGCTGCCCGGTCAGCAAGCGTACAGAATTCGTTCGAAGGCTCGCTTGTTTCGGCGGTTAACTCATGTTCGAATACGTCGTCAGAGCTGTTGGTCGAGGTGCTATCGGTATTATCACGGCCTTGTGTTGTCATAGAGACGCTCCTTTTCTCAACCGGTTTGCTTTTTGAATAGATCCAGTTTTGTAAATTATAGAGGTCCACGCTGATCCTGCCCGTTTATTTATCGCTTAAGAAACTAACGGATTAGCATCGTTAGTGATTATGCTTTGTTATCGGCGCTAGTATGCGGAACTTGAATAGTGCAATATATGATCGATATTGATTAGATCGTTCACGTTTTTTTGGTGCAAACCTGCCGTTTTTTATGCAACAGAACAAGAAAGCAATAACCTTTGTCGCTCATCAAAGCGACGATTTAGAGCAACTTTTTCGGCAATGCTTCTGCGCTTGCTATAACACCGTATTAGTTGGAGGCGCAGACGAGCCGGAATACCTCCCCTCGACTGAGAAGCACTTACCCCATAAGCTTTATTACCGAGAAGATTTTTTTGCAAGCGCAATGCACGAAACGGCTCACTGGTGCATTGCTGGTCACGAGCGTCGCCAGCAGATAGATTTTGGTTACTGGTACACCTCAGATGGTCGCAGTGTTGACCAGCAGCGAGCCTTCGAAGCAGTAGAAGTGAAACCACAAGCGCTTGAGTGTTTGTTTTCGGAAGCGGCGGGCTTTCAATTTTCGTCAAGTGTTGACAACATGGCAGTTGATAACAAGCCGTCGCAAAGTTTTATCGACGCGCTTGCACAACAGCTTATTCGTTATATCACTAATGGATTGCCATCTCGTGCGGAAACGTTTTTATTGGCAATAAAATCTCGTTACGGCCTGTTCTCCTGCGAAGACGATTATAAAAGACATATTCAAAAGGTAATAGAGCGGTTGCAAAGGGCGTCGTGCTTATAAAATGAAACTAAAAATTGTTGCCGATGAAGCGCTTCAAGGACTGGAGATGCTAAAGGAACATGACTTGCGTTTATTTTCAGGGCGAGAGATTAAAGCAAGGGATTTGAAAGATGCAGATGCCTTGCTCGTCCGTTCAGTCACGCGCGTGAATGAGGCGCTGATAGCGGATGCATTTCATTTGTCGTTCGTCGGCACGGCAACAATTGGCGTCGATCATATCGATAGCGCGGCGCTTGCCAAGCGCGGGATTAAATTTAGTTATGCGCCTGGTTGCAATGCGAATGCAGTCGTCGACTATGTACTGGCGGTGCTGCTCGGCCATTACCCTGATAAAGCGCTTTCGGGTATGACCGTTGGTGTTGCGGGTTACGGTAATGTGGGTCGTCGATTAGTAAAAGCGTTGGCTGCGCTTGAGATCAAGTTTGTGGTTTATGACCCGCTGCTGGACCAAAGCTTAGTGCCTAATGCTTGTAGCGAGGCGCAGCTTTTTGCCTGCGAAGCAATAAGCTTACATGTTCCTCTTACCAGGCAAGGCATGCATGCGACTCAACACTGGTTTTCTACTTCGGTTCTAAAGCAATTAGGCGCGCTGTCTTGCCTGATTAATAGCAGTCGAGGTGACGTTATTGAGCAATCTGCTTTGCTGGATTTCCTTGAACACAAAAAGCATTCTAAATTCGTGCTGGCACTCGATGTTTGGCCTAATGAGCCGCAGCTTGAAGAAAGGCTCTTCACTCAATGCGAGGTCGCAACGCCTCACATCGCAGGGCATAGCCTGGCTGGTAAGTTGAGAGGCTCTTTTATGGTCTTCGACGCAATGGCAGAGCATTTCGGCATATCGTTGCCAGAGCCTGAGGCAAACATAGAGCAATTTTCATTTCCGTTTGACCTGCGGATAGAGAGCGACGCCAACGATCAAAGCGGTCGCGACGCGTTGCGAGAATCGCTAAATGATATGCTCGCATTAAAAACGCTCTCCAATGATTTTAAGACGGCCTTGCTAAATACTTCGCCGGAAAAAAACGTTGAGTTTGCTTTTGAAGCGTTTCGCAAGGCGTATAATCCGCGCAAAGAATTTTCTTATTCCTGATCTGGCAATGTTGATTCCAGATAACTGTTAAACAGAGCTCCCCACAATTTAATGAATCAAAACGATCTTGTTTCCGAAGCCGACGCACGCTGGATGAAATGTGCATTGAAGCTTGCTGAATCTGCGGCGGACAGGGGAGAGGTTCCTGTGGGAGCCGTGTTGGTTGGCGAGGCAGTATCTGGTGAGCAGAAGATTATCGGCGAGGGAAGCAATGCGCCGATTGGCGATGCAGACCCCACCGCGCATGCGGAAATCAAAGCCTTGAGCTCTGGCGCCAGGTTTCTCGATAATTATCGACTACCCGATACTACGCTGTATGTGACAATAGAGCCTTGCACCATGTGTTTTGGGGCGATGGTGCATGCAAGAATAAAACGACTGGTTTATGCTGCGAGCGAGCCAAAGGCTGGTGTGATTACTTCAAACCTTCAGCTACACAACTCGGGGATATACAATCACAATATCGAAATAACGAGTGGTGTTCTTGAAAGTGAGGCGAGGGATTTAATGCAGGCGTTTTTTAAGCAGCGACGGCGTTAAGCGCCGAAAAATGCCATGGAGGCAAGTCTTAAATAGACGCAGTGGTATTTGCAGAAATATCAGGAATCAGCTCGGGAGATGAGCTCACCTTAACTGCGTTGATCGTTGAACTGTTATCAAATTGATTGTGATCGATTGCGATGCGACCATCGTTGTTGTATGTATCCGCAGAGAACTCAGACAGCGCAAGATCCTGGTCCGAGCTTTCGCTGACAGGTAATACATCTATTAGCACAGCAGGATTGTTTGCGAGAAAGGCGCGATGCTGGGCTACGTAGTCTTTCAGGATTAATACGTCGAGGTAATGGCGAATTTGTTGCACGTAGGCTAAGGCTTCTCTGCCGCGCGCATAACCATGGCGGGTTGTTTTGTAGTGTTCCGCTTTGTGCAGTAAGGGAAGCGACTGTTTAACGTCATGCCAAAGGTTCGGATTTCCGCCTTTTCTCTGCGTTAATACGCGCGCATCCTCCAGGTGACCAAAACCGATGTTGTAAGCAGCCAGTGCCATCCAGTCACGATCGGGGCCAACAATCGACGCAGGGAGTCGTTTGCGCAGTTTTATAAAATAGCCCATGCCGCCACGTAAACTGTTTTCCGCATCCAGACGGTTATCGATGCCCATCTCACTTGCGGTTTGTCGCGTTAGCATCATCATCCCGCGCACGCCGGTTCGCGAACGGGCCTTTGGAAGCCAATTAGATTCCTGGTAGCTAATGGCAGCTAAAAAGCGCCAGTCGACATCATAGTCCTGCGCCACGGTTTCAATCAGTTTTTGATGCTTGGGCAGTCGACGCTTAACGTTGCGGGCAAACTCGTGCGCTGCAACCTGGTTTAGATCCGCCGAAGGCGAGAAGTAGCGTTCTTTCAATATCGAAAGGTCAGCTATCATTTCGGGCTGGTTAAAAAAGTCGTTTGCCTGTGCAGCCAGAGCTTGCTGTTCGCTCGCAGAACCAAAACTCCAACGATGCTGGGTTTTGTGTGGAAGCGAAAAGCCTACGCCCAGACTTGGAAAAGCACCGCGATACATTTGAAAATCGGTCATGCTTAACAGTGCAACGTCGATTTCACGCGCCTCGATTCGGCTTAACAGGTCGATATAATCTATCGACTCGAGTTCTTGCCAGGCAAGTTCCGAGTGGCTTTGTTGTAAGTCAACTAGCTCGTCGCTGGGTTGGCTGTTTGCTATTGTTGCAACGCGCTTTCCAACAAGATGCGCTGGATTTCTGGGGCGATGGTAACCGGTTTTGTAGACAGTAACGATGCGGTCTTCACGATAGACAGGGCTCTGTGTATAGCTGTTTTTTAACAGGTCATTTACTGCGTAACCACTGGAAACAATATCGACCTTATTTTGCTCTAGCGCGTCGTACATCGCACTAACGCTAGTGTATTCTTTTAGCTTTAGCGTTTTGCCGGAGTACTCGGCAAAGCGTTTTAATAGTTCGAGTTCGAACCCCATTTCGCCGTGGAATTTGTCGAAATAGGTAGCAGGGGAAACCCGGATCGCGGCACGTAAAACGCGAGAATCGTAATCCTGTGCAGACGAAACAGATTTATTAGCGTTGCTGGAATAATTAAGTGTGCTTTGAAGAGCAAGAGACCAAAGCAGTAGTAGTACCGGAAGCGTAAACACCGCCGAGGCCAAACCAACCAAAGCACGATGCGAAGCAACTATCGAGCGTAAGTCGCCGATGCTCCGAATATTGGTGCGTGTATTAGTTGATTGGGTCATCCGAACTGCTTGTCTAATTTAGGCTGGGTACTGCCAGATGCTTATCTTCTATGACGGGCTTGCTAGCTTGGTGGGCATATTTTATCGCGGGATACTATTAACTCTAGCTAAAAGACTTCACAGCGCTGCCCGCCAACGCAGGACTGTTACTTTAAGTAGGGCTTGTAACATGTTGTAATAATTAGAAATCCGGCGATTTTGTAGAAATGGTCTAATAGTGTGATTATTCCATTTGCAAAGGTTTGGCTTGTAAATGGCGGTATCGGAGCAGCGCTTTCTTTCGTCGTCGTTCGGTCTCCGACAGCCTAAATTGTGCAGGCCAGCCTCACTCAGGATATCGCAATAATCAAGTGCTGTTTTTGGCAAACCGCGCTGCTTATGCGCCGTTGTTTGAAACGGCAGTGTAGCCTGATCAATTGCCTCGGCAACTTACTGATATCGTTTTATAAATCGTTGTTATTTGTTGTATCACTTTTCCTGTTATGCCCTTAGAATTCACGCCTGCTGGCGCCTTCGATAAAACCCATCAAGCGTGATTTTATTGAAAGCTACGCCGACCGTAGTTCCTTCAAAAGTGTGTTTTAAGGAGATACCCCCTGAGTAACCTGCAGTTTTTTTTCGGCGGAAGTGCGTTGTCCGGATTCCGTCAGGATCATCTATTAAAGCGAGTAAGTGATAAGGCAAGCGAGAGCGGCTTAGCGCGTGTGTTAAACGCAGTTAGCGCAAATTACGTTTACCTTGTGCAATCGAAGCAGCCGTTGAGTGACGCGCGTATTCAACGTGTTCGAGTGTTGCTTGATGGCGATGCGCTCACAGGCGATATTCAGCCGTTAGATAACTCCCCGGAATGGGAAGTGATTGCGCAACAAACTCAAGAGCATAATGCAGTCAGCTTTTTTGTAAGCCCTCGCTCGGGAACCGTGTCGCCCTGGTCTAGTAAAGCGACGGATATTTTTCGGAATGCCGGGTTAAAGCAGGTGATACGGGTAGAGCGAGCCCGATGTTATTGTTGGTCGCTTAGCCAAAAACTCGATGACAACCAATTGTTGGCTTTAGAAACGGCATGTAAGGATGTTAGTTTTGACCGAATGGTAGAAGCAGTTTGGACGCAAGCGAACGATATGTCTGCATTGTTCGCGCCTAAAGACCCTGTTGCGTTAAAAACCGTTCCTGTCATTGCGCAGGGGCGTGCTGCGCTTGAAGAGGCTAATACTTCGCTCGGTTTGGCACTCGCCGAAGACGAGATTGATTACCTGCATAATGCGTATGCAGAATTAAATCGCGATCCCTCCGACGCTGAGCTCATGATGTTTGCACAGGCAAATTCGGAGCATTGCCGGCATAAAATATTTAATGCGAGCTGGACCATAGACGGACAAAAACAAACTTCTAGTTTGTTTTCGATGATTAAAAACACCCACGCTAATAACGATTCGGCCGTAATTAGCGCCTATAGCGATAACGCGGCGGTAATGACGGGTACGCAAGGCGCTCGGTTGTATGCTGGTAGCCAAATTGGTGAAACTTATCGTTACCAGGATGAAGCCATTCACTACTTGTTTAAAGTAGAAACGCATAATCATCCAACTGCAATTTCTCCTTTTCCCGGCGCAGCGACAGGTTCTGGTGGTGAAATACGGGATGAGGGAGCGACCGGTAAGGGTGCAAAACCTAAGGGCGGAATGACAGGGTTTAGTGTGTCAAACCTGAATATTGAAGGTTTTGAGCAGCCCTGGGAGCAAGGTTTTGGTAAGCCGGGCCGCATAGTGTCAGCGTTAGATATTATGCTTGAAGGGCCAATTGGCGGTGCAGCGTTTAATAATGAGTTTGGACGCCCAAATCTTTGCGGGTATTTTAGAACCTACGAACAGCTCAAGCCAGTAGGTGAAAATTCGCATTCGAGCACAGAGGCTTGGGGCTATCATAAGCCAATCATGATTGCTGGTGGTCTTGGGAATATCCGTGATGATCACGCAATCAAAACCCCGTTAGACGATCGCGCCTTGCTGGTTGTGTTAGGTGGGCCTGCCATGTTGATTGGCCTGGGTGGTGGCGCAGCATCTTCGATGGCGTCGGGGCAAAGCTCGGAATCACTGGATTTTGCTTCTGTCCAACGAGAAAACCCGGAGATGGAGCGTCGTTGCCAGGAAGTTATCGATCGCTGTTGGCAGCTTGGGGAAGAAAATCCCATTGCATTTATTCACGATGTTGGCGCTGGCGGTCTTAGTAATGCCCTGCCTGAGCTGGTAAAAGATGGCGGGGTAGGCGGCCTATTTTCTTTACGAGATATTCCGGTTGACGAAGCGGGTATGGCGCCACTGGAAATCTGGTGTAATGAATCCCAGGAACGTTACGTACTCGCGGTAAATGAAGAAAATATTAATCAGTTTAACGCGATTTGTGAGCGGGAACGGGCGCCGTATGCGGTGGTTGGCAAAGCGCAAACCGACAAGCGTATTCTTGTTGAAGATAATCATTTTAATAACAACACTGTCGATCTTCCCATGCACGTACTTTTTGGAAAACCACCAAAAATGCATCGTAATGTGAGCCGCGTTTCTAACGACTTAAGTGAGCTGGATTTTTCCGGGATTACTTTTGAAGAGGCGAGCAAGCGCGTACTTAGTTTGCCCACAGTCGCCAGCAAAAACTTTTTGATCACCATTGGAGATCGCACTGTTACCGGGTTAGTGCATCGCGACCAGATGGTTGGGCCCTGGCAGGTGCCGGTTGCCGACTCGGCGGTTATGGCTGCGAGTTATACTGGCGTTACCGGCGAAGCGATGGCTGTTGGCGAACGAACGCCACTGGCGGTTATAGATGCGAAAGCCTCGGCACGTATGGCGATATGCGAAGCGCTTACCAATTTATGTTCTGCGTCTTTTGAGTCGCTTTCCGATGTTGTTATATCAGCGAACTGGATGGCCGCATGTGGTCAGCCTGGCCAGGACGCGGACCTTTACGACGCTGTAGAAGCTGTGGGAATGGAGCTTTGTCCGGCACTGGGAGTCGCTATTCCAGTCGGCAAAGATTCATTGTCAATGAATACACAATGGCAAGATGAGACAGCTTCTGGGTCGGTCAATAAAAAAGTCAGTGCGCCGGTGTCTCTAATTGCCAGTGCGGCAGTAAAGTCTAACGATATTACAAAGTCGGTGACACCGCAGCTCAAAAACTGCGATAGCAAGTTAATCCTGATTGATATTAACGCTGGGAAACAGCGAATGGGCGGCAGCGCGCTAGCGCAGGTGTTTAATGTTACAGGGCGCAAGGCTCCCGATATCGATTCGGCCTCGACAATGAGCAGCTTTGTCGAGGTTACACAAAAGCTATTGAAGCAGCGATTAATTTTGGCTTACCACGATCGCTCAGATGGAGGGTTGTTTGTAACTTTATGCGAGATGGTATTTGCTGGTGGCACTGGAGTACAGGTAGACATTCCTGCTTCGGTCGCAAGCCCGATAGAGTGGAGCTTTAACGAAGAGCTTGGTGCCGTTATTCAGGTTGCCAGTAATGACGAAGCGCTTATTCTTGAGCAACTACAAAGCGCAGGACTAGACGCATATGTAATTGGGGCTACCACGTCGACGAATACCGTTAGCTTTGCCCAGCACAACGAAGCGATTTATCAGGCTTCAATTGCCGATCTGAAAGCGACGTGGCATGAAACAAGTTATCAAATCCAGCGTCTTCGCGATAACCCTGACTGCGCCTTACAAGAAGCTGGGCTGGTAAAAGACCGTTCGGCAAGGGGCCTTTTTGCAGACATCCCCGCCGAATTAAAAATGTCTGCGGCACCAGCGGTGTTAACAAGCAAACCTCAGGTCGCCATTTTGCGCGAACAGGGTGTTAACAGTCAGTACGAAATGGCGGCAGCTTACATGGCGGCGGGCTTTGACACCTTCGATGTCCACATGAGTGATTTACAAACCGGTAGATACAAGCTTGAGCAGTTTCAGGGGCTAGCGGTTTGTGGTGGTTTCTCCTACGGTGATGTATTAGGAGCCGGCCAGGGCTGGGCGAAAACCATATTGCTGGACGAGCGTTTACGCGATCAGTTCGCGACGTTTTTTAGTGCTGAGAGTAAATTTACCTTAGGCGTATGCAATGGCTGCCAGATGTTGACCGCGCTGGCCGAGCTTATTCCTGGCACTGAACATTGGCCGAGATTTGTACGCAATCGCTCAGAACAATTTGAAGCGCGCCTGGTCATGGCACAGGTTCAGAATACCAGCAGCCCATTACTAAAAGATATGAATGGATTAATGTTTCCTATTGTCGTTTCACACGGCGAAGGACGAGCAACGCTTGAAGATGCAACACTAAAATCATTAAACCAGTCGCAGTTATCGGCGCTACGTTATGTCGATGGGAATAGCGAGGCTACAGAGCGTTATCCTCTTAACCCCAATGGCTCACCGGAGGGGCTAGCGGGCGTAGTTAATAAGGGAGGCAATGTGTTGACTATGATGCCACACCCGGAACGTAGCTTTAGGTCGCTACAATTGTCCTGGTATCCGTCGGAACTTAGCGATTCGGACTATGCTGAATATAGTCCCTGGCTAAAAATCTTCCAAAATTCCTTGGATATTTGTAGTTAACCCCAATATTGCTGACTAGTCTAATCATAATATGACTATAATCGCTCGCTTTTTGCGAATAGCCCTAACGCCGCTGAGCGGCTTGATCACAGCTTTGTAATTACGAAAGAATAATCGACGAACTATGAATACATACCCCTGGTGGAAATACACCATACTTGTTATCGCTTTAACAATAGGGCTCTTTTATGCGGCGCCGAATTTATACTCGCCAGATCCAGCGGTTCAAATAACGGGACAAAACTCCGGTTTGGTGTTGGGCGAAACTGAGGTCAGCAAAGTTAGCAGAAGCCTCGAAGAGGCGGGTATTGACAGCAAAAAAGTTGTGTTAGAAGACAATGTTGTGTTGGTACGCTTAGTCGATCGGTCAGACCAGCTTTTAGCGAAGCGGATCATACAAAGATCCCTGGGGCGAGATAAATACGTTGTTGCGCTTAATCTTGCGCCTACCACACCTTCATGGCTTTCGGCGATCGGTGCCAGTCCCATGAAACTGGGGCTTGATTTAAGTGGTGGTGTTCATTTTTTAATGGAAGTCGACACTGAAGCTGCAATTGATACTCGGCTAGCGTCGATGCTCTCGTCTTATAAAAATCAGTTACGCAAAGAAAAGGTTCGCGGCACGGTTCGGCTTGAAAAAGACACTTTGGTGGGCGTGTTTAAGGACGCCGAAACGCGCGATAAAGCCGCTTCTCTCGCTCGTGAGAATTATGACCAGCTGCTTCGCAATAAGTCCGAAGCTGATGGAAAATTTATTTTAAAGCTTACCTTGCTCGAACAGGCCATACAGCAACTTGAAGACGAGGCAGTTGCGCAAAACTTAATTACCTTGAGAAACCGAGTAAATGAATTAGGTGTGTCAGAGCCATTAGTTCAGCGCCAGGGCGGCTCGCGAATTGTTGTTGAACTGCCAGGCGTACAGGATACAGCTGAGGCTAAACGGATTCTCGGCAAAACTGCGAACCTTCAGTTTCGCCTCAGGGCAGAAAGCGGGGCGTCAAGTTTTGACGTTGAGAAATTCGATTATGAAGACATCGAAGTTTTAATTGAGCGCGATATTATTGTGACGGGTGAGGATGTTTCCGGGGCCCGCAGTGGTTTTGACGAAAACGGCATGCCACAGGTAAATATCGATATGAGCGCGTCTGGTGGGCAGCAAATGCATCGCGTGACTCGCAATGCAGTGAAGCGTCAAATGGCGGTGCTGTTTGTTGAGCAAAAGCTGAGAAAAACCGGAAAAACCTTTGTCGATGAATACGGCGATGAAGTCGATGAATATCGGGAATTCGCTGACAAACGCATTATTAGTTTGGCCACCATTCAAAGCCCGCTTGGAGCACAATTTAGAATTACTGGCATCGATTCCTCTGCCGAAGCGACAGAGCTGGCACTGCTACTTCGTGCAGGCGCTTTGGCGGCACCAATGCGCTTTGTGGAAGAGCGGACCATTGGCCCCTCGTTAGGTGCTGAAAATATCAGGCTTGGCGTAAGGTCGGTTGTTATCGGCTTTGCGCTAGTTGTTGTTTTGATGGCAGTGATTTATCGATTGTTTGGTCTGGCCGCTAACATTGCGCTAGCCTGCAACCTGATCCTTATTGTCGCTGTTATGTCTTTACTGGGAGCAACACTCACTTTGCCAGGTATCGCTGGTATCGTGCTAACGGTGGGTATGGCAGTTGACGCTAACGTGCTTATTTTCTCCAGGATACGAGAAGAATTAAAAGCGGGAAGCGCACCGCAAACCGCAATAAGCCAGGGCTTTGATCGCGCCTTTGTTACGATTCGTGATGCCAACATAACAACATTGTTAGCTGCGCTTATACTATATGGCGTGGGTACTGGACCTATTAAAGGTTTTGCGATCACGTTGTCTATCGGGATTTTAACCTCGATGTTTACGGCGATCATGGGGACGCGCAGTTTGGTCAATTTGATGTATGGCAATCGAAAGCTAAAAACGCTAAAGATTTAATGACAACTATCGACCTGTTTTGGTTAAGAAATAAATATGTCTGAATTAAAAGTAATCCCATTCATGTCAATGCGAACTTATGCATTGATCTTTTCTGTCGCTTTACTTGTTGTATCGATAGGGTCGCTAGTGGTCAAAGGTCTAAACTTTGGACTGGACTTTAGTGGCGGCACGTTGGTAGAGCTTCACTACGAGCAGCCCGCAAATATCCCGGATATTCGCACTACACTAACGGAAAGTGGCTTTGAGGGTTTTCAGGTTGTTAATTTTGGTTCAGACAATGACGTGCTCGTTAGAATGCCTGCTGATGAGACAGCAGACCTAGGCGACAGGGTTGTCGAGTCACTCTCTGTCGGGAACGATAGCGTTCGCGTTACCAGGGTGGAGTTTGTCGGGCCTCAGGTAGGCGAGGAGCTTCGCGACCAGGGTGGGCTTGGCCTGCTAATCGCGCTTGCCGGCGTTATGTTGTATGTCGCGATTCAGTTTCAGTTAAAGTTTTCGGTAGGTGCGGTAGTTGCTCTTATTCACGACGTGTTGATTACTTTAGGCGTATTTTCGCTGTTGCAACTGGATTTTGATCTTACTGTGCTGGCAGCATTGCTAGCAGTAATTGGTTATTCCCTTAACGATACAATAGTCGTGTCAGATCGTATCCGCGAAAACTTTCGCTCACTTAGAAGGCGCACGCCAGTTGAGGTGATTGATTATTCCCTGACCCAAACTTTAGGCAGAACGTTAATGACCTCTGCGACAACTTTACTCGTGCTTGCTTCCTTGTTTATTTTTGGTGGCGATATTATTCATGGTTTTGCAACAGCCTTGATTATCGGTGTTGTTATAGGAACCTACTCGTCGATCTTTGTGGCAGCAAACTTGCTGCTTATGATGAATATTACTCAGCAGGATCTCGTTATCCCTGAAAAAGAAAACGCCGATCTGGACGCAATGCCGTAGTGCGCTGCTAATTACTCTAAATAATGACAACACAGACTTTGAGCGCGCCAGTAATTGTTGAGCAGGCTTCTGTAAGCCCAGAAGAAAGCCTACACCTTTTATCTCGAAGTGAAATCGAACAGCTTTACGGTGCATCTGATACCGAGCTTTACCAGGTTTTTCGCCGCTGCGCACTCGCGGTTATGAACAGCGGTAGTCCGGACGATGATACCAAGTCCGTGCTCGAAACCTACAAAAATTTTGACATTAAAATTATTCAGCGTGAGCGCGGTATCAAGCTGGAAATCGTCAATGCGCCAGCCAGTGCTTTTGTCGATGGTGAGATGATAAAAGGCATAAAAGAGCATCTGTTTGCGGTGCTGCGCGATGTCATATTCCAGCAGTCAGACTTTGTAAAACACGATGGAAGAAAAATTTCAAACCCATCTGCGATTACCGACGCGGTTTTTAAAGTACTCAGAAACGCTAATGCGCTGATACACGCAAAAGAGCCTAACCTGGTTGTTTGCTGGGGTGGCCACTCAATATCACCGTTAGAATACGACTATACAAAACTGGTAGGCTACGAGTTTGGCTTGCGTGGACTTGACGTTTGTACCGGCTGCGGTCCGGGCGCAATGAAAGGGCCCATGAAAGGTGCCGCAGTTGCGCATAGAAAGCAACGTAATCGCACCGGGCGCTACGTTGGAATTTCCGAACCCGGCATTATTGCAGCGGAATCGCCAAACCCTATCGTCAACGAACTTATCGTGATGCCCGATATTGAAAAGCGGCTAGAGGCTTTTGTGCGTTTAGGGCATGGTATTGTTGTCTTTCCCGGTGGCGTCGGGACAGCTGAAGAGATTTTTTATATTCTTGGGTTAATGCTTCACGAAAAAAACAAGGGAACGAGAATTCCCGTTATTTTCACCGCGCCACCAGAATCGACAGAATATTTTGAAGCGCTCGACAAGTTTATTCGCCTAACGCTTGGTGACGAAGCGAGTTCGCTTTATGAAGTTATCGTTGACAACCCAACGCTTGTTGCGCAGAAAATGGCTGACGGCATGCATAAAGTGAGGGATCAACGTAAAGACAAGCAGGACGCTTTTTACTTTAATTGGGTTCTGCATATACCAGAAGAACTTCAAAATCCATTTGAAGCGACGCACGAAAACATGTCCAGGCTTAACCTTAGCCGGGATCAATCAGCGTTTGAATTAGCAGTGAACCTGCGAGCAATGTTTTCTGGCCTGGTCGCTGGTAATGTTAAGTCTGAGGGAATCCAGGCTATTGCCGAAAAAGGCAATTTCCAGTTGAGCGGTAGTCCAGAGATTATGCACGAGGTAGACAATTTTCTTCGTGCCTTTGTCGAGCATGGCAGAATGAAAATCAACGCAAGTGAATACAAACCCTGTTACGACATCGTGATGTAAGCGAACAAGCGCGGTTACTTCAATTGAAAGCTTAACCGGCGCCGGAGCTTCCTGCTCTTATTCTTCTACCCACACCCAGCGTAACGGTTCGCCAAAATCGTCATAGATCAGTTTTTTACGAGCACGTTTCTTTTTAACGGTCGCGCGACTGTTTTGTTTTGGTGCTTTTCTCGCATCAATCGCATTTAGCACATCCGGTATCTGTGTGCGCTCTCCCTGAGACTTTTCCATGTGCCAACTGTCGGGCTTAATCATCCCTGCGCCGGTTTCACGACCACTTACGCCTCTTGGCACCTCTTTTACATCCCCACCAGAACTAACAAACGCTTCGAGGTCTCGTTCGAGGCGTTTTCGTAACTCAGCTTTTGTAGGAGGCTTTTGCATAACCCATAATTATAGCCAAGAAGCGAACAGGGAAATAGCAAAGGGCTTCTGCGCCTATTTGTCTTAGATATCGGTTTAAGCAGAAGATATTGATTACATGGACTTAGACATAGCGATAATTGGAACAATAAGCATGGGCGTTTGCTACTACTCGTGCAAAAAAGCGGTAGAATAAACACCTGTTTACTTTGTATTCATACACTCTTTTTGGGAGATATTCTCTTGGACATTCAATTTTCTTCTCAGGACGTAGCTTTTAGAGAAGAGGTTCGGTCATTTTTAAAAGAAAACTACACGGCCGACATTTCTGACGAGCTATTTACTCAAGATGGGCATAGAGACGCGATGCTGAAGTGGCAGCGCAAACTCTATAAACAGGGCTGGATCGCGCCGAACTGGCCTGTCGAATTTGGAGGCACAGGCTGGACGCCCACGCAAAGCTTTATTTACGAGCAGGAACGATCGGCATGGGGTATCCCCGACAGCGTTCCTTTCGGTTTAAAAATGGTTGGGCCTGTCATCTATACCTATGGAACCGAGGCACAAAAAGAAAGGTTTTTACCCAAAATTCTCGCCAGCGAAGAGTGGTGGTGCCAGGGGTATTCGGAGCCTGGTGCGGGTAGTGACCTTGCTGCCTTACAAACCAAAGCGGAGCGAGTAGGCGATAAGTATATTGTAAATGGACAAAAAATATGGACTACCTACGCGCAGTACGCCGACTGGATATTTTGTTTAGTCCGTACGGATAGCAGTGGCCGGAAACAAAGCGGCATCAGCTTTTTACTTATCGATATGAAAAGTCCTGGGATCACTGTGCGCCCGATACCCACTATTGATGCGTATCACACGCTGAATGAAGTTTTTTTTGAAGACGTAGAGGTGCCAGTAGAGAACTTAATAGGTGAAGAAGATAAGGGCTGGACCTATGCAAAAGCCTTACTCGCGCACGAACGCACTTCTATTTCGGGCGTCGCTGAGTCAAAGCGTCAGTTGCAAATCATCAAAAAACTCGCAGCAGAAGAAATTAACGGCGGTTGTAAATTATTAGATGATGCGATATTCCAAACGCGGCTTAGTGAAGTAGAAATCGCCTTAATGGCACTTGAATATTCTGAGCTTCGCATATTTTCGGCCATGTCAGCGGGTGATAACCCTGGGGCCATTTCGTCGATGCTTAAAATAAAAGGCACTGAGATACAACAAACACTGCAAGACATAATGATGGATATTGCCGGTCCATTTCAAGGCGTTGTTGCTGGCGAGACGCCTACAGAAACAATTGGCCATGCATTTGGGGATACCGCAAGAAGACAATATATGTACGGTCGAGCTGCAACTATTTATGGCGGTTCGAATGAAATACAACGCAACGTGATGGCCAAAGCAGTTCTAGGGCTTTAGCAAGAAACTCATCGAAAAAGAGGTTAGCACGAAGTGAATCTAGATTTAACTGAAGAACAATTGATGCTGAAAGATAGCATCGAAAAATTTATTCTTTCCGAATACAGTTTAGAACAACGTCAAAAGATTGTTGACACTACCGGTCACAGCACAAGCCATTGGCAGACTTACGCTGAGCTAGGCTGGTTGTCCGTTCCTTTTGAGCAAACGTATGGCGGTTTTGGCGGCGATATGTCAGACGTGGCTGTTTTAATGGAAGAGTTCGGCAAAGGTCTGGTGTTAGAACCGTATGTGGAAAACCTGGTCTTGTTTGGCAGGCTTTTGCAGTCGATAGCGAGTGAAGAACAAAAGAACGAGTTAATCCCAAAAATGATTGCAGGCGAGCTGCGTGGAAGCGTAGCCTATATTGAGCCTCAGTCTCGTTATGTAGCAAGTGATATTGTGACTAGCCTTATCAAAAGCGCTAGCGGATACTCTTTAAGCGGACATAAAGTCGCTGTTCCATTTGCCGCCGACGCAGACTTTTTTATTGTGTCTGCACGAGTATCGGGCGAACAAAACGATAAGTCTGGAATTGCGTTGGTTTTGGTTGATGCAAAAGCCGAAGGTGTTTCGCTCAACCAGTTTCAGGTTATGGATGGCCAAAAATTTGCAAATCTGCAATTCGATAATGTAAACGTAACGGAAGATGCCTTGCTTGCGAGTGACGAAACTGCATATAGTGCATTAGAGCAGGCGCTCAACGACGTAATTATTGCGAGCTGCGCAGAAGGACTTGGTATTATGCAAAAGCTCCAGGAGTTAACGGTTGCGTACACAAAAGAGCGAAAGCAATTTGGCCTGCCAATAGGCGCGTTCCAGGTGTTGCAACACCGCATGGTTGATATGTTTATTCATTGCGAGCAGACCCGCTCACTTTTATATAGAGCGCTTTGCTCGTGGCAGCAGCTGGTAACAGCGCCGACAAAGGATAACGAAATTGAACATTTACAGAATGTTCGAGGATTAAAAGTTGCGCTTGGCCATTATGGTAAGGAAGTGGCTGCGGAGGCGGTTCAATTACATGGAGGTATGGGTATGACTGAAGAAATGAGCGTTGGGCATTACTTAAAGCGCATGCGAATGCTTAGCGGAATGTATGGTGATTCTGACCACCATCAAGCGTTATTTAACCAAACTGCTTACGGAAGCTAGTTCATGAATTTACAACCTACTGAAAGAGCCTTAGCGCTTAAAGAAGATATAAAAACCTTTATGGATGAGCACGTTTATCCAAATGAAGGGAAATTCGACCAACAGGTAAACGAGGGTGACCGCTGGGAGGCTCCAGCATTATTAGAAGAGTTAAAAGAAAAGGCCAAAGCGCAAGAGTTATGGAATTTCTTTTTACCCAAATCTTATGGAGAATTTAGTCCCGGACTGAGCAATCTCGATTACGCGATACTAGCAGAAGAAATGGGTAAGGTGCTTTGGTGTTCGGAGGTGTTTAACTGCAGTGCACCGGACACCGGCAATATGGAAGTGTTAGCTAAGTATGGGACCCCCGAACAACAGGAGCAATGGTTAAAACCATTACTTGCTGGTGAAATTCGCTCGGCGTTTTGTATGACTGAACCCGACTATGCCTGTTCTGACGCAACAAATGTGCAAACTGATATTCGCCGTGATGGTGATGAATACGTTATTAATGGCCGCAAATGGTGGAGCAGCGGTGCCATGAATAACGCCTGTAGCGTGTTTGTGCTAATGGGAAAAACGGATCCAGAGAGCGAGAACAAACACCGTCAGCAGTCGATGATACTCGTTCCCAGCAATGCGGAAGGTGTAACGGTTGAAAGGCCTCTTACGGTATTTGGTTATGACGATGCGCCGGAAGGGCACGCCGAAATTGCATTTGATAACGTTCGCGTTCCGGCAAGCAATATATTGGTCGGCGAAGGTGCAGGATTTGAAATTGCCCAGGGGCGCCTGGGGCCAGGGCGTATACATCATTGCATGCGTACGATAGGTGTTGCGCAACGTGCGCTGGAGCTGATGTGTAAGCGGGCAGAGCAACGTGTAGTGTTTGGCAGGGCCTTAAGTAGAATTCAATCGGTACGAGAAGACGTGGCCAAATCTGCCTGTGAGATAGAGCAAGCGCGTCTGCTCACATTAAAAGCCGCTGCGCTTATCGATGTTGGTGGAGCCAAGGCTGCTAAAGATGCGATTGCGATGATAAAAATTGTCGTACCGTCAATGTGTTTGGCGGTCCTCGACCGGGCGATACAAATCCATGGCGGCGCTGGTGTTTGCCAGGACTTTCCAATGGCTCGTTTTTACGCTGGTATTCGTTCGCTCAGGCTTGCTGACGGGCCGGATCAGGTACACATGATGCAGCTTGGCCGAAATAAAATTGCGGAGTATCAGTAATGCAAGTAAGAGACCTATTTGATCTTTCAGGAAAAGTTGCGGTAGTTACGGGTGCTAGTCGTGGCATAGGAAGGAGTATTGCGCGTTTACTTGCAAGCCATGGCGCACATGTTCTGGTTTCAAGTCGCAAGCAGGAAGGCTGTGAGGCGGTTGTCAAAGAAATAGAAGACGCTGGCGGCAAAGCTACGGCGTTAGCCTGCCATATAGGTGATATGGAAGAAATTAGTAAGCTATACGCGTTTATCGATAGTGAATTCGGTAGGATTGATATATTGATTAATAATGCCGCTACCAACCCTTATTTTGGGCATGTTCTCGATACGGATCTTGCAGCGTACCAGAAGACAGTAGACGTTAATATTCGCGGCTATTTTTTTATGTCGATAGAAGCGGGGAAACGCATGAAAAAACAGGGCGGTGGCGCAATTGTTAATACGGCGTCGATTAATGCGCTTCAGCCGGGCGAATACCAGGCAATCTATTCGATAACAAAAGCTGCCCTGGTTAATATGACAAAAGCGTTCGCTAAAGAGTGCGGTCAATTTAATATTCGTTGTAATGCCTTGTTACCCGGAATAACAAAAACCAAGTTTGCATCTGCATTGTTTGAAGATGAAGACATCCTCTCAAAAGGTTTGGAACGAGCCGCGCTAGGTCGTTACGCCCAACCAGAGGAAATGGCGGGCACCGTACTTTATTTGGTTTCGGATGCCGCAAGCTACACGACGGGAGAGAGTATCGTCGTTGATGGCGGTGTAACACTATAGCTACAAATCTATCCTTTCTAGTATTAACATTTGATGAGACATAGTTATGAGCGAGTTTGAAGGTCAAACCGTTTTTATTACTGGTGCCGGAAGCGGCTTTGGGAAGTTGTTAGCCGAAAGCATGGCGAAAAAGGGCGCAAAGCTTTTTTTAACTGATATAAATGCGGGGCAGCTTAAAGAAACGGCGAAGCAGTTTGGAGAACAGGCAAAATTCATGCAAAGTGATGTGGCCAATCTTGAGTCAAATATCAACGCTGTTGACTGCTGTGTTGATGCGTGGGGAGGGCTTGATATAGCGGTTAACAATGCAGGTATCGCGACACCACCTAAGTCTTTTGTAGAAATTACAGAAGAGGAATATGATGCAGTGCAAAACATTAATGCCAAGGGTGTTTTTTTTGGAATGCAGGCGCAAATAAAGCATATGTTGAATCAAAAGGGTGGGCGTATTCTTAACGTTTCTTCTATGGCGGGCCTTGGTGGCGCACCCAAATTAAGCGCCTATTCCGGTTCGAAGCACGCGGTGGTTGGATACACAAAGACTGCAGCCATAGAATACGCCCAGAAAAATATAAGAGTAAACGCCGTTTGTCCTTTTTTTACACCTACACCGCTGCTCGAAGGGCTGGATGATCAGGCTTTGGAACTGCTCGCGCGGGGTGCGCCCATGAAGCGTCTTGCCGAAGCTGAAGAAATCGTTGCTGTCATGGAAGGTATTTTATTGCCCGGCAATAGTTATATGACGGGGCAATGCATTGCTGTCGACGGTGGCGTTTCTGCCTACTAACTTTTTCCTGGCGGCTATATCGGTAAATCTACTCTAATAAAGGCCTGATACGATGAAATTCACCGAACAACATGATGCGATTCGAAGAACAACGCAGCAGTTTGTAGAAAAAGAAATTAATCCTTATTGCGAGCAATGGGAAGAAGAAGGCGTTTTCCCCGCCCATGATCTTTTTAAAAAGCTGGGTGACCTGGGTTTGTTAGGGATAAACAAACCGGTGGAATACGGCGGGATGGGGCTGGATTACAGTTACCAGGCAGTGTTTTGTGAAGAGCTCGGTGCCATAACCAGCGGTGGTGTCTCAATGGGCATCGGTGTGCAAACGGATATGGCAACACCTGCGCTTGCGCGTTACGGTAGTGACTTTTTGAAAGAACAGTTTTTAGCAAAAGCAATTTCGGGCGAGGCTGTTTTTTCTATTGCGGTAAGTGAACCTCATGCGGGCTCTGACGTAGCTGCGACAAAAACCAAAGCAGTTAAAGATGGCGATGACTACCTGATAAATGGTAGCAAGATGTGGATTACCAACTCCACGCAAGCCGACTATTTTTGCTTGCTTTGCAATACCGAGGGCGATAACCCGCACACTAACAAGTCACTTATTCTAGTGCCGTCAGCCTCGGATGGCGTTAGTTTTTCCAAGCGGCTTAATAAGCTGGGTATGCGCTCGTCGGACACGGCGCAGGTGTTCTTTGATAACGTCCGCGTGCCACAAAACCATTTGATAGGGCAGGAAGGAGCAGGTTTTCGCTACCAGATGGAGCAGTTTCAGGAAGAGCGCATTTACGGTGCCGTTGCTAATATCATTGCGATGAAAAATGCGATTAGACAGACCGCGGAATATGCTCGTGAGAGACAAGCATTTGGAAAATCAATTTTGAGCAACCAGGTAGTCCATTATCGATTAGCAGAGTTAGAAACCGAGGTAGAAGCGCTTCGTGCACTAACCTATAGCGCGATTGAAGGTTATATAGCGGGTGAGGACATGACGCTTAAAGCGTCGATGGCCAAGTTGAAAGCGGGCAGGCTGGTACGTGAAGTGGCGGATAGCTGTTTACAGTATTGGGGTGGCATGGGGTTTATGTGGGACAACCCTGTCGCCAGGTTGTATCGTGACGGAAGACTGGCTTCTATTGGTGGCGGTGCCGACGAAGTGATGTTGAGTATTATTAGTCGACGTTTGAATCTTACAGGTTAAGCTCGTTTTAGCTGGTTGGTGTCGTTTGGTCAATCCAAAAATAACGCTTTTAATAAGCGGTATTGTCTGCGGCCTGGTTGGTTTGCTGTCTACCAGCCGAACGCGACTTATTGCGAAAATGCTATTAGCGCAGCAGTGACCGCGACGTTAAGTGACTCTACATTGTTATGCATTGGTATAACGATTTTTTCCTGGCAAGCGTTCATGGTTTGCCTGCTTACGCCTTCGCTCTCATTCCCTAACACATAAACATTCAGTTTGTCAGACTGCGACTCTTCGCCTAGCCTGGCCTTGGCATCCAGAGCTAAAGCAAGTAGTTGTCCGTCCAGTTCTTTAATGGTCTGGAGTGCGTCGTTGACCGTGTGGCAGCGGTAGATCGGGCAGTGAAATACTGCACCGGCACTCGCTTTAATGGTTAACGGCCCCAGGTCTGCGCAGCCTTTGCGTGGAATAATAATGCCGTCGATGCCTGACGCAGCAACGCTGCGAATAATCATGCCAACGTTTTGCGGGTTGGTAACACCGTCCAGCATTATAAGTTTGCATTTATGTGCGCTATTCTCCACGAGTTGCTCAAGCTCGCTTAAATCAAACATTGAAGCGAGTTGTATGTCGGCGGCTACTCCCTGGTCTTGTTTGCTGCTTTTCGAAATCCTGGACAGCTCAAGTTTGGATTTGTATTCGACTGGCAACTGGCGTTGCTCTGCCGCTGCGACGATTTGATCGATAATCTTTGCTGGTTTGTTCGACTCGGCAAGATGCACTTTGCGGATATTGAGTGTGTGATCTCGCAACGCTTCTAGCACTGCTTTCCTGCCATAGATAACAAGATTGTTTTTTTGGTTAAATGAATTTTTTGTTGTGGGAGCAGACGACATTTGGCTGATGGTGCTGTTTACACACAGCTAGTTAAAGCAATAAAAAAAGAAGCTACTGATTATATAGTTTCTTATTTTCTTTAAGCCAGTTTATGTAGCGGTTTTTAGGGAGAGGCTTTGAATACAGGAATCCCTGAATGTAGTCGCAGCCCATTTTTTCGAGTAAGTCAGCGGTAGCCGCATCTTCTACACCTTCGGCGACAACCGTTAAGTCAAACGCATGGGCGATATCAATAATTAATCGAACAATTTTTAAGTCTGCTTCGCTATCAAGCATATTGGTGATAAAACTCTGGTCGATTTTAAGTTCATCAGCCGGAATATGTTTAAAGTAAGCAAGCGAGGAGTAGCCGGTTCCAAAATCGTCGATCGAGATTCTCACGCCCAGATCCCGGATTTTGCTCAGGTGATCAAACGCCTTTTCTTTATCTTTAATTAAAATATCTTCTGTTATTTCCAGTGTTAGGCGGTGCGGATCCAGTCCCCACAGTGAAAGCGCTTCGCTAATAATATTCGGTAGCACATTGGTCGTTTCCAGCGAAGGCGGAATATTAATACTAACTGTCGGCAGCAAACCGGAAAAGTCGTCACCTAGATCATTATCGAGTTCCTGTAGATATCGTAAACCGGAATTGACAAGCCATTCGATAAGCTCTATCTCCGAACCCAGGTGTTCAATAAGCGGGAGTGTTATTTTGGGAGCGATAACACCGTGTTCCTGTGTTTCCCAGCGTATTAGCGCCTCGGCACCGCAGTGCGCAACCTTGTTTTGTTGTGAGGCACAAAGTGGCACCTTGGGTTGAAAATACAATGACAGTTGATCGTCTTCGATGGCTTTATGCAAACTGTTCAACAAGCGCCATTTAGATCGATTGCTTTTTTGTTGCTCGTCCTTTTCCAGCCATATATAGGGCTGGTTGCTCGCTTTAGCCTGCTTTAACGCAAGTTCGGAATCAAAAATAATTTGATTGGTATCGCTGTGTTGTAAAAAATTATGTGCCACACCGCAGTTGACGGTTACCTTTAAATTATGATTTTCAACCTCGAAGGTTTGCTTAAACAAGCTCAGAATATTTTCGACACAAACAACGGCAACGCCAGGGCTGGACACCGGGCTAATAACAATGGCGAATTCGTCGCTACCTAAATAAAAGTGTCGGGTGTTTTCCAGGCCGAGCTGGCTAAGTCGCTTATCAATTTGTTG
This sequence comes from Pseudomonadales bacterium, assembly GCA_965263235.1. Taxonomy (GTDB): domain Bacteria; phylum Pseudomonadota; class Gammaproteobacteria; order Pseudomonadales; family UBA7434; genus UBA7434. The sequence goes on from OZ253667.1 coordinate 1,632,329, forward strand.
AAGAATGGCGTCGCCACAGTCGATACCAAAACTATGGTTTAATTCGCGGAACTCCCGAACGTCAATCATCACAAGAACGCAATGCTCGTTGGAGCTATTGTCGCCAAGCTCCTGACTAAGACATTCAATTAATGCGTGGCGTTGATGAATCAACATAAATTGGAAACTCGTCTATTCTTCTAGCTGTTAGGTCGACTAGACAAGCGCTGCAACGGACATGGGAATATTTTTAATTTCACTGCCCCTCACTCCTTGCTTTAAGAGCATTAACCAGACGGGTGTTAAATGGTGCTTCGACTTTAAACAAATTTGCAAGTTCAAGAAAGTGGCCATTTAGAAAGTCTAGCTCATTAGGCCGCTGATGCTCAAAATCCATTCGCATTGATGACTGATTTTCAGCCGTTTTTTGCGCGACGCTATAGGACAGACGCCTGATATCTGTGTCAGGCGGAATACCAGCACCTGTATTTTCACTGGATTTTCCATAATGTTGAGAAAGTGTTTGCCAATCTAATCGACAAGCAATGTCTTCAAGCTCGGAGATAATGGCATCGAAATGTTCTTTATAGTCCTTGTTGCTAAGCAGTTCGCCGTTCTTACAAGCAAAATAAGCCGTTAAAGGATTGATTGCGCAATTGATAAAAAACTTTTTCCACAAGAAAGGTGTTACCGGGTCATTAAAGCTAATATCCAGATCCCAGTGTTTAAGTTCATCGAGCTGATGGCTTGTCGAGTATCCACCGGAACCGTGCCTGTTATCGATCGTTCCAACGATTGTGTTCCCATAACCGGTTTGCACAAGCTCGAAACCGCGCTCAGCATCGCCGGTTGCTAGCGCACCATCACTGCTTGCCGCCCAGAAAAGCATAAGGTCTTTGTTTTCATGTTGAAGCAAGCGTTGGATATTCTGCTGGATACGCATGCCATTGCTGAGGCAAATAACAATTGCGCCTTCGTTTAAAGCTGGCAAAAGCGGTTTGATCGCCGCTTCGATATCGTAGGCCTTTGTGGCGACGACAAGCCTTTTTACTGATTTTTGGGCAAGCTGGTCGGAAGGGCAGCAATCTACTTTAAAGCGATCTATCCCTGGCTTATCTATCTGTTTGTATTGCAGTGTGGTGTTGCTGGTGTTTTTATTGGGGCGCAATATCAGGCGACAATCCGTACCCGCTAGTTTGGCCTTTGCAGTCCAAAGCAGGCCCATAGAACCTGCGCCTAAAATATGCCATTGATTTTGCAAAATAGTGCTTGCTCTTTATTTGAGGTCAATGTGTGATCGCGTTAAACACAAGGATACAATGGGCGCTAATTCCTTTAAACATCTAATATTCATTTGACTTTAAGCTATGCCTTCTTTTGATATTGTTTCCGAAGTTGATCTTCACCAGGCGACTAACGCCGTTGACCAGGCAAACCGTATTGTTGCCAATCGGTTTGATTTTAAAGGCGTTGACGCAAAGTTTGAACGCGATGAGCGAGTGATTACCATACGTGCAGAAGCTTTGTTCCAGGTTCAGCAGATGTTGGACATTCTTCAATCGGCATTAATCAAATGCAGTATTGATATCAATTGTATGGAAAACAAGGATCCCGTAGAAAGCGGTCGGCAATGTACCCAGACCGTGATTCTAAAACACGGTATCGACGCTGATAATGCAAGAAAACTGGTTAAGCTAATTAAGGGAGAAAAGCTGAAGGTCCAGGCGCAGATACAGGCTGAGCAAGTCAGGGTTACAGGTAAAAAACGTGATGACCTGCAAACGGTTATTGCCTTTGTTAAGCAGCAAGACATCGACCTACCTTTGCAGTTTACAAACTTCAGGGATTAGTTTTACCGTCCATATCTAAACGTGTCTTTAAATCTTGAAAATGCTATAGCTAGCGCGAGCAAAAAAGGACATCGTGTTTTGTTGTCCGTTGATGATAGTGATGGGCGCGGTTTAAACCTTGATGTTGTTAATTACCTAAGTGAGCTGCTCGCCACGAGTTCCAATGGTGATAAGTGGGCGAGTAGACCGGTAATCTGGATTGCGGACGATCTGCCGGATTGGTATCACAACATGCAAGATGCCAGCGATCAGAATTCCGCAGCGCAATTGCACCGCCCACTTCAACACTGTCATCAGGCAAGAGCGACGCAACTACTTGGTAGTAGCAATCAATTTATTGTTTACGACGCTTCGTTATACTTTAACCCTAATATTTTTTCATCGGCAATAGACTCTCTGCTTGGTGGTGGCATTTTTGTCTTGTTGCAAAACATCCTCGCACAAGCGGAAAATAGCAAACCTTATACAACTTTCCTGCAACGACAATTAACTGAATTTGCTAAGCAATACCCTCAGCAATATATACCCTTAAATCAAGCATATATTAATGGTTTTCGCAGTGGCGAGCATCGCGGTACAACGCGACGCGATATAAGTATGTCAGATGGTCGCGGTGTGCATGCAGCGCTAGAAAAGGCTTCTACAACCGATCTAACGCTGGCGCCGAGTTTTAAGCAGGCGAACGGTGAGCAACGGTTCTTTGTTAACGACGCCATAGATCTGTTTAACAATACAGCCGATAAACAATGTGTTTTGTTGCAGGCGAAAAGAGGGCGCGGAAAAAGTGCGGCGCTTGCATGGCTCGCGCACGCCTGGTTAGAGCCAGATTCTGCTCGAAAAATTATTCTATGTGCACCGAGCAGAAAACAGGTGAATACGCAGATGGCTATTTGGTCATCTCACGGGCCTGCGGATCTTTCGCACATTCAGTTTTTTGCTGTTGACGATTTACTCGCACGCCTGTCGAGCAATGAAGAAGGCTTTTTAGATAGGCAAAACGCGCTAGTAATGATCGATGAAGCGGCCGCCATCAGTTTGTCGCTTTTACAACAGATTGCCTCGAAAAATTTGAACCTGGTGTTAGCGACAACGACCGAAGGTTATGAGGGTTGTGGGCGAGGATTTTTGCTGCGCTATCAACAATTTCTAAGAAACGAGTACCGCCACTATCATGATTTTCAGTTGCACCAGCCAATACGCTGGTCGCAGGAAGATCGGTTAGAGGATCTCGTGGATGAGCTTTGTGGTTTGCGTTGGCAAGACCCTGCGTCGATTCCCGATGCGGCTGCGGACGTCACTTCGCAAAGTGCAACAGCTGCGGTCGAGATCAATAAGCTCAGTGCGCGCGTGCTTGTCGATAACCCGGACTTGCTCAGAAAAGTATTCAGGCTACTCGTCGACGCACATTACCAGACTCGCCCGTTAGACCTGCAACGTTTGCTTGACGACGATTCGGTACATCTCTGGGTAGCGTTTAATGGCGAGCAAGTTGTCGGTGTGTTACAGACTATGGAGGAGGGTGGTTTTGCGGCGCGGGGGGATGCTGAACTAGCTGATCTGGTTGCGAGCGGACATCGTCGACCGGCCGGAAATCTCGTCGCACAAAGGCTGGCGTTTCATTTTAACGACGCGCATTGGAGTAATCTACGTTCACACCGGATTATGCGAATCGTGACCAGCGACCGCCACAGGCGTTGCGGTATTGCCTCTAGCCTGGTTCAGCATTTTGAACGTTGGGCGCGCGAAGCTCAAATCGATTACTGGTCGAGTAGCTTCGGTTATAACGATGAGCTGATGGCTTTCTGGTCTTCGCAGCCTGCGGAGTTGGTTTATCTGGGTTCACGCGTTGATAAAGCGAGCGGCAGCTTTAACGCCATGGTTGTCACAGCGCTTGGGCGACAGGCGACGCAATCGCTTATAGATACTTCCGCCAGCCAGTTTCGCCATGAGCAAAACCTGCTTAAGCAATATTTAAACAAAGATTCGTTCGAGGGCGTTGTGCCTAATGAATCCAACAGTCAGCTTTCGCCGCAGGAGTTAGTGCGGCTACAGCGTTTTTTGGACGGTCGTTGGGATCTCGACTCTGCTTTGCCGCTAATTTTTAAATGTCTCGCGCAGTTTGAGCCATCGCAAAATAGTGATATCTCTAGATCCGTACAGCTACTAAGGGATTTATCGCGCTTTGCGCCACGCTGGAAAAAACTTGCCGATCACTACGGTTTAGCGGGTAAAACCGCTTTTACTCAATTAATCCGTACTAATCTGTCAGAAACCCTCTTAAATTCAGCCAAATAGCGCTAAATCAGGTATAATTCGCGCCCGAAATTTGGCCAGAGTATTTCGTTCTGAAATGCTTGTGGCTTATACCTCATCTGAATCGGAGATCACTGTGTTAGAAGCCTATCGCAAGCATGAGTCGGAGCGCGCCGCTCAAGGCATTCCCGCTAAACCTTTGTCGCCAGCACAAGTTGCAGGTCTAATCGAATTGCTAAAAAATCCGCCTGCAGGCGAAGAGGCGTTTTTGGTCGACTTGATCGCGAATCGCGTGCCGCCCGGCGTGGACGAAGCCGCCTATGTTAAAGCTGGCTATCTATCGGCCATTGCAATGGGTGAAGAACAGTGTTCGCTTATCAATCGTGAATCGGCTGTTGAGATGCTCGGCAAGATGCTTGGCGGATACAACATCGCTACGCTCGTTAACTTGCTGGACGACTCAGAGCTTGCCGAGTTGGCTGCGACGCAACTCAAAAAGACCTTGTTGATGTTCGATGCCTTTCATGACGTCGAGACGCTCGCAAAAGCAGGCAATAGCGCTGCTAAGTCGGTTATACAGTCCTGGGCCGACGCGGAGTGGTTTACTTCAAACGACGCGGTACCCGAATCGATAAAAATGACTGTGTTTAAAGTCACTGGCGAAACCAATACCGATGATTTGTCTCCCGCACCAGATGCGTGGAGCCGCCCCGATATACCGCTGCACGCACTGGCGATGTACAAGATGGAGCGTGACGGCATTAAGCCTGATAAGCAGGGTGAAATCGGCCCTCTTCAAAAAATCGCTGAGCTCAAAGAAAAAGGCTTTCCGATTGCATTTGTCGGCGACGTAGTCGGTACGGGTTCTTCGCGAAAGTCCGCGACCAACTCGGTCCTCTGGTACTTCGGCGAAGATATCGACGGCGTTCCAAACAAGCGCAGCGGTAGCGTATGTATCGGTGGCAAAGTCGCGCCGATTTTCTTTAACACAATGGAAGATGCTGGAGCGCTGGTGTTTGAAGCGCCAGTCGACAAGCTCGGCATGGGTGACGTTATCGAGATTCGTCCTTACGACGGGAAAATCCTGTCTGAGGGTGGCGAAGTTCTTTCGGAGTTTGAGTTCCGTTCTGACGTGATTCTCGATGAAGTTCAGGCGGATGGCCGGATTAACCTGATCATCGGGCGTGGCCTGACTGCACGCGCGCGTGAGTCGCTTGACCTGCCGGCGAGTGATTTATTCCGAGTGCCTGAGTCGCCAGAAGAATCAACCAAAGGCTTTACGCTGGCACAAAAAATGGTTGGACGCGCATGTGGCTTGCCTGAAGGGCAAGGCGTCCGTCCGGGCACCTATTGCGAACCTAAGATGACCACGGTCGGTTCGCAGGATACAACTGGCCCTATGACGCGTGATGAGCTTCAGGATCTCGCTTGCCTTGGTTTCTCTGCGGACCTGGTGATGCAGTCATTCTGTCACACCGCAGCGTATCCGAAGCCAGTTGATATCGAAACTCAGCACACCTTGCCCGATTTTATAATGACGCGCGGCGGTGTATCACTTAAACCGAAAGACGGAATTATTCATAGCTGGTTAAACCGAATGCTGCTTCCGGACACTGTGGGCACGGGTGGTGATTCCCATACGCGTTTCCCGATGGGGATTTCATTCCCAGCAGGTTCTGGATTGGTCGCCTTCGCAGCCGCCACTGGTGTAATGCCGTTAGATATGCCCGAGTCAGTGTTGGTACGTTTTAAAGGAGAAATGCAGCCCGGTGTGACATTGCGTGACCTGGTCCATGCGATTCCGCTTTATGCTATAAAAGCGGGTTTGCTAACGGTAGAGAAAAAGGGCAAGAAAAATATTTTCTCTGGCCGCATTCTCGAAATCGAAGGGCTGGAAAACCTCACGGTTGAGCAAGCCTTTGAACTGTCTGACGCCTCCGCTGAACGTTCGGCAGCAGGTTGTACAATCAAGCTTTCTGAAGAGACCATCGCCGAGTACTTACGCTCTAACATTACGATGCTGCGTTGGATGATCAGTGACAACTATGGTGACGTTAGAACGCTAGAACGTCGCGCGCAGAAAATGGAAGAGTGGCTAGCCAACCCAGAACTACTTAGTGCAGATGCCGATGCAGAGTACTGCGAAGTTATCGAAATCGATATGAGCGAAATCGTTGAGCCAATCGTTTGCGCTCCTAACGATCCTGATGACGCCAGAACGCTTTCTGACGTTGCGGGTGATAGCGTGAATGAGGTGTTTATCGGCTCCTGCATGACCAATATCGGTCATTTCCGCGCTACCGGAGAGATGCTTAAGCAATACGAAGGAAACCTTTCTACACGCATGTGGATCGTTCCGCCGACGCGAATGGACGAAACCCAGCTTATTGAAGAAGGCTACTACAGCATCTACGGCAAAGTGGGCGCCCGAACTGAAATCCCTGGTTGTTCGCTATGTATGGGTAACCAGGCGCGAGTCGAAGACGGTGCGACTGTTTTATCGACTTCAACCCGTAACTTCCCTAACCGGCTTGGAAACGGCGCAAATGTTTATCTCACCTCGGCCGAGCTCGCGTCAGTTGGCGCGATTCTAGGCAAAATCCCGACACGTGATGAATACATGGCGTTTGCCGATAAAATCGACAGCATGTCTGGCGATATTTTCCGCTACATGAACTTTGACCAGATGGATAGTTTCGTTAAAGGCGCCGAAAAAGGACTGGAAATTGCGGCGGTTCAAATTGAAGAAGTGAAATAAACGAGCGGTATTTTATCTTTGAGGAAGCGGCTCACCTACTGAGCCGCTTTTTTTTCGCCCGTATCTTGCAAGGTAAGACCTTTCGATCATATATTGACGTGACGGAACAGCCTTGCCCGTTTGCAAAACGATAATCACTCAAGTTATACTGGTCAGTGTAACTTTCGGCAAGACGTTCATTGCCACCTTAAGCATGCCTGAGTGAGCCCGCCCGTTGTAGTGGGGGAGTTACATTCAATTAACTGACTCTACGAAAGAGGGTATTAAGACCTATGAGCAAAGAAAATTGGGACTTAAATGATATGCCGGGCCTGGAAGGCAAGGTAGCTATCGTGACCGGTTCAAACGTTGGCCTTGGATTAAATAGTGTTAAAGCGCTTGCGTCTAAAGGTGCGCAAGTCGTAATGGCCTGTCGTAACCTCAGCAAGGCGGAAGCCGCACTAAAAGAGGTGCTGGCAGAGCAGCCAAATGCAAAAGTTGAAGTAATGCAGCTCGACAACGCGAGCCAGGCTTCGGTTAAGGCGTTCGCCGATGCGTTTAAAGCTAAGTACGATCAGCTTGATATTCTTATGAATAACGCTGGAGTTATGGCGATTCCTCGCCAGCTAACTGAAGATGGTTTCGAAATGCAGTTGGGCACTAACCATCTAGGCCACTTTGCATTAACAGGCCATTTAAATGAGCTGCTCGCCAAAACACCTGGTTCGCGCGTTCATTGCACGTCGAGCAGTGCGGCATTTAATGCCAAGTTAAATCTGGACGATTTGATGGGCGAGAAAAAGTATGGTCGCTGGACTGCATATGGCCAAAGTAAGTTGGCCAACGCAGCATTCGCGACAGAGTTGAACCGACGCTTTAAGGCGGCTGGGCAGGATACGATTGCCAACTCATCTCATCCTGGATTGGTAATGGGGAATCTGCAAACTGAAAGCTTATCGCAGTCAGACTCTCCACTTATGGAAAGAATTGCCTACAAAGTGTTTGGTAAGCTGATTGCGCAAGATGTTTCTATGGGTATGTTGCCGCAACTTTACGGTGCTACCGCAACGGACGCAAAAGGAGGCGTATTCTATGGACCTAAAAAGCGCCGCCTGACAGGGCATCCCGGCGAACAACAATGTAACAAAGTGCTTGATGATGCTGCGGTGTTAAAAAGTTTCTGGGAAGCTTCAGAAAAGTTAACAGGCGTCTCGTACTTATAGCCTTATTGTTTTTGTTAGAACCTGGCTTTGGCAGTCGTTGACTATTAAAGCCAGGTGTTAGCTACCAACATCAGCTTCTAACGCAAGCGTCTTTCCAGTTCTGTCTTGGCGAGAATACGGGTAGATATTTCTTCGACGGACGCATTTGTGGTGTTGATCCATGGAACACCAAAACGCTGTAATAGCGCTTCTGTTTCCCTTACTTCCATAGCACACTGCTGGATAGAGGCGTAACGACTATTTGACAGTCGTTCCTGTCGAATAGAGACCAGGCGATTAGCGTCGATTGTCAGGCCAAATAGCTTGTTGCGATATTCATCCAGTGCTTTGGGCAAACGACCATCTTCCAGATCTTCTTCAGTTATCGGGTAGTTTGCGCAAAAAATTCCAAACTGCATCGCTAGATACAAACTTGTTGGCGTTTTGCCCGACCGTGAAACCCCTATAAGAATAATATCAGCTTGCGAATATTTTCTTGTCATACCACCGTCATCATTTTCTAACGCAAAATGTACGGCGTCCATTCGTCGACTATAGTCGTGGTCGGCTGTCGCTACTTTTGTTCTTCCTATCTGGTGGTTCCCTTTACAGCCCAGCGCTTTTTCGAGTGGTTTCATGAAAGTGTTGAGCACGTCGACATAAAAGCCGTTCGATGCCTGCAGCATCTCTGACAGTGTCTTATTCATTAGCGAGACAAACACAATCGGTGCAGCGCCATCTTTTTCGGCTGCCTCGTTTATTTCATTGACAACTTTAGCGGTTTTTTCTTCGCTATCCGTATAGGGAAGTACGCGACGCTCGAATTCGATATCAGGGAAATGAATTAACAAGCTGTCGCCGACCACTTCAGCGGTGATACCAGTACTGTCTGAGATAAAAAATGCGGAGCGTTTTTCTACAGTCATAAGCTGCCTTTAGGTAGATTTTTTTAACGGTTTGGGCCAATTCGTTAAGAATATACGCCCAATTTTCGCGTAAGACTCTTATAATGCTGGCCCCGACCTGAACGCACACTTGGTCGCGCACATTGAGACCACTCTAATATAACGCAAAGCGTTTTTAAAAAGCATACTAGGAATACACGAGGATAGTCACTTGTCTGAGCAAGTTGTTTGGTTTAACGAACTAAAAATGTCTGATGTCGAAAGAGTAGGCGGCAAAAATGCTTCTCTGGGCGAGATGATTAGTAGTCTGCACAACAAGGGTGTTTCCGTACCTAATGGTTTTGCAACGACGGCAGATGCTTACCGTCAGTTCATCGCGCATCAAGGCCTTGACGAAAGAATTCGAGACTCACTTGCAACACTTGATGTCGATGACGTGGTCACCCTGGCGAAAACGGGTAAGCAAATTCGTCAGTGGATTTTAGAAACGCCATTTCCAGAAGCACTTGAAGCAGCAATACGCTCGGCGTTTAGTGAGTTACAGGACGGTAACGACAACCTGAGCGTAGCCGTACGTTCCTCGGCGACTGCAGAGGATCTTCCCGATGCTTCTTTTGCCGGACAACAGGAAACGTTTTTGAATATTAAGGGTATCGATAACGTGATCATTGCGGTTAAAGAGGTTTTTGCTTCTTTATTTAATGATCGCGCCATTGCTTATCGCGTGCATAAAGGATTTGATCACTCAGGCGTTGCGCTCAGCGCGGGTATCCAGCGTATGGTTCGTTCAGAAACCGGCAGCGCGGGTGTGATGTTTTCGTTAGATACCGAGAGTGGTTTTAACGGCGTGGTTTTTGTGACTAGCTCTTACGGTTTGGGTGAGACGGTCGTCCAAGGCTCGGTTAACCCGGATGAGTTTTATGTTTCAAAGCGCGCTTTAGCCGAAGGTAAGCATCCAATCTTAAGACGCAACCTCGGAACAAAAGCAATAAAAATGATTTATGGCGCAAAAGCCGAAACCGGTATCTCGGTTGAGACAGTAGATGTCGATAGTGAAGATACGCGTCGTTTTTCGTTAGCCGAGAATGAAGTGATCGAGCTGGCAAAACAGGCTGTCATTATCGAGCAGCATTACCAGCGTCCTATGGATATTGAATGGGCGAAAGACGGCGATACGGGTGATCTCTACATTGTGCAAGCTCGCCCAGAGACCGTAAAAAGTCGCCAGCAATCAAATACGATAGAACGTTACCTGCTTAACGAAAAGGCTGACGTTTTGTGTGAGGGTCGCAGCATCGGCCAGCGTATCGGAGCGGGGCCAGTGCGTAATATCAGTGACATTAGCCAGATGGATCAGGTTAACCCTGGTGATGTACTTGTTACCGATATGACCGACCCAGATTGGGAACCGGTGATGAAGCGAGCTTCGGCTATTGTTACGAACCGAGGTGGGCGAACCTGTCATGCCGCGATCATTGCACGGGAGCTAGGTATTCCCGCTGTCGTCGGTTGTGTTGATGCGACTGATAACCTCTCAACCGGGCAAAAAGTAACTGTGTCCTGTGCAGAAGGCGATACAGGCTTTATTTATGACGGGCAACTGGATTTTGACGTTAAGACTAGCGATATCGGCAATATGCCTGAACTGCCGTTCAAAATCATGATGAACGTTGGTAATCCCGATAGGGCGTTTACCTTCCAAAGTATTCCAAATGCGGGAGTTGGCCTTGCGAGATTAGAGTTTATTATTAATCGCATGATTGGCATTCATCCTAAAGCGCTTATTGAATACGATCAGCAGTCTTCGGATCTAAAAGCAAGTATCGATCGTTTTGTCGCTGGCTATGAAAACCCGGTCGAGTTTTACGTTGAAAAACTGGTCGAAGGCATTGCCTGTATTGCGGAAGCATTCTATCCCCAGCAGGTTATCGTTAGAATGTCAGACTTTAAATCTAACGAGTACGCACATTTGTTGGGTGGTTCAGGTTATGAACCCCACGAAGAAAATCCGATGATTGGTTATCGCGGCGCATCACGCTATATAACGCGCAGTTTTCAGGAATGCTTTGAGCTTGAATGCAAGGCATTGAAGAAAGTTAGAAACGAAATGGGCTTAACCAATGTCGCAGTTATGATTCCGTTTGTAAGAACAGTAGATGAAGCCCGTCAGGTGATCGACTTACTTGCGCAAAATGGATTAAAGCGTGGCGAAAATGATTTGCGTCTGATTATGATGTGTGAGTTGCCCTCAAATGCCTTGCTTGCAGATCAGTTCCTGGAATACTTTGATGGCTTTTCGATTGGTTCTAACGATTTAACCCAGCTAACGCTTGGACTTGATCGGGATTCCGGGCTTATCTCGCACTTGTTCGACGAGCGTAACGACGCGGTTAAAAAGCTTTTAGCCATGGCGATTCAGGCATGTAAAGCTCAAAACAAGTACATTGGTATTTGTGGCCAGGGGCCTTCAGACCACCCTGATTTGGCGCGGTGGTTAATGGAGCAAGAGATAGACAGTATCTCGCTTAACCCAGACTCCGTGCTTGATACCTGGTTGTTTTTAGCCGAGAACAGCTAATTCGATTGACTATGTGAGTAAGTTAGGGCGGCGCTCGTATGGCTGCCTTAAACCCTGCTGTTTATTGATCCGTCGCAGTGGCTTGTTCAGGAGTCACTTCAGGCGTATCTTGTTGTACCGGGTTTTCGCTTGCATCCAGCTCCGGCAAGATTATCTCGTTCTTATCTCGTCTTAACAAGCTAGCATCCTGCTGCTGCAACGCTCGAATTGTGTCATAACTCTCTCGCGTAATTTCAGCGCCACTATTCTCGTCATTGAGAATCGTTGGCTGAACAAAAACCATTAGATTTTGCTTGCGGACGGTTTCCGAGGTGCCGCGGAATAACCGTCCAACCAGTGGGATATCGCCCAGTATGGGCACCTTGCTGTGGGTTTCACTTACCCGATCTTCTAGCAAACCGCCGAGTACCAATATCTCCTGGTCGTTCAGTAGAACCTGGGTTTTGATACTGCGTTTGTCGGTTACAAGGTCACTGGCGTTTTCTACGGCTTCTTCGCGCACAGATTCAACTTCTTGTTCAATGTCAAGCGTAAGCGTTTGATTTTTATTGATTTTAGGGGTGATTCTTAAAGTAATTCCTATATCCTGGCGTTCGATAGTTTGAAATGGGTTGGTAAGCGTTGAGCCTTCACTAACCCGGCTGCCGGTAACGAAAGGAACATTGCTGCCGACCAACACTTCGGCTTCTTCGTTGTCCAGCGTAATGATGCTCGGGCGAGACAATATATTGTTGTTGCTATCAGTCTCTATTGCGCGGAACAGCGCGCGCAACGAACCGTTGCGATAAAAGCCCCAGTTGAAGCCTCCTTGAATAAAAGCTGCGCCCGGGTCATCGGAGGCTGCTAATCCTACAGTGGTTGAGCTGGCTAAATTCGCAGTAGAAATAGCCGCATTAGGATTAGCGTCGCCGGTATTATTCGTCGCCCATAGTATTTCGGTATCCCGGCTGAAGGTATCGCTGACTTCAACAATCAAAGCTTCGATTTGAACCTGGGAACGACGAATGTCCAGGTCGGCGATCACACTTTCTATCGACTCGATAATGGTAGGGGGTGCAGACACAATTAACGCATTTGTCGTTTCGGACACTGCGATATTGACCGCTTCAGCGGTTAGCGTGGCGTCCTTTTCTTCCGAAATAATCGTTCCAGTGATCGATTCCAGAATAGCGGCTACTTCTGCTGCCTCAATGTAGTTGAGGTGGATTACTTTGGTATTGCCTGTGCCCTGTAATGGCCGGTCTAAATTTTCGATAAGGCGGCGGACGTCGTGACGGCTTTCTTTAGGGCCTGTCATAAGTATGCTGTTAGAGCGATCATCACTTGCAAACTGTACGGTATTTTTAGAACCGCTTGCACCACCACCGCGACCGATCAACGGCGAGATTACGGTAACAACGTCTTTTGCCGTCGCGTATTTCAAGGACACAACCTCGACATCAATTTCACCGGAGGCATCGATTTGTTGTATCAGTGCGGTTAGTCGATGAATGTTGTTTGCCCGATCAGCGATGATAATGCTGTTGTTACTAGGGAAGGAGGCTAAGTGGCCCGTTTGGGGAACAAGCGGCCGTAGAATAGAGACGATCTCGTTGGCCGACAGGTTTTCGACGCTAAGTACGTGTAATACAAGCTCCGCGTTCGCGTTTTCTTTGGAAAACTGTTCCACCAACGGCAGCCCGGCGGAGCGCGCCTGAGCGTTAGGAATTACCTTCACGTTGTTCCCGGACTCGACCACTGCAAAGCCATAGACATCCAGCGCGGTTAGAAAAACCTCCTGCGCTTCTGCAAAGGTCATCTCCTGGTTGGATAACACTGACAGACGGCCTTTTACGCGGGGATCGATAATGTAGTTTTTCTGTGTTTGCTCGGCAATCCAGGCAATGACATCGCGAATGTCCGCCTTATTCATGTTAATCCGAACCATTTCGTCATCGGCCGTTTGCCCATGCGCTGTGGGCATTAGCAAACTCGCTAACGAAAGATAGATACCAAGATAGAATGTTCGAAAAAGGAAGCTACGAGATGCCATTCAGTGAAATACCGACGTCGCCTTAAATTTATTGATTCCGATCACGGGAAAATCGTTGCCTATTCTGAACCCAAGCGTTGCAGGTGGTTCCGCTACTAATTCAAGAAGCCCATCTGCCCGCCATACCGTTGTGCCACTACTCGTATGGGTAATCATTCAACAGGCGCATGAAATTCTTGCTAAACAACGGCTTATGTCAATTAACTCAATTGTAGCGTGAATTGGCAAAAGATATATGTCTGTGGGTTTAATTCGCGCAATATGGCCGGAATAGGGGCGACGGCACTGTAGATGACAATATCAATTGCGGGATTTATCGCTCCTGGTGAGTAAATCACCGCTCGAACCGGCTCACATCCAACAATAGTGTGCTCCAATTATCGAATAAGAAGATCTCTTACCCAGAAAAAAGAGGCATTCGCTATGGTTAGAGGATACTAGGCGAAAAATATACTCCTGCTCGGTGAAAACGGATAAGTCACTGAAAATATGCTTAATAATTATGAAATACGAAGTCATCGCGAAATTGAAATCGCTCGTTTTTGAGAGCCCAAATTTCAACGCGACAACCCGCAATGCGCTAATCTATCTGCCGCTGTTGCTATTTGGCGTTTCTACGCTTATTGCCATGAACAGCATATCGCAGGCGAATTACACGTTCGCGCTGATGAATTGCTGTATCGGTCTACTGTTGCTAGTAGTGATAAAACTGGCCAGGGAAAATCAAACGGAGTTGGCGGGCAATGTCTTTGCGTTGAGTAATGTTTTTAGCGCCATCGCGATTGCAATGCATCTTAATTCGGCGCCGTACGGTATGTACATTATCGCGCCGGCACTCGCGTTATTCCTGGTGATGACAACGAGCTTCGTTACAGGTGCACTTACGATCATATCGATAGGTATCGCGCTAACCACTGGTGTTACCATCGGTGTAGCAGAATATGATCCCTCAGCGACGCCCGGCCAGATGCTTCGTGCCTTATGGATAGCGTTAGCTTGTACTTTTGTTGCCGCTACAATTTACAGGCGTGGCTGGGAAAAAAACCTGTTTAACCTAAACCAGGCTAATGAGCAGCTCAAAGAAAAAGATCGCTCACTGCAAAAAATCCAGTCAATTACTAAATCAATTTCTTTCTCTTATCACGCTAATACTGACACGCTGATGTTGTTGGATGGAGAGGGGAATAATTTGACCGTAAAACACCTTTCCTATCATTCGGCACTCGATAACAAAGCTGTAGACGCTATCCTGGATCAGCAGATCTGGACGCACCTATTTCGGATGTTAACAAGCGGTGACTTGTCTACATTTGGAACTAAAGATGAAACGGTTAAGATAGGGGATAGCTGGTACCATTTTCTGGCAGAAAGCGTTAGTGAAGATGCTTCTAACGATCAAGAGCTGATCGGTGCTTACAGTGATATTAGCCATATAAAAGGGCTAGAGAGCAAGCTCGAGCACTACGCGAAATATGATGAAACTACTGGCCTCATGAATCGCTGGTATTTTATGGATCAGGCGAAAGAGTTACTCTCGCTACCCGTATTAAATAAAAAACTATTTTATCTTTTCTTGGATTTAGACGGGTTGAAGCGAATAAACGATACGTCAGGTCATGCGGCTGGCGACAAGCTTATAACTATTGTTGGTGAACTGGTACAAGATATGCTGCCCGAAGGTTCAATTACCAGCCGTCTTGGTGGCGACGAGTTTGCTGCAATTTATCCGGCCGAAGATGAACATATCGCTTATCAACTAGCAGATTATCTCCGTGAAAGCATATCTAACGCCGGTTACTTTTGGGGAACAGGAACTGAAATCGGCGCATCTATAGGCTTAGTAGAGCTGTTAGAAAACACTTCAATAGAAGAAGCTTACAGTTTAAGCGATATCGCCTGCATGCAAGCGAAGAGATCCGGAAAAAACAAGGTTGTATTAACGCATTCTGACGCAAGCAATCCGGAAATGCGGACGTCCCGTAACAAAATGATCAACCAGATCCAGCTCGGGCTAGCGGGCAACGGTTTCTCACTGTATCGGCAGGAAGTTGTCTCTCTTAAAAAAGGCTGTGGCGTCAAAAAATACGAAATCCTTCTTCGCCTTAAAGACGAGCAAGGTAATCTTGTGCCCACGGCAGAGTTTTTATCAATTGCTGAAGGTTTTGGCTACATTAAGCGCATTGATCGCTGGGTTGTAAACGAGATTATCAAGCACATAGAGAACACAGGCGCCGAAGAGGAATATTGGGTTAATCTTTCGGGTCACTCAGTAAGTGATGAGTCGTTCTGTAACTACTTATTGGACCTGGTAAGACAGTCGGATATTCGGCCTGGTCAGCTTAACTTCGAAATTACTGAAACCGTAGCTATTGAGAGCAGCGACATCGCCGCAGATATGATTGTGAGGATGCAAAAGTTAGGCGCTAAAATTGCGCTTGATGATTTTGGCGTTGGGCATGCGTCATTTGCAAATCTGCGGTCATTGCCGATCGACGTTGTGAAAATCGATGGCTCTTACGTAAGGAATATTTTGAACAATGAAGTAGATCGTGTATTTACATCAACCATCATCCAGAACACACATGCGTTAGGTAAGCAGATCGTAGCCGAGTTTGTCGAAAGCCAGGAAATTGCCGATGAGCTTCTAAAAATGGGCGCGGACTTTGTCCAGGGGTTTCACTTTGGCCAGCCGGAACCATTTATGGACGATGAGAACGTGAGTCAGCGAGGCTCACCGTTAGGCTAGCGGTCGCAAATTATGATGATGCGCGTAAAATGCTCTATTGTATTTGAGTCCAATAATTTTCAGCTTCATACAATTATTATTCGGATATGCTCGGGTGTCGAAATACCAATGAAGTATTGATGCCACCAAAGGCGAAGTTGTTACTCATGATATACGAAGCTTTAAAGCGTCTTCCATCTCCCATTATATAGTCTAAATTGCCGCACTCAGGGTCAGCTTCTTTGAGATTGTGAGTAGGAGCGAACCATCCTTCATTCATCATATTTATACTCGCCCACGCTTCGATCGCTCCGCAAGCACCAAGCGTGTGCCCAATATGCCCCTTGAGAGTACTGACAGGTACGCCATCTCCAAATACTCTTGCTGTGGCATTTGATTCCGCTACGTCGCCACGATCTGTTGCTGTCCCGTGCGCGTTAACATACCCGATTTTATCCGGGCTTAAATTAGCGTTTTCCAAGGCAAGCTCCATCGCGATTTGCATCGTATGAGTATTTGGTTGCGTAACGTGACAACCATCGGAGTTGGAACCATAGCCCACTATCTCAGCGTAAATATTTGCGCCCCGTGCTTTAGCATGTTCAAGTTCTTCTAGTACCAGAGTTCCCGCTCCTTCACCAATAACCAGGCCGTCTCGATTGCTGTCAAAAGGGCAGGGTGTGGCGCTCGGCATATCATTTTTCGCGCTCGTAGCGTAAAGCGTGTCAAAAACGGCCGCCTCGGTTGGGCATAGCTCTTCTGCGCCACCGGATAACATGACAGTTTGCTGACCGCTCGCAATTGCTTCATATGCGAGGCCAATACCCTGACTGCCTGAGGTGCACGCAGTGGATGTGGTGTAGGTTCTTCCTTTTAAACCAAAGAATACACAGATGTTAACAGACGTCGTATGAGCCATCATCCTGATGTACGTGGTTGCAGTGATATTGCTCATATCACCATCACTAAGCATCTTTCCGAAGTCTAATACCGCATCTGTACTTCCCGTTGATGAACCGTACGAAACACCAGTTTTACCACTTTGCAAGATAGGGTGATCGGTTAGTCTGGCGTCATCTAACGCCATCTCGGTGGAGCGGACTGCGAGCAATGAAACTCTACCCATGGAACGGGTTTTCTTTCTAGGATAGTTAGGTTGTACAAAGTCTTCGATAGGGCCGGCTAAACGTGTATTTAAATCGGTATATTGCTCCCAGCTCGGCATGAATTGGATGCCACTTTTTCCTGCCTTCAAATTTCGACTAAATTCATCCCAATTTGAGCCAAGAGAGGTGAGAACCCCCATACCCGTAACCACAACGCGCTTAGGCATTAAAGCATTCCTCCATTGACCGAAATAACTTGTCGAGTGATGTACGAAGATTCCTGGGACACTAAAAAGCTGACAGCCGCTGCAACCTCATGTGGTTGTCCTATGCGATTCATAGGAATCATTTTTAGTGCTTCATTTTGAGGAAGAGCTTCAAGCATATCGGTTTCTATCATTCCAGGCGCAACGCAATTTACGGTTATCTTACGCTTAGCGAGTTCGACGGCAAGCGCTTTAGTCGCGCCTATAATTCCAGCTTTGCTCGCACTATAGTTTACTTGACCTCTATTGCCCATAAGCCCGGAAACTGAAGATATTGTAACGATCCGACCGGCGCTTTTGCGCCTAATCATCGGCATAACAACTGGGTGAAGAACGTTGTAAAAACCGTCCAGGTTCGTATGTATTACATTATTCCAATCGCTTTCCGATAGGGCAGGGAATGCACCATCAATAGCTAGGCCAGCGTTACACACGACTCCATAGTATGCGCCGTTTTCCGCAATATCATTTTCAAGAGTTACCCGAGTAGATATTTGGTCTGAAATATCCATTTGAAGCAATCGGCCCCTTCCTCCCTGTTTCATTATCTGCTCGAGAACTTCTTGCGCCTGAGTAGTGCTTTTTCGATAGTGAATTACAACGCAATATCCATCAGAACTCAAACGAAGTGCTATTGCTTTACCTATTCCCCGGCTTGCACCGGTGACCAAGACTGTTTCCATGAACCTCAAATACTCTTAAATATAGCTTGTGAATCATCAGGCATTATCGCCTTAACGTCCGCGCGTGCAAGCAATCGTTTTTGCTCGTCGTGAATAGTGCAGTCGAAAAGAGCTAAGCCGTCATCACTAAGTAGTGAGCATTCTATACTTACCGTTAGTAGTGCGTTAGCATCAAAACTTGTCAGAAATGACTCGTATTTTCTGGTTCCAAGTAAAAAGCCTAGCTTTAAGGGGGACTTATTTTGCTTTGCTTGAATGCCCGCAAAAATAGCTATACTTTGCGCCATATATTCTAAACCTACCCATGCAGGGACCGATCCATTAGCGCCCGTAAATATAGAAGGAATACTTAAGTCGATATAAGTTTCTAGCTGATCTTCAGAATAGTGTCGAATCCCTGTGACGAGCATCATGGGTTTCCTATGCAAAAGAAACTCAGAGGGATTGTCCAAATTCATATCCATTAGCGATGCGAACCTAGTAGTTCGGGCCCAACTCCTCGAGAGACTGCAATTCCAGCCTATACCTATTTGTACTATTAACTAGAATGAGGTGCCTTGGAGACCCAGAAAGAGCGGCATTATACGTGATTTGCACAGAGGTGGCAGATTCTTCGTCGTATAGTTTTAGGTGAGTATCATCGCCATCAAGCCTGTTACCATAAAAATGTTTCAAGCTGGATCGAGGCCAAAGTAGCAGTTGAAGATCCCTAAACAATATGTCTGGATTCAGAGATAGTACTTCGTATCGTGGTTTTGCCGTTGAAAGAACGCCGTTGACTAACTGAAACGAGATCGCAGACCGCCCAAAATTACCGAGAAGCGCAAAGTTGGTTGTGGACACATTGGCCTCAACAACTAGTTCATAGCTTTTTAAAGCTTGGTTCTCTTGTGCTATGGTCAGCTGCCCTCGATAGAAACCTGGCGGCAGGTCAGCAGCTGATACATATGAGATTTCTTTAGTCTCAATAGCCCCGCAGCTCGTAAGCAATAATATTAATGATAGAAATAGTTGTTGGCTCAATCTACGCATCGACTGGCTCTGCTTGATTCGTTGCTTTTACTGGCCCAACGAGAATCAGTCTAAAGGCTGGTACGAGAGTAAGATTAAATACGCTTCCGAGCAATACAGTAACGCCGAATGCACTAATCATTGGAGTACTACTAAATGAGAGCAAGCCAAAAGAAAGGCAGCTAGTTAATGCTGATAAAAATATAGCAGCTAAACACCGGGATTCATTTTTTCTGGGGCTGTTTAAAAAGATACCGTAGTCAAGTCCAAGGCCAAGTACAAGGAACAAGCCGAAGAAATGGAACAGGCTAAGATGAACATCAAAATAGCTCAGAATTGCCAGGGTGAGAGCTGTGCTCAACAAAGGCGTTGCAACTATAAGTGCAGCAGTAACCACACGATGATAAATAGAGATAATAGCGGTCACAACAATATAAGCCACCATAAGTATTTTCATTGCATGGTCTTGTTGCAATTGAAGGCTTTTATCCAAGCGCTCGACCTGATCAATAAATAAAACCTGATCCATTTTGTCAGCAATGCTGCGAAGTGCTTCTAGATCCGTAATTCCACGCAGTGTGATTATTGATGCCCATTCGTTCGACACTTTTCCCAACCATAATGAAGTAATTCTTGGGTCGTCTAAACCTCGCCAAACATCACTTGTGAGGGGATTATTCACTGCAGTCGCAAACTCCCGAAAGTACGTTTTAATCGCTTTTTCATTCAGCCCCAAATCTCTCATCAATTCTTTTGCGTTAATTTCACTGTGGAGGCCTTCTAAAAGTGCATAATTTTCGCGTTGATAATGTTCCGAGGGCCAATAGTTGCTAATAGCGTCAAACCCCAGAATTACCTCGCGCTCAACGAGTTTTTTTAATTCTTCGCCGAGGTTTTCTTCTTGTATTAACAAACGTTCGACCGAGCTTTCGCTCACAAGGAAGTAGTGCGTGGGCGAACGGCCGGCGAGTACAGAGTTAATGTGCTCCTCTTCAAAAATTAGTTGTGGGGAGGGCGTATGCAGTGCCCGAGAGTTCAAGGATATTTCAGTTCTAGTAGCAACGAACCAAATTGCGGTTAGCCCCGCTAATAATACAAGTATGACTAGTTTGCGATAGCTGATTTGCTTCCATAATCTAATGCCAGCGATCGCGAGGTTATTAAGCAGTTTAGGTTGATAACCAGACCGTCTATTTGGCAATAATGGAAAAATGGCCATAACAAATAGCCAGCTACTAATAAGACCTGTCGCGGAAAATGCCGCAATCTGCTTCAGCCCTGTCAAAGAAGAAAACCATAAACAGCTAGCGGCGATCACCGTCGTTACCAGGCCCACAAGCATTTCAGGAAAAATGTCAGTCAAACTATTTGTGTTTTTTTTAAATTGATAGTGCCAAGCAAAAAAGTGTAAGCAGTAGTCGATGGCTATACCTATTAGGCTTGCGCCAAACACTAAAGTAAAAATATGAATACCATTAAAAAACGTGTGGACTATAGCGATAGCAGCAAAGCACCCAAAACCGATAGCGAGTAGGCTGCAGACTAACGGTATTGTGCTGCGATATGCCCATATAAAAAGTAATATAATGCCCGTGATGGACCCTACTGCTACAATCTGAACTTCATGCTTGGATTTGCTAGCAGTTTTCGCGGAGTGGAAAAGTAATCCTGATCGATAGGTGTTAATATCGTCTGGTAATTCATTTATCAACTTTTGAATATACCGGTCGACACGCTCTTGATAGCCAAGATTTAAAGCGCTCTCTTTTAGGCTCAGTATAATGACGGCCGAGCGCGTAGAATCGTGATGATCAATCCATAGTAGCCCGCCATCTTCGTAAACTTCGGAGAAACCTGTTTGTCCGCTTGCATACCAGTCCGAAAATAGTCCCAATGGATCTCTAGTGACAGGTATTGTGGAGGAAATATTACTCGTTAAGCTATATATATTTGAGTACGCATTTTCTTTTAACTCATCATATCTCTTTTCTTCTAGCGCTCGGCGAGAATTTTTACTAAGCAATCCAAAGCGATAGCCCGCTATGTCTTTTGCGTTCAAGTTCCATTCTGTGCCAATGGTTTCGCGCTTAAAGAGGCCGCTCTTATGAAGCTCGGTACTAACGTGAAAAGCTTCGCTTTCTATATTCCGGTCGCTACTAAGCATAAGTAAAATATTAGAGCTACCAAGCTCAACCATTTTGTCGGTGGCAGCTTGCTCAAGCATAGAGCGCTGATTACGTGGCAGAACGCTAGTTAAGTCTGTTTCGACCTGGAAGCCATCTTTGACAATTTGGTATGTCAGGGCTGAAGAAAATATAGTAACTAAGATAAAAACAAACCGTATTATCGTCTGTTTTTCAAAGAACAAATGATCGGGCGGGGCTTTGCTTTCCATTACGTCAAAATGATAGTTGACTTAAAGTGGAGAAAATAGGTGTTTTTTATCAGGAGAGGGGGTTTCTAATTCGTAGGTGTTCGAAAAAGAAATTTGTGTCCGCTCTCCGCTAACGGCGAAAATAGTCACTTCCTTAAGGTATGTCTGTCCCGACAACGATATTGTTGAGATGTTATTTTTTATGGCTTTCATTTTGGGTGAAAGCTCTATGCTCCATGCACTTTCATTGCGCTCAACTTTTTCGGCTTCAAACATCTTATTTAGTTGGCTAGAGTCTGCTCCAAATAATGACAAGATAACTTTATTAACGTGCCTTTGTATAACATCGCTTGATTCATCGGCGGTTACTTCACCATTCGAGTTCCAGCTAAGTGTTTTGTTTTTGTTATAGGTAGTTGCATGAAAATAGGGCTTATTTATTTCCCAATATAAGCCTTGGTTTCGCCAAAAATAAAACCTGCCGGAAGATAAGACCTCTTTAGAGAACCCTTTGATCGTACGTACTTGGTTGAAATCACCTCCTACGAAATTCTGAAGACTAAGCTCTTTGGTAAGCTCATCTATAGTTAGAGCATTGCTGTTCTGCGAAAAAACATTGGCGGAACAAAAATATAATAGTAAGAAAACAAAGGCGCGCATATTTAACTTTCTTTAAGTCGCTGCAAAAAAATTTTAGGGCTTTCAAAACAAGTTTCTCTTGACTTAATTTCGACAGCCATTTGGGTGGTTGTGGCCTTGCTTAAACGATCACCAGATTGAGCGTCTCGCACTAAATATTTGATCTTAAGCCGATGCTCCCATTCTATTATCGTTGCTTCTATATTTACTTTCTGCTTGTATATTAGCGGTTTGATGTACTTTACTCGAAGATCAACTACCGGCCACGCGTGCCCGTTATCAAACATCTCATCATAGTTGTAGTTTATAGATTCAAGCAGAGCACACCGAGCAACCTCCAGATAACGGATGTAAGTCCCGTGCCAGACTACGTTCATGGGGTCGCAGTCATGGAAATGAACATCTATTTGTGTAGTAAAGCTTTTCATGCCGATGGCTTAAATTTTAACTTGAGAATTCGATGTAGCTGCGTGAGCATTCCAAAAAAAAGGCGTGCATGCATTTTCGAAATTCTAATATTGTCGTTCCAAAGGTCGAAATGTGAAGGAATGCTTTCATCGTAACGCACTTTTGTATATACATTTATTACAGGTACGCCAGCCCAATAAAGTCGCACAATGATGTCGGAGTCGAAGTCCATTCGCGAGCAAACTTTTTGTTTGGCTAGAAGTTCACAAGTTTGCGCAAGTGGATAAACCCGGTACCCACACATGGAATCCTTAATCTGGGTTGACAGCGTGTTAACACAAACCCAAAAATCGGTAATCATCCGGCCGTACTTTCTATTGTTAGGCATTTCCGCATACGATCTTGCGCCGGATACTATTGTCTTTGTATTGTTTTTTGCTGTGGAAATAAACTTAGATATGTCTCCTGGATCATGTTGGCCATCTGCGTCTATTTGAAGTGCGTGCGTGAACCCTTTGCCAGCCGCGAACTGAAGACCAGTGCAAACTGCTGCCCCTTTCCCTTGATTAGGCTCTAACCGAATCAGCTCGACAGACGTGTTATTCGCAGATAGCTCCTCCAGAAAATACCGATATCTACAATCGCTGCCGTCATCAACAAGAATGCAGGGGAGTTCTTGAGCATTAACAGAAGCGACAATCTGGCCTATCTTATCTTTATGATTATATACAGGGACAATCACGCACGGCTTAAACATCTTGCCCGCCTATCCTGATTTTACCGGAGGAGAACTGTTGCAGGTTATTGAAATATTTAAAGCTCAGCAGGGTGCTGTCTTTTGGCAGTTCTAAATCTAGGGATAGTTGCGTGTTTGGAGTGATAGGGTGAGTGAACTTAACTTTGTCCATTGCACCAAAAATCAGCTCCCTTTTATAAACACTAGCGAGTTTTAACGCCCAGCCAATCTGGACGACCCCGGGAACCAATGCAAAGTCATTAAAGTGGCCTTGAAAGTACGCAAGATCTTCGTTGACATAAAGCTTAAATGACGCTTTATTTCTATTGACCTGACTATCTAGAATGGTGGGGAGGTCTAGCATAATATGCTGCCTGACAACCAGAACTTAGAGTATCTGTTTTTTTAGGCTTCGTTTGATATTTCTTCTTCGTTGGCATTCAACAGGTTATACACCGCATCTACTACATCTTGCACGGTTCTAACCGATTTGAAATCAGCTGGCTCGATACGCTTTTTGCCCGTTATTTTTTTTAATTTAACAACCATGTCGACGGCATCGATGCTATCAATATCAAGATCTTCGTAAAGTAACGAGTCGTGACTTATATCGTTTGCCTCGACTTCAAAGAGCTCGACGATAATGCCTTCAAGGTGCTTGTAAATGGATTCTTTAGTTTGCATGACTACCCTAAGCTGTACCAGTTAACATTCAATGAAAGCAACGTCAATCTGTCTTTCCACATGTGATCCCTTGCCGATCACATGATAACAAAAATAGAACGCAAAGACAGCGCTATTCGGTGCTGTGCGTACTTCCGTCAGAATGAGCCAACTTCTCTGCATAGAATGCTTCCAGGTGTCGGGTGAGTACTCGTGAAGCTTTGCTCTGAGGCAGGTTTTTTGGTATCACCCGGCTGACATCAATCGCGGGATGAAAGGTGACAGTAAAATGCGGAGGGTTAGGAGGTATATGGTACCAACGTTGGTTTCGTAGGAGTGTGGGAGGGCTGCAGGTCAGGGTGACCGGCGTAACAAGGCAGCTGACTTTAGCGTTTGCAAACAACGCCAGGTTAGCGGCACCACGTTGAAATTTGAGCGCTTTATCTGGCTCAGAGCGAGTACCCTCCGGGAACAAAATAAGTGGATATTTGCTTACACTTTCCATAACTTCGTTAACTAAGTTTTTTGAGTCATTGCTTACGTACGCGGCGGCTTTTGCGGGAAGTCGCGTAAGCCAGTTTTTTAACAGGCTCCCTTTAATTACGCAGTCAGCATCAGGAATAATTGATATTAAAAAGACGACGTCGAGCAGCGAAGGGTGATTAGCAATAACGATACTCGGTTTTTCAGGTATATACTCTTCGTGATTGATTTCATAAGTCATTACCCTAAGGGTTTGAAGGACTTTGAGAAACAGCTTAAACGCGCGCCTAATAGCATTTCGTGTTATTGCTATTTTTTTTTGGTGAGTGGCCGGATAAAGCAGGTAAAGGCCATTAATAAACGCTACAATAATTGCGCCGCCGACCGCAAAAATAAGAAAGGCAAAGCCTGTAGCAAACAACCGCCAGATGCGATAGCTGGTATTTTTGAGCTTGGCGTTAGCGCTGTTCAATGAGCTTGAATGGAGCATAGGCCATCAACTTCAACTTCAAGCTCTTTGCGGCAAATATCGCCACGCACAAATAGTGTAGGGACATTTGGATAGTGAAGATTAAGCATGCGCTGGGCGGCCGCAAGATTTTCAGTTTTTCGTACGTAGATCTTGAGGAGGTCAAGTGAGACAGTGGAGCCGATAGACTTTGCAGTATGCGAAACCAGCTGGTTAATGTTACTAATGGTAAGATCGAGTTGGGGTTCGAAGTCGCCGCTATGGATCGTTTTGTGCCCTCTGATACTCGCAGTCCCTGAAATATATACGTGAGAGCTACTAGCGGTTGCTCTAGCGAACGAGGGCGCTTTTGGTCCATACTGTCGGGGGTAATTAAATGCGCTAAGCTGTAGCGGATTTTCTATATTCTCGCCGCGGTGCTTTGAGGCCAAGAGATATATGATCATTGGCCCACCCGAGTGGCCAATTGCGCATGCGGAGGGGTAACTTTCGGAATAGTAGCGTTTGAACGCATTATATCGGCCCACGCAAAATTGTTTATATTTTTCCGCGTCGTCTTCGCCCTGGTTGATACCGGAAAAATAATTCCAGGCCCTTAATATAAAAGGGAATCCACGCATAGAAATGGTACTCAATAATTTTGAGTACGCACGACATGTTATGTCACTTAAACTTTCGCTGTCTGTGTGGACTTGCGTCGAGCAAATGAGTAAGTCATCGCTTTCACACCAGGACACTCCGTCGGATTCACCAGACTCTATGTGGCTTTCGCATCTCCATACTTCCGTTTGCTGGGTTTCTGAAAGTGATGGTAGGCCGGTATTAATGTGACGTTCGCCAGTCGCAAGCGACCAGGGGGCATCCTCATACGAAAATACCGCAAAGACATTTTTTTCTTTTAGCAATGAGTTGGGTGATTCCGTGGAATACTCGAAGCGGATATTCGCCATCAGTAGATAAAGCTCCATTATTTTTGGCGCGCATTCTAGCACAAAAGATGGTAGAGTCTGCGCCAGAATTAAGCTCTGGTAACGGGGCCGTTCAATGGTGTAATTAAGATATAGGATATGACGAATGTCACCAGGCAAACATGATGTAAAAACAGGGCTGGCTCCTCACCCCGTTTTGTCCGATTATTATACTCACGCGGAAGATCGTCGTGAGCGTGTCGACACAATGTTTGATAGTTCAGCTGAGCATTATGATTGGATATGCCGCATGATGAGCTTTGGATCGGGTGACAGCTACCGGCGCCAGGCGTTGGTTCGCCAGGGTTTAGAACAAGGCATGAGCGTTCTTGACGTCGGCGCAGGTACAGGCGTTGTCTCATTTCTAGCTCAAGAAATAGTGTCAGAAAGCGGGTTTGTGGTAGCGCTGGATCCAAGTAAAGGGATGTTATCGGAGGCGAGAAAATTAGGGGTAAAACGATTATCGATGGGCCTGGGTGAGGCGCTGCCTTTCGCCGACAATTCCTTCGATATACTTACCATGGGCTTTGCGTTGCGTCATGTGGCCGATCTCGAAGAGGCCTTTGCAGAATATCGGCGTGTTTTAAAACCGGGTGGAAAAGTAGTGGTGCTTGAAATAAGCCGACCTGCAAGTCCACTTGCTACGTTCTTTCTCAAAATTTATATGAAAGGCATTGTCCCGACAATCACCCGTATTTTTCGCCGTAGCTCAGCCGCAGAAGAACTCATGCGGTATTATTGGGACACGATTGAACATTGTGTTCCGCCTTCCAGTATTGTTTCAGCGTTAGATGCTGTAGGATTTACGCAGCCAGGTCGTCACGTGGTGATGGGTATGTTTAGTGAGTATACAGGTATAAAATAAGGTTTCGAAACGGTTATTTTCGAGAGTAGGATGATGTTCAATCAAAGTGACAAAGAGAAAGAACTCGCAAAGATTCTTGTGGCAGCTCTGGATTTAGAAGATCTAGAAACAGAAGAGATTAACCCAAAGGCACCCTTGTTTGGCTTTGACAGTCCGGACAGTCTTGGCTTAGATTCTATCGACGCTCTGGAAATCTCTCTTGCTATTGCTAAGAATTATAATGTCCACATCAAAGCAGATGATGAAAATAATAAAGCAATTTTTGCGAGCTTAGGTTCTCTTGTGGAGCATATTGAGGCCAATAGCTAGGATTTTAAGGCGTGAGTTCATTGCTTACGATTGTCTGTACTCTTAGTTATCCACTGCTTGTTCATTTAGCGATAATTAGAAGCGAGCCTGTATTGTTACTTTTAGCAATCATATTGCTGATTTTTGGGCTTTTACTGTTTCGCTTAAAAGCAGGTGCCATCGACGCCTGGCTGATTTTTATAGCAGTGTTAATATCAGCTGGTGTCACATATCATTTCAGTTTACTACTCTATGTGTCATTTGCTCCCCCGGTCGTTTTACCTTTACTCTTATTCTATATTTTTGGTAGAACGCTTTTGCGTGGAGAGACCCCTTTAGTCACGAGGATAGGACAAGAAGCACGAGGACCACTTGGCAGCCCCCTGGAACGTTACACGCGTCGGGTAACTCAGTTGTGGACGTGCTTTTTTCTATTTTCGGCTGTGTTTTCTTTATGCCTCGCTATATTTGCATCCGCGTATCTGTGGTCTATCTATACCAACTTTATTAGCTATATCTTAACAGCAATACTTTTTGCTGGGGAATTCGTATGGCGAAAAACTAAGTTTCAGCAACACGATCACCCCAGTTTTATTGACTACGTAAAAATTGTAGTTCGATCACAGATGAAGAAAAGGGATGAATACCAGCACTGAATTAATAGCTGATTACAACCCGCACGCTGCTTTTATTTATAGAGATCATTGGGTGGTAACGCAGGAGCAGTTCCTTTCCGAGGCGTATCGGTTAGCCCACAAATTGCCTGAGGGCGTACTATTAATAAACTTTTGCCATGATCGCTATTATTTTGCCTTGGCGTTTGCAGCGGCTCTTATAAAAGGCTCTACAAGTTTACTGCTACCCAACAGGCAGAGCGGAACATTAGCAGAGGTTCTATTGGAATTCCCCAATAGTATTTGTGTTTTAGATCACGATGAATCCCCTGCGGTCGACAGCCTGGATGTTAGGGTTGATTACTCAGATTTAGAACCAGTAAAGTATGCGCCAGAGCTTCCCTATATTAAAGATGACCTGGTTGCAGCGATAGCGCTCACATCCGGAAGCACAGGAAAACCTAAAGCGTTAGAAAAACCATGGAGTACTCTAGCAGGCACGGCCCGGCGCCTGGGACGAAGGTTTGACACTTCAGGGTCGTCCTATTGTATTTCGGCAACCGTACCCTCTCAACATATGTATGGCCTGGAGATGACAGTACTAATGGCCCTTCAGGCAGGGTGCTCTCTAAATTGTGCTCATCCTTTTTTCCCAAAGGATATTCTAACTTCGCTATGTGCTACCCCAGAACCCCGATTATTCGTCAGCACGCCCGTCCACCTTCGGGTACTACAGGAAAGTGGGCTTGAACCATGTCGTGTTAGTAAAATTGTTTCTGCGACCGCCCCCTTATCAACAGAGCTAGCGACCAAGACAGAGCTTTTTTTTGGCGGGCGATTGGATGAGATATATGGTTTTACCGAGGCAGGCAGTGTGGCAACTCGCAGACCCTCCGATACCCTGGTCTGGCAATTGCTCGACAATATGTCTATTCGGGAGGTGAAAGGTTCCATCGCCGTAGAGGGGCAGCACCTGAAGAATGCGCAAACGGTGACGGATGTTGTTGAGCTCATAGACGACAGGACATTTTGCTTACTAGGCAGATCTAATGATATGTTGAATATAGCGGGCAAACGCAGCTCTTTGGTCGAACTAAACTTAAAGCTTCTTGGGGTGACGGGAGTTGAAGATGGGATTGTTTTTTTAACTGAATCTGAGGGCGAGCGTCCTGTTGCGCTCGTGGTTACAAGGCGTACCGTGCATGACATTAGCCAGGAGCTCGCGAATAGCATCGATCCAGTGTTTTTACCAAGACCGATAAAAAAAGTATCCCATCTGCCTCGAAATAGTACAGGAAAGATACCAAGCAAATCTCTGAATGAATTATGGATGGAACTTGAATGATGGCATCTATTAAAATTGATGTGCCGGAGTACCATCCCTGTTATGCACACCATTTTCCCGATGGAGCGTTAGTGCCCGGAGCATTATTACTGAGTTGGATTGCTAAAAAAATGAGGGGCGAACAGCTTGAACTTACTGGTGTAAAAACGCTTAAATTTCTGCGTCCGGTTGAACCTGGCCAACAGTGCGTTTTGAAATTAGACCATCGGGACACAACTGCAAAAATCAGCTTAACCACATCTGGCAAAGTGGTTCTTAAAGGTAGTGTGACTATAAAATATGTCAACTAATGAACCACACTGGTCAGAACAACGAGAGCGGGCCAGTTTGTTCTGGATACAGCTACTAGCCTGGATCAGTTTGAATTTAGGACGACGATTTGTACGTATATTATTGTTTCCTATAAGTTTGTTTTACCTTGTTTTCGCGCGCGATGCTGTTGCTCATTCAAAAAGTTATCTGGAAAGAATTCAACCCCAGAAAAGCGGTTGGCTGAATACCTGGCGCCATATATATACTTTTGCCTGTGTTTCTGTTGATCGCTTTTATATAGCTGCTGGCCGAGGCGATATTTTTTCAATTTCGGTGGAGGGGGAAGAATTATTGCAAAGGTTTGCCGAAGAAAAGCGTGGTTGCTTAATCCTGGTCTCTCATGCCGGTAGTTTTGAAGTGCTTAAGCAAAGAGGAAGCAATATCGACGCTGAGTTTTATGTATTGATGGACGTTCAACATAATTCCGCAGCAATGCAGGTACTAGAACGGATAAATCCGGAAATGAGCAAGCGTATTATCGACTCACGTCTTAATCCAGCGGCTTTGGCTCTTAAATTAAAGGAGCATTTGCTAGCTGGCCATATGGTAGGCATTATGGCTGATCGTGCTGCTGAGTTTGAGAAGCAGGTAAGTTGTGATTTTTTAGGAGGTAGGGCAGATTTCCCGACCGGGCCATGGTCATTGGCATACGTGTTGAAAGTTCCGGTTGTAATGCTAACGGGGTTTTTTATGGGTAAAAACCAGTATCGTGTCAAAAGTCAGCTTCTTGCGGATCGTGTTTTGTTGCCACGAGCAAATAGAGAGCACGCGTTAAAATCATATATAACACAGTACAGCGAAGCCCTGGAGGAAGAGTTAAGACTGGCTCCTTATAACTGGTTTAATTTCTACGAATTTTGGAATAGCGATGGCTCTGAGTAAGATTAGACCTCTAAGTATTTCTGCCACAACATTAGTAAGTAGCCTCGGTCATGGGCTAGATACTAACTGGCGGCAGCTACAAGAAGGTAACAGTGGTTTAGCTCCCTGTACTTTTCCGGGCGCGGAAAATTTGAAAACCTGGACAGGGGAGATATCAGGTCTTGACAGTATTAAGCTTCCTAAATCATTTAGCCACTATGATTGCCGCAATAATCGCCTGTCCGCACTAGCACTAAAACAGGATGGCTTTCTGGAAGCCATTGCAAGATCAAAAGAAAAATATGGTACTAATCGGATTGGTGTTTTTATTGGTACCAGTACTTCCGGTATCCAGCAGACCGAATTAGCCTATAAAGAATGGCGCAAAAATCAAATGCAGGGCAAATTGCCCGATTGGTATGAGTACCCGTCAACACACTGTGTTAGCTCTGTTAGCGAGTTTGTACGTGAATCGCTAGAGCTTGATGGTGTCTTTAATACCATATCCACTGCATGCTCATCTAGTGCCAAGGTTTTTGCGTCAGCTCACCGATCCATCAGTGCGGGCATGTGTGATGCGGCAATTGTGGGTGGGGTAGACAGCTTGTGTCTAACAACTTTGCACGGGTTTCACTCGTTACAACTTACGTCGGAAGAAGTGTGTCGCCCCTCCGATCGATCAAGAGATGGTATATCTATTGGCGAAGCCGCTGGATTCGCTTTTCTTGAAGCTCCGGATGATAGCGTGTCCGGAGTGGGATTATTAGGATACGGCGAAAGCGGCGACGCCTATCATATGTCTAGCCCTCACCCTGATGGTTTGGGTGCAGCAATTGCGATGCAAGATGCTTTATCCCGAGCCGGTTTGAAGCCTGGCCATGTAGATTATATTAATCTACATGGCACGGGAACTCAGGCGAATGACCTGGCAGAAGGTAAAGCAGTGCATCAAGTCGTTGGAGACCTGGTGCACTGCAGTTCGACGAAAGGCTGGACAGGCCATACACTGGGCGCCGCAGGAGCGGTGGAAGCTATTATTTCAGTACTTTGCGTAAGTAATAACTGGCTACCACAGAGTTTAAATACGAATGAAATTGATGGTGATATACCCACAAATGTACTGCTGACCCCCTTAACAAAAGAAGTCAATTTGGTATTGAGTAACTCCTTTGGCTTTGGTGGAAGTAACTGTAGCCTGGCCATTGGTGAAATCAAATGACCCGTATATACATAGAAGCGATTGGCTTGGTGGCACCAGGAATGACTGGCTGGAAGGAGGGAAGAGCTGTGCTTCGTTGTGAATCTCCCTATGTCGATAGAGAGCTAGAGCGTTATAAGCCAAGTTTTCTTCCACCCAATGAGCGTAGAAGAGCAACCAGCCTGGTTCGTTTGGCATTTCATGCTTGTGAAGACGCGATTGAACAAATACCTACCAGGGACCTCAGTCAAATGGGCAGTGTTTTCTGTTCATCGGGAGGCGATCATCAAATTATTGACCAGATATGTCGAGTAGTAACTGAACCTAACCCTATGGTATCTCCGACACAGTTTCATAATTCGGTACATAATTCTGCGTTAGGCTATTGGGGAATTGCCACAAAATCTCGAAAACCCTCAACAAGTCTCGCTACCGGAAAATATACGTTTGCTGCGGGGTTAATGGAAGCCTTTACCATGGTGGTTACAGAGCAACTGAACACATTATTTGTTTGCTACGAGACGTTTCCTCCGGAACCTTTGTGCTATGAAAGTGACATAACAAAATCATTTGCAAGCGCTTATGTTCTAGCTAAAGAAAAAACCGCGGACAGTATTGCTTCAATTGAGATTAAAGCGGGTACTCTGAGCGAAAAAAAGGAAACTTTATGCGCAAACAAAGCGCTCGAAACTCTTCGTGTATCGAGTGCAGCGTCATTAGCGCTTCCAGTATTAGAAAAGCTGGCAAACCAGGAAGAAGGTAACGTTATAATGCAATTAAATGCGAAGCAACAGTTAGCGATCAATATCAAGCCGTGTTACTAGATCAAAAAGAAATTGCTGCTTTAATTCCTCACGGGGAAGGAATGTCATTACTGGATTCAGTTGAGTTCTGGGATGAGAAATCGATACGATGTCGCACGGCTTCCCATAATCGAGAGAGCAATCCTTTGCGTGATTGCACAAACCTGGATAGCTATCTACTGATCGAATATGGCGCGCAAGCAGCCGCTGTACATGCTGGCTTGATACGATCGCAATTAGGCAGCGTTAGTGCCGCGTATCTGGGAGCGGTAAAATCGCTTAACCTTCTAAGCGATACAGTTCCATTGGTGGACGAGCTAGTTGTTGAAGCGAAGCCCGCAGTGCAAAGTGAGGGGGGGGCAATTTATTGTTTTAGTGTGACAGCTGGCGATAGTTTGCTGGCCGAAGGCAGGTTAACGTTAGTACAACCCGCATAGAGTAAGAGAGTAGCTTGAAGCAAAAACCAAAATGAGTTTAAGGAGTTAATATGATAAAACTATTCCCACAAAATTTGATAACTACATTATGTTTAATCGCTGGTTTATCGCTGTCTGGGCAAATCAATGCCACACAAAGTGATCTGGATGCCGAGCTAAAAGAGTTGATTGCGTCGGTTGATGGCTCTGTTGCTGTACAAAAAAATGCCTTGAAATCTTTAACGTGGAAAGGTCGTTCGGACGTTCAGTTTTTTGATCTAATTGAGGACGCACTTTTGACTAGTTATCTGGACGTTTCTGGAGGCGAAGAATTAGACCTGGCGGCCTGGCAAGCAAAAGCGTTGAGCTTCTCGGGAAACGCTAAATACAACAAAACGCTTTCAGATGTCGCAGCTAATGCACCTAGCTCGAAGCTTAAAAGACATGCCGCAAATGCAGTATCTGATCTGCCGGACTTTGAAGCTTGGAATCCGGTCATTAGTAAAGGGCTTGTGGATGCCCCTCAGGGCAAGCTAGATCAGCAGCGGGTTATTAATATGCTGCAAAGTGATCTACCTGCGCTGATGACAATCGGTGCCAAAAGGGTCTATCACAGACATTATTTAAATAAAAATGTAACTGATCAAGCTAACGATGTTTTGCTTTCTAACTATGTTAGCGCGAGCAAAGTTCAAATCGACGGCTTGTCCTGGATTTGTAAAGCTTTAGCCAGAACTGGTATTGAAGAATACAAAGTAACGCTTCAAACAGTAGCTACAGAATCAGAAAATAGGAAGTTGGCCAGATATGCAAAAAAATACGCCGCTAGGTTTGGTAACTAAAACTCCAAAGGTGATCAGAGTCGTTCTTGTTCTCAGCCACTTAGGGAAGCCCTGCAAAAACAGGGCTTTTTGTGATGATCACTGCTTAGAGTAAACAGCGGGGCTTTCTTCGCATAATGTATATTATGTTAAATATGGTATATGGCTGAACAGTGAGTAATATTCGTAAACCCCTTTAGCGGATTTGATGGCTGCTTAGGTGCTTATCTGCTGTTACGTCATAACCAGCAATCTTTCCAATCAACTTCCTCTTTTTTCGAATGAAGGCGTGCCACTATCGTCGCTCTAGCTCACTGCGCCGCTATATGATTTGCGAATGCTTATTTTGGTATTCAATCCTGAAGTTATATTTATCGCCAGCTACTTGAATATTATGGGGTTTTTGAACAAAAGATTACCGGCGTAAGAGTTGACCAATGTGGTAAAGAACCGTATAGTTCGCGCCCTCTTTATACAACGAAGAGTATTTCGCGCTCGTAGCTCAGCTGGATAGAGTACCTGGCTACGAACCAGGCGGTCGGAGGTTCGAATCCTCCCGAGCGCGCCATATCAAAAGCCCTCATTAGAGGGCTTTTTTATGCTCGTTACATAAGAAAAAGGCTCCCTTTTGGAAGCCTCTTTGTTTCAATGCTGTCAACATACGGCTGTCATTCCTGATCCATAGCCACATAGTACTGTCCCGATCCTTCGCCTAGGCAAATACCGTTATCGTCAGAAACCAAAAAAATAGTCCTACCGCCAATAAATACAAACTTCGCTTAACCATATCACTTCCCGTCAATTCAACCGCTTCCAGCACCTTACGCCAGGCCGCATTTTATCCAGATATAGCTCAATATACAATCAATTGCTTGGTGTAGCGTTCTGAGCTGACCTCTAGCGCCCTTGTCGCTGGACCTCATTTTTCTCGCCAGCCGCCGCATAAGGTCAAATTTTCGTTATCATCGAGCTATGTATCCAAACGCAGTAGCTTATGCGATTCCTTTTTTCGTTGTCGCTATCATCACCGAAGCGGTTTTAATCAGGTATCGCAAGAAAAATCGCTATCACTATAAAGATGCGATCACTAGCATCAGTATGGGGCTCGGTAACCAGTTGGTTGGGCTGGTTGTAGCAACAGCTTTTATGCTCTGGTGTTACAACATTGTTTTTGAAGCCAGGCTTGTTAACGATATTCCAGCAAATGTATGGACAGTGCTGCTGTGTTTTGTGCTCGACGACTTTTGCTATTACTGGTTTCATCGCACCGCACATGAAAGGCGTTGGTTCTGGGCAAGCCATGTCGTTCACCACTCTTCGCAATTCTACAATCTGTCGACGGCGCTTCGACAAACCTGGACCGGCAAGCTAACGTTTTCTTTTATTTTCAATATGCCGCTGGTCTATATCGGCTTTCCGGTCGAGATGGTGGTTTTTGTTGCCGGTGTCAATTTGGTTTATCAGTTCTGGATTCATACCGAACTTGTCGATTCACTTGGCCCTCTTGAAAAAGTATTTAACACGCCTAGTCACCACCGTGTTCATCATGCAACTAATCCGCGTTACTTAGATGCGAACTACGCAGGCGTATTTATTGTTTGGGATAAGCTGTTTGGCACATTTGTCCCCGAACAAAAGCACGATAAACCAGAATACGGCATTATTAAAAATATCCAGACTTTTAACCCCTTAACAGTTGCGTTACATGAATGGATTGCGATTTTGCTAGATATTAAAAGCGCTCGCTCAGTAAAAGAAGTTGTCGCCTACCTTTTTTCCGCACCTGGCTGGTCGCCGGATGGTTCGCGTGAAACCACAAAAACAATTAAAAACCGCTGGCACGAAGAGCAACAAAGGCAGCAGTTAAATAATTGATTTAATTAGAACCGGCTGCTTTTAACTCTGTCTTAATTGATTTGGGGCTTAATTCGATGTACCGTACACCTTATGGTATACAAAAGAGAGCAGCAACTTGATGATGTTTTTTTTGCGTTGTCTCATCCCGTGCGACGCCGGATGATCAACCAATTAAGTGAAACAGACATGAGTGTTGCATCGCTCGCGTTGGAGCACGCACTTTCCAAGGCACAAATTACCAAGCACGTGCATATCCTGGAAAGAAGTGGCCTTCTTGCGCGCTCGAAGGTTGGGCGGCAGCACAAGCTTTCGCTCCAACCAAATGGCTTGCAAAAAGTTGATGACTGGATTGAACACTTTCGTCACTTTTGAAATATAAGGTTCTACAACTTGCAACGGCAAATAGAAAATCAACAAAGCTAACGCTAGAGGAGTATTCTTATGACTGCAACGACCCTCACTAGAAGAGAAAAAGATATTGAGCACAATAATGGATCAGAGCCCACGCTAAAAATTGTTAAGGTTTTTGGCTGCCCTCTGCAGACACTGTACGAAGCGTGGTTGAGGCCGGAAAGGCTTGAGCGATGGATGGGCGCCGAAGACGAGCGCATAGAAAATATATCGGTCGACGCGGTCGAAGGTGGTCTCTATCACATGGAATTCGTGATGCCCGATGGCTCAAGAGAGATGCTTAACGGTGAATACCTTAAAATTGATCCTTGCGATACACTTGAATTCAGCTGGGCCTGGGATCGATCTGACGATATTCCTGTGGCGCGAACCATCGTTAGCCTGGCATTTAAGCCTGTAAAGAGCGGCACTGAATTAACGCTAATGCATACTCATTTTCGTGACCAGCGGCAACGCGATATGCATAGAAGTGGATGGGATCAATCTTTTGGCAAACTGGAAAGATATATTTGTCGCTAAATTGCTTGCCGGGCAAAGCCTCTCATAAATACCTTCACGCCAGCTCAACACTTATGAGCTGGCGATAGCAGCAGCGCGCAGCTGTTAGCTTCCATGCCCTAAACTCACCCTAACTGAGTGTGTGATCTAAGTCACTCCAGCCCTGTTCCGCCAGAAACTCGACGTGGAATCACCCTATTCCTTTTCTCAAAAACCCAACCAATACAGATGATTGCTGGCTCGAACTAGCTACTATTTGCCGAACGCACCAAATCGGTTTACCATCTGCACCCTTATGGATCTGAGCACTAATTAAGGGCTATATATAACACTACCCGATACCCTTAATGATCAAAACAAGATCGTGCTTTTACGGAAAGGATCAGGAGCCTGTAACACGCTCATCAGATGTACCAAAAAAAATAGCTACAAACCAAGACCATCAGGAGAAACTGAATGATCAATAACCAATTCTCTATCCGTCGCTTGGCGGTTGCGGGTTTCGCTGCCCTGCTGTCGTCCTTCGCTGGAGCGGAAAGCCTGGATCCCGCGAACACTGCCTGGATAATGACTTCAACAGCGCTTGTGCTCTTTATGACGCTGCCTGGGCTCGCATTGTTTTACGCAGGGCTGGTGCGCTCCAAAAACGTGCTATCGGTGTTAATGCAGTGTTTTAGTATTGCTTGTGTAGCGTCTATTGTCTGGTTTGTAGCGGGTTATAGCATTGCGTTCTCGGGCGATGGTGCCTACTTTGGCGACCTTAGCAAAGCTTTTTTAGTAGGCGTTGGAGAGGATAGCTTGTCTGGGGATTTACCCGAAAGCGTATTCCTGATGTTTCAAATGACTTTTGCAATCATTACGCCGGCGCTTGTTGTCGGTGGTTTTGCAGAGCGAATTAAGTTTTCTGCAGTAATCTGGTTTACGATCTTATGGCTGATTTTTGTTTATGCGCCCGTTTGCCACTGGGTTTGGGGTGGCGGCTGGCTCGGTGAGAAAGGTTTGCTAGATTTCGCTGGTGGGACGGTAGTACATATCACCGCAGGTGTTGCAGCATTGGTTGCCGCGTTAATGATTGGTCCGCGCCGAGGGTTTCCTACCCAGCCAATGCCCCCAGGTAATCTCACCCTTAGTATTGCAGGTGCCGGTATGCTTTGGGTCGGATGGTTTGGTTTTAATGGTGGTAGTGCGTTAGCTGCGAACGGTGATGCGGGCATGGCCATTCTGGTTACACATTTATCTGCCGCATGTGGCGCATTTACCTGGAGCATCATTGAATGGGTACGCCATGGCAAGCCTAGCGTTTTGGGTATCATCACCGGCATGGTTGCTGGCCTGGGAACCATAACACCCGCGTCAGGATTTGTGGGCCCTGCCGGCGCAGTCGTGATTGGCGTAAGTGCTGGTCTCGTATGTTACTTTGCAACGATGTTTATCAAACAGTCTTTGCGTATTGATGATTCGCTCGATGTTATGCCTGTGCACGGCGTGGGTGGCATCCTGGGTACACTTCTAGCAGCTGTATTCTGTAGCACTGGTATCGGCATCTTTAGTGGACAGGGTCCGGCTGGTGTGGACACCAGCATTGGTGCTCAATTCGGTGTTCAGTTAACCGGCGTGATTGCAACCATTGTCTATACCGCAGTGGTAACCGCAATTATATTTATGGTTATTAAAGCGATCGTGGGTCTGAGGGTTTCTGATGATGAAGAAACCGAAGGTCTTGA
Organism: Pseudomonadales bacterium; assembly: GCA_965263235.1. Classification (GTDB taxonomy): domain Bacteria; phylum Pseudomonadota; class Gammaproteobacteria; order Pseudomonadales; family UBA7434; genus UBA7434. The sequence continues at coordinate 1,670,409 of OZ253667.1, forward strand.
TATCGTTTCGCACGGCGAGCGTGGTTACGACATTTAAACGCGTTGCGCGAGTAAGTTTAATTGTCCCGCAAAAAAGGCTCCTGTTCAGGGGCCTTTTTTATAGGTGCGTATTTAGTAATAAAAATGTCTTACATAGCTTTTCACCGTACGCATACGCAACTGAAATTCAGACCTTGACCTTAAAAACAACTACGCGTAGATTGAGTCACTGTCCTTTTCGAACAACGACGAGTCTAAACAAATTTAATAACGAGGTTATGATGAGCTTAAACTTATATGAACTGAGTGTTCTAACGTCGCTACAGATTGTCAGCGCTTCAATTAATGTTCTGAATAAAGCCAAAGAACATTTGGGCGAAGAGAAATGTAATGAGCTGCTAACATATCAACTTGCTGAGGATATGTGGCCGCTAAGTCGTCAAATACAGTCGGTAAAACATCACTCATTGGGCTCGCTTGAAGGTATGCGACGTGGCGAATTTAATCCTCCGCCTGCCCTTCCCGAATTAGATTACAACGGCTTTATCAACCTTATTGAAGAAACTAAAAAGGAGTTAGAAGCAGTTTCAGCCGATGAGGTGAATGCGCTAGAAGATAAAAAAATGCTCTTTCGTATCGGTGATAACTTTGAGCTGCCATTTATTGCTCAGAACTTTGCGATTTCGTTTTCGATACCTAATTTAATGTTTCATGCAACGACTTTATACGATATGTTTCGTATTCAAGGTGTGCCTGTTGGTAAAACTGATTTTCTCGGCACTCCGCGAGTCGGACATTAATAAGTAGCCATTAGCGATTCGTTAGTTCGCCGCCGAAAACGCCATTTTCAACCTCGAAAGACCTTAATCTTTCCAAAAATTAATATTTAAACGGTTTGTATTTTTTTAGAGTGCGTAAAATATAAAATCAGAATTTATCTTCTACTATCACCTGTATAACGAATAAATTAAGTTAGGGTTAGATATGAACAATACGTTTGCAAAAGATGTACCTGCCGACGCATTAGATTTCTCAGAGATTACTAATACAGACACGTTTAAATATGATCGTTGGCAAGCATTGTTTAAGAAGCTTCGCGATGAGGCGCCGGTGTATAAAAGTAGCGATCCAATGTTTGGCGAGTTTTGGTCGGTCACTCGACACAAAGATATTCAGTTTGTCGATACTAACGCAAAGCTGTTCTCTTCAGAGCCGACAATCTCCTTAGGTGATGACATTCGTGAAGATTTTTCACCCGAAGCCTTTATCACGATGGATGGCGAAAGACATCGTCAACAACGAAATGCTGTTAAGGGCATTGTAAGCCCCGCAAGCCTGGCTGATCTTGAGGGTGCACTGCGCGGTTTTGTAGCAGATATTCTCGACAACTTGCCTGTTGGTGAAGAGTTTAACTGGGTGGAGAAGGTCTCGATAGACTTAACCAGTCGAATGCTGGCGACACTGTTTGCTGTCCCGCAGGAAATGCGTCACCAGTTAATCTATTGGTCGACAATCGCTACATCAGGTGAAGAGATTTTTGGTGGCAACCAAACTGGTCTCGATCGCGAACAGCGCATTGCGGAGTTGATGGAATGCTTAGGCGTTTTTCAGGCGATTTGGCAAGAACGTGCCGAACGAGTAGCGCGAGGCGAACCTTACGGGTTTGATCTTATTTCGATGCTCATGCAAAACGAAGACACCAAGGACATGATTAGTGACCCTATGACGCTTATGGGCAATGTGATGCTGCTTATCGTAGGCGGTAACGATACGACGCGTAATAGCATATCGGGAAGCGTATTGGCATTGCATAACAATCCTGGAGAGTTCCAGAAGGTAAAATCAGATTTTGGCCTCATTCCAAACATGTGCCAGGAAGCTATTCGTTGGCAAACGCCCGTTATTTATATGCGACGCACCGCTACCCAGGATGTTGAATTGGGCGGTAAGCTCATTCGCGAAGGCGACAAAGTGGTCATGTGGTATATCTCAGGTAACCGTGACGAACGTGTTATCCAGGATCCTGATCGTTTTTGGGTGGATCGCCCCGACGCACACAGGCATATAAGTTTTGGCTTTGGTGTTCACCGTTGTATGGGCAAGCGTTTGGCAGAGCTTCAACTAAAAATTCTATGGGAAGAAATCCTTAAACGATTTGACAGAGTCGAAGTAACGGGCGAGGTGGAACGAGTAGAGTCGTTGTTTGTGAGGGGGATTTCCAATTTGCCTGTGGTATTGCACCCTAAGGCTTCTTGAATTAAAAGATGAAAAATTCTAAGGAAAAAGCCCACCTTTTGGTGGGCTTTTTTCTTGCTTTCTATTGCTACTAACGCCTTTTATCTGTGGCGGGCCGCGAACTTACTCGCTTTTAAACATTTCCAGTATTCCAGAAAAATCCTTCGCTTCATTGCCTTTGCCGGCGTGCAAGGCATAAAGACTACGGGCCAGTGAACCCATTGGTACTGATGATTTACTCGCACCAGCCGCATCAATAGCCAAACCCAGATCCTTTAGCATAAGCATATTCATAAAACCGCCTTCATAATCACGCGATGCAGGCGTCCCATCCATCACTCCGGGATAAGGATTGTATTTTTCTAGTGACCAGTTACAGCCTGAGCTTTTTAACATGATTTCGGAAAGTGCGGCGGGGTCAAGCCCGTTATCGACACCAAGCTGTAGGGCTTCACAGGTACCGACCATATGTACGGCTAATAGCATGTTATTGCATATCTTTGCAATTTGCCCTGCACCTGCTTCCCCTGCTCTAAAAATATTTGCGCCCATCGCTTCTAGCACAGGTTTTGCGGCATCACAATCGGCTTCTTTACCGCCACACATAAAGGCGAGCGTTCCTGCGGCGGCGGCGGCAACACCACCCGATACAGGCGCATCAATAGCGCGCACGCCGCGCTTTTCTGCTTCTGATATAAGACGCCGGGAATTGGAAGCGGCGACAGTCGAGCAGTCAATAACAAGTGCGCTTTTAGGCATAACATCTAACAGCGCATCACCATCGATATAAACACTCTCTACGATCGCGCCGTTAGGAAGCATAGAAACGATATAGTCAGCGCCGTCTACCGCTTTTACCGCGGTCTCGGCCGAGCTACAACCCGCCTCGACAGCCGAACTAAGTGCGGCCTCAGAAAGGTCGAAGGCCGTGACAGTAAAACCAGCCTTAACCAAATTGGCAGCCATGCCGCCGCCCATATTTCCCAAGCCGATAAAAGCTACTTTTTTAGCCATAGTTATATCTCGAAAATAATCTAATTAAACTGGTTCAACGTCAGTGATATTCAGGTATTAAATATCAGCTAGAGGATTATCACTCCAGGGTGCTTCAAAAAACCTTTCTATAAAATCTGCATCAATGCTTTGCACGTTAGCAAAATTCCATTTCGGCGATTGATCTTTGTCGATCAACAGCGCGCGCACACCTTCAGCAAATTCTGGATACCTGACAATATTAGTTGCAAGGATAAGCTCACTGCGGAAAACGTCGTTTAATGCCATGTCTTTACATCGAACAAGTTGTTGGTCGATAAGGACAACGCTAAGCGGTGAACCGTGTGCGATGCTTTTCCTGGCTTTGACTAGCCATTTATCGTCGGTTTCGAGTGCGGCAAAAGTAGCGACAACTTCTTCAATGTTATCGCTTTCACACAGCTGATTAATCATCGGCATATGGGGTTCAACGTTGCCGTCGGGTATTGCATCTTGCGATTCACCAACGATATCCTCTAACACTGCATCGACTGTCTTTGTATCAGTGGGTGCAGCCGCTATTAAGGCATTCAGCACATCTTTATACCGATCTCGACTAACGAATACATTCGCAACACCAGTAAATATCGCATCCGCGGCATTAAATGAGGCACCGGTCAGCGCCAAAAACCGCCCCGCCTTGCCCGGCATGTTATTTAAAAAATAACTGCCACCTACATCCGGGAACAGGCCAATAGTGACTTCCGGCATGGCAAAACGACTGGTTTCAGTAACAATACGATGGCTTCCGCCAGCAAATATGCCCAGGCCTCCGCCCATCACGATACCGTCACCCCATACAACAACCGGTTTGGGGTAGCTATGTAGCAGGTAGTCGAGACGATATTCGCGAGCGAAAAAAGTTTCAGCCTCGACACAGGGGCCACCAGGCGTTGCTACCGCACTCGCATGTAACGCCTGAACATCACCGCCAGCACAAAACGCTTTCTCACCACTGCCATCAATAAACAAACAGGCAACATTCTCATCAGACTGCCATTTGGTGAACTGGTCAATCATTAACTCAACCATTTCGCTGGTTAATGAATTCAGCGTTTTCGGAATATTAAGGGTCGCTTTAGCGATTTTTTTCCCATTGGCTGCGTCTAACTCTTCGAACAATACAACCTGATCGTTCGCAATAGTTTCTGATACAGGGGCTTCAGATGTTTCTGGCATAACTATTTTCCAAAACTACTTTAGTTGTAAATTTGTTAAGCGTTTTTCCATTCAGGTGAGCGCTTTTCAACAAATGCGCCAACACCTTCTTTCTGGTCTTTGGTATCCCATAGTTTTACAAACAGCTCTCGCTCTTTGACGTACTGCGGGTTAATGGTGTTCTCTCTTGCAGCCATGATCAGTTCCTTGCAATAACGTACCGATGTTGGGCTTTGTTTTTGTACATTTTCTGCAAGTGACAACGCTTTGGAAACAGACTCACCTTTATCGACGATTTCTGAAATCAAACCAATCTCTAATGCTTTATCCGCTTTAATACGCTCACCAAGCAATATCATACGCTTTGCCCATTGCTCGCCAACCAACCAGGCGAGTTGCTGGCTGCCCAGACCACAAGGCAGCAGCCCTACAGAAGCTTCTGGTAACGCCATTTGCGCATGCGTTTCCGCGATACGCACATCGCACGACAGTGCAACTTCAAGACCGCCGCCCATTGCGTAGCCATTTATCGCCGCAATAGAAACACCGTTGTAGTTCGCGAGGGTTTCAAACCCATGACCAAAGGCGTTAGAGAATTCGAAAGACTTGCCTTTGTCGTTATGGTTAAATCGATTGAGATCGGCACCGGCGGAGAAAAACTTTTCTCCGTCACCAGTAAGAATCAATGCGTAGTTGTCCTTGTCAGCATTGAGCTTTTCAACGATATCCGCAAGCTCGTTTAAGCTTTCGGGCGTCCAGGTATGGGCAGGTGGATTGGTAAATGTAAGAACAGCCGTATTGCCCTTAATGTCGAGTTTTAATGCATCGCTCATGGTTTTACCTTTTGAATTTCGTTGTTCTCTGGAAAAAAAGTTTTCTGAAAAAGTGTATTTTGTAAAAGGGGTGCTTCTTTTGAAGAAAGCCCGACAGCGAAAATGAAAAAACGCTTGTGCTTAGCGAATCGCTTCCGCTCCACCTTCCGATAGAATACGTCGCGCAGTAATAACGCGCATGATTTCATTGGTGCCTTCGAGGATCTGGTGGACGCGAGAGTCACGGAAAAATCTTTCGATGGGGTACTCGCGAATATAGCCATAGCCACCATGTAATTGCATGGCCTGGTTACAAACCTCGAAGCCAACGTCCGTTGCAAAACGTTTTGCCATCGCACAGTAAACCGTTTTTTCGGGATCGTTGTTATCGAGCTTGTACGCTGCCAAACGCACCATTTGGCGCGCGGCTACCAGCTCTGTAACCATATCGGCAATTCGAAACTGTAGCGCCTGAAAACCAGCAAGCGGCTTATCAAATTGTTTACGCTCTTGCATATAAGCCTGGGCATGACAAATAGTTGCCTGCGCGGCTCCGATAGAACAGCTTGCGATATTAATCCGGCCGCCATCCAGGCCTTTCATCGCGATTTTGAATCCTTCGCCTTCGTTCCCGAGCAAGCATTCGGCAGGGATACGGGCGTCATCAAAGCTAATAGTTCTTGTAGGCTGGCTGTTCCAACCCATTTTCACTTCATTCTTTCCGTACTCAATACCGGCAGTGTCAGCTGGCACTGCGAAAGCGCTGACGCCAGAAGGGCCTTCACCGCCGGTGCGTGCCATCAACACAAGAATATCGGTTGAACCTGCACCTGAAATAAAAGCCTTACTGCCTGAAAGTACGTAGTGATCACCGTCGCGCTTTGCAGTTGTACGCAGGTTTCCCGCGTCCGAACCCGCACCGGGTTCGGTTAAACAATACGAAGCAAGTTTTTCGCCGCTGGTAAGCGAGGTACCCCAGGTTTCCTTAATTGATTCCGTGCCCCAGGTCGTAATCATCCAGGCGGCCATATTATGAATAGAGACAAACGCGGCCGTAGATGTACAACCCGCTGCCAGCTCTTCTAACACAATAGCCGTGTCCTGGCGACTAAGCCCCAGACCGCCCCAATCTTCCGAGGCATACATGCCCATAAAGCCCAATGCACCTGCGGCCTTGAAGGTCTCCTTTGGAAAGATTTTTTCCTCATCCCAGCGCTCTGCATTTGGAGCCATTTCGCCCAAAGCAAAGTCCCGCGCTGCGGTTTGAAACGCTATTTGATCATCAGTTAAACTAAAATCCATCGACTAGCCTTAATAATATCTCTGACTTTGGTGTAAAAAAGTAGTTTGTCTAACTTCGCTAACTGATTACGCGAGCTTATCGATCACGCTGCCAAAAAGTTCGTCATCGCCTGGTATTGTTTTAGGCGTGTCCAACGGCTTGGAAATCCAGGTAACATTGATCAGGTGCCGCCAATTAATGTTTTCGTTTGTGGAGTTTCCGCCCCATGTACCGCAGCCTAAAGAAAACGTTTGACGCATGCCATTCCACAGGTTGCCGCTATTAGAAGGCGCTTGAGGCTGGTTTACCATGACTCGCGAAGTTTTGGTCCCCATACCTAACTTGAGAATGTTTTCATCATTGTAGGAATAGATTCCGCAAGAATGCCCTTTACCCTGGTATTCCTGGATCTGGTTGGTCAACGCTACGGCTTCGTCGATATCCTTAACTTTATAAAAAGCCATAATGACGGATAGCTTTTCTCCCGAATACGGATGCTCTGGCCCTGTGCCAGTTTCGGGCATAATGATGAATTTGCGATCATCAGGTATATCAACGCCAGCCATTTCACAAAGCTTTTGCGGTGGCAGGACAACAGCTTTGGCATTGAGATGACCGTCTTCCCACAATACACTGGCAATTTTTTCGTAATCACCGGGCTGCGCTAGATGGCCTCCTTCGCCAATTAACTTTTCGAGTAGTTGGTCGTAGACCGCTTCAACCGCGATAACCGAGTTATCCGATGAGCAAGATGCTGCCAAATCAAGCGTTTTAGAAATACGGATTTTTTCAGCCGCTTCGTCAAGATCAGCGCTTTCGTCGACGGTAATAACTGCATTGCCCGCACCTACACCAAGCGCCGGAGTTCCAGACGAATACGCAGCTTTAACCATCGCCGGGCCACCTGTAGCCAGAATAAAATCACACTGCTTCATTAGCTCGTTAGTTTTTTCCAGTGTTGGCGTTTCGATACCAATAACCAGATCTTCTGGCGCACCCATTTTTTTAATCGCAGCGCGCATATTGTCAACAATCTTTTTGTTGGTCAGTTTAGCGCGGGGATGCGGCGCAATAATGATGGAGTTACGCCCTTTAACGGCGTTAATGCCTTTAATAACTGGCGTCGCTTCAGGGTTAGTTGATGGTGACAGTGCGCCTATCACACCAACAGGCTTGGCGATTTTAATGATATTGCGTTCTTTATCTTCTTCAAGAATACCCACAGATTTCTCGTCGATAATGTCCATCAATGCAGCGCGGGTTTTTACGAAGATCTTTTTATACTTACCGTCATAGTCACCTAGTTGGGTTTCTTCAACAGTAAACTCGGCAATCTCTTCGGCAATACCTGGTTGGCAGCAAGACCATACCATTGCGGTAATTAACTCGTCGATTTGCTCCTGGCTATAGCCCTCGATTTGCGCTTGCGCAGCCCGCGAACGCTCCATTAGCTGTGCAATTTCCTGCCTGGCCTGCTCTTCTAGAATCGCTTTGTCTTCGCTCATGATTGTCTCACTGAAAAAAGAAGGTTTAAGTTCTAAACCCGGTTGTTAACTAAAATGCTGATCGTCGCCCCGCCGCAAGCGGGTAACGTGTTAGAAGCTGACGATGAAAGCTTAAAATTCGTCTGTCTTTTACGACTACTGCTCTTCTGGGATGTGAACGATTAGTCCGTCCATTTGTTCAGTAACGCTAATTTGGCAAGATAAACGGCTGTTATCTTTGCGCTCTGCAGCCGTCGCATCAAGCATTTCTTCCTCAAAGTCATTCGCTCCGCCGACGACGTCTACCCATCGCTCATCAACGTAGCAATGACAGGTCGCACAGGCACAGCCTCCGCCACATTCGGCGACGATACCGTCTATACCTTCATCCATCGCAAGCTGCATTATAGTGACGCCTTCGTTCGCCACTACTTTTTCTTCGCTACCGTCGGCAGCCACAAATGTAACTGTAGGCATTTGGCCTTGTCTCCTTATAATAACTTTTCTTTAGGGTTCAATATGTTACGTAACTATTAGCATGTGTTTTGTAGCACGCAATGGCACTGCCTTTGCAAAATCTGGGTATCTACAAGGTTTTTTGCTAGGTGCGCGATTGTAGCAGCGAACCAGCATAAGGAAAGAGGCCGAATATGCCACCCGTATGTATGAAAACTACATCTGTATCTGAAGCAAACCGCCCCGCTTTAATCTCTTGCAGAAGGCCGGCAAATGCCTTGCCAGTATAAACTGGATCTAGCAAAACACCTTCAATACGAGCCAGCAGGCGAATGGTTTCGATGACTCTGTCGTTGACCCGCCCATAACCATCGCCGACGTGGCCATCAATAACGTTGACCTTAACCGACGAGAGCCAGTTTGTATCGAGTCCACACAGGTAATCGTTGCGCCAATCGTTGAGATCCCGGCCGACCTTATCTAAAAACCAGCGCTCATTGTCACAAACGTTGATCCCGTAGACGGGGCTGCCGAGCCTATAGTAAGCGGCCCCAGCAGATAGCCCAGCCTGGGTGCCGCCAGATCCTGTCGCGCATACGATCGCACTCGGCGCTATCTCGTGCCGCGCGAAATCCTGTTGCAGCTCAGCACAAGCTGCAAAGTATCCCCAAACGCCGGTAGCGTCACTTCCCCCGGTTGGTATTGCAAGCGCTTTAACCCCTTTGCTTGCGTAACCAGAAGTAACTTCCTCAAATAGTTCGTCTTGTCGCTTGAAATAGTCCGACGCGGGAAAAACCGAGACGCTAGCGCCCGAGAGGTCATCGAGCAAACGGTTGCCGGCCATCTCCAGCGCCTGATCATGTTCAGCACGCGAAGCTTTGTCGTCGCGGAGAATCAAATGACAGTGCAAACCCAGTTGAGCGGCCACTAGCGCCGTCGCCCTGCAATGGTTAGATTGCGTGCCGCCACAAGTTATCAGCGCCTGGTAGCCCTCATTTAAGGCTTTGGCTGCGATAAACTCGAGTTTGCGAACCTTATTGCCGGATAAGCCGGCACCGGTAAGATCGTCGCGCTTAAGCCAGATCAGCGGCCCACCCGTTTCCTTTTGCAGTCGGCGCAAAGGCTGCAAAGGCGTAGGGAGCTGCGCCAGTTGGACACGCTCGGGCAACTCCATGCCTAAACAGGCCGCCGTAAATGTTCGGGGATGCAAATCAAAAAAAAGCTCGACACTATATTGCTTTAAGCGTGCCTTTTGGCAGTGCCGCATGAACAGCTACTTTCTGGAACTTTAGCTCGATGTTGTCTGCCACTTGCAGTACCACATAATCGCCTTCGATTTTTGTGACCTTGCCGAGCATTCCACTTGTCATTACCACTTCGTCGCCTTTGGAAATGCTATTGACCAGATTGTCGTGCTCTTTCTGACGCTTGCGCTGTGGACGAATAATTAAGAACCAAAAAAAGGCAAACAAGCCAACCATAAACAAAATTTGCGTTGCCATTTGAGGGCCTGCTGGGGCACCTGCGGCTTGAGCATGGGCTTGGCTAATAAACATAAATCACTCCAAGTTATAAAAACTAAAAATTTTGAACTAAAGGTTTTCCTTGATCCATGCCAAAACATCATCGTGATGCGTTTTGGTTTTTACCTTATCAATAATGTGCTTTAAACGGCCATCGCTGCCGATGATAAAAGTGGTGCGCAATATACCATCAAACTCGCGGCCCATAAATTTCTTTGGCCCCCAGGCGCCGTATTTGTCAGCAATCGCGTGGTCTTCGTCCGATAGCAGATCAAAATTGAGCGCCTGCTTTTCGGTAAAGTTAACCAGCCGCTTTACGGGATCAGGGCTGATACCGATTGCTACGGTATCAAGCCTGGCTAACTCTTTTTTCGTGTCGCGTAGACCACAGGCCTGCACCGTACAACCAGGTGTGCTAGCTTTGGGGTAGAAGTACAAAACAATATTTTTCTTACCCTTAAAATCTTTAAGTGTGACCTTATCGCCATCCTGGTTCAGCAAATTAAATGCTGGTGCCATATTGCCAATTTTTGGAAATGCCATTTGGTTTGCCCTTTAAATCAACGTGATTAAAAAAACGTAGTGCTTTACGTTTCTTCTAGTAAATTGGTTTGCTGAGTTTGCTCTTGTTCATCAGCAGCGGTTTCCAGCGGTAAATCTAGCTCTGCCCGCCCCTCAGCTTTTTCACGCAGTGCATCAGGGATCTTGCGCTGTGTTTTTGCGCCGAGCTTTTCAAGGTTTTCGATTCGGCGAACCACATTCCCTCTGCCGGAGAGCAGTCTATCGTTTGCCTTTTCATAGGCCGCATGCGCTTTGTCAATTTGCCTGCCGACTTCAGATAAGGATTCTGCAAATAATACAAACTGATCGTGAAGCTTCCCGGCCTCTGCGGCAATTCGCTCCGCATTTTTGTTTTGTTTTTCGTGTCGCCAGATCGTTTCAACGGAGCGCAGTATCGCTAATAAATTGGTAGGGCTCACCAACACTATATTTCTGCTGTACGCCTCCTCCCAAAGGGTGGGATCCGACTGCAAAGCCATCGCTGACGCTCCTTCAATCGGGATATACATCATTACGTAATCGAGCGTATTGATACCAGTGAGGTTTTGATAAGACTTGGCACTTAGCCCCTTAATATGCGCTTTAATCGAATCGACATGTTGTTTTAATGCCAGCTCTCGCTCAATCTCATCGTCGGTACGAAAATAGTCGCTGTAGGCTAACAGGGAAACCTTGGAGTCAATCACAATATCCCTGCCACCTGGTAAATGAACAACCACGTCTGGCCTGCTATCGAGGCGAGTGCTTCCATCACTCGCATAACTCGGCTGGGTTTCGAATTCGTTGGGCTCTGTTAATCCGCAGGCTTCTAAGGCCATACTTAATTTGAGCTCACCCCAATCGCCCTGCGTTTTGTTGTCGGCTCGTAACGCTTTGGTTAAGCTGGTTGCATCCTCGCTAATTCGAAGGCTTTCCGCCCTAAGTTTTTCAATTTCCCCCTTTAATAAATGGCGTTCTTTTGCTTCATGGCTATAAACATCGTCAACTCGCTTGCGAAACGACTCAAGCTGGTTCTTAAGCGGTGAAAGGCTATGATCGAGCATGCTTTTGCTGGTTTGATTAAAACTCTGTTGTTTTTCCTGAAAGATCTTATTGGCCAGGTTTTCGAACTCCTGGCTCAATTGCTGTTTGTTTTCCTGCAACAACGCTAACTTTTCTTCCATGGCTTTTTGTTCGGCAAGCATCCTGGCCTGCGTTTCTGAACTTTCAATTTTTAAATGATTTAGCGTGTGGTCTAACTCATGTCGTGCGGCTTGCTGCTCATGCGTTATTTTTTGCTGTTGAGACAGCCTTTCATTTAATTGCGCAACATCGGCTTCACGCGCGGCCAATTGTGCGGGTAAGTTTTCAAGTTGTGCTAATCGAGTATTTGCCTGCTCCAATTGAGATGACAGCTGATCTGACAATTGCTGATGTTGTGAATGAAGGTGTTTAATTTCCTGGGCATATTTGTCTGCGATTGCAGCGTGCGCACGAGTATTGCCTCGGGAGCGAATAAACATCACGAATATGAACAACGAAAACAGCAGCAGCGTAGCCACCGAAACCAGGGCTATGGTCAGCAGTAAATTGCCGCTACTTCCCTGAAGAAGATCAACAATACTATTTTTTAACGAACTAAGTTCCAAACTTCGCCTTTTCTAAAAAGAGGTTTTCAATTGATGCTTGTTAAAATTAATTGTGCTGGTGATTATGACCAACACCATGATTATCATGGTGGCGCTGGTCTAGATGCTTTATTTCTTTAAACGGATCTTCTTCATGTCTGTGGTCAGATTCTACCATGCCCAGGAGTAATGAAAGCCCTATGCCTATCAGCAGCATTAGCGTCATCTTACCGCGATCGTGATCATGAAAATGTATCTCGGGGAGTAAATCGCTAAGTGCGATACACAGGAAAATTCCTGCCGAAAAAGCAAGGACCGCAGAGATTAGACTCGGGGGGATATTGTTGCCAAAGCCTGAAAATAACACCAATACAACCACTATCGGGCAGATTAGCGCATATGTGAGAAGCAGCAATAGCTGTCGCCGTGCTGAAAAACCTTTTTCGCGCATAAAAAAACTTAGCGTTAATGCATCGAGTGGCTTGTGTAAAAAGATGGCTAAAAACACACCCAACGCAGCTAAGGCACCGCCCCCCAACACTGTGTCTGCATAAATACTAAAAGCTAACGCGACACCATCAATAACCGAGTGGATGCTCAGGCCGATTACCACACCAAGACCTGCTCTACCCAACGCTGGCTGTTGTTGGTGATTGTGAGCGTGCGGAGGCGTTTCGCCAGCGTCATCATATTCATGGCGATGAAATTGAAACAGCCGCTGAAGAAAAAACATGGTTAGCAAACCCAGCATTAAATAGCGGGCAAGGTGATCGATGGATAACGAGCTGCTATATACCGCGTGTGGTAAGAGATGAAATACAGCAATACCTAGCAGTAGCCCAGATATCAAGCTCATCAGCATTTGCGTTCTTGTATGCGTAAGCGTGACGAGACGGTCCAGTCGCGAACCTAAAAAAACGCCAAGCACTAACAGCAATGTGTAAAACGCGACTAAAGCCAAAATTGATCCAAATAAAATAATAACTGGTTAATACGAGAAGCTAATTGATATGATTAAACTTGGCTTTTAACGTGCAAGGCATCGTCTAGTTTCATATCAAGCGTTACCCAGTCTTCGCGCCCGATATCCCCGTCCTTTGGTAAAAACTCTTGCTTTGGCCAATCATTAACGAAGTCTTTCAGTGCTTTGTATACAGTAGGAAAAGCCAGTTGCGACCAGGGAATATCGTCAAAGGCGACCATTGCAACAGCCGAGCTTTCTGATGTGATTTCGTAGTGCGGTGTTTCTAGCGTTGCAGAAAAAAACAAATGAATCTGGTTTGTTCGTGGTACATTTAATAAACGATACATTTTAAGATCAACCGCTTTGGCACAGGATTCCTCGAGGGTTTCCCTTGCCGCTCCTTCTGCGGTCGTTTCACCGTTCTCCAAAAAGCCTGCAGGTACAGTCCAAAAGCCTAAACGTGGTTCGATATTACGTTTGCACAGCAGCACGCATGGTAGACCCTTCTCATTTATCCAAATGGGGATTGTTCCCACCACCATGTTAGGGTTCTGGTAGTGCACCATTCCGCATGACGTGCAAACATAGCGCTCGCGATTATCGTCGTCGGGAATTTTAAGCTCTACTTTGCCACCACAATCACTGCAATAATTCATGCCTTGCTCTCACGTCTCCCATCGATCAGTCGCAGTGATGTCCGATGTTTTTTGCGCTATCCAATGCTCACTGCCGTCGCTATATATTGCCTTTTTCCAAAACGGTGCGTTGGTCTTTAAATAATCCATTATAAACTGGCTCGCTTCAAACGCCTGCTTACGATGGGCAGACGCAACGTACACCATCACAATTGGTTCGCCGACGCTTAACTTCCCTACTCGATGAATAACTTCGATCTTGAGCGCTGACCAGCGATCAGCAGCTTGCTGACAGATTTGTGTAAGTGAAGCTTCTGTCATTGCTGCGTAGTGCTCGAGCAGTAAAAAGGCGAGCTGATCACTATTTCCTTGTGGCGAGGGCTCGCTTGCTCTCACTCTTCCAACAAAACTCACTTCGGCACCGATATTGTTTTCGCTACTATCAGTTGCAAGCTTGTTAGTAAACGGCTCTTGCTGCACGGCTATACAAATATCACAGTGGCCATGCTTGAGCGTAATGAGAAAGCCATCATTTGTTTCTGGCATGTTCTAGCCACCGGTTACCGGTGGGAAAAAAGCAACTTCGGCACCAGGCAAAAGCGTGGAGCCAGATTCGGCGACGTTAGAGTTAATGGCAGCTTTTACGCTTGTATCTGTCAGTACGTTAAAGGCTTCGCCCTGCATCGTGATTAATCGCTGAATAAGCTGTTCAATCGTTTCGTTCTCGATGAACTCTACGGATAGCTTTTCGCAGGCAACTTGCTCGCGTAAATTGGCAAAAAATAAAAGCGTTAGGTTATTCATTCACACCAGCTATTGGTTAATTTCGTTTTGCTCGTTGTTAGTCGGCGCGTTTCCAGTCGCCGCTTTTACCGCCTGTTTTTTCCTGCAAGCGGACGTTTTCGATAACAATGGCTTTGTCCACGGCCTTACACATATCGTATATTGTGAGTGCGCTAACAGAGGCAGCTGTTAAGGCTTCCATTTCGACGCCGGTAACAGACTTTGTTTCACATCGTGCATACACTTTAATGATGTTAGTCGCTTCCTGTACATCAAAATCGATGCTGGCTTTTGTTAAAGGTAAGGGATGACAAAGTGGAATTAACTGACTAGTTTGTTTAGATGCCTGAATGCCCGCAACCCGAGCGACGCCTAATACGTCGCCTTTTTTGTTGTTCCCGGCAATTAGCGCGTTCATCGCAGCTGGCGTTAAGCGAACCGTTGCCTCAGCGACTGCTACGCGATGCGTTACCGCTTTGTCGCCGACGTCGACCATATGTGCCTGCCCATTTGCATCAAGGTGCGTGAGCGCGCCTGCTGCTTGCTCGGCGGCCAATTGTTTGGATTGTGAATCAGACATCGGGGGTATTATCTCAAACGGTTTTTGACCCTTAGGCAGGTCTACACTTTGGCGAGCTTAATTCGGAAAAAACCTGGCCTTAGAACTCACTCCACAGTTAATAAACAGCATTAACAGAGGCAAAAAAGTACTTTTTAGTCAATGAGTTAAAACACTAAGCAATTATATACATGAACGTTAAATTCTGGGTGATTATCCCATTTCGTATGAACATAGGCAAAACTCTCGCAAAGGTTTTGGTCAAATTGCCTCAACTGCTACCAGCGATCGTAGCTTGCTACGTGCCGACACTGGAGGCGCAGCCATTAACCAGCGCCAACTACGCACCGCTAATACAAATCTACGACCAGCCAACACCGCTTGCGTATGCCGGCCACAACAGTGAGAGACTACTAAAAATAACCAGCCAGCTTATTTCACTGAGTACAACCACGCATAGAGGAAATGAATCGATTACCCAGGATGGCGAAATCTTTCGCCTGGATCTTTTTACGTCAGACTTTTTGCCCTCCACGCTTTATAAAAATGCCCCTAAGGATTCAGTCAAATCCATTCGGTGGTCAGTTAATCTTCCCCTGATCAGTCACAACAACGGTATTCTCGACCATGCCGTAAAAGAATGGCATGAATTGCTCGGTCTCCCCAACAGTAATAGAGATGTGCGCCCAGATAACGAGTTATTGTATCAATACGAGCGTGATGGCGAGCGAGTGCTAGACTTCCGTCGAAAACCTACAGGGCTTGGTGATATTCAGCTAGCGCTAAGCTATTCAAAACCTATAGCGGACGGTGCGCCAATGTTTTCGGCTCGAATAGGTGCTGGGCTACCGACCGGCCATGAACAAAACCTGACAGGCTCAGGGCGGGCAGACTTTTTCGTCGATACCTCTTTTGAGTTGCCGACCGTTAAAAAGCTCCCTTACCTTTCAATTCATGCGGGATTAGGCGCACAATATAGCGGCCGCTCCGGCCCCCTTAAGCAGTATTTAAACCGCCATCAGCGGTATGCTCTCCTTACAATGAGCGTAAAGGCGAGAGAGGCTCTATCGATTGTCACCCAGCTCAATTACCGAAGCCCCGTCTATAAAAGCGAACTCCCCGAGCTGGGCGCCCATTCAGTTGTCGCAACATTTGGTGCAAATTTTCGCCTTGCCGAAGACAACATACTGGCCATTTATTTCTCAGAAGACATCGCGGAATCAACCGCTCAAGACTTTGGAGTTGGGATAAGCTGGCAACGGCAGAGGCCATAAAAACAAGCGCGGGATAATGTCGCTTTCTCTGCGTTGTGTGCTTTACAGTAGAAAAAGGCTTCGGTAGAGTTCGCCCGCTTTTGAAAGATTGAAGCTTTAGAGTTTCGAATTAGACAGCAACAATTTATAGTTTAAGTTTTACGGTGAGGTGGCATGAAATTGCTCCTGCATTTCATGCACTTCCGCCATCCATGGCGGTCGTCTTAGTGGTGCCCACTCAGTAACAAGATTAAAGCTTTAGAGTTTCGAATTAGGCGGCAACAATTTATAGTTTAAGTTTTACGGTGAGGTGTCTGAGTGGTCGAAAGAGCACGCCTGGAAAGTGTGTGTACGGCAACGTACCGAGGGTTCAAATCCCTCCCTCACCGCCAAAAAATGAAAGCCCGCTAAAGCGGGCTTTTTGCTTTATTGGATATGAGTTATTAGTACTTTGGCCGCGCAAAGATTTCGAAATTTTTTAGTTTAAAGAAGTTGTGGGGAGTCGCCGCACAAGCGAGTTACTTTCTTGCCTGCAGCAGCAAGAAAGTAACCAAAGAAATGCCGCCACACACGCATTCGCCCTGCGGGAATCTAAAAAAGTAATTGCTTGTTTCCTAACGCAGCGGAAGCAATCCTATTGCTCGCTACTAAAGCAACATCCTGTTGCTTTCACGGACAAGCTTCTCACTTTTTTAGCTAATGCTAAAGGTGGGTATAAAGCCATGCGTGAATCAAAGACCGCGACAGCATATAAAGCCATTCAGCTCTTTAGCGCTGTGGCCAGCCTTCAGGAAGCTTACTGCTACGAAATCTTGAATCCGGTGGGCATTAGTCGATAAAAAGTACGCAAAATCCGCTCGGATCCAACGCGGTCGTTGGCGGCCTTTTGGTGAAACCTTTTGGCCGCGCAAAAGGTTTCAGGTATTTTTAATAATATTAGAATAATTATTTGTGGCACATTATCTAACTTGCTCTTCATTTCTTTTGTATGCCCAAAAGAAACGAAGCGAAGACCAATTGCATGCAATTGGCATGAGCGCAGCGAGTCCATACAAGCGCCCGATGGGCCATCTTTTTAAATGATTCTTTTATTTATTGGTGCTAAAAAAATAGGGCCTAAAAAAATACCCCGGATAAACCGAGGCATTTCAATGCTTATTACTTATGAAACAGATAAAAAACTAACCGCGTTTTTCTTTAAACAACCGCATTTGCTCTTCGGTCGCTTCAGTCTGGTATTTTTCTTTCCAATCTTCATAGGGCATTCCGTAGACTCGCTCTCTTGCATCGTCATAGCTAACGGTCTCGCCAAGGTCTTCGGCGGCTTTTACCATCCATTTTGAGAGGCAGTTACGGCAAAAATCTGCGGTGATCATCAGGTCTATATTCTGAACATCTTTATGCGTATCCAGATGCTCTAGCAAGCGTTTGAAGACGGCGCTTTCAATTGCTTGCTGCTTATCGGCTGGAATATCGAGCTTGGAGTCTGTCATATAAACCTCGGCTTTTAGCGGCTAATTAAGCGAGCGCCTGATAGTAATCCATCAGAATCTTGGCAACTTCCGGGCGCGAAAATTCTGGCGGCGGTGCTATACCATTGCCAAGCATTTCACGCACTTTAGTTCCAGACAGCAACACGAAGTCTTCTTTGCCATGGTCAGGCGCGTCTTTCATCATAACGACTTTGTTCAGCTTTTTGGAGTACGCTGTATGATCCGCTCGGTAGATATCGATCTCGAGAGCGCCTTCGGGGACTTTTTCATCGAAGATAGTCTGCGCGTCGAATGCGCCATAATAATCGCCAACACCTGCGTGATCTCGACCTACGATTAAATGCGAGCATCCGCAGTTTTGTCTAAACACTGCATGCAATACAGCTTCGCGCGGCCCCGCATACAACATATCAAAGCCATAGCCCGTTACCATTACGGTGTTTGGCTCGAAGTAAACTTCCACCATTTTTCGGATAGAAGCATCACGCACGTCTGCTGGAATATCCCCTTTCTTGAGCTTGCCCAGTAGCATATGGATCAGGCAGCCGTCTGCATCCAGATCTTGCATTGCCATGCGACATAATTCTTCGTGCGCTCTATGCATTGGGTTTCGCGTTTGAAACGCCACAGCTTTGTTCCAGCCTTTTGCTTCCATCTCTTCACGGATTTGGACTGCGGTGCGGAATGTGTCGGGGAAATCTGTTTCAAAGTAGGAGAAATTTAGTACCTGAATATCACCAGATAAAAGGAATCGCCCTGCACCGTTAAACGCAGCAACTCCCGGGTGGTCTGGATCGGTAGTCGCATACACCTGCTCGGTAACCGTCTTGATCTGTTCATCAGAAATTTCTTCGATCGCCGCGATATCCATAATCGCAATAACGGGGTTACCGTCTACGTTGGGATCTTGCAGCGCCACTCGATCACCGGCGTTTAAGCCTTCAGCGCTTTCTACCATATTAACGATGGGCACTGGCCAGAATAAGCCGTCAGCAGTATGAAGCTTTTCACCCACGTTCAAAACGTCAGCCAGGTTCATGTATCCAGTCAGGGGTGTGAAATATCCACCGCCCATCATTACCGCGTTTGCGGCGGCAGCGGAACTAACCACGATAGACTTGAGGCCTTTCGCCTCTTCAAGCAATGCTTCGCGCTGTGACGCATCATCTACATATAACGGCTTGAGTGTGCTGGATCCGTGAGGATTAATCATTCAAAACTCCTGACATTCGATATTCGGCAAACATAAAAAACTGGGTAGAAACCGCTTACTGTTAAGCGACTAACGGTATTACGCTGGGATAATACCTGCTTCGACAAGCTTCTCGATCAACAGATCGACTTCTTGCTCAAGCGACAACTCATGGCTTGGCAATACAATTTCGGGATTTTCCGGCGCTTCGTATGGATCATCGATACCGGTAAAGTTTTTGATCTCGCCCGCCCGTGCCTTTTTATAAAGGCCTTTTGGATCTCTCGACTCAGCGACATCAAGTGGAACGTCGACATAAACTTCAACAAACGGCATATCGTCAGCTTCGTGCAGTTCGCGCACCGAATTGCGATCGGCACGATATGGGCTGATAAAGCCGGAAAGAACAATCACGCCTGTGTCGACAAACAGCTTGGCAACTTCACCGATGCGACGGATATTCTCTTTGCGATCTTCGGCGGTAAAACCAAGATTTTTGTTTATGCCCAGGCGAATGTTGTCACCATCCAGGCGATAGCAAAGGCGCCCGCGCTTAAAGAGCTCTTGCTCGAGCGCAACCATTACCGTGCTCTTACCGCTACCAGACAGGCCAGTGAACCATAGCGTCGCGCCCTTCTGATCAAGCAGCTTGTTGCGATCTTCACGATTGACGTCGCCACCGTGCCAATAAACATTTGTTGCCTTTTGCTCGGCCATTTTTAAATCAATCTCCAACTGTTTTTAAATTCGTTCGCGATCTACGCACTCTGGGCTAAAGTTCGCGCAGTAAAACAATAACTATAGACGCTTATCTAGCAGAATTCGTGGGGGTTTTCGGTTGCTGCTGAGAATGTCAGCAGTATTACTCGTCTTTTTACGTCCAACCGGGAGCGGCGATTTTGGCGGCTTAAAACACGGTTTTGCCTTGGCCAAAACATCAACCTTTCATGGGGAATTAAGGACGTGTAGCGGGCTTGAATTTTAGCCGAAATCCCGCATCATGTAGCGAATATGTCCACCGTTTCGGTACAAGCTTACAGAAAAACGGAAGAATCGAGCGCAATCTGGCGCCTCATTATCAATAGAATCCGCTAAACCTACGTTTTTTGTGACATCTCAATATCATCTTTTAGCTTACGGAGCCAACTCTTGAGAGTAATAATCGTTGTCGTTGCAGCTTTTCTCGCGTACTACGGCTGGCAGTGGTTTAAAAAGGGCTACGCTGAGCAAGGCCGCCCCTTTGCTATTAAAACGCTATTAGTATTGACCGCACTTACGCTGGTGGGGCTGGCTATGTTTGGCCGCGTACACTGGATTGGTGCGGCTGCAGCCGCACTGTTGGCTGGCTTACGGTTCGCACTCCCGCTAGCGTTGAGGCACCTGCCCCTTATCCTGAATCTTAAAAACGCCCAGGCAAAGGCTCAGCAACAATCCAGCCAGGGTGTCCCCCCGCAGCAACCAACAACCGATGAAATCGATGAGCCCTCCGCACTGGCCATTCTGGGGCTTGAAAAGCCCTATACACGAGAAGACGTTATTGCCGCGCATAAACGTATTATGCAGAATCTTCACCCGGATAAAGGTGGAAGTGATTTTTTGGCGGCGCAGGTTAACACAGCCAAATCGGTGCTACTCAAAAAGCTTGAAACCTAAGTAACGCGATTACAGCGATAGTGCCTGACGAATTGCGGGTATGGTAATTCGTCGTTGTTGCGATAATGAAAACGTGTTCAGCGTTTCCAATGCCTGATTTAGTGCGTTTAAGTCTCTGGGCCAGCGGCGCAACAAAAAAGCCACGGCGTCTTTTTCAAACTTAAAGCCCAGGCGTTCCGCTTTAAAATCCAGCCACTCATGCATTTCCTGGTCGGACAAGGTTTTGAGATTCATTACCTCAACTAGCCCGAGTCGAGAGCGCAAATCGGGCAGTTGAAAACCAAGTTCGTTCAACGGTTTTTGGCTGGCAAAGACTAACTGTGGCTTGCGATCCAGTAGGCAACGGTTAAGCAGTTGAAAAAAGCACTCTTCAAGCATTTTTCGTTGTGTCGGCTCGCCAGAAAAATCATGTTCAATATCGTCTATCAACAACCAGTCCGCATCGATGAACGCTTCCACCCACTGGTCGCCCTGCTCGGTTCCAGCGTCAACAAAGCTTAGACAATAGGCCAGAAACTCCGGGAAACTTATGTATAACGCCAGGAAGCCGCTATCAGCAAGCGATTGACAGCACGCTTGCAACAAATGACTTTTACCCGTGCCTTCAGCACCTTGTAAATAGATCCACCTGGCATCACTCGAATTGACCAGGTTCCATCTAAGCGCATCAACAAGCTCTTTATTTGGGCCCGGCCAAAAGTTATCAAAGCGGCAAGCCCTATCAACGGCAAGTTGAAGTGGAATTTGTTGCATGTTGATATGGATTACCAGTATCGCTCGTGGCTAAAGTGTTTGTTTACGGCAGGGCCTTAATTTACGCTAATGGTGATAGAAAACACTATTGCGATAATTGTGATGAGCATGCCGAATTAACACCATTAATACGGCCGCAACGGGCAGTGCCAACAATATACCTACAAAGCCAAACAACTGTCCGCCAGCGACGACTGCAAAAATTACCGCAACCGGATGCAGCCCAATACGGTCGCCGACAAGTATTGGCGTTAGAAACATACTTTCAAGCAACTGCCCTGCACCGAAAATGCCCAGCGCGATCAGGACATGCAGAAGGTCACCAAATTGCACATAGGCAGCGAGTGATGCCGCCAAAATACCAACGAGCGCACCAAGGTAAGGAACAATACTCGCAAGCCCTGCGGCCAAACCGACAAGCAGCGCAAGTTTCAACCCCATGATTGATAAGCCGACGATATAAAATATGGTCAGGCAAAGCATGATAAGAAACTGGCCGCGAATAAACTGGCCAAGGACTTCATCACATTCGCTTGCGAGGCGTGAAATAAGAGGAAGTTGCTTTCGTGGAAGCAGATCAGCAATGTGCGCAATAAGAATATCCCAGTCTCGCAGCAAATAGAACGTAACCACGGGAATCAACAATACGCCAGCAAGCCAGCCAACGACGGCGAGACCAGACTGGGTCGCCTGCGCAACCAGCGTAGTCGCCACGTCACTAATCTTGTCCCAGTTATTGCCTATCGCATGATTGATCGTTTCTAACAGGCCCGAACGCTCACCACCACCTAAAAAATTATGCACGAAAGGCAGTACGGTGCTGTCAAACCAGGCGATAAAACGTGGCAGCTCGGCGCGAAACAAATCAAATTGGTTGATTAGCATCGGTAAAACGATAATCGCCGCAAGCAATGCGAGTAAGGTCATAACGCCAAAGACCACGCAAACGGCCCAGGTGCGAGAGAACTTCCAACGCTCCAGATAATCCACTGCAGGATCACCAAGATAAGCTGATGCTGCCGCCACCAGAAACGGTGCTAGTACGGGCCGCAGCAAAAACAGAAGTCCAAGAAAAACGAAAGCAATCAGCAGCCAAAAAAGATAGCGCAACGTCTGTTCCAATAAGCCTAGTTGGCCAATGTCGCTATCTTGCGTCTCGCCATCAACATTGTCTGACATGCATTCCTCCTGCTTAAGGCGTTCAACGCCAACGATATACTAACGACTGCGCGTCCAGCACAACAAGACGGTTGTCTAACGATAAAGAACGTCGCAGGTTTTCGGAGCTTGCCGAAGTATTAAACTGTAAGCTCAATGTATTGCCGCTAAATTCCGTGATTGCGTAGCCTCGAAGAACCTCCAGGGAATCGAGATAGGCGAGCAGCGCAAAATATTGTTCGATACTATTAACCTCGACCACTGTCATTCCCAGCGCTCTTCCAACGCCTGCATGCTGGGTACTGACTCGATTAGCGAGCCTGGTCGCAAACTGCTGCTGCGCGATTTCAAGGCCTTGTTTGATAAGCGCTGCCTCGCTTTCTGCCGTTGTTTGCTGCGTGTAAAAGACATCACCCCAAACAAACGTCCAGCGCGCTATCTGCTGTACGACATCAATTTTTCCAAACAACACAGCGTCTTCACGGCTCGCGGCCTTGCTGCGTAATTCACTTACGGATGCAGGCCACAACGTGTTTGCAGAAAAGTCGCTTGCAGCACGAGTATTTATCGGCAAGCCCAGGTCTTTAGCGAAAAACCGTAGAATAGATGTATAACCGGCGGTATCGACGCTACCTGGTTTAACCAGCGATGGCTCAGCCTCTGCTTCGCGTACTAATACGACGGTATCCAGCTGAGGTCTTCGTGCCGCCCAACGAGGTGCGCCGCTATCGCTAAGCTGCTGCTTAATGGACGCCGGGTCAAACTGCATAACCAGCACAAGCTGTTTATCCAAAGATGCTGGAGGAGTCTCGCGCTGGCTTAGTAGTGAATCGAGAGAATCAACCTCCTCACCGTCTATCGTAGAGCCAGTCGTTTGGCCTGGCCGTTCTTCGCTACGATAGGCGTAAGTTGATAAATAGCGAGACGCTCTGGAAAGATAACTTTTAAGACCGGGATAATAGGCTAAGGGCTCAGAACTCCCCGTCACTCGCCGATAAACCACTTCCAACGCTTCAGACGCAGCCTTTTTTCGTATATCTACCGACTCGTTATCGACATCAATATTAACGGTATAAAGATCAACGGTGACGTTTGCTGCGCCGGCGGTGTTGGTAATTAAGCCAGCGGCAACAACCAGCGCCGTTACGAGACATAATCGTACCCGGCGGGCAAACTTTGTCGCTGCGAAATGGCTCTGGTGATTGGCGAAAGTCGCCAAATAATTTTTCAGGTTATACATGGTCGCCATTGTCGCGCAGCGAGCCAAAGCGGACAAGCGAAAGAGTTTTAATTTTCCAGACATGCAACTTTTTGCACGCGGATTATCTCCTTTTGTCTCATGCAATTTGCCGGCAATCGCTATACAATCTGCGCGCTTTGACTGGGCCTTTCCTGATAAGCCCCCAAAATTACACCCCACCTAACCACTGGCGAGCAGTGACCTATGAGTGAAGAAAAAACCAACGCAAAAACGGCATTAAGTTATCGCGATGCCGGTGTCGATATTGATGCGGGAAATGCGCTTGTCGATCGTATTAAGCCGCTTGCCAAGCGAACCTTACGCCCCGAGGTGATGGGGAATCTCGGCGGATTTGGCGCGCTGTGTAAACTCCCGACAGGCTATAAAAACCCGGTATTAGTGTCGGGAACTGACGGCGTTGGCACCAAGCTAAAGCTCGCAATAGATAGCAATACTCACGATGGTGTCGGCATCGACCTGGTGGCGATGTGCGTAAATGATTTGCTGGTTACAGGCGCCGAACCGCTGTTCTTCCTCGACTACTACGCAAGCGCGTCGCTTGATGTTGACATTGCTAGTTCCGTTATTTCCGGTATCGCAAAAGGCTGCGAACTTGCTGGGGCCGCGCTTATTGGTGGTGAGACGGCGGAAATGCCAGGTATGTACCAGGCTGGTGATTACGATCTAGCCGGTTTTTGCGTGGGCGTTGCTGAAGAAGAAGCCATTATCACTGGTGAGAACATTGAGCCGGGCATGAAAGTTATTGCGTTGGGTTCTTCGGGTGCGCACAGTAATGGTTATTCGCTTATCCGAAAAGTGTTAGAACATAGCGGCTCAACACTTGAAGATATGTTAGATGGCGAGCCACTAAAAGACTATTTATTAGAACCGACCCGCATCTACGTAAAGTCTGTTCTCGAGGCTCAAAAGCAAATCACAATACACGGACTGGCGCACATAACCGGCGGTGGTCTTACCGAAAACATACCACGCGTTTTACCAAATGGCTGCTCCGTGAAGCTCTCGTTAGATAGCTGGTCGATGCCCACACTTTTTGGATGGCTGCAGGAAAAAGGTAACATCGAGACCCAGGAAATGCTTCGCACTTTTAATTGTGGCGTAGGTATGATTGCGGTAGTCGATGCTGATAATGCAGAGCATTGTCTTGAAACGCTACTACAACAGGGAGAAAACGCCTGGATCATCGGCGACGTGATTGCCGAAGAAGATGAACCAAAAGTTGTTTATGTGGGCGAGCTCAGTTAAGCAGCAATGAACGCGACAAGTCAGCAACCAAAGATTGCCGTACTTATTTCTGGCAGCGGCAGCAATCTTCAAGCCCTAATCGATGCAGGGTTGAACGCAGAAATCGGCCTGGTTATTAGCAATAATGCCAACGTAAAAGGGCTGGAACGCGCGAAAAACCATAATATTCCGACCGACGTTATATCGCACCGTGACTTTGATTCGCGTGCCGCATTCGACGAGGCGCTCGCCGAGCGGCTAAAACGCTACAACCCCGACCTCATTGTCCTCGCTGGGTTCATGCGAATTTTAACGCCAGAATTTGTAACAAATTTTATCGGAAAGCTGGTGAACATCCATCCGTCCCTGCTGCCTAAATACCCGGGATTAAATACCCACCAACGAGCGATTGACGCAGGCGATCAATATGCTGGTGCAACAATACATTTTGTAACAGCGGAACTTGATGGCGGCCCTGCGATCGTTCAGGCACGAGTTCCAGTCTATGATAAAGATGACGCGGATACACTCGCCAAACGTGTTTTGACCATAGAACACAAACTTTACCCACTTGCAGTATCATGGGTACTCGAAAAACGCGTGTGTTTTAAAAACAATGAGGCTTTTTTAGATGGAAATGCTCTATCGCATAGCGGCTACGACGTCACGGATCAGCTCGCAATCGCGCAACAACCATAAGCGCATATTATTTATCTTTACGACGATTATTGCTTTGCTTGGCAGTCAAACGGCTTGCACCGCCAGTAGCCTCCCGCCTTATGAAGCAGAATACACCACCAAAATGCGTGGCTTGCGAATTAACAGTGATCGCAAGTTTGTCGAAACGGCTGAAAACACCTACAGACTGAGTTGGTCAGCCAAAGCACTTTGGATGCGCATATCTGAATGGTCCGATTTTGAAATAATCGACGATAAAGTTCGACCAATTGGCTACCACTATACTCGAAAAGGCCTGGGTAGCGACCGCCCTATTCACATTGAGTTCGACTGGGAAAACATGATGGTCTACGGCTCGAAGGGAGACAAGTCCTATAGTTTTCCGTTAGAACCCAACAGTTTAGACAGATTGAGCTTCCAGGTGCAAATGCAGCTTGATTTGATCAACGACAAATCACTGGCGCAATTTAATTATCGCATCGCAAATTACAACGGTATGCGTGACTACCTGTTTGAGCTAGAAAAACGCGAGACGCTTGAAACGCGAATCGGCGAGTTTGATACATTGGTTTTTAAACGCGATAAAAAAGACTCCAGTATTCGTCTCTGGATGTCGCCAAAGCAGTTTTATTTACCGGTGAAAGTTGAACAAACTGGTGACGACGCTAATACTGTGGTTATTCGTGGTTGGAAGTCTGACAAAGAACACGACGAATCGCTCGCGCTTAACTTAACCTCGCCTGCGATAGATGAAGATCCAAACGCCAAAGAACTGCCGTCGACGCTACCCATTGACGACTTCTAAAATAAAAAGCGTTAATGGAAATAATATTTGAAGATGACGCGCTGTTCGTTGTTGTAAAACCCGCGCAGCTACTTTCCGTTCCCGGTAGAAAGCCTGAAAATTACGACAGCGTTATCACCAGGCTGCAACAGGATCACGAAGCCCATTGCGTACATCGCCTGGATATGGCGACTTCTGGGCTAATGGTTGTGGCAAAAGACAAGCCGACGTTAAAGCATTTAAATAAGCAATTTGCCGAGCGACGCGTCTATAAACGCTATCATGCGTTAGTGTCGGGCAGTTTCGCAGAAGATGCATTCGACCCGAAAAATAAAACGTTGACAATTGAGGCGCCGATTATTTGTGATTGGCCCAATCGTCCCAGGCAGGTAATTAGGGAGGATGGTAAACCGTCAACGACTCGACTAAAGTTACTTCAAAACGCTGATTCGAGTCCGTGCAGCCTTGTAGAGCTTGAGCCCGTCACAGGCCGTTCGCATCAGTTGCGCATCCACCTCGCCCACATAGGACATCCGATTTTAGGCTGCGAGTTTTACGCGTCTGACATAATAAAGTCGTTAGCGAAAAGGCTTTGTCTGCATGCTTGCGAGCTTGGCTTTGCGCACCCTAAAACGGGAGAAAGCTTACGCTTTAAATCACACCTGTCGTTTGAAGCCTATTTAAATAACACCAAGTTAGCGGGACGCTGGTGGCAATCACAATAACTTGATGTTGTCCCTGTAGTAATGCATACCTTCTTCGTCAATCATTGCTCGGTGCAGTCGTGATTTGTTCTCGATGTTTTCGTCAACATAACCAGCATCTTCTTCATAAAGAAAACAAAACTGACCCTTTGCAAGCTGGAAACCCTTTGGGCGATATAGAGGTGATTTACTTTCACCGTGGGCCGCAAGTGCATCATCAGCGCTGCCATAATCTAACAGATCAATTAAGCTAATTACCGTTGGTGGCCTGGAGGGCATTTCACCCGACTTCAACCGTATCAAGCCATCCTGTGGTTTCATCCATTGGTGTTCGACGATCTCGCTATTATCAATAGTAACGTCAATGCTTTGATCAACCTTTGCTAGATAAAAACCCGTATCAAAGCGTTTTGGCATAATTTTAGGGGTAATCCAACGCGCATAATCTACCAGTGAAATCTGTTTGACATTAACGCCACACTCTTCCCGACACTCACGTATAGCAGCTAGCCGTTCACCCTGCTCAACGTCGAGGGCCAGTTCCGTTTGATCGAGTTTACCGCCAGGAAAGACCCAATGGTTGCCATTAATTTTGAGCGCGGGATTTCGCCTTAGCATAAGGATTTCTAAGCCGTCATAGCCATCCCGCATAAGAATGACGGTTGCAGACGGTATCAATTCACTTGGTTCTTTTTTTAACACTAAAACTTACCAGGGAGTCATTTATAAATGCGGGCTGCTGGGTCTTGGTTGGGCTAGCCCGCGCAACAAAGCATCGAGTTTATACGCAGAAAGCGCCTCAAAACTAAAAAATGCGAACAAGTTTTCACTAAAGCTAATAGCCAAATACGCCGGGTTATAAGCAATAGATGACGATCAGCAGGATTTCACTTGCCTTAAAGTTGATCAATCTGCTAAAGTCCGCGCCTGTTATCTTTCGAATGATTTACCACAAGCATTCTGAGGTTTTCAGCTAACACGTTAAGTAGACGCTTGTTAACGTGATGTTGAGATTAAACGGGAAGTTTGGTGAACAGCTTTCGGCCATAGACTAAGCCGGAAAAGCTCAATCCCAACGCTGCCCCCGCAACGGTAATTAACGCCAACAAAAAGCGCGTTACAGCCCGGAACCGGCCTCCAAGATGCTCTGCCAAATTTCGCGGAGGGCGATATGTGCAAACCAAGAACTGCTCCCTGGCAGCCACGCTGCTCACCTTCAAATCTTATAACTGTGCTTGATCGCGCGTCGTTTAGTGATTTACTAACGACTGCGTTTTGTCGCGCCTGCCGTTAGCCTAACCGCTCGTTAGAAAGCGTTTTCCATGTTTTTAGGCATGTTAAAACATCAATGTATGCCCTGCCATCTGGCAGCATATTCTGTTGTGTGGGCGCTAATAACGCTCGGTTTATGCCTTTTCGCGACTTTATCTTCGACAACTTTTGCGGCTGAACATAACGACGATTTTGACGAAGTGGTTTACATTAATGCTGAAGAGGCTGTTCCTCTCTCCGACCTGGTAAAAAGTATAGATTTAATCGACCGTAAGAGTATAGAAGCAAGCGCCGCGCGATCACTACCAGAGCTTCTATCAACGCGAGCGAACATCGGGCTTAGTTCATTTTCAGGCAACGCCAAGCGAACATCTATTGATATACGCGGCTCGGGTGCGACAAGCGTTAGCAATGTACGCTGGCTTATCGATGGGCAGATTATTCCTAATAATGATCTGGGCGGCGTTGACTTAACGGAAATACCGCTGGAGAGCATAGCGCGCATTGACGTTATTCGCGGCGCTAATAGTGTGCGCTATGGAAGCGGTGCCTCACAGGGAATTGTTAATATCATTACTCAAAAACCTACAAAATCGACGATAAGAACTGCGATTGAGCGTGGTAGTTTTGACACCTATAACCAAAATGCGTTAATCAGTTTTGTCAGTAATCACAACACAACGACATTAAACCTCGTTAGAAATACCAGCAGCGGTTATAGAGAAAGGAATACGCTCAACGTCGATAACCTTTCGCTACACCATCAACTAAGCCTTAACGACCTTACGCTGAACCTCCGTCATTCGCGGTACAGTGACTACTATCAACTTCCGGGGCCACTTGAGCTATCAAAACTCATAACGGGCGAGCTGTCCCCACGTGCGTCAAATGTGGAGCCGCTTCAAGAAGGGAATGTTAATGCCGAAACTAATTCTTTAAACGCATTGGCGAAACTAAAGTCTATTGAACTTAGTTTTTTGTA
Organism: Pseudomonadales bacterium; assembly: GCA_965263235.1. Lineage (GTDB taxonomy): Bacteria > Pseudomonadota > Gammaproteobacteria > Pseudomonadales > UBA7434 > UBA7434. Next base: position 1,699,886 of record OZ253667.1, read on the forward strand.
TCAATACCGGGATAGACAAGACACGCCAATCGAAATCTCAGGTACGGGTGTTCAAAGAGGGCTACTACAAACAACAAGCCACTTTAGCAATATAGAAGGGCGCGCCCAATACGACGACCTTTCAGTTACCTCAGGGATAACGTTAGAACTGGTCGATTATCTGCGGATAATAACCAGGCCAGCCAACGCGCCTAGAATAATGGGTGCACAAGTCGATTATCGGTCGCGGGCATACTTTATCCAGGCTGCGTATGTCTTTACGCCCTCGCTAAGCGCCAGCATTGGCTACCGAAGCGACAATACTAAAAACCGCGATCTAAACAGCAATGAACGAAGACAGTGGAATAACGAAGCTTACGAAATAGGCAGTGTTTTTCGCGTTAACTCTGCTTCTGTTTATGTGAGCGCCGCTAAAACCTTTAGAAACCCTAATGGCGATGAGATACAACTCCAATCCGATGAGGGACTTGAACCTCAAACTGCTGAACGCTATCAAGCGGGACTAAGAATCAATCAAAGGTTTTTTAGTCTTGCGATTGGTTTGTACAAATCGCTTGTAGAACAGGAAATTATTTTTAGATTAGATGATAGTGGCGGCTCAACGAATCTTAATCTCGATCAGCGTGCACGACGGCAAGGCATCGAGTCGTCAATAAGCTGGGATCTCAACGATAGTCTTGCGCTTGAGCTTAACTATGGTCAACTATCTGCTGAACTAACGGATGGTTCAAAAATACCTTTAGTTTCCGAGCGTACGGCTTCAGCGACGCTAACGGCGCAACTTGGACAATCGACCAGCCTGTCCTGGCACAGCCGCTACTTTAGCGAGCGGTTTGATGGTAACGACTTTAGTAATACTGAGCACACAAAACTTCCATCCGTAACCACCCATAACGCCAGCATAATTTTTACTATTAAAAAAATTCAACCGGGCGAATTAAAAGCCAGTTTTAGTGTAAACAATATTTTTGATGAGCAATTTGTAACAGCCTCGTATTCAGGCAGTGCATATCCTCATCCGGGCATCAACCTGGCCGCCAACCTAACATTTACTTTATAACGCATTTCGATTTATACAATCATGAACAAACCACACAAAATTTTTCGTCACATTAAAAATTTCTGCATAGGATGTTTTTTCTTTTTACTTACATTAAATGTCATGGCTGGCCCTTATCCACCACAAGCCACCGTGACGGGCACTACGGCAGTTGCCAGCACCGATCCAGGCATTCTTGCGTGGGCTACTGGTTATATTGGCTATGAACCCAATGGCACTGGTAGCGGCTGCGATAGAGGCACTAACTTAACCACGCAGTTCGAAACACCTGAGCGGGCGCTGGGCGAAGCCGGGAACTCAAACGGTGAAAACATTGGAACAACCTTTGATATTGTTTCGCTTGGCCGCGGAGGCTGTATAACTCTTACCTTTGATACTCCAATAGCAGACGGAAACGGTTTTGACTTTGCCATTTTTGAAAATGGTTTTTATTCATCGACACCGGAAACCGCCTTTTTAGAACTAGCATGGGTAGAGGTTTCTTCCGACGGAACAAACTTTTTTCGTTTCCCCGCCTTTACCACACATACGTTTGCGGTATCTGCATTTGCCAACGTGATGGATGCTTCTAACTTTGACGGCTTTGCCGGAAAATATATCGCTGGCTACGGAGTACCTTTTGACCTATCAACACTCGCCGATGACCCTCTGCTCGATAGAAACGCGGTTTCGCATATAAGACTGATCGACATCATTGGCGATGGCAACACTTCCGACAACTCAGCGGCCCCACAAGCTATTTACGATCCTTATCCAACAAGTGATAGCGCAGGTTTCGACCTGGATGCCGTTGCTGTATTAAACCAGGCGTCGTCAACGCCCGTCGACGAAATTCAAGTCCCGATCCCTGTTTGGTCACAGATTTTAATCGCTCTGCTGCTTGTCTCACAGGCAATAAACAGCAGGAAAAAATTCATTCACTAATTTTTTAAACAACTTAAGAGCTTAGGAGTCCTTATGAATATCAAGCAACTAGTATTATCCACGAGCGCAACACTGCTTTGCGCTGCAAGCGTAAGCGCAAAAGTCATTACTTTTGATGATAACGCCTTATCGCCAGATTCATTTTTCAATCCGCAGGCTAATACTTCGTTTACCAGTGCTGGCGTTAACTTTGACCACAGCTGGAACGATACATTTAATTGCTGTTGGGGGAATTTCACCTATTCGAACAGGACTGACACAACAACACCCGGTTTTCTAAACGACCGCAGTGCTATCACGGGCTCAGGAGCAAACGGTTCAAATAATTATGGCGTTTCGTTCGGCAATGGCGCTTATATTAATTTTGGCAAAAACGTACACGTCAATCGCGCCGATATCAGCAATACAACTTATACCTACCTGTCGATGTTGAACGGCGATTTTTTTGCTAATGCATTTGGCGCAGATGATTATCTACGTTTAACGATTTCAGGTCTTGACAAAGACGGTGTTGAAACCGGCAGCGAAGAAGTTTCGTTAGGTGAAGGTACTGATTTGTTGGACGTGTGGTCAACTGTTGATTTAAGTTCGCTAGGCAAACTCAGAACCTTAACATTTAACTACAGCGGCACAGACCAGGGACCGTTCGGACTGAACACGCCAACCTACTTTGTAATCGACGATATTGAGTACGAAGCCGTATCAGAACCAGCGATTGGCTTATTGCTACTAAGCGGTGCGCTTTCTATGCTTGGTCTTCGAAGAAGGCAGATTAAGAAGTAAGTTTTTAAAACAAGGGTCAGGGTAAAAGCCGAAGTACTTAAACGCAGGTTTTTACTCTGATCCGTTAATTGACCCGAATCAGCCCCCAGAAGCGACCGAAGGAACCCACCTCTTCCAATCTTTCATATCTTTTTTCTAATCACTTACCCTGTCAAAAAATATTCTCAAGCTAAATGGAGAGACGATTTCAGGAATAAAAAACCCCTGGAAGAACTGTGACGGTATTCTAATCCGTCCAGAAAAATCTACGGTCACTTGCTCTAGAGTTTCTGATCGAATCGAGAAATTGGCGTTTTCCAGTGTGCTTCCTGGTAGTTCCCCAGCAAGGCCTACAACAAAGTCCGCGATCAATTCATCTTGCAATGTTGCGAGGCCCGGATTTCTTATACTAGGTACTTCTTCTGCAGTGGTAATTCCTACGTCAGTAAGAGGTATTTGTTCAGAATCGCCTTCAACTGTTATAGTGCCCTCAAAAGCTCCCCTCCATTGACCGCTTAGCCGGCCGTCTCTAACTGCCTGCAAGTCATCAACCCCCAAACCTGAGAGGCCAAATTCGGACACTACAGATGAGAACACGCCGTCCAGGCTCGTTGAGAGATTACTAAGATCAACCACCTCATTAGCTAATGGCACTCCATTTAGCCGCGAGTCAAACATACCGTCCCTCATATCTTCACGCAATTGCTCCATTATTGCGAGTGCTGGAGTTGGTTGGCCCGAGGCCAATTCGGCAAATGCCGCTAGCATAGCAGCATGAATATCATTCAAACCCTCACCCAGGATATTTAGGTTTGACCCAACAATAGTCGGAGGCTCCAGGATATCTTCAATCCCGCCAAGAAACTCATCGCGAACCAATTCGTTCGCTGCGTCTACAGAAGATCTGGTAGCAGAAGGTAAACCGCCAACCTCATTTTCAATTATCGTTACGGCCAGTTCGGTAAATAAAGTCACCGCAACCTCTTCTTGCGCGTCGACAATAATTGCTCTGAGTTGCTGCCCAGCTGGAAAAGGTAGAAAATTGCCCACAGCCTCATCAAAGTACTCGGCGTCTGCATCGCCACTGACCACAACTATGAAAGGGCCAGAACCGGGAGGTCTATCGAAAATCACTCTTCCAGTAGCGTCAAGCTCCACAGGCTCACCAATGGGAATCAAACTCGTATCCAACAATACTGCTTCGGCGTTGCGAATTTGTCCAAGTGATGCTGAAGCGGTCATGCTTGAAAAAGAGGAAGAAGAGCCGTCACCCCCACACCCCACCAGGCAGAGTACGGCAAGACAAATAGTCGTTAAGCGATAATCGCTAGAAAAAAAAGCCAGCGCCTTGAAAATTGGTTTATAGAGGTATTCCATATTTACGTCCTGTTCAAGAGTTATTTTGTATAGCATCAAGTCAGTAACTGACCATGCGGGACCATTGAGCGATCAGTGTACAGCACGCTTGGAATCAAAATCAATAAGTTACTGTGAATCGCTCTCGACCTTTCCGCTCTGTGTGCAGAAGTTTTCATTAAAAAAATAGAAAAAAACGATACCGCTAAAATTACCCACCACGCTCAATCGCTTTCGGCAGCTTGGCAAAAAACATCACCAGCGCCGCAATCACCATCGCCCCTGCTGATATATACCAGTTAATCTCCCACCATATACTTCGCTGGTTGGTCCATAAAAAGCCACATAACAACGCACCTAGCGCACCACCCAATCCAAAACTAACCGCGCTATAAAGCGCTTGGCCCTGCCCCATAAACCTAACGCCAAACGCGCGCCTAACCCATTCAATAGCGGCTGCGTGATAAATCGCAAAGGTAATGGCATGCGTACATTGCGCTATGAAAAGAATGGTTAGACTCGAAGGATTGGTGCCAATCATCAACCAGCGTAAACCTGCTACTAATATACAGACCATAAAGATATGACTAATAGCAAAACGCTGAATAAACCGGCCTGCATAGTAAAACAATATCAGCTCAGCCATGACCGACACGCCCCACAAAACGCCGATCATCGACTCGCTATAGCCATAATCTATCAGGTAAATCGTATAAAACGTATAGTAGGTGCCGTAAGAAAACTTCATTAGGAAGCAAACAACAAGAATCGCCAGCACATGCGAACTTCGAATAATACTGCTAAAGCTGCCGCGCTCTGGCGACGAGTCAACTCTTCGGGTGGGACATAAACTTTGCAGCATTAAAGAGCTTATCCAGATTGCGGCAAACATAGAAAGCATTACAAGCGGAATCAGGTTGATTGAAAGCGCTTCGAACAGTTCGCCTAAAACGATCACCGCAACAATAAAACCCGCGGAGCCCCAGACGCGAATAGAACCGTAGCGATGATAATCCTGACCGAGGTTTAACAAGGTAACCGCCTCGTACTGGGCGATAACGCCGTTCCAGAAAAAACTAAAAAAGAAAACGATGAAGCATAGAAAGATAAAGCTGCGTTGATCACCCAATCCAACATCATTAATACCAGATTGGTGGCGCACTTCTGGAATAAGGAAGAGCAAAGCAAAACCAGACAGCGCTAAAAAGTTAGTCCAATGAATGATCCGCATTGGATTTTCACTTTTGTCGCTGAGCAGCCCAATGATATAGGGCGATATAATTTTAGTACCCATTAGAATAGCGCCTAACAAACCAATTTGTTGGGCGTTTAAACCTTTTTCGCTAAGGTAGAGGTTCCAGAAAGGAATGATTGCGCCAAGTAGCGCAAAATAGAAAAAATAGAGACTGGATAATCGCCAGTAAGGAATCTTCAAGATGCCGTTGTCTTTAAAAACTTTATGATGATTAGCTATCAGTATCCGGGGATGCACTAACGGTTTTGGTCTGGGAGTTAACGTCCATATTCTGTGCGCGATTTCTTAGCAAATGATCCATTAACACCAGCGCAACCATCGCCTCGGCAATCGGCACTGCCCTGATACCTACACAGGGATCGTGGCGTCCGGTGGTAATAACGTCGACGGCCTCGTTATTCTTATCGATGCTTTTTCCGGGCAAACGAATACTGCTGGTTGGCTTTAACGCGATACTGCACAGTAAATCCTGTCCAGACGATATTCCACCCAGAATACCGCCAGCATGATTTGACAGAAAACCATCTGGTATTATCTCGTCCCTATGCTCTGTGCCCTTTTGAGCGACCGCCGCAAAACCTTCACCAATTTCAACGCCTTTGACAGCGTTAATGCTCATTAAGCCTTGTGCGAGATCAGCATCGAGGCGATCAAAAACGGGCTCGCCCAGGCCGACCGGCATACCTTGCGCTAACACATTAACCCTGGCGCCAACCGAGTTGCCTTCTTTATTAAGCGCCATCATATACTCTTCAAGCACTGGAACCATGTCGGGGTCGGGAAAGAAAAAGGGGTTGGTTTCAATTATTGAAGGGTCAAATTGCTGTGCCGCATGCTCGCCAATCTGTTGGACATAGCCCTGGATCTCTACATCCTGGGTTTCTTTAAGATATTTTTTAGCAATCGCTCCGGCTGCAACGCGCATTGCAGTTTCACGCGCAGAAGAACGACCACCGCCACGATAATCGCGTATGCCGTATTTCTGCTGGTAGGTATAGTCGGCATGGGCAGGTCTAAACTGGTCTTTAATTTTCCCGTAATCTTTCGAACGTTGATCAGTGTTCTCAATTAACAAGCCGATGGGCGTGCCTGTGGTTTGTCCTTCAAACACGCCGGATATAATTTTCACCTGATCGGATTCACGCCTCTGGGTCGTAAAACGGGATTGGCCAGGTTTACGTCTATCAAGATCGTGTTGAAGATCTTCTTCGCAAAGCTGCAAGCCTGGCGGGCAACCATCGACAATAGCTGCAAGCCCAAAACCATGGCTCTCACCACAGCTGGTTAAGGTAAAAAGTTTTCCAAAAGTATTTCCAGACATAAGACGTCGCGCGTTTTTGACTAATGCTTAATTATACGCTGCTCTCAAAGCGCTTTCGTAAATTACGTAATCTGTTTACGTTAAAAGTACTGCTGAAGCTCCGCTTTGCTAATCACCATCACCCCATGGCCGCCTCGCTCAAAATCGATCCAGGTAAAGGGTATTTGCGGAAACTCGGACTCCAGGTGAACCCAACTGTTGCCTAGCTCAAGCACTAGAATCCCGTCTTCATTTAGGTACGACGCGGCCTGTGCCAGAATAGTTTTGGCCAGACGAAGGCCGTCTTCTCCAGCCTCCAAAGCGAGAACAGGCTCGTGATGATACTCTGCGGGCATCGAGGCAAGGTCAGCCTGGTCAACGTAGGGAGGATTACTGACGATAAGATCAAAACTTCCCTCAACCTTCTCAAACAAATCACTTTGAAGCAATTGAGTGCTTTCCCCGAGGCCGTGAAGCGCGACGTTTTTTCTCGCGACCTCGAGAGCATCAGGCGAAATATCTGCGAGCGCAACATCTGCGTCAAAATACAAGGCGCTGGCGATACCAATGCAACCGCTCCCACAACACAAATCGAGCACGCTGTCAGGCGCTTCGGACAACCACGGTGAAAAACTCTGTTCGATAAGCTCGGCAATGGGTGAACGCGGTATCAACACTCGTTCATCGACAACAAACTTTAAACCAGCGAAAAAAGCTTCGTTCGTAATATACGGCACGGGAATTCTTTCGCCAACGCGCGTTTCAATAATACGTATCAGGAGTTGGCGTTCATTCTTTGTCAGCTTTGCGTCCAACACCCGCTCGTTAGCGTCGTCGGGTAAATGAAGCAAAGGAAAAATAAGCCTGATTGCCTCGTCCCACGCGTTGTCGGTGCCATGGCCATAAAAAACATTGCCCTGCGTAAAGCGCGACATTGCATGACGTACATAATCGCGGATTGTTATAAGCGTCCTGGCAACTTCATCTTCGTTTTGCATTTTCATCTTCGTTATGCATTGTTAAATTCTGTCTAAGTTCTTTTTAATCTCGCTCGAGTTAAAGGTATTCTTTCGAGTATCGACCTGGCCTGGTTTTAGCTTATCGACTTGCTAGTGTAACTGCCTTAAAACGAGTATAGTGGACAGAGATGTCGTTTTTTCCACTAGCCGTTTTAAGCCCCTAACAAGTGAACAAACCTAAAAATAAAATTTCTCCGCTACGCCAAACACTTATTCTCATCGTACTAGCGGCTAGCATCTTTGTAATAGAGCGACAAATTTCTGTCTGGCTCGGCATGCGCGCTGTCAGTGATAGCGGTTTGACCAGCCTAAGCATCGAAGAAGCGTTTACTAAAGCAAAGAATGACCAAAGGCCACTCATGGTTAATTTCTCAGCGTACTGGTGTGGTTACTGTCGTGCATTTGAAAAAGGTACGCTGTCTAACACCCAGGTTCAGAAAACCATTCTGGATAACTTTCATTATGTTCGGCTAGAGCATACAGAATCCGAACAGCGTCTATGGTTTGACCGTTACCAGGTCACCGGCTTTCCTACGGTATTAATCATTTCTCCTGACGGAGTAGTAACCGGTCAACTTAACCCTTCTGAAGACGCTAACACTTTTATCAAGCAGATCCTTTAAAACAGAAACATACTGTTATGGAGAACGCTCGCTCACCCCGTGGAATCGCGCTGCCAGCATGGAACTGCAAAAACAGGTTACGGTTGCAATCAGCAGTAGCCACTCTGCTATCATCGCCACAGGCTCACTCGGCGCAAATAGTGCTTGTACAATACCAATGAAGTACAAAAGAAGAATAAAGCACAACCAGATATATGCGCGTTTAGTGCCTTGAAACAGGATATAACTTACAAGTAGCAAGCCTGAGTTTAAAAGTAAGGCGAGCACCAGCTTTGCCCCTAGCTGATCCGGCCCAGCGTAAAAAACACCTGCACTAAGTAACAGCAACAAAAGGATGTAGCAGACTAAGGTTATCGTTCTAAATAGTGGGTATTTATCCTGCATATGATACCAAGACTGTTTATTTCGCCAGTGCTTTTACAAGCCTTGCCATTCGTTCACCAGCAGCGCGAGCGGCTGCAATTTCTTCGGTAGTTAACGCTGGCGCGCTGTCACCAAAACTCACGTGGGTTGCGCCGTAAGGGCCCCCGCCACTCCTTGTACTATGCAGCGCTGCTTCACTGTATGGAATGCCTTGCAGCAACATTCCATGGTGTAACAACGGCACCATCATAGTTAGCAGAGTAGATTCGTTTCCGCCGTGCAGTGAGCTGGTACTGGTAAATACGCTGGCGGGTTTGCCGATCAGGTCACCCGAAACCCAAAGCGTACTTGTTGAGTCAAGAAAGTGTTTTAGCGGCGCCGCCATATTGCCAAACCGTGTAGGACTACCTAGCAACAAGCCATCGCAAGCGCGCAGGTCTTCAAGCTCACAATAAAGGGGCCCCTGATCCGGCACTGAATCCCCTGCTCGTTGATCATCAGCACCCTGAACGTCGACCACAACCGGTGGTACAGTTCTTACTTTTGCAGAAACACCTGCGACAGAATTAACCGATGAGGCCATTTCTTCAGCCAGCTTCGCCACGGCACCGTAGCGACTGTAATATAGTATTAGTACTTCGAGCATGTGTTTTAGATAATGCTCAGTACGTTTTCGGGAGGACGGCCTAACACTGCTTTACTGCCGCTGATGACTATGGGGCGCTCGATTAATTTAGGATGCTTGATCATTGCCTCGATAATTGTTTGTTCGCCAAGGCTTGCATCGCCTAAGCCTTCAGACTTGTACGCCTCTTCGCCTTTTCTTAGCAAATCACGCGCGCCAATGCCTAACTTGCCGAGAGTCTCTTTTAAAGTTTGCGCTGAAGGTGGCGTTTCAAGATACAGAAAAATTTCTGGCTCTACCCCATTTTCCTGAAGTATTGCCAACGTTTGCCGTGACTTTGAGCAGCGAGGGTTATGCCAGATCTGCATTGATATTTCCTGAAATAGTTTCGTTCGTTGCGTTAAGATTGTTGGTCAAACTAACATGCTACACTCTCGCGGCCAAGGATATAATGGCAAAAAACTTTCGCAATTTTCGACCCGACATGTCACGCAATACAGCTCCTGCCTCTCCTATATTTTCAATGAGTAAATTAGCTTCCTTTTTATCGCTGGCCTTGCTTCTTTCTGCGTGTATAGACCAGTCTCTACCGCATAAGGATGCGGTTTTTGACCTATCCCGGTATCAGGGGAAATGGCTGGTTATTAACTATTGGGCGATATGGTGTGGCCCTTGCGCAGATGAAATGCCTGAGCTAAATGCTTTGCAGCGCGAGCATGAAAAAACACTTACAGTGTTGGGCGTGAACTATGACGAAAAAACCGGCGAAGAACTACTCGCGGATATTCGTGCGATTGGAATGGAGTTTGACTACGTGGAAAAAAACCCGGCAAACGTGCTTCGTTTGTCGAGGCCTGAGGGACTGCCTGTCACCTACTTATTTTCGCCGGAGGGAGAGCTAGCGGCCAAGCTGGTTGGACCGCAAACAAAAGCAGAGATACTCCAGCGTATAGACTTATTACAAACACCTAAGACAATATAAAGCGATCGCGCTAGGCAATTTTTTGTAACATCGAATTCGCTTCTTGAATTTGCTGCGTGCTTCCCTCGCTTAGCACTTCATCAAGCACATCTTTGGCGCCATCGACGTCGCCCATCTCGAGATAGGCTCGGGCTAGATCCAGCTTAGTCGCAACTTCGTCATCCAGCTGTGCGGAATCCGATGCTTCCTGAGCTGCTAATTCGGCAGAGGTTTCTTCGCCAACCTCCGCGTTGTCACTTTCAGCCTCATCAATTGCCTGTTCAAGCATTTCAGACGCTGACTGAAACTCTGCCTCTAGATCTGCATCTGAAAGTGTCTCACTACCGCCTTGGATTTCCAGCGCTTCAGGTACGATACTAACTGGCTCAGCACTTTCGGCTTTGACTTCGGTTTCTATCAGTTCTGATGCTTCGATATCCCTATCTAAAGCCAGCGACTCTTCGATATCAGCATCGCTTTCATTAAGCTCCGGGCTAAAGTCATCTTCACCGTCTACCAGTTCAGCCGCTAAATCACCGTACGCGGCAGCCAAATCTTCTTCTACCGTTGACGAGCCGCCTTTTGGCGCTCCATCTAAACCCGATAATTCATTTACGTCCTGGCTCGCAAAATCGATATCGTTATTGCTTTCGGTAAGCTCGCTATCAACCGAAGACTCCACCGAGGTGAACATCGACGGTTCTTCTACTTCTGAAAAGGCATTTGCAAAATCAATATCCGAAACATCGTCTATATCATCACGATATGAACCTGAGCCACCAGTCGCGTCTTCTTCTTTCTGGTCTTCCGAATTTAAACTTGCATCAATTGCGTCGTCACTAAATGAAACGTCAAAATCATCCAGCTCAATGTCTTCGGCGAGACTAGCCAATTCATCTTCTACGTCGATCTCGCTCTCGATATCTAATTCAAGATCAACCGTATCAAGCATCTCCGTCGTCTCGGCGACATCATCCAACACGCTACTCGAGGTGTCTAACTCAAGCGTATCCGCAAAATTTTCATCGGTGGCTAACTCTGGCTGAACTTCAGCACCCAAACTAATATCCAGCTCTAAATCAGTCGCATTTTCATCGTTGGCCTGGAGATCATTGGCAAGTGCGTCTTCCTGTGCAGGGGCTTGCTGATCATTTAGCAAGTCGTTTACTCGCGCTTCTTGCTCCGGCGCAAAACCTAACAATTCGTCTGCTGCCTGTTGCGCCGCATCGATATCGCCTTTCGCGCAATAGGTTTCGACACGCTTTAGATGCGCATCAACGTTTTGCGCATCTTCGGCAATCAATCGATCTAGCGCTTCTAGCGCGCGCTCGAAGCTACCGTAGGCAAGAAAAATATCAACTCCGGCTAAATCATCACCTTCGTTATCCGCCAATGCCTCACCTGCTGCACCAGCCTCCAGCTCGATTGCGGTTGTGTCTGTAACATCAGTTGACCACTGCTGCGGCGCCAACCCCTGGCTTCCGAAAGTCGACTCCTCAATACTTTCTTCATTTTCAAGCGACTCCAAAAACGCAGTATCAACATCGCCTTCTTCTTCAACCGGCTTGTTGCGCATGCGGAAAAGCCCAACCGCCGCCAGAACAGCAGTAAACAAACCTGCGGCGATCCAGTGTAAATTCTTTCCGATAACAGGCGGAAGTTTTGCAACAACAGACTGATATGCACCGGCGACAGTGCCAGAGACATTTTCAGCGGTTGGCGAGGTACCCTGAGAATTGGTGCTAGTAGGAGGTGGTGTCGACGTTGGTGGTGAACCATCCGGCACTTTTGTCGGTGTATTAGGCGAAGGCGCTGCTTTGCCCACCAGCGCTGCCGCTGCTAGCGACTCATCTTCGGGTTGAGCTTTTTGCTCTGCTGGCTCTTCGCTTACTGTTTCATCAGTGGCGCTTGTTGCAGCAGGATCCGCTGATGCCAAGGTATTACCCAAACCGGAACTTTCTGATTCCAGGGACTCCAACAACTCATCAGATCGTTCTATTGATGCAGTTAACTCGGCGAGCTGCGCGTTTTTAAGAGCGACTAGTTTTTCGAGTTGTTCAAATCGGGTATTTAAACTTGTGTAACGCGCTTCTAGTGCCTGGTGTTCAAGTTTCTTTCGATCAAGCTGCTCAAGCATTTGCACAACTTCTGCATTGCTGGCGGAGCTTTTTGGCTTATTTGTCTCGCTGGCATTAGCGCCAGTTGCATCCGCAAGCGTTTTTTCGGCCCGCGCGTCATGCACTTTATTATCTTCCGAAGAAGTCAGCGTGAGATGCCCTTTCGGTGATTTGGTGGTCTCAGTAAGTTGCTTTGAGCCAGCACTGCCATCAATGGACTGCAACATCTCGGGCGGCTGCTGTTTTACTTTTTTCCACGCCGCGCGCTGGTTACGTTGCCATTGTTTTGCATCAGCGTGCGAAACTAGCGCCGCCTGGTCTGCTTCAGGCAAGCGAAGAATTGCGCCCTTTTTTAGCTGGTTAATATTGGCATCAATAAAAGCCTGTTTGTTTTTATCAAAAATCGCGTGCATGGTTTGCTCAACCGAAGCATTTTGAATTTGGTTATTTTGGGCAATTTCCCAAAGCGTGTCGTTACTTTTTACCTGATACTCAGAGGCGTTGTTGTTTCGGTTGCCAGTGGCTCCATTGATGCTTGTATCAAGCGGATGCTTACGCGCCGCAATCGATGAGCCGCTAAAGCCTGCTTGAGTGCTAACGTTGGTTGTTTTCGCAGGAAGATTGCGCTTTGCAACCGGCTGTACTTTTCCGCCAGCTGCAGAAGAGTGAATGGGCAAATCGAGCAAAACCAGATATTCGCGCATGACACGACCGTTCGGCCAGCGCGTATCCAGAATAAAATTTAGATAAGGCTCGGTTATTTTCTGCGACGAGCTCAGTCGCAAAACTTTACCTTTAGCACCCTGCTCGACCTTAAAGCTGATGGTACTCAGGTGGTAGGGCTTTTCGATATTCGCTTTACGAAAATCGGCCGATGAGGCCATTTGCACGAGGATCTGCTCAGCAGGTATGTTATCTACACTACCAAGCTCAATTGTTGCAATTAAAGGCTCATTAACATTTGACTCGACAACAACGTCGCCGAGACGCAAAGCAGAAACAAACGAGCTTTGAAAAAGAGTAACAACTGCAACCGCTAACGCCAGCTTATTCTTCATAGATTAACTACTCTTGCACCCAACCAAGGCGATTACTAAAGATAGTAGGCCGTGCCAAGCTGATTCTCCCTTTCGTTCGATTCGATGCAAATCAACACTTGGCGTCCTTACAACAACACAGCAACGACCAGCCGGTGCTAGCACCAACTGGTCACATTAAAGTATTGATTAGATGTATTCTTTAATCAAGATTTCGGCTATCTGGACACTGTTTAATGCTGCGCCTTTTCGCACATTATCAGACACAATCCACATATTTAAGCCATTTGGGTGAGAGATATCATGTCTAATTCGCCCAACAAAGGTTGCATCGTTACCTGCCGCCTCGGTAACGGCAGTCGGATAGCCACCATCGGCATGCTCATCAATCACTTCAACGCCTGATGAATTTTTAAGCAGGTCACGCGCTTCACTGGCACTAATAGGTGAGCCGGTCTCGATATGAACCGCTTCGGAGTGCCCATAGAAAACCGGCACTCGTACACAGGTTGGATTAACCATAATATCAGGATCAGCAAAAATCTTTTGCGTCTCCCAAACCATTTTCATTTCTTCTTTGGTGTAGCCGTTTTCCTGAAATGTATCGATATGCGGCAATACATTAAACGCGATCTGCTTGGGGTAAACCTCGGTTTCGAAAGGCTGGGCATTTAACAGTCTTGCGGTTTGTCCTGCAAGCTCACTAATGGCTTCTTTGCCTGTACCGGAAACCGCCTGATAAGTAGCAACGTTAATACGCTTTATTCCAACCTTATCGTAGATAGGCTTTAGCGCTACTAACATCTGGATTGTGGAGCAGTTCGGGTTAGCGATAATATTGTGTTTTTTGTACTGTGCAATCGCCTCAGGGTTTACCTCAGGCACCACGAGTGGGATATCGTCTTCATATCGAAAATGCGAGGTATTATCGACAACAATACAGCCTTTTTCACCAGCTTTAGGCGCGTACTCGGCAGAAATTGAACCACCTGCCGAAAATAAGCCGATCTGTGCCTTGCTGAAATCGAAATCAGCCAGGTTTTCGATCTTGATTTGCTTACCACGAAATTCAACGCGTCTTCCCGCCGAACGGGCGCTTGCCAGCAAGTATAAGTTGTTAATCGGGAATTCTCGCTCTTCGAGAATTTCCAACATTGTTTCACCCACCGCTCCGGTGGCGCCGACGATTGCTACGTTATATCCACTCATGCCGATCTGTTAGACTCCCGCGAAAATTTGAGGACATTAGAAAAAACGTTAGGTAAATAACCAGGGGCTTTTCGCCTTATGCTTTTCTTCGAACGCACGTATCTGGTCAGCATTTTCCATTGTTAGTCCAATGTCATCCAGACCATTTAGCAGACAGTGCTTGCGAAACGCATCCACTTCAAATGCAATACTTTCGCCAGTAGGCAGCTTTATTTCCTGGGCTTCGAGATCAATTGAAAGCTCATAACCTTCGTTAGCGTTTACCGCCTGGAAAAAACTTTCGACTTGCTCTTCGCTAAGTTCAATCGGCAAGATGCCATTCTTGAAACAGTTGTTAAAGAAAATATCGGCAAAACTGGGCGCTATCAAACACCGGATACCAAAGTCCTGCAATGCCCAGGGCGCGTGCTCACGGCTTGAACCGCAGCCAAAATTGCGTCGAGAAATCAGAACGCTTGCCGCTTTATAGCGCGGTTGGTTTAGCACGAACTCCTGGTTGAGCGGCCGGTTCGTGCAATCCATATCGGGTTGTCCCTGATCTAGATAACGCATCTCATCGAACAAATACGGCCCGAACCCGGATCGCTTAATCGATTTTAGAAACTGCTTGGGAATTATCATGTCGGTATCGACGTTCGCGATATCCAACGGCGCAACAAGACCTGTGTGTTTAGTAAACGCTTGCATGCTACTGCTCCCCCATTTCTCTTACGTCAATAAAACGGCCAGCAATCGCCGCCGCTGCCGCCATCGCAGGGCTAACCAGATGAGAGCGACCGCCAAAACCCTGTCGCCCCTCGAAGTTACGGTTAGATGTCGAGGCACAGTGCTCGCCAGCGTTAAGCTTGTCTGCATTCATCGCGAGACACATAGAACAGCCTGGCTCGCGCCATTCAAAACCTGCTTCGGTAAAGATCTTGTCCAGCCCCTCTTCTTCGGCCTGCTTTTGCACAAGACCAGAACCCGGCACAACCATCGCCAACTTGATACTATCAGCGACTCTATGGCCCTGCGCGACTTCTGCGGCTGCCCGCAAATCTTCAATACGTGAATTGGTGCATGAACCGATAAAAACTTTATCGACTGGAATATTTTTAATTGGCATACCGCCTTCCAGCCCCATGTAATCCAACGCACGCTCTAACGATTTACGTCTGGTTTCATCCTCCTCCTGAGCTGGCTCCGGGATGCGATCAGTAATCGCACCAACTAGCTCTGGAGAAGAACCCCAGGTGACTTGCGGCGCAATATCTTTTGCCTCGAGCACAACGACTTTGTCGAAGACAGCATCTTCGTCGCTGACCAAATCTTTCCACTGTTCGACAGCAACATCCCAATCAGCGCCTTTTGGGCTCATTGGGCGGTCTTTACAGTACTCAATGGTTTTATCGTCAACTGCGATCATTCCAGCACGCGCACCAGCCTCGATAGCCATATTGCAGACGGTCATACGACCTTCAACAGAAAGATCGCGAACGGCTTCTCCACCAAACTCTATCGCGTAACCGGTCCCGCCAGCGGTGCCAATCTCGCCGATAATCGCAAGTACCATATCCTTAGCTGTTACGCCTCGGCCTAGCTTGCCATCGACTCGCACCAGCATGTTTTTCATTTTCTTTTGCACAAGACATTGCGTTGCCAGCACATGCTCGACCTCTGAAGTGCCGATGCCATGCGCCAAAGCACCTAATGCGCCATGCGTCGACGTATGCGAATCACCGCAAACGACAGTCATCCCGGGCAAGGTTGCACCTTGCTCTGGCCCAACCACATGAACGATCCCCTGCCGGATATCATCGATTTTGAACTCAGTAATACCGAGTTCATCGCAATTTTCGTCTAGCGTTTTGATCTGGATACGCGAGATGTCGTCTTCGATACCGTCGAGACCGCTCTCCCGCTCCTTTGTAGTGGTCGGGACGTTGTGATCTGGCGTAGCGATATTCGCAGCAGTGCGCCAGGGTTTGCGACCAGCTACTCGCAGCCCTTCAAATGCCTGTGGCGAAGTCACTTCGTGGATAAGCTGCCTGTCGATGTAAATCAACGCCGTGCCGTCATCGCGCTGACTCACCAGGTGGGACTCCCACAGTTTGTCGTATAGGGTTTTACCTGCCATATTCACCTCTAACTCGTCTCTTTCCGACTGTTTTTTGCGCTTCTAGTCCCATTGCGGCTCTAGTTCGCGTAGGTATCAGTCGACATATCATTACTATATAAAAAAACTATTAATTATTAAAATTCATTATTTTCATATTTTGGATTACTATTTGTAATATATAAGGCTCAACATCAACCCTAGTTCATATAAAACTCCTCTATGGGATTACTAGACACTCAAGACTTAAAAGCATTTATCTGCGTGGCTAAGCACCTTTCGTTCTCGCTAGCTGCGGAAGAGCTGCATATCACCCAGCCGGCCGTGAGTAAACGAATCGCTTCGCTGGAGTCTCAGCTCGCAAAACCGCTATTCGAACGCTTTAAGCGCCGCGTTTTTCTCACTGAAGCGGGCGAACTTTTGCTACCAAAAGCAAAATTTATATTAAGCACGATTGAAGAAGCACACAATGAAATCAAGGATCTTGGCGGTGCGATTGAAGGAAAACTTTCTATCGCATTTAGTCATCACATTGGACTTCATCGCCTACCACCCTATTTAAAAAAATACCGCCAGCTTTATCCAAATGTCTCACTCGACATAGAGTTTGTCGATTCCGACGTCGGCTACCAAAAAGTGCTTGAGGCAGAAGCTGAACTCGCGGTAATCACGTTAAAACCGACCCAGAACCCACACATTAGAACGACGATGCTTTGGAGCGATCCACTTGCATTTGTATGTGCGCCAGAACACAGCTTTCACCTTAGAGATAACGTCACCTTGCCAGCGCTCAGTGAACAAGAGGCCATACTGCCTTCGAGAGATACAGAAACGCGAAAGATAATTGACGAGCTTTTTGCACAACAGCAATTAAGTCCAAGCGTTAATATGGACACCAACTATCTGGAAACGATCAAAATGATGGTTTCAATTGGGCTTGGCTGGAGCGTACTTCCCAGGACCATGACTAACGAGCTGGAAGTTATTCATGTTCCTGATACGTACCTGGAAAGAAAGCTGGGTATGATACAACTGGAAGGAAGAGCGCTTTCCCGCGCAGCAAATGCTTTTGCTGCACTGCTGAGCGAAAACACCATTTAAGATTCCGGTTTTAGCTTTGAGGCTTATTTCGGCTAATCGTTATATGTTTGGTGCCGCCTGTCTGTGTAATTCCACTGACGCCGGTAGGAATCTTTTTGATCTCTTTTCCCTTTGACAAAAAAGCTTCTACCTGCTCGGCAATGCCCTGGCTGCTGTTCTCATCTGAGTTTGCAGCATCGAGATCCGACTGCCGCTTCGCCAAATCAACACCAACACTATACTCTTCGCTGGAACGAACCCTGACTTTCGCGTCACCGGAGACTTCAATAGCTGGCTTAACGGCTTTTTTAGACTTCGCCTTTGTTGTAGCCTTTTTTGGTTGTTTAGCAACTTTCGCCTTGGGAGTAGTGGCTGCGCTAACCAGCTTAGGATCGGCTTTTTTCTTAGGCTCTACTTTTTTCCGGGCTGGGCTGGCGGCTTTAGCTGGTTTTTTCTTTGCCGCGACCGCTTTTTTAACCGCAGCTTTCCCGGCAGGCGCACTCTTTTTAGCGACAGTTTTTTTCGCTGTTGCTTTTTTAACCGCAACCTTTTTGGTCGCTACTTTTTTAGCCGAAGATTTTTTTGCCGCAACCTTTTTCCCAGACTTTGCAACACTAGACTTTTTAACCGCCGCTTTCTTTTTAGCGACAGATTTAGTTTTTGCTGCTGTTTTCTTTTTGACCGCTGCCTTTTTTACTGACTTCTTCTTCGCAACAGTTTTCTTTTTAGCCTTGGATTTTGACTGAGGCGCCTGCTTGGCAGCTTTCTTGGCTTTCTTTTTGGCAACTTTCGCCATGTTCGCCTTCCCCAAAAAACTAGAAATTACATTAAGCATTAGTCTAATAGAATTGAAAAAGTGTTTCTAGCAACGAAAACACGATTATGTAAGACAATTCCATCACTCCATACAACGCGAATGAGCGAACATTCGCTTACAAACATTGCCACCACTGAAGTGACCATAATTCCAAACTCAGCCGCTCTGCAAACGGCGGTAATGAAGTTCGGCACTAAATTCGAGGGCGGATACTAATGCAGAGATGCCGACGCGGCAAGCAAACACGCTGACATTAACCGCTCTTAACGCCAATCAAGAACAATGCATAGAGGGGGTAATTATAGATTCTATATTAAAAAGACAGCGCAACTTTATGTTTTATATATCTTTAAATACTTGCTTCACGATATCTTGAGAAAAACCGCGATAAGTTAAAAATTTTACCTGCCTGGCTCGCTCTTTTAGATCAATTGGCGCCGAATGCCCATACTTTTTAATCCGCGCCTCGCTTGCTAGCGCATTCCAGTCTGCCAGGTTTAGTGCGCCTGACACATCAGAAACCCCTTTTTGCCTAAGCTCGTAAGCAATCCTGACCGGCCCAAACCCTGCCCGAGAGCGCCACCTGACATAGCTCTCAGCAAATCTAGAATCATCCAATAACCCTTCCGAGGCCAACGTACTAAGCGCGATATCAACACACACTGCAAATGAAGAAGCTAGCGAGCTATGAACATCCGCCAAGGAATGGCTAGGACTCTCTTGCTTAACAGGCAACTGCCCAAACGCATTTTCTTGCAGCAATTTGGATGCCCTATCAAGTATGCGCTGCTTCTTTTGGGTTAACTTTGTTTCCAGCTCAAGCTGGGAGTGCTCCCGACGTGCTAGTAAATCCATGGCCGAGAGCCTTAACTGTTTCAGCAGCAACTGATTTGCAAGCCCTGAAAGATCATTATCCGTACGAGCATCATCCTTCTCGGCTTGATCGTACTCGATTTGCACGCCCCCTCGGTTATTCATGTCTTACGATAAGTCAGGAGTCTAACGTTTCAAGCTCCCCCTCTTCCTGCTTTTCTGCAGGCGCCGGCTGGTTAATCAGCAAGCGTGAACGCAACGTCGTTTCGATCTCATCACTCACGGCAGGGTTCTCTTCAAGATACTTCGCCGCGTTTGCCTTACCCTGACCTATGCGATCGCCATTGTAGCTATACCAGGCTCCTGCCTTATCGACCAGGCCTTCTTTAACACCCAAATCCAGAATCTCTGCCTTTTGGTATATGCCTTTACCATACAAAATTTGGAACTCGGTTTGACGAAACGGAGGAGCGACTTTGTTCTTAACAATTTTCACCCTCGTGTCATTACCGACAACTTCGTCCCCTTCCTTGACCGCGCCAATGCGACGAATATCCAGGCGAACCGATGAATAAAATTTTAAGGCGTTCCCCCCGGTTGTTGTTTCAGGGTTACCAAACATCACACCGATTTTCATACGAATCTGGTTAATAAATATTACGAGACAGTTTGAACGCTTTATATTGCCCGTGATTTTTCGCAACGCCTGGGACATTAAGCGAGCCTGTAGGCCTACGTGGTGATCACCCATTTCACCTTCGATCTCAGCCTTAGGCGTAAGCGCTGCAACCGAGTCGACGATGATGACGTCAACCGCTCCAGAGCGAACCAGCATATCGGTAACTTCCAGCGCCTGCTCACCGGTGTCTGGCTGTGACACCAGCAGGTCGTCGACATTAACACCGAGCTTTTCGGCATAAGTAGGGTCCAATGCATGCTCAGCATCGACAAACGCGGCAGTGCCGCCCGCTTTCTGGCACTCTGCAACCACCTGCAAGGTTAACGTTGTTTTACCAGACGACTCTGGCCCATAAATTTCAACTACTCGCCCCTTAGGTAAACCGCCAATTCCCAAGGCAATATCGAGCCCGAGTGAGCCGGTAGAAATTGCCGGGATAGCTTCGCGCTGCTCGTCGCCCATACGCATAACTGTGCCTTTACCGAACTGGCGCTCGATCTGGGATAACGCCGCATCTAAGGCTTTTTTACGGTTTTCGTCTTGTTTGCCACTCATCGCAGTCTCCTCTGACTCGACATGGGTATTGCTACCCGAATTAATTTCTCATCTTATTTACCAGTGCAGCATAGCTAGCGACAAACTGATACAGCTCCACAGGCCTAATACTGTATATTTAAACAGTGTTTATTTAAGAATGCAACTGTTTCGTTACTTGACGCCTGAACGTGCTGAAAACTGATAGTAAGGATGCGTATCCAGCCACTCACCAACGGGGTTGGGCTTAACAATATGTGCGCCATACCAGGTATGAAGGCAACGTATCCGCCCGTAGTTACCCAAACCACCAACACCCTTTTGCTCTAAGGCCTCACGATAGCCAAGCTGGCTTATTTTCTCTTGCAACGTGCTTGATGCACTCCGCCATCGTTCAGAAATATACCAACGATGATAATCACCCATTTTTTCTTGCATTGGCAAATTGCGGTCAACTTCCGCCTGCAACTCGCCGATAACGCCGTTCGCTTCCAGCCGATCAAGCCAGTAACAAATAACTGGGTGAATGAGCCAAAACAGGGTTGGGAATGGTTTATCGCCTACCAGAGGCTCAACACGAAGTACCGCAGGGTCACCATCGACTCCGAAGGCTTCAACCGAGACCAGGCCGCGCGGCTCACGACCGAGCAAATTTGCGATTTGTGTTAGTTGCGATTGAGTGAGATCGTTTTTATAAACTGCCTGCCGCTCGTTATCGATCATTGAAACCACTTTAAAATTCTGTACTCGATTTGCTGCTTGAATATCGTGTTACCGACAAGAGAACTAGTTACTGAAGACGACTGCACTGGAGTATAGCCCGCTCGCCTGAATATCAGTTATTAATGATGTGCACAAAAAAACCCGACACTTGGCCGGGTTTTTTATGAAGCTGCGAGATTCTAGATTTTATCTGTCAGCTCAGGTACTGCTTCGAACAAGTCCGCAACCAGGCCATAATCAGCTACCTGGAAGATCGGCGCTTCTTCGTCCTTGTTGATCGCAACGATCACCTTGGAGTCTTTCATACCAGCCAAATGCTGGATTGCGCCTGAAATGCCCACAGCAATATAAAGGTCTGGAGCAACGATCTTACCGGTTTGACCAACCTGCATATCGTTAGGTACAAAGCCTGCGTCAACAGCAGCACGTGATGCACCTACCGCAGCGCCAAGCTTATCGGCCAACGCTTCGATAATGGCGAAGTTTTCGCCGCTACCCATGCCTCGACCACCAGAGACAACCACTTTCGCAGAAGTCAGCTCAGGACGATCAGACTCGGCAATTTCTTCGCCTACAAAGCTTGAGATACCAGCGTCGTGAGCGGCACCAACTGCTTCAACACTAGCACTACCGCCACTTGCCGCCACTGCGTCAAATGAAGTACCACGAACGGTCAATACCTTTTTCGCATCGCTCGTTTTTACCGTTGCGATCACGTTACCGGCGTAAATTGGACGCTCGAAAGTTTCTCCGTCAACGACGCCAGATATTTCTGAGATCATTTGCGCATCGAGTAACGCAGCTGCTCGTGGCAAAACGTTTTTGCCAGTAGTCGTTGCAGCTGCCAATACGTACTCATAATCGGCCGCAACTTCAGCCACGAGCGGAGCGACATTTTCTGCCAATTGATTTGCGTAGGCAGCATTATCAGCGCAAAGTACTTTGCTCACGCCCGATACCTGTCCTGCCGCTTCTGCTGCTGCAGAGCACCCAGAACCAGCTACCAAAATGGTAACGTCGCCACCAATCTTTGCCGCTGCAGCTACTGTGTTAAGTGTTGCGTCTTTTAATGAAGCGTTATCGTGTTCTGCTAATACAAGAATACTCATTAGATCACCTTCGCTTCGTTTTTCAGTTTATCGACCAGGGCATCAACTGAATCAACAGTAATGCCTGCTGCACGCTCAGCTGGTGGCGCTACTTTCACAAGACTTAATCTTGGAGCAACGTCTACCCCTAAATCTGCAGGGGTTTTAACATCCATTGGCTTTTTCTTAGCCTTCATGATGTTTGGCAGCGATGCATAGCGTGGCTCATTGAGACGCAGGTCAGTGGTGACAATCGCTGGCAGGTTCAACGCAACAGTTTGCAGACCACCGTCAATCTCGCGTGTTACGCTAGCCTTGCCATCTTCAATTTTAACTTCTGAGGCAAACGTGCCCTGAGGCATACCACTTAGCGCACCAAGCATTTGACCAGTCTGGTTGTTATCACCGTCGATTGCCTGCTTTCCAAGGATCACCAAATCAGGTGACTCTTCATCGCAAACCGCTTTCAATACTTTAGCTACGCCTAACGGCTCAACGCTTTCTTCGGTTTCGACCAAAATTGCTCTGTCTGCACCCAGCGCCAGCGCTGTACGCAATTGCTCCTGAGCAACTTTAGGGCCTATCGAAACTGCTACGATTTCAGTGGCTGTTCCCGCTTCTTTCAAGCGTACAGCCTCTTCGATTGCAATTTCACAGAATGGATTTACGGCCATCTTGACGTTATTTAAATCAACGTCTGAACCGTCACTTTTTGGGCGAACTTTGACGTTATAGTCAATGACTCGCTTAACAGCTACCAGAACCTTCATAGATTCTCCAATTAATATAATGTTGGTCGACAGACCCGCCTAGAGACTAGAAATAGATAATTTGCTCGTCTACTTACTTAATTGAGCAAACACTCTCCCCCATCCGCAAAAAACGGTGGCGTATGATCGTAGTAGCGCAGCATTTCGTCAAGCACATACGACAAGAATTAAGCCGTAATATCAATTATTCTTCGATACAGACCTGCATTCGACGCCTTAAAATTAAAAATCGAAGGTTAATGGCCACTAACAAGGTACTGGGAAAGACAGCAAACTAGTCAATTCCGCTTTTAAATCAAACAAGTAGTAAAATTTGTCGCTCGCTCACAATTCCACATTTGAGCGTTTTTTTCATATAATCGCCCGATTACAGCACCCGTGCGATTTTTCCATTAATAGATTATCAGGAGTTCTCCTTTGGAACGAGATTCAATGCAGTTCGACGTTGTTATCGTCGGAGCCGGCCCAGCAGGATTGTCCACAGCCTGCCGCTTAGCAAAAAAAGCACAAGAAGCCGAAAAAGAAGTGAGCATTTGCGTGGTTGAAAAGGGCTCCGAAGTTGGCGCTCATATTTTATCCGGCGCAGTGATCGACCCCAAAGCCATGAACGAACTCTTTCCCGACTGGAAAGCGATGGGCGCACCGCTTAACGTATCGGTCGAAGAAGACAAAGTCTGGTTGCTAGGTGAAGAAAGCCTGATTTCGGTGCCACCGATCTTTTCGCCCGGCCTGATGAACCATGGGAATTACATTATTAGTCTAGGCAATGTGTGCCGCTGGCTTGCTGAGCAAGCTGAAGGTATGGGAGTAGAAATTTATCCCGGCTTTGCTGCTGCAGAGGTGCTTTACCATGACGACGGCAGTGTTAAAGGCATCGCCACCGGCGACATGGGCGTAAGTGAGTCTGGTGAGCACAAAGACAGCTACATGCCCGGCATGGAGTTGCATGCGAAATACACCGTGTTCTCTGAAGGCTGCCGAGGCCACCTTGGCAAACAGATTATTGCCAAGTACAACCTCGACAAAGATTCCGATACCCAGCACTACGGTATCGGCTTTAAGGAAATCTGGAAAATCGACCCTGAAAAACATCAACAAGGATTGGTGATTCACACGATGGGTTGGCCATCTGCCAAAGGTACCACTTCTGGTTCTTACATGTACCACGGCGAAAATGGCGAAGTCGCGCTGGGCTATGTTGTTCCGCTAAGCTACAAAAATCCTCACCTATCTCCGTTTGACGAATTCCAGACATGGAAACAGCATCCAAAAATCAAAGAGTTTCTCGAGGGCGGTGAACGTTTAACTTATGGCGCTCGTGCACTTATCAAGGGTGGACCCGCAGCTCGACCCAAAATGTCGTTCCCCGGAGGACTACTTATTGGTGATGACGCTGGTACCTTAAATTTCGCGCGCATCAAAGGTAGTCACACTGCCATGAAGTCAGGAATTATTGCTGCAGATACCTTGTTCCCCGTACTCACCGGTAGTGAGCCAGAGGAAAAAGATCTCACGCAATACAAAGAAAACTTTGAAAAATCCTGGCTGCACAAGGAACTACAAAAATTCCGTAACTTTGGCCCGCTTGTGCACAAGTTCGGCGGCATTGTTGGTGGCGCACTTTCATTTATCGATCAAGGTCTACTTTACGGAAAACTACCGATCAGCCTGTCTGATCCAAAAGCTGACCACGACTCGCTAAAGCCAGCGGCAAGCATGCCCAAAATAGAATATGCCAAACCAGACGGCGTAATCACTTTCGACAAGCTCTCCTCGGTATTCCTTTCGAACACAAACCACGAGGAAGACCAGCCCTGCCATCTAACACTAATCGATAGCAGCATCCCGATAAGCAAGAACTTGCCAATGTACGACGAGCCAGCGCAACGCTACTGCCCGGCTGGTGTGTATGAAATTGTTGAGGAAGATGACGGGACTAAGCGTTTTCAAATCAATGGACAAAACTGTGTCCATTGCAAAACCTGTGATATCAAGGATCCAGCGCAAAATATTGTCTGGGTAACACCAGAAGGTGCTGGCGGGCCTAACTACCCCAACATGTAAGCAACAGGGCTAAAGCCAACAAGGTGCCGCTCCAGAGCTAAGTATTTGGAGCGGCATTTTTTCGCCTTACGAATCTCTGTACTAGTGCTTTAATTAAGACACTAGATTTTAAAATAATGCTACGGGGCCTTAATCATGCTTTTCTTTTTGACAAAACGTTGCTTACGGTTCGTTACTTTAGCGCTGTCCACGCCGGCCATTCTTTTTATCGGCGCCGTTAACGCAAATGAGTTCTCTGTTCAGGTGGGCGCATTTAGCGATAAAAGCGCAATTACCGTCGAAAAATCACTTGGCATCAATGCGGGTACGGTTTACACCAGCAACACATCGGAGATTCACCGATACTATATCGGACGCTACGCCGATCGTATTGAGGCCGAAAAGAATCTGAAGATCATCCGTGAGAAAGGTTTTCCCGATGCGTTTCTGGCAGCCTTTGATACCAGCACAATAAAGGCAATTGAACCATCTGAAACGTCTCACACACCTGGCACAACAACTGCCTCTACTTCGCTCGTACAGAAACCTGTTCTATCCGTAAGCAGGATCCAAAATATTATCGATCAGCTACCAGAGAGCAAACGCGATCAAGTTGTAATGATCGATGGTCAGTTAAAGCTGGATGACCAGGGAACGTACCACGACATCACGTTGCCTTGACAGCCTAACGATAATTCTTAGTAATCCCTGCCTGGTTAATCTAACAATCCTGGCCAGTTTTTATCGGCTTTTGTAATATAGCCATCTATATCTTGTAGCCAGTCTTTCTGTACGCGCTTATTAAAATTTAGATAAAGTTTTCCGTTGTGGATCTTCCACGCTTGTGGATCTGTTCTAACAGCTCGATTTGAAGCTGCCGCATAGGCACAATAACCGCCGTACTGTGGTGCGTAGTCTTCGGGACTTTCCTTAAACGCCGCAAGATGATCGGCCGAAGAAAAACGCCACTCTGCACCACGCCACTCAGTTGAAAACTGCTCGTCACCTTTCACCGCTTCGCCTTGCGTAAAATAGGCTACAGTGTCGTAACCGGATACCGCCAGATTATTGAAGCGCGCTGTATAGATGGGGTCTTTTGCCGCCATTACCTGGCTCGAAAAAAGGAGAAGGAAATACAACAAATAGCGCGAAGACTTCGCTAAACCGCGATTTAAGCTTTGGGCGATCATAAATTGAACCTCAAAAATGAATGATTTCAACTACGACCGAAGCCTTATAAATAAATTCCCTAATTTATTAAATGAACTTCGCTTACATCAGCACAATGCAGTTATACGGCACGCAAAGTCGGACCGGATGCTAAGTTGTGCTCGCTGGAGGGAGTATCAGCGACTTTAAAGAACCGAACGAGTTCCTCCAACTGCAGGGCTTGTTGTTGAAGTTTTTCATTCAAAGAACGTGTCGTTTCGGTTTGGGCGAAGCGCATACCCGCTTAAGCTGTATCAAGCAAAAAACCCGCTAACTGCGGGTTTAATTTATGGCGCGCCCACCAGGATTCGAACCTGGGACCGACGGCTTAGAAGGCCGTTGCTCTATCCAGCTGAGCTATGGGCGCTCGGTGAAGGCTCTGAAACTAACTGGGGAATATATGGGGTGGACGATGGGACTTGAACCCACGACCACCGGAATCACAATCCGGCGCTCTACCAACTGAGCTACGCCCACCATAATTCGATGATTTCGTATCTGTTTATACTTCTGGCCGGTAAAACGCGATAGTCTCAACGCTCATCGTCAGGTTCCTTGGTTGTCCTCTACTGAAACAACCTTTGCTTCATCAAGCCAGCGAGCTGAATGGCAACTCAACAACTAAACCAACCAGAAAAATTGGTCGGGGATGAGGGATTTGAACCCCCGACATCCTGCTCCCAAAGCAGGCGCGCTACCAGACTGCGCTAATCCCCGAAAAGAGGCCGCGATTCTATAGAGTCAGGCCTCGCTCGTCAAATAATCTACCCACTAATAACCCCCTGAAAACTATGCAATTCTTCGCACTAGTACTCACGTGCTGCAAAGAAGCGTTATGGCGTAATTATTCCCAGCGCCAGCGGGTACCTTCGCGGCTATCTTCCAAAACCACGCCTGATTCTTCAAGTTGTTTGCGAATTTCATCGGCGCGAGCATAATCCTTATTTAACTTCGCGCTATGACGCTCTTCTATCAAGTCATCTATTTCACTATCGGCCAACTTATCCTCGCCGCCTAAGCGAATCTGGAACCACTCAGCCGGGGATAAATTACAAAGCCCAATGAGGCTAGCACAAGAAAGCAGTCGACTCTTGAGCAACACACGCTCCTCATCTTCGCACTTGTTCAGCTCTCTAGCGATCGCCAACAATTCTCGCAGCGCAATAGGCGTGTTCAGGTCATCTAGCAGCGCTTCGTAAAAGGGCTCGTCAGTTATATCCATCGTCCTGCTAGCTTCTACATCATCGGCTGACTGCAACGCACTATATACGGTATCAAGCGTCGCTTTCGCCTGATCGAGCAAGTCCAGATTAAAATTAAGCTCCGAACGGTACTGCGCGCTTAATAAAGCGTAACGCAGCGTTTCACCGTGATAGTTTTGCAGCAAGTCG
Source organism: Pseudomonadales bacterium (assembly GCA_965263235.1). Taxonomy (GTDB): domain Bacteria; phylum Pseudomonadota; class Gammaproteobacteria; order Pseudomonadales; family UBA7434; genus UBA7434. The sequence goes on from OZ253667.1 coordinate 1,727,739, forward strand.
TTAACCATACGGAAGTTGCCTAACGACTTCGACATCTTCTCGCCATCTATATTGATATAACCGTTGTGCATCCAGTAACGAACGAACTGCTTGCCGCCATTAGCACATTCACTTTGCGCTATTTCGTTTTCATGATGCGGAAAAATAAGATCTCGACCACCGCCATGGATATCAATCGCAGGCCCCAAATGTTTGTCGATCATCGCCGAGCATTCGATGTGCCAACCTGGTCGTCCCCGTCCCCAGGGCGAATCCCAGCCTGGCTCCTCTGCGCTGGATGGTTTCCACAATATAAAGTCGCCCGCGTAGCGTTTGTAGCTAGCAACTTCGACCCGCGCGCCATCGAGCATATCGTCGAGCTTGCGGTTTGACAGTGCACCATAGTTTGGCATGCTTTTCACATCGAACAATACATTTCCTGCGGCCTCGCCCTCGGTCACTGCATAGGCATGCCCGTTATCAATAAGCCGCTGAACCATAGAAATTATTTCTGGAACTGTTTGCGTTGCGCGCGGTTGCAGACTGGGCAGCAAATTGCATAGCGCTCCCATATCATCGAAATAGGCTTCGGCGTAGCGTTCGGTAATTACATCAATTTCAACTCCCTCTTCGGCCGCCGCCTTCATAATCTTATCGTCAATATCAGTGATATTGCGCGCATATGTCACTTTAGGATAACGCTGCTGCAACAACCGGTACAAAACATCAAAAACAACTGCTGGCCTCGCATTACCAATATGAACACGGTTATACACCGTGGGACCACAGACATACATAGTCACGGCTTTGGGGTCGATTGGCTCGAATTTTTGTTTTTCGCGCGCCTGCGTATTATATAGAACTAACGATTTACTCATGGCTGACTTATATCTTATAAAATCCAAACAACTTCTTTTACTGTTTCACTAATGCTGTTCTACTTTTGCCCAGGTATCCCTTAAGCCTATCGTTTTATTAAAAACATACGACTTTTCGTTGTATGTGTATCGATCTGCTACAAAATAACCTTCGCGTTCGAACTGCAACACCTGCTCGGGGTTGATGGACGCCAATGAAGCCTCCCCTAAGGCAGTGACAACATTGAGCGAATCAGGGTTAACACAAGCCATAAATCCATCTTCGCCATCGTCACCCACATACCCCTCTGGGTTTTCTTCGCGAAATAAACGGTCGTAACAATTAACAGTGAGTTCAATGGCCGTGCGCGCATCTACCCACTGAATTACACCCTTGGGCTTAACGCCATCGGCAGGATCAGCACCGATTGTTTCAGGGTCGTAGGTCGCCTGTATTTCGACGATATTACCGTCGGCATCTTTTGTGCAACTCTCGGCAAAAATAACATAGGCGTTACGTAGTCTGACCTTTTTGCCCACCACCAGACGCTTAAATTTTTTGTTTGCAGATTCTCTAAAATCATCTGCATCAATATAAATTTCTTTTGAAAAAGGAAGTGCCCTGTCGCCCATCTCTGCATTTTGCGGATGATTAGCACCACGCAAAACCTCGCTTTGATCGTCGGGGTAATTACTGATAACCACTTTTAGCGGGTTCATAACAACCATTGCTCGCGGCGCATGCTCGTTATGGTATTCACGCACCGCATGTTCCAGCATTGATACATCGACCACACCGTTAACGCGAGTAACACCAATGGCCTCGCAAAAGTTTCGCAATGACACAGGCGAGTACCCGCGACGACGCATGCCTGAAATAGTTGGCATACGCGGATCGTCCCACCCTTCGACTACTTCATTATCCACAAGCTGTTTGAGTTTACGTTTACTGGTGACCGTGTAGTTCAGGTTTAAACGAGAAAATTCGGTTTGAACCGGCCTGGCGGGCACAGGCAGGTTTTCCAGAAACCAGTTATATAAAGGGCGATGATCCTCAAACTCCAGTGTACAAATCGAATGCGTTATACCTTCAATGGCGTCTGACTGACCATGAGTAAAATCATAAGTAGGATAGATACACCACTTGCTGCCCGTTTGGTGATGATCGACTTTGCGAATACGATAAATAATCGGGTCGCGCATATTAATATTCGGCGACGCCATATCGATCTTTGCTCGCAATACGCAGGCGCCCTCGTCAAACTCGCCGTCGGCCATTTTTTGGAACAAACTGCGGTTTTCATCGATGCTACGGTCACGATACGGGCTGTTCTTACCCGCTTCAGTTAACGTACCGCGAAAAGATTTTGCTTCTTCGGCACTAAGATCACACACATAAGCCTTGCCCTGATCTATCAAATGCAATGCGTAACGGTATAAGTCGTCAAAGTAGTTGGACGCGTAGCGAATATCTCCCGTCCATTCGAACCCCAGCCAGCGAACGTCTTCGCAGATGCTGTTAACAAATTCTTCGCTTTCTTTTTCCGGGTTGGTATCGTCGAAGCGCAAATGACAATCACCTGCGAACTCTTCGGCGAGCCCAAAGTTCAAACAAATCGATTTCGCGTGGCCGACATGCAAATAACCGTTTGGCTCTGGGGGAAAGCGCGTAACCAGCTTATCAACCTTTTCTCGCTCACCTTCACCGGCAAGGTCGGATTTGACTAGCTGGCGAAGAAAATGCGATTTTTTGTGCGGCATTTGTTCGCTCGCGTCGGACATATCAAGACAATTCCTAAAAATCAGTACCCGAAATCTTGTGTAGAAGCAACGGCAAAAACCCGCTCCGGCACAATTGGAACACAAAGTAAAACCACGTATTATAGCGAGGCTGAATCATTCTAGATGGCTATTAGCTAACGAACAGTGTTGATCTGTAAATTTCACAGTTTGAATTGATTTGCGGTCGCAGGGCGCAGCAGGCAAAGCGCGCGACCAGCCTTCACATTATTAAACCTGCTTTAAAAGAGACTCCCTCATGATTCGTTTTAACACAACACTCGGTGATATTGTTATTGAGCTTGACTTCGATAAGGCACCAAAAACAGCCGCGAACTTTAAACAGTATGTCGAAGAAGGCTTTTACAACGGCAAAATTTTTCACCGTGTAATCGACGGATTTATGATTCAGGGCGGCGGCTTTGACGAATCCATGGGCGAGTCGCAAACACGACCACCTATTGAAAACGAAGCCGACAACGGACTAGCCAACGCTACCGGTACGTTGGCGATGGCAAGAACGTCTGACCCTCACTCGGCATCAGCGCAGTTTTTTATTAACGTCGCCGATAATGACTTTTTAAATCATACTGGCAAAACGATGCAAGGATGGGGTTACGCCGTATTTGGTCGAGTTACCGATGGCATGGACGTTGTCAATAAAATTAAAGGTGTAAGCACCACTAGTCGTAACGGCCATCAGGACGTTCCAGCTGAGTCAATTGTTATCAACAGCGCAACTGTCGAAGAATAACAAGGCTTCTCCGGGAAATTACCAGGCCAACGCGATGAGCGACTATAGCCTTCTTATATCAGATCTTCACCTTAGCCCAACTGAACCAGCACTCAGTAAGGCCTTTTGTCATTACTGTCGAGATATTGCCAATGGTGCTCAGGCGCTTTACATCCTTGGCGACTTAAGCGATGCCTGGATTGGTGATGACGATGATACTGAAGCCGCTGATATGATCAGGAGCGAGCTCAAAACACTGGTTGATAGCGGAACAGCCGTTTTCCTAATGACTGGCAACCGTGATTTCCTGATGGGCCAGCAACTCGCAAACGATTGTGGCCTAACCCTGCTCGATGACCCCAGTGTTGTCGACATTAACGGGCATAACGTTTTACTCACTCATGGCGATAGTTACTGCACTGACGACGCCGAGTACATGGCTTTTAGAGCGCAGATTCAAAACCCCATTACCAGGCAAATGCTCATGAGTAAAAGTCTTGCCGAGCGAAGGGCCTTTGCAGCTCAACTTAGAAACCAAAGCAAAAGCGCGAACGCTACGAAAGCGGCCGACATCATGGACGTAAACGATGAAGTTGTAAAAAAAGCCTTTATCGACCACAACGTTGAACTGATGATTCACGGCCATACTCATAGGCCCAATACACATCAATACGCGCTTACGATCGACGGAAACAAACAAAACGCTACTCGCCATGTTCTTGGCGATTGGCAAACTATTGGCGAACAAGGCCATACCGTCGCTGCGTGGCAAGTTAAAATTGATGCGCAAGAGATCAAACTAGATCGTTTCGAATTGTCACTTGGCTAGCTAATTCAGGTAAGCAGCGATGAACTCCGCAACCGACCCATCATTTACCCAACGATCTTTTGCTGAAAACCAGGAGCTACTGCAGCACTATATAGAGCGGCATTTACCACAGGCGCATGCAACGGGCGTCACCCTGGATAAGCTCTCAACCGAGTTGGGTTACGACACGCTGGACATGAGCATCGCGCTCGATAAAAACAGTAACGAGATGGGCCAGGCATTTGGCACAAGCCTTTACACGCTTTCACATATGGCATGCTGGAGCGCGCTCTACTTAAAATGCTCTGAGCGCATAAAAAACCCGAAAATTCTCACTAGAGATGCACAGATTCGCTATCGACATCCCGTGACAGATACAAGAATCACCGCTCACTGCCGACTACCAAACCCAACCCAGTGGAAAGGCTTTTTTGCCCATTTTAAAAACACCGGCAAAACCACCCTGACCTTAACAAGCCGAATTTACGCCGGAAAAGATATTGCCGTTTATTTCGATGGCGTTTTTGCTTTATTAGAAGAATAACCCACAGTTTTACAGGCCAAATACAAGCGTTAGATAACGCTCGCGACTTCAGGTTTATCGCGCTCGTCGCATTATTGATGAAAGGTTGCTACGGCATCCCCACATCGAGAAGGGCTATCCTCAATCATCGCCGCTACACAGGCTAAAACGTCCTGATGGCGCTGGATATGCCAAAAGTGTCCATAGTCAGGATCGACAAAAACCTCTATCGGCTGATGCGGCAACTCGCGCATTAACCAGCTTGCGTTAGCGGCGGGCACTAAAGGGTCCTTTCCACCCTGTATAACATAAGTAGGTATCGTTCTTTCACTAGCACGCCAATCCGCGAGCAAGGCATCCAGGCTTGCGGGCAAAGCTAACATTTCTTCATTGGCGCGATCAAGATCTTCGCCGACAAGCCATTTTCCAAGCTTACTGCCGGCCAGGCGGTGATACCACCGCACTGACATTAACTCGGGGGAAAAACCACCGGCAAACAAGACAAGCCCGTCAATCTCATCTATTTCCAAAGCAAGCTGTGCTGCGAGCGGCGCACCCCAGGAAAAACCAGCCAAAATAATCTTCTGCTCCTGGGCGTTTGCTACCAGTTTTTGAACCAGCGGCTTGATAATTTTCGATTGAAGATCAAAGCTCGCATAGTGATTCCGGTGTTGTTGCCAACTTTTCTCATCATTGTTGAGCGCCCGCCGTGACTCTCCCCAGCCCGGTCTATCAATGCTCACCCAATTAATATTAGAGTCAGCCAGCATATAGCGCCCCGCCTCGTTCCAGCTGCCGGGTGTACCGTGAATCCATATCACGAGCGCTTTTGGATTATTAGCGAAAGCACTTTTAGCAACAAAAATGCGTTCGTCTCCAACGGGGACAAACTGCGTTTCAATTCTTTCGCTGCCTACGACCTCCGCCTCAACAAAGGCCAAATGCTGCTCAAAATCGTTCATTGCCGAGCAGCTAAGCAGCAAAAGAAAAACGCAATATATCGCAGTGCGCCCGAATGTAGACGAGAAAATTGAGTTAAAATACTACGGAACATAATCATGCGTTTTCGCAGTTGAAAAAAAGCGCCTTTTTAAATGTCACTTAACTTAACAAAACATTATGGGATTTCAATCAGGTTAATCATTCTGGTAGTGAGCGTTATATTCTTAAAAAGCTGCTCTTTAGGCTACTATAAACAGGCCGCAGTTGGCCATCTCACTATTATTAAACAACGCCAGTCTATTGATACGCTGCTCTCAGACAAAAACAAAAAAAATATCAGTGACGTTGAGCGCAACAAACTAGAGCTGGCTAATCGCATACGTTCTTTTGCTGCTAACAGCTTAGCGTTACCAGTTGATAATACTTATAGCAGTTATGTAAACATCCATCGCCCCTACGTCGTTTGGAATGTTTTTGCGGCGGAAGAGTTCAGTGTAAGCCCTAAGCAGTGGTGTTACCCCATTATCGGTTGCGCGAGCTATAGAGGCTACTATAACGCCGATAATGCCCATCGCTACGCCGAAAGACTACAAAAACAGGATATAGAAACTTATGTAGGCGGTGTACGGGCATACTCCACCTTAGGCTGGTTCGATGACCCCGTTCTAAGTACTTTTATCGAACTAGACGACCTGAATTTTATTGCCCTGTTAGTACACGAAATAACGCATCGCGTCGCCTACGCTAAAAACGATACAGCATTTAACGAAAGTTTTGCCACCGCAATTGAATTATTTGGTGTGGAGACATGGTTAAATCAAAATCTGTCATCTATCGATCCAGAAATTGTTGAGCAGTTTTATACTCGCCGAGCTATGCGAGAAGCATTTATTAGTGAAGTTCTAAGCACCAGAAACTCGCTTAACGATATTTACAACAGCACACTCAATGCTGAAGAAAAACGCGCCGCAAAACAACGCACCTATCGTGAGCTCTCGCAAACACTTACAGCGCTAGACCAACGCTTTAATCAACATAACCTCTACGCACGTTGGGCAGAAGACGCAAACAACGCAAAAATTGCCCCGGTAAACAGCTATCACCAGTGGGTAAGGCATATTCGATTAAAACTCGATAGTATGCTCGCAAGCTATCGTTGCAGGTTTTCGAACCTGGGCGACAAGATTTGCCAGCAACAATTACAAACCTTTTATCGAGAAATAAAACAACTATCCAAAATATCGGTTGAAGAGCGAAAAGCTGTTTTGGAAAACTGGGGAAGCCTAAAGGCAAACCAATAAGCAAACCAGGCTAAATAAACATACGTGGCTCAGGCTCTAAATCCACTCCAAACTTTTCTTTCACACGGTCTTGAACATAATTCGCAACTTTCAAGACGTCGCCAGCCGTAGCACCTTTGTTTTTTTCCGAAGATGAAGATTCGTTTACCAGCACTAACGCATGTTGGGCGCTTATTTTTATACTGTTAATCGCAAAGCCTTTAAGCCCAGCGTTGTCAATTAACCATGCAGCAGATAGCTTTTTCATACCATGCCCAACGTCGTGTGCGGGAAGAGCGATGTAAGCATTTTTTAACGTTTGAGCAATGTCATTTGAAACAATTGGGTTTTTAAAAAAACTACCTGCGTTAGGCGTAGTACTAGGATTTGGCAAACGCTGCTGGCGAATTGCGACCACAGCCGAAAAGACCTGCTGCGCAGTTGGCTCGTCAGATAGGCCCTGCTTAATAAGGTATTCATTCAAGGCCGCGTAACTAAGATTTGGGGTAAAACTTTTTTGTAGACGAAAACAAACCGCTGTCACCAGTTCTTTGTCTTTTAATGAGCGCTTAAAAATACTGTCTCTATAGGAAAAACCACACTCGTCGACTGACCTCGTAATAACTTCAGCGCGGGAATCAATCGTGATTGATTGAACAGAGTCAATAAAACTATCGACTTCGACACCATAAGCACCAATGTTTTGAATAGGCGCAGCACCAACGGTACCGGGAATAAGCGCTAAATTTTCGAGCCCATGCCATCGCTGGTCCAGGCAATAACTAACAAAGTCGTGCCAGCGGACACCAGCTCCCACAGTTACCCAAACCGAATTGTCGTTTTCTCGAACAGCTTCGACCTGTTTGAACATGGGCCTCAACCAAAGAATCTTGGCCTGTTCCGGAAAGATCAGATTGCTTCCCTCACCTAATGGAACAATATGCAGCGTGGATTTTCTGGCATAGTCAACTACCGTCGAAAGATCTTCGAACGAATTTAAATCAACAACAGTATGTGCTACTCCGCTCAACCTCATACTGTGTAAGCTGGCTGCTGATACCTGTGATTGAAAGCGTGCCGTCAAAATCTAGAGCCCTAAGCTAATTTTCGGGTTAGATTATCGAGCAACTCATCACAGGCGGTCTCGACTAACGATAATACCGTTGCGAACCCATCGGCACCGCCATAGTAGGGATCAGGCACTTCGTATGCGCAGGCTTCTAGCTGTTTGACAATTGAGCTATCTTTTTCATAATCACTTAAGCTATAACGCAAAAACAGATCGATCACTGGCTGATGCGTATCAATGTTTTGCCCAGAAAATACTTGCTGGATACCATCCAGATTGCTGTTATCCATTGCAAAAATAAAATCGAAATTATTGTAATCTTGCGCGACGAGTTGCCTGGCCGTTAGCGACGATAGGTCATAACCAGAGGCTAATGCAATCTCCTGCGAGCGACTATCAGGTGCACGACCTATATGCCAGTCGCCAGTACCGCAGGAATCAACAAATATTTTATTGCCCAGTTCGCGTTGCTTAACTTTTTCTAAAAAAACTCCGTGCGCCGTTGGAGAGCGACAAATATTGCCAAGGCAAACAAATAGCACGTTGATATTTTCATTCATAAAATCGACAAACCACTTCGCATAATCGCCAACACTATTTTAAACAAGCATTCCTCTCACACGATCCAAATCGTCCTGCGTGTCGACGCCTTCTGGAATTTCACACTCTGCAACCGCGCAATGGATCCTGACTCCATTTTCCATCGCCCTTAATTGCTCTAACGATTCTTGTTGTTCAAGAAGCCCAGCAGGCCATTGAATAAAACTGTTTAACACCTTGACCCTATACGCATATATACCAATATGACGAAATGCATCAGGTGGAACAGGTTGAGAAAACTCAAACGAAAACCTGGTATCACCGGAACTAAAAGTCCCTGCTTCAAATCTGTTTTCGCGCAACCAGGGGATTGGCGCCCGGGAAAAATATAACGCAAATTCATTTTTATCCCGCACAACCTTAACAACGTTTGGGTTAAACATTTGCTCCCAGCTTGTCACTTCACAGCACAATGTTGCAATGCCTGCACTTTGATTACTGCAGATACTTTGATAGAGCGTATCTATTTGCGCAGGCGGAAATAACGGTTCATCGCCTTGCAAGTTAACCACAATATGATTCTCATCATACGCCCGTATTTGACAAATCTCCTGCAAACGATCCGTACCAGAACGATGCTCGACCGAAGTCAGGAAGACATCAGCACCAAACTTCTTAGCCGCCTCTACGATATCCTCATGATCCGTTGCAATAATAACTTCTGTGGCACTGCTGCTACACGCTCGCTCCCAAACGTGTTGAATCATTGGTTTACCACCAATATCTGCTAACGGTTTACCGGGTAAACGGCTGGAAGCATGTCGAGCGGGAATGATTACGGTGAATGACAAAATTCTTCTCCGAGGTTACAAAATGTTAGCGCGAATAATTGTCTATCAACTGTCTTAATGATTCCAGCAGCGACCGCATGCCCTTTGCTGCTGAGACCTCTGCGCCGACAGTAAAGGCTGGCGCGGAAATATGATTTGCAAACGCCTCACATTTAACGCCATCTTTTTCTGTCATGACAATTACAGATTGGTCCGAAATTGTAAGTGCGTCGAAGTCACGCCGCCTGTAGTCATGATGATCGGGAAAAACCACTTTGCGAAAAGCAGGTTTATTGATATCCGGAAACTGCGTGCTAAACCCGGCTTGAAATGATTCAAAAAACCGCTCTGGGTTACCGATCCCAGCAACGAGAACGATCTCTTCAACTCGATTAAAAATGTCACGCGCCTCTCCTGCCGCGCCCGCATTGAGGGGTCTAAGCCCCTGAGGGATCACTCTAAAGCCAACGACATTTTTGTTGCTTTCGATAAACTTCTCGAGTGCTGGTTCTCGTCTTTCCCCGTTTACCGCAAGAAAATCGACACTATCTAACCGGCTTTTTTTTTCGCGCAGCGGGCCTGCTGGAAGCAACTGCCCGTTACCAAAGCCGCGAAGACCATCGACAACGACGATCTCGAAATCGCGAGCCATAGAATAATGTTGAAGGCCATCATCACACAAAATAACGTCCAGCTTGTACTTATCTCGAAGCAAACCAATTGCCTTATTGCGTTCGGGATTGACCGCTACCGGAGTGAGATTTTTAGCTCCCTTATTAAGCTGCCGCCAAAGCATTAGCGCTTCGTCACCTGCTTCATCACTCGTGCTATTAATGTCGACTTCGACCGTTCCAGAAAGATTGGTTGCGCCGTAACCCCGTGCGACAACCCCAACCTTATAGCCAGCCGTTTTTAGCTCGTTTACCAAAAAGCTGATTAACGGGGTTTTACCCGTTCCGCCTACCGTAATATTGCCAACGACCACTATTGGGCAGCTACGACTAGCAAGTGAATTATTCTGGTTATGGTCACTCGCAACGCGGTAAGCGCGGCGCGTATATCGCTTTGCAACTATCAATGCTGTCAACAAAGAAAACGGAAGCAGAAGCAGAAAAACAATTCGGGCTAAAAGCGATGGACCAACAGAGTGGGGGTACCAAACCTTAAGAATAAACTGTTCAATCCGATTCTTCATGAGACCGCCCTATACTTAACTACCATATAGGCTCGTACAACAAAGGAGCATTTAAAGACCGCTATTCTCGGTATTTTCAGTTTCAACAGATGTGCTTAAATTGACGTGAAGAAAACCTAGCTGCCCGGCAATATCGATTATTTGGATAACCTGCTGGTAGGGCGCATTGCGATCTGCACTGACTCGAACCGGCCGATCAAACTGCTCTTCTCCTTCAAGCAACAATGCGCTGGCAAGCGTTTCGGGCTTTGAGTCCACTAACAGTTTATTTGCGACGCGATAAAACCCCTGCTCATCAACGATAACATCAAGGCTATTCGGATCAGCGTTTGCTTCAACGGCCTTTTCTGCTTCTGGCAGCACGATACTCAGGTGGGCTTCACGCGTGAAGCTGGTCGATACCATAAAAAAGATTAACAGCAGAAAGACAACATCAATAAGCGGCGTTAGATTGATATCAACATCGTTGTGGTGCTGGCGTTTAAATTGAAGCGGCTGGCCGTTCATAACTATCGGCTCTGTCGATTAAATGAATCTACCAGGCGATTAGATTCCTGCTCCATCGTCACCACCGCAGAATCGATTCTGCGTTGAAGATAACGATGCATCACCAACGTAGGAATCGCAACAGAAAGTCCCGCCGCTGTCGTAATCAATGCTTCCGAAATACCGCCGGCCAATAGCCCGGCATTGCCTGTCCCGTGAAGCATAATTTGCGAGAATACCCGGATCATGCCAACTACCGTGCCCAGTAGACCTAGCAACGGCGCGATGGCGGCGATAGTACCGAGTGTGCTCAGGTAACGTTCAAGATCATGCACCACCACACTTGCTGTTTCCTGGATACTTTGCCGCATGGCCTCTCGACCAGTATTTGCCTGGGCAAGGCCCGCTGCAAAAATATGCCCCAGCGGCGAATTCGTTCGAAGCTCCTTAATTAAGCTGGCATCAACCCTCCCCTTTTTGGCTTTGTCCCAGACTTCGGGCAGCAAGTCGGAAGGAGTAACGCGTGACGCACGAAGCATCCATGCACGTTCGATCGAAATCGCGGTTGCCACCACCGAACACAAGATGATTGGAATCATCAACCATCCACCAGCTTCAATTAGATCGAGCATAAATTTGGGCTCCAACTAGAAAACGATTACTTACAGCTAATATTCAATGCCGAGATCACCTGCATATCGTTAGATTGAGAGTATCCTTCTTAGCAACCCCAACCACTTGCAGGTGTATATTTTCATCTTGTTTAAAGTACTAATTCTAGCGACTAATTGGGATAAAAAGCTTTAAAAACAAACTTTTGCCACAATTGCCCACCATCTCTTTACTCAGCGCGATAAGCGAGGGCTCAACGCCCATAAGATCAGCATACGTTATTCTAGATCAAGCTATCCGTACACGAACTCTGCGCCGTGGCGGAAGAAAGCTGCCAAAAATGCGTTAGATGATAACGACTACAGAAAGGCCCTTCCCACTGTTTGTTTTTTGCTCGATAAATCAATTGCACAGTTCCAAGTTTTGAACTGGCTAACGCCAAAATATCTCGCTGTGCCAAACGCCGTAGTACCGTTTTATGTGGGTGCCCGTATCGATTCCAGCGACCGCTCGATATCAGGCCCCAACGCGGACCCACCGCGTCCAGAAAAAGGTGTGACGATGAGCTTAAGCTGCCGTGATGCGCAACTGATAATATGTCAGACGCCAGGGCGTCACGAAACAGTTCCGCCAGGTGTCGCTCGGACTGGGTACTGACATCACCTGCGAGCAGCACTCGGCAAGCTTGTTTTGTCACTGTTGCCTGATGCCCTTCGTGTTTATGCTCAATGGAACATAATTGAACAACGCAGGATGAGTCATTACTTGAAGTGACTTCAGGATTATAAAAAGGCGCAGGCCAGAGCGCAGTTAGTACGTAAGCATCGTCGAGCAAGACGCCTTCCCGCAGCGTTTCGCAGCTACCAGCAGCAGGCGCTTGTCTTCCCGCAAACTGTTGGCGAACAATATCACCAACCCCGGAAGGCACGTAGAGTTTATCGACAGTAATATTTTTTAACACCGATACTAAGCCGCCCTTATGATCATTATCGGCATGACTAACAATTAAGCCATCAAGTCTTGAAATTTGATAGTGGCCAAGCAATGGCAGTATCGAAAACTCACCAGCATCTCCGCCAAAAAGAAAGCTCGGGCCGGTGTCATAAAGCCAGTGCTGTCCACTCATGCTAAGCAGGTAGGCACTGCCCTGCCCCACGTCAATTTGCGTAATCGCAAGATCATTTGGCGACAAATTGAAGCTCAAGCGGTCAAGCGCTTTGCCAGCAGGTGTTATTCGCGGTGAAAGCACCAATACACATGCAATAACGGCCAGACCAAAACCAGGTGTTGATTTCCCCCTTAGCACTATAAGGATAAAAACAATACCAATAATAAACACGGGAAACGGCCAAAGCGTTAAACCCAGGTTTAAATCCATCGACGAGTTCAACCTTTCGATTTCAGAAAGATATATAACCAGGTAATTGGTTAGCATATCCGCAAACTTAAACGGCACGTTAGATACGTGACCCAATACAGTTATTCCGTTGGCATCCAAAATCCCAACAACTCCGCCAGACACCAGCCCTAAAAAACATAAGGGGATAACCAGCAACGAAAATACAGGCACCACAACCAGATTGGCCAGCAATACCAACAAACTTGTATCGATACCCAGCGCCACGTATATTATTGGCATACCCGCCATGAGTACGAGCTGCGTAACGAGTAAAGCCAATAGATAGGCTCGGCAACGGTAAGCAAACCGCAGCAGCCAACTTTTGTTAGATAAGGCATCTAGCCGATGTTGTGCGTCTTTATGGAGTGTGTACTGCGCAAACGCCCACATTAAAAAAGCAACGGCAACGAACGATAACCAAAACCCGGCTGATAAGATGGCAAGCGGATTAATCATGCAGATAATAAGTGCGGCTAGAAGCAAATGATTCCAACGGTTGGTCTCTGAGCCAAAAAGCATTGAGAGCATTGCAAAAGCGGCCATTAAAAATGCGCGGTTGCCCGAGACAGGAAAACCAGCAAGCGTCAGGTAGAAAAACCCGCCTGACAAACCCGCAACAGCAAAAACCATACGACGGTTTAACAAGACCGAAGGTGGCAGGATATTCGAGAAAACACTTGCTGCGCCACCAAAAACCAGGATGCAAATACCGATATGCAAGCCCGAAACAGCCAGTAAATGCTGAGTGCCAGTGTTCTGGAAAAGCTCCCTGCGCTCATCGCTAATACCCTGTTTTTCGCCGAACAGTAGTGCTCGAAAAACCCCTCCATACTCAAGCTCGGCTAACGACTGGTTTATCGCAGTCATCACGAAACGTCGATACTTAACAAAAAACCGACTGAATCCGGGCTGATCACCAGCATGAACGCTGTGAACCTCAACCATCGTCGCAAACGTATCTATTCCCTGCGACAAGGCATGCCGTCGAATATCAAAACCGCCTGGCACCGAAGTCCCATCAATAGTTCGCAGTTTAACGGTGGCAGAAAATTTATCCCCATAGCGCGGCGAAACGCCCGAGTTAATCTGTAATTTAAGCGGCCGATAATAATTGAGCTGGATCTTTTTTATCTGCTCTAAATTTCTATCGCATTTTTCGAATCGACAGCTCGCTTCAACAACTTTATCAACAGAAAGAATATTTGCGATAAACCGCAGCTTTTCTTGCCCGACAAGCACCTCTTGCGTGCCAACCCTGTTATTGTTGGAGAAGTCCCGGATTGATTGCGAAACGCGAACTGGCGACGCTACCACCGCCGTGACCTTTACCACCGCGCCATGGTTTTCCTCTAGTAACATAGAGTCAAGTGAGCGTTCTGCGCGCCATTGACTATACGTTAAACCAAGACAAAAGATGGTCACGCCCACGCAAATTTTTCGCGTAAAAGATTTATCTGTGCTGAGCGAGACAAATTGATATATAACTAAGCCGAGCACAAACGCTGTGGACAAGCAAAGCCAAAACGCCCACCGCAAGGTATCGACATATAACAGCGATAAAAAAGAAAGTAATAGAATTGTCTTCCAGTACAAAATAACCCTTCCATGGTAATCTTGTTTTGTTGGGGAGCTTAACTTAATACACTCGCTGGATTCAAGCGCGACGCTCGCCATGATGGCACAAACGTCGCAAGCAAACTAATTCCCAGCGCTATCCAGAAAATGGTTAGCACATCCTGCCAACGAACTTGCGAGGGTAAATAGTCGATGGGATAGACACTTGGGTCTAAAAACTCAATACCCAACGCTGTCTGGAATAACTCTACAAAGTTCGGCACAGTGTACGCCAGCAAGACACCCGCAATCGCACCAAAAATAAAGCCCGGCAAAAATATATATATCCCCTGTAGACTGAACGTCATTTGTATTGCTCGTTTGGGCATGCCATAACCGCGGAGAATTGCAATTTCATTCTGCCGATGCCGAACCGACATCCCCAGAGAAACAAAAATATTAAATGCTGCAATCGCAATAATTGCAGCCAATAAAATCACGACTAACTGGCGCGACAATTGAATAGCGGTATACAGATTGCCATATTGATAACGCCAATCGTCGAGATAGCCATTCAAGCCCAGCTTGTCTATCGCCGGATAAACTGCCTGGCGTGCAGCAAAGAGGTCGCGTACCTGAAACTGAAATCCATCAACAAGAAGCTGGCCATACTTTGCCGTTGCGACATCTTGCAAGCGCGCGACAGTCAGCACCGTATCAAGCTCAGTGCCAGTATTTAAAACACCCGCAATTTTAAAACCCGCACTTGTTGTAGCCGATTGAGCCAGACCGGTTGCCGGTTGCGTATCACCAGCGGTGTTAGCAATAAATATCACACGAAACACATCGCCCGACGCCAACTGGAGTGTGTCTGCCAATCGCCACCCGATTAACACCTCGCCAGGTTGTAGTGACTTAAAAGCCGTTTGTTCTGCATCTACGTGATAATCACCTAAACGCTGACCCAATGTTTCGTCGTCGAGCCCTTGCAAAACGATTGGTTCCGCCCGACTCCCCCGAAGTGCTAACGCCTGCGCGCCCACGAAAGGATGCGCTAGCACAACACCTTCCGCATTTTTAAAGGTTGTCGTGGCATCATCCCAGTCAGCTAGCGGCTCACTCAACGTAAAGGTCACGTGCGGCACCAGGGCCAGTATTCTTTCGCGGAATTCTTTTTCGAAACCGTTCATGACTGACAGCACAAGAATCAGTATCGCAACTGCCAATGCCATACCAACCATGCTTATTCTGGAAATAAACTGGATTAGCGGCTCGCCGCTGCGACCTCTAAGCATCTTACTGGCGATTTCATGACAAAGCATTATCTGCATTTTTTAACTCGCCGCAGTCAGCGCGCGCCCTCCAGAGTTAACTTGCCCTGCCGCAAACGATAAACCTGCTGCATAGCGTTGGCGACTTCACTGTCATGACTTACCACAATAAATGCAGCGCTCGATTCGGTCGCTACTTCGTTAATCAGATGAAGAATCTTTGTAGAAGTTGCGCCATCTAATGCGCCGGTCGGCTCATCCATCAACACGCAACCCGGCTTGTTTACTAACGCTCTAGCTATTGCGACACGCTGCCTTTCGCCGCCTGATAGTTCCGAGGGCAGGTGCGAAGCTCGAGCCGAAAGCTTAACAAGGTCAAGCCAATGTGCCGCCTGTGCTAAGGCATTTTTTCGTCGCTCACCCCTAATCATTAATGGCATAGCAACATTTTCCAGGGCACTAAACTCAGGAAGTAAATGATGAAACTGATAGACAAAACCAAGCTCCTCATTTCTTAGACGGCTGAGATCGGCATCATTCAACCCTTCAAGCAGCTGCCCGCCGATAAACACCTCGCCGGCGCTTGGTTTATCTAAGCCACCGAGAATACTAAGCAAGGTACTTTTCCCTGAGCCTGAAGCACCTACGATTGCGCAACGCTGACCGCTAGCGATACTAAAATCGATGCCTTCTAATATGTCTAACTGCTGGTCGCCCTGAATATAAGACTTGCTAAGCCCCTTGCAGCGAAGTATCGGGTCAGGCATCGAAAGCTCATCCTCTCTTTAAATTACGCATTTGCGCAAAAAATCGCGCTTTGTATTTCTTGTCAATCATTTTTTATTTTCCGGCTGACAATGCAACCACAGGATCAACCTTAGAGGCCCTGGCCGCAGGAAATACAGAAACCACCACACTAATTACTATCGATACAACAACAACCGTAAAAACATCGCCCATGCGAAGCTCTGATGGAAGATGCGCAATGTAGTAAACGTTAGGATCGAACAACCGGAACGAAAATAAGGATTCAATTGCAGAAAACACCTCACCGACGTGCGGCGCAATAATTGTTGCCAGGGCCGCACCTATTAATGTACCGATCACACCAATAATTGCTCCCTGTAACAAAAAAACCTGCCGAATCTGGCCCGCGCATGCGCCCATCGTACGCATGATTGCAATATCGGTTTTTTTATCTAGCACGCTCATTAGCACTATCGCAATAATGCTAAAGGAAGCGACCGCCACCACCGAAAGCAGTAGCACAAAGATCATTAATTTCTCCATAGCAACGGCCGCATAGAGCGCTGCATTATCCTCTTGCCAGGTTTTTATCGTAAACTCACCGTCTGTATTCGCGTCACCTAGCAAGCTCTCAATAAATGACCTTTCTGCATAGGCTTCGCTCGTGTTTACCTTAAGCCCATCAACTGCCTGCGATTTTCCTAGCATTTTTCTAGCAGTATCGAGATTGCTGTACGCTAATGACGCATCAAGCTCTGTGCCGCTTTCAAACACAGCGACTACGATTAACCGCCGTTCTCTCGCGATTGGGCCAAAAGGCGTAATCTGCACCCGCGGAAGGAGTGCGGTCACGGAATCGCCGATAGTTAAACCTAGCCGTCTTGCCATCGAGGACCCGACTGCCAGGGTAAATGGCTGGGATAGATGCTCAAGACTACCCGCAATCATCAAACTATCGAGCGGTGAAAACTGGCTCTCTATCGCAGTATCAATGCCGACAAATCGCGAGACGCTTATCTGCTTTTTATTTGATAGCACCATAGTGCCTTCCAGATAAGGCGCAACGGCAACTACGTCTGTCTTCTCTAAAAGTTGTGCCCTGACAGCCTGCCATTCTTCTTTACTTGCGTTTCCCAACTGAAGCTTGGCGTGTGGGATAAGCGACAGCATCCGGCTTTGTAACTCGCGCTCGAAACCATTCATAACGCTCATCACCACAATCAAACCAAAAACCGAGAGCGTTAAACCAGCGAGTGAAAGCCCAGATAAAAGCCCCGCCGTACCCGCACCGCCCTTTGGCCGCGAGTAGCGCAGCGCTGTAATAAACTCGAACTGACTCATTGTTGGAGAGCCTTACCCCTAAAATTTATACCAGACTGTCCCGTTTTGGGTTGCACGCTCACCGCTTGCATACCGTCACCAAAGTGTGAGGGAGTTCACCCTTTATTGAATTCGCCTTATGAATCACAGACTTCCAACGCAAAGCCAATCGCAGAATTATACTAGACTTAAGCAAATCATCCTTTAAGAAGGTAATTAATACGTTTGCGGCTGGGCTGACGCCCATTTATCTGGCCAAGGAAACGACCCTGAATCGAGCAAAGAGTTCATGAGCAGCGACAACGAAACACCTTTTCCAAACAATAACATCTCACAAGAAAACGATCGCCGCCAATTATTGCGCGTAGAAGATACCGCCATTGTCGAGCTATCAGCAGTCAGTAATGTCGTCCCACTGAACGACGGTGATGACAAATCAATCAGCGAACAACTACTCGCGCTTGAAGCGGCGGCCAACGAAGAAGGTCGGCTGTTTTATCTTATGCGCGAACTCCAAACCATTGACCAGCACTCCTCTGACGCTTTTCGGGCGCTACGTAACGAATCACCAGAACTGAGTTTGTGCCTGGAAGCGATTAACCAAAAACTTAACTTTATCGGCGAAGCCCTGACAGATGATCTGTTCGAAGGCGCTGCTGACCTGCAAACGGTTGACCTGAGCGTTGCCGGCATAGGTTTTAATCACGCCGAAACACTAAAAGAAAACTCATTGCATCGACTGAAACTCTGGTTCGACCAAACGCGTGTGGGCATTTCGGCAACGATTAAAGTACTCGCCTGTAATCGCGCCATTAACGGCGGTTATCATATTTCGGCGATGTTCACGTCGATTACTGAAAGCGACCAGCAAATTATTGCCAAACATATTATGCAAATAGAAGCCGCGATGCGTCGTGAAGCCGCTACACTGCAAGCCGTTTTGGACAAAAAAGATTAGGCTCAATTCGATCGAAAATTGCTTACCGCCGAGGCGAAAACAATGATGAACGCAAAATCTACACTTACCGTTACTCGTATCACACAGCTTTTATTCGTTTTGGTATTTGTCATCTGCAATGGGTCAATCGCCGCAGAAGAGATAGCAATACCCGCCGGCCAACAAGGCGACGCTGCAATCGTAACGCCTTCTACTGGCCAGAACAAAACCAACGTAGCATCTAGCTTTGGCCAGCCATTACAAACATCGGGTTCTGTTGGAGACCCGCCGATCTCACGCTGGGAATACGATCAGTTTTACGTTTACTTTGAATACGACCACGTTATTCATAGCGTATTAAAAAAATAGCTGACTAAAACTGCCAGCAAAACCCGTTCTACTTTTCGCGTTTACGAATCCAGAAAACCAGCTCTCGCTGCTCCGCGTTTTTCTCTTGCGCATCGTCATCATGCGCGTCATCGTCAATAACGTTTTGACCCACCGCCTTTCCTACTAAATCAGTAGATTCTTTAGCCGTTGAAGACATTGGGTGCTCCCCTGACGGAAGCCCTAGCAAGTCGTGCCCAAGATGTTCACAAAAACGGGGAATATCGCGTAAGGTTGAAGTATCAGTTGCCGTCACTTTAACCAAACCTCTAGCCTCAACCTTTTTTATTGCGTTGTGCAGCAGCATGACAGGTTCAGGACACAGCAAGCCCTTGGCATCGACAAGCGCGTGCGGCTGCATTTCTAATTCATCTTCGCACAAATTCGCGCTTTTGTTTTCTTGATCAATCATGCTCATTCAGTTTTTTAAGCATTTGCCGATACTCATCAGCGCTAACAATTTGCGTAGTTTCGGCTGACACATCAACAATAATCAACACCGAACGCTGGGCCAGTGCTTTTTTCGCTCGACTAACTTTTTGCTCAAGGCTTAACTCGCTAAGGCCATAGTCCGTGCCGTCCCTTGAAATAAATTCCTCAATCAAGCCGTCTAACGCCTGCGTAGAAATCGACTCCCATGGAACCTCAACAAGGTTGGCGCCATCATTCACCTGAGTGCTTTCGGTCACTTGTTTGCATCCTCGTTTTCGAGGTACGTTGAATACCGGTTTTTCGCTGAATTACGCCTGAATAGTTTTCGCAGCAAATAAAAGGTAACCACACAAAAGAACGCCAATACTGCAACAGCGGCAGTAACCATTGCGCCACCAAGTACGACCGCGACAATATCTTCTGGCGGCACGTCCCAAAAACGAAACATTGACCAGCAGAGTGCTATCAGCGCAATTACACCCAATACAACTGTTTTTACAATACGAGCTTTCATTCTTCAGTCGCTACAAAGCTTTTTATCTGTTTTACGACCGCGTGGTAGTGCTCGTCTTGCATATGCATATGATGGCCGCCATCAAGTACAACTATGCTAAAACTTTTTAGCGAGCGGTCAAGCAAGCTTAAATGCTCGCTGTTATTCAGCCGATACTCTTTGGCTATTAGTAGCAGGCCAGGAATTTCCAGGCTATCGAGTAAATGTTGTTGATCAGCTATATTCAAGCGATAAACTGAACGCCCTTTCAAGCGCTGATCATGACTCCATAAATAGGTATCACCAAGCTTAACCAGCCCTCGCTCAAGAATAGGCTGCATTTCTTGCTGAGTAAGACTGCAGTTTTTATTACGCTGTCGCCATGCTTCGCTAAGACTTATTCCATGAGAAGAATTGCTAGAACTACTGTCGAGCAGCTGCAACACCTTGGTATTTTTTTCGATTAGCTGACGGCGCATACTTAAAAAGTCACGCAACTGTTCGACAAACGGGTCTACCTCTTTTGTCGGGGGTAAAACACCATCAATCAACACTAAACGCTGAAGCGACGTTGGCCTCGTGGCTGCGTAGATCGCTGCAATCATCGCGCCACGCGAATGACCGATTAATCCATAATCTTCCCATCCTAACAGATCAACCATGGCTTCGAGGTCGAGAATATCATCCCAAAGGTTGTAACCCCCGTGCAGCGTTCGATGCGAAGAACGGCCGCAACCTGCCATATCAAACGCGATAACTTCATGCCCTGCGTCACAGAGCTTTTCAGCTATCCGTACAAAACTGCCGGCGTTGTCTAACCAGCCATGCAAGCAAATCCATCGGCGACCGACAGCGCTATGCTCCGCTGGCTTCCAATGAATCGAGTGCAAAGCCAAATCGTTAACATTAAATATTCGTTCTTCTCGCTGCATAAAGAAATTAACCCGACAACCAATCAATCTCGGTAAAACCTAGTCATTCTGTAATTTGAGTAACGAAAACGCTTTGTCGACATGCATTAAACCTGCGGCAAAAAAATCACCCATCATAAACATGGCATCAGATGGATACATCGCAAAATCATTCGCATCGCGCTCGTCACCATTCACCAATGTACTAACCAACTGCGAAACAAGCGGCTGGTGCGTTACCAGAACAAACAATACAGAATGATCCTCTTGCTCGGGAAAAGAATCTATTACCGCTTTCGGTGAACTCTGTGGAACAAGAACCGAATCGGCTCTTACTTGCACTCGAGTGTCGTCGCTAGCAATACGTTTTTCAAAAACTAACGCTAATGCCTTTGCTGTTTCTGTTGTCCTTACATAAGGACTATGAATCACCTCAACCGCTCTAACCCCCGCATCGCGTAATTGCCCGCCTCCTATGTGATCAAGCAATTGCTCTGCAATCCGGGTCACGCCTAGCTTGCCTGCAAACGTCAGCTGCCTGGCTGCGTCTCCGTCTGCGTGTTGGTTTTCAGCGATACCGTGTCGAATTATGATGCATTTGCGCACTGGGTATTCTCCTTTATTTGTAGGTTTCTATCCCTAATCTTCTCCACCGCCTGATGTGGTCGAATTCCATACGTGGAGAAACGAAAAAAGCGAAGCTTATGCCTCGCTTTTCCATACTCTACCAGAAAAAACAGTGGTTAGTTACTTAACTCCAGTAAAAGCTTGTTGAGACGCCCGACAAAACTGGCTGGGTCATCTAGCGTATCACCAGCAGCGAGCGATGCCTGATCGAAAAGTAACAACGAAAGCTCTGCAAAGCGCTGCTCATCAGGCTCTACGTCCAGCTTTTTAATGAGCGGGTGCTCTGGGTTTAGCTCAAGAATTGGCTTGGAGCTTGGCATTTCCTGGCCCGCAGCTTCCATTATGCGACGCATCTGCGCGCCCATATCGTGTTCGCCTACCACGAGACAGGCTGGCGAATCCGTTAGGCGATTAGTCACGCGAACTTCTTCAACGCGATCTTTAAGCACCTCTTTGCTTCGCTCAAGCAAATCTTTATTGGCCTCGCTGAGCTCCTCGATTTGCTTCTTGTCGTCTTCGCTGTCCAGGTCACCGAGATCGAGCTCGCCTTTCGCAACATCCTGAAGTTGTTTGCCGTCAAACTCCATTAAATGACTCATCAACCAGTCATCAATACGATCGGTAAGCAATAAAACTTCGATACCCTTCTTACGGAAAACTTCCAGATAAGGACTGTTTTTAGCGGTCGCAAAGTTCTCGGCAGCCACGTAGTAAATTTTGTCCTGGCCATCTTTCATACGCGAAAAATAATCCGGCAGCGACTGTTCCTGCTTGTCTTCGTCGGTATGCGTAGAAGCAAATCGCAGGAGCTTGGCAATTTTCTCGCGGTTTGCAAAATCTTCGGCGGGGCCTTCTTTTAATACATTTCCGAACTCTGCCCAAAACGCAGCGTATTGTTCTGGCTCGTTCTTGCTCATTTTTTCCAGGGTATCCAGCACGCGCTTGGTCAGCGCGTTACGCATACTTTCGGTAGTGCTATCCTGCTGCAAAATTTCGCGTGATACATTTAGCGGCAAATCGTTAGAATCGACGACACCTTTAATAAAGCGCAGGTAGATAGGTAAAAACTGCTCGGCATCATCCATAATAAAAGTACGCTGTACGTAGAGCTTTAAGCCCTTGGCCCCTTCCCTGTTCCACAGGTCGAAAGGTGCTTTTGAAGGGATATACAACAGGCTTGTGTACTCCAACTTGCCTTCGACTTTATTGTGACTCCACTTTAACGGGTCCTGGAAGTCATGCGATATTGATTTATAGAACTCCTTGTATTCATCTTCGCTCACTTCTGTGCGCGCACGCGTCCATAGTGCTTTTGCCTCGTTAACCGCTTCGTATTCTGGCTCGCTTTTTTCTTTGCTTTCTTCTTCGCCTTCCGCAGCAGGCGGCTCTTGCTTCAGCATCTCGACAGGGATACTAATGTGATCAGAATATTTTTTAACGATGCTGCGTAAGCGCCAGTTGTCGGCAAACTCTTTACTGTCTCCACGAAGATGCAACACAATTGTTGTGCCTCGACTCGCTTTATCAGTGGTCGCAATCTCAAAGTCTGCGTCGCCCGTAGATGCCCAATAAACTCCTTCAGCTGCCGCGGCTCCGGCTCTACGAGTAAAGACTTCTACTTTATCGGCAACAATAAAAGCTGAATAAAAACCAACGCCGAACTGGCCAATTAGCTGTGAATCTTTTTTCTCATCGCCAGTCATTTTGGAAAGAAATTCCGCCGTACCCGACTTGGCGATCGTACCGAGGTTATTAATTACCTCCTCTTTTGACATACCAATGCCGTTATCGGCAATGGTTATCGTGCTAGCTTCAGCATCAAAATCAATGCGAATTTTTAACTCGCCGTCGCCTTCATACAAATCATTATTAGAAACGGCTTCGAAACGTAATTTATCTGACGCGTCGGAGGCGTTTGAAATTAACTCCCTTAAGAAGATCTCTTTGTTGCTGTACAGCGAATGAATCATGAGCTGTAGCAACTGCTTCGCCTCAGTCTGAAAACCAAGCGTTTCGGTATTTGAAGGTGCGGCTGTGTTCATATTGAGTGATTCCAAAATTAGTGCTTATAGCAGGCAAACATTAGGATTAGCTTGGCCCACACTATGGCGCCAGATATCAAGATTTCAAGTGCGAATTATTAACATCGAACCAAAGGCAAATAATTAGCATAAGCTATTGATTATAATTGGTTTAATCAAATGAATTAAAGTGCTTTCTAACATCAAGAAAACAGGCTTAGAAATTCCACAAATCAACAACCGCGCGAAAAGCTTTTTGCCTTGTGAAAAAGGAATACGCTGCTGCTTATCGCCCTAAAAACCCGGAAAAACAAACGTCGCGCCGCACAACATCACATCAAAATATCGAACTAATTAAGCAGCGTCACAACAATGTTTCGCGGACCAGCATCATCCCTGTGCTCACCTAGCCATACACCCTGCCATGTCCCCAGTAACAAACGACCTTCACGGACAGGAATACTCAGAGAAGAACCAAATACGCTAGCCTTAACGTGCGCTGGCATATCATCTGCGCCTTCATAAGTATGAACGAAGTCGTTCGCGTGATCAGGTACAAGCCGATTCGCAAAGCGCTCCATGTCGTCTCGTACCGTTGAATCTGCGTTTTCGTTTAGGGTTATCGAGGCAGAACTATGTTGAATAAAAAGGTGAAGCACCCCACAGTCGATTTCCTGAAGGTCAATGTGCGACAAAAGCTCTTGCGTCACAAGATGAAAACCACGCGCTCTCGCACGCAAAGTAATTCGCCACTGGCGAGGAATATTATTATCTAACGGCATAAAGATCTACCAAAATCAGGATTAGTAATCGCCAGTACAAACCTGGACGCCAGGATTCGCTTCTCTTATAACTTTCAACTAATCAGCGAAAATGGTTGTACCGAACAACCTGACATCGCCGCCTCGCCGATATACTTTGGCCAACTCACGCGTGTGTACAGCCCGTCAAGAACCCTCGGCTGCACTCGCCCTATCGTTTTGCCCCATATAACCCTGCAACTCATTAGCGAAACCTAATCCGGCTTCTGAGTAGATGTTGAAGGTATACCCCACACCTAGTTCCTTCAACGCAGTTTCTTCATCGGGGTATTTAGTGGTAGCTGCTACGCGACCCTGGTAACCCATATCCTTAAGTCGTAACACTGCATCCATATTCGCTTTATGTGTTGGCAAGGTCAACAACACCCACTCCAGGCCATTAACTAATTCTGGGGCTCGAATCCAGAAATCCGGGTTGGTTGCGTCGCCACAAACAACACTCCTGCCCTCGGCATTGTGCATATCCGCTTTGTCCTGGTCGATTTCCACGCCAACAAGGCTGCCCTGGTAATCCTCGCTCATCGCGTTATAAGCCGCCGCACCCATACGCCCCATGCCAAATACAACTACTTTAATGTGGGCAAGATCCAGATCTTCTTCACCACGTAAACGAGTCGATCGTTCGAGCTGCTCCAGCCTTGGCCGCCACGTCCGGTACAGCTTATCCCGGACATTGATTAGCTGCGCGGAAAAAACAAAAGACATCGATATCACCACTGCAAAAACAGCCAGCCAATCATTAGATAGCCATCCCGCCGAAGCGGCTATTGCACCGACTATCAAGCCGAACTCGCTGTAATTTGAAAGGTTAAGCGCAGTACGCCACGACGTGCTGGCTCGATGGTTGAATAAATTAAACAGGCCAAAATAAATCGCCACTTTAATTGGCAAAAACAGGATAAACAGCAGCGCGATAAGCACTTCCGTCCAACCTGGCACAGCAGTCATACCAACACTTAAGAAAAATCCAACCAGAAACAATTCTTTAAAGCTCAGCAACGCTTTCGCAAGCTCATTGGACTTGGGG
This sequence comes from Pseudomonadales bacterium, assembly GCA_965263235.1. GTDB lineage: Bacteria > Pseudomonadota > Gammaproteobacteria > Pseudomonadales > UBA7434 > UBA7434. Next base: position 1,753,319 of record OZ253667.1, read on the forward strand.
TGATTCGCGAGCAACATACCAAATACCAGCGCACCAACATCTCCTTTAACCTGGACGAGCTCGAAAATGTCCGCGCCAACAAGCGCCAGGGTAATGCCGAAGAGCACCAATAGCTCTCCATGCCCAACCTTGTCGAAAATCCAGTACAACAAATAGCGCAGCGGTATAAGCGCGATAAAAGCTAACGCATAAAGGGAAGGAATTTTGCCGATTGATACAGCAATGAAGATAACAGCCGCAATATCCTGTACTACAAGAATGCTTATTGCGTTCTGGCCATGACTGGAAGCTGTCGCACCAAGTTCATCGAGTATCTTTACCGCAAACACCGTGCTGGAAAACGACATCGCAAAACCGATAAGCAATGCTGTCGCTGCATCCAACCCGGAAAGCATTGGCAGGCTACTAAAGGAAAGCGTTATTAACAACCCGGTGACCAGCAAGGTGGTCATTATCATATGCAGGCTTGCAGTGCCCCACACCTCAGGCCTCACCAGCCGCTTAAATTTAAGCTTGAGCCCAATCGAAAACAATAAAAGAGTAATGCCCAAATCAGCCAGGGCGTTTAAGAATTCACCGCCTTCAACGCCGAGCGAATTAAGCATAAAACCGGCAAGCAGAAAGCCAACCATGGGTGGCAAACCAAACGCCCTGATGGCCAGACCAAATACAAACGCAATCGCGATCCAGAGCGGATCACTATAATGAATAGCAAGAAGTTGTGGATCCATGGAGTGATGGAAAAATGATTAGTAAATCGAAATATCTTATTAACGCCTTAATAAAATTTCTACAGAGTGAGTGCCGTAGGTGATAACACAAGCCCGTCTTCGTCGGCGTATAGATAGTGGCCCGACTTGAACGTCACACCTGCAAAATGCAACGGCTCGCCGACATTACCATCATCCTGCTTTAGTGGTCGTCTAGGGGTCGCACCCAGCGCAAGTACGCCGATGGGTAGTTTATCGATATCAACGCTGTCACGAATATAGCCATTGACCACAACGCCGGCCCAGCCATTACTTACCGCAATCGCAGCGACGTTATCGCCCATCAAGGCACGGCCATAGGAGCCTCCACCATCGATTACCAAAATTCGTCCATCCGCATCCGTTTCCAGCAGTTTCTTAGCTTTGGTATTGTCTTCAAAACAGCGAACAGTAATAATTTCTCCACCAAACTCATGCTGGCTTCCATAGCGTTTATAGTGGCCCACTTGCGCGAGCGTTAATGCATCCTCATATGCGTCGTAAAGATCAGTGGTTTTCATAGATGGCTCAACTCGTCAAATATACTGAATGAGAAAAATCTTTCGATGATCACAGCCTAGCAAAATTATTAGAAAAAATCGCCTGCGTTTCGTTTGCTCCACCTGTGCTTGTCATGAGTAACACAAGTTACCGAAGTTGTATGGCGCAACATGCTCTAACATCTTTTAAATCTGTAATAAGATGGTGCGGCTGCACTACATTAACACTATTAACATTACATCTATGTCACAACTCAACAGTCACCAGCTTATCGATATTCTTACAACCTGGATGCCCATGCGCGATCAAGGTAACTGGCTACTAGGAAGCGTTTATCGTTTAGAAGGCTCAGCCTATCGTAAGCCGGGCTCTTTTATGTTGATGAACGACGAGGGCACACATTTAGGCTTGCTAAGCGGTGGCTGTCTGGAGTCCGATTTAATGCAAAAGGCGCGAGCTTTTTCGGCCAAAACTGACCACAATGCACTTGGCAACTCAGTAACCGATCCAAGCCCTGCACTAAGCGTTCGCTACGATAGTACCGACCAGGATGATTTACTTTTTCAACTCGGCCTGGGTTGTGGCGGCATTGTGGATATTCTGCTGCAGCCACTCCATCGTCATAACGACTACCTGAACCTGGCCAAACTACATGAAAAGTTAACAAACGGCCAGCACGTGATCTACGAACAACACCTGTTAGAAGAGCCCGGCACGCTGCCCACATTTAGTACCACCGGCTTCAACCAGATTTCCAGCAACACGGACGCCGTCGAGTGGTATAGCCCAATACCAGCATCGCCATTTAAAGCACAGGGAATTCTCAAAAAACAGGGCTCTGGCATTAGCCAATACAGTTACCTTCCGTCACCACCGCATATTGTTATTTTTGGCGGCGGCGAAGATGCGATTCCGCTTTCACGAATCGCAAGACAATTGGGTTGGCATGTGTCTGTTGTCGACGCCAGGCCTGCCAACGCCAGAGCGGAAAACTTTGGCGTCGATATTAATCTTGTAAAACAAACTCCCGACTCACTGACCGACGCCGATCTAAAACGACCATTTCATGCAGTCGTAATCATGAATCACAGCGTTGATACTGATGCCGCCAGCATACAATGGCTATTAAGCCAAAAGCCTCAATACTGTGCAATGCTTGGCCCTAAACACCGCAGAGCAGACGTGTTAGATAGAGCCGGAATAACTGAACATAACCTTCCCTGGAAACTAAATGCTCCCGCTGGATACGATATTGGCGCTGACCTTCCAGAGTCTATTGCACTCGCAATACTAGCTCAATGTCATGAACAGCTATACAAGCCGCAATGAGTGATCGTAAAGCGCCAACCAAATGAGCACCACAGACTCAAACACAAAAAAAACGCTTAATTTTTTACTGTTAGCGGCAGGTTTGTCGTCACGCTTTTATCAAAAAACCGAACAGCACAAACTGCTTTACCATTTTAACGGTAAGGCCATCATCGCTCATACGCTGGAAAACATCGCGCCACTTCTCTCGCCCGAGCAGTCGCTGCTCGTCGTCACTGGTCATCAAGAAAAAGAGATAAATCAAACAATTGCAGCATCACATATTAGCGACTATCAAACGTGTTTTTGTCCCGACTACGCGCTTGGTCTTGGTCACTCACTTGCGCACGGGGTAGATGTCCTAAACAAAAGCGCGGACGCACTCGTGATATTGCTTGCTGATCAAATTGCCGTGACAACAGCAGACCTCACTCGCTTGATTGACGCCTATCTTAATTGCGCCCAGCCCGATAAAACGATCGCCGCTTCTCACTTTGACGATGCGACCTCACCACCAATCATTATTCCAAAAATGTATTGGCCAGAGCTCGCCAGGCTTAAAGGCGACCGCGGCGCTGGCGGTATTGTCAAAGCGGCTGAGCGAAACCAGCATTTGATTAAAATCGCCATGCCAAACGCCGCGCTTGATATTGATTTACCCACCGACCTGGACAAGCTCTAAAACGCGATAAAACGTAATTCAACTGCGTAAAAAGTCGTCACGCAAACACTCCTGAGCAAGCTATTCAGGGACTAATACTGATCTCACGGAACCAATCACTTCGCACGCTGTGATATTATTGCGCCGTTGAATCGCGACGAGAAAACCGGCTCTCGTTGTGCAATAGCATGCCACCTGTTCTCATACCAGACAAACCGCTTATGCTAAGAAGTCTTTCTTCCATTACCCTGTTTGTTTTCTTTGCGCTGCTAATTATTTTGCAGCTACAAGACCCCGCTCTACACGAAGTATTGCGCTATGAAAGAGGTCTAATGAGCGCCGAACCCTGGCGGGCGGTTAGCCACGCGTTGCTGCACCTCAATTTTCAACACCTACTTTTAAACCTCGTCGCGCTCGCGTGCCTTTCTTTTTTATTTCGCGGCGCATTCCAAAGCGGGTTCTGGCTGTTAGCGCTACTGTTCAGCAGTGCGGTTTCCGCTTTAGGAATGTACTGGTTTAGCCCCAGCGTTGATTGGTGTGTCGGGCTCTCCGGTGGCTTGCACGGTCTGTTTGTCTACGCCGTTCTTCGGGTTCGTGGCCACTGGATCTGGCTTGTGGGGCTCGGCATAAAAATCATGGACGAGCAATTCCAATTGCTCGCGCACTTTGAGTGGTCACAGCTTTCAAGCGAACTTATCGACGGCAGTGTCGTAGTCGATGCGCATCTATGGGGCGCACTCGGTGGGCTTATTATTTTGCTGATTCGCGCACTACCGAATATTCGAACAATGCTGGAAATAAGCCGCGACTAATATCATCGGATCACCTGAAGGCTGCTTTGTTCGCCTTCCGCGCAACCACACCCTCCTCTATATTTAATACCGATATATAAAGCAGTAAAAACACCTTGCAGATACTTAACGCAACGACACTCCCAACAAACGGAGACACACAAAACTGGCATGGTTTAACTGGGATTTCGAAAGCGCTCGCAATCTACAACGCTGCGCACGCCGATCAAAAGTGTTTTGTTATTGTCACTTCATCACCACAGGAAAGCCAGGAATGGGAAAGCTACTTTCAATTCCTGCAGCGATACAGCCAGCAAACCACGCTTACCCTGCTAAATTTTAACGACAGGGAAACTTTACCCTACGATCACTTTTCTCCCCACCCGGACATTAGTTCCGGTCGGCTAGCGAGCCTTTACCAGATTCTTCAACATAAACCCGCCATCGTCATAACCACTAACGCTTCTTTACAGACGGAACTTTGTCCACCCGAATATCTCGCCCAGCAAAGCTTGATGATAAAAAAGGGAGAGCTGCTCGACGAAAAAAGCTTTATCAAAACGCTGGTCGACAACGGCTACAAACGTAGTGAATCGGTATTTTCTCATGGTGAGTTTGCCGTTCGCGGCGGATTAATTGACCTGTTCCCCATGGGAAGTGACACGCCATACAGAATCGAATTATTCGACGATGAAATAGAAAGTGTACGCAGTTTCGATGCAGAGTCGCAGCTCACGATAGAACCGTTAGACGAAATAATGATACTACCGGCCAGCGAAGTTCGCCTCGATGCAACGGGCATCAACCAGTTTCGTGACCAATGGCATCTTCAATTTAATAACAACCCCGAACACTGCCCGATATATCAAGATACTCTCGCTGGCATAAGCAGCGGTGGCGTCGAAGCGTTTTTGCCGATGTACTTTGACAAGACTGCCACGCTTTTTGATTATCTCGACGATAGCGCGTTGTTCGTAGTCGAAACATCTACCGCTGAAAATGTTGCACACTTTTTTGAAGAAGTTGAGCAGCGCTTCGAGCAACACAACATCGACCCAACTCGTCCTCTGCTTAGCCCTAAAACGCTCTACCTTAACCAGCAGGCCTATTTTGAAAAGCTAAAGCCGTTCAGCAAAATCGTTTTGCACGACGAGCCTGCCGGGCAAAAAGAAGATGCCGCAAAAGGTCACTTTGTTTTCGACACTTTCCCAATCCCCGATTTACGAGTAGAAGAGCACGACAGTCAGCCATTTAATAAAATTGTCGATTTCAGGCTTGATCAGTCCTCCCAAAATCTACGATTTGTTATTTGTGTCGAATCTAACGGCCGCAAAGAAATTTTGTTAGAGCGACTTGCTAGCGCCGGGATACAAGCGAAAGAATTAAACCTACTGGAAAACCCTACAACCGCACGGGATGACGATATCGCTATCGAAATCGCGATTGCGGATTTTAACAGGGGCGCCTATTTCGGATCTGCCCAAAGCCCCTGGCAAAGCGATAAGACGCTAATCCTTGCAGAATCAGATTTACTCGGAGTCGCGCTTCAGCCTTCTAGTGATCGCGATGCGACCACACCAGGCAAACAACAGAAAAAAGTTCGTGCACATGTCGCCGAGGCAGCCATTCACAGCTTAATGGAATTGTCAGCTGGAGCACCGGTTGTGCACATCGATCATGGCGTTGGCCGTTACCTTGGCCTTGAACGTATGCCAGTGATACTCGATCGAAACGAGCGAGTCGACGCCGAATTTTTAGCGCTTAGCTACGCTAACGATGACAAGCTTTATGTGCCTGTGACCAATTTACACCTTATTGGTCGGTACATGGGCGGGGATGAAGATTCTGCGCCTCTCGACCGGCTGGGAAGTGAACACTGGCAAAACTCTAAGCGCAAAGCGCTGCAACAGGTGAAGGATACCGCTGCTGAGCTACTTGCGATCTACGCACAACGAGAGGCACAGGAAGGTTTTGCCAGCCAGCTTCCAGAAACCGAATATCAGCGTTTTGCCAATCAATTCCCCTTTGAAGAAACCACCGACCAGCGCCTGGCGATAGAAGCTGTTGTCGCCGATATGTGCGCCAGGAAGCCAATGGACAGGGTGATTTGTGGCGATGTGGGTTTCGGTAAAACCGAAGTTGCGATGCGCGCGTCGTTTGTCGCGGTACAAAACTCGAAACAGGTAATGATGCTTGTGCCAACCACACTTCTGGCACAACAACACACCGCGAGTTTTACCGAGCGCTTTGCTGACTGGCCAGTAACCGTGGATACACTATCGCGCTTTCGTACTGCCTCGGAGCAAAGAAACGTTCTGGAAGCTTTCGCGGCAGGAAAAGTCGATATTTTGGTAGGTACGCATAAGCTTATTCAAAAAGATATTAAAAGCGCCGACCTCGGCCTTGTGATTGTCGATGAAGAACATCGCTTTGGCGTTAGCCAAAAGGAGCAGTTAAAGAAAGTCTGCCTTAACGTAGATTTGCTCACAATGACGGCTACGCCAATACCTCGAACGCTTAACCTGGCGATGTCCGGTTTGCGTGACCTGTCGATCATTGCCACACCACCGGCGAAACGCCTATCGGTTAAAACCTTTGTCCAGGAACGAAAAACAAGCCTGGTAAAGGAGGCGATGCTAAGGGAGCTGCTTCGCGGCGGCCAGGTATTTTACCTACATAACGACGTTGACAAAATTGATCGAACCGCAGCTGAGCTAGAAGAGCTTGTACCAGAAGCCCGCGTCGTTGTTGGTCACGGCCAAATGCCCGAGCGTGAACTTGAGCAGGTCATGCACAGTTTTTATCACAAGCAGTTTAATGTGCTTGTCTGCACAACCATTATAGAAACCGGTATCGACATCCCTAACGCTAACACTATTATTATTGAGCGCGCAGATAAGTTCGGCCTGGCACAAATGCATCAGTTACGCGGGCGCGTTGGCCGATCTCATCACCAGGCTTACGCCTACCTTTTTACACCTCACCGCAAATTGCTTTCAAAAGACGCGGAAAAGCGACTAACCGCTATCGAAGAATCGCAAGATCTGGGCGCCGGTTTTATGCTGGCTACGCACGACATGGAAATTCGCGGCGCGGGCGAATTGCTGGGCAGCCAGCAAAGCGGGCAGATACACGCACTCGGCTATAGTATGTATCTCGAAATGCTAGAACAAGCCGTGCAAGCCATTAGAGACGGTGAAAGCTTCGATATTGATATCGCGTCTAAACCGCATGGCGAAATAAACCTCCACGCCCCTGCTTTAATACCCGATGATTACCTACCGGATATACAGCTGCGGCTTACCCTGTACAAGCGCATTGCGAATGCTGAATCTGCCGAAAGCTTGCGAGCACTTAAAGTTGAGATGATCGACCGCTTCGGCTTGCTTCCACCATCAGTAAACAATCTTTTTGCCAGCACTGAAATAAAACTGACGACGCAGCCTCTAGGAATCGATAAAATCAACTGCGGTCCGCATGGCGGATTTCTTGAATTTAGTAAAAAGACGAAAATTGAGCCTATTGCGCTCGTTAAACTTGTACAAAATGAAAGTAACATATTCAAGATTAAAGACGGCACCAAACTCTACTTTAATTGCGAGTTAGAAACGCTAGAGGATAGAATCAAATGGATCAACGAACTTATCGTCAAGCTAGAGGCCTAAGCCCACTATGATTGCTTCAACGCGTTGCGACCATCATCTGAGCAGATTATTACAACATCTGTTTGGCAGGTTCCTTATACTGGCTACCGCATACTTCGTGATGGGCGTCAGTGTTGCGCATGCGGAAACCGATGAATCGATTGAAAACATCAACGGCCTTGACGATATTCGCGTTAGCGATCGAGTTTACAAAATCGAACTCATCGTTTTCGCCTATAAAGATACGTTAGATAGTGAAAACCTGTCGACCTCTGAAAGTTTCACCTACCCCGAAGACCTCAAGCTGCTTAAACCTATAGAAACCGGCGAACTTGTTATTCCACGCGAACCAACAGAAGGTGAAAAAAAGGCCTCTATCGGCGCAAATGAGCTGTACCAGCAGCTAAGCAGTAGTCAGTTGTCGCTGCGTGCGATGGCCAGTGCGTTTAAACTTCGCCAGGGTTATCGCTTGCTTTTCCATGGCGGCTGGTTTCAGCAACTCGATTCACACAGTCAGCAGGCCCCCGTTCTTATAGAGGGCGGAAACTGGTTTAGCCCCTATTTTGAGCTGTCGGGCTCGATCAAACTCAGTAAAAACCGCTATGTCCAAGTCCATAGCGATCTTTGGCTGGCCGACTTTTTGGAATCTGACCTGGGAAATACTCAACAGCCCTGGCACGCGAGCAACTCGACGCCCGCCAAGCCAACACTCGCCAGCAGCAACGATGCGCGACGCACAGCGAACAATCATGCCCCAGATAGTATTCAAGTTGGCCCGTTGGAAGAAAATCTACCAGACTCACCGCTGCTTTATGAATACGATCAACAACCAGAACTTGGTGCCAACGACTATATCCCTCGCCGCGTTTTTCAGCTAAAGGAAAAGCGAAACCTGCGCAGCGGCGAGCTGCATTACTTCGACCATCCAAAATTTGGCGCAATTGTTCAAGTAACATCGCTTAGCGATGTATATAGTGAAAGCCTTTCGTCGCAATAATTAATTACCTGCATGTTAAAAAAAGAACGCGCTGCGCTGATCCATAAGAAGCTTTCGGCACTCTACCCTGCAACACCCATTCCGCTAGACCACAGCGATACGTACACGCTTTTGGTCGCAGTGCTGCTTTCTGCACAATGCACTGACGAGCGGGTAAACCAGGTTACTCCCGCTTTGTTTGCACTTGCGAGCGATGCGCAAACCATGGCGGCGCAGTCACCAGATGATATCTACAAAATTATTAAACCCTGCGGCCTTGCTCCGCGAAAATCAAAAGCGATTGTTAGTCTCTCCCAAATACTAATGGAGGAGTACGACGGAGAAGTCCCTGAGGACATTGATGCATTAGAAAAACTATCAGGCGTAGGCCACAAAACAGCGAGCGTTGTGATGTCCCAGGGCTTTGGCCACCCGGCTTTTCCTGTCGATACGCATATTCATCGCCTCGCGCAGCGCTGGGGTTTAACCAATGGTAAAAGCGTCGCGCAAACCGAAAAAGACCTGAAAAAGCTTTTTCCAACTGAAAGCTGGAATAAATTACACTTACAAATTATTTTTTATGGCAGAGAGTATTGCACCGCGCGCTCCTGCTTTGGGCTCACATGTGATATTTGCACAAGCTGTTACCCCAACCGAAAAAAGCCGGTAAAAACACTTAAAGCCTAATCTAAGGCTGCTTTATACAAGCAGCAGCACCCGACAAGCTTATGACTGACAAACGCATAGTAGATTTTTTAACGCTTGAACGTATCGAAGATGACATTTTTCGTGGAGAAAGCCGCAACCTGGGTACGCCGCAAATTTATGGTGGACAGGTTTTAGGCCAGTCGATGACTGCTGCACAGGCGACGGTTGAAGGTCGCGAAGCTCACTCGGTGCACGCGTACTTTTTACGTCGCGGCGATTTCGAAGCGCCCATTATCTACCAGGTTGATCGCAGCCGCGATGGCGGGAGCTTTGCCGCGCGGCGAGTCGTTGCAATTCAGCACGGTAAACCAATCTTTACAATGTCTGCTTCTTTTCAAAAGCATGAACAAGGCCTGGAATACTATGAAACTGTCGACGAGCTTCCAAAACAACCAAATTCGTTAGATGAGGAGACAGTCAACGATATACCTCCGGAAGAATCAACCATTGTCCGTAGTGGTTTCGGTTTTTATACTGCACCAGCAAAACCAAAAATTGACAGCCTAAGCGGTGAGGAAACCAATAACTCTAACCGATGGTGGATTAAAGCGCCTGAGGCGGCTGGCCAAAGCTCACCAATGCACAAGTCTGTCATTGCGTATATTAGTGATGCTGGCCTCATCGCTACTTCAGCAAAACCACATGGCTATAAATTAAAAGACCGCGCACTCGCTCGCGAAAACTTTATGATGACGTCACTCGATCACGCAATCTGGTTTCACCGACCTTTTAACGTCGATGAATGGCTGCTGTACGAGTGCACGGCAATATCAACGGGTAACGGCAGAGGCCTGGTTCGCGGGGCCATCTACGATCCAAATGGCACACTGGTCGTCACCTGTATACAGGAGGGCGTGGTGAGAGAGAAGCGGCGTTAGCCTCGCGCTCGCAATTAGGCTTTTGGCAGAGTTACGCCGCGCTGGCCCTGATACTTCCCTGCCCGATCGGCATAGCTAATATCGCAAACTTCATCCGACTCATAAAAGAGCATTTGCGCAACACCTTCGTTTGCATAGATTTTGGCAGGCAGGTTTGTTGTGTTTGAAAACTCAAGCGTTACATGACCTTCCCATTCAGGCTCAAGCGGCGTGACATTAACAATAATTCCGCAGCGCGCGTAAGTTGATTTTCCTAAACAGACCGTCAATACGCTACGTGGAATGCGAAAATACTCAACGGTGCTCGCAAGCGCAAAAGAATTTGGCGGAATAATGCAATAGTCGCCTTCTATATCAATAAAACTTTTTTCATCAAAGTTCTTGGGGTCAACCGTGGTCGGATGGATATTGGTGAATATCTTAAATTCCCGGGAGCAACGAACATCGTAGCCATAACTAGACGTGCCGTAAGAAATAATTTTCTCACCATTTGATTCTCTCACCTGACCAGGTTCAAAGGGCTCAATCATGCCCTCGTTTTCAGCCATTCGACGAATCCAGTGATCCGATTTTATCGCCATTCAGATTCTCTCCTAAGGGGGAACAATATATTTTCGTTTTTAAATGCGATCAGCCGTCGGCTAATCGTCACTCATGGTAACCGTAGGCGCTGCTTCTACCTGAAGCGCCGCTAAACTTTCTAACAAATTCTTCGCGGTGCTAATATAAGACTGCGATATTGGTGAATCGATTTGATTGGCAACGAGTGGCCGACCGTTATCCAGCGCATCTCGAATTGCCGAATCCAACGGCAGTTGTCCCAGCAACGGCACATCGTAGTCAGCAGCAATTTTAGCGCCGCCGCCCTCACCAAATATTGCCTCTTCATGACCGCAGTTGCTACAGACGTGGGTGGCCATATTTTCGACCACACCCAGGCAAGGGATATTAACTTTGTTGAACATCTCGATGCCCTTTTGCGCATCGAGCACGGCAATCGTTTGTGGGGTTGTGACAACAACCGCGCCTGTGCACGGCACCTGTTGGGCAAGTGTTAATTGAATATCACCGGTGCCCGGCGGCATATCGATCAACAAGATATCGAGCTCTGGCCACTGCGTCTGGTTTAGCATTTGCATCAACGCACCACTGACCATTGGGCCACGCCAGACCATTGGTGTTTTATCCGTGACAAGATAGCCCATTGATATGGTCGAGAGCCCAAATTTTTCAATAGGAATAAAAAACTTACCGTCAATGATCTCGGGGCGCTGGGAATCAGGAATGCCTAGCATCGCAGGCTGACTGGGGCCGTATACGTCGGCGTCAAGTAAGCCAACCTTCAGTCCCAGCTGCTTCAAGCTTAACGCAAGGTGCAGTGTGGTCGCAGATTTACCCACGCCACCCTTCCCCGAGGCGACGGCAACAATCTGTTTAATATTTTGAATCGCCTGAGGCTTCTCGCCGCGCGGGGCATTTGAATCGCTATTTGCTTGTGTCAACTTAACAACCTGGTAACTTCATTTAAATACGGACAAACGGGTTCTCTTGTTTTTCTTCGCCGATGGTTGTGTCCGGCCCATGCCCGGTAATTACCCTCGCACCATCGTCAAGCTTATAGAGCCTATCCTGAATGGATTGTTGCAACACAGCAAAATCGCCGCCCGGGAAATCAGTTCTTCCAACCGAACGCCGAAACAGGGTATCACCCGCCACGAGCAGCTTTGCCGGCTCGAACCAGAAACTCATTGAGCCAGGCGTATGACCGGGAGTATGCAAGCAAACACCATCAACACAGCCGAGGTCTTCATCGTCGCGCAGCGCATGATCGGGCTCAGGTAAGCTCACGCTTGGCACGCCAAAGGCCATACACTGTTGAGCAACGCCATCCCACAAAAAACGATCGCCTTCGTGCAAATAAAGTTCAGCGCCAGTTTTTTCTTTTAGCACGCCTGACGCCAATATATGATCCAGGTGCGCATGGGTATGAATAATCTGCACCAGCTTCAGGTTTTCGCGTTCGAGAATAGCGACAATCTTTTCAACATCGCCGCCTGGGTCGACGACGATTGCCTTGCCACTCACACGATCGCCAATGATCACGCAGTTGCACTGCAACGGCCCAACTGGAAAAGACTCTACAAACACGTCTGAAGTGCTAGAGGGGTTCTTACTCAAGGTACTTGACCTGCGGTGTTCCCGCAAAAAGTGCTAACTAAAACGCTCAAAACCGGTCGCTGCTCGCCAGAATGGCGGCTGATTCATCTAAAGCTGGCTAAGCGGCTAAATAACGCTCTTTCAACGCGGCATATAAATCGTCACGAAACGATTCACTACCCGCGTCTAGCGTATCGACAAGCTCGCTGAGATGCTCGTTGTCCTCGCGCCCCTGCCACAATTTTTTATACTCGCCAGTCTTGTAACCGTGATCCTGACGGAAAAAATTCAAAACATTTTTGCCCACGTAAGCAACATACAAGCTTTGAAGGTTAAAACCTGTTGCGACCAACAGCTTCCAAAATTCACTAACAGGCACTAGTTTCTGGGCCAGAGAAGCCTCTGCCAGCGCCTCGGTCGCCTCACGAATTGCCTGGCATTGGGCCTGCGACCAGTTTGTTGTTGAATAACCTAAGCGTTCTAACTCACCCTGCGCATCATCTTGCGCCGCAATGCTTGCTGCGAGCTGGTCGAGGTCAATATCGTCCGCAAAATAGGAACTCATCGCAAAATGCCAGATGTCGACAACCTCCAGCCTAACCTGGTCTTCATCGCAGCTTTGCTTTTTCCACCATTTATAGCCCAGGTGATCCATTAACTCGGCGCATTCGATCCAGGCGGCCCTATACCACTCAAACTTTTGCGCAATCCACTCTGGGTGTACCTTCTGGTTCATACCATCTTGCATAGACAGCATCGCTCTGACCTGGGCTGTCGAGGTCGACAATACGTTATCGGGCGATGAGTCGTTCAACCGCTTTTCGGCCACGAGTGTTTGTTCTGTCATTGTTTTTTTACGCTAAATGATCGTTAGTAAAAACTTTGTTCTCGTGTTGCATTCTAATTCGCTCGCCTTCCAACAACCATCGAACGAGCTGCTTTATTTATTATGAAGCCGAATATTCACCGTATTTTTTAAGTTTTGCTCGACACCATTAAGCTCAAAAAGAGCCCGCGTTTGGTGCATCATTGCCGCGCTTTATAACCTTTAATGTATAGCAATTGCATTCACATAAATAAGCTTGCTTTTTGGGAACTAACTATCCACAAATTCTGTGGATAAGTTGGTGGATATCTCTGAAATAAAACCGTAAAACTCAGTGCTCACGCCACTTTGCTACAGAATGGCCTTTTTTTATACAGTTTTTTCAAATTAAAAATCAATAGGTTACGTCACTTTCTTAAATAAAAAAAAGAGATTGACAAGCTGTTACAAATTATGGTGATCAGTTAATCATTGTGAATAACCTGAAAATGACAGCCATCTCAAGCATCATTCTTATCATCTTTCTGTCTATCTATTAACCACACACAAACGCCACCATACCCGCTAGCTGCTGTAAGTGACGCACCCGACAATTTCAAAAATTCCGCGCTTCACCAGCGCCTTTAAACACTGGCAATTAAAAAATGATCTAGGCTTACTTTATATACAAGCTGCACGGGGTAGATAGCAGCAAAAATCAGCTTTAAAAATAGCTGGAAATGACCTTAGGAGAACCACAATGGAGCTATACGAGGCAGACGCCCTTATTGATGTTAGCTATGAAACCGATCTTGGTGACTATAAAGCTGGCGAGATTATCTTAAACGAAGGCGACCCAACCGATTTTGCCTGCAAACTACTCGCAGGCACGGCAAAGGTAATTCGTCAGGGCGACGTTGTTGCAACGATAAAGGCCGGCGAATACTTTGGCGCAATTGCGGCGTTAACTGGCGGAAAACGCGCGGCCACCGTTGTCGCAGTCGAGCGCTGTGTCGTTGAAAATATTACTAACAGGGCTTTTCAGGTTTTACTAAGCAATAATCCTGAGCTACTTAATAAAATCTGTTAGTGTGGTTAAACCCGTTGTTGCACGCAAGGCGCACAGCTTGCTAAACATTAAACACGTTTAGCTATGCGCTTTCGTCAACTCTTGCTAAAAAAGCTTCTTCGGATATAACTGGCACGCCTAGCGCCTCTGCCTTTGTGAGTTTTGAGCCTGCTGCCTCACCCGCCAACACATAACTTGTTTTTTTTGACACACTGCCCGCCACCTTCGCGCCCAGTGCGAGCAGCTTTGCCTTCGCATCTTCTCGTGTAAGACTTTCAAGTTTGCCTGTTACTACCCACGTTTCGCCAGTAAAAGGCAAATCGCCGGTGTTAGAAACTATAGAAGGCTGATACTCCTGCCAGCACACACCTGCTTCGATTAACTGACTCAAAATATCAAGGTTTGCACTAGAGTCGAAAAAATTTCGTAAGTTATTTGCGACAACATCCCCGACATCTCTTACTTCTAACAACGCTTCTATGCTGGCGGATTTAATGGCATCGAAACTGCCAAAATGCAACACAAGGTTTCGTGCTGTCGCCTCGCCAACTTCACGGATACCCAGGGCATAAATAAATCGAGCCAGGTCAGCAACTTTGGATTTCTCTATGGCATTGACCAGGTTAGTGGCCGACTTTTCCGCCAGGCGCTCAAGCTCAGCAAGCTCCGGTACCTTAAGCCGATACAAATCTGCAACAGAGCTTACCAGGCCTTGTTCAACTAACTGCTCGACTATCTTGTCGCCCAGACCATCTATATCCATAGCCTTTCGGGTTGCGAAATGAATAATCGCCTCAGTGAGCTGGGCCCGACAATTAAAGCCCGCAACGCAACGAATAACAGCTTCTCCCTCGACCTGCACTAGCGGTTCATCGCAAACTGGGCAGCAACTAGGGATAGGTAAAGCCTTGCTTGTTTTTGTTCGCTTTGCGGTTAACACCGCTACGACCTGGGGAATAACATCTCCAGCGCGTTTCACCAGCACCGTATCACCAACCCGCACATCAAGACGCTTTATCTCATCGATATTGTGCAGCGTAGCGTTCGAAACCGTAACACCGCCTACAAATACCGGATCAAGTTTTGCTACGGGTGTTACCGCGCCCGTTCGTCCTACTTGCCAGTCTACGGCTAACAATTTAGTACTTTTTTCCTGCGCAGGAAATTTATAGGCAACCGCCCAACGCGGCGCACGTGTGATCATTCCTACCTTCGCTTGCTGTTCGAAATCATTTACCTTAAAAACAATTCCGTCTATTTCGTAATCGAGTGAATCGCGAAGTCCGGCTATTTTCTGTTGATACTCCCAACAGTCTTCTATAGTGCTGACTAATTCAATGTTTTCTTCTACCGAAAAACCTAAGTCTTGTAGCCACAACAATGTGTCATAGTGGTTGCTGGGAATAACACTAGAAGCGCCTTCACCACTCTCGACATAACCAATTGAATACGCAAAAAAGTGAAGCGGCCTTTTAGCCGTCTCGCGCGAGTCTAACTGTCGCAAACTACCTGCCGCCGCATTCCTGGGGTTAATAAATGGTTTTTCATTGTTATTTGTAGCCAACTGGTTGTAGCGATTAAAACCATTAATTGGCATTACCACTTCACCACGAACTTCCAGTTTTTCTGGAAAGCCTGTTTTTTGACTATTAAGTTGAAGAGGCACGGATAGAATCGTTTTTGCATTCTGGGTAATATTTTCACCCGTTGCCCCATCACCCCGCGTTGCAGCTAATACGAGGCTGCCTTTTTCATAAACAAGGCTAAGCGCCACACCATCAAGCTTGGGCTCGCAAACGTAAGCTAATGCCTTCTCGTCGTCGTTTAAGTATTCGTTAACGCGGCGATTAAAGTCACCAAGACTTTGTTGATCAAAAGCATTGTTCAAGGACAACATTGGTAGTCGATGTCTGACGCTCTCAAAAACGTCAAGCGGCGGTGAGCCAACGCGTTGTGTCGGAGACGCGGCCGTATCGATTTCGGGATTTGCTTCTTCAAGTTGTAATAGCGCCACAAATAAAGCGTCATACTCCGCGTCACTCACCTCGGGTGCGTCCGCAGCGTAATAAGCCAAACCGTATTGATGCACACGCTGGCAAAGCGCTTGATAAAAGTCGTAAAGATCGGATTTAGGAAAGGAAATATCTGCAAGCATTTTTTGACCGCTTTGCAGAAAATCGAGCGCCTGCTCGATCTTATTTTTCATGATGCAGAGCCCTTATAAACAAGTAAAGAGGCTAGAGATAATCGTTAGCAGAATGACAGGCAAAAAATAATGGCGAGGCTATTCAGGCAGCGTTGCGAACTGAGAGTCGGCCCGCTGACCTGCTCGCTCACTTTGCACGACTATTTGCCTTATCCTGTCCTGGTAATGATTAAGCACTTGCGGGGTCGCCGTCGAATGCTCGTCATCAAGGAGTATACCGTTAAGATTTTGAGCAACGCAGTTTGCCGTTTCCAGCATCATTCTGAACACGGCGAGAGGGTCTGAAGGCCCAGGTAACGCCATAAATAATGTTATTCCAGGCGTTCTAAAACCGCTCAGGTTTTCCAGATCAAAAATACCCGGCTCCAGCATATTCGCAACAGAAAAATCGACCGGCCCACTGTTTTTGCTGGGATCGGCATAACGATGCAAAATATTCGTTTCGCCATAACGCATATTACAGGCTAATAGCACCTGAACCAGATCACTACCCAGGAAACCTTCTTGCGACGCGCTCTTTACGTGTAAAGAAATAATACTTATATCTTTTGATGCAAACGTTCGCTCCTGGGCGACGCCGTCCACATCAGGTTCACCGCTTGCCAGCTGGTTTTGCTCCACGGAGGCATTTTTTGCCTGTGCGTCTGACCCTTCAGCTGGGGCCTGATATTCGGAATGCGCATTAAAGCCACCCATCGTATGCGCCTGTTCGGGATTGCCCGCTGCTCCACCGCGATTAACCACCCGGTATCCAGACTCGATCATTTCATTATCTAGTGGATCTTCGTCTTCTGGGAAATCCTTGGCTAACTGCAAATCCCATTTTAAATCCTGGTGCCGCTCCGCGCGCATTCGGCGAAAGCCATCAATTAACACGATAACAAATAATACGGCCGCACACGCGATGAGCCATTCACTCATTCCAAAATTAGAAAACCAATTCATTCTGTCAACCGTTGATACCAGCTCGGTAGCCACTTCGCCTGGCTACCGGAAATATTAAGAATACCACCGCAAAGATAAACAGCGGAAACCGTAACAAAACCTGATTGCCGCATACAAGGTTAGGCTGTTGCTAACTCAACAGCTTCATTAATATCCACGCTTACTAATCGAGAGCAACCTGGCTCATGCATGGTAACCCCCATCAGGTGGTCAGCCATTTCCATCGTAATCTTGTTGTGCGTGATAAAAATAAACTGAACCTTGCTCGACATTTCGTTAATCAATCGTGCATAGCGCCCTGTATTTGCATCGTCAAGCGGCGCGTCAACCTCATCCAGCATACAGAAAGGCGCAGGGTTTAGCTGAAAAATCGAGAACACGAGCGCAATAGCAGTAAGTGCCTTTTCTCCACCCGAAAGCAAATGAATAGTGCTGTTTTTCTTGCCAGGTGGTCGCGCCATAATTGAAATGCCCGTCGAGAGCAGATCGTCGCCCGTCATTTCCAGATAAGCAGCTCCGCCGCCAAACACCTTTGGGAATAGTTCCTGCAAACTTGAATTAAGCTTGTCAAACGTTTCTTTAAATAAACCACGCGTTTCCTTGTCGATCTTCTGTATCGCGTCTTCGAGTGTCGCAAGCGCGGCTTCTAACTCCGCGTTTTGCGCATCGAGATGAATCTTACGCTCGGACTCGGTTTCGTACTCTTCGATCGCAGCAAGGTTAATCGCACCCAGACGCTCAATTCGTGCACTGATTTCTCGTAAGCGCTCTTGCCAAATACTTAGCTCCGCCTCTTCAGGAAGGACATCAATGACTTGTTGTAGCTCAAACCCTTCCTCAAGCAACTGCTCTTCGATGGTCTTGGTACGAACTGCCATTTCCTGAATATCAATCCGCGCTTTTTCTAGCCGGTCACGAATACCCTGATTTTGCTCTTCGACTTGATGACGGCTAGCATCAGCATCACGCATCGCACGATCGCAATCTTCTAACGCCGTACGGGCTCCGGAAAGATCTTTCTCGAGACTAACGCGCGCATTCAGTTCGTTTTCAAGCTCAAGCGTTAAACCCTCAATAGGCGCTTCAACCTCACGCTTGGACGCGTCTAAACTCTCACGACGCTGGCCAAGTTGCTGAATCTGGTTTTCTAAACGTTGCACCGCGCCCTGCACCGAATCGATCTGTGCACGTAGCGCCTCGGTTCGCACCGCAACGCTTTGCAACGCGTTTCTGTCTGCTTCAGCCGCTTCGCGCGATGCGTTTAACCCATCACGAACATTGTCTCTTTCGAGTATAAGTGCTTCGCGCGTTTCTTCGACTTCCTGCATTGAAGAAATGGCGGTATCTAACAAGGTGCGGGATTCGCTAAGCGCTTCTCGCTGGCTATTCTGCGTTTGCTCAGCTAAGCGAAGTTCCTCGTCGATTCGCTGTCTACGGCGATTGTTTTGCTCCGTAGTAGCGTTAAAGCTCTTAATCTCACTTTGCGCCTGCGCCAACCGGCCTTCGACCGACAGCTTATTTTGCAGAATCGTATCTTTGTCCGCTTCGAGCTGCTTAAGTTTGTTGTCCTGCTCGCTTAGTGCTTCTTTAGACTCAATGACATGATCATCCAGCTGCGCAATTTCGTCAGAAAGTTTTTCCAGTGTTTTCTGGCGTTCGATCACACCGCTAGAAGCATCCTTTTTCCGCAACACTTTAAGCCAGTCACGACCGAGCCAAAGGCCATCCGCCGTTACAATTGACTCGCCAGCCGCAAGCGACTCTCGTGAGTGAAGTGCCTGGGTTAAGCTATCTGCGGCGTAAATACCGCCAAATAAACCCCGGGGTGCATCACCACTAACCTTTCCGCTTAGCGGCGTAAGCTCAGTTAACGTTCGAGCTTCTGCGACGTGGCCTGACGTCTCGAAAAGGCTGACGTCTACCGCATTTAACTGTTCGAGCTGACTTGCCAAACCGTCTATCTTGTCGACTTGCACCGCCTGCAAAGAATCGCCCAGAATGGTTTCGACAGCTTTTTCCCAACCGCTTTCTACATCGAGTAAATCCATAACCCGCGGCGCTTTTTCCAGGCCTTTGTCGCGCAACCACTGGTTGGCCTGCCCACGACCGTCGTTTCGCGCAGCTTGTTGCAAAGCCTCTAACGAAGACTCTTTACCTTTTAACTGCTGGAGCTTTTGCTGGGCACTGTTTAAACGCTCCAGAAAATCCTTACGCTCTTCCCGCGCTGTCGCCAGGGACTGGTTAACCGCTTCAAACTGCGAGTCAACTTCTTCGGCGGCCGCTTGAACCGACTGAGCGTTTTCCTCCAGCTTTTGCAATTGCAGTGCGCGCGTATCATCAGAATACTCTTCGCGCTCTTTCTGCAATCGAGAAACCCGCTCGATGAGATTTTTTAAGGCCTGTTCGATTTGGTCAATTCGAGACCGCTGTACCTCTGCGCTCTTTTGCGGCTCACTCGCTTTAACATTAAATTCATCCCAACGATGCTGCCAGTCGAGCATTTTTTCTTCTGCTGTTTCTAACGCTTTGCTTGAGCTGGCATTCGACTCACTGAGTTTTTCCTGCTCTGGCGCAATCTGCGCAAGTTCTTCACGCCACGCGCTTAACTTTTCTAAATCTTCCTGCAAATGCTTCTGGCTTTCTGCCGCATTGCTCTCGGTTTCTTCCAGGTCAAAAGAGAGTTGTTCTGCCCTTTGCGTCGCGTGTTCTAGCGTTTGCTCAAGACGCGTAATTTCTCCGCCAACACGGTAATATCTCGCCTGCACCTGGTTAAATGCATCGGTTTTTTGCGTGTGCTCTTCGCGCAGAGTCTCTATTTGAGCCTCTATCGCGCGTAACTCGGCAACTGACTTTTCCAGCGCAACTTCATGCTGGGTTATTGCGTCCCTCTGGCTCGCTGAGTCTGTGTGCAGCTTTTGCCACTGCAAACTCAAGGTTTGCGCTTTTATCTCGCGCTCTTCTGCTTTAAACGTTTTATATTTGGCGGCCGCATTTGCCTGACGCTTTAGTTTTTGCAGCTGACGATCAAGTTCATCTCGTATATCGGTTAAGCGCTCGAGGTTTTCGCGCGCATGCCGAATCCGCGTTTCGGTTTCCCGACGGCGCTCTTTGTACTTGGAGATACCCGCGGCTTCTTCAACAAATACACGTAGTTCTTCAGGCTTAGATTCAATCAGGCGGGAAATCATGCCCTGCTCGATAATCGCGTAGCTGCGAGGGCCTAAACCGGTTCCCAGAAAAATATCTTTGATGTCTCTACGACGACACTTGGTTCCATTAAGAAAGTACTGAGACTGCCCTTCGCGGGTGACCTTACGCTTAATAGAAATCTCGGTAAACGCTGCGTATTCGCCAATAAGCGTCTGATCGCTGTTGTCGAATACAAGCTCTATAGAAGCCTGGCTGACTGGCTTGCGCCCGGTGGAGCCGTTAAAAATAACGTCCGACATCGATTCGCCGCGCAGGTTTTTGGCTGACGATTCACCCATCACCCAACGAACTGCGTCGATAATATTTGATTTACCGCAGCCATTTGGCCCGACAACTGCAACCATATCGGTCGTAAGCTGGACATTCGTGGGGTCTACGAAAGACTTAAACCCCGCCAATTTAATATTTTTTAATCTCATGGTCGCCGCTTAGTGAAAACGCTTGCTAAAGGCCAGATGGTTTCGCACGTGTGGCACAGAATGCTTATTCGACATCGTTACAATACTGCTCTAAGGGATGATGCGAGCAATAAAACGTCTATTTTTTGAACCAAAAATGCGCCTAAAAAGCGTGCAGAAACTGGAGGAGTATGATGCCTGCTTAACAGCAATATGACAATGCCAAGAATCAAGATATTGTGTCACTAGACACAAAAAAAACTACAAGTTGTGCTTTTCGAGGCAAATCAGGCGCCCGTAAATTACCAGCTATTCCTTGAGAATATTGATCATCAACTGAACTTCGTCGCTGATCTCAGCCTGCAAGGTTTTGCCGTCGGGGACTTTGTTGACAGTCACCACTAACACCCCTGATTCGAGGTCGCCACTGATGCCCACAGGCGAGCCTGATCTCGCTAAACGTGCCCCAATTACAACCTTGTCATGATCCAGAATCGAACTGCCCATCATCCTGTCGTTTTGGGTTAAACGCAGTTTTGTCGGCAGATCGGATAACTGCAGGCGCTTTGCCGCCAGCGGAATCCCTGGGCCCTCGACAGGCCGGGCAAATACGAAAACCAGTGTGTCCGGCCATTCATCAGCTTTAAGCTGGGACCGGTCAATATCAACCGTCACGTCAATATAAGCCCTTACTTCCGCGCTACCCTCACTAGCTCCTGCAGCCTGATTACCTTCGCGAATACTTTCCCCCAAAGGCCTGCCGCTAGCACGAGCCTCAGCGATTAAAATTCCCTGCCGGATTTGCTGGGCAGTAGGACTGCCTGGCGGTAACAAACTCTCCGCACGGCGCCAATCCTGTAAAGCGCCATTATAGTTTTCCTGCTCAAACGCAGCGGTGCCTCGCAGACTTAACGCGGTGGGAAAATCCGGGTTGGACGAAAGCACCTCGTCTAACGTTTTTTTCATATCCGAGGTAAACAAAGGCAACTTCTTTTGCGAAGAGCGTAAGAAATACTCGCTCTCTACAACGTTAACCGCGAGAAACACATCTTCAGGGTTCCGAAGCGATAATTGTTTATATCGATCAAATGATTTTTGGTAACGACCAAGCCCCGCGTTTATCTGTGCTTGCAAGCTAGCGAAGCGTTGATGCTCCTGTGAACCTAAGGCGCTTTTCGACAGAACCTGTTCCAGCCAATCGTCGATGCTGTGCGCAGAGCGCTGCCATTCGCTCGCACTCGAGCTCTCGCGTAGCTGATCAAGTTGCTGGACAATCTTCGCCTGATCGTTTGCGCCGAGCGACAAGCCTTGCGGAAAGTAAATCCACAACGCGCTTGCCAAAAGCACTAACAGAACGCCTGGCGCGAATAATCGCGATAAAGACGTGTTGCTAGAAGCGATGACATTCTTGTCTGACGATCCATCGCTTACAACGCCAAGCAGCTCATCTTGCGCTTCTATCAACAATGTTTGAAACGAAGATTCGTCGAGCTCACCCCGCTCAAGTTGTTGAGACAACTCCTGTTCCGCGGCCTTGTATAGACGAAGATTTTCTCTGTCTCGCTCATCATCACTTTGCGCGTCAGTCGAGCCTGCCAGTTTGTCCCCAGCCAACCAGCGCCACAGCAAAACAGCAAACAGCAGCAGACACGAAGCCGTCAGTATCAGGTACAAATTTAATAGATTTATCTGCGAAGCCTCAGTCATCTGATTCGCCTAGCCGTTTGCTTAACGCCTCGATAGCGCGCTGTCGTTCACCTGAATCTGGAGCCTGCTTTTGCTTAGGCGTTTCTCCCGCTGCCAAATTTTGGCCCGAATCGCTGTTCTGCGAAGAACGCCTCAAGAACCCCAGCCAGATAAATATTCCGCAAACGACTACCACTACGGGCAGCGCCCACAAAATAATGGTCGTCGCATTTAACGGCGGCTGATAGCGTACAAAGCTGCCATATCGCAGGGTCATAAAATCGAGAATCTCAGCATCCCCTTTTCCTTCTTCCAACAGCCGTACCAGCTCGGATTTGAGATCCTTTGCTATAGGCGCGTTCGAATCCGCGAGGTTTTGGTTCTGGCACTTGGGACAACGTAGCTCGTCAATTAATCGATAATAACGCGGCTCATAGCTATCGTTAGAGAAAACTAATAGTTTGTCTGCTTGCAACTCATCACTAGCCTCGACATTAGATTCAGCGCAAACTGTCGTTATAGCAATTGTGTAAAGCAAGCTAGACAGAAGCAGCGCCAGTGTGAAGCGTTGCCGACAGAAACTACTGTTTACCATGAAATCCCCAAAGGAATAATTTTTCGCTGCCAAACCTTTTCGTCCATCACACCCACGTGCCTGTAGCGAACAACACCCTCACCATCGATCACGTAGGTTTCTGGTGCGCCATAAACACCCAAGTCCAGGCCAAGGCTGCCATCCTCGTCAAAAAGATTTATCTTGTATGGATCGCCCAATCTTGCCAGCCATTTAATTGCCGCGTCTCGCTCATCTTTATAATTGAGGCCGACTATAACCACACCCAATTCTGCGAGCTCGTTTAAGTAAGCATGTTCCACTCGGCAACTTACACACCACGTTGCCCATACGTTTAACAAATACGGAGTGCCCGGCAAACTATCCACGGTTAGTATCTCGGACTCGTCACGCAAATTACTGAGCGAAAATTCAGGCAAAACCTGGCCTACTCGCGCAGAAGGCAAGGCATTAGGATCAAAGTCGCCCGTGCTGCGCCGCATTTGCAAAGAAAAAAACGCAATGGCTAACAGCAAAAAAATAAAAAAGGGAATAAATAACTTAAGTCTTTCAGACATAAATTTGAGTTAAATAAATATAGCGCTCTATTTTAAAGCTAAAGCCGATTTCCTGTAACGCCTATCAAGAATCGCCAGTGCGGCACCCACTGCCATAAAAATCGAGCCCAGCCAAACCCAACGAACAAAAGCTTTTACCTGCAAAGTTACAGCCCACACCCTTGGCTCGATCTGCTCGCCAAGCGATACGTACAGGTCTCGACTCAGCGCGGCATCAATACCTGCCTCAGTCATAATATTCTGCGATGCGTTATATCGTCTTTTCTCAGGGTAAATACGATACTCTCTACCTCCCGCATCCACGCCTTTTAACGATGCGACAACCAGTGCGCGCGTAGCAACATAATTTGGCCCACGATAATCATCAAGGCTTTGCATCTCGAAACGGAATGGCCCAACATCGCTGTAGTCACCTACACCCATTCGCACATCTTTTTTTAGCGAATATACACTGGTTAGCGTGATTCCAATTGCGCAGACAGCCATACCAATATGCGCGAACACCATTCCCCAATAACTCCTCCCCAAACGAGAAAAACCGTAAAGCGCCCCGCTGCGTAATTTCTGGCTACGGTTATAACGCGCTGCTTTTGAATAAGCATTGTAGATTGTCATTAAAACCAGAAAGCCTGCACACGCTATTGCCAACCAGCTACCCACGCCAAACGCTTTGTCATAGCGATGATTTAAATACATCAATACGAGTGTGGTTAATCCTGCCGCAAGCACTAACGCGCTGCACCAAACAATAATTTGCCATTGCCTGGCATTTGTTGCGCGCCAGTAAAAGAAAGGCGCAACCCCCATCAACAGAAGCATCGGCAATCCAACAGGCAGCATAAAGGCATTAAAGTACGGTGCCCCAACCGAATAGCTGCCCAGCTCCAAAGCATTCATCACCAGGGGAAACAAAGTGCCGCATAGCACGACAACCAGTGCGACCGACAGAATAATATTATTGACCAGCAAACTGCTTTCTCGCGACAAAAGCGTAAAAGAAGAATTGCTCTTTAACTGCCCTGCCCGTATCGCATAGAGCATCAACGATCCGCCTACTACAAAAACCAGATAAACCAGAATAAAAACGCCACGCGTGGGGTCGGAAGCAAATGCGTGTACCGACACCAGAATGCCCGAGCGAACCAAAAATGTTCCTAGCAAGCTCAACGAAAAAGCAAGAATAGCCAGCAATACCGTCCAGCTCTTAAATACACCTCGCTTTTCGGTTGCTGCCAACGAATGAATTAGCGCGGTGCCTGCAAGCCAGGGCATAAACGAGGCATTTTCCACCGGGTCCCAAAACCACCAACCTCCCCAGCCTAACTCGTAGTAAGCCCACCAGCTGCCCAGCGCAATCCCAATCGTTAGAAACGCCCAAGCGACATTGGTCCATGGCCGCGTCCATTTTGCCCAAGCTGCATCCAGCCGGCCAGTTACCAGGGCAGCAATCGCAAAGGCAAAAGCCACCGAAAAGCCAACATAGCCGGTATAAAGCAAGGGTGGATGAAAAATCAGCCCGGGGTCCTGTAGCAAGGGGTTCAGATCGCTACCCTCGGTTGCAGGAGCGATTAAATTACGGATAAAAGGGTTTGAGGTAAACAGGACAAACGCCAAAAAGCCAACGCTTATACTGCCTAACACGGCAAGCACCGTATACTTAATTTCTCGCGGAAGATCTTTACCAAACAGGCTAACGGCAAATGTCCACCCCGCAAGGATCCAGGTCCACAATAACAACGAGCCCTCGTGGTTGCCCCAAACCGCACTAAACTTAAAGTAACTGGGTAGATCACTATTACTATGCTGCGCCGCCAACACAACACTAAAATCATCCGTTAGAAACGCGTAAACCAGCGCTGCAAAAGCCGCGGTCAACAGCAAGAACTGAATAGCAACCAGAGATGGCATCCAGGCTAACCAGCGAATATCATTAAGCTGTCGCGAGAACACAGGCGAAACAGCAAGCAGTGCCGCAATTGGCAGCGAGAGAATCAGGAAAAAATGTCCAAGTTCAACAATCATTGAGCGAATAATAAAGAATTGGTGGAAACCAGGAACAACTCTACGGCTGCGCAGCTTTTTCTAGCGCCTTTGTCACTTCGGGCGGCATATACTTCTCATCATGCTTGGCAAGAACCTGGTCGGCATAAAAAACTCCATCGGTTTGCAGCTTTCCAGTCGCAACAGCCCCTTCTTCCTCGGCAAATAAATCAGGCAATATGCCTGCGTACCGCACTGATACTTCGGCCACATAATCTGTGAGCTTAAAGGAAACATCTAACGATTCGGTGCTGCGCTCTACACTACCTTTTACGACCATACCTCCGACGCGAATCGTCTCGCCGATTGGAGCCTCCCCATTAGCGATGCGCGCTGGCTCATAAAACAGGTTGATATTGTTGCGCAAGGCATAGGCCATTAAGCCAATACCCGTGCTAGTCGCCAAAACAATTATCAAAACCAGTTGGAGACGTTTTTTTCTTAGTGGATGCAATTCGAAAACCTCGTTAACTGCTCGAACTTTTTAATTCCCGCCTGCGCGAAGCCAGTATTATTCACTCTGCGCACGTTGGCGGGATAAGGCGTCCTGTTGTTCCAGGCGCTTTAACACTGTGCGGTGACGACGGATCGGCAAATACACTAACAGCCCGATCATGGCGATAAAAACGGCGTATGCCGACCAAACGTAGGAACCATGACCGCCCATATGAACGATCTCGGCTATTGAATTAAATTCCATGACAATTACTTTTAACCATGATGATAGAAGCCAATTCCGCTAGTCACGCGCGGCCAGTTCACGTACCCAACGGCTGCCCGCTTCGCTCTCAATCAATTGCACGCGAAGATGCAGCATTACCGCAGCAGCCAAAAACAGATAAGTCGATGCAATCGCCAGTAATAGCGGCGCCAGCATCTCGGAAGCGATAGTCGATTGCTCGGTAAACTTTATTGACGCAGGCTGGTGTAATGTCGCCCACCAGTCAACCGACTTATAGATTATCGGTATATTCACCGTGCCAACGAGCGCAACAATCGCCGCAGCGCGGTTACCGGAATCTCGCGAGTGAAACGCATCGTGAATGGCGATCACACCCAGGTACAGAAAAAATAGAATTAACATCGATGTTAAGCGTGCGTCTTGCCAAACCCAATATGCACCCCAGGTCGGCTTGCCCCAGACCGCGCCCGTAACAAGCCCAAGAAAGGTCAGTGCTGCACCCACGGGCGCGATGCTTCTCATAACAAGATCGGCCACTTTCATTCGCCAGATAATCCCTACAGCACCGGCGATGGCCATCGCGTAATATGCCGCTAAGGCAACAGCCGCAGTCGGAACATGCACATACATAATTCGAAAGCTATTACCCTGCTTGAAATCAGGCGGCGTGAATAATAGCCCCCACACAAGCGAAACAGCTAAACCAAGCAGCGCTAGAAGCAAAACAGGTGTAGTCCAACGTTCTAGCGTTTGATACAACCAGCGTGGCGACCCCAGCCTATGAAACCACTGCCAACTTGCCATAACTAGTTTCTCTTCTCACCAATTAAATCATTAAAGAAATAGCGCAGACACATAATGCAATCACGCAACGGGCGACTATAACTACTGTTCAACACTAAAACGCAAGCCCGCGGCTACTGCCAACGGCCCCAGACTTGCGACAATGGCTAAAAGCCCCGCCAAAAGCGCAAAACCAGGCGCCAGCGGCCAGTCGTTCATGGCGCCCTGAAAAAGGCGCGCACCAAATATTATCACCGGGATATAAAACGGCAGTACCACAATGGCTACAATATTACTGCCGCTGCGCAAACTCATAGCAACTGCCGCGCCAACTGCACCGAGGAAGCTCAACACCCCGGTCCCCAACAGTAGACCTGCGCCCATTACCGGTATCATTTTTGGCGGCAACCCCAACATTAGCGCAAATAGGGGTGATGCTAGTGCAAGCGGTAAACCGACAACAATCCAGTGCGCGCAGATTTTGGTAAACGCCAGGCTATATGCCGAACAATCGGCAAGTAGCATTTGCTCAAGGCTTCCATCATTAAAATCATGACTAAAGAGCGACTCGAGCGACAACATAATCCCAAGTAACGCGACTACCCATACAATTGCCGAGCCCTGGTTTTTGAGCGCGACGGCATCAGGCCCAATGCCGAAGCTAAACAAGGTAATAACCATTACCGCAAATGCAAGCGGATTTAACCAGGCGCCACGATGGCGGAATGCAATGGCGATGTCTCTCTTGAGCAAATCAACTAACACGAAATAACACTTCCTGCCGACAGCTTACTCACAACTCGCGCTCCACATTAGCCGATTTCGCAACGGCAAACTGCGAAACATCCAGCTCCTTTAAAGGTAAGTTTTGGATATCATGATGTGTCGTCAGCAAAAGTCCGCCACCACCTTGCATATGGTTCAAAAGCTGCTGACCCAGGTGGTGAGTAAAGCTCTGGTCAAGCGCGGTAAACGGCTCATCGAGAATCCACAAACGCTTATTGGCCAGCCAGTCACTGGGCAAAAAGAGCCTCGCTAATGCAGCACGCCGCTGCTGTCCGGCAGAAAGCTGCCCACAAGGCATTAACTGCTGCTCAAATAAACCCACCTCAAACAGCGCTTGCTGGCACGCTTTTTCTCGCGCCAATCGCTGATTGACCGGCGAAGAAGGCTCGCCATGCAACGACAACCACCAGGATAAATTCTCCAACGGTGTTAACCGCGCATTAATGCCCGGCAAATGACCGATGTAAAGCGCCTGTGATCGACCCTCGCTGGTAGATACTGCGGAGCTTGCACTGATAATGTCACCAGCGTCAGGTTTCGCCAAACCGGCTATTACTCTAAGCAAGCTTGTTTTTCCCGCGCCGTTTGGCCCCGTAATACGCAGGCCTTCACCGTCTTTAAGAGAAAAGCTTACCGAGGAAAGCAAACGCTGCCCTCCCCGACTGATAGCTACCTGGTCGAGCGAGAGCAGCGAAAGGTCTTGCGTTTCTGGCGCTAGCTTATTTCCGGGACTATGCATTCTAAACCAGGGTTTTCCAGCCTGCGGTCAAACATCTCGTCAAGATAATGTTGCCATCTGCCTAATATCAAAAGAAAAAATTAACGCCGATCAAAAGGTTACGGCGCTAAATTATAACGTAAAAACGGCCTGTACCAGTGCCAACTGCTGACAATCAACGTGACAGGAATCTGCACCACCCACACCCAAATTCGACACCGATAGCGCGGCCGCTAACCAATAACAGTACGCGCGCCCAACTGTCGCCAAACAGCATTAAAAACGTAAAGCAAACGTCACAAACTGCTCCTATCTTAACGGCCAGTTTACATGCCAACCCATCATTCAACCCAAAGGAAATACCGTGAAGAAAATCCTTATCGCATTAGCAGCTGCCTCCCAGTTCGCATCAGTGCCTGCAATGGCTGGTCAAAGCATTCACGACGAAGCCTCGCTTCTCGCGGCGATCGATAATGCCAACACATCGAGCAAGGTTAAAACACTGGTCTTCGCTAAAGGTGCCAACATTAGCGTTTCTCAACCTGTTATTTACACGGGCTCGCAACCACTACGACTAATTGGCAACGGCGCAACTATCGATGGCAGTCTCGCGGGAAGTTTCGTGCTAGATGAAGATCTCACGGCTGTGACCCAGGATGGTACACTGGTCTTTAATACCGCTAAAGAAGTCAGCATAAGCAACCTGTCTGTTGTTAATTCTGCAACGCGCGGAATCGTGATCAATATTCCTGAAGACGCGGAAGGCAAAGATATTCGCGTTCGGCTTAATAAGGTCACCATTGCTGATTCAGCACTGTTTGGCTTGCACGTAGACGACAACGCTGACGAATTTGACGACGGTGTATCTGGCTCAGAAATCGGTATACGCCTCGATCTCTTTAAATCTATTTTCGTTGGAAATGGAACAGGTGCGATCGACTTCGACGGCGTGCGCGTAGATGAGCGTGGAAACGGCAGCATCATTGCCAACATTCGAAAAACCATCATCGACGGCAACGGTGGCGATGGTATTGAACTTGACGAAGCCGGCGAAGGCGGTGTTGTCGCATCGGTTTCGTTTAGCACATTTAACGGTAATGGTTTTTTCAACGAAGAAGACCTGGATGACGCTTTCGATATCGATGAAGCAGACGCTGGAGACATTCGTGTGAGCGTGTTCAAGTCGGAAGCGAACGACAATATGGACGAAGGATTGGACTTCGACGAAGAAGGTGAAGGAAGCGCGTATGTAAAACTGTTTAAGTTTGAAGCGCAAAACAACCGGGACGAAGGTATTAAGGTAGACGAAGAAGATGCTGGCGACATCATTGCCAATATTGTCCGTACGGAAGTGCTAGACAACGGTGACGACGGCCTGCAATTTACAGAAATTGGTGAAGGAATAATAGGTGCCGCCCTATTAAAAGTGGAAGCAAGCAACAACGCCAAATACGGCGTAAAAATGGAGCAATGGGTCATTGAAGACGAAGAGGAAAACGCAGAAGCGGCCGGATACCTTGAGGCGAAAAGCGTTGTACTAGAGGGAAATGGGAAAGGAGACGAAATCAAACTCAACAACATAACAACAAATTAGAAAAACAATATAACGCACAATCAAAACCGCCTTCGGGCGGTTTTTTTATTGCCGCCTACTGTAAGGTGCAAATGCACGTCAAAATATATCCGGTTGTGCGACCATGGTTTTCTCTGTCGCGGCTTAGGTGAACATATGTGTAGTGTGCCAGTTGCACAGGTTTTTTTTACGCTCTCCGCAAAAAGTATTTTTCCAATACAATACGCCGACTTTTGGCGCATATCGATTCCAAACAACCGAAGTGACGGATAGAATTGTCGACCTTGTTGACGGTTTAAACGCCAGACAACCTCATTCAAAAACCCGATAACGACTTTTAATAACCAGACAAATAGAAGCAGGTTTCTCTTTGAAAAAACGCATTACGGTCATAGGCTGTAGCGGCTTCGTGGGCTCTCACGTTGCCGCCGCAGCGCTCAAGCAAAACTACTCCGTCGTGGGCACAATGCGCGACATCAATTCCGCAAATGCAGAACATCTGAGGGCACAGTTTTCGAGTATCACCCCAGAACCTGGCTCGTTTACACTTATGTCGGCCTCTGCTTTTGACACTGATTCGCTTAGCGCTGCTATGGATGGATCGGATGGTGTTATCGTTTGCGCTGGCTCTCCAGAGAATAAGCCAGAAACAATCGAATTAATGACAGCACTGGCGAACAACGTCTGCGATATTGCCCTGGAAAAGAACATCGGCAAAGTTGTGTTCACCTCCAGCACCGGGTCGACCAATCCGCCCGAAGGCGAACCCGAGTTAAAAAACGAAATCGATCATTGGTCCGACGATGAATTGCAGTACGAGCAAAAAAAATATGCGGCGGTGGGAAAAACGCGGCTAGATAAAATCGTGCTGGAAAAAATGCAGTCGTCAAACGGCAAACTGCTTACCGCCACAATTAACCCTTCGATGATCGGTGGACCCAGCTATCTTGGGCAACCATCTACTATCCACCAGTTTCTCGCCGCAGTAATCGGCGGAAAGTACATGAAAGACAGTATTCCCAACGATTCTATGTCATTGATTGACGCTCGTGATTTAGCGGCACTGCATCTCGCGGCGCTGGACAATCCGCAAGCATCAGGTCGTTATTTTGGTATAAAAAATAGCTGGCACTGGCGCGATATTCTCTCCGAAATCGAGCGCCAGCACCCGGGTTATCAAAAACCAGCAATAAATCCGAACGAAGAAATAAAAACACCTACCCAGTTTGATTTAAGTCGGCAAAAAACGCTAGGCGTAGACTTACGAGAACTTCCAGAAATTATTGCTGACAGCCTTGAAGCAGCAAAGAGATTCGGATTAATCAGTTAAGCCACGACAATAACGTTCACTGAGTATGATCGTTATTTTTCGCAATTAATTTCAACACTAAACCAGTTAACGCAAGAACACCCAATACAAGAGGCCCGAGATGACCAGAACATTTGATAAGAACTCCACCGCTGACGAAGTCCTGGAGGGCATCGATCTAACCGGTAAGCGAGCATTAGTAACCGGCGGTGCTTCAGGCCTGGGCGAAGAAACTGTAAGGGCCCTGGCAGCCAAAGGCGCAGAAGTAATCATAGCCGCGCGCAACAAAGCCAAAGCGGATGCAGTAATAGCGTCAGTAAGCGAATCTACCGGCAACAGCAATATTAGTTTTTTAGCGCTTGAACTGGGGTCACTGAAAAAAATCGAAGCATCTGCCAAAGAATTTTTAGATCGTTATGACAGCCTCGATTTACTCATTAACAATGCTGGCGTAATGGCTTGCCCTTTTGATAAAACCGAAGACGGCTTCGAGTTGCAATTTGGTTCAAATCATATAGGCCATTTTTATTTTACAAATCTAATCATGCCTACCCTGCTTAAAAGCGGCAACGCCCGTATCGTATCGCTATCTTCAATGGGCCATCGAGCGTCGCCAATAGTATTTGATGATATTAACTATGAAAGTCGCCCTTATGAAAAATGGCAAGCCTACGGACAAGCTAAAACAGCAAATGCATTATTTGCCGTTGGCCTGAATAACCGCTTTGCGGCAAAGGGCATTGAAGCGTTTTCTGTACATCCCGGTGTTATCTTAACGCCTCTTTCACGTCACCTGACGCAAGAAGATATCGATCGAATAGCAAGCTCTTCTAACCAGAATGATGACGGTGACAACCCGGAAAACGCCGATCAAAGCGGTGTAAAAACAGTGCCACAAGGCGCAGCAACATCGTGCTATGCCGCAACAGCCCCCGAGTTAAGCGGTAAAGGTGGTGCTTATCTGGAAAACTGCAACATCGCTGAAGTACTACCCGGCAACAGTGCAGAAACTCATGGCGTAAGAGACTTTGCAATAGATCCAGATGCAGCCGAAAAACTTTGGCAAGCATCAGAAAACATGGTCGGCCAGCGATTTAGCTAACAAAAAAGGTTATGGGGCCGGAGTGCAAAGCTCTGGCCTCGAAGCCATAGCTCTTAAACCTTAGAGCTGAATGCATTATGAAAGGGATGTATCTGAGCTTCCTTGTAAGCGCCTAGACTGAGCATAATTCTAATAAAAGATCGCCTTTGATTAGTTTTTTGAATTATTAGACAACGTTTGGAACAACCTAAGCCAAAATTTGCTGAACAGATTTTGATAAGCGCCTGTCCTTATTTCTTTCTTCTCCCTGAATCTATCGTTCCCCTCAATAGAACCTATTCTTTTTTCCTTATACAGAATACCCCGTAAAAAAGCATCACCGAACCCATGTAGAACAGCCAGTAAAACAAACTGACGTTATAACTTTTCCAATCACCATTCACACTCAAATAAAACGCTACTGTTAAGAAACATACTGCCTTACAGCCGTTCGTCAATCCAAAAATGAAAGATTCTTTGGCAGAATAGTTTCGCTCGATACATTTACTTTTTAAAAAAGAAATATGCATATAAAGTAGAAAAAGAGCTGACAGCCAAATGACATTAGACATAATTACGGAGCAACACTACTTACAGTTTCAACAGCCGCATTAACGCGCTTACTGAAATATCTTTCTGCGTGCTTACTACAGAAAGACTAAGGACAGGCACAAACTTATTGTGCGTTATCATAAACCCGCTTTAGCATAGTTCACAGTTATTAAAACAATACCAACCAAAGCTTACCGCCTATTTTGGAACGGCTTGATATCGACTCCAAACGCTGGCTTTCAAGCGCAACACAATTTGAAACAATTCATCGAAAACGGTTTAGTAATAAACCACAACCGCAAAATACTGGCTGATTAATCAAAACAACAAACAACGAAACTAACAGAGCATGCTCTGAGTTTGGTGTGCCTGAGTTTCCAGGTAAGCGTCGATCCTCGCGATAAATGTGTTAAAGGACTGCTTTGAAGCGGTCTTTCGAATTGTTAGATAGCGTTCGGGGCAACCCAAACCAAAACCTTTGGGCAAGTTTTTAATAAGCGCCTGTCCTTGTTTTTGTTTTTGCGTCATCCGCACATCTTTTGCGTTGTAATTACCGCCCCACCAAGATTCGTCTGTAGCTAAAGTCGTAGCTGACATACCTGTCGTACTAGAATTCACCATATATCTGCCTGTCCTTATGTTTTTCGTACCCTCCACGGCAAGCCTCCACATCGAGCCCTGCTTTCATACTCAAAATCGAATACTCCTCCATAACAGAGTATATATGTGACTCTAGCTCCAAAGGTTTAGCGTACTCAAAAAAGCCATTTTCATTGGCAGATATGCGCAGATCATATAGGTTCTCACATATAGAAGCGAGTACATCCTCAGTGCCTAACTCATCTGTTTCCTTAAGCCTGTCTGACACACCCTGCATAAAATTCAAGGTGTGCAGTAATGAATTTAATGGATCACCAGAGAACCTCAAACTGGGCCAAATGGCATAAAACAATATTGCCAAAATTACGGTAACCAAAATCGAATATATTCTAAGAGCCGCTATACGCATTATAAAGAGTTCCAATATTGCCGAATGTCTGGAATACCTGCATTTGTAGCATGCTGTCTTGCATGAGTTTGAGCAAAACTCCTACCAGTAAAATCGACATCGTTAAATCCACTTTTAATCTCATGTCTAAATCCACCGAGACTCCTGCCAAAAACAATATTACCAACCATTTTAATACCACTTTTGATCCGAGCAATCGGATTTAAATCATATCTATCTGAAATATGCGCGAAAGACTAAGGACAGGCACAAACTTATTGACGTTATCATAAACCCGCTTTAGCATAGTTCGCAATTATTAAAACAATACCAACCAAAGGAATGGACTATGACTCGGCCCAGGAAGGCGCTCGTCTCGTTAGACTCCACCCGTTATTATCATGTCATGTCTCGCTGTGTTCGGCGGGCGTTTTTATGCGGCATTGATAAGAGAAAGACTAAGGACAGGCACAAACTTATTGACGTTATCATAAACCCGCTTTAGCATAGTTCGCAATTATTAAAACAATACCAACCAAAGGAATGGACTATGACCCGGCC
This sequence comes from Pseudomonadales bacterium, assembly GCA_965263235.1. Lineage (GTDB taxonomy): Bacteria > Pseudomonadota > Gammaproteobacteria > Pseudomonadales > UBA7434 > UBA7434. The sequence goes on from OZ253667.1 coordinate 1,788,215, forward strand.
CAGGAAGGCGCTCGTCTCGTTAGACTCCACCCGCTATTATCATGTCATGTCTCGCTGTGTTCGACGGGCGTTTTTATGTGGCGTTGATAAGGACTCGGGCAATAACTACGAACATCGACGCGAATGGATTGAAGCGCGTATTCATTTATTGTCATCTATCTTTGCCATTGATATTTGTGCCTATGCGGTGATGAGTAACCATTACCATATCGTGATTCGCTTATCGCCAGAACAGATCCAAAATGAAAGCGACCAAGAAGTTTGTCGGCGCTGGCAATGCTTATTTAAAGGCTCGCTGTTATTCCAGCAACATTGTAAAGGCAAAACACTCAAAGATTTCGAGCAAGTGGTTGTTGATGCTGAAATCGCCGTTTATCGACAACGACTGTGTGATTTAGGCTGGTTTATGAAGTGTTTAAACGAGCCTTTAGCCAGAATTGCCAACAAAGAAGATGGCTGTAAAGGCCATTTTTGGGAGCATCGATATAAATCGCAAGCACTCTGTACCGACGAAGCTTTACTTAGCTGCATGGCCTATGTGGATTTAAACCCGATCCGCGCAGCGATGGCTTATACACCTGAAAGCTCAGACCACACGAGCATTCAGCATCGTTTAAATCAACTATAAGATAAACCCACAATTGATCTCACCAAAGCAATCGCTGAGCAATATGATCAAGGTTTTTTTCTAACGCAAGCATTGAATGTTAAAGTATTGTTAGATTTTAACCCCGACAAAGAAACCTACCACCACCAACTGCCTTTTTCGCAAACAACTTATATCGAACTCGTTGAATGGACAGGAAGAATTATTCGAAACGATAAACGTGGCCATATCAACCAAAGCTTACCGCCTATTTTGGAACGACTTGATATCGATCTCAAACGCTGGCTTTCAAGCGCAACGCAGTTTGAGGCTGTACATCGAAAACGGTTTAGCAATAAGCCACGACAGCTAAATACCGGTTAACTATTCAAACACCACAAAGACTTAAACCAACAGAGCATGCTCTGAGTTTGGTGTGCCTGAGTTTCCTGGTAAGCGTCTATCCTCGCGATAAATGTGTTAAAGGACTGCTTTGAAGCAGGCTTTCGAATTATTAAATAACGTTTGAGGCAATCCGAACCAAAATCGCTTGGCAAGTTTTTAATAAGCGCCTGTCCTTGTTTTTGTTGGTTAACTATTCAAACACCACAAAGACTTAAACCAACAGAGAATGCTCTGAGTTTGGTGTGCCTGAGTTTTCTGGTAAGCGTCGATCCTCGCGATAAATGTGTTAAAGGACTGCTTTTAAGCAGTCTTTCGAATTGTTAGATAGCGTTCGGGGCAACCCAAACCAAAACCTTTGGGCAAGTTTTTAATAAGCGCCTATCCTTGTTTTTGCCACCTTTTTAGTCGGTGCCTGTCCTTATATTTACCCAAACCAAAATCGCTGGGCAAGTTTCTAGTAAGCGCCTGTCCTTGTTTTTTTGATGACTTGATCAAGGAGGCTTTTATATGGCGCCTGTCCTATTGTTTTTGATCCTACCATTCTTCTGGCTCGCCGAACTTAGCCAGAATATCTTCAAGCGGCCAAGTACAGATATTACTCTTACTAAAAGGAAAATTCGAAGATATATTCAGGTCAGCTCCCTTTCGATAGAAATATTTAGCTGCCTGCAAACTTATAAATGATAGTGATGCTCTAATCTGAGAGCATCCATCTCGTTCGGTTACATAATTGACATTGGCACCTTGCGCAATTAGTAAATCTGAATGATATCTTGCCTCTTCAAAGGAAATAGATTCATGCCGTATCGCATAATAAAAGAGTATTGCTATGCCATCTCCTCTTTTGACAATCTCATCTTCCATTTCCGCGGCTCGTCGCTTGAAGTAATGCGACGCTATCATATTGTTAGCTGGTAGTGGTGCGATTCGCTTGAAACCCTGCTCTTTCCAATCCAACGTAGCCATCAGGTAAAGCTGATCGAAATTAGCCTCATTTTTCGCAAATTTGATATTAATGAATAATGCTATAGATAAAAGCCCAAAGCTCAGCAAAAGAAAAACCAAACAAAAGTGGCGGACTTTTCTCATCTAGCAAGCCCCTTGTATTCAGTGGCGTTTTGGTATGCTGTGGCTCCGACCACACTTGTAACTCCTTGATCAGAAAGGTAGTTGCCATATATTCTAGCATCAAGATCTACATGGTCGGGCATATTAGGCCCAAACACTCTACTACCTAACCCTTTCACAGCCCTCAAACCTCTACCCAAAACAGTTAAATCTGCTGCCGCTTGTCCTGTATTCAGCGCATCGTTCAAAGCATGCTGCTTTGCCAAAGACTAAGGACAGGCACAAACTTATTGACGCAATCATAAACCCGCTTTAGCATAGTTCGCAATTATTAAAACAATACCAACCAAAGGAATGGACTATGACTCGGCCCAGGAAGGCGCTCGTCTCGTTAGACTCCACCCGTTATTATCATGTCATGTCTCGCTGTGTTCGGCGGGCGTTTTTATGTGGCATTGATAAGGACTCAGGCAACAACTACGAGCATCGACGCGAATGGATTGAAGCGCGTATTCATTTGTTGTCATCTATCTTTGCCATTGATATTTGTGCCTATGCGGTGATGAGTAACCATTACCATATCGTGATTCGCTTATCGCCAGAACAGATCCAAAATGAAAGCGACCAAGAAGTTTGTCGGCGCTGGCAATGCTTATTTAAAGGCTCGCTGTTGTTTCAGCAGCATTGTGAAGGCAAAACACTTAAAGATTTCGAACAAGTGGTTGTTGATGCTGAAATCGCCGTTTATCGACAACGACTGTGCGATTTAGGCTGGTTTATGAAGTGTTTAAACGAGCCTTTAGCCAGAATCGCGAACAAAGAAGATGGCTGTAAAGGCCATTTTTGGGAGCATCGCTACAAGAGCCAGGCATTATGCTCTGACGAAGCGCTACTCAGTTGTATGGCTTATGTGGATCTCAACCCCATTCGCGCTGCAATGGCTGATACACCTGAAAGCTCAGACCATACGAGCATTCAGCATCGTTTAAATCAATTACAAAATAAGCCGACTATCGACTTAGCTAACGCCATTGCCGAACAATATGAACAAGGTTATTTGCTTACTCAAGAATTAAAAACAAAAGAACTATTAGTTTTCAACCCAGACAAGGAAACTATTCACCATGAGCTCCCTTTTTCACAAGCAGCTTATATAGAGCTAGTCGAGTGGACTGGAAGAATTATCCGAAACGATAAGCGAGGTTATATAGATCCCAACCTACCACCGATACTTGAACGTCTGGATATCGATCGCAAACGCTGGCTTTCAAGCGCAACGCAGTTTGAAACAATTCATCGAAAACGGTTTAGCAATAAACCACGTCTGCAAAACACCGGCTAGTTAATCAAAACAACAAGCAACGAAACCAACAGAGTATGCTCTGGGTTTGGTGTGCCTTAGTTTCCTGATAAGCCCCACCCTCAGAATAGTTTCATCAAAAGAGTACTTTTAAACAGTCTTTCGAACTATTAGATAACGTTTGAGGCAATCCAAACCAAAATCGCTGGGCAAGTTTTTAGTAAGTGCCTGTCCTTGTTTTTTCGGGCACGGGCAAGTTTTTAATAAGCGCCTGTCCTTGTATTTTTGTTATTTCGGTATGCCATCTCTGCTCCTTGAGCTAAATTTAATTTGTGAGCCTAACGCCGCGCTTCGGGGAAAATTTGGAGCGTAGCGGAAAATTTGTCCGACAGCAGCGCCTTGTTATGTTTTTTTGGTTGCAGCAGATCATATAATATGGAAGATCGCATCTTTGTCCGATTCAAGTTGATTAAGGAAGACATCAAGCCTACTAATATCTACGACATCAATTAGAAAATACTCGTTTCGTTGTGATGCATCTCTAGCTACGTAGGCATAATTTACTTCAAGCTGAAAATTATCCTTTATCTTTTCGCGATTGCGGGTATCAGTCATGTCGACTTTGTGAAACTTGTCGAAGCTGTTACATAGAATCACCGGCATTTCGACCGTCGCGAAACAATCGTAGTGCCTGTGAGAATCTGCAGGAATAATGCTTTCTCCATGCCGGAGGTTTACCATTGCATTCAGGCTTTGGTTCAAAGCCTTGTATATGACCTCATTTTCTACCTGTGATCGATTTTTGCTGGCAAATAGTTTTGCTACCATCTGATTTTCACAAAGGTAGTGGTGCTGTGCTGTATACATATTCCCATCGGGTAGCGGCGTGTTGCAACTTACCCAATTTTTTGCAGATACCATGTCTTTTTCTGAAAACCAAAACACATTTGTCTGAGGAATATATTTACATTCGATAAATAATTTTAAGTTGACCGTACCGTACCTCCTTTCCAATCGATCTTCGTATCGCCAAGCTTTCTCCGCGACTAGATCTATTTCCCTAGGCTTGTTAGAGGCACCGTCCATATAGTATGGACTAATCATTGTGTGCCAACCTTTCTCTCTCAAATAATTGGCTACTCGACAATGAAAGCTATTGCCGCTCTCATTTATTATCGAATCTACTTCTTCAGACTCTGTTGACATTAATGGGCTTCCTTTCTAGAAACATAACGCCTTGCTCATTTGCGCAGCGGTTGTAGTGGATTTTTGTGCAACAATGAGCGAAGCGAATGCACAAAAAGAAGCGTAGACCGCTGCGTCAAATGGAGCAACTTGTTAGCTTTAACCCCAATCGTCCATATACCACTCACCGTTGCCATCCCTCTTAAAATACGCGCCCCAGGCAGTATTAAAATCGTCTCCAGAATACTCTAAATCAGCTTGATTATCCCTAATTTGAATAGATCCAAGTGAGAATTCGAAGTTTCCGTCAACCGTGTTACTTTGTACGAACCTATCCAATTCCTTTAGTTGCGAAAGAACTTCCCTGGCTTGAGAAACCAAATCCATATTCTCTTCTTCCCCGTCCGGAAAGATTATCTGAAAATTTGTATCCTCTACTTGAATATTATAAAACCCGTAGGAGCCATTGTGACTGAACGTAGATTTCTCAAAGGAATCTACGTATTTCTCAGATTCATGCTTTTGTATCCACTCACTACTCATGATTCACCTAGAAAGATAACAGTTAAATACCAAGCCAGCCGCTCGGTATCTCTTCGTCCCAGTATCTGGGAAGTGATTTTTGAACTTACAAGAAAAACACTTAGAAATCATACCCTTCGACCCTGTTGTTTATTGGTGTTCCCGTACAAAGTGAACAAAGCTTTACTGGATGCTTTGCTCACTGGCCTCATATTACGGCAGCGGGGTATTTCAAATCAATCACTTACACCGTTTTTTCCTGGATCAGAGGTTTTTTTCCTCTGAGTTAATGGTTTCGCTGACAATACCCTTCTCGACAAACACTATATGTACAAATAGGGCGGAGGTTAATAGGTTTACTGCCCCCTAATTCTCCAAGTTGTTATTTAGGAACACGAGAATGGTGGTTGGATATTGGAAGTTGTTGATGAGTTTAATAACTCAACGGTATGGGATGACCCGTTCGACACGGATACGGCTGCACTAGCAGAAGTGAAAAAAACAATACTCAGTGAAGGCATCGAAGCGCTCATTGGGTTGAGTAACCATAATCAACTATTTAAACAGAGGATTCACCAGGTTCCGCAAGCAAGCCAAGCTGATCTGGCGGCTAAAAAACCTACAACAAGGAAGCCACCTTTGCTTTTAGCGCTGGAAGCACTTCACGCTCAAACCAGGGGTTGTTTTTAAGCCAGCGATTGTTACGGGGGCTTGGATGCGGCATCGGCAATATTTCTGGCCAATACTCGCGCCATTGACTAACAGTTTCTGTCAGGGTCTTGCCTTTTTTATCACCGATATGCCAATCAACCGCGTACTGCCCTATTACCAGGGTTAATTCGATATTAACCAAGATGCTCAAAAGCGCTTCTCGCCATTGCTCTGCACATTCTACTGGCGGCGGCAGATCACCGCTGTTCCCAGTACCGGGATAACAAAAGGCCATCGGTAAAATCGCCAGCGCAGAGTCATTGTAGAATGTCGCCCTGTCGACACCTAACCAGTCTCTTAATCTCTCGCCCGAAGGGTCATCAAACGGAACGCCTTTGTGATGCGTTTTTCTACCGGGAGCCTGACCAGCAATCAATATTTTTGCCGCAGGGTTTAGTTGGAATATGGGCTTTGGCCCAAGACCGAGGTTAGTACATATCCGGCAATCGCGAACGGTATTAAGCAGAGATGCAACATCACTGGCAATAACTTTATTTTTGTCCATTATTGCAAACGAACGATTTTTAAATTTCAACAAGCCCTAATGTTTAAGGTCTGACTGGAAAAGAAAAAACCGCAACATATTAGTGCTGCGATTTTATATCTAAATCAAAGTTAGACAGCAAAAAGGCTTTACTTCCCAAACAAGCCTTTTGCAAGATTCATTGCTCCACCGATGCCACCAACGCTTTCCAAAAGGTTGCCACCTGAACTACTTTTATCAATCAGCTGAGGAATCACGTCAGCCAGCCCGCCTGCGGCTTCATCACCGCTTACCCCGAGCTGGGAGGCGAACTGATTAACTTTCTCCCCACCAAACACATCCATAATGTTTGACGCAGAAATACCATCGTTTGAGCCATCACCCAACCAGCTTTGTAGTTGATTCGCAAGCCCGCCGTTGGAGGCAAACTTTGAGACCAGCTCACCGATATTAAAGTCACCGCCAAGCAAACCTTGAAGCGCCGATTGAATTTGCCCTTCTGAGGCGTTACTACTACCTTGAAATTGCTTACCCAGAAGTTGAGTTGCTAGCTGCATAAGATCCATAGTGTTTTCCTCATAAAATAACTTATCATAAACGTTAGGGGGCATGCGCCTAAAGCGCCTTGATGCGATTTAATCAACGCCCTTTAAATAACGACCCCATTAAACCGCGGACCAGACTTCTGCCCGCCCTGCTGCCTAAACTTCTTGCCATGCTTTTTACAAAAGCTTCCCCGACTGACTGCCGCTGGCTACGCGCGCGTCGTTTGGGTTTTTCCATAACTCGCTTTTTCTGCGCAGCCGCTTTAGCCTTGCTTTTCTCCGCCTTTACCCGCGCTTTTTCAGCTTGCTGCGCCGCTTCATCTGCGCGTGCCGTCAGGCTTTCAAATGCCGATACTCGATCGATCGCGCTTTCATAAATACCTTCCACCGGGCTGCGGGATATGACTGCCGTTCGCTCTGCCATTTTAGCTGGGCCGATCCTCGAAACCGGTGGCTTTATTTTGGTTCGCTGGACGACTGACGGCTCACCTTTCGAAACAAGCGTAGATACCAGCGCTTCGCCCACACCGAGCTGGGAAATTGCCTGCACGGTATCAAACTGGGGGTTTGCCCGAAAGCTTTGCGCGGCGACTTTTACAGCCTTTTGCTCTTTAGGCGTAAACGCCCTGAGCGCATGCTGAAACCGATTTTGAAGTTGCCCAAGAATACTATCAGGGATATCGGCGGGACTCTGCGTAATAAAATAAACGCCTACGCCTTTCGAGCGGATTAATCGCACTACCTGCTCAACTTTTTGCGTTAACGCTTTAGGCGAGTCTTTAAACATTAAATGCGCCTCATCAAAGAACAATACCAGCTTCGGCTTTTCCTGGTCACCCACTTCTGGAAGATTCTCGAATAGCTCGGAAAGCAACCATAACAACACGCTGGCGTAAACCTGCGGTTCCATGTAAAGCTTGTCTGCCGCTAACACATTTATATAGCCTTTTCCGTCTTCATCAACCAGCATTAGATCTTCAAGCTTTAGCATTGGCTCGCCAAAAAACTTTTTCGCGCCGCTACGCTGCAGCGCTAATAATCTGCGTTGAATTGCTCCTACCGACGACGCAGATATATTGCCATACAGCGTTTTTAGTTCGCTCGCATTGTCGGCTATATGACTAAGTAAGGTACGCAGGTCTTTCAGGTCAAGTAGCAGCAAACCCTCGTCATCAGCGATAGCAAATGCGATATTTAAGATGCCTTCCTGCGTATCGTTGAGGCCCAGTAGCCGCGCTAATAGCGTTGGCCCAAAATCCGAAATGGTTGCGCGAACGGGATGCCCCTTCTTCCCATAAACATCCCAGAATATTGTCGGACTCCCCGCCCAACTGTCCAAAGGCAAGCCAAGTTTTTCGAAACGCTCATTTATTTTTGGGTGGGAGTTCCCCGGTTGCGATATACCCGAAACATCACCCTTGATATCGGCCAGAAATACCGGAACGCCCTGGGCGGAAAAACTTTCGGCGAGAGCTTGCAACGTTACCGTTTTACCTGTGCCAGTAGCGCCCGCGATTAAGCCATGTCGATTGGCGCGCTTTAATAAAAAATCGACTCGCTTAACGCCTGACTGTGTCTCGACATAACCAACGTTGATCGCTGGCTTTCCTGCGGTTTTTGCCATGAGAATGATCTAGCTCCTTACTATGTATTATGATCAGCATTTAACGGCTGCAAGTATACCAACAACAACAAAAACGCCGATCTAGCATGCTAAACCGGCGCTGTTTGCCACTGGCGGACAATCGCCAGAGTCGGTAATAACTAGTGGGTAATTACAGGGTCAAGCGATTTAGCCTGCGCTACCCATTTTTCGACAACTGACTCACTCGGCACAGTGCGAGTAAGTTTTTTCTCTTCGTTGCAAGACTTCATTGCTTCAGCCAGGTTTGCGGCATTACGATTACGAAGCTCTTTTACCGTATCTACGCCTGCTGCTTCCAACAACTCAGAAAATTCGCTGCCAACGCCACTAATGCGCATTAGATCAGCCATGTTTGCCCACTTAAGCAGCTGGCTCTCTGAGCAGCCAGTGCTCTCTGCAACTGCGCTACGGCCTTTTTTATCGCAACACAATTCCAATAGCTTTTCGGTGGTACCAATATCAGCCTTGGCTAATTTTTCCGCGTAAGCCGGTCCAATACCTTCAATTTCTTCGATCTTATAACCCATGGTGATGACTCCAGATTGGTTTGATTTAATACACAGTGACTCGTTATTTGTGAAACCTTAGCCAGACATTAACCGTAAAAACGGCAAACACTTAATAGAAGATGCCGAGCACTAGTATTGCTATTGTCTAAATCTTTGGGTGTCGCTATCAAGCGCGTAAGCGTAAAGAGTTGTAAGAAACGTAACTCTGGCTTCTTCAACGCAGCGATCCGCTTAACACTCGCACCCTAAAGAAACTGCATTAAACACAGAATTGTTCGATTACATCTGCCGAACGACTGTGCTAAGTTTATTCTATCCCTATATTTGTGGCTGGGTAAACGAAATAGCCGCTAAATTAACGAGCATGTAACCATGTTTATCACAACTCAGTTTATTACAAGACAGTTAAATACCGAGCAACTGCCAACGCAGCCGATTAAAGCGGCGTTACGTGCAGTAGCAGCCATTGCGACGCTGTCCGTTGCGAGAATGTCCATTGCGACGCTGTCAATTGCGACACCATGCGCCGCAGCATTTGTGCGCGCAGCGCGCCGTGCCTGGGTAAAACCTGTGGCGCAATCCGTCAGCGGCTTAAACGGAGCGAGTTGGAGTTGATTTAACAGCAACACATCCCCCCTTAAAAAAGCCGCTTTTTACAGCGGCTTTTTTTGTGGACGCGTTTTTGTGCCAATAGTTGCGGCCAAGTTTATGGTCAAAATTTGATTCGCTTACTACAACAGAAATGACTTTTTATTTTGTTTATCAAATAGATAAAAGAGTATTAAACAAACGATGAATACCATACTCGCATATCTAACAGTGGTTTTGGTGTGGAGCACAACGCCCATCGCAATTCGATTCAGCGTTGTTGATGACGATTACAGCTCTCCTTTGTTGATACGTAGTTTAATCGGGCTGCTACTGACCGTTTTTTGCCTGTCATTTGTCAACGCGAGAATCGAACTAGAACGCCGCGCATTGCTTACCTATCTCTTTTCAGCAATGTCGATCTTTGTCTCTATGCTGCTAACCTACTGGGCTGCGCGCTTTGTCGGCGCAGGAGAAATCGCAATCTGCTACGCACTTTCGCCTATCATTACCGCATTGCTTGCCATTCGAGTCCTTGGAGAAAGGCCACTCAATGTTACGCAAACCGCGGGCATCGTAGCGGCGCTTCTTGGCCTGTACATCTGCTTTGGCAATCAATTCAATCTGCGCGCTGTCGACCAGGAACAAGCGGGAGGCGAATACGTTATTGCCCTCGCTTCGTTGTTAATAGCAGTATTCGTTCACGCGTTGAGCGCTGTACTGGTAAAGCGCTTTGGCAGCAAAAGTAATCCGCTAAGCGTGAACGCTGGCTCGCTCCTGCTCGCGTGCTGCTTTTTGCTTATTCCTGTTAGTTGGGGCGACAATGAATTTTCGTTACCATCTAACACTGCTTTTCAGGCTACTGTTTACCTTGGCGTGGTTGGATCTTTTGTCGGGTTTATTTTATATCTTTACATATTGCGGAAACTTTCTGCATCTAAAGCAATGAGTGTACCGGTGGTTACGCCCGTTCTTGCAATGCTGCTCGCACACTTTATTTTTCAAGAGCCGCTCACCATCTCCATTTTAACCGGTGGTGTTTTGGTTGCTTTGGGCCTTGCAGTGTTTTTGCTTGGGGGCAGGCATCCCGTAACTGATTCCAACACATTGCCCAATGTTGTGAAGCCAAATTGATGCGCGTAAGATGAGCACTGATCGTTTGTATCCTTTAATAGCCGGCGTGAACAGATTTACGCGGCGCAATACTGTATAAAAGTGTGAACGCTATGGCGGAAAATAACCAGCAAGATGAAAACGTTCTCAGCGTATCAACTGAACCCGCCGAGACCGGGGTCAATCAGTTATTAAGCGGCGCGAGCGACCTGCCACAGGAATTTTTGAACTGGCTTGGGAGTAACGCGTTTTACACCGAGGCCGGTTTGCTGCTGACAGGGCTGGTGCTTGGCTTCGGACTCGGGCATTTAATGGCAAAGCAGTTTTCGCGCTATTCGCAACAAAGCGAAATGTTTTCCTCATTAAACGGGGCGCTCGCCTCCTTTGCTACGCCTTTGTCAGTGGTCGTTGTACTTGCAATCACATCTCGCATCAATACCCAGTCGATTGAGCAGCACCACGCAATTAGTCTGGCTATGAGCTTTGCGCTGGTCTGGCTTTTGATAAGAGTCATTCGAACCCTGATCCCCCAGGGCACGCTAAGAAAATTATTGTTATGGATTATCACACCGCTCGCCATACTTTCTGCATTCAACCTGCTAGCGCCTTTCCTTGCGATTCTCGACGGATTTTCGCTCCAGGTCGGCAACATCACTGTCTCATTGCTTGGCATAGGCCGAGGCCTCTTGTTTGGAGGACTATTATTCTGGCTGGGCCGACGCTCAAATACCTTCGGACAAAACGCAATCCGAAGCAACCAGACATTAGACACGAGCACCAAGGAACTATTATCTAAACTTTTTGAAATAGTTCTCTATCTGGTTCTATTTATTGTTCTGCTACAAATTGTTGGCATTAACCTGACCGCTCTTACCGTTTTCGGTGGCGCGCTTGGTGTTGGGCTTGGCTTTGGTTTGCAACAAATTGCTTCAAACTTTGTTTCGGGGCTAATTATTTTATTCGATCGTTCTATCACCGTCGGCGACCATATCGAGCTTGAAGACGGAACTTTTGGCGTCCTCAAAGAGATTAAACTTCGCTACGCTGTTATTGAAACCTATGAAGGCAAAGAGGCAATGGTTCCTAACGAAACCTTTGTTACTAACGCATTTACTAATTGGTCGCATACTGACGACAAGCAAAGGTACGATTTCAAATTCGCAGTTGCATACGACACCGACTTACATGCTCTGTTTGAACTGGTTCGAAAAGTTGTTGCCAGTCATCCGCAAGTCATTAGCGGCGAAGATACTCCCAAAGAAGAACAGCCAGACGCAGAAATTGACGAGTTTGGCGATTCCGGGATTGTTGTTCTTGTAGAATTCTGGATGCACGGCATTGACGACGGGCGAAACCGAGTCGACGCCGATTTAAAGCTGATGGTTTGGGATGCACTAAGGGAGAATGGATTTAAAATGCCTTTCCCTCAACGGGAAGTACGTTTGCTCAATCAGGAAAGATAACGCAACAAGCTTTTATATTTCACCCGTTTATTTTCTTGTTTTATGCAAAAGCGAATTAATCATTCGCAAGGTTGCCAAAATAGCTGCATACACCTGGTTGGCGTTTGTGCTCCGGGTAGTTATTTTTCGGCCTGTGGATAGCTCCCAGGTAATACTTGCCTCTGTTAGCGCACTTGATTTACCACCCTTGGGGATATGCACTTTGTAATCAACTAGCTCGGGCAACTCAACACCCAGGTCGCCCTCAACACTCCTGAGCGCCGACATAAAAGCATCAAAACCGCCATTACCCTCTCCCGCCGCAGAAATAACCTTACTTTCAACGGTAAGTTCTATTTCGGCTGTAGCGAGTTGCCCCCAGTGACTATTAAGATCACAACGCTGTAGCTTTACGTACTGGTAAGCCTGATTCTCAAGCACATCTGCAATAATAAATGGCAAATCATCAACCGTAATCTTTTGCTTGGAGTCACCAAGCTTTACGATTCGCTCCAGCACTTTTTGCTGATCTTCTTCACTAAGGCTAATACCAAGCTCTTCCAGGTTTTTAGCAAGCGACGCCTTACCGCTCATCTTGCCTAATGCATATGTATGCTTGCGCGCAAACCGCTGGGGATGCAATTTGCTAACGTATAAATTACCTTTTTTATCACCGTCTGCGTGAATGCCCGCCGTCTGCGTAAAAACATCAGAGCCCAGGATTGGCGTATTCGCAGCGACATATTTGCCGGAATAACTTTCCACCATCTGACTAACACTAACAATGTGGTGCTCGTCAATCCCCAGATCCAAATCCATTTTGTCACGCAAAACGACCGCAACCTCGGCTAATGAGGCGTTGCCGGCACGCTCGCCCAAACAATTGACCGTACAGTGAATACTGTCGATTCCTGCGTTTACTGCCGCCATCACATTGGCAGTCGCAAGACCATAGTCGTTATGCGGATGAAAATTAAAACTATGCTCGGGAAAACGTGAGCGCATGTCTTTCATGCTGTCGTAAACTTCGGTGGGTGACATCACACCGAGGGTATCCGGTAGCATCACATTCTGGATCGACAAGCCTTGCAAGGCTTCGGCCAAACCGTAAACATAATCGGGACTGTCGAGATAGCCGTTCGACCAGTCTTCGAAATAAACGTTAACGGACATCCCCTGGTCCTGGGCATAGGCAACGGTTGTTTTTATATCCTCGATATGCTCTTCCAGGGTTTTACCCAACTGACCCAGACAATGCTTTAGGCTTCCTTTGGTCAGAAGGTTAATCACCTTACCACCAGCCTCAATAATCCAGTCGGCACTCCTACGGTGATCGACAAAACCAAGTACCTCTACTCGACCATCATAGCCATTAGCATCTGCCCACTCGTTAATTTGCTTAAGCGCGTTTTGCTCTCCCTTAGAAACACGTGCTGAAGCAACTTCGATGCGATCGACATTCAGGCGCGACAAAAGTGCTTGCGCAAGCGTAACCTTCTCTTCAGGTGCAAACGATACGCCCTGCGTCTGCTCACCGTCGCGAAGCGTCGTATCCATAATTGAGATATAGCGGCTCATATTCAACCACTCAACTGCTGCGTTAGTGTTTCGCGAATTTGCACAAGTGCACCATCGACCTTATCAATGTCAGTGCCAGCACCTTGAGCAAACTGAGGCTTGCCGCCACCTTTACCGCCAACTGCGGCCGATAAGGTTTTAATAATGTCGCCGGCTTTTACTTTGCCGATTACGTCGTCGCTCACCCCTGCAACCAGGCCCAACTTGCCGTCATGCTTTGCCGCCAACACCACAACAGACGAACCAAGTCGTTGCTTGAGTTCATCGACCATGTTACGCAAGGATTTTGGCTCGGCCTCAACCGCTGCCACTAATACACCTACGCCATTTATAACTTCAGCACTTGCTGCCAGATCACCACCGACCGAACTAGCTAGCTTCTGCTCAAGCTGATGGATTTTTTTCTCTAACGCTTTTTGCGAGGATAATAATTGCGAAAGCTTCTCGCCTAGTTGATCTGGATTAGCCTTCAGCTGACTCGCTGATTGCTGCAACTGCAAATGAATGTTTGCAATGGCCGCATCAGCCTCGCGGCCAACAACCGCTTCAATACGCCGAACACCGGAGGCAATACCCGATTCAGACAAGATAAAGAACGCTCCTATATCACCAGTCCGTTTAACATGCGTGCCGCCGCAAAGCTCAACCGAAAAATTGTCACTGCCCATGCTGAGCACGCGCACTTCTTCGTCGTATTTTTCACCGAACAACGCCATTGCGCCTTTTTGCTTCGCGGACTCCATGTCTGTTAACTCAACGCCAACCTCGGTATTTTCGCGAATCTGGGCATTAACCATATCACTTACTGTTTGCAAGTCTACTGGACTAACAGCTTCGCTATGTGAGAAGTCAAACCTCAAACGCTTATGGTCGACATATGAACCTTTCTGGGTAACATGCTCTCCCAGCACCTTGCGCAACGCTGCGTGCAATAAATGAGTCGCCGAATGATGCTGCGCAGTTGCACGCCTGACGCCTTCGTCGACAAGCGCTTCAACCTTTTCGCCCCGAACAAATTCACCTTCTATGACTTGACCTTTGTGCAAATAAGTCTTGCCTTGCTTTTGTGTGTCAGCAATCTTAAAGGTACCGCTTTCACTCTTAAGCGTACCCACATCGCCAACCTGGCCACCTGATTCCGCATAAAAGGGCGTACGATTTAAAACCAGCACAATCTCTTCGCCGGTGCCCGCTTTTGCAGCCAGATTCCCGTCACTATAAATCGCCTCAAGTACCGCCTGGCCTTGCAGATTCTGGTAACCTACAAAATCGGTATTTACGATATCCAACGAGGAGAAATCAAACTTGTCGAGCCCAGAAGTTTTAAACTGGCTGGCAGCTTTTGCCTGATTTCGCTGCGCTTGCATAGCCACGTCGTAAGCAGACTCGTCGACAGTTAAACCACGCTCTCTGGCAATATCCTGTGTTAAATCTAACGGAAAGCCATAAGTATCATAGAGTTTAAACGCCAGCTCTCCTGGTATAACCTTGTCGTTTACCTTCGCCAAACCCTGTTCTAATATCTTTAAGCCTTGATCCAGCGTTTCAGCAAATTGCTTTTCTTCTTTTAATAGCACTTTCTCGATCAGGCTCTGGCTTTCCAAAAGTTCCGGGTAGGCTTCGCCCATTTCGCTCGCAACCGCAGCGACCAACGAAGAAAAGAACAGACCATCGCAACCAAGTTTATTGCCGTGTCGCAATGCACGCCTGATGATGCGTCTAAGCACATAACCACGCCCCTCATTAGACGGGTGTACGCCATCGACAACCAAAAACGCACACGAACGAATATGATCGGCAATAACCTTTAGGGAATTATGGGTAAGATCTTCGACACCAACTTGCCGGGCAACCGCTGCAATAAGTTTGCTAAAGAGATCGATTTCATAATTACTGTTTACGTGCTGCATCACGGCGGCTATACGCTCCAGCCCCATACCGGTATCTACCGAGGGTTTTGGTAATGGTTTCATCTCACCATCAGCCGTGCGATTAAACTGCATGAAAACAATATTCCAGACTTCGATATACCTGTCGCCATCCTCTTCTGGTGTGCCAGGCAAACCACCTTCGATATGCTCACCATGATCATAGAAAATTTCGGTGCATGGCCCGCAAGGCCCAGTGTCACCCATTGCCCAGAAGTTGTCGGAAGCGTAACGCGCACCTTTGTTGTCACCGATGCGAATAATGCGAGACGCTTCTACGCCTACATCATTCTTCCAGATATCGTAGGCTTCATCATCTTCGGCATAAACCGTTACATACAATTTGTCAGCAGAAAGCCCGAGTACCTGCGTTAAAAAATTCCAGCCGTAGGGGATGGCTTCTTTTTTAAAGTAGTCGCCAAAACTGAAATTGCCTAACATTTCAAAAAAGGTGTGATGGCGCGCGGTATAACCTACGTTTTCAAGGTCATTATGCTTGCCTCCGGCACGCACACAGCGCTGCGAACTGACCGCTCTCGTATAGCTGCGCTTGTCATCGCCTAAAAAGACATCTTTAAATTGCACCATGCCAGCATTGGTAAATAGCAACGTTGGGTCGTTGCCAGGCACCAGTGAACTACTGGCTACACGCTGATGCCCGTGCCCTTCGAAATATTTTAAAAACGCTTCACGAATTTCTGAAGTCGTTGTTGGAACCTGTGACGATGACATAGCTAATTACAACTGCGTTTAAATAAAAACTGATAGTACCTAGACGATACCTTCGCCCATTTTAAAACCGCCAAGAACATGAATATGCAGATGAAAGACGGTTTGGCCGCCCCCAGCCCCATTATTTATGATCGTTCGGAACGCATCGCTAACACCTTTCTCCTTTGCTATTTTTGCAGCAACGAGTAATAGATGCCCTAGCAAGGCCTGGTCTTCTTCACTGGCTTCCACCAGCATCGCAATTGGTTTTTTCGGAATAACCAAACTGTGTACGGGCGCCTGTGGGTTAATGTCATCAATCGCGATGCAAAGATCATCTTCGTAAAGCTTTTTAGCGGGTAACTCTCCTGCTACGATTTTTCCAAAAATTGTATCGCTCATACTTACGTTAACTCCCAATAATTTCTCTATTCACCGTTTAACCGAATACGATTTAGTCTATTGTTTCTTTCAAGGTAGCACCCATTACCGAGTGCTACGCAAGTGCATCCAGTTCTTCGGTACTCAGTTGCCGCGCTTCGCTCTCTAACATTACTGGAATCCCATCCCTGACGGGATAAGCCAGACCGCTCGCCTTGCAGCGCAGCTCTTCAACGGTTTGACCCTCTTCCTCAAAATCGACATAGGTCAGTGGCGCTTTACTAACTGGGCAAACCAAAATACTAAGCAGTTTTTTATCAAGCATAATTCTTTCCAACGCAAAAATTTAAGCTGCGCATATTTAAGCTACATAACACATTTAAGCTACATAAGGTGCAGCGTCCTTATTTGTAGCTTCCGTCTACTCTTCTTCTAAAAGACCGTCTTCAGAAGGCATGGCCGGCACCAGCAACTGGGGGTCTATACGCACGTTGGCCTCGCCCCCAGTCCAGTTCATGCGCCAGTCCAGGTGCGGCCCGGTCACACGGCCTGTATCTCCAATGTCGCCTATTCGCTGCCCTTTTTCGACCTTATCGCCAACTTCGACGTGAATTTTATCGAGGTGCAAAAAGCTGGACGACACATAGTGGCCGTGATCAATAATGATCGTCATGCCAGAAAAAAATAAATCCTCGGCGAGCGTTACTACACCAGCCGCCGGCGCGACAACCGGCGCACCTTTTTCGCGAGCAATATCAACACCATAGTGCGGTCGACGCGGCTCGCCATTATAAACGCGCTGCGAACCAAAGACACCGGAAATAGGCCCTATCGCAGGCCAGCTAAAGCCAGACATAAATCGGTCGTCGCCGCTGCTATATTTTCTCGCCTGAATCACGCGCTGGACGTCACGACGACTTCTTTTAACTTGCTCAGGATCAGGTTCGACATATTTTTTCTCAACCCCTTCAATACGCTGAATCTCATAGTTCCGTTGTTGAACAGGAAGCATTAGTGTTTGCTGGGCTTTACCTTCTGCCAGTGTCAACTCAAATACCTCTGCTGCGTCGCGATCCAGCCCAATGGCAAAACGACCGGCGGCATCGACATAAATCTCACTCCCATTCCCAAACACTGTTGTACCCTGAGACACCTCTCCTATCAATAATCCACCCTGAACGAGCGGCCCGCGCAAAGAAACGCCTTCCACATCACTATCGTTCAACCAGGACGACGCATCAATCGGCGCGCTGCTAGCAGCGTAAACTTTCCCTATAAAACAAAAGGAGAGTAACAGCAAAAACAAACTACCATGCCGTATGCTGGCTCGAAAGCTAACGAATGGAGTGCTAATCATCGACCTACGTTCTCACTTTTAGATTGATTTGAATATCTCATTAACTGGTGCTAAAAATTGCATTAATCGGCGCTCAACAGTAACGTGTGCTGCTCTCGCTAAGCAATATCTATTTGCCCGCCATACTAATACTTTTGCGACTTATACTATGGGAAGATACCGACCAAAACCACCTCCCAAATCGAACTATATTACGCCTTCGGGCGAAAAGGCATTAAGGGCTGAGCTTCAGCACCTTTGGCATGAAGAGCGCCCCAAGGTAACCTCGGCGGTTCATGAAGCGGCTAAAAATGGCGACCGGTCTGAGAATGGTGACTACATCTACGGTAAGAAGCGGCTTCGCGAAATTGACTCTCGTGTTCGCTACCTGACAAAGCGTCTCGAATCGGTAACCGTGGTACGCGACCGACCGACTGACCAGAACACAGTGTACTTTGGGGCCCGAGTCACTTATGAAGATGCGGAAGGCGAAGAGAACGCCGTGCAGATTGTTGGCCCTGATGAATTCGACCTGCGCGCGAGCAAGATTAGTATGGATGCGCCTCTTGCCAAAGCGTTGCTCGGAAAAAAACTCGATGACACCGTCTGCTGCCAAACACCTGAGGGCGAAAAAACTATGACCATCGTAGACATTCGCTACGATTAACGTGCAGTCATGAGCTGATACTTTAATAGCGCTGAGACAGTAATCGCATCCCTGATTTCACCCCGATCAAGCATGGCACCTACTTCCTGTAACGAGTACCACGCAACTTCAAGATCTGCTTCGCTGGACTCCAACGCTGGATCGGCGACCCGCGTCAGGTCATTTGCCAAAAAAACAACCGCTCGATCATTGGTAATTGAGTTTGAAAGATCGAGTTCGATTAACCTGGTCCATTCATTCGCCTGGTAACCGGTCTCTTCAAGTAACTCGCGCTTCGCCGCCGCCAACGTATCTTCGTCTCCTGACTTAGGGCAGCCTCCCTCTGGAATCTCGAGGCTTAGACATCCTAGCGGATAACGATACTGCCTGACCATAAGCACCTGCTCTTCTTTCACAGCAAGAACGCCAACCGCAATGTTTTGAAAATCGACGACTCCATAGATGCCCTGGTCTCCACCCGGCGTTAACACTTCGTCGTGGAAAACTTTTATCCAGGGGTTTTGATAACTAATCGTTCTTGACCGTTGTACCCAGGGCCCAAATTTCATCACCATCCTCTACTTTGCTTAAACTTTGCACACTTCGCACGCGCATCGATAATACATGCTAAAAGCTGTCCAAATCGACGCCTCAAAACTACTATTGGTTCACAATCCTGACGCCACACAAACAACAAATAGCGACGTTAATAAAGCACAATCTATACTCATTTAATACCAATACACCTATGCGTGGAGGTCAATGTTGAGCAACGAATGAGCATCAGCAACTAAAAAAGGCTGCTAAAAAGCTTATATCGTCAATCAGCATCGCACGGCGAACAAACCTAACTCACTACGTGAAGATAACAAACAAGGATGACAAGCTCGCAGCTATAAGCGTGCAACCCAACGATGAGCCAACCGCCTAAACAAATCCCCCAAGAAGAAAAAAAGCTTCGTCTTATATATACCGCTGCCAATACTGAAAGTGGATCGATAGACGAAACACAGGGCAAGCGGCGTTTCGGTATCAATATCTATCTCATAATCTCGTTTTCGGTTCTGGCGAGCATCCTGCTTATTGCGATTGGTATCGTCAATGTACAGCGAACCTCTGAGGCAGCAAAAGAAAATATCGAGCGTAGCTTAACAATCCAAAGCTTAAACGAATCGCTCGAAATTCACGAAGAAGCGATGAACCTTGCGGTAGAGTTTGCCATTACCAGCGGCGAGGCTCATTGGCGCAGTAACTACGAAAACAGTTTAACCCAGCTACTCGAGAACATGAACGAAGTCGCGGCATCACTGGCACTGCCGATTGTAGATGAGATCCGGGAAAATCATAATGAAGTTATCTCTATCGAGCGCGCTCTGTTTCGTTTGATTTCAGCTAACGAGCAAGCCGAAGCTTTTGTATTGCTGTCGTCCGACAGATACCAGGAAAAGAAAATCTTGCAAGACTCGCAGTCATTAACACTGCGCGCGACATTGCAGCGAGAGTCACAGTCAATTATTGATACGCTTCAAACCAACCTGCAACGCGCCGCGATTGCCCTGCTGATTCAACTGGGAGTGCTCGTTACCATTTGGGGTTACATGATCCATATGCTGAGACGCTGGCAGGTTACACAGCAACGCCACAGCAACCAGCTTGAGCAGCTTGCTCACTACGACCCACTAACTGGCATCGCTAACCGTTCGCTGTTTCACCAACGACTGGAAGCTGCATTTAAATCGGCAGAGCGATCCGGGAATGCCGTTGGCCTTATGCTAATGGATATCGACCATTTCAAAAATATCAACGACAGCCTTGGCCATCAAATGGGCGACGAACTACTGCGCTTTTTTGCCAATGAGCTGACTAAATGCTGTCGTAAAACTGATACTGTGGCCAGACTAGGTGGCGATGAATTTGCCATTATCGTAACCGACTTAAAACAACAACAGTATGTCGCAAACTTTTGCCAGCGGGTGCTTGATCTTTTCAACAAACCGGTTCAAATCCGGGAACAGTCGATTAAATCTGGCACCAGTATCGGTATCGCTTTTTACCCGCAAGACTCTGATCATGCAGCGGGCTTATTAAGAAAAGCTGACCTTGCGTTATACGAAGCCAAGCGAGGCGGAAGAGCAAAATATCAGTTGTTTGACCAAAAAATTGAGCTGGTTGCTCGTAAAAGACTTGAGATTCAGGAAGCCCTGCAAAACGCGCTTGCAAACCGCGAATTTGAACTCACCTATCAACCTATCGTTAAACTCGATACCAACGAATTAATTTCGGTCGAAACCTTGTTACGCTGGCGCCACCCGGTTCACGGCCTCATCAGTCCGCTGGATTTTATCGGTATCGCAGAAGAGTCGCGCCTGATCGTGCCTATTGGGACCTGGGTGCTAAAAGAATCCTGTGCGCAGCACCTGGACTGGAACAGCAAACTAGGCACCTCCTTTAGCCTCTCAGTGAACTTGTCAGGGGTGCAGTTCCACGAGAAAAACCTGCTTGATGTTATCCAGACAACGCTCATCGAAACGGGCATGGAGCCTGATAAGCTTACGCTGGAGATCACAGAAAGTACCCTGATGGAAACCGAGGGCAATATCGTCGAAAAACTTCATGCCCTTAGAGGTCTTGGTGTAAAACTGGCGATTGACGATTTCGGAACGGGCTATTCGTCGCTAGCTTATTTGAAACGATTCCCTATCAATTATCTTAAACTCGACAAGGCTTTTGTCGACGATTTACCTGACGATCCTCGCGATGTGGCTATCGCTCGTTCGGTAATCAATATGGCGCATGAGCTGGGACTACAAATAACCGCCGAAGGTATCGAGAATATCGATCAACTCAACTTCCTTACCGAATCATCTTGTGATCGCGGCCAGGGTTATTACCTCGGAAAGCCTATGTCGGCCGAAGATTTAACCCAGTTTATTATCGACTCACGCAATAATTCCGCCAAAGCGAGCTAAACTCGCATCTAAATATCGCGTTTTACCAGACCTTTCAGTTAGACTAGCTAACTGAACATTTGCTTCTTTTAAAATCTGCAAACGGTGCTGCTCGCGAGCTTCTATGCGTTTTATCGGTCAATCCAGTTATAGCCATGGCCAATCCGGAAAGGTCGGGATTCTTATTACGAATCTTGGCACGCCGGAACGACCAGACAAAAAAGCGCTTCGTAAATACCTTAAAGAATTCCTGTCTGACAGACGTGTTGTCGAAATTCCCAGAGTAATCTGGTGGCTAATACTTAACGGTATCATTTTAAACGTTCGACCCAAAGCATCTGCAAAACTGTATCAATCCGTATGGACAGAACAAGGTTCGCCGCTTTACGTTTATACGCAGGCGCAATGCGAGTCGCTTAAACATGCCATAGAAAAAGACTGGCTTAACGGCCAAAGCATTGCAGAATCTTCAATCATCGTTGAATTTGCCATGCGCTATGGAAAACCAGCGATAGGCGAGACCATTGCAGAAATGCAGCGACAGGGCGTCGACAGGCTTTTCGTGCTGCCGCTTTACCCGCAATACGCAGGCTCTACTTCTGGCTCGACCTTTGATGCTGTGGCAGCTCAGTTGCAAAAAATGCGCTGGGTTCCCGAACTACGCTTTGCCAATCATTACTGCGATTCGCCTAAATACATAAACGCTTGCGCAGACAACATTCGAAAGCACTGGGAAACAACACCACGTGCAGAAAAACTGGTGTTTTCGTTTCATGGTGTTCCAAAATTTAGCCTCGACCAGGGCGACCCCTATTACTGTCAATGCCAGAAGACTGCTCGACTGATTGTCGAAACATTGGGCCTGGATGACGACGACTACATTACGACTTTTCAATCGCGATTTGGTCGTGCCGAATGGCTGCAACCCTATAATGATAAAACGTTAGTAGCGCTGGCAGAACAAGGTGTTAAGTCAGTAGATATATTTTGCCCCGGATTTTCTTCAGACTGCCTGGAGACGCTTGAAGAAATAGCGGTTCAAAATAAACAGCTATTTATAGACGCAGGCGGGCTCGACTATCGCTATATCCCGGCGCTTAACGCCACAGCGAAACACATCGATGCGATTAAAGAAATAATCGAGCTGAAAACCGCCGACTGGCTGGAAGATGCATCCACCAGACACAGCAACGTCGAAGATAACCATAATAGGGCTAACCGGCAGAAAGCGCTGGAAGAGCGCTATCCTGAAGCGCTGTACTAATCACTGTCAGCACGCCAACACCCGGGCAGGTATAGAGCGCCTTAACCGAATTACCGGGGAAGCAACCGGTTTATTCTTGCGATTGAAGAACCAGATCCGCTCCTTTTTCTCCAATCATAATAGCAGGCGCGTTAGTATTCCCTGAACTAATGACCGGCATTACCGACGCGTCAATGACTCGCAAGCCCTGTACTCCGCGAACCTTTAAATTCGAATCGACAACTGCTTCGGCATCTTCGCCCATTCGACAAGTGCCCGCAGGATGATAAACGGTGCCCGCTGATTCGCGTAGATAGTTTGCCAACGCCGCTTCGTCTGTTATTTTTGTTCCCGGTTCAATCTCATCATCAATAATATCTTGCATTGAAGACTGCGCCATGATTTCGCGAATAAAACGAATGCCTGAAAGCAGTGCCTTAACATCACGCTCATCACTCAGGTACCGAATATTAATTTCGCCTCGATCCATTGGATCGGCCGACTGAATAAGGCAATCGCCCCGGCTAAAGGGCCTTGTCTGGATCGCCGACGCCGTGATCGCGTTAGTCTCATCGATAACCACTTCGCCACTTTCAATCACGTGAAAAGACAACGGACGCATTGCCAATTGCAAATCGGAACGGTTCAGTTCTGGCGATGACTTAAAGAAACCAACAATTTGCGAGGATGTAGTGTTAAGTGCACCGCGCCCTGTAAACAGCCACTTAAATGCTTCTAAGCCCATTCTTGGCGTACTGCGTAATAACTTGTTGCGGCTCCCTTTATCTGTTCGCGTTTTAAACTTCAAATGACCAAACAAATGGTCTTGCAAATTTCGACCCACTTGTGGAAGATCAGCCCTAACATCAATACCCAGGCGCGATAAACGCTCACCATCACCCACGCCGGAATGCTGAAGAATAAACGGTGAGCCTATGGCTCCGGCAGAAAGAATAACCTCACGCTGGCTCTTTGCCAGCTTAACTTCACCGTTGACGCCCTGGTATTCAACACCTATTGCGCGATCACCTTCAAAAAGAACACGCTTTACCAAACCGGCAGTTACTACCGTAAGGTTGTTACGCGCCTTAACCGGATGCAAAAACGCCTTGGCCGTTGATTGTCGCCTACCTTTATATATCGTCCCTAACAGATAACCTACGCCGTCCTGATTGCCACTATTAACATCTTCATTAAAAGGCAGCCCCACCTGCTTGGCAGCCTCCATAAATGCCTCCGAGCTACTGTGGAGATCATCTACCCACGAAAGCTTGAGTTCGCCGCTACGCCCGTGATGCTCATCGCTTCCGCCTTTCTCCAGGCATTCTGAACGCTTGAAATATGGCAGCACCTCATCCCAGGACCAACCTCTACAACCAAGATTAGCCCATCCATCATAGTCTTCCTTTTGCCCACGAACGTACATCATGCCATTGACGGCAGAACTCCCACCCAGGGTTTTCCCCTGAATAAGTGCCAACGAGCGATTCGCAAAACTTTCGCTTGCCCGTGTGAGGTTTGGCCAAACGTAAGCGGGGTTTTTAATCACAAAGCCAGCGCCGGCAGGAACCTGAATCCATGGGTTTTTATCGGCGCCGCCCGCCTCTAGCAAAAGAACCGAATACTTACCCGAAGCAGATAAACGGTTTGCCAAAACACAACCTGCGGAGCCAGCGCCCACAATAATAAAATCGTAATGCATTTAAATTCCACCTACCGGAAACACTGTTATTAGAAGCTGATCTAAATTGGCGGACATTGTCTTCTTAGTGGCGTAAGAGGTCAAACAATTCTCCGCGAAAACTTTAGGTTTTTACTAACAACCGGCAAGCAAAGTTAATGGTTAGCTTGCACGCTGATTGTAACTTCATAGTTCAAATCCAATTTGCATTTCATACTACCCATTTGTGTTATCAGCCTTTCTGGACGAGACGTAATTTCCTATTAATTTGAAGCTGTAGTAGCATTAGCAAACAACCGTTAAGCACATAAATACTAACAAGAGGCCTGCCGTTGAATATCTACGCGTTCATTATTCCAGTCGTTCTTGCCTTACTGATTCTAGAAATAACTATATGCGTTTACAAAAACAACGGTATGTATCGTTTCCAGGATACCATCACCAACCTGGGTACGGGCATTGCCAACCAGTGTGTCAATACCGCCGTTGCACTCTTTGTTTTTAACTTTTACGGCTGGATAGACCATCAAATACCCTGGTCGGTTGAAACCACATGGTATTCGATGCTTATTTTATTAATTTTATCGGATTTTCTTTTTTACTGGTTTCACCGAACAGGGCACAGCATCAACATTTTTTGGGCTGCGCACATGCCCCATCACTCATCAGAAGAATTTAATTTATCGGTGGGCATCCGCGCGAGCTTTACCCAACGTTTATTTCAGTTTGCGTTTTTCGACTGGATACTAGTATTGTTTGGATTCTCCCCTGAACAGATATACTCAGTGGCTGGCATTCATCTGCTACTTGCCTATTGGCATCATACCCAACTAATAAAATCGCTTGGCCCCTTTGAAAAACTGTTTGTTACGCCAGCACATCATCGTGTTCACCATGGTGTAAATCCCCAATATATCGACAAGAATTTCTCGGAGTTTTTAATTATCTGGGACAAACTTTTTGGTACGCATGAGCCCGAAAAGGAAGAAGTCTGCTACGGCATTACACACCCGCCTAGAACATGGGACCCTATTTTTATTAATTTCCAGTACTGGGGCCAACTATGGCGAGATACTAAAGCAACAAAGAGCTATTGGGATAAATTTCGTTTATGGTTTATGCCATTGGGCTGGCGTCCTGAAGATGTGCGCGACGATGGCATACCTGAAAGAATTGGCTATGGAAAATCTGAGCAGCTTAAATGGACCAGCTTACAGCCACGCTTTATAAAACCCTATTTGTCAGCGCAACTCGCTTTATCACTTATTTATCTTGCGATAACAGTTAACTTGCAAAACAATCTCGCGATAGATCATCGCATTGCATTAAGCGCCGGTGTTTTCATGATGGTAATCGCCTGGGGCGGCTTATTACAGGCGCGAGAATGGGCGCTACCGTTAGAAATCTTCCGCTGCCTTTATATGGCGACGGGGTTTATCTGGGCATTAAATCATCTCGATATCAGCCAGTGGTATTCGCTGAGCAGCACGGTGATAATGTTAGTAACCGGCGGAGCGATTATGGCTATTGCAATTATCTACCAACGAAACGAAAAAGAAGGCCAGGCTTTCCCGGCTCATCTCGCGACTTAGAATCAACATGAGATATGACCTATTTTTACATTATATTCAATGAGTTATAATCGATATTTAACGCGCTTTTTCGCAAACTATTTTCTTCTACCAGACAACATACGCCGACACGCATAAAGTGTACGCTAATGAACTACCTCGCTCACTTCTACTTTGCCCAGCATGATGACGGCCTTGTTGTCGGCGCATTGCTTGGCGACTTCATCAAAGGCACATTGCAAAGTGCGACCAACCACCGTGCACTCGCGCACCCACTGCTCCCTACTAATACCTTACAGGGCATTCAACTGCACCGTCACATTGACGCTCAGTTTGATCAGCTCCCGCTACTGGAAAACTTTAAACAACGCTGCCCTAACGGATTGCGTCGCTACAGCGGAATTTTTTTAGATTTATATTGTGACTACCAGCTTTCCAGACAATGGCAAACGATATCCGACCGAGATTTTTCTGACTTTGAAAGCGACATTGTTTATACCCTTAAACAGGCACGCAATGCAGCACCTAAAAATGCGCAGCGGCTTATCAACGCTTTTGAATCACACCGATTACTAAGCAGCTATCATGATCGCGAGGTGATTGAAAAAATACTGGCAAGAATTGGGAACAGGCTAAAAGGAGATTCGTTAAACAACGCGCCCCTTAACGAAACACTTGCTCCTCTATGGGAGCTGACCGAAACAATCGAAAGCAATTTTGAGCAGATCATGATTGACATGCAAAAAAATGTAGACGCGTTTTTAACAACTGCTACTTCGACGTAAATTTCCGAATCGCGACCAATAATGCCACTGTAATGATTGCAATAGCTGGAGCCGCATGTATTAGCTCATGAATAAAGCCCTGCGGAACATCGGCCAGTTCATGAGCAGACGCTGCCGAAGAAAACGCAAAAACACTTGTTATTAGCAATTGTCGCATAAATACCCCGTAATATATTCTAATCTATGCCTTGCTGAGCATACCTTCTGATTCAATAAAAGTAATAATCTCATCCATGCCCTTGCCATCCTTTACGTTTGCAAAAACAAAAGGACGATCACCACGCATCTTCTTCGCATCGCGATCCATCACCTCCAGCGAAGCCCCTACCATAGGTGCCAAATCAATTTTATTAATAATAAGCAAATCCGACCGCGTAATACCGGGACCGCCCTTGCGTGGAATTTTATCGCCAGCAGACACATCAATAACGTAGATTGTTAGGTCAGAAAGCTCCGGGCTAAAGGTAGCACTCAGGTTATCGCCACCGCTTTCCACCAACACAAAATCAAGTGCCTCGTGGCGCTGGCAAAGCTCATCGACCGCTGCAAGATTCATGGATGCATCTTCTCGAATTGCCGTATGCGGGCACCCGCCCGTTTCAACCCCTATAATTCGATCACTTTCCAGGGCATTATGTTCGGTAAGAAATTTAGCATCCTCTTTCGTGTAAATATCGTTTGTAACGACCGCGATATTGTATTTATCACGCAGCGACAAACACAGCTGACGAAGTAACGCTGTTTTTCCCGAGCCCACCGGCCCACCGACACCAATTCTTAAAGTTTGCTTCACGGATTTACTTCTCTACTGTAATAATGAGTTTTTAATAATTAAACTATGAACGATATAAGCGCGAGTACTGTG
Organism: Pseudomonadales bacterium; assembly: GCA_965263235.1. Taxonomy (GTDB): domain Bacteria; phylum Pseudomonadota; class Gammaproteobacteria; order Pseudomonadales; family UBA7434; genus UBA7434. The sequence goes on from OZ253667.1 coordinate 1,815,991, forward strand.
TTTCATGCTTGATTGAAGCCATTGCCAGGCCCGGCAAACTAAGTCCTAGCTCGTCTTCCTCTACCTGCATGGCCGCCTCAACCAGCTCCGTAACAGAAAGAGACAGATCCCTTAGCATTTTTTGACTGTCAGTTTGCCCCATAGGTAACAGCTTCGCGGCTGCCAACACCTGATTTTCAATAACGGTCCAGGCATAACCCGCAGCACTCTCTTCTGGAAGAATAGCGGCGTCGTAAGCTGCCATGGCGAAAGCAACCGGAAAAGAAATGGCTTTCACCAAAGGCTGTTCTACGCCACTTGCCGTATCAACTTTTGTAAATACCGACTGAAAAACATCAGGCACTGCCACACCTACATCAATAAGCAATCGCAGCAAAGCCTTACCCATCGCTGTATCGGCTAACAACAGCTCCCTGGTTTCACGCATTGCCAGGCAACTGGCGTTTAGGCGAACCAGGGCCTGAAAATCCCTATCCTCTAGCGCGAGATAACAACGATTAATAAAAGGTATGTCGCAATATTGCAGGGAGGAGCGCGCATAGCCAAAAATCCACGCGTGAACGTCTTGCTGATTTTTTAAGGTACCTGTTTCAATGGCGAACTCCATCCCCTGCGAAAACGTATAACCACCTACAGGCAAATTAGAACTGCAGAGCTGAAGCAAACGAAAAATCGACAGACTATCTAACATGTTAATTAATTCGCGTGACTGTGCTTCTGGCCATCGCCATGATCATGGTCGTGGCTGTGATTGTGCGAATGCTTTGCAGCGTAGGCACCCGCTTCTGGAATAAACTCCGCATACTCTTGGGAAGTGGTTAAGCCCAGTTTTTCAACCAACTCAATCAACACAGGATCGGGTAAAAACCGCAACCAACGCTCACCAATTTGAATCCGGGTATGACGGTTTCCCAGATGATAACAGGCTTGCGCAAAAGCAAACCAGTCGTCACATACCGCAGTAACCACCTGCTCTTTTGCTAGCGCTACTCTAATATAATGCCCGCAACGGGTTGGCAATAGCTCACCTTTACCCAACAACTGTCCGCGTTGAATAAAAATCCTGACCTCATCGCCTTCTAAACTACGAATCTTTAACCGCCCCTTCTCACGCTGAATATGATCCAGCTCGACAACCGCATTCTCCACGGGTAACGAACGGGCAATCTTTTCCTGATCATGCTCGGAAAGATCTTTTAATCGCTGATGTACTTCGTATTGCAAGTTACGCCCCGCCTGCTTTTTAAAACAAGGAGTATAATTGAGCTAACGGTAATACTTTGGCGGGCTCGCAGGTTAACAATTTGCCATCGGCTCGCACTTCATAGGTTTGAGAGTCGACCGTTATATTCGGTTGCAGGGCGTTAAGCTTCATATCCTGTTTACCAATATTGCGCGTTCCGCGACAAGCTGCCAGTCTACGCTGTAACCCTAGATGATCGAGTGAACCGCTTTGTAGCGCTGCCTCAGAAGTAAAGGTAATACTCGTCGTCATTGCCGCTCGCCCAAACGCACCAAACATAGGGCGATAGTGCACCGGCTGAGGTGTCGGAATGGAGGCGTTTGGATCGCCCATCGGAGCCGCAGCAATAAATCCACCTTTTAAAATGGTGGCGGGCTTTATGCCAAAAAAAGCGGGCTTCCATAACACCAGGTCAGCGAGCTTGCCAACCTCAATAGAGCCGACCTCCTCACTAATGCCATGCGCAACCGCGGGGTTAATCGTGTACTTGGCGATATAACGCTTAACACGCTCGTTATCACAGTCACCGTTATGCTTATCTCTGTCTTCGGCCAAAGCGCCAAACTGAACTTTCATTTTATGTGCGGTTTGCCATGTACGAGTAACAACCTCACCCACTCGCCCCATTGCTTGAGAGTCAGAAGCGATCATACTAAAAGCGCCCATGTCATGAAGAATATCTTCGGCTGCTATCGTTTCTTTACGAATACGAGAATCTGCAAACGCAACATCTTCCGGGATGCTTGAATCGAGGTGATGGCAAACCATTAGCATGTCAAGATGCTCATCGACCGTGTTGTGCGTATAAGGTCGTGTAGGGTTTGTTGACGATGGCAACACGTTAGACTCTGCACAGGCACGAATAATATCGGGGGCATGTCCACCGCCAGCGCCCTCTGTATGGTAGGTATGAATGGTGCGGCCTTTAAATGCAGCCAATGTATCTTCAACAAAGCCGGACTCATTTAAAGTATCGGTATGAATCGCCACCTGAATATCATAGCGTTCCGCAACGCTAAGACAGTTGTCGATCGCTGCTGGTGTAGTACCCCAATCCTCATGAAGTTTAAGACCGCAGGCACCTGCCTCCAACTGCTCTTCTAACGCTATTGGTAAGCTCGCATTTCCTTTCCCCAGAAAACCAAGATTCATCGGCATTGTATCAGTAGCTTGCAGCATCTTGCCGATATTCCAGGCCCCGGGCGTGCAAGTAGTTGCGTTAGTTCCGGTCGCTGGCCCGGTGCCGCCACCAATCATAGTGGTAACGCCTGACATCAGTGCCTCTTCAATTTGCTGTGGACAAATAAAGTGTATGTGCGCGTCAATGCCGCCTGCCGTGACAATTTGCCCCTCCCCAGCCAAAACCTCTGTTCCCGGCCCAACGATAATATCGACACCACTTTGAACATCTGGATTACCGGCCTTACCTATACCAGCAATTCGACCATCCTTGATACCAATATCAGCTTTAATAATGCCCCAATAATCGACTATCAATGCATTTGTAATAACTAAATCAGCGGATTCAGCGCCACTCGTTTGCGCCTGGCCCATTCCGTCACGGATAACCTTACCACCACCAAACTTCACCTCTTCGCCATAGCTGGTAAAGTCTTTTTCTACCTTGATAAGAAGCTCGGTATCAGCCAGGCGAACTTTATCGCCGACTGTCGGGCCAAACATTTGTACGTAAGAAGCTCTATCGATAGTTGCCATTTTCTTGCTCGCTCAAATTTCTATTACTTAAAAACCTTATTCAGTGCCTGGTTTAACATAGCTAAGCTGTTAGCTTCAGGGGGCTATATCTTTTAGTTACAGCGAACCCATTACCTCACCGCGAAAGCCGTAAACCACTCGATTGCCACCGTACTCCACCAGCTCTATTTCGCGGCTTTGCCCTGGTTCGAACCGTACCGCTGTGCCCGATGCAATATTTAATCGATAGCCTCGCGTCGCATCGCGATCAAAAACCAATGCGGGATTCGTTTCATAAAAATGATAGTGCGAGCCCACCTGAACTGGCCGGTCGCCCGAATTTGATACCGCTATACTGATTGTCTTGCGACCCTCGTTAAGCGTTAAGTCGCCCTCTGCTGCAATTAATTCGCCAGGAATCATCGTGCTTTCTCCGGTGTATCACCAAATTAAACAATGGGGTTATGGACAGTAACCAGTTTTGTGCCGTCGGGGAATGTCGCTTCTACCTGAACTTCGTGCACCAACTCCGCAACGCCGTCCATCACCTGTTCGCGACTTAGAATATTTTTTCCTTCACTCATTAGCTCTGCAACCGTCTTACCATCGCGAGCACCTTCGATAATCTCCAACGTTATTAACGCCACAGACTCTGGATAGTTCAACTTTAATCCACGCGCCAAACGACGCTCGGCGAGCAATCCCGCTGTCATCACTAGCAACTTATCTTTTTCTCTGGGTAAAAGTTCCATCGCTATATCTCTTCTTTGTTAAAGGGTACAAAATCCAGTACAAACAAACTGGAATATCAGGTCAGCCAAATTCTGGGCTCAGTAGCTTGCACACCAATCAGCACAGGCCTCAGCAGTGTTCTAGCCAGCTTGAACGCCGCTAGCGCCTCATGCGTTGCACTGCCCAAATAGCGAACAACAATAAGTTTTTCCAGCCTGGTGACACCAATGTTGGTTGCATAGGCTTTTTCGTCAAAAAGTTCCCGTAGCGACTCAACCAGCTCGTCCAGCGAATCTTCGCTAATATCGCTATAGGGGCCGGCAACACAAATACCGAATATATCGTTCGAATCTAACGATATCGCTTGCTCCTGAAAACCATCGCCAGATGAAAACTGCACGCGATCCAGCATAATTGGCAAGCCATTGCAATTTATCTCAAGCGACTGCTTCAAACTACCGCTTGTATACGGTTCATTCGAAGCGGGCAAACCCAGACATACCACTTCCCAACCGATCATTGTCGCGCAGCCTTCAAGATCGAAACGTGTCGTCAGCTCAGTAACCGCGCCATTAAAAATAATTGTTTCACATGGCAACCATTCGATACAAGCCTCATCGGCAACACGTATATGATTTAAGGTTTTCTGTGACAGAGGCTCTCGCTCAGACTGATCGATCCGCGCGCGATAAAAACGTGCGGCTCCAGGGGTTGTCACAAGTGCGTGGGCCTGCTTGTCGAGATCAACCGCTATCCTGAGCGAATCGCCGGACACCACACCGGCAGGAGGGTGAAGCAAATAAGTATGCGCGCAACTGTCTCCCTCGGGATAAAACGGCTTTTGGACGTAAAGCGGGCCTGCATGTTCGTTGCGCAATAACCGTGTACCCAGGTTTTGCTTGAAAACAAACCCTAAAGATAATAAAGCATCCCACTCGGCACCGGTTTTTTGATTGGTTTCGGTAACATATATGTCTGTAGCCGAGGCAGAGCGCGTCTTAGACGCCGCCACTTTTTTTTGCTCTTGCGCCGAGTTATCGTGAGGGTCGAATATTAAATTCAATCGCAACTACTCGTTATAAATACAGGAACCGCTAGTTTACCAATACATTCGCGATATCGATATAACGTACGCTTAAACCGCGAGGTGTTTCTGGACGAGCTCGTCACTCAAATCTGTCATGGCTCCGGAGGCAACAATGCGACCTTTTTCCATGAGGTGAAAATCTTTACCGACGCGACGCGCAAAGCCAAGCTTCTGCTCAACAAGCAGAACCGTAGTACCAAACTCTTCGTTCAAACGCATGATCACATCGCCAATCTGTTTGACGATATTGGGCTGAATACCTTCATTTGGTTCATCAAGAATGAGTAGTTTGGGTTCTATCACCAGCGCTCGACCAATCGCCAACTGTTGTTGTTGACCACCTGATAAATCGCCACCACGGCGTGAAAGCATTTCATTAAGCACGGGAAACAATTCATAGATCAAGGGTGGAATTTCCTTACTGCCGTCAGTGCGACCTGCCAGGCCTGTTCGCAGGTTTTCTTCCACCGTTAGCTGCGGAAAAACATCACGGCCCTGGGGAACGTACCCTACTTTCATTTTTGGCCTGACTTCTGCGGGTTTCGCCGACACATCAACACCGTCAATACGAATCGCACCAGACTTGATTGGCAGCAAACCCATAAGGCACTTTAACAGCGTTGTTTTTCCAACGCCGTTTCGGCCCATAAGACAGGTACAGCTACCATCCTCGAGTTTAAGGTTTAAATCCCAAAGGATTTGCGAGCCACCATAGAGCTGGTTAACATTTTCTAACTCAATCAATGCGATTCACCCAGATAAACTTCGATAACATCGGGATTATTTTGCACATCATCCATATTGCCTTCGGCAAGTACCGAGCCTTGATGCAACACCGTTACATCGCGCGCAATACTACGAACAAACGCCATGTCGTGCTCGACAACAACCACTGTTCGCTTTCCAGCAAGGCTGGTGAGTAACTCAGCAGTGTTTTCGGTTTCCTGTGCCGTCATCCCTGCCACTGGCTCATCGACGAGCAATAACCGAGGGTCGGACACTAACAGCATGCCTATCTCTAGCCATTGCTTTTGTCCGTGCGAGAGTGCACCAGCCATTCCGTAGACTTGATCGAACAATCCCACGGTCTCTAATACGTCAGCGATACGATCCGATTGTTCACTACTTAACTTAAACATCAAACTTGAACCGATGGACTTATCTGCTCGTAGCGCCAGCTCTAAGTTTTCAAACACGGTGTGGTTTTCAAATACCGTTGGCTTCTGGAATTTTCGGCCAATCCCCAACGCCGCAATTTCAGATTCAGACTTGTTAAGTAAGTTATGGGTTTGCCCAAAGTATGCAGTACCACTATCTGGACGAGTTTTACCGGTAATCACATCCATTAATGTTGTTTTACCGGCGCCGTTCGCACCAATTAAACAACGAAGCTCACCGTCTTTAATATAAAGACTTAAATCGTTTAACGCCTTAAAGCCGTCAAAACTCACAGACAAGCCTTCGACATACAACAAAACCTCTTTAGATACGTCAACTGCCGGCAACATTTCTTCGGCCATAAAATCGAAAACACGATCCCGCCGTACGACCTCCCGCAATGAATCTAACGCTTGCATTAGTTTTTATCTCTCGTTAACAAACCAACAATCCCTTTGGGTAAGAATATGGTGACTCCAACAAACAGTGCGCCAAGCGCAAAAAGCCATTGATCGGGGAACAAGCCTGTAAACTGTGTTTTCGCGTAGTTGACCAGAATCGCGCCAAATATCGCGCCGTATAAAAGTCCCCGGCCTCCAACCGCCACCCATACAACCACTTCTATAGAGTTTAATGGCGCGAACTCCCCGGGATTGATAATTCCAACCTGCGGGACGTAAAGCGCGCCAGCAATTCCAGCGAGTAAGGCCGAATATACAAACAACCAGACTTTATAGTTTTCGGTACGATAACCCACAAAACGCACCCGGCTTTCCGAGTCTCTAACCGCTTCGATTACACGCCCAAACTTCGATGAAAAGATAAACTGGCTTAGCAAATAGGCGCCACCCAAGGCAAGGGCTGTTAAAACAAACAGCGTTACACGGGTAGTATCAGCTTGAAGGTCAAACCCGAGAATATCTTTAAAGTCGGTCAAGCCATTGTTTCCGCCGAAGCCCATTTCATTACGGAAAAACGCCAACATCAACGCATAGGTGAGAGCTTGCGTCATTATTGATAAATAAACCCCGGTCACCCGAGAGCGAAACGCCAACCAGCCAAACACGAAAGCGAGCAAGCCCGGAACAAACAAAACCATCAACATAGCGAAGCCGAAGTTATCAAACCCGTGCCAAAACCACGGCAGTTCTTGCCAGTTCAGGAAGACCATAAAGTCAGGCAAAATGGGGTCGCCATAAACACCACGATCGCCTATCTGGCGCATGAGGTACATTCCCATGCCATAACCACCCAGCGCGAAAAAAGCGCCGTGCCCTAAACTCAGAATACCGCAATAACCCCAGACCACATCAACTGCCAATGCAAGCAGTGCGTAACTAAGGTATTTACCTAACAAAGTTATCGTGTAGGTATCAACGTGTAGCAAGCTACCTTCAGGAAACAGTAAATTACCTAGCGCAGCACCCACAGTGACTACGGTAAGAATAATTAGAAAAATGTTGCCGCCGCGCGAAGAGAGCATCCCCCCGAAACGCGCGTTAGCCGCTGGCTGGAAATAGGTCGACTGATTCATTCGTCCGCAGCCCTCCCCTGTTGTGGGAACAAGCCTTTTGGTCTCCGCTGGATAAACAATACAATAAATATCAGCACTAATATCTGGGCCAATACTGTGCCCGTAACAGGCTCCATAAATTTACTGACAATCCCTAACGAGAAGGCGCCGACTAGCGTACCCCATAAGTTGCCAACGCCGCCGAACACTACGACCATGAAAGAATCGATAATATAAGACTGGCCCAAATTCGGACCAACATTGGTTAGCTGGCTGAGCGCCACACCAGCGACACCAGCAATACCTGAGCCCAAACCAAAGGTTGCAGCGTCAACCCACTCACTGCGAATACCTACTGCCCTGGCCATATTACGGTTTTGCGAAACGGCCCTAACGTATAAACCTAGCGATGTTCGCTTCATAACCAGCAACAAAAACGCAAAAACAATTAAAGAAAAAATAATGATGTATAAGCGATTGTATGTCAGTGCCAGTCCAGGGTTAATCTCAAGCGTACCAGACATAAATTCTGGCGTCGTCACCTGTCTGTTGAGCGGCGAAAAAATACTGCGTACCGTTTGCTGGAGAATCAGGCTTATACCAAAAGTCGCAAGCAGTGTTTCTAAAGGCCTGCCCTTTAAAAACTGAATGACGCCACGCTCGATTAATACACCAACCAAACCGCATACGATAAACGCTGCTGGTATCGCGACAAATATTGAGGCGGTTATGGCATTGGGCATCAAAAGTTGAATAACGTAGGTTGTGTACGCGCCGAGCATTAACAACTCTCCGTGCGCCATGTTGATAACGCCCATTACACCAAACGTAATGGACAGGCCTATCGCTGCTAAAAGCAATACCGACCCCAGACTTAAACCAAAAAACAGCCGCTCGACAAAGCCATAGAATTCAAGTTTGGCGTTGATATCGCTCAACGCACTCTGGGCGGCATCGATCACCGCCGGATTACTCTCGATAAACTTTCCTGCATCGTCTTTTTCCAGGAACCGCTCTAAACGGTTTCGAACGACTGGCTCAAGACTACTGGATAATTGATTTATTGCACTCACTTGCCGCTCACCCGTCACTGAATCCAGCTCAGCCAGGGTTAAGGCCACTTTAATTTTGTCTAATATTTTTACTGATGTTTCTTTTTCTTGCGCTTGCTTTAGCAGCGCAATGTTATCGTTATTAAGGTCGTTAAATAAATTGTCGACGGCTGTTGCGCGAAGATCCGCATCGTCGCTAAACAGTGTCAATCGCGCTATAGATTTCCTTAACGTCTTTCGCAGCTTATTGTTGACCTTTACCTTTTTAACTGCGCTTTTACTGACGGGGCTTACCGCTGCTCCGGTTAGCGCATCATTTGCGGCAATGCCATCCTCGCCTTTATTGCCCAGCACAAGCAAGGTTTTGTCTGCCTTCACATAGTAGAGCTTGCCTGCCAACATGCCTTCAAATAAATAAAGCACATCGGAGCCTCCCTTTTCCTCCAGCTCTCCCAAAATTGGCCCTAGCTTGTTTAATTTTGCGCCCGCCAACTTGGTTGCGGTCTCCCTTGTGTCTTCACTTAAAGCCGCACTAACAACGGGTGATAAACAGGCCAACGCGATAAAAAGCATCAACGCAAGCGCAGAGCTGTAATGGCCGAAGTGGAAAGAATTAAAACGCACAGTAAGTTTCCGGATCGTTGCTGTTTTAGTATGGATGAGTTCTTGACGCTTAAAACTAATTATGGGTTTATAAAAAAAGGGAGCGTAACAACCCCCTTTTTTACGATGTAACTATTGTTATCCAGAGTGAAAGCGACTCATTCGAGGACGCTTTCACCGGGATACACAATCAACCGTTTATCAAGTACTCATTAAAAGTTTTGTCCAGAGCACTTGGCAGTTTTTGCATTAAAGTTACCGCAGCTAATGGGTGCAACCCAGTCAGCAACAATATCTTTTGAGCCTGGCAAAAAGTCAGACCATGCATCACCTGGAACAACGCCATCAGTTTCCCATACTACTTCAAACTGACCGTCTTCTTGAATCTCGCCGATTAAAACAGGCTTGGACAAGTGGTGGTTTTTGTTCATTACCGCAGTACCGCCAGTCAGGTTTGGCGCAGTGATACCGATAAGTGCTTGCTCAACAGTGTCAACGTCGGTAGTACCAGCTTTTTCAACGGCAGCTGCCCACATTTTAAATCCGATGTAAGTCGCTTCCATTGGATCGTTTGTCACACGCTTGTCATCACCGATGAACTCTTTCCACGCAGCAATGAACTCTTCATTTTCATCGCTCTCAACGCTTTGGAAGTAGTTCCACGCAGCCAGGTGACCTACCAGTGGAGCAGTATCAAGACCAGAAAGCTCTTCTTCACCAACAGAGAATGCTACGACAGGAATGTCTTCTGCGGAGATCCCCTGGTTACCGAGCTCTTTGTAGAATGGTACGTTCGCGTCACCGTTGATAGTTGAAACCACAGCAGTCTGTTTGCCTGCGCTACCAAACTTCTTAACGTCTGAAACAATACCTTGCCAGTCAGAGTGACCAAACGGCGTGTAATTGATCATGATGTCAGCTTCAGCAACACCTTTCGCCTTAAGGTAGGCTTCGAGGATTTTGTTTGTAGTACGCGGGTATACATAGTCAGTACCTGCGAGTACCCAACGCTCAACACCGATTTCATTCATCAGGTAATCTACGGCAGGAATTGCCTGCTGGTTAGGCGCAGCACCTGTGTAGAAAACGTTTTTCGAAGACTCTTCACCTTCATACTGTACTGGATAGAACAGCAAACCGTTTAACTCTTCGATAACGGGAAGTACTGATTTACGAGACACAGATGTCCAGCAACCAAAAATAACATCTACTTTTTCTTTAGTGAGAAGCTCACGTGTTTTCTCAGCAAAAAGCGGCCAGTTTGACGCAGGGTCAACAACGACTGGCTCAAGTTTTTTACCTAGCAAACCGCCTTTTGAGTTCTGATCTTCGATCATCATCAAAACGGTGTCTTTAAGTGTTGTTTCACTAATCGCCATCGTTCCTGACAAAGAATGGAGCACACCCACCTTAATGGTATCAGCAGCATAAGATGCGGCCGAAAAGGCTAGCGATACTGATGCCGCCGCCATGGTTAAACGCTTTATAAGTTTCATTTTGAAAGCCTCTAAAACTGATCTGATTAAATAGTAATGCGGGCGAAGCCTAGTGACGCACCCTCTTTATATAAAGGGCAACCAGCGTTTACACTGTTGACCCCTGTGGATCTGTATGCGATTACCATGCCGAAAAAAAAGAGGTTAAAACAACGCCAACACTCGAAACCAACAAACCGGTAATCGCAACGCTATGAATCGCTAAATTCGGGCAACGACAACTCTCGAACTCAAAATATGCCGATAACGAAATTATCGGTCAGGCTACTCTCGAGTAATATGCGCAAATGCTGGCAGATACCTACGTCGTTTAACGTAGAAATATATGTGGAGCCCATAAATATGGCAAAATCTCACTTTTAACGATTACGCCTCAATTTGCTGCATCATGGAGCAACCAACCAAATACTTTTGCACCGGGCCCGTGCGGACGCACCAAAAAAACGCCTCATAATGGCGCCAGAGTAAAAAACAGACACTCGTTTAAACGACCAAACTTAATCCCAATGCCAGTTTCTAAACAAGCGCTACAGCCGCGCCGTCATTACAACCAGTGGGTAGCGAACGAAACCCTGGAAGACTTCGCCTTACGGTTTACCGCAAGGCGTGCAAGAAAGTGGTCGTTTACCCGTATCGCCAATACCGCGCTAGGCACAACTTCTTTTTTGGTGCTTGAGCTTCTCGGCGCAACCATTGCTATCAATTACGGCGTAGTAAACTCGTTATGGGCAATCGCTGCGGTTTGCGTCCTGCTGTTTCTTACCGGCTTGCCGATTAGCTACTACGCCACAAAATACGGCGTGGATATCGACCTTCTCACCCGTGGTGCGGGATTTGGCTATATAGGCTCAACGATATCCTCGCTGATATACGCCTCCTTTACTTTTATATTCTTTGCACTTGAAGCGTCGATCATGGCGACGGCGCTGGAATCGCTGCTGAGTATCCCGCTGTGGCTCGGCTACATCATCAGCTCTATTGTGGTTATTCCACTGGTTTTGTTTGGAATCAGTTTAATCAGTCGCTTTCAGCTTATAACACAACCCTTATGGTTGCTGCTGCAACTGCTTCCTTTCGTTTATGTATTCGCTTATATGCCCGAGCAAACCGAGCAATGGCTGGCGTACCTTGGCGATGCCGAGGCTGACACATTCAACTGGCTAATCTTTGGCTCGGCGACAGCGGTTTTATTTTCTTTGATGGCTCAAATCGGTGAGCAGGTCGATTTCTTACGCTTTCTACCGGAGCCTGAACCAAAACAAAAATTTAAATGGTGGTTAGCCATATTTTTGGCAGGCCCGGGCTGGGCCATTATCGGCGCGATGAAACTTGTTCTGGGTGTCGCGCTTGCGTATTTGTTAATAGCACAGGGCTTCAGCGTCGAAGCTGCAAATGAACCGACGCAAATGTATTTAATGACTTTCTCGCATTATATTGACTCACCAGCCTTCGCGATGGTCGTGGCCGCCCTGTTTATCGTTGTTTGCCAGATAAAAATAAATGTTGCCAACGCCTATGCTGGATCGTTAGCCTGGTCTAACTTTTTTTCGCGCCTTACTCATCATCACCCTGGCCGAGTTGTATGGCTGATATTTAACGTGGTAATTGCCCTCCTACTGATGGAGCTGGGTTTATATAAAGCCATCGATTCGGTCTTGCATCACTACTCTGCCTTTGTACTTGCGTGGCTTGGTTCGATAGTCGCCGACCTTGTCATCAACAAACCGTTGGGGCTCAGCCCCAGGCATATTGAATTCAGGCGTTCTCACCTTTGGGACATCAACCCGGTCGGGTTTTTCTCGACGATCTTTGCAGCACTTGCCGGCGTACTTGCGAGCATTGGCTGGCTAGGCGAAACCGCGCAAGCATTCTCGGCGTTTATCGCATTGCTGCTTCCATTTATTACTGTGCCGCTTATCGCGCTTAAAACTCGTAGTCGTTATTACCTGAATGATAACCAGGCGCTTATCGACACGGATAAGCCATCACACAATGTTTCGCCCATTACCACGCGATGTAGCGTCTGTGAAAATAAATTTGACCCCGAAGATATTACCTACTGCCCTGCGTATAACGCTCCGATATGCTCTTTGTGCTGTGCGTTGGAAACCAAGTGCGGAGACCAATGCCGCCCCGAACAAAAAATCGAAGCGCAATTAAATCAATGGCTGTTGCGCTTTTTGCCCGAGCGCACGCAAACCGTATTAGCCGCAACACTTGGTCGCTTCATGCTGGGATTTATTTGCCTGGCGCTCGTCACAGCAACGATCTTTTTGCTTTCGTTTTCCCAAATTGATTCGAGCTACGTACCAGCAGAAGATGTCACTCAAGTTCTACTGACAATTTTTGTTTTACTGCTAATTGTTCTCGGCGTGATGGTTTGGCTTTTTGTGTTGGCACAGAGTGGAACGCGATTTGCGCTCGCGGAATACGATACCCAGACCCAGCGTTTGACAGATGAAATTGACGCCCATGAAGAGACGTTTAAGCAATTAGAGTACGCAAGAAAAAATGCCGATTCAGCTAACGTTGCCAAAAGCGAATACGTAACAGCGCTGAGCCACGAATTGCGTACACCGCTAAACGTTATCTTAGGCTATGCGCAAATCCTGGAAAATGATACGGACACGGCAGACAAACAACGCGAATCGCTATCGATATTACGTCGCAACGGTGAGCATCTCGCAACGATGATCGAAGGCTTGCTCGAAATTTCTAAAATTGAAGCCGGGAGAATGAACCTTAACCGCGACGAAGTAAGACTTGATCGGCTTCTCGATCAACTCGTTTCGATGTTTAGCCAACAAGCAAAAGCCAAAGGCATCACGTTTCACTATACGCCCGCTTCGAATATGCCCCAGTCGATTGCAGTCGACGAAAAACGCCTAAGACAAATTCTTATTAACCTGTTGTCTAACGCGATTAAGTTCACGCCACAGGGCAGCGTTCATTTAAAAGTCAGCTATCGCGGGCACGTAATTCGTTTTGTCGTTGAAGATACTGGCCTGGGAATGTCACCTCATACCTTACAAAAGATCTTTACGCCCTTTGAACGTGGAGAAAACGCTACTCGCGAAGAGATACCCGGCTCAGGACTTGGTCTAGCGATATGCAGACAGCTCGCCGATATGATGGGCGCAGATATCGAAGTCAAAAGTGAACTCCACAAGGGCTCGACCGTCACCTTGCGACTACAGGCTGCACCAATAATGCTTGCTAAACAAACCGCTGAAGTCTCAAAGATTATTACCGGATTTGAGGGCCAAACTAAAACCATATTGGTGATTGATGACAATGACGATCACCGTCGTCTTATTAAAGACTTACTCACGCCCATCGGTTTTTCAGTGCTGGAAGCCAGAAGCAGCGACGAGTGCTTCGATGTTCTAAAGCAGCAACCGGTTGATCTGGTGTTTCTGGACATCGCACTCGGCAACGAAAGCGGCTGGGAAGTGCTCGCCCGGATTCGTGATCGACAACCCGAATTGCCAGTCGTCATGGTTTCAGCAAACGTGCGAGAACTTCATAGCAGCTCGGATAAATCGCTAAACCATGCGCAGCCCGATGACTATCTCGAAAAACCCATTCAGTTAAATGCATTGCTTGAGCGAATGGCCAAACAGCTCGATTTGGAGTGGAGTTACGAAGATACGCAAAAACATGATAGCCAGTTAGAAAAAGGAACGGTGAGCCTCGACGAACAAACTCAAGCGAAACCGGTAAATAGAGAAACAAGCACTAACGAAACCAGTTTCAGGGAAAATATCTCGCGCAAAAACATCAGCGTTATCGAAGACCTCAAATACCACGCGAAAATTGGCCACTTGAACGGTTTTATGAATACGTTCGCCATGCTATCTACTGAACACAACAACGAACTACTCGCGGAGATAAAAACAGCAGCAGAGGCCTTTGACTTCGCAACCTGCCTAGAACTTCTGGAAAGACTCGAAAAATCCGAGCATTAACAAGCAATGAAAGAAAACACGCAAAGCATCACCGCCTTAATTGTCGACGATTCTCCAGACTCGTTAGGCATGCTCAACAATGTTTTGAACCAGGCGGGTATTACGGTGCTGGTCGCACTGGGAGGCGCACAAGCGTTAAATATCATCACGCAGGTCTCGCCTGATGTTGTTTTGCTTGACGCCATCATGCCCGAGCTTGATGGTTTTGAAACCTGCCGGCAAATAAAACAGCACAAACCGGAATTGCCCGTTATTTTTATGACCGGCCTAACTGACACTAACGATATTGTTAGAGGCTTAGAAGCCGGCGCAGTTGATTATGTCACCAAGCCAGTCAACACCCAGGAAATTCTGGCAAGACTAAAAGTGCATGTGCAAAACGCGAGGAGTTTGTCATCTGCACGATCAGCGCTGGATGCAGCTGGTCAATCCCTTATCGAAATTGACCGGCTGGGCAGTATTTTGTGGTCGACAAGTCGCGCCCGGAAACTACTTGAGTTTTACGAGCAAGACCCATTTATACTGAGCCAGGATCTAGCCAAAGCTTTGGCGGGCTGGATAAAAACTGATGGAAGCGCGGAAGGTAATCGTCAGGACAAAACGTTAGTGCTTACCGGATTCTCAGCTGATTTTCAGTCACCAGTATCTGCTAACTTTGTCAACGTCCTAGGCGACAACTACCTGGTAAAGCTAACGGGCGAAATCCAGGAAGCTCAGGCAAAAACGTTAAAAGAAAAACTCGGCGTTACCAAAAGAGAAGCATCAGTTCTCTACTGGTTATCAAAGGGAAAATCGAACTGGGATATCGCAACCATTTTGTCGATAAGCCCAAGAACCATTAACAAACACCTGGAACAGATATATAAAAAGCTTGAGGTGGATAATCGTACCGCTGCGGCAACCATTGCCCTAAAAGCACTTGCTGATTAGCGATGCTCATGGTTATTAACCAGATGTAAGACAAAAAAACGACCCTTGAGGGTCGTTTTTTCACGTTTAAAACTTAAACGCTATACGTCACCCCAGTGGCTAAAGCGTTTAATCAAAGCCGTGCGCTCCACTTCACAAACGAGCTTTTCGTTCTGGTTAACGCCCCAGTGCTTAAATACAACAATGCCCGCATCATCGCGGTCACCATCGCGCTTTTCAAGAACGCGCGAATAGGCATAAAGCGTGTCGCCATGAAATACCGGCGTCTTTAAACGGATTTTATCCAAACCCAGTTCGGCTAATGCGTTTTCAACGGTGTCTTGCGAGGCTAAACCCAATACAAGCGAAAAGTTCACACCACCGTAGGAGATCACGCCTGGTGTTTCGGTAAACGCCCCTTTACTTTGTGCCGCAGCAGCTTGAGCAACGCGGTGCTCGTTAAAATGCCCCTCCGCCGTATTCATCACCATGTTGGTGAAGTTTACGTTTTCGAGGTTAGTGATAGTTTTACCTCGCGCATGGCGAATGGTCTGGCCCACTTCAAAATTTTCAAAGTAGTTGTCGTGGCTAGTTAATGCTGCAAATTTACCCATGACTAAACAGCCTCCATCATTTTACCAACGCTTTTGACTGCGAGGTTTGAACGTTTGTACTCAACCACGCAGCGCCCGTGCTGGTTGTAACCTTTGGTGTGCCAGGATACAACACCGCGATCTTCATCAGAGTCTGAGTTTCGAACCCCGATCGTTTCTGATTCTGCGGTGATAGTGTCACCAGCGTATACCGGTTCATGATAGATAACTTCATCTACCCCCAAAAATGGGCCGCCCAGGCACTCGGAGCAATCTTCTACCGACAAACCAATAACCACATTCAGCACTAGCTGTGGACACACAACCAGGCCTTCCAGCCCATGCGCTTTCGCGTACTCAGCATTAAAGTAAATCGGCGTGTACGACATCGTTAGATGAGCAAACTGAATTGCGTCCGCTTCTGTGATGGTTCGTCCCCAATGGTGTACCAGTTTCTGTCCGACCTCAAAGGCATCAAACCCCTGGCCTCTAACCCGCTTTATCGCGGATTTTTTAACGTCTTTGAACTCTTCGCTCATCGCTATTGTTACCCTCACTGCTAAAGAATGGTCGCCATTTTACACTCATTCGGCTACATGTCATAGCCACCGCGTCTTTTCAGCTACCAGTAATCTATCATTAGATCTGTGATCTAAATGGTGTTTTGCGCCACCAACCTTAACTAGTATTATTATTGAAACAAAGGGATTTCGCGTATCGCTACAGATTGTAAAAGACGCAAATAATAGTAAGCTAGGGGAAGGCAAATCTCATGAAGCGAAAATCTGGCAACAGCCGTGTGCCGGCTCAACAACGCTCGATCGCGCGTGTAAAGTCTATTCTCCATGCGTCGCTAACCCTGTTTGGTCAGGATGGCCTTAGCCCAATTGGTATGAAAGACATTGCGAGACAAGCTAGCATCTCCCAAAGCTCTATCTACCAATACTTCCCGGACAAAAACGCAATTATCGAGGCCCTGGGCGAAAAGCTTAAAAGCACGCTTCTCAAAACGGTAAATGACTACCCTACTCCCATCAATAATATTGACGACGTAAAACCCTATGCGCAGTATCTAACAAACGCCGCGGCCCAAATGCTCGCAAATCGACCAGGCTGGCTGATCATTATCAACGAGTTGATCACCTCCAATCGTTACGCGGAAAATTCTTTTAATTATTCGGTCGCACTGTCACAACGCTTTTCAGATCGATTTCAACACCTCATTCCAATCGACAACCAGGAAAATCTACGAGCAACCTGCCTCTGGTGGATTCATATAGCTTACACGTCGATTCTTGTCTCGATTCAAACCGATAACGACAATCGCGAACTAAACTACGCATGCGAAGTCCTCGAAGAACGGATCAGTCAGCTACTTACCCCCGCCAGCTAAACGCCTTACGCAATGCTCTCAAAACACCGGTTTTAACCTTTCTACGCCGTTGCTCTAAATTCACACCGCCGTTTGTTGCTGGCAGTCAATGGCTAGTAACTGCTATCATTTGCGGCAAGCCCTTCTAAAACAATTGCATAATTAATCAAGGCGGGAGTCGTAAAATGACAAATACCTATGCTGCGTTCGGCACATCCGCGGCTGACCAGCCGCTAGAACCGATGCAAATCGAGAGAAGATTGCCCGGCCCTGACGATGTCGCGATCGATATTCTCTTTTGCGGAATCTGCCATTCAGACCTTCACCAGGCACATAACGACTGGAATAACACCGTCTATCCCTGCGTTCCCGGCCACGAAATCGTTGGCAGAGTCCAGGCCGTTGGTGAAGAAGTGGCGGACTATAAAGTTGGCGATCTCGTCGCGGTCGGCTGTATGGTTGACTCTTGCCGATCGTGCTCTGCGTGCGACGTTGACCTCGAGCAATACTGCAACAAAATGGTTGCTACTTATAACGGGGTAGATCGCCGACATGGCGGCGGTATTACATTTGGCGGATACTCAAAGCACGTCGTTGTCGATAAGCACTTTGTGTTGAGCGTCCCGGACACGCTAGATCCCGCCGCTGCATCCCCGCTATTATGCGCTGGCATAACTGTATGGTCGCCACTAAGTCACTGGAAGGTAGGCGCCGGAATGAAAGTCGGCATTATCGGACTGGGAGGACTGGGCCACATGGGCGTTAAATTCGCGAGAGCGATGGGCGCGGAAGTTACCATGATCACCACCTCACCCGAAAAAGGCAAAGACGCGCAGCAGCTAGGCGCTCATCATGTGTTGATTTCAAAAGACAAGGATGCGATGAAGTCTCATACCGGCCAGTTTGACTTCCTGCTCAATACAATTCCCGTTCGACACGCTATCGACCCCTACGTAAACCTTTTAAAGATTGAAGGCACCATGGTGCTGGTCGGCGTCAGCATGATAGACGAGTTTAATTCCGCTTACCTCGCGATGGGACGCAAAACTGTCGCAGGCTCTTTGATTGGCGGCATCAAGGAAACGCAGGAAATGCTCGATTTTTGCGGAGAGCACAACGTCGTATCAGAAATTGAAATGGTCAATGCAAAAGACATCAACAACGCGTACGAACGCGTCCACAAGAACGATGTAAAATATCGCTTTGTTATCGATATGCAGTCACTACAGGATAAAACCGTTAGTTAGGCAGATCGCAATATCTTTTGTCTGTTGTAGCCCAGATCTGATCAGACTGATGAGGATGAAAGGTTTTGCCCAACCCGACGGTCGGCTCTCGCCTAGGAACAGACATTCGATAACGCCCAGCTCAGCGAGCACGCATGCCGGAGTGGACTTTTGTGTAAAAATGTAGCGCAGCGGAATGACACAAAAGGCCGCGGAGGTATGCGTGTCCGCTGGAGCTGTTTGTTAAATGCTTACTCACTTACTGGCTCCAAATATTCTTTAAGATTATGCGCAATTTCTTCTTGGGCTCCTGGACGCACTTGAAGCCTAATTTGCTTTTCACGATCTTTGTAAATACAAAAAAGAGACAAACCATCTTCGTACGGAACAAAATTTGATCCAATAAATTCTATGACATTACCTTCTTCATAGGGGTAATTGTCATAATCGCGAAACGACTTTGCGATAGCGTATTTTTTACCAGATATAAGATGGCCATACTCTTTATGCAATAAACTTTTGTCCATAATTAAAAGAACTTCCCCTTCACAGTATTACAGTACGCCACAATTCTCGATTCGCCATCTTCAAAACCAGCCAAAACTTGCATGATGGATCTATTCCCTAAAGCGGGAATAACCTCTTGTAGCCACACATCCGTTTCTGGACCAGGGCCACGATCAATTGATTTTAAAGCAGCCCGTACTCTACTAGGCAGACTATCGTAAAGGTTAGTTTTAGCTTCGGTACTCATAGGCATTTAACGCCTAGCTCACAGGGAAAATGCGAGCGCAGCGAGTATTTTTTCCTGTGCAGCTACTTGTTAAATGCTTATGCACGAGTGCCCCCTGAGTAGAGATGGTTGACGCAAAATGCACTGCCTTTTACTTGGTTGATGTCGCAGCCTGACCACATGCATGGTTCATTGGTTAGACCGCCACGATTTTGAACCATTTGCTCTTTAATAATTGACTCACTATCAAATGATTCCCAGTCCACAGATGAGGGAATCTTTACTGCATAGCAGGTTTGATATTTGTCCCATTCATCTACTTTATAGAGTTGATTGCAATCTGGGCATTGCATTAACAAAACCCAATTACCAACCTCCAGTTGGCTTAATTTTGATTTGAATTCAGAGTGGTAATTGCTGATATCAATTAAAGTGGGTTGTTCTTTGCAATTGCACATAGTTTCCTTTGGCATTTAACATTTGTATACTGCGCCGGCTCGCTTTACCACCATGATCGATTTTCGACCAAGCGTAAGCAATTGTTTTATTAGTAGTTTTTGAAAGTGATGCATTCCCTCGTACCGCAAAGTGAGCCAGCGCGGTATCCAACCTGGGCCCTTCTCGGTATCTACCCACGCGCTGTTTGTACCCTTCTGATTCTGCACGATTTTTTTGAAAAGTGCTAGCGCAAAGTGAGCTTGGCTGGGCGGCAAAGCGAGCCGTTATTGACGCAGGCCTAGACCACAAGCGCATTATTAAGTGGGGTCAAATACAACTTTCCAGCTTCGCTGGTCTCCCCATTTTAGCTTCCTTTACCCGCCTACCGTATAGCGTTTCAATTTCATCTTTAAACCGTTCACTTCCCAGTGCCATACCCTTATTCAATGCCTGTGAAATATCATCGACCAAACTTCCATCGACATGAGGATTAAATAAACTTCTATAATTTGCTTGTCGCTCAGTGCCCGTGGTACCGAGCTTCAGGTACTCACTATGTGGTGTAGCTAATTTGGCCTTAACACCCAAAGCATTATAGTGATAGCTCGACCACGTATATTCAGACGGATCGTCAACCATCGAAGCGCGAACGGGATTCAGCTCAAGATACCGATAACAAGCAAGCAAATAACGTTCACTTTGTATCACGCAAGATCGAAAACGACCTTCCCACAAGGTACCCGATCGCTTATAGCGATAATTAAAATACTGAACATAGCGTCTACCAACCGACTGCATCATTAGCGAAACACCATCATCACTCGTTGGTGTAACCAATAGATGCACATGATTGGTCAGATTGGTCATAAAAACCCAGGCATGAACCTCAACATCGAATTTGGTGGAGTATTCTTCAAGCCAATGGGCGTAAGCGGCAAAATCTTCTTCGCTGGCAAAACAAACCGAGCGGTTATTGCCGCGCTGGATTAGATGTTGTGGAAGCCCTGCTGGGCAAAAGCGTGGTAGTCGAGCCATATTGCTTCCTTGCAATGGTGTGTTTTTAGATAATTTATTTTAACCGTTCAGCTGCAATGCAGAAAGTTGTATCTGACCCCATTTATTATGACCCCATTTATTAAAAGGTTTTGCTCAGCCTAACGGTCGGCTCTCGCCTAGGAGCGGACATGGAAATAGGTAAACAGTCCACGGATTCCTGTCGGCAAATTGCTAATACTCTTTATCCAGCTTCTGAAAATCGTCTCGCGATAAAGCGTAACGCGTTTACCAGCGCCACCACCGAGGGAGGTACCGCTTTGGTTTGGGTTTGGAGTCTGACTGATCTTCAATCAATTCTATAGCATCTTCAAGGCGTTCTTCGACACGACTAACAGAATCTTTAAGGCTACCAAGGTCAGCATCACTGCTTTCCGAATTTGCCTCTAATAAACTTATTGCGTCCTCTAGGCGGTCCTTAACTTCGCCAACTGCCAAACCAAGCTCTGGGTTCCCTCCAGCATTTGATAACCGCGCAACACATGCTTGTGCTGCGATATCTGGTCCGACAGAACGGACACCAGCTTCAAAGATTCCTTGAGCGAAATTGATCGTTGTTGGTGGAAACGGAGTCCCCGCTCCAGCAAACACTACGCCGCCAGGAATGCGCCCTTGAGCATTTAATGTCGCGGTCGCGTAAAAACGGTGAACAAGGCCCCTTTTAGCATCAAACTTTAACAAAAACGTGTGTTCAAATGTTTTGTCCTCCTGAACAATTCCTGCATTTTCTGCACTCGTATAGAATTCCTGTGAATCGACAAACGCAGAGGAATGCGCGCCACCGCTAAATACATTTGCGTAGCTAAACGCGCCACTTATCGTCATTTGGGTCGGTATTCCGGCCAAGCCAAGAAAACCACCAATCTCTGGAATAACATCGAGGTTATAGGCTTGCTGGCTCACCTGACCTCTGACGACGATGCTTGCGATTAGCGTTACTGGGACCGTCGACCCCTGACATTCCGCGGGCAACGCCGGGTCATCGCCCACCAGCAGCCTAAATTCGCGTCCAAACGTCATGCTGGGTTGGCTGTCAAAGCTCTCAGTTAAGGAAGTTCCAAAGAGAAAATTGTCTTCTTCTTCATTGACGACCTGAACTACACAGGTAGTGCAATCAGTCTTGATATCAAAGAAATTCGAGGTGTCAAATTGGACAAAAGAGCCTGGATCCATCAAAGAGTCCTGGCTAGCCACGTGGAAAGAAACGCTCAAGACGAAAAGGCCGAGAATACTCTGAACAATGCGCATTTTGATTGCCTCTTTTTATAGTTTGTATTTTTATGATTTGCCTTAGCCGAATGATTGCTAATGCGCCTGCAATAAATGCAGCTCGAAACTCAATTACTTGGTTTATACATCAACGATCAGGAAAGTAAAGCTTTGGCAGCTAAATTATGGTTAATTTTTTTTCATTTCGCATAATAAGTGATTCACATAACACATTTACTATTGCGAAATTTGGGGTCAGAGTAAAAACCATTTTGATCTGCCCCAGCAACGAGTCCAACTCACAAGTTAGCCATCGCGGCCTTAAGAAGGGCTAATTTCTTGTCAACAACAAGTGGCTGAAATTAGGCGATAGATGACTGCCGGATCAGATGGAGTTTTATTCTCTAAAGTGTCGTCTCGCGTCTGAGCATATGCTTTTTATCTCGGCACTTTAAAACCAACGCTTTAAAAGCTCATATCAATTGCTTCCTGACCAGAATTCACCTCACTTTGCGGCGGTGAAAAAGACGCTTTATATCCTTTCGATTTTAACGGGCAGACGATCTTTTGGCAGCGGAATCGGCAATGTTTTTACCTCATGCCTACGGCCAGGCTCGGTCGAAATCCTGTATTTACGCAAAAAGTTAAACATGAAAATCTTACTCTGCATATCTGCAAACCTGAATCCCAGACATTTGTGTGCCCCCGCACCAAAGGGAACCCACTGGTAAGGATGCTTCTTATATTCCTTGCGTTCGTCTGACCAGCGTTCGGGGTCAAACTTGTAAGGATCAGTCCAATACTCGGGATTGTGGTGAATCAGGTGAATCTGCAACATAACCGCAGCGTTAGCCGGAACCTCGTAGCCTTTGTATTCAAACGCATTAATGGCTCTTCTCGGTATATTAAACACTGCGGGATGCAGCCTAAGTGTTTCCTTAAACACCCAGTCGCATAACGTTAACCTGGATATATCACCAAAACCCAGCATGTCACTTTCTATCGACAAGCATTCTTCCCTTAGTTTTTCCTGCCACTCTGGATATTCACAAAGCAGAGAAAATAAATTGCTCAACGTACTTGTAGTTGTATCGTGAGCCGCAAAAAGTAGTAATAGCGTATGCTCAACTACCTCTTCTTTAGTCATCGCATGGTCAGGATCCTGAGATGCTTTACATAGCGATGTAAAGAAATCGTTAGAATCACTCGACAAACGCTCCTCAAATCGCTCAGTTAACCACTTACTTAGGTAACGTTTGCCATTCATGCTTCGGTGCCAGATGAAACCGGGGAAATCCACCTGCACAATTGCCAACACACCGTTTAACAGCTCTACAAAGGCAGCGTTTAGCTTATCAGAATCTTCGCCGAGATCGGCTCCTAAAAATAATGAAGCCGCGTTATCGAGCAATAAAGATTTTATTGCGAGCTGGAAAGAGAACTCAGGTTGTTTACCCCATTGATCTAATTCGTCGCTAATCAGGGTATTTAGCTGATTGGCATACTCATTCATAACAGCACTTTTAAATGCAGCCTGGAGTGGGCGCCTATGAATTCGATGAGAATGAAAATCCCTTAGTAGAATTCCCCTGTCAAAGAGAGGCGCGAGGCGAATCCAGCCCTTGCTACTGGAAAAGTTTTGCGCCTTATCTAGCAGCATCAACTCAGCCGCATCTGGGTCACCCATGGTGACTATCCGCCTAAAGAAGATAGACGATTGGAAAATGGGCCCTAATTCACTGCGCTGTCTTTCAACCAACTCAACTGATCTTCTTAAAAAATCAAAGGTACTCCCAAAAAGCGGCAGCCCTTCATCAGCTGGCAAATGCTTAATTTTTCGGGTCGGCTCATTTGGCAGTTCGGCGACCGCGCGTAGCACGGGTGAGTCTTCGGTATGCATCTTTATATTTTGTCCCATTCTATGCTCATCGATAATTCATCCTAGCTGCTCTTTTTTCGTAAATCTAGGTTTATTGATTAATTGTAAGCGTTTGAATTTACTGCTGTAACAGTTAAAAATCATATGTAACAACTGTGAATGAACATTTACAAAGAACATCGATAAGCCCACCAACGCAGCGAGCGTTTAATTGGGACTCAATCGGGATAAATTGACGCATGATGCACGCGGCTCGACTAAGAGCTGGCGTAAGCTCGTTGGCAAAAATAGACCCGCTAAAATCCAGCAAAGCTACCAACGAGAAGAGATTTATGATCAAGCTAATCCTGTTTATTAAACGCAAGCAAGGCCTCAGCCACGAAGAATTCAAAAATTATTATGAAAGCAACCACGCGCCCCTGGCAAAAAAGACGCTTCCCTGGATGGTTGACTATCGACGCAACTACCTGACACCTGTCAATGGCGAAGAAGAAGGCGCGTCGGAAGATTTTAGCCATCTCGTGAAAGGTGACTACGATGTCGTCACCGAGTTTTACTTTGCAAATGAAAAAGACTTTTCAGAGATGACAGCGGCAATGGCCGAGAATGATGGAATTGCCAAAATACTTGCAGAAGACGAAGAGAAATTTATGGATAGAAGCTCAATGCGGTTTTATCTTAGTGAGGAGCATATTTCGGATTTGGCGCGGTAATAACACTAAGGTTTAGTCCAACAGTTTACGAACCAATACCTGAGACTAAACCGGATAACTAAACAACCCCGCACAAGGCGGGGCTTTTTGTTTATGGGGGACATAGAGAGTAATATTTCGAACCAAGTACTAGATACTTTGCAAGAATGAAACGAAACTCTAGAGGGCTTACACACCGAAAACTCAAGCAATGCTAAAAATAAAGCTCACTCTTTAATGACTATTTTTGACATAAAATAAACCTTAACACTAAGTACAATTTATTTTTTCTTAATATATATTACGCACAGTATAGTTATATAGTAGAGCCTCTTTTCTGCAAGTTAGAAATGCCCCCTCTATAAATATTATGGTGTATCGTCCTCGCAAACTCCAAGGCTAATCACTATTATCAATTCTTGATTTTTGAAGGCTTACAAAGCCTAACATAGCTGAAGTAAAAAGCCATAAAGAAGCTGGAATTGGTATTGATGAAGAAGATGCCGCACCGACAATGATCGAATGTCCCGCAATATCTTCGTAAGCATAACTAGTGAACTCTATAGAAAATGGGGAGACAAATAATTCAAGCCAACCAACATGAGTATTGCCGTTAATATCAAATTTGAAACCAGCTAGCTGCAAACCTTGAGGAAAATCCGCAAGTGCACCAAAAGTAAATACGGTAAGAGAAGGCTCATAAATAAAACCGTTTGGAAGGTTTTCAGACACTATAAAGCCAACCGCTTCTTCTGGTGGCAGTATACCTCTATATCCACTTGGCCCATCCAACCCAACAAAACGATTGTTACCCAAACCCTGCCATCTCCATTCACCTTGTTGCGGTGTACACCCTAAGCCATCGTCCGGGATACAGATACCATTGATAACCTCAAATTCGAAGTCTAGTATTCCATTGTTATCAACATCCCACCCCGTTACTCTGTAATCATCAGGATCACCGTTGTACACGACAGCAGCCTGCAAATTCACCGAAACCATGAAAAATAAAACAAAATAAATAGACGACATCGCCAAGCTGGCGATTAAGAAGATAGTTTTTTTCATTGTGATACTCCTAATATCCGTATAGGAGCCAAGGGGGATTTATAAGGTATCAGAAAACTATGACAGTGTCAGTCAAAGAAAGCGAGCTCGAACCAGAAAGTTATTTTGAATCAGTAAGTTGAATTTATTGCTTGAAGTACGGAAGAGAAAAAACTCTTTTGGGTCAATGCGTTAGGGAAGCGACGGAGAGCGAGGGATGGACTCAAAAATCCTGACTGGATTTTTTCGCCCCTTCGGGGCAGCTACGCTGTCCAAAAAATCACTGTGGTGATTTTTAGTCGAACCGTTCGAGAACCAAGCCCCTGGCAATCCGTGATAAACAAAAAACCCCGCACGAGGCGGGGCTTTTTGTTTATGGCGGAGAGCGAGGGATTCGAACCCTCGATAGGGGTTAACCTATACGCCCTTAGCAGGGGCGCGCCTTCAGCCACTCGGCCAGCTCTCCAATAAAAAATCGTCTGTAGTATACGCCTCAAATCGATCCTTAATCTGGGCGGCGCGCCTTGTTCCCTTCGGCGAACGCGCGCGTTGCTTCGCGCTCTTCGAGTCAGCCCTTACCTTTCGGCCAGCTCTCCAATAAAAAATCGTCTGTAGTACACGCCTTAAATCGATCCTTAATCTGGGCGGCACGCCTGGAACAAAAGCTGTTGCTAAACTTTGAGGCGACCCTCACTTGGGGCTGCGCAGGATACATAAATTCGGTTCGTATTCCAAGCGCGCAAACCGCATACGGGACTATTACTATAGAACAATAAAACCAGGTCTGTGCAGCCTGGGATAAGAGAATAAGTATTGCCTAAATGGCTCTTTACTCCAGTTTAGGGCGAATAAAAAAAGAGCCGTATGTCGGCTCTTTTTTTAAGGCTAATACTGTATAAACAGTATGCGGGAAGCCCATTAATAATTCATTTCTGATTCTATGGCGCCAGCGCGCGCTTTTTCTTGTTGTATCCTATGATAGATTTCCTCACGATGCACAGCGATTTCCTTTGGCGCGTTAACACCTAATCGAACCTGATTACCTTTAACGCCCAAGACGGTCACGGTGACATCATCTCCAACCATCAATGTTTCGCCGATACGGCGAGTTAAGATCAACATAATATTTCTCCGGGTTTCATTGCTGGCGTATTAATTTATTTACTCTTGCAGGCAGGCAAACGTTAAAACCGACTACGTCGCGTACAATCAAATACTGCCACCAGCTATATCCTGACTCTTTCGGCGCCCATAACAACCTTACGAACAAGCATAAGCTGCTACCAAACACTCACTTAGCTACTTAATGTACTCGCAAAAACAACTAGCACTGTTTGCGATGGCCGCCGAATCCCTGTTAGTGTCTGATTGTCATAGTATCAGAAGCAACGATTTTGTCACCTGATTGAGCAAAAAGCTCTATCTTTCAAGTCGTTACAAAAAAGAACAATTTGTAACGCCAGATATTTGTGAACCTGATTGCTGCCTAGGGCTCACTATCTAACCCAAACGCTTCGTGCAGCGTTCGAACTGCCAGCTCCATAAAGCGTTCTTCGACAACAACCGATATCTTTATCTCGGAAGTCGTAATGAGCTCAATATTGACGCCAACTTCTGCGAGAGCGCCAAACATCTTGCTGGCAATGCCCGCATGCGACCGCATACCCACACCAACCAGCGACACCTTACAAACGGTGCTGTCTGCAACAACTTCTCGCGCGTTCAGGCTTTCGGCCACGTCGCGCGCTATTTTCTCGGCTCTCGCCGCGTCACTTCGATGAACCGTAAACGTCAAATCGGTGGTGCCATCTGCCGCGAGGTTTTGAACGATAACATCAACCTCGATATTTGCATCGCTGACGGGGCCCAGCACGTTATAGGCAACACCGGGTGAATCGGGAACACCCCGGACGACTATGCGCGCTTCATCTCGATTAAAGGCGATACCGGAAACAAGAGGCGCTTCCATATAATCGTTCGCTTCTTCGACACTAATCAAGGTACCACTCCCCTCTTCAAAACTGGACAATACTCGCAGTGGCACTTTGTACTTGCCTGCAAACTCCACCGCGCGAATTTGTAGAACTTTAGAGCCGAGACTCGCCATCTCGAGCATTTCTT
This sequence comes from Pseudomonadales bacterium, assembly GCA_965263235.1. Taxonomy (GTDB): domain Bacteria; phylum Pseudomonadota; class Gammaproteobacteria; order Pseudomonadales; family UBA7434; genus UBA7434. Next base: position 1,843,810 of record OZ253667.1, read on the forward strand.
CAAACGTTATCTGCTCGAGCCGACGTGCTTGCGAGACCACTCGCGGATCGGTTGTATAAACGCCGTCGACATCGGTATAAATCTGGCACTCATCTGCTTTTAACGCTGCCGCCACCGCGACGGCTGTCGTGTCTGAGCCGCCACGCCCCAGCGTCGTGATATTGCGATCCGCGTCGATGCCCTGAAAGCCTGCGACTACCGCTACGCCTCCGCCTTTCACAAAGTTGAGCAGTTTATCGCTTTCTATTTCTTTAATTCGCGCTTTGCTATGGGCAGAATCAGTCACGATACTGATTTGCCCGCCTGTGTAAGACTCGGCTTCCAGCCCGTGCGCGTGCAAAGCCATCGACAACAGCGCAATCGTTACCTGCTCGCCTGTCGACAATAAAACATCGAGTTCTCGCGGCGAGGGACTTATGTGCATTTCGTTTGCAAGACCGACAAGCCGGTTCGTTTCACCGCTCATCGCGGAAACAACAACGACAACCTGATCACCGGCGTCGACAAAACGCTTTACGCGATCGGCCACTGCTCGAATACGCTCGGGCGTTCCTACCGAAGTGCCACCATATTTTTGAACGATTAGCGCCATTGACTTGCAATTAATGAGTGAATATAAGCGCTGATAGAATCAGCGGTGGCGCAATCTACACTATGCGTCGCATAAATAAAAGCCGCAATTCAGCGCATTTTAATCACTCTTATCGATCCGCGCGCTAATTCTCGGAGCAGCCGTCATACTCCTCTGCAAACGAACAAAGCCTTTTTATCGCCTCATCACACTCAGCCGCGGCCTGAACCAATGCAATACGAATATAACCTGAGCCGGGATTTTTTTGCCCCGCGATATCGCGCGCTAAAAAACTGCCTGGCAGCACCACTATGTGCTCCTTTTCATAGAGACCGCTGGCAAATGCCTGATCACAGCCGGGCACTTTTACCCAAAGACAAAAGCCCCCATGAGTGGGCGCCAACGCTAGCTGCGGAACTTTTGCGATGCGTTCTCGCGCGGCTAGCATTTTTACTCGGTATTGTTCGCGATTAGTGACAACGTGCTGTTCGTCCGACCATGCTGCGACGCTGGCAAACTGATGATGCAGCGCCATCGCCGAACCGTGATACGTTCGATACAAAAGGAAATGCTCGATCAGGCTGCGCCCGCCTGCAACAAAGCCCGATCGCATTCCTGCCAGATTCGAACGCTTGGACAAACTATTAAACACCAGGCAGTGATCAAGCGCTTCTTGTTGAGCCTGCTGTGATGGTAAGGCTTGCACCGCGTCTAACACGCCCTTAACAGGCATACTTTCATCGGGATAAATTTCCGAATAACACTCATCGCTGCAAACAATAAAATCGTAGCGAACGGCCTTCTCAAGCAAATATAAGTATTCATCGACACTTAAGGTTGCACCCGTCGGGTTCGCAGGGTTGCAGACATAGAGCAGCTGGGTTTGCTCCCAAACCTCGATGGGAACCGATTTAAAATCGGGATTAAAGCCGTTTGGCTCTGTCGCTGGAAGGTAATGGGGCAGCGCACCAGCCATGATCGCCGCACCTTCATAAATCTGGTAGAAAGGCGACGGCATTAAAACCAACGGTTTGTGGGCGTGATCATCTGCATCAACAAAACACTGCGCAACTGCAAACAGTGCTTCGCGTGTTCCCAATGCAGGTAAGATATTTTCCTCATCGATAATCCCCTCGTCTAAACCGTAACGCTGATTAAGCCACGCTGCTATGGCCTCGCGCAGTGGCGGCTCTCCTTTGGTGGAGGGATACCGGTTGATTTCCGAAAGCTTGTTTTGCAATGCCGCTAGTACCGCATCCGGCGCAGGATGCTGGGGCTCCCCTATCGCCAGAGAAATCTTTGATTTGCTCGCATCAGGTTTCACACCGTCTAGCAGTGCATTAAGTTTGGTAAAGGGGTATGGATGAAGTTGCGTTAATCGCGCATTGTACGGCATGGTTGGTACAGCCTTTATTGCAATGTATTTTCGTCAAGCGCCGCTCTAAGATCGCTCTGTATTAACTCTATTTTTTCCGGGTCCGCGATAATTTTGTCCTGACGGTCGGTAAGAAAAAACACGTCCTCTACACGCTCGCCCAGGGTTGAGATCTTGGCACTATGCAGGCGCAGCTTGTGCGCAAAAAACACCTGCCCAACAACGGTTAGTAAACCGGGCCGGTCGGGTGCAATGACCTCAAGCACGCTGAAACCCGGCGCACTATCGTTAGAGAATTCGGTTTGACTCGGCCAGGAAAAACTTTTTAACCGACGGCTGACCTTTTTGCCACTATCAAACCAGCGGTCATCGGTCGAGGTCAAGACATCCTGAAGTTTGCGTCGAATCTTTTCGGCCTGCAGGCTATCTTCGGCAACCGGCTGCTCGTTCAAATCGAGCACATAATAAGTATCCAGCGTAATGCCGCCACCGGCCACCATTAGGCGCGCATCATGAATATTTAGCCCGAGTTGTTCCAAGGCTAAAGTGATAAAAGAAAAGCGGTTTTCGACCAGCCGATAATAAATACTGATTTGCGTAATCGGCTCTTCGCCACCAAATTCATAACTGGGCTGAATGACAATAAGCGGTTCATCATTATTCTTATGGGCAAGTATTTTTTGTGTCATCAACGCAATATTTGCGGTCGACTCGCGCAGGAAGTATTCGTCGTTTCGATCTTCCCAGAGTTTTTCGACCTCAGCGATTTCAACGCCCTGGTCAACCATTAGCTGCAAGGCGTTCGTGCGCTTATGCTTAATAACATCGGCTTTAGCAACATTTTTTTCCAGGCCACGACGAAACGCCCGCGTTGCAGCGGCGTACAACTGTCGCAAGAGCGAAGCCCGCCAGCTTGTCCAAAGCTCTGGATTAGTCGCCTGGATGTCGGCAACCGTAAGCACAAATAAATAATCAAGTCGCTCACGGGTTCCTATCTGCTGGCAAAAATCCGCGATTACATCTGGGTCAGATATATCCTGCTTTTGCGAAAAGCTCGACATTAGTAAGTGGTTTTCGACCAGCCAAACAACCAGGTCAGTATCGAGAGTGCTAAAGGTATGAAGCTCGCAAAACGCGCGACAATCAATACCACCTAGTGATGAGTGATCACCACCGCGCCCTTTCGCGATATCGTGAAATAAAGCGGCCACATAAAGCAGTTCGATTTGCATGTGGCCGTTAATTATTTTTGCGGCCAAAATATAATCTTGTTGCGAACTGTTATAGGCAAACTCGTAGACATTTTGTAGAACCTCAAGCGTATGCACATCAACTGTGTAGATATGAAAAAGGTCGAACTGCATCTTCCCTACAATATCGCCAAAGGCTGGCAAATACGCGCTTAGAAAACCAAACTGGCGCATGCGTTTAAACTGCAGGGGAACGTTGCGGCCACTGCGCAACAAACGCATAAATAGCTCGATAACCCTGGGGTCGCGACGAAAGTCATCATCAATTTTTTGCCGGTACTCGCGAACCAGGCGAATCGTCGACGCTTTAACACCGACGATATAGCTGTTTTCGGCCATGAGCACAAACAGCTCAAGCATAGCCCACAACTGCTTATCAAACACCTCTTCACTGCGCACATCGATATAACCGTTAGAAACGCTAAACCGCTCATTCAGGGTCGCCGATTGGCCGCCATCCGTTACCGCAATAATGCTCTGGTCGAAATGCTGGATAATGACTTCATTTAGCACTGCGAGCCGCATTGCGCAGCGATAATAGGCTTCCATAAACTTTTCGACCGCCAGGTTGGCATCGTCATCGGCGTAGCCTAGCAGCTTGGCAATCTTTAACTGGTATTCAAACAGCAAACGATCTTCATGTCGGCTTGCCACCATGTGCAAGGCGTACCGGACGCTCCACAAAAACTCCAGGCCTTCGCGAAAGCTTTGCGCTTCCTGTGCGGTAAGGATACCCTCGCTAACAAGTGAACCAATGTCTGCCTCACCCAGATAACGCTTTGCAACCCAGATAATCGTTTGGAAATCCCGCAAGCCTCCGGGCGACGTCTTTATATTTGGCTCCAGGTTGTAGTCCGGCTCATCCATCGAAAGATAGCGCTCACGTTGTTCCTGCCACTTTGCAATAAAAAACGCCGCCGGCTCCCACATGTGTGCGACCGAAACTTTTTCCATTAGATTGGCGTAAAGCGTTTCACTGCCCCGCAACACTCGCGACTCAAGCAGGTTTGTCATGATGGTTACATCACTTTTTGCTGCCCTAACACACTCGCTTAGCGTTCTAACACTATGCCCTAACTCCAGGCCACAATCCCAAAGAAAAGTAACCAGGGCAGACACTTGCTCTTTTTGCGTACTATTCAACACTCCCTTAAGCAACAGCAACAAATCAATATCCGAGAATGGATGTAATTCACCACGACCGTAACCACCTACCGCGATCACTGCAAAACTTTCATCGTCGCCTGTCCAGCCCAGCGAAACCCAAAGCTCCTGAATTAGAATATCGATCATGTCCGCGCGCAAGCGGACCAGCGCGCCGACATCGGCACCTTCTACATAAGCCTCGTTTAACTTTGCCTGAAACCGTTGAAGCAAGGCCCGGCACTTTATCGCAGATGTTATTTCGTTTTTTGCCTGTGCACGAAATTCAGCCGGATCAAAAGCAGCCTCGGCCATGCGAATGCCCTGCAAAGAGGCCGGCGCATTATGTTCACCAAATGGGGAGTGATTCATAAAAAAGTGTACTTAGGTAAAAGACTCTTCGCTTCGCGCGGTTAACACTTCGACCCCAGAACTTGTCACCGCAAGAGTATGCTCCCATTGCGCGGATAAGCTTCTATCCTTGGTCTCAACGGTCCAGCCGTCCCGTCGATTCAATTTCACATGACGCTTTCCAGCATTGAGCATCGGCTCAATCGTAAAGGTCATACCTTCCTCAAGCACCAGACCATGGCCTGGCTTACCATAGTGCAAAACTTGCGGGTCTTCATGAAAAACCTCACCGATACCGTGACCGCAATACTCGCGCACAATACTGTAGTGATTTTTCTTGGCATGCTGGTAAATATTGTGGCCGATATCGCCGAGGGTCGCCCCCGGCTTCACGGTTTCAATACCAAGATACAGACATTCCTGCGTGACTTTTATGAGTTTTCTAGCATGGGTGGGCGCATTACCCACCGTAAACATTTTACTGGTATCACCATGGAAACCGTCTTTAATCACGGTAATATCGATATTCACAATATCACCGTCCTTCAGGATTCGAGTGTCACTTGGAATACCATGACAGACTACCTGGTTCACTGAGGTGCAAATGGATTTTGGAAAACCGCGATAATTCAGTGGTGCAGGCACCGCCTGTTGCTTGTCGACAATATAGTCGTGGCAAATTCGGTCTAACTCACCCGTACTGACACCGGCCTGCACATGAGCACCGATCATTTCCAACACTTCAGCTGCTAGCGCACCAGCAACTTGCATCTTGGCTATATCATCAGCGGATTTAATAATCACACCCAAAATTCAGATCTCCCGGCAACGATCCCGATGGCGGCTCTTCTGCTCGATTGCTCTTCTGCTCGATTGCTGAGCCACCGCGTAAAAACCGCGCATTGTAAACCATCACCCGTTAATTTGCTGAGCCAGGGGCGAGCTAAGCCAGATATTCCTCTTTATAATGCCACTATGCCCGAACAATCGATGCCGCAATTTGACCACCAAAACTTTCTGAACCACTGTTCGGAAAGGCCGGGCGTGTATCAAATGTACGCTCACGACCAGTCGCACCTCTATATCGGCAAAGCGAAAAACTTAAAAAAACGATTGGCGAGTTATTTTCGTAGCGACGTCAGCAACCCTAAAACCAGGCTGTTGGTCAGTAAAATTGCGCGCATCGACGTAACGGTCACTCACACCGAGACCGAGGCGTTAATCCTTGAGCGCAACCTTATTAACGTTAATCGCCCGCCTTACAACGTTATTTTTCGCGACGATAAATCCTATCCTTATATACGTCTGTCGAAACACCCATATCCACGCCTGAGCTTTTATCGCGGCAACCGCAATAACGACAACCAGTACTACGGCCCTTTCCCCAGCAGCCAATCTGTTCGAGACAGCCTTAACCTGCTGCAAAAAATGTTTAAAGTTCGCCAGTGTGAAGACAGCTTTTTTAAAAACCGGTCCCGGCCCTGCCTGCAACATCAAATTGGTCGTTGCTCTGCACCCTGCGTCAAGCTAATCAGCAAAGAGGATTATGATGATTCGGTACGGCAGTCCATTATGTTCTTACAGGGAAAAAGCGACAGCCTTGGCGAAGAGCTACAACAAAAAATGCAAGCAGCTTCAGACAGTTTAGAGTTTGAAGCAGCGGCCGTTTATCGCGACCAGATCGGACAGCTTCGTCGCGTGCAAGAAAAACAATATGTCGAAGGCAAACGCGGCAACATCGACATACTTGGGGCGGCACTGAAAGCCGGCAATGCCTGTGTACAACTGCTTTTTGTTCGCCAGGGTCGCATTTTGGGCAGCCGTAGCTTTTATCCCAAGGCGGGCATCGCTGATTCAAGCAATGATATTCTGGAAGCATTTATTGCCCAGCATTACTTGTCCGGTGCAGAAAAGGCCAACAATCTTCCTTCCGAAATTATCACAAGCGTTGCGCTGGAGCTTGCATCCGAACTTAGCGAAGCCAGCCAGACGCTTTATGGCCAGACGCTAACGATTACGCATAGTGTTAAAGCTGGACGCGCACGCTGGCTGGCGATGGCCCAGCAAACGGCCGAACAAAACCTGCTGGCAAAATTGCACAGCAAACAACAAATCGAACAACGCTTCGAAGCTTTACAAAACGCCCTAAATCTCGACGAACAGCCCCAGCGGATAGAATGCTTTGATATTTCGCACAGTAGTGGCGAATCTACCGTTGCATCATGCGTTGTGTTTCAACACAGCGGCGCAAAAAAAAGCGACTACCGCAAATTTAATATCGAGGATATAACCCCCGGCGATGACTACGCCGCCATGAAGCAAGCGTTATCCCGACGCTACACCCGACTTAAAAAAGGCGAAGGAAAAATGCCCGATATCCTGCTTATCGACGGCGGCAAAGGACAAATGACCCAGGCGTTAGAAGTATTAACCGAACTACAAATCGATGAGGTGCTCATCATAGGCGTTGCCAAAGGCACCACACGCAAACCTGGGTTAGAAACACTATTTGTCGGTCGCCACGAAAATGCTGTTACCCTAAAAAGCGATGATCCCGCGCTGCACCTAATCCAGCAGATCAGGGATGAAGCGCATCGCTTTGCCATTACTGGCCACCGCGCCCGCAGGGATAAATCCCGCCGTAGCTCGCCGCTGGAGGAAATCGCAGGGGTTGGGCCAAAACGTCGCCAGCAATTGCTCAAGCATTTTGGCGGTTGGCAGGAGATAGATAGAGCGAGCGTAGAAGATTTAGTAAAAGTGCCCGGAATCAGTAAAAAAATCGCGCAGGATATTTATGCCGCTCTACACTAGATTTACGTTCGTATCTCGCGCAAAATTCGCACGCCGCACAGAATTACCGTAACCAGCCTATATGAATATTCCTAACATCCTCACCACCTTCCGCATCGTGCTTATCCCCGTACTGGTGGTCGTGGTGTACCTTCCCTTTGGCTGGACTGGCTGGGCTGCCGCCGCCATCTTTAGTGTCGCAGCCATTACTGACTGGATTGACGGCTATTTAGCGCGAAAACTCGACCAAAGCACCCCTTTTGGCGCCTTTTTGGACCCCGTTGCCGACAAGTTAATGGTTGCTGTTGCTCTGGTGCTACTGCTCGAAGACTATCACGCTCCCTGGTTTACCATCGCCGTGGCAATTATCATCTGCCGCGAAATCATGATCTCGGCACTTCGCGAGTGGATGGCGGAACTCGGCAAGCGAACCAGCGTAGCGGTCTCGATTATTGGTAAATTTAAAACCACGCTACAAATGGTTGCTATCATCTTGCTGCTCTCTCAAACCAGCATGCATAACGCACATATAGAGCTGCTAGGCTTTGCCACGCTGGCGATTGCCGCTGGATTAACTATTTGGTCAATGTTTGTTTATATTCGCGCTGCCTGGCCCGATTTAACCGAGTCAATCTAGGCGACTAACAGCTCGCGCCACTTGATTTACCCGCGTTTTTCCATGCCAGGTGTTATCGACCAGCGCACAAAATATTTATTAAACTCAGCAACTTGACAAGCTTAAAGATAAACTTACAATACGCGGCTCTTCACAGATGGTCAGGCAAAACAAAGCGTTGCCGGTCATGAAGTAAGCGGGAATAGCTCAGTTGGTAGAGCGCAACCTTGCCAAGGTTGAGGTCGCCGGTTCGAACCCGGTTTCCCGCTCCAGTTTTTGTTTAGTACGATAAGCGCCGCAACGCCCGCCTCTGGTGGGCGTTACTGTTTAAAGCGCGGTAAAGTACAAAAGCCGCTGCAAGGACAAGGCAGCATTGAAAGTAAAAGGTTTAACTGGCGCGATAGCAAAGCGCTGTCGTTGTAGTAAGCGCACTGGATAGCAATCCAGTCAACCGCTTCTCACGACAAACAAAGCTGCCTCACGGACAAAGCAGCTAGAAAGTAAAAGGTTTAACTGGCGCGATAGCAAAGCGCTGTCGTTGTAGTAAGCGCACTGGATAGCAATCCAGTCAACCGCTTCTCACGACAAACAAAGCTGCCTCACGGACAAAGCAGCTAGAAAGTAAAAGGTTTAACTGGCGCGATAGCAAAGCGCTGTCGTTGTAGTAAGCGCACTGGATAGCAATCCAGTCAACCGCTTCTCACGACAAACAAAGCTGCCACACGGACAAAGCAGCTAGAAAAGTGAAAGGTTTAACTGGCGCGATAGCAAAGCGCTGTCGTTGTAGTAAGCGCACTGGATAGCAATCCAGTCAACCGCTTCTCACGACAAACAAAGCTGCCTCACGGACAAAGCAGCTAGAAAGTAAAAGGTTTAACTGGCGCGATAGCAAAGCGGTTATGCACTGGATTGCAAATCCACGTAGGCCGGTTCGACTCCGGCTCGCGCCTCCATTTAATCAAGAGGTTTTACCAGGCCTCACACCCTGCCCGGGTGGCGTTGTGGTAGCTGTTAGCAAGGGACTTGCGTCGACATAGCTATCCACTCGAAAACAGGGCTGACTCTAAAGACCACACCGAATGCCCGGGTGGCGTTGTGGTAGCTGTTAGCAAGGGACTTGCGTCGACATAGCTATCTACTCGAAAACAGGGCTGACTCTAAAGACCACACCGAATGCCCGGGTGGCGTTGTGGTAGCTGTTAGCAAGGGACTTGCGGCGACATAGCTATCTACTCGAAAACAGGGCTGACTCTAAAGACCACACCGAATGCCCGGGTGGCGAAATTGGTAGACGCAAGGGACTTAAAATCCCTCGAGGGGTGACCCTCGTGCCGGTTCAAGTCCGGCCCCGGGCACCATTTGCATTTGATGGGTAAAAAAATCGCCTAACACCCTGAACGGCAAAGATAATTCAGGCGTTCGATACAGGCCTTTTCGATCCCAAGTCAGACGGTCTGCAAAGGCGAGTTTTACGACCGTTCTCTTACCCTCAAATTGTCCGCAAGCCCAGAGTTTATGCGGGTCTAACAAAAAATCTATTGCAGTTCGATACATCTCATTGAATGGGCGCTTTGAACGGCCTTTATCGCGCATTTTTGCTTCAATCAATAGCTTCTCTTCTTCCTTTTTTTCAATCCGGCTTTCTAAATCTTTGATGACCGTTTCCCGATCAACCTTCACAATGGTATCTAGCAAACTTTCAATCTCGGCGTCGATTGTCTTAATTTGATCTCGATACTGATCAGCCCTTAATGCTTCGGTCTTCCTAAACTTCTCCCACGTATTTTTAAATATACGCTTCGCCGCCCCGACCAATGGTTCGGCGGGCGTGATCGTTTTCAGCAATCTTTCAAATTCGCCCTCTAACACATCCTTGCGTATGGATTTTCCTTTATGCTCGCATTTGCGGTTCTGACAAACGTAGTAGAGATAGTCCCGACCTGTTGCGCTACGTGAGGGCGCAGCCGTTAGCGCATTACCACACTCACACAAAATGCTGCCTCGAAGCGGAAACAATCTGTTTACATCCCTTCTTGCCGGAGCATGAGCGCGCCCTTTCATGCGCTCCTGTATCTTGCAAAAAGTCTCATACGACACCATCCCATCATGCTTGCCTTTGCGCAGGCTGACTCCCCAAGGCTTGTATTGGATATACCCGGCATACAGTGGGTTGGATAAAATATTGTGTGCCTGATTGTTGCCGATCTTACCGCTTTTGCCTTTCGGGAAATCAGGAGATAACTCTAGAAATCTTCGCGCTTCTGTTTTGGTCTGGAAGCGGCCGGAAGCAAAACCTTCCATCATTTCAGCAATCACGGAAGCTACAGGCTCATCCCGCACCAATATATTGCCTTGCTCTTTCGTTAGGACATACTTAAACCCTGCTGGCGCTATAAAAGCGTGGTATCCAGCTTCAAGCCGTGCTTTCGTCTTTTGCAATGTCTGACGTGCCATTTGCCTGCGATACATTTTCCCGGCTGAGACATTAATTTCTTCGTGAAACTCACCCTCAGGACTGGCATCGAACACATAGTTCAGACACTCCACAGTGGCGTTGTAACTTCTGATTTTATCTTTGAGTTCTAGATAATAGCGCGTGTCTCGACCCAGCCGCATTAAATCGTCAATCACAATAACGTAGGTGCTTTTTCTATCCTTCCTAAGATGTTGAAGTAAAGCCGTCATGCCGGGCCGTTTGGCGTAGTCGCCGCCACCAGTGAAGACATCCCTATATACGGCTGCTAATTCATATGATTTTTCGACTGCATATTTCTCGCAACGAAATTGTTGAGAGTCCAAGCCGTTACCTTCAGTCGTCTGCTTAACGTCAGATACGCGGCAATATATAAGTGCTTTTTTATTGGTATCAGCCATCGCTGCCTGCTTTCTCTGTGCTTTGTTCAGCACAGCTATTGAATTGTTTTGTATGGTTTATTTCTACCAGTTTTCCAGAGTCTTGGCTATTATTTTCAAGCAATTCTGGGAAAAACATCTGGAGCGTATCCACGCCCCAGCCAATTTCGACAAAGGTTTTCATGATGTAATAAAGTGCTGCGAGCACTTCGTTTTCTTGCTCTTTTGTAAGCCCAAGTTCCGCAATATCCTCACGATATTCGTCCGGGTCAAAATCCAGCGGTGCAATGACTTCCCCCTTTGTCATTACTTGATTAAGTTCTTCATTTTCTGGGGGGATACTCATTGCCTAACCTCACTTTCTGTTAAAAATTATTCGTTATTTCAACTCCCACTGCTTCAGTAAAAAAGGCGGGCTAGCGGCGCACCAAAACGCCAGGCGCAGCCCGCCAACCATTGCAACTTTATTGCCCCATACCTTGATCTTGGCTTTGCTTGTTTTTCTCGCGCATTTCCTCAACAAATTTTCGCGTCCGACTAACGGATTTTCCATTGGGCTGTAATTCGAATTGCCAATTTACGCCTTCACCATCCTTGTTATCCCAACCCGCTCCAATTTTAGTAAAGTGGCCTTTGCCGTTCTTGCCCTCAGTCACGTGATACATATAGTGATCGGGTAGTTTTGCTTCTTTCTTTTCTGTACCTATCATCTTTTCGCTCCTATCTTGGTTTTAAATTTTGCACTCAAATGAGAACAAAAGAAGAACATTTATCATTTACACCTGCCATAACGCAAGATTTTTCTGTTAGATTCTGAATGCTGTCGCATTCAATTTTTTCAACGCGCTCGTTCGTATTGCCGTGATAGATCATGCACCTTCATTGATGCTTTGAAATTTTCGACATTACTCTTTTCTAACTGTGGCGCTTCTTTGAAGGGCACCTGCCCAGCGCTTTTATCAAACTGCGCTTTTGAAAAACCTTCTCGCGCCCGAAAAGCCATATTGTTTCGAAAATTTTCAACCGCGTTATTCAAAACATATTCGCCATACTGGATCGTGTTTTGACGCTGGGATTCTTCGTGCATACTGGCTTGCGATCTCAATTCACCTGTTGGTGTTAAATCAACAGACTGGGTTGGCGGCGGCCTTTCTTTCAGCCGCCGGATTTCATCTTTCGTTACTGTCATTGTTTATACCCTCTTGGGATTACGCAGCCGGGAAAAAACCTTCGACATAGCGCCATTGGCCGCTGCGATATTGAGGAAGATGCGCGTATTTTGCGGGCACTGCTTCGCTGACAACACGCCGTGATTTTTGACCAAAGCGCGCTTTAACAATGACGCGCTCCTGATCGTGATAAGGGTTATTAAGAAATAACCCTGCGTAATCTCGATGATGGAAGTAAGGTTTGGAACTGCCCAGAATGGGGTCGATATCCATACCTGAAATAAACGCAATTAATTGATCACCGGGTAGATTCAATACTTCTGCTGGCGTGATTAATTGGCGTTGCTGCTTGGTTTGATGCTGTGCTTTTTGTGAGAAGTGATGCATCTCATAGCTGAGATCAATGAAGCTCTCCCCGGCTATCAAGCGCCGGGCGGCTGCGCGTTTAAACTGACGCGCTTCCGCTTGCTCCATCGGTTCATCATATTGGAGCGTCTGGCTACCACACATTTCACTGACGAGCCTGGCGCTTTCCATGTCACGCACCGCCTTAAAAATCCGGCATTGCGCCGAACCCAGTATCATTTCGGCACCTTTTTCACCGAAGTTCTTCACGGCTTGCGAATAAGATTGCCACGCGCAAGCGGCAAAGCAGCCTGCGCCGCGTCCAAAGGTATAGAGTTCAGGGATGGATGGGAAGTTACCGAGCTGCCCGCATTCATCAATAAAAAATCCAACGCGGTTGCTTGCATCATTGGTGCGAAGCTTCTGAATGATGGCCGAACCTATCAATAATCGCAGAGCAGGCTTCCACACACCGATATACTCCATCGGTATCATCATATCGATGCGTATTTTTTTCTCCGGGTCAGACAAATCACCCATAGAAAAATCGTTACCGTCTAATGTATTCGCTATAAGCGGGTCTTGCATAAAAGCAAAGCTGGTATAAAGTTCGGACATTGGCGCATTGAAACTCTCACGGCCTTCCTTTTGCCGCTGCATGATTTGCCCCGCCCAACTTTGCAGATCGGAAAAACGTGATCGCTCCATCCGTTCCAGATCATTGCACCAGCCATCCAAATCACCCTCAATGCGCATAAGTTGCTCATAAAATAGCTTTGGCGAGGTATGGCCATTGGCTTCGAGTACAGCAAGATTAAGCATACAAGCATCATTGAGAGCGGTTGCTTCCCACCAGCGCGATTTGCCGCTCTCATCTTTTCCAACGGTCTGTACATTCATCAAAGTTTTGCGGTTATCACTGATAAGGCCAGGATTGTCGAGGCGTAAATGATCGAACGGGTTACAACGATCTTGTGGTGCCCATGCAAAGCCCATCGGATTGATGGCGCGATGCTCATATCCCTGTAGAGAAGCGGCTAATCCTGAAACGGCATTTAACTCACCACGCAGATCACATTGCAGTGAATTGCCCTCAAAATAATCTCCTAACAAATTCGGTATGTAGAAGCCGGAGCTTTTTCCACACCCCGCGCCACCAAAATAAGCGATGGAGCCGTCCGTCGGTAAACGCAACTTATGTTTGCCCGTTGCGTCGTGACATATGTAAGCGCCGCGATTGCCGAAAAGTCCGGCGCGTCTTAACTGTGAAAGATCAGCCCAATTTGCAGACCCGAAACGATTAATTTCATTGTGTGTCATGTCTTTATCCTCCGCTCTCACAGCCAATTAAAATGCGAAACGAAACAGCACGTTTTGCGCCAGAACCATCAGGCCAAGTACAAACACGATGCGGCATATAAAAAAGACCACGGCAATGGAGAGTAAGGAAAAGGCACCTGCACCTAGCATGGCGATCTCATCAAAGTCATAGGCGTCCCATAGATAGTCATACATCAGCGGATAGACCGCTTCCCAGATTTGACCAGAACTCAGCAAGGCAGCCATCAATGCGATAATTGTGGCAAGACCATGCAAAGAATCCTCGATGGTGGAACGGGCTGGGTTAGATTTTTCTGCAATGGATTTCATGTTCATCATTTTTCTCCTGATTGATTTGATTGAAAGCTTGCCGGTCATTTTTCGTTCAACCTCTATCTCGGCAGGCAGGAGAAATTTAGCAATTCAGGGCGAACTGGGGATTCCGGTTTGTTCGCAGCTCGTTTAGACTTGTTCGCGTTTGTTCGCCAACAATGGATGGAAATTGATCGTGGAGCTGAAATACGGCGAAGACAGCCTCGCAACTGTCTTGAAAAAAATAAAAAGTCTGGAGAAAAACTTTGGTGTCAAACCCGCTGATGCTTATAATTTTTTGTGCCGAGAAATCGACCAGCACAACAAGGACAACCCCCTTAACCAAATCAAACCGATTGGCAAAACCAGCTTCTATGACAGGCTTAAAAAGCCTGTTAATCTAACGAAAATATTTGGCGAAATACCCTACCGCATATTACTCAAATTTCTCGATAGCAAAGGACAAAATGCCGAGGCACAGGACGTTGACTATACCAAAGCCCTATATGCTGGCCTTGAAGGCTTTATCAACATCCCCTCTCACAATACGCTTCAAGCGAAGTCTTTATTGCCGGGCTGGTATCGCACCTATCGCCCCGCTATTGGCAAAGAGGGGCATGCGGTAGCCGGGCTTTTACATGTTTATGAAGACCCGCAAACCAACGCATTACAAACGCAGGAATTGATGCGCTACCAGCCCAAACGCGATGGCAGAAAGCCGCCATGCCACACCTTTGAGGGTATGGCGTGGTTTACCAAAGGGCATTATTTTTTGATGACCAAAGATAGCAACACAAAATTTGTTCAAAATATTATTCTTCGCAGTTTGTATTCTGATGAAACCGAGGAGCATCTTGAAGGTCTGTATATTACGCTCACCAATAAAGGTGGACGCGGTATTGTCTGTTCCAAAATTGTTGTTCAACGTCTTCATTGCCAACCAGGTAGAAATCTCGCTTGGTTTAAAGCGTTGCGCGGAACGTTAGGCTACAAGCACCCACAAGCCAAGTGGCAAAGCCGCAGGATTAAACAATCCGTTTGGGAGCGCATCGACCCGGAAAACTCAGAGAATTTAATTCGAGCCTAAAATCAATTGTATCGGGAAATTATATGAAGATTCTTGAAAAGTTATTTGGCATTTATATCATCAAGTCATCGGACAACCCCTACTTAGAAAATTTTTGGATTTCCAATAGTCGCTTGGAGACTCTTTCAACTAAGGGGTGCCAGACAACTTGCCCAGATACAAAGATTGAAATAATTAATGCTTTCATTGAACTTCTCGATTATGCCAACCCCAAACTGAAAACGACTACGTTTATTCATGGGTGGGATATACTTAATCATTGGCAAACAATGAAAAGCTGGAGCGTTGAAGACAAAGAAACAATATGCGATCTGGCTGAAACGTTTGAAAGTAAATACAAGCTAATGCTCAGCAAGATAACAAACAAAAAGACCGCTGTTTTCTTGTCGAAGGGTGCTGGATTAGATTGGCGTAAAACCAAGTATATCCGGGATAATTTTGGCGTTTTAGCAAAGAATCAAATTGAATCTTCAACAATTTTGGAAACACTTTCAGACTTCGAATATCTAGAAAACGTCTATAAGGAAATTTATGACAGCCCCGGAAAATGGCGCACTGAATTTCGGCCATTAATAGACCGACTGAAAAATGTTGAAGAGTTTAGTATTCCTTCACATGTCGATGCTAATACGGCAAATCATTTCATGTCCTTCATATGGCATAGTGCGACTCGCTATTTTCACAGTGGAGAAAGTAGTCATTCACAACCCCTGGAGGCTAAGCTGCTTTTGGAGGCACGTAAAGAATTTCTTCGCTTAGGTGCTCCGCTCAGGGCGCTTTCCGTAGAAGAAACTATTCCAGGTTGGGAATGGGGTTCGGAAAAAGAACTACATAGACTGGAATATATTGCTGGAGTAAACTTTAAAAGATATGACAGCTACGAGCACTTTTTGGAAGAGTGTAAAAGCCAAGAGTCAAAAGAGTTCAGTAACAAAGAGCCTAATCGCTCACTAGATACCGAATTGACGGAAATTCGAAATAACTGGAAACTATCGAATCGATTTACTCAGGAAGAGCTTGATAAACGATTTTTAGAGCTTACAAGTTCACTACCACGCAACGGCGTTCAAAAAATTAACGAGGAATATCTACAACTTAAAGTTCTTGCTATTCAAACTCCTAATCTGGCTGCACCAGCCGAAGTTTAGGTAGTTCCATTTTTCTTCTATATGGAGATAGTGCTGCTTTCAGTTCCTCACCGTTTTTGATTTTGTACTGCTGCAAATCGGCTAACACATAATTGAAAAATTCGGCCTCGTCTTGAAGGTCAGTATTTTTTGGGGCATGGGAAGCTTTGTTGAAACAATTTTGCATCTTTTCGAAAAGTTCAGCCTCACTCCATATATCATCAGCCTGCACATACCCTGAGAACTCTGGATCGCTCAATGAATCGAAGGCAATACGAAACTCGCCATCTATTTCTCTTATGTGTCCTGCGCCATAGATATAGCCTTGATCAATTAGTGACAATTCCCTGTCTTTCTGTTTTTGTTCTTATGAAAATATTTTGACGCAAAAACCTTAATATTTTATTAACACATACCTGTTTCAGCGATCCTTATTTGCACCGCAATTTTAATTTATCGTTTGTATTACTCTGCTTCAATGTAATACCAAATTTACGCCTCCCGCTCCGCGCAAGCTGTGCGCTGTAATACCAAATCTAACGATTTGACCTTACAGCGCGCTTGGCAAGGGAAACTCGCTGGCGCGTTTCCCGTTGCATCCCTTCCGGCGCTGATACAGCATTGGCATCAAGCCAATCTATATCAGAAAAAACGTATCGTCGTTTTAGATCACTCACAGGGCTTGGAGACTTCGCTCTCCACCTGCACCGAACCTTCCACCAACCGTACGCCGATTGGATGCCGCCATTGTTCCGCCAATGGGACACGGCCAAGAAAACGTTCTTGGATGCGTATTCAAGGTTTAGAATTATTGGCTCGAGCTTTCCCAGTTTTGCGGCGCAAAGCGTGTAATACGTGATCGGATTAAAGCACAATACAGAAAGGACCACTGCATGTCAGAAGATGAAATCATTGAGCACGCTATCTCCATACTGGAATCTAGATTACGTAAACCTGAGTTCGTCGTTAACGAACCCAAATCTGCGTCGGGCTATTTGAGTTTACAATTTGCCGGGCTTGAACATGAGTCTTTTAGAGTCATGTTTCTAGATAATCAGCATGGGTTGATTGAATTGAAAGAGCTGTTTCGGGGCACTATCGACAATGCGACCATTTATCCGCGGGAAGTCGTTAAGACCGCTCTTCAATTCAATTCTGCTGCTGTGATCTTGGCTCACAATCATCCTTCCGGTAATTCAACCCCTAGTGAAGCGGATAGGGCAATTACGAGAAAGCTGGTGGAGGCTCTCAGGACGGTCGATATTCGCGTATTAGACCATTTTGTAATCGGTGATAAGCCATTTTCGTTTGCAGAGAATGGCCTGCTTTAGAAGAAAACGAGGGAGGCAAAATTGCCTCCCTCGTTGATTGAGCTATTTGGAAAAATGCTGCGCAATTTGCGGGTGTTTAATTCGAAAGTACAAGTCAAGCAATTGTAGGCGTTCTATCTTTCTACTTTTGCTACGCGGATATCGTCCACTAACATCAGGTCTAAGGTAATAACCCATCCAACGCATTTCAAAGTCGTCACCAAAAACCTCGTCAATAAACGGAAGTTTATAAGGATCACCGCTAGGTGTCCTTATCTGCCCATCATAATCCCGGAATGTATCGGCTAGTTCATCCAGCCAATCTCGCCTTGGTATTTGAAGATTTTTAGTCGCGAGCCAAAGCCTACGATAATAATGCTCTGAGGCGATTACGCTAGGACGAGTCAGTGAAACGCTACGCTTAATCTGATAATTCATAGTTCTCTCCCTTATTGAAAAAAATTTGGCTGGCAACTTAAGCTGCATTTTTTTCAATTTCGGGAAAAAGCTGTTTATAAATACAAGCGCATGAATCTAAAGGAATATACGGCCGATATTAACCTGAAATCTCGTGTGTCAAGAACGCGATAATCATCATTATTGAAAAGGACTTGAAGTCAAAAACAGGCTGTTTTTAATAACGGATTGAATCACCAAGAAATATGGAAGTTGAATACTGTGTTTTGGCCTCTCTAAATATTTGGGTTGTATACGCCGAATACTTGCTTCAATTGATCAAAAAAACCTCCCTTAAGAGAGGTTTTTACTACTGCCAGAACACCAATTTATAGGAAATAAGGCAAACCCCATATCCCGGCTCATTAGCCATAATAATAATAAGAGCTAGAAAATTACTCCGCAGGTGGTATGCTTTTCCCGAAAACGAGGTCTCATTTTCGGGAAGTCAACAAATAAGCAGACTGGATAACCCTCTGTGAAGAAGGGGAAAATTGCCAAACTCAATTTCTATCCATTTCCGGATGATACAGACTGATAGGAGCCGTATATCCGGCTGTCAAGTGTAAAGACTTAGGAAGCGGGATATCAATGGATTTCAAGGTTGAAGCCTCGCTCGGACTAGAACTATCAATTCCCCCAAAGAAAACTTTGGTTAAGGAGGCGACTATGAAGAGCAAAACCAATAGCAATATTGTTAAAAACGTAAGAGCTGGAATCGTGGCGTTACTGGGGTACCTGGCGGTAGATTTTAGTTTCGAGCGGGGGGCAGGCTTAGAATGTATTTGGTATCTCACCTAGGAGTGCGTCATGGGGGTTCGATTCCCCCGCACCCCTCCACACTCAACAATGTGTTGTTGCAGATTACGTGCTGCACACTTCACCGCAAAGTACGATGTTAAGCATCATGGAGAGCATATGAGTGATTCAGAATACGAATACCAACTAAAGCTCTATGAGAGTATGAAAGATAGAGTTTCATTTCTTCAAGAAACCAAGAGGGGGATGACCGAAAATTTAGCCAAGACAACTTTAACCGGATCAAGTGCAGTTCTAGCTTTCTCACTAGGGTTCGTGAAGTTATCAGGTGAAAATTTGGTAGATATCCACTGGGCCGCAATTGCTTGGGGCCTTTTCTGCCTTAGTATCGCAGCCATTATAATTTCGTATCATTACGGAACCCAAAGCCTAACCGAACAGATATCAGTTACCATCCGCCATTATAATGGGGAGAATGTCTCATCAAACAGGCACTTAGATAAACTTCATTCAGCACTCCTTCTATTTTCTTCAGTTTCTTTTCTTATAGGTCTTCTTCTATTAGCAGTTTTCACTTTCAAAAATATATAGGCGAACTATGAAAGAAATTATTAACGATTTATCTGAAACATTACGTCCGCTCGCAGGGAAAATAAAAGAGGCATACATTTTTGGTTCATTTGCACGAGATGAAGAACAATACAACGACATTGATGTTCTTATTATCTATAAATGCATCGACTTTGAGATGTTAAGAAATAAACTAATGAATATTGATTTTGGCCGAGCAAAGGTATTAGCCCCCAGGAATGGTTACTATGACCCGGCTCCATCACCCCCCAAGCCACCCAAGAAGGTGCCTTTTCACATTGTTCTAGCTGAAGGGTGTATGGAAAATAATCCTTCGCTATATAGCAGAGTGAAAAGTGATTTGATTGCGGTGCCAATTCCCGCTTAACAAGTTGCTGTTGTTGGTCACCCCAAAGCAAAGCGTTTAGTGATAATTGTTAGTATGTAAAAGCCGCCCAACGAGGCGGCTTTTTATGTATCGAGAAAAAATGATATATGGGTTAAGGTATTAGTGATTCAAATTTCAATTCATAATCAAGACCAATGTAATAGCTCGTTTTGTCTTCCGTTTCAAAATTATCGTCTCCTTTCGGATCAGTAATAGTGCTCCCATAACTAACATTTGCACTAAACATCAAGTTGTCGAGGAAAAATTTTTCGAATTTTTCATTGCTACCTCTTTCGGCCTTACTGAACTTTTTACTTTTTAAAAACATATGTTTAAACACAGGCTTTTTATAGTATCCAAAGCCGACATTTCTAACTGTTTCATCTTCAATCTCCTCACTTATTGAGTTTCCGAAGGCGTCATCTGTATCGCTCGTAGAATCAGTTCGACCTAACTGGGCGGTGAATTTTAAATCGGTTAATAATAAATGATTTGTATTGAATGGATTTTTTGCAATATTTGCGGCCTTAGCCTCAGCAGCAATTTCAGACTTTATTTCTGATTTCAATACACTGAGCACACTTTCAATTTTTGCTATACATTCGCTTTTATTCGAACCTTGGCATAGCGCATCGAAATCGATTTTTTCGGCACTAACGCCTGCACAGAATCCTAAAGCTAGTGAGCATATAAGAACGTCTTTTCTTTTCATGGCATATCTCCTTTTTTGTCAGTAGAAAAACCGAAAATCAGGGAATTATATTTCCAATAAATTCGAGCAAGTGTTTTTTTTATTGGTTGCAGGAACTATCACTGTTTTCTTGGGCCGCATTTTCCTGTTGGATACGATGAAGGACTTCTTCGCGGTGGACAGCAATATCTTTTGGTGCATTAATGCCGAGACGTACCTGGTTGCCTTTGACACCGAGAACTGTGGCGGTTACTTCATCGCCAAACATGAGGGTTTCGCCGATACGGCGCTTGAGAATAAGCATAAGAATACTCCATTATATCCATGTCCATGAGAGGTGCTTATTGTAAATGATGATGGTGAGAAGATTTTTCTCTAAGGCACTATTTTTACAATTTGCGGGCAAAGAAAAAGCCGCTGGATTAGAGCGACTTTTACATACTAACAATTATCACTCAATGATTCCGTCGTCTATTACCTAAGAATGGGCGCTTTAAAATTACTGTATTATTGAAAGATAAAAATAGGACGTTCGTTGCGAGCTTTTGCATAAAAATACACAATTAGTGTAGCTAATAGCTCTCAAATTATTCCCCTTAGCCATTACACTGAGCTCCAATAACCCATGAACGGTTTTTATGTTAGAATTTTTTTGAGAGCCTGTGCCGTACTCTTCTAGTGACCTTTCCCCACGATTAACACCACAGCTTGGATGAGATTTTCATTCTATGCTGCTCGATTCGCAAAGGCCACTGGCGTCATATAGTTCAATGCGCTATGCGGCCTTTTATGATTGTAGTGCTCTCGCCAGTCGTTAATGATGTGTCTCGCTTCATCAATGCTGCGGAACCAATGCTGGTTTAAACATTCGTTTCGGAACTTGCCATTTAAACTTTCTACAAACGCATTCTGTGTCGGTTTGCCTGGCTGAATAAAGCCAAGCTTTATGCCTGCATCCTTCTGCCAAAAGAACATCGCCTTACTCGTAAACTCCGTGCCGTTATCGCAGATCACTTGATCGGGCTTGTTACGGGTTGCTAACAGTTGATTTAAGAAGCCCGCGACTTGCTGGCCGGATATCGAAAACGCTGTGAGCTGGCCGACCAGCTCGCGTGTATGGTCATCGACCACATTGAGCACTCGAAAGCGTCTGCCATTACTCAATTGATCGGAGACAAAGTCCATCGACCAACGAATATCTTTGCCAATCGGGACTGCTAGCGGTTGTCGTGGTCTTGTGAGCTTCTTACGTTTCTTCGTGCGAACCTGCAAGCCCATTGCTGTATACAAGCGATAGGTGCGTTTCTTGTTAACGACTAACCCTTCCTGTTTGAGTAGACTGTGCAACATCAGGTAGCCGTAGCGAGGATATTGCGTGGCCAGCTCACTGAGCCTTTTCGTCAGTGATTCATCACCTTTGGGTTGTGCTTGATAGCGATAACCGCTTCGGCTCAAACCTACGAGCTGACAAGCTGTTCGTTCACTCACACGATGTGTTGTCTTCATATGCGAGATCGCCAACTTCTTGCTCGCAGGTTTCACCACTTTTTTGACAACACATCCTTCATCGCTTCAACTTCAAGGAGCTTATCGGCTAACAGCTTTTTGAGCTTGGTGTTCTCTGATTCCAATTCACGCAGCCGCCTAGCTTCGTTCACTTCCATCCCACCAAATTTGGCTCGCCAATTGTAGAACGTACCCTGCGCCACGCCGATTCGTCGACAAATATCAGCGACCTTCTCGCCAGCTTCGTGTGCCTTCAGCGCACCAATAATCTGTTCTTCGGTAAATCGTTTCTTCTTCATGTTGAGATCTCCTCTTCGTTAAATTAACAGGAAATCTCATCGTCGTCATGGTGTGGTTCTTGGGGGAAAGGTCATTGGGTTTAATTTTCTTATTGGAAATAACATTCCAGCGATAGTAGTCTTCCAATACGTCTATAAATTTTTCTTTCTTTATTACGGACTCAGATATATTGATATGCGAGTCATCAACGAATGGAAACTTGCAATCCTTACCGCACCACACATCATGAGCCTCACACATATAGTAAAAAGCCTCTCTTAACTCGGAAGGCGATGCCTCCAAGCGGTCAGAGATTTCCTTGAATGTCACTGGCTCTGCCAACCTTTCCATGTATATTTCCTTGAGCACGGCATAGATATCTTCCATCAATGCAATTAAGCCTTTTGATTTCTCACTTTTAATCAACGGTAACGCATAAGGCGACAGGCGGTAGTGCTCAGATTTCTCATCCCTTTTAATTAACTGCACGCTGGACTCCAAATTATCGAGAATATCAAGCGTAGATTTGTTGTCTGCGCGATATCTTAACCGAACCACTTGTGGCGGAAGCCCCTCAAGCACGTCGAAAAGACTTCTTAAACAGCAAACCTTTTCTTCACCAAGTATATTTATCGCTAGATGAGTATCTGACATAAACCTCAATTCAACCTGTTGTCGACGTCAAAATTGTCTTTCTTCCTGTATTCTCGCTGAATCTATCCGCCTAGTAAGGCTATCGATATATCTATCGAGCCATAACCGTATTTTGTGCGACTCCGTTTTGCCGCTCCAATGACGTGCTTTATTCCGCTTCTTCTCTAGATAGGCGCTCTCAGGCCCACTCCAGCCACCGGTATAAAAATGAGACATGATACTGCCAGCCACATCCTGATCATCAGCAAACTCCTCTATGAATATCGCTGTCAATTTGGATTCGTCTTCTAGCGTTTTTGGGAGTGCACTACATATTTTCCAAATTCGATTTTCTGGATCATTTTTTATCCACTCAATAATATCTTTGGCGGGTATGTGACGAATTGGCCCGTGACCACCCCTTTCCTCGAAAGCGGGGTCGCCAAGCCAGTGATTAATCTGGAAGCATCTTGTATCGTTATCCTCTAAAAACTTTGAGATTATTTGCCATGATTGACTTGGAATGGCTTTGACTATCTGTGACGCCAACTTCTCAATATCATATCTGCCTTGATTTAAACCCCAATTTGAAAAATTGTTCAGTAGCGCTTCCAATAACTTTAATGAATCATCAGGATATTGAGTGATATATTCCTCTCCAACTTGATACCAGTAATACCCGTACATTGTGTCGTGCTTTTGATTTTCGTTAACTTGGCACGTTAGCACCCGATAAACCAAATCCTGGGGAAAAGCTTTAGCTTTCTTATTCTCAAAATAATATTCGTAAACTAGAAATACGACTGCCTGAGCAGCGCCATCATCAATCCTTGATAGCAAAGTTTCTATCATTGAATGGAAGGTTTTTTCAGGTATCTTTTCTGATGCCAGACGCAGCGAAAACCTACTAAACGCGTTAGATGACAGTTTATTTTCCAAGTAGAGCCGTTGCATATCCTGAATAACATTTTCAGATAGGCCAGACCTCCACACGCACTCTACTCCTATACCTCTTGTTTCATCACGCGCCAGAAGTTGGCGGGTAATTTGCTCCCACCGTCCTTCATCATTTTCCCTAACACCACCTAAATAGCCTCCTAGAAATTCACCATTAGACTCTCTTTCAGAAGCTGATAGAGCTTCCAAAATAATTTGGTCGTACTGTTCTGATAATGCTATTAAGCCGCACTCGTACCCTAAATTTGGCAACCGATGTCCGGACGACCTCAGCAGAGCTCCTGCGCTGTCAGTAAATATTTCCTCTTCGTCCAGTAATTCCGCTGCTATCTCTTTAACCTTTTTCTTGGGGCTATCAGACTCAACTATGTCTTCACCTTCATATACGTAGTCTTCGTCCCAATTACTATGCAATACATACCTTTCAATACGATCCCACAGATTTGTTCCAGTCAATTTTTCATTGAGCCGGGTTAACCTTTCGAGGACTTTTTTATCTGTTTTTTCCCCGCGACGCCCCATGTAACGGATAACAAAATGGGTTAATGTTTTACGGTTCAAATTATCGTCTGCTGCAAGTAAAAATAGCGTATCAATAATCTCGCTGGATAGGGCCTCATAAGACATCAAGCCATGCGCTGACTCGATCAAAGTGTCTGCATAAAGTTGACGAATCTCTCCATCACGCCCAGACAATTCACTAATGAGTAGTCGCCAAACCTCGCGCCAAGCGTCAAATACTTCTCCGTAAATTCCAGGTCGCCAAAACTCGATTGTTGGCTTAAGTCCTTGATGTTCAGGGCCGATAATACGGGAGCCTCCATATGTCGATAACCAGCCCCTTGCCATCTCTAGTGCTAGTTTTTGGCAATCGACATCAGTACTCTGAAGCAACTCCTTCAATAGAGGAAACCTTAAGTTAGGCGAAGCCTGGGTTGGAGCCCAGCCAAGCCCAATAGTAAATAATCCTATTAGCGTCCCTTTAGAGTTATTCGAGTTTGAAGCATTTTCAGCGAGAGCCATTCGAATCAAAATAGTAGCCGCTCGCTGGAATAAATGCTCCCAAACGGCAATTATTTCTAATGCCCAGACGATGTCTTGCCTGCCTGTTTGCCAATTGAGTAAAGAGTCGTTTGACCATTTACCGTAAGTGCGCTCAATGAGCTGAAGAGTAGATTCTGGGTCTGCTTCAGCAAGGTATCTTATGAAGCGCGGCCCAAACTCTGAGGCTAAAAACTCCTCATCTTTAAACGGGCCTTCGTGCCCCAATATTGATTTAACTACAGCCTTTGCCGCTAGTGGCTCATCCGCATATATAAACAAGCTGAAAAACCAATCTCGCATGCTCGATGGTAGCGATCCCAGAAAACCTGAAAAATCAAAACCTCTACCATGGTTATCCCAAAAGTCTCGCCAAAGATAAATGTGTAATGCTTTAGGAACGAGGAAAAGAGTATGATTCCCTTGCAATATTCTTCTAGCCCTAAAGTGTTGAACAATAGCCTGGAATCGACCCCATGTGATAGCAGGGTCTACAGACTGAACAAGATTGGCGATAAACCTAGCTTCGTCGCTGACCGGCACTTCAAAACCAAACTTTTGAAACAGAGCAATATGCCGTAGAACAACGCCATACTGCTCAGTTTCAGAACTTTCAGCTTTATTTCCCTTTATAAATCGCTCCCATAAGGGAACGGTAGCGGGCGGACGCAGTATATCTTCAGGATGATTTTTTAGATTTTCACCAACAGCGTGCGTTACCCTTGGCGACCCCCCACAAACTTCAGCCCATTTTTGAACGTCATAGCTCTCTCCAATGTACTCGGTGAGAATCTCTTTAATTTTCTCATCTGGCAGTACTGGATAATTTATGGTCTTCATTGACGTATCGTTAGATCGAGCTGGGCCGTGATCGATAGTAATCAACTTAACTTCAGGCTTTCCCTTTAAGCTCGACCATATTGAAGCGCGATCTCTATCCTCGCAGTCATCAATAACCACCGTTATCGCGTACGACCTATCAGATCGAATTAGCTCTTTAAACAACCTGCTTTTCTGAAAGTCATCGCCTGTTGGCACATATACAACGGTAGGTGCTATTTCTTCGTGAGACACGGCCTCAAGAACACCGCGTGTTTTGCCTATTCCTGGCTCGCCAACAACACGCACATATTGCAAGTCATTATCTAGGATGATGGTTCTTATCTCATCGATAACCTTTTCGTGAGACTCTGCAAGGTGCAGGGTGTTCTGCAGCAGGCTCTCTGCCTTCCAGTCATTCAACGTGAATACCGCGTCATCAGAAAACCCAAAGAGACTCAAACAAAGAGAGGGGTATTTCTCTATTTCGCCAGCAAGCTGACCTTGCCCCATTACTTCTACTAATGGATTCTTATATCCGCATTGTTTTAATAGTGAGGTTAATTCCTTTTTTGCTGCTGTGTGTTGGTGTGGCTGCAAATCATGTCCGAATGTTGCAACCGTATAACAGCCTTCTGCATCAAGGCAGGTTTTGACGGCAGGTGCTAAGTTGCCCTTATTAGGTTTCCGTTTTTCTCCAAATAACTCTTTTATTAGGCTAGAAGGCTGCCAAGGTTTGAATGAACTGCCTGTCTTTATCTGATAATGAATTTCTCCCTCTTTTAAAAACAATGCGTTCGAACTACCCAACCCGCTAATCTTCGCGTCTATTCCCCCATCTCTTATTGAAATTTTGAGTGACACAACTACATTCTTCGGGCTCAGGCCTGCAGCAAATGCTTCACACCTTAAAAGCTCCCGAAAGACGATCGTTGCTTGCCCAGGACTTAGGCTTCCAAGCTCAGATTCTCTCACAGGAAAAGGTGAAGCACTCAATCTTAAACCTGGGGTTAATGGAGGGCCGCCTATTTCTTCAAGGGGCTTAACTTGCCTAACTTTTACGCTGACGTGCAAACCAGCCCGAACAGCAATTGTCGTTAGTGCATCGAGACTAAATTTTTCTACTCTGCCACGCAGAAGGTCATTGAGCCTAGGCTGAGTAATGGCCAAAGAGTTAGCTTTTTCTGCTTGTGTCCCTTCCAAGCGACTAATGTAATCCTGCAGCTCGGCCATCAAAGACGAACGCTCTTGCATTTTCACATCTGTATTTTTATCACTGAGTTTAGCCACCAAATCACCTCGCACCGTACACTTCTCGAATTTTATATCAACACCAATATAAATATCAATACTGATATAAAAATGTATAAATCAGGACTACAGTCTCACCTGTAACGTAGCTATTCCCAATAACAATCCATGTAATTCAATGTGTTACGCACCTCCAACCCGCCTCGTTGATCAAGGTCGATTCTGCCTCTGCCGTTCCCATTTCAATCCAGCCTGACGGTTGGCTCAAACGCCCGTGTTCTCGCTTCGCTTCGCTGCGAGCCGCGCCAGCGTGAGCCAAGGATTGAAGCACTCTCTTTTCTTTTCGGCTTTTTGAACGCCCATCAACTGGTAGCGTTTAAGAGGCAATCCATGAAAAACCTGAATTCCAACAAACCTTGCAAAATCCGTGATACCAATGGCGAGTATCACTCGGTAGCACCAGAGGAGCTACTATCTGTCGCCCAACAGTGCATCCGGCAACAGCTTACTAACGGCGAAGCGCTGGACAGCGCCAAATCAGCCAAGCAGTATTTTCAACTACAACTCGGCGCGATGGAACGCGAAGCCTTCCATGCGATCTGGCTGGACAGCCAGCACCGTGTGATCGACTTATCCGAAATCGCGCGAGGCACGATTGATAGTGCCAGTATCTACCCACGCGAAGTGGTCAAAGAAGCCCTGGCCTGCAACGCCGCAGCCGTGATATTCGGCCACAATCACCCCAGTGGCCTGGCAACACCGTCAGAGTGTGACAAACACATCACCAAGCGCCTTCAGGATGCCCTGGGTTTGGTGGACGTTCGCGTACTCGACCATCTGGTCGTCGGCGAAGACATCGCATCCTTCGCGGAGATGGGGCTTTTATAGCTCCATCTTTTTGGTTACCAATTATCCGTTGTCGTCCTGCCACAGTAGGCATAAACAACGCTGGTATTCATTGATGGCAATCCGATTAGCTACGGCACAACACATCCAATAGTAGCCTTGAACCGGGCCAATAGGTTTGGAAGAGAAAAATGATTTACCTTGTAGGTTAGCGTTAAGAACGAAAAATATTGAAGGGCATTGCATCCCCTCAGAGTCAAGAAAAATGACGGTTTTCAGCGAAGCCAAACCTTCCGCAATTTTTCTGGATTCTTTCACCCCCGCCAAGTCGGCCTAGTCGCCAGAGGTTCATGAGCAGCGCACCACAAGCGGTGCTTGTAAGAACCTCAATAACGAATTCAGGAGTAAAGGCAATGAGTGAACAAATCAGAATTTATGTTGCAGACCTCGCAGCTTATAACAACGGAAAATTACATGGTGTATGGGTCAATGCCAGTGATGATCTGGACGACATCCAGGAGCAAATCAACACAATGCTGGCAGGAAGCCCGGAGGGATTCGCGGAGGAATATGCGATTCATGACTATGAAGGCTTTGGCGGTTACTCGGTGAGCGAATACGAAGGCATCCAGTCAGTGCATGAGATTGCATGTTTCATTGAAGAATATCCCGAGCTTGCAGGCGAATTGCTGAACCACTTTGGCGGCAGCATCGACGATGCCAGAAAAGCCGCTGAAGAAAATTATTCAGGTTGCTATAAGTCTTTGGCTGATTACGCCGAGGAATTGACCGAAGGCACAAGCCAGATTCCTGAAAATCTCGCCTATTACATCGACTATGAGCGCATGGGACGCGATATGGAATTAAGCGGCGACGTTTACACCATTGAAACTGGTTTTGAAGAAGTGCATGTTTTCTGGAGCCACTGAAAAAATAGGCACTGCCGGGTTGCCCGTTGTTTTATTACCACGGTTGCCGCGAATAATGGCGGCAACCATTGGCGACAATCCGATTATGCTATCCGACCCTCGGATCGCACCCTATATTACTTTCCGATAAGAACAACAAATAACAGGAAAGAATATGAAAACACCTAATTTAAAGGCGCTGGGAAATACCGCAACAGCGCAAGACCCGTTTCGCGCAGCCGCTGAGTCTGCGCGAAGCGAATCTGCCGAGATCAAGAAAAAGTCCTATACGCTGACACAAGCGCATATTGACTATATCAACACCCTGGCCAAAGAGATGGCCCAAGCAGCAAATTCGCCCATCATATCCGCCAGTGCCGCTGTTCGACGCATCATTGATGAACACCGGGGGATAGGCGAATGAAAGGTGTCGCAATTGTTCAGGAGAAAGGCGGCGCGGGGAAAACCACACTCTGCCATTTATTAGCGTTGGGCGCTGCCTGGAATAACGTACCCGCTTACTTGATTCATACCGACAACCGCAAACCGGTCACTGTCAACAAAAGGCCTTATGGCTACTATGACGCCCGTAACCCCTCGCGCCTCGTGGAGCTGGTTGATTCAATGATTGATGAAGAAGGGCTTTGCATCATTGACGGTGGTGGTAATCGCCCCGATTTTGATCGATGGATTGCCAGTTGCGTAAACCTGGTGATCATTCCGATAACACCTGATATTGAAGCGGTGAATATCGGACTCGTACACCGGGAAAAGATGCTTCGCTACCGAGCAAGCAACGTCAAGTTCCTGCTTAACGGTGTCTCCAATAACTATTGGGAAAGAACACGGGATGAGCGAGAATATTTTCGCGATATACCGGACAATCGAATTCTAGGCCGATTGGGTAAAGTCGCGGCAGTCAAGCGACTGAGAGAAAATGACGATGATCCGTTCGCAACCCCGCCGACGCCAGTCAATAAGCTGGCCCGTGAGCTGTTCCGGCTGGTTAATGCTGAGTTAAATATTCATAGAAAATGAACTTTCCGTAGGGACAAGACTACTGATAATGACAAGGCGAAAAAAAGATGTATCTCATAAGTACCAACCTTTAGGCAACCAAGATCAACTGCCAATGATGCCCCGATCCTTTCGTCTGACCACGAGCGTACAGTCTCTTGGTACCGTTTCGCCATCATCCAGGGCTGGGAAACTTGTGACTTTCGAATCACCGTTCCCAGGGTGCTGGATATTAACGAACAACGTGCGTTGGTCGGGTGTTGTGGTCAATCCTGTAATTTCACAGTCAGTCACACCAGTCAGTAATCGCGAAAGCTTGCCCGTCACAGTGTCGGCCACCAACAGCTGATTGGGTTTGTCCCCAAACTGAGGCCCATCGGTGCAGATAAACAACCTGCCTTCGGGGTCGGCCCACAATCCATCAGGGCTGCCAAGACTATCTTCAGTGCCGTACACATCGTCACAGATCAGAAAATGATCCCAGGTAAAACGCAGGCCCGTATGGTCGTCTTTGTCATGCCAGCGTATGATCTGGCCGTAAGGGTTGGGTGCCTTGGGATTCGCCGCATCGGATTGTTCTCGTTTTGTATTGTTAGTCAGTGTGCAATACACATCTCCGTTTGGCGCTATGGTGATCCATTCGGGGCGATCCATGGGGGTTGCCCCCACACGCGTTGCTGCCAGACGGGCATGAACCAGCACATCAGCTTGATCGCTAAACGAATCAGTGAGCTCTGGGTTACTGAAAGTGAGCGGTAGCCATTCGCCAGATCCATCATCATCAAAGCGAGCAACGTAAAGTGTGCCATCATCCAGTGGGCTTAAACCTGCAGCTCGCATCTGACGCCAGGGTTGGCTAGATACAAATTTGTAAATAAATTCAAACCGTTCGTCGTCGCCCATATATACCACGACGTGTCCGTCTTTGCCTTCAACGACTGTCGCACCTTCGTGTTGAAAACGTCCAAGCGCAGAGCGTTTAACAGGAGTTGACGAAGAGTCGAAAGGATCGATTTCGACCACCCAACCAAACCGGTTCGGTTCGTTCGTATAATCTGAATTGGACAGATCAAAGCGAGGGTCGAACCTATGCCAGCCAAACCAGCTACCATCGGTCGAGAGACCGTAACGGCTCTGCGCTGCGCTGGACTCAAAAGCATCGTTGCTACCAAAGTGGAACTGGATATTTTCCTCGCAAGTGAGATAAGTGCCCCACGGAGTTTCGCCATTGGCGCAATTATTAAAGGTTCCGGTAAAGGGGTTGTTGGCATTGTTCCGTACCAGTGCATGCCCAGAGACAGGGCCCGACATGGTCACTGGCGTGTTGGCATGAATGCGACGGGCATACTTTGAGTTTTGTACTTGAGTCCAGGCGCCTTCGGATTCCTGGATTTCGATCACTGACACACCCACTGCATGTTGCGAAGTTAGAACATCCTCTGCACTAGCAGGATGCTCGGTGCCAAGCACCTGAATGTTGTACCCGAACTCATGATTTAAAACCAGCAAACCGTGACGACCGTCGTCAGACAACGGAAAGTACGTCATGCCGTCATGACCAGTACCAATCTGTTGCGCCTGTGCATGAGCAGTAGGCGGCCAGCTCCACGGCGGTGCTCCTGGGGTCAATGGCTCACCCCAGGGAATGAAAACCTGGTACTCGTATTCATCTGCAATCACGATGCGCTTTCCATCAACCGCAGACATCGAAACCGGGGTAAATCCTACCCGCGGTCCTTTCTTATTCACAGTAAGTTGATTGGTTGTGCAGCCCGCCAGATATCCAACTGCAGCGGCGAGAGTACCTTTCAGTAACATTCGACGATTAATCTGCCCTGTCAATTTGTTGCCTCCACTTCCAACAGTCATTTAAGTGATTGTTAAAAGCAAATCCATTTGATACCAGCGACGAATCGCTGTTATTGTATAAAGCTATAGTCATAATTAATTTCAAATGTAGACTCTAATCGCAAATAAAGTCACATTGGACTAATGTCAAATAGCTCCGGGCTATCGAATGTCACTTTAACACGAACAGCCCGCTGCTGCGGATCGCCAAATGTTTGCAGGCGAAGAACGTCTGCCTCAGGAGTATCTGAGTACGGTTTAATAATCTTATAGGTATGAGCATCTCCATAAATTTGAAGAACCGGTCGCTCAAGATTCAAGCTAAATTGTCTGATTTCCTCCCTTATCTCACGAAAACCATCAACAACACCCAGTTCGTGTCTAGCAGTTTTGAGCGGTTTTTTCCTCAGCTCTTCCTGATCTAACTCAGAATCAATCTCTGCATGAAACGCAAGCACAACGGCGCGTATGTCTCTTGCTTTTGCATAGGCAAGATTCGTTTTAAGCCAGTCTCGATCCGCTTCGAGCCGTTGATTAAATTCACTGTCGGCTCGTCCCGCACCTATAACCCAACCGTTGTTTGATCCAACCACATGTAAGGTCATAAACAGCACATCGCTGTATACCCAACGGGCGTTCTCCACAAATGCCTTATGGCGTGGGTCGATGTCGGCTTGTCGCGCCAATTCTAATGACTGCCCCCCAAGACTCGGACCTGAATCAAAGAATATTCTCCTGATTTTCTGCAGGCGATCTTCGGGATCAAAGCCACCGTTAAATGGCCCCTGATTATGGTCTTCCCAGCAATCCGTCCATTCATTGTCACCAGGTGTATAAACCAAGGGGTGATCAAACATCATAAACTGGTGCCTAATTGCCAGATACTGCCTTTCCGTGCAGGGCGTTTCAGCGCTACCGCGTGTGTCACCGACATGAATGGTAAATGCGGGTTTCTCACCATTTATAGAGCGAATAAGCGCTGGCATTGCGTCGAATGTCTCCCTTTTATAACCTGTATCACCCAGCACGAAGAATTCAAACGGTTGAGGTGGTTGGGGTGCTGGCGCGTTATGCAGCTGTACACTACACCCTGAAAACAAAAAGGCGAGCGAGATAGATAGGAAAGGTCTTAGTGGTTTCATGGTTGATAAATTACCCGGATTACAGGCGTAACTATACTGCCTGTTACGCCATCTGAAATGAAATATTTTTTTCACTTTTTACTTCGCGTACCTTCCTACTACTCCCAGTATGAGAGCGGCCAGCAACAGGACACTCACCCCTGGAAACGGAACCGATACTTCGTCAATCAGTTGAATCCCAATGTCACCGTCGTGAACCGCCCAAACGCGACCACCTCCTCCAAGTGAGCCAAACGTGAGTGCCTGATCGTCTTGGTAGCCCTGACGGCCAATCAGCTTAAATACGCGGTTTGGTTTGGGTATAAATTCACCGGGATTATCCGGGTCGGCAAGTAATGATATTTCCTCATAAAAAAAACTGGTCCATGCATCGCGCACTGCGTTGCTCCAGGAGGTCGGCTTGCCCTGTGCTAATAATCCTGCATCAGTAATGTTCAATACATCGGTGTTGATGAATAAACCCAGGCTAGCCGTACTCCAAATACAACCGCCGTCTGAGTTTGACTGACAGTCGGCTGGAGGACTAGCGGATGGTGACCCACCTAACGATACGTTGTAAAAATGACTGAGCTCTTGTCGGGGATCGACAATATTGCGCCCCATGTTCCGCACACCCGCTGGATTAGGGGCCGTGAACGTTGAGGCTTCACGCTCAGCCTCCGTGAGATGGAGCTTGGGTAAGCGCCAACCGGTGAAGCCCAAATAACCAAGCTGGCCATTAAAGCTTTCAGTATTTAGTGCCTCAATAAATTCAAGTGCTTGATCGTGAGACAAATAATCATCGCCTTCGTTTTCCCTGAACGAAAAGTTACGGTTAGACGGGTTATAGCCGAGGGTTTTGGCCAGTTGAATATCCGCCACCCAGGTGACATCAAGAATATCGTCATAAACGAGACCGTTCCCTCTTTCGTGCAGTTCGGCAAGACTCTGCGAGGCGATGCCAAACAGCATCGGCAAAAGCAGTTTTAGGAAAGTCTGGATGGGCATGGCAAACTCTTACATTCTGTATTTCAAACCAAACCAATAGGATGGCTCAGGCTCAATGGTACGCAATACCAGGTCACGATTTGCTCCGCTAATTTCAGTCCACGCGGGTTTGTTAAGATTGCGTACGTCAAAATGGACAGACAATTCATCAGTGACACGATAGAAAGAAGCGAATGTAACTCGCGTCAGATCATCAACGTAGACATCTTCAGCGGGCGTTGCGCCTTCACTTCGAAAGTACTCCCCTCGATAGGCACCCGTCACCGTGATGCCTAGATCTCGCCACCGATAGCGCAACGAGAGACGCGCCAGCTGATCGGGCTGCGAACGCAAGCCATCAATCGTGCGTAGCGTTCCATCAAATACAGGGTTATTACCAGTGGCATCCACGCCAACAGCTTCAGGTATCAGCCACTCACCATCGGTATAGGTGTAATTTGCGTGCACTCCAAATAGATTCCAAGGCCAAGGAGCGAATTCAAACGAATTCATGACGAAGTTGATTTCAATCCCGGTCACTTTTGCCTCACTATCATCTCGCACAAAAGCAACTTCTTGAGCGCGATTTGCTGCCACATTGAAAGTAGGTACAACCGCTCGGTAATGTTCGTTACTGATACGTTTGTAGAACACTGAGGCTGATGCAAATCCGCCGGTCTCCTGAAAGTAATATTCGATCCCAAAATCAAGATTGTCAGCTTCCCGTGCTTCCAGGTCAGGATCCCCTACAACACGTTCCAGTATATCGCCGTTGTCCTCTGTGACCGCTTCGGTCGAGCCTCGGCGGGCAAAATCCTGGAAGTCACCTCGCCCCAAAGTTTTTGCGTAAGAGGTCCGCAATGTAATATTTGTAGCGGGAGAATAGACGAAATGAAGGCTCGGCAGCCAATCAAGGTAATCATAGCGATTATCATCGGCCTCTACCGTTGTCACCAAATTTAATGGATCTTCCTCTACTAAAAAACCGAGATTTTTAATGTCAGTGTACTCTCCTCTCAAGCCCAATACGAAACGGAAATCATCACCGCCGTAGGTCAACGATCCATACGCTGAATACACGTCTTCTACTAGCGTGTAGTCTGCCTCTTTATTGAAAATAATCGGCTGAAAATCATCGCCAGTGTTACCATCTCCTGCATTGACGTTGTTTGCTATAACAAAGTCCCAATAAGCATCGCGATCAATATATATTGGCTCTAACGTACTGACTGTACCCCCCAGCAAGGGATTATTTACAGCGAGCGTATAACTGGCCTGGTCTGCGGCACTGGCACGATAGCGAAATACGGTTCTGTCAAATTCGCGATCGATACGACGCGCTCCCAGACCGGTCTTAAAGCCCCAGCCAGTCGACTGCGGGTAGAAGTTGTCCGAATAATCAATACGAAAAGAGCTTAACTTATCATCGAGTACATCAAACTGGTTAAACGTGCCACCTGAATCACCCTCCTGAACGAACAATGTGGGATCGGTAAACACGGTGGGGTCGGGTAAGATGACGTCAATTGAATCGATATCGAAATTGACGGTGATATCATCGCGAGCCGTATTACGGCCTTCGCGTGAAACAAAGCTGCGGGACTGTTCGAAAGAAGAATCGAGATCGACCCGTGAGTAGGAGGCACGTACAGACAACGACGTATCGTCATCCACCAAAAAATCAAATCCCAAACTGCCCAACAACGTTTCTCGGTTTCGCTCTCTATCAACAAAACTCACGATGCCCTGACTGTCACGGTAAGTCACGCTACCCGGCGCAACATCAACAGCCTCTATCGGGTCAACAAAGTGTCCCGTGCGGTTTCGACTCTCGACTTCGTCCATATCAAAATAATGTAACGCCGCAAAACCATAGAGCCTGTCAGAGCTTTGTACTTCAAATTTAGCAAATGCATTTTGTCGTTCAATATCTGTTTGAAAGGTAATTGCATTGAACGCTGAATCACGCTCAGGCTGATCAACGCCTTCGACCAGACGATAGCCTTCGTTAAAGCGTTGTGAATGCTGCCCGTATTCGTGTCGCTGCAGATCAAACCCCATGACGATGCCAAACTGGCTTTCATCACCAAATGTAAACTTACCCACGCCGTCATAGCGATAGGAGTCATCCTGGGAATCGGGCTCGTCATCAAATTCATAAATACCGTGCTGTACCTTGACATTCACAAAAGGTTGCGGACCACCGTCAAAGGCCCGAATGGTACGCACACTCGCATGGCCTCCAATGGAGTTGCCGTCCATATCGGCTGTAACAACTTTGAATACGTTAATCTCGTGCACCAGTGAACTGGGAAAGAGATCAAGGCGCGTACCACGCGTATTTGAGCTGGAATTGAGGATATCAATACCATCAAAGTCGATACTGTTGTACTGTGGACCAAACCCTCTGAGCGATATAAAACGGGGTTGACTAGACGTGGGGTCGACGATCGCTACTGCTCCTGCGATGCGATCAAACTGCCCACCAATGGAATCTGCCGGAAATAGTTGCAGCGCTTCAAAGTTCAGACTGTCTGTCGTGCCGACATAACTTTGCTTCAAATCTTCAATCGCGCGCTCCACCGACTGTACACCTATTACAATTACTTCTTCGATATGCGCGGGATCAGCCGCCTGTTCGGATTTGTTATCAGGTGCCTGCGCGAAAGATGTTGTAGTCACCAACAGACCACAAATAAGCCACGAACAGGTATTGTGTGAAATGCGCATGCCTAAATTCCAGGTTTCTAGTCGTTATCGATTGTTTCAGGTGCCAGATTGCTTTCGCTCTGCACGGGGTTGGCGGGAAACGCAATCTCCGCAAAGACCGGTTTATGATCTGATAGCGGTTGGCGCAAATCGAGAACACCGCCGATCGTGGCTTGCCCCTGAGAACTTCCATTGAAGAAAATGTGGTCCAGCACCCCATACTTCGAACGCTTGACCACCGATGTTTCTTTTTGAATATCAATCGGCAAATCGGACCAGACATCGCGCCACCCTCCGGACTGCAGGGTTGTGATCGCACCATGGCCCACCTCGTTATTAAAGTCGCCACTTAGAATGCAAATATCACAACTGTCGTGGTTGAGCACATTGGTTAAAAGTTCGTAGGCGTGTCCATTTTTGGCGCCTGAACGCGCAATGTGCAGAGAGTAAAACGTCACAGATGAGCCATTAATAATAGTTTTCGCTCGCACAGCTGACGCTGGATTCCAACCATTGCCTGTCGTTAACTCAAATTCTTCAGTTTCAAACAATGGTGTACGACTTAATATCGATTTATATTTATCTTTGTGGTGTTTGGATGAAATTTTTCCCACATAAACGTAGGGCATTCCAAGCACCTTGCCTACCCGTTCTGTCCAGTCGCCGTCAGGCACCTCAGAAAAACCCATGAGATCGGGTTGAAACTGTTTGAAGACTTGCCCAATAGCTTCTGGAGATCCGCGTTTACCCTGTAACACGTTGAAACTGACAACTCGGACTGTCAGCAGTTCTGCCGCCTGTTCGGTATCCTGGACGTCGGCTAGTGGGGAGCCGACAATACAGGTCACACTCAGCAGTGTGATAGCGCGTAGAACGATGCTACAACAATTGCTCAAAGCTCTCAGGGGCATGTACCCGGCCCTCCCCCGGCAATGTCGGTAAATGTAATAGCTCCGACTGGCGTTGCTCCATTAACGACACAATCTGCCCCACTGCTGGGACTGTCTACAGTATTACCACTACCATCAAGGGCAGCGTTTCCATCGTCGATTTGCAGTGTATTGCCACCTACCGAAGAAAAACGAGAGCTGTCCAGCGTCACTGTATTACCATTACCCTTGATGTACAGTCCGTTCTCGGCAACGCCTTCTATATCCATGTTTGTAAAAACCGCTTCATTGCCATCCAAAAGGTCAATACCGTCGCCCGTCGCCGTGCGTATTGTCACGTCGTTGAACGTTAACGTATTGGCACCACCATTACCGCGCACGTTGATCGCATCGCGAGGTGTCGCGCCTGACCCTGAGTTCTCTATCAGTACATCGCTCAGTGTGATCGTGTTGCTATTGACAATTTGTATACCTTCACGCGCAGTGTTACGGACATTACTGCTACTGATGACAACATCGTTGCCTGAACTAAAAATCAGCCCCTGTAATCCAGCTCCCTCAAAGTTGCTATTCTCGACGACCCCTTCGTTGTCTGATACAAATGCAACACCAGCGGCACCGGTATTCGAAATTGATACACGAGAAAGTTGTACCGTATTTCCCTCATCCAATTGGATACCATCACCCGACGCATTCTGGATAGTGACGTCCACAAGCTCCAATGTATTACCGTCCTGGATACGCATACCATCATTGGTAAGATCGGACAGGATTACGCGGTTAAGGTTGATACGATTGTCATCACCCGACTGGATACCTTCCTGCCCACCCCCTGTTTGGCGGAACGTGGAATCAGTTATGGTTAACGCGTTCCGGTTATTGAATACAAGCGCTTCCTCGCCGGTTTGCTCGAAGAGGGAATCACGGATAGTGACTGTATTTTCACTTGCGAAAAACATACCGTCAGTACCAGTATTTCGGACGGTAACCGCCTCTATTTGCGCAAATCCCAGGTCACCCAAATCGATGCCTCGCCCCGCAACATTTTCGATGGTGACATTGCGTAGATAAACCTGCGTGGCATTATCACCACCTCCGGATACATCAGGATCACTGATGCCATCCAGCCCACCGCTGATGACAATATTTTGGAATACGTTCGCCGATGTCACATTTGCTGGTATGTGAAAAACGTCAGCCGAGGGGTTCGTGCTTATAACTGTGGCGGACGCACTGCCAGGAGATACCGGCAATGTTCCAATACCGCCGTTGGGATCGAAGTAAGCAACTTCGAAATTGCCACCGATAAACGCTTGTCCCTCGCGCAATTCAATCGTCTCGTTAGTCTGCACTGTGCCATCGACGAGAAAGTAGGTCCCTTCATTTTGTTGGGTGACAGCCTCATTCACTGCATTATTGTCAGCCCCCGTCAAAGTGACCACGCCAGTGATACGCTCACCTGTAAGCGGGTTAAACGGCGTAATTGGACGGCTAAGCTGGGTGCGCGTAATTACATCCACGTCACGCGTTACAGAATCAGTCATTCGTCTCTGGAGGCGAGTTAAAGGCTTCGTGCTGTTTTTGCCACCTAACGGTATACGTAAGCGAACGTACCCATAGGCCTGCGTGTCTCTCAAATTGTCGTCGGAAAGCTCAACACCCACACTCAGTCGAGAGTGCTCACCTAATCCTCGGATACTATGAAATCGCGATTCAACACGTGTTCTGGCACCCGTTACATGTTCGTAGCCACTCGCTTCAAAATGGTAGCCAGCCAAAAACAAGCGGGTCTCTTCGAAAAATGGGAGTCTGTATCCCAACTCGAAATCACCGCCAGGTAATGCTCGTTGCTCGCCAAGGCGAACCTGTATGGAGGTTGGTGAATACTCAACTCTGTTTAGTTCTTCGATTCGTTTACTCTCTTCATCAGGAAAATAAGCGTTAAACCGCCAATCCCATTGATCAGACAGAGCTTCAAACCCAAAGCTCAACTGATTAAAAATATTCGCTTCTCGGCTACGCCGACGATCATAAAATCCCCAGCCACCAATAATCCAGTCGTCATATAAATGACGATAACCAACACCAACGCTATATTCCTGGTTATTTCGGTCATCGCGCATACCGACGAGGTTAAAGAACAACAGGGCATCATCATCCTGATAAGCAGGAACCAGCGCAGAAGTTCGTGTTAGGCTTCGATCATTCCCCCCCTTTAGCTCTATAGCGAGGTGTGCTGGCCACTGCGACTCAGACCATGCTTCGGCTGGCCAGATAAGCACAGGGAACAACAATTGAGCCAATCGCTTGGAAATTAAACCCATGGTTTCTCTCTCTTTAAAAACACTCAATGATCTGCACTATCACATCCGTCTATATTTTATATATACATCTATTTTTTATATATGAATATTATACTGGCTTCTCTCCAGTCTGGTAAAGACCAAGTGTCAGTTTTACAGTGCACGAAGCAATCATTTTGGCCGCCATTCTGATGAAATTTTTATGACAGCCGAATATATAAACGCACTCCCCAAATGTCGTTAAGCCTTTTAGTCCAAGTGGACATCGATCACCACATAAAAAAAGGGCTCCACATGGTGAAGCCCTCTTAACTCCGAAGAAAATGCTTATTTAATGCTACGATTTGATTTTATTAGTAGATTTACTCACTACGCCAAGCAGGACAAGCATGGAACCCAGAGCGCCAATGGCAAACCACGGTAATGGTACATTCACCGGTGTTGCCGCAGAAGCATCCCCTGGCGCGTAAACCAACGCACGACCACCACCTTCAAGAGAACCCGACAGATCGACCCGCTCACCCTGAAAACCTAATCGCGACACGAAAGCCCATGCGCGATTAGCCACGGGGTTGCCACCGGGCGCATCAAGTAAGTCTTCATTGTAAAACCAGGTAGTCACTTCATTGCCATCGTTTGCCAGGACTGCGAGATTATCAAACAGTGAGAGACTTGCATTTGCGGTATTGATCAAACAGCTTTCGTTAAGTGAATTTTGACAGTCGGTGACGATACTGAATTCATCGCGGTTACCAATAGCGCCCAGACCCACATAATATAGATGCGACAATGGCGAGTCCGTACGCGTGATATTGTAGCCTTTATTCGTAGAACCATCGTCAGCAGAAGTCGTGTCCGATAAATC
Organism: Pseudomonadales bacterium; assembly: GCA_965263235.1. Taxonomy (GTDB): domain Bacteria; phylum Pseudomonadota; class Gammaproteobacteria; order Pseudomonadales; family UBA7434; genus UBA7434. The sequence continues at coordinate 1,884,273 of OZ253667.1, forward strand.
GGCTACACTCAACGTTGGGAGCTGCCAGGTCGTAATACCTTTGTACCCGACTTGCCCGTCAAAAGTCGCTGTGTTCAGATCCTGAACAAACGCTTTCGCTTCGTCGTGCGAGAGATAGCCATCATTTGGGCCCGGCGACGTCGCACCTGCCGTATCATTGCCGAAAGTGCGTGAAACAGGGTCATAACCCAACGTTGTGGCCAAATCAAAATCGGCTGCCCACGTCACGTCAAGTATGGTGTCATAAACCAGGCCCTCGCCACGATCTTCCAATGTGCCTGCCGGAGGTGGTGCAGGCGTACCGGGCGGTGGCGCAATATCGCCAGACGCATACAGTACGGCTCGACCACCACCGCCAAATGAACCCGCGTTATCGACTCGATCGCCCTGAAATCCCAAACGACTCACGAAACCCCAGGCGCGATTTGCAACCGGGTTACCACCAGGCGCATCGAGCAGATCTTCTGCGTAGAACAATGTCGACGCGGTATCGCTGTCGTTCACAATAGCCTGTACGTTAGAGAACAAATCCAGTTTGTCATTCGCAGTATTGAGCAAGCAACTTTCACTCAACGTACTTTTACACATCGTATCAGTACCGGTCGCATCAAGATTGCCAGTTGCGCCCAGCGAAACATAGTACAAATGCGCCAGCGGTGAGTCAGTGCGGGTGATGTTGTACCCTTTATTCGTTGAGCCATCATTTGTACTAGTAGTATCAGACAGGTCAGCCACACTGAGCGTAGGCAACTGCCAGGTCGTAACGCCCAGATAACCTGTTTGGCCATTTATACTTGCCGTATTGATATCCGCAGCGAAATTTTTCGCTTCGTCATGCGTTAAAAAGCTATCGCTTGGCCCTGGCGTGGTCGCCGATCCCGTATCGTTCCCAAAAGTTCGAGCAACAGGATCATATCCGAGTGTGAGTGGTAAATCGAAATCAGCAATCCACGTGACATTCAAGATATCATCATAAACTAATCCGTTGCCGCGATCATGAAGCTCCGCAATGGCCGGAGTAACACAGCATGCACTCAACGCGATGCTGAGACAATGTTTATATAATTTCATTTGTAGCCCCCAAAATAGAGTTCGTTTCCGCTGTTATGGCCTGTTGGAACCGCTGCCGGGGAAAACATGCGAACAGTCGAATCCTTACGACTGTTCGCATGCCTTCACTGCGGAGAAATTAGTTTGAACGTCTGCGAACAATTCCCAAACCGACTAACGCGCTACCAAATAGCCAAGCCGCAGCGGGTACAGGAACTACGGTCGCTGCAACGTCACCGTCTGCCACCAACCATACGCGACCGCCACCGTCAAGCGAACCAAAGGTCAATGCTGTATCGTTTTGATAGCCCTGACGGCCAATAAGTTTATAGACACGATTAGGTTCGGGGATATATTGGCCGGGATTATCCGGATCTTCGATCATCGCCAACTGCTCGTAAAAGAAGCTGGTATACGCATCTAAAGTGCTGGACCCACCTGAGAAATTATTAGTATCCAGAATAGCCGTATTCTCGAACAATCCAGCTACAGGGTTGTTTGCGTTCGGGTCAAAAACAGTATTCCAGATACAACCACCGTTCGCTGAGCTTTGACAATCAGCTGGCGCAGAAGCTGATGGTAAACCACCTAACGATACGTTATAGAGGTGTGAAAGCTCCTGATTCGTATCGGTGATATTGCGACCCCTGTTTTGCACGCCAGCAGCATTGGCAGAGGTGAATCCAGAATTGATCAGCTCGGCACCAGAATAATTTAGCTGGGGCAAACGCCAACTCGTAACCCCTAAATAACCCGTGGTGCTGCCACCGTCGAAGCTTGTTGTATTAACCGCGCCGACGAAAGCTATCGACTGATCATATGACAAAAAGTCATCGCCATTGTTCGCGCCTAAACTAAAATCGTTGGCCACGGGGTCATAACCCAATGTCCAAGCTGCGCGCACATCCGATGCCCAAGTAACATCCAGAATGTCGTCATAAATCATCCCATTCCCGCGGTCCACGAGCGCGGCGTTTGATGTCGCAGCAGCAGCAAGGCTAACCGCTGTCAGCGCCAGTTTTTGCATTTTCATGATATTGGCCTCTATTTTTTATCAACAAAATGTTAGTGCCAGTGATCTTTAGGTATTTGCGAACCCATCGGTCTCCAGGTCTGGCGCTGGCTATTATACAATCAAATTCGTGACACTTTTATTAATAAATATATTTTTTATATATAAAATATAAGCAGAGTTTTCGTATTTGATTTTTAGGCTATACGCCAAACCATATATTTCTTTATATTTCAACACGTTAACACATTTTTCACGCGTCTCGAGCTCTACACCTGCACTCCATACACGCGCTTTTTTCCCTTTCTAAGTGAAATAAGATTTAATGGTTAAAACCAGGTGGGGCGCCGCCTTCGACAGCTATTTCCCACCAACATCGCTCGCTTGACAATCCAATTACCGGGTGTGTCATTGGGTAAGCAAACGCTTGACTCCAAACCAACTGACCAGCAGAAAACAGATAATGGGTGCGACCAGGGCTGTCTGAAGCGTTGATGCATCCCCAACAATGCCCATAACAGGCGGCAGAACGGCTCCGCCAATAATTGCCATAATCAACAACGACGCACCCAATTCCTGCTCTTGCTGTAATTGGCTGAGTCCCAGCGAGAATATTGTCGGGAACATAATGCTCATAAAGAAGCTGCAAGCGCCGTACGCAAACACGGCTGGGAATCCTCCTGCGCTTGCCGCGATGATTAGCAAGGCCACAGCACCCAGCCCGTAAATAGCCAGCAGCGTGGAGGGTCGTATCCAGTTCATCAATGCCGTACCCACAAACCGACCGATCATGAATGAGAACAAACTGAGCGATAGCCAATAGGCGGCAGTTTTCTCGCTAATTTCAGGCATTACATCTTTAATAAAGTCGATATAAAAACTCCATAAGCCAACCTGTGCTCCCACATAGGCAGCCTGAGCGAACACGGCATACCGTAAATTGGTATTGGACCAGAGGACGCGGAGCGTCGAACGACTAAATTGCGAGTGAGCATTGGGTTGCGGAGAGTGTGAAACAGGTGGAAACCGGACAAAATAGACGACTATGGCCAAACTCAAAGCACTCGCAGCGAGCAACAAGTAGGGAAACTGCACCTGTTTTGCTTCCATTTGCCTGTATTCGGCAACCGCATTGGGCGTCATGTCCGCGAGCTGCTCCGGCGAATACTCAATACCACTAAAGATTAACAAACCACCAATGAGTGGCGCGACTGCCGCACCCAGCCCATTAAACGATTGGGCCAGGTTTAAGCGCTGTGCTGCACGCTCGGGAGACCCCAACAATGTAATAAAGGGGTTAGCCGTAGTCTCAAGCACGGTCGCACCCGAGGCGATGATAAACAACGCCACGAGAAACAAACTATAACGCTGGAGTTCAGCGGCAGGGAGAAATAACAACGCACCTATGGCGTAAAGTGAGAGTCCTATGATGATGCCCGACTTATAGCCAAACCGACGCAACATCAAACCCGCCGGCAGCGCCATTAGAAAGTAGCCAATGTAAAAAGCAACCTGGATCAAACTCGCTTGTGTGCGATTTAAATCCAACGCTTTCTGGAATTGTCGGATCAGCACATCATTGAAGTTGTGGGCCAGCGCCCACAAAAAAAACAAACTGGTCACTGCAAGAAAGACCAGAATCAGTGATTTAGGGACGAGCGGCTGGGTGCTTGTTTGCATGATTGACTCGGGTTGATTGATCTTTCTTAGCGATTAGGCTTCGTCCTGCTCTACAACCTGCTGCTGTTCACCAAGATGATCAATCCCTAAACGGACGACATCGCCCTCCTTCAAATAACTGGGTGGGTTGAGCCCCAGGCCCACGCCCGGTGGCGTGCCTGTCGCGATGACGTCTCCGGATTGCAAACTCATAAAATTGCTCAAATAGCTGACGATTTCTTGCGGTGTAAAAATCATCCATCGTGTACTGCCATTTTGATAGCGGTGGCCATTGACCTCTAACCAGATTCCCAGGTTACCCACATCACCAACTTCATCCGCTGTGACCATCCATGGGCCGATGGGGCCGAAGTTGTCACACCCCTTCCCTTTGTCCCATTGACCACCCCGTTCGAGCTGAAAATGGCGCTCGGATACATCATGCACAATGCAGTATCCAGCGATATGCTCGTCGGCCTTGTCCGGCTTGATGTATTTACCTGGCTTGCCGATAACCACACCCAACTCAACCTCCCAATCCAGTGCAGTGCTGTTTCGAGGTTTCAGGATCGGATCGTTGGGGCCACAAATGGCACTTGTCCATTTACTGAATACCACTGGCTCGGTTGGAATGTCTGCGCCGGTTTCCCGTGCGTGATCTTCGTAATTGAGACCAATACAAATAAACTTACCAACGTCAGCGATGCAAGCGCCAATACGCAATGACTCGGATAAACGAGGCAGTGTTGACACATCCAATGCTGCGAGCTTGGCTAGCTGCTCGGGGAGTAAGGTGCCTCCGCCAATGTCAGGTACCTGACCCGACAGGTCTCTTATATTTCCATCCGCATCCAAAATGGCGGGGACTTCTTCTCCACGTTTTCCCACTCGCAAAAGCTTCATAGCGACCTCACTGATTACTCCAACCGCCATCGATCACATGAATCTGCCCAGTGACATAGGACGATTCATCTGATGCCAGATACACCAATAATGGGGCAATCTCAGCAACATCTGCTAATCGGCCCATGGGTTGGCGGGATTCAAACAATCTTTTTGCAGCAACTGGATCGTCAAACGTATTCAAGCGCGCTTGCAACGACGGTGTATTGACGGTGCCTGGGCATACAGCGTTACAGCGTATACCCTGCTTCACATAATCTGCTGCAATGGATTTGGTTAGCCCCACTAACGCAGCCTTGGTCGCACTATACGCACATCGGTCAACAACACCGGTTGTCACCCCTGCCACTGATGCCATGTTGATGATATGACCCGACTGCCGCTCAATCATTTTGGGCAGTATTCGCTGTGAAAGCAGAAATGGCGCGCGAACATTCAATGCATACGATTTGTCGAAGTCTTCAAGGACAGTGTTCAGTAACGTGCCCTGATGGACAATGCCTGCGCAGTTAAACAAAACATCGACCTGCTCGAGGCCTTCCAGCGCAGCATCCAGTTGTTCGTCTTCGAGAATGTTGACCACCCGTGCCTTAATGTCTGGACGCTCGCTCTTCAGCGATAAAAGCGAATGCTCATCGATATCCCATGCGTACACCGTAGCGCCCTCGCCAGAAAACAAAAGCGCTGATGCCCGCCCTATGCCTGCTGCAGCGCCAGTGACAATAATCTGCTTACCCCTGAGCCGATTCATCCACCACCTCAGTCAGATCATAAGCACGCATCGCATTGTGCTCTAAGATTTTTTGCCTTTGTTCTCTACCAAGCTCTCGCAATAATGATTCGGTCATCGCCCACCACTGCTGATAATCGGAATTCATCAGCACAACAGGCCAGTCACTACCCCAAAGCAATCGATCCACGCCAAACGCACTGATCAGATGATCTAAATATGGCTTAATATCATTTGCGCTAGCTTCGGCCTTTGCCTCAGTCACCAATCCAGAGACTTTACAAAAAGCCTTCGTCTGTCGTGCTGTTAACTCGATTTCGCGCGCCCAGGGCTGCCAGGTTTCTGTAGCGATGTCGGGCTTTGCGCCATGGTCGATAACGATGCGAAGTTCCGGATGTCGCTGCGCCAGTAATCGGATGCTTTTCAAATGTTCAGTGCGCACCAACGCTTCAAAACAAAGATTGTTCGCAATTAGGGCTTCAAATACTGAATCCAGCTCGCGTCGTAGTATCCACTCAACATCAGGCATGTCCTGTAGCATAGGGCGGATACCCAAAAACCTGGCATCCTCACATAACTGTTTTACCTGCATCACCGCATGTTTGGGGTGCTCCAGATCCACCCAGCCAACCACGCCAAGGATAAAATCGTTCTGCTTCGCCAGATCCAACAAATACAGCGTCTCAGCCACGCTGGGATCTGCCTGAATAGCAATGGATTGCGTCACAGGTGTCGAGTCTTTAGCCCGATGAAAATCTTCCGGTAAAAAGTTTTTTCTCAAAACACCATTATCCGGATTGCACCACGCATAGAGGTGCTTAGACATTTCCAGGAAATGCTGATGCGCATCGATGACACTGGCGGTGCTTATTGGCACGACTCACTCACAGATTGTTGTTGAATGTCTGGCCTGTCCAAAGAAGGTACAGGGGCGGCTTTATCGATTAACCCGGCGTGGCCCAGTTCCTCCCAAAAAGCGACAGGAATAGGCTGTGTATACCACGCTAATGTAGTTGCCAGCTCTTGTACTGAACGACAGCCCGGCACGACACTCGCAACCAATGGATGCGCCAAGACAAAATGCAGCGCAGCGGCTGGCAACGCGACATCATGCCGCTCACATACAGCGTTCAGCTTCACTACTTTAGTGAGGATAGATTCAGGGGCCGGGGCATAATTGTAATAATGGGTATGATCATTCTGACCGCCTGAAATTAACACCCCGGAGTTGTATGGACCTCCAATGACAATTGATGTGTTGTTCGCTTCGCAAGCAGGAAACAGCTCGTCCAGTGCGCCCTGTTCGAGCAGGGTGTAACGGCCTGCCAACAACACACAGTCGAATTCACCTACTTCAAATGCTTGGAGACAGATATTGCACTCATTAACACCCAGCCCTATCGCGTCTACCTGGCCGCTCGCTCGCAACTCATCGAGTGCTCGATAACCACTGTCAGCGAACTGCTTAAAATAAGCTCCGGCAGTTTCGCCATGGGTTGCTTCCCCTAAATCGTGTACTAACACCATCCCTATGCGATCCACTTGAAGTCGTTTTAAGCTCGATTCAAAGGATGTGTAAATACCGTCATAGCTATAGTCAAATACAAAATCATCGTACAGTGGTGCCTCAAAACCATAACGTCCCGAAGATGTATCACGGTACTTTTGAGCGGATAAACGACGACCTACCTTGGTCGACAAAAAAAACTGGTCTGTTGCACTTAAACGTAAACTTTCGCCAAGGCGGGCTTCACTTCGACCCAGACCGTAGTAAGGTGCGGTATCAAAATAGCGGATGCCCTGCGCGATCGCTGATTCTACGGTTGCGTCTGCCTGCTCATCGTCGATTGCGTCGAACAGGTTGCCCAGGGGGGCGCAACCCAGTCCAATCTCGGTGATCAACTGTGACGAACGACCAATGCGACGCGTGGGTAAGACTGTGTTCTGAGCGCTCATGCCGCTGGTACCAGCCTCTCTCGAAGATCGGCTGGAACCTGACAACCCAGCTGCTGCATGACTTGCTCCAATTGCACTGTCAACATGTTGATAGTGTGAGAGCCGCCGTTATTTCCCAAAGCACCCACACCGTACATGAAGGCTCGTCCCAGAAAGGCCATATCGGCACCCATGGCTAACGCTCTAGCAATATCCACACCTGAGTGAATACCCCCATCGACGCCCACCATCATTGTCTTATTGACTGCTTGACGAACCGCAGCAAGCGATTCAATAGCCGCTGGTGCAGCATCTAATTGGCGACCACCATGATTGGAGACGATGATGCCATCGACACCAATCTCCGCCAATGCCGCAGCATCTTCCGCCAGTTGAATGCCCTTAATCACCAGCTTTCCTGGCCATTGGTCACGAAGCGCCTTTAATGCGCCCAAATCCACGGGACCCATCACCATCTGGTTCATAAACTCCGCAAGTTCGAGTTGCGCCTGCCCATCAAGATACCTTGTCAAATTAACCATCTCAGATTTTCCAGCAATCGCCGTCTGAAGCAACCATGTTGGCCTCGACAGCATCTGGGCAACAGATCGGAGCGTTATTTTTGGCGGCATCGCCAGTTGATTGCGGATATCTTTGGGACGATAGCCGAATGTGGGCACATCTACCGTAACAACGAGTACACGATATTGAGCCGCCTCAATTCGCTTTAGCAGCTTCGCTCGCATACCGGAATCGCTAGGGTTATAGAATTGAAACCAGGCATTACCTTCAGTCAATTCTGCTATGCGTTCAAGCGACGTCGAAGAAACCGTACTCAAAACAAATGGAATATTGGCTTTAAAAGCTGCGCCAGCAAGTATGTCGGGTGCTTTAGGCCACATCACACCCTGCAAACCGACCGGTGCAACGCCAAACGGCAATGCATACTCTTGACCAAGGACATTAACCGACAGCGAAGATTCAATTTTTGGTGAAAGCAAACTGGCTGTCAGCTGTACTTTTTTTAGCGCCTCACGATTGCGATCGCGTGCCTCATCCTCAAAGCACCCGTTCTCCAGATACTCAATGGCAAATCGAGGCATACGTCGCGCTGCCCTCTCTCGGAGTGCGGCAACGGACGGATAACACGCGTTAAAGTCTGTCATACTTGCTCGACAAACTGGACCTGAGCACCACGTTCGCGAGATCGAAGCGCTCGTTCTTGCCACTGCTTACCCGCCGGGTAGCCATAGTCTGTGATGACATTGGGTTTAAATTTGACGCTATAACCGGGTTGAGTGGACAACTGATAGGCCCCGTTTTTGACAATGCAGGGGTCCACAAAATGCTCGTGCAGATGATCGACGTACTCCACCACTCGGTCTTCAAACGTACCTGAAATACGTGCATAATCAATAAAGGCAAGATGTTGAACGTATTCACACAGACCCACGCCACCGGCATGCGGGCAAACAGGCTTACCGAATTTGTTAGCCATCATGTACACAGCCAGAATTTCATTGATGCTCGCTAAACGACAGGCATCAATTTGCACAATATCGAGTGCATCTTGCATGATAAATTGCTTGAACAACACGCGATTCTGGCAATGCTCACCCGTAGCGACCTGCACACCATTGAGGGCTCGTTTGATCTGTTGATGGCCATAAACATCATCTGGGCTGGTTGGCTCTTCAATAAACCAGGGCCGGAACTCCTGCAACTGACTGACCCATTCGATAGCCTCTGATACGCCCCATCGCTGGTTGGCATCGATCATCAGATGGATATCGTCACCCACCGTTTGTCGGACCATCGCGCAGCGGCGCTTGTCATCGTCCAGGCTTTCACCGACTTTTAACTTGATATGCTGGAAGCCCTCGGCCACTGCCTCTCGACAAAGTTTTGCAACAAGTTCGTTGCTGTAACCTAACCATCCAGCTGATGTGGTATAGGCTGGATAGCCATGCTGCTTCAATTTTTCGACCCGCTCGTATTTGGTGCCGTCCATCCCTTCAAGGTGTTCGAGTGCCTCCTCGCGCGTGATCGCATCTTCAATGTAACGAAAATCAATACAGTTGATAAACTCTTGAGGCGTCATATCGACCAAGAGCTGCCATAACGGTTTACACTCTGTTCGAGCCCACAAATCCCAGAGCGCATTCATTACACCACCAATCGCCATGTGCACCACCCCCTTCTCGGGGCCGAGCCACTGCAACTGGCTGTCGGATTTGAGGTGCGCGTAGAATGCGCCGACGTTATGGGTGATATCTTTCATATTCCAACCCCGAACCATGGGACGAAGCGCATCCATCGCCTGACAGACTATCTCATTGCCCCGACCAATCGTAAACACCAAGCCGTGGCCCTCAAGGCCTGTCGATGTACGAATAATGATGTAAGCTGCTGAATAATCGGGATCTTTATTGGTGGCATCCGAACCCGCATGGTCGTCAGAAGTCGGAAACCGAACGTCATAGGTTTCCAGATCGACAATTTTCATATACCAGGTGCCTCAAGTGGCTAGTTTTTATCTATAGTTTTATATATAAATAATTATTACATATATAAAATTCAGTCTACCGATTAGCGTTGCAAGTGTCCACACTTTTCTACAAAATGATGACAGACGAATCCGCTCGTTCTTGCGAAAATAGGACACAGTTTGCCAATTGGATTTAGTATCAAACAATGAAATCTAACGTGAAGTCAGTGAGCACGCCGGAAGACAAACCCAAAAAAGAATATTCGGCACCTGCACTCGATAAGGGGCTCGATGTACTGGAATTACTCTCGGCTGAACCCGAAGGGCTGAGTATGAGTGAAATTTGCAAGCGCCTTGATCGCTCTACCAGCGAACTTTTCCGAATGCTGGTCGTCCTCGAGCGTCGAGGTTATGTATCCCAGATAGACGGTACTGAACGCTATAACTTAACACTGCGTTTATTTGAACTCGCGCACCGGTACCCGCCTGTCAAGCGATTAACGTCCGTGGCCGGCAGTATCATGCGTCGCCTGACCTATGAAATCGAGCAGTCCTGTCACCTGGTCATCTATTACGAAGGCAAAGGCCATGTAGTGGTCCAGCAAGATGCTCCTTCAGCACGAAATTTCAGTGTCCGATTGGGTGCTGAAGTCCCATTGGCAACTACCTGTTCAGGGCGCCTTTTACTCGCATTCGCCGATGATATACAACGCCGCGATATGATTAGCAACATTCCTTCTGGACACCCAACATTAACGCTAAAAAAAGTAAAAGAGTTTGCTGATCAGATTAAGAGTCAAGGTTATGAGATTATGGATAGCGGGCAAGCGCTAGGTGTTCGCGACATAGGGTATCCCATATTCGATTATTCAGGGCTGATAATCGCAACCCTGGTCGTACCCTTTGTCGCTTATATTGATAACTCTCACCCAATACCTTTCAAAGACAGCCAAAACAAGCTTGAAGCTGCAGCGGCAGAAATCAATCGATCAATCGGCGCTAGCGTTAAGTGAGTTCACGCTACCCAGTTTTGCGTTGAGCGCCATTCATATAACTGCCATATCGCTTCGTGACTAAAAGCCGGTACGATCCGACAATCCGAATAAGTAGGAGCAGGCCCATTTAGGCACCAAAGTTCAATTCTGCTTGAGTTCGGCTCCCGGCCCTTTGATAGCCTTTGACGAAGGCCAGCCTGTCGCCGTTGAACATGAATTTGATATTGACGAAATACATTCCATCGGCGGGACTTCGAAACAGGAACTCTTTGCGCAGCAGCTCTCTCAAACCACGTTGATAAGTGCGCTCATTCAGCCCTTTGATTTTTTCCGAGACCAGAAAATAACTAAGCATTACCGTGTCATCACCGGGTTTGTCCTGGAGCTGGTTGTAGACGATCTCAAACAAAGCCAGCCCAGATTTGGAGAGCCCAACTGCCTGCTTGATACCTGCCAGAAACATCTTCACGAATTTGGTGTCGTCGACCTCCTGGAATTCATAGAAGCCCGCACCACCCACTGAGAGCACTTCACCCGCGCTCTGATCGACAACAAAACCACGCTGTTCATTACCAAATCGCACTTTCTTGCGCCGGGTTATGGCGCTTCTGTCTGGCACACTGGGGTTAGTTTTATAAATGGGGAGACCTTGTTTTTCCCCGATAATATCCTTGTCAAATTGTCCTTTTTCCGACATTTTTTACCTCGCTTGTTGTCGTTAAACTGCCAACACATTGTCTGAACTACGACAAACTGACAAGCGAAAAATGACGCTTTGCCGACACTAATTGTCGTTTCTCCGACAGAAGTTGTCGGGAGGCCACAAGCTCACTGCGGGCTAAATGACTTTTCCTTCTTATGTATATAAAAAGGCCTATTCATTACTCGACTTATCCATGCTTTTTGGCGAGGCGAGCGAACCCATTAACGCTAACGCCTCGACAAAGGGTGTGGGTAAGTCGCTACTGATTCACAGCTCATTACTAGCGATTCCATTACTAGCGATTCGGTTTTTACATTTCAGATAGTAGGCATAATCCCCTTTGCTCGCACCCCTTGGCGGGAATTGTTACCATTCAGGCTCAATGATTTTCATAGATAACAATGTGCTGGCTTCGCCTGGCACGCTGTCTACCAGGCGGATGTCGCAATTGCGAGGGCAACCGTCGTGCTATGGAGAACCCCGTGCTACCTGGCAGTTTGGTCAGGAATGGCCGCACAAATCTACTACCTCGGCTTCCATTGGTGGACTTTCCCATTATTCATAGGATGCCTTACCACGGTGAGGTGGGTCTTTGGCCTATCGGTAGATACAAAAAATGACTATGGATACGTGCTTCTCTTTGTCACGGGTCTGTTCCTCTTCGGGGTACTCATCTATATTTTTAACGGGGAAGATTATCTTGCCCGCGCTCAAAGTAGCCTGGCTGTATTCCCCTGGTATCTCAATATTCTGGCAATTGGTTTCGCTGCATTACTGATTCCAGACGGAGGAGATAGTGGAACATCAAGAAGTAGAAGCTATTACGGACATGAAGATGAACCTCCAATTCCTAAAAACTATTTGAGTCCGGATGATCGTCGCTTCCAGCAAATCAAGGATGAAATGAACCGACAGCATCAGGAAGCTGAAGACATGGGGTATTTCAAATAGGAATCTCGGCTGGTTGGGCTTCTGCACTTGAGCGGGTTCAAGTCCCGTTTTCGGAACTGAACCCATGTTGCAGAGAACCAAAAATACGGCGTAGAATAGGAAAAGTCGGCAGCAAACCGGCACTCAACGTATCACGCAAAATCGCTGCGAATTGACTACTTTAAGTCATTGATATAATTAGATATTGGAAGTCCGGCCCCGGGCACCATTTAAAATCAATAACTTAGATAAAAATATTAATTTTTAAGACTTGATGGAAAATGGCTGAAAAATATTTTTATAGACGGATTATAGACAGTTTTCAGTTATAGATTTTGAATGGCTTACGCCAAGCTATAGATCTAATACATATAAATAACGAAAAGCGGTTTTTAAACAACTCCTCTCAAGTCTGAGAAAGAAAAGGTCCAGCTCCTATCTTTGATCAGGGGCGGGGCTTCTGCTATCGGCCAAAAGCGGACAAACTGAAAAGTTGTATCTGACCCTACTTATTATAACGCCTTGCCCACAGGCGAGCCACGTAGTGGCGAGTCCAGCACAGCGCGTATTTTTGCGCTGTGCGATTGTGCGGCAACTTGTTATGTTTTTGGCTGTTCATAAGTAAATTTGAGCTGGTAAACACACGGCTTACTTTGAGGCGCGTACCTATATTGCAGCGCTGCTCTAGGTGCAGAGCTATTGTAGAAGCCGCGAAAATAATCTGGTTTGTGAATAGATTTACCGACAGGCTCGTATTGGGCCTCTATTACCTTAGGGTTATGTACGCTGCCATTTGGGTTAATGATAAATTCGACTAATGCATAGCCTGAGATAAACACATGCGAATAGCTCGTTCCTGGAAGGAACTCCTTCGCCTCATTCGGCGTTGGATACGCACTGACGTTTTCAGGTGCTTCAATTGGGAGCAATGCGTTTTCACATAGATCCATACCAAAAGCATAGCAACTCATTAATAGTGCAGCTGCTATGAAAATATTTCTCGTGGTTTTAAACATAACGCCTTCCTTCAGACGACCGCTTGGAGCGAATAACCGAAGGGAAGTAGCTGAAAGCGGGTCGGCTGCAAGGCATTGTTAGGCCTTAAACACCACGTAGCTACCAATGCCCACCATAAGACCACCTGCAACCTTTTGTGGAGCAGTGCTGATTTGCTTTTTATGAACGTACTCGGCAACCTTTGATGCAAATAATGCGTAAAGAATTTTGACGCTCCCTACGCTTACTAATGTTATAGCGACAACAATTGTGTAATCAAGAGCTGAAGCCGAATTAAGATCAATAAAAAATGGGAAAAGGCTAGCATAGAAAATGATGGCCTTAATATCTCCTAAAGTCAGCAATAGACCCGCGGAGATGCTGACCAATAAACCTTTTTTTCTATGCTCAGATTCTCGCAATGAAAGTTGCCCACCCTTTGCCTTGAGCAAGGAAACACCAAGCCAGATTAGGTAAAGACCCCCCGCAACTTTAAGAATGGAGAACAAACCGCCCATCAGTTCAGCCACTGCTGTAAGGCCAAGAATCGCCAGCAGTATGAACAATAAATCGCCCAAGACGATTCCGATAGATACTGCGATGCCATTCGCAACCCCAGCAGTTGCAGAACGAGCTACAACAAGCGCCACACTGGAGCTTGGTAATGCTGCCAAAACCACCATAACTGCAAAAAGCGTAAATGCTTGGACTATGCTCATAGGCTACTCGGATGGGTGAAGAGTGTATTGTACAAGGCGACCGGACACGTATATTTCTGTTTTGGAAATCGCTTTCGTTCGTTCTTGCGCTAATTCATTGTGACGGCCATCATTCTTGAACTCTTCAAACGCCAGAGCATTAGGAAACCTCAAATGATGAATTTCATCTGGCGTTTCTTGTGACTCCCGAACAGGATTAAACGCCGATAATAGTTCTCCCCGATGGGCCTTCAGGATAGGAAGTACCTTGCTCTCAAATTTCGTAAGCTCCGCCAAGCCACCGCTTCCCGCAAATAAGTGAACGATAACGTGAATTTCACTCAGGTCTTTCATTGAGGCCTAACGCCCAAAGCAACGGGCGCCGTAGGCGTCCGTTTGCCTTTGCTGGTTATGTGCATTCACTATATTCTGCAACAATAATTGCAAGTCCATTTAAGTTCTCTTTGAGTTGCCACGCGCGCTCAGTAAATACATCGATGTCAGAATCTAGCAAGCCGCTGCGCAGTAAAATAGTTTCTTCTACTTGACCGGAGAACAAAGCGTATATGTTGTGTGCTAGATAATTTCTCTGATCATTAAGCATTTCAAGTGCAGGAACCATCTTAACTAAGATTTCATTCTTCTTGGCAATTCGCAGAAGACGCCCAAGATTAGCCTTATTGGTTTCTTCATCGATACCCTTAATTGATAAGTACCGTATTAGCTCCGCTTCTAGTCGCCCAGCTGCGAGCATGGCTTTGCCAAGTTCTTTGCAGAAATCCTCGTCATCAGATAACTGATTAAAGAATTCGACTCCTTCTAAAGGCTCACCGTTTCGCATACACATAACGCTTACAATTTGGGGCTAGTGCGAGCGCATTGGCGAAGCCAGCGAGTACTAGTCCCAAGCCAGCTTGCTGGCTGCACAAGATTGTTTTGTTATGTGCCCCAAACGCTTTATTCATAAATTTTGCCGCCATAAAGAAACAGGGCAAACTTTTTCCAATAATTTGGTTCTGCTGACCAAGGCTGGCTATCCTCTGCAAATGCTATGGCGGATTCGAGAAAGCCTTCAATATTGGAATTTTCCCACCCGTTAAGACCATGTGAATAAGGTGATGGCGGGGACTGTTTTTCTTTTCTTACTTCGTCCTCTTTGTCTGCCTGTAATGCTTTGGCAAAATTAAGAAAAGATTTCTCATCTTTGACGTCATCCAACAGCTCGTGAAGTTCTTTCATAAATTCCTTGTTTTACAACTGGCACATAACGCCCAAAGCAGTGGTGTATCCGCTGCCTTTGCTTGTTAGTGTGATTATTAGTCACCGCCTGCACCTCCATCGAAGCCACCGCCAAACCCATCTTGGCTACTTGATGAAAAGTCAGGTAGTTCTTGGTCAAAGTGCCCTCCTCCGTCGTAGTGCCTATAGCCTCCAACGTCTAAAAGGTTAGTAGCTTTTTCTAAAATGAGTGAGTTTGAACTCTTGGTAATTTCTTCGAGAACTTTCTGACCACAAAATAAAAGAAGCGCTGCGTGTAAATAAGTATCGTCAAGTTTGAGATGTTGCACAGTTGATCTTACTTGCCCTTCAGTCCATGGGGGTGTTCCCCCATACCTTTGGCTCAAGTTGAGGTGCAGCGTTTGAAAATTTTGGGCAACCTTCTTTTTCTTGCGGTTTTGAAAGATCATAAAATCACATTAACGCCCAGCACACGGGCTGGAGTTGCGAAGCAACGACAGTCCGAACACACGAAGTGTGTTAGCGTGCTGCTGCTTGTTAAATGTTTTATGCATTGCTCTCACTCTTGAATTGCAAGTAGATTGCGTACGGTATTGTAAAAACCCAATACAAAATAAACGTTGCCCCAAAGTGACCTAGAGCATCTTTGTACCTTTTAAAACCTGTAACCCAAAGATAGAGGCCAGGCACAAGAAAACCTAGAGCTAATAGTAAGCCAGCTATATTTAGAAAAAGATCCATAGCTGCATACTTAAACAGCTCGCTAGGTAAGAAACCTAGTAATGCTGTAAGACCTATCATGACTAAAAGTGAGCCAAGGCTTAATCGAGCAGATATAGCATATTTATTCATATACATTTAACGCCCGCATTTGCGGCGGTTTTGTAGCGAGGAACGAGCGGAAAAACCGTCCAAGCCACGAAGTGGCGATTGCAAGATGCGTTTGTTAAGTGATTTCATGCTGTCATACACCACATCACCCTATACCTTGATAATTCATCTTCCCAAATAAAATCTACTAAATTCCAATCAGAATGAATAAAATAAACGATCTGATCTTTATCCAATTGAGTGTCAGCTAAATCCTTTAAAATACCAATTAGATTCATTACTGATTCGGATCCTTTAGAAAAATTGATTACGTTCGCTTTTTCGATTCCGCTAGTTTGCCACTGGCTGAAACACTCATACCTTTCAGTAACCTCATAAAAACTATGAATGTCTTTTATCCTAAAATCTGCTCCTCGAAGTCCCTTATCTTCTTTAGCTAAAGCTAAAAAAGCTTCACTTTCCCAGTCTCCAAATTCAAATTGGTCAAAAGTTCTTATTTGCATTCTAGTTTTTCACTTAACGCCTGCATTTGGGGCCGGAGCACGCAGTGCGGAGGTCCCAGCCCACGAAGTGGGCGAACAACATGCACTTGTTATGAGTTTTCCTTTGACTGCTTGTTGTAACCAGCAAACGGGCCATATTCAACGCCACCAGAAAGTACCTTTTCTTCAAACTCGGCTTGAGAGGCCATATTATCTTTGTATTCTGGCCATTCGCCATTTACGTAATTTGACCATTCAGAAATTTCTATTTCATGAACAGGGTCAAGAACCTCTTCGGGATATAGCCCATCACTGGTTAGTTTATCTATGCACTTTTTCATCGATTCTTCGTAACCGCTGCCTGTTGAAAAACAGCTGATATAGGCACCACCAAGCTCGTCAGGCATAATCGTTTCTTCCATGGGCTTTACATGAAATCGAATGATGTACGCCTTACCAAGTGATTTATTCTTTTTAAAAATTTTTCTTAGCATACAACCTTGTTCTCGATGTGCGTTGACTCATAACGCCCGCATTTGCGGCGGTTTTGTAGCGAGGAACGAGCGGAAAAACCGTCCAAGCCACGAAGTGGCGATTGCAAGATGCGTTTGTTAAGTGATTTCATGCTGTCATACACCACATCACCCTATACCTTGATAATTCATCTTCCCAAATAAAATCTACTAAATTCCAATCAGAATGAATAAAATAAACGATCTGATCTTTATCCAATTGAGTGTCAGCTAAATCCTTTAAAATACCAATTAGATTCATTACTGATTCGGATCCTTTAGAAAAATTGATTACGTTCGCTTTTTCGATTCCGCTAGTTTGCCACTGGCTGAAACACTCATACCTTTCAGTAACCTCATAAAAACTATGAATGTCTTTTATCCTAAAATCTGCTCCTCGAAGTCCCTTATCTTCTTTAGCTAAAGCTAAAAAAGCTTCACTTTCCCAGTCTCCAAATTCAAATTGGTCAAAAGTTCTTATTTGCATTCTAGTTTTTCACTTAACATTTGTATACTGCGCCGGCTCGCTTTACCACCATGATCGATTTTCGACCAAGCGTAAGCAATTGTTTTATTAGTAGTTTTTGAAAGTAATGCATTCCCTGGTACCGCAAAGTGAGCCAGCGCGGTATCCAACTTGGGCCCTTCTCGGTATCTACCCACGCGCTGTTTGTACCCCTCTGATTCTGCACGATTTTTTTGAAAAGTGCTAGCGCAAAGTGAGCTTGGCTGGGCGGCAAAGCGAGCCGTTACTGACGCAGGCCTAGACCACAAGCGCATTAATTGCCACACGTTCAGACACTCGTTCGCGACGCATTTGCTGGAATCCGGAACGGACATTCGTACTGTACAAGAACTACTTGGCCACAATGACCTGAAAACCACCCAAATCTACACCCATGTAATTGGCGATCATTATGCGGGTACAAGCAGCCCACTCGATACAATTCGCCACCCATAGTGCCTGTAATCTGTTTAGCGCAATCGACTCATGCAGTGAAGTACCAACTGGTCAAAGGAGGCTTACCTATGAGGGGCGAGCTGAACAGGGATTGCTATTCCGTTGTCGGCATGAATGCACAGGATTTAGCGCTAGTTTTTGAATGTTCCATCTAACGAAGATTCCTACCCATCCCAATTTGATGCACTTTAGAAAATTGTTGTGGGCTCCCAATGTCCGTCCCTAGGCGAAACCCGCTATCGAGCTGCTGCAAAGTTTTTCATAATGCTTTTTCTAATCTCAGCCCCTGTTTTAATCGCTTTTTAACCACCGTACAGTTATTGCCAGAACTCCAGGTGGTCTAATCGCCCAGAGGGCGGACTATCCCCAACAAGGCCACGCTCAGATTTTCCTCCAAAAGATTCAATCACCATCACACCTAATAAGCCGAAACTCCACCATCAATAGCAATGGCCTGACCGTTCATAAAGGAATTACCGGGTGATGCCAGTAACACAACAGCGTTGACGATTTCTTCCACATTACCGACACGTTTCATGGGATTCCTTTGCTCGCAACTCTCAACAAAGGCATCCATCGAATCCCCCATAGAGTCACCAATATCAGTTCCGCGAACGGCATAGGGACAAATAGCGTTTACTCGAATTCCCGCTTTGGCATATTCGAGCGCCGCTGTTTTGGTTAATCCGATTACCGCATGTTTCGCGGCTGAATAAGCGGCCATCAAAGGTGCTCCACCAAGCCCGGCCATGGAACTGACATTGATAATCAAGCCCGATCGCTGTTGTTGCATTTGTTCAACCTGCGCGTTCATGCCAAAAAAAACACCCTTGGTATTAAGGCTCAAGCTACGCTCTAGTGCTTCTTCAGTGATATTTGTCATCTTACATAGCGGATGACTCGCGCCCGCGTTATTGATGGCGATATCTAGCGAACCGAATTCCTCGACGGCTTTCGCCACAATTGCTTCGCAATCTGTTTTTGAAGTTACGTCACTAACCATAGTGACCATTCGGCCGGCAGTTTTATCAGCGAGATTATTCTGTAAGTCCTCGAGCCCGCTTTGATTGATGTCGCCTAACACCAGGTTAGCGCCGCGCAATGCAAACGCTTCTGCCAGGCCGCGACCAAACCCTGCTGCGGCACCGGTGATTAGCACTGTCTTATTTTCAAAATTTAATAATTGATCCATTGCGTATTATCTTTCTCGAATTAAGTGGTTGGTAAGCTAGAACTTTTAAATCACTTCTTTGAAGCAGTGAGAATATTAGAATTAACCTTTAGTTTCAACGAATTCCATATTTATTTCAAAGAGTTAAGCCAGCAAACCAAGCATATTCTAGGCATAGTATGGCTATCACTCGCAACGACTTAACAATACTGCGCCCTTCCCCGCCGTTAACATACATAACCCATAATAAATACCGGACGACTCCACAGCGACATTTGAGTAGCACAATGTTTCTTACCCCAGAGCGGCCTATAATTTCGGCCGTTTTATTGAACACTTATAGAACGATGACGCTAAGTTAATCCGCTTTGATTCCGGTCAAAACTTTGATGAATCCCGATCAACATATTTGATAAGGCGCAACCACTGCTTGGTATACTGCTAGTAGATACACCTGGGACAGACTGAATGCCTTAAGCGCACATGCAAGCATTCTGGTGTGCTCCTTAAGTTGGCGATTCCACGCTAATAGCTAATGGCTGACCGCGGACTAAATACCATGAATGACGAAGCCGAAGAAAAGAAAAGCCCTCCTGCCAATCTCGGCACTAAAGGGCAATACGATCAAATCCTCTGGATAATCCTAACGTTTTTTCTTTGCCTTTATATTCTCAACTATAGTGCCAACCAAACGTCAACTACCGATTTAAGCTATAGCGAATTTGTTGAAAAAGTTGAACAGGGAATTGTTAAAGAAGTTGAAATCCAGGGCGACAAGCTACAAGGTCGCTATCATGGCGATGGCTCAGGAAGCTTTGATTTTAAAACAACGCTCCCAGAGTTTGTCGACGACGATTTCATCGACATCCTTTTGGAAAATCAAATAGAGATCCAGATTCGCTCAAGCAAACCCAGCTTTTGGGTTCAGGTTATTGCTGGGTTTCTCCCCTGGTTATTAATTATCGGTTTTATCGTTTATAGCGGCCGCATTATGCGAAGCCGCATGGGTGATGGTGGCGCTTTTTTTGGTTTTACCAAATCAAGGGCGAGGCGATTTGACGCATCGCGATCGGGTCCTGGCTACGAATGCGTTGCAGGGCTGGAAAGCGCAAAACAGGAACTGCAGGAAATTATTGACTACCTGAAAGGGCCGGAAAAATTTAGAGCACTGGGTGCAAAAATGCCACGCGGTATTTTAATGATGGGCCCACCGGGAACTGGTAAAACCCTACTGGCTCGCGCGACCGCCGTCGAAGCTGGCGTTCCTTTTTTTTCTATTAGCGGCTCTGAGTTTATTGAAATGTATGTCGGTGTTGGCGCTTCTCGTGTTAGAGATATGTTTAAACAGGCGAGACAGGAAGCGCCTGCACTTATTTTTATTGACGAAATAGATTCTGTGGGCAGGGTCCGTGGGACAGGTATGGGCGGCGGCAATGATGAGCGCGAGCAAACCTTAAACCAGGTGCTTGCAGAAATGGATGGCTTTCAGCCAGAAGAAGCGGTTGTCGTTTTGGCTGCAACTAATCGGCCAGACGTACTCGATCCCGCGCTGTTGAGGCCGGGGCGATTCGACAGAAAATTAGTGTTAGAACTACCGCAGAAGAAAGCTCGCAGAGAAATACTTGATGTGCACACTCGATCTACGCCACTGTCCGAAGATGTCGATCTGGATAAAATTGCTGCCGTGACGGTTGGTTTTTCAGGGGCTGATATCGAAAACCTGGTTAACGAAGCTGCCCTTCATGCCGCCAGATTTAATAAATCACAGTTAGATAAAAAGGATTTTGACTACGCTCGTGACCGAGTAATTTTAGGTGCTGAGCGCAACGACCTGATCAACCCTCAGGAAAGAGAACGCATTGCTTGCCATGAGTCTGGACACGCGCTCACGGCTTACTACGCAAAGAATAGTGATCCTCTCGACCGTGTGAGCATTATCCCGAGAGGCAGAGCACTCGGTGTCACCCAGCAACTTCCCAGTGAAGACCGCCACAACATGCTGGAAGACTATCTTCACGATCGCCTGGTTATTTTGCTCGGCGGCCGATGCGCGGAAAAAATTCTTTTTAACAATGTTAGCTCCGGCGCAGTTGATGATTTGCAACAGGCGACTCAGCTGGCAAGGCATATGGTCGCACAATGGGGAATGAGTGAGGAACTGGGGGCCGTTGCCTTCCGCTCGGAAGATATGCATCCTTTTTTAGGCATGGAGTTAACCGAACCTAAAGAGTACGGTGACGAAACGGCTAACATTATTGATAAAGCAGTGCGCGAGCTAGTATCGACATCCGAAGAAAAAGCTATGAGCTTGCTACAGTCGCATAAAAAAGGCCTGGAAACACTCACAGAAGCGCTGCTTAAGCAAGAAACCCTGAATCAGAAGCAAATTCAGGAATTATTAGAAGAACCGCAACCCTAACGCGCTTTTAATGTTGCTACTAAACCTGATAGTCGGTCTGGGTATCTTCCTGTTCGGCATGACACGCCTTGAAAAAAGTGTCGAAAAACTCAGTGGTGCCTGGGTAAAATCCCGCCTGACCCGCAGTCATCCACACGCCATCAATAATATTTTTACTGGCACGGTGATTACGGCACTGGTGCAAAGTAGTTCCATGGTTAGTCTTTTGGTACTCGCTTTTAGCAGTGCAGGCATTATCAGCTTATTCAATGCGGTGGGTGTTTTATTAGGCGCGAACCTGGGCACAACATTTACTGGCTGGATAGTTGCTACTTTAGGCTTCAAGCTAGATCTATCCAGCATTGCCCTGCCCTGTGTGGGTATAGGCGGACTCGTTCAGGTCGTCGTAAAGAACCAGCCACGACTTAAAAACTATGGCGCATTGCTTTTCGCCTTCGGTCTGCTGTTGTTTGGCTTAGATTTGATGAAAGAGGCCGTTTCCAGTGTGCCCGAAAAAATTGATATTGCTAGCCTGCAAAATCTTAATGCGCTCGGTTTTCTCGCACTAGGAATTGCCTTAACGGCGATAATTCAATCCAGCTCAGCCACTATGATGATTGCGCTCGCCGCTTTAAACGCGGAGGTTGTAGGCTTATCCGACGCGGCTGCATTAGTTATTGGCGCAGACTTAGGAACAACGTCTACGACGATTCTGGGCAGTATCACCGGCTCCACCATCAAGCGACAGCTAGCCCTCGCGCACGTCGTATTTAATCTTGTTGTCGACGTACTCGCTTTTATATTTTTACTGCCCTTACTACCATTTCTGGTGACAAAACTGGGAATCAGCGACCCACTTTATAGCCTGGTTGCATTTCATAGCGCCTTTAATCTTCTTGGTCTATGCCTTTTCGCGCCATTTATTCGCCGCTTTACTAGCTGGTTAGAAGGATGCTTCCAGGAAGATTCAAAAAAAACGGCCCTTACCGAAGTTCCAACTCTCGTTCCCGAAGCTGCAATAAGTGCGTGCAGGAAACACACTCTTAATTTATTGCTATCCGCCATTGTCATCAACCTGCGCAACCTTCGCATCGACAATCGCCACCTGATTATAAGCCCGGCGCTACGGGACTCTTACCTTAATCTAACGGCATTTTTGGAAGGTCAATCCTTTGAACGTCGCTACGAATACCTAAAGCAACAGGAAGGCGAGCTGTTAAGGTACGCGGCCAAACTCCAACAACAACCTTTAAATGAACTTCAATCGGAAGCAATCAATACGCTGCTTAACTCAGCGAGAGATGGCGTCTATGCAGCAAAAA
Organism: Pseudomonadales bacterium; assembly: GCA_965263235.1. Taxonomy (GTDB): domain Bacteria; phylum Pseudomonadota; class Gammaproteobacteria; order Pseudomonadales; family UBA7434; genus UBA7434. The sequence continues at coordinate 1,907,288 of OZ253667.1, forward strand.
CCCTTAAAGATATTCGCCCAAACCTCGTTGAACTAAGGCATGCAATAGAACCAGCCTTACAAAAACTTTACGATCAGTACAGAAATACACTCAAGCCATTCTACCAGCAATTGCTCGATTTACTCTCTGATCATGACGCGAGCTACACGGACGAAAAGATTCAACAACTCCACCAGATGAATGAGCACGTTCATCAGTTGTTACATGAGCATATGAGAGAGGAAAACGCCTTGCGAGATATAGAAGCCGAGCGATTATCCACACTCCTTAATGTCAATCGCGAAATCTGGCATTGTGGTCGAAGCCTTTTAGCCGCCATGCAACACTGGAATAACATTTCCGGTCAAACCGTTACTTCAACGGCCGTGGACAAAGTCTAAACAGTAATATCGATTACCTGTTCTTACCCAAAACTCGCGTTGCAACCAGTTTATACCGTAAGGCTGATGGTGTTTGCCCTAACACTCTAACTATTTTATAAAGCTGGTAATGATTGGGGTTTATGCACCTACCCATTTCAAATAAGCCCTATCTTAGTCGCACTGAAAATATTGCAAAATACGTCAAATCATAAAGTTCCACGAAAATCCTGAATACTTTTATCTTTTCTTTGAGCAAGATCAATAGCTAAGCTGCGATCTACCTTAGTCTCGGCGTAGTGCAGCTTGTTTTTCATGCACCGATGTTTCAAGCACCGACGTTTCAAGCACCAATGTATCCAGGTGCTTTATGGCAGCAAAGGCTGCATTTTATGATTTCGACCGTCAACCTTTTCAATCACGCAAAATTGCAAGAGTAAGACAATGAAAACATATAAAACCGCTGAAGAACTTCTTGAACAGATGATTGATCTGCATGGCAGATTCTCAGACAAATTTAAACAGGTCGCTGTAGATAGCCCAGACGATCGCATTAAAATGGGATTGGAATATATCGGCGATCACCAAAAAAAGATGGTTACCGTGATATCTCGGCTCCTTGAGGACCACTCCAAAGTACTCGATACCTGGCTTGCTTATACTTTCAATGAAATCCCTACGCCAACAGCGTTCGTCGATACGATAACCATCGATGGCTCAATGAGTCTCGAAGCCATTGTTGACTCAGCTCAGGCTATCATCGATTATACAGAAGGACTTTATAACGACGTGACGGCAGTCGCTCCGGCAGTCGAACTAAAAGAGATTTTCTCTAACCTGATTACCGTTGCAAATAACGAGCACCGTCAGTTAACTCGTGCAATAAATTCACTTCGAGATATGTGACTCGCCAATAAAACAAACGAGAAACATTTATGTCGAGTAAACCGGTTTTCCGCGCTAAGGGTGTAACCAAGGTTTATCGTATGGGCGAGGTCGATGTCCATGCATTAAGAGGCGTTGATCTCGAACTTTACGAAGGCGAGTTTGTGGTGCTGCTAGGCGCTTCTGGCAGCGGCAAATCAACCTTGCTTAATATTCTTGGCGGGCTGGATACTCCAACCAATGGCCAGGTTTACTACCGGGATAATGAACTTAGCTCAGCCAACGACAGTGAACTGACCCAGTACCGCCGCGACCATGTCGGCTTTGTATTCCAGTTTTACAACCTGATTCCCAGCCTTACCGCGAAGGAAAATGTCGCGGTAGTCACCGAAATCACCAAAAACCCTCTACCCGCCGAACAAGCTCTAGAACTTGTCGGTCTGGGTGATCGCCTGGATCACTTCCCGGCCCAACTATCTGGCGGAGAACAACAGCGCGTGGCCATCGCGCGAGCAATAGCCAAACAGCCGGAAGTATTACTATGCGATGAACCAACGGGTGCCCTGGATGTAAAGACCGGAATTGTCGTATTGGAAGCGTTAGCGTTGATTAACAAAAAAATCGGCACCACTACGGCTGTGATAACCCACAATGCCAGTATTGCAGAAATGGCTGACCGCGTAATTTATTTGACGAACGGCGCTATCAGCCAGATAAAGCTAAATGCGCGACGTCGACCGCCGGCTGAGTTAACCTGGTAGGTTGCCGTGCAGACGCTAACGAAAAAGATTATTCGTGAAGCCTGGCAAATGCGCTTTCAAGCGCTAGCGATTGCAATGGTTCTGATGGGTGGCGTAGCAATTTTTGTAATGTCTCTGACAACACTCGAATCGTTGAGTACCAGTCGCGATCGCTACTACGAACAATATAACTTTGCCAATGTGTTCGCCTCGCTCAAACGAGCACCACAAACGGTAGCGCAGCAACTAGCAGAAATTCCGGGGATTAACCAGATTGAAACTCGAGTAATTGCCTATGTTAGTGTCGAGGTGGATGGTTTTACCGAGCCCGTTAGCGCCCACCTTCTCTCCTTACCCAACGATAGTCCTGGAATTCTCAACCAAATATACCTGAATCATGGAAGATATATCGATTCTAAAACCGACAATGAAGTCATTATAAGTAAAGAGTTTGGCGCCGCGCACAATCTGGAACCGGGCGACAGCCTCAGCGTCACTATCAACGGTCGGCGGCGTAGTCTTAGCATCGTTGGGACGGCTCAATCGCCGGAATACATTTACCAAATTGCACCGGGCGCCCTGTTTCCCGACTTCAAACGCTATGGCGTTATGTGGATGTCGCGGAACGCGCTGGCCAGCGCCTATAACATGGAAGGCGCATTTAACAACGTTTCCCTGACATTACAGGGAAAGGTAAACACAGAAGAAGTAATCGATCAGGTTGATACTATTCTCAACGATTATGGTGGTATCGGCGCATACCATCGAAAAGATCAGCTATCTAACCGCTTTCTGTCTGAAGAACTCTCACAACTGCGAACTATGGCGACTGTTTTTCCAGTTATATTTTTTGGAGTCAGTGCGTTTTTGATAAACATTGTTATCAACCGCCTGATCAGTTTACAGCGCCAACAAATAGCCTGTTTAAAGGCATTCGGCTATAGCAATTTTGATATCGCCATACACTATGGAAAACTTATAGCGCTGATCGCCCTGCTAGGCTTACTGGGTGGCGTTTTGCTTGGCGCATGGATGGGAAATGGTATAAGCGTTATATACCAGGAATTTTTCAGCTTGCCATTTTTAGTTTATCGCCTCGACGCGAAAACCGTTTATCTGGCGGGAATAATAAGCCTCGGCGTGGCTCTACTTGGCGCTATTGTTGCGGTCAGGCGCTCGGTTAAGCTTGTGCCTGCTGAGGCCATGCGCCCTGACCTGCCCATTACATATAGCGTTAGTCTGTCAGAAAAAGCCGGACTTTATCGCCTGGCATCACCTTCCAGCCGAATGATACTAAGACATATCGAACGAAGACCGCTACGCTCTCTTTTAACTATCGTAGGCATCGCCGCTTCCTGCGGAACACTAATGATTGGTGGATTCCAAAGCGCAGCAATTGATTATATGGTCGACCTGCAATTTAGCCTGGAGCAACGCGAGGATCTTCGCGCCAATTTCAACGAGCCAACCGCAAGGGGAGCACTTTATTCACTGGAAGATATTGAAGGTATCTCTTACGCGGAGGGCTTTCGCACTGTGCCAGTTGAACTTAAATACCAGCATCGAAGTTACCGTACCAGCATCCAGGGCATCATGCCCGACGGGGCGCTATTAAAACTCATGGATAGCAAGCTTAACCCAATACCAATAGCTGAGGATGGCATTGTCATGACAAGCTACCTGGCCGACCTGTTAGGTTTGCAAATTGGCGATGTACTTGAGGTTAATGTCCTGGAAGGTAAGCGTTTAACGGTATCAACCCACCTTGTTGCAACCGCCAAACAATATCTTGGTGCCAACGCCTATATGTCAATGACGAGTTTAAATCGCTTGCTCAAAGAACCTGATGTTATTTCCGGCGCGCTACTAAGCATTAATCCATCGTTTCGCTATTCGATTTACGAAGAACTTAAACAGATGCCACAGGTGGCTGGAATTGTTGAGCGAGATTCTGCCATTAAATCTTTCTACGAAACCTTTGCCGAAACCATGGTTATCTATACTTTTTTTTCCACGTTGCTAGGGGGCTTTATCGCGTTCGGCGTCGTATATAACTGCATGCGGATTACCTTTTCGGAGCGCAGCAGAGAGCTAGCGAGCCTGCGTGTTCTTGGCCTGCAACGTAGAGAAATTGCCTATATTCTTCTAGGCGAACTATTTTTACTCACATTGATCGCCATCCCAGTCGGACTATTATTTGGCTATTCACTTTGCATTTATATGGTCTCGCAATTCCAAACCGACCTTTATCGAATTCCATTGCTGATTGACCTTAACACCTATGCTTTCGCCAGCAGCGTTATCCTGATTGCTTCACTTCTATCTGGTATTATCATCTGGCGAAACCTGAATACCCTCGACATAGTCAGCGCCCTCAAAAGCAAGGACTAAACTATGATGAACTTTATCAGGCAACATCCATTCTCTCTCATCACGTTTATCGTTGTCATAATCCTGCTCTTCTGGGGATTTCAGCCGCGTCCTGTTACAGTCTCCACTAGCGCGGTAAAAATTGCTCCCTTAAGCGTAACCGTCAACGAAGAAGGGCGTACGCGCCTGGTCGACCGCTTCGTTATTTCAGCACCAATTGACGGAGTTGTTTGTCGCGAAAACCTTGAAGTGGGTGACACCGTCCAAAAAGACCAGACATTGGTAACGATAGCGCCTCCGGCATCACAATCCCTGGATGCACGCAGCCGCTCGGAGGCCAAGGCTCGGGTAGCTGCGGCACAAAGTGCTCATCGCGCAGCGCTGGAGCAGGCTCGAGCGGCAGAAACAGCATCACAACTGGCCGACACTGAACTTGCTCGCCTGCAACAATTGGTCGATAAGAAACTAATTGCTCCCGACCAATACGACAGAGCCAACGCCGAAGCCAGACGAGCCGAAGCAAGCTTGCGCTCCGCAAACTTTAACGTCGACGTCGCTAAACATGAACTACAGGCAGCAAAAAGCCTGCTAGAAATCTCAGACCCTTCTAACGGCCTAGCCGTGCAGGAGAGAATACCCATTCGCTCACCAATAACCGGAAAGGTATTAAAGATTGAGCATGAATGTGATACCCCGGTAAGAACCGGAGAACTACTACTGGAAATTGGAGATCCGTCAGCGCTCGAAATCGAAGTTGACGTACTTTCGTCCGACGCCGTTCGAATCAGGCCTGGAATAAAAGTTTACTTTAATCGATGGGGTGGAGATAAACCACTCGAAGGAATTGTTAGAACTATCGAACCGATTGCGTTTACCAAGGTTTCATCGCTGGGTGTTGAAGAGCAACGTGTACTAATTATTTGCGACATTAGCTCTCCTGCAGAGCAATGGCGGCGTTTAGGCGACGGCTATCGCGTGGATGCACAGTTCGTACTCTGGGAAGAACAGGAAATCCTGCAAATCCCGACCAGCAGTTTGTTTAAAGTCGACCAGGACTGGGCTGTATTTGTTGTCGATAATAATCGCGCCAAAAGAAAACGGGTGACGATTGGACAACGCAGTGGGCTTACGGCACAAGTGCTGGACGGCCTGGACGAAGGGGAACGCGTTCTCGACCATATCAAAGAAAATATCGATGACGGAACAAGAATCAACCCGCTTAACGCTGAGCAAAAACACCCTTAACTAATCTTTTATACGTGATTTTCAAATGAACTGATCTGCCGTTAAGCGTGTAGGCTAATAACAGCAGCTCCAACAAATCGTCCGTGGCGCAAATCCTCCAGCGCCTGGTTCGCTTGTTCGAGTGGGTAGACAGTCGTCTCAGTTGTAATCGGAATGCTTGCCGCCAGCGGTAAAAACTCTTCGGCATCGCGACGGGTAAGATTGGCTACCGAACAAACGGATCTCTCGCCCCATAGTAGATCGTAGGCAAATGATGGGATGTCACTCATATGTATGCCACCGCAAACCACCTTGCCACCTTTTTTAACCGCCAGCAGCGCTGTAGGCACCAGCTCCCCCGCTGGCGCAAAAATAATAGCAGCATCTAATAGTTTGGGCGGCGGTGTAGCGGAGTCTCCTGCCCAGCAGGCCCCAAGATCAAGAGCAAACTGCTGGGCTGCTCTATCTCCCTCCCGGGTAAATGCGTATAGCTCTTTGCCCTGACTAACCGCTAACTGAGTAAGAATATGTGCTGCAGCGCCAAAACCATAGAGTCCAATACGCCTGGCGTTTCCTGTCATCCGATAAGCGCGATAACCAATGAGACCAGCACAGAGCAGCGGAGCCACCTGCAGATCTGAATAGCGTTCGGGTAATGCAAAGCAGTATTCGGCATTGGCAATACAATACTCAGCAAACCCTCCATCGCGATGACAGCCAGTGTATATCGCACTATTACAGAGGTTTTCCTGCTGGTTATTACAGTATTCGCAACTGCCACAGCTTTCGCCTAACCACGGAATACCTACCCGCTGGCCAACGTCAAATTCCTCTACACCTTCTGCAATCTGCTCTACATAACCAGTTATTTGATGACCAGGAATAATTGGAAAACCAGGGTTATCAAGCTCACCATCAACCAAATGCAAATCCGTACGGCAGACACCGCAGGCGGCAACCTTAATCAGCAACTGACCATTCGCAGGCACTGGTTTATCCAGCGTTCGCAACTGAAGTGTATCGCCCGGTTTTTCCAAAACCATCGCACGCATATTAAAATCCGGCCATAGAGGCAGCTGTTAGACCTCCTGCCATTATAGCGCGCCTGCCTCTGCATCTACGCCGGCAGTGCAGCAAGGTACCGACAACCAGAGTCCATCGGACGGCTGGTCGCAAAAGAACAATACGGCGCAAGTAACGCTCGCTGAAGCTAGATTAAAGAAAGCTCGCAGAAACAGCGAACTAAACACCGAGAAAAACTCTAACGACCAGAAAATTGCGCCTCCCTCCTTTCAACAAACGAGGCGATACCTTCTTTGGCATCTTCCGAGTTGCCGGTAACTTCACGCATACGGTCTACCTCATTTAACGAAGCGCTCTCTCCCTGGTCCAGCAACACCAGCGCAGCGCGTTTCATTTCCTGGCAAGCTAGCGGTGCGCTTTCGCAAATTTCATGGCCAATTTCAATAGCTCTTTTTATTTGCTCCCCTGCAGGAACAACCTCTTGAACAAAACCTATCTGCAATGCGCGCTCTGCATTAAACTCATCCGCCCGAAGCAAATGGTACATTGCATTGCCCCAGCCCGCTCGCTGCACGTATCTTGCGTGCCCACCGCCAAGAACTGCTAACCCCCGCTTCGCTTCTAGCTGCCTGAACCGACAATCATCAGCAGCGATCACTATATCGGCGACGAGTAGCATTTCTATTGCAACGGTATAGGTTATGCCTTGCACCGCCATGACCACAGGTTTTTTACATCGCCGACGCAGCGCAAAGGCATCTGGACGAGTATCTTCTGGATCTAACGTTTCATAATAATTGCTACCCTCGCCAAAAAAACGCGTGAGCTCCAACCCCGCTGTCGTGTGTTCTCCTGCAAAGGTGAGTACTGCGGCCCAAAGGTCGATATTATCTTCAAGCTCCTGATAAGCCTGACTCATTGCATCAAGAATTTCGGGCGTGATCGCGTTTAACTTGTCACGCCGATCGATAGTGATAATGAGTAAATGGCCATCTATTTGAGTGCTGAGGTGTTCACACGCGTTATTCATAGTTGCTGCCTGAACTTATTTATTAGGTGGTGCTAATAGTGTTTTCTACAACCGAGAATCAAGGTACGATAGCTGCATTGGGTAAGGTAACAGCTAGTTACTCAAAACAATCGATAACAAATTAATCAATAAAAAATTAAAGGTGATATTCCTGATGGCTCGAATTGTTCGTTTAATCTTATGGATAGTAGCTATTTTTATGCTGCTTGCTGCCACTAGCATGGTTGTTGATTTCAATAATATAACAGCGCAGCTTGGCCTGGTAAATCTTACTCCGCACGGTATCAACACAGTGACATCCGATGTCGGTGGAGTGATGTTCATAATCGGTTTGCTACTGTTATTGTACCTCTGCAATGGCCGGAAATGGCTTTGGCCCGCCATTATTGCAGTAGGAAGCCTAACCATGTTGCGCTACATGTCGATGGTTGCCGATGGCTGGGTCGAGGATGCGATCCCCGCACTCCTCATTGAGCTTATAACGCTCGCCGCACTATTTTTGATGGCTTTTGTTTTTGATCGAAATGAAAGCAGCAGCGACCAGTTATTCGACGGCTTAAACGCACGAACGCTAAGCTTCCTACATCACTGGGTCGCAATTGTCCTAATTATCGATGGCCTGTCGCACGTCGTTACGCTCACATTAATGCCAAGAGAAACCGGCGACCCAGCCAACCTCGTTCCTGCAATGGGTTACGGCATCGCCTACACGGTGCTAGGACTTTGGATGTGGCTGCGCAAATCCCTGGTTGCAGCGGGCATTGCCGCAGCATTACAAACCACCGGGTTTTTGGCGCTTACCTTTGTATTTAACGAGTCAATGGTGCCTGCGTCCATCGACAAACTTCTGTTGATTGCCGCCTCAACCAACGTACCTGTTTTGATACTTCTATTTTGTCATCGACAACAATGGCGACAGGCTATAGGAAGCTAGGCGAAGCGTTTAGCTAATAACGCTTTCAAGCCTGCCCGATCTTTGCGAGTAATAAAACAGACTAACCCTTCGACTAATTAATGACGAAAATGGTCAATTGGTCGCATCAATGCTTCCTGCGTTGTTGTCGCAACGCAACGGCCATCTCGCGTTAAAAAGCGACCAAAGTTTAGTCCACGCGCGCCGCCGGTCCACGGGCTTTGCGTTTCGTACAGCAGCCAATCGTTGATATCAACGTCTTGATGAAACCAGATTGAATGGTCGAGCGACGCGCCCATAATCTTACCAGACATCTCTTCAATACCATGGCTATTAATGCCGGCACCCATCAACCCAAGGTCGCTGGCATATGCTAACGCAGCCGACTGTAGTAGCTGTGTGGAGTCGAGTGGATGAATCGCTTTCACCCAGTAGCAATAGGCATTTGCAGCCTTGCTCGCTTCATTACCTTCAGCCCTGACAAAATGAAGCAAGCCCTGTGGCGGGGAAACATGCGTATGGTTAGCATTGCTAAAACGCTTTGCTCCAGCCGCTATCCGCTCTGCCGCTGCCTGAATTTCTTCTTCGGTAGGCACTGGCAGCATGGCGATCGGGGGAGCTTGATGGCTAAAACCTTGCTCTTCAACGTGGAAGGATATTGACGCGCTAAAAATAGCCGAACCATTCTGCAACGCAACAACGCGACGCACCGAAAAACTGCTGCCATCACGAATAAAATCCACTTCATAAATCACAGGTCGTTTGCTGGTTCCCGCACGCAGGAAGTTTGCATGCATTGAATGCACCCGCCTTCCTTCAACGGTATCGGCAGCTGCATATAAGGCCTGCCCCAATATTTGACCACCAAACAAGGTGCCGGAAAAATTTTCGCGATGTAGCTTGTTTCGGTATAAACCCTTATCGAGATTTTCTAACGCAAAGAGTTGTTTAAATTCGTCGTTAATGCCCATGGCTACCTCTTAGAACGCCTTAACATTTCTTCGGGCATGAGTATAACCGAATGCATTGCAAGCGAAGACCTTAGTCGAACGCGCTAGAAGTTAAAACCACCTAAAGTAATGCAGCGCACGCCGAAAAAACAGCGCAGCGTATGCATGTGTTTGCTTTGCTCCGTGTTTTTGTTTTGACATATCTGAGGACTGAATAAATATATTGCTCCTTGGAAACTAACACCTCGGATATGCAGCATAGCTTTAATACACTACCGTATAATTTGAATTGTTAGCTTTTAGCTATTCTTGCATCCCTTCAACCTTACCTGCTACCAGAGCTCAACTCTGGAACTGGTTAGACTATGCCTTATAGACTTGTTTACCGTCCATCCATGTCTCTAATACTTTTATTTCTTTAATCGCATCAGAATCGACCGCACGGGGATCTTTGTCGAGGATTACGAGATCCGCAAGCTTGCCCGGCTCAAGGCTGCCAATTTCGTGTTCAGAGAAAAGCTGCCAGGCCGCCTCTGATGTCATTGCACGAATCGCTGCTTCAATCGATATTTTCTCCTGTGGCCCAAGCACATAATCAGGTTCCTTCCAGGTTTTGCGAGTCACCGCCATCTCCATCATGTGTAGCGGATTCGGGTCGGTCACCAAAAAATCCGAATGTAAGGAAAAGCCGACACCAGCTTTCTCTACACTTCGGCACCGATCTAGCAGCTGCGCTTTTTTCTCACCAAAAACCTGGTCACGCATCGCGACACCCCAATAATGGACATGCCCAATCAAAAAGCTGGCGGATACGCCCAGGGCCTTCATCCGTTCAATCTGTTCGTTATGCAAAATCGAGCAATGTTCGATCCGGGGTCGAACCTTTGACATGTCGATACCAGCCTCAACTAGCGCCTGACAGGTATCGAGGATATTATCTATGGCTGCATCTCCATTACCATGAATTGCAAGTGGCCAGCCTTTTTTTGCCCGCTCCATGGCAACTTCCGAAAGTTGCTCTGGTGACATATAGGCCATACCTCGCTCCTCCTCGGTGCCGAGATAGGGCTCGCGTTGTAAACCGGTAAATCCCTGATTAGAACCATCGGCTACCAGCTTGTAACCCGCGATACGCGCTAAAGCGTTTCCATCGCCAGCATGGATGCCTGCTTTATCCCAAGATTCTGCGCCAACAGTGTAAAACGGATAGGCACGGATTCTCGCCTTCAATCGGCCAGTTTGCGCCGCCGCGGCCATCACCTGTGCGTCACCAGGTGACTGGGTTAACGCACCAAGGCTGAGCTCAGACACTGTTGTCAACCCAAGCGCACCCCATTTATCGAGCAGCTTAACAAGACCTTCCACCGGATCAGCCTCCACCATTGCTGGGTAGTTAGAAGCAATCATGAGATACGCTACATTGTTCTTGATGAAGCCGGTAAGATTACCTTCTTCATCCCGTACAAATTCACCGCCCGGCGGATCGGGAACATCGTTGGTAATCCCGGAAACCTCAAACGCCTTACTGTTAGCATAAGCAAGATGACCAGACGCATTCAGCACGAAAATGGGATGGTTAGTGGATATCGGATCGAGCTCTGCAAAGGTTAACTTATCGAGCCCCTCCTGTATGGCCGGGTCGAAGTTGCGAAAAACCAACCACTCTCCTGTCGCCGTCTCAGCAACTCGCGCGGCGATATGGGCGAGCACTTCGTCGGTAGTCTGAAAGCGCGCCATACCGACATAATCCATAATGTCGTCAACGATTGCGCCCGCGATCACGTGCGTGTGCGGGTCAATGAAGCCAGGGAGTACAATTCTGTTTTGTAGGTCAACGATCTTTGCAGGAGCACCTGCAAGCTGACGAACCTCGGCATCACTACCCACCGCTATTATGCGGTTACCTCTAATCGCAATAGCCTCAGCTTCGGAAAAGTCGGCGTCAACAGTTAGAATCTTTCCCCCAGTAAAAACAGTAGTAGCCTGTTCCGTTTCCGACGAGCAAGCAGGTAACATTGCAGTTAAGCCAACGGCCCCAGCAAGCTTGATAACATCCCGTCGGGACACATTAGCAAAATCAATCCCCCAGTTGCACGACCATCCTTTGCCACCATCTGCTTCAGCCTTCATCGACTCAAACGTTTTATTTCCAGAAACCAACTTGTGGAAACCTCCACTACAGCAAGCACAGCCGTACTTTTCTATCGTCATCGCTCTGCCCTCTTATTCTAATAACGTTGTGGATTTACGATATGTTGTCAGCCTAACTGTTAAACTAATTTGCGCTAAGCGGGTTGTTTTTCAATATACCCACAACCTTTACTCCTGATAGTACGTTCAACTGCAAATAGCGGAAAGTCTAAACCTATAAAAACCCAACAAACACAAATGACCTTAACACATTTAATCTTATCCTTGTCATGCCCGCCCCCCTGTTAACTTGGGATAGCTTAACTCTTTCTATATCAGCCTCTAATCCAACGGAATCTGATTATACATGTCCTACCAAACGACACGAAAGTGGTAGCAAACCAAAATTAGCGTTTGCTTGTTTATGGTCACCAGGGAGTTTATTCTAAGCATCTCTTGTCTTGAACAATTAAAGCTCTATTACGCATGCTCGGATAAATTCTTAACAACCTAGATTAAGGAGGTGAAAGTGGATTTTTCTCCGAATTGCACCGCACCCGTTACCGGACGTTTCGAGATAGCGGGCGTACTGACTCAAGTATGCACTATGGCCGACGCAGACCCAGTCGAAATACTGAGAGCTGCGAATATGCCGGATGACTGGCTTTGCCGCCCCGACAACATGGTGGACGCTGAACAGTTCTTTCGAATTAGCCACGCGATTCAACGCGTGTTGAAATCACCCGATCTCGGAATCCATCTGGCCAAGGCGCTGGCACATGGCCCTTTTTCGCCACCGACTTTCGCCTTTTCGACGGCTGATACTGTTCACAACGGGCTCGTTCGCATGACCAGGTTTAAGCCATTGTTCGGCCCCTTAGCGCTGGATATTTCGCGTAACAAAACGTTCTATACCGTTAGTGTTCAAGCCAACCCTGATCACTTTAAAATGTCTGCAGCTCTACAACTATTCGAGCTAGCATATCTTTTGGAGTGTATTCGATCGTTTACGGGTAAATCCATCAGCCCAAAAGAAGTACATACCTCACAGGTTTTTCAAAACCACATAGCTGAACACTATTTTTCGGCACCAATAAAGACATCTGATACAACTGCTTTGATATTTCCGGCTAAGGTTGCCGAACTACCGTTACTTTCGCGAAGCCCTGCTCTATGGGAAGGTATCCAGCCTGTACTATCCAAAAAAATGCTATCTCTATCCGCCGGCGAAACCCTCAAAGATCAAATTCGAGCGATTCTATTGGAAGAACTTCCTGGTGGGACACTGTCGGCGTCGGCAATTGCTGATCGCGTTAACATGAGCAAACGTAGCTTACAAAGACGCCTTTCAGAAGAAGGAACCAATCTAAAAAAGCTGATCGCCGAAGTACAAACTGAATTAGCCAAGCGTTATCTAAATAGCGAGTTAAGTGTTCCAGAAATCTCTTACCTCATGGGGTACAGCGAAACCGGCGCCTTTATACGCGCGTTTCGCGGATGGACCAACATAACGCCCGCCGAATTCCGACGAAACTCCAGCCTGAATACTGCCTGACAAAAGCCGGCAAAGCACTGGCGTGTTATGTCCGCAAAATGGCACCGGCTGTCCTTGCCAGTTCCTTGCTAGATCCTAAGCTGTGTCAATCCAGACACCTGACATAAGAAAACCTTCGTATTAACTAGTTATTTGCCACTAAATAGGTGTGTTAGTTTTCGCAAGCACACCGTTGTAGTTGTAAATACTTACTGTGCCAGGCCTGCATTTGGATTACTTGAAACCGTTGATTAATAGGAGAAAAAATGGGTAACGCGTTCAAACCGGGACAAAATGTGATTGAATTTAAGAGCGAGGGCAAAAAAGTCGCCGCTCACCTTTATCTTCCTGACGATTACACAGAATCTACGAAGTATCCTGCCGTCGTGGTCACCATCCCCGGCACAGGTGTTAAAGAACAAACAGGCGGGGTTTATGCCAAAGCCTTATCTAAACGCGGCTTTGCCGCTCTGGTGTTTGACCCCCGTGGATGGGGCGAGAGTGAAGGAACTCCTGGCTATTTTATTCCGGAGTGGGTACTTCGTGATGCACAAAATGCAGTAAGTTTCGTACGGACATTGGATGTTACCGACACCGACAACGTGTTCAACGCAGGCATCTGCATGGGTGCTGGCTGGGCGGTATACGAAGCAGCATTTGATGCAAGGGTTAATGCCGCGGCTATGATAAGCCCATATCTGATCGAACTGGACTCGCCGCTTGGCATGCTAGGGACTGAAGGCTTTCGCGATATGGTGGCCAAAGGTATCGGTGACGTAGCGCAGGCTACCTTTGAATCTGGCGAAGAAATTTACGCCAAACCCGTTCCTGAAACTGATGATGAGATAAAAGCAGCCGATCCAATTTCGGTGGGCATGATGGATTATTATCTGCCGGGCAAGCCGGGCGATGTCCCGAACTGGAAAAACCGAGTGGCGCCAAACAGCAATTACTCGCTAATGGGCTTTTCAATCTTCAACTACACCAAGCTTTTAAAGCCGGTTCCGATTTATCTGGCTTACGGAGATCAGGCGGTTTCTAAACCCGGTGCAGTACGCTTTGCAGAGGAAGTAAAACCTGAGAAAGTCACGGTTATTGAAGGAGAAGGTCACTTTGACCTCTATTGGAAACCAGAGCACGTGGAAAAAATTTCTAACGAAATTGCCGAGTTCTTTAATAGGCACTTGAATTACGCCTAAGCCTGGCTGAATATTGCACCGTGCGCTGCGCTGTCTTGCCACGCACGGTGCTAACTATCTTACACGCTTGACCTCTGGCTAGATATTTAGTGGGCATTGCAAGCCCGCAATATTATTTAGTAACAACGCTCTTCTCAGGGCTACAAACCCCAACCACCTGCCGATAAATGTTGTTTCGCAAAATCTAGCGGCGCCGACTCTAGCGGCGTTTGCAAGGTGTCGTTCCAGCGATTTAAAAAACCAAACAACGCGATAACACCGACGATTTCGGCGATCTGCGCGTTACTAAAATATTTATGCAGCTCTTCAAAATGACTATCTTCCGACGCATTCGGCGCCTGGCCTGCGGCGAATGCCAAATTCAGGGCGGCTTTCTCTGCATCGCTAAAAAGCGCACTTTCGTTAAACTGCCAAAGTGCTTCTATCTTTTCGACTGACACCCCTGCATTGTGAGCTTGATGAGCAGTATGAGCCTGGCAATAACGGCAACCTGAGGCATTACTGGTAACAAAGGCAATCATTTGCTTTAGCGCTGGTTCAATCTCGGTATCGCGTGCTTTTCTTGCTTGTGCCGTCCAGCGCAAGGTACGAAAAAATTGCTTGAGCCCGGTTAGCATCGATACATCACTGCCTTTAAAACCAAAGACGCTATTCATAAATAACATCGCCCCACCCATCATCGCGGGACGATGCGCCATAAGCGGCACGCTGTTAGGCGCAAAACCCATGCGTTGCTCAGCAAGCTTTAACGCTTCCTGAAAAGGTTCTAACTGTTCTTTGCTTGGTGGAGAAAGACGAGGCATAACATTTACTCCAAAATGTGGTTCTAAGTGTGATTGAAGAAAAGGTGGCTCACAGAATTGCTAACGTCGTGAGTAACAGCATAACCAGTAAAACAAGATTGCTTATGCCAAACAAAATAAAGCGCTGACGAATATCGTTATAGGTAACATGCACCAGGCTGTGCGCAACTCTTAGCACAACATAGAGCCATGCCAGGCCCACGATCGCACTTGTTGACAGGCCCATCATATAGTTGACGCAGCAAACGACATAAAAAATAACGGGCAACTCTAGCAAGTTCATATAATTTCGGTTAGCGAGCGCGACGGACTCCTGCGCATGCACATTGGCTGACTCACCCAAACTAAAGTCATCCGGCCTAAGTTTATGCTCACGAATGGCTTTAAACCGTCGCTGCGGAATTAGCAGTAGAACTATTAAGGTCCACCACGCCAACGCGATAGCAGGAACAATAATTGCGCTTTCGGACATAGCTGGTTCTCCGGTTATTATGGTTGTCGGTTACGGTACGCGTGAGTGTATTGCATTTTTAGTTTGTTTAGCTGGCCTAACAGGCCAAGAAATTTTTCGGCAGGCCAAGCTATCTAGAAAATAACACGCAAATCACCATTTGACAGATCTTGCCCGCTTAATGATATGGTGTATCATTGATGAGAATATTCAGTTTCCCTGCAGCAACCAACACCGTCTAAGCTACCGCAATGACCAGACTTCTCCCAATCGCTATTTATGGAACCGCTTGCCTGGCTTCAGTTAACCTTGGCGCCAGTCAATCCACAGAACACCATCACATGGAAGAGCACGAACACGTGGAGGAAAGCTATCACTCGTCAACTCAAGAGGCTCACCTTCACGGTCAGGCTGAACTGACACTGGTCATTGAAGCAAATGCGCTCGAAATAGGCCTGGAGTCTCCGGCTGCAAATATTGTTGGCTTTGAGCACAAAGCAACAACCAGTGAGCAGCAAAAAGTGGTGGAAAACGCCCGCGCGATGCTTGAGTCAACAAACCAGCTTTTCACATTTGTTGGCAGCGAATGTGTTTTGCAAAGTGCTAAAGTAGATATGACTGCATTGACGGATCATGATAAGCATCATCACGATTCTCACCATGAACATCACGACGATAGCCACGATAGCCACGATAGCCACGATAGCCACGATAGCCACGATAGCCACGATAGCCACGATAGCCACGATAGCCACGATAGCCACGATAGCCACGATAATAAGCATAACGCGGATGACGATAATCACAGTGAAATAACTGCGAACTATCACTACACCTGTAAGCAAGGCGAAAAACTCGAAGCCATATCAGTTGATTTACTCGACAATTTCCCCGCGATAGAACGACTCAACGTAATGTGGATTACCGACAACGAGCAAGGCGCGACTGAGTTAAGTTCGAAAGCAAAGCGTATTCGTATTAGATAACACTAGCCAGCAACACGCAGGTCGCTTTAACCATGGGGCATCAGCTGCCGTGGCGCGCGGCTTGATAGACTAGTATCACCCCTCTGCACAACACCATGAATCAAACCAAAGAAAAGCTCCAGGCTATCCCCACTAACATCATTACCGGTTTTTTAGGGGTGGGAAAAACCTCGGCCATTCTACATCTGCTAGCGTCAAAACCCGACGACGAACGCTGGGCTGTACTAGTCAACGAGTTTGGCGAGATTGGAGTTGATGGTAGCCTGTTTCAAGGCCAACATGACGAAGAGCAACAAGTTTATATTCGTGAGGTTCCTGGTGGCTGCATGTGTTGCACAGCGGGCCTGCCCATGCAAATCGCCTTAAACCAGTTGCTCACCCGGGCCAAACCGCATCGACTACTTATCGAGCCCACCGGCCTGGGCCACCCGATCGAAGTGTTAGAAATCCTTTCCGCTGATTATTATAAGGATGTACTTTTGATTCAAAAAACCATCACCCTGGTAGATGCGAGAAAACTTGACGATCCTAGATATACTAACCATGCAACATTCAACCAGCAAATAGCCATCGCTGATGTAATCGTCGGAAACAAACAGGACCTCTATAAGCCAGGGCACAAAAGCCTTCTAAAACAATATGCAAAATCAAACGGCTCACCTGAAGCGGAAGTTGTTTTTACCCAACAGGGAAAGTTAGCAATTGAACTATTGCAAGGTCCGACCGCCCTTTCGCTAAATGCACAGCAGCTCAAAAATAGCAGTAACGACCACAACGACAGTGGTTTAGAAGATACTCCCCTGCCGGATTCTGGATTTATTAAAGCTGTAAACAAAGGCGAAGGTTTCCGAAGTGTCGGCTGGCGTTTTGCAGCGACGAAAACCTTTAACCGGAAAAAACTTATTTCGTTTCTCAGCGGTATTGTTGCCGAAAGGATGAAGGCCGTTTTTATAACCGAAAATGGTATTTACGGTTATAACCTAACCAGTGACGCTTTAACTGAAATCGAAATTGACGATTGCGTGGAAAGTCGAATTGAGATAATTGCCAGCGATATCGACGAGCAATGGGAAGAACAGCTTTTTACTTGTATTGATTAGCACTACTAAAACGCTAGTCCACCAGATAAGGTTCCAACACCGCCACCTCAAGGGCATACGCAGCTGTCGCCATATCATTTTCTATAAGGGAGGTTTTTAGCACGCCGGACGCCCAAAACGGTTGGTACAAAGATTCCAGCTTGAATCCCCTGGGATATCTAACATGTATGATCTGGTTCGGTGGCGGTGGCGGCACGTGTATACAGGCGCCAAAAAATGGAACCATAAAAAACTCGGTGATCGTCATTTCGCCACCAAATTCCAATGGCACGATATACCCTGGAATACGAATGGATCGGCCATTCATCTCTGGCTTAACCGTAGTGGATACCAGGGCTTGTTGATAGCGATCATTTTCGGCAGCAGTCGTATCACTTTGCAGCTGACTACTAATTTGATCTTCGAAAGAACCGTCCTCAATTTCTGCAATATACTCAGGCGGATTTAACAAGGCGTCGAGATCGGCCTGAGGCATCAGATCTGTCCATTCGATAGTTTTGAATTCAACATCTTCTACTATATCTGTTTTCGCCGAAGGTGTTGCCGAAGCTGAACTATCGGGTTCTTGTGCTAAAGCATTTCCGCAAAAACATAACATCAGCAGTAACAGCAAAGGAACTTTTTGATTAAAAGAGACTATTGTTCTCAAGTAAATTCACCTTTGGAATTTGACCTATCTGGCCATAATGATACAGTGCACCACCAATTATATATCGACCGTCACTCTCAAGAACAGTAAGCGCGACTTATGTCTATTCAATTAAACGACGTTTGTTTTGCATATTCTGAAACGCCGAAAAAGAATGTGCTGAACATCAGCAACTGGACGGTTTCGTCGGCGGAACAGGTGTTTGTCCATGGCCCATCAGGCTGCGGTAAATCGACCTTATTGAACCTGTTAAGCGGCATGCTACGAGCGACAAGCGGCAGCATATCGGTATTGGGAACGCGCTTAGACAGCATGAACAGTCGTCAGCTGGATCGCTATAGGGCCGATCATATTGGCTATATCTTCCAGCAGTTCAACCTGGTTTCATATCTCGATGCTGTTGACAATATCCAGCTTGCTCATCGATTTTCACGCACACCCTCTCAATCAAAGCTGAGAGACGAAATCACTTCGCTTTTAACGACTTTTCATATTGACCCATCGGATTGGCATAAGCCGGTAGCTCGACTCAGCATTGGCCAGCAACAACGCATCGCCATTGCCAGAGCCATGATCAACAAGCCTGAATTACTAATCGCCGACGAACCCACGTCGTCCTTAGACCAAAAAAATCGCGATACATTCATGTCGGAACTCATGAATATGGTGTCTGAGCACAAAACTACGCTGGTGTTTGTTAGCCACGACATGTCGCTGGCCAGTTACTTTGATCGAGTTGATGCTCTATCAACAATTAATCAGGTAACGTGCTAATGTTTTTTCGACTAGCGTCCAAAAGCTTGTTAAATCGTAGAGGCTCAGTGCTTCTTACGGTCCTGGCAATGAGCGTAAGTATTTTCGTGCTACTCGGCGTGGAGCATATTCGCGGCCAAACTAAAGCGAGCTTTAACAGCACGGTATCTGGTGTCGACCTGATTGTAGGCGCACGAACGGGTAGTCTAAATCTGCTACTGTACTCGGTTTTTCGCATCGGCTCGCCTACCAACAATATCGACTGGGACACCTATAAACAAATCGAGTCTAACGAAAAAGTCGCGTGGGCTATTCCTATTTCGCTTGGCGATTCCCACAAAGGCTATCGAGTGATGGGAACCACGACCGGTTACTTTAAGCACTTTAGCTATGGCGAAAAGCGTCAACTTATTTTTGAATCAGGGAATGAGTTTAACGATGTTTTTGATGTTGTTCTCGGTGCGGAAGTCGCTAACAAACTGGGATATTCGCCAGGCGATAAAATCGTTTTAGCTCATGGCCTTGGTCAAACCAGCTTTAGCTTGCACGATGACAGGCCATTTAAAGTGGTTGGGATACTAGCGCCAACAGGAACACCCGTTGATCAAACCCTTCATGTGAGCCTCGAGGGTATTGAGGCTATTCATGTTGACTGGCAACAAGGCGTTAAAATGCCTGGCAGCCAGGTAACAATTAACCAACTTCGATCGCAGGCATTAGAGCCGAAGGAAATCACCGCTTTTATGTTGGGCCTAACATCGCGAATGGCGACGTTTCGCGTGCAACGAGATATTAACAACTACCGCAAAGAACCACTAACAGCGATTCTTCCGGGCGTTGCCTTATCAGAACTTTGGCAAATGATGGCGTTATTGGAAAACACTCTGCGTCTTATCTCTGGCCTTATTCTCATCGCGAGCTTGCTAGGTTTGAGCGCGATGATGTTAGCCTCGATCAGAGAACGCGAACATGAGATTCATTTGTTGCGAGTCGTTGGCGCGCCACCCATGTTTCTGTTTTTATTGGTCGAGCTAGAAGCACTTATGATTTGCCTGGTGAGCCTGGCAGTAGGCTGCGCAAGCCTTTACGTCAGTTTATGGTTTGCTGCAGACCTTCTCGCCGCAAGTTTCGGCCTGCATATCGGGGTTAATTTTCTCACTGACAGCAGCGCGAAACTGCTGTTGATAATAATTGCTTCAACCATTGTTGCTGCGGCAATACCGTCGCTGAGCATTTACAAAAACGCAAAAAACTCAGTTTAGAAAAAAATAATTGCCTCCAACATTTAGTGCTCATAGATAGCCTAATTCTGGCCCCGCAGGAACAATACCTGTCGGATTAATCGTCGTGTGACTTACATAGTAATGCGTTTTAATATGTTTAAAGTTTACGGTATCTGCGATTCCCGGATGACGATACAGGCGCCCAACATAATCACTAAGATTTGGATAATCTGCGATACGTTTTTTATTGGTTTTGAAGTGGCCGTAATAAACCGCATCGAAACGAATCAATGTCGTAAACAAGCGCCAATCAGCTTCGGTGATTTCATCGCCCGCTAGATAATCCTGCTCTTGCAGCTTTAATTCAAGCTTGTCGAGAGCATCAAAAACATCAAGAAAAGCGTCCTCGTAGGCTGCTTGCGTTGTCGCAAAACCAGCGCGATATACACCATTATTAATATGATGGTAGATATACTCATTTAACTCATCGATTTCTTCACGCTTAGACTCCGGATAGTAATCATCTTCATTATTCGTTAAGCCGTTAAAAACGGAATTCAACATCCTAATAATATCAGCCGACTCATTGCTAACTATTGTTGCTGTTTTTTTATCCCAGAGGACAGGAACAGTGACCCTTCCCTCATAGCTCGAATCAGCTTTAAGGTATAGCTCATACAAATAACGAATTCCATATAGCGAATCGTTAAGCTTCCAGCCTTTCTCCTGCATTACAGGATCGACAACGATTACGTCAATTAACTCCGACAACCCCTTTAAACTTCTAAAAATCAATGTGCGATGCGCCCAGGGGCAAGCAAGCGAAACGTAAAGACAGTAGCGCCCCGCTTCAGCGACGTAGCCAGCCCGGCCTGTTGGGCCAGCGGAGCCATCTTTGGTAACCCAGTTTCGAAATACGCTCTCCTGCCGCTTAAACTCGCCCTTTGTAGCACGTGTGTCGTACCATTGATCCGCCCACTTGCCACCAATCAATAAGCCCATAACAAAACCTCGCCTCCCAATTAAATTAACAACCGCTAACCACTCAAGTCAGCAACCTATCTGGCATTAAAGGGACTGCCTCACTAAACTGTCCACCTGACTAAACGCGTTAGACGTTACCTGATCAGCTGCGCGCTTAGAACCAGCCGCATCAATATGATTTACCTCCTCGATTCCGAGGAAACGACAGATGTGCTCCACATAGGTACTGGCAAAATCGGCCACCCCGCCAACTGGAGTGCCTCCAGTTGCGGTGACCAAATAGGCACGTTTAACCCCTGTTAACCCCTCAGGGCCATTTTCTGTATACCGGAATGTCACTCCAGCGCGGCAGATATAGTCAATCCATTGTTTTAAATAAAACGGAACAGAAAAGTTGTACATTGCCAGTTCGATAACTAGCGTATCCGCCCGATTTAGCTCGTCTATCAACTCCTCAGATACCTCTAAATGACGGGCAAGTGACTCGCGACTTGATGCGTCGTGCGACCCGTGCACGCCAACAAGATCTTCTGCACTTAGCGTAGGTAATGGCTGGGCAACCAGATCTCTTTCTATAACCGTATCATTTGTACTCTCCGTCAGCTTACTGACGAGGTACTCGCCCGTCTTTCGACTATTCGATTCCCCAAAACGCGCACTGCTTTTTACATGTAAAATAGTCATTCGTTTTCTCCTAATATTTGAATGCGTGATAACTCTAACGATTAGCCTTTGTTCGCCACTCGACTATCCAGGCTTATCCCTCCCGCACCTCTCAGCGCTAAGGCAACACTCACACCAAACAACGTTAGAGCATATTCATAGCCGTTATTCGATAAGAAAAAGCCATGCTGCCAATGAACCACAAACATTGCGACAAGCATGGTGAAAGCTAAAACGATGGCTGCGGGTCTTACCGATAATCCAAGAATAAGAAGCAGCCCTCCGAAGAACTCTGCGCCACCTGCGCCCAGCGCCATCAGATACCCTGGCTGCAACCCAATCGAATCCATCCACCCAGCGGTCCCCTCAAGCCCGTAACCTCCAAACCAGCCAAAGAGCTTTTGCGCGCCATGTCCCACAAATACAGTCCCCGCCACCAGCCTGAGCGCTAACGCGTCAATTCCGGGCGCAGACACGAGTAAATTGTTCAGTTTTAAAGCGTTTGCAGTGTTCATTTTTTCATCCTCGACATCATTAAATCAGTTGTTTAGTTAGATGTGCACAGTGTAGGCATACGGCGCTATTTCAATAACCCCATTTTGTTGTCTAAAATGTTCAAATAAATTGAACATTTATTTTTAATATATCCTGAGGTTTTTCATGGCGCAGAAATTAACGCTGGAAGCACTACGAATTGTGGATGCGATTGAACGTCGCGGAAGTTTTGCCAGTGCCGCAGAAGAATTGAATAAGGCAACATCTGCACTTTCTTACACCGTCCAGAAGCTTGAAGAGCAATTGGGCGTTACGTTGTTTCAACGCCAGGGTCGTCAATCCGTACTAACACCAGCTGGTCGACTACTACTAGAAGAAGGAAGGAAAATACTAACCGCCAGCAATCTTCTCACAGACCGTGTAAAAGAGCTGGCTGACGGCTGGGAGCCAAAAATTCGTATCGCGTTAGAATCGACTTACGATAGCAAACACTTTTTTAGTACGCTGGCTGCTTTCCTCAAAGAACACCCCAATATCGAACTCGATATTCGTGAAAGCGTGTTGTCGGGCGGCTGGGAAGCACTTGAATATGACGAGGTTGATCTTCTGGTGGGAGCGCCTGCACCAGTTCCAAGGCACAAAGGTATTCGCAGCGTAAAAATTGAGACGCCGGCGATGCTGCTGGTAGCCTCGCCCGTACATCCCACCGCAAAGGCGCTTACTAAAAACCGTAAGACTAATGATAAATCACAGCTCGAAAAAGCAATTCAAAGCGCTCGTCGAGTGGTGACACATGACACCGCCAAGGTGAATGTTGAGCGTAGCGCAGGCCTGCTCGACAGCTCGGCAGTCATATACGTGCAATCGCTACAACAAAAAATAGACGCGCAAGTTTGCGGACTGGGTATAGGCCACCTGCCACGCTCGGCTATAGGCCCTGAACTGGAGTCGGGAAAGCTAGTGATCCTGCGAGAACAAGAAATAATGAATGATTGCTTTTTAGCGTGGAAAATAGCCAATAAGGGGAAAGGCCTAAAAGCGCTTTGCAAATTACTCATGGAAAACGCCAAATAAAAGACGCCGACCGAAAGCAACAATATAGCTTTTTGTTGCTTATGGTTATTCTACTTTCGACCATGTCGACGACGATCTTGAAAGCCCAATCGTTCAAGCCTATCATAGCGCCTCCATTTTTCTTCCTAACGCCTCCAGAGAGTAAAGCATGAAGCCACTCAAACAAATGATCGTATGTGATAGCGATTTTTTAGCAAGCGATAAGCCGGTAAAAGAGCTACGCTATCAGTTTCCATTTTCTTGTGAAGTTGTATGGAGCGCTTTGGAAGATGGCGAAGCATGGGGCCAGTGGTTAGACGGTATCGATACCGTTGAATGGACATCTCCAAAACCGTTCGCAGTGGGCACCACCCGAACAGTGCGAGGTGGAAAAAATGTCATTGAAGAAGTTTTCTTCACGTGGAAACAAAATGAGGAAATGGCATTTTACTTCGACAAATCCAACCTTCCACTCAAAGCGTTTGCTGAGTCGTATAAGCTAGTACCCAATGCACAAGGCTGTGAACTAATCTGGCGATTTCGCGCCGAAGCCAATTTTATTCTGCGCTTCCTGGCTCAGGCCGCATTAGGCAACGCCGGAAAAAAAGGATTCCCTCTACTTGAAAAAATTATCAGCCAAAATCCGGGTAAATACGGCGGCTAAAGGCACTTTTTTAATACGCAGCTTTTAAAATTCCGAGCACATCGGCTGAAGAGCTTATACGCCGAGGGTTGCCGGCTGCCGCAATATCTACCGCAGCATGCTCAGCAATAGGCGCCAAAGCAGACACTTCAACACCAAGCTCCTTCAGGGTACGCGGTAAGCCGAGGCTTTTTGTTAGTGCCCTAACAGCATCAATCATTGCAAGTGCCGCCTGTGTTTTATCGTTAGATGGGCAAAGACCAAGGTGCTCAGCTGCTCGCGCCAGCGGCGATTTAATAGCATCTAGATTCCATTCAAGCACGTGTGGAAGAACAACGGTACTTGCTTCGCCATGAGATACTTTTTGGTGTCCGCCTAACTGATGGCGTAGCGCTGCGACTAAACCAAAGCTGACATTGTGTGCGAAGCTTAGCGCCATACCGCCGGCAGCCAAACAATTCGCCCTCGCCTCGGCATCTTTTGACGCCAGGCTTTTGGGCAAATTATGATGCAACAACTCCATGCCGCCGAGCGCGAGCGCATCAGTAAACGGAACCGCGCGGGGCGAGCAAAGCATTTCTAAACAATCCGAAAATATCTTCATCCCACTCGCTGCCCAAAGTCGATCTGGTGTTGCCAGGCAAATTTGCGCATCCTGGAAAACCCACCGGGGAGCGAGCTTGAGGTCAGCAAATATATTTTTCTCACCACTCGAATCTTCCGTTATTGCCACGGCAAAAGAGTATTCAGAACTCGACAACGTTGTTGGTATCGCTATATGTGGCAATTTTGGCTGATTAAGTGGAGGGATCACAGGGCCGGTCTCAGATGAAAAACTCACTTTCATCAATGGGTAATCATTGCCCTCCGCCAACGTTAAAGCGACTGCTTTCGTAAGATCGACCACCGAGCTACCGCCAAAACTTAAAAGACAATCAACATCGTTTTCCACGGCAATCTTTTGTGCGCGCTCAACGACGGATTCTGGCGTATGCGCCAAAGACTCTGAAAAAACCGCTACAAGTTTGCTTCCAAGCAACTCAGCAATCATTTCGACATAGGGTGTTTTCGTTAGACTAGGCGTCGTTAATAAGTAAATACGCGACACGCCCATCTGCCCGACAATAGCAGCCAGGCTCGCCTTAACCGAATGATCGCCACTCATAAAACCTTGTATCGGCGACATTAAAAACTGGGAGATCATCACTATACGCCTCGCAAGCGTTTTAAAAACAACTACAGCATAAAAAATTTAACGCTATCAAGCGCTGGATAAAGGCCGAACCTTTTGATTCGAACTTGCCAGCCCCCATCCATGGCTTTACGCAACAAACTGGGGCTAGCTTTCCGTTTCCTTATTCAACCAAACACAGTGTCCATTGCTTTTTTTATCAAGCAGCGATAAAAGCTCATTATGAGCTTCTAGTTCCTCTGCGGTGGCACTAACGACCCGCTGCTGTCGCTTTGAAAAATCCACACCAATTATCGCGTCGTTTTGATCGGAATCACCACCTGCCGAAAGCTCGCTTACCAAACCCAGGCTTGTCTGCCCGCCAGTCATTCGCAAGTAAACTTCTGCGAGTATTTCGGAGTCAAGCAGCGCGCCATGCAGCTCGCGGTTGAAGTTATCCACTTCATAGCGCTTACATAACGCATCAAGACTGTTGCGCTGCCCAGGGTGTTTTTCCCTGGCTAACAACAAGCTATCTGTGACTGTGCAAATATCAGCGACATCGACCACTTTATGTTTTAACCGCTTTAGTTCAGCGTTAATAAAACCAACGTCGAAGCTCGCATTGTGTATTATCAATTCAGCACCGTCGACGTAGTCCACAAATGCCTGCGCGATTTCCTTAAACTTGGGCTTATCCTGCAAGAATTCAAGACTGATGCCATGAACTTCTTGTGCTCCTTCGTCGATTTCTCGCTCTGGATTTATGTAGTAGTGAAAGTGGTTTCCGGTTAACCGACGGTTGATCATTTCGACACAACCAATTTCAATGATTCTATGACCACTTTTTGCGTCCAGACCGGTGGTTTCAGTATCTAATACAATCTGTCTCATGAGTATTTTCGCTACGAGGTAGTTTCTAATGTATCGATACCAAGATTAGCCAACGCATCCGCACGCTCATTTCCTGGGTCGCCCGCATGACCTTTGACCCAACGCCATTCGACGTTCATTCGTGCACACTCCTTATCTAATGCCTGCCATAATTCTATATTTTTTACCGGCTTTTTAGCTGCAGTTCTCCAGCCATTCTTTTTCCAGCCGCTCATCCAGCTCTCGATACCATTCTTTACATATTGTGAATCTGTATAGACCACAGCGCCTACGTTAGATGCCAATAATTTAAGCGCCTCAATCGCCGCCGTCAGCTCCATTTTGTTGTTGGTAGTGAGTGGCTCACCGCCGTAAACTTCGCTTTTTTTCAAATCGCCTTTATTGTCCTTAGCCACAAAAACTCCCCAGCCTCCTGGGCCAGGGTTACCACGGCAAGCACCGTCCGTATAAATAACATAGTCGGCACTTTGTTGATCGTTGGTCATATATCTTTCTCAAACTCTTTCAATTGACTTAATGTTTTTTGCGTATCACCGGTTTTAGCACTAACACCGGTACTGGCAGTCACAGCCTTTCCACGCGCGGGGGATACTCGCCACGGTTTAATCAGGGGATTAACCAAACTGCGTCGCTTTCGCGCTAGCACAACCGAGTATACGGCAAGCGGTGACATCATTCTTCTAAATAACGATCCCGTAAATGCGCGCTGCTGGGCGCCTTCGACAATACGATCGAGCCGGGGGTTAACAAAATAACTAGCCCGCTGCTGTAACACGTCATAGTTAAGCAGTCTTAGCCAATCGCTTAAACGTGTGCTTGAAACTGGACGACACTGATCAACCACACGTGCATCAACCAAATGTTTAGCAGCCCAATAACGCTTAGCGAGACTCCACGCGCTTCGCGGCTGAAACGTCACCAGTAACAAATAACCTCCCTCAGTTAAGGTTCGATCGACTTCACGAAGAACCTGGTGAGGTGAGCGTGAAAAATCAAGCGTATGATGCAAAATAGCAATATCGACGCAATCTGAGGCTACCGGCAACGCCCGCATGTCGACCCAGCAATCGTCATCATCGTCTTGACTAATGCCAGGCGCATATCCCACTTTAACGTAGTGACCAATTGAAGTGCTCTCACAAAGCTGCGCGCCCTTCACGACACTAAACTGCAAACAGTTGTAGCCGACTACCAGCGGCATCAGCAATGCAAGCTCTTTGCGCTGATGCTTAAGCAATCGTTCACCCGCCGCCGTACCAAAGAACCGGCTGAATTCGCTCATCGCGGCAGCTGTGGGAATCGGTGTTTTGCGATCTCGTGACATCAGTTCGTTGGGCGTTGAAGCTCTTGTTAAGAACGTAGACATGCAGGGCTGTGTTAATATCCGCACCATAAGGATTTTAAACGATATGATTAGAAATAGATAACCGCCCTGCTCGCAACCAGGCGAGCAACGGCAAAGTAACAGGTGCAACCGCACTAATTGATTTATCGATGCAACTTCCCGATTCACGCCGAACTATGAAAACCACAACTCCCATACAAATAAGCCAGGATCTGGAAGTCACTGGTTTACCCGCGTTTAGTGACAACTATATTTGGCTAATCCACAACAAACAGCAGGCTGCTGTCGTCGACCCTGGCGACGCAAATTGCGTGAGCGCAGCGCTAGAATCTTTTGGGCTAGCGCTAGAAGCAATATTGATAACGCATCACCACCCTGACCATATTGGCGGCTTAGCACAGCTTAAAAAAGCGCACCCCGCCGCCAAAGTATACGGCCCAAATAGTCCTTTTATTAAATCTATTGAGCACCCGCTGAAAGAAAATGACCAAATTAATATTCTTGGGAATCTCTCGCTAGACGTGATTGAGGTTCCAGGGCACACGCTCGACCACATTGCGTATCGATCGCTTTCCGGTAAAAAAATACTTTTTTCTGGTGACACGCTGTTTGCTGGTGGCTGTGGCAGGCTTTTCGAAGGCAGCCCCGCGCAGATGCTAACCTCGCTGAATAAACTCGCCTCACTTGATGAAGAAACGCTGGTCTACTGCGCGCACGAATACACCGAAGCAAACCTGGCATTTGCCAAGGCGGTAGAGCCGCATAACGATCAACTTAGCGCGCGTATCGACGAAGTAAAAATGCGCCGCGAACAAGGTCTGGCAACGGTGCCATCGTCGCTAAAAACAGAAAAAGCAACCAACCCTTTTTTACGCAGTGATCATCACGATGTTCAACGAGCAGCTGCGACTCAATTACCAGACAAGCCCAGCGACGACACGAATGCTACTGGGCAATCAGCCGTCGATACCTTTGCGGCCATTAGGCGCTGGAAAGACTGTTTTTAAATTGTGTTCGTACAAGGGACTCAAAAACAGTTAACTGTCACCTTGCGCCGGATTTTCGCTTTTTAATTCTTGTAGTTTATTAAGTATTTTTTGTGCGCGCTGAATGTTAGTAAGCAAATCAACATCGTTGCTGTCATACTGTAACGCGCCCTGCCAGACTTCTAACGCTTTTTCTATATCGCCTTCAGTATATCGCTGTTCCCCAAGCGCCTTAGCATCTGCAAGGTTTTTTGCATATACATCTTTGAGATAACTATCTTTAGCAAGAAGCTCTTTATTTTTTGGACTTTTCTTTAGTGCCGAATCCAGGATCGACCTTGCTTCAAACCAGTTTTTGTTGGCTAGCGCTTCGCCATAGGCTAGCTCAAAACGGCTGGAACCTTTCTGGCTATTCGCCTGCGCACTGTTCGCGTTTATCCAGCTTCTAAGCCTTCTAACGTCGGCCTTGACCGCATCAGACTCGTCCAGCCTGGAAAGAGACGCAAGATATTGCAAAGACTGGGAGAGCTTGCCCTCCTGCTCTGCCTGCTTTGCCCTTGCTCTCAACGCACTAATAACACGCTTCTTTTGATCTTCTTCTGATTGCAGACGAGAGTAAATTGCTGAGTCTCCATAACCGGCCTGTGCGAGCGCTCGGTACATATCGACACGCGCTGGCAGCTGTTTTGACTCCAGCATTAACACCTCGTTTTCCAGCCTGGCGATCACTTTGCGGCGCTGCTCATCAAAGGCGCTTCTATAATCGCTTATTGCCGAATTAGGCAAGGCGTTTGACTCTAGCTCAAATAACTCCCGATCAGCCTGCTGCCATAGCCCTTGCTTGCGCAGCGCAGCCAGCGCTTCAAAGGTCTGATTCTGATGAGCCTCGGACTGCACCTGTAAATCAGCCAGTTGGCTATCCAGCTCAGCTAACTGACTGTTGGTTAATTCTATCGATGTCTCTAGCTTTTGCTTTTTCTCAATATCTTCTGGCGTTAACTCATCAAGACGGGACTTTAATTGCTCAACCTGCTTTTGGCTTTTTTCCCGCTCGCGCTGCAAGCGCCGCTCCGCTGTTATGTAACGATTTTCAGCAAGCAGACTACTCAAACTGTCAGATGAACTGTCGACAGGTAAATATGCGCAACCACTCATGTAAAAAACGCAAGCGAGCGCAACAGATAAAAATATCCAGCGACGACAGTAAACGGTTTTAATCAATGCTTATTTACCCTATTACGTAAAACTATAACTACTGGGCTAAATTACTCATATACGCTCTCGCGCTGGTCTTTCATCGCCACGAGGTCGTCAATCAAACTCCGCACAACCCAATACTTGTCCGTACGCGCTTCCAACAGGCGGCACGTCGGTATCATGTCTTGCTTGCCTTTTAATCTTAGCTCACCTGAAGACTCTACCTTAATCGCCGGCTGCATTGATTCATGATAAACCGATTTCGCAAGCAATACCTCTCCCGGTAATGCCGCCTCGCAAAGCCGTGCTGCCAGATTCACCGCGTCACCGACAACGGTAAATTCCATACGATGCTCTGAACCTAAAATGCCTGCATACATTTGCCCGGTATTGATACCCGCGCGTAAGTATACGGGCTTTAGACCCAGCGACTCGCGTTTCACGTTCAATAATTCTGCAGTGGTTTGAATAGCCTTGGCACAAGCTAACGCGTTCTCACGATGATCCTCGTCGCTACGTGGCGCTCCAAACACGATCATCGCTTCGTCGCCTATAAATTTGTCGACGGTCCCTCGGTGAATACGCGCACAAGCGGCGAATATCTCCAGATACCGATTAAGCATTTCGGCAACTTCTTCCGGAGAGATCTGCTCGGCAGTTCGAGTGAAATCAACAATATCGACAAATAAAACCGTCGCTTCTACACGACTACCTTCAAGCATCAGGCGCTGGTTACCCGACAACAAATGGTCAGCTACATCGCTTGCAACAAATCGCTGCAACATTCCCTCAAGTTCCTGATTACTTCTAACTTCCTGACCGAGCTCAGCATAAATATCGAGAATATCACCCCATTCGTTGTCGAGTTTATTTCCGCCAACGAGAGAATCAATCTCTGAAATGCGACCGCTGCGCGCTGCTTCACTGACTTCGAGCAAACGGTAAATGGGTCTTGCGAGCAACCGGCTTATAAAATATGCACTAGTCGATGCCAATAGCACTATCCCCAATACTACTAGCAGCAACTGCTGCGAAGCCTGGCGAAACGATATTACTTCGCTATGGGATTTAAGCGACACAACCACGTAAGCGGCAGTAACTTCATTCAAAGATACTGCTTTCAATAAAAACCGGTTGTCGTTTCGATCAATAGTGCGGCGTTGTTGCCCCGCAAAGTTCAAGGTATGCGCGACAATCCATTCCCGCATCTCACGCATTCGCCTCTCTGACCGAGTCGCACTCACCAAAAGTTCACCATCGACTTTTACCACCGCAGCAGAGGTAACTGACTTGTTTTCGATCAGCTGGTTCAAATGAAACTGCATACCAAGCCGATCATCCGTAAACACGGGATCGACCATACTCATGGCGAGCTGGTTGACAATGGTGTTACTTAACTCAAGCGCCTGCTGTCGCGCGTGATCCTGGTATTGCACAACAACAAATGTGCCTAGCAGCGCTGCGCTGGCCAGGCACAGCACGCTCATCACCATACTTAAACGAAACGCAAACGATAACCGACGCCTGGGTCGCGCTGCCCTAGAAACGGCGGCGCTGACACGCTGCGATTGTCGCGCGCTTAGCTTGTTCGGCGGTCTGTTGTCTATGGGAATGTCCACAAGATCGGTATTGGGCTTATCGCTTCAAATCATTTAAAGTGAACGTCGCGCAAGCGTAGGGTTACGCGCCAGCTCCACGCAAAGAGTTGTTCAACAACCGTCGCGCAAACGCACTGTGCGATACATTAAATGGTTAGCTTTACGCAAGCATGATAGCAGCTTTACATTGTTTTAAAGCCTAATTAATGCCCAACTACCTTACAACTTCCCCGCCTGTACAACAGCCGTCCGCCACCGCTGCACCTTAACAATGACCGATTTGCTTAATTTTGACCTAAACCACGTCTGGCACCCCTATAGCTCCATGGAGGCGCCGGTCCCACCCCTTTTGGTGAAGAGTGCTAATGGCACCAGGCTTACGCTAGACGATGGCGCTGAGCTTATTGATGCGATGTCTTCATGGTGGTCAGTGATTCACGGCTACAACAACCCAGCGCTCAACAAGGCAGCACAAGACCAGCTGGACACGATGTCACACGTCATGTTTGGCGGTTTAACGCATGAACCGGCGGTAGAACTTTGCCAAAAACTTGTAGAGATAAGCCCCGAACCTCTACAAAAAGTATTCTTATGCGACACTGGCTCGGTCAGCGTCGAAGTCGCGCTAAAAATGGCCGCACAATATTGGCAAGGAATGGGGAAACCAGAAAAATCAAAATTCGCCGCGTTTCGAGGCGGCTATCATGGCGACACAAGAAGCGCCATGTCAGTGAGCGACCCTGAGAATGGCATGCATCATATGTTTGCCGGCATCTTGTGCGAACAGATTTTTCTACCACGTCCGCCAGCCGGCTTTGACACCACACCAGATAAAGAAACGCTCACCGCGTTGCGCGAAAACCTGAATGCAATATCGGATGTCTGCGCGGCAGTGATAGTCGAACCTATTGTCCAGGGTGCTGGCGGAATGTATTTCTACTCGCCCGAATACCTCAAAGCCATTGCGGACATC
This sequence comes from Pseudomonadales bacterium, assembly GCA_965263235.1. Classification (GTDB taxonomy): domain Bacteria; phylum Pseudomonadota; class Gammaproteobacteria; order Pseudomonadales; family UBA7434; genus UBA7434. Next base: position 1,939,612 of record OZ253667.1, read on the forward strand.
TGTAAGGAATGCGACATATTGCTCATCGCCGACGAGATCGCCACGGGCTTTGGCCGCTCAGGGGCACTATTCGCCTGCGAACATGCGAGAGTTTCTCCGGACATCATGTGTATAGGCAAGGCAATGACGGGCGGCTATTTATCGCAGGCGGCTACCCTTTGCACAGATGAGGTTGCAAAAGGAATTAGCGCAAGCGAAGCCGGTGTTTTTATGCACGGCCCAACCTTTATGGGCAACCCCTTGGCATGCGCCCTGTCAATTAAGTCGATTGAATTGTTAACCAGTGAAGACTGGCAGGCGCGCGTCAATAACATTGAAACGCAGCTCAAAGAAAGCTTGCTGCCACTAAACAAAAGCAAGCAAAAGAACAATATATGCGAGGCTCGCGTGCTGGGCGCTATTGGCGTAATCGAGACGAATCATCCTGTTGACATGCGAAAAATCAATCCCATCCTGAAAAAACACAATGTATGGCTGCGACCCTTTGGAAAACTTGTGTATACCATGCCGCCCTATATATGCAGCCAACCAGAAATAGAAAAAATAGCTAACGCCATGATAGAGGTGTCAGAAATCTATTAGCGTAGCAAGCTCAATCTTGAGCCTGCACTAACAAGGGTTCTGCCAACGAAACTCCTGTACCGCCTAAACCACAGTAGCCGTCAGGATTTTTCGCAAGATACTGCTGGTGATACTCTTCGGCAAAATAAAAGGTGGCACCCAAACTAAGCTCAGTTGTTATTTGTGGGTAGCCGCCTGCGGTTAGCGCTTTTTGTACGATGGCAAACGAACGCGAACAAAGATCATAAGCGGCCTGGTCGCTGCAATATATCGCTGATCGATACTGTGTACCAATATCGTTTCCCTGCCGCATGCCCTGTGTTGGATCGTGATTCTCCCAGAATATTTTCAGTAGTTCGGTTAGCGTCTCCAGGCCACCGATAAAAACAACGGCTACCACTTCGGCATGTCCGGTAGCACCACTACAAACTGCTTCGTAGCCGGGATCTTCAACCGATCCGCCTGCGTAACCTACTGCGGTATAGCGAACATTAGGGGCATTCCAAAATTTTTTTTCAGCGCCCCAAAAACAGCCCATACCAAAGATAATTAACGACTCATCACTCTCAAGCGGTAGTTTATTCAAACTGTCGCGAATTATTCTGCCATTTACAAAATGCTTAAGTTGATTCATTGCTTGTACTCTTAAAACCAGTCAACACGCTCCCAACGTAACAAACTGATAAGATCCTCAAAACCCAAACCAGGTTTTTCACCCAGCGCCAACGGTGAGCACTTAAAGCTGCTAATACAAACGTCGTTTTGCCCTGCTGCGCGTACAGAACGACGATCAAGCACCATCGAAAGCCTGTGTTCCATGTCAGGTGAAATTGTATTGAACCACCAGTTTTCGCCGTCGTCAGCAAGCTTTTCTGAACAAACCAGTCGATACCCCGAGCGAGAGCCGTAGTCCCGCACAAAACCAAAATTATCCAGACCCAGACTCAAGCCTTCACCACGCGCCTTCATATAAGACTCTTTGAGCGTCCAAAGGTTAAAAAAATTATCTCGCTCTTTTCCCTCTTCCGCAAACATATCGCTAAGCTCCTGAGCGTAAAAATAATGATTTGCAATTGCTAGCACATCATTTTTCCGGTGGCAGTTTTCAACATCTATACCAACGCGACCACCAGAAAACGCAGCCACAGCCCAATTACCGGAATGACTAAGGTTGAACTCCAGCGTGGATCCACTTTGCTCACTACCAGGGTTTTGCTCACTGCTCAGCTTAAGCTGTGGCTTTCCATGCTTGCCCGTTACGAGCTCCAGATCATCAGGGTTGCGTTTTAACAGCGATGCAAACCCCACATACTGTAGCAACCGCGCCGCAGCATAACGCTTCCTGTCTTTTAAGAAGTTAAAGCGCTCTAAACGAGCTTTTTCATCGGGCTTTAAAAAACCCTGAATCGCCGACAGCACCGCGTCGTCTACATCATCAATATTTAATGCAAGAAGCAGCACATCACTATTATTAAAAGACTGGTTAATTACCTGCATGCAACTGCCCTGTTCACCGCCACCCCGCAGAAAACGACTCCAGCTGATCCCCACAAATTAAAATAACAACGCATCGGCATTCTAATCATGCAAAGTAATGTCGCATTAACTGCACAACGAGCAAAACGGCAATCAAGGGAAGAATCCAACGCGACAACTTTGCCGTTTGCTCTTCGTCAATTGGCTTAGCTACTCGCTCCGCAAGAAAAACCATGACAAAAAGCCCCACGCCTAGTAACAGTAAAATCTTTAACAAATTATCCATAAGAATCGCCTGATAGCTTATCTTGACGCTACGAGCACTGCTCTAGCGCCTGTTTAAATCGTTTCCAATCAAAACCTGGGCCAGGGTCTGTTTTTCTGACAGGTGCAATGTCTTCATGACCCACAATATTATCGTTAGTGACCGCAGGATAGTTTTTTTTGATCGCCTCAGCGACGTTTATCAAAACATTGTATTGTTCAGGTGAATAACCATCAGTATCCAGCCCTTCTAGCTCGATACCGATACTAAAGTTGTTGCAGTTTGTACGACCTTCAAAGCATGACTCCCCTGCGTGCCAGGCGCGATCATTAAAGTTTACGAACTGGATAATCTCGCCATCACGCGCGACAAACAGATGCGCCGACACCTTTACACCAATAAGCTGCTGGAAATAGGGATGTTCGTTATGATTGAGGCAATTGAGAAAAAAGTCTTCGACGTAATGACTTTTTTTATTGTTATCACGCCCATATTTTCCGGGTGGCAGCGAAATGCAATGAATCACCAGCAAGTCAATATCGACATTAGCGGGTCGCGGTTCGCAATTAGGCGACGGCGACCAGCGCGCCTGCTCAAGTATGCCGTCGACAATAGAGTATTCGTTGCTGAGAGGTTGCATAAAGACATTAAACCAGTGTTCACTGGCCTACAGTCTATCATTTTACTTTGCTATTTGTGCAGCTTACGCAACCAATCAATAGAGGCTAGCCGCGCCCATAGAATCATTATCTAGCAAGCAAGCGTTTCCCTGCGCTGCTGTCGCAGGTCTCCGATGACCGAGCTCAACGCTTTATCAAATAACTTATTGTCATCTAGCAAAGTGAGCGTTTCAGATTTTATTTTTTCGACCAGCTCATCGAAGTGCATATCCATCGCTTTGACACCACGACGATTAACAAAAACGCGTTTGCCACTCGCTCTTAAAATAGCGGCAAGCCTGCATCTCAGCGTTTCTTCATCTTCGGCAACCTCGACCCATTGGCCTACCGCTAAACGGTGAGCTTTCTCAATGCATTCCGCTTCAAGCTTGTCACCCTCGTCCGTCTCATCGGCACCACTGCACTCGGGCAATAACTCATCTGCCGCGTCATATTGCGGCAATTGCGTGGCCGAATTATTGTCGCTAGTCGTTTCAGGGAGCAATTCATCGAGATGATCGTACTTCGGTAGCGTACTAGAAACACAGCTTTCTTCTGGAGCTTCGCCCTCAGAAAAATCGGGTGAAGATAGATCCTGCGAAACATCTTCGCTGTCACTCGTACCTGAGATTGATGATGAGAAGTCGTCGAACGGATCACCCAGATCAAGACCCGGCACTTCAGTAGGAAGCTCGCTAGCGACAGGCGCCTCGCGTTGCAATATAGTCTTGTGCAACGCAGCCAGCTGCTTGAAAAACGGAACGCTACGTTTGTGATCAATATTCATTGATTCGTAACTTATTTTGATACCACGAACAATCGCCGGGATTTCTGCCAATATTTCCGAATAGTCTGCTTTGCTGCGCGAATCATTAATCGTCCAAAGCATTTTATCGATAATTTCAGCTGCCGCTTTATAGGTTTCCGAGCCAGGCCCTTCTTGCAGCGCACAACGCATCAGGTAGTTTCGATAATGGTCGCCAAGCATCTTGTTCACAAAGTCCGGGTTTGCGGATGTGGCTTTGCTCGCGATTAAATCATCGGTCGCTTTGCGTACGGCTTCTGTTCTGTCCTTACCTAACTCAGCATCGAGTAAACGTTGCTTACTCTTCTCAACCCTGGCGGTATCTTCTTCAACAAATTGCTCCAGGTTTTGAGTGAGCTCATCAAAAATACCCAGATCGTCATTAAATTCATCAACGATATAATCAACAAACTCAACGATTTTTTTATAGAACGGATCGCGCTCGTAGGAATCGGATTCTGTCCACGCTACTGATGCGCTGGTTATCTTGTTTAGAAAAATACGTGCTGGGTGGCTGCTATTACTAAAAAAGCGCGGGTCTTTTAGTGCCACTTTAATTATTGGCAACTGCAGCCTGCCGAGCGTGCGCCGCATAACATCTGAAACGACACGATCATCAATAATAAACTGGAACAGCATCGACACCAGTCCAATGGTGTCGCGCTCGGAGTAACCAATACTATGATCATTACCGCTTGACGCAGCTTCGATTTCATTCGAGAGGTTCTGCAAAACCGTATGTGGCGCAAGCTCTTCATCTGAATCACTTTGCTGTTGTTCCGAGTCAGCTGGCTCTGCGACTTGCTCTCGCTGAAGCTTATTCAGCAAATGCAGTAGCGCATCATAGCCAATGGCTGGCTGGTCGCTCACCGCGATATCATCAACCGTCTGCCCTATCCGTTGCGTGTTTTCACTGCGCCCTGCCACCTGGCCAAGCTTTGGTAGATAAACCAGAAGCTGAGCCATTTCGTTAGCAAGCTGAATTTCAGTGGGCGAGACATCCATTCCTGGAAACGACTGAGGCGTGAGGTTTCCAGCAAAAAACTGGCTAACCGGAGAGATGCCTGCTGCATTTGCGATAGATGCAAAAGTCGCCGCCGCCTGGCTTGTACTACTTACCTCGCCCGCGGCTGCGGAATTGGATATCGCCTGATCTACCAGCTTGTCAGCGTTATCTGCGGCGTTCTGTTCCTGTTCAGAAATTTTCTGGCATTCTTCTTTGGTCGCATTTACAGGTGTGTAGTTGACTAAGACTCTTGCCTGCAACAGCTTCGCATTTAGCGCTTCGTAGAGCGTACCAACGTCTTCCAGCAGCGCGCGTTCAAACAGCTTATAAATAACGATCAGTACGGGAATATCCGCTTCTAGCAGATCTATCGACTCGGCAAAAGCATCACATATTTTTTCCGGTGAGACCGGGTTGGCGTCCATGCTGTCAAAATCAATGTCTGCGTTCTCGTTCCTCGCCGCCATTCCTGTAGTTGACGAACCTCGAGTGATGCCCGACTTCGCCGCGGCAAACCGCGCATTGAGCGAAGGCAATAAAATGGCAAACTGCCGCTGGCATTTACCAACAATAGAGTCAACAGCGACAGAAAGCTCCAGGTCTTCGTCGGCCATTAGGCTGAGTTCTAGCGAGTCAGTAGTGGTAAGTTCCGTGGTTTTGTCAGTGCTATCGCCGCTTGAACGAAAGCTATTAGCGACTGCACCGGTAAAACCCTCAACAATCGATTGCCGTCGCATGCGTATGTCACGCATGGTGCCAAAAAATGAGCCCTGAACTGTGCTATTCTCGCTTTTTTCCGACTGCTCAAAGAGCGCATCGTCAGCCGAATCCAGACAGCGATTGAGCACCTTTAACAAGCATTTTTTAGAGATGTCCTCTAACGCTGCCAGTAGCTGCCGATCACTATTGCCAGGCACTGACTGCGAGTTATTCGATGCCTCGGAACCAGACGATTCGACTTGCGCAGAATCGTTGAGCGATAACTCGTCTGATGAGGTTGGTTTGTTATCGTGCTGATGAGTATTTTGCAAAACTTAGAACACCTAAACAAATACTTAGCGGGTAACTATATCGATGGCCTGGCCACCTGTTTTAACGCCTTGCAGTATTTAAATTAGCTATCTGCGCCACAAGATTTTGGCCCAAGACGTATCGTTAAAAGTATAGTGTGCAAAGTCTCGCCCTCCGCCATGGACGGGGCCTGTTAGAATTTGTGTGATGCATATCTCATAATCCGCGAGAATCAGTTTTATATATACATTGCACACACTTACGCCTCAAACAGGAATAGAACGTAGAAGTAATTAAATGACGGATAAACCAACCAATACCCAGTCACCTGAACACAACGAGAAAAAGCTAGGCATGGGTATGATTTTGCTGGCATGGCTCGTTGTGCTAGGCATGTTTATTGTTTACTTTAACGCGAGAGAAGCAGAGCAATACAATCCAAATCGTGACAGGCAAGCCAGCGTAAAGGACGGCGAGACTCGACTGGTGCTTCAGGAAAACCGGAATCATCACTACGTCGCCAGCGGCCATATTAATGGCGAGAAAGTAACGCTGTTACTCGACACCGGCGCCACCTCAGTCGCAATACCTGCAAAGTTCAAACAAAAGCTTAAGCTTCCCGATGGTCGCGAAAGTCTTGCTTATACCGCCAATGGTTCGGTTGCCGTTGAAACAACCGTAATTAATGAGCTGAAAATCGGCGGCATCAAACTTTATAATGTCGAAGCGACATTGAACCCTGGAATGAACTATAGCAATGAAGTTCTTCTAGGAATGAATGCATTAAAACGGCTTAACATACGTTTCAACGATGGGCAGCTCACTATCATTCAAAATTGACAGCCCAAAGCGCAATGACTCTAGCTAACCTACAACAAACTATCACCGAGAATGTTAGTGCGGCGTTATCTGAAGATATCGGTTCTGGTGATATAACCGCGCAATTAGTTTCCGAAGACAAGACTTACAGTGTGCAGGTTATTTCACGAGAACCTGCTGTTCTCTGTGGCCGCGCCTGGGTGGACGAAACGTTTAAGCAAGTCGACAGCAATATCTCTATTCAATGGCTGGCTGAGGAAGGAAGTGCAGTTGAGGCTAATCAGCCCATTTTTAAAACTGAAGGCTCCGCTCGCTCGATTCTGACGGCAGAACGAACTGCCCTAAATTTTTTACAGCTATTGTCCGGGGTGGCAACTGAGAGCAGGCGTTATAGCGAGTGCGTCGAAGCATTCAACACAACAATCCTCGACACACGCAAAACGATTCCCGGCCTTCGCCTGGCACAAAAGTATGCGGTCAAATGCGGCGGTTGCGAAAATCATCGTATCGGCCTGTACGACGCCTACCTGATAAAAGAAAACCATATTGCAGCCTGTGGCTCAATTCCAGACGCAATTAGCACTGCGCGTGCACAACACCCAGACAAGACGCTCGAAATAGAAGTCGAAACGCTAGAAGAATTTGACCTTGCGCTCGCTGCCGACCCGGACATCATCATGCTCGACGAATTAAGTCTTGCAGATATGGCGTCGGCCGTGCAAAGAAACATCCGCAAAAGCGATAAAGGTGGAAAAGCCTGCAAGCTGGAAGCGTCGGGCAACATGTCTTTCGAACGCATTGCCAAAGTTGCGGCAACCGGTGTTGACTACATCTCTATCGGCGCGTTAACCAAGCATGTACGAGCGATCGACCTGTCCATGCGGTTCATCTAACATATTCGCTATTTCGGGAAAATCATGAGCGAAGCCATTCCAACTGATCAGTACAACCAGCATATTCCCCTTGTTGGCACCCCCAACTTCAGGGATCTGGGCGGAAGAATCAACAGCAAAGGACAAACGGTCAAACGAGGAAAGCTATTTCGCTCGGGTTTTTTATCGGCACTAAGTGATGAAGACTGGCAAAAATTCAACGCCCTTAATATCACAAAAATTTGCGACTTCCGTCGCCACGACGAACTCGAAAGAAATCCCACCAGCGCACCTTTGGGCGTCGATATCACGCACCTGCCGATAGGCGATGGCAGTCATCACGAGCTCATTAAAAAAGCGTTTACCCAGCCAAATGTAGAGGCTGAACGCGTTGTCGAGTTTATGAAAGATATCAATCGCGAATTTGTTATCGAACACGCTGAGAGCTATCGACAATACTTTGAGCAAGTACTGGATCTTGAGCATGACGAAGCGCTCTTGTTTCATTGCTCAGCGGGCAAAGATAGGACCGGGTTTGCAGCGGCCATTACACTCATGGCGCTAGGTGTTGATAAGCCAGGCGTGTTCGAAGACTATATGCTAAGCATGCGATTTTTTAACCCGGAAAAAGAAATGGCTCGCATTATCGCGATGCTTCCAGGCGATCAGCTTGATGCCATTGAACCAAAAACACTGCACCCTATCCTGACAACCGAGATCAGTTATCTCGAAACGGCATTTTCAATGATCGAAAGTGTCGGGGGCTTTGAGAAGTATGCTAAACAGCATCTCAAACTTAGTGAAAGCGCATTCAGCAAGCTTAGGGACACGCTTCTTAGCAACTAAGCGTCCTTCTAAAAAAGAACCTGCTTAAAAAGAAAAAAGCGAATAGAGCAATTCGAATGCTGTCTCGCTTACCCTGTTGTACTGGCCCAAAAAGCCCTGATTGGCAACCCAGAGAATAAAAATCCCGAATACCAAGGTAAAAGGGAAACCCAGCGAAAAAACGTTAAGCTGTGGCGCTGCTCTTGTCATTACGCCAAAGGAAAAGTTGACAACCAATATTGCCGTCACTGCCGGTAGCGCTATTAATAGCGCAGCACTAAACATCCAACTGGCGGCCATCGCCAATTGATAACCCACCGATGCGTAGTCCCATGACTGCTGGATGGGGATAAAGTGAAAGCCTTGTGCAAGCGCATCGATGGCAACCAAATGCCCATCGAAAGTGAAAAACAATAAACCAACCAAAATCGAATAAAACTGGCTGACAATGGGAACCGATACGCCATTACCCGGATCGATCATCGACGCAAAGCCCAGGCCCATTTGCAGTGCGATCATCTGCCCTGCCAGCGCAAATACGTGAAAAAACAATAGCAGCGTAAATCCGAACGCAATACCAATCAGCATTTGCTGAACAACCTGTAAAAACAAACCAACGGAAAACACAGGCTCTATTGCTAGCTGAGGAATCGAAGGCACCATCGCCACTGTGACGATAATCGCCAATACCATGCGGCTCGTTTGCGACAACATTTGAGAACCGATTAAAGGCATGACGCTAAGAAACGCCGCTATACGGAAAAACGGCAGCATGGACTGGTAAACAAACAGCTCTATTGCCGCAGGGTCTATCGTCCAGAGCGGATTCATAACCGGGCGTTACTGATCCCCAATAGAGCCGATAACGGTGAGCACATATTCAGAAAGCTCTAACAGTTCCTGAATAATCCAGTTCCCGATAATTAAAACGGTAAGCAGGGTTGCGAGTAAGCGAGGTAAAAAACTCAGGGTTTGCTCGTTGATCTGCGTCGCTGCTTGCAAAACGCTCACAATCAGCCCGACTAACAAGCTGGGTAAAATAATCGCCGCAACTAAAATAACGACGAGAAACAAGCCCCGCCCGAAAACCTCAACAATAAACTCTGGAGTCATGGAAGCGAGCCTCGTCAAATACCGTAGCTTGCCGCGAGGCTCGCCGCGATCATAGCCCAGCCATCCATCAACACGAATAACATTATTTTAAACGGCAGCGAAACGATAATCGGTGAAAGCATTACCATCCCCATCGCCATTAGCACGCTCGCGACAACGAGATCGACAACCAAAAATGGAATAAACAATAAAAAGCCTATTTGAAATGCCGTTTTTAGTTCAGAGGTGATAAAGGCCGGTATCAACGCTGTGAAAGGCAGCTCACTCCTGCTTGCCACCGGTTCGGATGCTGACAAACGCATAAACAGGTTTAGGTCTGACTCTCGCGTTTGCAACAACATAAACTCGCGTATGCGAAATGACGCCTGACTCACCGCCTGCGTCGACGTAATCTCTTCGTTAGAGTAAGGCACAATAGCCTGGTCATAGATATCGACAAATACTGGCCTCATAACAAAAAGCGTTAGGAACAATGCTAATCCCAGCAGTATTTGGTTAGAAGGGGTTTGCTGTAAGCCCAGCGCCTGTCTGAGTATCGCCAAAACCACGATAATCCTTGTAAACGCCGTCATTCCCAAAAGCAAGCCAGGCAACAAAGTAAGCGCCGTCATCAACAGCAGCAACTGAATGGTAACGGTATAGTCTTCCGAACCGTCTGCGTTTGGTGTCACCTGTGCGATAGGAAAATCGGGCAAGCTGGTAAACACATCAACGAAGCTGTCATTAGCACTGGCGGCCGCACCTTCGGCAGCGCTCGCACTTTCTTGCGCAAACAAAACCCCGGACGACAACATCAACCAGGCCGTCAGTAGCATCCCCAGGCTTTTTAACACCAAACGCTTGTTGAAATTTTTGCGGCTAAACATTATTAAAAAACTCTACAAGAGAGAAAAAGTAAAAAACAATTCGCAGGCCCAAAGATTTTATTACGCATTTTCTTTGGTGGCGTCAGCAGGCTTATCAAGCGATGCCAGCTTTTGAATGCCTGCGGGAGAAACGGCTAGCAGCAAACGCTGCCCTTCTACTTCGATAGTCACAAGCCGTTCCTTTCCACCTAGGGAGCGGCTGGACAACACCTTGATCTCACTGCCGTCGGGCACGATCCCACCTTGCACCCGGCGCAGTGCCCACGCCAAAACCAGTATAAGAACAACAATAAACAACAGGCTGACCAACGCACGCAGCCACTGTCCTGGCCCTATCGAGGGAGGGGTTCGTGTATTGGGAGGCTCGATTTGCTCAGGCACTAGCTGAGAACCTGGCTCCGCATCAGCCACTTCTTTTGAAGGCTCAGCTTGTGTATCCGTTAAAACAAATTGCGGAGTCTTTTCCAACGGGTCTTTTGCAAAACCAAACGCAGAAATGGCAACAAACAACAGCGCAAATGCAACAAAGAAAGCCGGACGCAAACCGCTAAAAAATAAGATTCTTTTTTTCCTATAAAGGAACGCCAGTGTTGTCATGGCCTACTTGCGCAACTTCTTGATTCGCTCGGCTGGGCTAATTACGTCAGTCACGCGAATACCGAATTTCTCCCCAACGACAACAACTTCGCCCTGCGCAATCAACGTCCCATTTACCAGGACATCTAGCGGCTCACCGGCGAGCCGATCCAGCTCGATAACTGAACCCTGGTTTAACTGTAAAAGATTGCGAATAGATATTTCGGTAGAGCCGACTTCCATCGACATGGTAACCGGAATATCTAATACAACTTCCAGGTCAGGATTGGAAGTGTCTACCTCCAAACCCTCTGTCTGTGTTCCATCGAGCTCTTCTAGTTCGGCTTCTGGGTTAGCAGTTTCATCGTTCATACATACTCACTCGATACTTTTTAAACGCAGGTAATACGATTGCCGGTTCGCATTGACAAACGGCCATTTTCCGAATCAATCACTCATTCCAATCTGTTCAATGCTGGTCCGTCCAACAATTTCTAACGCGAGATTACCTCTCGATCGGCCAAGCTTTACTTTGTAAATTGGTGCACCGTTAGCTTCCAACGTCATGTTTTTTGGCATATCAACCGGTATCACGTCACCGGTTTTCAAGTTCACGATATCGCGCAGCGAAATTTCTCTTTCTGTTAACGTACAACCAAGCTCAACATTTGCCCGCAATATATCGCGCCGCAACGATTCTGACCAACCGGCCTCCGCAACATCCTGGGAAGACTTACTTGTCGAAATTAAAAGCTCTTTGACAGGATCAATCATCGAATAAGGAAGCGAAAAATGAAACTCTCCACTTAAACCATCAAATTCGAACTTAAACGCATTAACAATAATCGCATCGCCCGGGCCCGCCAGGGCAATCATCGCAGGATTAACTTCTCGCCCTGTGATGCTTATATTGATTGGCATCACTTTTTCCCATGCGTCTTTCAGGCCAATCAGGGCATGTTCCAAAAACATATCCACGACTCGCGTCTCGCTAGGAGTGAAATCGCGTTCTTCTAATTTGGGTTCGTGCCCCTCACCACCAAAATAATTATCAACAAGCTTAAAAACCAGGCCCTGCTCCATGGCGATAACGGCATCGCCGCGCAATGGCGAAACATTTAACAGGGTAAGATAGCTGGGATTAGTTAGCGACTCCTGATACTCGCTAAATTTTTGAATTTGAACACCTTGAAACTCAACCTCAATACTTCGGCGCAGCATTGCAAATAGCGCGGCACGAAGATGCTTGGACAAGCGCTCATTGATAACATCTAACGTTGGCAGTCTGCCGCGAACGACTTTATCCTGGGAGGTAAGGTCATACTCCACATAGGCCGTAGAGTCTTCAGCATCATTGCTATCGTTAGTTTCAATATCTCCCTCATCGACCCCTGTTAACAAGGCGTCGATTTCTTCTTGAGAGAGAATATCCTCTTCTTCAGCCAATGGTCTGCTCGTTTATCAGTTACAAGTTTTAAACTAGCGCGATGAACGCAAAGTCTATTAAACACGGTATAAAAGTGGAGTATACCCGCATCAGTTTGGCTTTACAGCCGATTAAGGTGCGAACTGTTGCGAGCCTTTTAAGCAACAGTTTTTTCAAGTCATCACTGGTTTGGCGAACCAACTTCGTGTGAAAAACAAACGAGCGGCCTAGTGCCGCTCGCTTTTGTCCTCACTTGAGGGTTTAAACCTGCCTGTACATTTATTGCTCTGCGTTTAACAACGCCCGCCAACACATAATGACGAGACGGTTATTACATGACTGCTATTCTATTGCATGACGAAATCAGTAAACAGCACTCGCTCAATGCCAGGCTTTCCTATTTCGCTGCTTAAAATCTCCTGGATACCAACCAGCAGCTCTTCACGCAAGCCTTCCCTGCCATCTAACGTCTGCAGGTTTTCAAAGCTTTGCCCACCAAGCAGAATCACAACCTTGTTGCGAATCGATGGCGCATGTTTCGACAGCGCAGCAATCACGCTGTGGTCTCTTGTCACCAACGTGAGCGCGACCTGAAACAAACGCTGACGGCCATTGACCTGGTAGTTTGTTTGAAACTTGGGATTTACGGCAAAGTAAATGGCTTTGGGATCTTCTGGAACCGCCGCAACTGACTCTTCGGACTCGTTGCCGCCATTAACAAACATCAGTGTTCCAAAAACTGAGGCAGCAACAATGGCTACGCCAGCAACACCAATAATTATCCACTTGAGCATCCCGCCCTTTTTGCCTTCTTCCGTACCTTCAGTTTCGTCTTTAGCGTCCTCTGCCATGCCAAATTTCCGTCGTTTCAATTTACTGGTTAGTAACGAGCAAGTCTTATGCCAGCAATCGATCGTTGTCGTTATTATGCTGCTCGCAAAAACTGCCTTCCCGGTTCTTAACAAACCTTGCTGTTAAGAATAGACGACAATTGCAGACAAAAAGAAAATTACCGCAGGAGCCTCCTGATTATGTATATATTTCAATCAGATCAATAAAAAACCAGAATTGCTCGCCTATTTTTCTGAAAAGCCTGCTTTATGCGTAAACATCCAGCAAGCTTTCTCCGGTACTGCGAAACACTAAACTCTCCCCTTCGACCGTCGACTCGCTCGCGGCCTCGTTCTGGGACTCGGCACTCGCAAGCCTGTTGTTATTTGCCGAAGAGGAATCACTTCCTTCACTACCTCTATCGCCTTCGCTAGAAACACTTACATCACCTAATGCTAGCTGGCTCGCTGTAAATAGTTCTCGCAGGCGTGGCAGGTGCATTTCGATCTGTTCTTTCGCTACCGTAGACTGTACTGAAAACTGAATACTTGAACCTTCGTCGCCATTTTCAATGCGAATGCTAAGCGCCCCCAACGATGCTGGCTTGAGTTGCAGGTCTGCAGTAGCCAGACCTTTTGCCATCATCGCTTTAATATTGCCTTGTATTTCTTCTGGCCAGGCTTGTCCAGACAAACCACTTGCCATCGCCTTTTGCAATGAAGCTTGCGCGCCATTTAGTGCACCTGTTAGATTTGTTACAGCAGGACGCTCAGTGGCCACAGTTGCAACAGCCTCGTTGACGTTCGCGACATTGCCAGAAAAAGCCAGCCCTGGGCGATCACCACTTAGCAATTCCCCGTTACGTGAAGACTGATTTGGTCCAACCGCCTGCAGCAGAGATGTCGCATTTGCAGTAACTGGAGATGTTCCGGCCAGCACGTCTATTCGGCTATCACCAGCGGCTGGAGCTACCTCTGCCGTAGAAGTCATGTTCTGGCTATTCACAGCTTGACCAGCTGCCCCCAAACGCAGATCGCGCAATCCTGCGACAAGTGCCGCGAGTTCTGATGCAACACGGCTGTCGCCGACGGCATTACCACCCGGCGCTGCTCCTTCAACCGAAACACCTACCCCAGATTGCGGTAAAACCGAATCACCCAAAGCAGTAAACAAAGGTTGCGCCAGATTGTTTATTGACTGTAAGGACGTCCCAGCCAGTTGTGAGCTAGAAGGTGAAATACCTGACGCCTCAACTTGCGCGCCACCCCCGATGATATTGAGCTGCCGCTGCAAGTTGCCTAGTGCCAACTGCAAGGACTGCGTATTTAGCTGCGCATTACTTTCATTTGGCGCGGTGCCGACTGGGCTGCTTACCGGCGCCAAACCGGCCAACACTAATTGAGCATCAAGCTCCGCCAACAAATTTCCAATGGCCTGTTGATCCTGACCGCTTAAAGCGCCTTCGATCATGGCTTGCGCATCCCCAGCATCACTTATCTCAGATAAACTGGCTCCGGCCACTGAAACCCCCTGGCCAATTTCCCCTGACGTCGTGGGCAACGTACTGCCGTCTACTGCGGCAACGTTTTGCCCGGGAGGATTACTCGCTGAATGAACGTCCTCTGAATCCGCGGTAATCGACCGGTCGTTTACACCTACGATCGAAGAGCCAGCTTCCCTCTTTTGCTCGCTGTTAGTCGTATGCTCGTTTGAGGCTTGCTGTTTAACCGATTCCTTAACGCGAGACTCAGCAACATTTCCGGACAGCTTTCTATCGTGCACAGATCGATCTGAGGCCGAGTTGGCATCATGCCGCCCTGCGTTGCCATGACCTGCCGCACTGGTATTTCTCTCCCGCCGATCCTGGTTTGACGACGCTACTTGTGAAGCTCGCTCTTGCGTTCTCCCCTTGCTATAAGAGGAAATATTTTCGTTATTATTCAGTGAGTTAAAAATATTATTGAATGCAAAATCTACGCTAGAGGCAGGCAAATTTTTGACGAGGGTTGCAGCGCCACCACTAACATCCGGGGAGCGCGCACTGCTATTAGAAGTTGTATTTATCGTCATAAAAACACATTAGCTAAATCTAAATAAATAGGGGTGCTAGCCACCGACACAAAACCCATTGAAAACTCTACTGGCTGCATGAATAAGCAAACCATATTGCCTTGATCGATCCACGGCGGATAAACGCCCTGCCAAACAACAAGATCCGACAGATGCAAGTCGTGTCTAACGCTACTGCATCCATCGAGGCTTTTTCAATCGTCGACTCACTAATTGCATAAACTGCATGTTTAATGCCAACATTGAGTTGCGCTGATACGGTTTGGGAACGGTAATTATTGTTTGTACCACTGGACAGGTTTTTCCACCCAATCTCGCCATTGTTGCGGTCGGTTCTGCTCGAATTCGTCACGCATCGCAATAATCAGCTCGCGAATGAAGATGCTCGTTTCCTCAAGCCTGTTTTGTAATTCGTTAATCGACTCGACGCCCAGGTCTTTTAGCACGACCGCACTAAAGCCAATTGGCAGATCACTAAAATCGGCTGACTCCAGTCCAAGCAATCGTGACCATATCTGTAGCTGCCGCCAAAATTGAACTGCCTCTGTCAAACGGCTCGCATTTTCGGGCTGATAAAAGGAAACACACCCATGAGCACATGCTTTCGCGATTAGCTGATCATGGGGAAGCTGGTAGTCCTCCGCGCTTAACTCTGTGCACAACAAGAGAATGCATGCGGACAGGTAGTCTGCCTCCATAAGCCCGCCAACCCGGTGCTTTATGTTAAGCGTATCGGAAACTTCAACATCTATGCGCTGATCATGGAGTCGAGAAAGCATTTTAGCAGCGTCGAGCATAAATTGATTACGATCTCTGGAGCGACTCAACGCGGCAACACGCACAACGCTAATAGCGTTAGACAGTGAGGCGGAACCCGCGACCACCCGCCCTGCCGTGAGCGCGATGTGCTCCCAACTTTTAGCATAGTTGAGCTGGTAATTTTCAAAGCTCGCCAGGGTTAACGTTGGAGGACCGCTACCGCCGGAAGGCCGCAGCCGCATATCCATCTCGAAGGCGACGCCTTCTTTGGTTTTTAAGCTCATTAGATGTTGCAGACGACGTGAGTAAGTTACCGAAAACTCGTAGTCAGCATCTGGCTCGGTAATAAATATCAAATCGAGATCCGACATCGGTGCCATCGCCTGCATGCCTAGCTTTCCCATCGCGAGCACCGCGAGGGGTGCCTCTTCTATTTGAAAAAAGTCGTTTGTTATCGTTATCGCTAACTGTAACGTGTGTTCGGCAAGATCGTTTAAGGCAATAGATAAATAGCGGCTTGTCCAGCGTCCGCGTAATACCGCCAACCCAAAGTCATAAAGCGTTTCATTCACAAACCGCCTTAGGCGTTCAAGCCTTACTTCATAGCTTGAATCGCGCATAACAAACCGACTGTTCTCAGCAAAGACGGACTTGTTGAGCTGCTCATCTTGCTGCGCTTCTATAAGCCGACCTGGCTCTAACAGATAATCGATAATATGCGGAGATTGCCTAAGCAAGCCTCTTAAAAAAGGCGCATCCACCACAGGCTGAAGTACATCTTCCGCTAACTGGGGTATTTCTGCGAGCAAACGCAAATACTGGCCTGTGTTCGGCATCGAACGCAAAAACTCATGAAGGTTTAACAGTGCCATCGAGCGATCTCCGCGATGATCACAAAGTGTTTTCGTTAGTTGATCGCACAGCGGCCACAATTTTTGTATATCGGCGTTCTTACCTACGTATAAACTAAACCCTCCCTGCCAGTCATCCCATACCGCTCGCGCCTCGTCGGATAGACTGTTTACCCACTCTGGCTGCATACCCAATTGGTCAGAAGGTTCTGCGTCGGTTTTTTGCTCAAGTAATTCGTCGAAGCTACCAGCAACACGCTGGCGATGCTTTGCTATCGTTTTTTGTAATTCTTCTTTGGTCGTGCCAAGCAATCCAAGCAGCGATTTATAGGCATTTTCATCGACAGGGATCACATGCTCCTGCCGGTTATCCAATACCTGAACGGCATCTTCAACGCGGCGAAAGTAGTTGTAGCTTTCGATTAGCTGGTTCGCACTGCTATGATCCAATAGCTGCAGCGCAGACAGTGCTTGCAGCGCTTCAACGGTGGAGGCAGTTCTTACCGACCGTTTCTTACCGCCCCACAGCAACTGCAACGCGTTTGCAATAAACTCTATTTCCCGAATACCGCCTCGTCCCAACTTTAAGTTAAACCCATTCGGAGTAGAAATATCTTCGGCGTAGCCTTTTTGCCTCGCTTTGGACAAACCCGGATGCTCGTTATTAATTTTTGCTTTAAGACGAAAGATTTCGTCAATCATTTCGTAGTCGAGATTTTGCCGCCATACATACGGCTTTAGATCATCGAGAAATCGGCTCCCTCTCTCTATATCCCCTGCAATCACCCGTGCTTTCAGCATCGCCAACCGATGCCAGGGCTGTGAATGAAAATAGTAAAATTCCTCTGCAACATGTACTGCTTGTGTTAGCTGAGGACTCGCGGCATTTGGTCGCAAGCGCCAGTCAACACGCCAGATAAACTCTCCATCCACCTCCTTACTCAGCAATTCTGTAACGCGCATCAACAAACGGTGGCACAGATCTGTCTTGCCTTGCCCTGCCGCCACTTCGAGCAAATCTGCGTCGTAAAACGCAACAAGATCGACGTCACTCGAAAAATTTAGATCACAGGCGCCTAGCTTCCCGAGTGCTATCACAAACAAACCTGGCCACATATCCTCAGAGTTTCTGTTTTGAACCAACACATCAAACGGCTTTTCGCCACATGCAATTTTTAGCACTCGCTGGATAGTCGCCTCTGCAAACTCCGTTTGTATTTTTGAGAGTACGCTGGCGCTACCATTCTCAAACAACCTTGCGGCTGACCAATAGTAGGCAAAGTGGCTTTTTAACTGACGCAGTTGTTGAATGCTTAAAATCGCTTCCGGGTTTTTTGCCTCAAGGACTAACGCATCAAGCAAGTCCAACGTGTTTTTATAATTATTTTTTAACGCCAATAAATCCGCCTCGTGATGGCGGAAGATTCTTTGTAAGTATTCTGAGTGCGCACACCAATCTATAAATTTCTTATCCATTATCTGTACGATCGCAAATCAAGCAAAGGAATAGCTTTACGATTTTAGCAAATCATATTGATAAAAGAATTTTTACTTTAACCCGGCAAAAATGCCTCACCAAAGGCTAACAGATTACTTTAGCCAATAAGTCCAGCAGGAGTGCCCCGCTATAGCAGACAAACAAAGCACACGCCGCGCCAAAACTGCGGTGTGTGCTAAGGCTTTAAGAAGAGAACAGTTGAATAATGCGATTAAGCGAAAAGCACCAATAATCCAATGCTGGCGGCAACCACAAAAACCTGAGCGGCAGCAACCACCATGATTCTGGTAGGTTTGACAGATACGTAGTTAATCTCGTTCACGATACGACCTCTTACGTTACTAATAGAGTATTAACCCTCAGAGCCGATTCTACGCCTCTCAAAACCTCATAACGTTACACTTTCTTAAGAATTGCGGTGTACACATCCAAAGTGAACGGTAACTGAGCTGAGCAATCATGAAAAAACGCTAAGTTTTTGACATCCGCTTCAGTTCAATCTCATTAGCTTCCCGTTCTGACAAAAACCAGTTGCTCTTCGTGTAAGCGCTATACGTGATTGAGATCGAGGCACACTTCAACCGCTAACTAAAAATCATCCAATCGCTAAATCGATAAGCGACTACAGCAAGAACGTAGGCGAGCACTCCATAAATGAGAAACAGCCTGCCCGGCAACAGCCAGGAGCCTGTCTCCTTTCGTAAGACCGCTAGCGTAGATACGCACATTAGCGAAATCGCAAAGAAAACCATCAAGCCAATACCAACGCTTATTGGTAAGCCACTGGCTTGTACGCTATCGGATAACGACATGATGTTTTCTTCACTGTTTTCGATCCCAAGTAACGTGCCAAGCGTTCCGACAAATACCTCTCTAGCGAGAAACGACGTCATTACCGCCACTCCGTAGATCCAATCCAACCCTAACGGCTCAACTACAGGCTCGATCAGTTTTCCAAACTTGGCCAGATAAGAACCCGCCAAATCTGAACCCTGATTGGGAAAGTAACCCAGCCCCCAAACGACAACAGAAACAGCAAAAATAATAGGCCCCGCCTCTTTTAAAAATTCCAGGCTCCTCTGCCAGGCGTTTTTTAATAAGGGCCGTAAAGCTGGGGTACGATATGGTGGAACTTCTAAAACAAAAGGCATATCGGTCTTGTCCGACTTGGTTAACCTGGATACTGCGGCTGTAGCAATCAGGCCAGCAAGAATTCCGAATAGGTAAATCAAAAACATCGCCAATCCCTGCATGCCGACTACACCACCAAATAGTGTTGCGGGAGGTATAAATGCTGCAATTAAGAGGCTGTATACCGGCAAACGAGCAGAGCAAGGCATTAATGGAATGGCCATATACGTTAGTTCGCGTTTTATCGGCGAGTCCACCGTTCGCGCTGCGAATATCGCTGGAATTGCGCAGGCGACCCCAGACAACATAGGAACAAAACTCTTGCCAGTCAGGCCAAACCACTTCAACGGGCGGTGACAAATTATAGCCGCTCGCGAAAGGTAGCCACTGTCTTCTAAGATACCGATCATTAGCGTCAAGACAAAAATTTGAGGAACGAACACCAAAAATGCTCCAACCCCGCCAAACACTGCGTCTCGACTAAAGTCTTGCAACAACTGGGAAGGCAACACTGGAACAACGATAGACGCAAGGTTGTTTAACGCAGTTTCCACGCCGTCCATTAACGGTGCAGCCCAGGTAAAGATCGATTGAAACATCACATACATGATGAGGACAAACGTCAACGAACCGGAAATAGGCCCAAGCAGCCAACGGTCCGCCTTTTCGGTACCGGTCAACAACAGATCGCCTTTAGGGCCAAATGCCTGGGCTAAAGATCGCGCTTTAACAACATTCTTATCTTTATCCGTCGCTAGTAGATCAGAACATTCTGTTTGATTAGCGCTATCGTCTATGCCTGACGCGTAAGCTTTTGAGCTTAAGGCAACGCTGACCAATTCATCAATCCCGCTTGATTGCCTAGCAGATATCGGCACCACTTCGATACCTAACGCAGTAGCTAAACCTGAGTCATCCACGTCCATGCCGTTTTGCTCAAGCACATCCATCATATTTAACGCGAAAACAACAGGCACGCGATTCTCACTACAAAGCGCTAGCACCTGCAACCCGAATATCAACGATTTCTCCAGACGCCCAACGTCTAACACAACAACCACAGCATCTAACTGGCCAGCAACCAGCGACTCAGAAAACTTATTGACCGCCAACCCCTCTTCTTCGGAGATGCTGCGCATACTATAAGTTCCTGGAAAATCCCAGATCGCAATACTACTATCGCCCTTATATACACCGCGACTAACGGCTACAGTAGCGCCAGCATAATTGGAAACCTTGTGACTGAGTCCAGTCAGTTTATTAAACAACAGGCTCTTACCAACGTTCGGGCTGCCGATTAGAGCAATATTTTTACTAACCATAGAGTTAAACTGGGGAAGCGCTATCAGCTGCTGGAAGAAACAAGAATTTTTTTAGCCGTTTCGCCGTCGAGCGAATAAACAGCCGTGCCCACCAGGAAAAGTTTTGGGCCTCCAAATGAAGAGCGCTGTGTGCACCTGATCGAGCGACCAGGAATAAACCCAAGTTCTTCCAGGCGTATTTGGTAGTTTCTGGGCAAAGTTTCACAAAACCCGTTTAGCTCGACTTTTTGCCCAACCTGAAGTTCGTGCAGTGTCAACGTTTTACCCTCTCTTAGACGCGATAACTTTAGTCGTCGCCTAGTGATTTCAAAAGCATGTTTTTACGATGCCAACTTAGTAACCCTGAGAAAACCAGGTAAAGCAAGATAAGCGCAACGCCGTCCATTAGCCACTTATCGATACCGGCAAAAAAACGCCCGGCGTGAATATCATAGAGAAACCGCTGCCAGGTTATTGTATCGGGTTGCTGGAACGGCAGTTCACTACTTGCCCAGGAATAATTTTGCCAAGCTGGATCCAACTCAACTGCTGAAGCTGATTCCAGGTTAACTTTAACTGTTTTATCACTAAGCCTAACAATTAAACTATGTTCCGACTCTGCATCTAACGCAACCGCTAAAATTTTTTTCCCTAACGCCAGCGTAGCGGACAACTCTTCAATCAATTCACCGGACTCAGTCAGCAAGTACACTTCTTGCTGGCATATCACAGCGTTATACTCTGACAGCATAAAGCTTTCTACTATTTTTCCTGAGCAGCTACCCAGATGCTCATCCTCAACAATAAGCGAATCCGCACTAGAAGAAATAGTTAGGCCTGCGAGGGAGTAGTCTTGCCGGCTTGCCGTAATACCATACAACCAGGAGCTAAGCGTATCGGGCAGCGGGCGCTTCCCTAACGACAACTCATCACTGTGATTTAAAGCAATTCCCGTCAACGACAAAACAATAATGCTTAGCGCTGCCACCAATCCCAGCCAACGGTGCACTTGATTTAAACCTAACATTTAGCGCGCTCGTACCTAATCTACAATCGATGCTTTCATTATTAAAGCGGCCTGAGCAACTCGCTTCATTGCCCTCACGGATAAAGTCGCGCCGCTGATACCATCAATATCAACCGAAAGCTTACTATTCGCTTTGAGTTCTGCTCCTTCAAACTGCCTTGTAAACGCTTTTCGTCGCACCTCACCACCACGACTCTCTCTATATTCCATCACAACAATATCTCGAATGAGATCATCTTCGAGTACTACCCCAATGGTAATTGGGAGCTCTTTACCAATCTCGTTAAGGATCCAGAACGTTAACTGACCGTCTTGCCAGTAGCGTGTGCGCAACCCCACCGATTGTCGCCCAAAGGTTTTTTGCAAGCGCTGCTTCAAATCGCCATTAATCCAGAGTGTTTTCTGCTCGTATTTATCATTCGGAAAAACGGTTTTAAGCATCTGCTCTTTCGTCGAATAAATACCCTTCGCATAGCTAAGCCCCGCGCCCATGCTGAATAACACAGCGAACAATACTACACGGGCTCGCGCACTTTTATGCATCAATTAAAACTCTCTCAAAAAAGTAGCCCAAAGGTTCAATACACCAAAAAGCAAAAAAAGGGGAGTCCTTCGCCCCCCCCTCTGGAAGTGCAATTATACAGAGGTGTATGGAGAAAGCCTGTGCTTAAAAGCTCCAACCAACACCCAAGTTAAATGTATCGTTGCCGACATCTGTTGAAAAATCTGAGTAATCAGCTTTTAAAACGACATTAGGGTTCAACCAGTAATTCAGTCCCACGTCCACAGAATCTCGATCATTCGTAGTCGCTTTATCGCCACGCTCCCATTCGCTGTAACGCGCAAATACGCCTAACTTCTCGGTGATTTTGTAAGAAGGCTCAACATAGAAGCCACTTAAAGTATCAACACCCGCAGCCTCGAAAGCTGAACTGTCAACGTCCCATTGTGCATAAAGCGCTTTTAAGGTAATCGGCCCAGAAGTTGCCACCGCATGCGTTTCAAACAAAGTAGCGCTTTGAGTTTCTCCAGGAATAGATCCTTGTGTAATATCCGACTGATGCTGAACCGTAGCAGCCAGCTCTACCCCATTGCTAGCATATTTAATACGCGCAGTTGCTGCTAAATCATCTGCTGTAGCTTCGGCACTCTTTTGACGACCTGAGCGAATTCTGTAATTACTGTCTCCGCTAACTGGTACTTCCAGACCTGAGTGAACCGCAAAATTGTAACTTAGGCCTTCACTCAGTTCACCCGTCAGCATTACACCCGTTTCCCACCAGGTCGCAGGAATAATTTCAGACTCTACTTTATTCCGCTCTGTGCCGTAAAAAGTATCTGGCTCATGAGTTTCGTTTAGGATACCAACGGGAATCAAGAATTGACCAAACTGCACGCTATGATTCTCTGAATAGTCCCATTCAATAAAAGCTTGTTCTAACTCAACTTCCCCAGGCTTCCCCTCTCCAGCAAGTGAGTGCTCCAATTCAACCTCCGAAAAAAATCGAATCGTCTCGCTGTACTGATGAGCTATATAGAGTACAAAGCGGTGCGCATCAACCTGATCACCATCTGTCCCCTGGTTGTTGTTATAGTGGTGCTCACCGTAACCGCCTAAAGAAGTCTTTGATGCCCACTGTAGCAGCGTTGATTGAGTATCTACCTCATCAGCAATCACTGCCTGCCCTTCTTCAAGCTGGTCAATTCTCTCAGCCTGGGCCTTTACCAATGCTTCTAACTCTGCATTGCTCAATGCGGCATAACTTAACTGTGAGCACGCAGCAATCGCAGAAAACAAAGCAGTGCGCTTAATGACTCTTCTCATAACCTTTTACCTGATAAATTCATGTGAACCTAAAAAACCAGAGGCGTATTGGTTGACCGAACAGTAAGCCCGAACCGAAACCTGCCCCTATAGACGATGCGATCATCGTACCCAAAAGTTATTGCTAATGCGAATTATTATTATTTGCATTATTTACATGCCTTCATGCCGAAGCGCCTGCCCGCTCATAAAAACAGGAGGCTTTACAAACCCTCACCTAGATCTGAGGCGCATGCTATCCTTGAGCTTCAACATCGAAAAACTAGAAAACAATAAAGCAACCAAGCGATCAGCATGACTAACAGCACCCTTTCAAGACTAATACTTACCGTTATTGCTCACGACAAACCCGGCATCGTCAACAAAATCGCGAAAACCGTACGCGACAACGGCGGGAACTGGCTAGAAAGCAGCATGACCAATCTGCGAGGGCATTTTGCGGGGGTTTTGTTGATCGAAGCGCCGGAATCCAGGCACGACGCGTTACTCGCAGCTATAAAGGACCTCGAAAGCGCCGACATTAGCATTGCCTCCACACCGCTTTCACAAGAAGCAACACAACCGCCGCTTAGCCAGGAAATTACGTTAAAAGTAGAGGCTAATGATCGTGAGGGAATAATCGAAGAAATTAGCCACAAGCTCGCCGAAAACCACGTTAATGTAAATAAAATGGAAACCTGGCTTGAGAGTGCGCCGATGGCAGGATACGAGTTATTTCACGCCGAGATAACCGTCGGGCTTAGCGACATTGCGCAAGTAAGCGAACTCGAATCGGTATTAGAGTCTGTATCGGATGATTTAATGGTTAGTGTTTCGTGAGAAGGCGCCGACGAACATTAGAATTATAGAGTGGAAGCCAGCACAAATGAGACCAATCAAAATTCCTGCTGATCAGTCTCACCCGTCATTCGTTTTCTTAATTGTTCTTCATGATCTAACTCGCCTAGCGGCAACTCATCGACCATTGCTTTATAGCTATCACAGTTTTCAACACGTTTATAAACGTGACGCTTAAATTTCTTGTTACCCCGCGTAGCATCAATGTGAATGATCATTTCATTATTATCTACCGACTCAATGATTGCTAACATGTCGTAAATACGGCGTTTTCCATCTTTTGGAATCCGGAATTGATCAGCGCTGACCACATGCCCGCCGCGGACCGCAAAGCGCTTTCCACGAGTTAATATCCACTCTCCTTCCGTCATTTGCACGGTGCTTTCAGGTAACTCGGCGATAGCAATATCGGCTGATGCTTTAAGCTTTGCACTAATATCAGCTGCATTTAGTTCGCTCGCGCTTTGAGCTCCAACGCTCTCTTCCTTAGCTGCTTTTGTCTTATCGTTAAGAACTGAATGGCGAAAAAAACTCATATAGTTTTCGCCCCCCTCTTTGCTTATCGAAAGACATCGATCAATATCGTAATGATCAGACGCAAGAATCTCTGGTTGCCAGGCGCCGAGCAGATCGCGCTCAATTGCGTCAAGGTCCGGAGTACAAGCCTGTATCACCAATAGCGAGCCACAAACGCCCAAAGAAAAAAATGTTTTTAGTATCTTCACTTAATTCATTCCAACCTTAATACCACGCGCCCCACTCGACAGGTAAGTGTCGAGCAGAGCGTTAAAACCTAACGAATACTAATAGAAATTGTAGCGGAAATTCAGACCAATGGAGCGCGGTGGGCGAACAAAACCCGCATATACCGGAGCACCCTGAACAACAACGGTTGCTGGCACGAGAGTCGAGTTACCTATGATCACTTCGTTGGTCAGGTTTTCTCCGACCAGAGCAACCGTCCATACCTCTTCTGCCGACTCTAAAGCAATGCGAGCATTAAACTGAGTATACTCATCCTGGAATACACGCGGATCCTGGTTAAGCGCTGTGTGGTAACCGCTGTTGTACAATATGTCTAGCGATGGGTTCAATATAATGCCACCACCTAACTCTCGTTGATAATCAAACGTCAGCGTTCCTTGCCAGTCGGCTACATATTGATTAGTCTGACCCTCGAAATCGCAAAAGCGAGCTGCCCGCAACTCTGCTCCGTTATAAGCAAAAAAATCTTGCAACCTCAAACGATCAGCTTCTTCAGGGGTTAAGATTTGAGAATAATTACCCCCCGGAGCAACCGCATCTGCAATAGAAGTATAGGTTCCTATAGTATGTATATACTGGTCTCGTATGTTAGCTATATTAAGCACTACCGGAAAACCAACAAAATCACCCTCGACGCCATTTACAACAACCTGGCTATCAGGGTAAAGAATATCAATAAAAGTCCCGGCCTCGACTGGGTCGTGACCAAGACTTGCCAATGTTGTATTGTCTGTACCATTGGTTGGACTGGAAAAGAAAAAATGATCCGGTCGACGACCGACATAACAGGCGCCAAACCCAAAGTCTTTAAACTCAAAGTCGATATAAGCCAAACTAAATTGAGTGGTAAAGTTCTCACTAAACGCAAGGAAACCCTCTATTTCAATTCCAGCAGTCACCGCTTCACCCGCATTACCCACGTTTTGCCCGATGCGGCCATCACTACGACTAGTTTGTAAATCCTTGAACTCTGTGTAGAACAGTGTAGAGCGTATTTCTCCGTTTGGCAGGTACCAAGCTGAACCTAACTCATAAGTGATGGCTGTTTCATCCTCAAATTCAAATGAGCCTTCGACCGGTAATGACGCAGCATCGTCATCGGTAATCGTAAAAGGAGTCGCCAAAGAACGCGCATCAAACCCACCTAACTTGTTACCAGTTTTTATGGCAACATTAAACGAAACAAACTCGGTCGCATCCCATTCGGTTGAAATCGATGGCAATAGTAACTCCTCATTTCGCTCTCCCGAGATCGGCCCGTCCGGGAAGGCAAAGTTAATTCCATCTTGCGACGGTAGGAGTTCGCCACAATGCAACTGGATACCCAACGCAATATAAAAGTTTTGTTCTAAAAAGCTCGCCTGGTTAGAGGTTCGCTGACCGACACCGGCTGTGCCACTTGGGATAATGTCAATAACCTGGCCACTCTCGCTATCCACGAAACACAATGACCGCTCGGCTTGTTTAGTAGCATTAGTATAGCGAGCGCCTATTGTTGTCTTTAGAGTATCAGACCAATTTGCCGTAAGCTCCAGATAAGCCGCCTGAGTTTCTTCAGTTTGAGAAAACTCCCGATCAATAAACGCTCCGCCTAACGCCGACAAACTTGTCGCAGGAAAAGGGCCAGCACCTAAATAATGCAGAAACTGGTTACCTGGTATTGGATCATTCACGCCCGCAACAGCCGGGTCATCAAAGCTATCGAAAAACGCAATATGAAATATGTTGGTAGCAGGATCAACGAATGTACCCTCACCGATATTCGGCGCGGTCCGATCCGCAAATTCCAACTCTGACTCCAAATATGAAACCCCTCCCTTAAGCACCAGGAATTCGTCTTCTGGCGTACTGAAATCCACTTTGTAGAAATCTTGTTGAAAGGTTTCGTTTTGCTCTGTCTCTAACCATGACACCGCAAGAAAATCCGAGTCAATAACTTCCTTGGCGTCGTATTCAACCCTGGATCCAACAATATCGAACTCTACAGGGCCAAGTGCTAGCTCAACGTTTAGCGTAATATTATCCAGGTCATTCTCGCTACGCTCGTCAACATCTGAAGCACGGGAAAAATCTGCTTCGACATCCATAAACCCTCTAGGCAAGGGCGTTACATTTTGTATATAGCCAGTTGGCGCAGATCTGGCTGCAAAGAGCTCATACTGCCCTGCAATAACGTCGTGTGGGGTAAGGCCCGGGAAGTTAAAGGCACTATTTGCAGAACGAGTTCCCGCCTTTGCTTCTTGATCATAACCTGTAGATATCCCCGCTAAATAAAGGTCTGACTCAACAACAACCCCGCCCACTAGATTGTTGATGATAGATCGTCTTCCTTCATACCGACCACAATCAACATTGCCGGATGAGTCCACCGGTGCTGGTTGTTCACCACCAACCGCAGGTCCACGACAGAAAGTACTATTCAAAAAGCCAGTGCCTACAGGTGTTACGATATCATTCACATTAACGATGTTGGGAACCCCAAAAAAGCCCGGGTAAGATGTTGAAGGCTGGGAAAAATCCGTGGGGGTTGCAGCAGAGTGAATAATTTCCAGGTTTCTGCCATCGGTATTAAAAGAACCGGTTTCATACTTTAATTTAAACGATAGCCAGTCAGTCGGCTCATAGCCGAATACAAACCTCGCTAATAGCTCATCCGTACCCTGGTTCTCGCGCAACACGTTTTCTACATAGTTGTCACCAGAGCGCGACTGCAACGCCACGCGAAACGCAAAGTCCTCACCAATAGGCCCTCCGGCAGTCAACAAAAGCGTTCGTCGATCCTGGGAAGGCACAAAGTTGAAATCTATACCTGCGCCAAATTCATCCGTTTTCAAATTTGTCACCATATGTATAGAACCAGCAATACTGTAGTTGCCGTCTCTAACATACTGTGGACCACGTAAAATTTGGACGCTGCTTAAATCGAGAAATGGCGCTCTAGCCATATTCGCTCGAGGAAGAGGCACACCGTCGCTATACAAACCAACCGACTGGTCAAAGCCCTGGTTGGTACCGGGACATATACCGCGAACACAAATTGCTGTGCCCGTTTCAGTTTGCGTTAACACCAGGTTAGGCACATAGGCGGCCACGTCTTCAACGTTGTCAATACCTGCATCCGCTAGCTTTTCCCCGCCTAATACGGCTACAGAACCAACATCTTCCAATGGCGCATCATCCGATTGCTCGGCCTCAACGACGACTTCCTCAATCTGCTGCTGCGCATGCAACTGCGTAAATTGAAAAAGCAAAAGAAACGAGAATCCAGCGAGGTGAAGTAATGATTTCCGCATAGAAGCCAATCTCACCAAAAAACGTGATAACGCACTCTCTCTCATTATTAACAGCAACCAATATAAAAAGTTATTTTGATATCAAACTTAAAGCTAAGGCATGTCTTTAATTTTGTTTGCCCCGCTCTAAAATTCCCGCAAATCCACCGATTACCAAACCTGGCGTCAAGCAAACCGGGCACCGGCTTGTTTGATAAGTTTTTATGTTAGCCATTAGGCTACCGTGGAAGCGCTCGCATAATATCTGAAATCCCTGGCTCTCGCTAGTGTATTGATAAGAAAGGGTGAATCTAACTATGCATCGTTTGAATTCGCAAAAAAATGGTGCCGACTATCAAGCTTCACCAGTACGCCTGCGTTGATATCGCCTTTGGTCAAGCTCAGAATCAACCGCCAGCTTATGTTGCTCCACCAGGTTAGAAAGAGCCTTTTCGAAAATAAGCTTTTCTTTATCCTTCTCCGCTTAAAGACTTCTCCACTCTAAGAAATCAAGCCTTAGCAGCTAAACTAAGCCTGTCGCAACACCTGGTACTCTTAGTCTTTAGCAGACTCCATTACTGGGACTTTAGTTTTGACTTCAAAACCACGATAATCTCGCAAATTCAAAATACGCCATTAAACTTCCATAATGCCCCATCTCTGGGCAGATATACCGAGAGCACCACAACAATAACAAGCATCACAACAACAATATGGACACAGGCTTACTCAGTTAAGGGTTTATTGGGTACCCTTGCTCAAGTCTGCTCTTAGGTATAGTATTTGTACAGTTGAACCTATGCGGTCGGAATCTATACTTGTATAAACTTAAATTCCCCGCTTTGGAGAAACGCGGGCTGCGCAAAACCAGGGTCTAGTACACTGATAACGACTAACGTACTGACTTGATCTTGCAAAGCCAAATCCCGATAGCTGTTTTAAACGAAACAAACATCGGCTGATGTTGAGCTGAGCTACACTAAAAAAACTCGTGGCCAGCCCAATTCGATCGAAAGTAGGGTTGGAGCAAGAAAAACTCGATTATCTAAACCGTGTATCTATCGGCGTTTGATCATCATGTTTTTCCCAACATTTAAATATAAGCATCATAAGATATATTTGGAGAGCATTAGCAATGAAATTATCAAATGCAATTTTGTTAGCGTCTGCAGCCGGTCTTGCTGCTAGCATGAGTGGTTCTGTCCACGCTTACAGCTCAGACTTAAGCAACACTGGTCTTGCTGAAGAAGATTACTTAAACGGTAGTGCGCAATGGGAGCATCACCACGTCCAGTTTAAATCTGCCAATTTGGGTGGTCCTGGTTGTCCTGCAGGCGCAGGTACTCCCTGCCAAGACAACTTCGGTTTCTTAGTTGAAGCGGCAGGTGTTGTTGCTCTACAAAACAAGTTCTACACAGACAGTGTTGCTGCCAACGGCGCAAATGCGTTTACTGACTTTTCTGGTAACACTGTAATTCCTATAGGCGCAGATTCGTATGAGTCTGTTGGCGCTGATTGTCAATTAACCGAGTTCGGTACATTCCCACAAGTCAGCGGTAGCCTTGATAGCGCAGGCACAATCACTCCGAGCGTGCGTACCCATACCAATATTGTTAATGGTAACCCAGAGGCGATTCTTCTTAATGGTATCACGCACCGTCCAGTGTTATTGAACACCTCTGGAGCCGGCACATACTCTATTAACTGGATGTCTGGTCCAAACTGTTACCGATTCGTCACTAACGCCGACGGTAAAATCACTTCTGGTACTTACGCTACACTTTTCGTAGTTCCAGATGGCACAGGTGGACTATTCAACGTTGGTAACTACACGTTCTTTGACACGCGTAGCACTATGACCACTGTTTGTGCGACTACAAATGGACCTACTCTGGCGCAAGCAGAAGCGTGGAACACTGGCTACCAGGCTGCTGGTGGATATGGTGCTGCTGACGGTGACGCAAGCTTCGGTATCGGCTCGATTATCGGTGGTACATCCTGTCAGGTTGCTACTGTATTCCAGCTTGTATACAACCACTGTGACTCAGACCGTGGTCAATGTATCGGTCAGGCTAGTGCGAAAGCAGTACCTGTACCAGCATACGCTGCTGCAGTATTGGGCTTAGGTCTTGTTGGTGTTACATTACTAACTGGCCGTCGCAAAAGCGTGAGCTAAGCTCGTAACGAGTTTAGACTCTAGTCTAGAAAAGCTCGACCCTTTTGGGTCGGGCTTTTTTATTGCGAGGCTCTTTTGTTCGGCTCATGTTTGTCTAACACAGCACACCAAACCCACTGGAGCTTTTTTGAGTTCTTCACCGATAATTGTCACCAAATAGTTTGTGTTACGCAACAATCTTTCTATAATTTACAATTATCAGACGCCTACAAAAAAGAAAAAACACAACCTTTTTTGCGTATCAACGACCAGTAAACATACTTTTAAAAAATACAGATATGACTGAGACTACAAACAATCACTCAACAAGCCGATTCTATTTATACTTGCTGCTAGTTGCGATATGCGCGGGCGTGCTTGTCTACATCTACAATACAAATATCGTCGATTCGGATAGGTATCAAGACTATGCCGAATGGCTGACAAAAACGTCAGAGACATTTGCCAACTCAGTTTATTCAATTGATAACACCTTGATCAAAGGAGAATACGGCATAGGGCAAACCTTACTCACCACTCGCGACGGAGCTGAAGTATTCGTCGGCAACGCCGATGGTTTTTTGTATGCTGTTTGTTTGCTTAGCGCTATTATATTTTGGCCAAGCAACATCCTGAAGAAATTAATAGGGATTTCTGTAGCGGTTTGCGCAATTTTATTTTTCGATGTCCTGAGAGTTGCAAGCAGCCTGTTTATGGATGTGCATTGGCCGCTTAGCTTTGACAGCTCAAAAACCTATTTCGCTATCATTCACATAGCGCTTATCGTACTCATTTTTGTCATTTGGACGATATTTTCAAAAAGACACCCAATGACAGACCCTCTGCACAGAATTTGGTAGAGCGAGCTCACTTTTTAAGCTTGTACGACTGAATGCGTGCGATCATTAGCATCATAAAAAAAGCCGTATAAAAAACCTGGTCGACGTAGCTCTGTCTTAGTTGCCACCACACATGCAGAACTGCGATTAACGCAGCGAGATATACAAGTTTGTGCAGTCTATTCCAGGCACGCTTTAGGCGCCTTCGCCAGGCATTTGTTGACGTCAAAGCTAATGGAAGTAAAAGCAACCACGCTAAAAATCCCAGGGTGATATAAGGCCTTTCTCTTAGCTCAGCCGCTAGATCTCCAAAATCCCAGGCAAGATAAAGCGCAACAAAAACCAACAGGTGAAGACTGGCGTAAAAGAAGCTGTAGATCCCCAACATTCGCCTGTAGGTCACAACTACCTGAACGCCCGTAAGCTGTCTTAATGGCGTTATAGTCAAAGTAAATAACAGAAAGTTTAGCGCCCACTCACCTGACAGATGTGAAAGCGCTTGCGCAGGATCTGGCCCTACTTTATTTGCGGCAATGGAATAGACCAGTTGAGCAAAAGGCGCCAAGCATATAAAAAAGACGATAACTCTTATCGTCTTGCGTTGTAGTAGCGAACTAAGCTTTTTTCTCGAAGCTAAATCTAAATACGACACACTAGCCACTAACCCACCCCCCTGACAATCGCCCGCTAATAGTAGCGACTGAGATCCATACCCTTATAGAGAGAAGCAACTTGCTCTGCGTAACCGTTAAACAATCGTGTTTCGATTCTATTCGGTGACAGCAGCGTACTTGGCAGGCGCCTTTCTTTGGCCTGACTCCACCGCGGATGGTTGACCTTGGGATTAACGTTGGAATAAAAACCGTACTCGTTGGGCGCGAGCCGATTCCAACTGGTTGGCGGCTGTTTACTTGTAAAGCGGATTTTGACAATCGACTTGATACTTTTAAACCCGTATTTCCAGGGCACTACAAGACGTAACGGTGCGCCGTTTTGATTAGCTAACGATTTTCCATACAGGCCGGTTGCTAACAGTGTGAGTGGATGCATCGCCTCATCAATTCGCAACCCTTCGACATATGGCCAGTTGATAGTCGAAAAAGCAGATCGCTGGCCACGCATTTCTGAGGGGTGATAAAGCGTCTCGAAAGCAACATACTTCGCCCTGCTGGTCGGTTTAAACTGTTTTAGCAACGCTGCTAACGGCACGCCCACCCAGGGAATAACCATCGACCATGCCTCAACACAACGAAAACGATAGATCCGCTCGACCAACTGATGCTCCTTTATCAGGTCTTCAAACCCAAAAACGCCTGTGCGCTCAGCCTCTCCTTCGATGGTAACCGTCCACGGATCGATGCTTAACTCACTTGCATAGCGCTTAGGGTCACCCTTGTCCGTACCAAACTCATAGAAGTTACAGTAACTTTCAATCGCATCCTTTGGGGTGAGTTTTTCGTCGGTATAAAAACCTTCACTGGCAAATGAAGCATCTGCGGATTGAAATGACAACACGTCACGAGGGTTTGGTGAGCCCTCAACTGAAGCAGGCAGCGAGGATGTTTTATCTTCTGAACAAGCTGCAATCGGAACACCAAGTGCCGCCCCGCCACCCAAAATACCCATCGCTTTAACCAGCTTTCTTCGGTTGGTATAGGTAGTTTCCGAGGTTATTTCAGATGAAGGAATAGATTGACCTGATTTTATTAACACAGCGTTCTCCAGCTTTTTTCCACAACAAATAGTCGCGGTCTCGCTTAGAAGCGCAAACCGGAAAAAAATTCCCTAACTGGAAAGATTGACTATTACAGGCAAAAGATAGAATACGAAAACAGCGTAAGCCAGATAGAAAAGCGCTGTATTAAATTATCACCTACAGCGCCTAAGATAGGCAGTTACGCAACTTGAAGATAGCTTTGTTGAATGGCGGTGAAAAAGTCCTGTTTACGCCGACGCATATTTAATTTCGCTTCGCGTACATCCCACTTTAGGTCTATGAAACGTTTCGACAATTCATTTCGCTTTTCAAGTATCGCTTGACGATACGGCAAACGAGGCTCCTGGCGTGAGGCTTTACGCAACTCCCTTAGATTTTTAATTAGGGTGCGCTTTTGTTTTTTATAATTTTCCCATGTCGTTACCGCAGCAACCCATTCAGATTTTCGCTGGTTTAACGATACCTCAAGCGCGCTCCATTTTTCCAACGACGCCTGCCTGGACGCATCGAACCTTGCTTTAATCTCTTCTACTTTTCGCTTCGCAATAATCTTCACTTCCTGCGAGCGCGACGCATGTTGCAAACCCCTTACCAGCCCAATCAAACGAAGAAATAAAATTACATAGCGCGTGGGATCTAGCAACCAGCCACTCAAGCCGAATCCGTTGCGATAATCCTTACCATGATCATGATGATCTGCGTGATGATTGCCCTCACCTAACGGCCCCAACCAAACATAATTGTTTTTCGCAGAACTCGTAGCACCTTTTTCGCCCCACATATGGGTCACGCTGTTAACAGTCCATGTGTTGTGCTGCGCCAAAATAAACCCGCCGATAGACGCCATCATCAAGCAAATCGCACCAACAATTGAGCTAGTGAGTAGATAACCAATAGTCAGCGGCAATAAAAAATTTAGCGTAACCAGCAAAGGCAAATAAAAACGATCTTGCAGTACAAGCAATGGAATCGCCTTGGAGTCTCGTGCTCGCTGCTTTGCTTCTGTGTCGGGATGATGAAAGAAATAGGTCAACATATGTGACCATAGGAAATTGCGCCAGCCGGCGGTAAACCAGGTAGCCGAGTATGGGTCAAGTTCATGCTTACCTGATCGATCGACCCCGTGATGCAAGATGTGCATCGTTGCCCACCTAAGCACACTTCCTTGTATTGCTAGTACCTGGCCGACAAATCCAAAAACCACATGCACCGGCCAACGAATCTCATTAGCGGCACCGTGCGAAACCAGACGATGGCTGTAGACAGTGGTAGACAGACATGCAATGAAAGCATGAATTAAAGTCCACGCCAGCATAAACTTCCAAAATCCTTCCGGAGCAAACCAGTATGCGAGAGGAATTCCAACCAATGCTACAAGGTGGGTTACAGATATGAAGATACTGGTAACCCAGTCTATTCGAAAACCGTGTGCAAAAAGCTCTTTAAAGCTTGTATATAGTGGCGCTGGGCGTTGATCTTTCATCGTTATTGCAAACCAAGTGAACAGCGGCGTAATCGCGCGTTACTTTCGACCTACCTAGTTTAAGCTTAGCTTACGCTAAGCGCTCTTTCTTCAATTTTCTGTTTCCAGATCTTCGGCCCGGTTTGATGCACGGACTCTCCTTCTGCATTAACCGCAACCGTCACCGGCATCTCGTTTAACTCAAACTCATAGATCGCTTCCATTCCAAGCTCAGGAAACGCTACAACTTCTGCCTTTCGAATCGCCTGGGAAACGAGATAGGCTGCACCACCAACGGCCATTAGATACGCTGCTTTATGGTCTTTTATCGCCTCAATCGCGACCGGCCCTCGCTCCGCCTTACCAATCATCCCGAGCAAACCCGTGTCAGCCAGAATCTGCCGAGTGAACTTATCCATACGCGTCGCCGTTGTCGGTCCCGCTGGCCCTACGACTTCATCACGAACGGGATCTACTGGGCCAACGTAATAAATAAAACGGCCTTTTAAATCGACTGGCAACTCACCACCTGAATTTAAAATATCGACCATTTTCTTATGCGCGGCATCTCTGCCGGTCAGCATTTTTCCTGAAAGTAATAGTGTTTCACCAGGCAGCCAGCTTTGCACATCCTCGGCAGTAACAGTATCAAGGTTTACGCGCCGCACGGAATCCCCAACTTCCCAGCTAACCTCTGGCCATTCGTCGATGGCTGGTGGAATTAGCTCGGCTGGGCCACTACCATCAAGCTCAAAATGAGCATGACGCGTTGCCGCGCAATTTGGAATGATCGCAATGGCCTTGTTGGCTGCATGCGAGGGGTAATCATAGACTTTCACGTCTATCACCGTCGTTAAACCACCCAGGCCCTGCGCACCGATTCCCAGTTGGTTAACTTTTTCGAATAGCTCAAGCCGCAACGCTTCCGCTCGCGTATTTGCGCCCCTGGCCTGTAACTCTTTAATGTCTACCGGCTCCATCAGCGATTCTTTCGCCAGCAGCATTGCCTTCTCTGCCGTGCCGCCGATACCAATTCCAAGCATTCCTGGAGGACACCAACCTGCCCCCATTTTTGGCACTTGCTCCAAGACCCAATCAACCACCGAATCACTCGGGTTCAACATTGCAAACTTACTTTTCGCCTCTGAACCACCGCCTTTGGCAGCAACTTGAACATCAACCGTATTCCCCTGAATCATTTCGGTATGAATTACCGCCGGCGTGTTATCGCCTGTATTTTTTCGTGCACCATCAGGATCTTCCAATATCGATGCGCGCAGCACGTTGTCAGGGTTCTGGTATGCGCGGCGAACACCCTCGTTGACCATATCGTTAACACTCATGGTCGCATCTTCCCAATTAACGTCCATCCCCACTTTTAAAAACACAGTAACAATTCCGGTGTCCTGACAAAGCGGTCGCTTCCCTACTGCACACATCCGCGAGTTAATTAATATCTGTGCCAACGCATCTTTCGCGGCTTTAGACTCTTCCTTTTCATAAGCTTCGTTAATAGCCTGGATAAAATCTAACGGGTGGTAATAGGAGATGTACTGCAGAGCATCAGCAACGCTGGTAATAAAGTCTTCTTGTTTAATGGATG
Organism: Pseudomonadales bacterium; assembly: GCA_965263235.1. Lineage (GTDB taxonomy): Bacteria > Pseudomonadota > Gammaproteobacteria > Pseudomonadales > UBA7434 > UBA7434. The sequence continues at coordinate 1,975,835 of OZ253667.1, forward strand.
TCATGATATGTCGATATGAAATAGTTATATAAACGTATTACTGAAGCGCAGGTGCCTGCGCTTCTGGGTTCTGGATCGCATTAAGACGCTGGTTAACTTGCCGCCTAAATTCGTCGATGGATTGCAACCATAAGGTATTATCTTTTACTTCAGATTCTAACGATTTAAATTCGCCGCTTATCGTTTTTTGGTTTGCTGACAAGCTGCTTAGCTTGTTATTAATCGCTTCTGGATCTACTTGCTCAATTGCCTCGACAGCTTCATCAAGCTCGGAGGCGATCACCGTCAGTTGCTGTTCGTTACTGCCAGAGATTGCAATCAACTTCTCAGAACGCGTGGTCAAGTTTCGAATATTTGTTTCGTGTTGACCGATAGATTTATTGCTGACTTTTCGCGCATCCCAAAGCTTGGCCACTTCGCTATTTAACTCTTTTAACTGCACGCGAACCGCCGCATCAGACTGGGTTAACTCATCGCCTGTAGACGTTAATTGCGCCTCAAGTTGCGAGATTCTCTTGTCGGCATCTTCAACCGCTGCTAGCAACACTATATTTTGCTGCCACAAAAAATAAGCTGCACCTGTCGCCGCGATCGCAAACACAATTGCTATCAAACCTAGCAAACTACCGCCTGTGGAATTTGCAGGCTGTCTGGAGCGACTATTGCCCCCACTGCGCCTTGATGCTAACTCATCTTGCGCTGGCGTCATTGCAGGGATATCCAGCCTGTCTTTGTCGTTGCCTCTAGCCATATTTCTCGTAAACCAGCCTGACATTCACAGTTATTGAAAAGGGAGATCGAAAATGCAGATTATACTTGCTCAGACGCAAGTATTAAGCACATTGTTTACATGGCACGATTATAACCAACAACAAGCCATTCGCTGCTGCAATTAAATCATTTGGGGGAGAATACCCATATCATCCGGCCGAGGACGAGGCTTGCAGAAATGCGGCCAAGACGATTCTGGTGTGTGGAGTGAGCACTATCACCTTGAAGCAAGTACCCAGCAGTGCTATCGACATCCGCAATGCGTTTAACAATGCGACCAAATTCGGGGTGATCGACGACAACGATCTCCCCGGCTCGATAACGCCCGCTAAGCCGTCTCAAGACAACAATAAAGTCGCCATCGTTCAGCGTTGGAGCCATACTCTGGCCCACAACACGAACGATATGGCAACCTATCAAAACGGCTTAACTAATCAAGTGACAATCGTCGATCAACCTAGCTTGGGATAAACCACCTGCAACGCCGGTGGATAAGGACATTCGGCACTATAAGTGTCAACACCTTTTGTCGCCCAGAACGCGGATGCAAATTCATTAACAAGTTCTAACAACTTCTCGCCACTTTCGCGACTAATCGTTTGCTTACACGCAGAGCCAGTCAACATAATGTTGTGAACCAACTCGTCGATCGCGGGGAACTGCTCTTTCTGAGGCGCTTTAATATAGTCACCCCAAATAACCCTAACTTCATCTTTAACTTTTGCCGCGTGGACTTCTTTCTCCACCACCAAACGGCTTAGCTTTGCCTGGTCTTGCAAAGACAAGTTGTCAGCGTCCAGTTCGTTAATCAGGTCGGTAAAACGGATAACACTCAACGCTGCAAGTTGCGCAACTATCGGGTCATAGATCTTACAAGGAATATCACAGTGTGCAGCGGCAGACGAAAACCCAAACCAGGCATCAAGCTTTTGAACAAATTTATACATCATCATTAATCCAATCTTATTACTTTTGACGGTTTGAGAAAACGGTTTTATAGATAACTGCAACCGCTACGGCGCATACAGAAAATACAGCGCCATAAAATACCAGGTGCACCAACATTGATGATGCATGACTGTGATCATGCCCGATATGTGCTGCGCTTAAATTGCTAACAGACATCAAGACAAGCAACACGCTCATCTTCAACGCATATAAATTCATAAACCTTTCCTTCATTAAATTAGATATGCAGACCTCACTAGCAAGAACGCAGCGACGTCCAAAACGTAAGCTGATATTCTATTTTTGCGCCTTAACATTGCAAGTAAAATAGCACTTAAATTCTAAAAGTATGTTCTTATCTTATGTATCTAACATACTCCGAATGTATTCCCCATGTATCGCGCACCATAAAGTATCGAAATGTGCGTAAACAAAATGCTTATACCCTTACAAAGTATGTGGACTTAGCGCAACCCAACGCGTGTAGACTTCCACCAAAACGCCACTCATAGAAAACGGCCTGAATTTTTTTAAACGAATAAGCTATTCATTTATGCTGTCTCGTTCGCTGCAAAAAATCGCGCACATAAAAAAAGCCGCTATTAGCAAGCGGCTTTTTAAGAGTGTATTAGCAATTCATTACAAGTAATAAACTGCTCCCATAAGAACTGCTGTCAACAACAGACTGCAATGAATCACACCTTTAACTGAAGTCAATGGCCCTAGTTTGCCTTTGAGTGCATTTGCTTCGAGTAATGCAATAATGGCGACGGCAATGATTAAACCAAGCCCTACACCAGTGCTACCTTCCGAAAGTATGCGCGCGTCGACATACCCACCAAAATGCGGGCCAGCCATCATGCCAAAAGCCATAGGCCCAGAGAACAACGTGTTTGTTCTGGAAGCCAGTAGTGCTTTAGCTGCATTTGCAGGGCCATCACCTTCTATCATACCCAGAGCAATTTTTTGTGCTGGCCAGATTACCAGCCAGACATTCAAAAACATCAATGTTCCTAACAACGCTCCCACTACGATATAGTCATTAAGAATGCCACCTCTGGCTAGCGTGTGCAGCAACACCAGGCCAGTGAGGAAAGTACCCATCGCTCCCCACCGAAACCACCATAGCGCTTCGGGTGCGAGCTTTTTCTTGGCATCAGCTAATGCTTCTGGCGTCGCCGACTTAAAATACCCTCCCTGCACAAAATTAAAGTAATACAGCATGCCGATCCATGTAATCCCGAAAATGAGATGCAGCCACCTGAATAAAAAGTCGATCAAAAGAGCCATAGTTATTTCTCCTGCAAGTGCTAACTATTGTTTAGAACTAGACTAAACATTATTTCAGATTCATTTTAAAAACAAGCATTTATGCCTATTTGTGAAATATATTTTAAGTTTAAGCGGTGCACGAAGCCACTTCCGCCTCCCATATTACGCTGAGCAAAAAAGCGCCTCTCCAATAACACGCATCAACATGGCTTAAGAAGGTTCCTTCAAAATTAGCCGCAACAACTAACGAATAAACTCTGTCCGGAAAAACGCAATACAGATTTCTCGGCAGTTCTTTTCGCTGCCAAGTTCTCACCATCGTCCTATGCAAAATTCGCGATGTCGGTATGCATCAACTTTATACATTTCACAAAAAAACCCCCACTCTTACGAGCGAGGGCTTTTTGTGCGTGTTAGCGCGAGCGTAACTTTACATCATACCGCCCATGCCACCCATGCCGCCCATATCAGGCATTGCTGGGGCCGCAGAAGCTTCTTCCGGCTTGTCAGTAATCATTGCCTCAGTGGTAATCATCATACCGGCAACCGAACCTGCCGACTGAAGCGCAGTCCGCGTTACTTTCGCTGGATCAAGAATACCCATTGCGATCATATCGCCATACTCGCCGGTAGCAGCGTTATAACCTTCGTTTCCTGATTTTCCCTTTATTTCATTAACAACTACTGAAGCCTCAGCGCCTGCGTTAGAAACAATTTGACGAAGCGGTGCTTCCATAGCGCGACACAACAAGTTGATGCCAACGGTTTGTTCGCTGTTCTCACCTTCCAGGCCATCAATCGCCTGTAATGCTCGAATCAACGCAACACCACCACCAGGCACTACACCTTCTTCAACAGCAGCTCGGGTTGAATGCAATGCATCTTCCACGCGCGCTTTCTTTTCTTTCATTTCGATTTCGGTGCCTGCACCAACTTTAATGACCGCTACACCACCAGCGAGTTTTGCCACACGCTCTTGCAGTTTCTCGCGATCATAGTCAGAAGATGTTTCTTCAATTTGCGCACGAATCTGGTTTACACGAGCAGTAATGTTTGATGCTTCACCCACACCATCGATGATAGTAGAGTTTTCTTTGCTCATGGTTACGCGTTTTGCCTGACCAAGATGCTCAAGCGAAACAGTTTCAAGATCAAGACCGACTTCTTCAGAGATAACCGTACCGCCAGTCAGGATTGCAATGTCTTCCAACATTGCTTTGCGACGGTCACCAAAGCCAGGTGCCTTACATGCAGCAACCTTAACAATGCCACGCATGTTGTTTACAACCAATGTCGCCAGCGCTTCACCTTCAACATCTTCTGCGATGATAACCAAAGGACGGCCAGCTTTTGCGACACCCTCTAACAAAGGTAAAAGCTCACGAATATTCGAGATTTTTTTGTCAACCAAAAGAATAAACGGGTTCTCTTGCTCAACGCTCATGTTGTCCTGGTTGGTAATAAAGTATGGCGAAAGATATCCGCGATCGAACTGCATACCTTCTACAACATCAAGCTCATTTTCCAGGCCTGAACCTTCTTCAACGGTGATAACACCTTCTTTGCCAACCTTTTCCATTGCTTCGGCGATGATTTCACCTACCGCAGTATCGCTGTTCGCAGAGATAGTACCAACCTGCGCAATCGCTTTGTTATCTGCGCATGGCGTTGCCAAACCTTTAACTTGTTCCACTGCCGCGGCAACACCCTTGTCAATACCGCGCTTAAGATCCATTGGGTTCATACCAGCAGCAACTGACTTCAAGCCTTCGTTTACGATAGCTTGCGCAAGCACAGTCGCCGTAGTAGTACCGTCACCCGCTACATCAGATGCCTGTGACGCAACTTCTTTAACCATTTGTGCGCCCATATTTTCGAACTTGTCTTCTAGCTCAATTTCTTTTGCAACAGACACACCATCTTTTGTTACTGTTGGCGCCCCAAAAGACTTATCCAACACAACGTTACGGCCTTTAGGGCCGAGTGTGGTTTTGACCGCATCGGCCAAAATGTTAACGCCTGCCAGCATTTTGCCGCGAGCGTCATCTCCAAATTTCACGTCTTTACCAGCCATGATTGTTTACCTTGTCATTCAATATTTGAAATTAATAAATTACGTTTAAATAGCAAAACTGACGAAAGCGGTTATTCGATTACCGCTTTGATATCTGACTCGGAAAGAATCACAAGCTCTTCACCGTCAATTTCTATAGTGTCGCTGCCGGCATACTTGCCAAATACCACAACATCGCCAACCTTAACGTCCAAAGCACGAACGTCACCGTTGTCCAACACTTTACCGTTACCTACCGCAACGACTTCACCTTCGTTTGGCTTTTCTTTGGCTGAACCAGGCAGAACAATTCCGCCAGCAGAGGTTTCTTCCTCTTCTTTTCGACGAACGACAACACGATCGTGTAAGGGTCGAATTTTCATCTTTCTCGGTCTCCCAGAATGACATTTTTGATGAAAATCAGCATCAAACCACAGCTGATTGTTTTTTAAACAAATTAGCACTCTACAGGGGAGAGTGCTAAACGTGCCGCGAACTTTACCGAGATTGCCCAGAAAAGCAAGTTTTTCAACGTAAAGTCCGGATTGAGGTGAATGATGGGGACGGCTTATTATTTTTCAAGCGAAGGCCTCTTCTGGTTGGCCCAGACGTTAATCACTATTATTATTTTTGTCCGGAACTCGTTCAAACTCACCCTCGATGACAACCGGATCTGGCTCATCCGAATCTGCATCTCGCCCACCCGCACCATAATACGTTGTCGAGCTCGCGCTGAACTGGCTGACGAAGATATGCTTGATCGCCCACTGCGCGAATATGCTTCGAACGTGTGGCGTTAGCAGCAGAAAACCCACCGTATCGGTCGCAAACCCCGGCGTCAGCAAAAATGCCCCCGCCACAATCAACAACACCCCTTCCACAAGCTCGCGCGTAGGGAGCTCCCCTCTCGAAAGCCGCTGATTAAAGCGATTGAGTGTTGAGAACCCCTGAATTCTCAGCCAAATCACCCCGATAATGGCTGTGCCAAGCACCGCCAGAATCGTCAACGGCGCGCCGACCCAGCTACCAACCCGAATCAACAACCAGATTTCGATGATCGGCAATACAACAAAAATGAGTAGTAATAATCTATTCACAAGAACAACTGGTTATGGGCGATGAACGCAGGCAGGCATGCGCCGTAAAACTTGCGGCTTGAGCCGCAAAAGCGCTTTCTTGATCTGCCAAGACGGCCAATCTGAGGTAGAATCTAGTAGCTTTCCCGACATTTTGATCGTTGGTTTATTGAACCACGCGCGTAAAACGGAATCAATCAATTGTCGCGCAGCTATGTCTACCCACGCACGCTAGTGGTTGTAGTAGTTATTAAGTATCTTACAGGAAGCCTCAAAGGTAATGAATTTTATTTTCGCCAAGCGCAATCGCCTGCTAATTTTGTTGTGTCTTTTGCTGAGCGTAACCGCTTATGGCATATCAGATCTTTCTAGCGATGCCAGCAAAAAACAACCAGCAACCGCCGCTGAAGCACTTTCTTTAAAAGAAAGTGATATTCACCCGAGCATAAAGCACACACGGGCTGCGGAAGAAATTCTGTTAAAGCTCCAGCGCCGCCACTATGAAAAACGCAAATTCGATGACAACCTCTCCTCTGAGCTATTCGACAGCTATTTAGAAAACCTCGACCCTGGGAAAAGCTTTTTCATCCAGGAAGATATCGATCGATTTGAAGCCTTTCGCTACCAGCTAGACGATGGCGTTAGGCGCGGGGAGCTATCGCCTCCTTTTATTATCTTTAACAGTTATCGCGACATTGCGTTAAAACACCTCGATTACACGGTAAAAAACCTCTCGCGGTTAATCGCAGAGATTGACTTCAGTATTGAGGAGTCAATTGTTGTTGATACCGAGCAACTGCAGTGGCCCGAGAACGCGCAAGCTCGACACGACCGCTTGCGAAAAAACCTGAAAAACGCAGTTTTAAACCTAAGGCTCTCTGACAAAGATAGCGAAGACATCAATGAAACCTTATCCAAGCGTTATAAAAACCAGCTGAATCGCTTAAAAACGCTTAACGATGAAGATGTATTCCAGCTCTATATGAATTCGCTAACAGCGCTGTACGACCCGCATACCAGCTATATGTCGCCACGAAGCAGCGAAAACTTTTCTATTAACATGAGCCTGTCGCTAGAAGGCATTGGCGCTGTGCTCACGCAAGACGGTGAGTTTACGGTGGTAGACAGGCTTGTTCCGGGTGGGCCGGCGGATTTGCAGGGAGAGCTTAAACCCAAAGATAAAATTATATCTGTGGCTCAAGGTGCTGAAGGACAAGCGGAAGATATTGTTGGCTGGCGTCTGGACGAAGTTGTACAACTGATTCGTGGCAAAAAAGGCACTAAGGTACGACTAGAGATTGTTAGTGGAGAAGCACTAGGTTCTGATGACGCGCGAACCATTCAAATTACGAGAAACAAAGTCAAGCTTGAAGAGCAAGCGGCACAAAGTGAAGTCATCGATATTTACCATCAAGAAGCGACAAGAAAAGTAGGTGTGATCACAGTACCTACTTTCTACCACGATTATGAAGCGCAAATGCGCGGTGAAAAGAATTATCGCAGTACCACACGCGACGTTTACCAGCTCCTGCAAGAGCTGGAGGAAGACGACGTGGAAGGTATCGTCATTGACCTCAGAGGTAACGGTGGTGGCTACCTGGAAGAAGCCAAGTCGCTCACCGGTCTATTTGTGGAAAGAGGCCCAGTTGTCCAGATAAAACAGGCTAACGGTCGCATTAAGCCGCACAACAATTACCCAAACCCACAATGGTACAGCAAACCTATAGTTGTGCTTATCGACCGCCTTAGCGCATCAGCCTCCGAAATATTTGCCGGCGCTATTCAGGACTATAACCGAGGACTAGTCATTGGCAGCCCATCCTTTGGCAAGGGAACAGTGCAAGGGCTACAAGCGCTAAACCATGGACAAATTAAGCTGACGGAGGCGAAGTACTACCGCATTTCAGGGGAAAGCACCCAGCACCGGGGCGTTGTTCCGAATATCGAGCTCCCTTCGCTGTACGATTCAAGCGAAATAGGCGAAGCAAGTCTAACCAATGCATTAAGCTGGGACAGTGTGCCATCTTTACCACACAAAAAGTATGGCGACTTGCAGGAAACCGTTAGCAAGGTTCTCCCACTCCACCAGGCGCGAGTCGCAAACGATCCCGACTATCGTTTCTATCATGAACAACTGGCCGTCAACGATAAGTATCGTAATTTGGAACAGCTATCGTTAAACGAAGCGACACGCAAAGCGCTCCGCGAACAGGACAAAAAAGAGCGACTCGACATCGAAAACCAGCGTCGCGTTGCCAAAGGACTAGATCCGCTGGAAGCGCTTAAAGACGACGATACCGAAGGCGAAGATAGTGGCGAATCAGCCGACAACGAGTTTGATAATAGTAGCGACGACGCCGATATTCGTTCGGACTTCTTCCTGACAGAAGCAGCTAATATCTTGCTCGATAGCTTATCTACCGAGCAAGATAAAACGACTCGCACTGATCGTGTCGCGATAAACTAAGGCCGCTTACCGAGTCTTTTCTCTCATAGTCACAAACTCCTCTGCCGCAGTTGGGTGAATACCGATGGTACTATCCAGCTGCGTCTTGGTAATCCCTGCTTTTATTGCCGCCGCAAACCCCTGGATAATTTCTCCCGCATCAGCGCCAAGCATATGAATACCAAGCACCTTATCGCTGGTTTCATCAACAACCATTTTCATAAAGGTTCTTTCGTTGCTGCCAGACAAAGTGTGCTTTAAATGACGAAATTCCGATTCAAATACGGCCACACGAGGATAACGCTCCTTCGCTAACGATTCGCTTAAGCCGACGGTTGCAATATTTGGCTGGGAAAAAACCGCTGTAGCTATCGATGCATAGTCAACAATCGTCGGCTTCGCTTTAAAATGGGTATCAACAAAAGCCATACCCTGAGCCAATGCTACTGGCGTTAGTGCGGGTGTGCCAATAATATCGCCAATTGCAAAAACCGAATCAACATTGGTTTTGAAGTACTCATCGACAATAATTTCGCCATTATTGCGCAGCTCCACACCCGCAGCCTCAAGCCCGAGATTTTCAGTTAAAGGCGCGCGACCCGTGGCGTACATTACCTGCCCCGCCTGCAAAACATCCCCATTATCGAGCAACACCCGGAATCCACCATCCTCATCACTCTTTTCGACCGACGTAACATTGGTTTCCAGAAAAACGTTAATACCGGACGTGCGCATTTGTGCGAGCAAATGCTCACCGAGACTATGATCGAATTGCTTAAGCACGTGAGGGCCACGATAAACCAGATGGGTTTTAACGCCCAACCCTGAGAAAATGCCGGCAAACTCCAGCGCAATATAACCACCACCGACAACAACGACGGCCTCGGGAAGCTCAGGTAGATAGAAGACATCATCAGAACTAATCGTCAACTCCGCGCCAGGTAGATCTGGCGTAGAAGGACCACATCCTGTTGCCACAAGGATTTTTTCGGCAGTATAACGCTCTCCATTCACCTCAACGGTATGCGAATCAACAATGGTTGCTCGACCGTTCAACAAGGTAACGCCCGCGTTGGCCAACAGGTTTGCATAAACACCATTCAACCGCTGAACTTCCGCAGTTTTATTGTCTCTTAGCGTTGCCCAGTCAAACTTGACCTCATTAGCATCGAGCTGCCAACCGTAGCCTCCCGCATCATGGAAATCATGAGAATAATGCGCGCCATAGTAGAATAGTTTTTTCGGCACGCAGCCGATGTTGACGCAGGTACCACCCAGAAAGCGCGATTCTGCGACGGCCACCTTTGCCCCCGCACCTGCCGCCATCCGGCTTGCACGTACACCGCCAGAACCAGCACCTATTACAAAAAGATCAAAGTCAAACAAATTCAGCTCCCGCTCAATTATCAAAGCAATAAATCAGGTTATCCCAAAAAAGTTGCAGAAAACAGTTAATCTGAGCGCCAGTCAAGCTCACTGACTGCGCTCAAGCATTATATGAGTCAAAAACGAACGGGAATATCCGTAAACAAGTAATGAGATGAGAAAAAATTTTTATTATTGAAAAGATTGCGCCAGCTTATACTTCGACATCTACGCGAGACGAACGCCTGCGGTCAGATACGCGACGCGTATCAACCATAGGCCTTTTGGATTCCTGTCGTCTATCGGGGCTTTTACGACGCTCGACAAAACCTGGCTGATTTCGATAGTTAACCTTTTTTGTGTCGTCTTCGTGGCCAACGGGATTACGGACAACGGTCGTCGACGTATCTACCCGACCCGACGGCTTAACTCGGCGGTTATTATCCACCGGACTTCTATTCGAGGTATTGTTGATCGTAGGAATAACCATATCGCCCTCCTTTGTAGCCAGCTAAAACAAAAACCATCTCTACCCTGCCCAATCCGCTCCGCTCACCAACGTATATGGCATGAGCTGCGCGTTAAAGCACTTTCCATGTAACTCCGCTTATGTGTCACAACCCCCTGTGAATAAACCTATCGGCTGGAAACCAGTTTTGCTTAGCATGAATCTCAATTTTTGCAAATTATTAGACGAAATTTTGTAAAAATGGTTCTCCTTTCTACAAATTGATAACAGCGTATACAGTCCTGACTGGCTTCACCTGGCGGGAGCAGGAATAGAATGGGAAACAAGGAGCGAGAATAGATACAGAAGAGAAGCGTTAAACGCCAACAAAAAAAAGCGGCATTAGATGCCGCTACACGGGGTGTGTTCTTTAAAAGCAGTTCAACAGCGCTTGAACCAATAAGTTTTCAGAGTGGCGCGCCAGCCCATGCGGACGCGATAATTTTTTAGCCCAGGACAATCCGTGTCCTACCTGTTGCGCTATATTGAGTGAGCATTCCTGCTCATCTGCTTCCTTACAGTGGGCTAAATCTAGAGCGATTTCTTCACCGGTCATGAGCGTTCCTTGCTCAAGTATATTGTCAGCCTTCCTGCTGAAGACACCTGTTACGGTGACTCGTATGCTTCCTGATACCAATTTACTGGTGACTTCCGTGAGTCTGACCAATTGAAGAAATTCAGAACCGTTTCTTTGATAAAAAGTTTATCGGCCGTTCTAGAATTTCCTTTAACAAAAAAGAGAAAAAAACTTGAAGTCTCTGCTATCTAATTGATTTTTATGTATTTATTTATCTAAATCAATTGTAAATCGCCAGCCAACAGACAAGATACAGGCAGACTTCTGCTCCTCGTCATGCAATTCGCCTCGGAGCCTGGGAGCGAACTCATCCGCAACCGCAATACCGGGCAAGGCTACAAGCGCATCGCGATAAGTCAATACTGGGTAGTCGTGCCTTAACCACTGCGGCACCCGAGACGCCTGGAACAGTTTTTTTAATTGCTGGCGGCAACCATTCTTTTGAATATGAGAAAAATCCCCGGCAGCTCCCCAGCGTAGCAACTCCGGGGACTCAACAAACAATTTCGTTTCTCCTTCAGCCCGAGCCAGTCCGACGCTCTCTTTCGCTTTTCTCGACGACGTCATCTCTGCAGGCATTATCGAAAGCAACCCTAAGGCGGTTACGCGCTCACCTTCTACCGCCTTAGCGTTGGCGGCCAACACCTGCTTATGCGCCGACACGCATGCCGAAAGCGTTGTTAAGGGACAAATAAAAAGCTTTTGATCGTACGCGCGGTACTCGACCTCCTCACCGGCTAACTGCCCCTTGATCATCCCCAGCCGCGTCGGTTCATGACAAAACGATTCAAACTGCCGCCATTGCTCACGATTAAACACTCCATCGTGTTTATGCAACCAAGAGCGCAACGCGTTTTTCGCCCTCGCAACGCCAAGTTGAGCACAGCCGCCAAGATTAAAGCTCGGCCCAAACCCTGCTTGCTCACTAACAAGCACTTTCAAATCCTGTTGCGCAAACTCATCAAGCAACGACTGCTGCTCTGAGGCCTGCTCTGCAACCGTTTGCAAAGCGTTGACGACATTTGGCCACCGTGTTTTCAGGCTGGGAATAACTTCCTTTCGTAGATAGTTTCTATCAAACTTAAGGTCATCGTTAGATTCATCGTCAATCCACGATAGTCCATTTCCTTTCGCATAGTCTTTCAAGACTTGCCGCGATAAATCTAGCAAAGGCCTTACAAGCTCTCCTTTTCCCTGAATCCGCCGCTGATGAACAGCTCGCAAACCTGCCGCACCTGCTCCTCTCATCAAACGCAGCAAAACGGTCTCGGCCTGATCGTCCGCATGATGTGCCGTTAACAAAAGGCTGTCTTTTTTTAGAAATTTATCCAACGCAGCGTAACGTGCCTCGCGCGCACTGGCTTCCAGACTTGCGCTATCGCGCTCAACACTGACAACGACTGTTTCAAAAGGTATTTCTTGCGACAAACAAAATGCATCGCAATGTCTCGCCCATTCATCAGCATTTTGGGAAAGCTGGTGATTAATATGGACAGCCTGCCACCGTCTTTTTATATTATTAGCTGCCTGTCTTTTGCGCAGTTCAGCACAGGCATGAAGTAGTACGGTCGAATCCAGCCCGCCACTGAAAGCGACGACAACATGAAGAGCGTCACCCAGAATAGACTCGACTCGATCCTGAACCAATTTCGAAAGTGAAGACATCGCTTGCAGGGCGTTATCTAACACACAAGCGCATGGGTGCTTGTGCTATTTAATTACCGTAGCTCATCAAGCGTTTAAATCGATTTTCGAGCAGTGAATCAACTGAAACCTTCGCTAAGGCATCAACCTCGTCGATTAAATATTGCTTTATTCTATCAGCCATAAGCGCCGGGTCGCGATGCGCACCGCCCTTTGGCTCGGGTATGGTAGTATCAACAATTCCAAGCTCTTCAAGCACCGAGCTTGTCACCCCCATCGCTTCCGCCGCATCAGACGCCCGCTCGGATGTCTTCCAGATAATGTTTGCACAGCCTTCCGGCGAAATAACAAAATAGGTCGCGTATTGGAGCATTGCCAGCTTGTCGCCAACGCCAATACCGAGCGCTCCACCGGAGCTTCCCTCACCGATTACAACTGAAATAATTGGCGTCGCCAGCTTGGACATTACGGCAAGGTTTTGCGCAATCGCTTCCGAAATGCCACGCTCTTCAGAATCGATACCCGGATAAGCCCCAGGTGTGTCAATTAGCGTGATCACCGGCAGCTTGAAACGCTCAGCCATTTCCATGAGACGCAGCGCCTTGCGATAGCCTTCTGGCCGCGGCATGCCGAAGTTACGCTTGACCTTATCGTTGACCGACCGACCCTTTTCCTGCCCAATCACCATAACTGGGCGGCCATCTAGCTTCGCAATACCGCCAACAATCGCGGCATCATCTGCGAAATGCCGATCACCATGTAATTCGTCAAAGTCGGTGAAAATCTCTTTTATATAATCGAGCGAATAAGGTCGTTGAGGATGACGCGCAACTCGCACGATGTCCCAACTACTCAAATTTGAATAAATCTTCTCGGTAAGCTTTTCGCTCTTCTCTTCAAGCTTTTCTATTTCATCAATAATATTAAGATCGTTGTCCGCACTCACGGCGCGCAACTCATCTATCTTTACCTGAAGCTCAGCAATAGGTTGTTCAAAATCGAGATAATTTGGATTCATATCGCTCTAAATTAAAATAAGTTTGCGCACACCCTCAGTGTAACGTGTATCGGTACCACCGACGCCAGGCAGATTATATGCGGATTACTTGCCGCCAACATGGGAAATTCTTGGTCTTGCGCCAACGTATTGCGCCAGATGAATTTGCTACACTAGCGGTTCTCAACAGCAAAAAGCATACAGCTGTTTACTTTTAGCGAAGTTCAAAAAACACACAGATGACTGTCGATTCCTGGGACCCCAACCAACCAAACACTCCACCAGCGCTCACCACCAGTGAAACCCGCGCCCTGCTTGAACGTTTTGCATCACTGTCGGCAAATAACCGACTAGAAGCACTTAATGAGGAGCTCAGTGCAACCGAAAGAAAACAGAATCAGCTTATGTTTCTGGACGAAGAAGAATGGTTGCCTTTACTGGAAGGCGTTACCAACGCTACGCTGCTTGATCTTATCCGTTTTTTTACCATCGCCGAGATGCAGCTTAGCGGCTGGCAGGCGGGCGAAAAATCGCCCGTTATTGTTATCACTCGCCATTTAAAGCGGCAAGGCATCAAGCTCGACAAATCATTGCTGGTATGGATAAAAGAGAATAGTAATAACCGCTTTATACCAAACGGCGCAATCATGCTTTAAACTCGCCAGAGTAATCTGTGCTCTACTATATCTGGCGTTACTATATCTGGCCCTAATAAAAAATCTGGCCCTAATAAAAAGCCCCGCAATCGCGGGGCTTTGTTCCAGGTTGATATAAATACGCTATTACACGCGCTATGCTTGCGGTTTAAATCATGCTGCTTTTTTCTGGCTAGCTTGAACGAGGTCGAGCAACTCCCGTAGCGCTACCGGAAACATCGCCATATCCATGTCGTTAGTGTTGACCAATTCACTCATCATAGACTCCCAGCGATCCACATAGCTTTGATATGACTCCGCCCAGTCGCTATATGACGTGGCGCCCGTCAGGCCCAGGCGATTGACCGTAAGATCTGCCTGCTGTGACTCAAGATCATCCCTAAAGGATTCACGCGCTAGCGCCTGCCAGTAATTATCAACCGTCATCGATAATATTTGATCTGCAAACCAGTTGAGTGAAAGGCTTTCACCTAGCTCAAAGTAAGCGTCACTTGACTCACCAAGCGTCGCTTTGGTTTGCTCGGTAATACACTGTAACGAGAAAGTTGTATAAAGGTAGCGCGAACTCGCAATAAACCGCGCCAAATTCTTGGGCACACCGTCAGCGATATAATGCTCTAACGACGCACTAAACTGCTCTTTCTGTTTGCCTTTTAGCAGGCGACCTGTCGATTCAGAAAGAAATTCGGCCGCAGGTTTAAATCTCGCCACGCAATCGAGGGTATTAAGGTTTGAGCGACAGCTTCGAACCAGCCAACGCGTTGAACGCCTAACTAACCTGGCGATTTGCGCAAACATTTTGCTTTGCAGCTCAACGGATATCGTTCCATCTAACTGTTCTACCGACTTCCAGTAGTACTCGATGTCAAACAAGTTGGCCGTAGCGATATACGCTTTGGCAATGTTTGCAACACTCTCACCCGTCGCTTCTTGCATTCGCTGAATAAACGTGACGCCCATGCGGTTGACAATATCGCCCGCAATTTGCGTAGCGATAATTTCTTTTTGCAGACGATGATTTGCAATTTGTTCTGCGTACTTGTCTCTTAACCGTTCAGGGAAAGCCGCTTTCGCGGTCAGGGCAACCAGCTCATCGTTGAAGAAATCACTCTCTAGCAATGCCGATTTGGTACTAAGCTTCGCGTAAGACACCAGTACCGAAAACTCGGGGCGCGTTAACGCCTGTCCTCGAACCTTGCGCTCGTGCAATTCGTCGTCAGTTGGCATAAACTCAATCGCGCGATCAAGAGTGCCACGCTGTTCATACTCGTTGATTAACCTGTTGTACTCTACCGAACGTAAATCCGCATCCGTTTCAGCCAGGCTAATCGCTTGTGTCTGGCGATAATTGTTGTGTAATACCAGCTCCGACACGTCGTCCGTCATTGCATAGAGCAGCTCGTTTCGCTCTTCGGCATTAAGGCTTCCTTCCGACACCAGGTCATCTAACAGTATTTTTATGTTTACCTCATGATCAGAGCAATCAACACCGCCGGCGTTATCGATGAAGTCGGTATTACAGCGGCCACCTTGTAAGCTGTACTCAATGCGGCCAAGCTGGGTCGCACCGAGGTTGCCGCCCTCACCAACTACTTTGGCGCCAACTTCCAAACCATTCACACGCACGTCGTTGTTGGCCCTATCACCAACATCGGCATGCGTTTCGTCTGTGGATTTTATGTAGGTACCAATGCCGCCGTTCCAGAAAAGATCGACCTCAGCCTTTAAGATCGCCTTAATTAACTGATTAGGTGTTAGCTCGCTTTCTTCGGTTTTCAGCCAGGACTTAATTTCTGGGGACAACGGAATCGATTTAGCACTACGCGCAAAGATTCCTCCACCCTGGGAAATTAGCGCCTGGTTATAGTCGCCCCAACCTGCACCAGCTTCAAACAAGCGTTTGCGCTCGACAAAGCTACTTGCCGAGTCTGGAGTTGGGTCAATAAAGATATGTAGATGATTAAACGCCGCTTTAAGGCAAATATGCTCGGAACACAGCATACCGTTACCAAAAACGTCGCCGGCCATGTCGCCGACACCAACCACAGAAAAATCTTCGTTTTGAACGTCAACACCCATTTCACGGAAATGACGCTGGACAGATACCCACGCACCACGGGCGGTAATCCCCATTGCTTTGTGGTCGTAACCAACACTGCCACCAGATGCAAAAGCATCGCCCAGCCAAAAATCACGCTTCTGGGAAATATCGTTGGC
The DNA here is from genome assembly GCA_965263235.1 of Pseudomonadales bacterium. GTDB lineage: Bacteria > Pseudomonadota > Gammaproteobacteria > Pseudomonadales > UBA7434 > UBA7434. The sequence continues at coordinate 1,992,365 of OZ253667.1, forward strand.
AATATCAGAAAAAGTCGCGGTACCTTTGTCTGCCGCAACCACCAGGTAGGGATCATCATCATCCCAACAAAATACCTGCGGCGGCTTAACAATTTTACCCGCTTGCAAATTGTCGGTTATCGATAACAGGGAGTTGATAAATAACCGGTAGCAGAAAATACCATTGTCGATAAACGCCTGGCGCGTTTCGTCTTCCGGTTCGCGTTTACAGGTAAACCCACCCTTTGCGCCCATCGGGACAATAACCGAGTTTTTTACCTGCTGGGCTTTTACCAATCCCAATACTTCTGTTCGAAAATCTTCATGGCGATCAGACCAGCGCAAACCACCGCGCGCTACCTTTCCGCCGCGTAGATGCACGCCCTGGATGTCTCTATCGAATACAAAAATTTCGAACATCGGCCGTGGCTTCGGCAAATCAGGTATCGAACGCGCATCCAACTTAAACGCAAGGCAATGGCGGCCAAGCGACAAGTCTACATTTCGATAAAAGCTTGTGCGCAACGTAGCCTGCATTAACGATAGTAGTTGCCGAATAATCGAGTCTTCGGTAAGGCTTTCGACCTGGTCAAGCTCGGTTAACAAGGCAAGCTTTAGCGCTTCGAGCTTTTCTTTACGGTATTCGCGGCCATCACGAATTTCCGGATTGAAGCGGCCTTCAAAAATATCTACCAGCTTTTGCGTAAGCCCGGGATGTTTTGCCAGTGTCGCTGCAATCGTTGGCCGCGTAAAAGGCAGGCCCATTTGCTTCATATAGTTTGCGTACGCTCTAAGCATGTTGACATACTTATAATTGAGCGACACTTTCATGACTAACTGGTTAAAACTGTCGTGGTCAACTGCGTGCTGCCATACCTGTTGGAACGCCGCATCAAACAATTCCGAAAGCTCTGCCAGATTGTTGTTATTCGTTGCACCATGCATCTCAAGCTGAAAAACATGCAACCAAACTGCACTATCGGCTTCAACCCCTTCTGCTGTGGTCTGCAAAACAAATGCTTGCTCGCCGATAACGCGAAAACCAAAGTCCTCGAGCAGAGGCAAAATATCTGACAACGGGACGGACGATCCGGCATGCATCAGCCTGAACTCCCAATTAGTGACCGAGCTGCCCTCTACGCTGTCTGTTGCTATTAAACGGGTAGAGATGGGCTCGCACCCTAACGCGCTTTGATTTGGGTCACTTTTTGCTGCTTGATGATCCGAAAACAAACAGCTTTGCTGCAGTTGATCAAGAAGAAATAAATCTTCCAGTGCGTTTTCTGGGTCGTATAATTCTTTGTAGATATTCGGGAAAGCCACATCGACTTTCGAAGACATGTCCAGGGCATGCGCCTGATTTTGGACAAGATTCTGGAACTCAGTGTCCCACGTACTTTGATTGTTATCAGTTAGACTTTTAATTACTTCCATAACCGCGGACTCTCCATAGCCACATAATGCCAATTAACCCAGAGGACAGCCATCCATGATGAAAAATCGACATAAACCAAGCGCATAACTTAAAGCGCTTTTAATCTCCTTTGTTTAGATTAGCTTACGATATAAACAATGCCGCTCGTGAGCTGAGGCTATTTGGCGTATGTCTCACAAAAAAAATACCGAGCAGCTCTCATTTCGAAGGTGGGATTGATAAACCTACTGATCAGAGAATTCTTTTTATATAATTCGCTCATTTTTAACATGGCATAACAGTCTGGGAAACGGCGACCGTATCATGTGGTCAAACCACTGCGCTTCTCGCCACCGCAATCATTGCACTTTTACCACGAGGTTGACTGACAAACGCAAATGACAAATTCAGCTTTTTCTGCGATTAACAAACTCAAAAACAGGCTCGAGCACCAAATCGTTGGTCAACAGGCTCTGGTCAGCAAACTCATTATTGCACTTATCGCCGACGGTCATCTTCTGGTTGAAGGCGCGCCTGGCCTCGCCAAAACCCGCGCCATTCGCGAGCTGGCCCACGGCATGGAAGCGGACTTCCAGCGAATTCAATTTACACCCGACCTCTTACCCGGCGACGTCACCGGCACCGAAGTTTTTCGTCCACAGACCGGTGAATTTGAATATCAGGCAGGCCCAATCGCCCATAATCTTGTCCTCGCAGACGAAATAAACCGAGCACCGGCAAAAGTGCAAGCAGCGCTGTTGGAAGCGATGGCCGAAAGACAGGTCAGCGTGGGAAAAGCAACGTATCCCCTTCCTGAACTATTTCTCGTAATGGCCACACAAAACCCGATTGAGCAAGAGGGAACCTACCCACTTCCCGAAGCGCAGCTCGACCGTTTTTTAATGAAAGTTCTGGTCGGGTATCCTAACGCCGAAGACGAAAAAGCCATTTTACGGCTAGTCCGTCAGGAGCTATGTGAGCAGAGCGCTCCAGCGCCAGAAGCTCGACAAAGCGAAAAAATAGAGCAAACCGATGTACTTGCCGCCCGCCAGCAAGCACTGCAACTTCATATATCCGATGCAGTTGAAGAATACATCGTACAGCTTGTCGCCGCGACTCGAACACCTGCTTTATATGATGAGACCCTGGCGCGTTTTATCGACTACGGTGCAAGCCCTCGCGCATCACTGGCGCTAGAACGTTGTGCCAGAGCAATTGCGTGGCTGGATCAACGAGACTTCGTTACCCCTGACGATGTACAGGCCGTTGCCGCCGATGTATTACGACATAGGATTATTGTTAGCTTCGAAGCAGAGGCGCAAGGAATTACCAGTGACATGGCAATCCAACGTTTACTAAATGCCGTCCCAACGCTTTAAACTGCTTTCCGTGTAGGTATAACACGTAGATAGCTATGAATCCCGGCGTAACCACCTCACTTAACCGGCTTTTTGAATTGCGTTATCGCGCGCAAGAATTTCAGCTGCGCCAAAAACAATGGGCCAAAACACAACTAAGCGGTCAGTATCGATCAAAACTAAAGGGACGAGGCTTAGACTTTGATGAATCGCGCCACTATCAAGCGGGCGATGAATTGCGCAACTTCGATTGGCGTGTAACAGCACGAACAGGCCAACCTCATACAAAAGTTTTTCACGAAGAAAAAGAACGCCCTGTCATTGTAGCAATCGACCAAAGGCGCTCCATGGGTTTTGGTAGCCATGTTCGATTTAAGTCGGTTCAAGCTGCCGAAATTGCCGCTCTTAACATCTGGGCAGCTAAAGCTCGTGGCGACAGAGTGGGCGCGTTATTGTGGAACGACGAAAACCAGAAGATTTTTAAGCCCTCACTCGCCAGAGCTAACGTACTGCAAATTATGCAGGCAATTAGCCAGTACAACCAAAACCTGGCAACACTTATACGCGACCATCAACCGCTACAAATAGAACAAAGCCTTCCGGTTATACTCAAAGAACTTCAGCGACTCGCAAAACCAGGCTACCACCTTGTTATTATCTCGGACTTTTCCGGCTTTAACTCGCAATGTGAACAACAGCTCTACACCTTAAAACGTCACTGCGACATTTCTACATACCAGGTATACGATGAGCTAGAAACTAAGCTGCCGCGTGCTGGAAAACTTCGCTTCACCGACGGCTGGAACGAAATAGAGCTTTCGACACAGGCCGCACATCTACGCGAGTCCTACACTAACAATTGGCGTGAACACGACGCGAAACTGATTGACAGCATGAACAAGCTGCGAATTACCCATTTAAAAGTTCCCTGCCATCGAAACCTTTCTAGTGATCTGGGCGATATAAGATGAATAGCGACGAACAACTCGCGCAAGCACTTGCCGAGATGCCCGCGATATTTCTGCCCGCATCGGTATCCTGGTGGCCCCCCGCCCCTGGCTGGTGGTTACTTGGTCTACTAGTAATAATGCTTGCGGCCTGGCTAGCATCAATTGCGCTTAAAATGTTTAAGCGCCAAAGACCCATTCGGCTCGCCATGCGTGAGATCAACAGGTTGATTACCGACGCCGAAAAATTTGATCGGACTGCATCTCAAAATCAAGCAACACTAACGCACCTTAGTACCTTGCTACGGCAGATAAGCAATCAGTACTTTGTCCAACCACTTGTATCCGTGCAATCGGGCAACGCCTGGCTCAACGCCCTCGACAGCTTAATAGACGCTCCATCACCAATAATGAATGACTCGACAGGTGCGACCTTTATCAAGCTCTACAGTTTGGAGCCAGTTAATAAGCAGGAGCTATTGGCTGTTTTGCGCACCAGTAAAAGATGGTTAAAACTCGCCGGAAAAATAAACCCGCGCGAAATTAAAACAAAACGCAAAGAAAAAAACGTTGCCGCCAGCAGCATTATGTTAGATAAGCAACAGGTCTAATGTAATGAATTTTCTCTCGCTACTTAGTTTGCCGCCCCTGGATTCGATTCAGTTAGAAACGCTGTGGCCGCTTTTACTGCTTCCTGCGCCGATAATTGTTTATCATCTAAGCCCTCGCCTCAACAATAGTAGTGCAGCGTTGCGCGTACCTTTTTTTGCGCGTGTTGAAGCGCTTGGGCATTCACAAGAAAAAAACACTTCGGTTGCGTGGCCCAAGGCGTTATTCTATGGGCTAATTTGGTTCTTGCTCATTATTGCCTGCTGCCGACCAATCAGTCTAGGAGAACCAATACCCGTTGCAAACGAAGCTCGTGATATTTTATTAGCCGTCGATATCTCCGGCAGTATGGATGACCGGGATATCGCCTACCAAAATCGCTACGTTAGAAGAATTGATTTGGTTAAACAACGTCTTGGTGAATTTATTGACCGACGTCACGGCGATCGACTTGGGCTGATACTGTTTGCTGACAACGCCTACCTCCAGGTTCCTCTTACTTACGACGTAGCAACCGTAAAACAATTTTTGCACGAGGCTAAGCTTGGTTTTGCAGGGCGAGATACTGCAATCGGAGACGCCATTGGCCTTGGCGTTAAACGGCTGGTAGAAAGGCCTGGCGAATCTCGCATACTCATACTGTTGACTGACGGCGAAAACACCGCAGGGAAAGTGTTACCTGTCGAAGCGGCCCAGGTTGCCAGCGAACATAACATCAAAATTCATACGATAGGGATTTATAGCGCATTTTCTCGTGCCGCATTTGCCAGCTCGGGCGCAAAGGCGCTAGTTAGCATAGCCGAGCTTACCGGTGGAGAACATTTTTTTGCGGGCGATGACAAACAACTTGAATCTGTTTATTTAGCACTTGACCAGATAGAACCACTATCACAGGAAGAACGTATTTTTCGACCCAGGAAAAGTTACTACCACTATCCTTTAGCGTTATTTTTTGCTTTGTCTATCCTGTCATGGGCATTTGTTCGACTTAAAACGTACTGGTTAGCAAGCGCAATCCCTAACGCCAGGCTAAGGGAGCGCGCCTGATGACGCCATTAGAGCTACTCCAGCAGTTACATTGGGCGCGACCGCTTTGGTTGCTTGCAATTCCATTGATCATCGCCCTGGCAGTTTTCGTTAAAGGTCGAACCTTGCGCGCCGGTGACTGGGCCGAACATATCGACAGTCACTTACTAAATTATCTGGCGCTGCACGAAAGCGAACAAAGCACTCGCTTTGGCACAGCTCGCCTTCGCATCGTTATGTGGATAAGTTTAATTATCACGGCGCTGGCGCTGGCCGGCCCTGCCTGGAATAAATCTGAACAACCGCCGCTAAAGAATACTGCGCGAACAATTATTATCGCTGACATGACAATGTCGATGTTCGCGACTGACACTCAGCCTTCAAGACTAGTCCAGCTCAAATTTAAAATTCGAGAATTGCTAAAGTCAATTCCCGACGGCGAATCAGCCTTGATCGCCTACTCTGGCGATGCACATATCGTTAGCCCACTGACCGATGATTTCCGCGCTATAGACAATCTGGTTCCAGCGTTGTCGCCCGAAATTTTCCCGAGCATTGGCAGTAATCCAGAATCAGCGTTCGAGCTGCTAACCGATCTTCTTGAGGGGCAACCTGCGGGCTACAATAGCGTTATTTTATTTACCGACGAAATTCTCCCCGCCAGTCAACGCCGCATATTGCAATCCATCCGCAATAAAGATATTGACCAGTTTGTCGTTGTTGGCGTCGGCACCTCGCAGGGCAGCCCAATTCCATTGCCATCAGGCAGATTCTTAAAAGACAGCAAGGGTAACATCGTATCAACGGCGGTTAACCGGTCTGCGCTTTCAGCTTTTAGCCAGCAGGCCGGCGCAAGCTATCTGGAACTTAGCAGCGATAACAATGACATCAAACAGTTGACTAGTTTACTGTCGGTTTCTAGTGCAGGCGCATCACACGCACACCTGCTTCGTGATACTAATGACGACTCACTAACGATTGATCACTGGGAAGATCGAGGCGGCTGGCTAGCGCTCGCTATCATCCCCTTCACATTATGCTTATTTAGAAAAGGTTTTTTATTTTCGCTTTTAATTGTCTTCTCAACAACAGTCTTTCAACCTACTTCATTGCGCGCGCAGGAAAGCTCGGCCGAAGCTTCTCCACTGGCAAACATAAACAACGCCACTACTAGTGGCTCTTTTAAAGACAGCATTTGGCAACGCGCATGGCTAAACCGAGACCAGAGAGGCCAGCGCGCCCTGACTTCAAGTGAAGCAGGAACAGCAGTTGAGCTATTTAACGACCCTGAGTGGCTAGCGGCAGCGCAAAGCCTTCATGGTGACTATAGCGCTGCCGAAAAAACATATAGCGATCTCGCTTCTTCCACGTCGCTCGAAAACATAAAAAAATCGCAGCTACTGTACAACCAGGCGTACAATCTGGCTCATGCAGGGAAATTACAGGCGGCATCAAACACCTTTGCAGAAGCCATAGAACTTAAGGAAGATTTCAACGAAGCCGAAAAAGCCAAAAAAATCGTCGACCAGCTTCTTGCCGCTCAACAACAAAACCAGCAACAGCAAAACGCTGACGGTAGCGAAAACAACGACGAAGATAGTAGCCAGGGCGATCAATCTAATTCTTCAGCAAACAACGAAAGTGGACAAGGCCAGAACCAGCAATCACAATCTTCGCAAGGACAGCAAGAACAAGGCGAGCAAGAGTCCGGTGGAAAAGATCAGGCATCCAGTCAGGACAGCCAAAAGGAGGCAAGTCCGAACGGCAACCAAAATCAAGACAACGGAACAAACACTTCTGAAACGACCCAGCAACAGAGCCTTGCTCAAGAGGGAAAAGAAGACGAGCAGGCTTCTGATGCAGGCGAACAAAAAACCGTAAGCTCTGGTGAAAACCAGGAGAACTCCGAAGATGCCCAGGCGCCCGCACTATCAAGCTATGAAAAGCTTTCTGCCGGTGAAAAAGCCAAACTTGAAAGCTGGTTGAACAAGCTTACTGACGACCCCGGTGGTTTACTGCGAAGAAAGTTCGACTATGAGCGACAGCTCCGCGAGCGAGAAGGCACTGTTATTGTGGAAAACGAGAACGATCAGCTATGGTAATACGCAGCACAAATCTCACCCCTGCTGTCTCCGGTACTACGCTATACCGTTGGCCGTCTGCCAGCAAACTAAACCTTGCCCTGTGTGCTTCATTACTTTGCTGCATGCTGTTTTTCTCAAACGCAATATTTGCGTTAGAGCTTGAGCTATCGAGCAACTCAGTCGCGCTTAACAAAACCCTGAGGATGACCATCAAAGATCGCAGTAGCGAAGACATAAGAGATATTAATCTTCAACCGCTGGAGAAGGATTTTGTTGTCGGGCAACCCAGCATCTCCAGCGAAATAAGCATCGTAAATGGTAGACAAAGTTCGCAGCAATCACTAACGCTTTCGCTTCAGCCTAAGCGCCTCGGCATTGCAAACATCCCACCGCTAAGGCTAGGTAATAAGCGCACTAAACCGCAGCGAATAACCGTTACCGAAGCCATTCCAAACCCTTCGTCGATGTATAACGGTGCCGTTAAGGTGGAAGCATCTTTATCAAAACGAAGTGTTTACCAGAGCGAGTCTTTTGTTTATACGTTAAAGGTTCTCCATCGGGTTGCTCTCGAGAGCACACAGCCACAGCTCTCACTGTCAAACTCGGCGGGCGACGCCACTATAGACGCCATGCCAAAAAAAGAATATCAGGAAGAGCAAAACGGAATCCGCTACGCCGTTCAGGAATGGCGTTTCTTTATTAGCTTAAACACGACCGGACGTTTTACTATCCCCTCGCCTGTCATAAAAGGCGAGCTTTATGAGCAAAGTAGAAGCTTTTTTAGAAGCCGAGGTATTCCCTTCGAAATTGAGGCGGATGCTGTATCGATAACAGTAAACGCCCTGCCCGCCAATGTTGGCACTGCAACCATCGTAGCAGACTCTCTTACACTCACAGAAGTACCGTTTAATAAAAGTGATCTAAAGGTAGGACAACCAATCACCCGAAAAATTGAAATACAAGCGAAAGGCAACAAGGCGGAGCAGCTGCCTGCGATTGATATCCCCGAAAACAATGCTTTTAATATTTACAAAGAGCCTTCCAGCTTTAACAATGAAGAGTGGCTTGGGGGCTTCGCGGGAACCAGACGCGAGAGCTTTGCTATTATCCCAACCGTTGCTGGAAAAATAAGCCTGCCTGCAGTGAGTGTTGATTGGTTTAATGCGACTACGGGCCAACTTGAGTCGAGCGTTTTACCTGAAATAACCTTGAATATCAGTCCTGCGCCAGTTGAAAGTCAAGCCAATAACACTGCTTACCCCAATAACGGTTTATCTACGCCTGGCTCTAATGCAGACACATCCCCTGTAACAAACAATGCAAGCCTAACCGCCAACAGTAACACCCCTCAACAACTAAGACTCTGGCAAGGACTTTTTGCTATCGCAGTGCTCGCATGGCTGGTAACACTGGTAATGCTGATTTTATCTCGCAGACAAACGAAAGATGATGCCAGTGCCCAGGCGGAGACACCGATTTCAAGCGATGGTCTTAGCGAGACTTCCCTGCGAAAAAGTATTCTTAAGGCTTGTAGCAACAACGACGCGTTAGAAGCAAAACGCTGCGCACTAAAATGGCGAAATCAAGCTAGTCCTAACGCGATTACTCCCGATATCGATACTGCGCTACGCGAACTGGATCGTGTGATTTTTTCGGCCAGCCAAAAAACGAGTCCAGACAATAACACCATTCACTGGCAAGGAAGTAATTTGGCTAGTGCATTGCGCGCTTCAAAAACCGAACGAAAACAAGCCAAACCAAACCAGTTAAAAGCGCTGTACCCTGCTTCTAGCTAAAGCCAATATCATTGACAGCGAATAGCGCAAGCACCGCCGACCAGGAAAATAATTGATGAACGTGTATTTCGACCCACGGGTGCTACGTGTATTTCTACTCGGTATTTCAAGTGGTTTCCCATGGGTGATGATTGGCTCGGTTCTTACCTTATGGCTTAAAGACTCTGGACTCAGTCGCACTGATATTGGTTTTGCTGGCGCTATCTTCGCAGTCTATTCCGTCAATTTTTTGTGGGCGCCACTTATCGACAAACACCAACCCCCGCTCCTATCATTTTTTGGTCGTCGAAAAAGCTGGATAATATTATCTCTATGTTTAATGGCAATCGCTTGTATTGCCGTCTCCTTTTCCGAGCCATCAGAGAACGCCAGACTAACGGTATTGCTATGTCTGGCAATCGCAGCCTGTTCCGCCACCCAGGATATCGCGATAGATGCTTACCGTATAGACAGCATTCCAGAGTCAGAAAACGAACTAATTCCGGCCGCTGCGGCAATGGCGACCGCTGGTTGGTGGACAGGTTTTTCTGGCCTGGGCGCACTCGCTCTGTTTTTAAGTGACTTCGATGCGATTAGCTGGTCAACCCTCTACCAACTCTGCGCGATTGCGGTTATTGCGCTTAGCTTAGTTATTTGCGTTTTCCCTCGAGCAGAGCGTCGCACCAGTGTCGATGCTAGCAAGATAGACACGCAGAAGTATATCGATCTTACCCGTAGTGCAACATCGACAAAGCGCTGGCTCGCTATCGCTCTTGCCACGTTCCCTGTCGTTGTTCTCATTTGGGTTATTGCTGGGACACCACTTCTGCCAGAATATCTAAGGAATCACGTCCTATTTATACCCGTTTTGTTTGGGCTTGTTATTGGCGCCCTGATTCTCGCAATTCATCTTTTAACGATGCACAGCACACAAGTCGATTTTCAAAACCTCAGTCATAATCGTAACCACAGTATTACTCTCACCGTTAAACTCACCGCCTATTTGCTTAGTACGCTCGGCCAACCTTTTGCTTCGTTCTTTCAACGTAGCGGCGCTTCACTCGCTATCCGCATTTTGCTGTTTATATTCTTGTTTAAAATCGGAGAGGCCTTTTTAGGCAGGATGTCCGTGCTGTTTTACAGTGAGCTAGGGTTTTCAAATACAGAAATCGGCCAGTATTCAAAACTACTAAGCTGGTGGGTAACCATCGTAGTGTCGCTGCTGGGCGGCTGGTTTACCATACGCTTTGGCATGGTCAAAGGCCTGATGCTCGCTGGAGTAGCCATGGCGAGCAGCAACTGTCTTTTTTCTGTTATGGCGTCGATAGGCCCTGAAAAATGGCTGTTCGCAATTACGGTCATTGTAGACGGCATCACTTCCGCATGGTCTAACGTTGCGTTCGTGGCGTTTATTTCCGCACTGGTAGATCGCAACTACAGTGCCAGCCAATACGCATTGTTTGCGTCTTTGGGCACTATGGGCCGGACTGTTTTAAGTTCTTCGAGTGGTAGTTGGATTGATGCAATGGGCGGCAACTGGGCCGTATTCTTTTTGATAACCGCGCTTATGGTGATCCCTGCGCTTATTATTCTTCGTTCAATCGCGAAACATCCGCTGTTAGCCGCGCAACTCCATCGTAAAACCGACTAAGCGGCGTATGATTTAAACTGAAAGCCTTCACTGACAAAGTCTGTTACGGTCAGCCCGAACTTCCCGTCAATATACGCTCGTTTGATCAAGTAACGCTTATCAAGCTCTTCTTTTTCTATGCGCTGTAAATCGAGTAACGATTTTTCGGGATACGGTTTTTTATTTTTATCCAGACACATTATTAATTGAGGAAGATGTTGTTTTTGTTCGTTTGTAGTTAACACAACACCAACACAACCGTTTTCCAGCTCGACGATGGTACCTGGTGGATAAAGCCCAATCATACGCATGAACACATCAACCATTTTCCCATCAAAGTGCTTGTCCTTAGAATGGAAAAGCACCTTTAACGCCTCGGTGGTCGGTCGCGCATTTGCATAACAACGATCTGCTGTCATAGCGTCGTAGGCATCTACAATTGCAACAATTCTTGAAAAGGTAGAAATCGCCGAACCGCAAAGACCTCGCGGATAACCCTTGCCATCTATTCGCTCATGATGAGAATAAGCTACATCTATTGCGCCGGGATAAATGCTCGGTGTACCCATCAGCAAGTCTCGACCATTCGCTGGATGAGCAGCAATAACCTGCCACTCTTTTCGGGTTAACGGATCCGTTTTATTCAGAATGGCAGGATCAATTTGCATTTTGCCTACATCATGCAGCAGACCGCAAAGACCGATTTTATTAAGCTCTGCCTCATTAAAACCCAGCCTGCGCGCAAGGGCAATCGCCAGGACGCAAACGTTTACTGAATGCTCAGCCGTGTAAGCATCTTTTTCCCGCACGCGTGTCATCCACATTAGCGCGTCCGGATTGCTTAAAATGCTGGAAACACAACTCGACACAAGGCTTTTTGCGGCCTGCGAATCTATCGCATTACCGAGGCGAACCTGCTGCATCAAGTTTTTAGTAATTTCTTTTGACGCCGCGTAAATACCCGTGGCATTGCCCAACTCTTCGATGATGGGCTTTTTGTGAATAAGCTGCTGCTCGATCTTCGAAGCCTGCAAAATCGCGTCTTTCGGCCCCTTCTCCAGTTGCTGCTCATAGACCTTGTCTACCCAGACAGTACTACAGTATTCAGCAATAAGATCTAAATGGTCCTCGCTTTCGACCATAAAGCCTTGCATCAAAAAAGGGGTATCCAGCCAGTCACAGTCTAGCCGAGACACATACATGCCGACTTTCAGATCACCAACTGAGATTTCGACCGACTTCTTGGCGCCAGGGTCATTTGCTATCGCATTATTATCAATTTTTGTCGCAGTATTCTTGGCCATGGTAAGGGGCTTGTAGAGGACACATCTGTAAGCATAGGCAAAAAATTATCCAACTGCCCAGTCGTCATTTGCTGTGCGACACATTTCACTAATTAGTTTCGAAGAAAATCGATGCTGGTTGTTTTTTACTCAGAAAGTTGAGCAATGGTGATGATAAGCCCTTAAGGCGTTTGCGAGCCGAAGCCTGGCTAACCTTTACTTTTTTCCAGCGAGTCCACCAGGCCTTGGAATTTTTTCTTATTTTCGTCGTTTAAGTCCATTAACGTTTTATGCGCTTCGATAACTGAGCTACGCATCACGTTTTCGCAACAGTCTTTATAATCCAGCAAATGCAAGCTCTCGTCATCAACCTTGTACGCATCGGAGCTATCAATAATACTGAATACCTTGCTGAACCCCATGCATGAAACCAGACGCTCAATATCAGAGTCGACAAAATACATTTCGGCCTCTGTACCAAGCTTGTTTTTAGCCAGTATCCCCAGCTTGGCTAAAACCCCGAGCGTAGTACTATCCAGATTAACCGCACGCGAAAGGTCAACATAAAACTTTTGTACTTCCGACTTCTCAAACCAGGACGCGCAAAACTCTTCTAGCGCTACGCACCATACGAGTCGCACATCGCCAACAAACTGAAGCACAAGACGCTTTTCCGCTACGCCAGCAAATATCTTTCCGCTTGTTGTCAATTCAGGGTGATCATTTTGCCCCGAATTATTTTGGTCAGTTAAAGTCATCTTAAAAGCATTTACAAACTTACAGTAATTATAGCCGTTGTTTCTACCTTCTGAATTGCTCGCTTCTATTTCTGCATGTGGCTAGTGTTTATCTATCATCAACAATGCCACATCATCGGGATAATGTTTTTCCAAATCAACGTCAAAACCGTTCAATACCGCTTCGATTTCAGTTCTGCTGGCGCTTGCATTCGCAAGCAGGTAATTTTCTTTCTCGCGTAGTGATGGCTGGTCAATTACTTCCAATATCCCATCCGAGAAAACCATGAGGCGAAACTGCTTGGGCAATTCAATATCAACTTCCTGATAACTATTGTCCTCGAACAAGCCTACCGGAGCGCCTTCAGCCTCAAGATAAACGGTCTCGTCCCCACCAATAAGAATTGGCAGCGGTAGCTGCCCTGCACTCGCGTAGCAAAGCGTGTTTTTTCGAATATCGAGCACCGCATAAAATAGCGTTGCGTGTTTCCCAATACCTGTGGCAAGTAACTCTGCGTTCGCCTGCTCTAAATACTGTGCGGGATGCAAAACTGTTTCGCGGCCATGATGGTTAAAATCACTTCTTAACCGCGCAGTCAGGTTCTTTAAGAGTACCGTAACGAAAGCTGATGACGCGCCGTGCCCGGAAACATCGGCAACAAAGAAAACCATATGATCAGAGCCGACCGAAATATATTCGACGAAGTCGCCACTCAAATACAACGAAGGGACAATCTGATGCTGAAAAACATAGGCTGCTTTTTGCATGGGGCTATGCGGCAGCATTTTCATCTGCACCTGTAGACCCGCTTGCTGGTCTTGCTCCAAAACCGCCAGATTGTTTTTTAGCTCGGTATTAGCTTTTTCTAACTGGGCGCGAACCTTCAGGTTTTCTGAACGAAGGCTAATCCGCTCTAACGACCTTTCTATGGCGTGCTCCAGAACCACCATATCCTGGATCGGAGTAATCAAAAAGTCGCTAACACCAAGGCGAAGCGCCTCTACCACATCTGACATCGAGCCTGCGCCTGAAGTAACGATGATAGGCACATCAATATTTTCTTCTGCGATAATAGGCAAGATACTTTCACGGTACTCGTTGACCGTTTCAAGCTCGCAAAGAATCAGTTCGGGTTTTTCGTCAGAAACGACGCTAAGCGCCTCCGCGCCGTCGGAGACTTCTATCGGTTGATAACCGGAGTTTGCCAAATGCGCTGCAAAGTTTTCTCTTTGATTGATATCGCTATCAATAATCAGCACTTTAACCAGTGAGGTAGAATCAGGTATTTCCATAGACATTAATAAGTTATCGGGTCAATGCCATGGTGCACAACTAGCGGGCTGTGCTTACCCATTCCAACGATGCAAGAATAAAACAGTAACATTTGTCTAAAAGCTCGACTTTTATAGTGATCGCTAAAAGCATAGACAACAGAGTCTGCCAGCATTATCCGGCAATTTATACTTATTCGTATACGCCCATCGGCGCAGAATACTGTTAATTGTTAACCTTCGCAACGTGCCTAGAAGTCTTCATCACCGAAGTCATCACCAAAAGGGTCGGCGGATCCGTCAAATTCACCGTTGGCAATTGCGTAGTCTCGATTCTGCTGATAAACATCGCGAATAAAACTGTATCGATCGCCAGACACCAGTGCCTCAACGGCCATCAAGTCTGCGCGCACATCAATTATTCGCAGCCCTGTGAGCCCTAGCCTCGTCTCGATGTTCTCTACATAGAAAACCGGATCCAGGCCCGTGTCTGGTATCATTGAAAACGCGTGGCGCAAGTTGCGCCCACCAAAAAGTGGTAGCTCAACATAGGGGCCTGCACCGACTCCCCAGGTCGCCAGGGTCTGGCCAAAATCTTCCGGGCGACGTTCTAAGCCCGCATCAGACGCTACATCAATAAAACCCGCGACACCGATAGTCGTGTTTACTACCACGCGACCCGCACTCACGGACATTTGGCGAAAATCCCCCTGTAACCCTGCATTTACAAAGTTAGGCACATCGCCCAGATTTTTAAAAAAGTTACTCACCCCCCTGTCAACAAAGCTCGGTGTTATCCAGCGGTAACCTTTCGCTGCTGGCTTGAGTAACCATCGATCCAAAAACTGGTTTAGCGCGAAAACACGTCGATTCAACCCTTCTAAAGGATCAGACACCTCGCCTTCAAAATCGTCGAAATCATCTGCTTGGCCGTACGCTGGCGCGAACGGATGCACGAGCAGCACAAATGACAAAAACAATGTGAAGAGAGAATAACGAACAGTCTGTAAGAAAGGAGGCACGTTAACGGGTATCGTCTCGTTGGCAACAAGCGGTCTATTATCTATGAGCCCGTTGCCGTGCGTCCAAGGGCAGAGGCCGCCAATGCAGGTAATAATGCTTAAGCCTAACTAAACCCGACGATATCTAATCTAGCGAGTTGAAATAGCGTTTCCATACCAGATCGATAAAAGCTTTCGACAGACTCCGAATTAGCCTCCCTGGCGAGCTGTTCCAACAAAAGCTGAGTGGTCAGGCCACCCTCGGCGCAGAGTGCCAGCAAACGCATTGTGAGCGCGTTGCTTTCCATAAATTTCACCCTGTCATTCCTGTTACGATAAACGATAAGAAAAACCGGCGCGGGTTCAGGCTTATCTGGAACGAAATCCACGCCAATTTTGTGCACCGCAAAACCATATTGCAATGGCCACGCTAACGCCGACAGGCTCGGCTTTGCTTTTAATACTCGGGAATTAAAGTTGCTATCGTTCAAGAGTTCTTCGGTCGTTGTATCCGACAAAAGCTCGGCAAAAATATTTTCGGGCACTTCCTCATCAGCTAGTAAGAGCCCGACCTCAACCCACTCGTATTGCGCAAGCTCGAGCATATAAGGCGGATCTTCCGGCAATGCCTGTGCCGCCCTGGTCTCCAGATATTCCAAAAATTCGCGCGCGAGATCCGAAAAATAGGGTGACTCAGCACGGTAGGTAATCAGGAAGTCGCGAATCAATGCATGCCAGTAGTCATCACTGCTGGTTTTTTTAAATACGGGAAAACTGGTGGATATAAAATTGAAAATATTTTTGTAAACCAAATCGCGGTAAATCTGGACTCGCCTATCCTCCAGGTTCGCGGGCATCGCCTGCTCATCCGGCGCCCTGAGATGCGCCGCAAACTCTCGCTGGGTTGCGATAGTTGTGGTCTCGGCGTTTTTTTTAGATGTTGCGTCTAGCGCCATCGACTACGCCCCTCTTCCCATTAACGGCTGCTTGCTTTGCGAAGCGATCGCGTTTTCATCCATCTGGATAGATTTAATCTGTGCCACCTCACCAATAAGCTCTTTCATAGGTGGGAAATTAAAATCTCGCTCAAGCAAGGTTGGTACAACACCAAACCTTCGATAAGCCTTGGCGAGTAAATCAAAAACAGGATCAATAATCTCCGCGCCATGTGTGTCCACACGCAAGTCTTCGGCCTCTACATAGTGCCCCGCAATATGCATGTAGCGCACTCGATCTATTGGCATTGCCTTAATAAACTCATCGGCTGAATAACGGTGGTTAATTGAATTGACATAAACGTTATTCACATCAAGTAGCAAATCACAATCGGCTCGCGTTAACACCTCGCAAATAAAATCCGATTCCGACACTTCTTTTGCCAGCGGCGTATAGTACGAAACGTTTTCGAGCGCGATACGTTGCCCAAGAAAGTCCTGCACTTGCATAATTCTTTCTGCTACCTGTTTAATCGCTTCCTCAGTAAAAGGAATGGGCAAAAGGTCGTACAGATGCGCGTCGTCCGCACAGTAGCTCAAATGCTCTGAATAAATCTTACAATCGTGTTCTTGAATAAAGTTTTTTATGTTCGCCAGCAAATCAAAATCCAGCGGCGCAAACCCACCCACATTTAGCGATAAACCATGTAAAGTCATCAGATAGCGTTCCGAGTATTCTCTTAGTTTTTTTGCGTAGCGCCCGCCAACGCCGATCCAGTTTTCTGGTGCCACCTCGATAAAATCGAAAAGCGACTCGCCTTCTTTTTGCTGCTGATATTCATCGAGCTCAGCGATAATCTCACGTCGAAACCCCAGCCCCGCCGCGGTTTGCTGAGCAGAAAAGATTGATGCTAACGGATGTATTTCTGTTGAAGTCATTTGCTTAGAAGAACAGTCTTGTTTATTTGCTTACCTAAAAGTATCTTTCCAGAGTTACATGTCTTGTCTAAAATTCGTGGAGACGCTAACTATAGAAAAGCGGCCTCAAAGGGCCGCTTTGTCTAATAATACTAACGATCAAGTAATGTTATGAACCGCACTTGCCTTCACCGCATTTGCCCTCACCACATTTTCCTTCGCCGTCTTTGTCTTCACCGCATTTCCCTTCGCCACACTTGCCTTCACCGCATTTTCCTTCACCGTCTTTGTCTTCACCACATTTGCCTTCACCGCACTTGCCTTCACCACATTTTCCTTCGCCACACTTACCTTCAGCGTGGGTACCAGCATTGACGAGTTCATAGCCGCCGTCTAACACATTGGCAGAAAAAGGGTTTACTTCAGCTGACGCAGCAGGTGCTAAGGTGCTTGCTAAAAATGCCGCGCCTAAAGACGCTGTAACAGGCTTGAATGATTTACGCATTGGAATTTTCCTCTATAGAGTTTCTTGATAAAAATCACGCATATCTGAATACGTACATAAGCGGCGAAGCACAACTCGTAGCAACTACTTATGTTCGCTCCATTATACCCAAGGGCATCTGCCCAGGCACGCCGACATTGATGTAGGACTCGCAAGATCGCGAGGAAGTTCCGCCTTTATGCTAATTAGATGGCTAATATTTCCCACGATAGCGGCTTACGCCACCTGGTACAGATTAAAAATAAGCCAGAAAAGACTTATGCAGGCGCAGGCAGGAAGTCACTCAAGTCGAGCTGCTGGCCTTCGGAGAAGGTTGAATCGTGAGACGAGGGCTCTGCCGATGAAAGCGCTGTTTTACTCTCGGGCAGGTTATTGACGGAATCCAGCCATTGCATCATTGGCTGGAATAACCAGGCCTCTGCTTCTGGGTGCAGTAACATCCCGCTATAGCTAAACTGCGGAATTTCATTATCATCCGGCAGCTCACCGGTTTCAGCACGTTGATCACTGAAGCTTTCATCCGATAGTGCTTCCAGTGAGCTGGGAATACCAATCAGATCAGCACTTACTGGTGCTAGCTCGTTTGAAAAGCGACGTACCGCCGATGCTGGCATCAAACAGTTTTCTGATTCGTTCATTATATGAAGAATCGCGGGTAATGGTTTTTCGGCAAGTGCCTGTTGATAGTCGTAACCATCTTCAGGGTCGAGCCATTCCTCGCTACCAATCCAGCGCGAATAAATATCGAACACGGCGGCCGGCTCATCCGTTCCACCAAGCATTAACTTTCTTGCTGGAAACCGGCCAAGAGCACGTGTCAAAACACGCGCTAATCCAGAAGACAAAAACTTGGCCAAACCGGTCGCCAGTGTGCTGCCACCCTGCCAATATCGATGGCCCTCAAAGAACACCATCCGTTTGGCGAGATGCGCCGAGTCAGGCATTCGAGTCCACGCCGCCGCTAACAATGCTGCGCCAAACCCATGAGCAACCCAGACCCTGGGCGACCTAATCTCACGCTGGGCAAGATTAAACACTTCGAGTGATTCACTTTGACTTTTGCTCTCTACGGGTATTTTGCTTTCACACTGTGAATAGCTAGCCATAAAGCTCGCTCGCGCCTGGTTCACACAACGCTGACCACATGCAGCAATCACGCGCGGCAAGGCCTCTCTAACAAGTTGTGTATCAGAGGCATCGGCAAACAAACTCTTTAGTCGCGCAGTTAACGAGGCTGCACCTGCGAGCCGCGGGCTTCTTTTGCGCCCAGTAATATCAATCGCAAAAACATGGTAGCCCTGTTTGACCATGCTCCACGCCAAACCTGCACCGCTGTCATCATAGAAGCAACGGCTACTGCCAAACTCTCCATGTACTAGCAATGCGGTTTTATCCATATAAGCGTCTAACGCGGCGTGCGAGCCGTGTTCACTCGAAATGTCCAGGGCGCTATCGTTCGGGGGTATAAATTCTTTTACATGCCATTGCTCTTGCTCGCTCACACTGACCCAAAACGAACGTACTGTTGGGCGCGATAGATCGCCTTGATTCTGTTCTTCTACCGTTACACTTTCATCGGCATACTCATTTGCATAAGATGCGTCTAACGACTTAACATCTTCGCGTTTGAGCGTATCGTCGAGCGACGGGGATTCTATCTCGGCACTGGATGACTCAGCACAATCCAATACGTCTCGCTGGTATCTTGGGAGCTTCGCCGGGGCATCATCAAACTTCGACAGGCAGTCAAGCGTTTTTTGCAAATGCTTATATGCCGCTCGGTATTTGTCGTTATAGTGGATCGCCATATAAAGTGCTAAAACGCCTTATCAATCTAGCCTGATGCCATGCAGGCTTATCCAGGAATCAACGGGAAAAAAATAAAAGAAAAAACTTAAACAGTTATCTTAAAGCGCTTCGGGATAACGATGCAGGTCAACACGCTGCCAGGCCTTTTCAAGTCGCGCAAACGAGGCGGGCTCACGTGTTTTAAGTTGTTGGGCAAACAACGCGACGCGCAACTCCTCTAATAACCAGCGAAACGCCCGAAGCTCATCGTCAAAACTTAGTGCTTCTACATAGGTATATAGCAGCTTGTGGAGATTTTGCTGATAGGTTGATAACTTTTCACAGTATTCTGTATCTTTATTATGATTTCCGCCAATCCTGTTCATGCGAATACCAATTGCCTTTACGTAACGCACAAGGTCTTCCATGCGTGGCACTGGCGTTGATACACAAAAATTGTCCGGCAGCAGTAAAGCAAGTTGCAGCTCAATATCCTTTTTCTGGTTGGGGAAGTGAACCTCTTTACTTTGTAAAACCTGTTTGCTTTCGTGCAACGCAGCCGCCAAAGCTAACATGTTTTTTTCAATCGACTGGGCGCAACTGACAATGGCTCCCCTGCCCTTCCTGAGCTTATCGTCAAAATCCTGCTTGTTTTCAGGAAGCCCTTCGGCGAAGCCGGAAAAGCAACTTTCGGCAATCGCAGCCTGAATGGTTTGCTCCCTTAGCTGCGGCGTACCAATAACATTAGCGAAGCCCAACAAGGCGGACTCATCTCGATAAAGCTGCTTTTTTAAATAGCGTACGGTTTGACTCAGCTCCGACATTGCCAACCGCACAATGCCTGTTCGATTGGTGGCAAAAGCTTTTGCGGCATCTATCTCGACATCGTGCACCACCCCGTTATCGGTATCTTTAACCACCGGAAATGCTTTTACCTTAATGCCGCCGACCGTTGTCAGAGTTGGCCGACCAAGCTCTTCTATTTGCCACTGTTTTCCAGGGCGCTCGCTAGTTTTTTTGGCTTTTTTCTCCTCGGAAAAGTGCGCCTGTACTGACTCCCTGTACTCTTTCTGCATTGCGGCAAGATCTCTACCCGCACCCAGCAATTCACCGCGCTCGCCAATCACTTCGAATCGCATGAGATACACGGGGTCGAGCTGCTCGAAACACAACTGCTGCCACTCGACACTATTTAATTTGACACCATAGTGAATATCGATAGCCTTGGCTAAAACGACAAACAGCGATCGAGTTTCCTCCGTCTCTGATGAGGTGCTCACAACCTTACTCAACAAATCCTCAGCAACCTGAGGCGCTGGCACCAATGCTCGTCGCTTGACCTTAGGCAAAACTTTTAGCATTGCCACCATTTTTTCGTGCAACATGCCTGGGACATGCCATTCGAAAGATGCCGCGCGCAAAGTTTGCAATACAGATAAAGGAATAACACAGGTAACACCATCTTCGTCTTCGCCCGGTGAAAAACTGTAACGCAAGGCTAGCTCTTCACCTTCTAACATCAGGCTTGAGGGGAATTGCTGTAAACGATCTTGCAATGCAGAAACGTTAAGCAAGCTCCTGTCAAATACCAGTTTGCCCTGAGACTCCCCCTGCTTTTTTAAAAACGCTGAGAGAGTATTCCTGCTCCACACATCGAATGGAAGGTTTTGCTCGTAATGCTCTTGAATCAGGCTTGAGTCGAGCATAACGTCTCGCCTTCTTAGCCTTGCTTCTGCTGATAGCACCTCATTGATCATTCGCTCATTTTCCTGCCAGAAACGAGCAAGCTTTGTTAATCGCCTATCTGGGTTCAGCGCGCGATTCACCAACGCCTCGCGAATAAAGGTCTCGCGCGCTAACTTCTTATCGTATCGCTCACAGGCTATGCTCTGGTTTGCATACAGCGTCACGCCAAACAACTTCGCGTTACGATTAATCATGACCTGACCACGCTTTTCGTGCCAGTAGGGTTCGCCGTAACTAAATTTTAATAAGTGTTCTAATTCCTGTGCTAGCCAATGAGGCTCAATGGCAGCCACCGTGCGTGCAAATACTTTTTTGGTTTCTACAATTTCTGCAGCAACCACCCAACGCTGCTTCTTTTTAAACAATGCCGACCCAGGGTTAATAAAAAACAAACTATTACGTGCACCACGATACTGGCCGACATTATCTTTACGCGTACTTTTCTGCTGCTTTTTATCAGGCTCTTCGCGCTGGCCAAAGTCAGCGTACAAACCTGCCAATAAAGCTCTGTGAATAGATTCGTAATCGTTACTCCAATTTCCTCGCTCTGTAGTGTTAGCTGTTTCATCGGGAACAAACGCTAATGTTGGCGTCGCCAGTTTAGGAAAAAGCTGCTTTACACCCATTAACAGCTGGCGATGCACATCTTTCCACTCCCTTAGCCGCATCCAGGAAAAAAACTCCTGCTTACACTTCTTGCGCCACTGACTTCCTGAAAGTTGTTCGCGCTGATGCTCAACGTAACGCCACAAGTTAAGCCACATTAAGAAGTCAGATCGCGCATCCACAAACCGTGCATGCGCTTGCTGCGCCGCCTGTCGCTTTTTCTCCGGGAACTCGCGTGGATCAACAACGGCTAGTGCAGCAACAATCACCAATAGCTGGGGCAATACCTGGTGCTGTTGCGCCGCTAACAACATCACCGCCAATCGTGGATCAATTGGCAGGCGCGCTAACTGCTCGCCCTTTTTGGTTAGTAAATTCTTCTGGCTCTCTTCGTTGGTTTTTATCGCGCCTAACTCTTCCAGCGCTTTAAAGCCGACTTTAATTTGCCGGTTGTCCGGCGCGTCTACAAATGGAAATGAACGAATATCGCCTAAACGCAAATATTGCATTCGCAAAATAACCTCGGCCAGATGCGTCCGAAGAATTTCCGGGTCAGTAAATTCTGCTCGCTGATTAAAATCATCTTCGGAATAAAGTCGATAACAGTTTCCCTCAGCGATACGACCACACCTCCCCGCGCGTTGATTTGCAGAAGCCTGGGAAACTTTTTCTATTTGCAGGCGCTGTAACTTTGTTCGCGCACTGTAACGAGAAACCCTTGCCAGCCCGCTGTCAATAACGTAACCAATATTGGGCACTGTTATCGAAGTCTCGGCAACGTTTGTTGCAAGCACAACACGCCTTGCTCGAACGCGCTGTTGAAAAAGTTTATTCTGTTCCGCGCGACTTAGCCTTGCATATAGAGGCAAAACTTCTATCGCATCAGGGCTATGCGCCTCGGAATATTGTTCTTGCAAATGGCGACGGACATCTCGGATCTCTCGCTCGCCGGGCAAAAAAACCAACACATCCCTGGCTTGCGGCAGCGTACCTGAAGAGCGCTCTTGCTCCACAATTTCGTCTAGCGTTGATGCAACAAGCGAATCCAGCTCCAAACCGGCATCGACTTCATCATCCAGCACATAATGCGTTGTTACGGGAAAACTACGGCCTTCTACTAACACCGTCGGCGCAGCTTGACCGTCTCGCGAGAAAAACGTTGCGAATCGTTCTACATCAATGGTCGCCGAGGTAATAATTATTTTCAGGTCGGGTCGCTTGGGTAAAATTGTCCTCAGGTAACCAAGCAAGAAGTCTATGGTCAGGCTTCTTTCATGAGCCTCGTCGATAATAATGGTATCGAACTCTAGTAATAGCCTGTCGCGATTAATGGCCGCCAGCAAAATACCGTCGGTCATTAGTTTAATTCGCGACGTCTCGTCAAACCTGGACTCGAATCTAAACTGGTAGCCAACACCAGCACCCAACTCAACGCCAAGCTCTTCGGCAATCCTTGCTGCGACAGTGCGCGCCGCCAACCGGCGTGGTTGAGTATGCCCAATGCGGCCCAGGACACCCCTGCCAAGCTGGGCACAAATTTTTGGTAGTTGCGTCGTTTTGCCCGAGCCTGTCTCACCCGCAACGACCAACACCTGATGCTCAGCCAAAAGCTCACGTATTTCGTCGGCCTGTGCTCCAACGGGCAAGGTCTCGGCGATGGGAATTGACCGGTCGGAACTGCCAAAGCTGCGCTGGCGCCTGGCTGCGATGCTGATCGAGTCCAGACAGGTTTCAACCCAGCCCTTTAATAAGGCTTCGTTTATGGACTCGTTCGTCAACGCGGCAGCCAACATACGACGAAGACGGGGCCTGTCGCGTAGCAAAGCTCTATTGTGCAGTTCTTCCAGCCATGCCCGCTCGCTACTAAAACTTTCTGCGGGCCACGACTGGCCAGATCGCGACATCTGTAAGTACGACAGCACATCCGGATACTGACTAAGATATGAGTTGTAAAACGTGCTGATCGACATACAATGCTGGGAATTAGATCGGTTTGCTTTGGTCAAAGGTTCGCGCGGCTCTGTCAGTTCACGTTTACTCTCGGCCCAGGTTAAACCGCTAGCCCGCAATATTCGCAAAGCCTGCAATGAAAGCACGACAAGAACAACTGACAAGCAGGCTAGTTTAGCAGTTCATGGCCCCCATTAGCAGACGCATAATTAAACCTACCTCAACGTTTTCGCTCTACAAGCCACCGTTATCCAACAATGAATTTGTCACCTCAAAACTCCACACAGCGCTCGCAAAAAACACCAGACTTTGGCAACGGCTCCGGGCTGTTGCGTGCCTATCGCGCGGCCATCTGCTCATTGAAAGGTTTGAAAATTGCATTCATCGACGAAAGCGCTTTTCGCCAGGAACTTTTTCTCGCATGCTTGTTCACGCCCCTGGCTTTTTATTTGGGCAGAGACCTTAGCGAAAAACTTTTTTTACTGAGCTTGATCGTACTTGTTTTAGTTGTTGAGCTGCTCAACTCAGCCGTCGAAGCAACCGTTGATAGAGTGAGCCTGGACGCTCATCCACTGTCTGCAAAAGCAAAAGATATTGGTTCCGCCGCGGTTTTTCTCTGCCTGATTTTAGCTGGCAGTTGTTTTGCCAGTTTCGCCTTTATCAAATTCTTCTAAGCAATCACCGCAATCCACGCTGTGGTAGCAGAATAAGGAAGCACTTCGAAAAGTGGCAATGGCAAGATAGACGGCACCCCTTTTATTCTCGATCGCGTACAATCTTCCATCGTTTCCTAG
Organism: Pseudomonadales bacterium; assembly: GCA_965263235.1. GTDB lineage: Bacteria > Pseudomonadota > Gammaproteobacteria > Pseudomonadales > UBA7434 > UBA7434. The sequence continues at coordinate 2,016,722 of OZ253667.1, forward strand.
CAACCTCAACCAACCCTTTCTACCAGCATGACGCTAGACCCTCGCTTCCACCCAATCAGCATTACCACCAGCGATGATTTGCGGATTGGCGAAGACGGCAGCATACGCAACCACCGCTTCGAAGACTTTTATTTTAATCCCGGCCTGGGCAAGGAAGAAGGCACACACGTTTTTATTGAAGGCAACAATCTTGGCGAGCGGTGGCGAGCACTTCACAGCAAAAAAACATCAGCTAATTTTGTTTTAGCGGAAACAGGCTTTGGCACTGGGCTTAATTTTTTGCTTGCACTCGATCTTTGGCTAAAATCTCGAACTGAAAACGGCTCTCAAACAAGCGGCACCCTGCACTATTTCTCTTTAGAAAAATATCCTTTAAGTCGCCAGGCGCTAACAAAGGTTTTCGATCACTACAACCCTTTCCCTGAGCTGGCTCAACATCTTTTAAATTTATACCCAGACCCACTTAGCGGCCAATACTTTATTAATTTTGAGCAGCTCGGTATTCCAGCGAGACTCTATCTGTTTTTTTCTGATGCTAGCAACGCACTTGAACAATTAGAATGCTACCCCGCCAACAGCCATGAGAAAAAAAGCACTGTAGGTTTAAAAGTTGACGCCTGGTTTCTGGACGGCTTCGCCCCGCGAGAAAATGACGAGATGTGGAACAGCGACATCTTTTCGACCATTGCATCGCTTAGCAAGCCAGGCACCACCGCCGCGACATTTACTGTTGCCGGCAGCGTTAAAAGAGGCTTGAAGAATGCAGGGTTTGACATAAACAAACGCCCTGGCTTTGGCAAAAAGCGAGAAATGCTGACAGCTACCTTTAAGCAATCGTTAGTAGAGCGCCCAACCAAACCTCACGCCAACGCTTTTTTTCGTCTTCCAAACAGAAAAACCAGGCCACGAAGTATCGCAATCGTAGGCGCCGGCATTGCAGGATGCAGCATCGCCAACCGGCTTGCAAAAGAAGGTATTCGCATTGATTTGTACGAGAGCAATAAGCACCTTGCCAGTGAAGCGTCCGGCAATACGGTGGCAGCTCTCCATCCTCGCACCGCAAAACAGCGAGGCATTCATAGCGACTTTCTGGAACTTGCTTTTCACTACGCTTACCAGCATTACCGGGCAGCTAAACTAAACACAAAACCAAACGGCCTGATCCAAATAGATGCGGACTTAAACGACTCGGGTCTGGCCGATCCCTTTGAGGTTAATGCTCGTCAAAATTTTTCTAGTTGGTATGCAAACCAATGCGCAAGCAGTGCATTTGGTTCCGGCATTTTGTATCCAGATGCAGGCGCCATTAAACCGGCTGAGATTTGCAAAGAACTGACTTCGCACAAAAATATAAACGTTTTAACCAAACACCAGATCAATGCCATCTGTGCTGAAAACATTGAAGAAGGATCTAACGCAACAGTCGAGAGCGGCCCCAGGTTGCGATACACGGACAATAACCACACGGACAATAACCACCAGGAAAAAACCAGCACCTACGACGCAATCGTTATAGCCTCAGGTTCAGCAACGCAAAAACTTCTCCAGAAAAACTTGATCAGCACGGAAAATATGGCTGTTAAAAATATTCGAGGACAGACAACACAACTAAAGCTGGAGACAAAGACCGATGCAAACCCAGGAGGGTTTGACACCAACGCTTTAAACCCTTCGCTGGTTAATAAGGTACTTTGCGGCAACGGCTATTTGTATTTGCAAGAGGACAACAGCGCTCACACCCTAAGTATTTTTATCGGCGCGAGCTATGTTCTCGACAGTGACTCAAATGACATTTCCACACTGGAGTTTCTGGAAAACCTGGATATAGCCTCCGACCTGTTGAGCCTGCACCCCAATGCCTACTCTGCGTTTATCACTCTTTTTAAGGATATTCGCTTTGAACTGAAGCAACGGACAACCGCTGTTTCGCTGTCATCACCCACAATACTTAACTCCCGCTTTGGTCGCGTAACCATAGAAAATCACGCTGCACTTCGCTGCACAAGCCCTGACTACCTTCCTGTTGTTGGCCCGCTGTTTGATGAGCAAGCGTTCATACAACAATATAAGCCCTGGGCAAAAAACGCCAAAACAGACATCGATGCAGTTTGCCCGCTCAAGCACGGGCTCTATGTATGTACTGCACTCGGTTCGCATGGTTTTGGTACCGCACCAATACTGGCGGAAGCTATTGCATCCGATATACTTGGCAGCCCTTCGCCGCTATGCGAGCCGCTACGCACGGCGTTATCACCACAACGTTTTTTACTTCGCAATATTATTCGCGGCAAACTGTGTCAGCCATGAAACCCAAAAGAATATTTTCAATTTTCCTTGCAGCCTTTTTTGTTTATAGCTTTGTTTACGGGTTAGTTGCGTGCAGCGCTGATCAAACAAACAATCTCGCAAGCGATATAGCTGCCCGCTGTGCTATCGAACCCGGAAACGATGCAGGCCATCGCGCCACCGATGACAACAGCAACCCGCAACCTCAAACGCTTACGTATAAAGTCGTGCATCGCCATCCGCGGGATCATTACGCTTTTACACAAGGTTTGCAGTACCAGGATGGTATTCTTTATGAATCAACCGGCTTGTACCGTAAGTCGGGGATCAGCCGTAGAGCATTCCCTCCTGCCGAAAATGCTCTGACCGCAAACCACTCTATCCGCTTAAAAGATAATGTCTTTGGCGAGGGCTTAACGCTTCACAACGGTATGCTTTATCAACTCACCTGGAAATCAGGTGAGGTGTACGCGTACGACCCAAACGATCTTAGTCTTAGCAAAACATTTCGCATTGAAGGCGAAGGCTGGGGACTAACAAGCGACGGCACCAACCTTTACAGCAGCGACGGTAGCGCACTAATTAGTGTGAGAGAAGACGATCTAACACCGACAAAAACGATTGAAGTAAAACTCGGGACTCGCAAGCTCAAAAAACTGAACGAGCTCGAATGGATAGATAACTGCCTTTTTGCCAATATCTGGCAAAGCACCCGCATAGCTGTAATTGATCCTGGGGACGGAAATGTCGTGGGACTAATCGATGCGTCCCCGCTAGTGGCCGAACAAAAGGCAATATATCTTGAACGCACCAGGCAAACGCCAGATACGCCCGTTCTCGACGTACTAAACGGCATTGCCTACCGCGCTGAGAGCGACACCCTGCTTCTTACTGGCAAACACTGGTCAACAATATATGAAATAAAGCTAGCACAAGCTTCCACTCGCCCGCATTAAACACCTGAGCTTTGGTTTATAATCCGCCGTCGATAATCAAACTGCCACTTGGAGCACGCCTTCCTGCATGAATGCATCTGCCAACATCAACTCGACCAACAGTAACTTTGAACTTGTTAGGTCCGTGCCTATTAAGTCGTTAAACCTTGTATGTGAAGAATATCAACACAAGCACACAGCAGCGAAACACTACCACCTGGCGGCAGACAACAGCGAGAATGTCTTTTTGGTGGCCTTGCGTACGGTCCCTTGCGACTCAACTGGTGTGGCACATATTCTTGAACATACGAGCTTATGCGGCAGCGAAAAATATCCCGTGCGTGATCCCTTTTTTATGATGATCCGTCGCTCGCTGAATACATTTATGAATGCGTTTACCAGCTCTGACTGGACCGCCTACCCATTCGCCAGCCAAAGTAAAAAGGACTTTAACAATTTGCTTTCAGTTTATCTGGATGCGGTTTTCTTTGCGAGACTAGACCCTCTGGACTTTGCGCAAGAAGGCTGTCGCGTTGAATTCGAGGAAGCGGACAACCCCGCAAGCAACCTTGTCTACAAAGGCGTCGTATTCAATGAAATGAAAGGTGCCATGAGTTCTATTGGTTCGCAACTTTGGCAGGCGGTTGGTGAAAATCTTTTCCCAGACACGACCTACGGGTTTAATAGTGGCGGCGATCCAGCAGCCATCACCGATTTAAGTTACGAGCAGCTGAAGGCGTTTTATAAAACACATTATCACCCCGATAACGCCGTGTTCTTAACTTACGGCGACATTCCGGCTCGGGAACACCAGGCAGCATTTGAAACGCAAGCGCTTTCGCGTTTTAAAAATGAAAATACCGATATCAGCGTACCCCTGCAGCAGCGTTTCGCCGAACCTGTTTATGCGGAAAAACCCTATCCGTTCAGTGAGGAACCTTCCACTGAAAACGTCGAAACAAACAACCACAGCCATCACGTTTGCGCCTGGGTACTCGATGACATCCTAAACCCGCTGGATGTTATGGCCACACATCTTTTGTCAAGCATACTACTGGAAAACAGCGCCTCCCCCTTACAAAATGCGTTAGAGACCAGCGAACTAGGCAAGGCTCCCTCCCCGCTTTGTGGGGTTGACGATTCCGGCCTGCAAATGATTTTCGTATGTGGACTGGAAGGCTGTGTTCAAGGCAGTCAAAAAGATGTAGAACGCCTAATTACTAGCACTTTGAATGAAGTAGCAAATAACCCACCCGATCACGCACATCTTAGCGCCCTGCTTGACCAGCTTGAATTACAACAGCGGGAAATTAGTGGCGACAGTTATCCGTATGGCCTGCAAATCATATTGTCATGCCTGGCAACTGTGATGCACAGGGGCGATATCGCAACCGCTCTAGATATTGACTCTGCATTAAGCGAGCTGCGACAAAAAATATGCGACAAGGCATTTGCCCCCGAGTTAATTCGACGCTTATTAATTGATAATACTCATCGCGTCACGCTTAGCTTGCAGCCGGACAAGGAGCTTGCAAGCAAAGAAGTGCAGGCAGAAGCAAAAAAACTGACCGGCATCAAAGAAAAGCTTAACGACGAACAAACCCAAAGCATTATTGAGACAACCAAAGCACTGCAGGACCGCCAGGCCAAAATTGATGACCCAGAAATCTTGCCGAAAGTTGGCATTGAAGACGTACCCGAACCAGCCACACCACCCAGCTTTGCCGCACTTGATGAACAATCACCTGACGATGATGCTTCCAGAAAAACGGTTCGCGCAACTTTTTACCCACAAGGCACTAATGGAATCAGCTATCACCAATTAGTCACACCGTTAGATGGTATCGATCCAAAAAACCTTTCTGAACTAGGCCTACATAACCGCCTTTTAACTGAGCTAGGTGTTGGTGATCGCAGCTATCTCGACACGCAAAACTGGCAGTCAGCTGTCTGCGGTAGCATCAACGCCTATCATTCGTTGCGCGCGCACATCGATGACGAACAAAAGATAAGTGGCTTCTACACAATATCGACCAAAGGACTCGCTAGTCGTCAACGGGACCTTATGGAGCTGCTGGTAGAAACAAGAAACAATACGCGGTTTGACGAGCACCAACGCATTGCCGAACTCATTGCGCAAAGTTCGGCCCGCGCACAGCGCTCGGTTACCAGCCAGGGGCATGGCCTAGCCATGAGTTGTGCCAGCCAGGGAATGAGCCCGATTGCGAAACTGTCCTACCTCAGCTCTGGCATGAGCGGCATTGCGTCATTGAAAAAACTCGACAACAATTTCCAGCAAAGCCTTAAATCGGGAAAGCTCGACTTTATCGAGCAATTCTGCGAGCGCCTGGCAACGATGGATCAAGAGCTAAGAGCGCAAAACTTTGAAGCGCTTTCGATTTCAGAGGCAGATGATCAGCAAACTATCGCTGAGGCACTTAAAACTACGCTGTCCAGGCTTGAGTACTCTGCACCTCATTTGGCAGGCGAAAGCACCGGCGCGATTGACATAGAAAGCGTTAAACAACAGCATAGAGAAATATGGCTATGCAACTCGCAGGTAAACTTCTGCGCAAAAGCCTACCCTACGGTTCCTTCGGGCCACCCCGACGCAGCGGCGCTTACCGTTCTGGCGGGCGTTCTGCGCAACGGATTTCTACACACGGCGATAAGAGAGCAAGGCGGAGCCTACGGCGGCGGAGCCTCTCAGGACTCGGGGATCGCAAGCTTCCGCTTTTACTCGTATCGAGACCCGCGCATGGAGGAAACGCTCAATGACTTCGATAAGTCCATCGATTGGCTGCTAAACAAGCCCCTGCCAAAACGGGCGGTCGAGGAAGCGATACTTGGCGTCGTGAGTTCTATCGACAAGCCCGGCTCGCCTGCGGGCACTGCCAAGCAGCACTTCCATAACTTGTTGTTTGGTCGCACCCCGGAAATTCTCAACCAGTTTCGCGCACAGATCCTTGAAGTACACGAAGAAGATTTACGTCGTGTCGCCAAAGATTATCTCCAGCTCGAACAAGCCAGTATCGCCGTACTTTCGCACCAGGGAGAAAAGGCGCAAATTGACTTGCTAAGTAAACGTTTGTCCATGGAAATTCACAGCCTGTAATTCACACCCCGTAATAGCGCCGAGGACCATCAGGCCCCGGCAATCTTCGCAGGCGCATAACGCCAATACCAATTGTAAAATTGTCGTTGGCTTTTTAAACTACTGCGTGTAGTTTTCATAGTTCAATCCGGACAAACAACTAGCCGCAAGCCACTGAAACTATTGACTTTTTCAAATATATCAACAATGTAGCATTTGCTAAAACCTACCCCCAAATAATTTTGTATGACAAGTCTCATTTTCGCGGGGGGACATTCGATTATCGAGCAATAATGAGCTAGATTTTAATCTATGCATTTGTGCTTGCTGCCGCGTGCTACGTCCTCTGAATACGAGAGAAACCACACGGCATTGAACAACAGAGCCTTAGGGAACTACAACTACAACGAAAGGGAATTTAACTTGCACTCCGCCAAACTTGTTTCAGAGTTGATGACCACCTCGGTCAAGACCGTAACACATTCAGATAATCTTGATGTCGCTTGCCAACTGATGGCAGATAACAAAATTTCTTGTGTTGTAGTCGTTAGCTCAGATGATCCTGACCAGCCAATTGGAATCATTACAGAACGCCGTATTGTGGTTTTCCTAAGTGAACACCCGACGATGGATCCTGCTCATGTAAGTATTTCTGAACTAATCGGGCCGCACTTATACACGACGCATCAAGATGAAAGCTTGATCAATGCGATGGCTAGTTGTCGTGATTTACACATACGTCACCTGGTAGTAACCGACTCAAACAAAAAGCTTGTGGGCGTTATCAGTTACACCGATATTGTTGATGAAACATTCGGCGATATCAGCAAACACATCGCATTAACCAGAGAACACGGCAGCGAGCAAAGCAACAAGTCGCTCTCCGACATCATGCAAGAACTGGCATTAAAAGACCCAATGACAAATGTTGGGAACCGCCGAAGCATGGATTTAGACCTTAGCCATACCTGGCAGCTTGCTAATCGTTACTCGCGACACTTCTGTCTCGCGTTGATCGATATTGATCTGTTCAAAAAATACAATGACACCTATGGTCATCTCGCGGGCGACGAAGCACTTATCGCCGTCGTCGATATCATTCGAGAAAATATCCGTGTAACCGACCGACTGTATCGTTACGGCGGAGAAGAATTTTTGCTTCTGCTACCAGAGACCTCCATGAGCGACGCAGAAAAGCTCGGCGAGCGTGTCACTAAAGCGGTAAAAGACGCAAACTTGCCACACGAAAGCTCACCCTACGGGACAATCACTGTCAGCTCTGGTATCGCGGGCACCGAAATTGCGGTGGAAGACGACATTAGATGTGAGCGCGAGCTGATAGAGCGCGCCGACCGAGCCTTATATGTTGCCAAAGCAAGCGGCCGAAACAAGCGATGCGTGTATGTACCTCATCGCAAGCTGGAAAACACTGGCTAAGGTATTGTCAGCATCACTTCTACTGCGGCGCCTTTTAGGCGCCGTATTTGTTTATATCGGGATAGTTTTGGGTAGTGACCCTGCCCCGCTATCTTCTAGTTAATGCTACTTATTTCCCCAGCCTGTCTATCGCTCCCTGTATGGCGATTTTTTCCACACCCATGACGCGAGGCTCGTTAACAGCTCAACTCAAGATAAGCGCACATGTACTTGATAGATAAATACTTGTAAACTTATCGACATTACCGCGCTGGCAACTATAAGCAACTACAACAAACACAGCGTAAAATCTTGATCTTATAATTTTTGGGAGTTATTAGTTTGCGACCAGTAGCCATCAGTGGAACCGGTGTATTCACCCCTACGGACTCAATAAGCAACGACGAGCTGGTTGATTGCTTTAATCAGTACGTAGACGAATACAACGAACAAAACGCAGAGGAAATAGCGGCCGGAAATATCGCTAAGCTGGAACCGTCGTCGGTCGCGTTCATCGAAAAAGCGTCTGGCATCAAAAGTCGATACGTTGTGGATAAAAAAGGCGTTTTAAATACGCAAACCATGCACCCCATATTGGAGGAGCGCTCTAACGATCAGGCTAGTATTTTGTGCGAAATGGCTGTAGCTGCAGCAAGGCAAGCCATGAACGCAGCAAAACGCACAGCAAATGATATCGATCATGTCATCGTCGCCTGTTCGAATCTTCAGCGAGCGTATCCGGCAATTGCCATCGAAGTACAAAACGCACTCGGTATTGAAGGCTATGCCTACGACATGAACGTCGCCTGCTCATCTGCCACCTTTGGCTTGCAAAACGCAGTAAATGCGATAAAAACCGGCGCAGCTAAGTGTGTTCTGTTAGTCAATCCAGAAATATGCAGCGCTCATTTAAACTTCCGGGATCGTGATTCACACTTTATCTTTGGTGATGTTTGCACAGCAAGCATTATCGAAAGCGTGGAAACACTGGCATCAGACCACAGCTTTGAAGTACTCGATATAGAACTAAAAACAAAGTTCTCGAACAATATTCGGAATAACTTTGGTTTTTTAAATCGCTGCTCCCCTGGGTTTGAACGCACTCGCGACAAGCTGTTTGTGCAGCAAGGCAGAAAAGTATTTAAAGAGGTTTCACCAATGGTGGCGAACCTTATTAAAGAACAATTAGACCGTAACAACCTGGCTCCCGATCAACTCAAACGACTTTGGCTTCATCAGGCTAACCTCAATATGAACCAACTCATCGCGAGGAAGGTGTTAGGAAGGGACGCAACGGATAGCGAAGCACCCACCATTCTTGATCAATATGCGAATACCAGCTCTGCCGGTTCCGTCGTTGCCTTTCACCAAAACAGTAGCGATTTTCTAGCAGGAGATATAGGCGTTCTCTGCTCTTTTGGCGCTGGCTATTCGGCAGGCACTGTTCTCCTGAGAAAACAGGCATAACACTATCATGATTAATCTGACCATCATCTGCGAGTAGAACCACTTATGACTTTATACGCTGATGTTATTGCCGATGTAACAGCCGCCGAGGAAGGCCCACACGTAGGTGCTTTCTTTGATTTTGACGGCACCATCATTCATGGCTTTTCTGCACTGGTATTTATTCGAGAACAGCTCCGCGCAGGCTATATAAACATCGAAGAGTTTTTAAAGCTTACTAGCTGGATGGTGTCGTTTGGCTTCGGCTCAATGGATTTCTCAACGATGTTATCACTAAGCTCGCAGTTTATGGCCGATATGCCAGAAGAAGAAATGGAGTCTTTTGCAAAAAAAGTTTATGAGAAGTATATCGCCAAATCGATCTATCCCGAGTCGCGAGCGCTAATCGAAGCTCACCTTAAAAAAGGGCACACAGTAGCCATCATAAGCTCGGCAACCCAGTATCAAATAAAACACGCTGCGGATGATCTTGACGTTCCTCACCGCTTTACCAGTATGTTGGAGATCAAGGATGGCAATCTAACGGGGAAAACAAGCAGCTCTTGTTTTGGTGTTGGAAAAGTTCAAGCGGCAAAATCATTAATCGAACAAGAAAATCTCGACACGTCCAAAAGCTTTTTCTACTCGGACGGAGAAGAAGATTTGCCTTTGCTAGAGCTGGTAGGCAACCCTAGCCCGCTAAACCCGGACAAAAAACTTAGCGAGATTGCCGAGGCAAATCAGTGGCCTATTAGAAGATTTAAGAGCCGCGGCCGGCCGAGCCTACAAGTCATGGCGAGGTCGATAGGTGCTTACGCCTCCTTTCTTGCATCGTTTGCGGCTGGCGCGCCCATTTGGGCACTAACTCGATCCACGAAACGCGCAAGAAACTTTTCCATCTCATTATTTGCCGACTCTGCTAGCGCAGTGATCGGCTTAGATATTAAGGTAAAAAACGAACGATACCTGTGGTCTAACAGGCCTGCAGTGTTTATCTATAATCACCAGAGTAAAACTGACGTGCTCATCATGGCTAGCTTGCTAAGAAAAGACGTTGTTGGTGTAGGAAAACAGGAAATAAAAAATATCCCCGTCATTGGCCAGGTTATGCAACAGGCCGGCATGATTCTTATCGATCGCAAAAATTCAAGCTCTTCAATAGAAGCAATGAAACCGTTAGTGGATGCTATTCACAACGAACAACTATCTCCGTGCATCGCCCCTGAGGGCACTCGTTCGGTATCCAAGAAACTCGCCCCATTTAAGAAAGGCGCTTTCCATATCGCGATGCAAGCTAAAGTGCCTATTGTCCCAATAGTCATTCACAATGCGTTAGATAGTGCACCAAAAGGGCAATTTGCGTTTACACCCTGCACCGTCGAGATTGAAGTACTGGAACCCGTCGATACCAAAGACTGGAACCTGGATAACCTGGATGAAAACATTGACGCGATATGGAAAAAATACGAATCTACTTTAGCAACAACGAGCCAACAAAGCCCTAAGAAAAAAACAAAAAAGGCCAGGTCGAAACCGGCCAAGAAAACAAGGGCGAAGATTGCCAAGGCCAGTGTGCAGCGCAAGAAAGTACTCTCTAAAAGCCAGCTACCTGACATACAATCGCTTGTCGCAGATACAAACCCAACGACCGATGACTAAACATTATTAATGGTTATGTTTCAAATTAAGTATAACGACAATTAATTGCCGCGTTGCGGTGTATACAGTAGAATCGAAGGCCGATAAAGAAAATAAATTAAACACTTTCATTTAGTCAATCCAGCACGCTATGCCGCAGCTAAAGAAAAGCCCTTCAGCGAAAAATGCGATTTTTATTATCGATGCGTCTCACGCTGTTGAAGAGCAACTATTAAAAGATTGGTTACTAGATGAAAACCTCGGCGCACTCTACGACCATTCTGAATCCGTCGTTATCCCTATTGCCGCGAACCCCGATAGCATAGAGCACCGACGTTTAAGCCCCCTACTACATAAATTGCCTGAAAACCGTGAGGAGACCGATTTAATTCCGGTTCGAGTCGTCTGGAAAACCTCTCTCGACCAACCTCATTCACGACCACGCTTGCGAGACTTAATGGCTGGGAACCAACGTCGACCTGGTCGCTTGCACGCGCAACGAATAATTAAACGTAACCCTGAGCAAGCAAGATGCTTTGCAGCAACGCCTGCCACCTATGCCAAACTGTCCGACGATCATCGGTTACGCGTCCAGCATCATGCCGGTGACGAGTCACTAGAAGAATATATTTGTCACCAGGCAACACTTGCACTCGACGTCGCCGAGCGACAATTTCGCGGCAGCCGCTACCGCGTTCCTAGACGCATTGTCTCTAATCTTCTTGCGGATCCCGACTTTCGCGCAGAGCTAAAAGCACTGGCGGAGAAACAAAATACCACCGTTTCTGCACTCCTCGAAGAAGCGAACCCTATTTTTAAAGAGCTTATCGCCAAGCCAGTCAACTTTTGGCAAGACACTATGGCGGCGGTACAAAGGCTTATTGTCACGCGCGGCTACGATCACGACTTAGTCGTTGACCGCGAGCGATTAAAACAATTTAAGCAACTAGCATCCGAAAAGCCAACCGCCCTGCTCTGGACACATAAAACACATGTTGATGGATTTGCAGTTGCTACTCTTTTTTTTGAAGAGGACTTTCCAGCAACCCATACACTTGGCGGCGTTAATATGGCGTTTGCCGGACTTGGCTTTTTGGCGAGAAACTCAAGCGGCATTTTTATTCGGCGATCATTCAGCGATGACCAGCTCTACAAACTAATTCTTCGCCACTACCTGGGTTTTTTACTGAAAAAAAGGTTCCCACTAAGCTGGGCATTCGAAGGTACGCGCTCGCGTGTTGGCAAGCTTATGCCACCTCGATTTGGCATTTTAAAGTACGTCGTAGAATCTGCACAAAGCCTCAATCTAGACGACCTGCAAATTGTACCGGTCGCGATTAACTACGACCTTATCAACGACGTTAGAGACTATGTTGCAGAACAACACGGGGCTGTAAAAACACCAGAGTCACTACGTTGGTTTATCAACTATCTACGCAGGTTTAAAAGCTCACACGGAAAAATTTATATCGATTTTGGAGAGCCAGTTTCAGTATCGACAGATGCCAAAGCAAACTCCTCGCTGGACATTGCCAAAATTGCGTTTGAAGTCGGCGTAGAAGCTAACCGCGTTTCGCCCATCACCTTAACTTCACTGGTTGTTTTTATTTTGCTTGGCATAACGCCTAAAGCCATCACCGAAGAACAGTTGGCAGCCCAGATCACACAAATTATCGAATGGGGAAAAATTCGAGGTCTGTTTTTTACCGAAGAACTAAACGTTGCGGACATCCAAAAACATATTGATCTCGATGCGGTAATGATCAATAGCGGTTTAGTGTCGCGGTACGACCAGGGGCCAGACGCGGTTTACGTAATTCGTGACGATCAGCAAGGTATTGCGGGCTACTACCGCAACACTATCGTCCATCATTTTGTATTGAAGTCGATCGCAGAACTCGCGCTACTAAAATTTACCGGCACACCTCATGTTGACATAGATAAGTTTTGGGAACAAATTGATGAAATGCGCGACCTTTTCAAGTTTGAGTTCTTTTATACGCCTTCCGATACTTTTCGCGGACAGGTCGACGACGAGCTAAAACAGTACGACCCTAACTGGCAGCACAATCTTGCAAATACCGAAGATTACGCCACGTCCTTTTTAATCAAGCTTAGTCCTCACTTTTCTCACAGTGCGCTGCTTCCCTTTATAGAAGCGTATAGTATTGTCGCGGGCATTTTTGCCCGGCTTCCTGCAAACGAAACAATCGAGTCTAAAGCTTGCGTAGCGCAGGCGTTACGGTTTGGCCAGCAAGCTTTACTACAAAATAGAATTCGTAGTCAGGCGTCAATAGGTAAACTTCTGTTTGAAAATGGTTACAAGCTGCTAGAAAGTCGCGGCCTGGTGGCGGCAAGTAGTTTACCTGCCAATAGTATCGACGAAGATAGTAATCCAACGACCATCGCACGTAAGCAATTCTCGCGCGAGATGTGGTCACTGGCTGATCGAGTTTCGACAATTAGGGCACTTGTTTCTCCAAGTAATTTTGATTTTTAGTTAGCTGTGGTTAGAGGGTAGAAAGAAATGAAAGTTGATCTTCGCGTAGCACTATTAGGGGGTGGCTCCTGGGGAGCTACTGTCGCCTCAATTGCGGCCCGAAACACAAACGTTACGCTTTGGGCAAGAAACGAAGATACCGTTAGAGAGGTCAACGAAAACCATACTAATCAGCGCTACCTTCCAGATGCAAAACTACCACCAAGCCTCACTGCCAGTACTGATTTAAAAACGACTGTTCAAAACTGCGACCTCATTGTAATGAGCGTACCTTCCAGCGCTTTTCGTGAGGTCCTTGAGGCGGCAGCGAGCTTTATCGCCCCGACAACCCCTATTATTAGCCTGACCAAAGGGCTGGAAAAAAATACTGATTTAAGAATGACGCAAGTTATTTCGGATATCCTGCCTGACAATCCTGCCGGAGTTTTAACCGGCCCGAACCTTGCTCGAGAAATCATGGCCGGAAAAGCAGCGGCGTCTGTGATCGCAATGGAAGATCCTGAGCTCGCAGCGAAGTTGCAGCCTGTTTTCCATAACGGCTTATTCAGGGTTTACACCAACAACGATGTTATCGGTTGCGAGCTTGGAGGCATTCTGAAAAACATCATTGCAATCGCAGTTGGCATGGGCATCGGGCTCGGCGCTGGCGACAATACTCGCGCAGGGCTTATCACTCGGGGCCTCGCCGAAATCACGCGCCTGGGAGTTGCAATGGGCGGAAAAGCAGAAACGTTCTCTGGGCTTACCGGCATGGGGGATTTGATCGCAACATGTGTCAGCCCGCTAAGCCGCAATCACCAGGTAGGCGTCCAATTAGGAGAAGGAAAATCGATCCAGGAAATTATTGACAATATGTTTATGGTTGCCGAAGGGGTAAAAAGCGCGCCAACGGTCATGAAGCTCGCTGACAAATACGGAATCGATATGCCTATCGCGCGCGACGTTAACCAGGTTGTCACTGGAGAAAAAACAGCAATGCAAGCGTTTCGTGGGTTGCTTAAAGCAGAAATCGGCTCAGAGCTTGACCCCGGTTAAACGCATGATCAACTAGCGTCCGGAGAATCCAACTATTTTAAATTTGAGTGTAGGCTTTGGTTTTATTAGCGCCGTGAATTTTTTCCTGCACGCTTCTCTTCTCTTCAACCGCCAGTGAGATCGCCCGCTGCACCATATCGTTTAAACGGTTGAGTTCACCAACCAGGTCTATAGCCTGATCTTCATCATACGCAGAATAGCGTTTCCTCAGCTCAGCAACACACGCTGGCACTTTGGCGTTTAAGCGGTTAAGCGCATTGTAGTCGCGCGCATTCACCGCTTTCTCGAAACCTGCGAAAACGCTTTCTATTAGCTCGTCATTTGCGGCTTGTACAGATGTTTCAAACAAGTCCATAGCTAACAGGATCTCTACGCCATTGCCGTTGAAGATGCCGAAGTAGTCGCCTGCTCCCGGATCGCGTCCCAGCCAGACTTTAACTCAGCCAGTACGTTGCGGGCATTATCAAGCAACTCTAAATCATCAGCTGCATTCGCCTGAAGCAAATTGTTAGAAACATATTCGTACAAAGCCGCCAGGTTATCTGCCAGGCCGCCATCAACAATATCGTGATTTAAACTATCTCTTAACCCACCAACAAGACCGATAGCCTTGCCAATCGCCATCCCTTTTTCTTCAACATCGTTGCGCTCGATACAGCCTCTGGCAATAGCAATGCTATTAAGCGCTCCTTCATATAACATTTGGATTAAGCGATGTGGATCGGCATCATCAACACTTGTGGCGATATCTACCGCCTGATACTGCCAACCCATTTTTTGTGCGTTCATTGTTCACCTTCCTTGAATGTACTTCTTATGACCATTAAGGGACATAGCATCCTCGCAGCGCCATTTAACGCCACTTGAATACCGTAAATTAATTGATTGTTATTCATAGCTATTTTTACTTCATCAAGCATAAGGATTGTATCGGCTGGAAATAGTTAAGCTTGAGTATTTTTAGCTATATTTCGCCCAGATACTACTAGTTAGATGAAGAGTTATTTGAGGAAATCTGGGAAATGCTATTAAGCTGGCTCAACAAAAAGTCCCCGCTACTTTGAAGGTTGCTCACCAACAAGTCCAGAGAGGCGAATTGACGCACGAGTCTTGCTTCAAAGTCTTCGAGCCGACGCTGCTGATTTAATCGCTGATCTTGTATGCGATCCACTTCGGTGTTGAGCCCTTCCGTGCGCGACTGGATGATCCCAGTTGTACTACCGACCCCTAGATAACCATCAGATATTGACTCTAACAGGGCAACGATGCCTGTAGGAGAAGACACTTCTGCGGCAGCACTTAAACTAAAAATCGACAACGAGTTACTGGAAACATTGTCAACTGCGTCGATGCTAAATGACTGACCTTTGGTGTCAGCAGATAGTATTAATCTTGCCTGAGTACCACCGCCTCCGTCGTCTTCAAGAATGACTGAGGCCGTTACGCCAAAGTTGTCGCCCGCAGAGTTAATAGCATCACGCGTAGCGACAAGATCCAAGCCGTTGACATTCACGCTAAAGCTTTCTGCAGTCTCACCCGAACCGGTTGAAAAGTTAAAAGTAATATCGCCAGGCTCCGTCGCAAGATCGGCATAACTAATCGATTGGTATTCTTGCGTTTGCGCCACACCCTCTCCGGACGAGGAAAAAAGACTCACCACGCTCTGAAAAGACGTATCCAGCGCTGTATTCAACTTGCTCGAATCAAGCGAAAGAACACCATCGCGGTCAATGTTGATGCCAATGTCACTCAACGAACGAACACCAACCGGCAAGGAACTTTCAAAAGAAGTGAACAGTGTTCGCCTAATCTGCGAGCTCAAGTTCCTCAAAACCGAATCGCCGACCAGCGTGCCACCATCAATATCTTCACTGCCGGCTCGACCGAGTTCATTAATGCTCTCGAACAAGGCATTGTAAGACACGACAAACTCTTCGACAGCGGCAGTCGCTTTAGCCGTCGTTTTGCTTATTGAAAAAGATTCAACCTGGGTCGTTTCTTCCAGTGCCTCAATCGAAACACCACTAATAACGTTAGAAAACGTTGCTCCACTGGTCGAGGTAACCGTCTGGCCGCTGACACTTATTTGTGCGTTAGTCGCTGCGGTTGTCTCAGCAAACCGAGGCGTCACCCCGCTTGCAAACGCTAACTGAGAAAGTCCAAGATTGTTAACATCATCGCCATCTACATCATCTACCGTAACTGTAATCGCATTGTCGACACCGACTTCATCCGCGCTAAGAACCAGCACCGTCCCACTATCACCAGTTACTGCGCTCGCGGATACGCCAGTATTACCATCCGCGCTATTAATCGCTTGTGCAATTTCCGCTAATGAGCTTGACGATGAGGAAATATCAACCGTGAACGCGGTTTGAGTGCCTTGCTGAATAGTGAGTGTGCCACCGCCTATATTGGTAGCCGAAGAGGTGATTGCAGCGCCGGTAATGTCTACCAGACCTGTGGCGGTCAGTAAATTTGAAGTGCCTGCGCTTAACACTTCGATATCAAAACTGCCCAGCGGCGCATCCAAATTCGCGCTTACGCTAAAAGCATCGCTATTAGTGGTAGAAACATTGCGCTCTTCGAAGTTGGAAATATCAGCGAGTGCAGAAAGGCTACTATCAAATTCAGAAAGTGCACTACTGAGTAGACCGTATGCAGACAGTCGTTCGGTAGCAGAGGCTTCTCTTACTGCAAGCGAACCAAGTCTCAATTGAGATTCCGCCGCAACCAGGCCGTCTACCAGCGATTGGAGATCAAGACCCGACCCAACGCCTAGTGATGTTACTCCAACCATAAACCAAAACTCTCAGATGAATCGGCCCGCGATATCGTACGATGATTATCGAGGCTAATGACTAAGCGCTGGTATCAAACAAGTTTCCTTTGCTTCCCAAAAAATCTAAAGGATTAGCACCGCCACCGTTGATATCCGCTTGAAAAGTCTCTCTCAGACGATTCAAATTTTGTGCCAACTGAACTGCAAACTCACTAGGAATTTGCCTTACAACCTCTTCGGTCAGGCTATCCCGGACAACAATGATGGTATCACCGGTATCTTTATTTACACTGAAAGATAAACTTCGTTGGTGAGAGCTCGCGTAATCGGCTAAATCGTTTACGGCCTGCTCTATTAACGCAGAAACGTTGGATGATTCTACTCCGAGCGTGTCGTTTGCTGCCCCTTGCGGCAAGTTATTACCGCTTGAGGAACCAGCTAGCGCGGAACGCCCAGTAGAATTTATGTTAGGAGGGGCTGGAGCCTGAGAGGCTCCGCCCAAGTTGTATAGATTACTCATCTATCAAATCCCTCTAACGACCGAACATCATGTGGCTTTTCCTCACCACTGGTCGATGTTCTAACTCATATTACTGGAGTAAACTTAGTACCTGCTGTGGCAAGGCATTTGCCTGCGCAAGCACCGAAATACCCGCCTGTTGCAAAATCTGGTTACGCGTCAGGTTTGCAGTTTCCGCCGCAAAGTCCGCGTCCTGGATTCGAGATCGCGCTGCCGACACGTTTTCAACAACGTTACTCAGGTTGGCAATAGTCGACTGGAGTCGGCTTTGAACCGCACCCAAATCACCACGCTGGCTGTCTATAGCTTGAATCGCTGCATCAACAAGCCCCAGAGCCTGGTTTGCGCCACTGACAGAAGAGATATCAATATCACTAACACGTAAAGTACCAGTCGTTAAAGTTCCAGCGTTAGGACCAGTCGCTGAGAAGATACCGCCAGATCCATCACTGGTCGCTGCAGTAATCGTTGCACCAGTCACACTAGTCGTAAAATCGATGTCACCTGTCACGACAGTACCTTGTGTCAACGTTAACGCCTGGTTGGTACCCGATACTGTAGTACCGTCACTTTCGAGCGCTTGAACTGCGACCGCTGGAGGTGTACCACCACTCGCGTCGTTTAATGCGTCAAACTCGACCGTAATATCAGCACCGGTTGAATCGACAATATCAATCGTCCCATCAGCATTATCCGTAACTGTTAACCCACTTAGCGCGCTATTACCCTGAATCGCCGCAGTCACCAGCGCACCAAGCTCGACTTCTGTACCAGCCGGACTCGCAACCGAACCTAAACTTACGCCATTTATACTCAAGGTTACCGCGTCTGCAGCGGTATCAATGTTGGTAAACGTCACTCGTGCACCAGTAGTTGCATCAGCCGAGAGCGCACCTACCGAAGCATTAATCCTGTCAGCAATAGATTGCGCAGATTCGCCGGCAGTGATCGCGACGTTAGTTCCGACACCATCAACTGAGAACGAAAGTGTTTGACCAGTTACTCCCGACGCTGGTGTCGCGCTAGATGCAGTAGCGGCTGCTGACGCAAAGTTTGCAAAATCTACTGATTCGATTGCACCAAGATCCGCAGCTCTCGCAGATGCAATACTCACTTGAATAGTCTCGTTAGCTTGCGCTCCCACCTGGAACGACTGGCTTACGAAAGTACCGGTAAGCAATGATCTAGAACCAAAGCTAGTGGTGTTGGCGATACGGTCAATCTCAGCTGTAAGTGCACTCACTTCCGCTTGCAGCGCATTTCGCTCGTTAGTGCCGTTAGTTGCGTTAGCTGACTGAATAGATAGCTCACGAATTCGCTGCAACAAGTTGGTCGTTTCTCCCAACGCACCTTCTGCTACCTGCGCTACAGAAATACCATCATTGGCGTTACGAATCGCCTGGTTAAGACCACGAACCTGCGACGTAAACTGGTTGGAAATAGCCAGTCCCGCCGCATCGTCTCGAGCGCTGTTAATTCGCAAACCTGAAGACAGACGCTGCAACGAAACGTTTAACGAGTCCTGCGATGAATTTAGGTTACGCTGAGCGGTCAGCGATGAGATGTTTGTATTAATAATCTGCGGCATTGTTAGCTCCTTAAAACAGAAACCTGCTTGGGTTCAAAGTGTTCCTAATTTGAATGATCTACGCGTTTTCGTTCACCTCTGTCGAAAAGGACATCCATGCATTGCGTAAACCGTCTTGGAGAAGCTTAACGGCCAAGTTTCTAATAGCTTTAATTGGTTATATTCAACAACTGTGAGATGGGTCACGTATTGGAGGGTTTTTGATCAAAAGCCCGAACAGCGAAGCTCTAACCAAACCATAGCGTGCCATATAACTTATTGATTCATAATGATCTAAAGAGCATATTCGCTTCGAATATTGAATAAGACTAAATAACTATACATAGCAGGTGTGTCGTATCGTAGCCAGAATTTGAGAATCATTTGATAATTGGCAATGGCTATAAACTGAGTAGTGTTCGCTGTAGCTCCACCTAGCCGGCCAAATTAGACATATAAAATACCTAAAAGCATTCACTCAGGTATTTAAATCACATCCAATGAGACAAGCTTCCATCACAGAATGACGATGATATGCGACAGAATTCAAGCCAGTTCTATAAATATAAAACAGCTTCTCGTTTCAACCACCCATCAGTTGATGAAAACAAGCTTTATGCGTACGGAATTCCTAAATACAACAAGTATCTTCTATAACCAAACGATCACTTGTTACTTGGTTTATCAGCTGAAGCCGACTAGACGTTAGCGTGATCAACAGTAAGAAATCTTGCGTTACTTCAACAAATGGTAGAAGCGGCTTACAGTTATGACACACGCTAATTCCTTCTAATCAATACCGGGCTAAATCCAATCACTTCATCTCCGTTCTCATCAAAGTAAGTAGCTTGTAAAGTCCCATCAAATGGGTTAGCGCTAGCACCTAGATAATGCTGATCGAGCCAAACAATTGCCGCAGCACTCAACCCTCGCTCTAGGGTGCTACGTTTCATAGGAGCCCAGCCTTCAGCGTTGGTATAGAAACCATGCGGATTACTTAGGTTAATGGTGAGTTGCACTTGTCCATTTCCAATTGGTTCGTGATTCCAGGCTAATTGAAGGTTATGATCATTGTGGGTTTTTACGACATGCAAAGGGTATAATACGGGAGTTTCCTCTACAAAATCTGCTTCGTTATACGTCACGGTAAAGCTGGCACCTGTTATCGTAGCAGTAGCAGGATCAAATGTGCCCAAGCCAGTGGAGATTTGGACATTGGGGTTCGGCATGGCACGGTTCCAATAATGACTACCTTGCGGCCCGTATACTGGGTTATTTACCTGCATCGGGTTAATCGTACCTTCACCGGGGATAATCGTAACCACGTGACTGGTTACTCGATTAAGCTTGGCATCCGTAATTTCTATTTCCCCAGCACCCTCCAATAGGCTCGGTATCTCAGGGTCACCCGGAATCATCAAATCAACAACCGCGAATAGCTGACTTTCATATTGCGTCAAATCATCTCTATAACTTTCCGCATGAAATGATATCCCATGGTTACTGGTAGGCTCGGGTAATACGCGAAACACGCTTCTGACCGTCAATTGTTTAGGATTGCTTTGCGCGGTTCCACCTTCAACGACCATATATGCACTATAGTTACCCACATCGGGTCCTTCGTCAATGCCAGAAGACCCTCCTACAGCAATCAATACTGTTCCACCAGCTTGAACCTCATGAGACATCACCTCATAGCCACCACAACCTGAGAGCAATTTGGATAACCAAATTAAAACTCCTAACAAAATAAAACGGCTTGTACTCTGCATGTTATCTTTCACAATTGAAGTTTTTGGGATTAATTTCATCGCTATTTACCGTAAAAAATCAAAGGGCGGGGAATTTGCATATGCGATCACTCAAATATTGAGTGCCTGCGCTTTCAATGCTCTTAATTCAATATTGATATTCCAAGCTACTATCCATCTGCTCAAGTTCGGCAATTGAGCTATTAAAATCGACGATTAGGGGATTGATCTTATTGTCGATAAAGGATTGGCAGCTTCCTCCATTCAACAATTCAACGACAGCCGCTCGATATTCTCCCTCTCCCGCGATGATGTCTTCGCAGAGCGTTATTAAGCCTTGGTCATTCAAATCATTAATTTTTGCATAATCCAAGACCGTTAGATGTCTTGGGTCAGTTTGCCGCAGGAATGCTTCCGACTCTTGGCTCAGTGAATCTTGAGCATGAACTTGTGTTAAGAGCCCGAGCAGGGCCAAAATAACCAGAAACAAAAACATGGCGTAATTACGAGAAAAAAACACTAACATAACCAACCTCTTTTTAGCAGCGGGAGAGCTCGATCGATCGGCTACACTGCCTAAAGACCGAAGACAAAAAGCGTCAGCAAAAAAAGGATTGTATTGATACCATGCGAGTGCGCACAAATCTCTTTCGACAACTAGACTTGGAGATTGAGTAAAGAATAAATACGCTCTAATTCACCGGACAACAACTACCCCATGTAACCTACTGATCGCTTGTTATTTAGTTTATTTGATCCGCTCGACAACGATCGCCAGACTAACCCTGTGCCCTGAACACCCTGAGCGTACGAGTAAATAGTATCGTTAGTAACGAGTTATTGTCAACAGAACGTACGAATTTAATCGTAAGCGCATATTGACAGCGCAACCACCGCCAAATAAAAAAACTATTTCGTTTTTAAATCCCCTAAATTGACGACAACATCGTCTGACGATTCCGCGCTAGCAAGCTGCTGGGAATTGAGGTCAACCTCACCTAATAGGTAACGGTTAAGAAGTATTCCATCACCTAGAGTGATTTCACCGTCGAGGTTTACATCGCCAGGAACCACATTGACAATAGGCAGGTTTATCGTAGCACGCCATGCTTGATCTGATCCAAAAGCATTTTTTCTTCCTCCCGTCATATGTAGCGGTCGCCCTGTCAAAAGAAAGACCAGTAAGAGTATTAAGCTCCCACCCGACTGCGAGTGGCGTCGGCAGGCTATTGAGGTAATATAAGGACATCTATCACCCCATCATCTCCGGTGTGGATAAACACTCGCGACCCGAAACTAGTTTGCCCTCCCACAACTGTCCCACCTTCAGATACTGCTGTAGCATTGGTTTGATTACCTAGGCCTATTTGCATTGGCAGCCAAGAATCAGTCACGGTCTAATACTCCCATTTAACAGCCCTAAGACCTGACTGTCCAACCACAACACTACCATCGTCTGATACCTTACGCGCAACGTTCCGACTCTCTCCTGCTACCCCGAACAAACTATTCATCCCAGTATTAACCGTCCAAATAAACGCCTGACTATCAGTAGGTTCAAACCCAACCAACAAGGTGCTTTTCCCAACAACATAGTTACCATCCGATGAAACCCCATATGCTACTGAACTCTTCTGCTGGCCTGGAAGATGATTAATATGACCGAGGCCAACCATGCCGGTCTGTGAAGCCCATATGAATGCTTCGACAACTTCCCTCCCGCCGGCTACCTCATCCGTCGTACTCATTCCAACTACTAAAGAGCCATCATCAGATATGCCGTTCGCCCGAAATTCAGCGTCATCAGGGTCGGCCGGTAAAGCTAAAAAACCTAGAGGCGTTGTGCCCACTGTAGTTAAAATAGCCGCCTCAATTGTTAAAAACGGACTAGATTTAGCGAAGCTTCCAGCCACAAAACCATTGCTTGAAACATCATTACATTCAACAAAAAGAGATGACTGGGAATGGTCAAGTAACACGAAGAAACCCGACTGAAAACTATCTTCTAGGCGACAAGAACTTTGATTAGAACGTATAACAACTACCCTTCCAGCATCTCCAGATTGCGCAGCCGCGATGTGCCCGCTGAAAGAAAGCGGAGCAAAACTATCGGTACCGAAAACACAAACCCTATGCATATAATTAAAAAGTTAATGCTGCGCATAGTGAGCTCTCATGATTTAAATAGTTAGCTTATTTAACGTTTTAGTCACGAACGGTATCTAGTTATTTGCGCCGCGCATTTTCTGTAATGTTACTAAGACTACGAGATAAAGACCGAAAAGCGTCACAATTAGGCACAAAAAGCCTGTCCCCAGTTCACTGCCCGCAATTAAAACGGATCATGATTGAAAAATCCAACTAGGTTTGTGTCGAAGCTATTTAAGAAAACCACCCATTCTCAGCATTCCGAATATCAGTTGTACATCTGAGGGATGTACTTTTTATTAAACGAATAATCTAGCTAACAATACAGAAGTGGAGTCTATCGCACAACTATCGCGATCATATGAGGCCAGTAACCTTGTCGAAAAAACTAAGCGAGAAAACTTATGGTTATTGTAATACTTGAAACGAACCGCCTTCCCCAACCCCTGTTCTTCACTTTGAAAAAAGTAAATCAGATAACAATTAAATTTTGAAAAACTGCTTTTACTTTTAGACCTTATTAAAATTCATCGACCTAATTCGTAAGAGGTTCTATCTCAAATATATCTTGAAAATCAATCTCATCAATAATACTGTTCTAACCACTTAGGAAGCTACTGATTACCCTCTAACTTTGTGTAGTGCAAGAAGCTTTCAGGATTCAAATTCATAAGCCGCGCTAAAATCTATGTTACTGTTGCGTTTCAAAGTTCAACCTAGAAGTTAAAGCCAACCCTTTGCTCATAAAAAGGAGCGACCCTTTGAGTTTATTGAAAAACCTAGGACGAGAAAGCATTTACTTGAAGGAAACACTAACGGAGGTAATTAAACAGGGAGAGGCCAGAAATCCGTGAGAAGCTGGCCTGAGAGGCTTCCAGAACAAAGCTTAGGAAACTCAAGTTTGAAATTGCCGCCGCATAATCAAGGTCTCGCACCTCACTTAGCAACGATTCTTGCGAAAGCTGACGGTCGGCGAGCGTATTGCGCGTCGAATCCAGTCGCCCAAGGCTAACCCCTACTCGCGTCCGAGCTGCAGAAAGGCGATCCTGAACTGCTTTCACATCATTAATCGAGTCGGCAATAAAACGGCTAAATTGATCAGAGCCATTTAGATTTCTTAGTCCCTCTGCAATACCCGAAACAATATTGAGCATATTTTCCGAGGTCACAGATTCCACCGTATACTGATCTCCCGGCTGCGGCGAGCCAGCACCCGTGAGCTGCAAACCATCGAAAGAAATGCCAACGGCAGGATCATAGACTTCGTTGCTCACTACAACTGAGCTGTCGGACACTCTTGTTATCGTGTAGTTTGGCGCCGCAGGCACCACATCGGTTTCGTCGTTAAACAACACCACATAATCTTCGGGATAAACAGTATCAAAAACATCGGGGTCACTAACTGACGCTGTTACCAGCTGAAACGCGCCACTATTGGCGGCATCGGCTCCAGCCTCAACCTGCCTATTAAAAAGCTCAAACCCTTCAAACAGATTAGATCCGTTTTCGTTCACTCCAATAAACGAGGCCTCCGATATCTGCGCTCGTTTAATTCCATTATCGCCCTGGTATACGTATTCGCTTCCACTAAACTCGTAAGCTGGTTCACTACTACGAAAACCCGCGAAGATATAATCACCTTGTTCGTCCCGCGTATTGCTTAGTGCCGCGAGCTCATCAACAATTAATGCCACCTCTCTTGCGGTCGCCTGACTATCCGCCGCAGGGTTTTCGGACTGAATGACCAACTCTAAAACCCTATCTAAAGCCAGCTCGATCGACGACAACGCAGACTCGGTAGATTCGAGACTATTCTCTGCAAAATTAATATTTGTCTCGTACTGCGATGTAATTTTGACTTGAGACTCTAACCGCAATATTCGAGCTGCGCTGGAAGGATCATCGCTAGCAGTTTGCACCCGCCGCCCTGAGCTAATTTGTTGTTGCGCGCGGGACACCTGCAAATTCAAATCGCTAATCGCGGTTGTACCCTGCAAAAAATATTGTTGCGTAGAAAGTCGCATATACTCAATTTCCCTGTCTGTTTAAAACGCCGGACATCCTATCTAAACGCCGCTAATAAGCTATCAAACAAAGTCCGCGCAACCGATATCACTTGCGCCGATGCATTATAGGCCTGCTCATACTGCAAAAGTTTTGCAGCTTCTTCATCAAGGTTTACACCGCTTTCACTTTGTAACTCACTGGTTGAACGCGCTAATAAACTGTTGGCTGCCTCAGTATCGATATTCGCGCTTGCGGTAGCAACGCCAACCGCACCAACAAGGCTGGCATAAATATCACCTATCGAACCAACACCATTCCCCAAAATATCTGCGTTTTGCAATTGTGCAAGCGCTAACGCGTTACGATTATCACCCGAACCGTTGTAATCAAAGTTCACAACAAACTCATCTCCAACTTCTGGTACTCCCCCGACGACTATATCGAAACCCACGGTCAACCCGGTACTAGAGTCATTCGCCGCTAGCAAGGTGTTATTCTGGCCGGGCACAAAAGACAAATTGGTTTGCGGGGGCACAAAGTTAACCGGGTTATCTGGGTCAGTATTATCCAAAATATCGTAGGTTGTAGGACTGGTAAAGCGAATCAACAATGGCTCTGTTGTAAGGGTCACCCCGCCAGAGCTCTCCGCCTGCAATAACGCTGAGATTTCTGCAGAACCAGGCTGCTGTATCGTACCAGTGCCCGTATTGTCGACACTCGCTTCTAACGATATTGGTAAGCCAAAAGCCAACGATGCCGGAGAACTTACCAGCACTTCCAGGTTTTCAGCTGGCAGCCGAGCCGGATTAATCAACAGTTGGTCGCCACTCGTAAAGCTGCCTTGCTCAAGGTTAATCGTAAAACCATCGCTTGTTGAAATACTGTGGGGAGCGGAACCTGAGAATGTGCCGACATGAACGACAGCACCGTCGCTCAGTCGCGTTAGCTCATAACTGATAACTGAAGCCCCATCGAAAACCAGGCTGTATTCGCTCGCTTCAAGCTGGGAAACGTCATCAATATGAACCGATGCGATGGCATTTGGGGATGAATTTCCAGGAACATATTGCACACGACCTAATTCATTCTGCCGACTATCAATTGGTGTAAAAAAGTCGCGACCGGGTTGTTGATTTAAATCTATACCCTGAGTGTGCACGGTATTAAACGCGCTCACGGCAAGCGTTGCCATCAACCCAAGCTGACTCTCTATGTCACCAATACCTTCCTCGCGGAGCCGAAGTTCGCCACCTAATTGTCCGCCGCGAATAGCGTCGGTCACAGTCTGCACCCCGCCACCCGCTTCTGCTATAGCCAGCTCAACCTGGTCACCGCTCTGCTCACCTCGAATCACCATCAAGCTATTCGCATCTGTACCCAGCACCAATGCTTGGCCAGAGCTAAGATAGACATTGACAAAATCTCCATCCTGTACGGCACTCGTATAATCAATTTTTGTTGCCAGGTCTCGCAACAACTGGTCGCGGCTGTCGAGCAAATCGTTGGGAGCAGAACCGTTCTGCAATCTAGACTCACTAATACTCTGGTTTAGTACGGCAATACCTTCAGCAATTTGTGTCGCTTCGCTAGCTAGCGTCGTGACATTTTCATTTATCTGCGCAAGCGTATTTTCTAACACTGTGCTTATGTCTCGATACCGGCTGACAAAACGATCCGCCTCGCTGAGCACTTGCTGCCTTAAGGAAAGAGACGCCGGCGACTCAGAAGCCAGCTGAACAGAAGAGAAAAGGTCATCAAGCACACCGGACAAGCCGGTACCTTCACTCGCCAATACATTATCAAGCGCACTCAGTCCCTGGCTAAGCACCTGCAAAGCCTCGAACCGCTGCGTATCATTTACTACGTTTTGCGCTTTGAAGGCATCGTGTATACGTCTTACTGTGCTGATATTTGCGCCGCCACCGACAAATCCTCCGCCAATATTCTGCGAAGCGCGCGAGCTGAAAATAGCTTCCTGTCGGCTATAACCTTCAACACTAGCATTGCTAATGTTGTTACCTACAGTAGACAAAGCCGTTTGATGGGTTCTTAGGCCTGTGATACCAATATTGAGCAACGAAGGCATTATCTATTACCTTCCATTACACAATACTGTCGCAATTGTGGGAGCATTAAACTCGACCTATCTTATCGATTTGGTTTGGCGCAAAGATTATCTTTTACGCAATCTATTCAAAATATTTCTGGTATCAGTGCCTCTGGGTTAACGGCCAAACCGCCAACCGCTTGAGCTGAAATGCTTGCCTGTAACTCGCCATTTGCGACACCCATCACGCCGACTATCGGATTGCCGTTCTGGCTTAACTTCTGTGAAAACGCCGATCCGACGTCAAAAAACTCCTGTTTAATGCGCTCAGCAAGCCCAGTTATTTTCTTCGCGTAATGCGGATCAGTCGCATATCCTGCTTTTTGTAAATCACCGTAAAAGTCACCGCCATCTGCAGCTAAGGCTTTCTCATAGCGTGAATTCGTTTTCAAAAAGCTCACAAAATCATTAAAGCTATCCTGATAAGAACCATACTGGCGAAAACTCGCCTCAACACTTAATGGTTTTCCACCAAAAAATTCTGTTGTTCGCACTGCCAGGGAATCACCTGACCAGCGCGAGTCAGCTTTAATCCCAAACAGATTAAAACTGTTTTGCCCGTCGCTGCCTCTAATAATTTTTTCACCCCAACCAGTTTCAAGTGCCGCCTGTGCGAGCACATTCTCTGGGTCAACTCCTAGCTCCTGTCCAACCCTTTCGGCATATGGCAATAACGCGAAAATAAACTCTCTGCGACTTTGAGGCGCCTCCCCGGACAGAAAACCTTTAAACTGATTACTTTCTTGCTGTAGCAATGATGTTGAAAGCCTCTCTAATACTGCGACCTCATCACCTTCACGAATATCTGAACCAGCTAACGCATCCGCCGTTGTGAAAGGAGATACCGCCAGAACATCAGCATTATCCTGCGTCGCAGTCCGGTCGAGCCTGGTACGCTGCAATTGTGCTGTAAAGCTCGTGGTGTTAAGTGCATAACCCTGATCAGCGATGGTGGAAGATTCAGAAGACTTTTCGCTTTCCAGACCATACCGCTCGCTCAAATTAGCCACAAACTGCTCAGACAATCCAAGCCCCCGCTCTCCTGCGAGCTCTACGCTCATCTGATCGTCCAGCATCGACTGGTAAAACCGCACGCGCTCGGGATTAAACAAACTGTCTTCGAACATCGTATTGGTTGTCTCGCGCATGCTGTCGAGCATTTGCTTTATCAGCATCGCTTCAAACTGACCGCCTATTTCATGTAGCGCCTCTCGCTTAGCCGCAGGGTCATCACTGTGCGCCATAGCGTGAAGGCCTGACAACGACCTGGCGTCAAAATAATTATTATTGCCTGACGTTTTATTCGGTCTTTGCGGCAGCAAGCCCCCATCCATCAGGACTGACGCAGTATCAATTGATGCGTTTGCTGGAATCACTACTAATCAACGCTTTGCTATATTCAGTTTATATAACAATGAGCTCGGCTTTTAGTGCGCCCGCCTGCTTCATTGCTTCCAAAATCGCCATCAGGTCGCCTGGCGCTGCACCCACCTGATTCACTGCTCTAACAATTTCATCAAGGCTGGCACCAGGATTAAAGTTGAACATCCTCGCGTCTTCTTGCTCGATGGTGATGGTACTATCATCAACAATTGCGGTTTCGCCATCAGAGAAAGGGTTTGGCTGTGACACGCCAGGATCCTCGGATATCGTCACCGTTAAACTCCCGTGCGTTACAGCAACTGGTGAAATACGAACATTGCTGCCAACAACGATTGTTCCCGTTCGAGAGTTAATAATAACCTTGGCAGCTTCTCGGCCTTGTTCTATTTCCAGGTTTTCAAGCATAGAAACATAGGTAACCTTGTCAGTCGCTTTACGCGGCGCGGTCACACGCACCGATGTCGCATCAAGCGCATCGGCAACATCCGGCCCTAGTAGATTATTAATTGCGTCCGCAATGCGTTTTGCTGAAGTAAAATCGGCGCGATGCAAATTAAAAATTAAGCGTTCAGCGTCGGCAAAACCATTTTCGACCGTTCGCTCAACAGTAGCTCCGTTTGGGATGCGACCGACACTTTGCACATTTACCGATATCCTCGAGCCGTCGGCACCATCAGCACCGAAACCACCAACAACCATGTTGCCTTGTGCCAACGCGTAGACCTTCCCGTCTACGCCTTTAAGACCCGTCATCAGCAAAGTACCACCGCGCAAGCTTTTGGCGTTGCCAATACTGGAAATTGTCACATCCAGTGTTTGCCCCGGTTTTGCGAACGCAGGTAGCTCCGCGTGAACAGCAACTGCTGCAACATTTCGCAACTGAAAACGAATTCCTTCGGGCAAAGTAATCCCGAACTGTTTTAAGGTATTGAGAAAAGATTGTGTAGTGAATGGTGTTTGCGAGGTTTGGTCACCTGTCCCATCCAAACCAACGACGAGACCATAACCAAGCAAAGCGTTTGAACGAACACCGGCGATTGATGCGATATCTTTTAGTCTTTCTGCACTTGCCTGGCTAATTGTTAAGGCGCTCAAGACAAGTACTAGTATCGCGACCCGAATAGCAAACAAAAAATTCGAAACTTTTTTAATACCTATAAAAGACATTCCAGGCACCCGTTTAGAAAGGCCATAGCTGACTATTGAAAAATCTGGACGCCCAACCTTGTCGGCTTGCTTCGACTAATTCACCAGTACCACTATAGGAAATGCGCGCGTCCGCAATTTTTGTAGAAGATATTGTGTTTGTCGAAGAAATATCTTCCGGGCGAATCAAACCTCTGAGCCTAATATACTCATTACCAGTGGTCAGGGTCATCCACTTTTCCCCGCGGATCTCAAGTAGACCATTAGGCAAAGTGCCAGCAACCGTCACCGCAATACTTCCGGTCAAGCTATTTTCCTGGTCGGTTTCTCCCGTTCCATCAAAGCTCCGTCCCCCACTAAAATCGGTAGGAACACCCCCAGCACCCCCACCTAAAACCTGCGTTAGCGAAAGGTTGGTCGAGCTATCCTTTGAAATAGAAGTCTCCGAGGATTTGCTGGAAACCGTGCGTTCGTTGAGATTCACCGTAATAATATCGCCGGCGCGATAAGCCCTTCGGTCTTCATAAAGGTTTAAACCCGCATGACTTAAAAACAAACTACCGTCACTAACATGTTGCGGTTTTTGCACCTTCGCCTCTACCGGGGCATAAACATAAGAGTTAGGCTGCTCTTCAAACACAGTGTATGTCGAGCAGCCAAAGAGCACCCCAACGATGATACTTAAAAAAACTGACAAGCGAATTAATCTAAACATTTTGAGATACAAACTGTAGCATTTGATCGGCGGTCTGGATGACCCTGGAGTTCATCTCATAGGTTCTTTGTGCCGTGATCATATTTACCAGCTCCTCCACGATATTAACGTTAGAGTTTTCGACACTTCCTTGTAAAATCGCGCCGAAACCATTCGCATCCGGCGTACCTGTCTGCACACCACCGCTCGCAGCCGTCTCTAGAAACAGGTTCGAACCTATTGCCTGCAA
This sequence comes from Pseudomonadales bacterium, assembly GCA_965263235.1. Taxonomy (GTDB): domain Bacteria; phylum Pseudomonadota; class Gammaproteobacteria; order Pseudomonadales; family UBA7434; genus UBA7434. The sequence continues at coordinate 2,047,427 of OZ253667.1, forward strand.
ACCTGCGGGATTAATGAAATCTGCCAGCTGGATATTGCCTGCAACGGTTGGTGAAGTATTCCCCTGGATCAGGGCCGACACAACGCCGTCGCGGCTAATGGTCACGTTAATGGTGTTTTGAGGGATCGCTACATTAGGCTGCAATACCAACCCATCTGGTGACACTAACTCACCATCGGCGGACATATGGAACTCACCGTTACGCGTATAAGCAACACTTCCGTCAGGTAGTAACACCTGGAAAAAACCTCTGCCATTGATCGCCATATCCAACGGCTGATCAGTAACTTGAATACTTCCGCTAGTAAATTGCTTTTGAGTACTGACAACACGCACACCAGTGCCTAGTTGTAACCCTGAGGGGACGAGCGTACTTTCTGAGCTTTGCGCACCTGGCTGCCGCTGAATTTGATATAAAAGGTCTTCAAAAACAGCCCGGTCACGCTTAAACCCAACAGTAGAAGCGTTAGCCAAATTATTTGAGATGGTTGTCAGCTGCTTATCTTGCGCTGTTAAGCCAGTTTTACTAACCCATAACGCTGCGTGCATAAAGTTCTACCGTCACTCAATAAAATCGTTATTCAATTTTTACACCTGCACTTGTTTTACACCTGCACTTGCAACAAGCGCGCCGAAGTTTGCGCAATATCACCCATGGTTTGCATCATCTTGACATTCATTTCGAATTGACGAGCTTGCTGTGTGATGCTTGTCATTTCGTGCACGGCATTAACATTACTCGTTTCTATAAAACCGCTGCGTAAAGTAACATTGGGGTCCGCTACGACGATCCCTTCAGAATGAAACAAACCATCCACGCCTTTTTTCATTTGATCCAACGGTGGGTTAACCAGTCGAATACGCTCTACACCCTGGAGGGCGGCAGGACTTTGCCCTAATGCCCGAATTGAAACCGTTCCGTCTCTACCTATCTCTACCGTTTCCGCCTCAGGCACGACAATTGGGCCACCGGTACCTAAAACCTGGTCCCCACGGCCGTTACGCAAAAAGCCAAACTCATCGACCATCATCTTTCCAGATCGAGTGTAGGCTTCTTCACCATTCTCGGTAAGGACTGCAATAAAGCCATCCCCTTCAACGGCGATATCAAAATCATCATCCGTTTGCTGCATGGCACCGGGCGTAAAATCTGACGCAGTAGTCATGGCGACGGGAATGCTGCCGTGCTCGATCAAGCCATCACCTTTCACCGCCTGGCTCAACGCCGCTGCAAAATCAGCTTTAAATCCCGCCGTCGAAGCATTCGCCAGGTTATTAGCATGTACCGACTGCGCATGCATATTGTACTTGGCGCCGTTCATTGCCAGATAAAGGCCAGCATTCATTTCACATATTACCTATCGATTACTAGCTAACGATTACCGTAAGTTGATTATCGTCTGTTGAACTTCGTTCGCAGTTTCTATCGTTCTGGCATTTGCCTGGAAGTTTCGCTGCGCTATAATCAGGCCCACTAATTCTTCTGCCAGCTCAACGTTAGAATCTTCCAGCGCACCACTCTGAATAGCGCCTAACGACGCAGACAAAGGCGCGCCAATTACCGCCGGGCCCGATTGAAACGACTCAGCCCAACTGGTATCACCAATAGGTGTCAGCCCTTGCTCATTGGAAAAGTCCGCTAACGCCACCTGGCCAAGAACAAGCGCCTCACCATTGCTGTATCGCGCAAAAATAATTCCAGACTCATCAATATCGAGGCCCGACAACTGGCCCGTTGAGTAGCCGGTCTGATCTAGCGAGTTCACCGAAAACACACCACTGAATTGCGTTGCATTAGCAACGTCGAGATGAAAATTTGAGCTTGTCGCGGGCACTGGGATGGGCAGCGTGCCGCCAGTGCTTGGCCCAAGAGCTCCATTAGTCGCCCCTGATGGATCAAGCGGTGTCCAGTTGGAAATAATAATGTCGTCTGACAACCCAGAGTTATAGGTACCGTCGTTATTAAAAGAAACGCGATACTGCGCCAATGTCGCTGCAGTTGGGTCAGCAGATAACGGATCGGGATCACCAACATCCTGGCCGTCAATCTGCACATACACAGACCAGGTGTTAGGTGGATTGCTTGATTGCGATTCTTTGACAAAATAGGTTGTCATTACATGGGGCGCACCAAGGCTGTCGAAGATTGTTGCCGAAGTTACCGAATTAAACGTTTCTTCATCCGATGGATCAAACGTATTTAATGCAAAGGGCGTGGTAACCAGGGCTGCCGCAAAAACCGCACCCGTGCCACTCGCGCTGCTGATAGATAAGCCATCATCAACATTTGCGGTAACCTCTCCGCCGACTATTGCTACATTGCCTGTCGCAACAGTAGTTGTTGAGCCAGCAGCCGAACCCGTAATGTCGAGACTTGCACCTGCGACCACGTTAAAAGAAATGTCTTCGCCACGTGAATGAGTAAGCTCGATAGAGCTACCGTTGACTGATGCAGACACATCGGTCACGTTATCGGTTATAGACTGCGCGATCGCGGTCAGGCTCGCACCCGATACCGCAACCCCATTAATCAGCAAATCACCAGAGGTAATTGAAGTACCACCGCCGCCGATCACAAAGCTCGCGTCAGTTACCGCCGTCGCTGTCACACCCGAAATAGCGTTAAGTCCAGATGAAATTTCGGCGGCAGTCGCTCCCGCTGTCCCGGACGACGGAATGGTATAGTTGACGCCATCGATAGTAATAATATCTGCGGTATAACCATTATCCCCCGTACCGACAGACACCTGCCCAACCGTAGTACCTAATGTATCGAAGCTTAATCCTCGCGATGCAAGCACGATACTATCAGCATCCAGATTAACCCCTAGATTAACTTCGGAGGTTTGTCGCGGACTGATGTTAGCAGAGTCGATTTGCAAGGTGTCCAATACTCCGGATACCACACCAGAATCGTTAGCAGGAAAACCTTGCAACATAGCGCCATCTGCCGAAACAATTTGACCGAGAGTATTAAGCCCGAACTGGCCAGACCTCGAATACGCCTGGGAACCTTGATCGTCGAGTATAAAAAATCCACCGCCATTGATAGCCATATCCAGCGCGCTGTCTGTAAACCCTATACTCCCTTGCGAAAATTGCTGCGCAACATTCGACACTCGAACACCATTACCAACCGCGTTCGAACCACCACCGATATTAGTGCTGGCATAAACGTCCGCAAACTCTACACGAGACTCTTTAAAGCCTACCGTACTCGCGTTAGCAATATTGTTACCCGATACTTCCAGCTCTGTATTTGCGGCTCTCAAACCTGTTAGTGCTGCGTTAAAGGTCATGTCTTATTCTCCGATTTAGGAATATGCTTGCTTATCGCTATTGATTAACTAAAGTACTTGGTGAACTAAAGCACTCGGGTCACCTGGCTCAACGGAACACTTCCCGCGCCATCAATATTTAATAACATTCCAGTTGAGGCGCCGCCGAGCGAAACACTGTTAACGTGCCCCTGGAAACTTAGCGGGAGTTCGGTCAGCTTATTCCCAACCTCTGCATTAACTACCAGCCGATAATCGCCTGCTGGCATAGCTGCACCGGCATTATTTAATCCATTCCAGGCTATCGTCTGCTCACCAGCACTTGTCGACAAGCCTTGAGAAAACACCTCAGCCCCTCGACTATCAGTAACCGTAAGCACCGCATTACTTGCGCCGCCTGGAATCGTAGTGGTAGCACTTACCGCACCTGACTCCGCTGTTCTCGAAATACTACTTGCCTGATACTCAACCGAGCGCCCCACTAAGGCCGACGCCTCTAATGCGCGGTTTGACTGGAACTGGCTAACCAGCGAATCTAAAGACTGATTGACGCTATCCGTTGTTGTTCCTGCTTGTGATAAGCGCCTAACATCGTCAATAGCCACGCTGCGGCCTGAAGCGAGATTCAAAACCACTGTGTTGTTTTCACTTAAAAACACACTCTCGACAACATCAGCAGTTCGCAGCGGCAACTCGACCGACTCGCCATCAACCAGAGCTGTAATCGATACACGATACTCGCCTGCAGGCGCTTGCTGCCCGTTTAAGTCAATGCCATTCCAGTTAAATCGATGCTCACCTGCCGGTACCGTTCCCAGGTCTTCGGAATAAACTACACTGCCAAACGCATCTGTAACGCGCATGGTGACCGATGGCGAACTTGCCGCCAAACCATACGAGCCGCTTAGATTTTGCCCCGGCGCGATCTGTCCGGTACTGCCATCAGTTTCGACAGTTTTCCCTACTAACGCCGACGCTTCCAGAGTGCGGCTCGAGCGAACCTCGTCCACCAAAACGTTGATCGAGTTATTAACATTAGTAATCCCCTCAACAGAACTAAACTGGGCAAGCTGTGCGATAAACTCGCCATTTTCCTGGGGGTTTAATGGATCCTGATTATTCAACTGCGCGATCATCAACTGCAAAAACGCGTCCTGACCCAACTCGTCGTTAGCCGTCTGGCGCTCAGCCGCGCGCTGGTCCTGACCCGAAGTCAGGCCTCGTAAAAAGGGATTGGATAGTGCGTCGAATTCGTTCATAACTTAGTATCTGTTTTAAACGCTAACGTCCAAGCGTAATAAGTCGTTGCATCATCGACTTCGCAGTGTTCGCCACTTCAGCATTCATCTCGAACGAACGCGAAGCAGAAATCATGTCAGCCATTTCCTCAACGATATTCACATTGCTGGTGTAAACGTAGCCTTCAGAATCCGCCAAAGGATGAGAGGGGTGGTAACGTCTCTCGGCAGGTGCATCGCTTTGGTATATCCCGTCTACACTGACGCCTCCACTTGCCTGAAAACCACCGTCGCGCTGGCTGTCAAAAAACAGGCTCTCAGGATCACTAGAGTCAGCAGCGCGAAAATTCCTTTCAACCACATCGTTCATAACAGTGCTAAACACCGGATATTGTGCGCGGTATGTCTCTTCCGGCGAACCCGCTACCGTTTCTGCATTTGCGATATTGCTAGCCAGCGAGTTTAGCCGAACTGTCTGTGCGCTCATTGCGGAGCCCGCAATATCAAATACGTTAGCTATACCCAAAACCAAACTCCGACTTGCACTTTAGTTCTTAAAAGAATCATGATGTCTTAGTATCTAGTCGCCTTTAATCGCCTTTGTCAGGCCTGAAAACCGGCCGTTAAGCAAACGGAAGCTAACGCTAAAGTCCAGTGCATTCCTGGCAAATTCAACACTTTCGCGCTGAACGTCAACGGTATTCCCATCTAGCCCAGCCTGCTGAAGCGGCTCGCGATAGTAACTTCTAAACGCCTGAACCTGGTTAGACAAAAATTCTGCGCGACCATTTCGATCCTGCGGAACACCAGATGGCCTAAGTTGTAATTCACCAACGCTGCTGGCAATGTGGTGCTGATCGCTGGCCCGTAGTGCCCCAGCCGACTCGCCCTGACTAAACTGCTTAAGCGCTTCAGAGAAGCTTAGATCGCGCGCCTTATACCCCACGGTATCTACGTTAGCGATGTTGCTGGCCAACACCTCTGCACGCGCTGCCCTAAACTCCAGAGCACTCGCGTGTATGCCTAACGCATTGTTAAAGTTGATCGCTGTCATATTTAACCGCTGATATTGCCGCTTGATCTAATCACCGTAAACGTTACTGCCAAGCACATGCCAAATAGCATTTATCTTTAATTATCAACAGGTTAGGCGTAGCAGCATCCTCCTGAAGCGGATATCGCCAGACACCCAGGCACGCTAACGGCAGCGCATTGCCGCAAAGCGGCAAGACTCGCGGAGCACCTCGAGAAAAACGATACTCATCTGCAATCGCTAGCGATAGAAACTAAGCGTAAGTTAAGGCCGCACAAGACTTTATTAATTATTTTCTCGACCATCCCTGTTTAGGCGCGGGATTTGCTTATTCGCTAATGAACTGAGCGATACGACCACTCGGCATAAGCTCAACAATTGAAAATGTATTCATGAAAAAATTGATTCTTTTGGCGCTCACTGCCCTCTCGATCGCATCGCCGCCTCTTGCAACAGGAGCCGCGGCTTATGGTGAGTATCTCGACTTAAAAGCGCTAAAGGCTCAGGTCAGGGACTTTACGCTTGGTCATTACAAGAAGCGCTTTCCTGACTATGACATTGAGGCACAAGTCACCCAGCTCGACTCACGCACCAAACTAAAAACCTGCGCAGAACCGTTAGCGTTCAAGCCGCCCAAAATACTTAACCGCTCAGGGAATAGCTTGATTTCAGTTCGTTGCAGCGCACAAACGCCGTGGCGTATTTTTGTACCCGTTAAGGTTTCCGTATTCCGCGACGTATTGGTTGCATCCGGCCCAATCGCCAGAAACGGAACGGTCAACGCGAGCAACACCACGATAAAGCGCATCAGCATGACCAGCTTTAGGGATGAGTACGTAACAGAACTTAGCGATGTGTCCGGAATGATTGCCAGGCGTAATGTCCGTGATGGCCAGGCCATCATGCTCAGCCATCTCACCACACCTACGCTGGTCAAACGAGGCGATGTTGTTGTCATTTCCGCGTCAACTGGCGCTACACAAGTTAAGATTGCGGGCATCGCACAGGCGGCAGGGCGAAAAGGAGAACAGATTTCCGTCAAAAACAGTCACTCCAACCGCGTGCTAAAAGCGGTGGTAACCGGCCGCGGGCGAGTTGCAGTAATGCTTTAAGAGAGAAAAGCGTTGTATATCAATGTATTATGGTGTTTTTATAATTCAAATTATAGAGGCAGGCAGCACAAGACAAACTTTTAAGCTAAAGTTTATTGGCTAACTGCCGATATTTGGACTATGGGTTTTAGCTCGGTCCTCGCGCAAAATGAATAGCGCGATTAGCAAAAAATTCTTAGCCTATGCGCTTTTGCAAACACGATGCGTTCGCTAAGATGACCGACTACAGACATACACGTAATATTAATGTTTAGGCTAGCGCTTATTCGCAATCTTGCAAATGCAAAACCTGAACAATCGAGTTTATTGGATGTATTCTTAAAATGGTTAACGAAGTAAATTCAGTCAACACTGGCATCGCCGGTTCTTCTCGTAAAGCGGATACCTCTGCTTCTAAGGCGGCCCCCACTAAGGGCCAGCCGGACGCCGCAGAACAGCAAGCCGCTAACACGGGATCAAATGCCGATACCGTTCAACTTAGTGATCAGGCAAAAGAGATCGCCAGCATTCAGCGAGCGTTAGCGCAGCTACCCGAAATAGACGAAGCTCGCGTGCAGGAGATTCGCGATCAAATCCAAAGTGGTAGTTACTCTGTTGATGTTGAAGCGCTTGCCGATAAAATTCTGGCTGATGATCAGTTCTTTACTGGTTAAAGAGCATAACAAACCCTTGCGTGACTCACGCCCATACGACACCAGGCTTACCGCAAAGCGATGAACCCGACAGATATCACTACCGTAGCTCAGGAAACGCTTAACTCTTTACGCCAGGATCTTAGTAACCTCGACGAAATTCTGTCAATTCTACAGGAAGAAAGAAGCTATCTGGAAAGCACTGACCATAGCCAGCTTGACGCATTCACGCATTCAAAGTCCAAACTTAGTGGTTTATTAGACGAGCGCGCAAAAGCCCGAACGCAGCTACTCAATAGTATTAATTTAAGATGCGATAACGCCCAACAATGGGAAGCGACGCTAAGCACTTTTGACAAGACCATTCACGGTAGCGATATTCGAAGCACCTGGGCAAAAGTTGAAGACAATCTAAAACTGTGCGACACAGCGACGCAGGTGAACGGAAAAATCGTCGCGTCATTATTACAATCCGCAAAGCAATTTATTACTGCATTGCAGGGCAACGATAATAACAGCGGTGTTTATAATGCCGACGGCCTAGCAGCAACTGAACGCCGAAGTGAAGGCTTTATACAAGCCTAACGACCAGATAACTGGCCCTCCTCTACCGCTAAAAACCGCCTGACCAGTTCAAACTCAGTGCTTTGACGAAGATCGTCAAACGAGTCAATATCTCTTACCGGCTCCAGACACTCAAATGAAATCTTATCCGCGTTACACTTGGCGACCGTCTGAGAAAAAACGCGGCTTGATCCCCAGTCGATCTCACTAAAAATTGATGCTTGAAGATCCTTCATTCCAACCGCTGCGTAGCCACCGTCCAGCGCAGGCAATAGTGATATATCACTACCGTCGACAGCATCAAACATTAACGCAATTCGCTCGTCGTTAACTGACAAACAGTCCGAGCCGATAAGCACCACTTTATGATATTGCGTTAAGCACGAAGCAAAAGCCTTCGACATCCGCATACCCAGGTCACCATCAGATTGTTCAACAACTTCAATAGCGTACCTACCCGAAAGCTCTTGTACAGCCTTGTTATTAACTTCGTCGACATGTAGTTGATAATGCCAGGGGTGCTGTGCCTCTCTGTGAGCAAGGCGCTGACACAACTCCTCGACCATTAGCCAATGTAACTGGCAAGCACGCTCGCCACCCAAGTCGGGTATCAAGCGAGTTTTTACATTGCCAACCACAGGGGCTTTTGCGAATTGAATTACTAGCTGTTTTTTGCTCAAAACAAATATTCGCCTTTCTCTAGCGATAACGCTGAGCTAACTTTTTGGGATTAACCCCCAGGAAATATTCCCAGCGAAGGCGCCACATCAATAAAACTGTCCTAACAATACCATACTGCCGCCAACGCCTTGCGGAGGTTTGCACAGTCTCAGGCACAATATGCGCGCTTCCAAAATTAGCCTTTAGCGACTTCGACAACGCGACATCCTCCATAATGGGGATTTCTTGAAAACCACCGATAGCGGCGAAACAGTCTCGCTGACAATAGATCAACTGATCGCCCGTACCAATACTAAAAAACGAAGAACGCCAATTGATCATGCTTTCGATCAAACGAAAAACAGGGTGGCCATCCATTAGTTTAAGTTTAAAAAAACCCCAGCGAACATTGCACTGTTCTATCTCGTTTAAGCGACCAACAAAGCCGCCGGGAATCAACGTATCGGCGTGCAAGAAAAACAGATAATCACCGCTAGCGACTTCAGCACCGGCGTTCATCTGCAACGCTCGCCCGCGCTCAGCAGAAATAACAATATCTGCCAACGACCTGGCTAACTCAATCGTCGTATCATCGCTGCCACCGTCCACGACTATGATTTCAACCAGGTCGTCCCTCAACGCATGCAAGCGCGTGAGACAAGCTTCAATCGAGCGACTTTCGTTTAATGTGGGAACAATAATCGATGCTTTCATCAGCGTTGCGCCAGTTTACTCTCCTGCTGGATGAATCAGGGCTATTATTCTAACGCGCCGCCGCAACTACTTCCCTGCCCTGCCGTACAACCGTAGCAGTGCTCTCCGACAACAATTGATGTGCCCTGATAGCTTTCTTGCAGCAAGTCACGTACATGACTGCGATCACTAGCCAAACGACCAACCAGAGGAACATCTAACATCTGGTTAAAGTCGCAGTCGTAGAGGTAACCCTGATAATCAACGCTAATCAAGCTCTTACACATCACGGTTTCCAAATTCGCCTCACTGTAATTACTTTTAAGCAAGGTCATATAATTATCGTACTGCCCCTTTGCAAGCAACACAGCGCCAAACCGACTGATTGGCATATTAGCGATAGTAAACAGCTCATTAAAAACGATCCCATACTGGTCGCCCAGATTTCTTTTGTAATCACTTTCAAGCACCATCTGCGGCGGCGGCAAATGCGCACCGACTGGGTTGTAAACCAGGTTCAATACCAGCCCTTCCCTTTTACCATACCCCAGCGTATTTAATTTTTTTAGTGCATCAATGCTTAACTGATACACACCTTTGCCGCGCTGTTCATTAACGTTGTTTTCTTGATAACACGGAAGGGATGCGACTACGGTTACTCTGTACTCAGCTAAAAACTCTGCTAGCTTTTCCTGGCCTGGCTCGAACAACACCGTTAAATTACAACGGTCAATCACTTCGATATTGTGTTTTCTCGCAAACCTGACCAGTCGATAAAACTGGGGATTTAATTCTGGTGCACCGCCGGTCAAATCGAGTGTTTTTATATTTCGATTTATTAAAACCTGCATAATGAGATCGGCAACTTCTTCGCTCATCAATTCAGTTCGGTGCGGCCCTGCGTTAACGTGACAATGGCTACAGCTTAAATTGCATTTATAACCCAGATTAACTTGCAGTGTATCTACACCAGCTCTTCTAATTTCGGGGAAATCGGTGTGTTCTAGCAGTAATGGCGCTGTACTTTGCAAAATAACTTCCTAAATTAAGGGTTAGAGTAATGCCCGCGTTTGACCCCAAACTAGAGAGATAGTTCTGGGACAACGCAGCTTAATCGCGTCCATCACTAACTCATATTAAATAAACGGTAAACACTTAGGTAGCGCTTAAGTTGTTATTTTCTCTAACGCTATCTTCACTAAACCACACCATAAGACAGCATAGCGTCAGCCACCTTTTTAAAACCGGCAATATTAGCGCCTTTAACATAGTTAATAGCCTGTTTATTTTCCCTGCCGCCGTACTCTACACAGCGCTCGTGAATATCACTCATTATATTTTTTAATAACAAATCCAGTCGCTCGTTATCCCAACTTAACCTACTCGCATTTTGGCTCATTTCTAGACCCGATACTGCCACTCCTCCGGCATTAGATGCCTTACCGGGGGCATAACATATTCCAGCCTCTTGGAATATTCGCACGCCATCTAACGTCGTTGGCATATTGGCGCCTTCTGAAACTGCGATAACACCGTTTTGTAATAGTTGTTTGGCGTCGTCCGAGTTTAATTCATTTTGCGTAGCGCAAGGCAAGGCAAGCTCGGCTGAAACAGCCCAGGGCCGCTCTCCTTCAAAATATTTGGCTTCACGATACTCTTTTACGTATTCGCTAATTCGCCCACGCCGATTGAGCTTTAAATCTTTCACCCAGGCCAGTTTCTCATTACTAATTCCCGAGGAATCAAAAATATAACCCTGACTATCAGAAAGCGTAAGCACCTTCGCACCCAGCTCATTGAGTTTTTCTGCTGCGTGTAGAGCAACATTTCCAGAGCCAGATACAATCGCTGATCGAGACTCACAAGACTCACCAATACGCGCCAACATATTTTGCAGAAAATAAACCGCACCGTAACCTGTTGCTTCTGGCCTCATCTCGCTTCCACCGTACTCGCGCCCTTTTCCGGTAAGAACACCCTCCCAGCGATTGGTTACACGCTTGTATTGCCCGAACATATAACCTATTTCCCTGGCGCCCACTCCAATATCCCCTGCTGGAACGTCGATATTTGGGCCTACATGCCGATAAAGCTCGGTCATAAATGACTGACAAAACCTCATCACCTCGCTGTCGGACTTCCCTTTCGGATTAAAGTTTGCTCCGCCTTTTGCTCCTCCCAACGGCAAACCTGTTAGAGAGTTCTTAAATGTTTGCTCAAAAGCCAAAAATTTTAAAATGCTTTCATTAACCGAGTGATGAAATCTCATGCCTCCCTTGTATGGACCAATCGCATTATTATTTTGCACTCGCCAGCCGCGCTGTACTCGTATGTTGTGATTATCATCTTCCCAGCACACCCTGAATGACACTACGCGATCAGGCTCAGCTATTCGGCGAAGAATCTGAGCTTCATGGTATTGCTTTTTATCTGCAATAAACTCAAATATATCCTGGGCAACTTCGTGAACGGCCTGAACAAATTCGGGCTGTCCCGGATTTCTGGTTTCCACCCCGCTCATAAATGTAGCAAGGTCGACATGCTTCTCGCTGTTCATATCTATTCCTCGATATTTAGACTGTATTATGCCTCCATGTTTAATCAGGCTACAAGCCATGAGGCTCCATCATTAGCTTCAGCAGACAATAGAGTATTTTTTTGCGCGCATAAAAAAAGCCGCCCAGGAATCTGAGCGGCTTTTTTAAACAGCTAAAACTTACTCAATAATTTTTGCCACGACGCCTGCACCAACCGTACGACCACCTTCGCGGATCGCAAAGCGTAGACCTTCGTCCATCGCAATTGGGCAGATCAGTTCAACTTTCATTTGAACATTGTCACCTGGCATTACCATTTCGGTGCCTTCTGGCAATTCACAAGCACCTGTCACATCAGTCGTACGGAAGTAGAACTGTGGACGGTAACCTTTAAAGAATGGTGTGTGACGACCACCTTCATCTTTGCTCAACACGTAAACTTCTGCTTCGAACTTGGTGTGTGGCTTGATTGAACCAGGCTTGGCCAATACCTGACCACGCTCCACTTCTTCACGCTTGGTACCACGAAGTAGTGCACCAATGTTCTCACCTGCGCGACCTTCGTCCAGCATCTTGCGGAACATCTCTACACCCGTACAGGTAGTCGTCGTGGTGTCTTTAATTCCCACAATCTCAACTTCGTCACCAGTGTTGATGATGCCGCGCTCAACACGACCCGTAACCACCGTACCACGACCTGAGATCGAAAATACGTCTTCGATTGGCATGATGAAGTCACCGTCAATCGCACGCTCTGGCTCAGGGATGTACTCGTCCAAAGTCAAAAGCAATTTCTTAACAGCGGTCGTGCCCAACTCGTTGTCGTCTTTGCCTTCCAGTGCCATCAACGCAGAACCTGGAATAATCGGCGTGTCGTCGCCTGGGAACTCGTAGGTATCAAGCAGCTCACGCAGCTCCATTTCTACCAGCTCTAGCATCTCGTTGTATTCTTCTGAACCCGCACCGCCGCAGTCTTCCGCCAACAGGTCAGCTTTGTTCAGGAACACCACAATGTAAGGAACGCCTACCTGACGTGACAACAGGATGTGCTCACGCGTCTGAGGCATTGGCCCGTCTGTCGCACCACAGACCAGGATCGCGCCGTCCATCTGGGCAGCACCAGTGATCATGTTCTTCACATAGTCCGCGTGCCCTGGGCAGTCAACGTGGGCGTAGTGACGATCTGGTGTATCGTACTCAACGTGTGACGTCGCAATCGTGATACCACGCTCGCGCTCTTCAGGGGCGTTATCGATACCGTCGAACGCTACCGCTTCACCGCCAAACTGCTCAGCCGCTACGCGGGTCAACGCCGCCGTCAACGTGGTTTTACCATGGTCTACGTGACCAATCGTGCCCACGTTTACGTGGGGTTTCGTGCGTTCAAACTTTTCTTTTGCCACTTTCGTGTCCTCTTCGTCTGACTGTTGGTTAAAAAAATAAAGTTAAATAAAATTTCTTCTGACTTAACAAGTCGGGCTGTCTAAGCCATAAACTATAGCAAGCCCCTCGCGATACGCTAGGTTTACGCTAGCCACCGTTTTTGCTAATAATTTCATCAGCAACATTTTTTGGTGCTTCGGAATACTTTTCAAATTCCATCGTAAAGGTCGCGCGGCCCTGCGTTGCAGAACGCAAGTCGGTCGCATAGCCAAACATTTCTGCGAGCGGCACTTCTGCATCAATCACCTTACCTGAAGGGTTTTCGTCCATACCGGCAATCATGCCGCGACGCCGGTTAAGATCGCCAACAACATCACCCATATTTTCTTCTGGGGTTACCACTTCGACCTTCATTATAGGTTCTAGCAATACTGCACCACCATCGGATGAAAGCTTTTTGGTCGCCATCGATGCCGCTACTTTAAAGGCCATTTCGTTAGAGTCAACATCGTGGAACGAGCCGTCATATAGCGTCGCTTTCAAACCAAGCAACGGGTAACCCGCTAGCACGCCATTTTGCATCTGCTCGGCGATACCCTTTTCGACCGCGGGAATATACTCTTTTGGTACTACGCCGCCGACAATTTCGTTCACAAATTCCAGTCCTTCGGCGTTAGCATCTTCGGCAGGTTCGAACTTAACCCAAACATGACCGTACTGCCCACGACCGCCAGACTGCCGAACGAACTTACCTTCTATTTCACAGGTATTGCGGATCGCTTCACGATAAGCAACCTGTGGCTTACCAATATTTGCCTCAACGCTAAACTCGCGACGCATGCGATCGACCAATATGTCGAGATGCAGCTCGCCCATTCCAGAGATAATGGTCTGCCCGGATTCCTCATCAGTTTTCACACGGAATGAAGGATCTTCCTGCGCGAGTTTTCCTAGCGCTATACCCATTTTCTCCTGGTCAGGCTTAGACTTTGGTTCAACGGCAACCGAAATAACCGGCTCGGGAAACTCCATTCGCTCTAACGTTATAACTGAGTCTGACGCGCACAGCGTGTCGCCAGTTGTCACATCTTTTAAACCAATCGCGGCGGCAATATCACCCGCTAAAACCTCTTTGATTTCTTCACGATCATTGGAGTGCATTTGCACCATGCGCCCAACTCGCTCTTTCTTTCCTTTAACCGGGTTAAAGACGCTATCGCCTGTACAAAGTTTTCCTGAGTAAACCCTAAAAAACGTTAAAGTGCCAACAAAGGGATCCGTTGCAATCTTAAATGCGAGTGCGGAAAACGGTGCATTATCGTCAGCTTCACGGGTTTCCACTGTTTCGTCTTTGTCGTCCAATGTACCTTCGATTGCCTTAACCTCTGTCGGTGACGGCATGAATTCGATAACTGCGTCAAGCACGGCCTGAACGCCTTTATTCTTAAAAGCAGAGCCACCCAGCACCGGCACAATTTCGTTGGCTAATGTTCTTAGTCGAATCCCCTGCTTAATTTCTTCCTCAGAGAGCTCACCATCTTCGAGGTACCGCTCCATAAGCTCTTCGTTAGCTTCTGCCGCAGATTCAACCAGGTATTCGCGCATCTCAGCACAGGTATCGGCAATATCATCGGGGATATCTTCGTACTCAAAAGTCATCCCCTGGTCGGCTTCATTCCAGATAATAGCCTTTTGCTTAATTAAATCGACAACACCAACAAATTCATCTTCGGCACCAATCGTCATTTGCAATGGAACCGGATTCGCTCCCAGGCGCTCTTTTAACTGGTCGACCACCATCTGGAAGCTTGCGCCAGCGCGATCCATCTTGTTGACGAATACCATTCGCGGCACTTCATATTTATTTGCCTGACGCCAGACTGTTTCGGTTTGAGGCTGAACACCGGAGGAGCCACACAAAACCACAACGGCGCCATCAAGCACACGAAGCGAACGCTCTACTTCAATCGTAAAGTCTACGTGTCCCGGTGTGTCGATAATATTGATACGGTGCTGGTCAAACTGCTGTTGCATACCCGACCAAAAGCACGTTGTCGCCGCGGACGTGATAGTAATCCCACGCTCCTGCTCCTGCTCCATCCAGTCCATGGTTGCCGCACCATCGTGCACCTCACCAATCTTGTGAGACAAACCGGTATAGAAAAGCACGCGCTCAGTCGTCGTGGTTTTACCCGCGTCAACGTGTGCACAGATTCCAATATTTCGATAACGGTTGATGGGCGTTTTACGAGCCACAGGACAACTCCAAATTGGGTGTAGCTATTCTTTTGTTTAAGAATTTTGTAACAAAAAGGCCAAACGCTAGTCGTACGAAGGGCGAGCTCTTTGCGGAACTCGCCCTTTTAGTATTACCAGCGCTAAAAAGCGTAACGACTGGCTTAAAAGCGGAAGTGAGAAAACGCCTTGTTGGCCTCTGCCATACGATGAACATCTTCTTTCTTCTTAACTGCAGCGCCTTTACCTTGTGACGCATCCAGTATTTCACCCGCTAAACGCGCGGCCATCGATTTTTCTCCGCGACCACGTGCGTACTCTACCAACCAACGCATTGACAAGGTTTCACGTCGTGAAGGACGCACCTCAACTGGCACCTGATAAGTTGCGCCACCTACGCGACGAGACTTAACTTCTACCATTGGCGAAATAGTTTCTAACGCTTCTTTAAAGCTTGCAACGGGGTCATTGCCAGATTTTTCCTGAACAATATCCAATGCGCCGTACACAATGCGTTCAGCCACAGATTTTTTACCACTGATCATCAAGTGGTTCATAAATTTTGCGAGAGTAACGTCCCCGAATTTGGGGTCTGGAAGGATTTCGCGTTTCGCGATGACTCGACGTCTTGGCATGATAACTTTCCTCGGATTCAGGTTACCCAAAACTCGCCGGCTTGATCGTCACTTTATAGTACTCAGTGTTTACCAGGCACTTTTTGTGACACCGGCCGCTTGGCCTTACTTCTGTACTCCGCCACAGAGCACAGAGGTGATTTGCTGTTTGCGTTGCTAGTCTAGACAGTAACCAGTTAAAAAAAGGGTTAATGTTGATGAGCTATTCGATTCGCTCAAAAACAAATGATTCGTTTGTTTCTACTCCACGTAAAAACAGTCAGCGTAAAAATCGGCTTACGACTTAGGACGCTTCGCACCGTACTTGGAACGGCCTTGCTTACGATCCGCAACACCTTGCGTATCGAGCGTACCGCGAACAGTGTGATAACGTACACCAGGCAAGTCTTTCACACGACCACCGCGTATTAGAACTACGCTGTGCTCTTGCAGGTTGTGTCCTTCACCACCAATGTACGAAGATACCTCGAAACCACTCGTCAACCGTACACGGCATACCTTACGTAGTGCTGAGTTAGGCTTTTTCGGCGTAGTGGTATAGACCCTGGTGCAAACACCACGACGCTGCGGACAGGCTTGTAGCGCGGGTACGTCAGTCTTTTTAACTTTACGCTTTCTAGGCTTACGAACCAACTGGTTGATCGTCGCCATGTATTTCTACTCCAAATTCAATAAGTTAGCGGATAAACAGCTTCGCGGGCCGGCTATCGCCCCGCCCCTTGTTGATCAACAACAAGAAACGGCAAAAGCCCACGAAATCCGCGGAGCGCGAATTCTATAGACACACGCATGTAGCGTCAACCGATAAAGATAAGGGAATATGTGGGTTAAACGAGGTATTTGACTATAAGTGTCAGCGTAGCGCTTCCAATACCAGATCCGGAGTGAGAATCTGCGGCAAAACCTTAGGTGACCGCCCTTTCTGGTACACCACGTACAGTGGCACGCCATTGCGCCCAAACCTTGAAAGATATTCAGTAATTAACGGGTCGCTATTCGTCCAGTCACCTTTGATATAGGTAACACCATGGGCCCCTAGCGCCTGAGCCACTCGCTCATTTTTTAAAGCCACTCGCTCGTTAACTTTACAGGTAATGCACCAGTCAGCAGTCATGTTGACCAACACCGTTTCACCCGCGTCAATTGCCATTTTCAGCGCGCCATCGCTATAAGCAACATAGTCGCTAGCATCGGTTGATGCAATATCCGGCGAGCCTGTACTCTCAGACGCCAACTGGCTCGGAGGTTGAGCGCTCGCCAGATAAAGGGTGTAACTCGACATCGCTGCCAGTATCACCGCTAAAAAACGCCATACTGACCAACGACCAAATGGCCCACTGCGCCATGCCCAAACCGCCATGGCAATAAGCACTACCGCTACAAGCAAAATAGCCGCCGCATTAACTCCTTGTTGCCGCGCAAACACCCATAGCAGCCATACCGCCGTTAGGTAGAGCGGAAACGCGAGCAGCTCTTTAAAACGAACCATCCAGTTGCCGGGCTTCGGCAACCAATCCCCTAACACTGGCACAAAGGCGACCAACAAAAATGGGCTCGCCAAACCCAGCCCCATTACCGTGAAAACAAGCAGCGACACCACCACCGGCTGGCCGAGCGCATACCCCATCGCAGTACCCATAAACGGCGCTGTGCACGGTGTTGCGACCACTGTTGCCAAAACACCCGTCCAAAAAGCACCTTTTAAAGGATGCTCACTTTGATGTGCCCGGCCGGCCCCTACATTTTGTAAGTTCGAACCGATCTCGATAAAACCCGACAATGAAAGCCCCAGCACAAAAAGCAGTAAGGCCATTGACGCGACAAAGAGCGGCGACTGTAACTGAAAACCCCAGCCGATTTGCTCCCCTAGCGCCCGCAAGACAATCAGCACCAGGGCAACAAGTACAAAACTAATCACTACGCCGGCCGTATAGGCTAGACCATGAGACTGGCGATGTTTCGCATCGCCCGCACCGCTTTCAATCAGCCCAATAACTTTTAGTGATAAAACTGGAAATACGCAGGGCATTGCATTAAGAATCAAGCCCCCAAGAAACGCAAACAATAACACCAGCGCTAAGCCGATCGATGAACTCGAATCTTCCACCAACGATTGACTATTGAAAGAAGGAGCTGTCATCGTATTGCCTACCACCAAATCAGGATTGTGCTCAACGTGCAGCTCCAAATGTGGTGTAGACGCCTGGTCAAAACCGGAAAGCACTAACGCAAAAAATGGTGGAAGCTCTTCGAGATACGGATCGGCATTAAATAAAATGGTTAGATGCTCATCGCCCAAAACTATCCTGGCTAGCTGAGTTTCGTCTACGACGCCCTGCTCAGCCAAATAAGCCGCTGGCTTTGTATGAAAAGCAGGAAGCTGCGCCAACTCGACCTCTATCGCTAACGATGGTGGCTTCGCCGCAATATCGGCATTAAACTCCGCAATCACATCGCGCCTTAACCTGGGTATTGTGCCTGCAATCGCCTTTATTCTTTCGTCATCCTGATTGCTCAGGCTCTCTACCTCAGCGCCAGGAAAAGCCACTGGCATCGAAAAATTTAACGTGGCACTTTCTGGGATGCATACGTCCTTGCAAACAAGCCAGCTCACCTCTGCAGTAAATCGCTGCTCATCTTGATCAAAATCCAGCTGCTCACCCACCGCTACTGCAAAAGGTAATAGCACGTCA
The DNA here is from genome assembly GCA_965263235.1 of Pseudomonadales bacterium. GTDB lineage: Bacteria > Pseudomonadota > Gammaproteobacteria > Pseudomonadales > UBA7434 > UBA7434. Next base: position 2,066,120 of record OZ253667.1, read on the forward strand.
CCTGGATAAACAAAACTGATACCACCAAGCTCCTCTTTACGAACCGGCATGGGCCACTCAAGCTCCCCCGCGTAAACGCCCTTTGGCAACTCCCATTCGAGCGACGTCGCTTTACCGACCTCTCCTGGGTTTCGCCAGTAGGTGTGCCACCCGTCCTCAGGCTGCAGGCTCAGCGCAAAATATTGAACACCACCCGGCACTAGCACGTCATAGCCACTTAATATGGAGACGCGAGTGTGCCTGGTCTGCTCGCTAGCGAGCTCAATTGAATAGGCCGAAGACGTGAGCCCGGCAAAAACCAGCCCAACACACGCTAGCATCGCCTTTAGCGTTGGCGCTAAAAAAGCCGTTTTACGCTTAAACAAAGAACGAAAAACAAGACGTGATATGAGGTATTGCACCTGGTGATTCCCAAATAGATGATTAGCCCGCTAGGACATATTAAGCGCCGGAAAATTCCACATTATTTGCAAAAAACATTATATTTAAGAGTAACTTATCTAACGATGCTCTACGTGGGCATAATATACATTATAGCTGCCGCCACGGGCTGGATAATGTGCGCTAAGTCTTTGCTTAAGAAGTATTTTTCAGTATGATGATCTAAACTTACGAAGCATTGCGTAAATTGCTATAGAAACTGTCTAATACTCGGGTGAAGCAACCCGAACGGTTATAAGGCTTGTGGACAGTTAGCATTGGCGCATATTCTGGAAGCAACATTCATCTAGCATTACATAGATATCTGAGGAAACACAATCATGCAAGAAAGACCGGTCTACCAAAGTCAAACGGCTACAGCAGGGCTGGATATTCAAGCTCACAAAGTACTCCGCAACACTTATTTGTTATTAGCGATGACTCTCGCATTTAGTGCAGTTTGCGCATTTGCGGCAATGGCGGTAAACCTTGGCCGCGGCCCTGCGCTAATCATGTCTATTGCTGCGATTGCTATTATCTGGCTAGTTCTGCCGCGCACGCAAAACTCTGCTGCTGGCATCTGGACCGTATTTTTATTTACCGGTTTGCTAGGCGGCGCACTTGGCCCAATGCTTAATGCCTATCTTTCGCTTGCAAACGGCCCTTCGCTCATCATGCAGGCACTGGGCGGTACGGCGTTTATCTTTTTAGGACTATCAGGCTATGTACTAACCACTCGTAAAGACTTTTCTTTTATGGGTGGCTTCCTAATGGTTGGCCTACTCGTAGTTTTAGCATGTGCAATTATTTTTATGGTTGCCGGCTTTTTCGGCGTAGTGGTACCTGGTGTCCAACTTGCCATCAGTGCTGCGATCATGCTGTTGATGTCAGGGTTCATTCTGTTTGATACCAGCCGTATTATCCACGGTGGAGAAACCAACTATATCCGAGCAACGGTTGGGCTTTACCTGAACATTTATAATTTATTCACGTCGCTGCTGCATTTGCTTGGCGCGATGGATGAGTAATCACCACTTCGGTAAAATAAAAACCCCGCGCCTTGCGGGGTTTTTTAATGCTTGAATAACCGCAACATCAATTAGCCAGCAAACGCATGTCGAAAATACCTTTCGAAAACGAATTTTCTCCTTATGTTCGTATACTTGGTAAAGGAAAAACCGGTAGCCGCTCTCTCACAGAGCAGGAGGCCTACAACGCAATGCGGTTGATCCTCACAGGTGATGTGGAGGATGTCCAACTTGGCGCTTTTTTGATGCTGCTACGGGTTAAAGAGGAATCACCTGAAGAGCTCGCAGGTTTTGTGCGGGCTAGCAGAGACTATATTGCCAGCTCACATACCCCTTCCCTGTCAATCGATCTCGACTGGTCAAGCTATGCAGGCAAGCGCAAACAACCGCACTGGTTTATTCTCGCGGCACTACTGTTAGCTCAAAGCGGCAAAAAAGTAATCATGCACGGAGCGCGTGGGCATACACAAGGAAGAGTGTATACCGAAGATACACTTCTGGAACTCGGGATTAACAGCGCTAGCACACTGGCAGAAGTAGAAAATCAACTTGAGAAAAGTGGTTTTGCGTTTCTGCCACTTGCCAAGCTCTGTCCGCCACTTGATCGCTTGATTGGCCTTAGGCCGATGTTTGGCTTGCGATCTCCAGTCCACACGCTTTGCCGCTTACTAAACCCGCTTGCCGCGCAGGCAACGCTGCAAAGTGTCTTTCATCCTGCGTATATGGACTCCCACCAGCAAGCAGCCAAGATTCTCAATGAACAAAATGCGACCGTAATTAAAGGTGATGCAGGAGAGTTTGAGTATCGACCCCACGCCAGCGTTAAACTCAAACGCTTGTCGCAAGGCAAACAGGAGAGCAGTGTTTTAACGCGTCGAGCATCGCCCCCAACCGACGATACCCCGACTGCCAATAAGCTCGCCGAATTCTGGGCTTGTGACAACGCGGAAGAATCGAGCCCTTATGCCTTTCAAGCTGTGATCGGCACGACCGCCATCGCACTGCTAACCATGAACGATGCCGAAAACGAAGAAGATGCCTTTGCACAAGCTCACGCGCTCTGGCAAAACCGCCGTCCAAACTATTTTTTATCTAACACTACTCAAGACCAGAAATAATCGACGCCTTAATAGGTCTTTGGGCGCTATCTATATCCGTTAGGGTTATTCGATTGCCAACGCCAGGTATCAGCGGTCATCGCGTCTAAGCCCAATTCGGCCTGCCAGCTTAATTCTTGCTTAGCATGGGCTGGGTTCGCGTAACAAATAGCTGCATCGCCAGCCCGCCTATCAACAATTTGATAAGGAATATCTCTCCCGCTCGCTGCTTTGAATGCTTCGACCATTTGTAGTACTGAACTGCCATTGCCAGTACCCAGGTTGTAAGCAACCACGCCCAAATCACTCTGCTTTTTAATTTTTTCCAATGCAGCGAGATGACCCTTGGCGAGATCTACCACATGAATATAATCGCGAACGCCGGTGCCATCAGGTGTTGGATAATCGCCACCAAAAACAGACAGCTTCTCGAGTCGTCCCACAGCCACTTGCGAAATAAAAGGCATAAGATTATTAGGTATATCGCTAGGATCCTCGCCGATCAAACCGCTTTCATGCGCACCTACGGGATTAAAGTAACGCAGTAGCGCAGCATTCCAACGCGAATCGGCAACGCCAAGATCGCGCAGCATATCCTCGATAACGAGCTTTGTCCTGCCGTAGGGGTTAGTCGCAAACAACGGAAACTGCTCGTCTATTGGGACTGACTGCGGCTCACCATAAACCGTGGCAGACGAACTAAATACCAGATTAAACACCTCTGCATCCTGCATTGCCTGCAACAATACCTGGGTGCCATAAATATTATTGTCAAAGTACATGAGAGGTTTTTGAACAGACTCGCCGACGGCTTTTAATCCGGCGAAATGAATAACGGCATCAAACTCGCCTGCCTGCATAAGCGCATTCATTGCTTTGCGATCACGAATATCCGCCTCGATAAAAGTAAGGCTCTGCCCGGTGATGTTTTCTACTCGCTTTAACGCTTCGACGTAACTGTTCGACAAATTGTCGACAACGCTAACTTTATACCCAGCCTGTAATAACTCCACACATGTATGACTGCCGATATAGCCAGCACCACCCGTGACCAAAATATTTTTCATCGACCCAAACCATCCTCAAATAAGCTATAAAACCAAGTATTTACTGCATTAGACTATTGTAGCGCAGCATAGCTGCCCTTCGAGTAAAATTGTCGTTTTATCCTTAACGCACTGCAAATAACCTATGCCAGAGCAAGCCATTCAAACGATCCCCGGCACAGATTATCGGCCGGAACAATACACCGATCTTTTAAACGAGAAATCCGGGCGAATAACTCAGCTGATGTCGCAATTTGATATCCCAGAACCCGCAATATTTTCCTCGCCCATAAAACATTATCGTATGCGCAGTGAGTTTAGAGTGTGGCACACATATGACGAAAACAACCAGCCACACTGCCACTATGCCATGTTTGAAAAACAGGCGCCAAAAACACCAGTCAGGATTGACGATTTTCCTATCGCTCACCAGTCCATTACACATATTATGCAACCGCTGCTGGATGCAATTAACCTGAACGAGTTACTAAGCCGAAAACTCTTTCAGGTAGAGTTTTTATCAAGCACTATCAACGATCTTCTCGTCACGCTTATTTATCACAAGCCACTGGAAGAAGACTGGCAAAGTGCCGCTACTGCTTTACAAACAGAGCTTAACATTTCGGTCATCGGCCGCTCGCGTAAGCAACGACTAGTGCTTAACAATGATCATGTCCGCGAGCAGCTATCAATTGGCGGCAAACCGATACAGTATTTGCAACCCGAAAATAGCTTTACCCAACCAAATGCGGCAATTAATCAAAAGATGATTGAATGGGTAATTAGCTATCTACAATCGAAAAACCGTGACGATAATGATTTGCTAGAGCTTTACTGCGGCAACGGCAACTTTACGCTACCGCTCGCAAAATATTTTCGGAAGGTGCTCGCTACCGAAATCTCAAAAACCAGTATTCGCTTTGCTAAGGAAAACTGCTCTTTAAACAATATCAATAATATCGAGTTTGTGCGTCTAAGCGGTGAAGAAACCGCGCAAGCACTTAAACAGCTGCGCCCTTTTCGACGACTTTCTCATTTAGACCTGAACAGCTACAACTTGAACCATGTGTTAGTTGACCCTCCAAGAGCGGGGCTCGACGACCACAGCCTGGAATTTACCCAAACCTTCCCAACCATTATCTATATCTCATGCAACCCCAATACGCTCACCGAGAATCTAAAAACCCTTACCAAAACACACTCGATAACCGAGTTTGCCTTGTTCGACCAATTCCCATATACAGATCATTGTGAGTGTGGCGTTATCCTTAACGCATTTAACTAGACACAGGTTACAACTCGATTATGACTAACATAGCGACTGAGGACATTCCGCTTTGGCAGATTAGCGAAAATAAATTGTACAGGCGTTTTCGCTTTAAGAGTTTTAAAGAGGCTTTGCGTTTTATGCAGATTGCTGCGGAAGAATGTGATGCCATGGACCATCACCCGAAATGGCAGAACTGCTATCGCGACCTGGAAGTCTGGCTATGGACACACGATAAAGAGGCAATCACCGAGAAAGATATTTCCCTTGCCAGGAAGATGGATAAAATCGCCCAAACTTTTGTCTAGCGCATAGGGCTGAGACGATAAACATAACTAGTGCGCTAAAAACATACAGAACAATCAGACTCGGTTAAATGACCGGCGTGGCTATGTCGCTGTGGCCGCGGCACACCGTCTTGCGAGCTCATCGCAGCAAACAGCTCTCGCTCGCGAGCAATAATTTCGCGCTCATGCTCAACTGGGTAACCAACGCCAAACAAGGCGCCACTTGCAATAAAGGCCTTACCGTTTTTTAAAGCCATTTCTGCGTGCAACAACTCATGTAACAAAGCATCCGCCGCCGAAATTCGTAAAACAGCTGCGTCGTCGGACCTCCTCCCACTAGTAAACTCTGCCGACGCGTAGGTATCAAAAAGAACCTTCACACCCGTTATTTGCAAGGCGTTACCGGTCACTTCAGTACGAAAAGTATTGGGCACATATTTGAGTTTAATGGTGGTATTGCTTAAACGCTCTACGAGGTTGAAAGCATAATCATGCTTCGCATAGTAAGCAGCTATCATTTCTAGCTCGGCGCTAAAGTCAATTTGACTATCACCACTCAGGTTAGCGTTTAACATTTTGCGCGCGAAAAAACGTTTAACGAACGCTTCGCGCCGTTGATAAGCAGCCGCATCCAGGTATTGCCATTCATGATCTGCGACCACTAGCGAGTGTTGCTCGCCGTATTCAAAAAGCGTGAAATCGCTTAGCTCTTCATCCAATAGCTCGTGCGGCGTGTGCGTATCGAACTCACTCGCCTGCAACAAGCTTAGCGAACGCACGGTATCGGTCTTTTCTTCGGCTTGCGCTAACGCGCTATGCATCCCGGTAAACGTGGACAAAATCCATATTACAAGCATGCGTGTGGATACAGCTTCGCAAAAAACGAACCCACTCTTCCCAAACCCGAAATGACCAAAAAACACTCTAAACATGACTTAATATTAGCCATAAAAGACGCTTTTTGATCTTTATGAGCGTTATTTATTCTTTTTTGTGACAAAAGCGATCGTTTAGCCTGTTATCGAAAACCCTTTAGATAACAGTTCGCGCCAAAAAAAACCGCGTCAGCTTTCACCGACGCGGTCTGTTTAGCAACAAGCCTAGCAGTTCAAATGATCTAATTGTGTCAGAGCTTTACTACTTTTTTAGCTCAACCACTACACGACGGTTTTTTGCCAGATTTTCGGGTGAATTATTTTCTACTGCAGGCAGCTCTTCACCGTAGTGATAGGTTTTGAAAAGTGCGGCATCAACACCTTGCTCTGCCATATAGTTAACCGCCGAATCGGCTCGCCTTTTCGATAACGCCAGGTTGTATTCGTTTGACGCGTTACTGTCCGTATGGCCAGATACCGACACCTCTCTAAACTGATTAGATTCGATAACAAAGCCCGAAACGCGATCCAGCTTGCTGGCCGCCGCTGGCAAGATTGTTGAGCTATCGTTATCGAAATAAATCGTAGTATTTAGTAAAGCAACGTATTCAGGTGTGTTAAAACAATCTTCGTCTAACACTCCAACCGAGGGAACAGAAGCATCGACCCCTGCTTCACCAACCGAAGCAGACGCCTGTAAACCACAAGGGGTATTTACAAAATCATCACCCACGAGCTGTAAACCACTCACAGCAGAACCGTTTAGGTTAGAAAAAAGTGGCGTAGATGCGTTGAGATTACTCGTATCAAGGTCCGGTACGGATGGTACTGGGGGTGGTAATGTGGCGGGGTTAACCTGCTCGATATTAACCCAGCTGTTAACAAAATCACTACTCGATTGACCACTAGATACATTAGTTGGCTCACCTGCCAAATCTCTTAAGAAAACATCAGTTAACGTATCAACGTCTTCCCCTCCATTCAGTTCCGCGGTTACCAGACCACCATCCATAATAAAAGCGTCGTTACCGCCCGACCCATCTAACACACGAGAAGTGCCGCGAATTAAAAACTCATCGTTGTTACCTCCGCCAATAATCGTATCAATACTCGCGCCGTCTTCAATCACGATACGGTTATCACCGCCACCCGCCTGCAACAGAGGAACATTTAAAAAGCTAACGTGCTGATCTCCCTGCGGGTCAAACGCAGCTGTGCCGCTGTTTTCTCCCGTCACCGTGTAGTCTCCGAAGCCATTGATAGCGTGCCGGAAGGCTCCTGAAGCGCCTTCTATTTCTACGCTGGGCTCGTTATGAACTAAATCGTTAACTTCAAGATACGCTTCACGCTTTGCAATCCCAGAGGCTTCTTTCCCCAGGTCAATTCGAATAGAATTGGCCATAACTTTCTGCTCGAGAAAAATATTGTCGCCCAGCAACCTAATATCCGCAGCACCATCAGCTGCATTTAGCTCCCCTACCAAAAGCATCGCTCCGCCTTTTCCGACTATATTAATAGCGCCATCAGAACCCACCGTCACGTCGTTTGCCTTAACAACTCCCTGAACATTTACAGCAAATATACTCGGATCATTTACCGCAGCTTGCCAATCCACGCTGCCCACATCAACCGAAGAGGTTCCTGATACTACCAAACTCCCGGCTGCTTCCCCTGAAGTTAGTGCCTGTTTTATATCAACAGACAAGAGTCCAGCGCCTGACGATGGCAGCGCTAATTCAACCTGCTCGCCAATGGCAATTTTAAACTCGCCAGAACTTTCGACAGTACCATCAATCTCAACTTTACTGGCGACCACGATCAGATCACCGCCCTGAATGTCCAGGCTTTCGATCCAGATTTCTCCGCCAGAAGCAAAGGTATCTAACGATTCAGCTCCGCTGGCAAAGTTTAAAAAATCCGCGTTGTCAAACAGATTGGTCGTTGCAACTAGGGCTGGAACATTTAATACGCTAGCATCCTGGCCAAAAACGACCCCAGACGCGTTTCGAATATACAGGGAAACATTTCCATCGCCTTCAATTGCGCCAAAAATCTCCGAAGGCTTTGAATCAATCACATCCGCCAACACATCGACGGCCCCTGCAGTCGATTGCAAAATTAACGTTTCTCCGCTGCTAATAGAGAACGCACTACTTCCATCAGAAGGTGTGTAAAACTCGATAACGCTATCGGTGCCGGCGCTAATAGTCGCCTGGGTTGCGCTGTCCACCGTGTAAGTTGCATCGCCCACGACTGTCGCGTTATTTCCATCCTGAGGTAACGCCAGAGAATAGTGGTTTAAAGATGCTACCGACAACAGCCCAATACATGCCGCTAGTGGAGACGGTTTTCGCTTTATCATGTCATTTGCCCGCTAAAAATCTTTGTAGCATTTGATTACTAACAACTCGCCAGCTGAGCCCAATTTCGCAATGTATGGCCAAGCAGACCGAGTAAAAACAAGCGCCCATTCTACCACAAACTGTCTACTTTTTGATCTATTTCACATCTTTTTTAGGGCTATTTCTGTAAAACCCTGTAGCCGCATGCCTTGGTAGCACAGGCATAAAAGCGTAAAATATACTTATTTTTCAATAGGTTAGAAGAAAGCGGATAGGCCAAACCAAATTTGTTGGTCGTCAAGTTTGTTTCCGAACTGGTCTTGGTCCTGAAAAGGTACCGCAGCGGATAACGTTGCGCGCCACTGCCCAGCCGGGTCCGCCGCGACAAGCGCAAGGCCAGCACCAGCGCCCTCCTCTTCACCGCCATCAACGACATTAGCAACCTTGCCATAATCGACAAATAACGAAACATCTAGCAGCTCTCGCCAGAGGTATTCGTTATAAGCCTGTGAATTTGCAAAGGGAAACCAATCGCTAGACCACTCCAGGCTCGCAAATTTGCTTCGATCACCGGAAGCAACACCTAAAGCATAAGCTCTTACTGAATATGGCCCGCCGAGGTTGACCTGCTCTAACGATGACAATCGGTCATTTGTAAATTGCCCAGCCAATTTGATATTCAACCGGTTCGAATTTCCAATCGCCTGGACACGCTGTAGTGTGACCAGCCATTTGGAAAACTCCCCGGAAATGTTTGGCCTAATACTTTCGGTTGTGCCAATAGAATCCAGCGACCCGAACGTACTATTTAAGCCTCGAGAGTAATCGACAGTCAGTCCGTTTAATCCGTTAAAAAGCCTGTCTACATTGTCTGCGTATAGACCCAGGCCTATAACTGTTAGCTCATCAGATTTTTCTGCGCCGACAATATTTTGCTCTGCCTGTTTAATCGCTAAAGATGCTTTGCTTGAAACATTGACAGCCGAGCTCCTGATCCACGCGCTCCTCCAGTACAGCTCGCCAAGACTGTTTTCACCCTCAGCATCATCAGCAGCGCTATCGGTAGCATAGTCGGAGCCGCTAAAACGAAGTCCATAACGGTGGCGCAATTGCGGAGAAAACACCTGGTAGTGAATCGATACGTTTGTCAGGTCTCCCGCGTCAAAAGTCTGTACAAAGTCGACGTCTAAGCTATCGCGATGTCCGGTCAAGTTCCGAACGCTTGTCCCTGCAAGAAATCGTAAGTCGCCAGTAGACTCGGTATTGTAGTTATCTAGCCGTAACCTAAATGCCAGCTTGTCTTGCTCGCTAAGATTCAAACGCATCTGTGTAAAGCCCGCGCGTTCTGCTGGCGAGAAAACGCCTCTAACATCGATTCCCGGGAGATCGTTTAGCAACAGCAGCTTGCTTTCTAGCGCGCTAGATCTCACTGCGCTATTTATCTCATCAGCAAAAACACGTTCTAACTGTGCCGAAGAATATAGCCGACCGTCGATGGCATCTACATTTGCAAGAACCGCAGAAACAACTTGCAGAATAACTGATTTATTTTCTATTTTCTGCGCCGGCAAATACACTCGTGCTAACGAATAACCTTGTTGGCGAAGAATTTGCGTTAAGCGATCCGCCAGACCATTTAGCTGGCTTAACGTATAAGCACCATTGCCGATAAGACCAAAATCACGCACTTCATTTTGTATGCTGACGATCGCTTTTGACGACAAGCCATGCTCATCCGGCAAATAATTCAACCCGATAACATCCACCGGTATTTGAACCTCTAAATCAACAGCCTGTTCTCGGCCTTCGGGTGACACTTTTTCCGGCGAGTTATCTTCTATAACGCTGTCAGGGTTTTGCAGTGGAGCCTGCTCTGTAACGATGGGCTCAATCGCCCCAGGAGAAACTTGTGAAATTGCCTGAGAAGACAAGATAGTACAAACGGCCAACGCCAGCAGCACCGCTGAGTTACTTAGACTAGACCTAAGGAAAGAAGAAAAACTTTGAGGAATACCTAAATGCATTATCTATTTGCCTGAAGAAAAAACGACCTAACGCTATTAGAAAATCTGATTCGTTAGCCAATCTATCGGCATACAGAATGTTGTCCAGTGAACGAATTGCCGTTCGACATTAATCACAATAAAACAAACAAGCTTCGCGCCTGGAAAACCGCTTAAATAGTGTACTACAACATCACACTAATTTTCTTACTCCCAACCCTGCTAACGCAGACAGCATCAATACAAATGCGCCAGGCAAAGGTATTGCTGTTGTGGAGTCGATAGTGACAGTGAAACCGTCAACAAAATATGAACCGTTAAAGCTTGTAATTTTTAGGTTTGTTTCATTTCCTAAGCGGTTTTTGAAGCCTAAAAAATTATTGTCCGTTTCTATGCCTAAAAGCTCATCTGTCTGACAGCCACCAAGCGAATCAGGGTAGGAAAAAGCACAGACAGAACTACTACCAATTACTTGATTAGCATTCCCTCCCACTAGATTTACAACTTGAGAACCAGTTCCAAATACATATATCGACTGAATATCGATCCCAGCATCAGTGATATTAATATCCCATGTTAATGCTTCAGCCGCAGTTAAAAGCAGCGAAACCCCTTTTGTCGTCTGCCCAGGGTTTGCATTGTTGAGTGTGACACTAATAGTGCTATTGCAGTTTCCCTGATTTATACAGTCGTTAAAAACATCATTACTTTCATGGACAATCGTTTCATGCGCGCCAAGCAAGATAAATTCCACTCCGCCGTTGACACTTGGATCAACAATCGTGCCGTCAGGCGTATCGGTCTGGTAAATCTGATACACGGTTGAATCACCGGGAATCGTATAGCTCGTTGCCCCAGGAGCTGCGGGGGTATCTATTTCAACCACGGCAGCCAGCGAAGAACCAGAAATTAATAGTCCGGCTAACACCAACGATAAGTCGCGAAAACCGAAACCATAGCTCGTTAGTGCAGTAAAACTGTTTGTAATATTTTTTTTCTTGCTCATCACGTTCTTACCCATAAACGTTTTATAGGCTTGTCTAAAAAAAACCTACGATTTAAGCCAAAACAGGTATTACGAAGAAGGGCGGAGCCAAGCAGTACGATCTAAGCCGAAGGCGTGCGAGCATTCGATATGCTTCTGCAACAGCTATTTTTGATCTACGGAAGGGTAAGCATCCAAACTTATTTATTTTTCTCTCAAGCGCCTCATCGCCTGCATGCACAAATCTGAGTGCGAGCAAGATGAAACACAATCGAAAAACCAACCGCACCAACAACCCAAATGTTCTACCTTATATTTCGGGAACATTGGTTATCGGATTGCTCAGTTCTGCACAAACTTAACCTAGCGAAAACGCTAAATTAAACGCATAACTGATCCGGCTTCTCTAAATAATTTGAACCAAGGGGGATGGCCATCCTATCGAAAAGTGTTCAAAAGTCAACCGTTTAGCAAGCTTATTACATTTTTTTATGCCTGCTAAGGTCCTGTGTAGACTCTTTTATCCGCCTGATTATAAAGTAAAAAACCGCTTCACTATGCCATTAAATAGTGCTGGCTTCTCGGCGTGAATCCAGTGGCCGGTGCCGCCAACCTGGCGGAATTGGGCACCTGGGAAACGAGCCTTGATATCATCACTCATCTCAGGCGTGATATAGCGAGAGCGCTCCCCTCCCACAAACAACACCTTACCCTTGTAGGCAGCTGAGAGCTTGGCGTCCAGCCCTTGCATAACCGTCGGGTAGCACTCCGAGATCGCTGAAATATCCGCTTTCCACACGAAACCGTCACTGGTTTTTCGAAGGTTTGTTAACACAAATTGACGTGTAGCCAAATCGGGTATCCCCTGCCTGAGCTGACGCTCCGCCTCCTCGCGCGAACTCAACGAGTCCAGATCGATGGCGAGTAATGCATCAAGGATTTCGCGATGATGCGGTGGGTACGCCACTGGTGCAATATCCTCAACGAGCAAGTGACTTACCCTCTCCGGATAGGCCAGCGCATATGCCATTGCCACCTTGCCTCCCAGTGAGTGTCCCATCAGGCGCACACCATCGGTCACTCCAAACGACTCCACCACTTCGTTCACCAACGCCGCCATTTGAGTAAAGCGCATATCATCGCTCGAGGGCGAATCTCCATGATTAGGCAAATCCAGAGAGCAAACGGAATAGTCCTCCGACAACGCCCCCGCAAGGCTCGCAAGGTTGCGCCGATTACCCAGCAGCCCATGAATAAGCACCACTAAGCTGCCGTTTCCAACCAATGAATAACTTAACACGCTTTCTGCATTCCTCTTCTACCGTTAGAATACGCCCACTGCCATTATTGAATACCAACCTGAACTCACAATAAACAGCATATGCCCGATTTATTCTCCCACCCTATATCAAAGCTAGCTGATAGCACAATAAAAATGCAAAGGCTTTTGAGCAAGACCCTTTACATAATATTTACGACTACATGCTTCCTTGCATTGCAAGCTTGCGAAAGTGTTAGCAACTACGAGACCGCTTATCAATATACCTGGAATAGCGAAATTTTCGAAGAGATCCAACCTAAGCGAATTATTATCTCGCACGTGAACATCGGCGCACCTAGCAGAAAATACATGCATGATCATGAGGCAAAAATAGACGGCGTGGTAAAAGCACGCCTGATCGAAGGCGGGTTCGAGGTTATCGACAACCAGCGATTTAAATCAATATGGCGCGGCGCTGTAAGAAAGCACGGTGCTCCCTTTGACAATGAAACAGGGCATCGAAAAAGCGATGTGCTGGAAGGCATACTCTACGACGTGCTAAATGAAATTAAGAAAAACGATCTTGCCGACGCCATCTTGTTTACCGATCTCGTCGAACGAAACGTTGTTTTCTCAGGCCGTGGAGAACGAAAAGCACGATGGGACGGTGTTAGCCGTACTCCGCGACTAAGTTCAACCGGGACCATTCCCGAAGGTTTCGATTGGGCGCAGTCTATTACCAGCGCATCTTTGCTCACCGTCTTGTACTCTAGCGACCAGCGGTTTATTTTTAAAAGCGTGGGAGGCCTTGATCTCACCAGGGACATCAACCCTCGCTCCTCCGAAGGCAGGCTCGTGCGCAAAAAAAACCTTTTTGCTAATAGTCGACACCTTAAGGAAGGGGTAGCGCTGGCATTACATCCGCTGGTACCGCTTAAAGGTTACCCAGAAGAATAACAAGAAAGCACTAACGCTCGCGCAATGGTGCAAGAAAGCTAATAATACGAGAGACATGTGAAAGCGGCTTTGCGCTTTGCGTAGACCATTGGTTAAACAAATGCTGCAATGCTGCCAGCTCTGCTTTCGTCCTTGGCTCTCGATCAAAATAGCCGTGCGCGACTAATACATCGACCACATCCTGACTTAACAAAAACGTATCAACACCGGCCATGCGCAAAAAACGAGAACCTGAATGTCCTCCAAGGTGCCCGCCCTCTTTTTTCAACACCTGCCACAAACCGACAATATCTTCTTTAGGCCAGCCCGTTAACCAGCGCCCGAACCCATTTGCCTCTTTGGATTTGTCCAACACCAGTTGCGCATTTTTTCGTATCGCCTTGGTTTTTCCCCAGTGTTTAATCACTCCATCTTCGTGCATGCGTTGATCTAAGTCTTCATCGCTTAAAAAGACCAAACTGTGCGGGTCAAATCCGCTATAAGCTTTTTCAAACGCTGGCCACTTATCGTCTACCATTTTGTGCTGCAAACCACTACGAAACACTCTGCGACACATCAGCGAAAGATATTCTGCATCCGATCGTGCATTAAGCTTGCGATTACTCAAGACTTCCGGAAGACGTTTATCAAGTTCCGCTTTAGAGCCCAGCACTTTAATCGCTGCTTGATACCAATAGTCAAAGTCGTGCATTAGTCGTCTTTCCCAACAAAATTCAGCGCCACCGAGTTTATACAATACCGCATTCCAGTTGGTGCCGGCCCATCAGGAAAGACATGCCCCAGATGCGCGTTACACCGTGCGCACTTTACCTCTGTACGTTGCATGCCATGCGAATAATCAACCTCGGCGACTACGTTTTCTGACGCGATCACCTCAGAAAAACTTGGCCAGCCCGTGCCGGAATCAAACTTGGCATTAGAATCAAACAGCGATAAACCACAGCAAATACAATGGTACCGGCCTTTGCCCTTAAACTCGTTATACTTGCCGGAAAATGCGCGCTCGGTGCCCTGCTTTCGCGTAACCTCAAAAGCAGCATCACTTAGCTCTTTTTTCCATTCGAGCTCGCTTTTTTCATACTTGTCGCTCGTATTCTCTCGCTCACTCATATTGATCACCCCACACCTGGCCAATACTACTTTCCAAACCTGAACCCTTACACTCGTCGCAAAGCTCAGCGACAACGTATTGATTCAGTGGATAAATCACATCTTTATACCGTAGATTTCGTGGCAAGCCTAGTCCACCACTATAATCGAAGATAGGTTTAACAGATTCTTTGCCGTTCGAAACAGATCAACTAATGAAGCCCATAGTAAAGTCCAACAAGCTGCAAAACGTGTGCTACGACATTCGAGGCCCTGTGCTACGCGAAGCAAAACGGCTTGAAGACGAGGGCCACCGAGTACTAAAGCTTAATATCGGCAACCCCGGCGCGTTCGGGCTCGACACGCCTGATGAAATCCTCCAGGACGTCATTCACAACTTACCCGACGCACAGGGCTACTCCGATTCAAAAGGGCTTTACTCTGCTCGCAAGGCAATTATGCAAGACTGGCAGTTGCGCGGGCTAGACGTTGAAATCGACGATATATTTTTAGGCAATGGTGTGAGCGAGCTAATCGTAATGGCAATGCAAGGATTGCTAGACGCTGGTGACGAAGTTCTTATTCCCGCACCTGATTACCCACTGTGGACGGCAGCGGTTTCGCTTTGCGGCGGTACGCCGGTGCACTATCACTGCGATGAAGAAAACGGCTGGCAACCAAACATTGACGATATTCGCGAAAAGTGCAATTCAAAAACCAAAGCGATTGTGGTGATCAACCCTAACAATCCTACGGGTGCGGTGTACGATAAAAAAGTGCTTGAAGAAATTGCCGAAGTCGCACGCGAGCACAAGCTTATCGTCTGCGCCGACGAAATATATGATCGCATTCTTTACGATGATGTCGTGCACACACCTTTTTCGACCATTGCAGACGATATTTTTTGCCTGTCCTTCAACGGCCTTTCAAAAGCGTATCGACTAGCTGGATTTCGTTCTGGCTGGATGGTCGTATCCGGACCAAAGCTGGCCGCTAAAGATTATATGGAAGGGCTAAACATCCTTGCATCAATGCGTCTATGCTCCAACGTGCCTGGCCAATACGCAATTCAAACTGCACTCGGTGGATACCAAAGCATTAACGATCTGGTGTTACCGACCGGACGCCTCGGCGCTCAACGAGATGTCGCTTACGACTTGCTAAGCAAAATACCTGGCGTCCGCTGCTTTAAGCCTCAGGGCGCAATTTATCTATTTCCCCAACTAGACCCAGAAGTCTACAAAATACCCGATGATGAACAATTTGCACTGGAATTATTGTTAGAGCAAAAAATATTAGTTGTCCAGGGTTCTGGGTTTAATCTCAATAGCAGCAATCACTTACGGTTGGTCTTTTTGCCTACAGTTGACGTATTGCGAGACGCAATCGGCAAGCTGGCCACGTTCCTCGACCGTCAACGACGCTGAACCTCCAAGGTCGATCCGACCGAAAAACGCTTCCAAATCGACTCGATTACGCTAGAATCGTAACTCTATGGAGGGCGCCCAATCCAACAAGGCAAACTCAAAAAGCAAGAAACTATGAGCAGACCGCAAAAAGTACACGTTAGCGATAATAATGAACTCATAAGCACACGCGAAGCGTTGCTAAGAGCCACCTTAAAACTGATAGAAGAAAAAAGTTTCGATGCTATTAGCCTGCGTGAAGTCACGCGAAGCGCTGGTGTCAGCCCGGCCGCTTTTTATCGTCACTTCGACAATATGCAACACCTGGGGCTAACCATTGTTGAAGACGCTTTTTCGATTCTACGCGTTGGTCTAAAGGAGGTTAGGACAATTACCGAGCCGCGCGCGCTGATTGGCTTTCGCTCTGTTCAATGCCTTAACAGCTTTGGTATCAACCATCCCCAGCATTATCGATTCATATGCTCAGGTCACAGCGGCGGCGCAACCACCATTAGAGAAGCTATTCAGGACAACTGGAAAATACTGCGCAAAGATCTCGAAGAAGATCTAGCCGACACGCCTGAGCTTTCGCACCTTTCAACAAAAAGCCTGGCAATGATCGCCGACTTAATGACAACAACGATGATGCGCGTAGGCTCAGATATTTTAATCGGCTCAACGACCGACGAAGAACGGGAAGCCGTTATCGAACGTGGCACCCATCAGTTGCGGTTAATTATTCTTGGCGCTTCTCAGTGGAAAGATAAGCCAGAGGAAAATAGCTAGCGCTATTCCCATTCAATTGTCGAAGGTGGCTTGCTCGATACGTCATAGACCACCCGAGACACATGCTCGATCTCGTTCATAATTCTGCTCGATACTTTCTCGATCAGCTCCGGTGGTAAATGTGCCCATCGCGCGGTCATAAAGTCGACAGTCTCGACAGCACGTAACGCAACAACCCATTCATAGCGACGCCCGTCGCCCACTACACCAACCGACTTCACCGGCAAAAAGACGGCAAAGGCCTGGCTGGTTTTATCGTACCAACCAGACGCGCGCAGCTCTTCAATAAAGATCGCATCCGCTTCACGCAAAATATCTGCGTATTCCTTGTGAACCTCGCCAAGAATACGAACGCCAAGACCGGGCCCAGGAAACGGATGTCGATAAACCATTTCTGGTGGTAAGCCTAACTCGACGCCCAACTCTCGCACTTCATCCTTAAATAACTCTCGAAGCGGCTCTAACAGTTTGAGCGACATATGCTCTGGCAAACCACCCACATTGTGGTGCGACTTAATGACATGCGCCTTGCCATGCTTTGAAGCCGCAGATTCAATGACGTCTGGATAAATCGTGCCTTGCGCAAGCCAATTTGCATCCTTAATTTTCGCCGCTTCACGCTCGAAAATATCGATAAACGTGTTACCAATAATTTTGCGCTTTTTCTCGGGATCTGAAACGCCATTTAACCTGGAAAGAAACTCGTCTTCAGCATCAACGCGAATAACGTTCACTCCCATATTATTTGCAAACGTTTCCATCACCTGGTCGCCTTCATTGAGGCGCAACAATCCGTTATCGACAAATACACAAGTCAGCTGATCGCCAATGGCCTTATGCAGTAGCGCCGCAACGACTGAAGAATCGACACCACCAGAGAGACCCAAAATAACCTGATCGTTCCCTACCTGCTCCTGCGCAGCAATAATTGACTCTTCGGCAATTCGCGTGATTTCCCATAGACCTTCACAACCACAAATCTCTCGCACAAATGTGCTTAACAGTGCCGTGCCTTTGTCGGTATGCGTTACTTCCGGATGAAATTGAAGTGCATAGAATTGTTTATCTTCATCAGCCATTGCGGCAATGGGTGCGCTGCTGGTCGACGCAATAACCTTAAATCCATCCGGCAGCGAGGTAACCTTGTCGCCATGGCTCATCCACACCTTTAATTGCTGTCCCACTTTTAAATCCAGCGCGGCGGTCAATGCCGAGTCAGCTTGTAAGCTAATGTCTGCGTGGCCAAATTCACGCCTGGTCGATGTCTCTACCTCGCCGCCCAACTGAGTAGCCATGGCCTGCATGCCATAACAAATGCCCAGCAAGGGAACGCCCATATCAAACACTCGCGCGTCAACTGCTGGAGCATCATTACCGGTCACTGACTCCGGCCCACCGGAAAAAATAACCCCTCGATAACCATCCTTCGCTAACAACTCGTAATCAATATCCCAGGGCAGAATTTCGGAATACACCCCGCATTCACGGACACGCCGCGCAATCAGCTGTGTGTATTGCGAACCAAAATCGAGAATAGCAATACGCTGCGATTGAATTTCAGAATGCATAAAAACTAGAATCAGGTGGTTGATAAACTTGCTAAACAGCAGCTCTATTTAATACAACACGTTCGAAAACGCCTTGATGAATACTTCGCAGAAACACTAGCGCACAGGATAGTTTGGTGCTTCTTTCGTGATGCTCACGTCATGAACATGCGATTCACTCATCCCCGCAGACGTCACGCGAACGAACTGGGGTTTGGTCCGCATCGTATCGATATCCAGGCAACCTGTGTAACCCATAGACGAACGAATACCACCAGCGAGCTGGCTAATAATACGATTCACGGGGCCTTTGTAAGGAACACGCCCTTCAATTCCTTCAGGAACAAGTTTCTCTGCACCTTCACTTGCATCCTGGAAATAACGATCACTGGAACTATGCTGCTGCGACATTGCCCCCATCGAACCCATGCCTCGATACGCCTTATACGTCCTGCCCTGATATAGTTCGACTTCACCCGGCGCTTCTTCTGTACCGGCGAGCAGGCTCCCCACCATAACAGCGTTAGCACCAGCAACAATCGCCTTGGCGATATCACCACTAAACCGAATACCCCCATCCGCAATCACCGGAATACGACCGTCTAGCGCAGAAACCACTTCCGAAATAGCTGTAACCTGGGGTACTCCTACCCCAGTAACAATTCTTGTCGTACAAATAGAACCCGGACCAATGCCAACCTTTACCGCGTCGGCGCCTGCCTCCGCAAGCGCCAGAGCAGCTTTGCCAGTCGCGATATTACCGCCGATTACCTGCGTACCGGGGAAATTCTCTTTCACCCAGCGAACACGCTCTAACACATTTTTTGAGTGGCCATGTGCTGTATCAACGCAAACCACGTCAACGCCAGCCTCAACAAGTGCTGCGACGCGCTCATCGGTATCACCACCAACGCCCACAGCAGCCCCAACACGTAGTTGCCCCGCCTCATCTTTACATGCATTAGGGTATTTGTGCGACAACTCCAAATCCTTCACCGTAATCATGCCACACAAATCAAAATTATCGTTCGTAACTAACACTTTCTCTATGCGATTTTCGTGAAGAATGGCTTTAACCTCTTCTGGATCGGTGCCTTCTTTTACGGTCACCAGCCTATCCTTCTTAGTCATGATATCCCTGATCTTGGCCGACATATTGGTTTCGTAGCGCACATCTCGACTAGTCACAATCCCAACCAGCTCACCGTTTTCCAGTACTGGCACGCCCGAAATATTGTGCTGCAACTTTATCTGCAATAAATCGCTGATGGTGGCCGAGGAATCAATCGTAATAGGGTCTTTAACCACGCCACTTTCAAACTTCTTAACCGCGCGCACTTCTTTCGCCTGCTCTTCGACTGACATATTCTTGTGCACCACACCTAAACCACCTGACTGTGCCAGCGCGATTGCCAGGCGCGATTCAGTAACGGTATCCATTGCGGATGACAGCATGGGAATATTTAATTGAATGCTATTTGTCAGCCGCGTACACAGGCTTACATCCCGCCCTATATGTTCTGAATAGTCAGGCAGCAGCAAAACGTCGTCGAAGGTGAGTGCTTCATGGGCAATGCGAACCATAGGTTTCCCTCGCTAAGTGAGCGGTATTTGTCTGATTGCAAGCATTCCTCCAAAAGCATAAGCTGTCGGACGAATGAGGCTAAACATAGGAAGAAACTAGAAAACAAACATAACCGCGTCGGGCAAAAGCGGATTATAAAGGCCTGAGCGTAGACGGCAAAGCCCTGTTTCTCATTTACATCGCATTCGACCAACATATCACCAAGATTTTATTCTCCCATCGCCTTTTATGAGCAAAACTTTAAGCAATAGCAAGCGCTCAACGTCCCACAGCAATGAAGAGCAAATTTGGTCAGTCAGCGCGCTGAACGAAACAGCGCACAACATACTCAACACCGAGATGGGCAGGATCAAAGTCGAGGGAGAAATAACAGAGCTGACCAGACATCGGTCGGGGCACTGGTATTTCACGCTTAAGGATGAAGCCGCTCAATTACGCGTCGCCATGTTTCGCTACCAGAACCAGCGTGTAAAACAGGCCCCAAATGACGGCGACAAGATAATCATCGTCGGCAAGCTATCAATCTACGGGCCGAGAGGAAACTACCAACTCATCGCCGAATCGATTGAACCCGCCGGGCTTGGGATCTTGCTCAAGCAGTTCGAAGCGCTGAAAGCCGAACTTCAAACGCTGGGCTGGTTCTCTGAACAAGCTAAGCAAGCACTACCAACTCATACGCGCACTGTAGCCATTGTTACCTCGCCACAGGCGGCGGCATTTGCCGACATGCGCTCTACCTTTCAGCGCCGCAATCCATTGCTGGAGATTATTCTTGTGCCCGTGCCAGTACAAGGAACAGGCGCGGCCGAACAAATTGGCCGAGCGATTGAGCAAGTCAACCTGGCAGCTGAAAAAAGCCTTATTGATGTCGATGCGATTATTGTCGGTCGCGGCGGCGGCGCACTAGAAGACCTTTGGGCGTTTAACGAAAGAGTTGTCGCCGAAGCTATTTTCCACAGCAAACTCCCTGTTGTCAGCGCGGTTGGACACGAAAGCGATATTACGATTTCCGACCTCGTTGCAGATCGCAGGGCAGCAACGCCCACTGCTGCTGCAGAATTGCTGAGCGTGGATAACGAAGCTTTTATTCGCCACCTGGCCACTTATCGTGACCAACTCGCGAGCGCTTTTCGCAGCGCAATCGCGCGTAAACAGCACCAGCTGTCGACATTCAAAGCCCGCTTAAGACACCCCGGCCATAAAGTTGCCGTTCAGGCCCAGCGCCTGGACCATCTCGATACCCGAATGTTTAATGCGCTCACGAAAAAACTGGAAGACCGGCAATTGCGGCACTCGAATATTCAGTCTCGTTTACAACGCGCCACGCCCGAACATCGTCTTTCGCGCTTGCAAGATCACAATCAAAACCAGTCAGCGCGTCTCCACCGTGCGATAAATGCTCGGTTCGATTTGTCACAGACTCGTGCTAAATCGCTAGCGGGCCAACTGAATCTTGTAAGCCCACTTTCGACGCTTGCCAGAGGATACACAATCACCTCGAACAAAGACGGCCAGACGATAACCAAAAGCCTCGAGCTAAAATCCGGCGACATCATTACCACTCGATTCGAAGATGGCGCTGTCGAGAGCACAGTTAATTAGCAGGCACAAACCGCCAAGCATAAAAAAAGGCCTCGATAGAGACCTTTTTTAATCAACAAATCAATTTTAATAGTTTGCCGGAAGGCGTCGATGAATCACTATGTGACGGTTCTCGAAACTGATGTAACCGCCAATGGTGAGATCCTTCAGTATTCGGGCCACCATTTCTCGCGAGGCGCCCACGCGATCAGCAATATCTTGCTGGGTAAGCTTTTCCTCGACATAAAACTCATCGTTTCGCTCTGTCGCCAGGCTATTGAGCACCTTGGTGACACGACCGTATACGTCTTGAAGGGCCAGGCTTTTCACTTTTTCCGTTAGCGCGCGTACCCGGCGAGTAATATTTTTAATCAATGTCTTGGCGATATTCGGGTGCTCGCCCATTACGCGATTAAAGTCTTGCTTATAGATAATACAAAAATCCGCCTTCTCCATTGTGCGCACCGACGCAGAACGACGGTCATCATCCAGTAACGCCAGTTCGCCAAAATAGTCGTTTGCAAGCAAAGTATTCATAATGAATTCCTTGCCGTTTTTATCACTGCAATAGACTTTAACCTTACCGGACTCAATCACGTACAGAGAATCCGCCACATCATTCTCGTTTATGATTACGGTATTCTTGGGATAGCTACGACGAATACAGGATTCTTCTAATGCGGCCAATTCTGCATCTGACAAGCCAGCAAAAATTTCAACGTTTTTGAGCACACTCACGTTATGGGGTCTCCCAAGATTTAAACTTTATAATCCGACCGCAATTAGCCGACTCAACCATATCAGCGCAGATTTACACAGCTTTGAACTTAGCGTTGACTGCAACTGCTGACTATTTTCAACCCAGCAGCAGACATCGTTATCCGCACTTGGCTGGGCCCGCTATTTTCATCGATTTTGCCCTATCTTTTCAAGCACAAAACCGCCTTAATCTTAGTGCATTGGCCGATCATTGCCAATCAGCATGCTAGAAACCAAGTTTAGCGACAATGTCGCTTAAAAAAGCGCTGTGATTCGTTCATGCAAGGTTTGCGAACCATTATACTGGTGCGCAATTAAACTGCCATTTTATGCGAGAAAGCACGAAGCGCTTCGAGCTCAACGGTTTCAAATAACCTACGAATTGGGCTCAACAATACGGCGACGCTGGCACAAAACGTACGATGACTCTAATTTTTGCATGCGCGAGCTAGAACGACTACAAACACTTAGGCTCAGAACTGATCAATTGCTGCAAAACGGCAAGATTAGTGACGAAATTAGAGCCGACCTGGAAAAACTGTCCGAAGCACTGAAATATGGCTTTAAACAATTTAGCCAGCTAGAAGCCGACGGGCTTGAGCTAAACCAGATACAAGACGCGAGCTTACGCCACGACCTGAGAAACACTATTGGCATAAGCCAGGGCTATGCCGAATTGATTCGCGAAGGCGACAGCCATCGTAGCGCCCGCGTCAGTAACTTGCTCGACAAGGTCATTCTCTGGTCGAGCAAAAGCCTTGCGCAACTCGAACAAAGCGCTAGAAAAAGAACACCGTCACCCTCTTCTTTCGCTGGCAGGCCAAGCTCTAAAACACTACTTGCACAAGCGGCAAACGATGCGACCATCCTGATCGTCGACGATGAAGCAGCCAACCGAGATATTCTTAGCCGGCATATTCAACAGCTAGGCCTTAATACGATTACCTGCGCCAGTGCCGAGGCAGCGTTTGCGAGTTTAGAAGAAACCCCTGTTGACCTTATTCTTCTCGACCTTGTTATGCCGGGGATAACAGGTCAGGAAGCACTTATAAAGCTAAAAGCCTCCGAGCTATGGCGAGCAATTCCCGTTATCGTTATCTCAGGCATGGGAGACCAGCACGAAGTCATCAAATGCATTGAAGCTGGCGCTGACGATTACCTGCAGAAACCTTTTAACCGAACACTTTTACGCGCCCGACTTCACGCAGGACTAGACCGCAAGCATTGGGTCGACAAGGAGCGTATGCTTACCGCTGAGTTAGAAAAGAACCAGCGATTTATAAAAAACACTTTTGGTCGCTATCTTTCTAACGAAATTGTTAGCAATCTACTCGACCGGCCAGACGGTTTGAATATGGGTGGCGAGCTACAAACCGTTACTATCCTGATGGCGGATATTCGCTCGTTCACTACTATCAGCGAACAGCTTCCGCCCACTAAAGTTGTCGAACTGCTCAATATTTATCTGGGCGCAATGGCTGACATCATTATGTCGCATCAGGGAACCGTCGATGAGTTTATTGGTGACGCCATCCTCGCTATTTTTGGTGCCCCGGTAAGCAGCGCAAGAGATTCGGAAAATGCAATTCGATGCGCGCTCGCCATGCAGGCGGAGATGAAGTCCGTCAACGAGAAAAACCAGGCGTTGGGCTTACCAAAAATTGAAATGGGAATTGGCATTAACACCGGCGAAGTTGTCGCCGGTAATATTGGTTCTAAGAAAAGAGCAAAATATGGTGTTGTGGGGCATGCCGTCAACATAACATCGCGGATTGAAGACCAAACCAGGTCAGGTGAAATTCTGGTGTCGCAAGAGTCGCTGGACGCTGCAGCTATTGAACCTGTTGTAGGGCGAAGCATAAAACTACAGCCTAAAGGTATTTCAGAAACGGTCGACGTGTTTTCTGTCGAAGGAATAATGGATCAGTGTGAGGGCGCGCAATGAAAGACGTGCTGTTAGTTGAAGACAACGAACTTAATCGTGACATGCTCTCCAGACGCCTGGAGCGCAAAGGCTTTCATGTCCGGTACGCGGGTGATGGCGCTGAAGCGCTGAAGCGAGTAGAAGAAACACTGCCCGACGTTATTTTACTAGACATGAACCTGCCAGTAATGAACGGCTGGGAAACCTGCAAAGCATTGCGCGAAAATTATCCCGGCATCAAACTACCCATTATTGCACTAACGGCACACGCGATGTCTGGCGACCGAGAAAAAGCCATAGAAGCAGGCTGCGATGATTACGCGACAAAACCGGTCGACTTTAAAATTCTGTTAGACAAGATTAATGTGCTGGTTAACGATGACTAGCCGAGGCTAGTATCGCGAGCATTTAATAACTCAGCCACCATGCGTGCAGCTCTAAATAAACGATTATCAGCGTGAGCATATTTGACACACTAAAATCAATACGCATCCCTCGGTTCTCGCTTCGAATCCGGCTTTCGCTTTCGATCTTTGCCATCGTTGCGCTGTTCACGCTAACCAACATTACCTATCAAATTAGCGGCGACAATCGCAACGCACGCCTGGATAACCTTCAAAACGCGGTTCAAGGGCAGCTTTCTTCGGTAGGTATCCGGCAAAACTTAAAAAACCAACAGCAAGAAATACTTGTTCTGGATGCGTTAAAGAAGAGTGACGAGAAAGGGCTAAGCACCGAAGAAATTGACAATGGCCTGAATAAGCTTGTCGAACTAAACTCGGCTATTGAAACGCTAGGCAACTACACCTACCCAGGCTCGCAAAGTGCTTACGAAAGGCTCGCGGAACGTTTTTATTTGCTCAATAGCGCGTGGCAAGATTACTACATGCGCTATAACGACGAAAAACCAAAAGATATTGCCGACATTGAAGATCATTACGCCCTCACCATAGACAACCTCGCAACATTTGAAGCGCTAGAAGTTCGCTCGGCAGAACAGCAGACAAGCGAGCTTCAAGCTTACTCTCGTTTTGCAGATCGAATCACGCTAGTCATTTATCTGTTTGCCATTTTACTTACCGTTAGTCTGGGCTTTTTGCTAATTCGATATACGATCCGCTCGTTACGCACGCTGCAACGCGGTACTGAACGGATTGGCCGTGGCGACCTCAACCACCATATTCCGATAAGAGGCAACGACGAAATTGGCGATCTGACGCACGCGTTTAACGATATGTCCGACAAGCTTCGCAACGCGATGGCTCAAGTCCAGCAATCCAAGGAGCAAGCTGACCAGGCAAACCGTGCTAAAACCAACTTCCTCGCCAATATGAGTCACGAGCTTCGCACGCCGCTAAACGCGATTATTGGCTATAGCGAAATGAATATTGATGTTTACCAGGAAGAAAGCGAACTCGACCAGGAACAAACCGTTAGCGATTTAAAACATATTCTTAGCTCTGGAAGACACCTGCTTCAACTCATCAACGATGTACTCGACCTCGCAAAAATTGAGTCGGGTAACATGACGGTATTTAACGAGTCATTTAGCAGCGTTGACATCATTAAAGAAATCATCACAACCATGCTTCCGCTGGCAAGGAAAAATAACAACAAGCTAAGCGTCGAGGCAGACGACATCCCGCCCATTTTTACCGACTCTATAAAGTTCAGGCAGGTATTCATCAACCTTCTCAGCAATGCCTGCAAGTTCACGCACGATGGCGAAATCAGCATCCACATTAGTCACGACTCGGCAAAACATTCACTCAGCTACGAAGTACGCGACAGTGGCGTTGGCATGACCAAAAAGCAGCTGGAAACTATTTTCGAAGCTTTTATACAGGCGGACGAAAGCACCTCAAAAAATTATGGTGGGACTGGCTTGGGTTTGGCTATCTGCAAAGAGTTTATCGAGCTTATGCAAGGCTCGCTGGAAGTAACCAGCGCGAAAGATGTAGGCACCTGCTTTACCGTAGACCTCCCAGTCAGTGTTAAGCAGCGTCGGTCAAGCGATGTGATTCCAACCAAAAACCAACAGGAGCTTGATTTAGACGAACAAAAGTCAGGCACCAACGGGGACGCGCTAGAAACGGCTAGCAGTGCGGACCTCTCTCACGCCACGCAGGTTGCGATTCGTGGTAGCAAGGAAATCACTAACACTTTTTTTATTGGGGCACTACAGGCAGCAAACATACAAATACTGCAACTCGACCAACTGGCAAAACAGCTAGCTGGATTGGAAAACGAGGCGCCTAAAGGAGTTGTGGTAGAAATTTGTGCCAACAACCGAAAACGGTTTTCGCAATCATGGTCGGAGTTTTTACTTATATTTCACGCTATCAAGTTGCCCACAACGCATCTGATAATGGCTTACCACCAAACCAAAACCGAAGTATCTAACAAGTATAATAAGCGTGGGGAAAGTGCGATTAAGCTACCCACACTTAGCTTTCATTCTGAATCCGTTGCCACAAATTTGCAGAATCTATTTCTCCACGACGACTCGGCAAACTTGATTCAGAATTTGCGTAAGCTAAATCCCGTTGGCCGACGCGGACAAGTGCTTGTATATGGTTTTCTCGAAGAAGACAGGAAGCACTGGCGTGAACGCCTGCAAATTGAATTGAGCGCCGAAGCGTGGCAATGCTCGATATGCGAGCATCCTGAACAAGCCAGCGCAACGCTACAGGAAAGCTCCATCGACCTGCTTTTACTGGATGCTGCGTTGAACGAAAACGACGCACGGCTTATTCTCGATAGCTGGTACCAAACGGTCGACCCAGAACAAAGTCGACCAATAAAAGCTTACCTGATCGCACCCGACACCGAAAACAGTGTGAACCAAAACCGGCTGCTCGAAAACCCTGCTTGCGAGATCATCCCAATTCTGGCCTAATCCGCTTCCAGCTCTGCCTGCCATTTTATTAGAAGTGCCGCGTTACTAACTAACGCCTCTTTCTGGCTTTTGTTAAGCCCCTTTATCTTTGCTTCCAATCTGGATGCCGTCGAGCGGTCACCGACCTCTTTCGCAAAAACTAGCTGTAACGGGCCCTTCCCTTTTAAGGCCTTGGCCGCCTTAACGCCGCCAGCGCAATGTTCCTTGAAGCGCCTTTCCACGTCCGTCGCGATACCGGTATACAAACGGCCATCAGCCATTCTTACCAGATAAACACTCCACAAGTTCTCGCACATTACAAGTTAAGGAATCAAACACTCAACTGCCACATGGCTTTGTCGAGCTTTTCGATTGTTTCTAACGTTAGGCCGCTTAAATCGGTATCACAAAAAACCTTGCTCTCCCTTAGCAGCTTACTAAGATGGGCAAATAAAGAAAACTTGGCCGCCCAAAGCAACTCAGGTGCAACGTCGTCATACACCAACAGTAATAGTTGTTCCGTGCTTATGGCTTTGCCTGCCGGAAGCTTGTCTAGAATTTTGTTCTCTCGCCACAGACGATGCGCAATAACATCATCAATTTGCAGCTCGGTATCCTGCATTATCGTACCGTGCGCAGGTGCTATCGCATTTATATCGTAGTCCTTTAACAGCTTAAGCGAGTCCAGGTAATCGAGCATATCGCCTTGCGGGGGAACAATAGCAACTGTCGATCCCTGCATCATATGATCACCGGCCAACAATACTTGCTCACCACGCAGCAAAAAGCATAAATGATTACTAACGTGCCCAGGGGTATAAATTGTTTCTAGCTCAAACCCTTGGTAATGCAAAAGGTCGGCATGTCTAAGCGTGCGATCAGCGACAAAGCTCGCGTCCTGAAATTGTTTTTCACTTGCCTTATCACTAGCCATCCCGAGACAGGGCACATCCCGGCCTTGCTTCGCAAAATATTGCTTTATTGGCAAAGCTGCCGGGCTATGATCTCGATGAGTATGGGTAACGATAATTGCCTGCAACGAGGCACGGGCTTTTTCTATTGCGCTTATTATTGCCGTTATGTGTTGCTCGATATCCGGCCCGGGATCAACCAACACGACATCACAATCCTCCGCCAGTACTCCCACGATATATGTGTTAGTTCCTGGCCCGGTCATGGCACCGGGGTTTGGCGCGGTGATGCGAGATAGTTTCTCGCTGAGCTTTACCACCTCGCCCACGACAATCTCATTGTCGTAACACGCAGACATCGATGAGCTGTCAGTCATATCGCTAGCTAAATTAGCTGCGCTAAACCATATCAACCAGTGACTCGATCTCTGCTATCGGACTAACATCTGCATCGTAGTCCACACCGCTTACCTCAAAGCCAAACAAGTTTAAAAACTCGGACTGATAGCCAGCAAAGTCTGTTGCGGTGTCGATAGTCTCCGAAGATACTTCACTCCAGGCATCTTCTACCGCTGCCTGAACGCCGGGATCGAGCTCCAACCCATCAACGCGCAAACGCCCTGTTTCGTCAAGGCTGGGGCTTTCGTTATATAGCCCTTCTTTAAACAAACGGTAGACTTGCTCAATGCAACCTTCATGAGTACCTTTTTCTTTCATCACCTTAAACAGCAAAGAAAGATACAGCGGCATGATCGGAATCGCGGCGCTCGCCTGGGTCACTACTGCCTTAAGCACAGACACGCGAGCGTCTCCACCTTTCGCCGCCAGCTTTTCTCGTATCGCCAATACACGCTCATCAAGATCTTGCTTCGCCTGACCGATAGTGCCATGCCAGTAAATGTCCCAGGTAACTTTGTCGCCCAAATAGGTGTAGGCGGTAGTCCTGGCTCCATCAGCGAGCACACCCGCTTCATCTAATGCGTCTATCCACATCTGCCAGTCCTCACCGCCCATGACTGCGACGGTGTTCGCTATTTCCTCGTCGTTGGCCGCTTCAAGAGTAACTTCTTCGATGACCTTTTTATCGGTGTTGATGCCACGCTGTGTGATTGATTTCCCAATAGGTTTCAGCGTCGACTGATGCAACTCGCCAGTATTGGGATGCTGTCGGCGCGGCGATGCCAGACTGTATACAACCAAATCAACCTGACCTAAATCTTCTTTAATCACTTCGATGGTTTTTTGCTTTACCTCGTTCGAGAAAGCATCTCCATTGATACTTTTTGCATAGAGTCCAGCAGCTTCTGCTTCCTGATGGAAGGCAGCCGAGTTGTACCATCCAGCTGTCCCCGGTTTACGCTCGGTGCCAGCCTTCTCGAAAAATACCCCCAGGGTGCTCGCTCCCCCTGAAAATGCTGAGGTGATACGTGAAGCCAGGCCATACCCTGTTGAAGCACCGATAACCAGCACGCGCTTGGGAATACCATCGATTGCGCCTTCTGTCTTAACATGCGCTATTTGTTGCCTGACGTTTTCCGCACAACCTTCAGGATGAGTGGTTACACACATAAAACCGCGTACGCGAGGTTTAATAATCATAGATCCGCCCAGGGTAATTTTCGTTCGATAAAACACTCTGTGATGAGTTCGGCGGCGATTATAATAGCTAGCAAAGAAATCGTCGCCTTATTGACAGCGAAAACATTCAAGAAAACCGTAATCAAAGCCACTATTTGTGCAAGCAAAATGAATCCAAACCAGCCCGAATCTCAAACGACGAACATGCCAATCGCCGAGCCTTTACGATTTGCCACTCCCCTAGAATGGCAAACAACTGTTCTCGATAACTTCGATGATTTTTTGTTAGACCACGCCGCAGCAGAAAAAAAAGCTGCGGGAATGGCATTGTCGATGATATCGCACTACCCCGACAGGTTAGAGCTTGTCGAAGCAATGGCCGATCTAGCAGTAGAAGAGATGAGTCATTATCGTGAGGTCATTCGCTGGATACATCGACGTGGCTTGCAACTCGCAGCCGACACAAAGGACCCCTACATCCTGGCTATTCGAGGCGAAATTCGCAAAGGCCGCGATGCTTACTTTCTCGATCGGCTCATCACTTCCGGCATTATCGAGGCTCGTGGCTGCGAACGATTTTCACTCGTTGAACAGGGCTTACCGGAAGGCGCACTTAAACGATTCTACAACGCTATTGTTCGCTCAGAACAACGACACTACGAAGAGCTTATCAATCTGGCAAACCTTTACTTTGATAAGGCCGAAGTTGCCGAGCGTGCTGACGAACTGTTGGATATTGAAGCAAAAATAGTCGAAGCCTTGCCTATTCGCGCAGCCTTACATTAAACCTGTTTTTTGCATTGCGTTCGCGAGAAAACATGACTGCCAATCAAAATAAAGCGCTGCGAAAATACCTGTCCCATTACGCCGAACCTGAACTCGAACGTGCAACTAACAGCCTGTTACCAGCAATAAAACAGCACGGCCACCATTTTAATCATGCGCTATGTGTACCAGCTTACGCAGAAGAGCTTCGGCACTTGTCGCGCCTGGCTAATTTTCTTTCGCAACAATCTAACACATTATTAATTGTCGTCCTCAATCAGCCCGATACATTAGCAGCAGATACCTATGAGGAAAAAAAGCAATTAAACGCCAGTTGGGTTTCGTGGCTTAAGGATAAAGACAAAAAGTTAGAAGGCTTTTATTCCGAGCAGCCCTTTTACTATTTCCCACGCGGTAACCAAAACGCGATACTTGTTGTGGACAGGTTTTCTCAAAACCCTATCCCTTATAAACAGGGCGTTGGCCTGGCACGAAAAATTGGTGCTGATCTCGCGCTGCTATTCTACGCGAATGAAATGCTCACTAGCGGCTGGCTGCACAACGCTGATGCTGATGTAAGCCTAAATAAAGACTATTTTTTAGCGACTGAGCGCATCACGCCAGACAAGTATTCAGCCGTCATCTACCCCTTCAAACACGTTGATCACCTGGGGGAAGCAGTAAAACCAGATAGCGCTGACCCGGTAACACGTGCCACCGCAATTTATGAACAGCGCCTGCACCAATACACGAATGGACTAATGCAGGCAAAGTCTCCCTATGCCTTTCACACAATTGGCAGCTGCATTGCTGTATCACTAAGATATTACGCGGAATGCAGAGGCTTCCCAAAATACAGCGCTGGCGAAGATTTCTATCTGCTTAACAAGCTCAGAAAAACAGCAGAAATTAAGTCACTTGCTTCGCCTAACGTATTAATTGAATCGCGCTCATCGATTCGAACACCATTTGGGACTGGTGCAGCCGTCAGAAACCTGCTCGATGACTCATCTGGCGATAGAGAAAGGATTTTTTACCCACCAACGCTATTTAAGGAACTAGGCGTTTTTATTCGATGGCAATCAGACTGGGCGTTGAACCGAGAAGAAAACAATCTGAAAGACTGGAGAGAAAACCTGGCAAAATATGCGGGCGACCACTCAGCTCACGTACATGTTCAAACCGCCGAATCCATTAACCTCGAACAAGGGTTAGAACATTGCGAGCAACAAACCAAAACGTACGAAGCATTTGTTTATCAAATGCAATGCTGGTTTGACGGGTTTAAAACACTAAAATGGCTTCACGCATACCGAGACATCGCCGATATTAAAATGCTCGATTTTGCTGAATTTTGCGATATTGGCGAATTTTGCGAAAGTAACGCTTGAGCAGAGTTAACCCTTTGCAGTACGATATTGTCTGCCTGGCGGCTCTCCGCCGATATGCTTCTCGCCACGCGCTTTCGCAAGATCTATTTGTTTCTGGCGCTCGGAAAAACGCTGCTTTTGATCGTCACTTAATTCGTCGTAGCATAAGGGGCAACACACTCCGCGCTGGTAAAGCGGGCTTTGCTTTTGTTCTTCGGTGATCGGATGACGACAACCGTGACATTGGTCGTAGGACCCAACGCTTAAGTCCTGCTTTACAGCCACGCGGTTGTCAAAAACAAAGCACTCCCCTTCCCAAAGACTTTCCTCCTCTGGCACCTCTTCAAAATACTTAAGGATACCGCCCTTTAGATGATAAACTTCCTCAAACCCCTGCTCTAACAGATAAGCTGTGGATTTCTCGCAGCGAATCCCGCCCGTGCAGAACATGGCCACTTTCTTATTTTTTTCTGGATCCAGGTTTTCCTTCACATAATCAGGAAATTCACGAAAGGTCTTTGTATGAGGGTTTATCGCGCCCTTAAAGCTGCCAATATCACATTCATAGTCGTTACGAGTATCGACAAGTATTACATCGGGATCAGAGATCAACTCGTTCCAGTTTTCTGGCTCAATATAACGTCCGACCAGGCGGTTCGGATCTATTCCGTTCACCCCCATGGTTACGATTTCTTTTTTCAACTTTACCTTCATACGATAAAACGGCTCACCAGAATCAAAAGATTCTTTCACTTCCAGATCGGCTAGCCGCCCGCCAAACATATCATCGTTCCTTAGGTAATCGACGATTGCGTCAATGCCTCTCCGCGAACCAGCGATAGTGCCGTTAATACCCTCACGAGCCAAAAGCAGCGTGCCCTTTATTCCCAAAGCATTGCACCTGTCGAGCAAAGGTTCTCGCAGTGCTTCAAAATCTTCTAAGCTCACAAACTTGTATAAAGCCGCAAGAACAATATCACTTGCATGATCTGGGAGGTTTTCTACATTACTCATTGCTATCATCTTCAATCATCTAACTAGCCAGCACCAAAGGTGATGTTGACTCAAACTATATCGACTACTCTTTTTTGCTCGCACAGCTGGGCGACGCAGGTGCTTGCTGCTGTGCTGCAAGCCATTCATCCGGCGTGTACAAATGCAAAGCCAGTGCGTGTACCGGACCGGCAAGTTCTTCCGCCAACTGCGCGTAGACAGCCTGATGCCGCGCTACTTTTCGCTGCCCGGTAAAATGCTCCGATACCATAACAACCTTGAAATGAGTCTCAGAATCGGGCGGCACAGAATGCATATGGCTTTCGTTAAGCACGTCCAAATGCTGCGCATCGAAACCGGTATTTAGCTTGTTGGTAATCGCGTTGTAGACAATAGACATTGTTTTATCGTCGCTGGGCATCAAAGAGCGGCGTATTAGACCATCAAACAGAAGCCTTAACCAGTGCAGACAATTAGCAAATTTTAGAATAATGTTTATTTTCTGATATAAATCAATTGCTTGCTAAACCGGCAGTTTGCACTAAGCGCCAACCCCGTCAAATCAACCCCACAGGTTTATAGCTATAATCAAAAAAGTCTCAGAAAAAACAAAGAATCCGGGTGCATCCATGAGCGAAAGGCGTTTCGATATCATCTTCGACGGCAGCGTTATTAACGGCGCTGATCCTATTGACGTAAAAGCTAAACTGAAAGCACTGTTTAAGCTCGACGATGCTGGCGCCGAGAAGCTCTTTACCGGCGAGCCAATGATAATAAAAAAAAATATCGACCGAAAAACTGCCACCCAATACCAGTCGGCGATGAACAACGCTGGCGCCAAAATTCAAATTGTTTTACACCGTTCGCAAACATCCGGCGCGACACCAAGCGCACCAAGCGCACCAAGCACACCAAGCACACCAAGCACACCAAGCAGCGACACCACAAGCACACACCCCTCGCAACAAGCTGGCGAACCCGACCTGGCTCCGCGTGGGGCTGATCTACTCAACGAGAGTGAGAAAGCAGTAGTTGAAGCCGCGAAAATCAATACCGATCACATAAGCCTGGAAAATGCCAGTGGCAACCCATTTATGGATGCGTTAGATAATGCACGAGAGCCAACTAGCGAACTCGCTACACCTCGCTATCCAGAATCACAAATTACAAATGCACCTGATATGGACTTTACCAGCGAGGAAGCAATAAACCAGAACATAATTCAAAACAAGGCCCGCCAGGACGCATTCATTGAAGAACAAACCGCCAGACATCACCTAACACTAGAAATCAGTGAAGCCGGTGAAGACCTGTTAAAGCCGGAAGAGAAAACGCCAGAAGTTATTGCAGACGTCGATATAAGTGCGCTGTCGCTTACTCCTAATGAATAAGAATTGATATTTTATTGAGTGTAAGCACGTAAAAACCGCTCGAATCCAACGCGGTCGTTGGCGGCCTTTTGGTGAAACCTTTTGGTCGAGCAAAAGGTTTCAAATATTTATTGTTTTTAAAGATATTAAAGTAAACATAAGTATGTAGGGGACCGTCCAGATACTCTCTTCATTTCTTTTGCTTGCCCAAAAGAAACGAAGCAAAAAAAACGGCACCCTCACCCAGCGCCCTGCGGGTTCCTTTTTAGCAGTTTGCTCTTACGCTAACCGTGCCGATGAGGCTTCCTGCCACACGGCCCTCTCACCGCATCCATGCGGTTCGCACGCGACGACCAACCAGTTAAAAAGCGCTGTTTGAAAGGGGAAAATAAAACCCATCCAAAATCGAAGACCGCGATAGCATATAAACAACCAAAGCCATTCAGCGCGTAAGCGCTGTGGCCAACCTTCAGGGAAGCTTATAACTACGAACACCTAAATCCGGTGGACATCAGCTCGATAAAAAGTATGGAGTAACCGCTCGAATCCAACGCGGTCGTTGGCGGCCTTTTGGTGAAACCTTTTGGCCGAGCAAAAGGTTTCAAATAACATTTTTATTCTAAGATGCAGTAACCGCTCTAAAAATCCGTCGAGAACTTTTTAAACTCTAAACATAAAAAAACGCGGGCAAAAAAAAGCGAGGCATAAAGCCCCGCTTTTTCACTTACACTTTCAACTAGAAAGTGAAAAGTGCTTCTATAGCAAACTGATCAACGTCAGCTTCGGAAGAACCGTCACCAACAGTATCCATACGGTACTCAGCAACCAATAGCAAGTTATCCGAACATGCTTTGCTGCCCGCGAGAGTAATACCGTCTTGCTCTACAAGAGTTGCACCAGAACTGTTTTCTTTCTCAAGGTCATGGTAGCGAAGCGTTACGCCATAGTCACCAAATGCATAGTTACCCATCAATAGATAACCTTCGGCTTCGTCACCATTGGTGTACTCGGCAGTGTTATATTCAAACGCAGCAGTAAAACCATCCGACTCATAAGAGGCCCAGAAGTTGATCAGCTCATCATCATCAGCATCGCCTTCAGCATTGTTAACAATGTAGAACAACTTTGCGTTCAAGCCTTCTGCAGGGTTTACACCAACCATTAACTCGTAAGACAAGTTCTCATTATCAGTTTCACCAGAGTCAAACACATCGTTAACAACATTTAACGCCACATCAACTACACCTGCGTCGTAATGCGCTGAAACACCTTGCTGGTATCCACCGTAGAATAATGCTCCGTATCCGTAATCACTCGGCATATCCATAAACGCAATTGCGCCAACTGGAGAATACTGATACAAGCCAGTCGGCTCTTCAGTTTCCCAACCTGAGTACGACAAAAAACGACCTGCTTTAAGGCTCAACTGATCGTTAACTTGCTTGGTAATAAAGGCTTCTTCAACCTTGAAACCAGTATCTGAATCTGCATTATCTTCGTACTCAAGACTAACTTGTGCTGAAACTTTCTGGTCATTAGAGTAATGGAAAGTAGTCTCTGCCTGATCAATACCGAAAGACGCGGTTCCGGAATCATTAGTCTCCACATCTCTATACACATAAGACATGTCGAGAAAACCAGAAATCGACAGGTTGTCATTGATGTTGATATCTGCATTTGCTGCTGAAGCCGCTGCCGTCGCTGCTGCTAAAGCGATACATTTTCTTAATGTATTCATACTATCTGCACTCCCAAAATAAGCTGTTAGGAAAACCTAACTTCTTTAACTAGTTAAAAAGTTTTATGCCCCGAACAGCCATAGAACTATTGCAAGGTCATAGCTACACGTTAGAGCAATTGAAAAGCCAATGCAATTTAATTGTTATTTTTCAACAGCTTACAGAAGAGCTTTCGTGCAAATATCACAAACCTTACACAACTAATTTCGCATTTGCACCAATAAGGTTCGGTCGCTAATAATTGTGTTTTTTCACACCGTATCTAACTGTTTTACTGAGGTTTTTACTCCGAACATTTTGCGCCAACGTTAAGCGTGACGCACCAGTACGTTACTTTTCCCGCAAAAATAGAAATACTTGTGTCATAAAACAACCAGAACTGTTTAATAAACAAACCAAATAAGTGAGTTTTGTAAGTATTCCTCATTGCAGTGTGAACAGCGTCAACGCGGCATGTAACAAAAGCAAAGCCACTTAATTCACCAACAAAAAGATCAGAAAATAAACAATCAATATCGTGATTCAAGTTAAAAAAAGTTAGTGAACACTAAACCTCTCTATTCCAAACCTGTTTTTTCGCCTAATCGACGTTCAGCCATTTTTTTAATTCACTCGACTTGCTCGAGTGATCGAAATAGCTGAGACTAACGCTCAATTCGGGTGGTTTAGAGTTCCGCGTCTTTTGACTACCTTTCTAATCCCCGTCTAACAACAATTAACTGGGCAAAGGGCTTTTGTGAAGCGCGTTATATTTAATCAAAAAGGTGGTGTCGGTAAGTCGAGCATTGCTTGCAACCTTGCGGCGGTAAGTGCCGCCATGGGGCATTCAACCCTGGTCATTGATCTGGATGTTCAAGGCAATAGCAGTATGTACCTTGGCTACGATATCCATGACGAATCGCAACTCATTGCTGGTGCCAGCGTCGCTGAACTTTATAAGTCGCTATTTGGGCTTCGTCGCGCTAGCAGTATTGAAGAGCTGGATTGCGTATTGGACACTGGCTATGAAAACCTGTCGCTCATGCCGGCAAGCCTGGAGCTTAGTACGATAGAGCACGACCTGGCTTCAAGGTTTAAGTTTTATGAGCTTCGTAAAGCGCTCGACAGACTTTCTGGATATTTTGATCGCATATATATTGATACGCCTCCCGCGCTGGGCTTTTACGCAAAGTCTGCGCTTATTGCAGCTGATCGTGTTTTAATCCCTTTCGACTGCGATGTTTTTGCACAACGCGCGCTTTATAACGTGATCGAAAACATGCTGAAGATTAAAAACAGCGACAATAAAAATTTATTAATCGAAGGCATTGTCATTAATCAGTTTATGGGCCAGTCGCAATTGCCGGCAGAGCTAGTTAAAGAAATCAAATCATACGGCATTCCTGTACTTGATTCTTATCTTTCCAGTTCCGTTAAAATGAAAATTTCTCACGCGACACAAACCCCTTTAATTTACCTCGATCGCACCCATAAGCTAACGCAGCAATTTGTTCGCCTTTATGAACTTATAGAAGGCGTTAAAGCCACCAAACTACGAAAGGATTCCGTAATGGAGAAAATCGATGAGGTTACTGCGTTTGTTGAAGACCTTGTAATAGAAGAATAGCTGCCGATTAATGCTTTCAGAACTTGATATACAGCCATTTACGGTTAACGGCGCTCGCCCTATTTCACTGGCGAGCCACCACACGGACGTAGAAAAAATATACCGTGACAAAAACCACTATCGATCGCTGCTAAAAGAATATCGCAAAGAAATTGATGCCTTACAAAACAAAATGTATGCGCACGATCGCTACGGGCTACTTGCGATTTTCCAGGCAATGGATGCCGCCGGGAAAGACAGTACAATCCGCGAGGTTATGTCTGGAATAAACCCACATGGCGTAGAAGTGCATGCATTTAAAAAGCCTTCTGATGAAGAGCTCGATCACTCCTTTCTTTGGCGCAGCAATTTACACATGCCAAAGCGTGGGAAAATCCATTTGTTTAATCGCTCGTACTATGAAGAAGTGTTAGTTACGAAAGTGCACCCCGAAATTATCACTCAGCTCCAGCGAATCCCAAAAGAAAAAATAGTCGATATAGAGCAGCTCTGGCAGCAGCGCTTATCCGCAATAAAAAATCTTGAAGCATATGAGTTTGACAATGGCATCCATACGCTTAAGTTCTTTTTAAATGTTTCGAAAGAAGAACAAAAAAGGCGTTTTATAAAGCGTCTGGACAATCCAGAAAAAAACTGGAAGTTCTCAAAAAAAGACATTGAGGAAAGAAATTATTGGGAAGCTTATATGCATGCCTATGAGGAGGCCATTAACGCAACTGCAACGGTGGATGCGCCATGGTATATTGTCCCGGCGGATGACAAAAAAAATATGCGCCTGATTGTCGCGAAAATTATTTTAGAGCACCTGGAGTCGCTGGATATGCACTTTCCCTCGCTGTCGAGCGAAGACCTATCAAAACTCAGCGATTACCGCGCTCAGCTCGAGAACAATTAACCAGACAAACATTCGGAGAAGCAACATGCTTGGAAAAATAACCGCTGGAACTATCGGGTTTATCCTTTTTATCTACGGCATTTATTGTTTTCTTATGCCGGAGGCAGTAACCGAATCCATCGGCTACTTATTCAACAACAACGAATCCAAGCTCGAGTTTATTGCCATGTACGGGAGCGTGCAAATTGCAATCGGCCTATTCTGCCTTATAGGCGCGATATATAACGCCTATCTAAAACCCGTGCTACTCCTGCTCGCCCTGACCTTTGGCCTATTATTCTTCACGCGTATTTACGGCTATTTCATTTACCAGGATCTGGGTGACTACACACAGTTTGCAACTATATTCGAGCTACTCTGTGTAGCGTTTGCAACAGCGTCTCTATACCGAATGCGGAAACAACAATAGACTCAAGAAAAAAATATAGCAGGAATATATGGCGCGCCCGGCAGGATTTTTTCACCCCGTATTCTCTGAAACGGGGCAGCCTTCGGCTGTCCAAATTGCGTGCGCAATTTGTCGAACAGGCAGGTTCTCGCCAACAAGAAAAGCAACAAAAAAACCCTGGCGACAGGCTTTTATATTGATGGCGCGCCCGGCAGGACTCGAACCTGCAACCCTCGGGTTCGAAGCCCGATACTCTATCCAGTTGAGCTACAAGCGCGCAGCGGAGGTGATTCTAACAGATCGGCAGCGTGTAACAATGCGTGACGGAGTAAATACTGCAAATGGTGTGATATAGCGTCGCTCTAGCTTTGTAGCCTTTACGGAGTAGATCTTTACTGAAGCAGTCTTTGCCGAAACGGCCCTTTCGCTACGCGCTAACGCCTCGTAACATGGGAACAAAGCGAACCGGAATAATATCGTCTACAACAACCTCACCAAGCTGTTTTCGGTAAATGCGCAGACTTTGTTCGCCAGACTCCTCACCAACGGGAATAACGAGAATACCATCCGGCGCTAACTGTTCCAGCAGCAGTTTTGGTACCTCGGCAGCGGCCGCTGTAACTACGATCGCATCAAACGGCGCTCGATCTCGCCAACCGACAAACCCGTCTCCGTGTTGGTATTCGACATTGCGGATCCCCATTGAGCGTAACCGCTGGCTCGCGTCAACACTCAAGCTTCTGATGCGCTCTACCGTGCAGACGCGTGAAAACAAAAGGGAAAGAACTGCAGTTTGATAGCCACAGCCCGTGCCTATCTCTAACACCGATTTTAAGGAGCGACGCGCGACGACCAGTTGAGTCATTAACGCAACGATGAATGGCTGGGAAATCGTTTGGCTTTCACGAATAGGTAAAGCTTCATCTTCATACGCTCGCTGCCGTAAGGCCGGGTCAACAAACAGATGCCGGGGCACACGACTGATCGCATCAAGAACGCGCTTATCGTCTATACCTTTTTGCTCTAGCTGTCTAATTAGTCGTTGGACTAATCGCGCGGGCGGCTGCTCTAACAACTGTCGTTCCAACAATTTACTCTCTTATTTCCAAGAAGCGACATAGCTAGCTAAACGAAGATCCGGCGGCACTGCCACCACCGAACCGATGAGATGCTTATCTTACTCTAGCGTGCACTGGATTGCGCCAGAAATAGTTTTATTATTTTTATTTTCCAATTTTTGTTCGATCAGTTAAAGCCACTGTTTATAGGGAGACGCCATATTTAAGTCGACCCCGTCGCCAAACAACGGTGTTTGTAGCGATGCTTCTGACATCGCGATGTCATCTGCCGACAATACATTGTGGTCAAAATAGTAGTGCGGCTCAAAATCACCTTGAATCACGCGTTCTTCGTAGTGTTCGATCGCGGCGTTTGTTGCGGCTAACCTCGCCTCATAATCACGCCACGCCGCCGCACCAGCCTTATTTTTCGCGATGTTTTGCGCAACCTTTGGCGAGACAACCGCGGCCGAAGCATTATTACCCCCAAAGCCTTTAGCGTTTATCACGGCAAAGTCGAGGCCGCGCGAATCAACCTCGCGATGTCGATTTGAAATCGACAAGTTCTCGCGGTGCACATCCTCAGCCGGCGCATCAATGGTGTTGATGCCAGGTAAAATGCCCTCTTCCCAGATCCCCAACGTTGCCACTAGCTGGTCGGCCCCAGCCGCGCCAATGGAATGTCCTACGAATGCTTTGACCGCAACAACTGGCCAGGCCTCTATTCCAAAGTGTTTTGCCACAGTATTTAAAACATGTGATTCGGTAACCCGGTTCTGGGGTGTTCCGGTGCCATGCGCCTGTACAAACGAACCATGTTGAATCGCCTGCTCACCAAGAAGCGACCGACCGCTCGCCAGCGCCTTGGCTACCGTTAAATAGTTACCCGCGCCCGGCGCAGAGATCGATTTTTTATATCCGTCCGCGTTGATAAACACATCTGTCACCGCGCCATATATTTTGGCGCCGACCTCGAGTGCTAGCTCGTCATCAAGCAGAATAATAAACTGGGCAGATTCGCCCAAAGTAAAACCACAGTTTTCCCCAAACGGTCGACAGGCTCGACGGTGATTCAGTTTACCGCCATCCAGTGCGGCCAGTTCGGCGTCGGTCGCTAGCGCGCTCATCGCTGCATAACCGTTAATAATGTCTGGAGTAATCGGCGCCTCGGCGCTTCCGACCACTGCCATCCGCGACCGGCCACTCTGGATATCCTGAATGCCCTGGCGCAAATTATAGAGAAAGGAAGCACAAGCCCCCATATTCGTGCCAGTGGTACCCATTCCGCCTAACACATAGGCGTTAACAAAATCTGCTGGCATTTCGGCAAACCCGAATGGGCACTGCTTTGAGCTAGTACGCTTACCCTGATAGCGCGCAGCTAACATGCCGCCGTTTCCTTCAGGATCCAGCTGACTCATCGCGCTGCCCGCATAAACCGACAATTGATCAGGCGCCAGCTTTTTGCGCAAGTCTTCCCACGCGACCCCCAATGATCCAAGCGCATCTGAAATACCATAGATAGTCATTTGCAAACCACGAGGATGATTCCGCGAATTGTAGCCACTGCCCGGATTAAACCCTGAAGGTAGCTGCCCGCCAGACTGCACCTTTAATGCCCTTAGCGTTTCCACATGACAATCCAGCGCATCAACTTCTATGCTGAATTCCGATTTACCTACGGGCGTCACTTTCCAGCTTTCAGGAATATCTTGAGGCATCGACTTCGCTTTAAGCGTAAACGTGACTGGCGAGCCTGCTTCGCCCAATTTTATCGGCTCTCGAAAACTTACTTTTTCGGTATCGAAAAGCTCACTGCCAATTTTACGAATCAGTGTTCCGTCCAGTAGTCGCTGCTGAGAAACTTTATAATCAGACAGCTCATCCGAGCCCACCATCATCTGGCGCAATGCCGACAACACGTCTTGCTGTTTTTGCTCGTTCAGCGCATCAAACACCATGCGCCGATAGGCATTGTGCTGCGAGCTTCTGCCCGCCGCATTGACTCCACCAAACCCCGCAATGATCGGTAGTCGCGACATCAAATATTCTCCACTTTACGATTGGGACTTCGCCAGAGTTTGGCGATAAGGCTGTCCCGCCTGGAACAAACGTAAATCAGTGTAGAAAAGCATACAATTTAGCGATAGTATAATTCAGCCATATTTATGTATTATTCGGTCATCATGGTACTACTAGCCAAATACAAAGTGCTCCCAGCCAAACGCGATATGAACTCATGAATGCTGCCCCATGAAAGAAACGCCCGCCAATATAATCATCCTCGCGCTCGATGGCTGTCTCGCTTCAAGCATCGGCCTGCCTAAAGAGATGCTATCCGCTGCAAATGACTTCGCTCGCGTCACCCGGTCACCAAAGCGGGCAAATATTCAAATCGCTGGAAAAACCCGCCAAATTGAATGCGCTGGCGGTATTACTCTCCGTGCAGATTTATTAATTAAGGAGTTGAGTTCGATTGACCTGGTTATTATTCCTGCGCTATGGCGCAACCCTTTGACCGCGATAAACAAACAGGAAAAAATCATTCAACAACTACCTGACTGGTATGCTGAGGGCGCTCAGATTTGTGCGGTGGGCAGCGCCAGTTTTTTGCTTGCAGAAGCAGGCTTACTTGACCAGCGCGCGGCGACAACTCACTGGGTGCAAGCGGAACTATTTAGTCGAAGGTATCCTTTGGTAAAGTACCAGAAAGACTTTTTAATTACTCAGTCTGATCGCATCTACTGTGCGGCAAGCGTCAACGCGCTAGCAGATTTAACCATTCACTTTGTCGAGCAAATCTATGGCAAGACCTGCGCGCAACATGTCGAAACCAATTTTTCTCCAGAGGCTCGGACCCCCTTTTCTGCCAACGTGTATAACGAACCAACAAAGCGGCAAAATATCGCAGCAAGTGATAGCGATATTGCGCGACTAACCGCCTGGTTGCGCGAAAATATCTCTTCACCTTTTACCAATCAACAACTCGCCAACCTGCTAAATACTAGTGAACGATCTTTTAGCAGGCGTTTTAAAAAAGTGATGCACGACTCACCACAAAACTGGCTCACAACTGCACGCATGAACCATGCAAAAAAACTACTGAAAAACACTTCTCTCCCAATCAACGATATCGCAATCGAATGTGGCTATGTTGATCGCAACCATTTTGACAAACGCTTTAAGCAACACGTTGGGCATAGCCCGGCGAAGTATCGTGATTCCCTGCTCAAAAACCGCCCGTAAACAAATGTTTTTATAATAAATTCATCTATTTAAAAAGTGAGAACGAAATCTCATACATTTTACACATCGCTAATTTTGCCGGATCACCACTGGATTTTAGGCCGCGTTTCGATGAGCTAGTGCTAGACTTGTTTTATAGATGTATGAGCTTTAGATGGGAGCGGCTTAGTTAGCACTGGACGCTGCTCAATACTTGAGCTTTTGAAAGGGATTTTTAAAGATTTACCATGGATGCTGAGCACGACTTAAAAGTACTTCTTGAGCAAGCTAATATCGGTTTAATAATCGCCGATCGCAAAGGGAAAATAATAAGGGCAAGTAGCAAAATAGCCTCTGAGCTTGGCTACACAAGAGAAGAACTGGAAAACCTCTCTTTTCTCGACATTACTTTCGAAGAAGACCTCGAGCGAAGCAGGCATGTTGTTGCGGAAGTTTTCGATAGCGCGCAAGCGACTAGCCTCGCAAAAAGGTATCGATGTAAAAATGGCGACATCATCAACACCATCGTCAAAGTTAATCCTGCGACCTTCGGCCCAAAGGGCCAGAACTACAGCTGCGCCACGATCGAACCACTTTCTGACAACAACAA
Organism: Pseudomonadales bacterium; assembly: GCA_965263235.1. GTDB lineage: Bacteria > Pseudomonadota > Gammaproteobacteria > Pseudomonadales > UBA7434 > UBA7434. Next base: position 2,109,751 of record OZ253667.1, read on the forward strand.
GGATAACGTCATTCTAAAATCGCGCCTGCAACGCGCAGAGGCGATGCTGGAAACTTCACTTGACGCTGCTATCGAACACGATGCTCATGGAAATATTGTTTCCTGTAATCGCCGAACCTACGAGCTGTTCAAAATAAATAATGAAAATACCGCGCAATTAAACGTTGAACAGTTAATTCAGGTGACGGAGGGCACTGAGCAGCCACCTTACCTATCGTGGGTCGCTAATAACCGGAACAGCGCCAATTGCGAGAACTACACAGGTATTCGAAGCGACCAATCCCGTTTCGACCTGGAATTGTCGACGTCATCGTACCTAAGCAACGGAGAAAAATTTTACAGCGTATTTATCAGAGACATAAGCGACAGAAAAAAGACCGAAAGAGAACTGGTTTATCTTGCCACACACGATGTACTTACAGGTTTGGCTAACCGCTCTTCCAGCCTTGATTTTCTACAGCATTGCATCGAGCAGTATCACAGCAAAGATACCAATACCCAAGACCCAGAACGTGAGCCAAAGTACGCGTTGCTGTTCCTGGATCTCGACGACTTTAAAGATGTCAATGACTCACTTGGCCATTCTATCGGCGATAAAATGCTAAAAAGCATTGGGCAAAGAATTAAACAAGCGGCCGGCGAGCAAAGCTTTGTCGCTCGTGTTGGTGGCGATGAGTTTATTATTGTCGTGACCGAAGACCTGGATTGCGATAGTTCTGTTCAAGAGCAGGCAGAAGTGATTGCCGCCAATATTCTTAATTCAGTTAACCAAACTGTTAGCGTAGAACGATTCGATATCGTTTGCTCTGCCAGTATCGGCGTAGCCTGCTACCCGCGACATGGTGGAAGTGCTAATGCCCTGCTAAAACACGCTGATATTGCAATGTATCAGGCTAAAAACAAGGGAAAGAACAACTTCGCAATGTTCGATTTAAAAATGGAACAAAACTATACGCGCAAGTTGTCTCTGGAGGCACAACTTAAAAAAGCTATTAAAAACGATGAGCTCACCGCATTCTATCAACCAAAATTCTGCTTAAACACAATGCAAGTCACTGGCGTGGAAGTGTTAGCACGTTGGTTTAAGGGATCCGGCGCCTCGATTCCGCCAAGCGAATTTATTCCAATTGCTGAAAGCTCGGGGTTTATCCTGGATTTTGGCGAGTATTTTCTTGAAAAGGCTTGCAGCGAATTCAAGGAGCTCTATCAAAACGATAGATTTAGTGGTCGGCTTGCAATAAATGTATCCAACCTTCAGTTCTCTCGAAAGCTCTACTACAAAGAGCTTATGGAAAGCCTGAAAAGAACGGGGTTTGAGGCTTCCAACCTCGAACTGGAGATAACAGAGTCAACCATCATCCAGAATTTCGAATACTCGACCGAGCTAATACAGCGGCTACAGGCAGACAACATTACTATTGCAATGGACGACTTCGGTGTTGGTTATTCCTCGCTAAGTTATTTGCAGAAATTGCCGGTCAACTGTGTCAAGCTCGACAAGTCATTTGTGAATGACATTGCCACCTCTGACAAGGCGAAGCTAATGGTGGAGTTTATTATCGATCTTGCGAAAAAACTGGGGCTGCATGTTGTTGCAGAAGGTACTGAAACGTTAGATCAGCTTACTGCGCTTCAGGCGATGGGTTGCGACAGCACCCAGGGCTACTATTTATCCAAGCCTTTAAGCCTGGTGCGGTTAAAGCAACTCATTGAAAACAACGATATCGCAACAAACTCGGCAACTGCGCTAGACATACCTACCGAAATGATAGCGAAGAAACGCAATGCCTCTTGAGCCGATAGCTTTAGCTAGGGCTAAATGAAAAGCCTTTAGCTCGGGCGAAACGAAAAGCCATTAGCTCAGGCGAAACAAAAAACCAGATGATATTACTTCAAGCTCTCCTTCACTATTGAGCTTGCCGAGATCCAGCAACCGATAATAACAATTGCGATTAAGGCGGCCATACAAGCCGTCTCGAATATGGACCACTGGCGTCGACAATTCTTGCGCGGGTAAACCCCTGAGCTCCAGGGCATGATCGTTATCGACCACGCAGCTTAGTCCGCTCGCAGTCTCAAGGCGCAAAACGGGCTTGTCGTCTCCCAACAACTCCATTTTTGTTACTAAGAACGGCTGATCTTCAACTTTTATTTTCAGTAGTTGCTCAGGGCCGCGAAGGACATAATCACCATCAACAAGAAGCAAAGAGTCTTCTAACAGCCTCACCAAACCTTGACGCTCTATAACGTCGCCTTGATATAACCATTGCCCCTTCACATTGATAACGATATCAATGCGACCTTTTCGAAGCCCATCAATTTGATACAGCCAATCGTTTCGTCCACCATGATGCTGGCTAACGATCGATTCTAGTAGATCGGCGCTCACACGACCTCAGTAGCTTTTCGACGTTACCGTTTTTCGAGATTACAGCAGGCGTACGTTGACAACACCTTCCACTGCCAATAACTGGTCCAAAACAGCTTGCGAAGGTTTAGACTCAACATCAATCAGGTTATAGGCAATATCGCCTCTACTCTTGTTAAGCAAGTCGATCACGTTGATCTCATGCTCGGCCAGAATCGAGGTAATGCTTCCGAGCATATTGGTGACATTCTTATTACTAATGGCAAGGCGATACCCAGAAGAGCGCTCCAATGTTAGCGGTGGGAAATTAACCGAGTTAACCACATTCCCGTTTTCAAGATAATCCTTGAGCTGTTGAGCAGCCATTACCGCACAATTAACTTCCGCCTCTTCGGTACTGGCTCCAATATGTGGCATCAGGATAACATCGTCTCGACCAATCATGCCTGGCTTAGGGAAATCGGCAATATAGCCAGCCAGCTTGCCGCTATCTAACGCTTCCACCAAGGCATCGGAGTCAACGATTTCTGATCTCGCGAAATTCAAAAGTTTGCAGCCTTTTTTAGCCTTGGATAGCAAGTCCGCGTTTACAAGATTACGAGTCGATTCCAACACGGGCAAATGCAAAGTAATAAAGTCGCTCGAAGAAAATAATGCTTCTATCGAATCCATCTTTTTTACATCACTACTTAAGCGCCAGGCCGCCTCAATCGAAATAGCCGGATCATAGCCAACAACCTTCATACCCATCGACAAAGCCATATTGGCAACAAGCGATCCTATCGCGCCAAGCCCAACCACACCAAGCGTGCGCCCCCTAACCTCATGGCCCTTAAATCGCTTCTTTTCTTTTTCTAACAGTTTATTCATGGCCGCCGCATCATCCATATCGGATAATCCGTCCGCATATTGAATACCATTAACGATACCTCGAGAGCCTAAAAGCAACCCAGCCATAACAAGCTCTTTTACGGCATTTGCGTTCGCTCCCGGTGCATTAAATACTGGGATGCCTCTCTCCGTACAGTGCTCGACCGGCACGTTGTTAGTTCCGGCGCCAGCACGGCCTATCGCTTTAACCGAGGGCTCTATTTCCTCGTTTTGCAATTTGTGGCTGCGCAACAGTATTGCATCAGCACCACTTACGTCTTCGCCAACCTGGTATTGATCGCCTGGAAACTGTGATAATCCTTGCTCGGCAATATTGTTTAGTATCTTGACGTTGTACAACTAGAAAAACTCCCGGCTACAACAAAAGCTGCGCCTAAAAAGGTTTGAAGTGGAGAACTTATCAAATGATGTATCTATAGGTTTTGAACAATCTCGGCATTTTGCTTGAGATTTGCCATAAATGCAGCAAGAACCGTCTGACCGCTCAAAGTATTACTTTGTTGTGCCAACAACTCGTCGGTTAGCCCTTCGACGTCCGTACTACCGACTTCTGTCAGTTGATACAAATACACATCGCCGTTATTCGCTACATACTCATTTAACTGTGCGCCTACGCTAGATCGTGGCTGTTTAAACAACCAATCTCTAAACCCTTGATCAATCGACACATCTGTCATATTTCGTGTCAGCTTTAGCTCTGATTGAACATCAAGCGCTTGCGCGGCTGCAATATCTGTCAAACTGTTTTGCTCATTCACACCCGCTTTAATTGATACTGCTTTTTCTTTCACCCGCGCTTTAGCAATTTCGTTAGTCAACTCAGCGACAAGCAATTCGCGAACCTCGTCTAACGTTTTCTGCCTTGGCTCGTGCTGGCTGGCTATCCGCAATACCACCGCTTTAGAGTCACTTACCTCAATAGGCTCGCTGTTCAAGCCCTCCTCTAAGAGCTCGCTACTAAAAAGCGCTTCCTGTACAGATCTGTTTGAAAATATTGTTGCATCTATACCTTCTTCCGATATACCACTTTCGGAAAGCCCGTTAGCAGTGTTTAGCGTCAGGCCAAGCGTATTCGCAGGCCCCTGCAAATCGGCGGCGTTAAAGGTTTCTTCGCCAAGCAATTCGAGCTGCTCAACATATGCTTTTCGCGCTGCCGACTGCCGCAACTGTTGTTCTATGGCATCGCGTCTATCTTCGAACGAATCGATTTCTCCAACTTCAATTTTATTGACAGTTAATAAGTGAAGGCCTGCGTCCGTTTTGATCACGTCAGAGACTTCTCCAACGGCCAGCGCAAACGCTGCTTGCTCAAACTCTGGAGGGAATGTTTCGTCTTGCTCAATATAACCAAGTGCACCGCCTGTTCCTGCCGAACCGGGGTCTTGCGAGTACTCTTTTGCTAGCTCTGCAAATGCTTCGCCAGCTTCTATACGAGCCTTTATATCAGTAAGCTTTTGCTGGCCATCTTCCTGGGGCTGCTCGCCAGATATTTCGAGCAGTATATGCGCCACATCCCGACGCTCAACCGACTCAAAATTTATCTTTTCGATTTCGTAGGCTTCTAACAGATCTTCTTCCGAAACCGATACCGGCAGACTATTTTTGTCTAACAACAGGTACTCAACGTCTACCAAAAACTCGGTAATGTGCGACGCTTTGGTTTCTTCAAAATAGTTTTGTAGCTCTTCCTCACCAACTTCTATGCCATCTCGCACGCTGGCGACATTCAATGCTATGAAGTTAACGACACGCTGCTCTCCAATAACGTCTCGAATAATTTTTGCCTGTTGCTCTATGCCAAAGCCGCTTCTCGCCAGGCCATTTTGCAACTGGTTCGCTCGCAAGATAGATTCAACAGACAGGTGCAAGCCTTTTTCCGTATAGCTACTTGTTGCCAAAATCTGTCGATATCGCGCTTCGGAAAACTTACCGTCTTCCTGAAACTCAGGTGACTTTACGATTTCCTGATAGACACCGGCTTCCGGCAATTCCATTTTTCCATCAACGCCAATCTGCTGAAAAAGCTTGCGCTGTGTCAGGCGCTCTACGACCATCGGGCTCAAACGCGCGTCGGTTAATAAATCGGGATTAACGTTGTTGCCCATTCTTGCTGCAACTTCGTTCCTGACAATATAAAGCTCTTCCAGGTATTCTGATTGCCCTACGCCCTCACCATTAACGCTAAGTACGGAGTCGTTGTTACCACCAGTAAACAACTCCATACCACCGATAAATACAAAGGGAACAATTATTAACGCGAGTAAAACTTTACCTGCTGGTCCTCTGACGCCTTCGCGCATGGATCTAAGCATAGCGATTTAAAACCTGTATATGATTTTTTACGTGAAACTAAAAGCGGTTTCTAAAACCCTAGTTAACCGCATCCTTAAGCTGCTTACCCGCCTTGAAGCCCGGAACATTTGATTCTGCAATTTGAATCACTTCTCCCGTTTGAGGATTTCGACCCGAACGAGCGGCTCTATGTTTTACCTGAAAAGTTCCAAATCCAACCAAGGTGACTTGATCACCTTCCTTTAGGGCATCGGCAATGCTGTCCAGCGTCGCATCGAGTGCACGACCTGCGGCCGCTTTAGAGATATCAGCTGACGCTGCAACTGCGTCAATAAGCTCAGATTTATTCATGATAACTCCCAAATATACTTGTTTATGATGAAGGTTGATGTCGTGTGGCTCAGCGACAACAAAAAAAGCTCTCCTCGCCTGGGCACAGGCCCCAGCGATTGCCAACCAAAGCCAGCTCGACCCTACAGCGATTGACGGACGCGCGACTTTAACGAATGCGTCTATAAGGGTCAAGCAAAGGCGGACTAATGTGTGTTTGGCCGTTTATTTTTATCTGATCCTTCCGGCATCTTGCCCGTTTCGGTGGAAAACTCCTCGTCGCTAAGCGGGTCTGGCATTCGCTCGAGCGCAATTTCCAGCACATCATCTATCCACTCAACGGGCCGAATATCTAGCGCTTCCTTGATATTTTCAGGGATCTCTTTCAAATCTCGCTCATTTTCCGAGGGGATTATAACGGTTTCTATGCCACCTCTGTGCGCGGCCAGCAGTTTTTCCTTTAATCCACCAATCGGTAACACCTGTCCTCGCAGTGTAATCTCTCCTGTCATCGCCACGCTAGACTTAACGGGAATCTTGGTTAACGAGGAAATCAGGGCCGTACACATCCCAATACCTGCGCTGGGACCATCTTTTGGAGTGGCACCTTCTGGCACGTGGAAATGGTAGTCAAACTTCTCGTTAAAATCCGAGGGGATACCCAAAACCTGTGCACGCGAACGAACCACGGTGGTTGCAGCCAGAATCGACTCTTGCATCACGTCGCCTAACGAACCGGTTTTTACCTGGCGCCCTTTACCGGCGACGGTCGCAACTTCGATACTTAGTAATTCTCCACCTACTTGCGTCCAGGCGAGTCCCGTTACCTGACCAACGCTGTTGGTGCCTGTGGCTTCGCCATGTTTAAACTTCTGCACGCCACAAAAGTCGACCAGGTTATCTTCGCTTACTGTAACCGGTGTTTCCAATTCGCCCTTTGTGATACCCGTGATTGCCTTGCGTACTACTTTAGCGACCTGTCGGTCGAGCGAGCGAACACCTGCCTCCCGTGTGTAATGACGGATAATTGAGCGCACCGCTCCATCTTCAAACTCCACCTCGCCCTTTTTAACGCCGTTAGTTTTAAATTGTTTTGGCACGAGATAGTTTTTTGCGATATTAGATTTTTCGTCTTCGGTATAACCTGGAATACGAATAATCTCCATTCTATCCAACAGCGGCGCGGGGATATTCATGGAATTAGATGTACAGACAAACATCACATCCGAAAGGTCATAATCGACCTCAAGATAGTGATCATTAAATGTATGGTTTTGCTCGGGATCTAACACTTCCAACAAGGCAGATGCGGGATCACCGCGATGATCCATTCCCATCTTGTCGATTTCATCCAGCAAAAATAGTGGATTCTTTACGCCGACCTTAGAAAGCTTTTGCAAAATCTTCCCTGGCATGGAGCCAATGTAGGTGCGCCTATGGCCACGAATTTCAGCTTCATCCCTCACGCCGCCTAACGCCATTCTAACGAATTTCCTGTTGGTTGCCTTTGCAATAGATTCACCCAGAGATGTTTTACCTACACCTGGAGGCCCAACCAAACACAGCACGGGTCCTTTTAGCTTCTTAACACGACGCTGAACCGCGAGATACTCAACTATTCGCTCTTTAACTTCTTCAAGCCCGTAATGATCAGCGTCTAGAATTTTTTGAGCTCTATCGAGGTCTAACCTGACTTTACTTTTCTTTTTCCATGGAATACCTACCATCCAGTCGACATAGCTGCGAACGACTGACGCTTCGGCCGACATCGGTGACATCATTTTGAGTTTATTAAGCTCCGAAGTGGCTTTCTTTTTTGCCTCTTCGGGCATGCCACATTCTTGAACTTTTGTTTCAAGCTCTTCGAATTCATTGGTGCCTTCATCCAGCTCACCCAGCTCTTTCTGGATAGCTTTCATTTGTTCATTGAGATAATACTCGCGCTGGGATTTTTCCATCTGCTTTTTCACCCGGCCGCGAATTTTTTTATCGACTTTAAACACATCCATTTCGGCGTCGATACATTCCATCAACTTGGCCGCGCGATTGTCTGCACTTTCTATCTCAAGCAACTGCTGTTTTTGCTCGATTTCCAGATTCACATGTGTCGCGATCGCGTCGACGAGCCGCGAAAATGATTCGATACCCGACACCGAACTAAGTGCTTCGGATGGAACCTTTTTACTGCCCTTCACGTAGAGTTCGAACTTATCGAGTAACTGCTCAGATAAATTCTGCGCGGTTTCCTCGTCGCTTTCTTTATCCGAGATAGCAACACACTGCGCACTTAAAAAGCCTTCTTCAACAACATCCATCGACTCGATCACTACTCGCTGCTCGCCCTCTACCAGGACTTTCACAGTGCCATCTGGCAAGCGGAGCAATTGCAAAAGATTTGCCTGCGTGCCCACAGCGTACAATTCATCAGCCGAAGGATCGTCAATGTCTGGGCTTTTTTGCGCAAGCAAAACGACCTGCTTATTCTCGGCCATCGCGGACTCAAGCGCATTGATAGACTTTTCCCGGCCGACAAACAATGGAACAACCATCTGCGGGAAAACCACAACATCTCGTAAAGGCAGTACAGGTAAAACACTCGTCACGTCAGTGGACCTCTTTTTCACCAAATCTAGCAGTTTGAATCGCTATACTCATTGACCACAATGGCTTTTAAGGATTTCATCGTTAACGCCAAACGATCACTATGGCATAGGATATGGGGGGTTGCGCTCAAAATACAAGGTTTAAAAAAACCGCGCATAGGGGAAGCATGTTGCTACACCACACACCCTCTGAGATAACGCCTTCTAAAAGCAAAATCGCCGCCATTAAGGCAGCGATTCTGTTAATTCACTAGCAAACGATTGATATTTCCGGCCTGCCTGTCGTTATCATGAGAAAAAGCCGCGATAAAAACAGTTAGGAAAAAAAAGCGCTGCATGGCGACACACTTAATAAAATTACTAGTGTGAATCACCTGCTGATTTCACCGGCTCATTTTTCTCGTACACGACCAAAGGCTCAGAATCACCTGTAATAACAGAGCCATCAATCACAACTTTAGCGACGTTCTCTGTAGAAGGAATGTCGTACATCGTATCGAGAAGCACCGACTCCAGGATTGAGCGTAATCCTCGAGCACCTGTTTTGCGCTGCATTGCTTTGTCAGCAATTGCCTTCAAGGCGTCCTGGCGAAAATCAACTTCGACGTCTTCCATATCAAACAACGCACCGTACTGCTTTGTGAGCGCATTTTTCGGCTCGGTAAGAATGCGAACCAAGGCTTCCTGATCGAGTTCTTCCAACGTCGCGATAACCGGTAGACGACCTACAAATTCGGGGATAAGTCCATACCGCACAAGATCTTCCGGCTCCAGATCGTAAAGCACCTCGCCAAAATTTTTGGTTTCGTCCTTACTTTTTACTTCAGCATTAAAGCCTATTCCGCTTTTTTCTGAACGGTCACGAATAACCTTGTCCAAACCGGCAAATGCGCCGCCACAAATAAACAAAATATTAGAGGTGTCGACCTGCAAAAATTCCTGCTGGGGATGCTTTCGGCCACCTTGAGGCGGGACTGAGGCAACAGTACCTTCGATTAGTTTAAGCAATGCTTGCTGAACGCCTTCGCCTGATACATCGCGTGTAATCGACGGGTTATCTGATTTACGAGATATCTTGTCGATTTCGTCGATATAAACGATACCCACCTGCGCTTTTTCGACATCATAGTCGCATTTTTGCAACAGCTTCTGGATAATATTTTCAACGTCCTCACCAACGTAACCAGCTTCGGTCAACGTAGTCGCGTCTGCGATGGTAAACGGTACATCGAGTAGTCGTGCCAGTGTTTCGGCCAGCAGCGTTTTACCACTACCTGTGGGCCCTACCAGCAGAATATTACTCTTGCCGAGCTCTACATCATTACGCCCAGGAGACGCATGTCGCAAGCGTTTGTAATGGTTATAAACTGCGACAGACAAAACTTTTTTGGCCCGTTTTTGGCCAATAACATATTCATCAAGCGTAGCGTTGATTTCCGCAGGTGTTGGAAGCTTATCACTACCAGTGCTACCCGCAGATTCCTGAACCTCTTCGCGAATAATATCGTTGCAGAGGTCAACACACTCATCACAGATAAAAACCGATGGGCCTGCGATCAGCTTTTTAACTTCATGTTGACTCTTGCCGCAAAACGAACAGTAGAGTAACTTACCGTTCTCTCCCTCGTTGCCACCTTCACTCATTGTGAATATACCTCACACTCACCAATCAAACTAAATCATCAAACACTTAGTGCTTTGTTCCCGGCAATTCGTTCACTGCCTGAGAACATAAAAACTAATTTAATACACTAAAATCTGGGCACACTAGCCTGCAAATACTCAGCCCTTCGACGGGCCAACCATCTATCAGCCTATATCAAACGCCCAGAATTGCTCGGATTTTAATCACTAAAGGCGTCATTGCACAGCTTCCAAACCGCTAGAAATGTGAACCGCATACCGGCCGACAACCTTAATAAAACCACCAAGCGAGCCTAGACTACCAAATTACACCCAGCGGAGCATCTGCTAACGCAAAAATAATCACCGCTTTGAGAACAAAATTGCTCTAAAAATTAGCTTACACCTGGTCGCGCTTCCAGCACTTCATCGACCAAGCCATAGGCTTTGGAGTCTGTAGCGTTCATAAAATTATCACGCTCGGTGTCCGCCTGAATGGTCTCCAGCGATTGCCCTGTGTGCTCCGCCATCAAGCGGTTCAGACGCTCGCGAATAATAAGTATCTCTTTCGCCTGAATATCAATATCAGTCGCCTGTCCTTGAGCACCGCCACTAGGCTGGTGAATCATAACCCGCGAATTAGGTAAGCAATAACGCTTCCCTTTCGCGCCACCACTTAATAGGAACGCTCCCATGCTACATGCCTGCCCCAGACAAATTGTGCTGACATCAGGCTTAATAAACTGCATGGTGTCGTAAATCGCGAGCCCAGCAGTCACAGCACCGCCCGGCGAATTAATATAGAGGCTGATATCTTTATCAGGATTCTCTGATTCCAGGAACAACATCTGGGCAACGATCAAGTTAGCCATGTTGTCTTCTACTGGCCCAACGGCAAAAATAACCCGCTCCTTAAGCAGGCGAGAGTAGATATCAAACGAACGCTCGCCACGCGAGGTTTGCTCGACCACCATCGGGACTAAACCTAAATTTTTAACAGTTTGATCGATTGGATTAAAAGTGTTCAAAAGTGTCTCCTAAAGGTCCAACTAGCTCTGGTTATCTTCCGGCTGATTATCGTTACCGGAAAACACCAGTGATACCGCTGCCACTGGTTGTTTATTGGCCAAAAAAAAGGGGCAAAAAACAGTTTTCTTCTATATTCAATAGTCTAGCTTGCATCGATCGTAATTGCCGGGAAAAATTCCATTCGCAAGTTTCATAACAGGCATTCAGCAGCGCGGCAACAAGTTATTCATCACCGAACCAAAAAATTTGACTTACGGTAGAAAAAACAAAAAGCCCGAGGTTTTCCCTCGGGCTTTTTGTTCAAAACTTACTGCGCTGTGCTTGTCAAAGACTGGCTTATCAACAACCGGCTTATCAACAACTGCCTGATCAACGACCAGCTGATAAACCACAGCCTTGCTAACTAGGCTCCCTGGTAGTTTTGCATTGCCTCGTCGTAGCTGACAGTTTTTTCAGTGACAGAAGCCATCGATTCAATCTTCTCTACAACCAGCCTCTCGGTCACAATCATCGATACCTGGCGCAAATGATCCTCATTACTGAGATACATGTTGCGAACCTGGTCAGGATCATCATATGAAGATGCAATGTCATCGATAAATTCGATCAACTGCTCACGCTCTGGGCGAATTTCCTGATCTTGCACGAACTGATTCACCACTACGCCCAACTGGACGCGGCGCCTGGCTTGCTCTTCAAACATCTCGTCTGGCAATAACGACATGTCGAAATCTTCAGGGTTAGCGCCAAATCGCTGGATCGATTGCATTCGCATTGACTGAATCTCTTCCGTAATAAGCGCAGCTGGCACTTCTACGGGATTTTGCTCGAGCAAACCGTCCATCACACTCGTCTTAAGCGCAGCGCTAATCGCATCGCCCAACTGCTTGCTCATATTTTCGCGCACATTGGACTTAAAGCTCTCTATATCGCCTTCAACATCAAACTCTTTAAAGAACTCATCATTAAGCTCAGGCAGTGTCTTTTCGCTTACACTGTTAACCGCGACTTCAAACTGAACTGCTGCGCCCTTCAGATCTTCAACGTGATAGTCTTCTGGAAAAGTTAAGTCAAGCGTCTTACTCTCTCCAGCTTTAGCGCCTACAAGCCCGCTCTCAAAACCGGGGATCATTTGGCCGGAACCCAGTTCCAGGTCCTGACCGGTCGCAGAACCACCTTCAAATACCTCACCGTCTTTAGTGCCAGCAAAATCGATATTGACACGATCACCTTCCTGGCTCGCACGCTCAACTTCATTCCACTCCGCTCGCTGATCGCGCAAACGCTGGAGCATTGTATCTACGTCTTCGTCGGTAACTTCTGCCGAAAGTTTTTCAACCGTTAAGGTACTAGCGTCTGACAGGCTCACTTCGGGGAAAACTTCAAAGCGAGCAGTGAAGCACAAATCTTTGCCTTCTTCGTCGGTAACAATATCAATCGACGGAGTGCCTACCGGCTGCAAGCTTTCCTGGTTAACCGCTTCCTGAAAAGAGCGATTCGCGATCTCGCCAACCACTTCTTGCCGAATGGCAGCACCAAACCGTTGCTTAACAATCTTTTTAGGCACTTTGCCTGGACGAAAACCATCGATTCTGGCTCGCTTTGCAGTATCAACGACACGCTTTTGCACTTCACCATCTATTTGATCGGCGGGAATTTCGAGCTTGAGCAATCGCTCCAAGCCTTCCAACGCTTCTACCGAGACTTGCATGATTTTCCTCTAATTGTCACCACGATACGGATCGAATTATCCTGACTGGCGCGGTTACCTACTTATTAAAACAGCCCAAGTTAACACTTGATGTTTGGTGCGGACGGAGAGACTCGAACTCTCACGGGTCGCCCCACTGGAACCTAAATCCAGCGCGTCTACCAATTTCGCCACGTCCGCGTTTTTTATGACACCACCAACAACTCAAACTCGCGCGCCAAAAGAGCCGCGCCACACGAATTATGGGGGGTGCGAAAAAGGACGCGGATTCTCCCATAATCCCAAGCAAGCATCAACAGTGCATTTGTGCAAAAACGAAAATACTCACATTTACATGCCGTTACGTGCACTGAGCGAACCCGCTAGTCGGTCAGGCAGGCTTCATCAAACGCATAATAGCCATTGAGCCAGGCGTAAACCTCCTGAGCCATCGCCGATTTCCGCTTTGAGTATTTTTCGAGAAAACCCGCCTGCTCAGCCGTACTCATTCCTGTTAGCCCATTAGAATGAAACCGCTCTACGTCCACTGGAATAATATTCGCAATATCCTCGCCAAAACTCTCGAGCGTCTCCCGCCACACACGCGACTGAGCTTGCTTAAGATCATCGTGACGCTCGTCATAGATTGGGGGTAACGTCGATAATGGCAAAAGCGACAACCATGCCTCATTCATCGGGTTTACGTGGTGCGCACCAAGATAATCGCGCAACCATGGCTCTCTATTCTCAAACGGTTTAAGCAATAAGCGCGAGGCTAGCCGCTTGCTATCGTTGACCGGATAGTTGTCCCAAAGCGAAGGCGCGCGCCGCAGCGCTTCACTAATAAATTCCAAATTGAATTTGGAATAGCTTTCTGAACACACCTTCTCGCCTGTCCAAAAGACTTTGATCTTTGGATCCAGCCCGGCACCTATGTCTTCCCAGTAGTTTTTTGGTCGCTGCCCAAAAAGTGTTTCTAGAATCGAATCGGTCGTGTAGTACGTCGGGCAGACGGTGATTTCCGCTGCATCGCCCAAAATGCTCGCCACAAGATCAACTATCGCCAGCTGGGTTTTGGCTAAATATTTTTTATCGCCACGCATGTCATCGAATAAGACACAGAAAGAGTCTGGATTTAACTCGGCTAACTGGAGTAACTTTAGCGATAACTGTGATTGCGTTTTCGCATCGAGCTCATCCAAACCTAATGGCGAGAAACCTAATCCCCACCGAGTGCCGCACGCGCTTGCAGCTTCTCGCTGCTTCTTCAATCGAGCAAGAGCATCGTCACCATAAGGTTCGCCCCACTTTCGTCTAAGCAGCGACTCCGACTTGGGCGCGTACACATAACTGCTATATCCGAGGCTAGACAGGATGGGTAACAGCGCGAGCCTTGCCTCATCCGGCCATGGTCGGCCATAAAACCCTTCGACTACCGATAGCTGCATAGAAACCTTTATATCGCTAAGTCGCGCCCTGTTATTGCGCGACAGGTTAATGTCATTCGCTAAGCAAAGCGCAAACTGTTAACTGAATCACAAAAGCCCGGACCAATATGATTATTTTAAAAACAAAGCGCCTATTAATTAGACAGATACTGATTCGACTGCTTAAATAATAAACATGGGCAGCGGGCATACCCCTCTCGCTGCACTGAGACTAAACTCACTTTAGTTTCACTCCTATGGTCCATTATGCCCCGACACGTTCGGGGTTTTTTTTGCACAAAATATCCGGGCGCAAAAAAGCTTTACGAGCCTTGAAAAGAATACACAGCTTTGAACCACGCAGAAAGGCGCAGTCCTGATTAAGATCAATCGTGGATATTTTTAAAGCGTATGGGTAGGTCGGTCTGATTCCATCAAACCAGCCAGGCAGGTTTCGATTTTCTTGTTTGCGGTATCGTCGTGAGGACTAAATTGAACACCGATACCAGCCGCGCGATTTGACTGCGCTTTTTTCGGCGTTACCCAGACCACTTTGCCTGCCACGGGAATCTTCTCAGGTTCTTCCATGAGGTTTAACAGCATAAAAACTTCATCACCTACTTCGTACTGCTTGTTAGTAGGAATGAACAGGCCTCCGTTATCAATAAACGGCATATATGCCGCGTAAAGAACGGCTTTATCTTTTATCGACAGTGAAAGAATGCCGCTTTTTGCATTCCCACTTCCGACTGGAGAAACTGTATCCGGGCTTGCCATCTGAGCTGATCCGAGTTGCTGGCTTAGTTTAGATGTATTGTGTGAACTATAAAAAGAATAGCCGATTTTAGCGCTTTAGCCTGATCAACGTCCAAACAGCAGCGGCTCGTGTGCGACAATTTACAACCAAAAACGTGATCTATATCACATATGCCTTTGATGTATCGTTCGCTTTCGAAGAAGACCTACCGCGCAGTTGCAAACACGCGCTTACAGTCCGACAGGTAGTCACTCACTATCAGCTTGCCAAGAGGGTTAATCTTAATTTCTTTCGCCAGGCGCTGACTTCGCCAATAGAGTGTCTGGACCTGCTCAAACGACAACGTCGGCAGCTGTTGATTAAGGCGATCCGCATCCGCAAAAAGACTCATGCAGGCATCCGCATAGTGCACAAGGTTGTCTTTGTCGACACTATCTAACACCGTTTTTGCCGTCGCTTTTTGCTGCAAAAAAGCTAACATCTGCGGCGCGAAATCTTGTAGTTGCTCCTCACCATCCTGCGCCAACTCATCAACAACGCGCTGCACGAAGCCATGATGTTTTTGCCACAAGCTGTCAAGCTTTTGATCGTCTACCGAAAACTGTCCCGTTAAATACTCGCTTGCAGCCTGATAATCAGGAATGGCAAATGGCTGCAAAAAACAACGCGAGCGAATTGTCGGCAACAACCGATCAAAATAGTCACTTACCAAAATAAAATAACTTTGTGGCGGTGGCTCCTCTAACATTTTTAATAAGGCACTGGATGCGCTTTCGTTCATGCTATCGGCTGGATCAAGAATCGCTACTTTAACCTGTGCTACTTGAGGGGTTTTTTGCATTACATCGATCAACTCCCGAACCTGATCAATGCCTATCTCCTTTTTATTGTCCAATAGACCGACCAAATGTATATCAGGGTGTGTTGCTGCTTTAAGAAGCTGGCAAGAAGCACAATTGCCGCAGGCGTGATTTTGTGTACGCTGCGCCGTATCTAGACCTTCTTCGAAAAGAAGCCCGTCTTGCGTAGCATTGGTACCAGAGTTAGCGGAATGCCCCGCGACGCAATCGCAGAGTAAAAATGCAGACAACTGCTTTGCAAATGCTCTTTTCCCAAGCCCTGCAGCGCCACGCAACAATAAACCGGAATGCAACGAACCCTGTAGATAACGACCGCCCAGCCTTTCTCCAGCATCACGATGCCACGGCGCCCAGTCGACACCAAAATCGCTATCACTGTACTGCCATTGCGAGGTATGCATAAAACAATAAGCTCTGGAGCGCAATCAAGAAGCGCTAACGAGTGAATCGATATGCTTGCGCAAATCGCTCTGAACATCGAGTAGTGGCTGTGAAGCGTCTACAACGGCATATCCTTGTGGATTTTGTTTCACCCGTTGCAGGTAACCTTTACGGACATCCTCAAAAAAATTCATTGATTCAACTTCAAACCGATCTTTTTCACCGCGTTGGGCTACGCGCTCAAACCCAAGCGAAACATCAAGATCTAACAGAATTACTTTGTCTGGGCGCAAGTCACCCTGCACGAGCTGCTCTAGCTGTTCAATATATTCAACCCCAAGCTGTCGACCAACGCCTTGATAAGCGTAGGTAGCGTCGGTGAAGCGATCACACACCACCCATTTACCTTCCTTAAGAGCGGGTTTAATCACTTCCTGGATATGCTGCGCTCGTGCAGCAAAGATTAATAGCAGCTCTGCCATAGCATGCAAAGGCTCAGCATGATGATCTAACAACAGCGCGCGAATTTTCTCGGCAATTTCTGTTCCACCAGGCTCTCGTGTCAACACAAAGTCGATTTCTTTTTGCGCAAGCAAATCACAAACGTAAGCGATATTAGTGGACTTACCAGAGCCCTCCCCACCTTCTAAAGTAATAAACTTTGCTACTGCGGCCATTCTATGACTAACAACTCTTAATTAATTTATTGCGAACCCGGCGCACTTCGATAATCGGCCCTGCGCTGCAAAATCTGATACTTGCGAACCGCTTTATTATGCTCTGCCAGTGTCTCGGAAAAGTAATGGCTACCATCACCCTTTGCAACAAAATACAAAGCCTTTCCTTCTGCGGGGTTAAGTGCCGCCCTAATAGACGCCAAACCGGGCATCGCAATAGGCGTCGGCGGCAAGCCATCCCGAGTGTAGGTATTGTATGGCGTATCGCGTTTTAAATCTTCCCTCCGGATGTTGCCATCGTAAGCATCACCCATACCGTAAATAACCGTGGGATCTGTCTGCAAACGCATTCCACGTTGCAGCCGCCGAACAAATACACCGGCGATTTGCTCTCGCTCATCGATATGCCCAGACTCCTTTTCGATAAGGGACGCCATGATTAATACTTCGTAGGGGGAGCTTAGGGGTAAGTCAATGTCTCCACGGTTATTCCACTCATCCAGCAAAGTCGTAACCATCAAACGGTGGGCTCGACGCAAGATAGTTTCTAATTCGGCGCTTCGGTCAAAGTAATAAGTATCTGGATACAACCACCCCTCAAGCGACAACGAGTCCGGTGACAGACCATGCTCAAGCATTATTTTTTTTGCGCGATTATCCATAACCGAGCTACTAATTATCGCCAGGGCTTCTTTAGCGTTAAGGCGCTCTCCAAAACCCAGCTGCGTCAACGTCTCCTTAAACGAATGCCCTTCTATTAAGGTAACGGGATACTGTTTGCTTTTTCCTTGCGCGAATAAGTCAAACAGCTGCTGGCGCGAATACGTACCCTGCACCTCGTACTCACCTACTTTAACGACGGCGTTAGGCGAAAAAAACTTAAGCGCCATGCGATCGATTCTTTCATTGCTAAAACTACTGTAGTCATTGACTTTATCCAGCACACTACGAACGCTGTCCGCCGGCGCTATGTCGATTAATATTGGCGTTGTAAAAACAAGCGCGTCACCGAACCAGTAGTTTTTTAAATTTTTATAGCCTACGACAAACCCAACAAAAGAAACCGCCAGAAGGATTAGCAAAAACATAACACTGCGCGACTGACCTTTTTCTCCTGGCAGCCTTTTCGCTCTAGACAATCTTTTATTTTCGTTTGTCATTATTCAAGAATTTTTCTTTGCCAATTCGCAGCGCAGGATTACTACCGCCTTAACTCACACTCGGACATGCGCGCCTGGCACATGATATCTGAGAGCTGGCGAATTGTTTCACTAGACTGGTAGACTCGCTGATCACCGTCTGAAAAGGTAACTGATTTAATTGGATGTATACCACGAACTGCATTGCAAACAAATAATGCACCGGCATCCCTAAGGTTATCGTATGAAATATCCGTTTCGCGAACGGCAAGAGCAAGTTTAGGAAAACCCGTTTGCATCAACCAGGCACGCACAGTGCCTTTAACACCACTCGCTTCAAGCACCGGCGTGAGCCATTGATTATTTATTAAAACGAATACGTTACTCGATATCGCTTCAACAAGCTTGCCTTTACCATCAAATAACAACGCATCATCAAACGGAATCGCATCGCTATTATCTTTCGTGCGCCGGCGATTATTCGCGTCGAGATCTTGAGCCGCTAATACCTGCTCTAACCTGTTACAGTGTTTAATCCCCGCCAATAGGGGCTGTGAGGAAAGCTTCACGCCAGATAAACACACATCAATCGACCGGAACTCAAACAGCGTGACAGCAGAAACATCAATTTTTATAAAAGGGGAAGATTGAGCACAACGGTAGCCTTGATAATCCGCTGTCGAAGCGCGAATCACCTGAATTCTCAATTTAAAATTGCCGCCATCAAAATGCCCTGCGTTGGCCTCAGCATCGAGCACCGACAACAGACACTGCTCTATCGTTGTCATCGACAGCGGAATTTGCAAAGTAGTCATTCCACTTTGCAGTCGCTCTGCATGAAGCGACCAAAAAGGCATACGGCCTTCAGTGACGCGAATAGTCTCGAACAACCCATCCCCATGAATGGGAAAAAAATCTAACGACCCATTTATGGGGTCAGCGCCAGCATTAAAGAGATAGCAACGCATACCAGAAAAACTATTCTCTGCGCTGCAAAGCGGCTAGATTGATTTAAAAATTACTGTGCCGTTGGTGCCGCCAAAGCCAAAAGAGTTTGACATCGCAATATTGATCGCCTTCTCTTGCGCATTGTGTGGCGCGTAATTAAGGTTGCAACCTTCATCTACATTATCGAGATTAATCGTGGGCGGAGCCACCTGGTCACGAATCGCTAATATCGAGAAAATCGCTTCGATAGCGCCAGCGGCACCAAGCAGATGCCCGGTCATCGATTTAGTAGAGCTTACAACCACATCTTTTGCGGCAGCGCCCATCATAGATTCACATGCCTTCGACTCAGCCACATCCCCTGCAGGTGTCGATGTGCCGTGGGCATTAATATAATCAATATCCGCTGCATTGATCCCTGCATCACGCAACGCATTCTCCATTGATGCACACGCACCACTGCCATCTTCTGGTGGCGAAGTCATATGGTATGCATCCGCACTCATGCCGTTGCCGATTAGCTCGGCGTAGATTTTTGCTCCGCGCGCTTTTGCGCACTCATACTCTTCTAACACCAGCACACCAGCGCCATCACTAAGCACAAAACCATCGCGGTCCTTATCCCAGGGCCGGCTTGCAGCTTCTGGATCATCATTGCGATTTGACAAGGCTCTTGCCGCAGCAAAACCACCCAGACCAACAGGAGTTGTAGCCATTTCCGCACCGCCAACAACCATTACATCGGCGTCTCCCGCCTGAATAAGACGAGCAGCCAGACTAATGTTGTGCGTCCCAGTCGTACAAGCGGTAACGACAGACAAGCTCGGGCCTTTAAGCCCGTAACGTATCGAAAGGTTCCCGGCGATCATGTTGATGATGGAACCGGGCACAAAGAAAGGAGAAACTTTGCGTGGCCCGCGCTTATCGATAATTCCCTTGGTATCTTCTATCGCGCCGATACCGCCAATGCCAGAGCCAATAGCAGCCCCAATGCGTGAAGCATTGCTTTCGTTTATCTCAAGCCCCGCATCTTCGATAGCCTCGACCCCTGCGACCATACCGTACTGGATGAACACATCCATTTTGCGCGCATCTTTGGCTTGCAGGCAGACCGTAGGGTCAAAATCTTTTACGCTTCCACCAAAAGTCGTGGAGTAATCGGAAACATCAAAGTGGGTAATTGGCGCGATACCGGAACGGCCTTCAACAATACCTGACCACGTTTCTGCAACCGTGTTGCCCAACGGTGTCACCATACCCAAACCGGTTACTACTATACGTCTTTTTGTCACTGGACTGATTTCTCCTGTGCTTGCCGAAGATTAACCGCTATATAAGCACGATCAATCTCCATACGCAAAATATCTGCATTTAGAAACGAAAAAACCGCTTCAACTTAGGAAGCGGTTTTAACGACTAATATCGACGCTTTAAAACGATGACGAACAGCTTGCAACATTGGTAGTGTTGCGACCACATGTGTTACAGCTACCCGACAGCGTACTTAAAAACGCCCTGGCTTATAAGTGCTCGCCTAAACCGAGCACTCACATAATTAAGCCAAATGCTTCTCGATGTAATCTACCGCTAACTGTACAGTAGTGATCGATTCTGCATCTTCATCAGGAATTTCAGTTTCGAATTCCTCTTCCAACGCCATCACAAGCTCAACTGTATCCAAAGAGTCAGCACCCAGATCTTCAACGAATGATGCAGAGTTTTCAATCTCGTCTTCTTTTACACCCAGTTGCTCAGCAACAATTTTTTTAACACGTTCAGCAACGTTACTCATCTTTGTTTTTCACTCCAATAGTAAGGAATACAGTTGGCAACAATGATAATACAACTCACTGAGCTACCAACAACTCATCGAACACGCGACCCTCTAAGAGGCGCGGCAACGAAACGCGGCGCATTTTACATGGAATAGCCGAAAAAGTAATTATCCACCCAGGCCGCATACATTTAAAAAGTCACTCTGCGATGTTGGAAAAATCAACCAATTCAACGTGTTTATTAAACACTCTGTGCAAAAAGCCGTTCACCAATTGACCAGCACCCAATCACAGGGAAACTAGCCCATGTACATCCCGCCATTCACGTGAATGGTTTCTCCGGTAATGTACGCTGCAGCATCACTCGCCAAAAAGCCTACTACAGCCGCAATTTCTTCTGGCTGACCGAGTCGCCCGGCGGAAATTTGATCAAGCATCTGCTGCTTTTGTGCGTCAGAAAGCACATCAGTCATATCGGTTTGAATAAAACCGGGCGCCACCGAGTTAACCGTAATCGCGCGTGAGCCAACCTCTTTAGCCAACGCTCGTGAAAAGCCCTCTATGCCTGCTTTAGACGCGGCATAGTTTGACTGGCCACCATTTCCCATAGAACCAACGACGGACGAGATATTAATAATTCGCCCCCAACGCGATTTGGTCATACCCTTTAGCACCGCTTTGCTCAGGCGAAAGACCGAGCTAAGGTTGGTGTCGATAACCGCTGCCCACTCATCTGCTTTCATGCGAAGCATTAAATTGTCCTGGGTAATACCTGCGTTGTTAACCAGGATTGTTGGCGTACCGTATTTGTCTTTTACACTATCTACAACATTGGCGACGCTATCATCACTGGTGACATTTAGCGCCATCCCTTCGCCTTTTATTCCTGCTTCACTCAAATATTGAGAAATTTTATTAGCGCCCTCGTCCGTTGTCGCTGTGCCTACAACTGTATGGCCCGAATTACCTAATGCAACTGCGATTGCACGACCAATTCCACGGCTCGCGCCGGTGATCAATGCAACTTTTACTGACTCTGATTCGCTCACAAAAAACCTCTAAATAAACTCGTTAGCTTCTACCCAAAAAACACCTAAGCACTAACTGGCAACAAGCTGTTCTAAACTGTCTGGCGACTCAATCGACGCAACACTTGCTGAGCGATCAATCTTTTTAACCAGGCCGCATAACACCTTACCCGGCCCACACTCTACAAAATCCGTAACGCCCCCAGCTAATATGGCCTGCACGCAACTGGTCCACTTTACCGGGCTTGAAGTCTGCTGAATCATTAAATCACGAATGGCCTCGGGATCGCTTTCTACTTTCGCATGTACGTTGTGCACAACCGGAATGGCAGGACTGGAAAAAACAAGCTCGCTCATGTCGCTGGCCAGCTTATCGCCCGCGGGCTTCATCAAACTCGTGTGGAAAGGCGCGCTTACCGGAAGTGGTGCGACACGCTTGGCGCCAGCCTCTTTTAACTCAGCGCCAGCAGCCTCGACGGCCTCTTTGTGCCCCGCGATAACAACCTGCCCGGGAGAATTAAAATTGACTGCTTCAACGACATAATCTTCCTTTGAAAGTGACTGGCATGCGCTGACCACTGCGTCATCATCTAAACCAAGTACTGCGGCCATCGCGCCAGTACCGACGGGCACCGCCTCTTGCATATAACTGCCACGCTTGCGAACCAAATCGACTGCCGCCTGAAACTCCAGCACACCGGCGCTAACCAGGGCGCTGTATTCACCCAGGCTGTGGCCAGCAACGTACGCAGGTGCCGAGCCGCCCCGACTCAGCCAAACTCGCCAAAGCGCGACGCTACTGGTCAATAACAATGGTTGGGTAATTTCAGTAAGGTTGAGCTTTTCCTGTGGCCCCTCTTGCGCCAAAGCCCAAAGATCATAGCCCAACACCTCAGAGGCCTGGGCGAATGCTTCCTTCACTTCTGGGTACGCCTCTGCTGCATCGCCAAGCATGCCTACCTTTTGCGCACCCTGACCTGGAAAAACAATGGCTCGTTTACTCATCAATGTACTCTTCTAATAACTTCTTCTAGTGCTTGTTAGTTTTTAGTTGTGCTATACCAGAGTGAATACCAGATTCAACGATAAACTAACACAACAACTCGCTTATAGAAAATCTAAACAAGCGGCATTACCTATCGTCAATGTTTACAGGCGTTTAATTAGCCCATAAAAAGAAAACCCGTCGTAGAACACAACGGGTTTAACTATCATTCCCTGCCTGACTTTTTCCGGTCAAGCGCAAACAACTTACAATACAAGCTCATATAAATATCGATTAACACCTGACTTCAGGCACAAACCGTCGAGCTTAAATAAATATCAGTCGTTAAAGCCTGTATCAACGACTTTTTTGCCTCGGTAAAAACCTTCCGGGCTGATATTGTGTCTCAGATGCTTCTCGCCGCTCGTTTCATCAACGCTTAGCGTGGTACGACCTAATGCATCGTGTGAGCGACGCTGCCCTCGACGTGAACGAGTCACCTTACTTTTTTGTACTGCCATGATAAAGCTACCTGTTAGTAGTCAGTTAATTCAATGCCTGTATTTGAATCGAGGCAAACTAGCCTCGATCCTGATTAAGTATGTCTGCCAGCCCTTCGAAAGGACGGTACGTATCACCGGCGCCACCACGAGCGACCTGACCTGCTCTGCCCTCACTCGCCTGTCGCACGTCAGCCAAATGCTCTGCGCCCAAACTCGCGTGCCCGTTCATTCGGCTTGTAGCCCGCGCTTCGCAATCAGCACGCTCTTCGCCCTCGTGCAAAGCAACGCTGGGCAGTGCGAGCGATAACTCTTCTTCTACCAACTGATAGAGATCAAGCTCATCGTCGTCAACCAGCAACGGCTCAAGCTCTTTGAGCAAGCGCTTAGCTTCTTCGTCGTCTCTTACGACCGTTAGCGTCGTCTTCGACTTTAGCGCGTACGCAACGTTGTCTAAACATCGCTGACAAACAAGTTCGACCTTAGCCGATACATCCACGCTTACCTCTGGCAGCCCGCTTTCACCGCTACTGAAGTTTATCGTTGCCACTACAGCTTCGCATTGCTCGATCGCTGAGCAAAGTGACGGTAACGCTTCACTTGGAACCTCTCCTTGGAAGCTCGATCCCTTCAGAACACTTTTTCGGACAGATACCAGTCGAGGTAATAAACGGCTGGACATAATCGGCGAAGTGTATAAGTTCAACCCGCAAGCGTCAATCTGATTATCTCGGAGGTTTTACCTATATCTGAACCGCCGCACACTGTGTCATTACTGCTGCCTAGCTGGGCTCGCATCTGTATCTTAACCAATCTAGGTTCTTGATCAATTTAAGTAGCTTGGACACAATTGCGCTGCCTTAATCCACTCCTCGATTTCATAACAGACCTCGCATGTTTAACCTTATTCTCGCATCAAGCTCGCCGTATCGCGCCGAGCTTTTAAAAAAAATTGTTTCTAATTTTCAACAGGTTAAGCCAGATATCGAAGAAAAAGCTCTAGAGGGAGAAACCCCATCCGAACTGGCAAAGCGGCTCGCTTTTGAAAAGGCTCGCGCAATCGCTACTAGAGCCCATAACGACCCCAGCGATGTAATCATCGGCTCTGACCAGGTTTGCTATTTGCGTCAAGAGGACGGCGAAATCGAATTACTTCGCAAGCCTGGCGGGCTCGAGGCCGCAATTTCGATGCTGATGCGCTGCTCAGGGAAAAGAGTTTCATACGAAACCGCCGTATGCATCTCAACTGGATCAGGCCAAGATATTCAATTTTCAGTCGATTACGCGCTCCAATTTCGCTCATTTACTGAAACAGAAGCGGCTCGATACTGCGAGCTTGACGAGCCCTACAATTGTGCAGGTGCGATCAAATCGGAGTCACATGGCGTGATGCTCATCGACGCCCATCACGGAAACGATCCCTCAGCGCTTGTCGGACTACCGCTTATCGAGCTTCGCAAGGCATTAGTAAAATTGGGCGTAGAGTGCCTTTAACGAGAAGACCTAAGCCAACAAGAGACTCCTTTCTCCGCTCACTTTACACAGCTTTACCAACACCCATCCCTTATTCACAAGCCATTTTTGCATAATAGCTTCCATGTTGAAGAACTAGCGCTAAAGCCAAGCTTCTGAACACAGTTTCATCACTCTTATTTTGCTTTATTGTTGTTTATACAAACCCGCGCAAGCGGGTTTTTTTTCGCGGCAAGCTTGATAAGCCAGCTATACCGTAGTACTAACACTTCGAGCCATTGCGAATTAACGCAGCTTACGGGCAAAATAGCTTTAGCGGCCAAATATACAAATCAGGTTATTCGAGCACATAAACTCAACGCTCACAGGAAGAACCGGAACAGCCAAAAAGCGAAACGATATGGCACAACAACTATTAATCATCGATGACGACACCGAGCTGTGCGACCTGCTCAAGCAATATCTCGAAAACGAAGGTTTTCAAATCACGCTGGTCCATGAAGGCATCCAGGCAATCGAACACCTGCAAAACCAGCACAACAAAAAAGGGATCAGCTACGATGCCATTGTTTTAGATTCGATGCTTCCTGGCCTGCAAGGACTGGACATTTTGCAGCGCCTGCGTGGATTCTCACAGATACCTGTACTTATGCTTACAGCGCGCGGCAGTGATATTGACCGAATCGTCGGTTTAGAGTCTGGCGCGGATGACTACCTGCCTAAGCCCTGTAACCCCAGGGAGCTACTCGCGCGGCTACGCGCAATCTTGCGTAGAGCGGACCTGCAAAAGAAACCGGAAGTTAATAAAAGCTACCAACTACACGGCATTGAGCTTGATGCGGGCAGCCGAACATCAACATTTAAGGGTAGCAAGCTCGATCTCACCAGCGCAGAATTTAGCACCCTGCTGGCGCTCATAGCGCGACCAGGACAAATCGTTAGTAAAGAAGACTTAACCGAGCTCGCCCTTAATCGCAAGCACACCCGCTATGACCGTAGCATCGATGTACATATAAGTAGTATTCGTAAAAAGGTCCAGGCGTTTATTCCCGACCATGAAGTGATTAAGACCGTACGCGGGAGCGGCTATATTTTTGTCGACCAACTCGAAGACTAGCCCCATATAAGCCGCTAACCACATGTTTAGACTCTACTGGAAAATCTTTCTCGGATTTTGGTTAACCGGTGTATTACTAGGCATAGCCGCCATTGTCGTCAATCAGCAACTCTCTCAAAATAAAAACAGTGAACTGACCGGGCTCGGCCCCGCAGAAATAGCCAATCGCACGGCATTTATTCTGCGACGACTGCCAGAAGACGTACGAGACTGGCAACAAACGCTAGCTGACAGCGACATCACCCTTTTTATTCGCTCCAATCAGGCGCAGTCATTAGGCAGCACCAGCGTTGCACTCAATATAGAAAAAGCGTTTACACAACTAGAATCTCAAAACCGCTACAATGATACTGGCCTAACGCAAACACTTTGGGGTGAAAACGTAACCTCGATTAATGGCAGCGATATTAAATTTGTCCTGGATATGCCAGGGCTGGGGGTCTTCCAGTTTCGTGAAATTGCAGGACAGATAACTGCCCAGTTTGCTCTCGCCATGATAGTTAGCGGGATCGCATGCTGGATTCTCGCTCGATACCTGACTCGCAATCTTGCAAAAATTAGCGAAGCGACGCAAAAGCTTGCGGCGGGAAAACTTGATACCAGGATTAGCGTAAGAGAACGTATAACACAAGACGAGCTAGACGGCTTAAGCAAAGATTTCAACGTAATGGCCGAGGCGTTAGAAACCAGCATGGCTAATCAACGCAGGTTGGTCAGGGATATTTCACACGAATTGCGCTCGCCGTTGGCGCGGCTACAAATTGCCCTGGAACTCGCGCGCCAAAACCAGGATGAAGAACAGTTAAATCGCATCGGGCAAGAAGCAGATCGCCTGAATGACATGATAGGCCAACTGCTGGCTATGCCAGAGCGCGCAATAGATTTACAGGACTGCATCGATGTTGGCGAGCTAGTCGCGGCTATCGCCGAAGACAGCGAAATCGAGGCCAACACCAAAAACATTCGTTTTACACTCGACATCAATGGTGAATTTCTCGTAGCAGCCAACACTAACGACCTTCATAGCGCACTAGAGAATATTGTTAGAAACGCGATCCGCTACACAGAGCCAGAAAAAACCATCAACATCAGCTTAAAACACCTGGTCGATAATGAAAACAAATCTACCTACCAATTGCTGGTAAAAGATAACGGGCCTGGGATACCCGAGGAAGATCTACCGTATATATTCGAGCCGTTCTATCGTGTCGACCCGGCACGCAATCGAAAAACAGGTGGCTATGGTATTGGACTTGCCATCGTCAAGCGCGTTATTGCAGCTCATGGTGGCAACGTAACTGCGCAAAACTGGAGAAATAGTCGTGGCAGCGGGCTAATAGTCACCGTTACGCTGCCACAATTTAAGCCACACAGCGAGACATCCGCTGCTTAGAACGCGAGTGGCGAAGAAGCAGCCTGGAGTCCGGATTTAATCATGACACCAAATCGGCGTGCAAAACTATCGAACGGATTAGGCCGGACACTGTAGTCGCGAATTTTCTCGACGCCAATAACATCGCGCGCAACGTAACCAACGCTACCCAGACCATCGATCAAACCTTTTTCAACGGCTTGCTCACCGCTCCAAATTAAACCCGAAAAAATATCTTCATCATTAAGCAGCTTATCGCCCCGCCCTTTTTTCACGACATCGATAAATTGCTGATGCGTAATCTTGAGTACACTCTGCCAAAACGCCTTATCACCTTCTTTTTCGGGCGAGAAGGCATCCAGAAAGCTTTTACTTTGCCCGGCAGTGTATACCCGGCGATCGACACCTATTTTTTCCATCAAATCAGTGAAGCCGAAACCTGCGGAAATCACACCGATTGATCCAACCAGGCTCGCTTTGTCTGCATAGATTTCGTTCGCAGCCGACGCAACGTAGTATCCGCCCGATGCACCTAAGTCAGCGATAACCGCATATATTTTTTTATCCGGATGCAACTCTCGCAAACGAAAGATTTCGTCGTTGATATAACCTGACTGGACTGGACTCCCACCAGGTGAATTTACCGCAAGAATAACCCCGACCGAATTTTTGGCCTCAAAAGCATCACGCAAACCAGAAACAACAGAATTTGCGTTAGCCTCAGTTTGGGCTGCAATCATCCCATTTAATGAGACAAGTGCCACATGCTCCTCTGTTTCCTCTGGAAGTGTCACTGATCCCATAGGCGCAAACATCAGCAGCACAATAAACAAGTACAAAAACGTTAGCGATTTGAAAAAGATTCCCCAACGCCTCGCACGCCGCTGTTCTACTAGCGAAGATAAGGCCAGTTTCTCGAGAATTTTCCATTCAGGGCGGTCGTTACTATCAACACCATCCAAAGCATTATTGGACTTAAATCGATCAAACACGTTTATCTCCTCTAGAAAAATCTGCAACTATTTGGTTACGCCAACGTTTGCACTAAGGTCGGCAACTGATGTGCGCTATCTGCGATCCCGATTGGGTCGAAGCTGTTTAACGTCGCATTATCGTGAACACCATAGCTGACCCCAATGCGCGGCATATCAATTTCGCGAGCCATCGCCAGGTCATAACTGGTATCGCCAATCATTACCGCACGCTCTGCCGAATACCCGGTCTCCTGCAACAACTGTTTTAACATCAGAGGATTGGGTTTTGACGCTGTTTCATCCGCAGCGCGCGTAGCTCGAAACAGCTCTCCGAGCCCCGTTTCTTTCAGCACACGATTAAGTCCTGCCCGGCTCTTTCCAGTAGCAACTGCTAATAAATGCCCCTGCTCTTGCAAATACTCGAGCGTGGACAACGCGCCATCATACAAGCATAGCTCGTATTGTTCTTGCCCGAGCGCAAGATAGTGCTTTGAGTACGCCTGGCGAAAATGGGCAACATCGCGTTCCGATAGCTCCGGATATAACGAGCGCGCTGTCTCAAAGAGTCCCAGGCCAATCTGCGCGCGGCAGGTTTCTTTCGAACGTGGTTCCAATCGCATCTCGCTAATTGTGGCAAACATCGCTGCCACAATATGATCGACACTGTTTGCCAGCGTTCCGTCCCAGTCAAAAATTACTAACATAGAAAAACAACCATTTAACTACCGCTGTGCGCATCAATAAACGCCTGCCAAAATCCGGGCAACGGTGATTCGACCACACGCTTCTCCAACTGCGGATCATATTGCCCTTCGCTGTTAACGTGCGGCAGCTCAATGGCATGCGCATGTAAAAACAAGCCATTACACCCTTCGGATGCAACTCGCTTGTTAATCTCTTTATTGCCGTACTTCTTATCACCCACGATGGCGTGCCCCATCGCCTGGCAATGTACACGAATCTGGTGTGTACGACCGGTGATGGGCATCGCTTCCATCAAGGTGTAACCTTTTAAACGCTCTCGAATATTAAACCGCGTAACTGATCGCTTGCCTTCAGGGTCGACCCTCACCATGCGCTCGCCCGAGCTCAGTGTATTTTTTTGCAGCGGAAGATTAACCGCATCATTTGCCTTAGACCAACGCCCGACGACCATTGCCAAATAATGCTTCTGAAGTTTTTTTTCGCGGAGGCACTGGTGAAAAACCTTCAGCGCCGAACGCCTCCGTGCTAAAACTACGCAGCCCGAGGTCGCCTTGTCGATTCTGTGGCATAACTCTAAAAACTTCTCTTCAGGGCGCAGTTTACGCAGTGCTTCTATCAAACCTAACGATAAGCCACTACCGCCGTGCACTGCCAGCTCACCGGGCTTATTGACCACCAGCCAGTGCTTGTCTTCGTACACAACGCTGTTTTCGAGCAGCTGCGACAGGTTCTGGGATACTTCAACATTTTCACGGGTAGCTACCTTTATTGGTGGGACTCGGACTTTATCGCCAGCCACCAACCGGTAAGTTGGCTTTGCCCGCCCTTTGTTCACCCTAACTTCACCCTTGCGGATAATGTTGTAAATTTTTGATTTAGGTACACCTTTGAGCTGGGTGATCAAAAAATTGTCTAACCGCTGACCCTCTGTTTCGTCACTAACATCAATAAATGTAACTGGCATAAGCTATGTTTCTGTATCAATCAACTATGCCGGACACTGGCACCTCAGCCCCTTGTGGGCGCCGCATTATATGCCATACAAATTCACAAAAGGCTCACTCGGCACGAATTGAGCGTCTTGAATAAGCGTGATAGTATCGGGCACCGCGCTAGATCGGCGGCTTAAGGTAAAAAATCCCTCTTTTCCAATATTTAAGGCAAAAGTTGTTGGTTATTTAACCAGTTAGACCGCTTTGCGCAGAGACGAGCCTTCATCAAGTCTACACTTAATGCTAAGGCTGAATATGGTCAGTCACGTTCACACTAGGCGCTCGCAGCTCATATAAAAGCTCTGGCGCTGGGTTGGAATGAGCGCTGCGGACCAGACATAGTGACTCGTCGCGCACTGATTATTTAGCAGCCAGTCTGAGACAGACTGACACTCGGCGTATGTATATAGCGACCTGCAGCTGTAATATGCAAAGCAGCTCGCAACGCGCCAAAACAAGCTTTGTCGATATCCATAATAAACGTGGTATCGAGCACGATAAACGCAATGTAGCGGCCATATTAAAGCCGTTACAGGCTAAATGCGATATGAGCGGCTTTTTTACGTTGACTCATAAACGCTAAAACAAATTTATTTTTAATCGGTCTCATCCAAAGCAGTACTGTTGAGACCAGGAGATCGACGCTAACACAATCTCGGTGAAAAACGATTGAGAACGTCGACCACCACCAGATACGAGCGACATCATCTAAACATTGTTGATGTGTCGCAGATCGCAAAGTGAAAGCGGACGCCAACCAAAATAAATGCCCTCTACTTTTTTGTAAGGCACAAGTTTCGGTTAAAGGCTTCTATCATTTAGCGAGGCACTGTTTAAGGTACCAGGCAAGGCCTGTGTACACTACTTTAGCCCTTTGAATAACATCTCACTAACGATGTTGTCGCTGAGGCGAGACGAAGTGGAGTTAAGCAGTAAACTGAAGTGAATATTTATATTTGTAGCGCTGTTTTGCGAAATAACACGCGAATAAGAATATTGAACACCGGCTTTACCCGCCTCAGGCATTGGTAAGAACAAATCAGCCTGATGGCCTGATGGAAAACAAAGCCAAATTATTTTGTGTTCAATAGGGATACGACAATCCGGCTCCCACTGTACAAGCGATGTTTGCAAACCAGCGACTACACTAGCGAAAGACTCGCGCCAGGAAGTGACTATTTTGATTAAACATTTTAGATCACTATTCACGGCGCAACCTGAGCAGGCTCTTTACCTTGCCGTCCCATGGGCGACTATAGAACTACTCAGGCAGCTTTATTCTAAAGCTGATCTATTGCAGAAATAGGTCTTTGGAAAAATCATTGAATTATTTCCAATACCCTGTCTCAAAATATCACGCAAAGCCTTCTCTAAATATCACCTTTCACATTCGCGAAGCTTCGCCGCCAATAAATAGTTGGTTAGGCGCTCGGCTCCGCCAGATCTGCAACCTTCTTCGTTTTAGCGATTAGCTCACCGATTATTTCAGCCCAACCCAAACGATTTATGGGATTGGCAAATATAGCGCGACAAGCATCACTTAGATTACCGCTTGCCGCTTGAGGAAGAATTTATGAAACGAATGTTAATTAACGCCACGCAACCAGAAGAAATTCGCGTGGCTATGGTCGATGGACAAAGACTCTACGATCTGGATATAGAAAACCGCACTCGCGTACAAAAGAAAGCAAGTGTCTACAAAGGAAAAATCACACGCGTTGAACCCAGCCTCGAAGCCGCTTTTGTGGACTTCGGAGCCGAAAGGCACGGCTTCCTGCC
This sequence comes from Pseudomonadales bacterium, assembly GCA_965263235.1. Classification (GTDB taxonomy): domain Bacteria; phylum Pseudomonadota; class Gammaproteobacteria; order Pseudomonadales; family UBA7434; genus UBA7434. The sequence continues at coordinate 2,141,466 of OZ253667.1, forward strand.
CTTAAAAGAAATTTCTAAAGAATACTTTTATCGCAACCCGCCAGAAGGAAAAGGCAGAATGCGAATTAAAGATGTCGTTAAAGAAGGCACTGAGGTTATCGTACAAGTTGAGAAAGAAGAACGCGGCACCAAAGGCGCAGCGCTAACGACGTTTATCAGCCTGGCCGGCCGCTATATGGTCCTTATGCCCAACAACCCCAGGGCGGGCGGTATCTCACGACGCATCGAAGGCGACGAGCGAGACCAGTTGCGCGCAAGCATGAACGAAATGGATATCCCAAAAGGTGTTGGCGTTATCGTTCGTACGGCGGGAATTGGAAAATCGAGCGAAGAGCTACAGCGAGACCTCGACTACCTACTCACCATTTCTAGCGCCATTAAGGAAGCTGCGAGTTCACAGCCTGCGCCTTTCCTTATTTTTCAGGAAAGCAACATCATCGTACGAGCAATCCGCGACTATGTTCGCCAGGACGTCGGCGAAATATTGATAGACAGCCCATCGGCTTATAACGAAGCATCTCAGTTCGTTGAGATGGTAATCCCGCATTATGCGCAAAAAGTTAAACGTTACGATGATGAAATCCCGCTATTTAATCGGTATCAGGTCGAAAGCCAGATAGAAACTGCTTTTCAACGCGAAGTGGTATTACCTTCTGGGGGGTCAATCGTTATCGACCCAACCGAAGCGATGGTCTCAATCGATATTAACTCTGCGCGCGCAACCAAAGGTAGCGATATCGAAGACACCGCACTGCGCACTAATCTCGAAGCTGCCGATGAAATCGCACGCCAGCTTCGCCTTCGAGATATGGGCGGTTTGATTGTAATTGATTTTATCGACATGAATCACAATCGAAATCAGCGCCAGGTAGAAAACCGTATGCGCGATGCGCTAGAAGCAGATCGTGCACGCGTACAAGTCGGTAAGATATCTCGTTTCGGCTTGTTGGAAATGTCACGACAGCGTTTGCGTCCATCATTAGATGAAACAATCTCCTCGGTCTGCCCTCGCTGTAATGGGCAGGGAACAATTCGCGACACCAAATCACTGTCGCTCGTCATCCTTCGACTTATTCAAGACGAATCGCAAAAAGAACGCAGCGCAGAAATCAGGGTCATTGTGCCGGTAGAAGTAGGAACCTACCTGCTCAACGAAAAGCGCGCAGCGATTCGCTCTATCGAAAAGGCAAACAACCTTAGAGTCATGGTTATTCCCAACCCATCGATGGAAACGCCTCACTACGAAGTCGTTAGACTTCGTGATGATGACTCAGCAACGGGTGAATCCAGCCTTGACATAAGTGCCGACATGGAAAGCGAAGAGGCGACTGTAGAAGCGAGACGCGAAGCAGAGGTACAACCTTCGTCATTTGTGACGCCTGCGGTTCGCCAGGACCAACTACCTTCTCGTGCTGCAAGACCCGCCCCCGCCAGCACAAGCACCAGTGGCGCAAGCGCCGAAAGCGGCGGCCTGTTACAACGCGTCATGGGCAAACTGTTTGGGCCCAAACCGCAAACGGAGGCAACTGCGGCACCTGCACAGGTGGTAGAAACGACACGCGAAGAAAATCGCGGCGACACTGATAACCGGTCTAACGAACAAAATAGAAACCGTAATCGCAACAGGCGCAACAATCGCAGACGCAACGATTCCGACGATCGTGGTGATTCGCGAAATCGCTCACAAAGAAAGCCGTCACAAAACAAAAAATCTCAGGGCGATGACAGCGAACGACGCTCAAACAAAAAGCCACGTAGAGATTCAAACGCTGAAAAGCCAAACAAAACAAGCGACTCACGTGAAAACAGGCAGCAGCAAGATGCCGCTAACACGGAGCAACAGGGTGAATCCAATAATCGCAACAAGGAGAACCGCCGAAATCGTCGTGGCGGACGAAACCGCAAACGTCGCGAAAACCCTGAGCAGGATAACCAGCAAAAGCAAAGCGCGAACAATCAGTACGAGACTGATGAAAACAACAATGCGCCAACAAGCGATACGCAAAAACAGGGCGGGCGGAATGTAACCGAAACTAAATCGAACCGCGAGCGGGATACCCATGTTGGCGAAGCACCACAGAAGTCAACTGCTGAAAGCGAACAAACAGATCAGCAAAACGAAACCCCTCGCAGAAGACCCGAAGGTGCTAAAACTGGGCGTACCTCTCGTGGCCCGAGACGCCGTGGTGGACGCCGCAGTGAAGCAGCCTCCGCAAAAGCTGGACTAAGTGGTTCGTTGGTGCCTGAAGAGAAAATCGAAAAAGAAAGCGAGGCGCCCACTCAATCGCCCGTTCTTGAAGAAAAGATCGAATCAAACACTGGCTCGCCACGACAGGAGCCAGCAAACGCTGGCGTTCAACTCGAACCGCTTAGCCTTGCAACGATTCAAAGTGAACTTGGTGAGCCGCAAGCGCAAAGCGAGACTACTGCCACAAAAGCCGCCGATGATGTTTCAGCGCCAAAAGAAAATGTCGCCGAAGCAGTTGCAAGTGTTAACAGCAAAATCGATGAGGAAATTGTAAAGAGCAGCTATGCCGCCGCGTTAGAACACGAAAGCGCTCAACGTGACGATACTGCGCTAGAGCAACAAATTGGTCTCGATTTACGTGAGCAGGAAAATACCGCTGCGGATGTTAAAAAAGAATCCAGCGAAAATGATGTTGTAAACAAAGATAGTGCAAACAAAGATAGCGCGAAAAGCGAAATCGCCAGTGAACCGGCGCCCGTAGAAACGCAAGCATCAAGTGCTCGCGCAAGCAACGATCCTCGCCAAAACAAGGTTCAACGGACGGCAAATGTATCGTCTGTTTCGCAGGAAGTCACACTAAGCGCCCCACTTCGCTCGGAGCCAGTTAGCGCGCCAACCGAAAAAGTGCGCGCGAGCAATGACCCGCGTAACAAACGTAGCGGATAGAGGAAGCAATCGAGCGATCAAAACATAATATTTAACGATGTCTGGCAAAAATGCCTTGCGAGAATTAGACACGTGAATATAATGCGCGTTCTTCTGGAGAGGTGGCTGAGTGGTCGAAAGCACTGGTCTTGAAAACCAGCGACGGGCGACCGTCCCAGGGTTCAAATCCCTGCCTCTCCGCCATTTAAAAAGCCCAGCATATGCTGGGCTTTTTCTTTTCGACGTCGCTAGCCATCCTAAAAGGCAATCACTCGAACGCGGTGCTCACATTACCGCACCTTAAGAGCAACAACTAATCCTTTAACCAATGTCGCTCCATTTCGATGTATAGGAAGGATGCAGACCAGGTAATTAACACGAGCCCAACCAAACTTTCGATGCCTGTTAAAAAGCGAACCGGGCCATCGGGCACGATGTCGCCAAACCCTAGCGTTGTAAACACCGTAAACGAAAAATAAACGCAGTCGAAGAACTCACCATGAAAGTTACCGCCTAATGAACCCATTCCCTCGAAATACAGCATAATGTAGTAGCCAACGGCAAACACCCACACCTCGATGGAATGCGCAAACAAAGCGCCAAATACGCCTGCAACTATTCTGATACGTGGCTTATCGGGTAAATTCGGTAGCTGCCGGGACAAGACATTGAGCAGCTCGTAATGAATCACCACCACGACTGCAACTAATATCAAATTTATAATCGCCGAAATCCACATATATCCTCTCTTATTTGTCCGATAAGTATTGCTGGAATCAAACTAGCGAAAACGTAGTTGTTACGACAAGCGCAATCAGCGTCAGAACACTCAACACAAAACTGTATAAACGATGCTGCACATTGTTGTAACTTAGGTGAATCACGCTATGAACAAACCGGAACCCCACATAAGCCCATGCAAGTATCAGGCTCAACTGGGTCAGCCCGCCTGTCAGGAATATCGTAAAGCAAACCACATAAAAGATTACCGGCACCTCTAACAAATTGATGTAGTTTCTGTTCGCGAGCGCAACATACTCACTAACGTTGGCAGATTCGCCAAGGCGAAAGTCTTTTGGCCCAAGTTCTTTGTTGCGCACAGCTTTAATTCGACGATAGGGAACCAGCATAAGCACCATCAATGTCCACCATACCAACGCAAAAACGGGATAAATAATAAGTATCTCTGGCATCAGTTTTCCTCCTGAATATTTAAACGGCTAGAAGCGCTATAACATCGGGCAAAAAATACACCTTCGCTTACCCCGAATCAACAATGGCTAGTTCACAGCACAAACAAAACGATAAAATTTTTATACCATTTTGGCAAAGGAAGATTATCATAGCCTCTTTCATGAAGACTGATCGATCTATTTTATGAATGACCTTATTCGCAACTATGTAAGCGGCCTGGGGCTTGAACCACACCTTAACGACATGCTCCTGACAGTAGCTGGCATCGTCATACTTGCTGGCGCCTGCATTATCGCCTACTGGATAGCAGTGCGCTTTTTGTTGCGCTTTGTCGAAAGCTTACTGCTTAAAGCCGGCGGCGAACGAAACAAAGTACTGGTCGAGCAACATGTATTCAAACGACTTGCACATATCTTCCCTGCCCTGTTGATTTTCAGGCTCTCTGGCCAACTGTTTGAACACGCGAGTAGCATCGCAAACTTTCTTGTGGTCAGCAGCCAGCTCTACCTCATACTAATGATCGCGTTATTTGCCGACTCGGTGGTAAATGCGCTACTGAATATCTATCGAACCTTTGAGCTTTCTAAACAAGTCCCGGTAAAAAGTTTTGCCCAGGTTCTAAAGCTCCTTATTTATTTTGTTGCTATTCTATCGGCAATTTCGATTGTTCTTGGCAAATCACCGCTAACCCTATTGACCGGCCTGGGCGCAATGACGGCAGTGCTCATGCTTGTTTTCAGGGATCCTATCCTGGGCCTTGTTGCAGGACTTCAGCTCACTTCGAACAAAATGGTTGCGAGAGGCGACTGGATAGAAATGCCAAAATACGGCGTGGATGGCGATGTAATAGACATCGCACTCACTACCGTTAAGGTTAAAAATTTCGATAACACCATCACCACGGTTCCTACCCAGGCGCTAATAAACGATTCCTTTAAAAACTGGCAAGCCATGCAACAGTCCGGCGGGCGACGAATTAAGCGCGCGGTTTGTATCGACCTTAACAGCATTAGTTTCTGTGATGAAGCAATGATTGAAAGCTTTAAGCAAATATCGCTACTCAACAGTTATCTAACAACCAAACAGCGTGAACTAGAAAAACACAACGTCGATATCGACTCATCATCACTAGCAAATGGTCGGCGCCTCACCAACGTGGGAACCTTTAGAGCGTACGTAGAGGCATACTTGCGCAACCACCCCCAAATCAACACTAATTTAACCTTTCTTGTTCGTCAGCTAAAACCCACCGCACAGGGTTTACCGATAGAAATTTACGTGTTCAGCCGGGACAAACGCTGGGCCGTCTATGAATCTATCCAGGCCGATATTTTCGATCATATTTTGGCAGTTGTTCCCGAGTTTGGTTTACGCGTTTTCCAGGAACCGACAGGTTTCGACTTTCGGCATTCAAACATTGTGTCGCCTTTATAAACCGATATTCGGCACACGGGGCTAAAATATCCATTCAAATTCAGAACAGCGAGGAAAGAAGCGCAAATGTCTACCAATGAAATCGTAAAGTATGAGCTCGACAACAATGTTGCCGTCATCACGCTAAACAATCCTGAAGCACGCAACGCGCTAAGCAGCGCAATGACGAAAGGCATTGTCGACGCACTCAACAAAGCAAACGAAGACGATAATGTATATTGCGCGGTAATAACTGGCGCCGGCAAAGCATTTTGCGCTGGCGTAGATCTAAAGGAGTTAAGCACCAATACCGAAGTACTCAATGACGACGGCCCTTTTCTGCGCGCATTCAGTAGCTTTTCTAAACCACTAATTGGCGCTTTAAACGGATTTGCTATGACCGGTGGCCTGGAGCTAGCGCTTGCTTGTGATATTCGTTATGCAGCCAAGAGCGCAATATTCGCGGATACGCATGCCGTCGTCGGCCTAATGCCAACATGGGGAATGTCGCAGAAACTCCCTCGCCTCGTAGGCATCAGTCGCGCAAAGGAAATGAGCTTCACCGCAAAAATGGTAGATGCTAATACCGCTTTGCAATGGGGGCTGGTTGACGGAATCTACGACGACAACGAAGTGCTAGAAAAAGCAATTGCCGTTGCGCATACTATCGCCCAAAACGATACCAAAGCCGTCCGCGGCATCAAGCAACTTATTGAAGAAGGCTTCTCAACCAGCCTGGAAGAAGGCTTAGAGCTGGAAGATAAATACTCCAGGCCTCACAACGACAGCATAGATACTGCGGAAATATTTAAAAAAATTGCTGCCGTAAAAAGCCGTAGCTAAAAGCGGCTGACCACCCGCTACAAGCGATTAACCCTGGGAACAGCGAGCGATATATTGCCCGTTGTTCTTATGGGGTTAATATCGATACCACCTCTGCGAGTATATTGCGCACAAACAAATAGTCGTCGCAGCCCAAGCGCAAGCAAATCAGAAAAAATCTTTTCGACCGTTTGCTCATGAAAGCCATTATGCCTGCGATAACTAACGATGTACCTCAGCAGGGAATGCGTATCGACTCCAGCCTCACTGGGCTCACCTGTATCTGAACCCCCATCCTCAACGCGATTATCGTAGGCAATATAAATACTCCCCCAATCAGGCTGATTAGTTATGGGGCAATTGCTTCTTAAGAGATGACTGACACAGGTCGCATAGCACGGCGCGGACTCACTCAACGCGAGCAGTTTGCTGTCAACCTCATACGCATTACATGTCACATCCAGCTCATCTAGCAACAATGCGTCTTCAAACGTCAGCTCTTGCGCAACACTGCTAGCCTGGCCTTTTGATCGCCCTACCCAGCGCAAATCTTCTTCGTTGTGATCTCCAACTGGAAAGCTCTCGCACACAATCGATGTATTTAGTGCAAGGCTTAAATCCCGCGCAATAGTATCGACAAGCTCAGACTGGTCTGCCACAACCTTAAAGTTAAAGCTATTCAAATAAAGCTTAAGTGATTTTGATTCTACTACCGCTGACGAGCTTGCCGGCACGAGCATTCGAATAATACAAGCGTGAGGCTTTCCATTCGGCAGCAGGCAACTTATCTCGTAGGCATGCCAAACATCATGACCATGGATTGGAAAATTTTTATCATTAAACGCGGGAATCGTTTCGCGATAATCCTCACGAGGAATAATATGCAATAAATCTGCACTGTATGCATTCTCGTATTGCGTTTCTTTGCCAAGCAACGAGCCGTCGGCGTAGCTTCCGCGATTTTCTTTATCTTGCGAAGACTCGCTCATAACTAATCAGGCAATGAGCAAGTGAGTTATTGCCGCATTTTTTTGGCGTTAGCGAGCAAATGATAGGCGTAAGCGTATCCGGCAACGAAGAACCCAGCCAGCATAATAAACGACACACCAATCGAAACATCACTCACGCCCAGAATGCCGAACCTGAACCCGTTCACCATGTAAAGGATAGGATTAAGAAGTGACACTCCTTGCCAAAACTCTGGCAGCAAATCAACGGAATAGAAAACGCCACCTAAATAGATTAACGGCGTGAGCACGAAAGTAGGAATAATAGTAATGTCGTCAAAGCTTTCCGCGTAAACCGCATTAACAAAGCCTGCAATCGAAAACACAGCCGAGGTAAACACTACCATGACAACGGTAATCAAAATATTCTCGACGCTTAGAGCACTAAAAAACAACGAAAGCAATGTCACGATCAAGCCAACCAGCAAACCTCTCGCCATACCACCAACAAGATAGCCTGTTAGAATCGTATTTTCGGCGACGGGCGCCACCAGCAACTCTTCGATATTCTTTTGAAACTTGGTCCCAAAAAAAGAAGAAACCACATTGCCATAAGAGTTTTGAATCACTGCCATCATGATTAACCCTGGCACGACAAACTGCATATAGTCATAGCCGCCCATTTCACCTACTCGACTACCGATCAGGCTGCCAAATATCACGAAGTACAACGCTACAGTAATTGCAGGTGGCACGAGCGTTTGCAACCATATTCGCAAAAAACGACGTATCTCGCGCTTTACGATAGTAATAAATGCTTGTTTTTGGATTGCCCAATGATTAGAGGAGGTCATTACATTTTCTCTGGTGTCAATTAGTCCTGACGGCTAACAAGGTGGACAAACATCTCTTCGAGACGATTAGCTTTGTTACGCATGCCCTGTATAGGCAGTTCTTGCGAATTTATTTCCTTATACAAGTCGTTTAAATTTTGTGAGCTATCGACCTCGACTTCAAAACTGTGCACATCTATAAGTCTCGAAGGGAAGCCATTGAGTTGCGGCGCCGATTCTAAATCCTGGTGGGTATCTAGAATATATGTTTGCTTGGTGAGACGTCGCAGAAGCTTTTTGATCGAAGTGTTTTCTACTATTTCACCACTGTCAATGATCGCGATATTGCGACATAAGCTTTCAGCTTCTTCTAGATAATGCGTGGTGAGAATAATAGTGGTGCCATTCGCATTGACCTCCCGCAGGAAATCCCACATTGATCGTCGAAGCTCGATATCAACACCTGCTGTTGGCTCATCGAGTATAAGTAGCTTTGGCTCATGAATTAGCGCCCGCGCAATCATCAATCGCCGCTTCATACCACCGCTTAAGTTGCGCGAAACAGTATCGCGCTTTTCCCAAAGGTCGAGCGAACGCAAATATTTTTCGGCCCGCTCGCGCGCTATCTTTGCCGGCATGCCGTAATAACCCGCCTGGGTCATTACGATATCTTGCACTTTTTCAAACTGGTTAAAGTTAAACTCTTGCGGCACTACACCAATAAGCTGCTTGGCCTCAGAGAAATTCTTATCGATATCGATACCAAATATTTCTACAGAGCCTGCCGTCTTTTCCACCAGCGAACACAAGATTCCAATCGTTGTCGATTTACCCGCGCCGTTAGGCCCTAACAAGGCAAAAAAGTCGCCCTGCTCGACCGTAAGATCAATGCCTTTGAGTGCCTTAAAACCGTTGGCATAAGCCTTTTCTAAATTTTGTAGCTTGATTGCTGGGCCATTAAACTCTGAAGGGGACATAATACTCGTGTGATTCGTCGTCGCAAAAAATAGTGTGGCAGGCGGTAATCGCGTAGACTAGCTATTCTGCCCGAAGACGCCGCGAAATCGCAGTCTTGATGATAGGAATTGTTTACGCGAAAACCGACACTTTAGGAATACCTCTAATGAATACCGACTCTCTCGACCTGGAAGTCAACCAGTTTATCAACTCACTAGACAGCCTATCGCTCGCGACATTGAACTACTCCGGCCACCCAAGTGCAAGCTATACGCCCTTTTGCCGTTTGGAAAACAGCTTTGGCATCTATATCAGCAGTCTCGCGGCCCATACCCAGGAACTTAGCAACAACCATCATTTATCGGTGATGTGGATCGCGGACGAGGCCAATTCACCAAACCCTTTTGCAAGGCAACGACTAGTTGCTCAAGCCACCGCAACGCTTCATCCGCGTAAAAGCAAAGGCTTTGAAGAGATCGAAGCGCAAATGACTTCTCGCTTCCCTCAAATGATGGCAGTGCTAAGCGAACTTGGCGATTTCCAGGCGTTTGAATTACAGCTAACCAGTTGTCGTTACATTAAAGGCTTCGGAAAAGCCTATCTCTCCGAAAACGGCGATTTCCAGTCGCTCACGCACCTTTCTCCAAATCAGTAAGCAAATCACTTTGTGATTGGGTTCGCACTTTCTTTAGCGTGACCCATCGCAAATCCTGTCCCACGTAGTTTGAACCAATTCGCAAAAGATTGGACGCCTGTCACATTCGCGTGAATGTTCGTTTGATAACCGCCCCAAACTGTCTATTTTTTAACAACGACGTAATTTTTTAGACGCCAGCCGCCCGTTGGCGACGCGCCTTACTCTCTTTCTTTCGCGTAGCGTGCGTAGGCGAGTGTTTGTCTGTAACGACGAGAAAATGAGGAACATGAGCAAGCAAGAACAAATCCAACACCAGCAAACCAGCAAGCTACAAGGTGGTTTTTCGCTGCTTGAGATTGTAATTACCGTACTGATTGTCGGGATCGGAATTCTGGGCGTAATGTCCATGCAAGCTAACAGCGTTCGCGAATCACAAAATAACTATTTTAGAAGCCAGGCCAGCATACTCGCACAGGACATCATTGGCAGAATGCGCGCGAATCAGACAGCCGTCGCCGATCCTGCATCAGTCTATGTTACCGACGGCACAACCATCACCGCGCCAAACTGTGTTGCGGCATCCAGTGAATGCGATGCCTCCACACTAGCAACCTTTGACGTAGCAATGTGGCAACAAAATATCACGGCGTCGGACCTCCCGGGCGGGCTAGGAATTATTTCTCGCGAAGGGACTACCACAACCTACGTAATCAGTGTGCTCTGGGATGAAGAAAGAACAGGCGTGACCGGCCAGGGTTGCGACCCTGGCAACGCCGCAGATATGACCTGTTTTAGAATAACGGCGGTACTTTAACTAATGACTTATCGCACAAAACATTCCCGCTCCGCCCACAAGGCTAAATCGCAGGCCGGGCTTTCGTTAATCGAACTAATGATTGCATTGGGCCTCGGTGTTTTCCTGTTGTCCGGTATGTTACAAACGGCGGCGAGTAACCGGCAGGCATTTGAATTGACACACGCCTCTTCGAGCATTCAGGATACTGCCCGGTTTAGCTTTGACTTTGTTTCGGAAACACTTCGCACGGCAGGCTACGTTAACGCAGGAAGCATCAACGGTGAATTTGCCGACACCATGCTTTCCATAAACAACGTCAACCAGTACTTCCAAACTTTCTGGACAGCGGAAGACGGGTTTGAAGCGGGCGCAGTTGTAAGAGGCACGGACAACGCTAGCGACTTTTTTGTTGGCGCAAAGGAGGATACCGATGCAATTTCCATTCGCCTGCAGGGTGACCCCGACAATCCGTTAACCGACTGCGAAGGTGTCGTTATTGCAGCTGACCCCGACCCTATTGTCGCCAGGACAGAGGCCCCTACTCAAATCTCATATTACATTGATACGGATAACAATCTCGTTTGTGATGTCGCAGGCGCGCGAGATTCAGGAGCAATTACCCTGGTCAACGGGATAGAAAACCTGCAAATCATGTACGGTGTTAGTGCCGATAGCTTTAGCACTCCTACCCAATACCTAAAAGCCGAGGATATGACCGCCGGACTTTGGAATAGCGTAACAACCGTTTCTATTTCGATCTTAACGCGTTCAGAAACCTCGCCCCTGGATTCCGGTTCAAACAGCGAAACGCACACCCTGCTCGACACCGTGCTAAACACGACTCAAGACGGTCATTCGAGGCAGGTATTTACTTACACCATCACCCTACGTAACAGGATTAGCTTTGATGACAATGCGTAGAAACAAACAAACGCCGAACAGGCGAATCGAGCCCTACAGTACTGCCGGGGGCACCCCCAAAAAAAGACAGCCAAGGATGCATCGTCAACGCGGTGCTATTTTGGTTTTTGGGCTCGTGTTATTGCTGGCAATCACAATGCTGGGCAGCAGCGGCATTCAAAATGTCATGCTCGAAGAAAAAATGAATACCAACCAAATCAACAAGCAAATGGCTTTTCATGGCGCCGATACCGTATTACTAGAGTGCGAAAACACGATTCGTGATACCAGCGTAATCTCACTAGTAGCTGCCGACGCTATCGCTGATCTAGGCGACTTTGACGTTGAGTCAGGTGACTGGTGGAGCGATCACGGGTTTTGGGATAACCAAACACCAAGTTCCGCTGCACTCCAAAAGACAACTGCTAACCCCAGTGGTTTGAATTCACAGCCAGCCTGCTCAACCGAGTTTATCGGCTCGGCGGGCACTAGCCAAAACTGGGACACCCAGGTCGCCGGAACCGGCTTCGATGCCACCGAAAAACTCTACTACCGGGTAACAGCGTTTTCCACCGGTAGAAGCAACAAATCGACAAGCGTACTGGAAACCATCTACGCGAAGTAGCAAATGATCGAACCAGGCATTAAAGCAATTAACTACATCTTATGGGTAACCTTCCATGCATGATGAAACCGCAAACGCAACAAGCCAGCCAACACTTCGCCGCTACACAAATACGTTAGTTGCTGTAGCGCTTGGCTTAGCTGCCTCGTCATCTTTTTCGCAAAATATTAGCGATGCGCCACTATCTGTTGGCGGCAACGTAACACCCAACCTGATAATCAGTATTGACGATTCTGGCAGCATGGCCTGGGGTGACCTACCCACTTCGGACTGGGAAGACCGAATAAAACCCAACTACCGCTCGCCACATTACAACAAGCAATTTTACAACCCCGCGATAATTTACACTCCGCCATCCGACCCCGATGGCACCCAGTTAGATGATGCCGATTTTGAGTCAGCAATCCTCGGCTATTATCACAGCTCAAGCCAACAGGTAACCGTTGACTTGTCAGATTCATTCGCAGCAATCTGGGAAGCATATACTTACAGTAAAAACTTGCTAAACGATAACCTAATTAGTAATGGGGAAGGTTGCTCTTCCAATATCTGTGCCTCACAGCGTGCCTACTACTTCGAATTTGACGAAAGTAACTCTGGCTGTTCGGGAACCGATGACGAAAAAGCCAAGGACGATGACTGCTATACCAAAGTGGTTATCACCGCCGAAAAAGACGAACAGAACTTTGCGAACTGGTATCAATATTACTCTACGCGAGAATCTGCAGCGAAGTCTGCCTTGCTCCGTACCTTCACCGAAGACAATGTTTCGGGTGCACTACGTGTTGGACGACAGAGCTTTAACGACTTTAAGTCGGTTCAATCTGGAAGTGCGAGCTCTGGCAGCGGAAACCTGGCCGTACTAGGCAAAAACAACGAACGCGAAAACCTCTACGACTGGATAAAAAACCTCGACCCCGATGGTGGCACACCACTACGACCCGCAGCAGTTCGTGCAGGTGAGTTTTTTAAACAAAGCAGCGCTTACCGAGAAGACCCATCAGATAGTAGCTCTGATATTACCAGCTGCCGCGTGAATGCTCACATGCTGGTTACTGACGGCGCCTACAATGGCAGCGATTCAAACGTTTCTTCTTTGTCTCGCCACGACAACCAGGCCGTCGAGCTTCCCGATGGAAGACAATACACACCTGGCGCCGCACACCAACATATCTACCCAAATAGCCAGGATAACAAATCACTGGCCGATATCACCTTCCACTACTGGGCGACGGACTTGTATGGCGACGACAATGACAATAAGGTTAGCGCGTACTACGAGACTACACCGCTAGATCCCGAAGCGCCTACAGACGCTGAGTACTGGAATCCGTCTAACGATCCTGCTACATGGCAACATATGACAACGTATACCGTTGCCTTTGGTTTAAGCGGTACCGTTCCGGTTCCAGATGCTGCCGTATACACCCAGCTATTACTTGGAACATACACCAACGAAGATGGCGGCACCGGCTGGCCAAATCCAAACAGGGATATCACCAAAGCCGACGACACTTATCACGCCGGTGTCAATGGCCGCGGCGGATTTTATTCTGCGTCAGACCCAAACTCATTAGTTGGCTCGTTTAGTCGAATTCTGGACAACATCAGCGCAAGACTTGCTTCTGCCTCAACGGTTGTAGCAGACAGCGGTCGTATTTCATCAGACAGTTTGTTATATGTTGCTCGCTACAATACTGACGAGTGGACCGGGCAACTAATCGCTTACAACGTTTCCGATGGCTCTAACTTTGATCCGGAAGCCACAACCACCAGTGGAGATTGCAACGAAAACCCGTTAGGCACACTTTGTAATGAAATTTGGGATGCAGGCAGCGTTAACAATGAAACTACGTTGCCGCATGCAAGTAGAGCGATATACACCTATGACCCAAGCTTTACTGCCGGTTCAGACCCAGCAGGCTCAGGGATCGAGTTCAAGTTCTCGCAACTTAACAGCGAACAGCTTAGCCTGCTTAGCACATCCGGTGGCGGCTCAGGTGGAGGCGGATCAACTGAGCTGTGCCCTGTTCTTGATGAATCGCACTGGAGCTACAACGACTGTCTCAACTACGGATACAACTGCCTAAGTGTTCTAACAGATTTACCATGTGATGGACTCGTTGATCCGGTTTGTTACGAAGAAGACAGCGAACCAGGCAACTGGCCCTACACCTGGTGGGGCGCCAGCACCTACACAACGTGCAACAACTGGGGCTGGTACTGTGAATATGCGCCAATTGTAGAAACAGAGTGTCCAACATCAAGTGGCTCAGGTTCTTCAGGAAATGCTGAAGAGATAGTCAATTACTTGCGCGGCGACAGCAGCGAAGAGGAACAAAATGGGGGCAGCCTTAGAACACGCACCCAAAGCCGGCTTGGTCCAATCTTTCATTCGTCTCCTGTCTACGTTGGCAACGGCAAAGACGCTAACGGTTTGCAACAGTTTAACTTCCCCGATGATTTAGAAGGAGAAGGAGCACCTAGTTACTCGGCTTTTGTATCTAGCATCGCAAGCAGAACACCTATTGTTTACGTGGGCGGAAATGACGGCATGCTGCACGCCTACGATGCGCGTAGAAATGGAGGAAATGAATTATTCTCTTACATTCCCAATGCGCTGATTGGCGAACTTAACGAACTAACGGATCCAAACTTTAGCAGTAACGCCTACGTCGATGGCCCTATAAAAGTTCAGGACACATTCTTTAACGGTTCCTGGGGTACTTTGCTGGTCGGAGGGCTGCGTAGTGGTGCGCAAGCTTACTATGCGTTAGATGTCACCGACCCTGACATCGCAGGTGGAACTAGCGCGGCAGAGGACTTCGTATTGTGGGAGTTCTCCGATAAAAACGACGCCGACATGGGTTACTCAACGGGCGCCGCACAGATCATTCGCGCAAACAATGGCAAGTGGGTTGTACTTATCGGCAACGGTCATTTCTCAGAAGAAGCCGATAGCTACCAGGGTACAGGCAAAGCGGTATTGTTTGCACTGGATGCTGCGACTGGAGAGGTACTCGCAAAAATTGATGTCGGCCAGGGCAACGCAAGTAATCCTAACGGCTTGTCAACACCGACCGCAATTCTTGCTGACGACAGCGACTACAACGCAGACTATGCTTACGCAGGCGACCTTCATGGAAATATGTGGCGGTTTGACCTTACCAGCAGTAACCCAAATGATTGGAGTGCCGCCCTGCTCTACAAAACAGATAGCGGACAATCGATTACCGGCGCGCCCTCGGTTGGCACACATCCAAATGGCGCAGCGGGCTTTATGGTTTACTTTGGTACCGGCCGCTATCTCGGCGAAGACGATTTACCAGATACCACAACACAAGCGTTGTACGGGATTCTCGACGAGTTTAACTGTAGTAATACATCGTCAGCCTGTATCGGTAAATCGAGCCTGCGTTCGCAGTCGGTCGCTAGTACCTTTGGCACATCTAACTCTGTCACCAACAACGTGATCGACTGGGGTGTTCACAAAGGCTGGTACCTGACCCTGCCAAGCAGCTCCACCTCTAGCGAGCGCGTTGCAGGGCAGCCTCAGCTGATAGGCCCAACGATAGTTTTCCTCAGTATCGTACCCAAACTTGATCCTTGTGATGACGGTGGCTACAACAAGCTTTACGCGCTAAACGCGGGCAACGGTGGCACAACACTCAAGCAGCTTATCGACACCAATGAAGATGGCGTTGTTGATAAAAACGACAAAGGAACAACAAGCGATGACAACACTGAAATCATCAGCATCATAGAAACGTCAAACGAAGACCCTGTAACCGAGCTTAAGTTTTTTGCCGACACAGGCGAGTCGAACGAAAATGGTGGCTGCAGTGAAGCCGTTGCGGCAGGTATTAATATGACCTGTTTCAACACACAATCACGCACCAACCGAATTCGCTGGCGCCAGCTTCAATAACAGACACACTACAAAGAGTGTTCGACATTCATCAGTTTTTTGGAACTCAAACATGAACAGTTCATTTTTCAAAAAAACAGTTGTACTAATCGGTTTCGTTGCGGGCGTCAATTCTCCGCTCGCATTCTCGGAGACCGTTGAGGCGCGTGGTAAGCTGGCATCAATCGACTACGGCACACGAAAGCTTCAACTGCAGCGCCATGAAGGTACAAGCGCGTTCAGGATTCTCTTCGATGCGACCATTAAGTTAGCCAATGGCGAATACGGATCGATTGGTAACGTTAGAAAAAACGCCACCGTCGCCATTGTTTATGATGACGCAAACAACGCCATAAGCCACATCGAGATAATCGACAGATCTCGCTAATCAGTTTGACCAGGCAACCGCCGCAGGGATGAAATACTCACAATTTCATCCCCTTATTTGTGCTTGCACTTTCAATTCGACTGCGTAGAATACCCGCCTTCCTGAGCTGCGTCCCCTTCGTCTAGTGGCCTAGGACACCGCCCTTTCACGGCGGTAACAGGGGTTCGAGTCCCCTAGGGGACGCCATATGTCTTACGTATGTGCGTTTTACGTCAACTGCGTTAAAAAGCCCTCAGCTCTGCTGGGGGCTTTTTTTATGCGCATTCAACTAGACAGTTAGCATCACAACACTATTAGAGAAACCAGCATGAAAAGCTTTACGATAGGAATCTTCGAAGGTGACGGTATCGGGCCAGAAATTATGGCCGAAGGGATTAAAGTACTGAAACTGATAGAAGCAAGAAACGACGTAAGCTTTAATCTAAAACACGCCGCGTTTGGGGCGAACGCTTATTTTTCGCATGGTGATGCTTTCCCGGAAGAAGCAAAACAAATCTGCGATACCGCTGATGCCATTCTAAAAGGCCCTATCGGCCTGAGCCACGAAGAGTCGAAGAAAATCCCTGTCGATATGCAACCGGAGCGCGGCGCGCTGCTTCCAATGCGGCGCCGGTTAAATACCTATGCGAACTATCGCCCTGTTTCTCTACCCAGAGAACTCGCACATTTCTCGCCGCTGAAACCCGAAGTTATTGGCGATGGTATCGATATGATTATGGTTCGCGAGCTCGTTGGCGGCTTGTACTTCGGCAATAAGGAAGTTGGTGTCAATGCCGACGGCAAACGCTATGTCAACGAATCACTAGAGTACGACGAAGACCAGATCGCTCGTATCCTGCATAAAGCTTTTGGTATTGCCCAGGGTAGAAAGAAGCGTCTACACAACATTCACAAGAGCAACGTTTTGAAGTCGAGCGTACTTTGGAATGAAGTACTCGAAGAAGTTCGCGTTGAATACCCCGATGTAGAAGTCATTCACACTCTCGTCGACGCCGCGGCGACCGCATTGTGCCTTAACCCAGGCCAGTTCGACGTTATGGTAATGGAAAATATGTTTGGCGATATTTTAAGTGACCAGGGTGGTGGCATCCTGGGTTCGCTTGGCCTAATGCCATCAGCCTGCCTTGGACCAGAACGCGCCTACTACGAGCCTTCGCACGGTTCTGCACCAGATATCGCCGGGAAAAACATTGCGAACCCCTATTCTATGATCGGCTCTGTCGCGATGATGCTTGAATACAGTCTGGACATGCGCGATGAAGCGCGTTGCATCTGGCAGGCAATGCAATCGGTGTTCGGCCAGGGTTATTCAACTGCTGATCTATCCAAACCCAATAGCAACGTCAAAATGTTGGGTACCGCAGAGTTTGGCGAAAAAGTGCTGGAAGCGCTAAAGAGCATTACCCCCTAGCAAACTACAATAAACGGCGGCGGTTAATCTCGACCGCCGTTTATAAAGCCACTACCGTCCTGGCTACCTTCCGCTAGCGGCACAAGACTTAGCTTTGTCTTAACCTCTGTTTTATTCTTATGTGCCGCTTCGTTTGCGGCAGATCTTGAGCCCGCACAACTTCTTTCCCAGATAGACTCTATATTCAACTTTGCTGACGATCTTGATGCTTCGCGCTGAGACACACTTGCCGATGCTCTGCTGACAACTGGTATATTTTTCTCTTGAATGCCGTTTTCCATTTCCGCCCGCAGGCTACTCAACTCCTGTTCTAACACACTTATTCTATTTTTTAATCTTGAGCGCTCTCTTACAAGACGATTTAACAGATGCGCAACTTCTTTGGCATCGTCGCCGTTTTCATGCATTTTTAGCTCCTCAACATTGGGTAGCGGCGGCATATTTGCGCCAGGGATTTTATTCTTATTAGCGGCTGTTCCACTCTGTTCAGCCATCTGCTTATCCATGCTTAGATATTCTTTTTTTAATCCTCTTGCGATCGCACTATTTATTTTTTTTCTATCTGCATCCATGTTTTCGTGCAGCTCTTTACGCGCGCACGCATAACACAAGCTTGCGTCGCCCTTCGAACGAAACACTTTCTGTGCCTGTAAAGACGTCTCACAACGATGACAAACGACTGACATAGCCCAATCCTAACCTTCAATAACTTTTCTAATTTCTATGGCGTAGCCTTGCGACACACGCACTGGTTATTATTTAAGCAATATGTATCCCCTGGAAAAGTATTTTCTTATTTTTCAATAGGTTATCAGCTCTTCGCAGCTCCAAAAGCAAGCGAGAAACCCGCATTTTGTATAATTATTCGACAGCATTACCTCTTTCTTTTAATTTAGCCCTAACACCCATCAATACTCGCCCATAGGCGTTTTTGCCCCTTCGATCCCTGCCGCAACCCCAAAAATAGTCGTACTGACTATTTTCGACCAGCCTCGCATTCTCGGTAGCCATTATCGCGTCAAAGACCTCGGGGTGAGTGAGACTTTTGGTATAAACCGCGCGTGTCATAAACACTTCGCGCACCTCTCGCCAGTCGTTTCTAATTCGTTTGAACCTGGTTCGCCCCAGCTTTTTAGCGGCATCAGGTGATGCCGCATCGCGAATTTTGCACCGATAAGCTTCATCTTTAAACTTCATCGCGTGAAAGTAGTGCTCGACCGTGGGCCATGTGTGACCATCAAGTTCAAACGGAAACGGGGAATACGCGCTTAATGGGTCGTCATAGTCTTTTCTGGATAAATAAATTGCATCTTCATCTTGCTCTGGAAACAAGCCCATACTCATTTGCTCTCCCAATCAACATTATTAACCTGTTAGTCTTTAATCTCACCCATGTGCACGTCTTGAAATTTCTCCAAATCTATTTGCCCTTCACTTTTTGCAACGATTGCGCTAACCACAGCATCACCAGTCACATTTACTGAAGTTCTCAACATATCGAGTAATCGGTCAACGCCTAGAAGCAATCCAATACCCTCAACCGGCAAACCGACCTGAGAAAAAACCATCGTCAACATCACCAACCCGACACCAGGGACAGCAGCCGTTCCTATGGACGCCAACACTGCCATCACTACTACCAGTAAATAACTACTCAGTGTTAAATCGACGCCGTAGACATTTGCAACAAACACTGTCGCGACACCTTGCATCATTGCGGTGCCATCCATATTTATTGTTGCACCAAAAGGAACCGTAAATGCGCCAATGGACTTATCCACGCCCATCCGTGTTGTAACGCAACGTAGGGTAACCGGGATAGTGGCGCCCGAACTTGCTGTGCTAAACGCAAACATCTGCGCAGAACGAATCTTTAAAAGAAATGTTTTAATACTCAAGCGCGTAAATAATTTAAACAACGCCATCTGCGTAAGGAAAACATGCAGCAATAATACGATCGCTAACACGACAACGTATCCCGCCAGTTCCGCGAGTAATCCCAGGCCCAGATCGGCCATCGCTTTTGCAATAAGACAAAAAACCGCTATCGGCGCGGCGTGCATAACAAACGTCACCAGGCTCATCATGACAATATTCATTTGTTCGAAAAAGTTGACTACCGCTGGTACCTGGTCTTTAACACTAAGCAAACATATGGCAAGCAATATAGAAAAAAAGATAATTGCTAGCATATCGCCATTTGCCATCGCGGAAATAACGTTTGACGGCACAATGCCGATTAACACATCGGAAAACGGTGGTGCTTCTTTTCCGACAAAACCTGTGTCGACAGCTATGGAAAGGCCTGAACCGACGTCGGCGAGCACGGCTATAAGCAATGCGCTCGTAATGGCGATGGCGGTCGTAAGCAAATATAAAACAAAAGATTTGCTTCCGACGCGACCTAGCAAACGAATATCCCCAATCCCAAGCACGCCCGGAACCAGGGAAAATATGACCAACGGTACCACCAACATCTTCAGGCCGTTGACAAAGGCTTTTCCGACAACGTGAAAAGCTCCATCAACCACATAGGTATTTATCCAGGAGTTTTCTGCATTAAAGCCGCCAATATTCAAGATCAATCCGAACGCGATCCCGGCGACCAGCGATATAGCTATTTTTGTTGTTAAATTCATAAAAAGCCTTTTATAACGAGTAGCCCATAAGGGCCTTATACTTTAGTCGAGATTTGAATAATAAAATAACACTTGCATGCCTACCTGACCGAAATGCCGTTGATAATACGCGCCGATTTTAGAAATGCATGGGTCACATACGGTGAGTAATTTCGTATAATACCGCAGTTCACAACGGCCAAACCCAGGCTTCGTTGTCTTTAACCTATCACTAAACAGGTGATCACTCTATGTCCGGAAAAACCAGCAAGATTTACTACACGTTAACTGATGAAGCCCCTGCGCTCGCCACTGCATCTCTCCTCCCAATCATTCGCCAATTTACATCTGCAGCTAATATCGACGTCGAACTAACCGATATTTCATTAGCGGGCCGTGTTTTAGCAGCGTTTAACGATTTGCTACCGGACAATCAAAAGGTTGAAGATGGTCTCGCATTTTTAGGCGAGCTGACGCAAGATCCAGCTGCCTGCATCGTTAAACTTCCAAACATCAGCGCGTCAGTACCCCAGCTAAAAGCCTGTATTGCCGAGCTCCAGGAAAAGGGTTACGCGATTCCCGATTTCCCTGAAGCGCCAACCAACGAAGAAGAGCAGGACTTTCGCGACCGCTATGGCACCGTTTTAGGCAGTGCTGTAAACCCCGTTCTGCGCGAAGGTAACTCTGATCGCCGTGCACCACCCGCGGTAAAGCAATACGCTAAAAAATTCCCCCACTCTATGGGCGAATGGAGTAAGGCGTCACGTAGCCATGCAGATTACATGGATGGCGGTGACTTTTTCTCTAGCGAAAAATCCTTCACCTCCCCTAAAGACCAGACGATTCGAATTGAGTTCGTTAAAGCTGACGGCGAAGTAGAAGTTAAAAAAGAGTTGCGGATTTTGGAAGGCGAAGTAATTGATGGCATGTTTATGAGTGCCAAAAAGCTTTGCGACTTTTTTGAGGAAAGCTTGAACGACGCGAAAAAAACCGGCGTGATGTGGTCGTTGCATGTTAAGGCAACAATGATGAAAGTCTCCCACCCTATTGTTTTTGGCCACGCGGTTAAAACCTTTTATCGCGGCGCGTTCGAAAAGTACGGCGATGTTTTCGATAAGCTGGGCGTTAACCCCAACAATGGGCTAGGCAATGTTTATAACAAAATCGCTGATCTTCCTCGCAGCTGGCGCGAAGAAATCGAGCACGACATTCACGCCTGTTACGACGAGCGCCCAGAACTTGCCATGGTTGACTCTGTTAAAGGCATCTCAAACCTGCACGTGCCTAGCGATGTAATCGTCGACGCCTCCATGCCGGCGATGATTCGTAACTCTGGACAAATGTGGGGCCCGGATGGAAAGCCCAAAGATACCAAAGCGGTAATGCCTGAAAGCACCTACGCCAGAATTTACCAGGAAGTCATCAACTTCTGTAAAACGCATGGCGCATTTGATCCAACAACCATTGGCACCGTACCTAACGTCGGGCTTATGGCGAAAAAAGCAGAAGAATACGGTTCTCACAACAAAACGTTTGAACTGGACGAAGACGGCATCATGCGAATTGTCGATGAGAATGGCAACGTCCTTATGGAGCACGCCGTTGAGAAAGACGACATCTGGCGCGCCTGCCAGACTAAAGATGAAGCTGTGCGCGACTGGGTAAAACTTGCCGTCACACGCTCACGCGCGTCGAATACACCTGCGATTTTCTGGTTGGACGACGAGCGCGCCCATGATATGGAGCTCAAAAAGAAAGTCGAAACCTATCTAAAAGATCACGATACCGAAGGACTGGACATTCGCATCATGGCTTATGTGCCCGCTATTCGCGTGTCAATGGAGCGACAAATTCGCGGACTAGACACTATCTCCGTCACCGGCAACGTATTGCGAGACTACCTCACCGACCTGTTCCCGATATTAGAACTCGGCACCTCAGCCAAAATGCTTTCTATCGTTCCTATGCTTAACGGTGGTGGCATGTACGAAACTGGTGCAGGCGGATCGGCGCCTAAACACGTACAACAGGTGCAGGAAGAAAACCATTTACGATGGGACTCGCTAGGTGAGTTTATGGCGCTTGGCGTAGCGCTGGAAGATATCGGCGACAAACAGGATAATGAAAGCGCAAAGATTCTGGGAACAGCTCTGGATCAGGCCACAGGAAAACTGTTAGAGAACAACAAGTCTCCCTCGCGTCGCACTGGCGAACTGGATAACCGGGGTAGTCATTTTTATCTAGCAATGTACTGGGCAGAATCCATGAGTGAGAACAGCTCAAATGCCGAATTGGCCAGCAGATTCAAAAAGCTTGCTGCATCGCTAAAAGAGAACGAAGAAAAAATTCTTGCCGAGCTTTCTGAAGTACAAGGTTCAGAAGCGGATTTAGGCGGTTACTACGCGTTCGACGATAAAAAATGTGATGCAATCATGCGCCCTAGCGAAACGCTAAACGCATGTTTGAGTTCGCTATAAAATAGCCGGCGTAGGGAACGCAAAACGCCTTTCTTCATATAGAACACACGCCCCTGCTTTGTACAATAGTGTCAGAGCGGGGTTTTGTGTCTATAGCGTAAAAGACAGATACCGCTTAAGATGGGCGCACAACAGGAATAATCATAACTCCAAATTTAATTGCTATGGATATCAGGAACAAAAGTGATCGACGCGTCGTGATCACCGGCCTAGGCCCGGTTTCCCCAGTTGGGATTGGCGTCGAACCGTTCTGGGAATCGGTCAAACACGGCAAAAGCAACTATCGCAAAATTTCGCGGTTTTCTACTGAAAACGCGAAGACCAACATTGCTGCGGAAATGGATGTCTTTGTTCCAAAATTAAAAGGCGGCAAGTTTTCAAGCCCTCCAGACAACTTTACGGGGCTCAATGTTGGAGAATATGTTCATCCTAAAACGTTCAGGAAAATCGAAAGGTTCGGCATCGAGAGTGGCGGCTGGTCGCTGTACTATGCCATTGCAGCGGCAAAGCTAGCCGTTCAAGACGCAAAGCTCGATCTAGATAACGAAGACAAAGAACGCGTCGGTGTAACCATTTCTGCTGCCAGCGGCGACGCGCAACTCAGCAGGCTGGGTCCTCCGGTGTTTGATATCACGCAATACGGAGCGCTCGGTGGGCTGGTGGGAAGTATTGCATTTGAATTTGGCCTGCACGGTACAGGCATCCCGACTGCGGGTGCCTGCGCCAGCGGTGGCATTAGCCTTAGAGCGGGGTATCTCGAAATAATGTCCGGCGCCCAGGAAGTAATGCTAACCGGTTCTACCTCGGCCGCCCTTGCAAGCCCACTCTTATTTGAAGCGTATGACGAACCACGGTTCGGTGGGCCAATGTCGACAGAAAATGACCTTGCCCACCCCATGAAACCTTTTGACATCAATCGCAAGGGCTTTGCACTCAGCGAAGGTGCTGGGGTTATCGTGCTCGAAGAGCTTGAACATGCGAAAGCGCGCGGGGCAAAAATTTACGCTGAAGTGCTTGGCTTTGGTCATAGCACTGACACAGCAGAACATTTTGCTGACGTGAGCATCGGCGGCTATACTCGCGCTATGACACAATCGCTCAACAACTGTGGGCTGACGCTAGACGAGATTAACAACAGCAAGGTTTATCTCAACAGTCACGGCACAGCGACGAAAAAGAACGATTTAATTGAAGCACAGGCAATTCAAAGTGTATTTGGCGACCAGACTGAATCACTTATGATTAATTCAATAAAAGGTACAACTGGGCACGCCCAGGAAGCGGCTTCTTCTCACGAGCTTATCTCCTGCGCACTCTCGCTTGAAAAAGGTATCATTCCCCCAACGACAGGACTGGAAACACTCGACCCCGAGTGCGGCAACCTGAACTTCATCCGGGATAAGTTTCACGAAACCAACATTGACTATGTGTTTAAAAATGCTTCTGGCTTTTGCGGCCCTTACGTGACAACCGTTTTAAAAAAATATAGTGAATAATATCAATCCTAACGATTAGCTATAGTAATCGGCCAAATCATTCAACGACTTTACGTTAGTGTGCAAAAAATGCTTCGTAAAACAAACACCAGGCTCGCCAAAAAATATAACGCCTATAAACTTTCCATTTTGGCATTTAAAAGCTACGCGTTCCGCTTTTATATGGGAATCATCATTGGCTTTCTGTTGATCTGGACGCTGCTTGCCATTTCCATTTTTGAAATAATTACTCGCAACAGTGAAAACCGGATTCTCGGCGAGCTAGATGAAGAAATTCAGTTGCTCGCCTCTATCCGTGAAACCCAGGGCGAACAGGCATTTATCGAAAGCGTATCATCTATTCGTTATTCATACAGTTTATACAGTTACTATTACTTGTACGCAGACGCGCAGAAAAATCATATTGCAGGGGATATCCTTAAGTGGCCGGACATATTGCGTACTAAAAACGATATTAGCTACTTCGACATCCCCATTAAATCTTATTTTGAACCTGAAAGAGGCACCACTCACCTGATGGCAAAGGTTCATCAATTCGAAGATGGACGCCAGCTGCTGGTTGCCAACAGCACGCGTATATTTTCGGTGTTCCAGCAATCGTTTTATAACGGCGGGATTATAGCGCTCAGCATCGCGACGCCGCTCGGCGTTATCAGTGCTTTTTTTACAGCGTTTTTAACCCAACGAGAATTAGATTCCTTTAATCGAAGTATCCGGCGAATCATGGCGGGCGATCTTAACGAGAGGATAAAAGTCGACGCCATCAAAATAGAAAGTAAAGAAATGGCTGAAAACCTTAACGCCATGCTCGATAAGATTTGCCTCCTTATGGAAGATGTTAGAAGAGTTTCTGACAACATCGCCCATGACCTGAACACACCACTTGCCCGGCTTCGCAACGACATTAAAAAGCTTATACAGCAGTCGAGTAACGATAGAAAACCTGAATTAGAAGCATTGCTTGTCGAGTGTAACGACATTCTAGAAACGTTTAGTTCACTTTTGCTGGTTGCGAAAATCGAATCGGGCGGAGCATCTATAGACAAACAACCCCTCGATCTGGAAACCGTCGTTTTAGATGTCGTCGACCTGTACGAACCGCTCGCAGAATCGAAAAACATAAAAATAAGCTCGCTATTTCAAGGCGACCGAAATGTAGTTGGCGATCGAAACCTGTTGTTTCAGATTATCGCCAACATCGTCGACAACTCGATCAAATACTCCAACAAAGACGGTGAAATAACAATCTCGTTAAAACGAGGCATCGTACGATCAGGATCATGTGCACTAGACACGATCAATAACGGTTCTGAGCAAGAACTGGATAGCAGTATCACCAACGTATCAGAATACGAATCACAGAATTACTTAAGTGTTGTTATTTCTGATCAGGGTATTGGCTTACCGGCCAGCAGCCACAAAAAGATCTTTCAGCGTTTTTATCGAGAAGAAAAAAGCAGAAGCCTTAAACCTGGTAACGGCCTGGGACTCAGCATGGTAATGGCCGTAATGCAAATTCATAAAGGCGCAATCTATGTCGACTCTTTAAACCCCGGATTAAGCATCGCGCTGGTATTCCCGGCCTCGACGTTAGCTGCCTACGCGCCTGCCATTGCGAGCTAGAAAAATTAAAGCGGCTTAACCACACTTTCCCAGGACTGGCGCTCAGATATCTCCAGCCACTCTTCACCAAGACGATAACTCATTTCATACGCTTGTCGCCAAAGCCGCTCTCGCTCAGCATCCTTGCCGCTAAAGCGATTAAAATCAGCACGATCAGGAACTCGACCCAGCTCAATACTATTCAGGTAGTGCTCTCCAGGAAACAGCAAAATCATATCCTGATTACTCTCTGCTCGCACCTGCCTCCACGGAATAAACTTATCAAACCATGTTTCAACCAACTTGCCAAAAAAGTGAGGATAGAGCACAAAACCGCTCCCCTCAGTACTAAAGTTAGAAGGCGACGGATGATAATCGAGCAATCCACCATCGCGCAAAATCAGTGGTTCTGTCGTTTGAGTAGTGCTGTCAGAGGGCCACTCAACACCATGCATATAGACAGGAATCGAGCCGGACGCCCTAACGGCATCACGAAGGTTTTTCTCATTCAGCGCTAAATATAAAGTATCAACCCCATCGTTCGATCTAATCCCTGTGTCAGTCTGGTTGCACGGCGTAGAAATGATGACCCGCTTGAGACCTCGGGCCATCTGCTCTTTACCCCTAAAATTTTGTAGCGCCAGAAAACTCATCGATGCAATCTGGTCCGCTCGCCGCTCCGAGACCATGCGCCCCGTCGACTGCACCGCTCCGCAATGGTAACGATAGCGCGCATGATTTAGCAGATTATTGACGCCACCCTCTCCTAACGCGGCTTCCATAATACCGTCACCTTGCGCTTTAATTTCGTCAGGCGTCGGCCGTCCTTGGTAGCTCTGGGCAATGTACGCGTCCGCCAACGCAGCAAGTCGCTCCTTGGGCGAAGGCTGCACAGCGGCCACGAGTTTGATCGCCCCTATTGATGTACCAAACAGATTAATCGTGTGTGTCGTACCGCTTAGCCAATCGCCAAATATGGCGCTATCCAGGCCAGCGATACTCAGCCACTTCGCCGCACCAGACGCCCCAAAAACCGTGTGAATATCGTCGGCAGACAATCCATTGGCCATAATATGCTCATATGCCCGTTTCCCAGCACGAATTTCTAGCATTCCGCTTTTCAACACTCTACCCTTTTAAAAATATGCGAAAATTAATGTCAGACTCGTCGCTATTTTACGCAAATGTTTTGGCTTGAGATAAACATCAGCGATAAAAAAACAAATAACGCCCAATTTTTCTATGAACAAACAAAACTATCTACTCGCCATTGATCAAGGGACCACAAGTTCCAGAGCAATTGTATTTGACCAGTCGCTTAATCCGGTCAGCACAGGCCAAATGGAGTTTGAACAACACTACCCTCAAAACGGTTGGGTTGAGCACAACCCTGATGAAATTTGGCAAACAACCATCGAAAGCTGCGCGCTCGCGATCAAAAACGCAGAGCTTAACGTAAGCGATATTTTATCGATCGGGATTACCAACCAGCGTGAGACAACCCTGATCTGGGATCGACAAACTGGCCAATGTATTTACCCTGCCATCGTATGGCAAGACAGGCGAACAAGCGATTTTTGTGAGCAACTGAAAGCCGCCGGAAAAGAATCGCTGGTCACGGAAAAAACGGGGCTGCTGCTTGACCCCTATTTTTCGGCCAGCAAGGTGCGCTGGATCCTAGACAATGTTGAAGGTGCGCGCGAACGAGCCGGTCGTGGCGAGCTGGCATTTGGCACAGTTGACAGTTATTTAATCTGGAAACTTAGCAACGGAAAATCGCATGTAACTGATGTCACTAACGCGAGCAGAACCTCGCTCTTTAACATCCACAGCTTGAACTGGGATGAAGAACTTCTGGCGCTATTTAATATTCCTGAATCATTATTGCCTACCGTACTTGAATGCGCAGATGATTTTGGTCTGTGTGACGAAAGTATATTAGGGGCTCCCATCCCGATCAGCGGCGTCGCTGGCGACCAACAGGCAGCGGCCATCGGGCAAAGGTGTTTTGAGGCCGGCAACGTCAAAAGCACCTACGGCACAGGATGCTTTTTACTCGTAAATACCGGCGAGCACTGCGTAAACTCAACGCATAAAATGCTGTCGACAATAGCGTTCACAATTAATGGCAAAACACATTACGCCATTGAAGGATCGATCTTTGTTGCTGGTGCGGCGATACAGTGGCTTAGAGACGGCCTTAAGATCATCGAAAATGCGAAGACTACCGAGGCACTAGCAAAAAATTTAGAGAGCAATAATGGCGTTTACATGGTTCCTGCATTCACCGGCCTGGGCGCCCCTTACTGGGATGCTAATGCCAAAGGCGCGATCTACGGACTAACGCGTGCGACCGGCCCGGCAGAACTGTGCAGAGCAGCGTTAGAGTCCATAGCCTACTTAACCAATGACCTGCTAAGTGCTATTAACGAAGACGGCATACAAATCACCAACTTAAAAATAGATGGAGGGATGGTCGCAAATGACTGGTTCTGCGAGTTTCTCTCCAACATCTTACAGCTCGAACTTTATCGCCCACCGATACTGGAATCCACAGCCATCGGAGCAGCCTATCTTGCCGGATTAAAACAAGGCCAGCTTACTGCAGCCGAACAAACCAGCAAGCCAGACAACAATCATCTTTACTCGCATTTTAAACCCTCGATGGATGAGCAAGAGCGTGGTCAACTAATAAGTGGCTGGCAATCTGCGGTAGAGCGCACTTTAAGCCATAAATAACTCGTTAGAAATCATATCTACTTCTATAATGGCAACCCACAATCGCAGCGTAGAGCTGGAAAAACTAAAGCACAACACCTACGACTGCCTCGTTATCGGTGGTGGTATTAACGGCGCCGTTTCAGCTGCCGCGCTTTCGGCAAAAGGCGCGTCAGTCGCAATAATTGATCGTCAGGATTTTGCGGGAGAAACGAGCTCCCAGTCATCCAATCTTGTCTGGGGCGGGATAAAGTATCTTGAAACCCAGGAGTTTTTTCTTGTAAACAAGCTTTGCAAAAGTCGCAATTTACTGATGGAAAGCTACCCCTCTACCGTTCAGGAAATTCGGTTTCTCACGACCATTCAAAAAGGGTTTCGTTTTCCGCCTTTTATAATCTATGCAGGGAGCTTACTTTACTGGGTGCTGGGCCGATTCAAGACTCGAGCACCAAAGTTATTAAGCGCAAACGCAATAAAAAAGCGCGCCGCTGTAGTCAATACCAAAGACGCAATTGGCGGGCTCGAATATTCCGACTGTTATCTCTATGACAACGACTCGCGTTTTGTCTTTAGCTTTGTTCGCAGCGCTCATCAAAACGGCGCAACGACACTCAACTACATTAACGCGATTTCATCAAACTTTGACGGAAGTCACTGGACCATTACAGTAAAGGACGAACTTTCAGGGGACACTTTTAAGGTAAAGAGCAAAACCCTGATTAACGCTTGTGGGCCCTGGGTCGATGAGCAAAACCAAACAGCTGGAGTTAACACACCCCATCACCATCTTTTTTCAAAAGGCGTGCACCTAACTGTACCAAAGCTAACGAATAATGATAAAGTTCTTGCGTTCTTTGCAAGTGACGGTCGATTGTTTTTTATTATTCCAATGGGCCCGGTAACCTGCCTCGGAACCACGGATACACAAGTGGAGCAACCGGAGGAAAGCGTCAGCGACGCCGACCGAGAGTTTATTTTATCCAACGTCAATGCCCTACTCGATCTGGACCAGCCACTAACCACAAACGATATTATTGCCGAACGCTGTGGCGTTAGGCCCCTTGCCGCAAAAAGCAGCGATGAAAAAGCAGACTGGGTTGCCTTGTCCCGCAAACATGCCATCGACATCAACGAAACTGATAAACACCTGAGTATCTTTGGTGGAAAAATCACCGACTGCATCAATGTTGGCGAAGAAGTTTGCAGCGCGGTAAATCACATGGGTATAAACCTGGTCGCCGAAGATAAAAAATGGTTTGGTGAACCCAGCGATAAGGAAAAACGCGATTTTTTAAAGCAAGCCAATCGTTCAAGACTAGATGCTTTAACTCACCCTTCATCGCCAGAGCCACTAAGCGCCAGGCTTTGGCGTCGATATGGGAGCAGTGCATTCCAAATGCTCGCAAGCATCAACCAGGACCCATCACAGGCAGAGCTGGTGATTGATAATGCTGAATACACGCGTTGCGAACTGGACTATGCAGCCAAACACGAAATGATATGCACACTCGACGACTTTCTTCGTCGTCGGTCAAAAATAGCAATGGTTGTTGGCCATGAAACCATTATTCAATCTCAAGGTCTTCAAGAGGCATGTAAGCTATTGTTTGGTGAAAACTGGGAGGAAAAACTTGAAGACTATCGCTCGCACCACGGCCATTAAAAATACTCAAGCACTAATATTTTTATTGCTAACGACTACGCCGTTTATTGTTCTTGGCGTTGCGCCAGGCTATGCCAACACAAATACCGCAACCCCACTCATACCCGACGCAAATGCTATAGAGTGGGACATTGTAACTGCAAATGATGGCATAACGACTTCGCTTGCAAGCATCGAGAATCTCCCTATTAAACTCGTCAAACACCAGGCCAGGATCGTCCTTAATGACGATAACGGGCACCAGAAACTAATCGAGGCCTACGGTGACGGAAAGGGTTGCCCAGAGTGGCTGGGTCTATGCAAAAAGTCAGAAGTCGTCGCCAAACACGACGATGGAAGCGAAACGCTATATGTTGTAATCAACATGCCGTGGCCACTAAGCGACAGAGATTCAGTAGTTTTAAAACGCTTAATACAGGACGAAAAAAAGCTGGTAATCCATACCATTTCGACGCCAGGAGCCGTACCACCCAGCAAGCTAACGAGAATGGTTAGTGAAAGCCGTATGACGGCAGAATACCTAAAAGAGAAAGGCATCTATCAAGTCAGCTGGGAAGTCTATTCAGACCCTCAAGGTTCAATACCTTCTGGCACTGTCAATCGGCGATCGCATCAGGAATCACGTGCAGACTTTATAAAGCTAGTCACGCAATTAAAATCGTCCTAGTTCAGCGCTCGACAATCGCGGTGACACCTTGCCCACCAGCTGCACAAATTGATATCAGGCCTTTACCGCTACCCTTTTGCGCGAGCATTTTCGCAAGAGATGCGACAATTCGGCCACCGGTTGCTGCAAAGGGATGGCCCGCCGCAATAGAGCTACCGTTAACGTTTAGCTTGTTAAAATCAACTTCCCCTAACGCGCGCTCGACACCAACCCTTTCTTTACAAAACGCATCATCGTTAATGGCGGCTATAGTACAAAGCACCTGTGCCGCAAACGCTTCGTGAAACTCAAGGAAATCAAAGTCCGACAAAGTTAAATCGGCTTTGGCCAACAATCTAGGCAGCGCATATGAGGGCGCCATTAACAAGCCCTCTTTTTTTCCGGTAAAGTCAACTGCGGCGACTTCGGCATGCGTTAGATACGCCAAAACCTCCAACCCACGCGCCTTTGCCCACTCCTCACTTGCTAACAAAATACACGACGCTCCATCGGTCAATGGCGTGGAATTGCCTGCAGTGAGCGAACCCCGCTGACCATTTTTTGCAAACGCAGGCTTTAAGCGGGCAAGCTTTTCTACGCTGGTATCTGCGCGTAAATTATTATCTCGTTCAAGCCCCATGAACGGAGTCATCAAGTCTTCAAAAAAACCTTCCTCATAAGCTCTGGCCATATTTCGATGACTATTTACCGCTAGCTCATCCTGTTCTTCTCGCGATATATCCCATTCGTTAGCAGTGATCTGCATATGCTCCCCCATGCTCAAGCCTGTTCTCGGCTCAGCTAACGCGGGCAGCTCGGGTAAAATATGATTGGGCCTTAGCCCCAGCAACGCCTTAAAGCGATCACCAGGGGTTTTCGCCGCGTTGACGTTCATCAACACTTTACGCAAACCTTTATGCGCCATAATTGGAGCGTCAGATGTGGTGTCCACCCCACCGGCGATACCACAATCGATCTGGCCCAGGGCGATTTTATTCGCCACCAACACGGCTGCTTCTAAACCCGTGCCGCAGGCTTGCTGGATATCGTAAGTTGGCGTTTCCGAATCTAACTTGGTTGATAGTACGCTCTCACGTGTCAGGTTCGCTTCATCTGGGTGCTTGAGAACCGCACCTGCAACTACTTCGCCTATTTTTTTTCCTTCCAGATCGAATCGCGATATCAACCCCGCCAACGCAGCCGTTAAAAGGCGTTGGTTACTGACATTTAGATAGGTCGTATTCGAACGAGCAAAAGGTGTTCGATTACCGCCGACGATTGCGACGCGCCTCGGTTTTCCGACTAACACAGTAATTCACCTCTTCGTTAAATAGTTTGCGGGAGTATTTTCTAAAACAATAAATCATCAGCGAGTACAACACAAATAAGAAAACTCGTAACAATAAGTTGAAAACACCACCGACAATTATTGACAAAAACTAGAAAGCGCATAATTATACGCTTGTTTACTAACCAAGCAAGCTTACCGTTAACTCATTATGACGAGCGCCCCTGCTTTTGTTGTTGCTCGGGCTACGGATGCGTTCGAGTTTGACCAATATAGGCTTGCGTTAAATGTTACTTCTAGCCTCTTATCTCACCTGAGACCACTATGTCTGACCGTTATGTAAACTTTGTGAATTCATCATTTGGCGCTACGCTCGCTAAAAGTGTTGGCCTTCCCTCCCCGACTCACCTCGATCGATACGCACACGGCGTGGATTTTATTAACGGCGACATTCTCGTCGGAGCTGCACCTGGTTTTACCTCACTCGACAACGCGCTCGCGACGATTGGCCAGTCCACCGGAAAAATCTTTATTAACTGTGATAAAGAAACAAAGCGCTTTGTGAAAAACGACGAAATTAAGGCCTTTGATGCCGGTGTCTATCAGCCCAACCAGGTGAAAGCACTTGTATTTGATGCCACAGGTATTAAGTCTTCTGAGGAGCTTAATCACCTTTACTACTTCTTTCATGAAAACATTCGCAAAGTAGCCAATTGCGGACGAATTGTTATTTTGGCTAAAGCTGTTGGAAGTTGTAATGACACCAAACAATCAACGGCACAGCGCGCGATACTAGGCTTTGTTAAATCGTTAGGAAAAGAAATCGGACGTGGCGGTACGGTTAATGTGATCTATACCGAAGACGACCCTGGCAACGAGCTTACATCAACGCTTCGCTTTTTGTTATCGGCGCGCTCAGCTTACGTCAGCGCTCAGGCAGTCACATTGTCCCACGCTAAAATCAAAACCCTGCCTGCCAGCTGGGAAACGCCGCTTGAAGGACAAACGGTATTGGTAACTGGTGCTGCTAGAGGCATTGGTGAAGCTATCGCAAATATAATGGCGAGACAAGGCGCGACTGTTGTCGGGCTAGATATTCCCCCAGCGAAAGAAGACCTTGAGGCGGTTATGAAGCGAATCGATGGCCACGCTATCCTCGCGGATATTACGCAAAACGATGCTGCAAACATTATTATCGATTCACTAAGCAATTTGGGCTTGTCGCTTGATGTTCTTGTCCACAACGCTGGCATTACCAGAGACAAAACCATCGCGAAAATGCCTGATACATGGTGGACTCAAACGCTAGACATTAATCTCAGCTCAGTTGAGCGAGTCAACGATATATTGCTCCAAGAGAAACTAATTAAAAAAGGCGTCCGCATAGTTTGCGTATCCTCAATGAATGGAATAGCAGGCGCGCGCGGCCAAACCAACTACGCCACATCTAAAGCCGGAATTATTGGCATGGTAGAGTCAATGGCGCCTCTGCTCGGAAAGAAGGGTATAACCATCAACGCAGTAGCTCCTGGTTTTATCGAAACCGAAATGACCGCAAAAATGCCCTTTGCTATGCGAGAGGCGGGACGGCGATTAAACTCGATGGCTCAAGGGGGCTTGCCGGAGGATGTTGCTGAAACTATAGCCTGGTTTGCCAATCCGGCATCCGCGGGAGTAAACGGCAATATCGTTAGAGTCTGTGGGCAAAATATCCTGGGCGCATAAGGCCCACGCGGAGAACACCTATGCACGATGCTCAAGAACAGGATCACGTTATTCTACACACCGAAGTCCTGCGAAGCGTTCCTTCAAATAGTTATGCCCGACCCAGATTGCTAAAAGCGATCTGGCCGAAACCTTTACGAAAATATTCTTCGACCGTTCTACCGAACAAAAAATTTAGCATTAACAATGTTCGATTTAACACAAAGAACTTTCAGCAATTCAAACGAGTGTGCGGGTTCTCTCCTACACAAAACACAGTACCAATGTGCTACCCACACATTATGGCTTTTGGTTTGCACTTGCACTTCTTTTCCGAGCAGGATTTCCCATTCAATATGCTGGGCCTTATTCATACCGATAATTGTATTCAGCGCTTTAATGAAACGCCGTTAGACGAAAACTATACGTTGAGTGTATTCCTGGACAATCTCCGCCCCCACCCTAAAGGTGCAAACTTCGACCTGGTTTCGGAATATGATATTGCTGGCGAAACCGTGTGGCGTGAGCGCTGTACCCTACTCGCCCAACTTCCTGCCAATATGCGCGACGCTCCCGATCATAGAAATATTAAAAATGAACGTCCTGCAATGCCGAAAAAACCGTGTAGTGAAAAAGCAGATGTTTGGCGCATGCCCAGCAACACAGGTCGTGCCTACGGTTCAGTATCCTCAGATAGAAACCCCATTCATCTTTACCCTCTAACAGCTAAACTGTTTGGATTTAAACGTCACATCGCACACGGAATGTGGACGCTTGCGAGAAGCAATGCTGCAATAGAATCTGAACTGGTAAATCACTCATGGCCGTCATCTCGGCTTGAACTAAGCAATCAATTCCATCGCCCAGTTTTCCTGCCCTCTACTGTGCACCACTACACGGCATTTAATAAGCAAAGTGCCACGCTTGAAGTATGGGATAGTAAAGCAACCACGCTACATATGACCGGACAGGCCAGCGTCATCTAATATTGAACCGCGACGGTTTTTTGCTCACACACTACACGCTCCAATAAGGCAGACGATTGGCTTTTCCTTTTATCGCAGTTGCCTATTCACTGTCGTATACTTGCAATATTATCTTTCCAATGTGAGCACTGCTTTCCATCAGGATATGTGCGTCTTTTGCCTTTTCTAACGGGTAAACACTATCGACAATTGGCCGTACCAGCCCGCTTTCTAACATCGGCCATATTATTTTCTCAAGTTCGGATGCGATAACCGCCTTTCGATCTCTACTCTGCGCTCTAAGCGTAGAACCGGTTAATGTTAGGCGTTTGGCGATAAGCGTCCACAAATCCAGCTCAACTTTTGCGCCACCCTGGACCCCTATATTGACGATACGACCCTCTTCGGCAGCAATTTTTAGATGCTTGTTAACGTACTCACCACCAACCATATCCAATATTACATTTATACCTGTTGGCTCTAGTTTATTGATTCGTTCAACAAAGTCTTCCTCGTAATAGTTAATTGCCGCGTCCGCACCAATATCCCGACAGAACTGACATTTCTTGTCGCTCCCCGCAGTCGCATAAACCTTTGCCCCAAAAGCCTTTGCCATCTGGATCGCCGCTACCCCAATCCCCGAACTGCCGCCATGCACAAGACAGCATTGCCCTGCTTTTAGCATTCCCCTGAAAAACAAATTCTCCCAAACCGTAAAATAGGTTTCAGGCAAGCTCGCCGCCTGAACCATAGTCAAACCGGTAGGGATTCGCAGGCACTGACCACGCGGAACAGAAACATACTCTGCGTAACCACCGCCATTCGTAAGCGCGCAAACTTTATCGCCTGGCTGCCACTCGCTGACGTTTTCGCCTGGTTCAATAATTTCTCCAGCAACTTCCAGGCCCAGGATTTGTGAAGCGCCCTTAGGCGGATAGTAAAAACCACGCCGCTGCATAATATCGGGGCGGTTTACGCCAGCGGCCGATACTTTAATTAATACTTCGTCGACACCAACGGTTGGTAAATCAACATCCGCTAACGTTAAAACCTCAGGACCACCATGTTCATCAGTAATTATCGCTTTCATCGTTTCAATCATTCGTATTCAAAAGTTTTACTCTTGTTGCATTTTTTTTGCTGGGCAAATAAAAATTTTGTCGCGAGAAAAAATACAGAACTTAAACAGCTGGTAATAATTGCAATATTTCCACTAATCAGAATTGGTGGTAGAATAGTTCAAAACCTGAAACTTTTTCAGATTTCTAGAGCTTGGCCTTCAAG
This sequence comes from Pseudomonadales bacterium, assembly GCA_965263235.1. GTDB lineage: Bacteria > Pseudomonadota > Gammaproteobacteria > Pseudomonadales > UBA7434 > UBA7434. Next base: position 2,177,650 of record OZ253667.1, read on the forward strand.
GCCGGATTCGCGCAAAAATGTATACAATAAGTGAGTCCGGCGGAAAGAACAAAGCTACTGCTGACGAACATAGAATGCGCATACCCCCAGGCCCACCACTTTCAACACAAGAGCTCAGGCAAATATTTTTTGCTAATCCTTTTCCATTCTTCGACGAGTGTAAAAATGATTTCGGGAAAATCTTCACGCTCGACCTGGGAAACTTCGGTTGCAAAGAATTCAACTCAAACGGCCTGTGGGTATTCGTTTGCGGTGAAGAAAATAATAAGCTTTTGTCGCAATGCGACCCACATGTTGCATTACGCGGCGCAGGCCAGCTTATCAGTTTCTCTATCTTTGGCCCAATGCAGCGGAAGGCTCTTTTGTTTCAAGATGGAGACCGCGGTTTCAAACTGCGTAAAGACATTCTGGAATTGGTCAAACATTATAGTAAAAGAACGATATCCCCAATAAAGTCGTTCGACGACAACGTCAAACAAAGTCTAAAGCACTTAAATACCCAGCGCCCAAATAGCCTAAGCGATTTCGTTACCAAAAACGTGTACACATCGCTATTTGAATCTGTCTTGCGTGGAAATAACGATGATCACCTGGAGCTCGAAAGCGTTCTGCTTAAGCCCTTTTTGGAAAATAACGTAGAGACCGAATTTAAGCACTATTTGCGTGAGGCGATTCCAGTTTTAGACGAGCTTATTTCCAAACGAAAACAAACATTAGGGGCTGACGCTAACAAGAGACAAGACCTTTGCACTCTGGATATAGGATTGCTCGCCCAACGGGAAGGCTTCTCTATATCCGATGAGGAAATCCGCGACAACGCAATTACCTATTTTACGCTTCGCGCAAAAATGATCTTATGCGTACTGAGTTGGTGTCTAGTTTGGCTAACTCGTGAACCTGAAGCAATGGAGCAAGTGCTGAACGAAATAAATCAGTTTGACGATAGTAAAGCGGTTAACTTCAAAGACGCTCCCTTTTTGAAAGCGTTTATTCGAGAGGTGTTTCGCATCAGCCCTATGCGCTCAAGGCACTCAGAAGTGTTACTCGCCGATAATATCAGCTTCGCCGGTTACGACATTCCCCGCGGCACCATGATGGCTAGCGTCCCATTCCTGACACATACTGATCCCGAGCAGTTTGAAGATCCTTTTAGATTCGATGCGTCACGCTTCTTGCGACACGAATATTCTGAACAAGCGTGCAACGCTTTTGGCGTAGGGGGTAATTTTGCTATTGAATGGGAAGAGCCCACGATTAATCGATCAGTTAGTTTTCTCGCCACGCTTCTACGGCATATAAAAGTTAAAGAGAAGAATCTTTCGTCTGCGCCGGAATGCTCTCATGGCATATATCTTCCCTGCTCCTTTAGCAAAGCGACTATCACTCCCCGTAATCCGCAATCGCTTCAGGAAGACTCTCACATAGTGCAAGGCGCCTAAAACCAACTAAAAGCGCACAAATCTGGCGTTCAATTGGTACCCGATCACCCTCTCGCTACTGAGCAATATTTTTACAATTGATGTATTACCGCAGCCCAGGCGAGGCTGAGAATGCTTCGGGTAAACGCCAAACAAAGCCCGCATTAAAAACCAATAACAATCATATAGTTAGATTGCATAATTAGTGTAAATTTCATTAACACGTGAGTGCTCAGAGCACCGAGATCGCACAGGAATACAAGCAAATGTCATCTTTTAACTTCCATCTCAATTGATTGCTTCTTAACCCCCACTGGGATAACATTCGTTCACCGCGCATAGCAAAGAAGCGACGATAAGATGATAGACGCGGTTGCGCCCTTTCTTCCCTCGAATAAGGAGGAGAGCAGCGCTTGTTTATTTATGTGATCACCACAGTGCTTAAGACTCAATGTCTCGTATTAAGAGACACGAAGTTGTAAAAAATAAAGTGTAGGCTCTGGGTTTCTTCACAGCATATTTGAAGAAAATTGCAGCAAAACAAATAGAAACAAACAGCGAGCCCGTTTAGCTTTGTGTTATTGAAAAGAGCTGACGGGAAGTGCGCGAAAAAACATGACACTACGTAGTTAGTAAAACTTTGGAGGATGGATAGTGAACCCCTTTCACTGGCACCAAACGATAAAGCAACACGTACTTAGCCTGGCGCGACCTACTGCAATTGCGCTTTTTACTATTGCTGGCACATCACAATATGCGGTGGCAGCATCTCTTCCGCTAAATTTCAACGGATGTACTGGACCTGGTAGCGGCCCCGAGTGTACACCCGAATTTGCGCACGGTAATCTGGACGTCTCCTATTCAATCGATGGAGGAAGCAACACTGGCACGCTGAGCTTTTCTGGTTCAGGAACTTACTCAGTCACTTTGGCAGATACGCTGGTCGATGATGGCACATCGGGTACTGGTGATAGTGATGGCAAGTCCGGATATAGCGTTCAGGGATTCAACCTCAACGGCGGCTTCACCTCAAGTCCTACCAAGTTTGAATTCGATATTATCTTTGATCTAAATAGCGTTGCGGCCGATCAGGCACTTAACGCTCTAGCTGGTAGCGACCTGGACTTTAATGGCATTGTTTCGCAAAACAATGCGGGTTCGTTTACACCTGACGCTAATGTTAACCTGGCGCCTGTGCAAATTGTTACTCGCGACAATGGTGGCAACGTTACGGGTACTAATGAACTGCTGGGCGATTTGCTTACAGCTGACATCACCGATTTCGCCTTTACTAATTACTCGGGCACTGGCGACGCAGCAATAGAATTTAGTTTTTTAGGCGCGGTTGACCAGCTGCTATCAGAAGTCGCGTTTGCAACTGGTGATACGCTTGCTCAAGGTATCGCGCCGGTTGTTATCGCATCGGGCGATCTGGATGCCTCAAAAGACTGGTGGGAGTACGAGTGGGTTGGTAGCGCAAGCGCAAACGTAGTTGTGCCAGTACCAGCAGCGTTTTGGCTGTTAGGCAGTGCCATGTTCGGCTTACTCTCATTTAAAAGAAAAACCGGTAATCCGCTCACCTAGAAGACACATCAAAAAATTAATTTTGTTGGACGTAAGCAATAAAAATATTTGGAGATTGGGTATGAAACTAAGAAGCATCAACCTCATAGCCGCAAGCTTAGCCTCGGTGATTTCACTCCAGGCCAATGCGCAGCTACTCAATGATACGCTGATCGACCCTACCATTGACTACAACTCCGATGGTACAACCACCTTTACCGCTAGCAACGGCCAGTTAACGATCGACGCGTCGCCGCTTAACTATATAAATGCTGGCGGTACAGCTTTTCCAATTCTCAACCTTGGTTCAGCAGTCGACATTACCATGAACGTTTCTTTAGCGGCTGACTGCTCTTTGGTTAGCGGATCGGCGACAGCTCAAGATTTAATTGTTCAAGGTGACGTTATAGACCCGAGCAACGGAAATATTTTGTTCTCAGGCACTTTGCTAACTGCGGAAGTGACTGAGCAAGGCTTCGACGCTGCTGGCGATCTATTTGATTATCGCTTTACTGCTACGGGTGGGACACTGGTTGACGGCGGGGAACTGGCTTTGGGTGCTCCACTAGGGCTAACGGTTAACGCTGAAGGCGCAAACTTTAACGGTGACTGTTCTTCAGATTTTTCCGGCGAGGCAAAAGGTAAGGTTTCATTAAGAGATGTCCCTGTTGAGCCTGAAAAATGCTATGACGTTAAGAAGCTCTGGTTCCAGGATTCTGTGGCCTACAGACAGTGCTATGGATGGGGTGGCAATTATGGCTCGAAATTCAAAGTCAAACTGGCTGCCGAGTGTGAAAATGACTTTGACCCATCTAACGACTTCATCTCTGTCATGCTAGATGGTGAAAAGGTCGAATTCCCACCGGGATCTTTCGAGCAGGACTATGACAACCTAAGCAAATTCAGAGCGCACTTGAGTGGCCGTCCATCGGTCAGCGCGATCCTGAATTGTAGCGAAGGAACATTTAGTCTTATCGCTCACAGAGCTGATATTAGCCAAGTCGACTTTAATGACGGTGTTGATGTCACGCTTACGCTTGGTGACTGGGTTAAAACCATGAATGCGCCTGTTACGCCGCATCAATCCTATAATGGTTACAACTTAACCTGGAAATATTGGAACCCCAATCCTGCAGACTGCTCAAACCCTGATTACGAGCCACCTGCGTGCGAAACCCAGTGGGATTCAGTTAAATTCAAGCACATTGATTCTGGCGAGTTCTTCCACTTTGACGGTAACTTCGGTTCTGAAATTCTGCTCAATCATGAATATGAAGACGATGGGGCATCATGCTCTGCAGCAGCAGCCGTAGACGCAAGCTGTAGCACGGCAGTTACTTGTGGCGATGTTATCGGCGGCTTTAAGGTCATTAAAATTGACCATAAAGATGACTCGCAGTCTTGTGACTTAACCAGCCATCACGATCGTTACCATGACCGCTGGTCATGGAAACGACGCAAGCACTGGTAGCCCTTATATCCAGCTGCACCATGAAAAAAGCCCGCATCTGCGGGCTTTTTTCTCTACGGATTGAACACTCGGTTGTTTGAGAAAACGAAAGCCACTTAAGCAAACAATAAAAGAAATCTAACACTTAACCTATGGCAACAAAAAAGCAGGCTTACTCATTACTACTACTTGTCTCGATTTTCTTTGCAGTCGGCACGTACCTGTTTACACAGGTACTTAACAACCAACCGGGCCCTAACAACGAAACCTCCGAACGTTTTCTAATAGATCGTGCTCTTCCCTCTTCGGGCAACGACTTTAACACTAAAGAAATAATGATTGCAGGCATTCCGGCATCAAACACCTCAGGCAAATTCGCTGTAGAGAGACCCGATGATCTTGACCCATACAGCAGATGGATGCCTCCCGTCGTGAGGGAACGCTGGCTAGAAAAAAGTAATCAGGTTTTAAGCGACCTCGCCCCCAGAGGATATAAAACAGAGATACTAAATGAATATATACACCTGGGATTTAAGGACAAGCCCGCCACATGCGGCTCTCTGACATTTACAGCGCTCGAAGAAGGCTCAGAACTTGATGATGCGCAAAGGTTTATCTATACCGGCCGGTCAACAACCGTATTAGAAAGAGAGCTCCCTGCAGCATTCGAGGTGCTATGGCAGCAACTTTGTGTGGAAAAACTCTACGATTATTAAATAAAAGCAAACAGCGAGCGAAATTAAAAACAAATAGGCCCGAACTGCTAAGCTGAATAGGATGCACGCAATAAACTACCCTGGGCAACCCAGAGAGGAAATAGTCTGAGGCTAGTTAGCGGCAAATACACCCGATACAAACGACAAAAATAGCCTGCGCTGCTTTAAGGAATATGCAGTGCAAATTCATTTATCAGGATTCCCGAAGCGGCAACCGGACTGTTATCGCTTCGACAAAGCTGGCGATATATACCGTTCTTCAATATGTTTCGCGCGTTTCTAATCAAGTTGCTCAATGCACTAACACACCTGATTAATTTAACAGGTAGATTTGCTGTACGAAAGCACAAGCGCCTGATCAGCACAATAGATTTCCCTCGCGTACTTTGCAAAGCGTACGCAACCTACCACATTGTTTTTAAAAGCGTATTTTTAGCTATCGTATTCCTCTCTACCGTTAACGCAGAAAACATCGACAATAACAGCTACGCCGATCTATTAGATAGAGAAATCATTCGGCTCGCAAACGCAGTAAGCAACCCTTTAACAGCAACGGAGGCCGACGAATCGAAACTAGATACCCTACTACGCTATCGCATTGACAACCCGGTTATTTTCTCTGCGTCTACCCTGCTATACAAAACAAATATTTCTGGAACAGTAGAAACGATTTATACTGACATGCTAAATAATGAAGGCGTACTGCTCGAACATAAAACCTACCACATCCATCAACGCGGAAAGCCTTCCCGCCAAATCATAATACTGGGGGACACCCCCTTAGGCGATTACCCGTCAGAGATTACGCTAGCGGGCTTCGATTTATCTAACATTTTTATCGTGTTACCCAAAGACGCAAGCACACCAACCTCCATCAGTTCGCAAGATAACGTTCTACAGAGCGATATTCTTACCACTCACACCGCGGCATCCACCACCTTACTACCAAACTGCACAACCATAGGAGAGCAGCGCGCATTAGTGGTCTCAGTCAATTACACGGACGACCTAACGACAGAACCATCAATCACCCACACATCTGATTTGTATTTTGGTGCGACTAACTCCTTAGCTAGCTTTATACACGAAGCCTCTTACGGAAAAACCAGTCTTACCGGAACTAACCTGGGCTGGTTTACCGCATCGACAAATATTAGCAGCGCAAATGCCTGTGATATGTATGCGGAAATACGTCAAGAGGCTATTGATTACGCTGCAACTCAGGTAGATATTAGCCAATATACTCGCCTGTTTATCGTTATGCGCGAACTCAGCGGTGGCTGTGGATATATTGGCAAGGCAACAACTCAATGCAGTATTCATGAGACCAGTGATCAATCTGCGTCAGCGCGACTAACTTCCCAATGGATTTTAGGAGACGCAATTGGAGAGCATCAACCAACCTCGGAGTCGGTAGATCTCCTCGCACACGAAGTCGGCCACAACTTCGGGCTCAACCATGCTCAACATCTATTTTGGGGTAGCGATAGTACCGGCCCTATTCTCGATAACAGCGGCGCAACCATCTTGGATACCGGTGACTTTTACGACCCAATGGGCGGATCAAACCGCCTGCAACATTTTAATGCTCCACATAAACATCAACTTGGCTGGATCGAAAGCAATGATGTCCAGGACATCAGCGGCACTGGCCAAATCGTGGTACAACCAATGTCTACGCCAATAACCGGGCAAAAGGCGGCAAAAATCTATCGAGGCGCTAACAAAGTATTAAACAAAGAGTACTTCTGGCTGGAGACAAAATCCAACCACGGCTACGACGGTAACGCCGCTAACGAAGCTTTTGGTGGCTTAATCATCCACCAGCAATTTGATGAGCAAGATACGTACTCCTACCTGATTAATCCCAACGCTGCTAACCCCTCTGGCATTGACCATACACTTGCCAGCGGCGCGATGTTTACTGACCCCTATTCAGGTATCACTATCAGCCATCAAGGCGTTGACGCAACAGGCAACGTCACAGTTGAAATTACCACGGCGCCAAATTCAGTTGATTCCGACGAAGACGGCGTCATCGTCGTGCTAGAAAATATCGCTGGTAGTAGCGACAGTTCGACAGACAGCGATAACGACGGCTATACCGACAAGTTTGAAATATGCTACGACAACGATTGCGACAGTTATTCCGCGTACAACAGCATTGATCAATCTGGCGATCTTAACCCTGCCAACCCGGACACCGACGGAGACGTAATGCACGACCGCTGGGAAGTCATCAACGGCCTAAACCCACTAGATCCTTCAGACGCCCAGCTTGACGCAGATAATGATGGCGTGACTAATGTCGATGAGTTTATAGCAAATACTGATCCCCAGGGAGGTGACAGCGATGGCGACGGCCTTTCCGATGGAATGGAATTGAGTTTGGGAACAGATCTAAACGAAGCCGATTCAGACAGCGATGGTATGGAAGATGGTTGGGAGTACAACAATGGCCTAGACCCGTTAGACGGTGCAGACGCCATTCTGGACGCTGACCTGGATGGCCTGGACAACCTGGAAGAATTCAACCTGGGAACAAACCCGAACGCTACCGACTCAGATAATGACGGCCTGCTCGACCAGGACGAAGTCAATTTCTATAACACCAACCCTGCCGCTTATGACACTGACGACGACAGGCTAAGCGACCAGGAAGAACTACAAAACAACACCGACCCGCTTTCAATTTCTGGCGATACCGATGGCGATGGCATGCACGATGATTGGGAGGTTGCGAGAGGCACCTCAGTCGATAGCAGAGATGCTAATATCGATCTCGACAACGATGGCGTACTTAATATTATCGAATACCTGCGCTACACCCTACCCGATGACAGCACATCCACCCCAAGCCTCAATACGATCTACGTTGATCCCAATGCCGACCCCAACGTCGAAAGCGGCGCAGAGGAAACGCCTTACAGTCGTGTCGATCGTGCTCTATCTGCAGCTCTTGAAGGCGATACATTATCGCTCGCTTCTGGTATTTATAACTCCAACACTGAACAGGTCATAACGTTCAACAAACATATCCAGTTAGTTGGCCCCCAGGACAAAAGCGCAAACCTGTCAGGCTTATCCATTTCAACCGGCCAGGGAATGAACTGGATAGCTTTTAAAAATCTAACGCTCGACATGAGTCTCGGCATCTTCGTTTTTGCCAATAACAGCTTATTGGAAGGCAACCTGATTCGCAGCAATAACGGAATCGTTATTAGGGATTCGGATTCCGTAACGCTTATAAACAACATCCTGCACAATGAAAGTGGCACACGTGATATTGGCGTCATCAACGCGACCAATACATTAATCGAAAACAACACTGTTAGTGGCGCAACGCTGGGTATCGAGGTAGATCAGGACTCATCGGGCGCAATGTTGCGTAACAATATAGTCATGAACAGCACCTCACTTATGGGTGTTACAGCGCAAAACGCACGTTATAATCTTATCGCAGATGGACAGTTGACTGGGCAAAACGGCAACCTAACGCTAACCCCTGTTTTTGCCAACGAAGTCAGTGATGATTTTCATCTATCACCCATGTCACCTGGAATCGCGTTGGGTGATCCGGACAGCTCCTTCGAAAACGAGCCAGCACCCAACGGCTATCGCATCAACATGGGTGCATATGGCAATACGCCGGACGCCACAGCAATTACTGATAACGACAGTGATTTTCTGCCCGACGCATGGGAGCAAGCTTTTGGTTTAAGCACTACTACTAATAATCGCAATGTTGATAGCGATAACGACGGGTTTGACGATTTTGTTGAGTTCCACCAGGGAACGTTTCCAGATGACGTAAATAGTGTGCCGATGCTCAGCGGCGTTGACAGTGACAACGATAGCGTTGATGACACTATCGACAATTGCCCCAACCTTGAAAACCCTGAGCAAATAGACGAAGACGGCAACGGCATTGGCGACGCCTGCGAAAATATCTTTAATATCCCGGTACCCGCGATCTACACAATAGTCACGCTTGCCATTCTTGGTGGACTAAGGCTTGTTGTTAGAAAAAGCGCCTACAAATAATTGTTAACACTGTCGCGAATCAATCGCCTGCCGAATCGCAACAACACGTTCTGCCATTTGTAAATGCAGTCGCTCCGTCATCTTTCCATTAACCTTAATAACGCCTTTATCTTTATTTTCGACCTGCGCAAACGCATTGATAACGGCAAGGCTTTGCTGATATTCATCTTCATCAGGTGCGTACACAGTATTCGCCACTTCGAGCTGCTTTGGATGAATAAGTGACTTACCATCAAAGCCTAGCATTCGCCCCTGCTGACACTCTCCTAAAAAACCATCGGCATCACCAATATCATTAAATACGCCATCAATCGCCAATAAACCATTAGCCCGCGCGGCCATTACACTGACGGACAGGGCGTAGTGAAACGCTTCCCTCTGCGGACTAAACGACGAATACGTCTCTTTAGCTAAATCGTTAGTTCCCATTACAAACGCTTCTAGCCTCGTACTCGCCGCTGCTGCTGCGATTTCGCGTATATTTAGAATGGCTTCCGGCATTTCGATCATCACCCATAACTGGGTACTCTTCACATCGGTTACGCCTTCTTCGCTTGCAAGCCTTTCTGTCACAGAATCCATCGCAGCACTAAGCTGATAAATATCATCCGCCGTAGTGATTTTTGGAACCAGAATAGCATCAGGGCCAGCCTGCATAGACGCCTGCAAATCCTCTCGCCCCCATTCAGTATCCAAACCATTTATTCGAACAACCACCTGGCGATAGCCATAGGCTTTAGACTCGACCGCAGATACCACACTTTGTCGAGCTTGCTCCTTTGCTTCGGGTGAAACCGCATCCTCCAAATCAAAAATAACAACATCGGCATCCAGCGATTTCGCTTTTTCGAGCGCGCGTTCATTTGCGCCCGGCATATATAAACATGAGCGACGAGGAACAAAAGATTGAGATTCAGACATAAACAACGCAGATAAATTTAAATAACTATTACTTGGTTATTAGCCCTATGATAAACGCGCTCTAGCGGCTCTAGCAACATTAGCAAATATCTAAAGCTGCCTTAATTTGCGGACTCCAACGAACGGGAACACACTATTTTTATTAGCAAATAATTTGATGTGAATCATCAATTGTGCCAAGGCCTGGTTAGTATTTACCATCTATTAAAACGATTGCATACAATTTGAATCGTTGACATCAACCGCATTTAGAGTCGCCGCAGCTAAGACAGGTCATACAGCCGTCCATAAGAATGACTGCTTTAACATTACACTTTCGGCAAAGTGTTGAGCCTTTTGGAAATTGCCCCTCTTCAGCATTATCGCTTGGCGGTAAATTATTTTTGGCTTCGTATTCAGCGCGCTTTTCAGCCAGAATCTGCTTCTGGGTTTCGTTCATTTCCTCTACTTGAATCATGCCGATGCGCTTAAGGTGGTCGTCGATGACATCGCCAATCTCTGCTACCAGCGAAGGCACAAAACGACCACCACCTTTCCAGTAGCCTCCGCGCGGGTCAAAAATGGCTCGCATCTCATCAATCAGAAAAGTTACATCGCCTCCCTTACGAAACACCGCAGAGGTAATCCGAGTAAGCGCTAGAATCCATTGAAAATGTTCCATGTTCTTAGAATTAATAAATATCTCGAATGGACGGCGCTGCTCATGCTCGGTGCCTTCGTTGAGAATAATGTCATTTATCGTAATATACATCGCGTGCTCGCTGTCGGGCGTCTTAATTTTATAGGTAGAACCCACCAGCATCTCGGGCCGCTCGACACTTTCGTGCATCTGGATAATATTGCTTTTACTTTCTTCCTCGGCAGCGATGCGCGCCGCCTCTTCGGCTTTAACCCGCTCTTCTTCCGAAGTAACTTTGTAATCAACAATTTTCTTTTCGATTTTCGTGGCCATATTGTGGCTCCTACATACGCTGACTAGCTTGGGGAAAGTTAACAACCGCAAGTGGAAAACATTTGCTCTGCGCCGTTTCCTGCCCCCAGCAATTACGATATTTCATTCAAAACTGGTTAAAGCTTCCCGTAATAACCTTCCTTCAAAGCATCAAAGAGGTTTGCAGCAGAGTGGATTTCACCATCATACTCAACCTCTTCATTACCCTTTAGTGAAACGACAGAGCCATCTTCTAAGGTAAATTCATACAAAGTATTTTCTAAATCCTTTTCTTTAACCAGCACGCCCTGGAATGCCTCAGGATTAAAGCGGAAGGTAGTGCACCCCTTTAAGCCACGCTCATAAGCGTATAGGTAAATATCCTTAAAGTTCTCGAAAGCGAAGTCGGTTGGCACATTCGCAGTTTTCGAAATCGAAGAGTCAATCCAGGCCTGTGAGGCAGCCTGAATGTCGACGTGTTGTTTAGGAGTAATATCTTCTGCCGTTATAAAATAGTCTGGCAACTGCTTACCCTCTTCATCAGAAAACGGCATAGCCTCTGGATTAATTAACTCACGATAAGCCAACAACTCAAACGAGAACACATCGACCTTCTCCTTGGTTTTACGCCCCTCCCGAATCACGTTACGCGAATAGTGATGCGCAAAGCTCGGCTCGACACCATTACTCGCATTGTTTGCTAGTGACAGAGAAATTGTGCCCGTAGGCGCGATGGAACTGTGATGCGTAAAACGAGCGCCGTGCTCAGCAAGCTTTTCGACCAGAGTCGGGTTTTCAGTTGCAACCTTCTGCATATAACGACTGTACTTAGCGTGGAGAATGCGACCAGGGATGGTATCTCCTACTACATAACCGTCCTCGCGCATTTCGGGGCGCGCGCGCAACATCTCTTCTGTCACTGTAAAACGCTCTTGCATAATAGGTGCAGGGCCCTTTTCCACGCTCAAATCTAAAGCCGCTTGCCAACCCACCAACGCCATTTGCTTAGTCACTTCTTCCGTAAACGCTAACGACTCATCACTGCCGTATTTCATACGCAGCATAGTGATCGCAGAGCCCAAACCAAGATACCCCATGCCATGGCGACGCTTATGCATAATTTCATAGCGCTGCTGCTCTAATGGCAGACCGTTTATCTCCACCACATTGTCTAGCATGCGCGTAAAAGTAGCGACGACCTTTTTAAATTCATCCCAATCAAACGTTGCTTCGGCAGTAAAGGGGTTAACAACAAATCGGGTCAGGTTGACCGAGCCCAGGAGACAGCTGCCATAAGGTGGCAAGGGCTGCTCACCACAGGGGTTAGTTGCCCTTATGTTCTCGCAGAACCAGTTGTTGTTCATCTCGTTGACCTTGTCGATCAATATAAAACCCGGCTCCGCAAAATCATACGTCGAAGACATAATAGCGTTCCAAATTCGCTCTGCCTTCACGGTTTTATAAATACGGCAAGCAACCAGCCCATCTTCATTAGCCACGTAGTCGTTGGTATTTGGGTAGGCACGCCATAGCACTTGAGCGCTGTCCGCCAGGTCGATCCCTTCCTCTTGAATCTCCTTAGACTTCAGCGGAAAGGCCAGCTGCCAATCACGCTTGTTTTTGACGGCCTCCATAAACTCTTCGGTAATCAACAACGAAAGGTTAAACTGCCGTAACCGGCCATCTTCGCGCTTGGCCCGAATAAATTCGAGCACATCAGGATGCCCGACATCGAACGTCGCCATCTGCGCACCACGTCGTCCCCCCGCAGAAGATACGGTGAAACACATTTTGTCGTAGATATCCATAAAGGATAATGCGCCTGAGGTATATGCCCCCGCACCCGTCACATATGCGCCGCGCGGCCTTAGCGTAGAAAACTCGTAGCCGATGCCACAACCAGCCTTTAGGGTCAGCCCTGCTTCCACATTTTTATTCAAAATATCTGACATAGAGTCCTGGATAAGCCCGGACACGGTGCAGTTAATTGTCGATGTCGCCGGCTTATGCTCCTGCGCGCCAGCATTAGAGATAATTCGACCGGCCGGAATAACGCCCTTGCGTAACGCCCATAAAAATTCGGTATACCATTTTTCTCTTGCGTCCTCATAGCGCTCAACATCTGCCAGCGCACGCGCCACACGCTGATAACTTGCATCGATATCTTTATCGACCGCTTCACCGCCCTTCGATCGTAGCCGATACTTCTTATCCCAAATATCTAAAGATGCTTCCTGAAAAGGAATCTCGGCTGCTTCGTTACAGGAAACGGACTGAAGACTTGCTGTCATACCAATTGGCCCCAATTTGGTGTTATTTAGTTTTTCGCAGGGAAACTGTTCGCAGACTATAAATAGGTTCGAGTTAGTAGCGAACAATAAACACTCAACGCAAGCACCGACAAAGCACTATATGTAGTGTTATATCTCGCAATGCTATACAAAATATTGGGTGCACACAAGGCGAATAGAAAGTCAAGAATTACGCCGGCGCCGAGCCGCAGATCGACTTGCGGTTAGTGATAGTGCCCACCCACGTATCGTTTGTTTTTCAGATAAAGTGCGCATAGGGGCAGGCAACTGTTTCTACTCGTTGTTGCGTTGCCATTATCCTTTACCCTCACATATATCGATGTACTTTAAGGTCCGCTTTATATTGCCATTACTCAAATCACGCTCTGCTGAAAACGCCGCTCGGCAGCCATTCGGAGCGACTGCAATACCCCAAATTGAACCAACATATAAAACCTTTGATTCTTTATCTTTGCTAAGGTAAAGCGCGTTGCGTACCACGCCCTTTTTGTCCCGACCAGCACCTGCGATTAAAAAATACTCGTTAGCCATTGGATAACCAAACACCCATGAATTGGGTGCCTCACAAGGAATATATAACCTTTCATGCGCTATCAATCCTTTTCGATTCATCCAATAAGCTGGCTCATAGCAGAGTCCTTCTTCGTCGCGCAAATAATCATTATTCAACCGATCGGATCGTGATGCATGAATAAGCAACTGTCCCTTAGAGCTGGAATAAACTATGTGGGGCGAAATATCCCCCCTTTTTAAATGGATAGGCCTTCCTGCTGCATCATCCCATGCTTGCAAAGCTTGACGCTGGCGGTTTGTAACGTAGCGAATGCTTTCATTCAAGGCTTTATGCCACCCCAACGAGGGCCCCATTTGCAAATAACCCCAGTCATTTGGCAAAGGCCACCAGTCCCTTCCTAGATCCGGCAAGGGTATAGACGACTTACAATCCCTAAAATCATAAGAGTAAGGCGATTCAATGAGCTTGGGAAAATCCCATCCCTGACTAACGTCATAAACCTGCCTCTCGCCGTTATCTAGCATAACGTGAACGACCGCGTTACCAGATAAAACACAAAGGTTATATGGGTTTAAAAATAGAGGCTTTGTTGTGTTATCAGTTAGACTATGCAGAACTACTGCCCAGTTATCTTTCCGTACAAAACCCTTGTTGTTAATATCAGTGATAAAGATCAAGCTATCATCATCATGCCATCCGATTCCTTTGTTTTGCCCTTCAAAAACATTGATACCAGTTTCGCGAACCAGGAAAGACGCATCATCGCTATTGCTGTTCTCGCAACCAAAGAGAAACAAAAAAATAACAACAACGACTGGAAATATAATGGCGGGAATTTTCATTTTTCACTACCTATACTTTTTCTTGGAATCTGGTCTTATTTTTATCCTAGCCAACGCCTGTCCTTTATTTTTCTTTTGGCGACCACCTTTGCCGGGAATGCATTGGCACCATGCCGATCAATTTCTTCTTTCCAGCGATAAAGCTTGTTCCGAGCTACGCCGAGCTCGCATGCTAACTAACTCGTTTCTTTAGCGCCTTGCTCAGGTAACCGAACCGCTTCTCGCTTAAATTTGGGGCTGTATTCTGCGCGTTTCTTGGTTGTCATCTTCACACTCCTCTGGGATCATTGTCCCTATTCTTGAGTGTGCGTCAAACTGGGGTAGGTTTAATCTGACCCCAAGCTTCGCTAGTCATCATCGTACGATAAGCAAGATGCTGATACTACTTCCCCCTCACTAACCCATATTTGCAAACCCAGCCCGAAATATTCATAGGGTGTTTTGCTCTCGCCATCATCGTATTCAATCGTTTCGCCGATTTCATCTGCTGTACAGTCTAAAGCTTGCCCCAACTCAATAATATTCATACCAATAAGGTTTAAGCCTTTATATAAAAACTCACTATATGATGTAACAGAAACAATGATCTTATCTTCTACATCAATACATACATCGTAATCAGGAATGGAATATCTTACCCAATCAATCGAACTTTCATGATCTTCAGGAACAAATGCACCTAAGGAACTAACATACATCGCAATCCCTTCACCCAAAGCTACGGGTGACCTTTCCCCACGATTAACACCACAGCTTGGATGAGATTTTCATTCTATGCTGCTCGATTCGCAAAGGCCACTGGCGTCATATAGTTCAATGCGCTATGCGGCCTTTTATGATTGTAGTGCTCTCGCCAGTCGTTAATGATGTGTCTCGCTTCATCAATGCTGCGGAACCAATGCTGGTTTAAACATTCGTTTCGGAACTTGCCATTTAAACTTTCTACAAACGCATTCTGTGTCGGTTTGCCTGGCTGAATAAAGCCAAGCTTTATGCCTGCATCCTTCTGCCAAAAGAACATCGCCTTACTCGTAAACTCCGTGCCGTTATCGCAGATCACTTGATCGGGCTTGTTACGGGTTGCTAACAGTTGATTTAAGAAGCCCGCGACTTGCTGGCCGGATATCGAAAACGCTGTGAGCTGGCCGACCAGCTCGCGTGTATGGTCATCGACCACATTGAGCACTCGAAAGCGTCTGCCATTACTCAATTGATCGGAGACAAAGTCCATCGACCAACGAATATCTTTGCCAATCGGGACTGCTAGCGGTTGTCGTGGTCTTGTGAGCTTCTTACGTTTCTTCGTGCGAACCTGCAAGCCCATTGCTGTATACAAGCGATAGGTGCGTTTCTTGTTAACGACTAACCCTTCCTGTTTGAGTAGACTGTGCAACATCAGGTAGCCGTAGCGAGGATATTGCGTGGCCAGCTCACTGAGCCTTTTCGTCAGTGATTCATCACCTTTGGGTTGTGCTTGATAGCGATAACCGCTTCGGCTCAAACCTACGAGCTGACAAGCTGTTCGTTCACTCACACGATGTGTTGTCTTCATATGCGAGATCGCCAACTTCTTGCTCGCAGGTTTCACCACTTTTTTGACAACACATCCTTCATCGCTTCAACTTCAAGGAGCTTATCGGCTAACAGCTTTTTGAGCTTGGTGTTCTCTGATTCCAATTCACGCAGCCGCCTAGCTTCGTTCACTTCCATCCCACCAAATTTGGCTCGCCAATTGTAGAACGTACCCTGCGCCACGCCGATTCGTCGACAAATATCAGCGACCTTCTCGCCAGCTTCGTGTGCCTTCAGCGCACCAATAATCTGTTCTTCGGTAAATCGTTTCTTCTTCATGTTGAGATCTCCTCTTCGTTAAATTAACAGGAAATCTCATCGTCGTCATGGTGTGGTTCTTGGGGGAAAGGTCACGGGACCAAGACTTATATTTGGGCACCATACCCAAGATAATACGGGAGTTATTTGCATCTCCTACTATGCTCTTCGCCCTTCAGCTTTCTTCTAATATCTTCTTCAATATTCTTAATTTTTTGTTTTATTTTTTTCTTTTCTCCCTTCAGCGCTTTGTAACTTGTCGTTAAGATCCTGGAGCTGTTGTTCACGTTTTTTCGCTTCTCGGTCGTTTCCATGTTTTTCATTTTTTGAACTATCATCAGCTTTTTTATTAAAATGATTAATTGCTTCGGAACCTGCATAACCTGCTACTGCTGCTGAGCCCAAAAACGCTCCGGCCTTGCCTAATGCAGCGATTGATGGGGGTATTGCGGGTATCACGAACGCCAATAGCCCATCTGGGTCACCATAATACAGAGGATTTTCGTGAGTATAAGAATATAGATTTTTCCCTCCCAACAAACCGATAGGATCACTCTGTATATAACGACCAAGCTTCGAATCATAATCCCTAAAATAGTTATAATGGGTTCCACTCTCTTGGTCGTAATACTGCCCCGGAAACCGAACATTCATCACCACATCATTCGCATCAGCATCTGGATTTTCATCAACTACCATCTCACCAAACGCTTCGCGATAACTGCGCCAAACCACAGCTTCCGAACTATCGGTCAAAAACTTCGGTGTATCCTGATGATCCGTATGCACTTGATAAGTCCCGTTTGCATCCGTTAATTGGCTCGGCGCAAATCGATAAGGCAAATAGTCATAACTTTTGGTCCAATTGCCAGCACCATCATACTCAGCAATCACTCGCGAGCCCGCCCAGGCAAAATAGGTCGTTACCCCGTCCACCGTTTTACTAATCCGTCGCCCACCTGGCTCATACTCATAACTAGCTGTTGTGGCTGAGGTACTGAATTGCGTTAAGCGATTAATCAAGTCATGCGTATACGTTGCATCGATAGCGGAGGGATCTTGAGGTGAAGCAAGAACAGTACGACTCTGCGTATTTCCATCATCATCGTAGCTATAACTATAATCCGGCCCCTGCGTTAATTGGTTATATAGTTTTTACTGACCCCAAAATTTTAATTATCGTCTCAACTCCACAATACTTTGTCGACGGTAAAAAAGAAGAACACCATTCCAAGCACGCTTACGAAAATCAAAACTCTACGAGCCCTAACTCCATCTTCATTCAAGATATTACTGTCAAACAACCACTTACTCGTCAACAAACTAAGCTTTTGCCCTGGCTTCACTCCCATTGACATTTTGTAAAAGTAGTAAAAAAATACGGCGGCCCAGATAAAATAAATACAAAAGTATAAAATTTTTAATAGCATAGGAATTAGATTATCCGCATCAGATAACAAGCAAAGTACTATAGGTCAATGTCGAAGGAAACCGGAAGAGACCCACCAACCCCAACACTGACACAGTACGTACCATCTGAATTCTTCGTAACACCTAAGCTCTTGAATCCAAAACCAACGGCATCAAACCCATCATTGCCTGATTCATTGCAAGGGTCATTCGTAGTGTTTGGGGCCGGACATCCCTCTACAAATAATCCGAAACCAAAGCCGGTAGTTAATGTCTCTGTAATCTCACCAGATGAAGGATCAATTTGAAAAGTATGGAATCCAAAGTGTAAACCAAGAAGGCCGATATCACCACTCTTGGTTGCGTTACTCCTAGTACCAGAAGATCTCTTACCATTGCCTTGGTTTTTCAAACCCAATGGATCTAGGAGCGCTAATGGATTCTGAACAGAGTAACTATAAATATTTAAGCCTCCAACTAACCCAATCGGATCACTCTGCAAATACCTTCCCAGCTCGGGCTCATAATCCCTAAAATAATTATAATGACTCCCACTCTCCCAATCATAATACTGCCCCGGAAAACGAACATTCATCACCACATCATTCGCATCGCCATCAACATCTTCATCCACCACCATCTCACCAAACGCTTCACGATAGCTTCGCCAAACCACTGACTCAGCACTATCCGTCAAAAACTTCGGCGTATCCAGATGATCCGTATGCACTTGATAAGTCCCGTTTGCATCCGTTAATTGGCTCGGCGCAAATCGATAAGGCAAATAGTCATAACTTTTGGTCCAATTGCCAGCACCATCATACTCAGCAATCACTCGCGAGCCCGCCCAGGCAAAATAGGTCGTTGCCCCATCCACCGTTTTACTAATCCGTCGCCCGCCTGGCTCATACTCATAACTAGCTGATGTGGCTGAGGTACTGAATTGCGTTAAGCGATTAATCAAGTCATGCGTATAGGTCGCCGATGGATCTTGAGGAGTGGCTAATTGAGTCCGACGTTCAATGTTCCCATCGGCATCATAGAGGTAGGTATAGTCTGGCCCCTGCGTTAACTGGTTATTCGCATTGTACTGCCATAAATCCGGCGTGGCGTTAATCTCTCGATTACCCACCCCATCATAATCAAAGACTTCAAAGCTTAAGGTCGTCGCGGGAGGGTAATCCGCAGTCGTCAATCGATTTAAGGCATCATAGCCAAAGCTATACGCTCCATCGGCATCCGTGTAGCTATCGATATTATCTACAGCATCATAATCATAATCTAACAACTCTATTGCGGTGTCATCTGATTGCCTGTAATCAATCGTATCAATTGGCCCATTCAGCTCATAAACATGCTTAGCAGTAACGCCATTAGGATGGGTCATTACATCCAGATCATCATTGGCATAATAGCTAAAGCCAAACGCTTGACCGGCCAACACAGCTTGCTCTAAACGATTAAGCGTATTATAAGTGTAGCTATGGTTGTAATCAGGATTACTTCCTGAGTCATTCATATCCATACCAGAACGGTTGCCAAATCGATCATAATCATAATCCAGAATACGGTCACCACCTGGGATGTACTTCACTGTTTCGATATCGGGTCGATTAAGCGCATCATAGCTAATACTATATAGCTCATTACCTCCATTAAGCGTATCGTCTGTAGCACCTGTCAAGTTACCGTTGAGGTCGTAGCTAAAGCTCTGTGTTCTGACAGGCGTAACGTCGGCGGCTAAAGTAAAATGCTCAATACTCGCCAAGCCGCCCCAGTCATGGTAGACAAAGTCGATTTTCTGGCCACGCGCGTAAATGGTTTCATCCAGGCGATCCCTACTATCGTAAACATAAGTCATTGTTTGGGTTAAGGGCCTCGTTTCGCTGGTCCGCCGAGAAAGACTATCGTAGGTATAAGTCGTGACATTGGTCTCTGCGTCTTCTACGGTGAGCAGGTTATCGGCGGCATCGTAACTAAACTTCGATGATGCTGCGATACCGCCATCGTCCTGAATAATTTCAATCACACGATCCAGGTCATCGTAAACACTAACGGTCTCTCTTAACGCAGCGTCGATGACTTTGGTACGGTTACCATCGGCATCATACTCGAATTGAGTAAGGTTCAATTTTGGGTCGGTAACGCTAACAAGCTGCGCTTCGGCATCGTATACAAAGTAAGTCGTGCGTGAAAGTGCATCCGTCATACTTAAACGATCACCACGACTGCTATACGTATAGGTTTGGTAGTTTTCGAATACATCCGCCTCATTTTTCCGTTGAACGCCTGTCATTCTTTCTTCGTTATTATAAATAAATTGCGTAACTTGCCCCTCGGTTATTAAACCACCGTTGTCCAAACGCCCCACTTCTACTGAGCTTA
Source organism: Pseudomonadales bacterium (assembly GCA_965263235.1). Taxonomy (GTDB): domain Bacteria; phylum Pseudomonadota; class Gammaproteobacteria; order Pseudomonadales; family UBA7434; genus UBA7434. The sequence continues at coordinate 2,197,986 of OZ253667.1, forward strand.
CAAGATCATTAATATAGCTGATGACTGTCTGCTGATCCAAAGCATTGGTGATTGTTGTTTGCCTGTTTAGCGCATCATAATCGAACGACGTTAAATTATTATTCGCATCTTGCATTGAAGTTAAAAGGCCCGACTGAGCGTTAAAAACATAAGTAACATCCAGCTCTGGCAGGTCACTGCCGGCTGCATCTTGCATAAACCTTCTTGTAAGGTAGCCAGTCGTGGCATCGTATTCATAGTTTTCTGAAACGCCATCGTGATAGGTCTTTTTTAGTACCTGCCCAAAAGCGGTATAGGTATAAGTCGTTGTCTGAAACGAGTCATCGTCCTTTCGCCGTTTTTCCTCATGAATACGCGACGCGACCCCAGAGGCGGGATCGGTTGTAGAAAGATTATTGCTATCGTAGTAGGTATATTCCGTGCGAAATACTTTGGATGGATCGGCCGAAGATACAACTTGCTCATAGCTTAATAGATTGTCTTCATACCCCCAGGAAGTAGTGACCGTCTCGCCACTATCCAGCGTTACAGCACGCGTTTCTTTTTTACCATTCGGATAATAAGTGTATGTATAGGTTTTTTGTATCTGTATATCATCGGGTTCAGGGCCTGTGCGCATCAAGCGCTGTTTGGTTTCCAGACGCTGATCGCTGTTATAAATCATTTGCCATTCATAATTATTTGGGTCAATCCGGTTTGTCATTTGACCATCGGTATCAAAAGTATAAATGGTTACCGCATCCTGAGGGTTGTTACCGCTTGCATCGGTATATCTTTCAGTCGCAGTTGTCTCTAAAAAGCCCGGAGTGTCGTACTCAAAAGTAAACTGGTTGTTTCCATGAGTCTGAGTCCACACGCGCCCAGCATGTTGATGCCCTGCCGCGTAGTAAACGTTGACGTGTGGCGTCGTTCCAGCGCCTTCCTGAATCGAAGTAATATTGTGATTATCATCTGGGTCAGCATATAGGTAGTTAGATACCTTGCCTTCCAGACCATTCACCGTCCGCAAATTCCCTTTGGTTTGGTCGGTAGGGACCTCATCATGCAAGTAGGTCACCACCCGACCATCATGACTGGTTGCCGATACCAACCTACCCGTATCATTATTATATTGGAACGTTAGCTCATGACCCGTAAGCACACCATCAGCGCGCCTTTCTTTGATACTTAACAATCGATAATTAAACGCAACGGTCATTGGTGTATCTGGGTCAAGCGAGTATGGCGATACACCCATCAATGGTAACTTGGTTGTTGAATACTCATACTCGTGCGAGTGCCCGCTCGGCTGTAACTTAGATATTAGTCTGCCTTGAACATCGTAGGTATCGACGACGCCATAGATGGAGGTAAAGGTAAAGGTTCCATCCCCATGCTCAACAAGAGCCCCTCGACGACCATCTGACAGGGCCTGATAGGCTCCACCCTGATACTCATAATTGGCTTTTATCTGACAGCCATAACGAATAGTGACTGAGTTATCAGGATACTCATAAAGCCGTTGGTCAAACTCAAATGACCACCCGTAACCTAACGGAGAATCATAGGTACTATTACTGTTGTAGTTTCTCTCCAAGCGTATAGGAAAATGCCCTTCTAGTACCATATCAACCTGCGAAAGGGTTAAAACACCGTTGAACATCGAAACGGGGTCACCTGCCTCGCTGCATTCATTCTCCTCTTCTTCGTCCTCTTCATCCTCTTCATCCTCCTCATCCAGCTCTTCATCATCTTCGTTGGGCAGATCAAAAAGAATAATCGCACCATCCGCCCAAGCCGGCACGCTAAACGGCAACGCAAAAATCAAAAAAATTGCAAGCATGACCCTGCAGATTACTTTATCCATTACACTCCAACAGCCGAATATCATTTCCAATCTCCCTTTATCTCTCTCATAACTTTTGTTTCTTGTTACTCAATCTCATCTGCGAGAGAAACGTAGCTTTCTGAACGTTCGTTATCGCCAAGTTTTTTATATGACGATGCTAATAAATACAACGCAGCCCTGTTATTCCCTGAAATAGTCAAGACTTCGTCTGCATCTTTTATTACGCGCTTAAACTGATTTTTCATGTGGTAAATCTTTGCGCGAAGTAAAAGCATATCAACACGCTCTACGGCATCGGCTCCCTGACTAGTTCCTGCGAAGTTGTGCAAAACACGATCCAAATAAGTCAACGCCACATTGTAGTCACCAGTTTGAAACAAGGTTCGCGCTAACCCATACTGATAAATCATAGTGTTTGGGAACTCCCTGACGAGATAACCAAACTGTGTTTTAGCTTCGGCATACCGCCCGTTCTCATAAGCCGCTTGAGCTGACTCTCCCGTTACGGCTGTAGCCGCACTCGAAAACCAGCTAAAAAACAGCACTAACATGAATAAAAGTAGCCTCGGAGACGGCACCATAAAATATTTAAACCCATAAACCATGTTGTTTTGCATTTTCAATCCACCCTAACTTGTTTGTATTGCTTATGAGGTTATCGTAATTGAAACTTCCTGGTGACAAAGCCAAAGGTCCCATCAAAACCGAGCACATTGATAGTAATAAAATGCTCGCCTTTACTCAGGTTTTTGGTGTCTAACTTATAAGTAAAAGGAAGATAGGCAATTTCGTTTTCGTACACAAACGTACCGTCGACATACACCGCAACCTCATTGCGGCTGCTATAGACTCGACGGCGGAATGGTTCAGGAATATCTATTTTCACCTCCACCGCGTACTTCCCTGCATCTAGCAAATCATTTTTCATCTGGGCATTCGCACCTATTAAGCTGAGGGAAACATCAAAGTCGCTATAGTCTGGTACATTTTTTGTTTGATACTCCGGATCTAACAGCTCATCTAAGGAAACAAAAATTGTATTTTCTGGAAGCACTGATGCAAGGGCATGGTAGCGAAGATTCGGGTGTGCACCTAAATTAATGCCGCCGCTATTGTCCAAACCATCCCAGCTAATTCGATGCTGGCCTTTAGGTAGGGGCGTCCAATTCAGACGCGCAAGCATCATTGGGCCGTTATCGATACCCGCACGTAAACTGACACGAGAAGGGCCTTCTAATAGCAGCTCAAATTGTCCCTTCTTGCTATTCCAATTCAACGGCACCTCCTTTCTTGCTGAGATGCCTTGCTCTACATCGAGCTTATATAGAACCACATCGTCACTATTGCTCGCCTTGAGTTCGTAGTAATAAACTCCTGCTAAAACTATTTTTCCTGCTAGAGTTTCTCCATTCCAGATTAGTGCGTTTTCACCAGCTAATAATTTGCTCTGGCTAGAAAATACGATTACTCCATTTGCATCACGTACTAGTAGCTCCACTATCGCATCAGCACTTAGCTCGAACCGAATAACCGCTGGCTTTTTACTCTTTGTCCCCAACGCAATCGTATTCTCTATGAGCCGTACGTGATGGAACGCCAAATCTTTTTTGCCGGCTGCGAAACTTTCTGTCGCCAACGTCACTAGCACTACGAGAACAAATCCGCGCCTGTTCTTATATTGCTTTCTGCTCAAGCGGCTAATCATTGCGCAACCGAAGGCCTCTTTTTAAGTGCCCTTATCCCTATTTGGTTATCTACTAGCACTTGATTCGATCCACCTGCAAATGGCCTACAGAATAACTTCGTCGTAATTTCCTTACCAGCGGACACGTAACAAACTCTTCTATGCTCTGGATCATATATTGGGGTATTCTCTTGTGATACCTCCGACGTAAACAATTTAACGGCTGAACCTTTGCGCTTAATCCAAATATCGTATGTACCCTTTAAATTACTACTAAAAAGAAACTGCTCATCTTCATAAGAGTCCGAAATCGGTTGTGACACATTATTGACTTCCACAAACGGATGCAGATCAAAATTTCTTGCGCTTGTTGTTGTTAATTGTGTAACCTTTTGTTCACTTACTTGAACCTTCCATAAACCATTCTCTGCACCATAACTATTTGAGATAAAGTAAACCTGCTCGCCATCTGCGCCCCAGGCCGGGCTATGTTGTAAACCCGCCATATTCGTGAGCTTCTGTGAACGCTGGGTCTGCAAATCCAACACCCATATTGCACCATCGTCTGCTTCGCCACTAGCACTGAACGAAAACGATATTTTTTTTCCATCAGGGCTCAAAACCGCGTCATAAAAAGTAGCGGGTAAAGAGTGTTCAATAGCTGTTTCTTTTTGAGTTTCAATATCGAGTTTGAAAAGTGCTCCACTACCAGCATTAATAAGAAGCTCCTGCCCCAAAGGAAACCAGGAGATCATCGACTTGTCATACGGGCTTGATGTTACCTGCCTAGATTCACCAATACGCTCATCATAAAGAAATACTTGCCAATAGTTTTGCGCTGGCGCTAGATAGGCTATATCTGCGTTGACAGTCGCAAACGGCACCATCGCAACGTTGAGCAAGCATAGTAAAGCAAGCTGATGAAGTGCTTTTCGCATCCTATTAAAACCCTACTTATATAGCCTAATATTTCCAACATAACGGGCCGTAGTACCGTCTGCGACTGATTCAGCATCGATTACAAACGAATAAACACCAGATTCCGAAATTAAAATATTATTCGTGTCTGCATCATCGAAACCTTTCCATTGCACGTCATAAACAACCGAATCGTCTGACGAAATAGCATCTAATTGCTGGCCGTTGTATTGCAGCCCAGCTGAGTTGCTCATGATTACAGCGCTACTGTTAAGAACATCTGTCACTCCCGGAGGAAGCAAGGTAACTGTAACAAGAGCATCATCGCTAATCGTAAATTCAAAACCGGTGAATTGTTCATCACTATGACGCACGATATATGGATTTGTTTTAATCTCTAATACGCCTTGATCGAACTCAGGAGGTTTTATATTTACCGTGGGGTCGACCTGATAGAAAAGTGAGTCGTGCGGGAAAAATGGTGACCCGAAATCGGTTAGGAATAAATTATCTAAATTTTCGCTATAGGCTCTTCCCGCAGCGTTACGGCCATTCCAGCGAACGGTTGTTTCACCAACCGGAAAGTAATGCTGATCTAATATCCGGTCACTGGAACCGGGAAAAAAAGGAAACACCGATCCAGGATTACTATAGAGATCTAGCGCCAAAGGCACCGATGAATCAATAGTTATTTCTGCAAATTCGTTTCTAGTTGGGTTAAACGACGAGGACGTTGTAGAAACCTGAAAGGTACCGGAATGCAGTCTGGAGGAATCGTATTTGGCTCTCTCAATCGCTCCGTCGTCTACCACAAGATTAAACTCATACAAACCTTTTGAGAGTGAAGATATCAACCCTGATTCTTCCACCAAAAAGCTTCCCGAACCAGCCGAGAAAGAGTTTGTGCCTGTATAGACCAACTCACCCCTTGACAATCCGCTTTCATCGAATGTTCTATTTAATCGATAAAGATTTAGCGTTACATTTGCACTCTGGGTAAGTTCGAAGTTAATGCTGACTGGCTGTGTATTCAGGTCAAAGGTTGTCTGCCGTACATCTGCGCTCGTGGATATATTGAAAATATGAATTAAATCAAGCTCAAACGCTTCCACATAAGTAGTCTGATTTCCACCTTCGTCTACCGCGATAATTCTTAGGTCATATAAGCCATTGGCAATGCTTACTGGATCGCCTTCACTATTGCCCAACTCTAGAGTACCAATGCTACTCAAATCGATAGAGGGTAAAATGTTTGCACCTGAACCACCCGGGTTAAAACTACGCAAGTTCGTCCAAGGCTCTGAACTATCTTGCTCGCGGAACTCAACAACATATTCACCTAGCGTTGGATCTATAATACTACCTGTTAAATCCGTTAGTTTAGAATATAGATAAGCCCCCCCCTCTGGCAGCACCGCTGAAACTAGTGGAGCTTGAGTATCTATAACAACATCTCTGATACCTACCATTCGATTCAATCCGCCGGCATTTGCAAAAGTTCTAACCTGATAAATACCATCTTCTGCTGTAAGCCCATCAAATTTATCGCCGAGCCAATCAATATCTACAGCGCTAGACGTTACATCAAAATAATCATTTACAACTGTAAACGAACTATCGACGATATCAGCATTCCAAGAAACCGTATTGTTTGACAGAAAAGCCAGGTAGTTAGTACTATCTTTCACACCATCCGAGTTTGGTGAGAGCACGTAATCATTTATAGAGTGTGACGATAACCATGGATGGCTATTTATTTCTTCATTTGCCGCAGGCAAGAAGATAAATGCACTTTCAGGCAAATCACCTACTGAAATTCTAGTATGAGAAAATTCGCTCGCAGCCACACCCCACCAATTATTACTTACGTCAATTGATCCAGATACACCGGTACCTTCAACAAAATCACTGAACGCCATGTTAAAATCGTTCGAATAGAAATCGTTGTTTGAGAAACTCGCGATAGGGCTGGTGCCTCCATTATTCTCTCCTATAACCCTTGCACCAGTGGAATTTTCTACAAAAGTATTTCCTGCTACTACAGGCGCAGCCATGTTTGACAGTCTTAATCCTGTCGAATTGTAGACAAACACATTGCCTTGAATCGAAGGTGAGACTCCAACCACCTCTATCCCAGTATGATTTGAAGACAAGGTTGAATCACTTACCATACCAGACGAACCCTGCTTGAATACGATGGCCTTATGTGCATCCTGTATGAAGGTGCTATCAAGCTCTAAATATCCACCATCTTGAACTTCTATTCCGCTCCACGATCTAGAGAACGTTGATGTCCCAGTAGCAATTGGAAAAGGCATTACCACCACCGGACTATAGGCACTACCCAATACATTAAGTGAACCACGGACATCGATGCAAGAATCTTCAAGCGCCCTAATTAAAATGCCTTCCGGAACGGTTACCGTACTTGAGGCTGCAATCTCCCAACAGTCATATAAACGATACGAAATACCGCCTTGAAGGGTCCTGTCGTGTACTTCTCTTCCCGCGAGTATCTCTATATCGCTGGAAGGGCCATTCTCTTCCAGCTTAAAACCACTAAAATCCAACCTGGACAACTGACTAAGATGGTGGTAGTCACGAATGTAGTTGGTAATTTGCTCAAAATCACTCGTATCCCACCAGTTGTTTCGGCCATCTATAACTGCATCAGGTTCACTTATGCGGACATCTACATGGCACTGCTCTCCAGCCGTTGTGCATGTAGTGTCGCCAGCATCAATACGATAAAGTGATAAGAAGCTATTTTCGTTAATCGATATAGAAGGCCACACATCGCTTCCACCATGATTTTCTCCATCCAAATATATCGATGTATCGTTCCCATCGAAGATATTACCTGTAGTAGCAGAAGTAACATCTCCGATAAAATATATCCCATAGTAGTTTGAATAAATCGATGAGTTCAGTACATCAACCGAGGACGAAGAAAATGCTGCGACACCATGCCTATTCTGCGTAATGTGACTATTAGAAATCTGCCCTACGCTACCATCCAAGAATTTAACACCCCAACGAGCATGTGATATTTCTGCATAAGACAGGTTCACATTACCCCCGGCATTTACCGTTATTCCATTCCAGTGATAACTATCTATTGGTGGTGCCAACTCGTTTTCACTGGTTACAAAAACAGAATTACTTTCGGAGCCATTTATATCAAGAGTGCCGTCAACCGTAATTGTTACGCCATCGGTCACCATAAACGAAACGGTGTCTGGAACAGTAATTGTTGACCCCGCCGATACGGTCCAATCACCGACTACTTCGTAGTTAGTATGTTCCTCTAAAGAGTATGATCCAACCGTGACCCCAGATAAGAAAAGCGTTGTTGAAACTGGTGACCCATCTATTCCGTCAAGAAAACGAGAAAAGTCTACAACGCCTAAATCCGTATCATCCATTTGATCATCTATTTTTATTACGATTTCGTTTTCGTCGGAGGAGCCCCACCAATTGTAACGGGCGTTGAGGGTTCCTGCTGAACCACCGTCATCGTACATATATATATGACATTGCGTAGGTGGGAAGGTAGGACTGCTAGTACAACCGCTATCAGCATCAAACCGAAAATCAGGCGTATTATAAAAATTATTGTAGTTAACTAGTGGTTGTGGGTAGAAAATATCTCCACCTTCTTCATGGTCATCCAAAGTAATTGAATTAATATTATCTATAAAATTATTTTGTGTAACCGTCGTAGAATATTGACCTCGAATGTTCAACGCAACAGAATTGTCTACGAAATTGACTTTACTAACTGTGGGGACATTCGCTCCGCTTAATAATCTTAAAGCCACATTGGCGTGCTCGATGGTAGTATGGGCAACTTCCAGCGTACCTGAAGACTCAATTGTCACACCTCCCCACCCGGGCCCAAGCAATCCTGAAAACATAACCTGTGATCCAGTCAACAAGATGGGCTGCGCTTCAGAACCCAGCAATCTTAACTCACCGTTTACTTTTATACCTGCATTTAAGAGGAAAGGTGGCGCTCCTTCTGGTTCGCTAAAGTTTAATACCACTCCAGGCATAATTGTCAGAGTTGCTCCAGAGGATATCGTTATCTCGCCCGTGATATTGTACTGATCATTTGATGGACCAGGAGTCCATATCGTATCTACAGAAATAACCGAATCGGTTAAGTCACGGGGTAAAACATTTTGATACTCGACGGAAATTATATTGGAAGCATCGCTGGCTATGCCATCATCGACAGCAATTGCATAAATGTCGTTACTACCATCGAGCAAAGGCACTGCAGCCGAGAATGTAGTGCCTACAGCTTGCAATGATGTCGCTAGAACATCATTGACGTAAATATCTACCAGCGCTCCCGCAACCACATTACCGCCAGTGATCGTAAATGGATTATCGTTAGTTGTAGATACTGAAGGTGCGTCAAGCACTGGCGCTGCGGGTTGCGGAAACTCCGCCTCACCTAACACGATACGTTGCAACAAAATATAGTCTGCTAACGTCACTACGCCATCAGGTGAGCCTAACGGTGCAATATCCACTTCATCTTGCTCGTGTGGCAACAACAGGTCAATACCTAGTATATGCCGCTCCATCAAGATCAGATCAGCTTGATTGAGCTCACCATCAGGATTACCTAAAGGTGCAATATCCCCAGGCACAGACATCGACTGAGGCGCAAACAATCCGAACCAAAAAACAAGTAAAACACTCAACAGCTGCCCAATATTACGCTGCATGCTTATCCAATCCTGTCGAACGCTGTGAAAAACACCCTGCTTATTCATCGTCCTGCCCTTTTATTGATATTGATAGACTGTAGTACCCAGGCCACTCAAAGGGTTCCTAACTGCGGTCAGTCTATATCGCCTAACTCATCGTTTTATTACTTTTGCCCAATACCCAAAGACGTACTTAAGCCTATTCTTTGCTTTTTTGATTGAATGCACGCAAAGCGTTGCGACCAAGTGCGTAACATAGCTAACATAACCAGCCCTGTGAGCAGCATAAGAAAGACTTTCCCCCACAGCCCTGTCGCTTCACTGCCTATCATCCAGGCGTGAACAAGCGCAAAGACAAATACCCCTACACCCATCCTATGCAGCGCTTTTGCCCAGACGTATCGCCGCAAGCTACCTACACCCGACAATACAATGACTAATAACATCCACAATGCCAACGCCCCGAACAATATGCCGGTGTGGTAATACGCACCATCGGTCCACGGCTGTAACAAATGCCATGGAAAAGACTCGGTACGCTGATAACCCGCCATTGAAAAACACAACCAATGACTAAGAGCGCAAACCAACAAACCCGTACCTAATACAATATGCAGTCTTTGTGTGATGGATGACAATGTATAACCGACCAGTAGCTGGATACCCGCCAACGTAATCGCAAGCAAACCCATCAATTTAGACAGCACGTAGAATGTCTGGCCGGGAGGTGCATCATCTAGCAAGCCAGCCGTCAATGTCGATAACCCGTCGTACCATAAAACAACTGGTGTTGTGAGCAGCAACGCCAAACTAACGAATTGAATAGGCCCGAATACCATGTCTTACATGACCTGCTCTTGCTCTTCGACCATAGCTTCAGATAATGTCGCGTTCGAAATAGACTGACAGAACTGCCCCTCTAACAAACATCGGTGCATTGCTTCAATCTGTTTTTCTTCGGTTTGCGTTTTTTCATCTTGCGCCAGCTCATTGTTTTCACTGCGATACACAGGCAAACCCGCTTTAATCCAACCGCGCATACCGTAGGGATTCATGATGGTGCTGTTGGGCAAGCCCGCTTTGGCCAGTTTAAGTGCCATTTCATAGCCCCGAAAATCCTTCACACAGTAACTGACCAACAAGTCCGCATCTTGCAGCTGATTGATCGTGCTTTGATTCACATTGCGGATTTGAATATTTTTGGCCCCTGGGATACGGATTTCATCAAACTCTTCGGGTTCGCGCACATCCACAAACACCACCTTTTGGCCTCGGCGCAGATACTGCGCAATGGTTTGCGGCGTAATCTCTTGCACCTGTGGCTGGGCGGCACGCAGTGCACGCGTGCGCGAACAATCCGACGAAGGGCGCAGTGCATCAGGATCATTTAATGAAGCTAAACCCGACACTAACAACTGATCAGCCAACTGATCGAATAGCGCCTGATAACAATCACGGGGTATGGCGTCTCGCTGGAATTCGTTTTGCAGATCACGGTAGGCTTGTTCAACAATACGTGACTCAGCTAATTGATCAGGCTGCCAGGTATTGACTTCAACGTCATGCAGCAACTGGCTCATTAAGGCGATAGCGTGCTGGTTGGCTGGTGTGTGGAGATGCCGACTGCCTGCGCCCAATTTACCTTGCTCCCAGTCTAGACGGAGTTTTTCGAAGGTTGTGCGCTGCCCATCGCGTAGGTAATCCGACTGCGGCACATCAATCATAACCGTATCTAGCATATAGGTATTTTCTTCGATCAGCTCTACCGTGGCTCCTGGTGCGATAAAGCGCTCAACTAACCAAATCGATGCCCATTTATCAGGGCCGGAGCCCGGCCAGGTAGCAAAGCGAACCGCTGACTTGGCAAGCGCATCTTCACTGCTTAACATCGATCCCAGCAATGGAATCAACCCAACAAACGCTGCCAGGCACCATAATCGGGTACTTGCTGAAACGTATTTAATCAAATGCCATTACCGCCTAAGCTTCTCTGCACACACGCACTCTCCAACGCCTTCTAATAAGTGATGTGAGAAAAACGCCAAGCGCAAAGAAACCTCAGGCGATAGACCTCGCTAAGATTATTCAATCAATTCGAAATATAAGAAGAAAGGAAAAGATACATCGCCTCAAATCCCGTTGCTACCCTGGCTTTTTATAAAAAGTTGTGACTATTTTATTTATTAAGGGTAATCTGTAAAGCAGTTTTTTTGTGTCGGCTCCATGACAGGTAATCGTTAATGACAACGCCAATCGGTGGAGCTTGTTGATCGTCTCCCAATAAACTGATCCACCCAAAGCGTGAAAAAGCTGGCATGATGAGGTCATTAGAAATCGATCAGGCACAAAACAAACCCGAGCAATTGCTTAAACGAAGTGGGCTTTGATGTTGTAGTGGCGGATCGGACGGGAATCATTCGTAAACCCACAGGGGTTTACTCACCCATCGGGCGGCAACGCCGTGCAAAACACTGTAACGTTTTGTCGACCCGCTTCGCGGCTTCTAGCCCTATCCGCGCTTTACGCGGTTAAACAAAAAAGCCGCCCCAAAAAGGGACGGCTTTTTTTGTTTAATGGCGGACCGGACGGGACTCGAACCCGCGACCTCCGGCGTGACAGGCCGGCATTCTAACCAGCTGAACTACCGGTCCGCGCTAAACTTGTTGAAACATCGCTTTGCTCGTTTCGAAAAACCAGCGCCTGCGGCGTCTCTTAATGTATGGTGGGTGGTACAGGGATCGAACCTGTGACCCTCGCCTTGTAAGGGCGATGCTCTCCCAGCTGAGCTAACCACCCCTCGTGAGAGCGGGGCATTCTACTAAAAAAGCGCCTGTTGTCAAACACTTGGGGAATAAAATACAAAATCAGGACGTGACTTTTTCCATCCATTTTTATTTGCCAAATCGATAAACTGTGCGACGCTGTTTTCAGCGCCCCCTTCTCGTTTGACTGCCGGGGCACTGTTATTTCCAATCTCTGCTAAGCCCCTGAATTTATGCGTATTTATAAAGAATTTTCGATTGAAGCGGCGCATCATCTGCCTAATGTGCCGGTGGGGCATAAGTGTCGGCGCTTACATGGCCATTCGTTTCTGGTGCGGATAGAGGTGTCTGGTGAGCCTGACGCCGATACGGGCTGGGTCATGGATTTCAGCGACATCAAGACGGCTTTTCAGCCCATTTTCGACCAGCTTGATCACCATTATCTAAATGAGGTTGAAGGCCTGGAAAACCCCACCAGCGAAAACCTGGCAATCTGGATCTGGAATAAGCTAAAGCCCGCGCTGCCCGCTCTTTCGAGCGTGGAGGTTAAAGAAACGTGTACGAGCGGCTGTATTTATCGAGGCTAATAAGAACGCCTGGAATCGGGTTAAGTTAAGTCTGCTTCGCCTGCAGCAATACACTTGCCTGCACTGCAATACCTTCCCCTCTTCCAGTAAAACCCATTTTTTCTGTCGTAGTGGCTTTTACAGAAATCACATCAATACTCGCCGATAAATCCTGTGCAATATTCTCGCGCATCGACACGATATGCGGCGCCATTTTTGGCGTTTGAGCAATTATAGTGATGTCGGCGTTTAACAAATGAAAATCCTTCCCTAAAACTAATTGATACCCCGCGCGAAGCAGTTTTCGCGAATCGGCATTTTTATACTCAGGGTCTGTATCAGGAAAATGAAAACCAATGTCGCCTAGTGCCAACGCGCCCAAAAGTGCATCTGTTAGCGCATGAAGAACTACGTCGCCATCTGAGTGTGCCAACAATTTTTTTTCACTCGGGATACTTACCCCGCCCAGAGTAATATACGCTGACGGCTCGGTCTCACCAGCGAATCGATGCGCATCAAACCCTGTACCAATTCTTATTGTCATTTTTCGTTCCTAACCCTGCTCATACTTTCCAGGTTGCTCATATAAGCCTCAGCAAAGCGCAAATCTTCTGGCTGCGTAATCTTGATATTAGATGTCTCACCCCGAACCAGCTTAACGCTGCTGCCTGTCATTTCCAAAGCAGAAGCCTCGTCGGTTATTTCGTTGGCGCGACCTTCGCCGGTCAGTTTTTCTAGCGCTTTTTGAAGTGTTTGATAAGGTGCCATCTGCGGCGTTTGTGCCGCCCACAAATGCTCTCGCGGTATGGTTTTTTCTACCAGAGCCTCTCCTGACTCGCCGCTATCGGGGCTTTGTCGCTTTAAAGTATCCGCAATAGGTGTCGCGAGAATAGCTCCGGCGTTAACAGGCAATATCTCAGCCTGACCAATCAACGACTGCAAACTATGTTTCGAGAGCAATGGCCGCGCCGCGTCATGCACCAAAATCCAATCGTTAGGAGCAGCTTTACCAGAAAGTGCTTGTAACCCTTTTAACACTGATTCTGCTCTCGTCATACCACCCAATGCGCGAATAATTCGTTTATCGTTAGCGACAGTGAGCGTATCGAAACGCTGATCATTATTTGCAAGCGCTACGACAACCCCAGCTAAAGGCGTGGATGACTCGAGTAATGTTCGCAGGCTACGTGCCAGTATTGCTTCGCCATGCAATTGTTCATACTGTTTTGGAATTGTGCCACCGAAACGTTGCCCACTCCCTGCTGCCGGAACAACAGCCCAGAAACGCAGCTTTTTATTATTCTCGCCATTGTCAGGCCGTATTGTCATACTGAATCACCGATATAAATCGGCTATTCCTCGACGATTAAATAAAATTCTTCGTTAGATTTAACCAGACCTAAATCTTCGCGAGCTCTGGTTTCGATTTCGTCCGTCCCGTTTTTTAGCGCTTCTATCTCAATCGCTAATCGCCGATTCCGCTCGGCTATCTCGATATTTTCCTGTCGTTGTTCGGCGAGAGTCTGTTCTATTTTTTCAATTTCCTGAAATCCAGTATCACTAAACCACAATCGATAAATAACCGCCAACAGCGCGAGAAACAGAAACGCGAGTAAAATCTGCCAAAACCCTACGCCAACTGTCGCTAGCTTTGGAGCCGCTAACGAGTTGCGAGCGGTGGCCGATCGTCGTCGATTTCCCACTCGCTTACTCCAGGCCGCTATTGATTAAATTCTTTGCGGCCACGATAAACTGCTGACTCACCGAGTTCTGACTCGATACGCAACAAGCGGTTGTATTTCGCTACGCGATCAGAGCGACATAGTGACCCAGTTTTAATTTGGCCAGCGCTGGTGCCAACAGCGAGATCAGCGATTGTAGTGTCTTCAGTTTCACCAGAACGGTGTGAAATAACGGCGGTAAAGCCGGCATCCTTGGCCATCTTAATTGCGTCTAACGTTTCTGATAGTGAACCGATTTGATTAAACTTGATAAGGATAGAGTTACCAATTTTTTCATCGATACCACGCTTTAATATCGAGGTATTGGTTACAAACAGATCGTCACCGACAAGTTGCACTTTGTCACCAAGCTTCCTGGTCAATGTTGCCCAGCCTTCCCAGTCACTTTCATCCATCCCATCTTCCACCGAAATGATGGGGTACTGATCACAAAGCTCCGCAAGAAAATCGGCGAAACCTGTCGAGTCAAAGTTTTTCGATTCACCTGTAAGCTGATATTGGCCATCCTTGTAAAACTCGCTTGATGCACAATCGAGCGCGAGCGTAACATCGTCACCCAATGTATACCCTGCATTGCTTACCGCCTCTGCAATTAGCGCCAGCGCTTCGGCGTTAGAACCAAGATCCGGCGCAAAGCCTCCCTCGTCGCCCACGGCGGTATTTAGACCACGTGATTTTAGAACGGATTTCAATGCGTGAAAAATTTCCGCGCCACAGCGGATAGCTTCGCTAAAACTCTTTGAACCCACTGGCTGCACCATAAATTCCTGAATATCCACATTGTTATCGGCGTGTTCTCCACCGTTAACGATATTCATCATGGGCACGGGCATGCTGTATTCCCCAGGAGTTCCATTTACGCTGGCGATATGCGCATAGAGCGGTATATTTGCGTCGTTAGCAGCTGCTTTAGCGACCGCCAGCGAAACGGCCAGAATCGCGTTTGCGCCAAATACTTCTTTGTTCTCGGTACCGTCAGCATCAATCATTGCCTTATCGATGGCCCGCTGATCGCTAGCTTCCATTCCTACAATAAGTTTCGCGATTGGGCCGTTAACATTTTCGACCGCCTTTATGACGCCTTTACCCAAATACCGGCTTTTGTCGCCGTCGCGCAGCTCAAGCGCTTCTCGCGTCCCGGTTGACGCGCCAGAAGGCGCACAAGCCAGGCCTACTGCACCCGACTCCAGCGCAACACGCGCTTCGACTGTTGGGTTGCCGCGAGAATCTAACACCTCAATCGCTGTGACAGACTGAATACTTGACATCAAAGGCTCCGTTAAAAATGGTTAAAGTAAATAGTTAGAAACGCTTGACCAACTCGTCAACCGCTTGCATCTGTGAAAGAAAAGGTTCGAGCTTGTCTAGCGGCAACGCACAAGGTCCATCGCATAATGCAGAATCGGGGTCGGGATGAGCCTCGAGAAAAAGACCAGCTATGCCCTGTGACATGCCTGCCCGGCCCAATTCAAATACCTGGTCACGGCGACCATCGGCCGCTTCCGCTCGACCGCCTGGCATTTGCAGTGCGTGAGTAACATCAAAAATCAGCGGACTGCCCGTTTCCTTCATAATGCTAAACCCTAACATGTCGACCACAAGATTATTGTAGCCAAAGCAGGAGCCTCGCTCGCAAAGCATCAACCGGTCATTCCCTGCTTCTTCAAATTTTCGCAGGATATGCTGCATTTCTCGCGGCGCTAAAAACTGGGCTTTTTTGATGTTGATTGCTGCGCCAGTCTTCGCCATCGCTGTAACCAAATCGGTTTGTCGGGATAAAAATGCTGGCAGCTGTATGACATCGGCAACCGCCGCTACTGGCTCTGCTTGATAAGGCTCATGCACATCGGTAATAACGGGGACAGTGTAGGTAGACTTTACCTTTTCAAGAATAGCCAGCCCTTTTTCCAGCCCCGGGCCGCGAAAAGAATTAATCGACGAGCGATTGGCTTTATCAAACGATGCTTTAAATACGTAAGGAATTGAGAGCCGGGTACAAACAGCGATATAGTGCTCAGCAATTTCCATCGCCAGTTCTTCGGACTCAAGTACATTCATTCCACCAAACAGCACAAAAGGCTGTTCGTTAGATACATTTATTCCGTCTACGACGACCGTTTTACTCATTCTTTTACCTATACCCAGGGTTACGCCGTTTCAGTATTTTTTGATTCTGCTTTACTGCCCGACAACTTTTTCTGCTGCGAGTAATTCATCGCGGCATGAATAAAGCCACTAAAGAGTGGATGGCCATCTCTTGGGGTAGAGGTGAATTCTGGGTGGAACTGACAGGCGACAAACCAGGGGTGATCTTTTACCTCAACAACCTCGACCAATTTATCATCGGCCGACCAACCGGCAACGACCAATCCTGAGCTTTGAAGCTTGTCGACATAGTTGTTGTTAACTTCGTAACGGTGTCGATGCCGTTCTGAAATCATCTCGCTTTGATACGCGTCCGCCGTTCTTGACTCGCTAACAAGCTTACACTGCTGCGCACCAAGACGCATGGTGCCACCAAGGTCAGCTTCTGAATCGCGCTCTTTTTTCGAACCATCACTATCCATCCACTCGGTAATCAGGCCAATAACCGGATGATTGGTTTCGAGATCGAATTCGGTTGAATTGGCGCTTTCGAACCCTGCGACGTTGCGTGCATACTCTATGACTGCAACCTGCATACCCAGACAAATACCCAGGTAAGGAATCTTGTTTTCCCGCGCGTACCTAACGGTTTTAATCTTTCCTTCTACGCCACGCGAGCCAAACCCGCCAGGAACCAGTATTGCGTCAACATCCTGCAGCTGCTCAACACCGATATTTTCGATGTCTTCCGAATCGATATAGCGTATCTTTACTTCCGCTTTTGCGCTAATCCCTGCATGTTTTAGTGCCTCGTTAAGCGATTTATAAGCGTCGATTAAATCCATGTATTTACCAACCATGGCCACGGTCACTTCGCGCTCTGGATTTAACTCGCCATCGATAACGTTTTCCCACTCAGACAGATCAGCCACTTTGCAATCCAGGCCAAGCCTCTGCACGATATATTCATCTAACCCGCGTTTATTTAACAACAACGGAGCACGATAAATGGTGTCAGCGTCCGGCAAGGATATAACTGCTCGCTCTTCAACGTTGGTAAACAACGCGATTTTACGTCTGGCGCTAGCGCTGATTTCTATCTCTGAACGGCAGATAAGAATATCTGGCTGCAAACCGATGGAGCGCAACTCTTTTACCGAATGCTGGGTAGGTTTGGTTTTGGTTTCGCCTGCGGTCGCGATATAAGGTACCAGCGTTAAATGCATTAGCAAGGCACGCTGAAAACCAAGCTCCGCTTTTAGCTGACGTGCTGCTTCTAGGAAAGGCAGTGATTCGATATCACCTACTGTCCCACCTATCTCAACGAGTGCAACATCGTAGCCTTCCCCGCCCAGAAGTATTCGTCGTTTAATCTCGTCAGTGACGTGCGGAATGACCTGGACAGTACCGCCAAGATAATCACCGCGACGTTCTTTCTTTAATACCGTCTCGTATACACGCCCGGTCGTAAAGTTGTTGCGCTTGCTCATTTTGGTCCGCAAGAAGCGCTCGTAATGACCAAGGTCGAGGTCAGTTTCTGCGCCATCCTCTGTGACAAACACTTCTCCGTGCTGGAAGGGGCTCATGGTGCCGGGATCGACGTTAATGTACGGGTCGAGCTTAAGCATGGTCACATTAAGCCCGCGCGACTCGAGAATCGCCGCGAGCGATGCAGACGCGATACCCTTACCGAGTGACGATACAACGCCGCCTGTCACAAAAATATATCGAGTCATTTTCTGTCTTCGTTTTCTAAAGGTCGTCGGACAACCACAAATTATGTCATTGCGTTGCTGAGGGCTCGTAAACCGGCAAGCGCATTGCTTTTGCTACCACGAGGCGCGCACCACATTTGTGGCAAACTGAAACTCAGCGAGTGATCTATCAGGAAGAAAAATAGTGCTGTTACTTGATATTGGCCGCCAGTACATTCGCAGCGGAAATATCGGCTAAACACTACAGTCCCAGATGGCGTTTTAGCTTAACAGAACGCCCAGATGGCAACAAATCCAACTAAAGTTATTATTCGACTATTATGGAATCGCGCGATGGATATGAAGCGGGAGAATTCAGGCCGAAGCCAATAAAATCGACCAGGTGCTATGCGTCGAAGGGGTCTTCAAATGCGTCGAAGCCGTCTTCCTGGGCCACACTGGACTGATCACTTTCGTCACCACCAAAATAGCGGTTAAGGTCAATATCCTTTGGCTCGATTCGCCGCCCCAGCAGATCGTCGACATCTGTCGAAATCTGGTTTGCTAGCTCAAATTGCGTACCGTTTTTGACCGCCAACTTCAGCGCATCGCCCCAAATCATTAGGTGTGTGGTGTTTACAGTTCGCGCCCGGCCATCTTTAGACCACTCGGCAGAAATTCGCTCGCCCAGTGACGCCATAACCTGAGACATCTGCATTTTGCGCTCTTGTTCAACAGTACCGCCCACCTCACTAGACAACCACTCCCAGCCACGCGGATATAGCGCCCAACCTTGATAAAACCGGACAACCCAGCGCAGGTAATCTTGCTGCGTTTGCCACTGCTGGTTTTGAGCATCTGCACGGAACGCGTCGACGTAATAGTCTCGCTCGGGGATATTGGATGGCCAGCCGCCTTCGCTGGAACGCAAGGTCGTGCTACAACCTTGCAAAAAGGCTAACGATAGCAGGGAGAATAAAACGAATACTTTTGTCATAACATCTTTAATACTGCACTCAGGCGGCGCGAGCGCTGCTCTGTATCTGTACGCTTGCTTGTATCTGTACGCTTGCTTGTATCTGTACACTTGCTTGTATCTGTACACTATAGTTGAGCGTATGCCAGGCGAACAGGTTATCTATCATAAATCCAATCCGACTTTTAGCGGTTATTCGACAATAGGCAACCATTCTTTGATACAGTTCACATTTGCTCACAAACGCTAACCGAAGCCCTCCTGACCAAGGGGCCACCGATACATCGCAATACAACTAGAATACGCCAACTGTATATGAAATATATTGCCACATCCGCTGCCATCCTGGGCTATGGCACCTGGGCATATTTTGCTAATTGCTACGCCGACATGCCTGCGGCGGTCTCAGTCGCTTTACGGGCAGCCATCATTCAAGGAAGTTACGCTGGCGGGCTAACGCTGATTAACGTTTACGTGCTCGAATTACTTTTCGACAGGCTCTCGCGCAGCTTAAGCATATTATTTAGCGGCACAGTTGCAGTACTTATGGCACTGTCCGCTCAGTATGCCCTCATAATTCCCGTACATATCCTCAACCAAACGCCCAACATATTGGCAACGCTAGCACCGGGCCTGGTCATAGGAAGCATTTTCAGCTGCGGTTATGTTTACCGGCATGCGAGTCGCGCACGACTCTAACTCCAGCTGGTTTCAGTATGATGAAAAAAAAGAGAGCCTACGCTCTCTTTTTTTGTTGCTGGTAGCTGGTTTTTACAGACGACGATCAATTCGTTGCCCCTTGCGATCCAGGCGTGTGTCAATTCGATCACCACGACGATCAAAGCGGTTTTCGATACGATCACCTCTGCGATCGAGATGATCTGCCAAACGGTCCCGGCCATTTGCCGCAGCGCGATCTGACTTTCTATCCAGACGCTCGTTAATTCGCTCTCCTTTGCGATCCAGTCGACGATCGATGCGATCACCCTTTCGGTCTAAGCGGTCTTCGATTCGATCGCCTCGATCCACGTAACCATTGTCCGATGCCGCGTGCGCGTGCGCTGTGGTCGCCAGGGAAAAACCGGCAATAAAAATAGCGAGAAAAAGTTTGCGACTAGAAGTGCTCTGCATTGATTGTTTCATGTTTGTCTCCGACTTTACTGTTTATACGTAACCGTTTATACACAAACAAGGCTTTAGGTATTTCGCTGCCTGTTACCACTACAAACGAACAGAACTCACATCGGTTGACACAAAAAACATTTTTTTATCTTGCATCGAAGGGCGCTGCATTTCTATCACGAAGATCATTAGCTTCTTCACGATCGATAAGCTGGTCGCGACGCAGCTCTCGCTCTTCGATAAGCCGTTCTCGCATGTCGCGTTTTTCCTGTAAGCGATCAAATTCATCAAGCCTCGCGCCGGCGTTCATGCGCTTATCTTTCCAACGCTTTCTAAGTTTTTCGCGCTGCTGCGGACTGAGGTGTTTAAACTTTCGATAGCGTTTTTTAAGCCGCGCTCTCTGCTCGGGTGACAGAGCACGAAAGCGCTTGAAGGCTTGAATCGAAGCCTGTCTTTCCTCTTTGCCCATTGCTCGCCAACGACTAACGCGCTCGACAAAACGTTTTTTCTGCTCATCACTCATCGAAACATAACGCCTGGACATTTTATCGAGGCGATGTTGCTGTTTGGGCTTTAGCGTTTCCCAATCAATGTTCAAACCTTTAAGGACGTCATGCTGTTCTGGAGACAGCGATGACCACTCAATTTTTTCAACATGAGTAACTTCTTTATCAATCTGTTCTGCCTCGGGGTTCGCAACTGCATAAACCGAAAAACACAGGCAAAGCACACTCACCACTAACAGGCGGAGCGCTTGCGCCACGGTCAACGGAATATAAAATCTCGACTGTTCAAAGCGTACTACTTTGTCTTGCATCACCATCTTGCACCTGCCAGATCACCCCATTTAACTATGGGCATGATCAAAATAAATCCCCTTTTAAAAAAGCGTCTCCATCTGGTTCGCTATCGGAGCGCAGCAAGAAATCCAGCTCTTCATCGCTCGCCTCCAAAAAAAAAGCAAACAACTCAGCCTCACTCATTGAGGGCGGTTTGTTTGAACGCGACGCTACCAGGTCAGCTTCCTGGTGCGACGCATCTTCAGTATCTCGCTCTTGCCCCGCTACGCTGTTTTCGAGACCAGCGTTTTCGTGATCAAGGCTTTGCTGGGCAAACGCGCAGGGCGATACCCCCGCATACAAGGCAGAAAACACCAACATAAATAGCCAATGGCGCGCCCGGGTTCGCATTACACTTCCTCACTTTCCCACCATTCGATCAGGGCGAGTGATTCATAAAATTCCAGATCATGACTATCGTCGCTGAACAGCTCAAAGGCGAGTTCTATCTCGCTTAAGGTCTCAACGCTGCTAGCAATCTCTAACTCAGGCCCGAGTCCTTGTTGCGCTACCGGCGGGCTACTCTCGGGCGACTGCGCAACCTGCAACAAATAAACCGCAGCCACCAACACCGAGGCAACAACCAGTCCGCCCGGCGCAATCCAACCCCTCGAGAACCATGCCTGCATAACACCAACCCAGCGATCAAAAAGCGAATCGCGTTTCTCTTGCTGTATGGCTTCGCGACGCGCGAGGGCCAAACGACTTTTGGTAGCGTCGTCCAATTTCTCGCTCGCAGCCAGTGAGACTAGCACCCTACGGCTTAACTCGGGGCTTAGTGACTCCTGCTGAGTGTTGTCGGTATCGTCATTCGCCATATTCGTTCACATGATCATAGGCTTGAAGGTGTTGTTGCAGTGCTCGCTTGGCCCGCGACAAATGTGTCTTGACGCTGCCATCGCTACAGCCCATCGCCAACGCGGTTGAAGCGACGTCTAGCCCCTCCCATTCGCGTAACAAAAAGGCCTGTCTTTGCCTTTCGGGCAGTGCCTTCAACGCTGTATCGAGATCCTCAGCAAAACGCTGGGAATCGTTCAGGCGCTCTGGCTCTACTGGGCTCGCGTCCTTGTATTCGGCATTAAAGCTTTGCTCGTCTGCCTGGTCGTCAGCATTGTCGCGACCAAAAAATGAAAAAAAGAGTTTTTTGCTTCGCTGCCGCTGGCGTTGATAGTCGGTTATGCGGTTATACAGGATGCGATAAAAGAGCGGCGGCCACTGATCTGCGGGTTTGTTGCCGTATTTTTGAACAAACTTGTACATCGCGTCTTGAATAACATCCAACGCGTCTTCCCGGCTCCCTAGCGAAAACTCAGCAATACGCAGGGCCTTCGCCTGGACGGAAGCGAGAAAAGCATCTAACTCTCCCACAACTTATCCCTATATCGCCTTAATAATCAAAAGGTTAGCAAAAACATGCCTCTCGCAGGAGGTACTCGACCAAGGGAGTAAGCTTGTCTTATTGTTTATAACGAATGAAAGCGCCATTGGTTGACACAAAAGCAGCCCACCGGTGCACACACCTAAGGGAGAGAAACAGGAACCTGAACAAAAATTACTGGCGGCAGAGCCAGGCTTCTATGGTCGCCGCCCTAATGGCTAAAGCTGCATCATCTGTGCAGGTGTTAGATCAAGCGCCAGGGCAACCCGGTTAAAATATTTTTGTTCCAGGGGACCGATGCTACCGTCGGAGCGAAACACTTCCAGCATTGCATTGAGTAATTCCTGGCGGCTGGGCACCGACAGGCGATTACTGGCTGCTTTGACGTTTCTTACGATGTCTTCCTGGGAGAGGTCAACTTCGCCAGATGTTTTTATTTCGGCGTGTGTCACGTCAAGATCAAGCTTTTCTTTAAGAATCGCCGAAATTTTCGCAGTTTCAATTCTCTCAATATTAAGATCTGCACTCGCTGCCCCAGCCAAAACCATAAATAAAAGTTCTGAGAATAGTGCCTGCTCTTTGTCGCTAGACAGTTCACCAAACAGGTTTTTAAAAGTAAGAAAACTTTTTAAGCTCACGAAATCAATCCTCTCATTTTTCTTTTTGCCGGCGTTTTATAAACAACCGACCTGGGAGCAGTAGTGCTTGTCCAACCGCCCGGGGCGGGACAGACAATCCAGAACGGATTCTACCTAGTTTACTGGTAGGAGTCTAAGGTATTAACGACCCATTAGGCCAGACCTTTACGTACAATCTCGTTAAGGTCTGCGGACAAATCAGCTGTTAACATACTCTCTAACGCTGCTTTCATCGCCGCTTTTTGTGGCGATTGATAGCGCTTCCAGTGCGTTAATGGTGTCACCATCCGGGCCGCGACCTGTGCATTAAACTGATCAATCCTTAAAACTTCGCTGGCAAGAAATTCGTAGGCTTTGCCGTCTTCGCGATGAAATTGCGCGAAATTAGCACTACAAAACGCCCCGACTAACGAGCGAATCTTATTTGGATTCGTTGAATCGTAGAGGTCATGCTCGGTCAATGCCTTTATTTGTGCAAACGCACCCTCCCCGCTACGGCCTGCCTGAACCGTAAACCACTGGTTAACCACAAGCTCTTCATGCTGCCACTGGTCAATAAACGCGGCAAGCAACTCATCGGCAAGTGCATTGCTTTTTTCTGAAGGCGAATGTACTACCGCAGTAAGTGCAGCTAGTTGATCGGTCATATTCGTCGCTGAATAGTACTGCCCTTTCGCCCAGGCCAACGCCTGCTCATCCGGCACAATCATCAGGTAGCTGAGCGCAAGATTTTTCAAACTGCGCAATGCAATATCTTCAGCAACCGGCTTATACGCACCGCTACGTTGTAATTGAGCATCTAGACGCTGATAGGTTTCTGCCCAGACTTCGCTCATATGCTCGGCAACTAGCACTAGCAGCGACTCCCTAAAACCGGTTAGCGCATCCACCTGAATACTGCTTAAGGGCTCAAGCAACGCGCCATAGCTGGGAACCGACAAAATTTCGGCCAGCATCGCGGCATCCATCAACGCATTATCCCACTCGTACTTCTTATCGCCCACATCAGGTAACTGCACCCAACCTTTTTGTAGGAGGCGCGTAAAACACGCGAATAACTCATCCGCCATCGCAATTGCGCTACCACCTGCATCTTCTTCGGCGTCAAGACGTTCGCCGTTAAAGTACTGCTCTAGCAATAGACCATAGTAACGCTGCGCCGCATCCCAGCGGCTAAATCCATCGCGCTCTTTCTCGAGCAGCACGAGCAAGCTTTCGGCCGAGTAATCAAAGCTCAGTTTTACTGGCGCTGAAAATCCCCGCAGTAGCGAGGGTACCGGCTTGCTTGAAAAACCCGAAAACTCCCAACGCTGCGATGCTTCCCTAACATTTAGCACTTGTTCAAGGTCATTACGGTATTCACCTTCGCAAACGAAGCCCAACGCGAGCGGAATATGAAAGTCAGGTTTTTCAATTTGCCCAGGCGTGGAATCACAACTTTGTTGAACTGTTAGAGAATAAATACCGTGCTCCGAATCCCAGGATTCATTAACGTCAAGCCTTGGGGTGCCTGCCTGTTCGTACCAGCGACGAAACTGCTGCAAATCTGTCTCAGACGCATCCTCTAGTGCCTTTACAAAGTCCTCACAGGTTACGGCCTGTCCATCGTGGCGATCAAAATATAAATCGGTTCCCTGCCTAAAGGCTTTGCCTCCCAGCAATTGATTTAACATACGAATAACTTCTGCGCCTTTTTCATAAATGGTAAGCGTATAGAAGTTAGAAATTTCGCTATAGGAATCCGGTCGTATCGAATGCGCCATTGGGCCAGCATCCTCGGCAAACTGCATAGAACGGAGAAAGCGAACATCTTCAATTCGCTTCACGGTTTCCGAATTCATGTCTGCCGAAAAACAGGCATCCCGGTAAACGGTAAACCCTTCTTTTAAACTTAACTGAAACCAGTCTCGACAGGTAACACGGTTCCCGGACCAGTTGTGAAAATATTCGTGCGCTACGACGGCCTCTACGCGCTGGAACGCCGCATCGGTTTGTGTTTTTGGATGCGCCAATACACAGGAAGTATTAAAGATATTGAGCCCTTTATTTTCCATGGCGCCCATATTAAAAAAGCTCACAGCAACGATCATATACAGATCAAGATCGTATTCACGGCCATAAACCTTTTCATCCCAGGCCATTGCGTTTTTTAAAGATTGCATCGCGTGATGGCATTTATCCAGGTCACGCTCATCCGCATATATTTCTAACGCAACATCCCTGCCGCTGGATGTCGTAAATTTACCTTCCAGCACAGCGAGCTTTGCCGCAACCAGCGCAAACAGATAGCATGGCTTTTTATGGGGATCTTCCCATAGCACCCAATGCCGACCATCCTCAAGATCGCCGCCATCAATTTTATTTCCGTTAGATAACAGCTGCGGATAAGCTTTTTTGTCGGCTTCTATTCGTGTGGTAAAGGATGCCATTACATCTGGCCGATCAAGATAATAGGTGATTCGACGGAAACCCTCGGCCTCACACTGCGTACAATAACTACCGTTCGAAAGATACAGACCCTCAAGACTTAAATTACTTGCTGGGTCAATCTCGACAACAATCGCTAGCTCAAACTTCTCCGGTACGTCTTTTACAACCAGCTTTTCTGGACTCACGCTAAACTCAGAATCGTCCAGCACTTTTTGATCAAGCGCCACAGAAACCAGTGAGAGCGACTCACCATCCAGAATAAGGTCGTTAGACGATACGGCGTTGGGAGTGTTATTACGGCGCACTGCCAGGTGGCTCGAAACAATAACTTTGTCGTCAAGCAAATTAAAATCAAGGTGTGTGCTATCGATCAAAAAAGCTGAGGGGCGGTAATCCTTTCGGTATACCAGCGCCAAGTCTTTTTGCGCGACACCATCATTTCTCGCCTGGGAATCAGCCATATATTACTCGTTCTTGCTACTATTAACTTTCTATTGAAACCGCCACCTGATAGCCAGCGTATTTTCGCAAATTGATAACGCCCTCATCAAATAACAGGTACTGTCCTTTTATCGCGATTAACGTTCCGCCAGCTTCAGGGGTTTTGTCTAAATTAAAAGAGGTTATTTTTTCCGGGCGGCGATCCACAGGATAGCTAATCTCGACAGTATCAACACTGTCAACCTCCTGCACACTAAGCAGGCCTTCTTCCTCTTGAATCCAGTGAATATATTCACGCAATAGATCCTGTAGCCGCGCACGTTCTAACGACAGGTCAACGGTGTCGGGACTGCCTTTTAACATAGCTCGCCAATTCGTTTTATCGGCATAGTGTGTTTTGCATTCATGCTCTACCAGACCTGCCAGCCGCCGAGTCGACACTCGATAAATTGGTATCGCGGCGACTGCACCTTGGTCAATCCAGCGGGTAGGCACCTGATCCACGCGGGTAATACCAACCTTAATGCCTGATGAGTTTGCCAAATAGACAATATGATCTTGCATGCAAAACTGCTTGGCCCACTCGGGCTCGCGACAGGTACCCATATGAAAATGGCATTTCTCTGGGCTCACAATACATTGATCACAACGCGCTAACTTTTTAAAACAAGGATAGCAGTACCCCTGGTTAAAACTTTTGCTCGATTTTCTATCGCAATAGATGCAACGGATTTCACCCTTATAACGAATTGACCAATGGGCACCAAGGTACCGGTTTATATCAATTTCACTTTGATCCGTTGTAAGAAAGTACTGCGCTTTATCACCATCAAGCGCTACACGCATCTTTCGCAATGCGCCCTCGACTAGCACCTTATCTGGCATTTCTGAAACTCTACTTTTCTCATTGATTATTTTTCCGGGAAAGGATCAAAGCGTATTTTATCAGTCACCCCACCATCACTGGACGATTTTTCCTGTTTAGACTGGCAACCGTCGGGCATATACCCTGTTTGCTGCTCGGCTGGAAGCATCGCTTTTTCATATACGATAACCGCTTCCATCACCAGCGTTTTCTGCTTGTCACTTAGCGCGCGACCATCGGGCCACTTACCCGTTTCAATCGCGCGTTTAAAATTCTCATAGACCTCAGGCGTTAATTGCTTTGCTGTTTCAAAAAAACTAGACATAGTAGATAGCTGGAATAAAGAAAAATAGAGGTGGAGGCTAACTTCGCCAATCCGTTTAAACAGGAAATCATTACCCACTGCGATAGATTAGCGCCGTTGGTATCGCGATCAACACCCCAAAAATCAAGCCCGTCAAATGCGCGGTATTTGCCATTTGAGCAAGAAAACTAAACACCCCTGAGTAACCTATCAACAGCCACCCCAGCATCAGAATATAGATCGCCCTCGGCATTCGCAAGTCTCGATGTGGCGCCAACAAAGTAAACACGGCGCAGTAACCCAAAAGCCCATAGATCACTCCCGACATCCCGCCAAACGTCGCCAAAGGGGTGGCAAACGTTTGATACAGATTTGAAGCGATTCCAATGAACATGACAATCATCAGCAAGTGAATCGACCCCATTATTCGCTCAATACGACGACCTAACTCCCACATCCACAGCATATTAAAAACAATATGCAGCCAGCTAAAATGCAAAAAAATGGGCGTAACCAATCGCCAGTAATGCCCGTGCGCTAAAAATTCGTTGACCGAAATCTGCCGCGGCAAATTTAACTCTCTGGCAATAGCACTGTTATCGACACTTTGAATAACCAGCAAATCAATCACCGAACTTAGCCCGAACTGAACCGCAAGAAATCCAAGCACGCTTAAGACGATCATTGATGACGTGACCGGTAGCGACATTATCATGCGCAGCAGTTCAGCCAGCCCCAACCCATCTTGATGGCTAGAAGAAACAGTATCCGTTACCGGGTCAAGCGAGCCACTAAGAAAAGCTTTCACTTCATTGTTGATAAGCTCGTGATCACTCGCAGCCGCATACACAACCTGACGCCCTGCCTCCTCAACAACACGATGCATGATCCCCATACGTCGCCAGCGCGCACTTAAACTCGAAAGATCGACATCAAACGGTAAGCTAATTGCGGGCTGCACGACTTGCCTGGACTGTTTACTCATCGAAACTCAGCTCGTGTTGACAAAAAACCTGTTGTTTTGCGCGGAGAACTATGAGGAAGAGGAACTGCCATATTGCGTGCCCCAACCCAGTTTATTACGACAGGTAGCATAAAACACCTGGCCTTTGGGGTGCGCAAGATTAATACGCTTGCGGTATTTTTTTATTTTGATGACGTCGCCTGGAACGGCCGCGGAATTCACCTGCCCGTCACAACTAATCGTTAGATGATCCGGGTTATTTTCTCCAATTGTTATTTTTATCTCGCTTTCTGCGTCAACTACAAGCGGCCGACTAGTCAGGGTGTGTGGAAACATAGGCACAATGGCAATGGCATCTAAACGCGGATGCATAATCGGCCCGCCACCCGATAACGAATAGGCAGTCGATCCGGTAGGTGTGGAGATAATTAAGCCATCACTTCGTTGTGAATAGACAAAATCACCTTCGATATACAGTTCAAAATCCAACATCGTCGGTGCTTGTCCACTGTGCAATACAACGTCGTTAAACGCGTTGGATTCTGCTATAGGCGCGCCATCACGAGTGAGTTGCATAGAAAGCAAAAAACGCTGTTCGGCCGTGTACTCGCCATCCAAAACTGCCGCGACTTCCTTTTCGATATCTTCCGGCGCAATGTCGGTAAGAAAACCTAACTGTCCACGGTTAATACCTAACAACAGCGCATCGTGTCGCGCCAGATCTCTCGCCGCGCCCAACAAACTTCCGTCACCACCCACGACGATTACAAGGTCGCAAATTTCGCCTATAAGCTTACGAGTAGCGACCTGCAACTGGTGATCAATCAGGGCGTTCGCGGTTTGCTCTTCGAGCACAATTTTCACCGCTCGCTTGCTTAACATTGCAACGAGCTGACGTACCGAATCGACAACGCTTTCGCTATCGACACGACCGATAACGCCGATATTTCTAAACACAGGCATAGTTTGACCAACAAGTTCAGGGGATCAAAATGAACGCGCCATTATACGCGCAGCAAGACGCTCTCACCAGCGGTCTATAGCCGGGCTTTTCTCTTCTCAAGCTATCATACCCGTTCGCGCGCCCTGCAGCCCACCAGTATGCAGCACCAGCGCCTTCCGGCCATTAAACTCCGGATTTTCAGTAAGCTGCTGATGCAAATAATAGGACAACGGCAGCATATAAACAGGATCGACCGATTCCTTATTCTCGATCTCTAGCGCTTCGCGAAAAGACCGGAGTGCAGGAGAAAGTGAAGCGAAGCTGGTCGTACAATCCAGATACCGCAGCGCCTCATGCTCGCCCGCTCCTATCCCAGCCACCACCTGATCGGTAGCCACACCAAAGTGCTCAAGCAAAACTGGATTTTTCTGCAAATAACGATAGCAATCATCGAGAAGCGGCAAGTTACGCCTGGCCACCGACTCACTACTCTCTGCAACACACACTGCGCAGATGGCGGGCAGCGAAGATGAGCGCAGCCCCTTCTCGCGTAAGCTCAGCTCAGTCAGCTCGATACCTAACGCCAACCCCGCGGCAAAACCACCGGTGCCAGCCGCGCAGTAAATATCGGTTCCTGGAAAGTTTTTCGCTAGATACAAACCCAGACAGGCGGCACCAAGAAGCCCAGGCGTATTGCTTCCACCCGACGGAATATAGTGCACTTGCTTACCACCCCCACCCTGCTGGAAAAACGCCAATCTTTTTTCTAATACCTGCGGGGCCGAATAAGCGAGCTTGTCATAAAACTGGCGAGGCACAAAATTTAACTGTGCACCAAAGGCTTGCGCATCACTTAGCGTCGGCGTTAGAGATTTCGGCCTTTCGCCACGAACCAATACTTCGAGCATCAGCTTGCGGCCAGACGAGCAATTCAACGTTTCGCATGCGGCACTCAACGCCCACACGTGGTTTGACCAACGTCCGCCAAAACTACGAACTATAGATGCTTGTTCCTGAAGACATTGCGAAAGATTTGGCAACAGCTTATATAATTTGTTGCCACTCATTTGGGGGCAGCCTGGATGACTCACCTTGTCCAAACGCAACATTGGTAGTTCACCAGCCTGACTCCGCGCTACAGACTGATCGGGTAGCCGCCACTGCGCATGTGGCGTAAGCGTGGCAAAGCCGGTTAGATCAACCAGGGCTTGCACCAACGAAGTACTAAATACAGCTCGTTTTGCTATCGTTTTTGTGTCCGTCAAGAGAAGTTATTGCACCAGAATAATTAGAGCAGATAGCGTATCGCTCATATCGTGCAATGGCAAGTAGGTGATAAATAGGTAAAGCTAGCAGCGCGTAGTATTAAAGATTTTATTCACGCGTACTTCTGGTCGTTTGCGTCGTCTTCTAGTTCATGCTTTTCGCAACGATCGGATATACGTAGCTCAAACTCTTGCGGCTTACAGAGCTTGATCGGCTCTCCACAAACGCTGCCGTCGGCGTGACGAAAGCCGCAAACTGGATTTTTGGCAAACTCAAACCATTGTGCAAATAATTTCTTGTCCACACCATGGCGCTCAGCCAGGTACGCATTTGAATCAGCACTAAATGCTTCCAGCTCAGCCGCAGGCACGCGGACGGGGCCAATCGCCGGCAGGGAAATAAGAAAGTGCATACCCAGGCCTTCGAGATTTTCGGCAGCCTGGAAAAAATCTCCTCGCACAGGAGTCGCCTGAGGTGCGAGTTTTAGTTCGGTAAGCTCGCGCTGCAAACGCCTTATTTGCTCTTCGCGATAGTTTGCTTCCACCTCTTTTAGCTCGATACGAGACTCCAGCTCACTAGTGTGCTCAATAAGCTTTGCCTGCAGCTCGCGGCGCATATGCTTGCGCAGCGCTTCGTGATCAAAACCATTTTGTTCTGCCATATCGACAACTTGTTGCTCATGGCTTTCTCGCTGAACGCGAAGCTGATCTTGCAACAAAAGGTTTTCATCTTTTAGAACAGTATTCTTTTTTTCCAACGCCAATTGCTGCTGCGTGTAACTATCCATTTTGAACTTTTGTCGGTCAAGCTCTTCTGCATGCTCACGCTTTAACTTATCTACCGCCAGCTGATGCTGTTCCGTTGCGCTTGCCAGTCGTGCACGGAGCTTTTTAATCCCCTGCGCCATATTGTCGCGCTGCTGTATCAAGGCTTTGTCGCGCTCGTCTTTTCGCTTCTTGCGAAGGTTCGCCCGCAACATTTCCTCGCGCTCCGAAAGCGCAGCAACGACGCGATCATAATCTGCACCCGTAGCATTTTTGAGTGACAACTCATGATCACTTCGCATTGCCGCGAGTTCATTTACCGCGTCATCGCTTTCGTCGACCTGCGTATCGACGCGCTGATCAACTAATGGAACATTGTCGGCCGATGCCATGGCCAAAGCGGCCGAGTCTGCGGGATCGCTCTTTTCGACATAAAAGCCAAGCTTGTTTTGTTTAACCTGGGTCGCAAGTAGCTTAAGCGTGTTTTTTGTCGGGCTTAAATCAGGCTCCCACAATTCACCAGATAACCAGGCAATAGGACATTGGCTACGACAGGCCATCCTTATCGACAAACCATTAACGCTGGGGCCATAAGCCGCTGTTTCGGCTAATTGATCGAGGGGCAAATTCCAACCGAGCTTTAGTGCTCCGTCAGTATCAAACTCGATAATAAAAAAAACGGCGGCAAGAATATTCAGGCGCTTGTCTATCTTCAGGTAAACCGCGTGACATTCTTCTCCGGCAAAATCCGATTCTGAGACAACACCATCAAGCACGGCTTCAAACTCGCCAAGAACCATCTCCTTAACAACTTTATGGTTTTGCACAAAGTAAATCGCATCGTAACTTGATTGTTCAACACCGAAAATCATTTTGTCCTTTTCAACCAGATTGAGCTGCTACTTATCTAGAGACAACAAAAGGCAAAGCCAAAGCACTAACGACAGTATCGATTAACCGGCTTTAACTTTCCTCTTTTAACTAATACGCGAGCGGAAATATTCAACGCCCTTTTGTTAAATTTAGCAGAGAGAAGGGAACGAGCGGAGAAGAAAAGGCGCTCAATCTAATGCGCCTGGCAGTATTGTGAACCCAAGCCCAGATCAACGAGCTTTGCGCCAATGGCATATTTTTGGCGTTGATGAATAGTGTGATGCGCATCACACAACAAGCGAAGTTTTTAAAACCTGGCCACTGGCGAAATCATCATCAGACGATAAGCGTGAGGAATGATTAACAGTATCAACGGTGTCGAGAAAAACAGCCCGCTCACAATAGCAACTGCCAACGGCCCCCAGACAACGGAGTCGCCCGCTAGTCCCGCGGCCATCGAGAACAGCCCACCTATGGTCGTAAACGTAGTAATCAATACCGGGATCACCCGACGACGGGCGGCAAAAATAGTTGCATGTAGAATACCCATACCACTAGCGCGACGCTGATTTGCGGCAGAAACCATAACAATTGCAGAGTTAACCGCAATTCCGGAAAGCGCGACGACCCCATACATGGTGTAAAACGTCATGGGACTTCCTGTAACCGTAATCCCAAACACGACACCAGAAAATGCAAGCGGTACTGAAAGCAAAACTATAAGTGGCTGCAAGTAACTCCTAAACTGTGTTCCCAGAATCAGGTAAATCAACCCCATACCCATAACAAAAAAGAAAGAGATTGAATCTAACGTTTCCAACAAGTCTTCGAACTGCCCTGAAGTATCGATCTCAACATCGGGATACTTGTATTGAATGGAGGCCCAGTAGTCTTGCAAAAATTCGTTGGCGGTAACCAGGTCTATTGCATCCAAATCAAGATATGACGAAACCTCTATGCTGCGCCGAAAATTATAATGCTTTGCATCACGCGGCTCACTTTTATATTCAACCTTTACCAGAGAGCCCAGCGCCACTTCTTCCCCAAAAGGATTTGCAATTGTCTGCTGCATAATCTGGTCGATCGGAAAGCTGTTTGGCTTCGCCAGCAAACGAATGTCAACCTCCTCGCCTAAACGTTGGTATTGCGCAATTAACTCACCGTCAACAAAACTGCTTAAAGAGCGCGTCACCACCGCTGGGTGAATGCCGGACCGCTTTATCGCATCGCCATCAAGCTGGACCAGCATCGTAGGCGCACCGGCCTGATAGCTGTTTGAAATATTGTTAAACCTGGCATCAGACTCCATCAGCTCTGTCATCTCAGCAACCGCCTGGTTTAGCACATCAAAATCATTCCCAAGAAATTTCAGGCTAACAGGAGCACCCAGCGGTGGCCCGTCAATAATTTCTGTATAGGTAATGTTAGCTACCCCATACTGACTACCAATCTTATCTTCTATCGCTGCAAAAATTTCTTTAATTGGCCGCATACCTCGCTCATGCGACTCGAAAGTCAAATATGTCTGCCCGAGGTTATCACCAAAGTTTGCTCCGGTTTCAGTAAAGCGCTGCCCTGCGTATGCAACAGAAGCCTGGAGTTCGCCTTCTTCCAGGGTAGAAAGCGCTAACGATTCAATTTCAGTAACAACTTCAAGCGTCTCATTCAAGGTTGATTGCGGAGGCAGCTCTGCATTCACGTAAAAAATACGGTAGGGGTCTTCAGGAAAGAAATTAACGTTTACCGCGCCACTAAATAACAGCGCCAATGCCAGTACAGGCGGCAACACCGTCACCCCTATAGCTGCCAGCGGTTTACGAAACGTGTACACCAATAATCGTGAGTACCAGTTTCTAGTCTTGCGCGTAAAATGGGTTCTTATCCGCTGCTGTCGGTTGTCGGAAGAAACCTGGACTTTCAAAAACGACACATGAGCTGGCAAAATCCAGAACGCTTCCAGAAGACTAATAGCAAGCGCTAAACACACGACGGTAGGAAGTTCCGCAAGAAAGCTCCCGAGGATTCCTGGCAAAAACACCAGCGGTAAAAAGACTGAAATGGTTGTGAGAATGGAAGTCAGAACCGGCGCGGACACTTCTTGCAAAGCGCCTATTGCAGCTTCAAACACTTGTGCGCCTCTTTGCAACCGGTAGTAAATTGCTTCGACTACCACCACCGCGTCGTCCACGATCATTCCTAGCGCGACGACCACACCAAGCAAAGAGGTGTTGTTGACGGTTCGACCCAACCCATCTAAAACAATAAAAGTACCTGCTAAGGTAAACGGAATGCCAATGGTAGTGAGGAACGCAATTCGGCCACCCAAAAAAAGATAACTCACCAGAACAACTAACACCAACCCGATCAAAGCGTTAGATTGCATCATATTAATTGCTTCACGAGTCGTTTTAGTCTGATCATCGATAATCAGCCACTCGACGCCGTTTGCCTTTTGCTTATTATTTTCTTCCTCAATAAACTCTCTTAGTTCACTCAGGATTTCAAGCTCGTTACCGCCTTTTTGCCTGGTTATCGCAAACATCGCTGCCGGAGAAGAATTGTGCAATACCAGGTTGGATTCCTCGGCAGAAGAAAAATACACATCGGCCAAATCACCTAAAGGCACAACACTTTGTGAAGAGATAATAGGGAATGCGCGTACATTTTCCAGAGTGCCTGCGGTACCTTCAAGTCGAACAACAAGCTTGCCATCCTTGGAATCAAGATCACCAACGGACAGATCACGAAAGTAGTGGGACACCGTGTCTGCCAGATCCGCAGGAGTAAGTCCAAGTCCTACCAACCTGTCAGGATAAAAAGCAATATGCAGCTCCGGATCGGAAGTTCCAAGAATAGCGGCAGAATCAACGCCTGGTAACCGTTCAAGATCTTTTTGCGCATTACTTAAATATCGACGAAAACGCTCATCAAAATGATTTGTTTTGGCAACGATAAATGCTGCGGGGAACGACGATGTGCCTAACGATTCTATTTGAGGATCGGTAGCTTCCTCTGGCAACTGCTGGTTATAAACATTTTGCACTTCCCTGCGCAGCTTTTGTAATCGCTCTTTAAAAACATCACTTGGGAGGTCTTCGAACCGCATGGTTATTGACGAAGCACCACCACGACTTGAGCTTTGAATAAAATTGACATCTTTTATTGTCGCCGCAATTCGCTCTTCAATTGGGTCGGTTACACGCTTTTCGATCTCGGAAGCGGAAGCGCCCGGTAGTGCAGTCACTATATTCACGTAGTTAAAAACGATTTCCGGATCACGCGCACGCGGCATATTGTCGAAAGCCAGATACCCCAGCAAAAGTATCAATACAAAGCTGAGATTAGCTAATACGTGATTTGATATAATTCTTTGCAGCATAGATTAGCCGTTAGAAATTGATCTTCCCGGAAATAAGAGCAAGCTATTGGATAGACTGGCCGACCACCAACGATTGCACACCCGAAGCAATAATTTGAGTGTTTGCTGGCAGGTCAACTTCCACAGGCAGGCCCGCCGAGGATTGCTCAAGTGCAATAAAGTTAACCTTACCACCTTCGCTTATAAATACGCCGCGCGCACCGGCATGCTCACCCAGATAACGCTGTGACAAAAACCAGCTTTCAGTACTCCAAACCAGCTTACCACTTGCGCCCGCCGGCGGTTTTTCGCCAGTAAAAGAAAACCTCGCCTCTACGCTACGCCGGCTACTTTCGATAAAATCTGCGACACGCACCAGCGTGGCCGCATAAGCTTTCTTCTCGCGACCGCCTTGATGAAGAAATTGATACTCGAACTGAGCACCTAACTGGTCAACGAGCTGAGGACCAACAGTGGCAGAAAGCTCAACGGCGTTGGTATCGACAAGACGCAATAATGGAGTGCCCTGCGCAACAAGCTCACCTTTTGCAGCCATTCGCTCAACAATTACACCGCTAAACGGAGCAGTTATCGCACATCGTTCCACGTCACGTTTAGCTTGTTTCAATAACACCTCAGAACGCTGTTTGTTGGCCTTGCTACTAGCCAGCTCTGTTCTACTCGAATCAACATCAAGCGTGGAGTTCAAGGATTTTTCGCGTAGATTCAGTGCGCGTTTGTATTGAATTTGCGCAAAACTCAGGTTCGCCTTACTCGCCTCCATATCAGCAGTTGCCAACGCCTGGGCTAATTCGTAATCGGTACAGTCAAGTGCTACCAATAAGTCACCTTCAGAGACCTGCTCCCCTACCCGCACCACGACAGCTTTTACCACTGCGGCAATTTCGGCATTGATGCTCGCATCGTTGTCGCTGACGACAATCGCTGACGCTGATCGCTCTACACGGCTAGCAATTTCAGCCAAACTCATCAGTTTTATATCGCTGACCGGGTTTGGTGTCATTGTTTCCGCATGCGGCTTTGCCGACATAAATAGCAACAATAAGGCTAGATACACACAATAGTTAACTGCTGGTTTAGAAATCATAAATCGTTAAACCTTACAAAATCCGAATTACGCCGCAAGCGTGTTTGAATGTGCCAGTCCGGCAGATGCAATTACCGAACTAAAGAATGTTCCTGGCTTGTCATTAGGCATACTGTGAAAAGAGATGCAACGCCCCGTCACTGGATGCTGAAGTGTTAATCCGTTAGCCACCAGCATAAGCTGCCCTAAACCAAGATCGTTTTTAAAAAAGCGATTGTGCGTACCCTTTCCGTACTTAACATCACCTATCATTGGGTGAGAAATATGTTTCATATGCCTTCTTAACTGGTGAGCCCTGCCCGATTTAGGCCTCAATTCAACCACGCTATATCGTGCGGAAGGATATCGATCCACTTCGACCTCCCAATTTAAGTACGCTAAAGTTCGCCAAAAGGTTTTCGCCGGTTTCTTCTCGGTGAGTGCGTTTCTCGAGACCTTACTGAACCTTCGCTGGGTTTCATGCGATTTGGGTTTCGCAAGCGGGTGGTCGATCAGCTGCCACGAAGTATCCGCCGCCACAACCTTTGCATTTATGGTCGTGCTCTTGCCCGGCCACAAAAACGGTTGCCATTGCTCATCGCGCTGATGGTCAATGCCGGCACAATCACTCTCTGGCCACCCTCTCACCACCGCCCAATAGTTTTTACGCACCTGTTGGCGCGCAAACGCTGCGCCCAGCCTGCTCGCCACTGCTGACGATGTCGCCAATAAAAGCAGCCCCGAGGTTGCTCGATCAAGCCTGTGCACCGGAAAAACAGAACGGTTTAATTGCATGTGTAGCAAATCGACAATATTGGCATCAGACGCCGGCGCCAATTCACTTCGGTGCACCAGCATTCCAGCGGGCTTGTTCACTGCGACGATATCGTCGTCCTGATAAATAATGTCGATCACACTTTGAAGCATCCTTGGAACAGCCTTCCAGATACACGCCAGTTTGATATAAAACGAGAAACAATGGCAATCAAATGTGCCATTAGTTTACACCAGGTTACAAATAGGTCATGTTAGCGAGCCCAGATAGCTATTCGCTCTTATTTTACGGCTTGCACAATCACCCAGGGCGCTGACACAACCGCCCAAACTTCCTGCTCGCTCTCAAGCCAGGTGCTCGCGAGCTGATCCTCGACTGGCGCGAGCGCTGCCGATTCGAGTAGCGGCTTTATTTTCTCCGCGTTATCTTCGGCCATCCATTTAGCTACCTGAATCAGGTCCTGCCCGTCCGCCACACGCAGTGCGCGCCCCTGCGCAAAAAATTTCTGTAATTCCAACCAGCTAATTTTTGCGGTCTCCCGGTTAATCTTTAAGGTGAGCTCATCGATCTCATTGGGATCTACTTTCATATGAGTGTAAACCGTGTTCTGCATAAAAATGGGGAAACAGCCAGTCAGCCGTTTACGATACTATCGACTGAACCTCGCGCCCTCAAGCGTTATTCTGGCTGCAAATCCACGCGATTTCCCGCCGTAGTGCCGCAATCACACCTCACCTAAGCAGGTTTTACGAATACTCCAAGCAATCACTTTACCCAGGCGGCGCAGTTGACTAATATTCGCGACCCAAGTCCGCTGGCGCGTAAACTGGTTTTGACTTTCTCGTAATCAAGAACGCCGACTGCACCAGCCGACCTAAATCATTTATACGATAATCGATTAGCCATTATGAAAAGTTTCAATCCTCCAACTCGAACGCTAATGGGGCCAGGCCCTTCTGATGTAAACCCAAGAATCTTATCGGCTCTGGGGCGCCCCACTATTGGCCATCTCGATCCTGAATTTATTCGTTTAATGGATGAGATCAAGGTTCTATTACAAACCGTGTTTCAAACTAAAAACGAACTTACGCTGCCAATATCTGCGCCAGGCTCCGCGGGCATGGAGTGCTGCTTTGCCAACCTTGTTGAAGCCGGCGACAAAGTAATTGTCTGCCAAAATGGTGTCTTTGGCGGCCGAATGAAAGAAAACGTTGTACGCGCAGGTGGTACCGCCATTATGGTGGAAGATGACTGGGGCACCGCCATCAGCAGTGACAAACTGGCGGCCGCAATTGCCGATAACCCAGACGCAAAAATTGTCGCGATGGTTCACGCAGAAACCTCAACCGGCGTTGAAAGCGACATAGACACTCTTTGTGGGCTCGCGCAAAAAGCAGGAATGCTCACCATTGTCGATACGGTAACCGGGCTTGCAGGCATCGATGTTAATGTTGATCGCTGGGGCGCAGATGCCGTTTACTCTGGCACACAAAAATGCCTGTCCTGCGTACCAGGTTTATCGCCGGTAACCTTTAGCGATCGCGCCATCGAAAAAATCAAGAACCGCAAAGAGCCGGTTCAAAGCTGGTTCCTGGATTTAAACTTAATTCTAGGTTACTGGGGAAGTGGCACGAAGCGCGCATACCATCATACCGCGCCGATCAATCCGCTATATGCACTTCATGAATCGCTATTAATTGTGCTTGAGGAAGGCCTTGAGAATTGCTGGCAACGACATAAGAACAACCACCTTGCACTTAAGGCAGGACTAGAAGCGATGGGACTAAGCCTTTCTGTAGATGAAAGCTGTCGTTTGCCACAACTGAATTCGGTTAGCATCCCCGAAGGCGTGGATGATGCGGCCACGAGAGAAACGCTGTTGAATGAGTTTAATCTGGAAATCGGAGCCGGGCTGGGCGCGCTGGCCGGAAAAGTTTGGCGTATCGGCCTGATGGGCTATGGCGCCAACCCTGTTAACGTACGCCGCTGCTTAACATCGTTAGAAAGCACCCTGCTTTCGCAAGGACTGGAACTCAAACCGGGTGCAGCCGTCGCTGCGGCAAACGCCGCTTACGCAGCGCAGTAAAAACCTTAGCCTTGCCAGTGCTTTGCAACATGCGAGCACTGGCTGGCGCCTCTTTCCGCTTTAGCCGACACCTTCCGCTACTAACTTCTCGATAAGAACGCGCTCAAACTATTGTATAAGTACGCGGTATCGTCATAGCCACCCAATTCCCTTATCGAATGCATACCGAGCGTCGGCAGCCCCACATCCAAGGTTTTAACTCCAATTTCGGAAGCCGTAATAGGCCCGATGGTGCTTCCGCAACCCATATCACCCCTGGTCACAAATGACTGCACGGGCACATCAACCTTTGCACAAACCGAGCGGAATATCGCCTGTGTTTCACTGTTAGACGCATACCGCTGATTTGCGTTAACTTTAATCACGGGGCCAGCGTTTAACGCTGGACTGTGCTCAGGCTCCATTTTTTCTACGTAGTTGGGGTGCAACGCATGTGCATTGTCGGTAGAAATCAGCATCGACTGACTTAACCCCCGCTGCAAGTTTTCACTACTAGACTCGATGCGTTCCAGCACATGCTTCAGGAATGGCCCGCCAGCACCAGAACTTGATTGGCTGCCCACCTCTTCGTGATCACTGCACACTAGCATTGCCCACTGCTTTGAATCATCACTGCCAAGCAAGGCTTGTAAATCGAGATAACAGGACAACAAGTTATCGAGTCTGGCCGAGGCAATAAAATCTGAATGTAAACCAATAACTGCCGCCGACTGGCTGTCGTAGAACGATAATTCGTAATCGAGAATACTGTCGACAGTTGCATCCGGCGCAAATGCTTCGACTTCCTCTTTCAATTGCTCTAACAACACGGTTTTAAACAGGCCATCCGCGCTCTGCTTTTCCTCGCGTTCACTATTCGTTGCCAGTAACACAGGCGTGTGATTTTGTGCGTTAATCGCGCGCTTGGTGTTGGCCTCGCGATCGAGATGTATCGCCAGGCTCGGCAGCGTCGCCAACGGTCGCTTAAAATTAACGAGCGTGGAACGAATCTCGCCGTCCAGCGAATAATGCACACGCCCTGCAAGTGACAAATCGCGGTCAAACCATGGATTAAGTAATACACCACCATAAACCTCTACACCAAGGCGCAGTAAACCGTGCTGCGTGAGCTCAGGGTTCGGCTTGACCTTTAAGCAGGGGCTGTCGGTGTGAGCACCCAATATTCTCACTCCGTTATCGGCAAAACTTGTTTCGCCCTGTCGCCACGCAATAATCGATGAGTCATTCCTGGTCACAAAGTAGCGCCCACCAGCAGATAGCGACCAGGCGTCTGGTTCCAGCAAACGTTCATAGCCCGCCGCTTCTAACTCGGCAGCAATGGTTTGCGTTGCATGAAACGATGTGGGTGAAGCGTCCAGAAACTTGAGCAAGCCATCGTTTAGTGTTTGGTGTTGCTCGGAACGAACAGATATAGGGGTCGATACAGTCATTGTTGGTCAATTAGCGTCTTGAAATATTATTGAAGTATAACCCAATGACAAACACTAACCGTGGTTTCGCGCCAAAACAAAATGCGGCGAAAGGCTCAGCGAAAAGAAGAAAAAGAAAAAACGAAAAGCAGGCTTTAGCTCAAGGCAATAATTAGTCTTTAGCCAGGCAGCCCTGGTAACTAGACGCGCTCGTCTACGCCGACAAGCTGAGCTGCTCCTGTTGCAGGAGACGCAAACACACCACCAATATCTCGATAGATAAATTGAGCCACTTTCCCTGAATAGCTCATGATGCCTTCGGGATGCAAGGTGGCCGAGCGAGTTGATCCAGCATCCTCACGCGAACGCTCGTCGCCGACATTGAAATAATCGTTTGTTGCATCGCCGCGATTCGGCGCAACTAAAGACTCCTCGCCGCGCAAAGCTGCGCCAATCAACCTGGCTTGTTGGTAGATTAAGCTAACGGACGAAGAAAACGTATCTTCTTCGGTATTACGGTGCTCGGCGGTACTAGCTTCATCTGGAACAGGTCGCTTTGAAGAACCTTGTTCAGGAAGGTCGTCCTGGAGTGGGTTGGGACGAACAACCGCAGCGTCCCCGCGTTTGACATCATTCGCTTTACCCTGCCGGTCTCTGGAAAAAGGCTCTACTACACGGGCGCCATCAAGCTGCTCTCGCGGCTTTATCCCGATAGCTGAATAGAGGCTGTTATTCAGATTAACTGTCAACGAAAAGCTCGGCTTTTTATTTTACGATACAGTGGAAAGTGCCTGGTATTATAGCGAGAGTCTTTTTTGTCGCTCAAGCAAAAGAGAAAACTATCCCAAAAAACACGGCCTAATCTAGAAGCTACTTTAAGTTATTTTTATAAGCTCTATAACGATATTTTTGTTGTGCTTAAATCATAAACACTGCGAGTTATCGATAAAACGTTTCTAGCTAACTATACATACCAGCAAAACAAAATTATCCCTAGCGCCAGGCGGTACCAGACAAATGGCATTAAACCAATACGCTCTATCAATCGCAAAAACAAAGCAATACAACACCAGGCGCTAATCCCAGAAACGGCAACCGCCAACGCCAGCATCGACCAGTCATAAACCTGAGGCTCATTAACCAACTGAAGTGCCGCGTAAAGGCCTGCGGCCAAAATAATGGGAATCGACAATAAAAAAGAAAACCGTGCCGCGTGCGTAAGACTAAGACCGAGCAACACTGCTGCGGTAATGGTAACCCCCGAACGTGAAGTACCGGGAATTAACGCAAGGGCCTGCGCAACGCCAATCGCGATCACAATTGGCCAAGCAATATTCGGCACCGCATCAAGTGCTTGACGGACGCCGCCTTTTGAACGATTAGCCAACCACTGCGCCAGGCCAAGCAATAAACCAAAAATAATCGTTGTGCTCGCAATTACCGCCGTCGAGCGCAACTGCGCTTCGATAAAGTCTCCCAATAACGCTGCGGCCAACACTGCCGGAATCGTCGCTACAACAATCTGCCAGGCGAGCCGCACATGTGCTTGCTGTTCGGGCGAAACACGTTTTAATCCACCATGTGCCGATAACCAGTCGGCACTCAGTTGCCAAATATCATGCCGAAAATAGATCACCACCGCGATCAGTGTCCCGACATGAACTGATACATCAAAGGCCAAACCCTGGTCAGGCCACTGAAAAATTTGTGCTGGCAAAATCAAATGCGCGGAACTTGAAATAGGCAGGAACTCGGTTAACCCCTGAATCAATGCCAAAATGGTGGTTTGAATGAAATCCATAATTTATTAACGATGATAATAGGCTATGTCGGCCTGCATAACTTCGGGCCAGATTAACTGACAATACCAATCAGTTTAGTTGCTCCAGGCTAACCGGTAACGTTGTTGCGCAAATAAACCGGTTCGATATACCAGTTTTTTGTTTCACTATCTGGCTGTTGCTGCCCATGCTGGTGTGTAAGTTGTTGCTGTGTAAGTTGTCGCTCAAACTCGTACTCAGCAAGATCTAACATTGCGTTAAGATCGATTTCGCCAGAACGCTCGTCG
The DNA here is from genome assembly GCA_965263235.1 of Pseudomonadales bacterium. Classification (GTDB taxonomy): domain Bacteria; phylum Pseudomonadota; class Gammaproteobacteria; order Pseudomonadales; family UBA7434; genus UBA7434. The sequence goes on from OZ253667.1 coordinate 2,240,572, forward strand.
CTTTGTGTGCTCGCAAGACTCAGCGTATCGATTTGCTGATAGGCTATGGGAAAGTCATCGATGTAAGTTAGCCCGGATCCCGCGCAATACAGACTTAGGTTCTTATTCGGCGCTGGAATATCAATTGTATTTAGCCGCTCAGGACTAATCACTGTAGCGTCACCAATCGGCTCAACCTTAAAGCCCTCTTTTTGCCGCAGCCCCTTAAACCAGGCACAGTAAATCTGGCTCATACGAGCGTCGATGGCAGCAAATACCACGACGTTATCCGCCAGCTCGCCATCGTGCAACCGTAACGCCGAATGCGCGAGCATTTCCAACGAAGACAAGCCTATTAGCGGCAGATCATTAGAGAACGCCAGTCCTTGTGCAACAGAAACTCCCACGCGAATACCTGTGAATGAGCCTGGGCCATGATTAACCGCAACAACATCGAGCTCCTTCAGTCCTGGCGCACTTTCGTCCAGCAACTCATCAATCAGGCTTAAGATAATCTGGGAATGCGAACGCTGCTGAATCTGGCGAAAAACGCGTCGACCACCTATCTGAAGCGCTACCTGGCAAAACTCACTGCCAGTTTCAATCGCGAGAATGTTCAATTTACTTACCTTAATCTACCTGATAAACAAACGGCGCTTAATGTCATAACACCGCGTAAAAATCTTATTGCCGATTGTTTGAATCAAACGCGTTATACTTTTTCAACTTCAACGCGCAAACCATTACGCTTACACCGCAAAAATTCAAATACGCAACATCAAACCGCTAAGCCAAAAGCCCTATGCTACACAAATCTTCCCAACCTGCCTATTACGCGCTCATTTTATCCGGCGGCGAGGCGGCTCGCATGCAAGGAGTCGAAAAAGGTTTGTTGCCATTTAATCATCAACCGATGATCAAACCTGTCATTGCGGCCAACAAAGATGCGCTGCATATTGCCATCAGCTGCAATCGAGCAACAGAGCAATACCAGGCACTTGTTAAAGAGAGCAGCATTGATACGCAAAAACCTGTTGATACTCTCTCTTTGCGTATTCAAAGCATGTTGCCTAACTGTTTTCAGGACCAGGAATCACTACGTCGGCGAGGCCCTATGGCTGGCGTATTAAGTTATTTTTTAAATTGGAAGTCGTTACTTGACGAAGTTAAAGAAAAAGATTGCGCACAAATATTAAATCGCCCTGTCGTAGTCACGAGCTGCGATATGGCTTTGCTCGACCACAAATTGATAGCCAGGCTGGTAAAAGCCTGGCATACAGAAAAAAGAAACTGTATTACCGCAAGTACAAACGGCTCTCAACACTTTCTACCTTTCGTTATTACGCTTGAAGTAGGTATTGAAGCCACTACCGACTGGATTAACCGCATCGACAGCATTGCACGGAAAGATTTTTCCATTCGGAACTGGCTTACTGCGGTAGATACAAAGACGATCACCCTTGGCGACGAGATTCAGGACTATATGTTTTTAAGCGCTAATTCCCCACCGCAACTTGACGAAATGCAGACGATAGCGAGAAACCTTCACCAATCGTAAACTTCCCGGCGATACACGTTTTTATTTATTAAATTTAGTTAAACAAAAAACACCCGCCTATTGGCGGGTGTTTTTTTGATCTAGCGTATAAAAAAACAAAGATTACAAATCGTTTTTTATATCTTCTAAATCCAGGAGTAGCTGAAAAAACGGGCTACTTTTTCTTTCTCGGCCGACCTGGGCCTCTTTTCTTTTTAGGTGCCGCTTTCTTTTTGCGAACTACCTTTTTCTTAGCAACTTTCTTCTTGGCAGCCTTTTTCTTAGTTACTTTCTTCTTTTTGGCAACTTTTTTCTTCTTAGCTACCTTTTTCTTGGCTACCTTCTTCTTAGCTGCTTTTTTCTTGGTAGCCTTCTTCTTACGAACTACCTTTTTCTTTGCAGCCTTTTTCTTACGAACGACTTTTTTCTTGGCAACTTTCTTCTTAGCTACCTTTTTCTTTTTAACTGCTTTTTTCTTAGCTACTTTTTTCTTCGCTACCTTCTTCTTAGCAGTAGTTTTTTTCTTTGTGGCTTTGCGTTTAGCAGCAGCCTTCTTCTTCTTTCTGACCATAGCCATGTTGAGTCTCCTCACATTTTACGTTGATTACCGAAAGCAAACTGCATGCGATTGCTTGAACTTGACCGAGAAGCCGCCAAATTTCTGACGCTTTGTTTTCAAAACCAAGTTTTAATGTAAATAAAAAAACAAAGTTAGAAAACTAAGCGACGTTTCACTTGACAAGTGCATCTTAGTTAAAAAGTAAACCAAATTCACGTAGTTGCAAGATTTTTTTTGGCAAAAATGAAGTTTTTTAATAAGTTTGCTGTAAATCAGCTATCAACGAGGCAATTTATTCAGTTCAAGCGTTAGATTTATTTAAATAATATATTAAATGGTGAAAAAATAAATTTACGTTTAAAACCTATTGCGCGCACTTGGCGTCATCACAATTAAAAAAACAAACTTACTTAAAAAAACAAAATCTACGTCGCAACTTAATGAAAATAGCACTTTGCTTCATCCGTAGTTATCGTAAGTAAATCCAAAAACTTGAGTAGTTTCGTAACAACTATTACTTCATCACAATATTTTTATTCCAAATAAGCAATCCAACGTGGTTAAACATGTTCTTTTTGCTTAATTCCTTTATGAAATCGTCGATGTAGGTAACGAACCAATCACTCTCGAGGGTATTGCTACAAAAATTGATACTCAATACAGATATCAAATGCGTGGCAACGATAAAACTATAAATTTTCTTGCGTTAGCAGGCCATCAAAAGAAAGCTTTGTAGATAAAAGGTTTTTTTCTTAAACATGGAACAGATTTAAGCGAATAATCCATTAATCCTCAGCAGAATCCATCGTTTTCTGTTTATCAGATAAACCGCGCGCATAAAAAAGCCGAAGAATATCTTCGGCCTTTTGTATAAACGCCAGGTTTTTTTCCGCTGGCGCATTGGTTAAACGCATTTATTAAGAAGCGGTAAGGCTCGTGTATATACTCTCTTTTACCTGTTCGACAGCTTGTGCACCATCGATCTTGTGATATTTTGTGTTTGAGCCCGCCTCGGCTTGAGACTGATAGTAACCCACAAGCTGTTCGGTTTGATCGTGATAGACAGACAAGCGATTACGCACAGTCTCTTCCTGATCATCAGGACGCTGCACTAACGGCTCGCCCGTTTCATCATCTTTACCTTCTTCTTTGGGTGGATTAAACCGAATATGATAAACACGCCCTGAATTTTCATGAACACGACGCCCACTCAAACGCGAAATAATTTCCTGGTCTTCTACGTCTATTTCCACAACGTGATCAATATCTACACCTGCGGCAGCCATTGCTTCTGCCTGTGGAATTGTTCTTGGAAAACCATCAAACAAAAAGCCATTTTCACAATCATTTTGGGCAATCCGTTCTTTTACAAGCGCGATAATTAACTCGTCAGAAACCAGCTCGCCAGAAGACATCACTTGTTCTACTTTTTTTCCGAGCTCTGAGCCCTCTTTTACCGCCGCGCGCAGCATATCGCCGGTCGATATTTGAGGAACGGAAAACGACTCGGAAATAAATTGTGCTTGCGTACCCTTTCCCGCGCCTGGAGGCCCCAACAAAATTATTCGCATAATGTGTACCTATGAGTTTAAAACCGAGATAAAAACCTCGTAATCGCCAATTTTCAGCAAAATAACGGGATCACTCTCGTAGAAAGCGCGCAACAATACACAACGATCTAAACAAGAACAAGTGAACGTAAATTGCTAACAAATAGACTGTATCGCTAACCTCTTACATTTTTTGGCTTGAGCCAGCCTTGAATCACGTGGCAGTCGCAATAAATTAAAAATAAACCAATAAAAACAATAGGTTATAAAAGCATCCTTAAATAACCCGCACGTTTATCGCTTTGCTGCATCCCACATTGCCTGCAACGCTTCTGCCGATAAATCTAAAGCCTTAACGTCAGATTCGGTTTTTTCTTGAATTAGCTTATTAACACGCTCAACACGCGCAGCAAATTTATTGCTTGCACTTCTGAGTAGTTGCTCGGCGTTTAACTGCAAATGCCTGCTGAGATTCACCGCCGTAAATAAAACATCGCCCAGCTCATCTGCTACTTCATCCAACGCGTGCTGATCCTTCTCATGTTCCTGTAAAGCACTATCAAGCTCGTTAATCTCTTCCGATAATTTGTCTCTTACCGCCTGGATATTCTCCCAGTCGAGCCCAATTGCTGCGGCACGCTTCTGCAATTTCGTTGCACGCAACAGTGCAGGTAAATTACCCGGTATTCCGGCAAAAAAATCATCGGCTAGCTTTTCTTCTCGTTCTTTTTGCTTAATCGCTTCCCAATTTTGCTTAACCTCACTCTCAGCAATCATTTTTTCGCGTACGAGCTGCCCTGAATCCGCACTCGCTGCATCGACTTCTTCATCATAAAGCTTGCCGTCGGGAAACACATGGGGATGACGCCTGATCATTTTCTTGCACAGATGATCAGCAACATCTTTAAACGCAAAATCACCAGCATCCTTTGCGAGCTGAGCCATAAAAACCACCTGGAAGAGCATATCACCAAGCTCATCTTTAAACGCAGCTGCGTCTATATTGTCAGCCTCAACCACTTCAGCCAACTCATAGGCTTCTTCAATTGTGTAGTTAATGATGCTTTTGGGCGTCTGCTTTAAATCCCAGGGACAACCGACTTGCGGATCGCGAAGCTTACTCATTAAATAGAGTAAGTCATCGAGTTGATAATGCGGCTCATTATTTTTCATTTTTCTAACATTAAGTAGTTGTCGTATCTAAAGCGCTTTACCACTGCAAGGAAGCATCAATAGCGACTAATTATAACGTTCAACCTTTAGCACGCTCGCGACAGTAGAGATCCTTCCCATAATTCTGCCCAACTGGTCAAGATCAACGATTTCTAAACTCACCTTCATTGTTGCCAACTGAGTTTGCGCGTTAGTTTGTGTATTTAAACCGGAAACATTGACCCGCATAGCGGACAACACACCCGTAATATCGCCTAACAACCCGGTTCTGTCGTAAGCTTCTATCAAAATATCAACTGCATAGCGCTCTTTGGTTGCGTTGTCCCAGTTAACTGGCAACACTCGTTCCGGTTGTGCCTGCTCCATTTGTGCAAACTCAGGACAGTCTTTTCGATGCACAGTGATACCGCGTTGTGTGGAAACATAGCCCACCACATCGTCGCCAGGTACAGGCTTACAACAACCCGCCTGTGTAGTGAGTAAATTCGCGATACCAGATACCGATACCTCGGTACCAGGAGTTTTACTCTCATGCAGATGGCTTTGATTTACACCGGCATTAGCGGGATCAGCAAATAAAGACTGCTGTGTTTCTTCGGCAAGGTTAAACAACCGCTCTGCTTTACGTACGACCTGCGTTGTACCGATATAGCTCGACGCCAGCGCCACACAAAAATCATCGACCTTATCAAAACCAAACTCTTTTGCTAACAGCTTGTAATCCACGCTGGTAAGCGACAGGCGACTCAATTCTCTGTCTAGCAATTGCCGGCCAACAGCAATTTTTTCACCCCTTTCTTGACGATGAAAATACGCGCGTACTTTTGCGCGCGCACGAGCCGATACCAAAAAGCCCAGGCTTGGTCGCAGCCAATCCCGGTTAGGGCGACTCTCTTTGCCAGTAATAATTTCCACTTGTTGGCCATTTTTAAGCACGGTGTTGAGAGGCACCATACGACCATTCAACTTGGCGCCACGACACTTGTGACCGACCTCTGTGTGTATGTGATAGGCAAAATCGACGGGCGTCGAGCCTTTTTGAACATCAACCACATGCCCCTGGGGAGTTAATACATACACCCTGTCGCTTTCGATGTGATTGGTAACCGCCCGTTTGAACTCGCTTCGATTAAAGTTGCCCCCTGCTTCCTCATGCCATGCGAGCACCTCGCGCAGCCAGCCAATTTTTTTCTCGTAGCTTTCTGCTTTGCTATCAGTGTCTGTACCCTTGTACAACCAATGTGCACAGATACCTAGTTCTGCTTCCTCATGCATCTTGTGCGTGCGTATTTGTATTTCTAGTACCTTGCTGTCCGGGCCCACTACAGCAGTATGTAAGGAGCTATAACCATTTGACTTAGGGCTTGCGATATAGTCGTCAAATTCGCGCGGTATGTTGCGCCATGCGGTGTGCACAACCCCAAGCGCGGCATAACATTCGCTAACTTCGCCAACCAAAATCCTGATTGCACGAAGATCGTAGAGCTGTTCGAAAGGAACGCCCTTACGGGACATTTTTCTCCATATGCTATAGATATGCTTGGCTCGACCAGAAATCGAGGCGTTAATGCCCTGCGCAAGCAACTTCTGATTAACTTCATCAATAACATTTTCGATATACGCATCCCTGTCTATGCGCTTTTCTTTGATTAGCTCGGCAATTTGCGCGTAATCATCTGGCTGCAAATAACGGAAAGAAAGATCCTCTAGCTCCCATTTTATTTGTCCAATGCCCAAACGATGCGCAAGCGGCGCATAAACATCAAATACTTCCTGCGCTACTTTTCTCTGTCGCGCCTCGGGGTGGTTTTTGACACTACGAATAGCCTGGGTTCGTTCGGCAAGCTTGAGAACGCCTACGCGCACATCATCGACCATTGCCACCAGCATTTTTCGAATATTTTCTGTTTGCCGTTGGTTCTGGCCTAAAACGTCTTCACCGTCTGCGCGGTAAGCAGAGATCGAAGCCATCCGCAGCACGCCCTCGATCAGAATTGCTATCTCTTTACCGAGTTTTTTCCTGACAACTTCTAACTGAATATGTTGTTCGCGCACCGCACGGTAAACGATAGCGGCTATAAGCGTAGGCTCATCAAGGTGCAGCTCAGAAAGAATAGTCGCCATTTCGAGACCTGCCGAAAAGCACTTTATCTTGCCAAATCGACTAACATTTTTATCGTTTCGCTCTGCATTGGCAGCCATTTCGCAGGCCAGGCGCATCGCGTTGCGCTGCTCTTCCTGCGAAAATCCGTTGAGCGTGTCAATCCACGCATCAACGTCGAGCGAGTCGTCTTCTAAACGAGGATATTTTTTACGAACCTGAACCATAAACCAAGCGAGTAAGGTATTGCTTAATTTCAGCGATAATGAGTTGAATCACGAGTCGCTGTATACACCTGTTGAAAGGTAGCGATCACCACGATCACAGATAATTGCTACGATAACGGCGTTTTCAAGCGATTTTGCCAGTTCAAGTGCAGCAAATACTGCGCCACCTGAAGACACACCGCAAAAAATTCCTTCTTCTTTAGCGAGACGACGCATCGTGTTTTCAGCGTCTTCCTGGCTAACGTCTATAACCCTATCGACCTTATTATCATCGTAAATCGAGGGTAAGTACTCTTTTGGCCAGCGCCTTATACCCGGAATGCTAGAGCCATCCATGGGTTGCAGGCCAATTATCTCGACCTCCGGTTTTTTTTCTTTGAGAAAGGTCGATACACCCATGATGGTACCCGTTGTTCCCATCGAACTAACAAAGTGCGTAATTTGCCCCTGGGTCTGCTCCCATATCTCCGGCCCCGTCCCATGTAAGTGAGCAAGCGGATTGTCACCATTACCAAATTGATCGAGCACAACACCTTCGTTTTTAGCCTGCATTTCGAGCGCGAGGTCTCGTGCCCCCTCCATGCCCGATTCTGCACTCACTTCGATCAGCTCTGCGCCATAAGCTGACATCGCCCATTTGCGCTCGTTGCTCATGTGAGACGGCATAATAAGTTTTATCTTGTACCCGCGAATAGCCGCCGCCATTGCCAACGCGATGCCTGTGTTGCCGCTGGTCGCCTCGATAAGTGTATCACCTGGCTTTATATCGCCGCGTCGCTCCGCTTCGGCAATCATGCTTATCGCAGGGCGATCCTTCACCGAACCCGCGGGGTTATTGCCCTCGAGCTTTAACAATACTGTGCTGCTACCCTGATCGAGCCGCTGTAAACGAACCAAAGGCGTATTGCCGATGCATTGCTCTATCGTTGGATAATCCACTGTCATACTGATACCTGAAATTACGTTCTAGCCGTTATGCACTCAGGTGGCCTGAAAGCGCGATGGCCTAACCGGCAATCATACCATTGATACTACAGAAAAATTGAGACCGAATAGTAATGCGAGTGTTCCTTCACGATTTTTTTTCCACGCTTAACATGCCAGGCAAAAAGAGAAAACGCGTTTACTGAAAAAGGCGCCGGGTTTCCAGAGTTTTATCTCCCAGCAGCGGCGCGAAAGCTACTCGCGACAAACGCTTGGCGTTACGTAACGCGCTTTTGTCTTGCCATACATGCTGATAAACACCACGATGAATAGCGACAATAGCCTCGCCGGTTAATCGCAGCGACCTGACTGGTTGCTGAGAGGCTTGCATGGCGGGCTCACCGAAATGCTTATCAACATCCGCATTGTCACCAGAACTCTCTTCGTTAACTTGCACGAAACCAAGCTCTTGCCGGTAGCAATATATTCGGTTGTCGGCGGAGATTGCCGCGCCACTTGATGCGTCGCAATCAAAGTTAACGCCGTAACCCATTTTTTCCAACAAGGAAAATTCGAACTCCCTTAGCGTTGCCTGGATGCTGCTTTGATAACTCTCTTCGGCGCTACTCTCATCCGATAGATCCGACAGCCCTGCAATTGTTTTTTCATACAGTTTAAAAATAAACTCGCTTTCAGCCGAGCCATGATAAATTTTGCTTAACAGCTCATTGATATATAAGCCGGAGAAAAGAGCGTCGCCATTTAGCATTTGCGCGGCAGCGTCTGCTTCAATTTTTAGAAGTGATTTTAAATCGGAGCGGCCCGACCACAAACAGGAGATTCGCTGAAAAGGCTGCAACGATGCTCGTTGCAATTGCGCTGACTTGCGCTGCCCTCGCACGCCCTTCGCAACCGCGCTTATACGTCCTTCTGCGTAGAGCAAATCGACGATTGCACTCGTTTCTCGATACGGTCGCATATGCAACACATAAGCCTGCTGCATCGCTTCCTGAGTTGCTGCCATACCAGGCACCACCTAAGATAATTACTGAGCGGGTTTATACTCGTCGCTATAACCGAGCGAACGCAGCATTTGATCATCGTCAGACCAACTGCTTTTCACTTTAACCCACAACTTCAACATCACTTTTTTATCGCACATAAATTCGATATCCCTGCGTGCATCAATACCGATCGCTTTAATTCGCTCACCTTGCTTACCGATTAAAATTTTCTTCTGGCTATCGCGCTCTACCCAAATTAACGCATCAATATGAATAATCGCGGGCTGTTCATCGAATCGTTCAATTTCGACAGCCACCTTATGTGGAAGCTCATCACCTAATTGACGCATAATTTTTTCACGAATCAATTCAGTGGAAAGAAAACGAATACTGCGATCCGTCATTTGTTCGGCATCATAAATATGCTCGCCATGTGGTAAACGTTGACTTATCGCCGCCTGCAATCGATCCACGTTTTGACCACTCTTGGCAGACAGCGGCACAATATCGGCCCAACTTAGCTGGCTCGATAGACTCTGGATGTAAGGAAGCAACTTGTTTTTATCTAATACACGATCCACTTTATTGATCACCAAAAGCACGGGCGCAGATGCATTTTTTAACGCATCACAAACAAACTGGTCCGCCTCGCTCCACTCGAGTCTATCGATGAGAAATACGATTACATCTACATCATCAAATGTTGATGATGCAGCCTTGTTCATATAACGGTGCATAGCCGAGTCGTATTGCTGCTGAATACCTGGCGTATCCACGAATATTGTCTGGCAATCACCTTCGGTATGAATACCGGTTATGCGGTGCCGTGTCGTTTGTGGCTTGCGCGATGTTATCGACACTTTTTGCCCCACGATTCGATTCAACAATGTTGACTTACCAACATTGGGTCGACCCACCAGCGCAACGGTTCCACATTTTGTTGTCGTCACAGTTGTTTCATTCATTAACTTACTAAATCTCTAGATTAATTTTTTTGCCACGCTGAACGCATGCTCACTGAAATAGCTGTGAACATGCTATTCGTCTACCGTAGAAGCTTGCTCAAGCATGTTGAGTAATCTATTAGCCGCCTGCTGTTCAGCATTCTTTCGACTACTGCCTTCGCCGACAGCGTCTAGCTGTGGTGCGCTAATATGGACCCTGACCACAAACCGTCTATCGTGATCAGGCCCCTCGGTATACTCAAGCCGATACCTTGGCAACGCAGCTTTTTTTGCCTGCATCAGTTCCTGCAAACGCGTTTTACTATCTTTGGTTGAACCAACAGAGGTGATATGCGCCAGTTGACGCTGAACAATCGGCGCAAAAGCTTTTGTCGCAGTGTCGAACGACGAGTCGATAAACACTGCGCCTACTAGTGCTTCTAACGCGTCTTCCAAAATAGCGTCACTGAGCTGGTCCCTTTTTTCACCCTGCCCCAGCAACAACACTTCGTCGAGCTGAAGCCGACGGGCAATTGCAGCGAGGTTTTTTCCGTTTACCAGGCTCGAGCGGTGCTGGGTAAGCTCGCCTTCTTGCGCGATAGCATTTTGCTTATACAGGGCATCGGCCACGATAGCGCCCAGCACAGCATCCCCTAAAAACTCTAAGCGTTCGTTATTAGGTTTGCCAAAACTACGATGCGTTAGCGCTAAACGAAGCAGGTTGGAGTCCTTAAACTGATAAGCGATATTTCGCTGCAACCGGTCTAAGCGGTCGTCACTGATGGGCATATTATGTGCGGCAAACGGGCGGTCATAGGAAGTCAAAATCCCCTGGGTCAGGAGATTCATAGTTTATTGTTCCGGAGGGTCGCTTACAAGCGAGAGATGGCGACAACCGCAGATGTCAGGCATATTTGCCACAGCGGCCAGGCTGCCGTAAGTGCCAGCAACTATCTATGCGCTTGCATATACAGTTCGCGCAACTTAAGGCGCGGGAAAAATGCTTACTTTGAAAAAGGAATTTCGACTTTATTGTTATCGCTAAAATTGACTACAACGTCGATATTGCTGACGAGGTTTACACGCGTTTCGTACCCAGCATCGACTACCCAGTTATTGCCTTCGCGCTCGATCTTCACATCTTTTACTTTTATCGCATTTACCGTATCAATCGTAAAGCGCTTGGTTAACTTTTGCTTGATACTGGTTTTATTCGCACGAGCCGACTCGCTAGCAAAGCTCTCACCTACGTCGGCGAGTATTGCCTGAATCTTCATGTTTTCCATGTAAATAGGCATCACTCTTAAACAAACAAGCAGTACGCTGGCGCCAAACAGCACGTAAATCAAAAAACTGACAAGCGTCACACCTTGTTGATCTCGAAGACTACGAGCCACCGAAACCGGAGATTGCTTACTAGATGATGCAGACATAGCTAAAACCCGCGCTAAATTATTTGAACTGGTTCACAGTTGTTTCTGCACACTAAATATAAACGACTAAAAAGCAGAAACGCCTTAGTACGAGTCTAGACCAAGGCCAAATATTTCGAGCTAGCTTGCCCGCTATTGTATGCTTCCGGCGCGCGAAAATGTGGGCAAGTTCAAACCTGGCTCCTTGTGCATCCAAATTGCGACGGCTTCGCCAACAATCCTGGACTCGTGAACCGGGCCAAAAAACCGCGAATCCGAGCTATTGTCGCGGTTGTCACCCATCATAAAGTAATGCTCTTGAGGGACGGTAAAAGGAAACTCAACACGATATTTGTCAGACATATCCGCCTTTTGATGCACCTGAATCTGATGGCGCCGCTCGCCTAATTGCTCCCAATACTGCAGGAATAATGATCGTTTTGATACGCCATCCAGCATCTCCTGGGTTTGCTCTTCGCCGTTGATGGTTAAGACCTTGTTCTTGTAATCGATAACATCACCGGGAGTCGCAACAACGCGCTTAATGTAATATCTGTTTTCGTTTGGCGGAAAGAAAACCATTACGTCCCCACGCTCAGGATCATTAATATCCATTACCTTGTTGCGTAAAATCGGTAAGCGTATACCGTAGGTAAACTTGTTAACCAAAATAAAGTCGCCCACCAGCAACGTGCGCTCCATCGAGCCTGAAGGAATCTGGAATGGCTCATAAAGAAATGAACGCAGCACAAAAACTAACGCCAGGATCGGCGTTAGCTGTTTAGCGTTGTCGACTAAGAATGGTTCTTTCTGGTCGGCAGGTCGCGACCTGGCAAAAAACAGACTGTCGCAAATCCAGATGATTGCGCCAAGTGCAACCAGACAAAATAGTATTAACGGAAAATTAAAATCCATCGTATTGTTCTCTCAATAACCTTTAGCTATCAACCTTTAGCACTGCTAAAAACGCTGATTGGGGAATCTCTACTCGCCCAACCTGTTTCATACGCTTCTTACCAGCCTTTTGTTTTTCTAATAACTTTTTCTTACGTGTTACGTCACCACCATAACACTTGGCTGTGACGTTTTTTCGCAACGCCTTAACCGTTTGACGGGCAATAATATGGCCGCCAATTGCTGCCTGTATCGCCACATCAAACATTTGCCTTGGAATAAGCTCCTTCATCGCTTCTACTAAGGCGCGCCCGCGCGTCTCTGCGAGATCGCGATGCACGATAATGGCAAGCGCATCCACTCGCTCACCGTTAATTAATACATCCAGGCGTACCAATTTAGCTGGTTCAAAACGCTCGAATTGATAATCCAGCGAAGCATAACCTTTACTACAGGACTTTAGACGATCAAAAAAATCCAGTACGACTTCGTTCATCGGTAGTTCATAGACAAGTGATACCTGCTTGCCCATAAACTGCATATCTTTTTGCACGCCGCGTTTCTCTACACAGAGCGTAATCACCGAACCAAGATAATCTTGCGGCACCAGGATATTCGCTCGTACGATAGGCTCTCGCATTTCTTCTATCGAACCTACATCAGGCAAACGGGAAGGATTATCCACTTCTATCGTTTCACCTTGTGACGTTACGACCTCGTAAACAACCGTAGGCGCAGTAGTAATTAGATCGAGGTTATATTCCCGCTCTAATCGCTCCTGGATAATTTCCATATGCAGCATGCCCAAAAAGCCACAGCGGAATCCAAAGCCTAGTGCGTCCGATACTTCGGGTTCATAAAACAAAGACGCATCGTTTAGAGTAAGCTTCGCCAGCGCTTCACGAAAATTTTCGTAGTCGTCTGAGCTCACGGTAAACATGCCCGCATATACTTTTGGAACAACCTGCTGAAACCCCGGCAAACTGTCTGCTTCCTGCGCTGCCTTAACAAACGTATCACCAACAGGCGCGCCCTGGATTTCTTTGATACCAGCGACAACGTAACCTACCTCGCCCGCCGCCAGCTCACCTAACGATTTCTTATGGGGGGTAAATACGCCGATATCGTCAACTTGATGGGCTTTGCCCTGCGACTTGGCAACTATCTTGTCGCGCTTACGCAAGGTTCCCTGAACAACTCGTACAAGTGACACTACGCCTAGATAGTTATCAAACCATGAGTCAATAATTAGTGCCTGTAGCGGCGCATCTGGGTCACCTTCTGGCGGTGGAATGTCGGAAATAATCTGCTCAAGTACGTCCTCTATACCCATACCTGACTTTGCACTCACACGGCAGGCATTGCTTGCATCCAGGCCAATAATGTCCTCTATTTCTTGCGCAACTCTTTCGGGTTCAACTTGAGGCAGGTCCATTTTGTTTAATACCGGCAATACCTCCAAACCCATTTCGATGGCGGTATAGCAATTAGCAACAGACTGCGCTTCTACGCCTTGCGCCGCATCGACAATCAACAACGCCCCTTCACAGGCAGCAAGTGATCGTGAGACTTCGTAGCTAAAATCAACATGCCCTGGCGTATCAATAAAGTTAAGCTGATAAGACTCGCCGTTTTGCGCCTGATAGTTAAGCGTAACGCTTTGCGCTTTTATTGTTATGCCTCGCTCGCGCTCGATATCCATTGAGTCCAGCACTTGCTCAGCCATTTCGCGCTCGGTCAGCCCGCCACACGTCTGAATAAACCGGTCGGCTAGCGTTGATTTGCCGTGGTCGATATGGGCAATTATCGAGAAATTACGAATGTTGGGATTTGCTGTGGCCATATATACAAGCGTATAGAAAATACGACACGAAGCTCACGCTCCGCTGGGAATAACATAAATGCTTCTGGGAAATAAACGCGGCGCCGATTCTAGCCGATGCGGCCTGCCGACGCTATGGGCGGCAAGGTTTAGTCTGTTTGAATGTAAGGATTGCGGCTATTCGGCTTGCTTTGCTATTCAATAGAAAAAGCCGCCGTGGAAAGTGTTTTTTAGCTACTGTGGTGGGCGTACAGCTCGAATTAAGCGTGGCAAACGATCAGCCGTGAGCAGCCTTCGACTCGCGTATCGTGAAAAGCTCACTCCACCAATCAAACCTACAATTGCACCCACTATCGCCGACAGGTCACCGCCACCAGCAACAGATAACTCCCCGAATACCACCATCCCTAACAGCAAACCAAACAAGGGAAATACATAAGCCAACAATGAAGCTCGCAGCAAGATATTTTCTGGAACGCCAACTTCTACCCACTGCCCAACCGACAACAGGCTCGCCTCACCTGACCGACAACGCACAGGGATACATTGACGTTTGCGGCCGAACCAGCGCCCGAGGATAGAATGACCACAAGTGGCTTTAGCGCTACAGCTAGCACAGCTGGAATTTACCAGGGTTTCCACCCAGAGCACATTTGCGTCTGAGTTACTTGATTGTTTTGCCGGTATCGTAACAACGCGTGCGCGCTCAACCGTCAAACCATGATCTGACGCATTACTACGAACAGCTCCAGACGCTGCCTGATGGATATCTGCTTGTGCGAGCGAGTTGTCTTGGTTATTTGAACTATTCACGCGCTCATAATAGCAGAATAAACCGGCTGTAAGCACAAAACCGGTTCAAACGAAGCCGAGTGAGCCAGGACGATCTGGCAGAGAAAACCTGAAAGAGAGAAGCGGATTCGCAGCTCAAAAAGCCGGGCACCAAATGTGAAAGTTATTCAGCTTCGTCAGCGAAATTAGCCACGCGTGCAAACGGATCCGCTGCGCCAGCACCGTTCACGGGTCGTCGGGTTTTAAGGTAATCCATTAAACGCTGCTGCGCCACCAACTGCTCTTCTTCAGACTGAGCCGCTTGTAAATCCGCCAGCAAGGCCAATTGCTTGCCATCAATTTGAGAGGATTGTTGTGCGCTAGCCGACAGCAAACGTTCCTGCTGAACACCCATTTGATACTGCTGCACACCAACCACGACGGCAAGTGCAACAGACGCAGCTAGTGCCATCCGAGACCAAAGAGGCGGCTCCGCTGCCTTTTGTCGGACTAATGTACTATCCACACCACTGGTCACGTCATCAGGTTCCTCGGAAAACGCGGCGCTGGACTGGCTCTGGATAGTGTGAAGTGCTTGCTTTTGAGTCACATTCTGGGCGTTGGCCGCCATGTCGATTGCTTCGTCATCAACAGCATGTGGCTCTTCGTTGCCAATAGCGTCCGCAACGCCCTGAACGAAAAGATGACTGTCTTCAGAAGCAGAAATGCTCAATCCATTCATCGACGATTTCAGCACTGCACTGGACAATTGCATGCGCTGCCAACTTTTATACACCTGGTCCTTTTGCTCATCTGGCATTTGATCCAGTTGACGAAGAAGCTGTCGCGTTTCGAAATCACTTAACTCACCGTCCATCAGTACCGAAAGCTTCTCTAAAAAATCGTCATTCATATCCAAACTCAAACCTATCAATCAAGCTATTTAAATCAAAGAGCCGTTCTAAAGTAAAGCAGGCCAATCACCGCATTCAAACAACCGCTCGCAAAACAATCACTCCCAAAACAATCGCCTGTAAAGTTATGTGAAGATTTTGCTACCGTGCTATCAAAGACCCAGCGGTTTTTCAAAAGTTCCAATGTAGATCACAGAAATAATCAAATTAGCCACCAGCCATAATGGGGCGCACCGCTTTGTCTATTGCTTCACGCGCCCGGAAAATCCGCGAACGAATCGTGCCCACTGGGCAGTCCATGATGTCGGCGATCGACTCATAACTTAGGCCTTCAAACTCCCGCAGCGTCACGGCTGTGCGCAAATCGTTCGGCAAACTATCAAGCGCCTGGCGAACCACGACCTCCAGTTCATCGGCTTGCAAACGGTTTACGGGTGTTTCTAGGTCGTGCAACACATTTGCACCTGAATAGTCTTCACTTTCGTCGATATCGACATCGCTATCAGGTGGTTTTCGCGAGCGCGACACAAGATGGTTTTTTGCCGTATTTACCGCAATCCGATACATCCATGTATAAAAAGCGCTTTCGGAGCGAAAGTTCTTTATCGCACGATAGGCCTTTACAAAAGCCTCCTGGGCAACATCCTGTACATCCGCGTCGCGGACGTATCGACCGACAAGGCTATGTATTTTGTGTTGGTACTTGAGCACTAATAAATCAAATGCACGCTTATCCCCATGTTGCACCCGTTTTACCAACTCTGCGTCTGAATCACTCATATTTCTATTAACTACCGCCTCATGCGAAGACGACAAAGCTTGCTTGCCTTGTTGTTTCGCGCTGCCTCGACCATTACCATAGCCATCTTTTCTCTTATGCCTCATTATCGGCTTATCGGGGGCATAGAGACAATGATTAGAATTTTGTATTTTCATTAGTGCGAAATCCACAAATTTTAACTTTTTATCAACTCACTACATAGTTGTATGCAAGACACTTTCTACGATGTCGTCGTTATCGGAAGCGGCGCTGCCGGATCAACACTCTCACTCGCGCTGGCCGACCACGCCAAAGTTGCCCTTATTTCGAAAGCAGAACTCGCGGAAGGTTCCACGCGCTATGCACAAGGTGGCATCGCTGCCGTAATCGACGCCACCGACAGTATTGACGCTCACGTCAAAGACACCCTAAATGCGGGCGCCGGCCTTTGCCACGAAAAAGCAGTGCGCTTTACTGTGGAAAATAGTCGGCAGGCAATTGAGTGGCTAATTCAGCAAGGTGTCCCATTTACTCGCGATGAAGAAAATAATGAAAGCTACCATCTCACTCGCGAGGGGGGGCACAGCAACCGCAGGATTCTCCACGCCCAGGATGCAACCGGACGAGCCGTTTCAGATACGCTTTTAGAAAAACTTCGCGCACACCAATCGATAGACACTTTTGAAGATCATGTCGCGGTCGATCTCATTGTTGAGCGTGACCACCCTACCCCAATATGCAGTGGCGTTTATGTGCTCAACTGCAACGACCAGAACATAGTCAACTTACGAGCAAAGTTTGTGGTTCTAGCGACTGGTGGTGCTAGTAAGGTGTATCTGTATACCAGCAACCCTGACGGCGCCAGCGGCGACGGAATTGCCATGGGCTGGCGTGCAGGTTGTCGAGTCGCCAATATGGAATTTAACCAGTTTCATCCCACCTGCCTTTATCACCCCCAAGCAAAATCGTTTTTAATAACGGAGGCAGTTAGGGGTGAAGGTGGCAAGCTACTGCTACCTAATGGCGAAAGGTTTATGCATAAGTTTGATGAACGTGCAGAGCTGGCGCCACGCGATATTGTCGCACGAGCGATCGACCACGAAATGAAACGCCTGGGTGCCGATTGCGTCTACCTTGATATCAGCCATAAACCCGAAAGCTTTATCAAATCGCATTTCCCAACCATACACAAACGTTGCGCAGAGCTAGGCATCGATATTTGCCGCGAACCCATTCCTGTTGTGCCTGCAGCGCACTATACCTGTGGTGGTATTGCGGTGAACAAGCGCGGACAGACCGATATAGAAAACCTTTACGCTGTTGGTGAAACCACTTTTACCGGACTTCACGGCGCTAACCGGATGGCAAGTAATTCGTTGTTGGAGTGCATTGTTTACGCGCAATCTGCGGCAAAAGATATTCTTAATAAACTACCCACAACGGAATGGACTGGCCAGCCACGACAATGGGACGAATCCAAAGTCACAGATTCTGATGAAGACGTCATCATTTCGCACAACTGGGATGAACTACGGCGTTTTATGTGGGACTACGTGGGTATCGTACGTACCAACAAGCGCTTGCAACGCGCACAGCACCGAGTGCAATTGCTCAGAAGCGAAATTGCCGAGTATTACAGTAACTACCGCGTGTCGAGTGATTTAATAGAACTGCGAAACCTGGCGACCGTTGCAGAGCTGATTATCGAATCCGCTTTGCGTCGACGGGAAAGTCGTGGGCTCCACTACACGCTGGATTACCCGGATGCTTTACAGCATCCTCATGACACCGTCCTGTTTCCACCAAAGTTTACCCAGCCCTTTCTCGACTAAGCGCTTATTGCGCAGCGAGACGGCTGTGAAGTAAGCGCCATTGGCAATAGGGCATTTGATCTCGCCAAATCAACAAACGAGATTTCCCCAAAAGCGTTTTGGCAGTCTCGGGGTTTTCCAAACCGCTCGCTTTCAGGCATATAAATAACGGGGTTCTCGCGGTCACCAACCACCACTCCAGATAATCACCGCTACCGACCCCGCTCTCATTTTCTTTTAAATGCTCACTATTGGTATCAACGTAATCATCAATCGAAAGCCGCCACCTGCCACCAAGATAGCAAAGCTGATAAACAATACGTGACTGTCTAATACTTGCGTAATCGCGAGGCAATACAAAACACATCAAAATCACAGCTAACGCAAGCTCCCACATCGTTCGCTGCGCATAAAACCACAGCAAAAACAGTAATGCGAGAAAACAAAAATAAAGCACTGCAAAGCAGCACAGTGATAGTCGTGAAGGATTAATTCGCCAGACGTCTCGCGGTAGCCGTGCGAGTTCGCTGGCAACGCACTGCGGTTGTGTTGATGTCATGTTTGTCCCTAAACACTTCCCTGACGTTAACTATTATTCTATTAGCTGGCTCAAATCACGTTTGGCCTGGTACTCAAGCACCAAGTCTATCGTTGCCTGATACTGCTGGTTGGAGGCTGGTGCTTTTTTTAAAAACCAGTCAAACAATTCCTGGTCTTCGCATGCCAAAAGCTCTCGATACTGCGCTTGTGTTTCTTCGTCGAGCACGAGATAAACCTGCTTGGCAAATGGCTCCAGGACCAGATCGAGCTCGAGCATACCTCGCCTGCTATGCCAGATCACCCGATTGTACTCGCGCAATGCATCTTCAGACAAAGAGCGCTTAACCGCGTTGTGCTTATCGATCAGGGCTTGCGCCTCTTGATTTACGTTTTTACCAGTCAACGACTCAAAACCTTATAAAAAAACAACTATCGCGCGCAATTATACGGCTTTGAAGCATACAAAACAGAGTTTAGGCAAAATACCCGTTCATCTGGGTAAACTTGTATCGTTGCACCGCCGTAACAGTAATTGCATACTCGTAGATTCGATCACGCTTCGCTTATAAGTCACAACATTTGCTGTTCAGCAACCGCTGCACCTAACTGGAACCGTCATTCAAATGCCCCCAGCCTTATCGACACATGCCAACCTCTTTTGGGAAGCCGCTCTTCAGGAAAGTAATGAAAAAAATGACAATGCTCGTAATGCTTTGGTTGCCCTGGATAATATGGGCGTGGTCGCCATCGAAGGGCCGGATGCGGCCACTTTTTTGCAAGGTCAGCTCACGACGAATACCGAATCACAACCAGACGATAGTTTTATCCTGAGCGGCCATTGTGATCACAAGGGTCGATTAAACGCCAACTTTTTGCTTTGCCGGGCAGCTACCACACTTTTTTATCTGGTGCTCCCCAGCGCTCATTGCGAAAGCGCTTGCCTCGCGTTAAAAAAATATGCGGTTTTTTCAAAAGTGACGCTCAAGGAAGTGTCAGCTAATTGCGTAGTCTTTAGCGCTTCTGAACACACAGCCGACATGCAATTCGACGGCGAGGATATAAAAACTTTCACGAACAACGTGGAAGGTTATATGAGCGACCCGTTATATATCGCCAACATTGACGATAAATCGACTGCGGCCAGCGAGTTAAGCCAATGTCGCTGGATAAAGGCCAATAGCTGGCACAAACGCCGCATTTTGGAGGGAGTTGCGTTTATCGCGCCACACACACAGGGGTTATACATCCCCCAAATGCTTAACATGGATTTGCTCTCAGCGATCGATTGGCACAAAGGCTGTTATACGGGCCAGGAAATCATCGCCCGCATGCATTACCGAGGCAACGCAAATAGACGCTGTTTTGTGTTCGAGTCCTCAAATTCAATCGACCTGGAACCCACTTTTTCGAGCTCGGCGGCCGAAGCGGCGACTATACTCAATAATGAAGGTAACGACATAGGAAGCGTTGTTGAATCAATGCTAGTAACAAGCGCTAACGGCTCAAAGCTGATCGGTTTAGCATCGTTAAAGCTAAAATCACTTAGCGACGTTGCAAATATTGAGATGATTAACGCCAGCCTGCTGCCAGAAGCGATGCCGACAAGCGACGCAATTAGCGTAAACATTAAGCCGCCAACGTATTTACTGCCCCTCGTAAAGGAATTATGAGTCCAAACACACAAAACGCCGCTATCGCAGCAACCGAGTCGACCGTCGATGGCCTTATCGACGATGTAAAACACCAGCTATTAGCCCAGATAGAAAGCGACTCTATACAACTCCCTACCCTCCCGGAAATTGCGCTTACGATTCGCGAAGTCGCAAATTCTCCCCACACTACTTCGAGAGACTTATGTCGAGTTATCGAACGGGATCCCGGGGTAGCAGCCCGAGTTATTAAAGTTGCCAACAGCCCTCTCTTTAGAGGCAGTAAACCGATAGAAACCCTAACGCTTGCAACGTCTCGCCTGGGTATTCGCTATACCGCCAATTTTGTAACCGGCATTGCCATGCGGCAAATTTTCCAGCCGACTAAGCAAAACATTGAAAGCTTGCTGCGAGAAACCTGGGATATAAGCTCAACCATTGCCGGCTGCGCAATGCTATTGGCAAAAAACGATATGCGTTTTCAAACCGAACAGGCAACGCTTGCAGGTTTAACTCATCGCATCGGTGCATTGCCGATTCTTGTTTACGCAGAATCAAACCCAACCCTGGTCAAAAATCCTGAACTATTGCGCACGCTAATCAACCAGATCCATGGAGAGCTGGGCGAAAAAATGCTGCGGCAATGGGAATTCCCTGGCGAGCTAGTGTCTATCCCGCAAAGCTACCAGCAGCCAAACCGCGAAAGTGACCACGCCGACTATGCCGACCTTATCAGCGTATCCTATTTGCAATGTATCGCGGCGGGAGGAATTAAGCCTTCACTATTTTCAACTACCGAGACAATACCGAAAGGTGCCCCCACCGCAGCACATCAAAGGCTTAACATTAGTGGCGCGCCTACCGAAAGCGAACAACAGCACCTGGTTGAACATATAGAGATGTCATCGATCACTTTTGATTTACAATAGCTTTTTCTAACAACAATAGCGCTTCCAACCAACAACAATAACAATACAAAAACATGAAAGTTATCGGTCATCGCGGCGCCAGAGGTGAGGCGCCGGAAAATACATTGGCGGGGATTCGCCACGCAATCAAGTTAGGCATCATTGATTTCGAAGTTGATATACGGCTAAGCAAAGACGGTAAGTTTGTACTTATGCATGATGCAAACTTACTAAGAACCTGCGGCAAGGACCAATTGCTGCACCAACTCAATTCAGAAGCACTGGTCGAAATTTCCGCCAACAAAGATAAGACAGCCGACTACTTTTTAAATAAAACACATTCCGACAACGGCCCTGATACAGTTATCCCAACATTAGACCAACTGCTTGAAGTCGATCTATCGCCTTCGAAACCATTGCGAGGTTCGTATCAGCTGGAAATTAAAAGTGACCAATATACCGATGCGACAAGCATTGTAGAAACCATCGCGCGCGGCTTTACTAAAACAAGACATGAGCAACTAAATTGCGATCTGGTTTTTACATCGTTCGACAGCACAATTATCGAGGCACTAAAACAACGCGCATCTTATCTCAAGCGCGGAATCATCGCAGACACCAATCCGATAGAGGCAATCACGACAGCAGAAAAACTACAATGCTCGCACTGCTGCTTAGACTATAAATTACTGTTAGAGCCAGACAACGCGCTAAAAGAAAAACTTACAGCAACAAACCTTCATATTTCCTTATGGACCGTTAACGACCCAGCACTCGTTGACCAATTTACCAGACTGAACGTCGATAGCGTTATTACCGACAACCCTAGTCGTTTTATTTAACGCTTTATTCTTGTTATACGCCCTAACGCCGAAACCAACTTAATACAACCGATAAAATAATACTAATAACGATCATTGTCGTAATCGGAAAATAAAACCGGGAGTTCTCGCCTTTTATAACGATATCACCTGGCAGCCGACCCAGCGGCAGTTTAACCAGTATTGGCCAGAGAAGACCAACGACCAGAATTACCAGACCGACAATAATTATTATTTTTTGCATGTCGCGCACGCTAGTCGATTTCGTCTAGCCACGCCATCTGTATGCCTTCAAGAATTTTCTCGCCGCAACGCTCGGGATCATCCTCAAAATCATCCAACGCTAAAACCCATGTTCGCAAATCAACGAAATTGACATACCTGGGATCTACATCGGGATGCTTTTCTGAAAGTGCAATGGCAATATCAATTACATCTGTCCAGCGCATAAGTGTCCCCCCCCTATTCTCTTGCGTGGTTGATCGTGTACTTTGGTATTTCAACGACTAAATTTTCGTCGGCGACAAGCGCCTGACAACTCAAACGACTTTCAGGCTCCAAACCCCAGGCTTTGTCCAGATAGTCTTCTTCAAGATCGTCAGCCTCATTAAGAGAGTCAAAACCTTCGCGAACAATCACATGACATGTGGTGCATGCACAGGACTTTTCGCAAGCATGATCAATATCTACGCCGTGTTCAAGCAACGCATCGCAAATACTTACGCCAGACTCCGCGTCGAAAGCCGCTCCCTCTGGTGCCAGTTCGTGATGTGGTAATACTATGATCTGGGGCATATCAAAAAACCAACAATAACTAAAACCACGGCAAAACACTAACAACTCAACATCTAACGATTATACGCTTTCGCTTATGTCTTCGAGGCTTTTTCCGCGCAATGCCGTCTTGATGCTTTTATCCATTCGTCGCGCCGCAAACGCATCGGTTTTCCGGCTTAAATTCTGGATGGTTACTTTAATATCATCTTTGTTATCGCCAGCAATTGCTTCGCCAAGTTCCGACAATGCCTGTTCGATAGTTGCTAGCTCTTCAACACTCAAGAGATCCGAATCTTGTTCAATTGCTGCTTCAACCGCTTCTAATAACGATCTACCTTCAACTTGCTGCTCTACGAGCATGCGCGCATCTCTATCACCTTCTGCATGCTGATACGATGCCTGCAACATAGCGGTGATTTCATCCTCTCGCAAGCCAGACGAAGGCGACACGGTAATCCCCGCCTTACTACCGGTTAATGTCTCTTCAGCACTCACAGCCAACATGCCGTTCGCATCGACATCAAAGGTCACGCGTATTCGGGCCGCGCCCGCTACCATGGCAGGGATATCATGCAACTCGAAACGAGCCAGGGAGCGGCAGTCTTCTACTCGCTCACGTTCTCCCTGCAAGACATGGATTACCAGTCCGGTTTGACCGTCTTTAGAAGTGGTGAACTCCTGCGCCATCTTGACCGGTATCGATGTATTGCGCGGAATTATTTTTTCCACCAGGCCACCCATGGTTTCTAATCCTAGTGACAATGGCAAAACATCCAGCAACAAAAAATCGTCATTGCGAACGTTACCCACTAACACATCAGCTTGTATTGCTGCGCCAATTGCTACCACCTGATCTGGGTCAACATCCTTTTTGGCAGGCTGGCCAAAAAGTTTTTCTACCTCTGTACGAACCAGCGGTACGCGTGTAGAGCCGCCCACCAAAACAACATCAGCAATATCTTCGGGATCAAGATCGGCGTCATCCAAACAACGCCTGCACGCTTCCAGGGTTTTCTCTACGAACGGCATGGCGAGCATATCAAACTGCTCTCGATCAAGTTCTCCACGCCAGCTAATCTCATCGGTATCAATCACCAAATTGGCTGACTGTTGGGTCGACAAACGTTGTTTCGCTGCCCTTGAATCAACTAATAGCTTTTGCATGCTAACGGCATCCAAACTCTCTAGCGAGACACCCGCCTGTTTTGAAGCCCACAAAGCGATAGCCATATCAATATCATCGCCACCCAGGGCCGCATTACCCCCTGTGGCCAGCACCTCAAAAACGCCTTCACTAAGTTGCAAAATTGAAACGTCGAAAGTGCCACCGCCCAAATCGTAAATCGCTACATAGCGATCGTCCTGCCTGTCCAGCCCATATGCCACCGCCGCGGCAGTAGGCTCGTTTATCAGACGCAGGACATTCAGGCCAGCCAGGGTTGCCGCGTCTTTGGTTGCCTGTCGCTGCGCGTCATCAAAATAAGCTGGCACAGTAATAACCACACCACTCAACTGCCCGCCCAGAAAACTCTCAGCTCGCGCCGCAAGCGACTTTAACAGCTCGGCAGACGCTTGCACGGCGTTAACGGTGCCCGCGTTAGTCACGACAGCAGGAACACTACTGTCGTTATCCTGAACAAAATCGTATCGCTGACTATCGTTTAAATCGGTGCCATTACGCCCCATCCAGCGCTTAAACGAAGACAGCGTGCTTTGGGGGTCACTAAGCGATAACGCCTGGGCGCTGGCGCCCAACTCTATTCCCTGTTCACCAAAATAAACGACAGACGGCAGGATAGCCTCGCCTTGCGCATCCTCTATTACCTGGGTACGACTGTTTTTAACCGTAGCGACAAGTGAATTGGTTGTACCCAAATCAATACCCGCCGCCAACTTATATTGGTGCGGAACAGGAGACTGACCGGGTTCTGATATTTGTAGTAACGCCACTTTAACTGAAGGATCTTGCCGCCGATTTGATATCAGCTTGAAGTTTAATAAAAAAATGCAACCTGGAAAAACCGGCTAACAATTCGTTGCTTTGCTGTTCGACCTGGCCGTTTTCAAAATCCGCCTCAGAAAAGGTTTTTTCTATTTCTGCCAGGTCTTTTTCTACATTGTTTTGCAGCGCCTCGATACCAATGCCGTTATTTTCCATGACATCGTCAAACTGCTCGCGCAGTTCCATTTGCTGCATTAGAAAGAAATGGTCGCTGATAGTGCGGTTCTCGAAATCAGCGTTAATGCCCACCGACTCCAGTAAATGCTGCGCGCGCTTGATTGGGTCTTCCAACACGCTAACGGCTAGATTGATGTGCGCCGTTAACTGCACAGCCAGACGTTGCTCTTCAGGCGTTGCCGAGCTAAACCGGTCCGGATGATATTGCCTGAGAAGTTTTCGCGCGTTGGACTTAATGAGTTTTTTGTCGACGCTATAACGTTTGGGCACACCGAGAAGTGAGAAATAATCTTGCTCTAACTCCACAACTCTTTAACGCCTTTCACTTACAATAATGGTTGAATACCTGGGGAAACTTATCGGCCAAAAACGTTTAACGTCGAGCGCAAACAACCGGGGATTTTCTGCTTCTACTATACCGTCAACCCGCTAAACCGTAAAACTCTCGCCACAGCCACACTCACCAGCGGCATTCGGGTTTTTAAATTCAAACCCTTCATTCAAGCCTTCTTTAACAAAATCCAGTTGCGTGCCATCAATATACGCCAGGCTTTTGGGATCTACGAACAGACTTACGCCATGCTGGTCGAAACGATGATCATCCTTATCTTCTACGTCGACAAACTCTAAAACGTAGGCCATGCCCGAGCAGCCCGTTGTCTTAACCCCGACACGAATCCCGACACCCTTACCGCGCTCCGATAACTGGTTGTCGATATGTTTCGCTGCGTTTTCCGTTAACGTAATTGCCATTTATTCAGACTCACTCTTACAGCTACAGATGACTCTCGAAACTATACTTTCTCGGCTTTACTTTGCAAATCGGTGATCGCTGCCTTAATAGCATCCTCAGCCAAAACCGAACAATGGATTTTCACTGGCGGCAGCGCTAACTCTTCGGCAATCTCGGTGTTTTTAATTGCCTGCGCCTGGTCCAACGTTTTACCTTTTACCCACTCCGTTAGAAGCGAGCTAGAAGCAATCGCCGAACCACAGCCATAAGTTTTAAACTTGGCATCTTCTATAACACCTTCGTCGTTTACCTTAATTTGCAAACGCATAACATCACCGCATGCCGGCGCGCCAACCATCCCGGTGCCCACCGAAGAATCGTTGACATCTAACTTACCGACGTTACGAGGGTTTTCATAATGATCTAAAACTTTTTCACCGTAAGCCATATCTAACCTTCCTCATTAAAATCGCCTGCACGATTTTAGTGAAAATAAAATTGCTAACTTAGTGTGCAGCCCACTGCACACTATCTAAATCAACTCCATCTTTGTACATATCCCAAAGTGGTGACAGCTCACGAAGCTTCACAACAGCCGCCCGGACTTTTTCTACCGCAAAATCAACTTCCGCTTCAGTCGTATAACGACCAATCGTAAAACGCAGCGAGCTATGGGCAAGCTCGTCGCTACGACCAAGTGCACGCAGCACATATGACGGCTCCAAACTTGCCGATGTACAGGCTGAACCAGAAGATATGGCCAAATCTTTCAACGCCATAATCAATGATTCGCCTTCGACAAAATTAAAGCTAACGTTTAGCGCACCGGGAAGACGATGCTCGGAATCGCCATTCAAGTAAACCTCTTCCATATCGCTAAAGCCATTCCACATCCTGTCTCGCAGCGCGCTAATTCTTTCATTATCGACTGTCATTAACTCTCTGGCCAAACGCGCAGCCTCACCAAAACCGACAATCTGGTGGGTAGGCAAAGTACCCGAACGCATACCACGCTCATGACCACCACCATGTATTTGCGCTTCGATTCTAACGCGCGGCTTACGGCGCACGAACAATGCCCCGATACCTTTTGGCCCATACATTTTGTGCGCCGACATGCTTAAAAGATCGACTTTAAGCGCGTCCATATCCACCGGAATTTTGCCAACCGATTGTGCAGCATCAACGTGGAAGATGATTTTTCGCTCGCGAGTAATTTCACCAATCGCCGCAATATCGTTAATCACGCCGATTTCATTATTCGCGTGCATCACAGACACTAATATTGTGTCTTCCCGCAATGCTGCTCGTACCGATTCCGGGCTTGTAATGCCGTGACTGTCGGGTTCCAGATAGGTGATCTCGTACCCCTCGCGCTCTAACTGCCGGCAAGTGTCCAATACCGCTTTGTGCTCGATTGCCGAAGTAACGATGTGCTTGCCCTTGCTGGCATAAAAATGTGCCGCACCTTTAATCGCCAGGTTGTCAGATTCCGTCGCACCGGAAGTCCAGACAATTTCGCGAGGATCAGCGTTTATTAATGTCGCGACTTCATTGCGCGCATTCTCTATCGCCTCTTCCGCTTCCCAACCGAATCGGTGAGACCGTGAAGCCGGATTGCCAAACGCTCCCGCTTTGGTCAAGCAGCCTGCCATTTTTTCGGCAACTTCGGGGGCTGCTGGCGTCGTGGCAGCATAATCCAGATATATAGGTGTTGAAATATTTGTCATGAGATTAACGTACTTAATTTAAACCTTAAACTCTCTACTCTACTAAAGTGTTAGCACCTGCAGGTCATTGTCCTTGCCAGAATCACTGCCTTTAGCACTTGACTGGCGTGCATGAATACTTTGTATCTCACTTCTTGCAACCAGGTCGGCCAGCGATATACCGCCAAGAAAGCAACGAATCTGCTGCGTGAGATCGTCCCACAAGTGATGCGTTATACAAATGTTTCCCTCATGGCAGTTGCCCTTACCTGAGCAACTTGTCGCATCAACGCTTTCGTCAACCGCTTCAATAATATCTGCCACCGAAACCTGATCGGCAACTTTTCCAAGGGAGTAGCCACCACCTGGCCCGCGATAACTGCTTACAAGTCCATTGCGACGCAGCTTGACGAAGAGCTGCTCAAGGTAAGATACCGAAAGCTCCTGTCGCCCTGCGATAGCAGCCAGGCTCACGGGGCCACAATCTTCATGCAGCGCCAGATCCAGCATCGCAGTAACAGCGTAACGGCCTTTGGTAGTGAGTTTCAAAACGATAACCTGATGAGTAACGTCGAGTAGTAGAAAAAGAATTTGCTGAGAGAATTATCCGATTCCCGACTTTTTTAGTCAAGTATATAACTTAGTAAATTCGTCGGGTATAACACTCAAACAAAGCACTCATCAAAAACAATGTACCTCATTGATTTTTAATGGCTTTTTGAACCTCAGATAGAATACCTCTCATGATATTCATCTCCATCTGGTCCAGGCGGGCGCGATGAAAAAGGCGCCTCAGACGAGTCATCAACTGGCGCGGATTGTCCGGGTCATAGAACGCCAGCTCTTCCAGCACCGTTGAGAGATGCTCGTAAAATCGCTCCATATCTTCCGAAGACGCTATTGGCTCATCCCATTCACTCATACCCTCAAAACGCCCTTCTTCAGCAAGGGAGCACATGCGCAACTCATAACAAAGAATCTGCACTGCCATCGCCAGATTTAAAGAACGATAGGCGTCGCTGGTCGGTACATTCACATGAAGATTACAACGGCGCAGCTCTTCGTTGGTCAGGCCGCTATCTTCGCGCCCAAACAATAACGCTACCTTTGCCCCTTCGGGTTCAGCATAAACGCGCTCGGCACATGTCTTGGGGTCGACTAACGGCCACGGAATCTTTCGTTCTCGCGCCGAAGTTCCCACCACTAGCTGGCAATCCGCTATAGCCTCACCGAGCGTTTCAACCACTTCGGCGGACTCCACCAGGTCTTTTGCACCTGCTGCACGCCAAATCGCGCGCGGGTCCGGGTACTCCTGGGGATTAACCAACACCAGCCGGTTTAAGCCCATGTTTTTCATCGCCCTCGCAGCAGCCCCCACGTTTCCGGGATGAGAGGGGTTAACCAGCACAATTCGAATATCTGAAGCTTGCATATGAGCTATCTCTGGATACAAAACGACACTCACCGCGTAAAAAACGACTTTGTGGTGCCCACTTTCGCGGCGCGCAAGTCTACCAGTTCGCGCACAATTTTTTGATCCAATTTCCAGGCGAAAAGCACCGAAACCCCGTAAATAAGACCGCCTGTGCTATTCAAGCTCTGGATGGTGAGTATAATGCGCCGCGCTGCCACTTCATGGCATACGCTTTACCCAAACGCTTTCCGAATACCTCACAGGAATATCATCTTGCAACCCGCCGTTAACATAGCCCTACGTGCCGCGCGAAAAGCGGGCGATATGATTGTGCAAGCTTCCGAGCGTGTTGATCTGATTCATGTGAAAGAAAAAGAGCGCAACGATTTTGTTACCAATATCGATCACGCCTCAGAAGAAGAAATCATCAGCCAGCTTAAGCGTGCTTTCCCCAACGACAACATCCTGGGTGAAGAAAGCGGCCTGATCAAAGGCGACGACCCAGACTCAAAAACCACCTGGTATATCGACCCGCTTGACGGCACCACCAATTTCGTACGCGGCATCCCCCACTTCGCCATTTCTATTGCTGCGGTAACCAATGGCCGCATAGAACATGCAGTGGTTTATGACCCGGTTCGCCGCGAAGAATTTATCGCAAGCCGCGGGCGCGGTGCCAGCGTTAACGGCAAGCGCATGCGCGTAACCAACCACAACGAGTTTTCTGGCGCCTTAATTGGCACGGGTATTCCTTACCGCGCCAACCAGCAACCCTTTATGCAAGACTATTTAAGATGCGTGGAACACTTTGCCGCCAATGGCTCCGGCATTCGTCGCGCTGGTTCTGCGGCATTGGATTTAGCTTACGTGGCCGCAGGCAGACTGGACGCATTTTGGGAATACTCATTACGCCCATGGGATGTCGCCGCAGGCATTCTGTTAGTTACAGAAGCCGGTGGACTAGTCAGCGACTTTAAAGGAGGCGAAACCCATCTTGAAACAGGCAATATCGTTTGCGGCAACCCTAAATTATTTAAAGAATTACTGCGCGTCGTTAACAAAAACCTGGGCGACGTCACCTAACGATTTTCCAACCCCGGCTCTTATCCGAGCCTTAACATGAGAAAGGTAGCACTATGAAAGCTGTTAAAAAAACTGCCGAGTATACAATCTTCCAAAAGCGCAACTCACGCTATGCCGTGAAAGACGCCAGCAAGAAAATTGTTAACGGTGAAGAAAAAGTTAAAATCCTTTTAGCTGAAGGGCTAATTAAAATCACCGAGCCAGCCGCACCTGCGGAAGAGCCAGCAGCCGAAGAAGAGGCTGCAACTGAAGAAGCTGAAGCTTCTGATGAAGGTACTAGCGAAGAGTAAGTACAGCCCTGCGCTAAAAAACGCCGAGACAGCTTTTGCTACTCGGCGTTTTTTTATGCCCAACTCGCTGAGAAAAAATGCTCCGTTAAACACATGGAGTAAGTTCGGAGAGTGCGACAGCATATAAATCTTTAGAGGCCTTCTGCGCGTTTGCGCGCAGAGGCGGACAATATGAGAACGGTTTTCCTCTGCGTTGGTGAACATTAAGAAAATCCTTATTAAAACCGAGAGCTTCTTTTCTCGCGATGCAACGGCGGACCGTTGCCGGCATTTTGTTGCTTACTTATTTGTTGCTGTAGACAAATAAGTAAGTTGCTATCGGGCAACCCCCGACAATCTCTTTCAACATAAATTCTTTTCGTTACCTTTTGGCACCAAAAGGTGTAAACGGCGCGCCGTTTAATCGCGCATACCCAAGCTATTACTTCTTTCCAAACCTCACCCGAAGTACTTCCCGGTATTAGCCGCTAAGCCTCGCTATTGCTGGCCACCGCGAGCCAGCTCGCAAATGGCCTTTAAGAATTTATATGCTATCGCTCCCTTCGAAGTAAACATGGCACGGTGACGGCAAAACGTTTTAACAGTTGAGCTTGGCGCCAATACTCAGTAGACTTTTTAAATCACCTCAAAGATCACGCATTCCTCTACACCATGTCCAAAAACCTCGTATACAGCACAGACCAGGGCCGCATCCGCAATACCGACAAAAAAGATAAAGCTCGCGAAGATACTGCGAAATCAAAGTTTCCCAATGATGGTATCGTTAGAATAAGCAGGGAAACCAAAGGCCGTAAAGGCGCTGGCGTTACACTGGTGAATGGCTTGAAAGGAGACGAAAAAGAACTAAAAGCTATTGCCAAAGCGCTTAAGGCTCATTGTGGCTGCGGTGGTTCGATTAAAAACGGCGTGATCGAAATTCAGGGCGACAATCGCGAGAAAGTAAAAAGCTGGTTAGAAAAGAAAAACTATACCGTAAAACTAGCAGGCGGCTAATATCAGCCGCCTGCCTGTATAAAATGAGTTTTTTAACTCACTTTGTATTTTTTATAAAAAACTTAAGACCAGTCGCAACCGGTTAATTCAACCGACAGATCCCAAAGCTTTTTAGCTTGTGCAGCATCGCGTGCATCATCGGTGGATTTTGCATAAGTCGCGGGGCCAGCCATCTCGCCACGTTTTGCAGGGCCATAGTAATCGCCGCCCTTTGCCTGATCCCAACTTGCTGCCATTAAGGTAGACCATGCACCTTGTGCAGGATCATTGAACAGCCAGGTCAATATACCCTCAAAAGCCATCGCCCATCTGGGCATAAAACGAGTTAGCTCAGTGGTGGCAACGCCGGGGTGACAACCTACCGCAATCGTCGAAGAGCCTCTGGCTTTCAAACGTCGATCCAGCTCATACATAAACAATATGTTAGCGAACTTGCTTTGCTTGTACCACGGCATGGCTTTGTAACCCTTATCACCATTAATATCGTCGTAAAATATTTTTGAATTCTTATGCGCAAGGCTTGAGGTGACCACTACCCTGCTGTTTTCGGTTTCTAGAACTTTGTCCATTAGCAGACAGGTCAGCATAAACGTGCCAAGATGATTAACGCCGAACTGCGACTCAAAACCGTCTTTGGTTTTTTCGTGAGGTGGAATCATTATCCCTGCATTGTTTAACAACACGTCCAACCGGGGTTCCTGCTTAACCCGCTCAGCGCAGGCGCGAACGCTGCTAAAGTCACCCTGGTCCAGCGCTACAAACTCTAAATCCGCATTCGGGGTTTCGCTGCGAATTGCGTCCATCGCCGCAGTTGCTTTGGCCTCCGAGCGACAAGCCAATAAAATGCGCGCGCCTTTCGCGGCGAGGACTTTAGCGGCTTCAAAGCCCAGCCCCGTATTCGCCCCGGTAATCATGATGGTTTTGCCACTTTGGTCGGTGACGTCTTTGGCGGTGAAGTTGATTGTCATCAAAAAGCTCCTGGAACATACTTAACAGCGGGCTAGGTTATCACTATCTGCGCCAGATGTGCGTAATAAATTGATCGACTTTGGTCGCTCCGGTAAAAATGTCCTGCCGGGCAAACATGCTGATAATTTAACCTTCGGACACCCTCTTTCTCTTCCCACTCAAGCCCTACCTTCTTCCAATAGACGTGGCCTTCAAGTATTATTTTGACGCTTTTCTGCAAAGAGGTGAGATGGAATGCTGGGTAAAAATCGAAAACCGTTGGATTTTCTATACCGGTTAAAACCCGTTCTTTCGCAAAGATACGGCGGCGGTAGCGAAGCAGGCTATTCAAAAGCGCAAATCGATAGAACCTTCGAAGAAGAAAAACTTAACCGAAGGTATCTTACCTTTGCCTACCTTGCATTCTGCAACAACCAGACAATAGACGCTTTAGACATCCCCGAAACAGATGTCGAAAGTTTTAATGAATTGGTTTCTCCAGCCGATGGTAGCGTTTCCATACCCGCAGACGGTTTTATCAACATCGGTGACGCCGGTGGTTTTGGCGGCGACACCGGTGGCGGTGGTGTGTAGGCGTCATGACAATGGAAGGTATTGTGTGCCGAGAATTCGAAAACCAAAGGTCGTAGTAAATTGTCCGCTCCCTACCAAGGTTTAATCGTAGCACGATGCTATTCTCAGAAAATGAGAACAATCATTACAGGCTTTCTTTTAGCGCTTAGCTTCAGCATTGCAAATGCATCGACTTTAAGTACGGAAAACGAGGTATGCCCCGAGCACGCAGAAATCATACCTCCCATAAGCTGGCTACGTTTAGAAGAAACATTTAATGAAAACGCGTTAAAAGAAGCCGTAGACTATCTTAAAGATGACTTGGGAAAAGCATACGATCAACATGATCGCACCGTTTCTCAAGCAATCGAGGAAGGTAAAATATCGAACGCCAACGACTATTATCCCTACTCGATCGAACTAAACCGAGCAATATCCCATTTACCTTTCGAAAAGATAGAAGCACTGGAAGGCTTCTACCTTAAGTCTCGTTTATTAAGGTTAAAAAATGATGCGTTGCTAGAAAACAAAGCGGATGAATACGAAAGCGCGCGAAATGAATTTTGTCAGTTTTGGCTTCGTCATACCAACTACGGAGAAGAAGGTTGCTAAAGCCAAAAGTTGCCCACTAATTCTAGAGGCCAGAGCGCTAATAATATCAACATCGGTGACGCCGGTAGTTTTGGCGGAGACATCGGTAGTAGTGGTGTGTAGGGGTGATGACAATGGAAAGTACTGTGTCGTCAGAACCAAAAAAAACAGCCTGAAAAACATAATGGTCTATTGAGCGTATAACGCCCATGTGCAGCGGAAAATTTAAAACGTAGCGAAGCGGAGCTTTAAATTTTTCCGTCTGGTACTGTTTGTTACTCGGCTATAGAACACTTAGTAATTTACTTACGATTGGATCAAAATGACTACTTGATTCACGAGCTGAAGTTATATGCGCCCCTCTTAATCCATCACTAGACCCGCAATCGAAAACTGGTTTTTTTGCCTCTAATGAATAAGGAACTAGGCTGTGCAGATTAGGGATCTGACCTATGTTCCAATTATTATCTCCCCAGTCATGGACTTGCCCAAGTGGAGACAGAGGTTCAATTATATTTTGTTGCACCGCTGACTCGATTTGACTGCCAAAAATAGACCACCCTTTGGTCATACCCTCGGAATTCCTCCTAACATTGTGCTGCTGCATAACATAGCCTAGAAAAGTTGGAGAGCCTAGCGGGAGATCGATATCACCAGCAGAAGAACTATTACATTGATCCCATTCCTTTCTCCATGTTTTCAATTTGGAGCCAAGATTCTTAGTTCCCCTGATAGAAAACAGGTCTGGTGACATAGGTACAATAAAGTAGTCGCTTGCGGCAAGCACACTCCTGTTTAAAGCCCCTAGGTTTGGGCCAAGATCGAGCATAACAACTTCGGCGTTTACTTTTTCAGCTGCCCATTTTATATAGCGATAAATCGCAGATTGAATTCTTAGTGCTGGCGCATTACCACCTTTTGCAGAACTCCAGCTATCACCAAGAGAATCTTCAAAATTACTTAAAAGCACATCACCAGGCACGATATAAAGATTCGGGTATGAATTACGAATAAGAGAAGGCTGCCTCTGCCTAATATCGCCCAACCCATCATAGACACGTTCAATAGCGTTCCAAATGCTATTGCCTCTTTCGGCTTTCCAGCTACGCTCTAGCTCAGCATCAAGCAAGGAATAAGCAGATAAGTTGCACTGGCTATCTAGATCAACGATTAGTACCGTTTTCCCTTTTTTCTCTAGTAGGTGAGCAATATGATACATGTAGGTTGTCTTACCCACCCCGCCTTTGTTATTAAAGATACTAACAATCTTCATCATTTCTCCTCACTCTGCGAAAACGTGTAACGTTGCCATTTGCGGCCGCAGTGTAGTTGCGGAGCAACGGAACGAAGGTCCAGCACCAGCTTGCTGGTGCATTGCAAGATGGCCTTGTTAGGTGTTGCGCTCACGATTGCACCACAGCTTTAATACTACGGACAAATTGGGATTTATTTAAAACTCCGCCAGTACATGAGAACGACATAACTTCAAACACTTTCTCTAATTCAGTTTCACTAGCTTCGATTGCAATGCTTAATACTTCATCGAATCCATGTTTCGAAACTTCGTTCATTGCGTCATATTCTGGCTTTATGGCAATACTAATTATTTTTTCTTGATCATTCTCGTCGTTTATATCAAGGCCAGATATTAGATCAGCGGCTTCATCTGAAATGTAATTATCATCCAGATATTTGAGCCAAGATGATAGACATCTAAGCTGATATCTGCTCATTCTCGATTTTCACCTAACGCCAGCATAAGGGGCCGAGCGGTAGCGAACAACTTGATGCTTTTGTTAGCGTTCATAGTCTGACAAAGCCTTGGCCAGTAAAAAGTGGTATGGCGGATCTTCGTGCATTTTTGCATGAGCTTTTTCCATAACTATTCTGGCTTCCTCTCGCAAATGAGGAAGATTCGTTTCTACTCGGTTTCCTTCATGGTCTTCACTTACGAAAGTTAATTCGCTTTCGATCAATACTCTTCGAACTGCTTTATCTGGCGTACATAGGTAATCGTACCCTTCTCGATCTGGTATGACCATAGACACGATGTTGTCTGCATCACGTACAGCCCAGTTATCTATACGCTCATCTATATGCTCAATATTATTTCGCCCATTTCTATCTTGTAGTGCATTAAGCTCGGGCAGTTGTAGGGCTTCAACTAGAATTGCCGCTCTGTCTTGAGAGCCGCGTCGGGGAGGAAATAAAATTTTAGAGATAATCCCCGTATGGGCGAAAAATGCAGAAAGATTAGACCAAACAAGGAGTGTTTGCTTTGTTTCATCAGCCCCTACATACCGAAGAAATGAATCATATGCGACTCCAGCAGCAAGACCCTGTGTTAAAAGTTCATCTAAGTACCAAAAACGTTGTTGGTTATTCATAAACGCTAACGCCGTTGGCACAGGAGCGAACGCAGTGAGCGTCCAGCACCGAAGGTGCGATTGTGCCCAACCTGGTTATATGGCTTCATAGTTCGTCATCGCCTAGTTCTACAAAATTGGAAGTATGATAGCCGCTTAGTGTTTTTCCGGATTTATGACCGGATACAATACAGTGCTCAGGCATATTCGGTATTTCACCAAGAAATACGAAAACCTCTTCGAACAATAGCGGAGAGTTTTCCTGTTCATTTTCTCTAAGCCAATTCTTCATAAAGTCTGTCAGCTTAACTAGAGAGTATTGTCTTGGCTTTGATTCCATTTTTTCTTAAGCCTTATAACAGTTAAATACCGAGCCAACCGCTCGGTATCTCGTCGTCCCAGTATCTGGGAAGTGATTTTGGAATTTACAAGAAAAGCACTTAGAAATCATACCCTTCGACCCTGTTGTTTATTAGTGTTCCCGTACAAAGTGAACAAAGCTTTACTGGATACTTTGCTCACTGGCCTCATATTACGGCAGCGGGGTATTTCAAATCAATCACTTACACCGTTTTTTCCTGGATCAGAGGTTTTTTTCCTCTGATTTAATAGTTCGGTGACAATATCCTTACTCGGCAGATGTTGCATATAAAAACAGGTATGGCGCTCATGGACGATATAAAGCGCTCAGTTTCACCTCCCTCCCCCAAAACAAATAAATTAAAAATAAAAAAATCCTTCAATATCATTGAGTCATATCAAAGCACCCTTACAATTTTTCACCTAGTCTACAGGATGTCGAAAAGAAACCTACCTCCCTATTCGTGAACAACAACCTGCTGGCATTTTTAAAAATTTCCCTGGGCAGCCTGAGAGATCTGGCTCCGGTTGTTCTGGTCGTGCTGTTTTTTCAGTTTGCCGTGCTGCAACAACCCCTGCCCAACGCCATTGAACTGATTGTCGGGCTAGTGCTCGTGGTATTCGGCCTTACCTTTTTTATCTTTGGCCTGGAAATGGGGCTGTTCCCCATTGGCGAGTCCATGGCCCACGCCTTTGCGCGAAAAGGCAGCGTCGTATGGCTATTTATTTTTGCTTTTGCACTGGGGTTTGGCACTACGGTAGCAGAGCCTGCCCTGATTGCGGTGGCCAAAGAAGCTGCCGATATAGCGGCCCAGGGTGGTGTTATCGCACTGGACGAACAGGCCCGCGCCCGCTACGCCTCAGGTTTGCGGCTTACTGTCGCGATATCGGTCGGCATTGCCATCGTACTGGGCGTATTGCGCATACTTAAGGGTTGGCCCATCCATATCATGATCATTAGTGGCTATATACTGGTCGTACTTATGACCACCATCGCACCCAAAGAAATTATTGGGATAGCCTACGACAGTGGCGGCGTCACCACCTCTACCATTACGGTGCCGTTAGTGACGGCACTGGGCGTCGGTCTGGCCTCGTCTATTAAAGGCCGCAACCCGATGATTGACGGGTTCGGGCTGATCGCCTTTGCCTCGTTAACACCCATGATTTTTGTGATGGCATACGGGATGTTGTTTTAATGGATTACTTCTCTGTTAGCGAATTTTTCAACACACTGCTGTCCACAGTACGTGATGTGATTCCTATCGCGGCTATTCTGTTTGGCTTTCAGTTTTTGGTCATACGCCAGCCGGTTCCCAATATCCGCAGCATATTAATCGGTTTTGTTTATGTGTTGATTGGCCTCTCACTGTTTCTGTTAGGATTGGAAAAAGCGCTGTTTCCCCTGGGCCGATTGATGGCCGGACAATTGACCAACCCGGAATTTATTGCCCAGGGTGTGGCGGCTATGGAGCAAACACTGCGCTGGCAGGATTACAAATGGGTTTATCTGTTTGCTTTTGCAATTGGTTTTAGCACCACCATCGCCGAACCCTCTTTGATCGCAGTTGCCATCAAGGCCAACGAAGTGTCCGGCGGTGCTATCGGAGTTTGGGGATTAAGAATTGCCGTAGCGCTGGGTGTTGCGATAGGAATTACGCTCGGCTCCTACCGGATTATTGTTGGCGCACCTATTCACTATTTTATTATTTGCGGGTATATCGTTGTGGTGATTCAAACGTTTTTTGCACCAAAAATGATTGTACCCCTGGCCTACGATTCCGGTGGTGTGACAACCTCCACTGTGACGGTTCCGCTGGTAGCGGCCCTTGGCCTGGGCCTGGCCGAAACCGTGCCGGGGCGCAGCCCATTAATTGATGGTTTCGGATTAATTGCTTTTGCCAGTCTATTCCCGATGATTACGGTAATGGCTTACGCACAACTGGCAGAATTAATTGCATTAAAAAACACGTCGTCTTTACAAGACGAGGGAGAACACTAACATGCATTTTAAGTTACTCATTGCCTTTGTAGAGGATTCAAAAACCAATGCAGTAATGGATGCCGCCCGATCTGCGGGAGCGACCGGCGCAACCATTATTAACAATGCACGCGGTGAAGGCCTGAAAAAACAAAAGACGTTTCTGGGGCTTTCGCTCGAAACACAACGGGATGTGTTGTTGTTTCTGGTGGAAAAGCACCTCAGCCGGCATATCCTCGAAGAAATTGAACGAGTGGGTGACTTCGACCACTCGCCAGGCACCGGCATCGCCTTCCAACTAGATGTTGAAGACGCCGTAGGTGTCTCTCACCAGGTTTCAGAGCTTGTAGCACGACACGGGGAAGAATTATGAACGGCAAAAAGGTCATACGCGCCAAAGACGTAATGAACAACGACTTTATCCTGATCGACGGTATCAGTACCGTTCAAGATGGCATCGACAAACTCAAACAAAGTAATGCGCATACGCTGTTCATCGACAGGCGCCACGATAACGATGAATATGGTATTGTCGTCCTGGCAGACATCGCCAAGAAAATACTGGCCGTAGACAAGGCGCCGGAACGCGTTAACCTTTACGAGATCATGACCAAGCCGGTACTGCAAATTAATCCTGACATGGACATCCGCTACGTCGCACGTATCTTTGACCAGTTCGGGTTATCCACCTCTCCTGTTGTGGAAAACCACAAAATTATTGGCGTTATCACGTATAACGAGATGGTTCTACATCGCCTTTAACCAAGCGTTAGGGCTGTTAAACGAGCATTGAGCGATCGCCAGGCTTTGGCTTTCACTCAGGCTACGGTGCATCACCAGAGACAACGTCTATGCCACCCACCCTTTTTACCTAAATAGCAAATAACACGACAATCGCTTAGAATGCTCGCTTTCAGTACTATGGTGTTAGAAACTCCAGTCCCAAAGGTTTAATCCTTGAACACACATACTATCGAGTCCAAGCATACTTCAGTGGTCAAAGCCTCAACCAGAGATATGAAAGCTGTCTCTGGCATTCTTGCCAGTGCTTTTACTGAAGACCCGTTAATGAACTGGCTAGAACCAAACGCCAATCTCTACGCTTCTCTGTTTTACGCTGAACTAGAAGCTATATACAAACACCACGACCATGTCTATATAAACAAGGCACTAAGCGGTGCGGCAAGTTGGCTACCACCCGGCGTTAGTCGCAACGCGGGCCTGAGTTGGCGAGCGTTAGTCGCCTATGCAAATATTTTTATCTCGTCAGGCTCAGAAGGTCTTAAACGGCTTCAGCGATTAGAAGCAGCCATGGAGCATCATCACATTGATGAGCCGCATTATTATTTGCACGCTGTTGGCGCCAGAATGGGACAACAGGGCAAGGGTATAGGCTCTTCTCTGTTAAAGGCGGGACTTGTTGAGTGCGACAAGCACAGCATGCCTGCTTATCTGGAATCTTCTAACGAAAAGAATAACCCGCTGTACCAACGTTTTGGGTTTGAAATTATCGAAGAAGTTAAGATCGACGAGACGGCGCCTCCGTTTTGGTCTATGCGACGCGAAGCTAGAAGCTAGAAACCAGCCACTCTAACGCTCGTAAAACCTCACAGCACTGGCCTGGCCGAACCACTATACACCACCCCCTACTCCGCCTATACTCACGCGCGTAACGATTTGCCAGAATTAGTTAGAGGACAATGCAATGAAGTGGAAAGTATTTTTATCCGGCGAAATCCACACCGACTGGCGCGAACAAATCATTCAAGGTGCGGAGTCCCTGGGTCTGGATATTGAGTTTAGTTCTGCCAACACAGACCATGAATCCAGCGACGCGGCCGGCGATCATTTAGGCAAGCCGGATGAAGATTTCTGGCGCGACAACCAGTCAGCTAAAGTCAACGCCATTCGAATTCGCAACCTGATTAAGAAAGCCGATATCGCAGTAATCCGCTTCGGTGATAAATACAAACAGTGGAATGCCGCGTTTGATGCAGGTTGCTGCGCGGCTTCTGACGTGCCTTATATCACGCTGCACGATGCGTCTATTGTGCATGCTCTCAAAGAAGTTGATGCATCAGCAATGGCCTGGGCCAAAACACCCGAACAAGTGGTAGAGATACTGCGCTACACGATCAGCAGCAAATGAGGTCAAACGCGAAATACCGTTCACAACTCATCTAAAAGACCCGACTCACGAAACTTGGCCATCTTATAACGTAGCGTCCTGGGGCTTAAACCGAGTAACTCTGCCGCTTCTTTTTTTGACCCTTTTGTTTTGTCCAACGCACGCAATATTTTTTGTAACTCATGCCGCTTCAGGTCGTCGCTCAACTCACCAACAGCGGCACTCACTTCACTTTCATCACCCACTTGCTCTGCTGTTACCCTGGATGCGTCTACTTCCTGCACGTCTACTTCCTGCATGGGAGGCGTTGCATTTGCGCCGGTGACTGGCGAGTCGAATAATAAATCAGCCGTAGCAATTAGCTGGCCCGTACACATAATTAACGCGCGCTGCACTACATTATCGAGCTCACGGACATTGCCCGGCCAATGGTAGGCCAACAGCTTTTCCTGGGCCTCTTTAGAAAACTCAACCCCTTTACGATGCATTCGCGCCGCATGATGATCGAGCAGATGCTGCGCCAGCGGTAACACATCTCCCTGCCGCTCTACGAGCGCTGGCAAATGCAGCGGGAATACGCTTAAACGGTAAAATAAATCTTCTCTAAACTTTCCGGCCTCCACATGTGCGCGTAAATTCCGGTTGGTGGTCGCCAATACCCGTACCTCAAGGGGAATGGTTTTTCTCCCTCCCACGCGTTCGACTTCTCGCTCCTGTAGCACCCTTAACAGTTTGGCCTGAAGACCCAGCTCCATTTCAGAGACTTCATCAAGCAACAGTGTTCCGCCATTTGCCAGCTCAAACTTTCCAGGCGCTGCACTATAGGCACCAGTAAATGCGCCTTTTTCGTGTCCGAACAGTGTTGCTTCAAGCATCGACTCAGGTATAGCGGCACAATTAATAGCAACAAAGGGGCCGTTGTGACACGCGGAGTGGCTATGAATAAAGCGAGAAAGCACCTCTTTACCCGTGCCAGACTCACCCGAAATTAAAACGGTCGATTCGGTTTGCGCAACACGCCTGGCAATATCGTAGACGGCCTGTGTTTTCTCATCACCAATCACTGGCCCTTCATCGACTGCGGTACCGCCCGCGTACTTATCTAACAAATCGAGCAAGGCGCGAGGCTCAAAGGGTTTAACCAGATAATCGGCGGCGCCTGAATGCATTGCTTCGACGGAGCGCTCAATGGTTCCGTAGGCTGTCATCAACACGAAGGGAATATGCGGTTTGTGTCGCTGAACCCAGCCAAGCAGCGCATGGCCGTCCATATCGCCCATGCAGACGTCAGAAAAAACAATATCGACATTTTGCTTTTCGAGAAAAACGCAGGCCTCTTCAGCCGAACCTGCTTCATGGACCGTACACTTCGCCAAACCCAGGGTTTCGACGATTGCTTCCCTAAGCGCATAATCGTCCTCTACTACAAGAACGGTCACAGACTGTAGATTATTAATTGCCATAAACGCCGTAGGTGGTTGTCGCTAAATAAAATATGTTTGTTATCGTCCAGGCGTTTTCGTTCATGAAAGCACGGTCTTGCTTACTTCCATCCGGGCCGCGCTATGCGCCTGCTGCTCTCGATTATCGTGCTGGACAGTAATTGATTGGATGCTTACCCGGGTTCCTTCATTCACACTAGATGTAACCTGCATTTTGCCCTTGTGCGCAGCAACCACGGCTCGCACCACAGTTAAGCCTAAACCAGTGCCCTGATCCTTCGATGTGACGAAAGCTTCGCCGGCATTAATACGTTCTAGCACCGTCGGCTCGATACCTGAGCCTTCATCGCGCACCGAAATATCCAGCCGCGAGCCAGTAACACTAAACGAAAGCGATACCGTATCACCTATCGTAGAGGCTTCCAACGCATTGGCTAACAAGTTGTTAAGCGCGCCTACAAACACTGCTTTATTACACAGCAACACCGTTTGGCTTGCAGCGGTCTGCTGCGCGGCTATGTCGGCTTCGTCTACCCCGTCTACCCGCAACGATGAATGCAGCAAAACCCTTGTCTTTTTAAACCGGGCCTGCGCCTGCTGGCAAACAATATCTAACAATTCTTTTATGCTGATACGATCTTCAAGTGGTATATTTGCGCGAGAAAATATCAACATATCCCTTACCTGCGATTCCAGATGCTGCAGGTTGTCACAAACCTTCCCCGCAAAACGCTGGGATTGCTCCGGGCTTAAGGGCATATCCCGAAGATTCGCCGCGTGCAATAGCGCGGCGGATAAAGGGGTTCGAATTTGATGCGCTAGTGCCGAACTCATC
Organism: Pseudomonadales bacterium; assembly: GCA_965263235.1. Lineage (GTDB taxonomy): Bacteria > Pseudomonadota > Gammaproteobacteria > Pseudomonadales > UBA7434 > UBA7434. The sequence continues at coordinate 2,283,274 of OZ253667.1, forward strand.
TTGCCTATCGCCATCAAACGTTCGTTCTGGCTTAACTTTTCCTGTAGGTCCCGCGTGGCGGACTGGTCAGTCAGTAATAGAATCTGTCCCGGCTCAGCCACCAGTGCGCGCGTTTCTAACTTTACGCGCTTACCATTTTTTAACGACACCTCGTGGCCATCATCATTTTGCGGGGCGAAACAATCACCAATAACCTCAAACCATTTGCGGCCCAGCAATTCAACACCAAGCAGCGCTTTGGCGAAAGGATTAGCCTCAACAACCACTCCCCACTTATCTAACACAATAACACCAGCGGGTAGCAGGCGAAGTAAATCGATATATTTTTCGCTTAACTGTTCGCGACTATGGACTTCTGCAGCCTGTTGTTGTTTGGCTCGCGCAAGCTCTGCGGTTAGTGAAGAAACTTGTTCCTGTAGCGCATTGTAGGAAGCAATCAGGTCACCAGAAATTTCGTTGAAATGTCTAAACGCCTGCTTAAGTTCGTCGGGATCCGATTGTTCAACCACTTTACGACCTGCTATTTTTGCGGGCGCTATGCCGGCTGAGGAATACGCTGCAAATCGTACTTGCGCATCTTCTCGACCAATGTTGTTCGTCGCATCTTTAGACGCTCTGCCGCCCTGGCAACGACGCCACCGCAATCATCCAGAGCTTGCTGGATCAGGCTTTGCTCGAGATGCGCGATATACCCCTTTAGGTCAATTCCGTCGGGTGGCAACAACAACTTGGCGTCGACGTTGACATAACCGGTACTAAAGCTGTTATTGGTTTCGCTCTCGGGATTGCTATTGTCGTGCTGCTTGTCCGGAGCATGCTCTAGCATTCCCTCGGTCTCGCTCAACTCGATATGCCGGAACTGTGGCGGCAGCTGGCCCAGGCCAATCACATCATTAGGAAACATGATGCTCATTCGCTCGACCAAATTCGCCAGCTCTCTTACGTTGCCTCCCCAGGGGTGTTGGCAAAGCGACATAATCGCGGCAGAGTTAAAACGCACACGGCTGTATTTCTCACTATCTAATCGCGATGTGAGCTCGTTTAACAGCAAAGGAAGATCGTCTATTCGCTCTCGCAGCGCAGGCATTTCGATGGGAAAAACATTAAGCCGGTAATAGAGATCTTCCCTGAAATCGCCTGCCTGGATCATCTTTTCCAGATCTTTATGTGTCGCTGCAACGACGCGCACATTGGCAGTATAGGTTTTATTTCCGCCAACCCGTTCGAACGTTCTTTCTTGCAGTACTCGCAAAATTTTGACCTGCATGCTTAAAGGCATGTCGCCTATCTCATCGAGAAACAGGGTACCGCCTTCAGCCAGTTCGAATCGACCGGCACGACTTGATATCGCGCCGGTAAATGAGCCCTTCTCATGCCCAAACAACTCAGACTCCAGCAGCTCTGGAGGAATTGCCCCACAATTCACAGGCACAAAAGGTCTTTGTCTCCGTGGCGAATGGTAATGAAGGTTACGCGCCACAACTTCTTTACCGGTGCCAGACTCACCCGTGATCAGCACGGTTACATCTTTGTCGGCGACCTGGGTCATCAACCGCCTGACCTGCTGTATCGACCGACTACTGCCTACCAGCGAACGGAACAACAGCGGATTTCTCTGGCCATTTTGACCAGCCAGCTGTCGGGACTGATTGGTGTATTGTTGCGCGCGATGAAGATCGTCTATCACTACGCCATAATCGGGAATACCATCCCAGGTAGCGATCACCTGTGACGACGTCGACCGTTCGGCCTCCAGCTCTCTTGGCGAATCGAAACTAACAGGTGGGCTGTGCTGCTCATCAAACAATATCACTGCCGACGGCTCACTCGCATTAGCACACACTTCCAGCCGTCTTGCTAACGGAAGTGTTTCATCTCCCGCAAGGACAATAAGCGTTGGCAAGGCCTCGCTATTAATCCCGAATAAATAGGTTTGAAAATGACTGTAGTCTATTGCTTCGGTGACTTCACCGATAAACTCCATCACGAGTTTTAGCTTTTCACGTCTTTGCTGATTGTTATCAATGATAAGGACTCGCATGTCCTGCATTTTTTAATCTCTCTTACCCGTGTGGGTGCACTTTGATGATTTATTTTTTAGACAAGATTTTTTTCGACTTAAAGTTTTTCCAGATAAAGATGAGCAGATACAGAAGTTGCCCTTGTTTGCTTTGCGAAAAATTTGCGATCGACTCACAATCAAAAAAGCATCGTACACAGACAGCTCGATGTCAGATGATTGACTCATTGTATAGCAAACAGAACAAAAGGAAACACTTAGTCAATTAACTGACTACTGGTAAAAGTATCAAAAGCGGTAACGCCGGACGTTAAAAGTAACAGCGAAATTTAGCTGTTTTTCGCCGCACAGGAAGAAATGTTAGTGGGCGCTTTCAAAAAAAAGCTTAGGAGATGCGGACTCGTATTTTATTAGCCGGGATCGTGCAGCATATAACCCGAACCACGGACGGTTTTAAGCATCGAGCTATCAAAGTCCTTGTCGATCTTCTGTCGCAATCGCGATATATGCACGTCGATTACATTGGTCTGCGGATCAAAGTGATAGTCCCAGACATTTTGCAGCAGCATGGTGCGTGTCACCACCTGCTCGGCATGGCGCATAAGATACTCTAACAGGCGAAACTCGCGGGGCTGCAACACCAGCTTTTGCCCGGACCGGGACGCTTCGTTTCGCAGGAGATCTATTTCTAGCTCACCAACTCGCAAATGTGTGACTGGCTGATCCAGGTTCCGTCGCCGGATAAGCGCCTCAACCCGAATATATAACTCTTCGAAATCGAAAGGCTTACCCAGATAATCGTCGGCACCAATTTTTAAACCCTCGACGCGCTCCGAGGCAGAACTCAGAGCACTAAGAATAAGAATCGGCGTGGTGTCCTCGCTTTTGCGTAAGCGTTCCACGATACTCATGCCATCAAGCTCAGGTAACATGCGATCAATAATAAGCGTGTCAAAATCGCCCTTTTCTGCGAGCCCTAATCCAGCCGTGCCCGTCGCCGCATAGGTAACATGCGCGCCGCGTTCCTTGAAACCTGCCGCTACATAATTCGCTAGTGAAGGATCATCTTCCACAAGCAGTATGTTCATCTTTGTTCCGCCGTAAAATTATTGTTGGTAGCTGTAGATAATTTTTATAGACTGTCAGCTTTAGCTGGAATGCTACACTGTTACTCCACATCAACTCAAGCATTTGTTTTATCGCGCACGCCGCGCGAGCATTACTGCAAGTCAGTACGTGAGCAAACCGCCCGCCCTTTAGACTAAAGACCAAGAAGACAAACCCTTTGACTCCCAACACTCACCCAGAAAACAACACTGTTGTTGCAAGCCTGATAAAGCGCCTGCTCGCGATGGTTTACGACCTGGTACTGGTATTTGCGTTAGTGTTTTGCGCGGCGATGCTCTACGCCGCGATTGCAATGTGGATATCGCCTAACAGTGAAACAGCGATTGCTGAGGTAAAGACCAACGAGGTTGTTCACGATATAAAACCTATCGAGTTGGGCTGGGGGGTTGGCCCTTTCTGTGCAGCAGTCGCCCTAGGGTTTTATGTTTTTTTCTGGAAAAAAAGCGGTCAAACGCTGGGCATGCGGGCCTGGAAGCTAAAACTGGAAAACCGAACCGGGCAGCCTTTAGGCATAGGCCAATTGCTTATCCGCTGTATCGTCGCGCTGCTGTCGTTCGCCTTTTTTGGGCTGGGCTACTGGTATATGTTCTTTAATGCAAATCGAGATACGCTGCACGACAGGCTATCTAAAACCTGGGTAAGCATGCCCCAAAAAAGCAAATAAATCGCTGGCTAGCGAGCGCGAATCAATAACACCGCGCCCACCACTGCGCACAGTGCAATGGGTAAGGCGACCGCGAGCAACGGACTAAACCCATAAATAATGCTACTGGGGCCCAACAGGTTTTGCGAAAACTGAAACGCGATACCCACAATTACACCGATAAATATTCGATAGCCCATCGTGGCGCTGCGTAGCGGCCCAAAAATAAATGACAACGCAATCAACACCAGGCTAATAATTGCCGCTGGTTGTAATACCTTTTGCCAAAAAGCCAAACGAAATGCTGAAGCGTCGACCTGTTGCTGTTCGAGGTAATCGATATAACGCAGCAAGTTGCTGGGCGCCAGTTGTGAAGGCTCGTTAATAAGATACACTAAACGGCTTGGTGTAAGCTCAGTATCCCAGCGCAGGGTTGCACTATCCCGAGCATAAATTTTTTCAGGGCTAAAAAAAGTTTGCTGGACATCCTCTAACAACCAGGCATTATTTTGATAACTTGCCCGACGAGCAGATACCCGCCTTACCAGTTCATCTTCTTCATTAAAATCGAACAGCGAAACACCAAATAACACGCCGCCCTGCTGCACTACGTTAAAGTGCATAAACATATTTTTTTCCAGGTGCCAAAGTCCCGAGTTAGACACCAGCGAGCGCGCCGATCCAAGACGCATTAAGTCCCTGTGCGTTTTGGCAAAACCATCCGTATGCGGCGCGACAAACTGGACAATCGCCAGGGAAATAAAAATAAATAACAACACCGGCACCAGCGCCATTGCCGCCAGGCGAAACAGTGATATTCCGTTAGCCCGCATCACTACCAACTCGCTACTACTGGCCAGCGCTCCCATCCCTACCAGACAACCAAGCAAGGCGCTTAACGGAACATACTCGGTAATGCGTCCGGGAATAGTTAAACCCACATAAATTAACGCCTGAATGAAGGTGTATTCGCCTCTTAAATCTTCTAACTGGTCGAGTATGGCGGTCACTACATCCAGCCCCACCACAAGCAGGAGCACGACCGCTATACCTGAGGCAACGGTGGAAAAAACATACCGGCTTAGTTGATTCATCATGTGAACGCTTCCCCCATCAACCTATGTTGGTAAACGCTCGGGGATGGACTGCCAGCGTCTTAACCAGTCTCCCCCAAAATAAATAACTAACGCGGCACTTAGCGACGCCAGTTGAAACAACCAGATCGCTAAGGGGTTAAGCCCGCTTTCTTCTATTTGATTTCTTATCGCTGATAACGCGACGATATAAAGTAAATAGATAACGATCGCTGGAAGCATACGCGCGTAACGCCCTCGCCGTGGATCGGTTTTACTCATCGCCAAAGCGAGTACGGCCACCACCAGCACTGTTATCGGCAAAGAAAAACGCCAGTGTAGCGCTGCCTGATATTGCCCGCCCTCGCGATTAAAAAGATCCATCGTTGCAATTGCATCAATCTTTAGCTGCCGCTGTTCCGAGCTACTACTAAGCTGGACGCGCTGGGAGTAGCTGTCAAACGAGCTAATTCGATAATCAAGTTGATCGCCCTGGCTCTGGTATATTTTTCCTTCGCTTAACGCCAGTATTCTTTCATCCCGATTCGAAGTGTCGAGAATATTGCCCTGCCTTGCAACCATAAGCGCGGTGCGGCCATGATCCAGATCGGCATTGCTTTGCTGAAGTAAAAAAATACGCTCCAGAGAACTATCTTGCCCGATGCCACCAATATAGGCGGTCATTAATCCACGGCGGTCGTTAATAAACTTCCCTTCCCTGAACAACATCAAGCTGGTCGACGAACGCGACTGCTCTAGCAGCGCTTCTACCTTTGACAGACTTTTGGGCGCCCCCCAAAGCGTCAAGCCCGCAACAAGAACGCTGATAAAAAACGCAGGCGCTAAGGTGTAAATTAAAATTCGAACTCGACTGACACCACTGGCAAGCAACGCCGCCATTTCGCTTTCGATATACATCCGCCCAAACACCAGCATGCAACCAACAAAAACGCCAAGCGGCAAAATCAGCGGAAGAAAATCTGGCAACCGGTACGCAATAACCGAAAAAACAAGTTCCGGCGCAAGTTCGCCGCTGCTCGCCTGAGTTAGATACTTGGCTAACCGTCCGCTTGACACGATCAGCAGCAAAACCACGGATACAGCAAGCGTGCTTTTTAAAATATCTTGAAAAAGATACCTGAATAAAATCATTCGCGATTACTCAACGAGCGCCCAATTTACAGCCAATTTACTTAGTTTATCGTGATAATGTTTGCAAAACATCTAACGCTATTCTCTAGCAATATTACATTTGATTCATAGTGTAAATACTCTACAGCTTTCATAGGCCTACTACTTGCGCACAGCCTGACTCTAGGGCAGAATCAAAGCGTAGCAGTGGTAGTCGTATGAGCAGTTGTTACACGAATGCAGCGCATGTGCGCTGCCGTCTAGGTCTAATATCATCGACTGCGAGCGCCGCCAGTATTCAGTGTTAGTTGTATAAAACACTCGCTATATGAATACAGCGCGCTCTTTTTTTCCACGCTTTTCTTTTGCTACTTTTCCTTTACTAGTTTCCCTTCTCTCTTCCTCGTAACGCTCAACTTTTTTTCGTACCTGCAGATCGGGCAAACCGGCCTCCGCTGCTAAGAAAGTTCGGCAGTTCATTAATTCCCAGTAATCGTCGGCGCATTAAATCGAGCACAACAGCGCTAACGTAGGGCTGAAATACCTGGCGCCCCAGGGGAAACAAAAACTCAAGGCTTTGCATTTCATTTGCGCTGCCCCAGGCGACACATACAGTGCCAACGGGCTTGGTCTCAGTTCCTCCGTCGGGGCCTGCAATCCCCGAAACCGCAATCGCAAAATCTGCCCGGGCCTCTCGAAGCACCCCCTGTGCCATTTCGATGACAACCGGCTCCGACACCACACCAAAACGCTCGATGGTTTTACTGCTAACACCAAGAAAATGCTGTTTGGCCTCATTCGCATAGCTCACGATACCCGCATCAAATACCGCGGAAACCCCAGGAATGGAGGTTAGGCTGGCCGCAATATGCCCCCCGGTGCAGGACTCGGCAAGCGCGATTCGTGCCGACTGCTGCATAAGCAAGTCCACCACTAGCTGCGCCAGGCTATCATCGTTTTCACCAATAATGCTGTCAGCAAACAACTCACAGAATCGCGCCTCACAACGGTCACGCAATGGCAGGTCAGCTTCGTCATCGACTGTCAGCTTAACTTCCAGTAGCGGTAGTCCCGCCCTAAAACCCAGGTCAACTTGCTTGGGCCAGTCGGTAAACTCATCGGCAACCCGTTGCTGAACGGTTGACTCGCCAATGCCGAACATCTTTATGCGGCGAATATGGCTGCCCGTTGCGTGTGGAAACTTCTCTTGCATCACAGTTTTCACACTTCCATCCAACATGGCCTTCAATTCGCCTGGCACCCCAGGCGTTGCTAGCAACCAGCCGTTTGCTCTGGCACAAGCTATGCCGGGAGCGCTGCCAACCGGATTGTGCAAAACGGCTGCACCTGCAGGTAAAAACGCTTGCTTAAGATTGGCGTTAGAGACTTCTATTGACCTTCCCTGGCACCAGGATTCAACATGCTGTTTCGCCTCGCTATTTTCCTCTAGTGACACCCCGCATACCTTTGCCATTGCTTCCGCAGTGAGATCATCGCCGGTAGGCCCCAGGCCACCGTTTATAATCACAACACCGTAGCGATCACTGAGCCTGGACATTTCTTCGCATAGCAACTCAAAGTCATCCCCTATTGTCACCTTGTAATCGACATCAAACCCCCATTGCGCGACGGCCTTGGCAATCGCCGAAGAATTAGAGTCCACGGTATCCCCAGCCATTAATTCATTGCCAGTCATCAGCAGCGCTATTTTCATTTTTTACTTCGTTCCCAGGGCGCGGTCAAACCACCCTCGATATATAAGATTAACTGGTGCGTACGCCAAACTCGTGTTTCTTCGCTCATTGGCTTGTCTGCAACGCGACGTAGGTCGTCCCACTCGGCAATCGCGAGAATCGTCTGGCGACCCATTAGCTGCAAGCGCATATGCAAAACTGGCAACGGGCAATCCGGTAGCCGCTTGACCAACTGCTGACTCACACCGTGCAAAACCCGACTTAAGCCACTGTGTTTAGTGTAAAGCTCCCGCCCCCGTCGATACGAAAAAAGCTGGGCCAATAGTGATAGATACGCGGTTTGCTCAGGAGGGTTACGCAATTGCTCGCTAAAAGGCTCAACAAATGCAGCAACAATTTCATTAACGGTGGCGAGTCGAGAACGCGCCTCCAACTGATGAATGCGCTTTTCTCGAAGTTGGTTAATGGGCTTTAAGCGATAATCGAGAATTGCTGATATCAAGCCTTCTTTATCACCAAAGTGATACTGCAAGGCCGAATGATTTTTCTGCCCCGCTTCTCGCGCAACCTTACGTGTAGATACCGCCTCAAGACCTTCGTCGGCAAAAAGACGCTCAGCCGTCATTAGCAGGGTGTAAGCGCCATCACCAGGCTCTAGCGCAATATTACGGCTGGGCATACCGGTCTAATTTCGTTGGTGGTGATCATCTGTTTTTCATACAATTAAGACGTTTGCAAAACTATAAACATTGTGGGCACACATGTTATTCGAGACCCTTTTAATTGTCACTTTGCTGGCCGCTGGGCTTTTTGTCATTAGCGGAATGCGGGCGCGCGAACTTGCGGTTCTTGGCAGCCGTAATCACTGCCATCAAATGGGTTTACAGTTTTTAGATCAGAGCGTAAGCCTATCCCGCACAAGGCTGCAACGCAATGACCGGGGCCAGTACGGAATTGTGCGCCAGTATCATTTTGAATTTACGTCAACGGGCGAAGAGCGATACTCTGGAACTGTTACGATGCACAACAGTAAACTAGAAGGCATTCAGCTTGCCCCGCACCGAATGCCCGAAACAAACTCGCTTAACTGAAACCTTACTCAAGACCAGCACTTCGCGCATGGCTAACAATCACCTACAGCTATCACTATTTACCGAAAATATAAGCGAAGCAGGCCATACACCCATTCACGATATTGCTCCCCCTCAAACTCTGGATATTACCGACTACAAATTGCTGCGTTCGCGGCGCAAAACCTTAGCACTGGCGGTAAAAAATGGCGTACTCGAAATTCGCGCGCCTTTAAAAGCACCGCGACGCTGGATAGATGAAGTTGTCGAACAAAAAAAGGAATGGATAAAAAAACAAATAACAACGCAGGTTAAACAGCGTAGCGAGATATTCAGGGTAATTGATCAAGCTACTTTTAACCTGCTCAGCGAAAACTACCACACGATTCACTATTGCAAGCCGGGCAGCATTCACTCTATTAGAAAACGAATAAGCGAGAAAAGCGCGACCATCGTTGAAGAGAACGAATGTCTTTATTTTCATTTTCCTTTATCAGCAAGCCAGACCGCTCTCACCAGTGCAAGCGGCAAAACGACGAGCTTAGACATTAACACGCGGCTTGTTCGCGAAAGATTAGCAACGGCCGCGTTTAAGCACTGGTTAACAAAAAAAGCCAAATCCACGTTGCCTGAACGCATACGCGGCATTTATGACTCTATGGCGTTAAAGCCCTCGCTAAGAACGCGCAAGCTAAGCGCTACGACATTCCGTATCACCAAAAGCAAATGGGGACACTGCACCAGCGATGGTGTTGTCCAGATAAACCCCATGCTTATGCTAGCGCCTGCGAATGTATGCGACTACGTGATTACTCATGAGCTTTGCCATTTGCGACACCGGAATCATTCGGCTCACTTTTGGCAGCTAGTCGAAAAACATTGCCCCGACTGGAAAGAAGCGGAAGACTGGTTAGATACGCGCGGACACTATTTATCGTTAGGCAGTCTTCTGAGCGAAGCAGAGCCCCCTGAAAAAAATAGCTAAGCCGAATACTACAGCACTACCTGGTTACGTTAACGTGCAGCGTTAAGACATCGCCCGGCTGAATATATTTTTGATTGTGCAAGCGGTTCCAGGAAACAATTCGCCCCACAGAAACCTTATGCCGATGAGCCAGCGCTGACAGGGTATCCCCCGAACGAACGGTATGGTAAATGGTTCTAAAAACATCGCTTCTTTGCAGGCCGTTCACATTCTGCCAAACGGTTAAAGTCGCCCCCATCCTTAATATTTTATCCGGAGAACTTTTATTCCAGCCTGCTAATGTATCAACATCAACATCAAACTTTTTTGCAATCTCCCACCATGAGTCGCCGCGCTTAACGACGTACTGAATGCGCCGCTTGCCCGTAACCGTTTCGCCCATACGTTTGATGGACTCGACCAGCTTGTTGTTATCAACAACCTCACCTTTCTTTAACCAGGGAACCAGCAATGTTTGATGCTCGCGGATGGCGTTCCCCTTAAGCTGGTTCGCCTCGGCAATCCACTCGGTTCTAGAACGATGATCACTCGCGATTCCGCTTAAGGTGTCGCCACTTTCCACTACATAGCGCCGCCATTTAACCGAATCGCGCTTTTGAAGTGTGTCTAACGCTGCTTTCGTTTTGGCAAACCCCTTGCGAGGCACAAAAATTTTGTGTGGCCCTTCTGGCGGAGTCGCCCACCGGTTAAGACCCGCGTTAAGTTTGTAAAGCTGCGCCAGATCAAGCTCTGCCTCCTGCGCAACAACGGGTAAGGCGACCTGTTGAGAAAGTGTAATCACCTCGAATGCCCGATTTTCTGCCGAAGTACTCTCTCCCGCACCCTCCAAAACAAACATATCACGCAAGGCAAGCAGTCGTGGCACGTAGCGTGCGGTTTCTCGAGGTAACTTAATTTCCCAATAGCTACCCGTTCCACCCTGCGCGATATTTGACTTAACTGCCCGACCGACGCGAGCAGGCCCAGCATTATATGCAGCCAACGCCAGTGCCCAGTCATCAAACCGTCTATGTAACTGCTTCAGATAACGGATAGCCGCGTCAGTTGACTCAACTACGTCACGCCGCCCGTCATACCACCAATTGATTGTTACCCCTAACTGTATACCAGTGCTTGGCATAAGCTGCCACAGACCAGCGGCACCATCCTGCGATAATGCAAACGGATCGTAAACACTTTCGACCATCGGCAACAAGGCAATATCTAACGGAACACCTTGTTCTTCACACTGATCGATAACGTATTCGATATAAACAGATGCTCTCTTTGCGAGCGTCGAGAGATGAAGGCCGTTTTTGCGCAACCATCTTTTTTCGCGCGCCACTCGCTCTTGCGCCGAACTTAATTGCGAATGACTCAACCTTTCGTTTTCTAGTGCTAGAGGCGACTGAACCCCATCGTCCAGACGCGCCCATATATCATCAGCGCTCGCCCACGCTGTACTAAAAATAAAAAGGGGCAGAAATAATAAAAAGCGTTTCTTTAGCACAGAAGTATCTTTTCTATATTTTATTTATTAGTCATCGAATAAAAAAACTACTGAGGGTGTCGCCCCTGGAATTGCGCCGTGTGGTCCTTGCAGAACTCAATATCCTTATCAATATCTTCTCCTGCGTGAAAAACCGGCCCGAATTGAATGGTTTTACTGGGATAGTCAATCCCCAAAATTTGAATTGGCACGCCTGCATTTTTTGAAATTCTTAAAAAACCTTTTTTCCAACGCGTCACATTTTTGCGGGTACCTTCAGGCGTGATCACCAGCCAGAATTTTTCGTGCTCCCTAAATTGTATTATTGCCTCATCAACCACGCCGTTACCGGCTTTTCGGTCGACGGGAACAAAGCCTATCCACCTTAGCAACCCCTTAAACGGCCAAAAAAAAGCTTCCTGCTTCATAAACACCGCGACATCAGCATCAACCTTCATGATGAGTGGAACACCGATAAAGAAGTCCCAGTTCGAGGTATGCGGCGCGAGAGCAAAGATTAGTTTGGGCTCGTCGGCCATTTCTCCTTCAAACTTCCAGCCCTGAAACCGGTTGACGGCACCGCCCAGGAAACGCAAAAAGGGGCTTCGCTTGCGCGGCATCTCTTTAGAAATGGTAAACAACGTGATTACTCTCAAGTCGGGTTATCAATATGGCCGGTATTTTAATATGGCGGCCCGACTCGTCGAGCAGACTGTTTGGCAACAATACTACTTATTGAACGGCAAAACTGTTAACTGGCCAATCTTTATTATGTGACGACCAACTGATCAAGGTAAGATTTAAATGAAGTCGCAAAACGCTGCTCCTCCGCGTCGTCTGATGATTTGATCAACGCATCACAGGCGGCGATCTCGGCCACCAAACGATCAGACTGCCCAGAAACCAATTGATGGTTCACGTGCTCCTTCCATTGAGCAATTTCATCACCAATCAATGATTGCGGAAAGTTTCTAGCACGATAATTGAATAACAGCTGATCCAGGCGCCTGTCCTGAAAAACAAAGCTTTCGCTTGCCAGTTGTGCACCCTCCATAGTCGTCACTCGTTGACAAAGCAAACGGTCATCACGACCGATAAAACCATCGTACAACTGTGCTTCGACACTACTGCTTTCTCGTTTGAATTGTTTTAAACCAGCCATTGTTCTTATTTTTTCCGGCAGTGCTTTGTCGGCCATAAGCGCCTGGCGATGCGCTTCACATTGTTCCAGGTCGAGACGACAACGTTTTGCTACAGAATCATCTACTAGCTTTGGTGTCGCAACGATGGCCGAGCGATTTAAATGCACCGACTTTAGGGGGATGCGCTCAACGCCGCTGGGCAAATCTGCAACTGCAGTAAAACGAAGTACGTTTAACTCCTCCGCCGAAAGCGACAACAACGGCTCTGGCGAATATCTTAAATCGATACAGTGAACTTCGTTTTTATTGGTAGGATCTACGATCAGGGGAAGAATCATCGAGGTGTTGCTATTAATAGCGCCAAAACGAGAAGAAATATGCAAACGCATTTCGCCACTGCCTAACGCTAATGCTTCGCTAACGCGCTGTTTAGCGCGCAACCCCAACGCATAATCATAAAGCCTTGGATGCAAGGTTTTTATTTTTTTGGCCAACGCAATCGTCGCATAAACATCCGACAACGCATCGTGTGCATGCTCATGCTCTATACCATTCAGCTCGCATATTTTTTCCAGCCGCAAAGATGGCACGACGTTACCGGCTTGATCTTCTCTATGAGGCCACTCGATACCCTCTGGCCGAACCGCATAACAAAGGCGAACCATGTCGACGATATCCCAGCGCGAACAGCCAGACTGCCATTCGCGACCATAAGGGTCGTAAAAGTTTCGATACAACCCATACCGAGTCACCTCGTCATCGAAACGAATACTGTTGTAACCCACACCGCATGTGTGTGAGCGCGCCAGCTCAGCGTGAACGTTAGAAAAAAACTGATACTCAGGCAATCCGTCTCGCTTAACCTCCTGGGGCAATAAACCCGTCACCAACGCCGCCTGTAGTGAGGGAACATAGTCTTCTGGTATCTGGCACTTTATGTTTACCGGATCACCGATAACATTCAAATCATAGTCGGTTCTAACACCCGCAAACTGGCTTGGCCAATCCGTAGCAGGATTGATGCCCCATGTTTCATAATCGTGCCAAAAAAAACTATCCATCGTTTTTGCTAAGCAATCCTGTCAAATTGATGTCGCGCCAGCGCTGCATAATGAGCCGAGTTAGCAACCAGATCCGCATGCTTGCCGCGCTCTACTATACGCCCCTGATCCAATACAATAATTTCGTCTGCATTCATAATTGTCGACAAGCGGTGCGCAATCACGATAGTCGTACGACTCTGCATTAGCTCAACTAATGCCTGCTGAACCTGGTGCTCACTCTCGGAATCAAGCGCACTGGTTGCTTCATCAAGCAATAGAATTTCGGGGTCTTTTAAAATCGCTCGCGCGATTGCGACGCGTTGTCGCTGCCCTCCCGAAAGCCGTACCCCCCGGTCACCCAAAAAACTATTATAGGCATCAGGTAGCTTTTCAATAAACTCGTGTGCATGCGCAGACCTGGCCGCTTGCACTACCTCTTCGTGACTTGCATCCGGCCGACCATAGCGAATATTACTTAGCACATCACCGGAAAACAGCGTCGGCTGCTGGGCGACTATCGCCATTTTCTCGCGCAGCAACTTGGGATCATAGTCCTGAAGCCTGCGTCCGCCCATGATAACCTCGCCTTTTTGTGGGTCGTAGAATCGCTGCAACAACTCAACCACCGTTGATTTACCCGCGCCAGATGCACCTACTAACGCTATGCTTTTGCCGCGATAAACATCCAGCGAGAAATCGCTTAACGCTTGCGTATTCAAGCGCGAAGAATAGGAAAAGCAAACATCCTTAAACTGAATAAGCGGCGCAGACGCGGACTCTTTGTCTTCATCCAAATTATTATCTCGCACCGGCGCTTCGATTAAGCGCTTCACCGATAACAACTCGAGTAGTCGTTCAGTCGCACCCGCTGCACGTTGCAGCTCACCGTACACTTCCGACACTGTTGCCAAACCCATCGCCACCAGCATTGCGTAGAATACGAACGCGGCCAGCTCTCCTCCGCTCATTTTTCCGCTAATGACGTCGCTGCCGCCTATCCAAACCATAATCGCCAAGCCAACGAACAGCAGTATCATTACCGCTGCAATCAACAACGCACGCTGGCTTATCCGTTTTTTTGCAATCTCGAACGCATTTTCTACTACCCCTGCAAACCGTTCTTTTTCGTTGTTCTCCTGGGTATAGCTTTGCACCGTTTTTATATTTTGAATCATTTCATTGGCGTAGCTTCCAACGTCGGCTATAGAATCCTGGCTTGCACGCGCTAATTTTTTAACCCGCCGACCAAACAATACCAACGGAATAACAACTGTGGGTACAACGGCCAACACCACCATCGACAGCTTAATATTTGTCACCAGCATCATCACCAGGCCGCCACTCGCTGTTAACCCGCTACGCAAGGCCATGGAAATCTCACTACCAATAATCGACTGTAACAGACTGGTGTCTGTTGTAAGACGCGACGCAATTTCGCCGCTATTATTTTCTTCAAAATAGCTTGGGTGTAGTTCGATAATGTGCTCAAAAACCGCCTGGCGAATATCTGCGCTTACTCGCTCACCTAACCAGGTGACCAAATAAAACCGAACATAAACTGCAACCGCGTATACACCGGTAGCCGCGAGCAAAACTATAACCACACCATTTAAAAAGGCCATGGAGCCGTTGCCGATACCCTGGTCTATCACCACCCGTAAACCCTGCCCCATCAGCAAGGTGATTGCCGACGTTATCAGCAATGCAAACGTCGCTACCAGCAGCCTCAGGCGATACGGCCATATGTAGGCAAACAGGCTACGCAGCGGTTTTAGCTGGCTTAAACCAGTAGATGACTCTGGACTATCGACCATAGTAATGTTTCAACGACTCTCGACACATATGACACATATGACACATATATAGTGGGCTGCGGCGCTTAGTTGACAGCAACGCGTAGTTGGCAGCGGTGTTCGCAAAGTGATACTTGCAATGCATAGATATGCACCAGACGCCTATAAAACGATTTGGGCTTTGTGAGGCACACCCGAGTCTTTGTCAAAGGCGTGACTTAATCTATCGCAATACCTTAGAATGCTCGCTTGCTGTTTTCATCATTATTCACTATCGAGGCATCATGTCTGTTCCTGCCATATTAAGCAAGCTCCGTATTCCCGTGATCGCATCTCCGCTATTTATTGTATCTAGCAAAGAACTTGTTCTGGAGCAATGCAAGGCAGGTATCGTAGGGTCCTTCCCTGCCCTCAATGCACGCGGTGAAGGCGAGTTCGAGCGCTGGCTGCAATATTTGACCAAAGGCATTGAAAGCTATAACCAGGAAAATCCAGATAAACCAGCCGCTCCTTTTGCCGTTAATCACATCGTTAATCGCACCAACACCCGCCTGCACGAAGACATGGAGCTATGCGTAAAGTACAAGGTTCCAATTATTATCACCTCGCTGGGCGCGCGAGAAGAGATAAATGACGCCACCCATTCTTATGGCGGCATTGTACTTCACGATATTATCGACCAGTCGTTTGCGCACAAGGCAATCGATAAAGGCGCTGATGGTTTAATCGCGGTAGCGCACGGCGCTGGTGGTCACGCTGGCATTTTAAACCCCATTCCGCTAATCGAAGAAACACGAAAATGGTTCGATGGCCCTCTCGCGCTTTCTGGCTGCATATCAACCGGAAATGGTATCTTAGCGGCACAGGCCATGGGGGCTGACTTTGCTTACATCGGTTCTAGCTTTATTGCGACAAAAGAAGCCAATGCGGTAGATAACTACAAACAAATGGTTGTCGACTGCAATGCCAGCGACATAGTATATACAAATCGCTTCTCGGGCATTCATGGAAACTATTTGCGACCAAGTGTTGTCGCAGCTGGCATCGACCCCGACAATCTCGATGTGGATAACCCCGAGGTCATGGACTTTAGCGCCGCCAGTAAACCTGGTGCAAAAACGTGGAAGGATATTTGGGGCTGCGGACAAGGAATAGGCACTATTAGCCGACTACAAACCACCGCGGAAAAGGTTGATCAACTAGCGCAAGAGTATCAGGCCGCACTGGCGAGATTCCGTTAGAAAATAGCAACCAGACAGATACCAATAATTATGAACTACTGTCCAAGCTGCGCAAACCCGTTAAACCCAAAAGTTATCGAGGGTAACGAAAAGCTTGCGTGCCCTAACAGTGAATGCGGCTTTATATTTTGGGAGAATCCCGTACCAGTTGTTGCCATGCTGGTAGAAACACCGGCCGGGGTAGTGTTTGCCAGAAACGTCAGCTGGCCTCGGCATTTTTATTCAATCATTACAGGCTTTTTGGAAAAAGGCGAAGACCCAAGAGACTGCGCTATTCGCGAAACTAAAGAAGAGCTCGGTCTAACAGCTTCTTCATGTGAGCTAATTGGCGCGTATCCTTTTGAAATGCAGAACCAGGTGATTATTGGTTACCATGTTATTGCTGATGGTTCGATAGTATTAAACGAAGAGCTCGACGACTATAAGCTCCTAGAACCCAACGAAATAAAACCCTGGAATATGGGCACCGGACTTGTCGTGGCAGATTGGCTAACGTCGCGAATCAACTAGATTAAACCTTCATCGAGGATTGTATTTGTGAACAATAATAATGCGTTTTACGGCTGGAAGCTGGTTGCAGTTTTCTTTGTTATTTATTTTATGAACACTATTCCGTATTACGGCAGTAGTGTGATTGCGCCTTATATGGCGCCTGCGATTGGACTCGAACGTAGCCAGCTTGGGCTAGGGTTTACGTTTTTTATACTGATCATAGGGCTTGCGGCACCACTTATTGGCAAACTCGTCATTAACCACGGCGTTCGGTTAGTCGTTACCGTGGGCAGCCTGGGCCTGTCAATTGCTACCTGTCTTATAGGGCTTTTTGCCAACTCGGCGTGGCATTTTATTATTCTGTTTGGCATCGTCGGTGGCATTAGCTTCGGACTAGGAGGCTTACTGCCAATTCAATCCGGAGTGATGTACTGGTTTAACAAACGTAAAGCCCTGGCGCTCTCGATTGTAATTGCGTCAACCGGCATCGCTACGCTCCTGGCAGTACCGTTAATCAACTGGCTGATTCAAAACAACGATGGCAATTGGCGGCTTGGCTGGTTTTTGATGTCAGCGGGTTGCGCAATTGCAACTGTCTTCGCGGCGCTAGGCATTCGCAACAAACCTGAAGATCTTGGCCAGCATATCGATGGTATTACTCCCGATGCAACTGCGTCACATGCCGAAGGTGATTCTGAGGCTGCCCAGTATCAATGGACTGCCGCAGAAGCAATTAAAACAAGCAGTTTCTGGCTAGTTGTTCTTGGAGGCATTGGCTACCTGGCTACATCGATGGTCTGTATTGCGCATGGCGTTATCCACCTGAGGGAGATTGGACACAGCAGCGAGAACGCGGCAGCGGCACTTGGACTAACAGTTGCACTAAGCATTGTTGGGCGGCTGGGTGCAGGCTTCCTGAGTGATCGATACTCGCCCAAGCTAGTCATGATTGGCGCGCTTATCCTCTGCACACTTGGCGTTATCTTTATTAATCTATCGATGAATAGCTGGCAAATTTATGCCTACGCCGCAGCAATGGGAATTGGCCTTGGCGCCTCGCTAGTCTCACAACCGACGCTGATTACCAGCTTTTTTGGCAACCAGTACTTCCCGCAAATCTTTGGCGTTAGTGCACTTGTAGCAACCTTAATTGGCGCTTCGGCACCAACAATTGTCGGTTACGTCTACGATGTTCAGGGCACCTACGGAAATGCATTAAACGTTTTGGCTGTGCTAGGCGCTGTAGCAGTTCTGTTAGTATGCTTTGCGCAAAAACCCGTTCCTAAAAGCGAGTCACTTTGACTGGCATCGCTTGCCGCTACTGGGCGAGCCAGTCCAGAGCGGCTTTTGCGACAAGATCGGGGTTATCCTGAACCGCCAGATGGCTAACGCCATCTAGCAATTTCATGGTTATATTGGGATTCTTTTTCTGGCACTGGACCGAGTACTTTTCATAGCGCTCTGGCGTCATTAAATTGCTGTTCTCGGCAAATAATAATAACGTGGGCACTTTTAACCGCGTCAATCTTGCGAGTAGATAGTAAACGTCACAAAAGATGTGCGCCTCCCACTTACCTGAAAACTTTAATCGATATTGATCGCCGTCTTGAACCAGTCCGCCATCGGCATAATCCTGCATCGCCTCTTCGGTAAAATTCTGATAGGTTTGCTTGGTTCGCATCGACTGCATAAAGCTTTCCTTGTCCGGGAACTTGTCCTGGCGCGAACTTGTCCGTTTCATCCTGATAGATTCACTACGCTGCTTAAATGATGCCGAGCGATAAACCATTGACAGCCAACGCGTAGGAATCATGCCCGGCTCTACCATAACAAGCCGCTTAAATTTTTCTGGCCGCTTGAGCGCCAGTAGCGCCCCTAGCGAAGCACCAAGCGAGTGCCCCACATGAATTAACTCACCGTCGCCGACGTTATTAAACTCCAGAAAGGCCTCGTAATCGGCGATAAAATCAGACCACATATCGTTCTTAGTTGGCTCTCCCCGGCCCGGCCACATGGCACGGTTTTCCAAACCAACCACGTCGTAATGCCCGGCAAATCTTTTCAGAAAAAAAGGATAAGTGCTGACAGCATGACCACTCGCGCCTAAAAAAAATAGACGCTCACGACCGCCCTGCTCCAGGGTGTGCCATTCGGCCAAACCACGACCAAAGTCCTCATGATGTGTTTTGTACACTGAGTTGCTCATCTAAAAAAACCACTGAATAACTACTGCTCGACATGCCTAACCGTCGCCGCTCTGCATCGTTGTCTGTTGCGACGCCAAGGGCCGCCAGCGATGCCAGGGGCCACCAGCGATACTAGGGGCCACCAGCGATGCCAGAAGCCGCCCATTATGACGCGAGGGCTTGCTCGGGTACGCGGCGAGGCTCTCTAATCAACAGGCTAACTGCAAGGAAAGGCACAATGAATGTCCATGCCATACATAATGCAATCAATATCCCCAACTGAGAATAGTCTGAGGCGACAATAATCTCGCCTGCTTCATTTAATACTTCTCGCGAAACAGGAAACCACTGATTAAAGTATTTTGAAATTAACTGTGCGGCCGTCAGCGCTAAATTCATAAATGATGCCGCAAGTGCAAACCAGGTACCGCGATTCCCGGCCGGGGCATGAAACGCTATTAACGAAAGCATCAGCACCATTGCAATATTATTCAACGGGCTGATAGCTGCGCTATCAAATAAAGCGATAGTCCGTGCGTCTACCCCCAACGACTCGTGTATACCGTTGTACAGAATAATATCGGGAATAAACAAGCAGGTCTCCACCACGATAACGATCAGCATCGTCTTCCTTAGTGCTTGCCGCGTGATCAAGTCCGAGAGAAGCCAAAGCACCGCAATCGCGGTAAACGCTCCGATCTGCGCCAGCACACCAAAAAATATTTCGTCAAAGCCCAGTACATCGATCGACCACCAATTTAGCCCGGGCCCTACGGGCGGTGAACACCGATACAAAAAGATTGCTAACAGGCTAAATATCAGCGGCCTTTGCGTATCACGCGGCAGTGTTCTTATCAACAAAACCATTAAACTGCATAACAAACACCCGGAGACGACAAACACCAATTCCTGGCCGTATTTCCACTCCTGAAAGCCTATCGCTACAGAAAACAGTGCGAATGCAATACCACCGCCCAAAATCACTGGGTTTAACGGTTTAATTTCGTTTTCGGGAACAGGGTTGAGCCTGACAAGCATTGCACCACTGATCGAAACGAGCGGGATCAGCAACTGCAACCAAAAGATGTTTTCGTATTCAAACTTACTCGCGAGCCAGCCGCCAAGGCCTGCCACCATAAAAGTCGAGAGGTAAATAAAGATTCTCGCTAACACCTGAACTGAGGCGAGCTCAGATTGAACTTCCTTCTCTGGACGAACATAGCTTACTCCATCGACGACATATTCTCGATCTACCACTTCGGTGGTCATCGTATCAGCGGTTACGTCCTGCAATACAAAACCGATTACCGTGCAGAGAGAAGATAAAAGAAAAATTCGGTATTCCCCGCCTATCCACATCACCCAGCTATGGCGCCCTGCTAATCCTGCAAGCAAGACGGTGCCAAGCACCAAAAAGACGGCGCCAATGAGTATGTAGATTCGCCTGCGACTACCGCACAACTTGATACTATCGACGAACTGACCAAACACAATTTTGGTGGTCCAGGGTATCGATGCCCAGGCCGATATCGCCAGAAGTTGCTCTGCACTTAAACCCAACTGCTCTTTTTGCCAAAAGGTTAGCGCGATGGCACTAAAGCCAGACAGGCCGTTGGCAAAGTAAATCATTAGCAAGGGCCAGTAGCGCCGGCGCATCAGTTTTACTGGGCCAAACAACGTTTGGGGAATAGAAGACAATCCGGATAATCTCGCTAACGATTTAAAACAGCAGGTATTATGCGCGCTGGTGAACGCGCGCCGAAAGGGAGTTATACCACTTTGCTTACTTCAAAAAGGTTTTGACTAGCCTTTGAAGTTCACAGATAGTGTTGCACCGTAGGTGCGAGGCTCATTTACAAAACCTGAAAAGGCATTCAGGTCTAAAAGTACTGAAGGCGCAATGCTATTAAAGGCTTGCTCTACCTGGGTTTGATCGGTCAGGTTGAGACCCCAGAAATCCAGTTGCCAGGTCTTGGCTCGATCATACCAACTCACCGTGAGATCAACCAAAGTCGTAGCACTTTGTTTTAACGATGGTCGCCCGGCAAAAGGTTGATAGCTACTTTCATATCGCACAACAGGAGACAGCGTTAAACCCGTCGAATCAAAATTAGTATTAAATTCGAGTTGTGAGATTGCGGTGAATGCTGGCGCTTTAGGGAGATCTTCCCCGCACTGTAATTCTACGGCTGGCACGCCTGCTAGCGGCCCAGCGCAATCGTCATCAAATTGCGCATTTACATAAGCAAGGGAATTACTCCATCGAAGCCGTTCAGACACCACCCATTTGTTTTCTAGCTCAAGACCGTAAGAGCTAGCCGCATCGATATTGAAAATCTGGAACCTGAAATCAGGCAACACACCCAACTGATAGTTTTCGATGTCCATATAGAACAAGGCTATATTGTTTTGCACAGCGCCATCAAATAACTGGCTTTTTAAACCAAGCTCCCACGAGTCAACCTCTTCCGACGCATATGTCGGTGACGTCAGCCCCGACGCGGTAAATTCTAAATTGAGCCCACCTGACTTAAACCCTTTGGAATGCGAGAGATAGGCCTTATTGCTTTCGTCAAATGCCATTTGCAAACTAGCGAGGTAGGTTAGTGAGCTATCGTCGAACGTCGTAGTAAATAGATTCGAGAATGGGGATTCAGCCGCTGGCGTGATTGTCGCCGCACATGCCAGGCCGAGCGCAAACCGCCCTGGATCGGTTGAAGTATCTATCCCCCCAGGTCCGGCATTAGTCAGACAACCTGTATTTGAACCAATCTTATCGCTTTGTATAAAACCACCAACTCGAGACTCTTCAACGTAACGTGCTCCAAGCGTTAGCGTCAACTTCTCACTAAGCTCTATTATGTTGTGAGTAAACAAAGAAACACTTTCAGTGTGCTGTGAAAAATGATTTTCAGCGCCAGCGCCTGCGATGTCCGCTGCTGATGGCACGTGAAACTGAACTAGCACATCGGCGTCTTCGCCAGCAACCGCTCGCGTGATTTCAGCAACATCTTCTTTAATGTAAAAGGCGCCGACTAACCAATCGAGTTGCCCGTCGAATTGCTCACCCTGAAACCGCAATTCGTGCGACTCGGTTGTACCCAAAACTTCACTCGGGTTATTCGCATCGATATCCAGGAACGCTATACCGTCGGCGGTAAGGTCCCCCCAATTGGTTGAATCAAATTCGCGGTATGATGGCAAATACGTAAGTTCGAAGCCATGATTTGACCTCCAGTTAAGATCCAGACTTATACCGCGCTGCTCCGAGCGCTCAAAACGATCTGTAACGTCCGAGATTCTCGCGTCAGGATTAACAGCGGTTGAAAATCCTATATCTTCTGCTGTTAAGGGATTCGTGACACCCTCATCTACCCCAGTTACCTGCACGGGCACACAACATCGTTCGTCACTTCTAGCTTCATCAACGACTAGTCGAAGTTCTAAATCATGGTCTTGCGGTTGCCACAATAACTGGCCGCGAATCATCGAGCGGTCTCTGTCGTGAAAGTCATCAGCATTTTCGGTCGCGCTACTTATCACACCACCTCTTTCACGCATCGCTGTTGCAAGCCTAAAGCTTAAGGTATCGCTCAGCGGAACGTTAAAAATGCCTTGTGAAACACGTAAATCATAGTTGCCAAAGCCCTGTCTTAGAGTCGCCTCTCGCCCATCAAAATGTGGCTTTTTGGATTTAACTGACACCGCGCCAACAGAGGTATTTCGCCCAAATAAAGTGCCCTGCGGCCCTCTGAGTAATTCAACCTGATCAATATCGAGGAATTCAGTCAGCGCGAACCCCGGGCGCGATTGATAAACACCATCAATAAAAAAGCCCACAGAGCTTTCAAACCCAATTTGATTACCTTCGGTGCCCACACCACGAAGCTGCAAGGTTGTAGTCGAGGCAACCGATTGCGCAACCGAAAAGTTTAATGAAGGGCTAACGTTCGCAAGATATCGAACATCTTCCAGATGCGCGTCTTCAAAAACCGAACTCCCAAATGCCACAATAGAAATTGGCACATCATTTAAATTATCTTCACGCTTGGTGGCGGTTACGACTATTTCATCCAGAAAGAAGCTGTCGTCCGACAGCTGGTTAAGCAGCTGGTCTACGTCCATCTCGCTGATGTCATCAACCGACAGGGGGATTTCTTCTGCGATGGAGAAAACCGAAACAAGCAACAACGCAAATATGGCCACCAACGACCGAGCACTAGCCCACGTACCGACCCTTCGTTTTATTTTATCGTTCACCCTTATGCCTCTGGTTTTCCCAAAACCATCACGTCCATCAAATTAGATATGATTAGCTGAACTTCAAAACGCTAATAGTTATATGCCTAGTACAACTTTAGCTAATAAGTCGAATAAATCAAAAAGCGGCTAAAGGATGACCAGAAGCGGCCTCTCTTCAGTATTTTCTGAATAAAAATAACGCGCATTGACTTTTTTTCAGACTAAAACGCCTGGCAATTGCTGCTTAAAATTTTTATGGATACGGCGGGAATGATTAGTCGTAAAACGACGGAGATTTATCTAAGGTGTTGGCTAGCTTCATGTCATGCTCTATCCACAAGGTCGCGCCCGTCTCTTTTAATAAGGTCTCAACCTTTTGCATAGAGCGTAATGTTTGCTCTCTATTGTAATTAAATATTGGCGTGGCATTTAGCGTGCGAGTAACACGGAAGTGATAGAGGTCGCCCGACAGCAAAAGCTTGCCTGTATTCGCAAGATCGACCAACAATACCTGATGGCCTACCGTATGACCCGGTGTGCTAATAATTTTAACCTTACCATCGCCAAACACATCGTAGTCTCCGTTCAACAACAGCGTCTCACTGTTTTTTAACTCACTAAACAACTGAGGCTGGGCACCTGCTATAGATTCGGGGTTATTAATCGCCACATCATACTCAACCTGTTGCATTATCCATATCGAATTATTGAACGAATTGGCGGCACCCGCGTGATCAAAATGCAAATGGGACAACGCCAGATAATCAATGTCATTAACACCCAGATCCAGCTCAGTAAGTTGATCCAGCAACGAGCGTTTATAGGACATGGTAAAACCCATCCCTGGAGCAGGATTCACGGTTCCAGCGCCCACTAGCGCCAGCGGCAAACCCGCATCCCAGATCAACCGCTTACCCGCGTGCTCAACCAAATAGCATGGCACAAACATCTCACGCACCGCAGTATCGTCATTGCTGACGCCGAAAGCAGAAATATCCGTGTAGTCGAGTCGGCCACAATCGAAAATATACAAGCGAGGTGATGCAGATACTTTTTCTTGCGAAACGGTACAAGATAAGAGCGTCGTTAGGCTAAAAAGCGCAAACGCAATACGCATCCAATTAAATTTTAGTGTTAGGAAAAACGAGCAATACTTTTCGACTTTCATCACCAGACCATATCTCCATAAGCGAATTCGCATAGTAATTCGAACAACGCGTTATTAATATTAATCCCTCGTAATACGCCGCAGCGCCGACGATTAAATTAAAAGTGAGCATCATTCCGGTCAAACTGTTGAAATAACGCACAAGCGTAAAGGCCTGCTTTAGCCGCTTATCCAGCGCATTTAACTCACCAGCTTGGCATCTTTTTAACCCCCAGATATTGCTCATTCCGCCAAAAGCTGCGATTATGGGTGCTGGAGAAAGAATAGAAGTGCCCCCATATTAATTATCTAATCAAAAAGTCTGAGAGTTATGTCCCAACAGGCGCCAGAAAAAGCAGGATATCGACCTAAGTTATTGCGTTGCTCGCTAAGCTGGAAACTGCTTTTCAAAAAAATCTCGATCAAGGCGGAAGATGTCGCTGAACTTGCTCATCTACCGCCAACGGTCTTTGCGTATGCCAACTCAAAGATCACTCCCGATCAATACATGCGTATCTGGCGTGCAGTAGAAAAGCTACACGACGATGAATATATGGGCCTGTCGTTTGCGCGCTCTGCCCTGCGCGATGTGATTAACCTGTCGGTATGCGCCTTGCTGTTCAGCAAGAACATGGCCGAAGCCATTAGTAAGCTTAATGAATATCAGGCCTTAATGATTCCTGCGCATTTTCACTGCGAAGATATCGATGACGAAACCGTCATACATGTCACGCTAGACCTTCCGCAGCAAGATATGCCGCGATCCCTTTCCTACGCGATATTGGTTTTTCTGTTAGAACTTATTCGAACCTGCACGGGCGAACATATTATTCCTTCAAAAGTATTGCTGAATAATGGCGGAGAACGCAAACCGCGTTATATCGACTACTTTGGTGTCGAGCCACAAAACTCCCAAAACTTAAGCATCACGGTTAAACGCGCCGATTTGGAAAGGCCATTCCATTCCAGCAACGAACAACTCTGGCAATTTTTCGAACCCTTGCTACAAAAACGCGTGGAGCTTCTCGAGCAAAGTACCCGTTACTCCGGCCGTATAAAGGGCTACCTGTACGAAAGACTATCGCGAGGACAAAGCGATATAAAATCGGTCGCAGAACACTTTTCCATGACCTCAAGAACACTGCAACGCAGACTGTTTGAGGAAGGCACATCGTTTAGAAAGATCGTTGACGAAACACGTTCCGAACTGGCGTTTGTCTATTTATCTAATACCAACCTGGCTGCCTACGAAATTTCGTTTTTACTGGGCTTCGAAGACAAAAACTCTTTTTTTAGAGCTTTTCACCGCTGGACAGGAACAACCCCGCAAGCCGCTAGAGCGTCGCTAGAAGGTCGTAAAAACCATCTTCGTTAGCTGTACCAATGCTGGTGACCTCGCGTTCCAGCACCACTTACCAGCGCCTTGCTACGGAATAATTTTTATTTTTTCGGGTATAAAAGCCAGCATACCTTCATCTGAGTCGGAATAGCTTTTACGCATATCGGTCCTTCGTGATATCTGCTCACGACCGTGACGCATGGCATAGCAAACGCCCACTGGCTGCTGGGTTTCCAAACAGCTAAAGCCCGCAAGCTTGCTCAACAGAAACCGGCGCGAGCCCGAAACAAAATAACCTTTTTGAATCAATATGGTTCGCATCAACGCCTCGTGATCAAGGTTTTCGCTACCCCACGATATAAGCCCTTTTAGGATACGCTGCCCCGTATAACGATCCGGCTTAGTGACAACGCCATTTTCAACACTCCACTTTTCAACAACGTCATCGTTTATTAATAACTCAACCTGTTGCAACTCTTTTCCGTCCACAAGCGTTGCATCACCAACGGAAATCGCATAGACAAAGGAAGTCCTGGGCGGCTGAACGTTGCTGGATAACGACATACTATAGGTGTGTGCTAGCAAAGCCGCCATATCAAAAAAATGGGTACAGTTATCGAGAGCGACAACCTGCTGGGAAAGTGACAATGGGTTACTGCTAATCGTCTTTCCCACCAACGCCTGCAATGCTTCGTTTGCATTGCTACAGGTCGTTGTGGGATGCCTGCGCCAGACTGCGTCGATAGACGTTATCTTCCGGCCTTCTACTGACATCGTAATTTCGAAAGCATGCGCTTCGTCTTCTAGCGCACCGTAAAGCCTGGACTTATCGCTAATATCAACTGCGATACGACGACGGTAGACACCCCTACCGTAGTCGGGATTCCGCAGTTCATCGATTGGCAAGTCTGCCATATTGCTTTTCCGTTAGTATTGATTTGTAAGGTGCTAAAAACAAAGGCTCTATCGCAAATAGCCATTCTAGTGACAACGATTGTATATCAAAACGACTAAACGCGTTATACAGCGATAATATTTAAACAATCAAGCCATCTGCAAGTCTAAAAAAGCTTACCACTACGGACTCCTGAATCTGGTGAACAGCACTTTGATAAGAAGTATGGAATAATCGTTTGGATCCAACGCGGTCGTTGGCGGCCTTTTGGTGGAACCTTTTGGCCGCGCAAAAGGTTTCAAACACTTTTCTAATAAATCCATCACCTTTAGGTAATACCAAAAATAAAAACCGTCGGGAGTTGCCCGACAGCAACTTACTTATTTTTCTTCAGCAAAAAATAAGTAAGCAACACCAATTGCATGCAATTGGCATGAGCGCAGCGAACCCATAGGGTGAGTAAACGCCTTAGCGTTTACGAATAACATGCCGCCCCATACGCATTCGCCCTTCGGGAACCTAAAAAAGCGTTTGCTTGTTTCCTAACGCAGCAAAAGCAATCCTATTGCTCGCTGCTAAAGCGACGCCCTGTCGCTTTCACGGACAAGCGTCTCACTTTTTTAGCAAATGCTAAAGGGGGCAAAAAGCACTCGCAAGTCGAAGACCGCGACAGCACGTAAATTGGTAAAGCCATTCAGCGCGTAAGCGCTGTGGCCAACTTTCAGGGAAGCTTACCGCTACGGACGCCGGAATCCGGTGGACAGCATTTTGATAAAAAGCACGTAATAATCGCTCGAATCCAACCCGGCCGTTGGCGGCCTTTTGGTGAAACCTTTTGGCCGCACAAAAGGTTTCAATTATTTTTAAATGACGTCTTCCGCTTTTAACCGAAACCCAAAATAAAAAACCGCGCTACAAGGCGCGGTTTTTTATCTTTACCAATAGGACTAAGCAGCAAGCTCATCACCCTTGGCATCGTACGTCAATAAATATTCGAATGCCGCCAGCGACGCTTTTGAACCTTCACCCATCGATACTACAATCTGCTTATAAGGAACAGTTGTCACGTCACCACAAGCAAAAATACCTTCGGCCGACGTTTTGCACCGCTCGTCCACAACAATCTCGCCATGGGCAGTCATATCCACCAGACCTTCTGCGAACTGACTATTTGGCAGCAGTCCGATTTGCACGAACACTCCATTTAACTCAACCGCTTTGGCTTGCTCGGTACTGCGATCTATGTATTCAATCGAACTCACCTTACCGTCCGTCGCGTGTATTTCTTTGGTCGCAACATTCTTGAGTATGGTAATGTTTTCACGCTTCTCAGCCTGATCAACCAAGACCTGATCGGCCTTCAGCTCCGGCAAAAACTCCATCACCGTAACCGACTTAACAATACCAGCCAGATCTAACGCTGCTTCTATGCCGGAGTTTCCGCCCCCGACTACGGCCACATCTTTACCTTTAAAAAATGGTCCGTCACAGTGCGGGCAGTAAGCCACGCCATTTCCAATATTTTCTTTTTCGCCAGGCACTCCTAGCTCGCGCCACCTGGCGCCCGTTGCGATAATAACCGTTTTGCTTTGCAAGGTTTCGCCGGATGAAAGCACGACTTGTTTAAGCGCGCCTTGCTCAATCGACTCTACTCGAACATGCTCTTTAATCGTGATTTCGTAATCAGCGAGATGCTCCTGCATTTTCCCGACCAGTTCTGGGCCAGTGGTTTTTGGCACAGAAATTAAATTCTCTATACCCATCGTATCTTTAACTTGCCCGCCAACACGATCCGCAACCAGCGTGACCTCAAGCCCTTTTCGCGCGCTATATATAGCCGCCGCTACCCCAGCAGGACCGCCTCCGATAACCGTAACATCCTGAACCGGCATTTCGTGCTGCGCTTTCTGTTCTCGCATAGAGGGGAATTTTTCTGCGAGCTTATCAATCACATCGCTAATTTCTATCTTGCCATTAGCAAACGGCTGACCATTGAGATACACCGACGGTACGCCTTGAATATCTCGTTCTTCGATCAGGCTTTGAAACAACCCCCCATCAATCATTTCGGTTGTGATATTGTCATTCAACAACGCGAACTGGTTAAGGGCCTGAACAACATCAGGACAGTTATGGCAGCTAAGCGAAACGAATACCTCCAGGTGCACTGGTTGATCCAAACGCTCGATCATAGCTTTTAAACTATCGTCCAGTTTTATGTCGGTGCCTGAAGCCCACAATATTGCGAGGACAAGCGAGTTAAACTCGTGGCCACTGGGGATACCTGAAAACTGCAAGCCCGTGCGTTGAGTAGTGACCAGCTCAAACGATACAGGACTTCGCAAACCGGCGTCACGTTCTTCAAGCTTCAACCGATCAGAAACAGAAGTTACCTGCGTCAAAAAATCAACCAGCTCTTCACGCTTTGAATGGGTGCCCGTTTGCAATACAAAAGTGACTTCGTTTTGCATATTTGCGGTATAACTTTCAAGCGCTTTTAATATATCTGCATTTAACATGATTGATTCTCCAACATCGTGCCGTTGTTAGGCGCGAGCAGGAACACACCTGCTCGTACACTAACTACTGCGTTTTAAACTACTGAGTTTTAACTATTTAGATCTTTCCGACTAGATCGAGTGATGGTGCGAGTGTCGCGTCACCCTCTTTCCATTTTGCGGGACAAACCTCACCTGGGTTATTACGTACATATTGTGCTGCTTTCACTTTACGCAATAGATCCTCTGCATCACGACCTACGCCTTCAGCAGTAATTTCCATCGCCTGAATAATGCCGTCAGGGTCTACAACAAACGTTGCACGGTCTGCAAGACCAACGCCAGGCCGCATACAATCAAAATTGTTAGTAATCTCTCCGTTAGGATCGCCCAGCATCGTGTACTGAATTGTTCCGATCGTGTCAGACGCGTCGTGCCATGCTTTGTGAACAAAGTGTGTATCAGTTGAAACCGAGTACACTTCTACGCCCATGCTCTGAAGTTCAGCGTATTTGTCCTGCACATCTCCAAGCTCAGTTGGACATACGAAAGTAAAGTCTGCAGGATAAAAGAAAAATACAGCCCATTTTCCTTCAACATCCTTCTCGGTCACTTCGATAAATTCACCGTTCTTAAAAGCCTGGGTGGTGAAAGGTTTAATTTTGGTGTTGATTAAAGCCATTAGCTTTTCTCCAGCGGGTAAACATAATTAAAAATTTAACGTTGAATGTTGATTAGCTCAGGGGTGCCTGCCTTGTTTCTGGCAACGCCCGATTACTTATCACGAGAAGGATAATATGACAAAGAAGTGGATTTATAAATCAGAATAAATAGATCGATATGATCCATTTAGCAGAACAACGGCCCGGAGATGCTGTCAGGCGATTTGGTAGCTTGCTTTTTTGCGTATTTCGCTGGGTAACAGCTCAGTATGCCTTGGCATAAGCTGTTGCATACGCATAACCCACTGTTCGATTATTGGGCTTTGGAGAAAAAGTTGCTTCCCCGTTTGCAAGTACGGCACTACCACCATAGGAAACGCCGATAAATCAGCCAGCGAAGGCTGGTCGACACCGCCCAAAAATGGTCCGCCGGATAGGCGCTGCTCGAACTCCTCAGTAAGCTGCTGCCTAAGCTCGTTATTGCTTACTGTACGGTCTGTTGCGTTAATTAATCGAACGATAAAAGGGACCTTATGGATGCGCAGCAAGTGCACTATCCTGAACCAAAAGGGCACACCATCTTCAACGGTAGCGTTTAACGCATGCGAGGCACGCCAGCGTTTTTGTGCTCGCGAAAAAAACGAATCGCCATGACCTAACAAACACCTGAAAACGCCAGGTATTAATCGATTACTAACCCACTCATCCTCTTCCAGAATGTTTTGTTTATCGCCAAACAACAGCGGCTTAGCGTCCGGAAACAACTCATCCAACCAGATACCAAGCTCCGAAGACTCGTTTCGACAGTCATCTTCGACACACAAAACGGGCACCATGCGACCAACCGGCAGTTTAGGTTTTAATGGATTGACGTAAACCATGTCAAAGTCGAGCTGCTTGTAAAGCAAATAGCTTTTCAGCTTAAGCGCGAACGGGCTGAGCGCATGAATGTGAATAACCAGTTTCGGGCGTTGAGCGGTCATAGCTTAGAAATAAGTTAATCCAAGTAACAGCAGGCAAGACAGCTACTGAACTCAATTAAGACTTGTTTTGCGTTACTCCGGCATTTGCGAGGAATGATGCTCTACAATCATCCAGCGTTCACCGTTATAACGATAAACAAACGTGTAGCGCGCTTGCACGCTAGAGCCGTCTTTAAATGTGAAGGTATAAACACCCGAGTTGATGGCGAGCTTCCCGAAGATGCGCACGTTGGCTTCATCAATTTTTCCCTGCGGGCCTTTTGCCAGAAAGTGCACGAAATAGTCTTCAATTTCTTCCTGATTGTGACGAACCTTATTGGACACTGTTGGAAGCAGAATCCCGTCGCTTGCATATAGTGCTGCGACGTTTTTTGGCTCTCCAGTCTGTAGTGCACTATTCCATTCGTCGAAGAGTGATTTAATTTCGCTTTCGCTCATATTCACGGCCTTTTATAAGGTAGGAAAAATTTTCAGGCGGAAATTATAACGCCTTTTTCGCCGCTATAAACTACTTACGCACTTTTATGGATTTTTCTCTATACCTGTTTCTGGTCGACAACAACCGCGTTGTGGGCATGCAAGCTTTCCTGGTGTTCTACCTTGAACCAGTAGTCTCTTACAAAAGGCATGCGCTCCAGGGCAAATTTAATTCGGCGGGCTGCATCTTCACAAAACATAAGATTCTCGGCATTCAATTTTGCAAACGCCTGCTCGTCGCTTCGCTTTACTGCCGTTTGTACTGGTGTACCAATAACAGCTTCGAGCTGGAAAATAAGCGAGGACAAATCCGGCCAGTCCTCATTTCCTAGAGAAAGTCGGATATAGGCATAAGATCGCTGGCTATGTGGAGTCGCAATTGAACCTGCCTGTGACTCTACCCACTTGAGCAACTCAGGCTTGTTGATCGTTGAACCCGGAAAAGCATTTTCTATTGCACTGGCATACAACTGCCTCGCCAGAGAAGCCGAACACGGACAGGTGCTCGAATAAGGAATCGTGATTTCAAATTCGTAGTCGCAGCTTTTTTTGTTTTTTTCCGCACGGATAATTGTTGGGTATGACTGAAAACCACTTTCACCACTCATTAGTGCGGGCTTTTTAAGCAGCAAATCGAAGCTCAGCTCTATCTTCGCTTCTTGACTGATGCCGCTTTGGGAGCTGATCATTTCCTCTAACAGATGACTAATGTTTTTCTGGTTGCACTCCCTGTCTGCCAATTCATTTATCACCGAATGAACCCGTGACATGTGAATGCCTTTGGCGTTGGGCTTTTCCAGACTGACGTAGACATTGGCTTTGGCGCAAATCGTCTGGACGTTGTCTTCGTTCAAGCGCATCGAAATAGGCACAGCTATATCTTCCATGCCCACCCACTGAAGAGTAGAGGGAGTTTCTGCATTTATATCAGACGTAACGTCCGGTAAAGCACGCATTAGCAACGTTGTTCTCCTAATTTACAAGTTAAACGCAAGACGTTTCGACGACACTGGCATATCAACCACATGCTGACCGTCAAATACCTGATGACCATTGACCCAGGTACTTTTAATTTGTGACGAAAACACCTGTCCTGCAAAGGGCGTCCAACCACAATGATACAAACTGTTTTCATTGTTTACGGCCGTGCGCGATTGGCTGTCGACAAGAACCAGGTCTGCATAATAGCCTTCGCGAATAAACCCTCGCTCGGCAATTGCATACCTTAGCGCTGGGTTGTGCGCGGTTCTTTCAACGACCTGGGCCAGGCTGAGCCGTCCCTGCTCGACGTGCTCCAACAGGCTTAACAGCTCATGTTGCACGAGTGGTAATCCGGCCGGCGCTCGCTCATACGCTACTTGTTTTTCTTCGAGCGTATGCGGCGCATGATCGGTCGCAATAATATCGATTTGATTGGTATGCAAGGCATTGATTAACGCATCACGGTCACGCTGGCTTTTTATGGATGGATTGCACTTTATAAGATTACCCAGGCGCGCATAATCTTTATCACTAAACCATAAATGATGTACGCAGGCTTCTGCGGTGATCTGTTTACCTTCAATCGGCCCAGCCTCAAACAGGTCAAGCTCTTTTTCGGTAGTGATATGGAGCACATGCAACTGGCTTTGATATTTTTTTGCCAGCTCAACCGCGTACGAAGAGGAGGCATAACAGGATTCAGGATCACGTAATTTGGGATGATCTTCTATGCTCAATTCAGCTTTAGCGCCAAGCAAAATCTCCCTGTTCTTGTTAATAACCGGGCCGCTCTCACAGTGAGTGACAATAAGCGCTGGCGAATCTCTAAAGATGGCATCCAGCGCCTGCGGATTTTCTACCAGCAAATCGCCCGTAGAAGCCCCCATGAACACTTTTACACCACAATGCATTTTTGGGTTGAGCAATTTGATTTGCTCAAGGTTATCCTCGGTCGCCCCTAAGTAGAATGAATAGTTAGCGCAGGATCGCTCAGCCGCAATATCGAATTTTTTCTCAAGTGCTTCTATCGTTGTAGTGGCAGGACTAACGTTTGGCATTTCCATATAACTGGTGATACCACCGGCCACAGCAGCACGAGATTCGCTGGCGATGGTGCCTTTGTGTGTTAAACCTGGCTCACGAAAATGCACTTGATCATCAATCATGCCCGGCAACAAAAAATAACCGTTAGCTTCAAAGATGCGATCAGTTGTATGTGCGCTTATCTCAGGTGCAATTTTTTCGATTCGCTGATCGACAATTCGCAGATCGGCTTCTATTGTTTTGCCCTCGTTTACAACGCAGGCATTTTTAATCAATGTAGAGGACATCGCTACACATGATCTCCATGCACAACAACCCGCTGACCGTCCACATCGACATTTAAATAAAAACAGGATTGCCTGCCGGTGTGACAGGCAGCGCCTTGCTGATCAACCTGGCAGAGAATAACGTCCCCATCGCAATCGAATGACATACGCACCAGCTTTTGTGTATGACCACTCGATTCACCTTTAACCCACAATTGCTGGCGGCTTCGCGACCAATAAGTCACGCGCCCGGTCAAAAGTGTTTTTTCAAGTGCATCTTTATTCATCCAGGCAAACATCAGCACAGATTGAGTCTTTGCATCCTGGGTAATAACGGGAATTAAACCTTGCTCATTAAACGCAAGTTGCTCTATGACCTCAGTTAACGCAAGCGAATCATTATTACTGAGCTTTTCAACGGCGATAAAATAGTCGTGCTTCACGATAGACCTGCACTATTTTCATCAGGGCAGGCGCAGCCTTTATTATTTTTTGGCTGGCATAGGCGGAAATTAAACCAGTGCCCAATCGCAACAAAGCTCGCTCCCAGAAGTGTCAATATTTTTTCGCCTGCTTCACCTATCCGCTCTTCGCCGGCAACCAATGCGCTAATAAGCAACACTAGCCCGATACCTCCTAGAAAAAGCAATTGATAACGCTCATGTTGTTTGCATCCTAACGTTAGCGCATAGATGCTGGTAGGAATCACAACCAGCACCATCCAGAAATGAAACGCTTCATTATCTAGCTGCAGTACAGCCAGGCCAGGCAACATCACCAACAGGACTGGCACGGCCAGGCAATGGATAGCGCACATTAGTGATAAACCAATCGCGAGTTTGTCGGTCACCGCTTGTCCAGTTTTCATTAAATACCTACTCTCGATTCTTTAAGCGACTTCCGCGCTGCAATCGTCACAAATACAATTTACCTCTAACTGAGGACTCATCAGCCTAAAGCCAGATTCCTGTACCGATTTCTCCAACTCATTGAATGTTGATAACTCGACGCCGACTTCTTTAACCTTGCTGCATTTTTCGCAAATTAAAAACTGGGAGACGCAATTCGCATGATCAGAATGGATGTGGGCGCAAGCAACATACTTTTTTACAAGATTAAGCCTGTGCACCAAACGCGCTTCCACCAGGAAGTCCAAAATGCGATAGACAGACATAGCGGGAAGGCTCTCTGAATAGTGCTCTTCACAATAACTAATTAATTCATACGCCGACATTGCCTTAGCGGACTTCACAAGACCAGTTAACACCTGCTTTCGCTTTGCGGTCAAACGCGCCCCGCTCGCCTCGCAACACTGCTCTGCATGCCGAATAACACTGTCTACTGAAACCATGATATTTACTTAAGCTCGATGTCTACCTGCCCTACGACCCAGCCGCCAACACCGCTTTATAAAAACAAGATGGAGAAAACTGGAAGTTTCCTGGTCGACAAAAACTGCTGGGGAACAAGAAAGCGCCTTGCACGATATGATACAACATATCATTCAATGAAATAAGCTGTTGATTTGTATTGTTTTACACCAAAAAAGAACCTGGCGAGGGCCAGGCTAATCATATTCATTAAGCTCTAGACAAGCAGCCTTGTTGAACAGTGCTTACGATCGGCGCTTTTTAGCGTTGGCAATTTCTTAGCTGTTTCCGTTCGGTTAATAGCCCACTTCACAACGCTCTTGAGCTGATGATACTATGTATCATTTAGGAACTCCAACCCTCCAACAGCTTATGCCTACCGATACTACCCGACTACCCGTAACTATTCTCTCTGGTTTTCTTGGTGCGGGAAAAACCACTGTGCTCAGCCACATCCTGAACAACAGACAGGGCAAAAAAGTAGCCGTGATCGTTAATGACATGAGCGAAATCAACATCGATTCGGCCATCGTCCAAAACGAAGTTTCCCTCAACCGCAGCGAAGAAAAGCTTGTTGAAATGAGTAATGGTTGTATTTGCTGCACTCTTCGAGAGGACTTACTTGAGGAGGTCAATAAACTGGCGAAAGATGGGCGCTTTGACTACCTCGTAGTTGAATCCACAGGTATTTCCGAACCGCTGCCAGTGGCCGAAACCTTTACGTTTGCCGATGAAGATGGCGTGTCGTTATCTGATGTCGCCAACCTCGACACCATGGTAACCGTTGTCGATGCGGTAAATTTCCTGGTCGACTACGACGCAGCGCAATCTTTGCAGGAAGCTGGAGAGTCACTTGGCGAGGAAGATGAGCGGAGTGTAGCTGACTTGCTGGTTGATCAGGTAGAGTTTGCTAATGTTATCCTGATAAGCAAAACCGACCTGGTGAGTTCAGCCGATGTCGAACGCTTAACGGCGATCCTTAAAACATTGAATACCGATGCTCGCATACTGCCGATAGCACACGGGCAAATCGACATTGATGCCGTACTGGACACGGGACTATTTGATTTTGAACGCGCGCAGCAAGCACCTGGCTGGCTTAAAGAAATGCGAGGCGAACACGTCCCTGAGACCGAAGAGTATGGCATTGGAAGTTTTAGCTATATGGCGCGCCGCCCTTTTCATCCCGAAAAATTTTATCGATTCCTGCACAACACACGAGACTACGGCAAACTCATTCGTTCTAAAGGTTATTTCTGGTTAGCCACTCGGCCCGAGTTTGCTGGCCAGTGGAGCCAGGCGGGCGGGATTGCGCGCTACGGTTTTGGCGGCATGTTTTGGAAATCTGTTCCCAAAGAAAACTGGCCCGATGATGAAGATTATCTCGCCTCCATCGAAAAGCAATGGGTTGAACCCTTTGGGGATATGCGGCAGGAACTCGTATTTATTGGGCAAGGGCTGGATCAGTCCAGGATGAGGCAAGCGCTCGATGACTGCCTGCTTAGCGAAGAAGAAGTATTGCAGGGAAAACATTATTGGAAAACGTTAAACGACCCATTTCCGGCGTGGCAAGAATAGCGGCGATGCTAGCCCCAAACCACTCACACACAGATCGATAACCTTCGTAGCTCCAACGCCGTTAGTCATCGCCAGAGCATTATCGGCAATGATCCTGATGCCTTAGCTGAGATCTACAAAGAAGAAATCAATATTGTTGTTTGGCGACGCGATCTCTCTTTAGCGTTGGTGTCGACCACCGCGGACTTCATCGCAGCTAATCCTGGCTTTAAAACTTCAATGACCGTAACGCGCCTTAATGCTTATGCAAGCCTGCGCAAAGCGCTCGGGGATTTTGGTGAATCAGAATTAAGTACCAACATAGCCGAACTGGTAGATATGTTTTGTACGCTGTTTGAACTCAATCGCGCCGGTTTGCGACTATCCGTATTGAATCACGCGATGTGCCCCAAGTTTCACGTCGACCATGTTCCCTGCCGCCTGGTGACTACCTACCAGGGCATTGCTACCGAATGGCTACCTCACCAGCTCGTTGATCGCTCAAAGTTAGGTCGTGGAAGCAACGGTCTAGCCGATCACGATTCAAAGTTATTTCAAAGCCACCACGACATTCAGCAGCTTAGCCATGGTGATGCTGCATTATTAAAAGGTGAACGGTGGGAAGGTAACCAAAACGCCGGCTTAGTACATCGCTCGCCAGTGCCACCCGGCAATGAGAACCGATTACTACTAACACTTGATTTTAGTCACTAGCCTTACAGAAATCGGCTTGCGCGCTTTAACGCTAATAAAAAAAATTGAGCCAGCCGATAAGCCGGGTTCTGTCGTGGACAATCATTCATCTGGACACTGTGTCACCACAGGCCTCAAGCGACCTACCCGAACCCAGCACGGGCCGCGCTGTTGGGTTCCTATTTGGTCTTGCTCCAAAGTGGGGTTTACCGTGCCGTCGTCTGTTACCAGCGACGCGGTGCGCTCTTACCGCACCCTTTCACCCTTACCGGTCTAAAAAGACTTAGGCGGTCTACTCTCTGCTGCACTTGCCGTCGGCTCACGCCGCCCAGGTGTTACCTGGCACTCTGCCCTGTGGAGCCCGGACTTTCCTCGAATTGATCAAACGCCAATCCGCGATTGCCTGGCTGGCTCGCGTACAGGATAATCAGTCGCCTGGTATGAGGCAAGCAATTGAATGCCCACTTAGTAAAGATAAAGTATACTTTTAGCCCTCGACTTATCCGCCTGAATCACTATCTTTACTATCAACCTTACTGCAAAAATTATCATGATGAAATTTATTGTTCGATCATTGCTCGTGTTGGTAGCCATTTTTGGCACCCTGTTTTTTGTAAACCTCTTTGGTAACCAGGGCGAGCCACTTCCGCAAGGCAGTGAAAGCGCCATGCGAGCTGAGCAAGGGCCTTATAAAGTTAAACACACGGTAAAAAACTTTGTTGACACAAACCGGCCGACCCCGGACAACGGCGACCACCCTGGCACGAACTCACGAACGCTGACTTCCAACCTGTGGATCCCCGTGAGCACCGATGAGCAACATCCGCTAATCGTTTACTCACATGGTTTTTCTGCCAACAAGGACAGCACCAAAAAACTGCAAGCGTACCTGGCTAGCCACGGATATATTGTTGTCGCACCTGACTTTCCGCTAACCAATACACACGCCGAAGGCGGCCCGTTTTTATTTGATGTAAAAAACCAGCCGGGCGACATTTCGTTTTTAATCGATCAAATTCACGCAATGTCCAAAGACTCCACATCCGCTATTTACAACAGGGTTGATACCGAAAGCGTTGGAGTGGCAGGCCTCTCGTTAGGCGGCCTGACTTCAACACTTGTCACGTACCACCCATCTTTTCGCGACAACAGGGTAGATGCGACAGTATCCATCGCGGGTCCCACTTCCATATTTACCCCAGCATTTTTTGCAGAGCCAAATACACCATTTTTAATGCTTGGTGGAGACTACGATGTAGTCGTTTCCTACAAAGAAAATGCTGCGGACATTACCCACCGAATCCCCAATAGCCAGCTGATCACGCTTAAATCGGGTTCGCATGTTGGCTTTGCAGATGGCGCCAGCCTGTTTCGATGGCTCGACAACCCTGACGATTTAGGTTGCTACGTAGTTACTAGCAACCTGGAGTCCGACGAGGATTCACGCTGGAACGAAATGCTTGGAGTAAATATCACGGGGATTAACTATCAGG
This sequence comes from Pseudomonadales bacterium, assembly GCA_965263235.1. Taxonomy (GTDB): domain Bacteria; phylum Pseudomonadota; class Gammaproteobacteria; order Pseudomonadales; family UBA7434; genus UBA7434. The sequence goes on from OZ253667.1 coordinate 2,322,030, forward strand.
ATCGCACCACCCCCTGTACCGAACAGCCGCCGGAAGGCGCTATGAACGTGCTCCGCCAAACGCAAATCACACGAATCATTGTCAGGACTTTTTTAGACAGCCAGTTTTCTAAAAATATCGTAGAAAGACGAGCGGCGAACACCTATCTTCAGGAAACGCTGGTAAAAGAAATACCCGAAGCGCGCTACACTAATAGCGACGAGAACGAAAAAAGCCTAAGCGCTCATCAAGAAAATCATACCCATTTTTAACGCAAACGTTTACCAGCCTGCCTATGAGCCTATCAATAATTAAATCGCATATTACAATCAAGCCAATCAATTGCCTTCGCGCGATCTTAGGGCTATTTGTGTTTGCATCATTAACGTTAGCAACAACGTCCTCGCTAGCCGAACCAACGCCATACCTTAATATGGAAGTTGGTGTTAGTTACTGGGACGTCAATTTTCTTCAGGACGACGTTGCGCTAAGCATTTCCGGTGCACTGGGACTAAGACTAAACCAATACGTTAGCATGGAAGTTGGCTACCAAAATTTTGGCTCGATGAACTTTGTTTCTGCCAGCGCCGAAGGCGAACTGGAAGCCGAATCATTTTCGGCGGCAGCGTTATTAAGCATACCGCTGGGAGAGCAGTTGAATGGCTTTATATTGGCCGGCGCTGAGGAAGTTGATTTTACCGAGCAATCTACCTCCCCCACTTTTAATTTTGAAAAGGAAACTGAAAACTATTTTGGTTTGGGTATGCTACTAAGCCGCAACGAGCGATCCGCCTACCGATTAACCTTAGCTTCTCATGCCGACGGCGATATCATCCGCCTAACAATAGGCGGCAATCTGGACTTGTCTGGTCTATAAGCGATTTTCTACGGGCACCAGCCCCCAACTATTAATGCAAATGCTGCTACCGCTCCATCGATAACGACCAATAGCTACCAATAATAAAACCGACCGTAACGACCGTGGATATGTATATCAGGATCTTTTTCGCGCGCCTGTGCTTGCGTCTTTGGTCCGCCAATGGCAGTCCAACCGATAGCCACTAAAACACCATCCTCAAAAACGTAAGGCGTAAATTCGTCATCAGTCACTATTCCGTCGTTAAACGATTGTGACCGGAGAAAATACACCTCTACATGTTTTCCATCGCGCTGATATTGCTCAGGCGCCTTAGCAAATCGGGGCTCTAAGGCACGCTGCCCTGGCAACAGCACCGCTAACACATCGTCCTTATCCTGGCCAAGCTCAACACTGTCACGTACTCGCTCGTAAGCATCAATGGATGAATAGATACCATTAGTTACGCAGCCAGCCAGTGCCAATACCAGCGGCGTTAACACCAATGCCTTTTTTGTTTTTTCGAATTTTCTTTGTGTTTGTATAATACTTAGTCTTCGCATAAAAGCCTCGTTTCCGTGCTAAGTGCATACCGAGCGATTAATAAGTACTGCCATCGCTATTTCATCGACAGCGCCAGCTGGTAGACGCCGTTTTTCTTTGCTCCGGTCAGTTTTGCCGCTAGCGCACTCGCCTGCTTTAACGGCATTGCTTCGAGCAACACTGGCAACATATTTTTTGCCTGCTCTAGCGCAAGATCTGACTGAGCTGCTTTTTGCGCACCTTCGATGATTAGAACAAACTCACCTTTGCGTTGATTTGCATCGGATTGCAAAACCTCAACAATCTCTGACAACGACCCACGCAGGAATGTTTCAAAGCGTTTTGTTATTTCTCGTGCGACGCAAGCTTTCCGTCCTTCCCCAAAGACGCTGGCGGCGTCGTTTAGGGTATCCTGAATTCTGTGTGGGCTCTCATAAAACACCAGGGTGCGCGGATCGTCACTCAATGCCTGCAAGCTTTTACAACGCGCTTCTTTTTTAGCTGGCAAAAACCCCTCAAAACTGAATCTATCAGTCGCCAGGCCGGAAACCGACAGCGCGGTAATACAGGCTGACACACCCGGCACTGGCGCAACGGGTATTTCTTTCTCAAATAACTGTTGTAAAAGCCTGTAACCCGGGTCGGCTACCAACGGTGTTCCCGCGTCGCTCACCAGGGCTATAGATTCACCCCGCTCCAAACGCGCAAGAATGGCCCCGGCTTCCCTCGCCGTACTATGATCATGATAGGCAAGCAACGGCTTGTCTATTCCAAGATGTTGAAGCAATGCCTTGCTATGTCGCTTATCCTCACAAGCGATCGCGTCGACACTTTTCAGCTGATTAATGCCACGGATTGTTATATCGTCTAGGTTACCAATGGGGGTAGACACAACATATAATGTCCCCGCTTTAGACTCACAGGTCGATTGCTGCATTTGCGTTTACTTATTAATTTGTCTTTGCGCGCGTTAAGCGCCAAGAACAGTTAGTGATAGAAACAAAAGCAAAGCCGTGTTCTATTCTCTACCAAACATGGTTTGCCTTCCAGATTTTCGACAGTATAACGCTATTTACTTGCGATAACCTTCGAGCTAAATTTTCAAATATTTAATTTAGGTTTGTTTGCAGCGCTCATGCGATAGCTGCATTACAGTTACCCGGCATAAACATTGAAACACCTAACCAGCATCGCCAGAAAAACACCGCTAATAGTAGGCAGCATTGCGCTGGCAGTGCTTTTACTCGGTTGTGGCTCGCAGCCAACGTCATCAACGCAAGCGCAAACCGGCCAAACCGAGCAAGCTGATTCTTCCACGCCTGTCAACGCAGAAACCGATTGGGAAAAACTTAAACCCCGACCGCTTTCTGTTGTCATGCCCGAACTAAATCAAATCGTTAATCAACGTTCGGGCGATACGAAACCGTTTACCGGCGAAGTATGCATCGAAGGCTTACGATCTGCGGAAATGGCAAGAAACGATACGATATTACTCGCCATCGCCAATCGCTGTCACAAGACAACGCTGAGCCCGAAACAGGCAGAGCTTTATTATCTGGTCTATCAACGATCACTGCACAAAAGCAAGCAGTGGCGTCAATCAATAGAAGCGTTTGAAGAAAACGACTACCTGCAAAAACATATTTTTTTCAGCGAACGGGCAAAAGCGCAGCTGACAATAATGGAGTCATATAGTCTGGAGCAACTCGGCAGCTACTGGTATGCCGCGCAAAATCGCGCCAGTCTGGCCGGCAAACCAAAAAACCGAAACGACAAAAGGTTGTCAGACGAAGAAAAACAACTGCTCAACAGTAACGACACCGCCCTTTGGAACGACATTCTGCGACTAAGCCACAATGATATCGTTAGACACATACGCAGCACCCCAAGATCATTGCTACTAAGCTGGCTTGAGCTCGCAGAAATTATTAAAAATCCGGTTGCCAGCACTGAGGAGCAACTTGCCGCGATTGAGCTTTGGAAGGAAACCTGGCAGAGCCTTAATATTCTTGGTAACTGGTACCCGCCAGACAACATAGAAGATATTTCCGCTTCGGTCGAAGAAAAAATCTCTGAATTAGCCGTTGTTATTCCGCTTAGTGGCTCGCTGCGCATGGCTGGCCAGGCGGTTCAATCCGGAATTATCAGCGCAAGTATCGATGCACAAAATAGCGGCCATCGCGCCCCCAAACTAACGTTCTACGATAGTGAAACAGCGTTGTTTGATACGCTTTATCAGCGCGCTGTTGCGGACGGCGCCGATGCCATTATCGGACCACTACAAAAGCAGCAGGTGGAGCAACTTCATACTTCAATTACCGATATTCCTGTTCTGGCGCTTAACTATGTTGCGGACACGCTACCGCCTCCGCCAAATGTTATTCAATTCGGTCTCGCAGCAGAAGACGAAGCAAAACAACTTGCACGCTTCGCCGGCGACGCTCAGTTAAATTCGATATTGGTGCTCAATACCGGTCGCGACTGGGCCAAACGTGCAGCTAACACCTTTAGCAGGCACTGGCGCGAAAACGGCGGCGAGATCTTAAACAAGCAACTCAGCGTCGAGGCCAATTACCAAAAAGAAATTGCTGACGCTCTCGCGATTGCTTCAAGCGAACAACGCAAAAGCCAGCTGCAGGGTCTGATGGGGCGTCAATTTGAATTTAAGGCCAGGCGCAGGCAAGATATCGACGCAGTCGTGGTTTTTTCCACCGCCAAGCAACTCGCCGCTATCAAGCCCCTGCTCGCTTATCATTATGCGGGTGATGTTCCCGTACTTAGCTCTTCCCGCGCGCACAGTTTTTCTGAAAAGAATAACCGCGATTTGGCCGGCGTGCTTTTTGTGGATGCCCCGATATTGCTAGAGAAAAACCGGTTTTTTGACAAGCTTAATCGCCCACTACAAGAAAACTATCAACTGTCGCGCCTTTATGCGATGGGAATCGACGCCTACCGTATCGCACCCAAGCTGCCGATAATGATAGCGTTAAAACAAGAACATCGCGAAGGCCTTACCGGCTCCCTTTTATTGGAAAACCAGCGCCTAACACGAAAGCTCAATGGCGCAGTTATGTCTAGAAGAAACAATCGCGTTATGACCAAAAAACAGCTTGTCGACGCCTTGCGTTAACCTGTAAAAGGTGTCAACGTATAAAACCAGGCTGTTAGATCAAGCCTTATAAAAAGAAGTTGTTTTACTGGAACAAGTAAAACAATCGGTTATAAATTGACAACATAAACCACAAAGGATGTGCTTATGATCGCTATATTTAAAAAAATAATACACATGACCCCGTTAAAACCACAGGTCGCAGAAACAAATACTGCGCTCACGCGCGAAACAAACACAAAACCAGGCACTAGCCAACAATGCTATGCGTCTCCTAATAAAGCGCTTCCGGGAGAGACTGGTCGTTCGGCAGAGACGCTCGCCCAGCGGTTTCTCACACAGCAGGGCCTGACGTACCGGGATAAAAACTTCCGATGCAAATTAGGCGAAATCGATTTAATTGTCGAAGATAGGGACTGCCTGGTTTTCGTCGAAGTCCGCTACCGAAAACAAAATAGCTTCGGCAGCCCAGCAGCGACCGTTACGCAGCGCAAGCAGGCAAAGCTTGTTCGTACCGCATTGTTCTTCTTAAATCACACCGAAGGCTTTTCACCCCACCGCACACGCTTTCGTTTTGATGTTGTGCAAATCCAGCCAGTAAGAAAACAACACCCTCAACCAGATCAAAACAACGATAATGGCGAGTTCCTTTTTGAAAACCATCAAATCACATGGCTTAAAAGTGCATTTGAAGGCTAAAATAAGCGCCCCAAAACCAGCAGTTGCAATGGCCGACGGCACTACCGCGTAATGAAACCCAACGCTTTTTCCACTTTACTCGACAATTTGTTTGCTTCGCGCATGGAAAGCACGACGCTTTTGCATGAACAACTGTCAGAACACATACAGTCGGCCGCCGAGCAGGTAATCACAAGCCTAAACGCTGCTGGAAAGCTCTATTTCGTTGCAAGCGCTCCACTGGCAGGAGTAGCTACTCAAGTTGTAAGCAACCTAATGTCACTCAAACTCGACAGCCAGCCTGCCCTCCCCGCATTATTGCTCAACACACAACAAACGGCGCTGAATATCGACTATGAGAGTACATTTATGCAGCTGGATTCGGTGCTCACGGATAATGACTGTGTAATCCTGCTTGATGATTCCATTACACGCGACTCCTATAACCAGCTCGGTAATTTTTTTAGCGGTAGATCGGCCAGTTGTATTGGGGTTATGCACGCGAACCAGGAATTTGAGCCACTCAACAGCGCCATTTCCCAACTGCATGTAATCCCCCTGTCCACCGAACTAACTATGCAGAGTATTGCCAGAAAACAAGAGCTGAGTTTATTCATTTTAAATTGTCTAAGCGCTATGATTGAAGAAACGATGTTTGGCGGTGCAGCGGCTACCGGCCTGACAATGGAATCGTTTTAGCACTCGCCCACGGCGTTTTAGTGCTACAACACATGGCAGAAACCCTGAAACACTAACTCTACCCGCCCAATAGGCTGAGACAATATATGTTTAATCGCGAATTAGGTTTTGGCACTTGCACTACGCTACTAGAGGCTCGCGCCGGACGAGTTACAGCAATTGCTTTACTGCTTACCATCCTGAGTTTGCTATCTGCTTGCAACTCCATGATTGCATCTACCCGCTCAGACCCAATTAACGAGGACTATACCAAGCGCACGCCTGGCGCTGTCGTCGACGATGAATTTATTGAAACAAAAGCGTTCGTTAATTTAAAAAAAATAGACAGTGGTTTTAATGAAGCGCAGGTAAATATCAATAGCTATAACGGTGTGGTTCTGCTTACGGGAACCGTTCCGGATAATGCACTGCGCGATACTGCCACCAATACTGTACAAAAAATCCGTCGCGTTAGACGCGTACATAATGAGCTTTACGAAGCGCCACCCAGGGGCTTTGCCGCCAGAATTGCCGATGGCTGGCTAAGTCAAAAAATCAGGACGCGACTCATGTTTAATCGCAATGTGAGCAGCAGCCGTTACCAAATTGTGGTTCACAATGGCACGGCTTACGCGATGGGACTGGCGACACAGCAATCAGCAGATGCCGTAGTGGCGGTAATTAAAGAAGTGAGGGGCGTGCAAAAGATTGTGCGGGTGTTCGAATACATCGACGTATACGAACCCGCGATTAATTAACGTTTATTTTACTACCCTGAGGCTGGGGCGTGCGCTCTGTTTTTCAGAGCGGATTTTTGCTTGTTGAGTTCCCAAGATTGACTCGACTGTCGAAAGTACAGGTGGCGTGCTTTTCTCTTCCACTTCTTCTAACTCAAACATCATTCCCTGACCATTTTCTTTCGCATATATTCCCAGCACCGCACTCATGGGTACGAACACGCTGGTAGGTACTCCGCCAAAACGCGCATTAAACGACAGACAGTTGTTGTCGAAACTAAAATCGCGAACCGCCTCGGGCGCAATATTCAATACGATTTGCCCGTCTTTAACGAAGTCTGTTGGCACTTCCACATCTGCGGCGTAGGCGTTTACCAAAAGGTATGGCGTCGCTTCGTTGTCGACAATCCAGTCGAATAAAGCGCGGACAAAATACGGCTTGTTTGAGGTCATAACTTATATTCCTTTCCAATAAAAAGCGGCTGCTGACTAAAACAAGCAACCGCTTTTATTTCTATCAATAATACTTAGACTTTTAGGTCGCGAAGCTCTCGCTCCTGATCCGTAAGGCTTTCCTGAAACGAAGGCATTGTAAAAATACGGTTCATATAATCGAACAGCGGTTTTACCTGCTTGGTATTAGGCAAATCAACGCCCAGGTGAGAAAGTCGCCATAAAATCGGGCCAAGACAACAATCAACCAACGTAAACTCGTCGCTCATAAAAAACGGCTTTTCTCCAAAAATCGGTGCGATTCCCGCAAAACCATCTGCCAACTCCTTTGCCGCTGCTTCTGGATCTTTCGCTGTCCCTTTATCGATTGCATCTACCAATGTACACCAGTCACGCTCGATACGGTAAATAAACAACCGACTCTCGCCGCGCGCAACAGGGTAAACAGGCAACAATGGGGGATGCGGAAAACGTTCATCCAGATACTCCATAATCACCTTTGACTCATAGAGCACCAGGTCACGATCAAGCAAGGTTGGCAGCGCGCCATAAGGGTTAGAGGCCATAACCTCTTCGGGTAGCGCATTTTCCTGCGTATCTACCACATTACAGGTAACGCCTTTTTCAGCGAGTACAATCCGCACCCGATGGCAGTAATGGCTCAAAGGGTCTGATAATAATGTCATTGATGAGCGGCGACTCGCGTCCAGCCCATCCGGGTCTATCACGTTGGTATTAATGTTGAACGTCCTTCCAATACTCTCTATTCAATAAATACGTAAATACAAAGAAAACGGCGATGAACAAGAGTACGTATGTACCTATTCTTTTACGCTCCAGGGCTACCGGTTCAGACATATAAGTCATAAAGCCCACGAGATCCTTGATCGTCTGATCAAATTCCGATTCGCTCAGTCGGCCTTCACCCACTGAAATAACTCGGCCACAATCGTAATGATCGTCTTCAATGTAGTTCCCATCGGCATCCTTTTTCAGTCCGCCATTAGCCGCCACCGCAATAGGCGGTCGACAGCTGGTTTCACCCTGCAAATCCAATAAGACGTGCGGCATGCCCACATCTTTAAATACCAGGTTGTTCACACCATAAGGGCGCGAAGGATCCATATAGAATGACTTTAGGTAAGTATAAAGCCAGTCAGGAGAGCGGACGCGCGCAACCAGGGTCAGATCAGGCGGCACTGCGCCAAAGACCTTTTTTGAGTAAGACTCTGGCATCGAAATTTCCATCAATGAACCAATTTTTGTGTCGTTTCCCAACACCAGGTGCTCGCTGGCAAGCTCTTCCGGAATGCCCAAATCGTTAGCAAACCGCCCCCAACGCATATATTTTGCCGCGTGACAGCCCATGCAGTAATTTACAAAGAGTGAGGAACCACGTTGCAACGAGTCCGTATCACGGAGATCGATATCTGCTTCCTGGCAAGGGTAATCACCACATTCATACTTACCACCGGCGGCCACCGCCTTGAGCGGAATAACCGCCAACGCGACAATAAGAATCAACACGCCGAAAGCCTTGATCGTTCCCATACCGCCATTCATCGTGACACGATCGGGCACAGGTTTAACTTTTTCCATGGATGTCCAGATAGGCATACCAAGGAAGAAAGCGAAATAAACTACTGAACATAAACGCGCGAGTGCGGTTCTTTCAGGCGTTGGCGCCCACACGCCAAGCACACCCAAAATGATGAACGACGATACAAACGCAACCAGCATTATTTTGCTCGCCATTCCTCGATAACGAATCGACTTAACCGGGCTACGATCCAGCCAAGGTAACAAGAAAGGAATCGCAACCGAGAAGGCAAAGAAGATAAAGCCCCAGAACTTATCCGGTACAGCCCTTAACACCGAGTAGTAAGGCGTAAAGTACCAAACAGGCGCAATCACCTCCGGCGTTTTCAGCGGATTAGAGTGTTCAAAGTTTGGCTTTTCAAGGAATAACGAATGCCCCATAAACTGGAACTCGGGCATAAAGAAAATCACAAACGAGAAAATAAACAGGAATACGGCAATCGCCTGAAGGTCGTGCACCGTGTAGTACGGATGGAACGCGATGCCGTCTAGCGGAATGCCTTTTTCATCTTTGTTCTTTTTGATATCAACGCCATCAGGGTTGTTAGATCCAACCTCGTGCAGCGCTAGCAGGTGAAGTACCACCAACGCGAGAAGAACGATTGGTAGCGCTACAACGTGTAACGCGAAGAATCGGTTAAGCGTAATACCCGAGATAAGGTAGTCACCACGGAACCACTCTACCAGCGCCTCTCCAACGTAAGGTATCGCGCCAAACAACGAGATAATTACCTGCGCTCCCCAATACGACATCTGTCCCCAGGGAAGAACGTAGCCCATAAAGGCTTCGGCCATCAGCACGATAAAAATAAGCATGCCGAAAATCCAGATTAGCTCGCGCGGTTTTTTATATGAACCGTAAATCAAGGCACGGAACATATGCAAATAAACCACAACGAAGAAAGCCGATGCGCCTGTGGAGTGCATGTATCGCAAGATCCAGCCGTAATCGACATCACGCATGATATATTCAACCGAGCCAAATGCATCCTCTGCACTTGGTACGTAGTTCATGGTTAGCCAAATACCTGTCAACAACTGGTTAACAAGCACCAGTAGCGATAAGACACCAAAGAAATACCAGAAGTTAAAATTCTTAGGCGCATAATAGGCGCCCATGTGGGTATCCCAAGCACGTACTATAGGAAGACGAGCGTCGACCCAGTCGCGTAAACCGATTAGCCAATTACCCATTACGCAGTCCCCTCATCAACGCCGATTACGATTACAGAATCAGACTCAAACATGTACGGCGGCACAACTAAATTGTCAGAAGCAGGCGAGCCATTAAATACTCGTCCCGCAAGATCAAATTTAGAACCGTGGCAAGCACAGAAGAAACCACCTTCCCACGTCCCACCACCAGGCACACCGTCGAGCTTGGTTAGATACTTCGGCGAGCAACCCAAATGCGTACACAGCCCGACAAGCACCAGGTATTCGTCTTTGATGGTTCGCTTTACTGCATCAACGTAAGTAGGCTGTTGATCAGCATTGCCTGAGTCGGGATCTTTGAGCTCACCACCCAATCCAGCAAGCGCATCTATCTGGGTTTGCGTTCGACGCAGCACAAATACCGGCTTACCTCGCCACTCGACCCGAACCAGCATACCCGGCTCAACCTTACTGATATCAAACTTGACGGGCGCGCCCGCTGCTTTTGCTTTAGCGCTGGGATTCCAGGAGCCAACAAACGGCACTGCGATACCCACTGTGCCAGCCACCCCTGCTACAGAGGTCGCCGTCGTCAGAAACCTTCGTCGCGAGGCGTTCTTCGCTTCAGATGTCATGAAATATCTCCAAAGACCATAGATAAACAGGTCAGGAACGTTAGGATGAGAGGGTTAACGACTGAAACAACGAGGCCATGAGCAGTACAAGCCATTGCCTCAACAGATAAAATTCCCCCATAAAATCGCGGCGTATTTTACGTGATAGTTTCCTAAGCGTCAGATTTTTGTGAACTTTTTGTTGAAATAACCCTAATAAAAGTAATGGATTAGTCCCGCAGTAAAAAAGCCTGCTGCAACCAACAAAAAAGCCCGCCAATAAGGCGGGCTTTTCGCATAAAAGTTAACTGGCATAACGCCATTTGGTACCGGTTTAACGCTTTGAAAACTGCGGCTTTTTACGAGCCTTGCGCAAACCAACCTTTTTACGTTCAACTTCACGAGCATCACGAGTCACAAACCCTGCCTTACGTAGTGTTGGACGCAAAGTCTCATCGTATTCGATCAGTGCCCGGGTAATACCGTGGCGAATCGCGCCCGCCTGACCGAAGCTACCACCGCCTTCTACAGTAACGTTGATATCAAACTTGCCTTCTGCCTCAACCAACTGCAGTGGCTGTCGAACAATCATTCGAGCAACCGGACGACCAAAAAACTCGTCTAAAGAACGCTTATTTACCGTGATCTCGCCAGTACCAGACTTAAGAAATACGCGTGCTGAAGCGGTTTTACGACGGCCTGTACCGTAATATTGAGTTGTGCTCATAGTTTTGCTTTATTCCTAAATACTCAACGGACGCTATAGGTCCAGTAACTGGGGTTGCTGCGCGGTATGCGGATGCTCCGAGCCAGCATAAACTTTTAACTTGCGGAACATCTCTCGCCCAAGCGGGTTGCGAGGCAGCATACCTTTAACGGCTGACTCGATAGTACGCTCTGGCGCTTTATCGATAAGCTTTTCGAAAGTCATCGACTTCAGGCCGCCTGGGTAACCAGAGTGCGCATGATATATCTTGTTTTTTGCCTTGTTGCCGGTAACCGCCACTTTCTCAGCGTTAACTACAACCACATAGTCGCCGGTATCAACGTGAGGAGTGTATTCTGGCTTGTGCTTACCGCGCAAACGGCGCGCGATTTCGGCAGCGATGCGGCCCAGCGTTTTACCATTGGCATCTACAAGATACCATTCGCGGTTGACTTCGGCAGCTTTCGCGCTAAAGGTTTTCATCAAATAACCTCTATAATCAATAGGTTAGAGCAAACAAGCCCTCGCTCACCTCTACAACATGAGCCGAGCTGGCAAAAAGGAGCGCGAATACTACAGAATCAGACCTCTACACGCAAGCGCGAGCATTACCATCAACCCACTTTTTACCAAAGCCGATCAACCTCTGTGAGCCAACGCCAGATATTCGTGCGATTGCATCTCTTGCAACCGACTAAGCGTTCGCTGGAATTCGAAGCTCTGCCTTCCACCCTGATACAAATCGAGCAATGCACGTTCGGCGGACATAACGAGTTTTATCCGATGATCGTAGAATTCATCAACCAACAAGATAAACCGGCGCGCAACATCTTCATTGTTCACTCCCATCTCTGGCACGTTGCTGATAATCACTGTATGGAACTCTCGCGCCAACTCGATATAGTCGTTTTGCGAGCGCGGCCCATCGCAAAGCTCCCCAAACTCGAACCAGGCCACGTCATCCGCCACCCGGTGCGCCGTGATTTCTCGCCCTTCTATTTCCAGCGCAACGTCTGCCTCTACCTGATCCAGACCTTCGCGAGCGGTAGGCGCGAGCTGGCGGAACGCCTCCTCTAACGCTAGCTCTGTGTCGCTATCAATTGGCGAGTAAAAAAGCTGGGCTTTTTCTAAAGTGCGCAGGCGATAATCGACCCCGCCATCAACATTTACCACTTCAGTATGTTGTTTAATCAACGCAATCGCCGGTAGAAACCGCTGTCGCTGCAAACCATCCTTGTACAGATTGTCCGGGTCGATGTTCGATGTCGCCACCAAACAAACGCCTCGCGCGAACAACGCCTCGAACAATCCTGCCAGAATCATCGCATCGGTAATATCAGAGACAAAAAACTCATCGAAACAAATAATACAAGTGTTCTCGCGAATACGATCGGCGACTTTATCCAGCGGATTTTTTTGCCCCTGAAGCTGTTTTAGCTCGATATGAACACGACGCATAAACCGGTGAAAATGAACGCGCACTTTTTTCTTAAACGGCAAAGCCTCGTAAAACATATCCATCAAATATGTTTTACCACGCCCGACACCGCCCCAAAAGTAGTAGCCTTTCTCTGGCACCGCCTTTCTTGACAGCGCGCTACTCAGGCGTCGCAATATCGATTGGTCTTCACGCCCATGCGCTCGAACCAGACGTTGATACAACTCCTCCAACAAATCCACTGCAAGCGCCTGCGCTGGGTCGCGACTAAACAAGCCTGAATCCAGGTCGTGCTGGTAACGCTGTTTTGGTGTAAGTAATGAAGACGCTGACTGAGATGACATAAAAAGGCAGGCTAAATAAAACTATCCGCGACTGTTAGCGCGGGCGACTATAAACTTTCGTAAACCTATCATAAAGCGAGTAGAATTTGTGGGTATAATAAAGCCTGGCTGTGGACGATACGATATACCATAAATGGTACTAGCTAGACGGCCAGGTGAAATGTTTAGGCACCATGCACACAAACGTATAAAAACCTTTTAGAGAAACACTATGGTTGAAACAGGCACACTAATTCTTGCGATCATTGCTTCTGGGCTAATTGGTATTGTCGCCGGCGCTGCCCTGCACAAACAGTTTGGTCATTCGGGCTCGCAGACTCGCCGCCTTAGCGCAGAACTCGAAGAAGCTCAGGAAAAGGGCGAAAAATACCGCCAGGAAGTGGCCGACCATTTTTCGGAAACTGCCGGCCTGTTGAATAATCTTACCCAACAGTACCGAGATATCCATCAGCATCTTGCCAGTGGCGCCGATGAACTTTGCCGAAACGATGACGGGCAATCGCTTCTAACAGGTGTCCCCATCGAACTGGACATGCCTGCACGCAATGCTGCGACAGAAGACTTACCCAATCCTCATGCTCAACAGCCACCGCTGGACTATGCACCTAAGGACGACGCCAGTAGCACAGGTGTTCTTTCTGAAGAATTTGGCCTGGACAAAATAGCGCCAGAAGCCGAACCTAAAATCCAAAAACCGCCGCTGATGTAAGCAACCGGTTATCTACCAACGCCAATCTAGGCGCTGACTAACATTCCTCTTAAAGAGTTGGGAAACGCTTCCACAACCTCCAGGTCTGCGAAGCCGCCGATAAGACTGGCGTCGCCTTTGAAATTGACTACCCGATTATTTTCCGTGCGCCCTTGCAGTTCGCCGGGATCCTTGCGTGAAACCCCGGTCACTAATACGCGCTGCTGAGTACCGACCATCAAGCGACTAAACTGCTGGGCCTGTTGATTAATCTGATGCTGCAGCTCTGCCAAACGAGCTTTTTTGACTTCCATCGGCGTGGTATCTGGCAAGTCTGACGCTGGAGTGCCTGGGCGAGCACTATAGATAAAGCTAAACGACAAATCGTAATTTACGTCTTTTATAAGCTTCATCGTGTCCTGAAAGTCCGCATCACTTTCACCCGGAAAACCAACAATAAAATCCGACGATAAAGCCATGTTCGGCCTGATACGACGCAGCTTACGAATTTTAGACTTGTATTCCAGCACGGTGTGATTTCGCTTCATCGCCGCGAGAATGCGGTCAGAGCCGCTTTGAACCGGCAAATGTAAATGATCAACCAGCTCCGGAACTTCGGCATAACAATCAATTAACGCATCCGAAAACTCTAACGGATGAGATGTGGTGTAACGAATACGATCAATTCCTGGCACGGCCGCAATGTAGGTTATTAGCTCGGCAAAATCGATAACTTCTCCACTATGGTTTAAACCACGGTAGCCATTCACGTTCTGGCCCAAAAGATTGACCTCACGTATACCTCGCTCCGCCAACCCTGCCACCTCGGCAATAACATCATCGAACGGTCGACTGACTTCTTCGCCGCGTGTATAAGGCACCACGCAAAACGTACAATATTTGCTGCAGCCCTCCATTACCGATACAAATGCCGACGGCCCATCAACACTCGGCTCTGGTAAACGGTCAAATTTTTCTATTTCAGGGAACGAAACATCGACGATCACCGGGCCAGACGGCTTCTTTTCATCAATCATTTCTGGCAAACGATGCAAGGTCTGTGGTCCAAAAATCACATCAACAAAAGGTGCTCTCTCGGCAATGGCCTCACCTTCCTGACTCGCGACACAGCCGCCAACGCCAATCACAAGATCGGGATTCTGCTCCTTAAGCTTGCGCCAGCGCCCTAACTGATGGAACACCTTTTCCTGCGCTTTTTCGCGGATAGAACAAGTGTTTAACAATAAGACATCGGCCTCTTCGGCATTGTCGGTTTTCTCTAGCGCATGACTTTCGCCCAGCAAATCTGCCATGCGAGAAGAGTCATACTCATTCATCTGGCAACCATGCGTCTGAATAAATAACTTTTTAGATGCTTTGTCGCTCATAACGTTTGCTTACTAATATCCCGACATCACTGCGGGACGACCTGCCCCACAAAAGGGAGGCGATTGTAGCAGGAATTACCCTTGCTACCATGGCAAAAGAACCATACTATCGCCGCCAAGCCAGCCACAAACAAAGCTATTATTGCCTTGTATGGTTCAATTCTCTCTATATTCATTATTTTAATCCTTTCCACTAACGGGTAAATTGAGGCCCACCTTGGGCGGCCACCCAAGGCCTTGTCTTGTACAGTTCGTTGCTTGCCAGGCTCTTAAAGACCGATAACAAGTTTGAACGTACTCGACACTCACCAGGCATAACTCGAATAGTCATGTGGGCCTCGAGCCCGAATAGCAAGGCGGAGATAGCTTATCCCATGAATACGCAAGAGATCAATGTCGGTATCGACACCAGCACAAAACAACTCGATATTTACGTGAGACCCACTGGCCAGTTTTTCAGTGCCTCCAATGATAAAGACGGCATCAAAGACGCCGTTAAACAACTTCAACCTCTCAAACCCACTCGTGTATTGATCGAGTCCACCGGACGATTAGAACTCGACTTCGTCATCGCCGCTCACAAAGCGGGGCTGCCCATCGTCATCTGTAATCCAGGCAACGTGCGCAACTTTGCTAAATCAGCAGGCCGCATGGCAAAAACAGACAAGCTCGATGCGCAGGACATCGCTCACTATGGCGAGACGATGAAGCCCAGGCTTTCCTCAATAAAACCCGAGAAATTAAGAGCGATTAGCGATTTGCTCGTCGTGCGCAGTCAATGCCTCGAAATGAGCACCATGCAAAAGAATCGTTTAAAACGCATGCCAAAAGCTGTGCACAACCCCATTCAAAACATTCTCAAAGCCATCAAAAAAGAACTGCTCACCATCGATAAACAACTCGACAAATTGGTTAACAGTGTCGCTGAGTGGCGACAAAAGCGTGATCTGCTATTAAGCGCTAAAGGCATGGGCAACGTCCTTGCCTATACGTTAATGAGTGAACTACCTGAGCTCGGCTCACTCAATCGAAAAGAAATTGCTGCGCTTGTCGGCGTCGCACGCATGAACCGCGACAGCGGCAACTTCCAGGGCAAACGTTTTATTCGTGGTGGACGGCATAAAGTGCGTACTGTGCTCTTCGTCTCTATGATGTCCGCTATCCAGTGTCACCCCAAATTAAAACCCATGTACGAACGCATGGTCGCAGCAGGCAAACCAAAGAAAGTGGCTATCGTAGCTTGTATGAGAAAACAGCTCACCATTCTTAACACCATGGTGAAAAACAATACTTACTGGGATGAAAAAATGGTCTGATAATTAGAGTTTGACACCATAGTCACTTGTTAGCGGCATTTTCGCAGACGCTCAGCCCCCTTAACTCTGTTATAATCGCCCTTCGCCAAAACGGCATTTTCAATACCCGCCATCCTCGCCAACGCTCAGGCAAATAGCTATTTTCGATGTCAGAACCTATTTATAAAGTTATTTTTCATAACCAGAACGAAGTCTACGAAGTTTACGCACGCCACGTGTACCAGAGCGAAATGTACGGTTTTATCGAAATTGAAGAGTTCGTATTCGGCGAGCGCTCCAAACTGCTGGTCGATCCCAGCGAAGAAAAGCTTAAAAATGAGTTTGGCGCCGTGTCGCGCAGCTACATCCCCATGCATTCGCTCATTCGCATTGATGAGGTTGAAAAAGAAGGTGTTGCTAAAATCACCGAATCCAAAGGCGAAAATGTGACCGCAGTGAACTTCGCCCGTAGCGCAGCGCCAAGCAATAGAACTGATAGCGAATAACCAATATAAAACAACAACTTAAGTAGACGGCATTTTTTTGTGCGCTCGCGCTAGCGCAAGAAATTAAGCTGGGTTATGCTTATATTGTCTTAGCAATTTATACGAGACTATATGACTCGAAAGCTCCACACTAGGAAAAGCTGTACTACAACATCGGATTCAACCATCGCAACTGCGTTGCATACATCCTGCAGTCTCTCACCATCGCGTGATTTTCGTTTGTTCCTCTCAACTGTAAACCAACAACACATCCACCCGGACGTGTCGTAAATCCCTGCTTTCGAACCGTGGCCGAATACCAAT
The DNA here is from genome assembly GCA_965263235.1 of Pseudomonadales bacterium. Taxonomy (GTDB): domain Bacteria; phylum Pseudomonadota; class Gammaproteobacteria; order Pseudomonadales; family UBA7434; genus UBA7434. Next base: position 2,339,099 of record OZ253667.1, read on the forward strand.
CCCAAACCCAACTTCTCCCAAGCGATACCAGGCGACTTGCTGCACTTTGCGGCCATTACGATGCCAATATCAAACTGATCGCCTCTCGTATTAACGTCACGATAAATAATCGGGGACACCAGTTCGAAATCTCGGGCGAAGCGCCATCGGTCGATAAAACCATTGCCTTGCTTCAAAAGCTCTACGCAGACACCGAAGCACTAGCAGAGATTTCGCCGGAACATATTCATCTCCAATTGCAACAAACCAACCTGAGTGAGTTGGTGGAAAAAACCAGGGAATCTGTTGTCAATGGCGAAAGCTTTTCGGTCGCGACAACAGAAAGCATCGACGGTATAAAAACGCGCCGGAAAATAGTACGCCCTCGTGGTATTAACCAGATTAACTACGTTGAATCAATACGCAACAACGATATTAACTTTGGCGTAGGCCCGGCCGGAACCGGAAAAACCTGGCTGGCCGTTGCCTGCGCAGTAGAAGCGTTAGAGCAAAATCGAGTAGAACGCATACTGCTTGTTAGACCCGCGGTTGAAGCAGGAGAAAAGCTCGGCTTTTTACCAGGCGATTTAAGCCAAAAAATTGATCCGTACCTACGCCCCCTGTACGACGCCTTATATGAAATGCTTGGCATGGACAACGTCACCAAACGTATCGAAAGAAACGTCATAGAGGTTGCACCCCTCGCCTTTATGCGCGGCAGAACACTTAATAACAGCTTTATTATTCTCGACGAAAGCCAAAACACCACACGCGAACAAATGAAAATGTTTTTAACGCGTATTGGCTTCGGGTCAACCGCCGTAATTACCGGCGACGACACGCAAATCGACCTGCCCCATCGGCGAGACTCTGGCCTGGTTCACGTTAAAGAAGTTTTATCAGATGTAAATGGCATTACATTTACAACGTTTAATTCCAAGGATGTCGTTCGGCACCCTCTCGTGCAAAGGATCGTAGAAGCCTACGCCGCACAAGATAAACAACAAGCTAATAACAAAGATAACTAAATATGGATTCGCTAATTGTTGACATTCATCGAGACGAAAGCGCGAGCAGCGATAGCGATGAACCTGAGCCGGGTAACCCCTGCGATCTCACACCAAACGATGAAGCATTAACCAAATGGGCAAAGCTTGGCTATCAAAACGCCGTTGCCGCCGAAGTTAGCCTTGCCATTCTTGGCAAAGACGCCATGACGGCGCTGAATAAGGAGTATCGCAACAAAGACAAACCAACCAATGTTTTGTCCTTTCCAGTCAATGAACCTGTTAGCCCAGATAGCGACGTTAAGCTGCTTGGCGACATCCTGTTTTGTCCTTCAGTTATAGCTCAAGAAGCGAGCGAGCAGAAGAAAGAGCTTGCCCATCACTGGGCTCACATGTGCATTCACGGCATGCTTCACTTACAAGGTTATGATCATGTTAACGAAGACGATGCCAATACTATGGAAGCGCTAGAAATCAAACTACTAGCGTCGGCCAATATTCCAAACCCCTACTTAACTTAATTAAAAGCAATGAACGCCCCCACCAATAACAACCCCAAAGCCGAAGAAGACAAACCACGCTTTAGCGATCGCTTGCGCGGATTATTTTCGAGGGCACCGCAAACCACCGAAGATATGGTGGCCATCGTTGATGCAGCAAACGAAAACGAAATCATAGACAACGATGCCAAACGGATAATTGAAGGCGCACTTGAAGTCTCGGAAAAACAGGCGCGCGAAGTTATGATTCCGCGGACACAAATGATCGTACTTAACACTAACGACAGCTTTGCCGAGATACTCACCACAATAATGGAAACGGGACATTCGCGCTATCCGGTTGTCGGCGAGTCGATGGACGACATTCTGGGCATACTCCTTGCGAAAGACCTCCTACCCCTGATCACGGATACTGCAAGCGACGATGAAAGCAGCCTGTCGCAGCGAGTCCAGGAACTACTACGCCCGGCTATTTATATTCCAGAAACCAAGAAACTTAACCTGCTACTTCGCCAGTTTCGACAAGACAGAAACCACATGGCACTGGTGATCGACGAATATGGCTCACTGTCAGGCCTGGTAACCATAGAAGATGTGTTAGAAGAAATTGTTGGGGAAATCGAAGACGAACATGACCAGGAAGAAAACCGTGCCATAAGACAAATATCGGATACTCGCTATTTTGTCAGCGCACTCGCGCCAATAGAAGACTTTAACAAACACTTCGGTACCAATATCGATAACGACGAATACGAAACTATTGGCGGCTTTGTTATCGGCCAGTTTGGCCGCCTACCAAAACGCAATGAAGCCACCGAATACGAAAACATTCACTTTTCAGTATCACAATGTGACAACAGGCGCCTAAGGAGCTTGCGCGTTACCCTGCCAAACCATAAAGAAGACAAATAGCCCGCAAACAATAACACGCGGCACTGGTCATGGAAGCTATTACTAAGCACCCCATTTTCCCTTATTTGGCGACCCTAAGCGCCGGCCTTATAACCGTTCTCTCCCTGTCACCTTTCAACCAGTGGTTTTTGGCTCCCGTGGCTGCGGGCTTGTTTTTTTGGGCAATCGAACCGCAAGACAAAACCAAAAGCATATTGAAGCTCGCCTTTTTATTTGGATTGACTCAATTTGGTTTTGGCGCTTCGTGGGTATACGTTAGTATCCACGACTATGGTTACACCGGAAAACCACTAGCGGTCCTGCTAACGTCACTTTTTTGCCTGGGCTTGGCGGTCGTTCATGGGCTTTTCTTTTACAGCTATGCCGCAATTAGAAACAAGCAGGATCTCTTTGGCCCGCTTAATATTTTGCTATTTGCTGGTATAGCAACATTAATCGAAGCTAGCAGGAGCTGGGTGTTTAGTGGATTCCCCTGGTTGCTGCTAGGGTATAGCCAGACTGAGTCCGTGTTTCGTGGTTTGGCGCCTATTCTTGGGGTCTATGGTCTTAGTTTAATTATTTATTTAAGCGGCGGTGTATTTGCGGCACTTCTTTCTAGTGAGCGCAAACAGTATCAACACCAGCTGTATCTTTTAGCCACCATTTGCCTAAGCGTTTGGATCGCTTCGGCGCTGCTCACAAACAAACATTGGACAACACCGGTTGGCGAATCCCAGTCTGTTAGCTTCATTCAGGCAAACATTTCCCAACACGAAAAATGGCGCCCAGAATCACTGAACAAAACACTCGCTTTATACCGAAATAAAACGCAGCAAGAGTTGCACGATGGACAGCTCGTCCTCTGGCCAGAAGCAGCCATACCGCTTTATAAAGATCACGCAGATCACTATTTGCGCTCAATCGCGAACATGGCAAAAAATACTAACAGCGCAATTGTGTTGGGCATTCCTTTTCGTGGCGAAGGAAAACCTCGCCCTGTCCACAATAGCGTAGCCGCTATTGGCGTGGCGGAGGGCGTATATCATAAACGCCACCTGGTTCCTTTTGGCGAGTACGTTCCGTTCCAGAGTTTTTTTGGTTCGCTAATGAAAGTATTTAACCTACCGCTATCTTCCATGCAGCCGGGAGAGAAAAACCAAACACCTCTACAGGTATTGAGTTGGCAGACCGTTCCCCTCGTCTGCTATGAAATTGTTTTTCCTTCTATGACTGCGAACGCTGCAAAGCATAGCGATGTTCTAATTACGCTGAGTAACGACACATGGTTTGGCGCGTCGATTGGGCCCTTGCAACATTTGCAGATGGCGCAAATGCGGGCACTGGAAAATGGCCGCTATGTGCTAAGAAGTACCGGATCAGGGGTTACTGCAATCATTAACGCTAGTGGCATCATAGACAAACAAGCCCCTCAGTTTGAAGAAGCTGTGCTGAGAGGCGAGTATTACTTAATGGAAGGCAGCACACCCTGGACCCGGTTCGGCCACTGGCTGGTGCATTTACTGTGTGTGCTTCTTGTCTGTCCCGCTATTTACCAAAAAATTCGCCAACGAAGCGCATAACTAAATCAACAAATGCCACAGGTATACGGTTCCGCAACCGACCACCGTTAGATAACCTAACGAAGTGGCAACCAGGCGTGGGGCGATTCCTGCTGCTATCAACAATAGCGCTGGCGTAATCATAGGTGGCATCGCGTTTTGCAATAAAACCGGCGCGAACGCCGTGCCAGCCAAACCAAACATGCCGACAACAAGCAGCAGTAAAGCGGGAAAAACTGCGAGTTTCATAGCACCAATCCAAAGCATCGCGCGCAAATCTCTTACGTCTACCGCAAACCGAAAATGCAAGCCGACCACAAGTAACGCTATCGGCAATATCGAAAGCGACAATATATCCAGAACTGGAGATACAACTGCGACCAAAGGCTGAATCGGCAGAAACAGGGAAACGAGTAAACTGGCAAACGGCGGAAAACCAAAAATGCGCTTAAGAATTCCCAACACAGCAGAAGCGCTTTTTGTACCGACCGCCACGTCGCTACTGGCCACACCAGCCTTTTGAGTATGAACAGCGATAAGTGTCACCGCGCAAATCGACAGCACCAGAAATGAACCCAGCTGATCATAAAGAATTGCCGTTGCCAAAGCGCTGTCACCCAACAACGCCTGAACATAAGGAATCCCCAAAAAAGCGGTGTTCCCCAACCCGACCAGAATGCTTAGTGCTAACCTTTCGCTTGCATCCCACTTAAACCAGCGCGCGAATAACGACACCGCGAGCACAGCCAACGCAAAACTCAGCCACGCCACCACTATCGGCAATAAGGCCTCACCACCAAAGCTGATACCCGGTATTGAACGAAGTATCATGGCCGGCATTGCTATCCATATAACAAATTCGTTTAGCCAATAAGCAAAGTTATCGGCGCGACTCCAAAAACGGCGGATAGCAATTCCGACCGAAAAACTGAGCGCTGCAAAAGCAAATGTCATTAACGCTTCTCGCCACTAAAATTAAAAATAGCTGGAATAAAAACAGCTATAATGCCGGGGGTATTTCTTATTAAGCAAGTATTTTGTTAGCGAACAACTTGCCGAAACCACGCTATATTATTCTATATGACGGATATACAAGCCTTTTTAGCTCAACACTTATTGCCCGAAACTTTTATCAGTCACGCTGAAAAGTGGTTCGACCCGCTTATCCAAACATGTCTGGAACAAAAAGATACTCTTCGCGATGCGACAACCCATGACGCAAGCAAGCCTTTTTTTCTGGGCATTAGTGGCTGCCAGGGATCAGGCAAATCAACACTGACCGACTACTGTAAATTCCGCTTAAGCGAACATTTTGGGCTTAACGTTGCGAGCTGCTCGCTAGACGATTTTTATTTGACTAAACAGGCGCGCGAAAATCTGGCCAAAAGCGTGCATCCTCTGCTTAAAACACGCGGCGTTCCCGGCACACATGACATCGACCTCGCCAATCAATGCTTTACCGCACTCTGCAAATCAGAAACAGGCAACGTGTCGTTGCCGACCTTCGATAAATTGGCTGACGATCGCGCGCGCGAAACCAACGATTTCTCAACACCGGTTGATATCATCATCTTCGAAGGCTGGTGCCTTGGGGCGACGGCCCAGACTGAACAGTCACTTATCGACCCAATAAACGAGCTTGAACGCGCGCATGATGCCAACGGAAAATGGCGTCGACATGCTAATCACCACCTCGCCCACGACTATGCCAAACTATTCGACTGGATTGATTTTTGGGTTATGTTAAAGGCGCCGAGTTTTGACAGCGTGCTGAGCTGGCGAACTGAACAAGAAGAAAAGCTCGCGCAGCAAACAAAAGCACGCGGCGACTCTGGAAAAAAGCCAATGTCTCGTGAAGCAATACTGCAATTCATTCAGCACTATCAAAGAATAACCGAACACATGCTCACTACACTTCCAGAGAAAGCAGATGTGGTTTTCGAGCTCGACCACCAACGGAAAATACAATCGGTTATTCACAACCACTAAGCACACCATTATGACTATACCCGTCGCAATAGAGCGCCTGCTCATATTTACTGATCTCGACGCAACGCTACTCGATCACGATAACTATTCTTTTGAGGCTGCGCTTCCTGCACTTAACTGGCTTGACGACAAAAATGTCCCGGTCATTCCAACCACCAGCAAAACAAAGGCTGAACTGGCGCAGATTAGGAAAGAACTTAACAACGCCCACCCGTTTATTGTCGAAAATGGCGCGCAGATTTCTATTCCTATCAATTACTTTCTAACGCAACCAAAAGAAACTACGCGCTCGTCTTGTGGTAAGTTTTGGAACAGGCAATGGCAAAACCAATCTGGCTTGCAAAGTCGAGAGCATTGGCATTCAGTTATCGAAACTGCGAGTAAGTCACTGGGTTTACAGATAGGCAGCGATCTACATACTTTTCATAGCCTTGGTACCGAGGGCATTATTAAAGCGACAGGCTTGCCAGAGCAGAGTGCTAAGCTCGCCAACCAGCGCGAGAGTTCGGAGCCAATTTTACTTGTCGAAAGCAGCACCACTGATTTGCAAGAAAGAAAGCACGCGCTTGTGAATGAGCTACGAGCATTGGGCGCGGGCGTTGTGGAGGGTGGAAGGTTTATCCACGTCATGCCTCCAAACGCTTCTAAAGGAACAGCTCTGCAATGGCTCAGCGATATCTACGCCACGACCCCCAGGAAGACAAATCAGACTTTGGGCGAGATGACCACCATCGCGCTAGGCGACAGCCAGAATGATGTCGATATGCTTGAAACCGCCAACTACTCGATACTTATTCGCAATCCGCATAAAGCTTTTCCCACAGTTGCTAAAGCAAGCAATTTAATCAAAAGCGATTCCTGCGGCCCGGAGGGCTGGAACCAGTCAATTCGAGAACTGCTGGGCATACAAGATTAACGCTATCGGCTGCGGGCATTATTCAGTAGAATCGCGAAACCTAATTCACTCCAAATTTTTAGTTCAAGGCAGCTTTTTCTAATCATGGGCGATTTTTATCAAAACGGCGTTATTGCGACACTACACAATCTACGGCAACGCAGCCTGGAAGATATTGAAGCGGAGCTGATAACGTTTCGGAAAGAGCGCCCAATGGCGCTTATTCTGCCTTCATTGTTTTCCGAACTGGAAGGCGACGCGCTGCCAAATATCATCAACGAACTAAAGCAAGTGAAATACATCGATGAGATTATTATCGGTCTTGATCAAGCGAACGAAGAACAATACAAATACGCATTAAAGTTTTTTGGCGAACTCCCCCAACAACATCGGGTATTGTGGAACGACGGCCCTGAGCTGAGCAAAATTCAGCAGGAACTAGCCGAAATTGACCTCGCCCCTCAAATTCCAGGCAAAGGCAAAAACGTTTGGAACTGCATTGGCTATTTGCTCGCTGCCACTAACGCCGAGGCTGTTGCACTGCATGATTGTGACATCGTGACTTACGAACGCGGCTTACTCGCCAGACTTTTTTACCCAATAGCAAACCCTCAATTCAGCTATGAGTTTTGTAAAGGATACTATGCTCGCGTCGCTGGCCAAAAACTTAACGGCCGGGCATGCCGGCTATTCGTTGGCCCTTTACTAAAATCGTTAGAGAAAGTGTTCGGCGACAGCGGCTATCTTTCCTATATGAGCAGTTTCCGCTATTCCCTCGCAGGTGAATTTTCGATGCGCAGGGATGTGCTAAATGATCTTCGCATCCCCAGTGACTGGGGTTTAGAGGTTGGCCTGCTATCGGAAATGCATAGGAACTATGCCAATCGAGTGTCGTGCCAGGTCGATATTGCCGATACTTATGACCATAAACATCAAGACCTGTCGATAAATGATGAACAAACGGGGCTGTCGCGCATGTCGATAGACATTGCCAAATCCATTTTTCGAAAAATGGCCACGCAAGGCACCCAATTTACGGCGGAATCATTCCGGTCTTTAAAAGCCACCTATTATCGAACCGCGCTGGACTATGTTGACGCGTATAAAAGCGACGCCATCATCAATGGGCTAAACTTTGACATTCATAAAGAAGAGCAATCGGTTGAATTATTTGCCGAAAACATTATCAAGGCCGGTGAAGTTTATCTGGAACGCCCCATGGAAACACCGTTTATCCCTAGCTGGACGCGGGTAAGGAGCGCGGCGCCCGATATCCTTGACCGCATTGCCAGGGCAGTTGAAATCGATCACCAGACCTATCGATAGCTTGCAAAACCCGGCACCCGGATTGACAAATTTTGTTGTATTGAAATCTCACTGAATATATATGCAAGCTTCTCTCCTCCAACGCGTAACACAACACCTTCTCACAATTTATCGCTACGACGGCACCGACTCAGCGCTACACGATAGCTATATCGAACCAGAAGAATCATTGCTCGCCATCGCTAACGAGCTAATGACCATAATGCAGCTTAGTGAAAAGGCTGGGGAAAACCGTCCGCCTGTGACAAACAGTTGGGACGAAAACGATATCGTTATGATTAGCTACGCTGACAGCGTGATAAGCAACGACGACGAAAGGCTTGCGCCTCTAGACCTACTTAAGCAGTTTCTAGATAAGCGCCTGTCTAACGTTATCAATACAGTGCACCTTCTCCCTTTTTACCCCTACACCTCGGACGATGGTTTTGCTGTATCGGATTATAACAATGTCCGGGACGGCTTAGGCGGCTGGGAAGGCATTCACGCGCTCAGCGATGACTACAAGGTCATGGCTGACCTGGTAATCAACCATTGCTCAGCTAGCCATTCATGGGTTAAGGACTTTATTGCCGACAGAACACCCGGAAAGGATTATATTTATACCGCTACGCCAGATTACGACACATCTAAAGTCGTTCGCCCAAGAACCAATAAGCTACTTCAAGCGGTTGAAACAGCGAGCGGTTCACGTGAAGTCTGGTGTACATTTAGTGAAGATCAAATCGATCTGAATTTTGAAAACCCCAGGCTATTGGTTGAGGTCGTTAAAATAATCAAGCTTTATCTGGATCAGGGAATTCGTATCTTCAGGCTGGATGCAATTGCATTTATCTGGAAAAAGTCTGGCACCACTAGCCTTAACCTTTCCCAGACACATGAAATTGTCAGGCTGCTGCGAACGTTAATAGAAGCCTATGATCAAACCGCCGTTATCATAACCGAGACAAACATCCCTAACCGCGAAAACCTGTCTTATTTTGGCAACCTGAACGAAGCCCACTGGATATATAATTTTTCGCTTCCTCCCCTGCTCCTGAATACACTTGTTAGTGGAAATAGCCACTACCTGAAATTGTGGATGATGAGCATGCCTCCCGCACAAAATGGAACAGCCTATTTTAATTTTATTGCTTCACATGACGGCATAGGTCTTCGCCCGACGGAAGGACTGCTGTCCACAAGCGAAATTGATACGCTAATCACCACCATGGAAAACTTTGGCGGAAAGGTATCTTATAGAGCGCTGGAAAATGGCGAGTCCAAGCCGTATGAAATCAACATTTCGCTATTTGACGCGCTCCAGGGCACGCATGAAGGGACGGATCAATATGGTTTTGAACGCTTTATCTGTGCACACACTATTATGATGGCGCTCGAAGGGGTTCCAGCATTCTATATTCATAGCCTGCTGGGCACCCGTAACGACTATAAGCGGATGGAGCTAACCGGTGCAAATCGTTCGATCAATCGCCACCAATGGGAAGTCGACGAGCTAGACAATGCGCTCGATGATCAAGACTCATCGCATTATAGCGTGTTTACCAGGCTGACAAACCTGCTGGGTATTCGCAAACAGCAGCTCGCCTTTCACCCCAATGCAACACAATTTACCTTGCATCTGGACGACAGTCTGTTTGGTTTTTGGCGACAAAGTATAGATCGTTCACAAAGCATTTTCTGCATCTCGAACGTGAGCCACGAAACCCAGGAATTACCACTCAGCAGTATCAACCTTATTAGCACTGATCACTGGTACGATCTTATCAGTTGTGAAGCCTATAACGACAGCACCAGCGTGATAACGTTAGCGCCTTATCAAACAGTGTGGATCAGCAACAAGCTGAGCAGCAAAGGATAAGTTTTTTTAAGATACGCCAAGCGCCGATTTTATATCCCTTAAAATGACTTCATTCGCTAGCAGAGTGATAGAACTGTCGGGAAGAAATGCAAAGGTTCCGTGAAAAACACCCCTGAACAAATGTAGAGAACAAGGCACTTTCACGGACAAAAGCCGCTGTGCGAAAGTGATGTTTTCTTGGCGAAACAAGTCAAGCTCGCCAGTAACAACGATAGTTTGTGGTAAACCACTTAAATCTTCCGCTCGATATGGTGCGGCATAAATCGGCACGCTCTCGCCTTCTTGAATATCTTTCAGGTAAGCTCCCCAACCCGCCTTATTCGCCACGCGTGTCCACAATAACGTTTCGGTAACCGTATCACTTTCCTGCTCTATATTGGTGTCATCAATCATTGGATACACCAGGGTCTGCTGCGCTGGCAGGGGTATATTGTTATCTCTAAGATAAAGCGTTAACCCCGCACATAGTCCCCCGCCGGCACTCGCGCCACCCACGCCAATTCGATCTTTTGAAATACCTAGCGAATCTGCCTGGTCTAGCATCCACTGATAGGCTGCGACGCAATCCTCGAGAGCGGCAGGATAAGGTGACTCCGGCGCCAATCGATAATCTAACGATACTACTAGGGCGCCCAGGCTCTCGGCCAACTCCCTGCACCAGCCAGTGTCCTGGTCGGCACTGCCTACAATCATTCCACCACCATGAATCCAGAAAAAAGCTGGAGCACCTGGTGACATTGCCTTTGGCTTAAACAGCAGAAGACCCAGATCAGGTGCACCGTTTAAACCCTTTATCGTTTCTCGCGTCTCCACAATATCAGGGTTCGGCGTTAGAGCCGCTAACGCAGTGGCAGTACTTGAATCCTGGATCATTCGCGCCACCTGAATGTCGCCTGGGTCAATCTCTCCAATTGCACCGGCGAGCGCATTAAGCGCAGGACGCAGCTCGCTATCAACTCGCGCTGCCTCGGCGTCATTTATCACCTTTTTCTTTTCTGCCATTTTTTTCTCTTTAGCGTTATCCCAATATCGCGCAAGACTATGCCACATGATTAAATCGTATTGATAAGCAACCAGATTGAAGAAACCAATATCGATAAAAACGTTAGCACCATGCCAAGCATGCGAAAAATCACTGGTTTTATTGCAGCTGTCAGCTGTAGATAGTGCGAAACCCGGCCAATCAAAAGCGCTGCGAAAACCGTGTGCACCAGGCCTGAAGATGCCCCCAAAAATTCCACCAACACCCCTAACAATACACCTATAGGTACATTTTCGGCGTAATTCTGCTGCCCTCTAATAAGCTTTAAAAAGTCGGAATCCCCACCATCCCCAAACGAAATCCCGGTTACTCGGCGATGGTTTCCCACCCTAAAAGTAATTGCAATATAGATCAGTCCAAAAATAGCCGCGTACAGCCCAGAGATTTCTAACGATTGCATGGTATATACCTCTTTATTTATAAATATCTGCAAACAACGTTATTGCAAAACCCGCATAAAACTAATAATACGTTTTTCCTTCGGCAGCCATATCTTTCATCGCTTGAGTAACGACATAAGCCTCACCCAGCGAAGCTAGTCGTTCACTCGCATCGCACAATGCCTGCAAACCAACCTCATCCATCCAACGGATAACGCCGCCCCGAAAACCCGGAAAACCCAAACCATAGAGCAGCGCCATATCAGCTTCAGCCGGGGAGGACACGACCTTTTCTTCCAGGCAGCGCGCCATCTCTATCGCCATCGGCAACATACAGCGCATAACAATTTCATCATCACTGACATCCGCCTTGCCAACAGCATTATTCTCTAACATTTTGATCGTGTTATCGCTCGGCACTTTTGACGTGCGACCATTTTCGTCACGAGGATAATCATAAAAACCTTTTCCGTTTTTCTGACCCAGACAGTCCGCCTTGTACAGAGCATTAATCGAAGCCCCTTCCTTTCGACCCATGCGGTCTGGAAAATCGCCCGCCAAAACTTCCTGGCAATGATCTAGCGTATCGATACCGACCACGTCCGCCAGATATGCTGGCCCCATCGGCCAACCCCATGTCTCCATTACGCTGTCTACTCGCTGAAAATCAACACCATCAAGCAATAGCTGTTCAAAACCGCAGAAGTAAGGAAACAGCACACGATTAACCAGAAACGCCGGGCAATCGTTTACAACAACTGGCTTCTTACCCAGCTTTAATACGTAATCAACGAGCGCCGCGACTGTTTCATCGCTAGTTTTCTCTCCACGAATTACTTCTACCAACGGCATTGCATGTACTGGATTAAAAAAGTGCAAACCGGCGAAGTTTTCCGGACGTTTCAAGCTCGCGGCCATGCGGCTTATCTGTATGGTAGACGTATTGGACGCGATAATGGCATCGGCGGGAACAACATCTTCAAGCTCAGCCAGAACAGCCTGTTTAACCTTGAGGTTCTCGACCACCGCCTCGACCACGACATTTACACTAGCAAGCGGGGCCATCTCTAACGTTGGCGTTATGCTGCCTAGTATCGCATCGCTTTTTTCCTGCGTCATGCGACCGCGCTTAACATTTTTTGCAAGCAGCTTGTCGGCTTCGTTCATACCTAAATCGAGAGCAGGCTGATTTATATCCTTCATCACCACCGGAATACCGCGTAAGGCATTTTGATAAGCGATGCCTCCACCCATAATACCGGCACCTAACACTGCTGCCTGCTTTAATTCCATGCTCGACTGCCTGGCGTAATTCTTCCCAACCTTGGAAAGATATTGATCGTTCAGGAAGTTACCTACGAGCGCTCGCGCCTGATACCCCGTTGCCAATTCGCAAAAACATTCTGCCTCCATATCCAGTGCTATAGCGAAGTCGTGCTGGCTCGACGCGACAATATGTTCCACCGCTGCCTTAGGCGCTTCCTGCTTCGCTAGTCCTGCCAATACTTTTGCTGCTGCGCCTGAGGCAGCTTCTTTGGCTTCAGCTTCTGACAAAGGCATTGGACTTGCCTTAATCGCGCGACGTCGCTCCAGCTCACCGCTATTACCCATGGCTGCTTCCAGCACTTCCAGCGCCTTCTCACGCAAAGCTTCTGGCTCCGCAAGCTCATCAACAGCTCCCACTTCTAATGCTGCCTTAGCGGATTGATGCCGAGCCGACGCCACCCAGACAGAGGCAACCTCAATACCAGAAATGCGCGGCAGACGAACCGTTCCACCCCAGCCCGGTATAATGCCCAGACCAGTCTCGGGCAAACCAACTTTAGCGGCGGTAGACAAAACGCGGTAATCGCAAGCTAAACAAACCTCAAAGCCTCCACCAAGGGCAAACCCGTTAATTGCAACGACGCTTGGAAACGGCAATCGTTCTAAGCGATCTAAATTATTGTTGTTTACCGCAAAATGCGCCTTCATTTCATCCTTTGCCTTGCCAAAAACATTCCCGAACTCGGTAATATCTGCTCCGACAATAAACACCGATTTAGTACTGGTGATCAACAAACCACGAATATCATCACGAGCTTCTAACGCATCGAGAGCGCTGGTCAACTCACTGACCGTGGCATTGTTGAGTACATTCACTCCAACGCCGTCAAACTGCAACTCAGCAATACCATCATCGAGCGCGATAACGCGCATCAACTTGCCACTAAAAAGTTCATTTGAGCCCATGGATTTACCTCTGTTGGTCTGTCTTGTGTCAACGCGGTGTGCGTGTGCGAAAGGCCGGCTATTTTAGACATTTACGCAATCTGTGACCATAGCCAAGATTGCGCTCTATTTGCTCGAATTCGCAGCCACAAAACGCTTAAGGCGAAATATCTTCGCAAACCGCTACACCAATTTGCCGCGAAAAGGTATCATTGCACGCGTCAAATAAAGAAATTTCTAGCACCACTCGGACATATTTTCATGAGCATAGAACGTACACAGCACAACGGTTTGCAGATCGCCAGCAGTCTATATCAACTGGTCAACGAGGCCATTATCCCCGGCACAGGTGTCACTGCTGAACACTTCTGGAACGAGTTTGAAGCCATTCTCAACGAATTTATGCCGCGCAACGCGGCCTTGCTCGCAAAGCGTGATGAACTACAAGCACAGATAGATAGTTATCATAAGCAAAATGCTGATAAACCACATGACGCCGCAGCCTACAAACAGTTTTTATACGATATCGGCTATTTGCTGCCCGAAGGGCCAGACTTCAAAATAACAACTCAAAACGTTGACCCAGAAATAGCCGAGCAAGCTGGACCTCAGCTTGTTGTGCCCGTTAAAAACGCGCGATTTGCGCTAAACGCCGCAAATGCTCGCTGGGGAAGCTTGTACGACGCGCTGTACGGCACCGATGCCATTTCAGAGGAAGGTGGCGCAGAGAAAGGTCCGGGCTATAACCCTAAGCGAGGCGAAAAAGTTATTGCCTTTGGTCGACAGCTGTTGGATCAGGCCGCTCCGCTTGCGCAGGGGTCACATGCCGACGCGACGCTTTACTCGGTCGTCGATGGCCAACTCCAGGTGTCTTTAAGTGACGGTAGTAAAGCAGAGCTAAAAGATGCCACTAAGTTTATTGGTTATAACGGGGAGTCCGCTGCTCCAACGGCGATACTCATCAAAAACAATGGCCTGCATATTGAGATCAAAGTTGATCGCAATGGTAACATTGGCCAGAACGACTCCGCGGGCGTGCAAGACCTGATTGTCGAAGCTGCAGTCACAACCATTATGGACTGCGAAGACTCTGTCGCTGCTGTCGATGCCGAAGACAAAGTAGAAGTTTATAGCAACTGGTTTGGCCTGATGAACGGCTCGTTGAGCGAAAGCTTCGCCAAAGGTTCGTCAACCGTAACGCGCGATTTAAACGCCGACAGAAACTATACTGCTGCTGACGGCTCAGAACTAACCTTACACGGTCGTAGCTTGTTGTTCGTTCGAAACGTCGGCCACCTGATGACGAATCCTGCGATACTGAACAGCAAAGGCGAAGAAGTTCCAGAAGGGATTATGGATGGCCTAATTACTACACTGGCCGCCATTCACGACCTAAAGGGCAATACCACGCGCAAAAACAGCCGCTCTGGAAGCGTTAACATCGTTAAGCCCAAAATGCATGGGCCCGAGGAAGTCAGCTTTACCGTTGATCTCTTCGATCGTATAGAGAAAGCGTTAGGATTAGCCAAAAACACGCTTAAAGTCGGCATTATGGACGAGGAGCGTCGCACGACGGTTAACCTTAAAGAGTGTATTCGCGCAGCGAGTGAAAGAGTTGTGTTTATCAATACAGGATTTTTGGATAGAACAGGCGACGAGATTCATACATCGATGCTAGCTGGACCGATGGTGCCAAAATCGGTCATGAAGCAACAGGCCTGGATCAATGCATACGAAGACTGGAACGTCGACATCGGTATCGCCTGCGGCCTGCCCGGAAAAGCACAAATTGGTAAAGGCATGTGGGCCATGCCAGACGAAATGGCAGCAATGCTCGAACAAAAAATTGGCCACCCTAAATCCGGCGCAAATACCGCCTGGGTTCCCTCTCCCAATGGCGCGACTCTGCACAGCACCCACTACCACACAATTAGTGTGTTAGAGGCTCAAAAAGAAATTGCCAAACGCGACCGCGCCAGCCTGGATGATATTCTCGCGATTCCATTAATGGCTAAAGATGAAAAACTTAGCGAGGAGCAAATTCGTTTCGAACTCGACAACAATGCCCAGGGCATTCTCGGCTACGTTGTTCGCTGGATAGACAACGGTGTGGGCTGCTCCAAGGTTCCTGATATTAAAAACGTGGGATTAATGGAAGACCGCGCGACGCTGCGCATCTCCAGCCAGCATTTGGCCAACTGGCTTGAGCATGGCGTATGCTCTGAAGAGCAAGTCCTTGAGGCTTTAAAGCGAATGGCAAAAACAGTGGACGAACAAAACAGTAGCGATCCACTTTACCAACCGATGGCACCCACGTACGACGGCATCGCGTTTAACGCGGCATGTGACCTGGTGTTTAAGGGCAAAGCCCAGCCTTCTGGCTACACTGAGCCTCTGCTTCACGCTTACCGCATCGCCAAGAAAGCTGAATAGCGCTTTCATCTATTTTTAAGCCGGCATATATTGCCGGCTTTTTGTTTTTGAATGTAGCAAAACCGTATCCGGCAAATCGTAAATAAAAAGCCTTATCGCAGCTTTTACAATGCAGCTTGCATGATTCAAACGTAACAAACGTTCCCCACATCGACTCTGTCACAGAATTGTATAGCTTACACGCTAAACTTGACAATGTAGTCCGCTGCACACACAACAATAGAACACTCGAACGAATAACTGACAAGGAAAGTCGATTAAAACACATGGACTCTTTTGCCTACTTTGCTCACCAGCCTATTCTCAACCGCGAAAAACAACTTCACGCCTACGAACTGCTATTTAGAAATAGCGACGACAATGTATTTCCAAACATCGAAGATCAGGACGCTACCGACAGCCTTGTCGCCAACTCGATACTCGGCCAGGGCATGGACATGCTCAATAAAAATGCGAAGTGTTTTGTAAATTTCCCGTTAAAAAGCCTCCAGAACCAACTCCCCTCACTGCTTTCTCCTGACCGAGTAGTAATAGAAGTATTAGAAACAGTCCCTCCGACCGATGAAGTGATTTCAGCGCTAGCGTCTTTGCGCAGCAATGGCTATACGATTGCACTCGACGACTACATCCATCATCCTGAGTGGGAGAACAATCTTCATTTGGTCGATATTATAAAGTTCGACTTACAGGCACAAAGCTGGGACGAATTAATCGAACTTAAGAATCGGTTTAGCGATCATCCGGTAAAATTTCTGGCAGAACGCGTGGAAACAGCGGAAGACTTTAAGCGTACTTTCGAGCTGGGTTTTGATTATTTTCAAGGTTACTTTTTTAGCAAGCCGACCGTCGTTAAACATCGACAAACAGGCTCAAATAATCTTACGATTTTACAACTACTAAAAGCTATCAACGAAAAAAACATAAACTTTGATGAAGTTGAAAACTTGCTTAGTAGTGATGTTGTACTCTCTTACAAGCTGCTAAACGTCGTCAATAATAAATTGGGATATCGCGGCGCTAAAATTAGCTCTCTAAGACAAGCCGCGATCTATCTAGGGGATATAGAATTCAAAAAATTTATCGCGCTGATAAGCGCTAGCGGCATCAATAGCGAAGCCTCGACAGAGTTGAGCGCCATGGCGATCACCAGGGCGTACTTTTGCGACGTCATTTACAAGCAGTTTACAAAAGAGGAAAGCTCTGAAGGATTTATGTTGGGCTTGTTTTCGTTATTAGAGGCAATGCTCGAGCAGCCTCTAGAACAACTACTTAAAAGCATTCCATTGACAACAGAAGTCGAAGAAGCGCTAATTAATAACAGCGGGACTTGCGCCCGGGTACTCCAGCTTTGCGAGCTGCATGAGCAAGGTGATTGGACAGGTATCGATTCGCTTATTGAAGAACTGCAAATAAGCACAGAGCTGAGCTATAAAGCCTACGCGACCGCATGCATCGCCGCACAGGAGATGATACAACTAACTCACTCCTCGGAGTAACAATCGATACCGACCTGCTATCTGCCACTGACACGGACAGCTAACTAATAGCTTTAACAGGCTGGTCTGGACTTGAGGTATCCGATACTGCGCCAGAAGTAATGCCCAGGCGAAGCCCAAAGTTGTTACCAAATAAATACAGCGCCGGAACAAATATCAACGTTACGGTAGTCGCAAACAATACGCCGAAAGACAACGACACCACCATAGGGATTAAAAATTGCGCTTGTACGCTTTGCTCTAGCAATATTGGCGTCAAACCTAAAAAGGTGGTCACCGATGTTAGAACGATTGGCCTGAATCTATCAATAGCACCTTGAACAACCGCCACCCTGACCGAATGCCCTTTTCTGCGCAAGGTGTTGATTCGATCAATCAAAACAACGTTGTCATTTACCACCACACCTGCGCACGCCAAACTACCCAGCATTGACAGCATACTCATCGTAACGTCTAACAGGTAGTGCCCAAAAACCCCGCCGACGTAACCGAAAGGAACGGCACTGAGCACCAGCAATGGCTGCGAATATGAGCGGAACATCACCGCCATCAAGCCAAAGATAACCAGCATCGACAAGATAAAGTACAGCTGGAGTTTTTCACGAAACTCTCGTGACTCTTCCTCCTCGCCCTTCAACTGAATGATTACACCAGGGTATCGCTGCGCTAACTCCGCTTGTGTGAAAGCGAGAATCCCATCGGCAATATCGCTGCCCGAAAAGCCTCCTTCCAACTCTCCGCTAACCACTGCTACGCGTCGCCCATCTATTCTGTCGATGGTTTTTAGGCTATCGCGATACTCGAAGTCCACCAGTGCATTTAACGGCACCGAAGGTCCTCCGGGAATCTGGATCAACATATCGCGCAGCTCTTCTTCATAACTGCGCTCGGTTTCTGGATACCGAACAAAAACCTTAACGTCTTCGCGCTCACGCGGTATACGTTGAACCTCTTCACCATAAAATGCCTGACGTATTTGCGTAGCGATGTCTAACATACTCACCGACAAAGACTCCGCGTTACTGTTCAGGCTAAAGTTAATTTCCTGAACCGGGTGCTCCAAAGAAGATCTTACATCGTAAATGCCGGCAATCGACGACAAATGGTTCGCCAGCTCCTGGGAATACCCCTGCAACTCTTCAGTATCGTTAGACAGCAAATTAAATGCTATTGGCTTGGGAATTTCATACACGGTAAAGCGAACGCTTAAATCCTTAACACCCGAAACCTGGCCGATCTGTTGCCGTAACCTGTCCGCCACCGCGATCGCGCTCAACGCCCTGTCGTTATCGCTGGTTAAGCGCATCGTAACAACCGCTCTTGTGCCAAGGGCGCTGGCGTGTATACCTTCAACAAGGTTTTCATACTCTTCGTTTAATTTTGAACGAACCGTTTCGGCATCGCCCTCCATTCGCTCCATCAACTCATAAACCTGGTTAAATGACGCTGACTCTGGCAACACCGCCGTTGCAATAACATAGTCGGAAGTAACGCGCGGCGAAAACGTACTTTTTATCCAGCCTGTCCCTACCAGCGTAATCGCCGAAACCAGCAGGAACATGAAAATCATTAACACATAGCCTTGCGTGCTAATAACCCTTAGCAGTAATCGTCTGTAGGCAGTCGATGCAATGTAAGGCAGGAAATTGGAAGCGCGCTGCCTGGCTTGCTCTAACGACGCAAAGATGGGAGCGAACGGCCTGAACAAGCGCTGCACCATCACAATAAGGGTTTGCAATATTCCGCCATGTGCTAAATGCGAGGGCAATAAAAACAGGGATTCTATTAACGAAAAAAGCAGCGCAAATACAACCGGTGCACCGATATGCCCCGTATTTGGCGTATCACTTAAATAGAAAAAGGGAATAAAAAATACAATCGTACTAATAACCGCAAAACAAACCGGCGCCAGTATCGATTTCACGCCAGCAATCGCCCCCTCTTTCAGCCTTCCTAATTTGTTTTGCTGGGTGTACACCGCTTCGCCGACAATGATTGCGTCATCGACAACAATCCCGAGTATCATAATAAACGAGAACAAAGAAAGGACATTGAGAGAAACAGAGGTTAGTGACAACGCCCAAAGCGCGCCTGAAAATGAAACGACAATACCCAGGCAGACCCACATGGCGAGTATCGGTCTTAAAAAAATCATTAGAATAAAAAACACCAACACCAAACCACCAAGCCCATTGTTGAGCAAAGTATCAAGCCGGCCTTGATAGGGAACAGACATATCCTGCCATATCTTTAAGGTCACGCTATCGGGCAGGCTAAGTTGTTTTTTATCTACATAGTCCCGGACATCGTTTGCGGTACGCAAAATCTGCGGACGTTCCCGATTAATAATTTCCAGCGTTAACGCCTTACCACCTTCATAGCGACCTTCCAGATCGATATCGACAAAACCGTCATCAATTGTGGCTACGTCACCAACACGAACCACCGCACCGCCCTGAGTTCGCAATAGCGGAATCTGGTAGAAATCATGGGCATCTTCAGCTTGCAAACGCGCCTGCAATTGCACGTCACCGCCAGCATCATTTATTTTCCCGGCGGGTAAGGTAAAAGAGTATCCACGTATGGCTCGAGCAACTTCATCAAAACCTAAACCGTACTGCGACAACAGCGACTCGGAAATATTGATACTGACTTCGTAATCACGAACCCCCTGTATGTCCGCCATCATTACGGTAGGAATGGCCGCCAGCTCATCTCGAATAGTCTCGCCAAGTTCCTTGAGCTCATGCTCCGCCATCTCACCAGCCAGAATAATGCGCATAATGGTTAGTTGATAGCGCAGCTCAACAATTTGAGGTAACTCAGCTCCCGATGGAAACGTGGTGATAGATTCAACGTTTGCTTTAACGTCGTTTAACAGCCTTGTCGTACTTTGGCCGTCGGCGACCTCAATAGTGACTTCCGCAAACCCTTCGCGGGCAACGGCTCTTATCTCTTCAATACCCGACAAAGGCTCTACAGCTTCTTCTATCCTTCTCACCAATTGACTTTCGACTTCTTCCGGGCCTGCGCCAGGATAGGCCATCGAAATCCGAATTAGGTCGATTTCTCCAATCGGGAAAAACTGCTTCGAAATAATAGGAAAGCTCATCGTCCCGGCAACCAGGATCACGAGCATTATGATTTTTCCGGCAATCGGGTTGCCTACAAACCACTCTGAAATTTTAATCATAATTCAGCAGTACCCGTTACTCGATCCGTGCTTAGCCTTCTACTGCCGTTTGCATACCGGAGTATGCGAGCGCCAGGTTAGATGTAACTACGCGGAGCGGCTTGCTTGCTGTGTGCCCTGCTTCTAGCAGCTCGTTGCGGCTGTGCTCGTCATCCCTTAACCGTATCAACGCTCTTTTGGCATCGCGAAAAACTACATCGACGCTCAGGACATGCAGGACATTTTCGTTATCTAATATCCATATATCTTGCGGTTGGCGCAACGCAGAACGCGGCAACTCATAAACCGTATATTCATCTAACGTTTTAATCGAGGCTTCCACATATTGGCCAAGCGCAAGCGCAGGCTTTGTATTATCACTGGCAAATGCGTTTTCGACCGAAGCAACCACATGATGCATGCGAGTTACTGGGTCCACACTCGACTCCACCCTAACAATCCTGGCACTCCACTGATGGTTGATATCTCCCGTCCTGGATGAAATAAGTACTTCCGCGCCAATACTATTACCCAGCTGATAAAACTGGGTCGTGCTTAACGGCAATCGAATCTCGGCCGAATCGGTCGCAAAAGCCTCACCGATAACGCGGCCGGCAACAATAAACTCGCCCAAATCTACTTCTTGCCGCAAAATACTGCCGTCGAAGGGTACCGTAATTTTTGTGCGCGACAAATCCGCTCGGGCTTTGTCACGAGCAGAAATAGCAGCGTCCAGATTCGCTTTGGCGCTGGCAATTTGTGGCTCGCGCAGAAACAAGGCGTTGGCCTCTTCAGACTTTAAGTCACGCCACTCACGTTGCGCCTGCTTCGCACTGCCCTGCTCAACGGCGAGCAGCCGCCTGGCATCTGCTACATTTGCTTCAGCGCGACTCAGGGCAGTTCGGTAATCAGTATCATCTAGCTCGAGCAACACGTTGTCGGCAGAAAAGTGTCCCCCAGGAGCAAAGACATCTTCTATCTTGACTACCTTCCCACTGACTTCCGCAACAAGTTCAATTCGTTTAGCTGCCGAAACCACGCCCTGCGACTTTACGACCAGGGGCCGCAAACTTTCTTTTACCTTTACCGCCGAGACTACCGGAACTGGTGCAGGTGCTAACACGCGGCTCTCAGGCTGGGGCCGAGCAATGATTAGAAAAGCAATTAAACCTAACCCACATAACAAAGTTAGCGGATAAGCAATAATTTTTTTCTTACTTCCTAACATTCAATACTCCCCGTAATGAGACAACCGAGCAATCAGTTTTTTAAAGGGCTTAGCAAAATATGACGCAATGATCGCGCATCACTGTCATTAACACTGGCTTCGCCAAGTTTTGGCCTGTTATCGAAATGCATCGAGTTTCTTACATACGAAGCAAACATCCGGTCCCAACAAGACAAACAAAAACCAAAGTTGCGATCACGATCATCTTTTTCTTGCGAATGATGAATTACGTGCATATCTGGCGTCACAATTAACAAGCGCAATTTACGATCAATGCCAGTGGGCAGCTTTACGTTGGCATGGTTAAACATCGCCATTGCGTTTAGCAGCACCTCGAAAACAACCACCGCGAGAAGCGGCGCGCCCAACAAAATGACCACTGCCGATTTATAAAGCATGGAAAACACTATTTCTGCCGGGTGAAACCGCAACGCGGTCGTAACATCTACTTCGGTATCAAAATGATGAACCCGATGAAACGACCACAAAAAAGGGATTTTATGTGTCGCAACGTGCTGCCAGTATATGGCGAGATCCAATACTACAACACAGATGATGAACTCTATCGCAGGATGCCACGCAAAAAAATGGAACAAACCAAAATCTTGGCGCGAAGCGAATATAGAAGCCGACATCGCCGCAACAGGTTCTATTAACTGAACCGCAGCAATACCGATAAGAAAAACCCATCCATTTACAACTCTGCGCTTACTAAATCCTAAATGCTGTGCGCGCTTTGGCCGTAATCTCTCGACCGTTAACATACCGGAAAATACAATCAGGAATAAAAGCGGGCGAATCCAGAGCATAAGGCTTTCAACAGTTACTTTTTTTAAACACTTTTAAGACCTGGGTTTCGTCAACGAGTTCTCTTTCGATTTTCCTTTTTCTTGATATGCGAAATCATCCGCCGACGCTTATTAATCTGCCTGTCCGTCAGCTTATTTTTGCGTCCTGCGTAAGGGTTGTCCGAGGTTCGAAACTCCACTTTAACCGGCGTGCCATATAAATCGAACGCCTTGCGAAACGTTTTTTCCAGGTATCGCTTGTAGTGTTTGGGCACTGAGTCAGTCTGGTTCCCGTGAACCACAATGATTGGTGGATTCTGTCCACCTGCATGCGCATAACGTAGTTTTATTCGCCGACCAGCGACAGATGGCGGCGGATGATCAAAGACTGCCTTCTCTAACACTCTCGTTAGTTCGTTCGTCGCTAGTTTTTGCGTCGCGGCACGATAGGCTTTATCAACGGATTTATATAATTCTCCAACACCTGTTCCGTGCAATGCTGAAATAGTTTTTACTTCGGCAAAGTCGTTAAAGGCCAGACGTCGTTCAAGGTCAGCTCTCAGTTGCTGCTTTTTCTCCTGGCTCAAACCATCCCATTTGTTGAGCGCGATAACAACGGCGCGACCCGCATCGACTATATGACTTAGCAAATGCAGGTCCTGATCGACGAGGGTTTCGGTGGCATCTAGTACCAAAATAGAAACATGAGCATTAGCAACTGACTGCAAGGTTTTTAAGATCGAAAACTTCTCGACAGCCTCACTCACGTTCTTGCGTCGTCTAACCCCTGCAGTATCAATTAACGTGTAGTTACGTTCATTTCCGTTTTTATCCTGGCGCTGGTAATCAATTTCAATACTATCGCGCGTCGTACCGGGGTGATCGTAAACAACGACTCGCTCTTCACCCAGCATACGATTCACCAGCGTAGATTTCCCCACGTTGGGACGGCCAACAATTGCAATTCGGGTGCTTCGAGCGCCCTCTTCTTCTTCGGGCTGCTGCTCCTGCTGCGAGAAGTGCCCCTGCATACTTTCGAGTAAAGAAGTAATACCACGACCATGAGCAGCCGCGATAGGGTAAAGCTCGGCAACGCCAAGGGTATAAAACTCTGCAAGTGCTGACTCTTGCGTGCCGTCTATTTTATTTGCCACCAGTCGAAACGGTTTATTTAAGCGGCGGATTTTATCGGCGATTTCTATGTCCGCCGGCATTAACCCGGCTCTTGCATCAACCAGCAATAAAACTTCGTCTGCCTCTTCTATCGCTGCCAGCGACTGTTGCGCCATCACCTGGTCGATACCTTCTTCGAAGCCACTAAGGCCACCGGTATCGATAACTATAAAGCGCCAGTCACCGACCCGTCCTTCGCCATACTTGCGATCACGAGTAAGCCCTTCGTAATCGGCAACAATCGCATCGCGCGACTTGGTGAAACGATTAAAGAGGGTGGATTTACCAACGTTTGGTCGCCCGACGAGGGCAATTACAGGAAGCATGATGTCTCGCGTATAAAACGCTCTTTGCTGGAATAGGTTGGCGACCGAACCTAACGAATTTCAATCGCAATCAGGTCGCCGTCATTAGTATATAAATAAAGCCTGTCGCCATCACTAATCATCGGTACGCGCGAACCGCTGCCACTGACTTTTCGACGCCCAACGAGATCGCCGTTTACCTGGGAAAATATATGCAGATAGCCTTCGTCATCAATCGCAAATAGATAGCCACCGAAAACGTGAGGTGCTCCAAGATCGCGATTTAGCAAAAGCCCGTTTTCCCACGCCTGCTCACCGCGATTAGCACCAAGCGCTAACACCCTGCTTTTTTCATCAACTGCATAAATGTTGCCAAAGCCACTGCTCAGCGTGTGAAAGGTGGATATTTCTGTACGCCAAAGTGGCCGCCCTTGTTTTCGGGCAAATCGAAAAATGTGTCCGTTATAGCTTGCCGCGTAAACGGCATCATCAATCAGTAACGGTGATACGTCCACATCAATAATTCGACCGATCTCCGCTGTGCCTTTTGCTATTGCGACAACTTGATCCCACAGAGGCGCGCCTGTCTCTAGCGACAACGCTACGACCTTGCCGTTTGCGAAACCAGTGTAAACCACTCCCCGATCGATGACCGGAGTCGCTGTACCCCGCAAGGTTAAAAGCGGCTCGTCGCTACGATACTCCCAAAGCTCGTTACCTTCTGCATCTAACGCAAAAACCAAGCCTTCACTATTTTGGATAACAATCGTACTGTTCGTTCCCACTGGCGCGGCCAAAACCTCTTTGTTTAGCGATTTTGTCCAAAGCGTCTTTCCAGTTTCTTTTTCTAACGCAATCAGTTCTCCGTCGGCGGTTACAACCAACGCCAACTTTCCGGCCAAACCGACACCGCCGAGAAGGTCATCACCAACATTGACCTTCCAAAGTTTTTCGCCATCCTTACTATAACAGGCAACATCGCCACCAATAGATGCCGCACAGATCTTGTCTCGCGCCGCCGCAAGGCTTAAACGATTGTAGTGTCGCCCCTGCCCTCTACCGATATCTCTTCGCCAGGCAACCCTGGTATCGACCTTGGCGTCAACTTCTGGCAGAGGGAAAGGTTTGCCATCTTTTTCTCGCTCTTCCAACGTCGAAGAACATGCTTGCAGCACAAGCACAATAAAAACGACTAAAAGTGACGTAAGGCTTTTATAGCGCATAAGACAGTAAATTCTCGTTAGCGTAACGCACGATCGGCATATAGAAATTCGAACAATTGGCTCTTAGCGCTTATAAAAAGCTATTGCTATAGGCGATTTTTTCTTCCAAAAGTGGCGAAGCTCTTAGCTCACTCGCTTCAACCGCACTTAAGGCTTTGCTATACGCGTCTGCTGCCTCGGCATACTTTTGCTGAGACAGATATATGTCACCACGCAACTCTCCATAGGCCATGGAAAAGCTACCTTCTTCAGCGACATCCAATACTGTAAGCGCTGACTCAAAATCGTTAGAAGCAAAATGCGTTTTGGCCAGTCGATATTTTGCAACCAATACCAGCTCTTCACTTGGATTTTGTTCGATAACCCATTGCAGTTCTTTGGTAGCAGCCTCAAAATCCTGGTCATCCACTGCCTGTTTTGCCTTTAAGAAAGCAGCGAAGCTTGCGTAGTAACTTGCGGGGTAGTCATCCTTTATTTGCTGCGCCACATAATCTGCCTGTGCGATCTGGATTTCATCGCCACTTGACTGAGCCGCGTCCAGTTCATTCACCAACTGGTTAAATGCGCTGAAGCTCTGCTCCATTTTCGCAGCCTGCGAGTTCTGCCACCAATTCCAGCCGGTAATCCCCGCCAACGCAACACATACCGTTAACACCAGCGATGTTCCGTTTTCATCCCACCAGCGTTTTAAAATTTGAAGTTCGTCGTCACTACTATCGTTCACTATTTACTCTCCACAAAATCACTTTTACTACTTAAAACTTAACAACTATATCCAATCAGTCTTCTAGCAATGCGCTTAACCTGGCAATCGATTCGTCTAACGATTCTCCTAAGCTATGCGTTTGCTGCTCACCCGTATGCATATCTTTAACCGTGAGCGCGTTGTCGTCAAATTCACTCTCGGCCAATATAAACGTGTAGCGCGCGTTCACCTTATCGGCTTTTTTAAACTGGCTTTTGATACTACCCGGCAACAATTGTTGATGAATAATTTTTGCAGGCATTTTATCTCTAATCGCTTCTGAAATCGCAAATGCGCGTGCTTCAAACTCAGGCTGAGCGACAATAAAATAAATGTCCGCCTGCCGCGGCAAGTTCAATGCTGAAAACGACCGCGCCTCCAAGATGAGCATTAAACGCTCCATGCCCATGGCAAAGCCGAATGCCGGCGTAGGTTTGCCACCAAGCTGCTCGACCAAACCATCGTAGCGCCCGCCCGCACACACGGTTGCCTGCGCGCCCAGATCGCTGCTCACCCATTCGAAGACCGTGTCGTTGTAATAGTCTAGCCCGCGGACCAACCTGGGGTTGATTTCGTATTCGATGCCTAGCTCTGACAATCGAGAAATCAAAAGTTCGAAATGTGCCCGTGACTGTTCACTCAAATAGTCGGCCAGCTTTGGCGCCTCATTGAGTAATGCTTGAGTTTCCGGGTTTTTACTATCGAGAATTCGAAGCGGGTTACTTTCCAAACGGCGCTGGCTATCTTCATCTAACGCCTCTGTCTGCTGTTTTAAATAAGTAACCAATGCGTTGCGATACGCGGTGCGCGACTCACTATCGCCTATAGAATTTATCTGCAAGCTGACGCTATCACTCAAACCAAGCGCCTGCCAAAAACGCTGGTTAAGTAGCAGCGTTTCTACTTCGACCTCAACGCCCGTATAACCCAGCGCCTCCCCACCGATTTGATGAAACTGGCGCTGACGCCCTTTTTGTGGCCGCTCATAGCGGAACATTGGGCCTTTATACCAAAGCTTTTTAGGTGTATCGAGCAACCGCCGTTCGATGCAAGCTCGTACACAACCAGCTGTACCTTCGGGCCGTAACGACATTAGCTCGTCGTTGCGATCAGCAAAGGTATACATTTCTTTTTCGACGATATCAGTGACTTCACCAATCGAGCGCTTAAATAGCCGTGTACTTTCGACTATCGGCATACGGATTTCCTGATAGCCATAAGCTGCAAACGCTTGTTGCAGGCAATGCTCGACCTCAGCCCAATGAGCGCTACGCTCTGGGGTAATGTCATGCATTCCACGGATGGCTTTTACAATATCCACGTTTATCCTGATAACTTGTCTCGTAATACGGCGTGATGCGATTTGAGCAAATGCCCAAACCAGCGCAGGAAGGGAATTTTAGTGATTATGCGGCAGGAGTCGAGCAATAGCGCGGCACAACGGGATTTTGTGGGACGATTGCCGGCAGAAAAGCGCGGCGAGATAATTATCGAGTAGTAGCGAGCGTTAGCCTTGCGCTGTTATCGGCACGATATCCCTCGATGGGAATAAACTCGCCGTTAAGCTCTAGACCAAGCCCTGGTGCATTTCCGACATGCAAAGAGAACGGTAACTTACCACTCAAGTCAATTCGCCGACCTGCTTTGGCAAGCGCTCGATAGAGACGCACGCCTTCGGCATCGCGAACATCTACCCAGCTGTCTTCGTATACGCTAATCACAAGGCGATCCTGTGCTGGATGCTGGGCAATCATATACTCTGCCCCAGGCCCAACGGGCTCATAAGTATCGTTTAGCTCTGGGTACGGTGTATGTGACGCTGCTCTTTGGTGTTCAGCCACGCTGCCCACGCTAATAACAGAAGTTACCCTGCTTTGAAGATCAGCACTGGCATCGGGCGCTGTCTGGATTGCGGTCAAGCGCGTATCGTTATACGTCGGCTGAGACTGGTTAACAGACGCAACTTGCGGTGTTTCTTCGCTCGCTTGTGTTTGAACTTCCTGCTCTACGGGAGCAGTGCTGCTTTGATCTGTGCTGCTCTGGTCAAACATCGCGAGCGCAGCACGACGCTCATCGCCGTTTAGCGGCGACAGCTCACTGCCAGTATCGGCAACAACCGCGCTGGACGCTAACTCGCCCAGCGGCGCAACGCTTTCGATTGCCTCGCTTTCGGTAACCTGCGAACCTGGCCCGTCATCGAGCTGGAATGAAGCAGCTACAATAACACCCACCACCACAGCGCCGACTACCGCGCCATTGACCAATCCAAACCAACTTGTTGGGCTCCACGCATTTGAATGCCAGCTGGACCCAGACTTCATAATCGCTGTCGGACGTTGGGAAACACTGGTACCCGCTTGAAGCTCACCATTTTCTGTCGCGACCGAACCACGACGAGCGGACGATGCCATTGTACGTTTTGCCGAAGACACACCCACCTGGTTGTGCGGCTTTTTCTTAACCAGTCGAGAGGCTTCGGCACCGACTGATACTAGCGCACCAAGCCCTTCCGAACATATTTGCCGCAACTGGCTGGAAACGTTTGCGAGCGGCTTTGCCCTCGCCGACATCAGGTTTGCACCATAATTGGAACGCGGTGCGCCATCATGAGCGTCCGCAGTTTGTACACTTTGTAGATTATTTGCGCGGCCTTCTTCGAACAACGCTATCAAATCCGCTGCTGGCAGGTCCAGGCCTTCGGCCAGTAATTTCAAATAACCTTTGCTATAGGTATCTGCCAAATCAGGCTCTCGCCCGGCTTCAAAGGCTTGAATAAAGCGTGTATGCACCAGCGTTTGATTGGCCAGCTGCTCTACGCTCAAATATTTTCGCTCACGTGCCGAACGCAGCTTGCGGCCAATTTCGGCACGGCAACGGGCCTGACGCGCTTGAACTTCATCAGCAGTGCACTGAGCCAGGCTCGAGGCCTGCTCACTTGCTTTTGTTTTTTTGTAACTGCTTGATTTCAATTGTTTATTTCTACTATCTAGGACTTTTATCGCAAGAATCCTGCGCGTTATACGCTAGGACCCAAACTGCTTTAAAAAACTCTTGTACTCACGCGAATCTGGATAAAGGTTTTTCAGGCTTAACGCGTAACTTGCAAATGCATCATTGTCGCCCAATTTTTTCGCCAGTTGCACACCAAGTAGCAACATGCTGGCTGGTCGCTCGCGCGTCACATTTCGGTAGTCCTGATAATACTTCCAGGAGCGCCCAAAATTCCCAGCGTCATAACTCATAATAGACAACTCTCTTAGTACAATGGCGTTTCTTGGGTTCAAAACGAGAGCTTGTTCAAAGCTCTTGGTCGCACCTTGTGTGTCAATTAATTGTTGCTGTGTTAACCCCAGCAAAACCAATGCCGATTCTCGCCGTTCATACAAGGCATCTTTGGCGACACGCAGCAACTCGTCTTGCGCTTCTTCGAATCGCTGCATGCTAAAAAGAAAGCTTGCGTAGTTGTTGCGAAACCGTGAGTCGCCATCGCCCAGGCTAATCGCCTGCCGGAAGTGTTTGTCGGCCAGTTCAAATTCGTTGCTGTACTGGAAGGTCAATCCTAGCGCGTCGTGCACATCTGGGGATTTAGGGTCTAGCTCAAGCGCCAGGCGCAAATGCCGACGTGCCTGCTCAAAATCTGGCTCTGGCAAAGCCAGATAGCGCTTTGCAGCGGTGACTCTAATGTTGACCGCTTGCTCAATACTGGCTTCTTCTTCAAACCCTCCGCGCTGGGTGGTAACGCAGCCCACCAACAAAAGAAGCGCAACAGCAAGCCATCCGCAGCGTAAAAACTGTCGCATGTTGAACGCGGTAGTTGTGGACGACGGTCGGCAAAAATCGACTTTCATATAGGAAGGTTCTGTTTGCTAAAAATACAGGCGCGATTATGGCCTACTCTGCGCTTAAACGGTAGCGTTCACTGCGGCGTGTTCGATCTTGTACCTGGCCAACAAGTTGACCACAGGCCGCGTCAATATCATCACCGCGCGTTGTTCTAATCGGCGCGATAAACCCAGCTTCGTTTAACACCTTTTGGAAAGCTTTAACGCGGTTATTACTGGGGCGACAGTAATCTGACTGCGGAAATGGATTAAACGGAATCAGGTTAATTTTGCAGGGTACGTTTTTAAGTAACTCGACGAGTTGTTGCGCAAGTTCCAGACTGTCGTTGACGCGATCAATCAACGTGTATTCAATTGTCATAACTCTTTTATCGGGCAGGCCTTGCATATAGTTCAGACTTGCAGCCAGGAGCTCTTCAATCGGGTACTTTCGATTAATCGGAACAAGCTCATTACGAAGTTCGTTGTTTGGCGCGTGTAAGGAAATCGCCAGCGAACAATCACTCACTTCACCCAGTTTTTTAAGCATCGGAACCACGCCCGATGTCGACAAGGTCACGCGGCGCTTGGAAAGACCGTAGGCGAAGTCGTCCATCATCAGGTCCATCGCCATCACCACGTTATCAAAATTCAGCAAGGGCTCGCCCATTCCCATCATGACAACGTTAGAGACGCGGCCAATTTCGCCATCTTCGTAACGTCGCCCTGGCTCAAAACCATCGAAGGAATTAACCGCTAACCACAACTGCCCGGCTATTTCAGAAGCGCTGAGGTCACGCATAAAACCCTGCTTGCCTGTTGAGCAAAAACTACAATCCAGGCTACAACCGACCTGGGAAGAAACGCACAAGGTGCCTCGCCCACCATCGGGGATATATACGGTCTCCACACAGTTATTTTCGGCAATGCGAATTACCCACTTACGCGTGCCATCAGCTGAATCCGCCTGGCTGACAATTTCTGGCGGGCGAATCTCCGCAATTGTCTTGAGCTTTGCGCGCAGGTTTTTGCTCAGATCCGTCATCTGGTCAAAGTCGAGCACACCGAGTTGATGTACCCACTTCATAATCTGTTTGGCACGAAAAGGCTTTTCACCCAAATCGGTCAACCATTGGGTTAGCGCTGCCTGGCTCATACCCAGCAGGTTCGTTTTCTCGCGCGAAACGTCGCTGCTTATAACGATGTCTGTCATTGGTCGATTGAGTGAGGGTTGCCGATTATCGTGAGGAAGCGCGCATGATACGCGTTATATTAGCGATTGACAGTGATTTAGACGGCCAACTGGGGCGAAATATTCTTATTTTGTCGGCTTTCAATCGCTTTTATTTCCGTCCCTATCGCCCTTTATTTTCGCGCCAGCGACAAGGAACGGCGGGGGATAAACCCGCGAGCCTGCCATCACCTGGCGCCAAGCTCGCGGAATCTATCAATTTTTTAGAAGCGAGCGCTGATTTCCGACTCGTCAAAGAAATAAGCAACTTCGCGAGCGGCCGATTCTGGCGCGTCAGAGCCATGCACAGCGTTCGCATCAATGGACTGGGCAAAATCGGCGCGAATCGTACCTGCAGCGGCTTCCTGGGGGTTGGTCGCACCCATTATCTCGCGATTTTTGGCAATTGCTGATTCACCTTCCAGAACCTGTACCATCACAGGGCCAGAAGTCATGAACGCCACCAGGTCATTATAAAAAGGACGGCCCTCATGCTCGGCGTAAAAACCACCAGCTTTGACGGCATCCATATGTACCATCTTCGCTGCTGCAATACGTAAACCGGCTTGCTCAAAGCGCGAATAGATTTCGCCAATAACATTTTTGCCAACGGCATCTGGCTTAACAATAGATAAAGTGCGTTCAATACCCATTTGCGGGGTCTCCGTAAAAAGATGAAATCACAGTCGACAGCGAGGATGCTGGCTTCCAGCGGCGGCGGATTATAGGAACTTAACTGTCGTTGCGCAATCGCCCCAAACGATTTGCGTTATGTGTTCTTTCCACGCATTTTAGGCGTAGTTCTTCACAACGTATTGCTCGACCAGGGATTGAAACTCCTCAGCAATGTGATCGCCTTTTAGTGTCACATCCTTGACCCCATCAACATAAACTGGCGCTACCGGCTTTTCACCAGTACCGGGCAAGCTAATGCCGATATTGGCATGCTTGCTTTCACCAGGGCCGTTTACCACGCAGCCCATCACAGCGACGTTCATATTCTCAACGCCCGGATATTGCTTACGCCATACCGGCATTTGATCGCGCAAAAACTGCTGAATATCTTCGGCAAGCTGCTGGAAATACGTGCTCGTGGTTCGGCCACAGCCCGGACAAGCGACTACCATTGGCGTAAAGGCGCGCAGCCCCATCGTTTGCAGAATTTCCTGCGCTACCTGAACTTCTTTAGTTCTCGCGCCCCCTGGCTCAGGTGTTATAGAAATCCTGATTGTGTCGCCAATTCCGTCCTGCAATAGAACGGACAACGCGGCAGTAGATGCCACAATACCTTTCGATCCCATACCTGCTTCGGTCAAACCAAGGTGCAGCGCGTACTCGCTACGTGCCGCCAATCGCCGATAAATTGTTACCAGATCTTGCACCTGGCTCGTCTTGCAGGACAAAATAATTTTATTTGCTGCCAGTCCAACGGACTCTGCTAAAGCGGCGCTTTCCAGTGCCGACTGGCAAACCGCATCTTGCATCACCTTTTCTAACGGCTTTGGATTTTCCAGGTTTGAATTGCGGTCTAACAGATCTGCTAATAGCGCCTGGTCGAGGCTTCCCCAGTTCACACCGATACGAACCGGCTTATCGTAACGACAGGCGATTTCGATCATTTCGCAAAACTGTGCGTCGCGCTTTTTTCCTCTGCCGACATTGCCAGGGTTAATGCGATACTTTTCTAACGCTTCCGCACAGGCGGGAACATCGCTTAACAGCTTGTGTCCGTTGTAATGAAAGTCGCCCACCAAAGGAACATGAATATTTCGAATATCCAGACGTTCTTTTATTAACGGTACAGCTTTGGCCGACGCCTCGTTGTTAACGGTGATACGCACAATTTCCGAACCTGCTTCAGCGAGCTGCACTATCTGGGCCGCCGTCGCATCGATATCTGCGGTGTCGGTATTCGTCATTGACTGGACGACGACGGGCGCACCACCACCGACCTGCACGCCGCCAATCATCACTGCATGACGATCTAAAACGCGATCAAGAGGTTCTGCTCGTTCCACTAAAGACATAAGGGTTGGGGGAAATCGGAGGTTTAGGAGTTAGGAATCATTGCCAGGTGCGCAAACAGCGAAAATCGGATAGTTGGCCGCTGGCCCTGAGCGTGAAGACGAATTTTATGCGATTAGCATGGGCTGTCAAAGCGAACTTTTTCGCCCGGTGGCTGTTTGCAGTGAAAACTTACGGCCAGCAGAACCCGGCTTGCTAGTATGGAAGGAAGTCAAACGAGTAATTGACGTCGGTAACGCCCACGTCGGCCGCGTCGAACTTAATCATTCTAATACGAGCCAACAGTCGTTTTTCTAGTGCGGGGTCGTTGAGCTCACTATTTAGCAACGCGACACTGGAAATCGTACCCGATGGCTCAATGGTCATGCTAAAACCAAACGAACCCTCCAACCCGGGGTTCTTGCGCAGCGCACGATTGTAGAGCGAATAGATTGCGCCTTTGCTCGCGTCCATCACGCGTCTTACCTCGTCTGCACTGCGGCTCTGCGCGTACTCCGTCGAAGCACTAGTCGACTCAACCGCTTCTATCACCGCCTGCGACACCGTTAACTCGGCCTGCTCACGGCCCGCCAAATCCACCGCAGCGGATTGCGCGCTCACGCTGGCGCCTCCAGTCAGCGTGCCGTCGGCTTTAGCAGCAATCACTTTGCGCTTAACGTTCGTTGCCTTGTCACCGCCGGATTTTAGTGTTTTGACCGACGATGTATTTACCTTCTGGCGCATATCTGCCAGTTGATCTGACAGTGCAAGCAATCCTGTACTGGCTGCTTTTTCACGCGCTTTGGCCCTCAACTCCGCTTCGCTAGGTTTCACCGGCTGCTTAATTTGTGCAGGTTTGTTTTTAACAACTGGCTTCGTCTTTTCCGATACTGGCTTTTTTGGTTCTACTTTTTCAGGCGCCGGCTTTTTTGTCTCAACTACGGGCGGCTCTTTAGGCTTTGGAGCTTCAATAATCGGCGGCGGAACAAACTTTTCCTCGATGACCAAACGCGCATACTGCTCGCGATGTTCGGTTTTTACCGGCGCGATTGTTTTCTGCGTTGGAAAAAGCAAGACAAGCAAAGCAAACATGCCGCAAACGCCCGCACCATGCATTAACCAGCGCTTGAACCGACGATCCTCCATCAGCCCTGTATCCCAGGGCATTATGCTTTCCGGGCGCTGGATTAGTGCAGCCGCACCGGCAACCCCCGCTTGACCAGCTACAGAATGACGATAGCCACGTCCTGCATCGCCTTTAGAAACCTGAACTTTTTGCGCGGCTGAACTCATGAAGTAAACGACTATTAAAGCTATTTTTCTTGCGCGAACTCAGTCGCCAAACCAATATCGCGGAACCCTGCCTGTGCGCTCGCGTAAAGCACTCGCTTGAGCAATGCATAACTGATTCCCGCGTCGCTCATAATGGAAACACCTCTTACCGCGTTGCCCTCTTCCGATGCAACTAACGGGCTTTCAATGGCGTAGTTATTCAACGCATCCTCCAGCGCGGGAATCGAGTCTCCGTCAGCTAAACCGTTTAACGAAGCGACCGCCTGGTCACGAAAGAGAATTTCACCGGCGGTAATTTTGATAACCGGCACATCCGCAGGTTTTAACGTTGCACTAGATTGCGGCAAAGCAATTGCGTCATCAGGTTGCAACACTTCAACATCGCCACTGTTTAACATAAGAAAGAAAACCAGAATGGTAAAGATATCCATCAGCGAGACAAGGTTAAGCCGACCCGCGGCACTCCCCTGACGCTTTGGTTTTGCCGCGACCACAGAAAACCCTTGCGTTGGCGTGGCAAACTGATTTAACGGCGATGTCCCAATAACTTGTGTCATATATACACGTCAACTAATTGAAAGCGGCTTTCTTTTACCTGCTACTACTTACTGCAATGCGGCAAATGCCCCTTCAGGCAAGTCTGCAAAAGCGATGTCTGGAAACAGTTCAGCATCAACCACACTGGTCGCAACAACCGACTGATAAGAACGCACGGTGTCCATCGCTGCAATAATTTGATCGTAAGGCGTGTCTTCCTGAATCAAAAAATTTATATTGCGTCGGTCTGCATCCTTTCCTCGCAAATGCCGTTTTAACTCTTGCAATACGTTAGACAGAACCTGGTAATCAGGCTGTCGACGATCACCTTGCGATATCGGCTCAACGTCAGGTATTTTTTGAAGTAACTGGCCTTCAGGAAAGTTTACCGCCAGTCCAGCACTGCTTAAAACCAGCTCAACCTGCTGCTGTTGCAACTCTGCCGATGTAGAACCTGCTGCTTCAGGCAGCTGCAAGTCAATCACGGTAATGCGCGTAAACACCATACTAAGTAGCAAAACAGGCACCAGCACAATCATAAGATTCATGAAGGGCGTGATATCAAGGTCGGCTTCAGCCTGGGTTGAGCGTTGTCGTCGACTATAAGACATAGTTTGCGAAAGCGAGCAATATTGTCAAAAGGATTGTTTAACTAACGTCTAAATCACGCAGCAGTTCTTTGTGTGGCTGTGCTTGACTGGTCTACCTTCGGCTTTGCAGTAACTGCATTGATAAACTTAACGCAGACAATATCCAGGCCGTCGATCACTTCGGCCGTTTTACTTTGCAGCATTGAGTGAATCAACAACAGCGGGATCGCAGAAATCAGGCCGAACGCCGTAGTATTCATCGCAACAGAAATACTTTGCGACAACAATGTCGCCTTAGTTGCAGGGTCCGCATCGGCTACTGCGGTGAACGCTGCGATCAGACCAATAATGGTGCCCAAAAGCCCAAGCAAGGTCGCAACATTTGCAAGCGTAGCCAGATATGGTGTTCTTTTTTCCAGGCGAGGCACACATTCCATCGACGCTTCCTGCATCGCCGACAAAATAGATTCTCGCGACCGGCTAACACTCATCGTCGCCATACCTGATTGAATCAAACGGCTGACATGTGCCTGCGAGGACTTAACATAATCGTATAGCTGTTGATATTGATTTTGCTCCAAAAGCGGCCGAATTTTTTTAAACGCCTGACGGTTGTCCAGCTTTGCTTTGCTAAGGTAAATCCAACGCTCTACCGCAATGACCAAACCGAGCGTTAGTACAAGCGCGATTGGAAACATAAACGGCCCGCCCGTTTGGAAAAAGCCAGCTAAGGAATTAAAGATATCCATTGAAAATCTCTCTACGATGAACGTTTTTAAATCGGTAGTAATCGATCGTGCTGCGTGTTGGTAATCGCCAATTTACCCCGCTCAATCCAGATCCGGCCTGGATAGAGAAAAAACAAATCGGCAAACAGCCTGTATATTTTTTAGCCTAGCGCAGTGAACAACCACCGCACCCCAAATTTGAGTGGTGTACGCAATTCTGTGACTGCGCACACAGTCAATCCGCGACCGAGCGTCATCACGCCAGCGGTCGCTATTCAGTGGGTTTCTATGCTATCGAATGATAAGTGCGTCCGCAGAAATGGACGCTGGATTTGAGCGCTATGTCGCAGTTTTCGAGGCGCTATTTCACCTCTATGATCACGAACTCTCGCGCATTTGCCGCAGCGTTTTCCAACACAAACTGACTGCCCGCCTCGTGCCAGGAAAAAGCCCCTGAACCACTCTTTACGCTGTGCACCACTAATGAAACTTAGGCACATGACTCGGCTCTTCCCACATTTTATGCATTGGGTGCGCTGGGACTGTTAAATTTGGATATTCATCTTTTGCAAAAGCGAGACAAGACAATCCTGACACCAGGAACACTAAACCAAAGAAAAACACCCGACACAATAGATTATTGAGCTGAACGCTAATGTTACTAACAGAGTTACTCATGTCGCTTCTCGCTTTTATTTTTGGCGGGTTATCTCTTGCGTAACTGCCGTACATCAGGCATCGTAAACGCCACGAATTTATAGATTGACTTTCGCAACCACTACGGAGAAATTGAATTATGTCAGATGGCTTTTATACAACGCTAAGGGTTCGGTACAGCGAGTGTGACCCACAAGGCGTCGTATTTAACGCGCATTACGTTGAGTTTGTTGATATCGCACTCACCGAATTTTATCGCGTTGTCTGTGGTGGATACGAGAAGGTAATTGCTTTAGGTGCCGAAACTCAAGTTGTGAGCGTGAAGGTAGACTGGTCTTCATCCGCACGCGTCGACGATGTTGTGAGAGCTAGCGTCACGTCGCTAACGCTTGGAAATACATCATTTACTTTCACAGTAGACATGCACGAACATTTCAGTAACAGGTTGCTCGCGAAAGCATCGATCACCTATGTAACAGTTGATGCAAAGCAGTTCACGAAGATTGAAATCCCCGCGGCCGTTAGAGAGCTACTGCAAAGGGATCACAGAGGAAAATCAATAGATCTTGCAGGTCTGTCGGCTTGATGCGCTTCAACTCGTTTGAAGCAGTGTTCCACTGGCAGAGCGCATCCTTTCGGCGCAGCAGATAGTTTCCATTATTGTTACGACAATGCTGCGCCGACCATGTTGTACCGACAACGCTGCGTAGACATAACGCTGCAGCTTGGCCGGATGAGCTTTGTTAACTGAGCTGAGCGCCAGCCTTATCAGCCACCAGCCTTTTTTAACTCAACATTTATTCCAGTTAAATGAGCCTGGTTACTGATTTTGTCAAAGCTACCCAGACCAACAGGTGCCAATAAATTCGCATTAACACCTGGGTAGCGCTTTGCTACCGACATACCTCTGGTTTGCTCATGCCCCCAGCCGTGGGTCAGAGCGACAACCCCTATTTTTAAATCTTCATCCAGCTCTACAGGCACAACCACTTTGCCATTTTCATTGCTTAATTCTGCAATATCGCCTTCAGACAAGCCTAACCGCTGAGCATCTTTAGGATGTACATGCAAAGGATTAGTTACATGCTTACCTCGTTTGAGGCTCTCAACATTATGCATCCAAGTGTTATGCATGTAATTTGTGCGTAAAGTGATGAGCTTTAACTGATCGCCGCCCTCTTCAGCCAATTCAACAAACAACGCCTCAAGTCGATTTAACTCACCTTTAAATAAATTTGGGAAACAATTTATTTTCTTATCGTTAAATTGAATACCCTGAGTAAATAATGCGCCTGGAGAAACTTTGGGCAAAACATAAGTGTTTGATGGCAGCTCTTTGAGTGACTCTATACTCTGCTGAATAGGCGCTAACATCAGATCAAACATCGCCATGGGGTTCGGCTTTTCCTGATCCAACAATGAGGGCTGCCCCATTGCCTGCGCCAAGCGAGACAGAATCCACCACTCAGGTTTTCTGTCTGCTTGTGGGGGAACACAAGCCGGTGTGTACTGGGCATAGGGCTCTACATGAAAGCCCAAATGCAGCGTATTAATATCTTCACGTTCAAGCCAATCCGTTGCAGGAAGCACATAGTCAGCGTATTCAGCCGTAGCGTTCTGGTATATATCAATAACAACTAACAAGTCTAATTTTTTGAAAGCCTGCCGAAACTGTTCTTCACCGGCAATCGAAAGTAATGGATTACCCGCCACCACAATGAGCGCTCTTATCGGGTTATCTTCCACTTCAATCAGATCCGGCATCAAGTTGCCCGGCATAGTATCGAGTACTTTTCGAACTGGCCCGAGCTCGGTATCAAACCAAGGGCTACCCTCATAAGCAGGAGCCAGAGGCGCTAATGAAAACCAGCCCGGACGATATACATTGCCTCCCGCCTTGCCTAAATTACCGCTGAATAAACTCACCATATTCAAAAGCCAGTAAGCCAGCGTACCCTGCCTGCCCATATTCACACCAGTGGACATATAAATACTTGCACGTTCAGCAGCACAAAATTCAGAAGCCAATGCCTGTATCTGTTCTGATTCAATCCCCACCACATCAGCTACCCGGCTTGCCGGATAACGCTGAACAAAATCGACAACCTCTGCATAGTTTTTTGCATGCTCAGCAACAGCGTCCTGGTCGTAACCAATATTAGTTACAATTTCATTCAAGATAGCAGCGAGAAAATAAACGTCTGTGTCTGGAGTAATTAACAAGGCCTCGCCCGTGTTTGATGAGCAGGACTCGTTCTTTCTGGGGTCAACAAATTTGACAGTACCACCGCGCTTTACTACCTGGCGGAACTGACCAATAGGGTCAGGCGCGTGTACAAAACTCATATGAGAAACACGAGGGTTCGCACCCAGGCACAATAGATAATCCGTATTTTCAAAATCTGGAACAGTATGCACTAGAGCTGAACCATACAGCTCTTCACTGCCGGCAAATTTATTCGCGGCATCCTGGGTGGCAGAACTGAACATGTATTCCACGCCTAAGGGCTGCATCAGCGCGGCAAGATTTAAGATTGTAGTACTGTTATTAGCTAACTGATTTCCGCGGTATGAAGCGATCGCATTTTTTCCGTACTTTTCTTTGATCGCAATTAGTTTGCCGGCAATATCATCGGATGCGTCATCCCAACTCACTGGCTCAAACTCCGCAGGCGCATCTTTGCTATTTATTCTACGCAGAGGAGTGTTTACTCTATCGGGATCATTATGGATATTTAGATAATTAATGCCTTTATGGCATGCAAAACCTTTATTAACCGGATGGGCTTTATCCGGTTCGATAGCAATCACCTGCTCGCCTTCAACGTCAACCTGCAGGCTGCAGCAGGGCTCACAAATTCTGCAAAAAGAGCTTACTTTCATCGGTGACCTCATTAATTATTTTAATAGTAATAAATGACTCAAGCACAGCGACTCAACAACCCGAGAGTATAGGGCTGCGCTTAACAGTTGAGAATAGATAAAAACCGGAAAGAGGCATCTCCGACATGTTTGTAACAAACACGCCTACTTAGCAAGCGGTACGAGTAATAGTTAAATTTAGGAGGACAAACCGCTAGTGAGATTTTTTCTGTTGGTCATTAACCGCTCGTTCAAGGCCTATTTTTCTACGCCATTCATCGCGGTCGAGCAGATCAAATTGGCTGTCAACCAATTGTTTCATAGGCTGGTAATGTGGGGCGGGTGCCTCTATTTGCTTCCAGGGAATAATATAAATAACTTCCGGCTGCTCCTGATTTCCCACAATCGTCGATTGCAGTTCTAACACCTGCCCTCGTGACTGTGTACTGCCTTTAACGGTCGAATCCGTTGATTCAGCAACACTTGCGAGCGAAACACACTGACAGAGCAACGCGAATACTGGCAAAACGACTTTCTTTAACATCATCAACCCCTCCTCAGCTTTTTGATTCGCTGCTCGTAGCTACTCGTCGCTCTAAATCCCTGATCCAGGCGCTTACTTTTTTATCCGGCTCGGGGGTATTCGCCAAATAAATTTCAAAATGTTTTTTCGCACTGGCAAAGTCGCCGCGATAGAGCTCGTACAAAATTGCAAGGTTGTAATGACTGCGTGCATCGTTGGGAGAGTAACGAATAGCCCGATGATAAACCGATTCCGCTGCATCAATATCAAATTGTTTGCGCAAATAAACGGCATAATAATTCAGTGTGTGGCTGGACTTTGCGCCCTCTTCGAGCATTTGTTCGTAAAACTCTCCCGCCTGCTTTATATCGCCCTGGTTTTCCGCCTCTCTGGCCTGGGCAAACAACGCCATTACTGCGTTACCATCGGTCACTACTCCACCCTCATCAGCAGCAAATTGCCCTGACAAAAAACTACAGGCGCCTAGACAAGACACCATAACCATAAATAGCAACCTTGTTAGATTTCGCGCTACAACTAATTTCATAGCAAACTACTCCAAAATCTCTGGTTTGTTATAGCGAGCAGGCATTAGCTCACTTAATGCGTTATAAGAATCACGAATCGCGGGTGACTTCTTTCCTTCCCATGCGCGCCTGATGTTAACCTCGTAAAGCTCTATGGC
This sequence comes from Pseudomonadales bacterium, assembly GCA_965263235.1. Lineage (GTDB taxonomy): Bacteria > Pseudomonadota > Gammaproteobacteria > Pseudomonadales > UBA7434 > UBA7434. The sequence continues at coordinate 2,380,230 of OZ253667.1, forward strand.
CTGTTCCTCAAAGGGATACGCCTGCTCTTCTAGCAGAATTTCATATTCTTCCAATGCAAGATCATCAAGTCCTTGCGGGCGATCAGACGCCATAATTGCTTTGGCGAAGTCCGCATAAACCTGTGCCTTGCGCTCCGTTGCCAACAAGGCAAATTCTTCGACCGCGTAGTTTTCTGTTCGAACATAGGACGCTACAACCGCCTCCAAAGCCACACGCTTTTTATTGAGGGATTCCAGTAAAGGCTCCTTTATTTTTAGTTTTCGATAACGTTGCAAATCGAGCTCAGCAAGCTTCGATTCAGCCAGCGCGACAATGTAAAGCGATCGATCACTGCGACTGGCATCGTAGGGCTCTAGCTGCTGGATAATACGATAACGCTCCAGTTCCTGTCGCTGGTTACTGGTTTCGCGATATAAACCAGCCAGTCGAAAATGTGTTTCATAGACTACTTCATCGATCTCGGGGTAATTATCGAGAATCGTCAGGTAGCGCGTGATTGCTAAACGTTTATCACCTGAACTAAGCGCATAGTCCGCGGCAGCAAAACGCAGCTCCTGCGCTTCTGCGCGGCTGCTTTCAAGACCGTCTTGCTCCAGTTCCCTGGCGAGACTGGTTGCTAGCGAAGAAGCTGGTTCCCATTCCTGTAATGCCACGTTCGCGCTTAGCAGACGCCGTTGCATGTCACGCCCTTCTTCATGCGATGGGAAATCTCGGATAAATTGCGGCACGGCATCTACCACCGCCCCCCATTGTTCAGTAGCAACCATTAACACAATTGCATCGCGTTGTGCCGATACACGCAATTTACTCGTAGGTGCCAGTCTTACGAGCCGTTGGAACTGTTGTATCGCAGCACGGCTGTCTCCCGCCTCATTCGCGAGTTCCGCCTGACGGTATATGCTGCTCGCGTAGTTATCGATAGTAGATTGAAGCTCATTTTCACGCGTTAGCGCTACATAGGCCCGCTGTTCGCTATCATGCGCTTCGCTTACCGCCATGGCATCTATCGCCTGAGCATATCGCTGCTCCGCATCAGCGTATTGATTAAGAGAATACGCAGCGCCAGCAGAAGACAACCACGTAGGAATAGCTAACGATGGCGCTATGTCAGCGGCGCGTAGTCTACTCTCATTGACTTCACTCTCTGCAACTTCGCCCTCAGCAACCTGGTCAAACAAAAGCATGTCAGCGACAACTAATAATCGCGGCCAGTTTTCCAGTTGTTTTAAATCATTGACAGTATTTGCCAGCACCGACGCGCGGCGAGCATCTTCAGGAAAGTAGTCGGTAAAAAGAAGGGCACTTTCCACCTTTTTCTCTCGCCATCCCGTAACCCTACTTTCAAGCTCTGCCAAAGACTGGTCAGCGGAGTTAAACGCTTCGCCATTAACACGCGGCGCTTCCCGCGTTAACGAATCTATATAATCGTCGTAGACCAATATCGCTGCGTAACCCGCTTCGCTAGCATCAACAAATGGGTGCCCGCTATAGGCTGCAAACTCAAACGCCTCAATTGACTCAGGCAATTTCTGCGACTCACGCAAACTTTCCGCTAGCAAATAATAAGTGCTAGCGATCTCAGCGTCATTGGGGTAAGCGCTAATCTTCTGGCGATACCAATATGCGGCTTGCGTTAGCATATCAGTCTTGCTTTCTCGTGACGCTGCATCTAAGGCGCGCGCCCTCGCATGATAGTAAGCAGCCAGTTCATCGAGATAAAGCGGCAATCGCTTATCGATATAATTGTTTACAAGAGAACTGTTTACAAGAGAGTTGTTTACGACAGAGCTACTTACAAGAGATCTGCTAACGATGGCGTCGTTCACAATAGAAGTGCTCGCAACACTTCCATTTTCATTTTTACTCGTCTCGTCGCGCAAATGCGCCTGATAATATGCCGCCTGTGTGTGATAACGATCCGAAAATGCCGCTTTCTGCTGCCAGGCGCGCTCTGCAAACCCGGCGTACTGAAGCACCGAAATAGTCTGGGTTAAAAACCAGGGTGACAGCGCGGAGTTATCGTTTAGCTGCTCGTAAGCACTATATATTTTTGCTGCGTCGGCAAAACGTTCTTGCTTAAAATACAGTTCGGCCAACTCTACGTAGGCCAAATGTGCATAAGACTTATCGCCCAACGCATCCTCGAGCGATGCCATCGAGCTTTCGGTTGTCCCGTAGGCCAGAGACAGGCCAATAGCCCGCAGGGCATCTTCAACAATTTTGTCTTCTTGATAAAATGCTTTTTCGCCCAGCAGATAATCGCGCACAAGTAAGCTATTAACGTCGTGCACGTTTTTATATTCGCGGCCGAGCTTTCGATCTAACAATTTAACAAAGCCACCTAGCGCCTTCTCGTAATCACTACTTTTAAATCGAGACCAGGCGGCCATATATTGTGCATTTGAAATGAAGTCGTCCTGACTAAAATCATTATTTGTGGATGACGAGTCCTGATAAAGTGCCGTACTACCTTTTTGTAGTATGGATTCAAAAGCTTCTGCAGACGCGTTAAAATCATTTTCGACAAACAGTGTTTCTCCGCGCCTGAACTGTGACTCGGACCAGTATCGAGATTCCGGAAACTCCGCCACTAACTTATCTAGCTGTCGTTGCGCGCTCGCACTATCACCAATCAACGCATAAGCCTTAGATAAGGCGTATAGCAGTTCGTCTCGATTATCGTCGCTAGATGCTAATAAACTCGTGTAGGCATCAATCGCAACCTGATACGCTTCCTGGCTTTCCGACAGCCCTGCAATCTCCAGGTTTTCTGCGGTTTTCAGATCTAGCGCTGCCAGTCTTTGCAAAATATGGTTTTTAGCAACTGGATCTTCGATTAGTTCATACGCCGAGCGATAAACATCCGCAACAGCGCTACCTGTTAGCTCAGCGGCGTTAACAACGTTATTATCCTCGTTGGAAGTGTTCTTTAACTGAGCGGTATCCATGCGTTGCCCAAGTGTGTGCACCGCCCCGTCGCCCGAATCAAGCGCATAGCGATTACCAAACAGCCCACAACTCGCCAGAGATAGCGCGAGCAACAAACTAACAGCCGCTCGCATCCAAAATACATTACTAGTTTTAACGCCTTTATCGGAGATCACTGGTTTGTCTCCACCACTGACGACTGCGAAGAGAAATCCGCGTCGGCAGACATAAACAAACCATCTAACAACCTTGCCTTGGCGAGCTGGGCTTGTGCAAGATAGCTTTTAACCGCATCCGCCTGTTGGTCTAAGGTGCTCGCAATGAGTCCGTAGATGTGAGCATCGACCGCATCATGATGTGCCTGAATTTGATGAGACAAGTGACTTCTTCTTTGCGCCAAACCTGCGATTTTCTGGCTGGACTCGCTCTGGGATGCCTGTTCCGGCACCAGGCTCTCTATCTCATTGATAGATCCCGCAGATTCTTCCAGTGCGGCTTGAATCGCTCCGAGCTGTTTACTCATACTCCATTCGCGGCGGTCCTTTTCCAGCGCAATATTCCAAAGCATACTACCTGACAGCAGTCGTGCGGTTTGCTTCCTCGTATCCGTTTTCTGGTCTAGCTCCGCAAAATCTGAGCTGGATTTTTCATCCTTCCCCAGTCCCGACTGGCGAATATGACGAAGTTTATCTGAGATATCAGCGAGCTTTTGATTGAGTTGCTTCGCCTTTAAATACTGCGCTTGTTCATCGGCGGACATTAACGCGGACATCGAGAATATGTAGCGATTCGAATTGTCTAAGCCACCGTGGTCATCTTCACCCAAAGCCTCTAACGTTTTTTTGCTAACCTCGTACGCTCGCTGTAACTCACTCCTTTGCTTCGCTAACGCCTGCTGATAATCCTCGTCGAAAACCTGTGCAAACCTCTGGCGCTGATTTTCTAGCGAACTGTCAATCGCGATGATTATCTCCCGCCACTCAGTATCCGCACGTTGTAACCACGCAATATCCCTACGCTGATTGATCAGGGCAATAAAGTCGTCGCGCGGTACAATGTCTTTCAAACGATAAAGCAAACTGGTATGTTCCTGATCGACATTGGCTATAGCATCAATATCATAATCTTCTAACCAGTTTAATGTGTTGTTTTCCAAGGCCTGCAAAAATCCAGCGAAGGAATGCTTCTGTGCTTGCTGTTCCAACGCGCTTAATAAGAGCAATTCATCTTGAAACCTTGCGATCGCATCGTTGTACGTGCTTAGCGCCAACGTCACGTTAGCCTGGCGTTCATAGAGATGCGCAATCCCGAGCAAAGCTTCGCGGGTTGTGGCGGAACCAATATCACCCGACGAAAGCAACCCCCACGCGGTTAGCGCCTTGTCGAAATCTTCTTTTTGCAAATGTGCCCAGCCGTATGCCAGGAGTGCATCATCATGTTCGAGGCCATTAGCACTATAAGCACGCAAGTGCTTTATGGCCGAATCAGGATTTCCAGCATTCAAATGCAAGTACGAGGCACTTAACAGTGCTCGATCTCTTAGTGCCAGCAATTCCTGGTAACGCTCCGTTTTCTTGTTGCTTGCAAGCCCTCGCAGCTGTGCAGAGACTTTGCTTGCCAGTCGCTCCAGTGCATCGACACTAACGGTTTCGACCGCGGCTATTTGAACATTTTCGCTAGCTACTGAGCGGTTGTACTGGAGATAGTCGTTCCAGATTTTTAGCTGGTCGTCTCGCTTGATAGCCGGTCTTGTATTGGTTTGGCTTACACTGCTCGCAGCATCGCCATTACCTCTCACAAGACTTGAATGCAATAGAAACGCTAACTCCGGCTTGAGTTCTTCACTCAGATTTTTGTCGATCGACTGTAGTAGTGTTTGCGCTTGTTGGTATTTCCCCTTGCGGTAAACCAGTTTCCCAAGATAGTAATTCGACCGTGCCTGGTTTTCTTCGTCGATAAAACCATTTATTTCATTTTGCTTAAGGCGTTCGACTGCGGCTTCATCCATACCGTAAGAAAGCATAATCCCCGCAGCAAATTGACTTGCATAATCCTGCTGGTTTTCTAAACGCTCGGTTTCTTCAGCAACCAAGATTTCGCTAAGCGCGGAAAAATCATTTTGCTGAAAAAACTCGTACAACGCGACGCCTAACGCCAGGTCTTTAACCTCGCGAGCTACAGACTGCGAAGTAAAAGCGCACAACAACATTAACAGCATCATAGCGTTAGATTCACGAAAAATATTTTTCGCGTGCGAGAATGCGTTCTTAAAAATAAATGCGGTCATCGCGATACGATCAGACAATCCAGCGATTTTTATTCCCATTCTTTCACAACAAAGTCGGGCTGGTTTGTTCTGTCGGAATCAATTATTTGAACTTCTAGATACTTCGCGTTACTTCCCTTACTAAACGAGTGAGCCGTGGCCCGACGAAAGTCTCGACCCCTGGGCCCTTTTCCGGTAAACACTGCGACCAGCTCGTGCTCACCTGCTTTAACATTGGCCATGTGAAGTTTCTGAATTCCACCCCGCTGTAACGCACTGAGTTGTTTCGCGGTGTACAGATGGTTGGCCACCTCTTTTCCATCAAGCGAGACGTTCACCGCGTCCAGCGCAAAAAACTCTCCTGCATCTACCGACAAAAATACTGCAACCTGCGTGTTTGCAGGAAACTGAAGTTCTTCTTTTAAAATAAATAAATCGCGGTTAAGTTTTAGCGCTTCTTTTTTTAACGCTTGTAATTGCTCGTCGAGAGTCAACGCTGGCTGAGCAACTTCTTCAGCGGCAGTCAGGGATTGCACGCCTAACATCATAATGCAGGCAACCGCCGTACAGCGGGCGGCAATCGCAATTATTCGTGAGTACTGAGATGCCTGGCGATACAAACCATGGGGCGGGCGCTGCATTGAGCGTAATAACGAGAGAATAGTCATGATCCAATATAGATAAACGCGGCTTGTTTGACGGTTGATATCTATTGAGTTAAGCCAAACAGCCGCTTTATAACAACGCCGCACCGCTGTAGCTGTGAAGCGGCGCGCATCTGCGCTCTAATTCTTCCGCAATATTTGAAGCCGGTTAAATAGTGCCCGAAACGATGCTATTAAACGCAATATAGTTGTCCCAGTTGCTTGCACTACCCAGACCGTTGCTGGGAAAAAACGGGCTATCGGCAAACATTCCCTGCTCACCGTGCAACGCCATATAGTTAAGAATAACGGTCTCAACCAACAGGTTTACGTTATTTGCTGCTGGCGTTGCCGCCGTTTCCACCGATGCGTCTGGACGCATCCAGCCTAGCTGCTGATGCCTGGCTTGCTCTTCTGGGGTTCCACCCAATAGCTGGATACTAGCCCCGCCACCATTACTCGGTGGATTGTAGACAAGAAAAAACGAAGCCGCTGTAGATGAGTTATCGCCAGTCCAAACGCCTTTGCCTCGACCATTCTGAGAACCATCAATCATGCCATTGCTAAACACTGAGCCATCGCTATACACGTAAAGCATAAGCGGCACTTGCTTTTTGGCCGCATACTCAAGGCAAGCACCCATACACTGACCTGCGCGTAAGTCTCGCTGCTCGCCCGTCGCGCGGTCACCAGTATGGTAGTCATAGCCACCCATCGTGATCGTTCCAGCACCGGCGTAACCGTCAATGACCATTTTCATCACCGACGCGGTTTTTCTAAACTCACCGTCGCCGTCAAACTCAGCTGTTGTAAATATCGAAGTAGGGTTACCCGAAGCGTCGACACCGTTACCAACGATGAACGCGTCACCATTTCTATCATCTGGATTAAGCGTATTAGGATCACCAAAGCGATCGGCCAGATCAGCACTCTTCACGTACTCACAACTAACGTTTTGTTCTAGTGCAGCTTCTGCGATACCTGATAAACCAGTGCCTGCGCGCTGGAATTTTTTATCGCTAATACGTTGAATTGACTCCATCACCGCAACTGCGTCTTGCTGCCCCAACACGCTAAGCAAATCACCTGTATCAACCAGACCTGTTACATCACTCGGTCGATCAACCTTGGTCGGAGGCGAGGTTGGATCGATCATCATGCTCGGTGCCATCGAATTACCGCCAGACACCGAAGAGCGTGAACCAATAATATTTAGCAGTTCGCCGCCCGCTCCTGCGCGCGCGATCCCATACATTGGGTTATGCGGATTGTTGCCTGTATCGTTCTCCGAACGAGCGGGAATAACCGCACCATTAATATCGCCAACTGCGGTTGGTGCTTTTTCGAGAATGCCCGCCAAAAACTGGCTATCGCTGTGGAATGCCAGGCCAAGTGTTGTGTCGATATGATCGCCGTTACTCGTCGCTGTCGGGGTCGCCTCCGCAACACCGGGCACCATATCACCTGGCAAACCAAGTTTGCTATACCCGGCGGTACTCAGAAAATCCATCTGGCCGCCCATGCCACCAACCAGCACGTTAGAACCGGATATATTTGCGCCGCCCGCAAGATCAATACAGATAAAAGGGATCTTGCCTGCACCGGCCGTTGCGATTCCGCAAACGCCACTTCTTAGGCTATCGATATCACTGGAAAGCGAAGCATACGCGCTGCGAGGGTTTGCAAACAATCCCAATGCCGAAGTCGCGATCATCGTTCCAGCACCCGCACTAAAGCCCTGAGCGATAAACTCGCGACGCGTGAGTGGACGCCTGTGATCAGCGTGTCTGAGCGGCTCGTTTAATCCAAATCTTGTTTTTAATCGTCTCATAATCAACTCGTTGAACGTCTAACGATTCTATCTATAGGTATTAATGAAAGGTTACGCCAGCGCTGCCCAGTATCGCCGCGCAGGCTGCTTTTGCGGCATTCGCAGTCTGGCCGTCGGCACAACCACCCGAACAACGTGATAAGCCGTGCGGATCAGGGTTATTCACCGCATCGATTTCGGCAATTCCATCAGCATCAGTAAACAGCAAGTGATGAACCACGGCCTTTGCATCTGCCGCAAGCGGCTGCTCGCTTAGATCGCTGTTAAAGGCTGCCGTAATCATGGGGTCGATGAAATCTGCGTCCCAGTCGGCTAGCGATTTTGCATTCGCATCGTCGATAGTGGCGCCATCAACTTCGTCCAGCGAGATACCGATAGCATCGCGAAGGCTTTTTGTTTCTACCAGCACGTCGCAATAGGATATCGCTAGTTGAGTAACACCCATTTGATGCGAGGATAAGAATCCCTCCATCGCCTCGTTAGAGGGAAGCTGTTGAATAACGGTGTTATAGGTGGATGCAACGCTGCTCGTATCCGGGGATACGCCTGTGATCTGAGCAAAACTATGATGTATCTCCGAAAAGTTTCGTACCGCAAGTGAAGATGTTTCTAACCCAGATCCGGTAAACACTGGCGCAGGCGGCTCTGCATCGACAAAAACCTCTGTGTGATCACCAAGACGATCAAATATCAGGAAGAACTGGTCGAAGGCTGGACCGTTCTCCAATGCGATCACGGTTCCAACCGTCGACAACGGCTGGCCGTCAACAGGGTTATAACTAGCAGCCTCAACCTGGGTATCCAGCGTGGCATACGCCTGACCGGCACTCGCAATCTTGCCGTTAATGCCGATACGCATCCCTTGAACGGTAAACGTCTCAGGCACTACCGAATCATCGAGACTTAGAAAGTATGGAGTAGCGAACAGGTATGCGTGATTATCAAACTGGCTAACCTCGAAAATAATAAAGGCGTCAGTCGTTGTATTTAGCAAATGAGAAACACTAAAAAGCAGGTAGTATTTTTGACCGACACCGGCATCAAAATTTGCCTGGATACTTTCCTGACTAAGTGCCCTGCTGTGTATCGCGAGCAAACGAATTGAACCGGACCAGGGGTCGCTGCCATCGACATTACTACCGAGAACAAGCGGATAACCATCATTCCAGTTTTGAAGATTACCCGGTGAAACACCATCCTCGTCGTCGGTAAATACGCCATTAACAAAAATCTGCCGCCCTTCAACTGGATCGTAATTTACAACGACGTGCTGAAGTGTCGCCTGGAGATCTTCGTCTGCATCGGCTGTACTCAACATCGGCATGCCCTGTGCGTCCGTGTTACTAGAACGCCCCGCAGCGTTATAGTTATACAATGTTTGCCCTAACAAAAAGTTATGCTCGCTACCACCAGAGTAAGAAACGATCCGTGCCGGCCCCTCTTGGGTAACATTTGCTGACGCCACCCAGGCTTCAATTGCATATTCCCCGGTAGCGACAATTGTGTCCCTAATCTTTTTACTGTTGGTTACGCCCGCTTGCGCCTTACCACCAGAAAACTGAACGCCCCAGGCACTGAGCCACTCATAACTACCCGATAATGTTAGATCGGCCGAAGGCGCAATCCCGCTGCGGTCAATGACGGTATCACCTTCACCAACTTTAAACTCGTAGAGGGCGATAATATCATCCTCTATACGCCCGCCGCTCGCTGCGGCAATGCCGTCCTGCGCAAGGCGCAGCGCCTTACTGGTTACAAAATCAGGATCTATATTGGTTACCGAGATTGGATCTGCTAACGCTTGTATTGCCGCAAGTATTTCATTGGCATCACTTGCGCAATCGCTCCAGCAGTTGTGCTGCTCTTCCAGTACTTTTTCGACAAAGCGCGAATCTTCCGGCGTCACGAGGTCTATCTTGGTTTTCGCTGCTTCATAAGCTACATCGACGTCGTCACTGGCAAAATAAGGTGTCTGACGCAATTGCAAAGGTGCGGTATCGCTATGACAACCCTGGCAGTGCGAAACAGGATCTGCACCGGAGTTTAATACCGGCCATAACGTAGCGGCAAATTCAGAGGATGTTTCGGGAAAGTCTTTACTACCCGACGGGTCCTGTAGCGCCGGTGCAGTCAGCTGGATTTCGGTTGCAGTAGGTGCCGCTCCATCGCGCCACGCTTCGATAAAGGCAATCATCTCGCTACCACAAAAATCGTTGTCGGATGTCCAGCAGTGATGACCATTGCTCACGCGGATAACCACCTCAGAATTTTCTGGATTGTCCAGATCAACCAATGGATTGCCATTTTCTGCATTACCGGATGCTGCAATCGAAAAAGCCATGTTTACATCATCGAGCCGTGCAAACTTGGAAGCGCCGTCGCCGTCAATGTCATGACAATTAGAGCAACTAATAGAAGCGCCGGTTTGGCCGGTGATCGGCTCCCAGAAAAACTCTCTAAAGTTTTGAGTCTCATCTGTTAGCGCTTCCGCCCCCACGTAGGTCACACTGCTAGACTCCAGCCCATTACCAGTGTTGGGGTTACTATCATTTTGCTCGCCACTGTCGCCAGCACAGGCAACAAGTAACAACAACCCGCAAGCACTAAACCATTTACTATTCGATAACATAGTCAACACCATTCTCCAGCGCTAGGGATTCGAGCAATAGCTCGCTGTCTCGGCAAATACGCGTTTTAAATCGTAATTGGAAGACTTAAATATCCCCACGATCGAATCGATCGCAGATATATCAGTGCTATCTGCAGGGTCACGTAAACAGGTTGCCTTAAACGCGTGCTGCACATGACAACGCGCAAAGGCCTCAGTGTTCGCTAGCTCTACTCCTAACGATTTTGCACCGTTGCCAAAGCCTGGCAAGCTATCACTATTGGTATCCCAACCTACCAGATTCTTGTTTGCTCCCTCGCGCCAGAAATTGTCCCACCGGTCATCGGGTGTTACATAGCCGTGTGGAAAGGTCGTTGCGTTAATAAAATATTTTGGTTGTACCGCATCATAGGTGTAGGCAAGACTGCCAGCATCAGGATCACCGCTATAGTTCCACTGGTAGTAGGCAAACGCTTGTGCCATTGGATCCATACCGCTGTGGCATCCCACACAGCCATTAAAAAACAAACGACTATCTCCGCCCGGACTACGTGATATATCCTGACGAATACGGTCAACGGGACGGGATGTGTCCTTGAGTTGTTCCATGTCGTAGCAAAGGTGATTCAACACCGTGTAGCGAAACATCGCTCGATTGGTGCCATCTACAAAGAACGCTCTCGATGCCGCTCTTGAGGTCATAATCCCTGCGGTGGCGTCAACGCCAAAGCTGCCGGGTTGGACTGACTGTTGGCTTGCCACTAAGTTGATGCCGTTCCCTGAAGCGTCAACCGCACCTAAATCGATATTGTTTGCTTCTAGCTCTTCGTAGTGGTCGTTGTTGCTGTTGGAATATGGAGAGCCCGTGTTGCCGACATATACGATATCGTCGTGTAAAATTTTTCGAAAATCGTCACCGTCGCGAACAAGGCCGATATAGGTGGCGATATAGTCATTGAGGGGAACAAAAATATTTTGATCGCGGTTCGTCCACGGCGCGGCGATGTTCTTCAACGTGACGTTGTAAAACGCCGGGTTTTGCATGGCTATATAGGCCGCTTCTATAGGCCCGGGGTCGGAACCTGAGGGGCTCAAAATAGCTGCCTCCATTGCGCTAAGTACCGCCTCCGATGGGGGAACGCCAGCTAACCTGTCATGAATCTTTTTGGCTTGATCTCGCTCAACGCCAGCGTCGCATAGCGCCGAAAACGCGATTGCCATCCCGAACACGGCAAAGCGTGTGCGATGCTTCCCAGGAGTATTGTGACCGGATTCACATACTCGCATCAAACCCGATGAAAAGCTGTCCTTCTCTAAGCTATCCCGTATCGCTTGTCGCGAATGAAAATACTGTTTATTTGCGAAGACCATAATTTTCACACGTATAACAGCTGCTTGCCGATAGCGTTCATCGGATCGCACTGCGTTTCAAAGTGAGAAAAAGAATAATCGGTCTAACGAATGTATTTATTGACCTAGTTCACGCGCCGAAAAGGAATACTCATATCTGGGTCATTCATTAACTTAAATGAATAATATGTCCCAATAGATGTAACTTGACTCTCGTCGGAATTTGTTCACATACCTTGCGGACGCCCAAATTTTCGTGAACCAACGCAAAGAAAGCGACCGTAGAGTACGGTGAAATCTGACGATGATTACCATAGCTATCTACTTCAACGAAACGATACGCCGATTGGCCCACGGCCTTACATCGTTGTCAACAAAGCTTGATACTCCTGCGAGAAAGATAATGCTGGCTACTTGCATGCTGCTAATCCTAAGCGCTTGCGGTGGCAGTGGGGAAACGACGTTTGGCAACAGCGACGACCCATTTATCAGCGATGCGAGCATTCAAGAACTGGCTGAGTCGTTAGGCTTTATCACACCTATCGCGTACGTACGACGCGAAGTACCCGATGTTGCACTCAACTCGCTTGATGATTTTGCTAATCTCGACCCGGTTGAGCGGCTAGATTTAGACGCTTTCAATCCGGGCGCATCGTTATGGATAAGATCGGGCGCGTCAATCAGTGCCAACGAATTTAACATCAGCGCAATGGCTTTTGGCGAGGATGCCAGCTACGACGTGAAAAACATCAGCGTTTCTCCTAACGGCGAAAAAATTGTGTTTGCGATGCACGCGCCAGAAGATGACCCAGACGATCCGCAGTTTACCTGGAATATCTGGGAATTCGATCTCGTTACCAATACGCTAACGCAAGTTATCCCCGACACCTTATTCCCAGACAGTGGTCACGATATCAACCCAATTTATCTGTCTAATAACGACATTTTATTTTCTTCAACACGGCAAGAAAAAAGTCGCGAAGTCCTTAGCGGCGAAGGCAAGATTCAATTTAGCAGCCAGGAAGAAGATAGCGCACGTAACGCTAACGAACCTAGTCATACCTTTAATTTGCATATCTTGCACCGACCCGAAGGTGGCGTCCCTGATATAGAACAAATCACCTTTAACCAAAGCCACGATTTTTCTCCGGTTAAACTGCCTGGTGGAAAAATCCTTTATTCGCGATGGGACAATGCTAACAATGACCAGGTTAGCTTTTACGAAATTAACATCGACGGCAGTGCGCACCAACTTAAGTATGGCTATCACTCACTCGGTGATCCTGGCGCCACACGTTCGGGCCACCTTAGCCAGCCGAGAATTGCGCCTAATCATCAAGTAATCGCTATCGCTCATACGGACCCTGCGCTGTTATTGTCACTTGGTGGCGATATTGTCAGCGTCGATATCGATAATTTTATTGATCTCAATACCCCAACATTTAGTAACGCCGGGTTAACCACACAGGCTGTAACCTCGCTTTCGCCTAACACAGTTACCGTTGGTGATGCGCTTGATCCTTCTGGTCGTTATCTCTCCGCATGGCCGCTTCACGATGGCAGTGACAGAATTCTAGTTAGCTGGGCAGACTGTCAAACGATTAGTCTTAGCGATCCAACTGACTTGCTGTCTCCTTTAAATAATTTCTCGGAGCCCTGCTCGCTGGCGGACAACGGTGTCATTCCAGCTTTACCCGCTTTCCAAATATGGATGCTTGACCCTTCCAGCGGCACACAAAAAATTATCGTACAAGCTGTTTCTGGCCAGTATTATTCCGAAGTGGTCGCGATGGAAGCGATTTCTTTTGCGGACGAACCTACAGCAACCATTGATCCACTGTTAGTCGATGAAGCAATTCTTAATATACGTTCCATTTATGATCTGGATGGCGTTGATATCGCTACTCCCAATATCGCCGACCAGGCTAATCCAGGACTGACAGACCCCGACACTATTGAGGCAAAATTCCTACGCCTTGTTAAAGCGGTGTCAATTCCGGACGAAGATGTGCTCGACTTCGATAATGATATTTTTGGCGTAAGTTCAAACCAGTTAATGCGAGAACTTGTAGGTTATGTGCCTATCGAACCAGACGGATCGGTGCGAGCGATTGTTCCAGCCAACGTACCGCTGATGTTTAGCGTGGTTGATCGAACAGGAAAGCGAATCAATATCGAAAACGCCAACATCAGCCAACGACACGATAACTGGATTCACTTAACGCCGGGCACCACCTTGCAATGCCAGGGTTGCCACGCGAGAAATAGCGAAGCACCGCATGGTCGCATTGAGGCACAAGCGCCAAGCGTTCACGCGGGAGGTACCGTTTCAATACCTTACCCTAACACCGAGCCACTCTATTTCGCCCCCGATGGCGGCGAGACCATGGCCGAAATATACGCTAGTGCCAATAGCATCGCCGGCCACAGGCCAGCTATGGATCTTATCTATACCGATGTCTGGACGGATGATAGTGGAAGCCTGGTCAAAGCAACGCCCTTTTCAATTAACTACGCCGACCTGAACGATTCACTTACGCTACCCGTTACTAGCGCGTGTAACGCGACCTGGGGGCCATTCTGCCGTATAACGATCAACTACGAAGAACATATCCAACCAATTTGGGAGCTCTCCCGAACGCCTATTGATGACGGCAGCGGCATGAACCTGGTGGATACCTGCGTTGGCTGTCATACCACTAACGGCGGAACACAGGTGCCGTCAGCCCAGCTCGACCTGACATCTAACCCCTCCGACGTCAATGCTGCTCATTTCTCTTCTTACCAGGAACTTCTGCGTGCCGATGTGGAACAGGTTTTAAATGGCGGTTCAGTTGCCAACCGTTTATGGGAATGTAATGTGGTCGACCCGCTAACAAACCTTCCGGTTGATGACCCTGCCAGTGATCCTATGGCACCAACACCGTTAAGGGAGTTTAGAGACCCTAACACTATCCCCGCCAGCATGAGTGAAGCGGGCGCAAGCTTTGGTGCTAGCGACAATTTCTTTACCTGCTTAACACAGGACAATGCCTGTCGAGATAATATCGGCGACACTTTACCGGCAGCTTTCCCCGACGAATGTATAGAATTTGCTGGAGACCCCGTAATAAGCCAACCCACCATCAACCACAATGGTTTGCTTAGTCCAGCCGAGTTGCGACTAGTCTCCGAGTGGCTGGACATTGGCGCCCAGTATTACAACAACCCTTTTGACGCGCCTTGATATAACAGCTAAAAAATGTCGCAGCACTTAAAAATTACAACGCTTATCCTGGTAGCCCTGCTATTTTTATCGCCAGCCGTAATGGCGACAAATCGGCAACCATTTACCGTTACCGTCGAACAAGCGTATATCGATTTGCGTACTGGTCCTGCTCATGCCTATCCAGCTTTTTATGTTGCACAGCGCGACCAACAACTAGAGATACTAAAACGCCGCACGCACTGGTTTAAGGTTCGGTTAGTTGACTCCAAACATCGGGTGATTTACGGCTGGGTGCATAAAAGTCATCTGGAAGAAACCACTGTCGCAGGCAGTAATCAGCTTGCGAGCGAACATCGTGCTCTCAAGCGCAACTATAAGCCACTCTTTTCGGGCAACTTCGCGCTGGGGCGTCTTGAAGGTTCCGATCTCATCGCCGTTCAATTCGCCTATCACGGGCTCGATTCGCTCAGTGTTGAACTCAATGCCGGTGCTTATACAGGAATTAATAACGAAGGCTGGCTAGCGAGTGGGCAATTATTATTTGAACCCTTTCACCGTTGGCGGGTGTCTCCCTTTGTAAACGCGGGCTATGGTTATATCAAACGTGAGCAAAATGGTACGCTCATTACACAAAGCGACGAAAGCGATAACTTTTTAGTCTCAGGATTGGGATTTAAGCTACGAATCCACAAACTATATCGGCTACGCTTTGAATATCAGGTAAATAACGCACTCACCAGCACAAACGACAACCGAGAACTGGAAACATGGCAAATCGGCCTATCCACCTATTTCTAACAGTCATTTTTCTTTGCCTGGCTTCAGCTACCGCACCCTTGCAGGCAACGGCTAACGACCGTGTAGAGGTTGTTAAAACTGACATCGAACGAACCAATGCAAAATTTGATCGAATTGATACTGAAAATTTCGAAATAATGTTTCCAAGCGTGGGAATCCTGGCCATTGAGGATTTCGAAGTTGGGTTTATCGCCAACTTAAGAGTTGCCTTTCACCTTAACGAACGGCTATTTATTGAAGCAAGCTATGGAATGTCTGAAGGCGATCAAACCAGTTACGAAACCATCAGCGGTAGTAACGTTTTTACCGATGACGATAGAGAGTACAAAACCTGGGACGGGTCGTTTGGGGTGAACGTATTCCCTGGTGAAACCTGGCTGTTTGGCCGGGCTTTCTCATCTGATCTATATGCAGTACTCGGTGCGGGCCGAACCACCTTCGGCGACAGAAGCTGGTCCACGATTAATATTGGTGCTGGTTATCGGCTATTTATCAACGACTGGTTAGCGCTTCGCCTGGATTTACGTGACCATATTTTTAACCGCAATCTTTTTAACGAAGACAAGCGCACGCATAATATTGAGCTATCACTGGGCCTTAGCTACTTCTTTTAGCGGACGCCCCCTTTAGATTTAACCATCACGACAACATACGTTATTGACGGACAAGTTATGACTAACACTTTAACAATATTCTCGATAATGGCCGCACTGTTATTTTTGAGCGCATCTTATTCGCAAGCAGGCATTACAGAGGGGAAAGCGCCCGACTTTACCCTGCCCAGCAACCTCGAACAAAACCTGCGGTTAGATGAGCAGGCCGGAAATGTAGTGCTGATTAACTTCTGGGCATCGTGGTGCGCGCCATGCCGCGAAGAAATGCCTTATTTAAATGCACTGCATGAGGAATACGCCGAACTCGGCTTAACTGTATGGGGAGTTAATGTCGATCAAAAACAAAAAGATGCAGACAAAGCGATTCGCCGGCTTTCGGTACAGTTTCCTGTGTTGTTCGATAGCGAGAACAAAATCGCAGAACTCTATAACGTTGATGCCATGCCGACCACCGTTATCGTCGATCGCGATGGAAACATCCGTTACTTACATAGAGGCTACCAAAAAGGCTATGAAGTCGAGTATGAAAAACAGGTTGGAGAACTTATTAGCGAATAGCCTATAAAATTGACCTGAACAACATTTTGATGCAACAACGACTCCTACCAATATTACTCTTCGCGCTGTCACTTGGCTCGGCAGGCTGTACGCCCTGGGTAAAACCCTACGAGCGCGCAAATCTCGCAAGCGAACTGATGTCTTATGATCGCGACCCTATCAGCGACTCTTATATGCATCACGTTCGCCAGGCAAGAGAAAGTGCGCGTGGCGCCGAAGGTGCGGGTGGAGGCGGCTGTGGCTGCAACTAAATTGCTTAACCTGCTTACAGTCTTTATCGCCTATTTTATATCGTTAGGCGTTCAACTATCTCACGCTGCTGTCTTGCCAGAGGAGCGTGCCGACGCGATGTATCACCGATACCAGGGCGGCGGCATGGTGATTGACGGGCCATCCTTTCTTGTAAGAAAAAACTTTAACGACAATGTATCGGTATCCGCGAATTACTATGTAGATAGCGTAAGTAGTGCTTCGATAGATGTTAAAACCCAGGGTGCAAGCCGATACAGCGAAGAGCGAACCGAATATTCGCTAGATGCAGGCTACCTTACCGGGAAAACACAATTTAACCTTGGCTTTACTTCCAGCGACGAAAATGATTACGAAGCCAGTAGCGCGCGCTTTGATATCAGTCACGCCTTTTTTTCGGAGATGAGCACAGTAAGCATTGGTTATTCGCAAGGTGACGACGATATTAGCAGTTCCCGCGACCCACTTTTTTCACGAAGCTTGAAAAGACGCAACTATCGCTTTGGTGGCTCGCAGATATTAACTAAAAGCCTTATCTTAAATTTTAATTACGAAGCCATTATCGATGAAGGCTATTTACAAAACCCCTATCGTAAGATCATTGAAGTAAGCTGCAACGTAAGCGCTGCAACGCTTTCAACTTGCCCTCTCACCGAGCAAGTCGTCGCCCTTGCTGATGAACGCTACCCGAGCACACGTAACAGCGATGCTTTTTCGCTCAAATTCTCGTACCACCTTCCTTGGGACGCTGCATTTAAAACGCGGCTCGGATACTTTAGCGACAGTTGGGGCATCGAAAGCCTGAGCCTTGAGTTTGATTATAGCCACCGTCTAAATGATGCGATTATTTTTGACGCTCGAGTACGCTACTACGGTCAAACCCAGGCCGACTTTTATGCTAATCAATTTTATACCTCTGGCGCCACCACGCCGGAATTTGCAGGCCGCGACAAGGAGCTTAGTCAATATAGTAGTTATTCTATTGGCACAGGTTTTAGCTATCAAATCGAACTTGATAACTGGCTTTCCGACCTAAGCTTTAACGGCCAAATCGATTATTTTCTGTTTAACTACGATAATTTTCTTGAGTATGACTTTGCAGTCGCCGCAGACACCAATCTTCTGACAGCACCGAAATACAGCTTCGGCGCCTATGCATTAAGGCTATTTGTAACGGGGCGTTTCTAACAAACGGTAAAGCTCTAAGCCTAAAGCGGCTATACACACCAGGAATAGACGCCTTAACCCAAACCACTTGAATAATGTATTTTACCCTGGCGGTCTATGATAATAGCGTCATATCCGTTAATTGATTCGATCAGCTCAAGCCCGCTCTCAATACCTAACACAAATACCGTGGTGGAAAGCGCATCACAATCAATAGATTTTTCACCCACGATTGACACGCTAACTACCTCTTTGGCCGATTGGCCTGTAGCCGTATCAATAATATGATGGACTCTTGTGCCACTACCATCGATAAAATAACGCTCATAGTCGCCCGATGTCGAAAAGGCCGCGTTTATCAGGGGCATTCTTAACGCGTGAGCGCTACTTTCTTCTTCAAGATTTGAGCGTGCTTCTGGAAGTTGATTTGCGCGTGGGTGTTTAATCCCAATCATCCACGGTATCCGCTTGTTGCTAAGAGGCTCAGTGCCCCTGTCACCAATAAAGCGCGAATCCCCTCCCAAACTTATTGCAGCAGCAACAATGCCTTCGCGCAAAAGAAGCTCGGCAATGGTATCTATGGCAAAACCTTTCGCGATGCCACCAAGATCAATCGCCATACCTGATTTTTTAAGCAAAACATAAAACACCTTGTTGTTACTGTCTGGTTTTTGCGACAACTCAATTTGCCGATAGTCAATAAGCTGTTGGCCACGCCTGCGGTTGATATCATCGGGCTGCAGGTTATTGCGATAGTCGTATTGCTGCCCTAACGCCGCAAAGCTGATATCAAATGCACCTTCGCTCAAACGTGAGTATCGTAGCGAGCGCTCAATAATCCGATAAGTGATCTCATCAACAACAACCGCCTCGTCGCCAGCGCTCGCGTTTATGCGGCTAACATCACTCGATTCGATATAAGGGCTTAACAGACTTTCTAAGCCCTGTAGTTCTTTACTAACAGCGTTGTATATTTTTTGGGCTTTCTTATCATTTGCTGCCCACAACTCCAGCTCAAAGCGAGTGCCCATCGAATCAAAGCTGGCTGATCGCCACTCTGCAGCCACAACATTCGCGTAAAGCACAATGCACACGAAAATCGCCAGCCGAAAACAGTTGATTAAATTATGTTTCATTCGCATTCCCGCTATACTTTACTGGAGAGCTATCGCTTACAAAGCCTCATCTGTAGCATCTGATTGAACTATACCGTTCGATTAGACCAGGATAGTTCAGCATGCGCTCCACAAGTATGACCAAGTTTTTTGTATTCGGAGATAAAATACGTGGCTAACGGCCCTTCAAATTCTGAACCAGTCGATAAGGTCAATCCTGCGTCGATAACTGACGTCGGCAGCAAAGCACTCTACATTAATCTTGACCCCCTACGCTATGGCACAGTTTGCGAAATTGGTGCTGGCCAGAGAGTTGCGAACCAGTTTTTCAAAGTAGGTGCGGCTGCGGGCACTATCGCAAAAACCATGTCCGCTTACGACATGAGCGTTTCAGACGAAGTTTATGGTAAAGCCTCGAGATATGTCTGTCGCGAGCGTATCGACCAGATGCTGGAAAAGGAATATAGCCTTACTCACACCAGGCTGAACGCTCAACGCGGTGCGCGCACTACGTTTTTTTCTTACGCAGCCACGGTCCAGGCTAAAAGCTATCAACAGAACAATTACTGCCACGGCTATATCGGAATTCGCTTTCAACACGAACCCCAGGCGGAACCCAGCGAGATTCATATTCATGTTCACATGCTGGACGAACACGCTGACCAACAAGCTCAAGCGTTAGGCATGATAGGTGTCAACCTAATCTATGGCGCTTTTTATTTCTGGAATGATCCCAAAAAGATAATAGCCACGCTGCTCGACGAACTAAGCTCGGAGCGAATTGAAGTGGATTTTATCGAGTTTTCCGGCGCTGCCTTTAAGCACGTAGAAAATCGGCTGATGAATCTGCAGCTAATCCGTAACTGGTGTACACGCGCAGTCCTCTTTGATGAAAATGGTAACTCCCAGGTGCCAAGCGAGCGGCTCCGTAAAACGCCCGTCATGACCATTCGTGGCTCTTTTCGGCCGCCCACAAAAGTAAACCTGGATATGTTTACCGCCGGCAAGCAATCTTTTGCCAGGCTACGCCAGCTTCCCGAAAGTAGTATTCTCACCGTCGCCGAGCTGACGATGACAGAGGTTGGGCAAGAGTCAAAAAGCTCCGACGAGAGTTTTTTGGCAAGAGTGGATCTACTGTCTTCACTTAGCCATTGCGTGCTGGTTTCCGACTACTATCGGTTTTTTAGTCTTCGATCATGGCTTCGCACACACACAAAGGAGCCTTTTGCCATTACGCTAAGCGTTCGTGATGTCAAAAACCTTTTAATGCCAGGTTACTACGAAGATCTGGAAGGCGGGTTGCTTGAGGGAATGGGCAAGCTATTCCCTGACGATACTCATGTATTTGTCTATCCCTCTATCGTCGACAAGCAATATCTCTCGCTAAGCGAGATTAAACTTGCGGACAAGCAGCAATCGCTACTCAATTACCTGATAGATAATCAACTACTGGTAGATTGCCCCGAAATCAATCGCGAAAACCTCGCAATATCGTCGCATGTTATCCACGAAATGATGCGTGAAGGCATTGACGGCTGGCAGGACTGGATCGACCCTCGCATTGTTAAACAAATCGAGTCCAAAGGTATGTTTCGCCCAACAACCGTTGCTGATCCGCAACAGCAACAATCCAGTTAATCTGTCGAGTACACCCCCCACCAGCGCAAAAAATTGGTATCCTGTCGACTCTTGAAAACCATTCAATTATTCGACATCTCATCCAGTGAAATCCCGCGTTAACAAACCCGGCAGCGGCGAAAAGTTTGAAACCCCTCAGGGCTTCTCTGCAATTAAAGACGGCGTAAAACAAACCAGCGCGCCTGCTATGCCGTCCGAGCGCAAACCCCCATGGCTGCGTATATCCATGGCGCAAAGCAGCGGATTCAAGGAAGTTAAAAAAACGGTCGATGGACATCGCTTATCGACTGTCTGCGAAGAAAGCCACTGCCCGAACATGAATGAATGCTGGAGCAACGGCACCGCAACGATCATGGTAATGGGTAGCGTATGCACAAGAGCATGTCGTTTTTGCGCGGTAGACACTGGCAATCCAAAGGGCTGGCTAGACGCCGAAGAACCAGAAAACACCGCCAGATCTGTCGAACTAATGAATCTACGTTATGTTGTCATCACCTCGGTTGATCGAGATGATCTCAGCGATGGCGGCGCAGCGCATTATGCCGCCTGCGTCAAAGCAATCAAACGACGTTCGCCCAACACAGCCGTCGAGGCACTTACACCCGACTTTAACGGCGTAAAAGAGCATGTGGAGCTGGTTGTTACCTCCGGGCTGGAAGTGTTTGCGCAAAACGTCGAAACCGTAGAACGCCTTACTCATCCCGTGCGAGATCCGCGCGCAAGCTACCAGCAAACGATTGAGGTTTTGCAGCAGGCCAAACGGTTCGAGCCGTCTGTTCTCACTAAAACCAGCCTAATGCTAGGGCTTGGCGAAACAGAAGACGAAATAAAACAAACGATGGAAGACTTGCGCAAGGCAAAGGTCGATATTCTAACGATGGGGCAATATCTACAGCCCACAAAAAATCATCTTGCTGTTGAACGCTGGGTTAAACCAGAGCAGTTCGAATTGTATCGCGAATGGGGTCTGGACCTTGGTTTTGTTGAAGTTGCGTCGGGACCGCTTGTCCGCTCAAGCTATCGCGCGGATCGAATTTTGGAAAAAAATAATTTGGGCTTATCGGTAAGTCCAACACCAAAAGACCCCAATATCATTGCCAGCAGTTCCTAACATTTACACACTGTGAGCCCAGGCAGATAACATGAATAAAAACAACACGCCAGATTCAAACGCCAGCAACAAACAATGTTTAGAAGCCTGGGCAAATAGTGGTTGCTTTATTGACCTCGGCACAAAAAACAGGCCGCTTAAAGTTTACTATCAAGACATAGGCACGCCTTCAGCCAGTGCTGGCAACACCTTGCTTATTCTGCACGGCTTTCCCGAATCCTCCTACTCGTTTCACCGTGTACTAGACGGGCTTGCCCAGCACTTTGAACGCGTTGTCGTCTTTGATATGCCGGGTTATGGTTTAAGCGATAAGCCCGACAATAACGTCTATAGCTACTCACTTATCGATCAGGCCGACACCGCGCTGCGACTATGGAAAAAGCTGGGTATAGGCGGCGGCCACATTTTATCGCATGATATGGGTACCAGTGTCGCTACCGAAATTGCCTATCGCAATGCCATGCAGTTGTTGCCCGAATGGATCAACGACGGAATGAAAAGTTATACCTTTACTAACGGCAGCATGATGTTGGAGCACGCAGATTTACGCATCATGCAGAAGGTATTACTCTCTCCATTAGGCAAGTATGTCGGCAATTTAAGTCGCTACCCATTATTTAAAAAGCAGATTTTGAGCGCGCACGGCACTCGCGAAAACGACGCCAACTGCGTTAACGATCACGATATTCAAATGCTCTGGGCCTTTCAGCAGCACAAAGATGGTAGCAAAGTAACACATCATATTATTCGCTACCTCGACGACCGAAAACGTTTTCAAGATACTCGCTGGCTGCCGGCCCTGGCCAAACTCGATGAGACGAAACCAATCAATTTTTGCTGGGGCGATGCTGACAATGTCGCTCGTATCATCATGGCTCATGAGCTACATCAAAGGGTGTGCCCAAACTCAACACTAACCGTTATGCCAAACGTTGGCCACTTTTGCCAGCTCGGCAGCCCCGACATCTGGTTGCGCTCGATTTTGGCGTTATATAACGATTAGATACTTTAAAACCACTATTTGTAGCGCAGCTTGTGAATACTTAATACGGGCTTTACGAGAGACAGGGCACGTCGCATTTTTTTTCCTACAACGCCTGGCTCTTTTGTCACAAGCGCGCCCGAATGCGCGGCGCATAAATTAAGTGCACCAGCTCCCCACGCTCCATTGATATCATCTGCCCATAGCGTGAATTCGTTTGACGCCCCTTCTCGCTTCTCTAACGCGAAAGCCAAGGTTGGATGAAACTGGACATACTGGTTCATATATCGGCTTGTTAGCGTCGGCGCCATTGGCAGCGGTGACTTGTAAACCATTAAAGTATCGTCAGAGTGAATTGTTTTTGAAGACGGATGATAGGCAAGCACTGAACTAAAATGAATTTGCTCATTACTCGAAATAAAGTCCACCCCTTTAGGCACACTGAACTCCAGATCGTCAGCAAACAGGTTTTCTTCTTCCAGTTCCTCACTGGACATTGACGCCCAGGGAATATCCGGGAATTTTTGCTTATGCCTTACCGTGCCATAGTGTGTAGCGTCCGGAAAAAGGTCGTATACCGCTTCGACATGTAGGGTATGAAAAGGATGAAGATTAATAACAGCACTGATCTTCTCGCCGTTATTCGTTTTCTTGTTGATAAATATGAGCTGCTCAGGCGTAAATGAATAGGCATCTAACAACACAAAACTACCGTCACCTCGCTTAACCAGCGAAGTTTGTGTGCCAATATCAACACCTGCGACACGAAAAGAGCCGCGAAAATTCCAAAAGTCATTACCCGTTTTAATTATATTTTTCATCGTCGCTCGCTCGCACTATAATCATTTTAAAAATCGACAATAACAAAATTTCGCCTATGAGAACAATAAAAGCTGCCGGTCTCTTTGCGGCCATGATCATACTTGGAGCCTTTATCTGGTGGCTTTTTCATCAAGCCGGCAGCGCTTACTCGCAATACCGTGCTAACCAGGCAACAATCTACCCCAGCCTGGGCGTAGTAACCATGGCAAGCGAAGGTGAACAATACTCCGCCGTCGCTATTGAAAATGGGAAAGTTATTGGCCTTGGCGAAAGCCAAACGCTGTTGAAAACCTTTCCACATGCTCGTATCGACCAGCGCTTTAGTGATGCCTATATTTACCCAGGCTTTATTGACCCGCACGTGCATATGTTGCTCTCTGCGATTCAATACTCCCTGCCAATGGCGCCGCCCTGGGATATTCCCCTCGGAAAATCAACCGCCGAGGGATTAAGCTCGCCCACTTCATTTCGGCAACGACTAAGAGAAATTGTCGAACAGACTAGCGGAGACGATGCGGTACTTATCTATGGATACCACGACCTGGTACATGGCCCTCTAACGAAACAGATACTCGACAAGATTAGCAATGAACGCCCGTTAATCATATGGCACTACTCGTCGCACGATTTCTATCTCAATAGTCGCGCGCTTGCATGGGCAGAAATTTCTCCAGACATGCATAGCCAATACGAAGGTGTTGAAATTGATCAAAACAAACAATTAACGGGTCGAGTTTACGAAGACGCTGCGCCTTACCTAGTTCAAAAACTTGCGCCAATACTATTAAACCCATTTGCTCTGAGGCGTGGGCACGCAATATTTTCAGAGCTACTCGCACATGGCGGGGTAACGACCGTATCAGAACTGGGCTATGGCTTGATCGACAAGCGCATCGACGACTTACATATCGCACTCAACTGGCGGTCTCCCTCACACAGTGCCTATCGGCTATATCTGGTTCCAGAGCATAGAGGTATGGCACAACGTTACGGCGATGAAGCAATCGATCAAATTCAACGCTGGGTAAATACGTTAGACTGGGCGCCAGCACCGGTACTGCCACAGGTAAAATTTTTTAGCGACGGAGCGTTTTACTCACAAACGATGCGAATTTCGGAGCCCGGATACCGAGCTGGGCAATCTGCGGGCAGCCAGGGCGTCTGGGTAACCCAGCCAGATAAACTTTATAAGACTTTATTACCCTACTGGGAAGCTGGGCTAGGTATCAGAATTCATTCCAACGGCGATGCTTCGCAAGTGTCGGTGCTTAACACTCTAGCCAGGCTGCGCAAGATTAGTCCAGAGCAGCGATTTGTTATTGAACACGCAGGTGTGTTCTCGCCGCAATCGGTTACGCGAGCCGCAAAATTGGATGCAGCCATTTCTGCCGCCAGCCATTACGTTTACTATCTTGGCAATGTGTTTCAACACCCATTGGGCAGCCCGTTAGGCGACTGGATTTTACCCTTACGCTCACACTTTAATGCCGGCAACAAAGTTACTGTTCACTCCGACGCGCCACTGGCGCCACCTTTACCGCTACTCGCAGCCGCAATACATGTCGATCGCTCAACCCGTGAAGGAAGCCCGTTAACCGCAAAAGAAGGTCTAACACGTTATCAAGCACTAAGAACTATTACGATTGATGCAGCTTATGCGCTAGGCAAAGAGAATGAGTTAGGGAGTATTGCAATCGGCAAGCTCGCCGACTTTAGTATCTTGAACGAAAACCCATCGGCTCTTGAAGCAAGTCTATGGTCGAATATTAAAGTGAAAGCCAAGGTATTAGGCGGGCAGGTTTTTGAAACGCAGCGCCCTCACTAAAGCGCCCCGACGTTAGGCATTCTAATTTGGCAAGGACCAATCGATAGCAGGTATGCCCTGGCTCTGTAAATAAATATTTGCTTTTGAAAAATGCTTACATTGCATAAAGCCACGATGAGCTGAAAGCGGTGATGGATGCACAGATTTCAATACACAGTGGCGACTGCTATCAATAATCGCGCCTTTTTTTTGCGCGTATGATCCCCACAGCATAAACACGATGCCTTCACGTTTTTCGTTAACCACTTCAACCACCTTATCAGTAAAACGCTCCCACCCCTTACCTGCATGCGCGCCCGCCTGCTTGTGCTCTACCGTTAGGACGGCATTAAGCATTAATACGCCCTGCCCGGCCCAATATTCCAGGCACCCATGCTCGGGAGGACTGATACCCAGGTCGTTCTCAATGGCTTTAAAAATATTGACCAGCGAGGGTGGCTGCCTCACCCCTTTTGGGACCGAAAAACTCAAGCCATGCGCCTGCCCCGGCCCGTGATAAGGGTCTTGCCCTAAAATAACAACTTTCACTTTGTCTAGCGGAGTCGAGTCGAGTGCATTAAAAATTTCCTTGGCCGGCGGATACAACTTTTTACCCGTTTGCGCCTGTTGTTTAAGAAATGCCCGCAGATCATGCATATAATCCTGCTCGAATTCACTTTGAAGCGCTGCGAGCCAGGACGCTTCTAGATTGATAGCTGCTGTCATTGATTAAAAACGTTCACTTATTTTTTAGTGGTTGTTATTTACAAGTACAAGGGTAGAAAAATGTCCGTTAGAAACTGGGCCGGCCTGTTTTTTCTTTGCGTCTCACTTATTTGCCTTTATCCGGGGATCACCGAACCGTTACTGCAAATTCAGGTCAACGCAAAATTTCCGCTGGTAGGCAATGTTGAATTGTACAACGAAACACAGAGCATTATCGAATCAATCCGCGCGCTTTGGCAGAGCAACAACCGCTTCGTCGCCTTTCTTATTTTGTTATTCAGTATTCTGGTTCCCGTATTTAAAGCACTTCTGCTTCTCACTGGCCTGTCATTACACCAACTCGCGAACGACCGACCAATTAAACACACGATCATTCAATTTGTTCAACTCGTGGGAAAATGGTCAATGGCAGATGTATTTGTCGTCAGCGTTTTTATGGCTTTTCTAGCGACGCAATCTAACGATTTCCTGGATGCGATTTTGCACCCTGGTTTCTATTATTTTCTGGCCTATTGCTTAATTTCGATAGTGTCATCGCTATTAATTTGTATTCCGAAGCAGGAAAATGATAACGCTACACTAAGCTCAGAAAAAATAGCGTTCTAAACAACTAAGCCTGATTCTTAATTAACTGGTTAGCAGCCAATGCTCTAGCGCGCGTGAGTTTCAAATCAACTATGGGATGAGGGTAGTTTTTACCGAGGCAAACACCCGCTGCTTGCAAAACTGTTTCGCTGGCTTCCCAGGGCGCAAAAAAGTATTTATTGGGCAGACGACTAAGCTCTGGGCAATACCGGCGAATATATTTACCCTCTGGGTCAAACTTTTTGCTTTGAGTGACTGGGTTAAATATTCGAAAGTATGGCGCAGCATCTGCGCCACAGCCCGCCACCCACTGCCAGCTAGCGCTATTCGACGCCAGGTCTGCATCAAGCAAGCAATCCCAGAACCATTCAGCTCCCTCGCGCCAATGTGTCAACTGATTCTTTACCAGAAATGATGCGACTATCATCCGCACGCGATTGTGCATGTACCCCGTTTGCCAAAGCTCGCGCATACCTGCGTCCACGATGGGAAAACCGGTCTTCCCTCGTTTCCAGGACTCTAACGTATCGTTAGACTGATACCATGGGAAAAGGCGATACTTTGCCTGAAACGGCTCAGTTGGCAACGATGGCCAGTGATATAACAAATAATAAGAAAATTCTCGCCACGCTAGTTCACTTAAAAAATGAGCTCGATTACTCTCGTCTTCCATCAACGGCGCCGCACGAGCGGCATGCCACACCTGGTGAGGTGAAACCTCGCCAAAATGAAGGTGGGGAGACAGTCGAGATCCGTAACCTTCTGCAGGAAAATCACGCATTGTTTTATAAGCGGTAATCGGCCCACGAATAAACGCATTAACCTTGCCTTGCGCTGCTTTTTCTCCCACCTGCCAATAAGACATCATGTCTTTGTGCCACGCTAACGAATCTGGCAAAAGACGCATTTGATCGATAGAAACTTGCTTTACCTTCCGCCCAGTCAGCGCGGCGCTAAAAAGCGGAAGTAGCTTAGGGCTTTTAATCGGTGCGCGGGGTGCATCCGCCCCAAGACAACCCTTTTTATAATACGGAGTAAATACTTTATAAGGCGTGCCATCCTTCTTCCTGATCGTCCACGGTTCCCAAAGCAGGCTAGCGTTGCAGGTTTCAACAGTAACGCCTTTATTCTGCAATAATTCTTTAACTTTTTTATCGCGCTCAATTCGCCATGGTTCATAACAACGGTTCCAAACCACAAGTTGAGCGTTTTCCTCGTTTGCGAGCGCCACTAAAATATCGCTGGCATCACCCGCGTAGCATTGCAGTTTTCCGTTTAACGCGCCGTTAAGGCTTTTTAAAGAATGATGTAGCCACACGCGGCTAGCAGCACCCATCTTGAATGCGCCCGCGTTTTCGTCATCGAGAATATAGATGGGCAGTAACTCAAAGCCCGAATTGACGGCGGTTAATAGTGCCGGGTTATCGCTTAGCCGTAGATCCTGTCTAAACCAGACAATCGCGCGCGTATTCATCTATACCGCTATTTATTGGCATAAAGATAACTAATATAAACATAGAGCCGCTTATTGCCATTGTCGCGAACATTACTTAAGCCTTTAAACACCCTGAGCCGTTGACGGTCGTCGTAAACGATATAGATTGCGCCCAGTATTTTATCGATAATCCAGTTTCGCGCCCGGATTTTAAAACAGTGATTAGTCGTTAGGATAGCCTGGTCGAGATGCTCTATATTAACCTGTTCAAAAACCTCACGCTCACAACGCCTTTTATCAATCTTATTAATCTTCATTGCTACCGAACTGTTTCTGCTAGGAACAATAAAGCGAAAATCATAGCCTCGCGTATCAAGCTGCGACCAGTTACTAACAATAAATGCGTCAAAACCTGCATCGGCTATTAACGGCTCATCATTAGTGCCAACTGCATTAAGTCGCCATGGGGACTGCAAACGTTTATCACTATCTTCCATCAAAAAACCGAGCGCTTGTTGGCGAGCCAAATCGCCTGGTACTTCCTGTTGTGCAGCAAGAGTATCAGCATACGACTCTAGAAAGTATTCGTTCCCGGCGTCAATTCGATCTGCGTAGGCGTACAAGGATTCAAACCTAGAATCAGTTGATGGAGGTTTTATAACCGATTGCAGCTGATCCAGACGAAAATCTAAAAACCAGAAATTGGGCGCGTATTTCTCTACTAACGAATCTACCAATTTGTACGCGAAAAGCTTTCCCGAATGATCACGATAAAATATCTCCCTAAGCGATGTTTCATCCGCATAAAACAGGCGATGTTCTTCACGATAAATCGCCTCCTGCGTGTCCAGGCGGTAGGCGGTGCCAACGATATCGCAGCGATCAACACAGACGAGTTTATTGAATTGCGCTTGAGATGTAGGAACTAAAGCGGACGAATGCTCAAGAAAGACTTGCCTGGCATTAAAGTCCTCGCTCGAAGCAGTCAAGGCAAATGCCAGAGTGCCTGTTAGCGCCGACACCAAAAATAGTACCAGACGCACTAAACTTTTAATGTGAATCAAAGGCTTAACAAACCGTTGCACAATCACACTCGTCCGCCCTGCCTTTAAATGGCTAGATCGACTATCTATCACTAAAGTAAACATTACTAAACTCGCGCGCCGCTAGCATTAACAACGGAAACAAGCACAACCACAAAGCAGCCAGCGTTAGAACTGCTATGGGAAAGTCAACGCCTAGCTGAACTCCGCTTAATCTTGCGCCCCCAATGTATGAAGCTGTTCCAGAAACTGCGCCCGCTACAGCCGCCAGCCCCAAACGCTGTTGTAGAAATCGAAAGCAATGATTTAACGTTGTCGCAAAACAAATCCACAATGCCAGTAGCCAAAGCGGTGGGAATGAAATTCCATTTGCCCGAAGTAACAGACCGCTCCTAAACACCAGCACATCGATGATAAAACCAACGATGCCGACACCAATAATAAACAAAAGCTCCTGAGAAACGCGCGAGACAACCAGCAGGTGAAACACTAACAGCACTATAGCCGTTATTAGCGCTATGAAATCGCCACCGAGCACGCAAAGCAACCATGCGAGGTTAAACAATATCGCGTTCAAGGTAAGGAGAATGAGCTCTCTACTGTGCATAACTTATCAACCCAACATGGCCTAAACTCTGCCAATAAGGCACTAATCTCTAAACTGGGGTTTGGTCATCACGATTTGATGCGTCCCTATCACCCGCTCGCGAAAACCACCCTCACAATAACAGAGGTAGTAATCCCACATACGAACAAACCGCTCATCAAACCCCTGCTCTCGTACGGCATCAATATTTTGAAAGAAGCCGTCGCGCCAGCGCGCAAGCGTTGTAGCGTAATCTGCCGTTATGTCATAAATATCGCTGATGACCATGTCAGTGTCTTTTGCAACGTGATCTGCAATGACGCTCAGCGACGGGAGGCAACCACCCGGAAAAATATATCGCTTGATAAAATCGACGTTTTTAACTGCTGTGGCATAGCGCTGATCAGGCATGGTTATCGCCTGGATAGCCATAACACCGTTCGGCTTGAGTAGATTGCTGCAGGTCGAAAAATACTGCTGGAAAAACTGATGCCCTACCGCTTCGATCATTTCGATCGAAACCAGCTTGTCGTACTGGCCTTGTAGCGCCCGATAGTCCTGCTTGAGGACATGCACACGATCAACCAAGCCCTTTGACTCGACCAATGCCCTGGCATATTGATATTGCTCTTCAGAAATAGTTGTCGTAGTTACTCGACACCCGTATTCCTCAGCCGCATAAACGGCCATTGCTCCCCAACCAGTGCCAATCTCCAGTAAATGGTCGCTAGAAGTTAGCCGGAGTTTCTGGCACAAACGATCCATCTTAGCGGTAGAAGCTTCCTCTAAGCTTATGTTCTTTTCGCCAAATACCGCTGATGAATACAGCATAGTAGGATCAAGAAATAGCGAGAAAAAGTCGTTACCCAAATCATAATGAGCAGAAATATTCTGCTTTGACTGTTTTAGTGTATTGCGCGTTACATAAGAAAGCAGTGCAAGCACTATTTTATTAACCAGTGTTCTGCGGCCATTCATCGCTTCCAACTCTTGAAGGTTCGAAACAAAAAACCGCACAACGGCAACAAGATCCGGCGTAGTCCATTCCCCCTCAATATAGGACTCTGCGGCACCGAGCACACCATTCAACATCATGCGCCTGTAAACGTTTTGGTCATGTACAACAATTTCGGCATCCAGTCGTCGCGTAGACACATTCTGGTCATTGCTACCAAACTCTAACTTTTGGCCGCCTTCATAAACGCATAGATGGCCTATGTTCATCGCGCTAAGCTGCCTCAAGACCAAACGCTTAGCCAACGAAACATTGTGTTTTTTCAAGCGAGTGTCACTTTGTTGCCCCGCTCCAATTAATGAATGTACGGCTTTAGGCATCTGCAAGGCGACAATGTCGCTGCGAATCGCGCGTTGCTGGCTATTACTAGCGTTACTATTAGATTGATACATATCTACCCTTCTCTATCGTTATCGATAACACCAACTGCGAACATCTACAAAAGAACGTTGCCGCAACATAAGATGGTCTTGAGTATTTCTACGCTGCCTTCAATAAAACCGATCATTTTTATTTTTACCTGTTTAAGATAACTCCTGTTCAATTTTTATTTTGCTAACATTGTCAGGATGCCGATAAACCCCAACTTTTTTTACTAGCAGCTTTAACGCTTGCCAATAAATTCCTACTATCACTTTTCCTGTCATAAACGGATAGCGCAAAAGCGTACTTCGCACTGTAGAAGCGCTAATTTCCTTCCGTGAAAAATCGACCCCAGCCTTAAAATATAACTCACCGGATGTATCTGACTGACCTGTTTTGGTTTTGGTGTCGCTGTCATTATCTTGCTTCTCTTCAGCATCAGCATCTAACCAGTTGCTCAAGGTAAACGTAAGCTTGTTTCCTGGCGTAGAGCCTCGCCACTGATACCGCATATTCATCGGCATAAAAGGAGACACATGCATTGTCTTTGCAAAAGAAACGTTATTTACCTTTGTTGAAGCGCGGCGAAAATCTAACGCATAAGCTTCTTTCTCGTGCCATGGCGTATTGGTGACCTCCAATAGCATTGCGACTAGGCGTTCGTGCTGGTCAAAACAGTAATAGCAGGAAATTGGGTTGGTGACATAACCAAAGTAACGAATATTCGCCAGCAGCCTGACGGGTCCATCGGGACAAAACCCCAGTTCTTGCTGCACTCGTTGACGCACATTTTCTGATATTGATTGCTGCTCGCTACCGTAAAAGTCCTCTCGTTTATATCGAGCCAAATGAAAGATCGTCTTCCCTAACAACCTGCTCCGAGATAACACTTCGTCTATTTCATCCAGGTCGAGATAGAACATAAACGCGCGGTAACGAAAAGCATGCTTCTCTGGCTTTAATCGACGATGCCAAACCGCCCCATGATAAATACAGCTATTCAACTTCTTTTTATTCATCGCTTGTTGTAAACAGATACGGTCATTGGCGGCTCACGGAAAGAAGGCCGCGATCCATGTCGTCTATAACATTTAAAGCAGACACCACGCCATCTTCGTGAAAACCATTTCGCCAATATGCGCCACAAAACCATGTGTTGTCGCGGCCATTAATTTCATGCCAGCGCTTTTGCGCCGCCATTCCTGATAATGTAAAGACGGGGTGTGAATATCGATATTGCCCAAGGATGTGATCCTCCTTGATACTGTCGTTTTGGTTTAGGCTAACCGAAAATGTTTGCTCGCTTTCCAGCCCTTGCAATAAATTCATGTTGTAGGTTAGCTTGGCCAGCTGTTGGTCTTCCCTGCTATTTGCGAGCCGATAATTCCAGCATGCCCATGCTAGTTTCCTGTGCGGCAACAAGCGTTCATCGGTGTGAAGCACAACATCGTTTAACTGATAAGGTATAGCAGACAAGATTTCATGCTCTTCCTGACTCGGCTTTTCTAACAATCGCAACGCCTGATCGCTGTGTGTTGCAAAAACAACAGCATCGTAGGTTTCAACATCGCCGTCGTGCATTAACAAGTGAACTTTATTATTTTCACGTTGCACTGACTTGATTTTGCTGTTTAACCGGATGGCATTCTGGAAGCTCGTGGTGAGCGGCGAAAGATAGGCTTTAGAACCACCAACAATCGTACGCCACTGAGGTCTGTTTTTTACCGACAGCAATCCGTGGTTCTTAAAAAACCTTACAAAAAATAGCGCAGAAAAGTCTAGCATCGCATGTGTACCAGATGACCAGATCGCCGCCCCCATGGGAACCAGATACTTATCGATAAACATATTCCCGTAGCCGTTTTTTCTCAGGTATTCTCCCAGGCTAATGCCATCGTCTAATCTCCCGTTATCCAAATCATCAATTGATTGCTTATTAAATCGAAGTATGTCTCTTAGCATCATCCAGTACGCTGGACGGATAATATTCCTGCGCTGGGCAAACAGCGTGTTCAAATTACTTCCGGCATATTCCAGGCCGGAATTCTCGCAACTCACGCTAAAACTCATCGACGTTGGCCTGGTCGGTACATTAACCTGATCTAACAGCTTGATAAAATTTGGGTAAGTCCAATCGTTATAAACTATAAACCCGGTATCTATAGCATAATGCTTGCCACCCTTATCTATATCGATCGTGGCCGTGTGCCCGCCTATACGAGATTCAGACTCAAAAACTGTAACTTCTACAGGTAGCCGATCCAGCGCACTATCTAGCTTCGCACTGCGCTGATTAGCCAAACAGTACGCAGCTGTTAGGCCAGATATACCACTGCCGATCACCGCTATTTTCTTCGCATCTACTTCTGTCATAAAAACTCGTTTTCCTTACAGGCCAATATTTATTTCGCTTTAGAAAAACTATTCTGGCGAAACTCTATTCGCGCACAATACTAAGCTGCGATCTATCACGCGCTAGCTACTCCTTACCATTTTTGGGGCTATTTTTTTGTACCATAGATAGGGGATAAACCGCGCGCTTTGAATAAGCCAAACTAGCCGATTTGGGAAACGAAAAACACGAGGACGTTTTTCCAGCACGCGAGCAATTCGCGATGCGGCGTCATCTGCACTCATCGCAAACGGCATTGAAAAGTTATTTTGTTTCGTCATGGGCGTTTCTACAAAGCCTGGCTGTATAACGGTTACATCAACGCCTTGCTGCCGCAAGCCAATTCCTAGCGAGTCTCCCAGGTAATCCAACGCCGCTTTGGACGAGCCATAGGCTTCGGCCCTGGGTAACCCCGTTAATGTCGACATACTGGATACCAACACCAAATGCGGGCGACCGGCTTTATCGCCCGAAGGAGTATCCACCATCAGCTTGAGCGCAACCTGAATAGCATTTACCGTGCCGAAAAGATTTGCGTCGAATACCCGCCTGAACAACGCTGTATCGAGCGCGGCATTATCGATGTACTCGCAAACCCCCGCACTAAGAATGGCAACATCTACTCCGCCCAGTTTTTCGCGAAGTTGCTGTGCAGTTTGTTCAACCTCGCCATCCTGGCTTACATCAAAGACCACGCTATCTATCTTACCGTGCGTATTACTTTTATCTTTGTGGTAAGCGTCGATTGTGTTTTCTAGCTTATCCAAACGTCTTCCGCTAATTACAACGTGGTTTCCCTGATCGGCCAACCGCCAGGCAAGGGCCTGGCCAATGCCTGATCCACCACCAGTTATCCATATTTTTTTGCTCTTAGACACAGCTCAACACCTTAGCCAATATTTCTATCATCTATCAAATACCACGCATCAAACTCCTTGGCGAACATATTTAAGTTTGTACACGTTGCTTAATCCCACGAACAACTCGGCCTAAAACAGGAAGCTGCTCATATATCGCTGAGCCAAGATCAAAGAAGTCCTCCTGAAAATAAATTTTTTCAGCAAAGTGAACAACACTAATACCTCGCACTGTAAATTCCTTACCGCCGTTCAATCGCTTATGGCGCAGAATCATGTCCCAGGCGATGCAGGCCTGATTTGATGACTGCATTTGCAGGTCATCATCATATTCAAACTCACACCTTATAACGTTTTTATATAGTGACAAGGTATGTTGGATAAAGCCGTCTATCCCCGTGATGTAACACGATGGATCTTTAAATATCAGATCTTCCGCGTAAATATCACGCACACTCTGGGGGCAAATATTTTCCGCACTGGAGTACAGCTCTCTTAGCGAATCTAGCAGCTCTTGTGGATGGTTTTGACCGGGCTCAAAAGCCGGCTCCAGGGATACTGACGACATAACTATCAACCAGGTTAAATTTATCTAATTACCCGAATGCTAAAACCTAACGTTGCGCTAACGGTACGCGCTATTGCAAAGTTTCCTTAGCACGTTCTTATCCTAGCTTTACGCGCTAGCCACCAATAAAGATCAGTCCCCAGTGGATTAATCGTTTTTACCTGGCTTAAATGTCTGTTTTCGCGCTTATTTGATCCATTAAAGCATCTGCAACGTATAACTGTTACAAGCCGTTAAATCCTTTTAAATTAGTGTGTTACAATCAAGATCACTCGCTGCCATGGACAAAGTTTTTTCTAAAAACGCCTTCTCTGCACGACCCTCTGCGCAGCAACAGCGACCGTTAAATTCGGGACTTCAACAAGCGCAAGAAACTAACAACGTGTCAACGATTGCAGACAAGTTCAAACGCAAACCAGACGAATGGGCAAACCATATGTTGCGCGTTGCGAATGATCGTGACCGAAAAGCCTTTGCTGAACTTTTTAATCACTTTGGTCCTAAAGTTAAAAGCTACGCTTTAATGCTCCGCAATGTATTTACCTCTCCCGATATGGCGGAGGAGCTGGTGCAAGACGTGATGATTAAAGTTTGGTTGAAGGCGGATAGCTTTAACCCTGAGAAGGCGAGCGTCAATACCTGGCTTTTTACGATTGCCAGGAACGCACGGACCGATATTCTGCGAAAAGTAAACCGTGGTGATCTTACTTTTGATAACGACGCCGCATTCAACGTTGAGGACGAAGTAGAACCTATAGGTTCGTTAGAAATACTTCGTGCCCAGGAAAACGTGCAGATGCTTTTACATTCGCTGCCTGACGAACAAGCGGAAGTTATCAAGCAGATTTACTTGCAAGGCAAGTCACACTCTCAACTCGCAGAAGAAACTGGCGTACCACTAGGCACCGTCAAGTCACGTGTCAGGCTCGCTATGGCCAAGATGCGCACAATCCTTCCCGACAATCACGAGGATTTAGTGTGATGGCCTTATTGTTGTTTTCCGCACAAGGTTTATGCCCTGCACAAAACCAAACGTTAAGTAGTTTGAAGCTGTTCCCAATTTATGACGCTCAAGCGCGCCAGCATGATCTATTTTTCACTCACTACGTAACAACTTCTAACCCCAGCCTTAGACCAGCAATGGCAACAGGCTTAACTCGATAACTAACGCTATGCCACAGTACCATCCTGACATGCACCTTCTTAACGAGTACGCTGCTGGTGTTTTGAGCCCTGCGTATGCGCTTTGCGTAGCGGCGCATATCGAGCGCTGCGAAGATTGTCGCAATGCGGTTGCCCAACTAACCGAAGTTGGCGCCAGCCTTTTCAACAATGTTGAGGAGGAGCTTTTGCAATCCAGTGACTATTCACCCGCTCAAATTGCGGTCAATGACACAAGCTCGGCACGCTTATTTGCCACTATCGATGCGCTTGAAAAAATCGATAACCCCTTACATATCGAAGACAACGTTCAGCAACGTGTTGTCGACATGCAAGCCGCTAACCGAAACCAGGATTCCTTGCACGAATTAGATCCATCACTGACTGAGCTCGGCGATACGGTGACAAAACTGGTTGTCGATGACAAACAATTCCAGTGGGAGCGAGTTGGCCGTGCATTGCAGGTTGGCCGTTTACAGTTTAAAGATCAACACCGTGAAGTTGCCCTGCATAAATTATCGCGAGGTGGCAAAGTAGGTTGCCATGATCACCGAGGCAATGAAATCACCGTGGTCTTAAAGGGCAGTTTTTCGGACGAAGAAGGAATTTACCAGGAAGGCGACTTTTTATTTAGGCAAAGTGGCCAGGCTCACCAGCCAATGGCAAGCAATGATGGCAGCTGCATCTGTCTTTCGGTACTGGATGCGCCCATTAAATTTACAAATGGAATGCATCGTTTACTCAACCCGTTTTTAAAGCTTCGTCCTCGCGCTTCACTTGCCTGAAGCCCTGCTCATCAGCATAGGATAAATACTCACTGGCGTCAGCTTATCAAAAGAATGATAATCTGGCGCCATGAGTACCTCACCCTCTTTAACGCATAGGCTTTTAGATCGCATACAACGCGCAGGCAACCTTTTGCCCGACCCTGTCGTTGTTTTTATTTATTTGTCGATAGTGGTGCTGCTATTGTCCTGGCTGATCAGTTTATTTCAGGTCTCAGCAGTCCATCCTATTACGCAAGAAACCCTGGCCGTTAACAACCTTCTTGATGCCGCAGGCATTGAAAATATCGTTAGCAAAGCGGTAACTAACTTTACCCAGTTTGCGCCCGTTGGCGTCGTGCTGGTTGTGATGCTCGGAATTGGTATTGCGGAACACTCAGGGCTTATCGCTGCCCTGGTTAAAAAGCTGGTCGCTATTAGCAAGCCTAACCATATTGCTTACTGGATTAGTTTTGCTGGCGTGCTCTCCAGCCTGGGTGCCGACGTCGGCTATGTCGTACTTATCCCACTCGCCGGTGTCATTTATTTTCGTAGTGGCCGGCCAGCACTTGCGGGCATCGCCGTTGCCTTTGCCGCTGTTTCTGCGGGGTTTAGCGCTAATTTATTCCTGGGCCCTGTTGACGTTATGTTAGCGGGAATATCCACCTCCGCCGCGATGATTGTTGACCCCGCTGTCGTAGTAGGAGCCTCAGAAAACTATTACTTCATTATTGTATCGACCTTTTTAATCACACTGGTGTGCGGCTATCTAAGCAATAACGTTATCGAACCAAGACTAGTTTCTGAAGGCGCCCAGGAAACCGCTCCCGATGACACTGCATCCGACCACGCGTCACCCGACGACAAAGCCAACGGCAAATTATGGGCGGTTGCGGTGTTTACGTTTTTGTTTCTAGTTATGCTCGCTGTTGCAACACTAGTTGAAGGCGCGCCTTTTTATCAGCCGGGTGAAGCGCTAAGCTCTGGCTTGCTAAAAAATATCGTGCCATTGCTCGCGTTTTATTTTGCTATCAGCGGCTATATTTATGGACGCGCAAACGGAGTGTACGGATCGCTTTCGGACAGCGTGGAGGGAATGGTGCACGCGATGCGCTCTATGGCCTATTACATTGTGCTTATGTTTTTCGCAGCTCAATTTGTTAGCTACTTTTCCTGGAGCAATATCGGTATCGTACTTGCCATCACCGGAGCCGATTGGCTTAGCGGCGTCGCGCTAAACTCCAGCGTACTTTTGCTTTTGATGATCGTTATCTCCGCGTTTATCAACATCCTGATTGGTAGTGCTTCTGCTAAATGGACCTTACTGGCCCCGGTGTTTGTGCCTATGTTAATGTTGCTAGGTATTAGCCCTGAATACACCCAAATGGCTTATCGCATCGGGGATAGCAGCACTAATATTATTACGCCACTAATGCCCTACTTTGGTATCGTCCTCGCTTACGCCCAGCAGTATCGCAGACATTTGGGGCTCGGCGACGTTATTGCAACCATGCTACCTTACTCGGTTGCGCTGTTTACGATGTGGTCACTTATATTCGTTATCTGGCTAAATACTGGCCTTCCTCTTGGCCCCTCTGCACAGTAACGCATACCCAAATGAACGATAGGTAATAAGCTGTAAATTCAGCGTCTTTTCGTCTTACTACTGCTAGAAAACCCCAACTAGACGCGG
Organism: Pseudomonadales bacterium; assembly: GCA_965263235.1. Taxonomy (GTDB): domain Bacteria; phylum Pseudomonadota; class Gammaproteobacteria; order Pseudomonadales; family UBA7434; genus UBA7434. The sequence continues at coordinate 2,419,112 of OZ253667.1, forward strand.
TAGTATGCCGCCCATTGCAGGATCATCTTGGTTTAGGATAGAAATGCCTCGGCAGCTCCCGAGGTATTTTTTTGTACTGCAAAAACACTGGTTGTCACTACACGGGGAAAAACATGAACCTAGAAAATATCGATGTTCAAGCATTGACACAAATGGGAGTGGAGTACGGGATAAAGATTGCCCTCGCGATTGTTATCTTTATCGTGGGTCGTATTGTTATTGGCATTATCCGCAATGGCATTATGAAGGCGTTCGAAAAGCGAAACGTGGATCCTACTATTTCAAAGTTTGTCGGTAGCATTATTTATTATTTGATGCTTGCCTTTGTGGTCATCGCGGCCATAGGTCAACTTGGTGTTCAAACTGCCTCTGTTATAGCAATTCTCGGTGCCGCTGGCCTGGCCGTCGGTTTCGCACTCCAGGGTACGTTGTCAAACTTTGCGGCAGGTGTCATGCTTATTTTGTTACGCCCAATTAAAGTCGGCGACTTTGTAGAAGTTGCTGGCGAAGCGGGTGTGGTTTCTGAGGTAGCAATTTTTGCAACCACACTTCTTACTGGCGACAATAAAACTATCATCATTGCTAATGCAAGTGTGATGGGTAGCAATATCACTAACTACTCTACCCAGGACACACGACGGGTTGATCTCGTTGTTGGTGTAGGCTACGGATCAGATATCCAAAAAGTTAAGTCTATCCTGCAAGGCATCGCCGATGCTGACGATCGTATCCTGCACGACAAGGGAGTCACGATTGAGGTATCTGAATTAGCAGACTCGTCAGTTAATTTTGTTTTCCGCTGCTGGGTTCAATCTTCGAACTACTGGCCTGTTTATTTCTCGAATACCGAGAATGTAAAACTTAAAATGGACGAAGCAGGTATCGAAATTCCATTTCCACAAATGGATATTCACCATGCATCAAAAAGCTTTGAGGGCTAACAGTTAACTCAATTGGCAAACCCTGGAAAAAGGGTCAAGTTGAAACTGTGTGAAAACACTTTCAAAGAAGACGAAAATACCCGCATCGAAACATGCGGGTATTTTTTTGTTAATGCCTACAGGACAATAAAAAAACCTCATGGGGCGTCGCCCCACACGAAAGTCACTTTCTTGCCTACAGCAGCAAGAAAGTAACCAAAGAAATGCCGCCCCATACGCATTCGCCCTACGGGAATCTAAAAAAGCGTTTGCTTGTTTCCTAACGCAGCGGAAGCAATCCTATTGCTCGCTGCTAAAGCGACGTCCTGTCGCATTCACGGACAAGCTTCTCACTTTTTTAGCGAACGCTAAAGGGAGATATAAAACCACACTTGAGTCGAAGACCGCGACAGCATGTAAATTGGTAAAGCCATTTAGCGCGCAAGCGCTGTGGCCAACCTTAAGGGAAGCTTACCACTACGAACACCTAAATCCGGTGGACATCAGTATGATAAAAAGTATGAAGTAACCGCTCGGATCCAACGCGGCCGTTGGCGGCTTTTTGGTGAAACCTTTTGGCCGAGCAAAAGGTTTCAAACACTTTTCTAATAAATCCATCACCCTTAGGTAATACCAAAAATAAAAACCGTCGGGAGTTGCCCGACAGCAACTTACTTATTTTTCTTCAGCAAAAAATAAGTAAGCATCACCAATTGCATGCAATTGGCATGAGCGCAGCGAACCCATAGGGTGAGTAAACGCCTTAGTGTTTACGAATAACATGCCGCCCTATACGCATTCGCCCTTCGGAAACCTAAAAAAGCGTTTGCTTGTTTTCTAACGCAGCGGAAGCAATCCTATTGCTCGCTGCTAAAGCGACTCACTTTTTTAGCGAACGCTAAAAGGGGGATATAAAACCACACTCGAATGAAAGGTCGCGATAGCATATAAACTCACAAAGCCATTCAGCGCGCAAGCGCTGTGGCCAACCTTAAGGGAAGCTTACTGCTACGGACGCCGGAATCCGGTGGACATCAGTATGATAAAAAGTATGGAGTAACCGCTCGGATCCAACGCGGCCGTTGGCGGCCTTTTGGTGAAACCTTTTGGCCGAGCAAAAGGTTTCAAATACTTATTGTTTTTAAAAACTATAAAACCAATCCGCATAATAAGAACCTAGATGCAGTTGAAAATAACTTGCATTGCTATTTCACTTTTTTATTTTATATCATTGAGTTACATTGACACCGGCGGACCTTTTCCCTAGTCTTACATACAGTCGAATTTGCGATACAGCTTAACCACACCCAAGCCAAGGCTATTTCATATGAAAGGCGATACAAAAGTTATAGAGCATTTAAATAAAATTCTTGGTAATGAGCTAATAGCTATTAACCAGTATTTTCTGCACTCAAAAATGTATAAGGACTGGGGACTCTCTGCTCTCGCGGCGCACGCACATCACGAATCGATTGACGAGATGAAGCACGCTGACGTGCTTATTGAGCGCATACTTTTTCTGGAAGGCTTGCCGAACTTGCAGAAACTCGGCCAGCTCCGTATTGGTGAAGATACTGAGGAGATGTTAAAAGCGGATCTTGCGCTAGAGCTAGACGCTATTCCTGATTTACGCGAAGCGATCAAGTACTGCGAATCGGTCAAGGATTATAGCAGCCGCGAGTTGTGTGAGAGGATCCTGGAATCTGAAGAAGAACATGTAGACTGGCTCGAAACGCAGTTAGGTTTGATTGATAAAATGGGGCTGAAAAATTATCTTCAATCACAAACTGGCGAATAATTTTTCCAGCCTAAAAAAAACCGCCTTAAACAGGCGGTTTTTTTATGCCGGCAATTAAGTTAGAGCGTTAGCTTTAAATCAAAGCTTGCACCAGCGGTATCATTGTCGCCCACAAAACCTGCTATACCAATATGTAATACGTCAAATGGGGACAAGCCGATTCCCGCGCTCACAACGTCTTCACGCACGCTATTCATATCGCTGCGATACCCCAGGCGCAACTGCGCCCAGTTTGCCGCATCAAACTCCACGCCTACACGGAAAAACTGCGAACCATCTTCGTCTTTAAAACCGCTACGCTCTGTTAAATCCAGCTCTGCGGTAGCCGCTAACCAATCTCGTTTGTGTGAAATTGCTGGCGTAACAACGGGTCGTATTTCATAGGTTGTCATTTCGCTGGTAACCGGATCTTCAACCGTATCATAATCGGCACCAAACAGGTTTTGGATGTTTACGGCTATCAAAGTTTTATCGTTGAGATTCATTGCCGCACCGATATCCATGTTGAACCCCGAATCATCGTCGGTAAACTCCTCGGCGTCGAAATCATCTTCGTCGTAATTGTTGACTGTTTGGATATACTGAATAGTTTCTACAGACTGATACTTGGGCGAAACACCTATTGATACCTCGCGATCACCTAGCGAAACACGTCTTGCGTAGCTTAACGTAAATTCCCCAACCACTACGCCAACCGCTTTCGCATCAGACTCAAGATCGTTTTCCAGGTTATCGAAATCTACTGGTGTGGTTGCAGCGTTAATACGCGCAATATCATCATCGTCAAATCGAGCAAGCACCTGAATATCTGCGGTAGCCGAAATAGACAACCCAAAGCCCTGATTCTGGCCGGGCACCGCTACCGAGATGAATGTTCCTAAATCCAGCGTAACGGGCTTATCATCAACAAGGGTTAAGCCATCAATGATTCTCGTTCTCGCTGCAGCAGCACCTGGCACATCAGCGCTGTCTATCGCTAGCTCTAGCGCATCAAAGTCATCGGCTATACCTTCAAGTTCATCAAATACTTCGTCCTGATCGCTAACTTCTACACCTATATTTGGCAGAACAATCGCGAAACTGTCCTTCTCTTCTTTTACGGTCAAAAGCGCCGGATTGTATAAACCAGCCACTTCATAATCGCTTACCGCAACACCAGCACCGCCCATGGCGGCATTACGTGAACTAAAAATATCCGCGTTTGCTAAAGGCATGGCTAACGCCCCGCAAATTGCGGTTATCGAAACTTTTTTCATGATGATATCCCTCAATGACAAGCTATCTCTTTAATCTAGCACACGAACCGGTAGGCTAACTGTGCTTTTGACACTATCGCACGCGGAGGCTAGCTTACACCCTGTCGCTGTCTCGCCGCTTCAAACAATGATATTCCGGTAGCCACCGACACATTTAAGCTTTCAATGGAGCCCTGCATTGGGATTTTGAACAAATGATCACAGTGCTCACGTGTTAGACGCCTTAGACCACCACCCTCAGCACCCATCACAATTAGCAACCCACCTTTGAAATCGAGATCGTACAAGCTTTGTTCGGCTTCACCAGCCGCTCCCATCACCCAAATGTTTTGCTTGCGCAGGTTATCGAGGCAACGCGCTAAATTCTTGACTGAAACCACTGGCGTCATTTCAGTTGCACCGCAAGCAACTTTGCGAACCGCAGGCGTAATGCCAGCAGATTTATCCTTAGGCACGATGACGGCGTCTACACCAGCGGCGTTTGCCGATCGCAAACAGGCTCCAAGATTATGCGGGTCGGTAACGCCATCTAACGCTAAAAAAAAGGGTGCATCTATTTTTTTAATTAAGGCAACTAGCCACTTTTCATCCTTCGCTTCAGCGGGCAAAAACTCTACGAGCACACCTTGATGAACCGCACTTTCTTCTATACCGGACTGCTTTAAAAGCCCGTAAAAATCTGATCTGGAGCAGTTCTCGACCGAAACGTTATTATCGTTAGCCTTATCCAGTAACGCTTTTACTTTGCTCCCTCGCTTATCGTTATCAATAAAAATTTTTATTACGCGCTCGGGGGAATAATCTAGCAGGCTAGCCGCCAGATTAACGCCGTAACCACGCTCAGTAGTACTCATCAGAAACCTTTTGCTCGCCTACTTCGCCAGCTTGTCTTTTGCGGCTTGATAATTCCGCGCGATTTCTTCGTTATCCGGGTCCAGCGATAGGGCCTTTTCAAATAGCGGGATAGCTTGTTCGACCTGGCCATTTTCGGATAAAACCCACGCGTAGGTGTCAATAATATCAGCTTGCTCAGGTGCTAGCTGATAAGCACGCTCCGCATAAGCTAAAGCACGCTCATCACCCGTTTGCTGGTACAACCACGCCAGGTTATTCAGTGCGCGCAAATCCTGACCGTTAACGCCAACCAGACGCTCAGTTATTCGCACCGCCGTCTCATAATCTGCTTTGCCAATCGCGATGGATGAAGCGATCTGCATTTGTAGCGCGCTGAATTCAACTTCATCTCCCCACTGCGTAACAAAGTCATCCGCTTTCGAAGGATCAACGTTTCGCAGCAAGACGTACAAACGCTGGCTAATCAGGTCCGATTTATTGGTTTTCCAAAGTGCTTGATATTTTTCTAGCGCGGAGTCGAGCGAACCTGCTGCCACGTCAAGCTCAGCGTCATAAAAACCTGACAAACTCGCATCAACTTTTTCTAGACGGGGCAATAATTCTTTTACCTGGTCGTAGTTACCACGACTTATTTCGAGCTCGATAAGCGTCGATAACAAACTTGCTGAATCCCCATAATCCGCAATCCCCTGCTCCAGAACTTTTTTCGCACCTGCGAAATCGTTGTCAGCTGCAAGTTCTGCTGCTTTTACCTGCACGATAGCCTGGTCGAACGCTACCGACGCCTGGGCGTCATCTGAAAAGCTCTTGGCTTGCGCGTAATATTTATCTGCGTTACTACTATCATTTCGACTTAAATATGCGCGGCTCAACACCATAAAACCCGAACTCGCTTTATGTTTTGTGGCAAGCACTTCTGCGGCCTTGACCGCATGCTCAAACTCGGAATCGTTTTTAGTGCTGCTTAGCATTTGTATATAGGATTCCGGTCTTAGCGGCGAAAGCTCTACCGCATCAATATGTACATCGAGAATATCAGTATAGGGCTCTTCCAGCTCGCGCATAATTGCCGCAAGCCCTAACAGCATAGACTCGGAGCGAGCATCCTTTTTCAACGACTCGTTGGCGTATACTTTTGCCTGAGCAAAATCGCGAACCAAAACACTATAACTTGCTGCAAGGTTATTTGCAGACGCACTGTTTTCTGATTTGGCAAGCTGCTGATCAACATATGCTTTAGCTTTTTCAGCCTGCCCCACGTCAACCAGCACACTTACATACAACTTGCTTAGCACCAATAATGATTCGTTAGATACACCGTTGCCGTCAACGGCATTGACCTCTAACGCTCGCTCTATGGTTAACAGGGGTTTTTCAGCCGCCTCGTTGCCTGCTTCTTGTTGACCTTGCTGTATACCCGCCAGCAACACATAATGGTCAATAGTATAAGGATCAAGCTCAATAGCCTGTTCTGCCGACGCCAACGCTTTTTCACTATCACCAGAGGCATTTAATAGCCGAGCCCGGGCATTCAATAAAACTGCGTCCTGTTCTACTGCTAGCGATTCGTCAAAAACCGTCAGTAATTGTCTGGCCTTTCCCGCCGCCAGACTGGACAGAACCGCCATTTCAACGATCCGCTTATCATGCAACTCAATATCGATATACTCGATAAATCTGAGCGATGCGTTTTCTGCATCATTCGCCCGAAAATCCAGCGTCGCCAACATTAAATTTGGCGTATCAAACTGTGGATAGTCTGCCAGCACGTCCTCGAGGATTTCTCTACAGGCGAGATATTCTTCCTCTAGATACAGCTGATGCGCGCGCTCCATTTTTTCATTGAGCGCTTCGTCAACGCCGCCGTAATAACCAGAAAGCTGTTCACGATAGGCCATTGCCTCTACCGAGCGCCCAGTCTGCTGCATCAGCCTTTCTAATTGAGAAATAATCGCCGCGCGTGCAGCGGTCATTGTGTCTTCCGAGCTACGCAAATCCAGCGCTTCCGTTAGATGCAGTTCTGCGGCGGTGAGTTTGTTCTGCTGCATTTCTAACACACCAAGCAGGTATAACCGCGTTGGGTTTTCTTTACTTAGAATTTTAAATTGCCCAAGCAATTCTTCGGCCGCATCAAGCTGTTGATCATACAGATACAGCTCGATTGCATTTTCTAGCACTGATATATTTTCTGGCTCTTTATCGAGTAACGAACGATAAATTTGAGTAGCAGAATCAATATCACCATTATTAATTGCAATCCGAGCTCGAATAATATCGATCTCCGTTGAGTACAATTCTTTGTCTTGCTCATTAATCTCGTTCAACACTGATGTTGCCGACTTTGCCTTAGCGGCATATGCGAACGCCCTGGCTTTCGCGAGTAACATTTTTGTTGATGTATTCGCACTAGCAGGCACATCGGCGAACATTGCTAACGTTTGTGGGTAGTCGCCGATCTCATTGTAGATTTGCGCCATGACTTCGTAGCCTTGCGATGCATCGGGCGCTTTTTGCAACATGTTGCGCCCCTCAATCAACGCTGCGCGAATTTGGCCATTTTTTAAATACGCGGCTGCGCGTTCGCCGTGATGATCGATCGAAACTGAATCTTGTGCAGGCTCATTTTCCGCACAGGCAGCTAAAACCAATGCCAGGGTGAGTATCAAGCACTGGAAAATATTTTTATTAGCAATTGCGCTCACGATAGATGAAATCATACGGGGTGCTTCCGGAAACTAGATGCTTTTTCTGTTAGAGGTAATCTACTATGTTAGCATCCGCGTAAGAACTGGTAGAACAATCCTCAAACAAAACACTAAAAATGGTCGAAATCACCGAAAATCCCTCGTTAGTAGAACGCCGCGAACGTTACTTTATTGTCCTGGCCGGTTTTTTTATTTGCTGCATGACGTTACTCAACGTGGTGGGAATAACACGGTTTATTGAACTGGGGCCGCTGTCGCTTGCGGTTGGCGTACTGCCCTACCCACTTACATTTTTATGTACGGATTTAATCGGCGAATTTTATGGCCGTCGGCGCGCGAATTTTGTGGTCGGCCTCGGGCTGGCATTAAATCTTTTTATCATAGCCTTTATGTGGGTTGCCCAGGCCGTGCCTTCAGTGCCACCAGAAGACCAGCCACCATGGCAGGTGATCGAACTGGCCGAATCGGTTGCATTGCCCTCGGGTGCAACAGTCGAGAATCATGTCGAGCTGTTTCAAATACTTTACCAGTGCACAGCCGGTGCGGTGTTCGCATCGATGCTGGCATACATAGCCGCACAATATGCCGATGTACGGCTTTTCCACTTTTTTAAAAGCCTGACAAACGGAAAACATCGCTGGCTGAGGAACAATTTAAGCACCGTGACAAGCCAGGGCATCGACTCAATAATGGTGATAACCGTAACCTTTGGCGCAAGCTTATTTGCTGGCAACATCACGCTCAAAGCATTTCTGGTTCTCGTCGCGAGCAACTACATCTTTAAGCTCACGGTGGCGCTCGCAGATACCATTCCGTTTTACTGGCTAAGCAACGTGATGGCAAAGCGGCTTCATATTGATCCCGTAACTATTCGCTGATTCCCCGCGCCATTTTTAGCCGCTAATCCGTTAACCTACCTTATTTAGCGCGTTTCCTTTTGCGCTTGCATGTTATGCTCGGCGCCCCCTTTTGAGTGGCTGTGCTAGTCGCTCTTTAAACATTGGGATCAACACCCTTTCCACCCCCTTTCACTACTTTTGGTATTACTGATTCGTGGTCGCTGAAGCGCTTAAAAACGTTCAATTTCGCTGGTTACTTGCCAGCAACACCGTTTTCTTTCTAGTGTTGCATGGACAAATGCTGACTCGTAGCGTGTTGGCATGGCAATTAACCGCCGACGAAATAGCCATCGCTTTAATCAATATTGCCTTCGCTGTGCCAATGATTGTGATTGCATTTCCCGGCGGTGTCCTGGGCGATCGCCTCAATCGCCTTGCGCTTGCCAAGGTTTGCCAGGTTTTACTGTGTTTAAATGAAACATTGATATTTGTCCTTCTATTTATGGACGTGCTGGAACTCTGGCATTTATTGGCTAGCTGCGTGTTCGCCGGGTTGATTTTCCCTATTGTGTTGCCAACGCGAACTGCCATTGTCTTTAATCTCGTGGGCAAAGACGTGTTGGGCAGCGCAACCGCATTGTCGATGACCATACTCAACGTTTCTCGCGTAATAGGCCCCGCGCTAATGGGTTGGCTAATCGCGCAACATGGTATGACGGCCACCTACGCCGTCGCCAGTGTGCTATTTCTTTCCGGGTGGCTCTTTGTATTACCAATTGCTAATTCACATACACCCACGCATGCTAAAACACATAAAACCTCGATTGTCGCTGACATCACCGAAGGCATGCGCTATGTAAGGGATAACAAGCCTATTCTTATCTCACTGCTATTCGGTATGCTGCCATTGACACTAAGCATTCCCTTGCACAGTATTCTCGTTTTGTTTACCGAGACCATCTGGCATGTGGGCGAGCAAGGGTTAGGGCTAGCAATGTCAGTGGCAGGCCTGGGCGGAACAATGGGCGCGATTTGGATAGCGCGTCGTGGAGAAAACACTAAGCGCACTTTACTGATGTTTAACGGTGCGCTGAGCTTTGCAATTTTTCTAGCCTGCTTTAGCTTAAGCAGCTCGTTTTACCTTGCGTTACTGCTGCTGTTTATTGCCCACGTTGGCTCTGCTACCGCTATGACGCTTAACAATACAGTGACACAACTTCTCACCGTCGATAGCCAGCGCGGCAGGGTTTCTTCTGTGATGATGGTTGCGACTGGTTTCGCCCCTTTGACAGTTGCGCCAATTGCGTGGTTTGCAAAACTCTATGGCGTCGATATAACGCTGTTTGTTGCGGGTCTACTGTTAGCAAGCGTGCTGGCAGGGTTTTATTTCTTTAGCCCAACGCTGCGAACTCTCGACGGCGCGGTTCAAAAGTCCTTTGCGCCCGACAATGTCCAGCCCGTTGACGAAATCGAAACACCCAGCGGGGTTTAACGATTAGTGCTCTTTTTGTCCCAAATTAGCGTGTAGCACTGCACCATTTATTGCCGGGCTCTGGCTCCCAAACCAGAGTGTTTGTGCAATTTCCTCCGGCGAAATCAGTCGCCCAAACGACACACCTTTAACAATATCACTAACCACAGCCGGGTCATTACCGATATGATCGCGCAACATTTCGGTATCAGTAAACCCAGGGCAAATCGCTGCTGTGTGAATGCCGCGACCGAACAAGTCCTGGCAGGTGGATTTCATCAAGCCAATCATTGCATGTTTCGAGGTGACATAAGAGCACGCGTTTGCGACTGCTTTTTCGCCCAGGGTAGATGCCACATACAAAATGCTTGAGCCGGCCTCCATGTATGGGAGTACAAGCTGGTTTAGCTGGCTTGCTGCAACGACATTTATTTGTAACGCCCGCTGGAGCTGTTCAGCTGAAACATCTTCTACCGAATCGCTATAAAGTGCACCGCTGTTATGGACAAGCGTGACCTGGGAATCACCAAGCGTTTGGCTTAACTGCTCACGACAATTATCAGCCCAATGAATATCTGCAAAATCAACTGCGATATGCTCAATGCCTTCGAAACTGGGCTTACTACGCGACAAGTTAATCACGCGATAGTTTTGCCTGGCAAAGGCCTTTACGGTAGCCAAACCAATTCCTCGGCTACCGCCACTGATCACTAAATATTTTTGCGTCATAATCGCCTGTGCTTTAAATTAGGTGGATGATGAGTATGTACGCCATTTTAACTAAGTCATTACGTTTTACGATACACTAATGCCATGAGTGCCCGACTAACAACCATTGAAATCAGCAAAGAAGATTTTAAATTTTCGGGCGCCCACTTTACGGTGTTTAGCGCAACCGAACGCGAACGGCTGCATGGCCATAATTTTAAAGTGCGTGCAGAAATCGTTGCGCCCGTCGACGAAAACGGTCTTTGCTTTAATTATCAGGAAATAAAAAAACGTCTTAGACGTATCTGCGAGCAGCTCGACGAGTATCTTCTATTACCCGGCGATTCGCCCTACCTGACAATACGCGAAGACTCACAGACTGTTGAAGTTAGCTTCGCCGATCAAACCATGCAGTTTCTTGCGAGCGACACCCTGGTTTTACCCATTAGAAATACAACCGTCGAGGAATTCTCACACCTGATCGTCGAAAGACTGGTCAAGCATGATGATTTTTTCACCAAAAACGAAGTCCAGCGGTTAAAAGTGTCGGTATCATCAGGCGACGGCCAATGGGGAAGCACGGCTTGGAAGCAAGCCAGAAGCGCCTAATCAACAATCCCACGACTCAGGATTGGTTTTTTTACACTTTTGTTACAGTAAATTAATAAGCTCCGAGTGCTAGCGCCGCAGATATAACGCCTAAACCCGTCGGGTGTTAATGGTAACCCACTGTTTTTAATGGATTTTTTATGGCGGCAATCAATTTCTTCTTTGCAGCGAGCGCTTCGTGGCGCAAAAAGGGTACTTGACGTCCCGTTTTCTTTTTGTTTCTGAGGCGTATTATGGACTCATCTGAAAGAGCGCAGGATTTTTTCCGGTTTTGCTCTCCAAGCAGTTTTCAGTTTTAACCTCATACTTTAACGCCAACTAACCAGTTGGCGTTTTCTTTTTCTGCTAATTATATTTTCATTCAGGCTTGGGTATTCCACCCGCTTAACGACGTTTTTTCTTCCCTTTCCCCTTCTTATTTGCGCCTTTGGGTTTTCGTCCAGATTTATGGTTCGGCGAATGCTTTTTCCCGCCCTTGCGCCGACGCTTATCATCGCGCTGTGCATCCGCTACCCTGCGCTTTGTCGTATAACTCGCACCTGATTTTCGCGAAGCTCCCACCAGGGCAAGATCAATTTTACGCTGCTCTAAATCAACACGCGCAACGCTCACTCGAACCGAATCACCTAACGCGTAGACTTTGCCCGTTTGCTTTCCGATTAGCGCGTGAGACACTGGGTCAAAATCAAAATAATCGTTGTCTAGCGAGGTAATATGAACCAGGCCTTCGACATAGATATCCACCAGCTCGACAAAAAAACCGAACCCGGTTACTCCCGAAACGACACCATCAAATTCCTGGCCGACATGCTCACTGAGATACTCACACTTCAACCAGGCCATTACGTCCCGAGTAGCGTCGTCTGCGCGGCGCTCCGCCATTGAGCTATGAATCCCAAGTTCTAACATCGCCCCCATGTCGTAGGGGTATATTTTTTCGCGCGCAACGACACCACCGCTTTTCACACGACGAACATGATCATGTTGTTTACGGCTGTGAATAACCGACTTGATTGCACGATGCACTAGTAAATCGGGATAGCGCCGGATAGGCGAAGTAAAGTGCGAGTAGGCATCATACGCCAGGCCAAAGTGGCCTTTGTTCTCGGCTTCATATACCGCCTGGCTCATTGAGCGCAGCATCATGGTTTGAATAACCTGGCGATCGGGTCGCTCGGCAATACTCTCCATTAGCTGCTGGAAGTCAGCGGGCTGTGGTTTGCCTTTAAAAGCCAGTGATAATTTAAGTTCGGCAAGATACTCTTTAAGCGCCGAGAGTTTCTCAGACTTGGGGCCTTCGTGATTTCGAAATAACGCAGGGAGATCCGTCAGACCCAAAAACGTTGCAGCCGCAACGTTTGCGCATAACATGCATTCCTCAATAATTTTGTGCGCTTCATTGCGCGCAACCGGCACAATCTCCTGAATCTTTTGCTGGCTATCAAATATTATTTGCGTCTCGACGGTTTCAAAATCTATCGCCCCGCGCATACTGCGGCGATTACGTAGTACTTCGTACAGTTTATAAAGGTTTTGCAAGTGCGGAATAACCGGATCAAGACGCGCCAACAAACCCTGCCGGGGATCCGCATCAAGCAAACCTAACACTTCTGCAACTTCGTGGTAGGTTAACCTGGCCTGTGAATGCATTACCGCTTCATAAAACTCAAAGTCGGTTACACGGCCATGGCTCGAAATTTTTAATTCACATACCATGCATAAGCGATCGACATCAGGATTGAGCGAACACAAACCATTTGATATCGCTTCTGGCAGCATTGGCAAAACACGTCCCGGAAAATACACCGACGTGCCTCGTTTCATTGCCTCGTGGTCAAGCGATGAATTAAGCGTGACATAGTGAGCAACATCCGCAATAGCCACCCACAAGGTATAGCCACCACGGCGTTTCTCACAATAAACCGCGTCGTCAAAATCACGCGCATCAGGCCCGTCAATAGTGACCAGGGGCAAATGCCTTAAATCAACGCGTTTTTTCTTATCACTATCTAATGGCTCGTCCTCCAATGCCGCCGTTTGCGCCGCGATCGCTTCCGACCACTCGTGCGGCAAGTCAAAACTTCTAATGGCTAAGTCAATCTCTAAACCGGGAGACAGTGGCGCACCAAGATGCTCAGTTATTTTTGCGGTAGGCTCATGAAAACGATCTGGGTAATCGATAATATCGACAGCGACGTAATCGCCTATCGCTACATCCTTTGCAGGCTTTTCGACTAATTGAATTAAGTGAGAAATCCTGGGGTTATCGGGTCTAACATAAATCCTATGTCTATCTTTAGCGATGCGCCCCACCACCGTAGTCGTATTACGAGAAACCAGCTCAATAATTTTTCCTTCAAGCTGGCCACGCCGATTATGCCCGACCACCTCGACAGACACCTCGTCGCCATGAAACACCTGGCGCATTTCATTCGCTGAGAGATAAATATCGTCAGAATTCGGTTGAAGTAAAAAACCAAAGCCATCACGATGGGCCTGAACCACTCCGGTTAACAGCTCTTCGCGTTGCGGGATTCGATAGTAGTCATCTGCAAACACCAGCTGCCGATCTCGCACCATCGCCGACAAACGTTTTTGCAATGCATGGCGCGCATCCTGCCCCTTTACCGCCAGCTCCTTAACCAACACTTTAAAACTCAACTCTTCCGAGCTTTCAACGACGCGTAAAATATGCTCACGACTCGCAATCGGCCGTTCGTAACGCCGCGACTCCCTGTCGGCATAAGGATCTGGTTTAGTTTTTTTAGACAACGAATGAACTCAATAAACAGAATTTGTCGAATTATACTCTTAAATCAGCGAAGATATTTGACAGCCCTAATTTCTGCCGATAAAGTGCGCGTCCTTTCCTATTCGGCAACGAAAGTATGCGGCCGCATAGAGCAGTGCGTAGCGCTGCCGAGTTAACGTTTAGCTCGACATAGAACGAACAAAATCCACCCTATTTATCCCAGGTGTGCGACGTGCAGGATGCACAAGTGTCGCGGAAGGCAGGAGCCGGAAGCGGCCACGCGTAGCGTGTTGAAACACTGTCAAAATCAGGGAATGGGCTTGCAGATAAAATCCACCCTATTTATTGCCCAGGTGGTGAAATTGGTAGACGACGTGCAGGATGCACTAGTGCCGCGGGAGGCAGGAGCCGGAAGCGGCCACGCGCAGCGTGTCGACGCAGTGCCAAATTCGAAGGGCGATAATGAATTACGAAACCCGCCCTAGATTATGCCCAGGTGGTGAAATTGGTAGACACGCCAGCTTCAGGTGCTGGTGGCCGCAAGGCCGTGGAGGTTCAAGTCCTCTCCTGGGCACCATTACGTTTTTATCGTCAAAAAAATTATCTAACATCTTGAAAGGTAAAGATAAATCAGGAGTTCTATACCCCTCATTTCGCACATATGTAAGACGGTCAGTAAAGGCTAATTTTATCACTGCTTTCTTCTCTTCATATCGTCCTAAAGCCCATAATTTATAGGGTTTAGAGAGGAATTGCATTGCAGTTCTATACATGTCGTCAAAGTCCTTGACCTGCTGACCACAATTCACCAGTTTTTCATTTATCACGCGCTTGTTATCTTCTAACCTTTCGACACGTTTTTCCAATCCTCTAACGACTGTCGGCGAGTCTGTTTCAATAATACGATCAAGCAATTTTTCGATCTTCTGATCAGCGCTCTTGGCTAGCTTCTCAAGCGTAGCCTTCCGCTCATTCTGGCTATTTGCACGGTGCCCCCAGAGCTTCCTAAACATTTTGTCAGCAACAGTGATAAGTTCTCTGGATGGCGTTAACTTTTGCAGTAACTTCTCAAAATCTCCTTCAAGCACATCACGCTTAATTGATTTCCCGTAGTGACCGCATTTTTTGTTCTGACAGAGGTAATAAGGGTAGTATTTGCCTGTACAACTTTTTGACATGCAAGAAGTTAATGCGTTGCCACATTCACACAAAACACTTCCGCGCATCGGAAAGTCCCGATTCAGGTCTTTCCGTGCAGGAGCGTGAGCGCGACCAGATAACCGTTCTTGTGCTTTCAGAAAGGTTTCATAGGACACCATCCCTTCATGCTGTCCTTTACGCACAGAAACACCCCACGGTTTATAGGCCACATACCCGGCATAGAGTGGATTACTTAAAATCTCCGTTACTCTGTTATTACCTATCTTTCCACTTTTTGTTTTTGGAAACTCCGGTGCAAATTCAAAGAAATATCTAACTTCCTGTTTCGTTTGAAAACGCCCCGAGGCAAAGCCTTCTATTGCTTCGGCAATAATGGACGCAATAGGCTCATCTCTGACAAGCAACTTGCCATGTTCTTTCGTTTTCTTAAATTTAAAACCCGCTGGCGCTATAAAGACGTGGTAGCCAGCTTCTAATCTAGCCACCATTTTCTGACGAGTTTGACGGGCACCAGCTTCACGTTGATATGCTCCCGCAGCCACAGTGACAGATTGCTGGAGGTTTCCTTCCGGTGTTCTTTCAAATACGAAGTTGGGCGACATGGGCTGTGCCCCAAGCTCCTCAAGTTTATAAATCAAATCCCAATAGAAATATACGTCCCTTGAGGCTCGCAGAATATCATCAACTATAACAATGTAGTTTGTTTGTTGGTTCAGCTTCAGATAATCAAGTAACTCCATCATTGCGGGTCTTTTACTAAAGCTTCCACCGCCCGTTATATCATCAAGAAAAGGTTCTGCATCTATGATAAAACCTTTACTCTCGGCATACTGGCGGCAACGATGTTCTTGACTTGCCAGTCCATGCCCTTCCTTTTTTTGTTTTGGATCAGAGACACGGCAATAAATTAGCGCTTTATTTTTCTCATTATTCATCATAATTCTCTTTCTCAGCGCTGCTTTTCGCTGATTGACTAAATGCTTTTTGGGTGCTCTTTTGTTGTATCAATTTTCCAGAGTCTTGGCTATCTTTTTCAAACAATCCTGGCAAAAACATCTGGACGGTATCTACACCCCAGCCTATATCCACCATAATTGACATGATATTCCAAAGTGTTTGCAGTAGTTCATTTTCCTGTTGCTTACTCAGACCAAATTCGGCCAAATCTTCTCTATATTCGTCCGGGTCAAGTTGCAGCGGTGCAATGACTTCCCCCTTTGTCATTACTTGATTAAGTTCTTCATTTTCTGGGGGGCTACTCATTGCCTAACCTCACTTTCTGTTAAAAATTATTCGTTATTTCAACTCCCACTGCTTCAGTAAAAAAGGCGGGCTAGCGGCGCACCAAAACGCCAGGCGCAGCCCGCCAACCATTGCAACTTTATTGCCCCATACCTTGATCTTGGCTTTGCTTGTTTTTCTCGCGCATTTCCTCAACAAATTTTCGCGTCCGACTAACGGATTTTCCATTGGGCTGTAATTCGAATTGCCAATTTACGCCTTCACCATCCTTGTTATCCCAACCCGCTCCAATTTTAGTAAAGTGGCCTTTGCCGTTCTTGCCCTCAGTCACGTGATACATATAGTGATCGGGTAGTTTTGCTTCTTTCTTTTCTGTACCTATCATCTTTTCGCTCCTATCTTGGTTTTAAATTTTGCACTCAAATGAGAACAAAAGAAGAACATTTATCATTTACACCTGCCATAACGCAAGATTTTTCTGTTAGATTCTGAATGCTGTCGCATTCAATTTTTTCAACGCGCTCGTTCGTATTGCCGTGATAGATCATGCACCTTCATTGATGCTTTGAAATTTTCGACATTACTCTTTTCTAACTGTGGCGCTTCTTTGAAGGGCACCTGCCCAGCGCTTTTATCAAACTGCGCTTTTGAAAAACCTTCTCGCGCCCGAAAAGCCATATTGTTTCGAAAATTTTCAACCGCGTTATTCAAAACATATTCGCCATACTGGATCGTGTTTTGACGCTGGGATTCTTCGTGCATACTGGCTTGCGATCTCAATTCACCTGTTGGTGTTAAATCAACAGACTGGGTTGGCGGCGGCCTTTCTTTCAGCCGCCGGATTTCATCTTTCGTTACTGTCATTGTTTATACCCTCTTGGGATTACGCAGCCGGGAAAAAACCTTCGACATAGCGCCATTGGCCGCTGCGATATTGAGGAAGATGCGCGTATTTTGCGGGCACTGCTTCGCTGACAACACGCCGTGATTTTTGACCAAAGCGCGCTTTAACAATGACGCGCTCCTGATCGTGATAAGGGTTATTAAGAAATAACCCTGCGTAATCTCTATGATGGAAGTAAGGTTTGGAACTGCCCAGAATGGGGTCGATATCCATACCTGAAATAAACGCAATTAATTGATCACCGGGTAGATTCAATACTTCTGCTGGCGTGATTAATTGGCGTTGCTGCTTGGTTTGATGCTGTGCTTTTTGTGAGAAGTGATGCATCTCATAGCTGAGATCAATGAAGCTCTCCCCGGCTATCAAGCGCCGGGCGGCTGCGCGTTTAAACTGACGCGCTTCCGCTTGCTCCATCGGTTCATCATATTGGAGCGTCTGGCTACCACACATTTCACTGACGAGCCTGGCGCTTTCCATGTCACGCACCGCCTTAAAAATCCGGCATTGCGCCGAACCCAGTATCATTTCGGCACCTTTTTCACCGAAGTTCTTCACGGCTTGCGAATAAGATTGCCACGCGCAAGCGGCAAAGCAGCCTGCGCCGCGTCCAAAGGTATAGAGTTCAGGGATGGATGGGAAGTTACCGAGCTGCCCGCATTCATCAATAAAAAATCCAACGCGGTTGCTTGCATCATTGGTGCGAAGCTTCTGAATGATGGCCGAACCTATCAATAATCGCAGAGCAGGCTTCCACACACCGATATACTCCATCGGTATCATCATATCGATGCGTATTTTTTTCTCCGGGTCAGACAAATCACCCATAGAAAAATCGTTACCGTCTAATGTATTCGCTATAAGCGGGTCTTGCATAAAAGCAAAGCTGGTATAAAGTTCGGACATTGGCGCATTGAAACTCTCACGGCCTTCCTTTTGCCGCTGCATGATTTGCCCCGCCCAACTTTGCAGATCGGAAAAACGTGATCGCTCCATCCGTTCCAGATCATTGCACCAGCCATCCAAATCACCCTCAATGCGCATAAGTTGCTCATAAAATAGCTTTGGCGAGGTATGGCCATTGGCTTCGAGTACAGCAAGATTAAGCATACAAGCATCATTGAGAGCGGTTGCTTCCCACCAGCGCGATTTGCCGCTCTCATCTTTTCCAACGGTCTGTACATTCATCAAAGTTTTGCGGTTATCACTGATAAGGCCAGGATTGTCGAGGCACAAATGATCGAACGGGTTACAACGATCTTGCGGTGCCCATGCAAAGCCCATCGGATTGATGGCGCGATGCTCATATCCCTGTAGAGAAGCGGCTAATCCTGAAACGGCATTTAACTCACCACGCAGATCACATTGCAGTGAATTACCTTCAAAATAATCTCCTAACAAATTCGGTATGTAGAAGCCGGAGCTTTTGCCGCAACCTGCGCCACCAAAATAAGCGATAGAACCATCGCCGGGTAAACGCAATTTATGCTTACCAGTAACATCGTGACAAATGTATGCGCCTTTGCGCCCCAAAAGTCCGGCGCGTTTTAACTGTGAAAGATCAGCCCAATTTGCAGACCCGAAACGATTAATTTCATTGTGTGTCATGTCTTTATCCTCCGCTCTCACAGCCAATTAAAATGCGAAACGAAACAGCACGTTTTGCGCCAGAACCATCAGGCCAAGAACAAACACGATGCGGCAGATAAAAAAGACCACGGCAATGGAGAGTAAGGAAAAGGCACCTGCACCTAGCATGGCGATCTCATCAAAGTCATAGGCGTCCCATAGATAGTCATACATCAGCGGATAGACCGCTTCCCAGATTTGACCAGAACTCAGCAAGGCAGCCATCAATGCGATAATTGTGGCAAGCCCATGCAAAGAATCCTCGATGGTGGAACGGGCTGGGTTAGATTTTTCTGCAATGGATTTCATGTTCATCATTTTTCTCCTGATCGATTTGATTGAAAGCTTGCCGGTCATTTTTCGTTCAACCTCTATCTCGGCAGGCAGGAGAAATTTAGCAATTCAGGGCGAACTGGGGATTCCGGTTTGTTCGCAAGCGGTTTAGAATGGTTCGCAGTTGTTCGCGATACCTAAGTATGCGTAAGGGAGCCAGGATGAAATACGCCGAAGATAATATTGCAACCGCGCTCAGAAAAATTAAAAGTTTGGAAGCCGATTTTGGTATCAAACCCGCAGATGCCTATACCTACCTCAATCGGGAAATTGAGTATCACAACGCGAAAAACCCGAAAGACTTTATTAAGCCCATAGGCAAAACCAGCTTTTATGACCGCCTGAAAAAGCCGATCAATCTCACCAAAATATTCAGCGAAAAAGCGTTCCGGTTTTTGCTCAAATTTTTGGAAACCAAGGGCTTCGATTTGGAAGCACCTGAAATAGATGCGACGGCAGCGCTGTACGCTGGCCTTTCCGGGTTTATTGAAGTGCCTGAACACAATGAAGGCCAAGCCAAATCATTATTACCTGGCTGGTACCGCACCTATCGCCCTGCCATCGGCAAACCGGGATACGCAGTTGCGGGTTTGTTGCATATCTTCGAGGATACCCAAACGGGCATATTGCAAACCCATGAAGTAATGCGCTATCAGCCCAAGCGCGCCCGCCGAAAACCACCAAAACATGAATTTGAAGGCATGGCATGGTTTACCAAAGGCCATTATTTTTTGATGTCCAAAGACAGTAACACCAAATTTGTGCAAAACATGATTCTCCGCAGCCTCTATTCCCACGAAGCGGAAGAACATCTGGAAGGTCTTTATATGACGCTTACCAATAAAGGCGGGCCAGGTATCGCCTGCTCAAAGATCGTTATTCAACGTATCCACTGCGAACCGAAATCCGGTGCACCTTGGATTGAAGTCTTGCGCAATACGATTGGGTACAAGCACCCCCATGCCGAAAAACCCAGCCAGCGAATCAAGCAATCCGTTTGGGAACGCATCGACCCAGAAAAATCGGAAAATCTTATTCGAATTTAGTGCTTACTAATATTGTTACGGACGCCTTTTATGGACATCAAACAGCTCTTTTTTCTTTTTTTCTCATTCAAAAATAGAATAAGCAAGCCCTACTACATCAAACTTCTAATAGCAGCCATGGGCCTATGGCTTCTATCATATATATTGATACTCACAATAGTTAATAATTTAGAGAGAACCTCAGGCTCCGAGTTTATGGTTCAAGCCATGGGTGTTCTGTCTACTGCGTCAATGGTATCTATAACGTCATTGATCACCCGAAGACTACGCGATATTGGGCTTCCGTGGCATTTCATATTCATTTACGTTGGCTTGATCATCCTCGGCAACTTAGACATTGCCAAATCACTCTTTGGATGGATGGTTTTGATTGTGCCTATTGTGCTTTGCTTTATACCAAGCTGGGACGAACATTACGCCATGTCGAGTATATTTGCATTGATGCGAAGAGCCTGCCTCCTCGATGGCGGCATCAATCCAGCAGCCAGAAATCACTTTGCCTCGCTCTGCGTAAACGTCTTTGAATTGCCTCAGCCAGTCTCAGTGAAAGCAGAGCATGATTTTCAATTCGGCCATCAGGATTACGAACCAACTGACTTCCACGCGGAAACAATTAAAGCTGTTCATCAAAATGATGAAAGTGCACTAACCGATATCTTAGGGTTCGTTACCTCAGTGGCAGCTGCTTCGGGTGAGATCAGTAGTGAAAAGATTTCGCTTTTTGAACAAATTGCTTCTGAACTGGGAGTCGATCAAATCCTGCCGGATCACATCCAGCATCTTATTGGCCTTCTAGCGAAAATGGCCAAGGCTGACGGTGTTGTCTCGAAAGTGGAAATCAATTTGATCGATGACTTTTATCAATACGGACTACGTCTTGGCAATAAAACAAGACAAGAGGCCATCGCGCTCTTTCAGACCGCAAAAACTAGTAAGCATAGTTTTCACTTTTACGCCGATGCATTTGCGAATGCAATGCAGGAGTTTGGCCATGAAGGAGAGCAGATAAAACAAATGGCATTCAGCTTGCTGATAGATTTGGCCTCTTCTGACGGCGAGATTCACAGTACCGAATCCGAGATTCTTGAGTATGTAGCGAAAAAGCTGAACGTCGATCATGAGCAGGCCAAAGCACATGGTGGTGACTCCAAGTCACAGCATGGATTCAGTGAATCCCACTCTGACGAGGCGTATTACGCCAAGGTGCTCGGCATCCCAGTGGGTGCTGACAAGGCGTCCATTAGAAAAGCCTACCGAGACAAGGCGAGCAAAAATCACCCAGACAAAGTTGCGCACCTCAGCCAGTCTATTCAGGAATTTGCAGAACAGGAGATGAAAGTCATTCAGGAAGCGTACGAATTTTTCAAAACGTTGGGGCGCGCCTAAATCTCTAAGACCTCCGGCGAGGGATTTTCAGACGCCGCACTGTCTGAACCTTCTGGTTTAAGACAATTTTGAGCCTCTTCTACCATGCTGAGTGCGTCACTGAGCAGCGACTGACTTTCCTCATCAAGGTTTGAATTCTCTCTCAGCCCATTCAACTTACTCTGGAGTCGCTCATGGAGACTGGCTTGGTTGCCAAACCACTCGCCAATGGTGAGCTTTTGCTCGTCAGTTAGTATTGGATTCGTAAGCAGCGCTTTGACACTCACGCCTCTCAGCGTATCACCGATGATATAGCTAGCCACCTCTGGCAAGCTTTCAACTGCATCCGAAAATTCACCTGCTATCTTTTTTATATCCATTTTCACACCAACAAAATTACACCATCAATATCGTGTCATATTTTTCTAAACATTTCGTTAATGCCCCTATTATTTTGACCAATCGCATGTATTACGTTGCTTCAATGTAATACCAAATTCTACGCTACCGCTACGCGCAAGCTGTGCGCTGTAATACCAAATCTAACGATTTGTCCTTACAGCGCGCTTGGCAAGGGAAACCCGCTGCGCGTTTCCCGTTGCATCCCTTCCGGCGCTGGCGCTGAGTTGGCATTGAGCCATCACGCACCAGAAAAAACGTATCGCCGTTTCATCACAACCAATGTTTCGCCATTGGAGGACGACCAAGAACCGTTCTTGGATGCAATCAGCTTGAAGCGCAATTTTTGAACCGTAGTCCTGCCAATCCAAACAATGCGCTTCCAAAAAGCCATGCAGCCGCAGGGATGGGGACAGCACTTGCGTTACCAACATCACCATCTGCAACAAGCCATGCAAAGGAACGCGGGTCTCTGCCCCCAACGCTGATCGCTCCTTGTGCGCCGTTTGAAAAGTCAAAGGTGAAGTAATTATTATCCAATGCAAAATCAAAGGGCGCTATAGTTCCCGTCCAGTACAATAATTCAATGTTAGAAAACAAATCCTTATAATTATTTGGATCATTGGCGTTGCCAATACCGGCACCAAAAGTAATTCCCGACAACGTTGTTCCATCGCCCCACCGCTCCCCTATAGCTTGGAAATTATTGTAGTAATGGTAAGCGAGTTCACTGGCTGTAGAGCCTGCGCTTTTACCAAATGGATTGCTTTCAGCAGAAATAGGAGCAGATATTTGATACCCTAAGTCGGCCCCACCATCAAAATATTGTTGGGCAAGATTAAAGGCAACGCTTCCATCGACCGGACTTACACTAGGTAAACGCCACGTATTGACACCGAGGTACCCGCTTCCGGTGTCAAAATTATTAGCTGCGACAATCCAGTCATCAACGATAGAGCGTGGAATTAAACCGTCAGAAAAAATACTCGATACACCAAAATCCTGACTTGCATAAAGATTAGCATCAGCAAGCCAAGTGATGTTCAGCACGTCATCATATACGGCTTCATGGCCGTTTGAATTATTTCCATCCAAATCACGAATAAACAAAGCTGCCTGTAAAGGCAAGCACGCAGATATTGCCATCACCCCGGCGCATAAATTTTTTAATTTCATAGCTAAAACTCCTAGATTTTTATGATCTCCAGGACGAAAAGGATTGACCGGGGCTAGTCAATTTTTATACAGAAGTTGATGAGGCACGCTGGCTCTTGCGTAGCAGACCGCGTTATTGATGACAGGGAGATGAAACGTGCTGGGAAAGGGTTGACTTCTCAAGTGTTTACCATATTATATCAACTTCTGTATAAAAGTTGATATAATTAAAATTCAGATTTTCCCCGTAATTTCAATGGACTAACTGCTTATTCAGGCAAGGAGACTGCCATGAGATACGGCTTAACCCAACAGCAAAACCATCCGCAAAAAGGCTCATCCATTCTGGTTGAGCCAATCACTGATAGAACCGATATTCGGCGCATTAAGACGCTCCTGAGCGATAAGCCGAGGGATTTGTGCCTGTTTACCTTGGGGATTAACACGGCCTACCGTGCGAATGAGCTTTTATCCCTGAGTGTTGGACAAGTTCAGCACCTCAAAGCCGGGGATGCGCTTAGATTAAAGCAGAGTAAAAACAACAAGTACCGGACAACCATCATTAACAATATTGTCTATGAAGCGCTGCAAAACTGGCTCGAAATCCATCCCGACCCCAGAGACAAAGCACCGCTTTTCTGGTCACAGCGCACAAGAAAAGCGCTGGGTGTATCAGCCGTTAATCATCTGGTGAAAAAGTGGTGTCGGACAATTAAATTGCAAGGTAATTACGGTTCCCACACCCTGCGCAAAACATGGGGTTATCACCAGCTCCGACAGAACAAGGAAACTGAGCAATATATTTTGCTGGTTCTCATGCAGGCTTATGGCCACCATTCACCCAAGCAGACGTTAGAATATCTGTGCATCCAGACTAATGAGATACAATCCCTCTATACGGATTTAGAGCTTTAGGGATGGGAATGCGCCGGGTTCCGATTTGCAATTGATAATTGCATTTGAAATACCAGAGGTGCATGATCGACGTTTACGACCCAAAGCGGACACTCGATAACTAACAATACTGTTTGGATTTTTGAAGTAGTTCAGTTTAGTTTGAAAAAAATTATAGGAGGAAATTATATGATAAAGAATTTTGAGGAAATCAAAGATCAGCTTAAAGATTTATCTGAAGTCGTTAATAGCTTCAAATCTGAGGCCGTACAATTAAGAATAGTGGAGCTAGTTTTTGGATTTGAGCCAGATGTTGAAGAGTCTGATGATGATCTCCCCGCTCCAAAAAAACGAAAAGTTAAAAAGAAAAAAGCCGTCAAGAAAAAAGATGGTTCCAAACCAGCTAAAAAGTCAGCAAACAAGCCAAGTGGCCAAGGAGCCGTTGCTACTTTAATTAAGTTGGTAGAGGAAGACTTTTTCAAAAAACCTAAATCAATTGGAGATATTGTGGAGCACTGCGACCATAATTTGGCGAGAAAATTTAAAGCGAATGAGTTTTCTGGGAAGTTAGGTAGGCTAGTTCGTGAAGGTGACCTGACTAGAACAAAAAACGCAGAGAATCAGTATGAGTACCAAAGCAAGTAGTTCATTGTTAGAAACAGCTCTAGCTGATATTCCAAAAAAATTTAGGCAAAAACTTATTACTACTTATCTTGAAGTAAAAAGAAGTTTTCTAGAGTCTAATTACGAAACTGCTGGTATTAACGCAGGGAAGTTTTGTGAGGTCCTTATAAGGTTACTTCAACAAGAAGTTACCGGTACGCATACTCCATTTGGAAGTTCTATCAATAATATGGCCGATGAGTGCAGGAAAATTATTACTGCCAGTAATGCAAGTGTTCCTGAGTCGTTAAAAACAATCATTCCAAGAGCGTTAGTATTTTTATACACCATGCGCAATAAACGCGGCATAGGTCATGTTGGAGGGGATATTGATGCCAATAGCATTGACGGGGCTACAATTGCTAGAACTTCAGACTGGATCGTATGTGAGCTAGTAAGAATATATCACAAAATGCCGATTGAAGAAGCGCAAGACTTAGTGGATGGCGTTTCAGTGAAATCACTTCCAGTCGTTTGGGAGGTTGCGGGTAAAAAGAGAATACTTGACAATAATCTTACAGCAAAACAAAAGGTTTTACTGCTCTTGTACTCTGAAGTGGATTCATTTGTTTTAACAGAAGACCTCTGTTCTTGGATTGAATACTCACCGAATATGTTCAAGAAAAGAGTGCTGGAAGACTTGCATCAAAAACGCCTTATTGAGCACGATACTGATTCAAATCTTGTGCATTTATCTCCTAAAGGCGCAAAGCTTGTTGAAGATGAAATCCTATAAGCAGTTACTTTCTCCTTAAGCTCTAGGTCAATGTCCGCTATTGGCCGACTGCAAAAGTATTGCACTCTCTAAAGGCAGCAAAAATTGAAGGTGATAGTGGCGACCATGAAATAGATATATAGGCTTCTCACTTTGATTCAAAACCTTTTGAGAGCTGATTACCAAAATATCTTCTATGGGTCTTAGAGAAATAGCTGCTCCATTTTAGATAGTTCGTCATCTTATCTGAAATAAAATATATACCGAATGAAGCGGCTAATAACGAATAAGTCACTGTGTATAACAACGGTGCTGGTGAAAGAATCCTAGCCACCTCCGCATCACTAGCCTCTTCTATATTGACAGGAATTCCTTCTGGCATGATGAAAGGAATTCCTTCTGGCATGATAGGTAGCTCAATCATGAAAAACATACATGCCAGCACCACAACAGACGCCAAGAAAAGGAAAATACACATCATCCATGAAATATGCGAAAGGCACGATACCCAAACCTGATGATTGCTAAATTTATTTCGATCACCAATATTGAAAAAAACCTCTAAAATCCCAACATAGATTTGAGCTATTACACGATTAGCAAAGATAATGCCGCCATTGACTGAAAGTAGAATAAAAGGCACTTCACCTACAAAGCTGTTCATCCATTTTCTCCCACAGTACCAAAACAAGCCGATTCCGGCTTCCAGGTCTAATTAATGTATGTAACTATGGGATGAGTCTAGAAATAGTGTTCAGTTGGCCTTCGACACGCTCACTATTATTCGTATCTATTTCTAATTGATCACCAACTTGCATAACGTAGCTTTTATTATCTACATTCATCAAATCGCAAACACAATCTTTATCTATTTCATGTGGAATTTCTTTAAATACAATCCCGCTCGGTAAGTCTGTCTGCTGCGACACATCCCTTAATTCGGAGACCAAAGGTGATTGATTATGCTCTCCTAGGTATATATTAACAGATTTACCATTATTGGCATGTTCTAATAATTTTTGAGCCAGAGAAACTGAGGGGAAATCGAAGATGGATTGCAACGGCACATTGCTATTAGCATTCAAAAAAAGGTTAACTTCGTTCTCTACAGAATTTTGATCAATTAACTTCTCTGCAGCATAACGAAATAGCTCGCCATAAATTTCAACATGACCATTCCTGCGATAACCTGCGTCAGCAGCTCTCCTATACCCTAAAGAATAAAGCTTAAACAGTAATGATTTTCTGTCGTTAAGCCCTTCGGCTAAGTCATTGAAGCTCGGAGTTAAAAAAAACCGGTTGATGGCTTTTTGCAATGGTGTTGCATGGGGAGGTACAGAAGGTGTTAGTTCCATCGTAATCCTTGCATAGTATTCGACCAGCATAAATCATAGCAAAAAAATACAGGCTTTCAATAAGATAAATTCTGGTAATGTGATGCATGCAAGTAACCTCAATGCCCCATCTTTCTGTTTTACTAGCTTGCTTGCAAGCACACTTTTTAAGCACCTGATTCTTAAGCACAATCTCATCCATCATCTAGTTTGAGCACGGCATTTGCCACTTTAGGACCATTTTAAATGTTCGCTAACTCTTTCTTGTTTCCACTCATCTCAACGCTCCAAGATCAATGATCTTTCGCGGTTTTGAGGCGTTAACTTATCCTTGAAATTAGCTACTTTTTTTGACCCTACCCTCAATTGCTGATACTGAGCTTGATCTTTAGACAGCGATTGCTGCTTCTCCTGATACTGCGCCTTAAACTGAGCGGAACGGCTTTGCAGGCTTTTGCGCTGTTGAAGCTGCCTAAATATGAGCTGGTCTTTTTCTCGCTGGTCACGTTTGACTGCAGCCTCCATTTCCTGCCTGTTTTGCTCTATGGTTTTCTTGCGCTGCCCGGTAATCCGATCAAACAAACCTCGGAGCCCTTTATTGAACCGAGCTTGTCGAATTTTCGTCTCATCTACCATTCTTGATTGATGGTCAGCGATGAGCTTTTGTCGCTCTTGTCTTTGCTTCTGGATAAGCGTCTGCTTTTTCTTTCTGCTCTCCGCCATCCGCGCTTTATGTTCAGCATCGAGCTTTTGGCGAAGCGCGGTTATTTTTCTTCCCGTTTCCATGGCAAATTCTTTTCTGGTCTCGTCCACCGACTGTAGCTTGTCGGGACACCCTAGCTTGCCTTTCACATCTTTGGTTTTGACACCGAGCCACTTTGAGAGTGAATACACCTCGCAGGTAAAATCCATGGCCACAAATCCGCGCCTATCCCCTTTAGCCAGTTTATAGCCTCGCTCCTGCAACGCCTGCTTGAACGCTTGCTGTGTGTCACTGAGCGCCCAGCTCGCTTGCAAGTCAGATTTGATCTTGCGCGGGTCTTTACCTTGCCGTTTAGCCTGCTGCCATTGTTCAAGAGTAAAATTCATTTGGTTGCGCTCCTGTTTCTTGATAAAGCCCTGCGGCATATTCCAGTCTTGCTGGATATAAATTTCTTTGGAAATCTCCTGCAATCGCAGTTTTGTTTTAGATAAGGGGATGGCTTTCATTTTTTCTGTGTCTATGCGCGACCAAACAGCGTGAGCGTGCCTTCGTCCTTCTTTTTCATGAAAGACAACAGCGCGGGGCTGCGCTGATAAACCAAATTCTTTTTCTGTTCGGACGATAGCCTTTTCAAAAGTTTCGGTGCTGACTTTTTCTTCGGGCGGCGGGTTGAGGCTGAGAGAAAATAGAAACTGCTTTGCCTTTGTACCACGACTGACTGCGTAGACTTCATTCAATGCCCCCACCAGATCATCAGAGACGAAGCCGCGCATATCGTGGACAGTGACATGGTCGTTTTCTTCCTTGAGCAGGTGAAGCGCTAAATCCTTTGCGCCTCCGCGCTGGTTTCCCTGCAAGATCATGAGTTCAACCCCAAGGCTGTTATGAGGGCATCGCGCATCGCCAGCACAGCGCCGCAAGCTTCTAGCAGCTCCTGTTCCACATCACGGGAAACATCCAATGTCCCCATATTGGCAGACTTCGCGATCTGGTTCAGGTTGGAGGAATAACGAGAACGCCCCAACTCGGCCAAAATTTGCCCGAGCTGCGCGTCATTGATTTTGGGTTTGCGATAGGTCTTTCGCTTTTCAGCCCGCTTGCCCAATAAGCTTTTTCTAATGTAAGAGCCTAAAGGCTGAGTTCCAGCCAATTCCTCAAGATAAGCGCGCTCATCCTGTGTGAGGCGGATACAGAACGGCGATGCTCGCTTCTTCCCTCGTGGTGGTTCTGCGACCTTCTGGAAGCGGTTGGCTATAGCAATCTGGCTCATAGCTCGGGCTCCTGAAAATACGGGACATGATTTTCAAGAAACTCGTTCCACTCGGCCAGTGTTTCGAAGAATTCTTCTAGATCAGCCTGGCTTTCTAGATCACCTGCTACCGCCTTGTTATTCTTTTTCCACTCTGCTAATAGTTGGCTTTCTGAGTTCGAGGATTTTCCCGAACCGGGCACCATCTCAACAACTCCTTGATTTTCAAACAACTTTATTTAGACATCGTTTGGCAGAAAAGCTTAAGTGTTTGATTATAAATGCCTTGCGGTTCAAGTCCGATTCTAGATAGAAAACTGATTAGACATTTTTGAGACAAGATTGAAACGTTAGAAAAACATAGTCATATATCAACCGTTTAAACGGTTTATGCATTTAACGCTACTTCGGCCACGTGTGACCAATTAGTTAAATCTATGCATCATTTTATCATTACCCATTGCTTTGAGAGGGCCAAGCAGGGCCATCCGTTGCACAATTTGCACCGCGACTCATAACAATTCAGCACTGATTGAGTGCTGTACTTAATTATCCCAGGATAGATTTTCCAGAAACTGCACAAGCTGGTCGGCGCTACGGAACTTTTTGTTTATCAGTGACCGCTTTAGGCCACAACATATCCGTTTCACCGCATCGGGCTGATTCGCATAAAATCGTTGACCACCAAGCGACTCATAGAAAATGTGGATCATGTTGATCACATCTTCACGTATATTTTCACGAGCGGAGTCTCCCCACTCAAACATATCAATCAGCTTGAGCTCATAGTGTATACCCACTCGCTCTACCATTATGTTCTCGCCATGCAAGTCCCCGTGGTATTCACCCAACTGGTGAATTTCGGCCATACCTTTGGCCAGTGCATAGAGCAGATGGACCGCCTCGTAGGGATGCAATCGCTTGCCTCGTCTCCCTTGCAGATAGCGAGAGAGCGGCTGGCCGTGGATATACTCTGAAATCAGCGCAACTACCGTGTTGCCACGAACTTGTAGCGTCTCTGAAGCACTGTAATGGATAGTCAAAGCACAGTGGCTAAGGCGATGCATTTTTTGCGCGTAACACCTTGATACTCTATGGCCTTTGTTTCTCTTCGGGTAAAAAAGCTTGGCAGCACGCAGGATATCCAGATCGCGCTCTCTCACCAGATAGACTTCACTCTCCCATCCAGCACCCAGTCGCTCAACGATTTCATATTTCCCACCGAACACGCGACCAGGTGTTAAATTAAACCCAGAAAATTCGGCTTTTCCTCTGATCATTCCACAGGTTTCCTTTATCTTTCTACGCGTTCCCGCTATGCAGTACGCGCAAGCTGTCCAGAATGATTCAAAGCGGCTACAACATCGTCGTCGTAGCGAATACAGCGCATCAGATAATCGATAATTTCCCCCGAAGAAACCGGATTTTTAAGGTGCTCAGGGATAAACCGCGGCGGTACCACCATCTGCCGCTCAATCATTTCCTGAATAATAGGCAAATAGTCGAAGCTGGTCTTGCCGACAAACAGGCTGCTGATATCTTCCGTCTTTACCATTTTCAGCGCTTTGGCCACACCATTCAGGTAAAGGTAGTCTTTCGTAAATCCCCCGCCCCGATGGACTCGCACTGACAACTGAAATGCGTCGTCGGTAGGCATTGCGTGCTCATCAACCAGGTAGTGGAAGGTGTGCTGGAACCGTCCGCGATCTAACATCTCTCGCACGGCCAATACCCGAAGCGCGAGCGTTTTCAAACGGCTCAGCACCATATTGCCCGACAGGTATTCATTCAATATGGCCAAGCCTTCCTGTGCGAGTGTGTTATCAGGCAGTCCTATCGAAAAAATTTTAAGTTTTTGTTCAGCCGCGTTCAGGGTCGTGGCCATGTGCACACCTAACTCATGATGAATGAGCGCCTGAATGTCTTTCTCATGCAATGACGCACCTTTGGCAAGCAGGACGGCCTTGCGACTATCCGATACCATGGCATTGGCAACAAGACGGTTACTGACCTCGATCTTGCAGTGCATGCCCCATTGCCCCGCATGCGTATGGAACTGTTGCAGAATATCGGCCTGATCCATGATCGGCCCCAGCGCCTCGTCATAATCTGCACAACGTAGCAGGTGAGCGGCGTTCTTTTCATCATTCAGGCTGGGCTCGCCGTAGTAACGCAACGACTCATAGACGAAATCCGGGCAGCCGATTTTCACCAGCAAGTCAATCTTTCTGGCCAGGTTATCGATAACATCCCGATACATCGCCTGAATGCCCGCATCGCGAATAGCCGCAACCGGTAATCGATACAAGGACTCGCGAAACGCATATGGGTCAATGGCCAAAGGCCGATAATGAAATTGCGGTTCGTAAGTGCCGCCTGCCCGAAAAAACTTCTTTTTCTCCGATTGCAAATTAATAGGATTGATATAGCGCAAGGTATCCAAACCTTTAGCTACAGCGTGCAGCTGGCGATCGACAGTTGCAACCGCAGGCTCCATCTTTTCAGCCAGCATGTCACTTTTCTTCAACGCTTTCTTGCGGGTATACCGACGGGCAAAGTAAGCGGAAACATTCACTAAACAGTCTTTAAGCTGATGCCTGAGTGCATCGAGGATGACTGGATACGGTGAACCGCTAAGTTCATCCATATAAATCTTTTTGACTTCCAGCGGCACTACTAAGGTATTTTCGAACCGACTGTTTACATGCGAAGCTAGATAGCCGCGTCCATAAAATACCTCGTTGCGATCGGCACTGACCGGCAAATTGGGCAACTCAATTGCCCTGAGCTGGTTCTCAGTAAAATTCAACACACTCGCCCACCGATCCGTGTCGAGCTGTTCGGTGCCCAGATTAAAGGTGGGAGTGTGCTCGTCACGTCTTAAATAATTATAAGAGTGCACATCAAAAACCAGTGCAGCACCAAATTTGATCTGGAGCTTACTGAGTAATGCATCCGCGACACGATAAAACTGTTGGTGTTTGGCGACGGAAACAGTACGCTCTTTTGGGGGGAAAGCTCTGTGCCACACCGTTTTTCCCCAGGCTTTTTTGTAGATGCAGGTAGCGAGCGGTCGGTTGAGATCATATTCGTAACGGGAGTCGCGGGCCACCAGCGTGATGGGCATCGCCTCGATAAATTGCTCGGTTAACGGGTCTTCCTCATAGAGACGCTCTTCTTCGTTAAGCTGGCAAAGCGATACCAACGAATCGCGAAAACAATGGCCAGCGTGGATTGCAGTGCAGACCGATGGCACATAGGACTCAACTTTAATCGCGAAAGAGCCGTCCTCAATTTCGCATTCGAACAGTTGCTCTGCTTCAATGCACGAGATGATTTCTGATTCAGAGAGCTTCTGCATCTTCAATCACCTTGCGGAAGCTGTTTTTACGCTCCACCACCAGATCGCGTGCGGACACCACATTTTCGATAAAGTCGATAACCGGCTTTTGCAGTTTGCTACGGTACAGTTTATTAATCCGCGCTATGCCACCGGGGCTGAGGACATTTACCTCGATGAGCTTGCCCGAAATAACATCCAATCCGGCAAAATACAGCCCGTCCCTTACCAGACGAGGGCCAATTGCCTTGCACAAGGCTTTCTCCTCTCGCGTCAGGGAATGCTTGACCTCTTTTCCACCCGCCGCGATGTTGGAACGTACGTCATAATCGGCAGGTACTCGGCGCATAGCTCCAATAGGTTCGCCGTTGAGCATCAAAATGCGCACATCGCCTTTGTCTGCCCCCTCTACATACTCCTGCAAAATAACGTAGTTGCCACTGCCCGAACCGGTATAAAAATCGAGTAGTGAGCGAAAATTCTGCAAAGCATTTTTTTCGACAACAATAACACCCTGGCCACCAAAGCCGTTGAGTGGCTTCATGATCATTTTGTCTGTTTGTGATTCCAGCAATACCTGTTCAAGATACTCCTGACTTTTGGACACGTGTGTTGCCGGTATAAAACGTGCAGCGTCTCCACTAAACGAAGCCGGATACAGTTTGTTGTTGGCGATGCGCAAGCCATCCAGGTCATTCATGATAAAAACGTCATTGCGCACCGAGTCCAGAAAATTTAACGCCACAGAATCGAGCGGTGGATTTGTGCGCATCACAATGGCATCAAACCCGGCCAGTGGCAGCTTGCTACGCTTGAAGTCGGCTTGTTTATAAAATGTTGGTATGCCTGAACTCACCTTGTCCCGCTTTTTAAGCACATTGCAAAAAGCGTGGGCTACGCTATCGCGAATGGTCAGGCTATTCGTCGTCGTAATGGCAACCGTGTGACCTCTCGCCGCTGCCTCGTGAATAAGGCGCAATGTGCTATCGCTTTCGGGATCGATGCGCTCCCAGGGGTACATCAAAAAGCAAATTTTCATGAGTACTGGCGTCCCTAGGGCTTAGTCAATGCTTTCATCGGCAAAGCCCTCTGACAGATCAACCGGTTTGGATTTGATTGTTGCCAGAGGCGATTTGACGGTCGATCTAGGCCGGGAAATCTTTGAACAGAACAACTGCCAGACTTTTTCATGTTTACTGACGGCCTCTTTTTCACCCTGGCAAAACGCGACAAAATCGGTCTCAAGACTGCTGACAGGCTCGCGAGTCCCGTCGGCAAGGGCCTGGTAGGCGGTGCCATGATCAATAAGCAGCTGAGTCTGCTCGCGGGTAAATTCACCACTTCTGTCAATTCCATAAGGGAAATGCTCGGTCGCGTAAAACTTTTTCGAACTCTGGAAATGCGCTGAATTTGACATTTTGATGAAAATATTCGATTAGCATTAATAATAGGCTCGCAGTATCGTTTGAGGTCATTCACGAGTAAAATGATGATTTTTTCTTATTTCGATTAATTATTTTGATCGATAGAACCGATGAATACTGACCTGTTAAGAACATTTCTGGAAGTAGCAAAAACCCGCCATTTCGGGCATGCAGCCGACAACCTCTACCTGACGCAGTCGGCGGTGAGTTCGCGGATCAAGCAGCTGGAAGGCGCGCTTGGCGTTCCTCTGTTTACCCGTCAGCGGAACAATATATTGCTCACCTCCTCTGGTGAGCGACTACTCCCTCATGCTGAAAACATACTGACTGCCTGGCAAGTCGCCATTCAGGAAGTGGGCACACCGAGTAACCAGTCGATGCAGCTCTCGCTGGGTGGAACCACTAACTTGTGGGATTCTTTTCTGCAGTCTGTCCTCCCTAAACTGGCAGACAGATTTCCGAACCTCTACTTGCGTACCGAGATAAACTCTTCGCAGGAGCTGATAAGAGGGTTGCTTGGCGGGCGCGTCGATATTATTACCGTGTTAGATCCACCGACTAACATTGATCTCGAAAGCAGGCCCGTTGGCCGCCTTAAGTTAGTCATGGTAGCTAGCCAAGGTGGCGTTTCAGTAGATGATATTCCCGACATAGGCCATATATTTGTTGATTGGGGAACCGCTTTTAACTTGCACCAAGCGCGCCTTTTCGATGAACCTGTCGCACCGGTACTTCACACTGGGCAGGCCAATATAGCCCTGGAATTTCTTCTTTCACATGGCGGTGCTGCCTTTCTCCCTCAAACACTTGCTGATCCTTATATAGACCAAGGCAACCTGTTTCTGGTTGATGATATTGAGAGCGCTAGTCAGGAAGTACAGCTCGCGTTTGCGAAAAATTCTGAAAAATTTGTGGAACTCGCTCCCATCATTTCAATGCTCGAAGAAATGGATATCCGACCCGAAACAGTGATGGTGGAGCTAGAGCAGTAGAGAACGACTCTTGGGAAGCTATCCTGTGGTCGCTCAAATGGGATCAAGCTCTAGTATGCGTCTCGATTCTTTTGCCTCGGCACTATTGAGTACACGATTCCATTCTGCTAGAACATCGAGAGTGCGGTTCAAGGTTTGTCCGTTTAGGCGCACCATCTCAAACTTCGTTTTCTATGTTTCCCTAACAACAGTCGGGACTCCCGGCCACTAATCGCAGATTAGCAGCGTGAACCTCAACGCAAAGCAATACTTTGCAACACATTGAGAACCACCCTCCTTAACTTTACGGTTGATAATGCGTTTAATGAAACCTATCGGCTTAGAGGTTTTGAAGGCGGGATTGGTGAAACTGCGCCGGGGAGGGATTATCGGGTGAGTATGGAGTGGAAGTTTTGATACGCTCTTAAGGTAGGGAGCCAAGTGTTGGGGTTTTTACTCTGACCCCACATTTCGATTCGATATCGTATTTTTTCGAGTAGTCGTAGTGGGAGTGATGTTGGATTATGAATCGCATGACGCTGGCCGCGCTGAGATCAGCCTGGGTTAGGTCGGTGAAAAGTCTCCACTTGAACCAACTTCACTCGTGGGTAAATGGGTGGCCCATACTGATTATAAATAGCCACATCGGCTGCATCGCGGCCATAGCCAACAGTGACGTAACCAGCATCATGCTCATTGATGGCATCAAAGGTATACCAACGACCTCCGACATAAGCTTCAAACCAGGCGTGGAGATCCATTGGTTGGAGTTGGTAGAGATAACCTACCACCATTCTGGCAGGGATACTTAGGCTACGACATAGAGCAATGCCTAAATGGGCCAAATCACGACACACGCCGTAACCTTTTAAATTCACTTCAACAGCGGAAGCCGGTAGCTCGCCGTTTCCGGGACGATAATCAATGTTTTCCTGTAGCCATTTGACGATAGCAGCCACCTGATTGTAACCGGCCCATTGGCCATTAGTGATTTCGCTGGCCATTTGATGAAAAAGCTCAGATTCGCAATAACGGCTTGGTAATAGATAACTCAAAACATCGC
This sequence comes from Pseudomonadales bacterium, assembly GCA_965263235.1. Classification (GTDB taxonomy): domain Bacteria; phylum Pseudomonadota; class Gammaproteobacteria; order Pseudomonadales; family UBA7434; genus UBA7434. The sequence goes on from OZ253667.1 coordinate 2,454,612, forward strand.
TGGGCAGGTTTTGGATTTCGACAAAGGGGGCTCCGAAAGCCTGGTCAATGGTATCGGCCGTCATAACCTCGGCGTTGGTGACAATGCTAAAATCCCCTTGTGGTGCAACCAGTCGCTGACAGAGGTTGCCGTATTCATCGGTAAACTCCATTACTGGAACGTAGGGTTTGAGCTTATATTCCTCTCGGGCAACCCACTGCTGAGCACCACTTCGTGGTCGCAACATCAATACGAAGGGTAATGGCGTAGGTATATTAAATTCAAGATTGCAGCTAACTCTTAACCACACAGTAAAACCTTTTTGGATTGATATAAGCGCAAGACATAACGTTCATTTTTTTTGAAAAGTATACTGCGTAAAACCTCCGTTCTTTTTTGCTTTTCCTTCCTCGCGCGTTTGGCTTAAAAGTAGTGAATAATACGACGCGACTGAATGACCAGGCCGCCCTTTGATAAGAGTAATTACTATGGCAGTAGAGGCATACTGTCTACGCTAAGACAGCTCTACGGCCTAACAGTTTCTTTTTGTTTTGATCCAGCTCAACCAGATAGGGGGCCACAAAGCCAACGTATTCTGATTTAAACCTTTCCGGAAGGTCCTTCCAGCCAGTAATACTACCCCTGCAGTGTTCTGAATCACAGCCACATTCATAGGGAAAGTATTCGATGGCATAATTTCTCATTGCGTAATCAAATGTTATTTCGTCTCCAATCTCAATGCTGCTCATGGCCACAAAATCATGGGCTCCTGTCGCGTTGAGCTTTACGCCGCAGTTTGGGCTACAGGAATGGTTCACCTTGCTAATTCGCCCACCATGCAATGCATAGCGGAACTCCCCCATTTGCGATGCATGCGAGTGGTTTCCATCAATATTATCTTTTTCAATGATCCCTATCATGACGATATCACCTCTAACAAAGCGTTGTGTCGCGAATATACCCTCTCCCTTACCCGCTGATTCAAGCAACTCATAACCAATATTCATAATTTATCCCTTATTAATAGAGCAAAATTCATGGTGCACTCTGATCACTTCATACGCCTTTTTGGTAGTGTGCAGATAACCGACTCGCAGCCACCACGGATTAATGTCAACATCAATCCACGCCGTGTTTTTGCGTCTACAGGGGTGTTCAATCGGTATTGTCTTAACTCGACGGTCGGAAAAGATCCCCAGACCCTGCGACAATTCTTTACTACTGACTTCATTTTTTTTCACAGTTTCTTCCATCTATAAACCGCGATAAATGACCAGCCTCTGATACGCCCACTAAACATTGCGCTCAATAGTTGACACATTTGTTATGGCGCTTCACCAACGGGGGATCACAATCCCAATCGTTGCCCGAGTAATCAAGATGTGCATTATCCGGCACACTAACCATCAAGCAGTTGTTTGCGCTTTTTTGGTAGCCTCTCTCACAGGCCCAGCCAGAACCGTTATTGGTCAGGTAACCGTTTTGCGGGATGTCAATCTCAGTGCAAGTATTCGCGGTTTTTTTATATCCACGAGAACATTCCCAGCCTGAACCATAAGATTCATTAGTTGGGTATGCATTAGCAGGTATTACAATTTTTTCGCAGCGTTCTGCTTTTTTTCTAAAACCACGATCGCACTTCCAGCTTTCGCCATTCCAGGTCAGGTAAGCATTGGCTGGAACACTAACTTCAACGCAATGATTTTCAACAGCTCGATAACCTCTTACACACTCCCAGGCGGCTCGTCCTTCGACTAGATAGGCGTTGGCCGGTACGTTTATTCGATCACATGCATTATCAACCTTTAGGAAACCTCGCGAACACTTCCAGTCTTCTCCGGAGTAGTTCAGGTAAGCATTGGCTGGTACTTCGACCCTTAAACAAGCTGCGTTAACTTTTTTATAACCATAGTCACACTTCCAGCCATCACTATATCGTCTTGAATGTGCGTTAGCTGGAAGATCAGCTGCAGCAGCTAATACATCGACTGCAATCTGGGCACAAAAAAATGCGGCAAGAATGCTTATTCCGCCTTTGCGTACTTTTCTATTCGAGGTCATTAGTTTTGCTCCAACAGACATCAGCCAGCTCGCAGCTTATTCATTAGCTGATCGCTGCTAAATAAATCAAAGTTCTGTAGCGACGTGGGCGCGACCAAACAATGGGTAAACGACAATACGTAAATGGAATATCAATTGGCGAAGCGTTTTTCGCCATTAGCGGTCGAGAACCGTAAAAAGAGGATAAAGGCTGTTAGGCCTTAGGCTCGATGGGCCGGGGGAGAGCTACAACAAGACTATACGCTGAACCTAACAAATAGCAAGACAATAATATAACCCGCAATTAACCAACCCTGACGAACGATTCCGAGGCATCGTTGAAATAGTGTTTTCGCTTATGGTCTCTTATTGCTATACACTGTAGGCTTACCGCACTCACTTTTCCATTCTAGTGGCCTGCTTTTCATTCATGAAAGAATATTACGCCACTACTGATGCCTCTACGATATAGATACCAGACGCTCGAATTCGACAAGATCGATATTCACTTAAAAACGCTTCGCAGTAGACAGGAGTTTGAAGACCCGGGCGGCCTTGCCGCTTCGCTGGGTATCAGTTCGGCGGCCTGGCCTATTTTTGGTGTTATCTGGCCCTCAAGTGTTGTGCTTGCGCACCATCTTTACGGAATGAACCTTTCCAATCTACGCGTTTTAGAGGTGGGATGTGGTATTGGATTGCCCAGTGTTTTATTGAACCACATGAATGTTGAAATCACTGCTACCGACTATCACCCCGAAGTTGCCCAACTTCTCAAGTCTAATTCCGCGCTCAACAACGATAGAAATATCCCCTTTTACCGCACCGAATGGGCAAACCTGGATACGGAGCTAGGCACCTTCGATTTAATTATTGGCAGCGACCTGCTATACGAAGACTCCCACATTAACGAACTGTCTACTTTCATCAATAAGCACGCAAAACAAACCTGCAAAGTCATATTAGTGGACCCTTCTCGCGGCAGAAAAACCAAATTTGGTGGAAACATGCAGGCCTATGGTTTTGAAAGAGTAGAAACTCCTGCCCTATCGAATTTATGGCTTGATAGACCATTTAAAGGCTATGTACTTACATTTACCCGCTAACTCACAACGCTGCTAAACATTGCGGCTGTTAAATATTGCGGGAGGGCTCGTTTGCTGCTCGAAGGTTGATACAAAGAAACACAGCTCAAAAATTTAAGCCCGCTCGGTGTACCTAAATGAAGGAATCAAATTAAAGTTATCAGCTTGTCAACGCTGATGGCATTTCAAAAACTGTTTCTGAAAAGGAATGTCAGCTCACACTAGCTTTTGAGCCTGAACAGAAGAAGAATATGATTGAGCATATGAACGACGACCATGTTCAAGCGGTGATTGACTATTGCAGCATTGCTGGCATCAAGACGGGCATTGAAGCCCATATTGATACTCTGATCCCGAAAATGACAGAAGTCGGCTGCGATGGCTTTTTACTTGCCGTTGGTAACACTCGAATTAAATTCGAATTTGAACAAAACTACGCAACCCCGCTGGAGGTAAGAAAAGCTTTGGTCGCTCTTGCCAAAAAAGCTCGTGCTTGAAATCCTGCTACTTCGACCCTGCAAAGCGTATCAATAACGCCTGGCTCAAAGCCTTTACTAATTCTCGCCAAAGAGAACGATCCCGGCTAAACCATTTTTTTTTGCGCTTCGCGCAGATAGCCAATAACCACAGGTTTGACCGCGCACCGTCACAAGGCTACATTAGCCATTACCAGAGTGATTTACTACTGCCTGGTTCGATTCTCGAATCAGCATTGAAACGAACTAAAGAGCATACGAGGAAAACCTATGTCTGCGAGCGCTGCCGACTTTAACGAGACAGTTATTCAATTTCTAAAGGAAGAGGCTCTACCAGGCTATGAAGAGTGGGAGGTCGCCAAGCATATTCCTCGAGATTTCTGGCTGAAAATGGGAGCGACTGGACTATTGTTGCCGGATTTACCCGAAGCCTATGGCGGTTTGGGGACTGATATAGACGTACCTATGATGATCATGGAGGAGATGTGCCGCCTCAATATGCACGGTCTGGCATCAGCTTATAACATTCACTCAAATATCGTTGGCCCCTATATCAATAATATAGGCAACGAAGAACAGAAATCCCGGTGGCTGCCGCCAATGGCGCGAGGGGAAATAGTCGCCGCTCTGGCCATGACTGAGCCGGGTGGCGGCAGTGACACTGCTGCAATGCGTACACAGGCAGTACGCGAGGATGGACATTTTAAGGTAAATGGCTCTAAAACTTTTATTACCAATGGGTCTACTGCTGATCTGATTGTGCTGTGTTGCAAAACGGATCCGAAAGCAGGTGCCAAAGGTATTTCACTTTTGCTGGTCGAAACTAAGCTGGAAGGGTTTCAACGCGGTAAGCAAATTGAAAAGATCGGCCAGCATTGTAGTGACACGACCGAGCTGTTTTTCGATGATGTTCGAGTGCCCGAAGACTGCCTTTTGGGCCAGGAGAATCGCGGCTTTATGCATATGATGGAAGAGTTGCCTCGCGAGCGTCTAGGCTGTGCTATTCAGGCAATAGGACATATGCAGGGCGCGCTGGATTTGGCTTGCGAATATGTTCAGGAACGTACAGCGTTTGGGGACACTTTATCTCGCTTACAGAATACGCGCTTTAAACTCGCTGAATGCAAAATCAAGCTGGAGCTTTCGCGAGCGTATTATGAGAAGTGTCTTTCCAACTTCCGTTCTGGCGCCATGACGGTGAACGACGCTGCGATGCTTAAATACGCTTGTACCGAATATGAAGTAGCACTTATTAACGAATGCCTGCAGCATTTCGGTGGCTATGGTTACACCAACGAATACCCGATTTCGCGATTTTATCGTGATGCGCGGGTACAAACGATTTACGCTGGCTCGTCCGAAATCATGCTGGAATTGGTGGCGAGGTCAATTGTTGGCAAATAGTAAAGCAGCCAAAGCCCTAACCCTTTCGATATTCTTCCAGGGCGATTACAACTAAATAAAAACGTTAGACTAACACCACCTGCTCGTGACCAGCTTGCTCGCAACCAGCTTGCTAGTAACAAGAATTGTCTCGTAAAGACAGATGGTTATAGCAATGAGTAGCTGTTGTTAAGGTGAGCTTAATAAAGCTGCACCAGGAAGGGGTTATCGGGTGAGTATGGCGAGGAAGTTTTGATTGTTGAAAACGCCCGCGTGATCATTCACCGCGCCGTAGTCGATCGCGTCTGGCTCTCGCCGTTTCAGGAAGATCTTTCCGCTTATCGCCCTTCGCCGTTTTAGACGCTCGACTTTTTTCGATCAACGCCAGCGTTTCGGTGTCACGCAACTTAGTCGCGTTTTTTTCAAGCGTATCTAGCTCTTCAAAGCTATACATATCATTTTTAAGCTTGTCGATTCGGTTCATTGTTAAGGCACTCACGTCTAATGCTAACTGCATGGCAAACCAAACTCACCACTCATATTTAAGCGATAAAGCCATAACCCACCAAAAAAGGTCGGGCATTATAGTAGGAGTTGTGGGTTGATGTTTGTGTTTTTACTCTGACCTCAAATATCCGACCCCAAATATACTTTTTATTGTGTATCTAAATCATCTTCCAGGGTAGTGAAGTCTGTTTTTCCCCGTTTAATTAATCGCATGATTTCAACGACTCCGTTATTCATATTTATACGATAATAAATAGAATGGACGCCGCAAACGCTGCGTCGATAGCCTTTTCGAATATCGTCAACAGCGGTGTACATAAACGGGTTTTCTGCAATTGCTTCGAACCGAAGTTCGAGATCCTTAAGATATTTTATGGCCTGTGCGGCACCAAAATTATCTATTCCATATTCGAAGATACGCGCTAAATCAGCGTCAGCCTTTTTGGTTTTTCTGTAATAAGCCATCGAGTCCTTTTCGTTTTAATACTTCCTGCATGATGTCGTTAACCGACTTTGTACTGTATCCGTCGGCTGAAATACTTTCTTCTGCTTCTACTAACGCCGCTCTTATGGTTTCTATACCTGTCTGGCTAGCTTGATCACGACGAATCAGGTCACGAATATATTCGCTGTCATTGGTGAATGCACCCGCGGCGATTTGCGCTTTTATCCATTGGTCTTGCTGGTCTGTGACGGTGATGGTTTTGCGTGTAGTGCCCATAATACTAGCTCTCGTCTTTAAGCATCTGTCATACTATTGATGCATAATAGCACACAAGCGATTATCGGGAAAGCGGTCTATATTCCGTTTTACAGTCTGAAGCAAATGCTGGTCCCCAGGCCATAAAGCTCGGTAATTAAAACTTTCGTTCTACTGTCAACCTGACGGTACGCGGTTCAATAACATGGTAGTGAACACCTTCGTCCGGTACACCGCCATCGATCGTTGGCTGATACTGGGACTCATAAAAGTAATCTATATCATGTGCGTCGCTATCCGTTAGATTTAGAACGTCCGCCCTAACAGTCAAGTCTTCTAAACGATAACCTGCGCGTAAATTCCACACTGTGCTGTCATCGGATTCAACAGAACCATCTTCCACAAGGGGGCGCTCGCCGAAGTACCGCAGCCGCAAGCTGCCAAACCAACCACTTTCGAAATCCACATTCACGCCGGTTTGAAGCACATGTTCTATCGCACCTGGAATTTCGTTGGCGCCTGAAGGCTCATCAGAAAACTCGGCATCGGTATAGGCGTATTCAAGATCTACGCTCCAGTGATCATCGATGCGATAATAAACCGTAGCTTCAATACCCTGGCGCTCAGACTTTCCGCTAGCTTCTGTGTTACCCGCGTCGCCGACAAACAGCAGCTCGCTATCAAGGTTTAACGCCCATAGTACGAGCGATGCATTGATTCTATCCTCATCGAAAAAACGCACCCCCAACTCATAACCAAAGGAACGGACCAGAGGGTCAACTACATCAACCGCACTACCATCCGCCGGATCGACACTGATAACTGTGCCACGTGCGTCATTAGAATGAAACCCCTGGCCTGCCGAAACATAGGTTTCCAGTGCATCTGACAAAGCCAATATAACGCTTCCTTTTAGTGAAACAATATCGTCGTTTGTATTGCCGCTGTTTACACTAAGATCGACGCCGTTAAGATTGATGCCCGCTGTATCGTTGACGTCAAAGTCGAAATAATCATAGCGCGCGCCAAACACAGTGCGGAGCGTAGCATTCCAGTCGATACGATTTTCCCAGTATAAACCTACACTGGATTCTTGAATTTCATCGCGGCTAGTCACACCGCAGGTACTGCAATCGCGTCGACGTGCGCTGGTCTGATACAGTCCAACCTCATTAATGTCGTCGACTCGCCAATCCACCCCAAAGCGGTTATTCATAGCAGCGCCGGATAACTCACTATCCAGTTTGTAGTTAACCTGGCCGCCATATATCCTGCGATCATCGACCTGCTCGAATTGATCGCCATTAGTGTCATCTTCCAGAAAATAGGTAAAGTTTGACCAAAGGTTTAAGTCATAATTGATTAAATAAGTCGAAGCATGCAATCCGCCCTGGCGCCATTCTATGTTCACACTGTAGCGACTGGACTCGCCTCCCACAGTATCGTCAATCGATCCAAGCTCGTCGATAAAGCCATCAAGAACCGCTCGCTCTGGAATCTGGTCGGCACTGTTCCAGCTATTGTCGTAAGCCATTAACCCGATATGCAGATGGCCCTCGCCAATATGTTGAGTGTGCTTGAATAGCAAATTAATTTTATTAAGATCTTCTTCTACGTCTGTCCAGGGACCGTCGTAGCGATTTCCTTCGAGTGCAAACACACTTTCGCCATTTGCAGAGCTAAAACTATTTATCACCAACAAACGGTAATAGCTATCCTCACCTACTGTGGCAGCCAGTTCATTGCTTGCTTTATTGAGCGTTTCTATTTGCGCGCTGCCCGCCCCACTAAAATCACCAACGTCCGCGTAGTACGCACCTTTTCTATAACTAATCCTGGCGACGGTTTCGGGAATCAAAAAATTTAAATCGGTATAACCCTGGCCGTGTCCATGCGACCGCATATTAACCGGCATACCATCGACGAAATTGGCGAAGTCGGTCCCGTGGTCGAGGTTAAACCCGCGCAGGAAATACTGGTTTGCCTTGCCGGTACCACTATGCTGGGTGACGACCATGCCCGGCACCAGCTCAAGAATTTCGCCGGTACGCAGCGTGGGCCTGAGTGCGATCTCTTTTTGCCCAATCACCCCTTCGGACGCTGACACTGCTAAGCCCACCAGATCCAGATTACGACCCTCTACAACAACCTCCTCTATTTCGGAAGCTAAGATTTCCTGACTGACCAACATTAGCGCCAGAAGTACGGCTTTTTTCATCAAACTAATCCAATCCAATTGATACACTCGCGCTCGCTATTCATATGCGATCGCAATTACGTTAAAAGCTTTAACGTGAAGACCTGGCGGAAAAAATGCGGATTATTCTTATTATATTTTTGTGACTTAATAGTTACAACAGACCAGACTAGGCTAGCCAAAATTGCTTACTCACGAGAAGCCCGGTTTTTCGCAACGTTAAAATATCGACGCCAAACGACCAAAGAACCACTGCATGGCTCGCCCCTTAACAAACCCTATCGAATAATTGCGACCGATTTTATCTGCGCGCAGAGTTCCATCCCCACAGTAACCTTTAAATCATGCAGCGATTTGGAATCTTAGGGGTCAGAGCCCTAAACTACTTTCTTAGGTCGCCCTTTTCTAGCTAAGCCAACCCTTTTTTGAAGGATTTCTTCAACTTGTTCTATGAAACGCTCATTGCCCAAAGGCGTTCCCGTCAACCATGCTGCGGTGATTTTTTTTACCGCCTCTTCATTGAGGTGGTTTTAAAACCCTTTCAAATACCACTTTTTTGCATCAGCTACTGTGTCAGCCAAACCTTCAAAAATAGCATGCTCAGTAATCAACTGAATGGTTAGCTGTCCCGTATTGTGTTTAAAACTAGACCATCGGTATTCCGCAGGAGAATCAACCATTGCCGCTCGAACAGGGTTCAATTCTATGTAACGCATAACGTTTACCAAGTAGCTTTCGCTATCAATCAAGCTCGCCTTAAAACGACCTTCCCATAGCGTTCCACTCTTACCATACTTGAAATTTATATAAGGTACGTATTGACGGCCAACAAATTGCATAAAACGACTTAGATCATTGGCAAATTTTGGTGTTAACAGTATGTGCACATGATTCGTCATTAAACAAAACGAATGAATAGAAACTTGATATCGCTTTGCTCCATCATTTAACCAATGCGTATAAGTCGCGTAATCCTGATCATCAAAAAACACTGCATCTCGACAGTGCCCTCGCTGAACCACATGCACCGGAACATTATCAATAAAAAAACGGGGCTTTCTGGGCATCACAACCTCCTTGCTATGACATAACTATTCCTCGGTAGCTTATCACACCTTCTGATAGGTGCCGATTAGGGCTCTGACCCCTAAAATTGGACCCCTAAAATTGACCCCTAAAATTGCTAGCGAGAAAACAGATCAAATTCAACTTCCGTCGGGGGTTGCCTACATGGATGTAGGTAAGGGGCGTGAGCTTGGAGCGGAAGCTTTGCCCGACAGCAACCTACTTTCTTTTACGTGAAAACAAAGTAGGCAAACAAAGCACGCCCCAAACGCATTCGCCCTTCGGGTACCTAAAAATCAGCTCACTTATTCCTAACGCAGCGTACTCGCTCCATGCGCAGCGTTGCTAAAGATACGTCCGTGTATCTTTCACGGAGACGCTTCACCAATTTTTAGCGAACACTAAAGGGGGAGAAAAAATAAAATGCCTTTATGCTGCCGTTACACTTAAATAAACACCCTCATGTTCCCTCACAGCTGCCAGATAAAAACTAATTTAACTTACTAGAAACCAGACGGTTCAAACTTATTCCGGATTCGGCTGCCTGCATCGCCAACATACGATGCGTCTCCGGCGGTACTCGCACCATAAACTTCCCGCTATAGTTTTTAAGCGCAATAGGTTCAGGAGGCTCTTCGTTATTACTAACCATATCCTTTAGCGTCGCTCTCACCAATTTCCGAATGCCTGCTAACGCTTTTTCAGGTGAACTATCTAACCAGCTTAAGCTGGGGAATTCGGCGCACAAGCCTACGTGCTCACCATCCTCCTCTGACCAGGTTAATCGATAGGTATAACGATCATAGTTTTTAGCCATATTGCACCTTAATACGCTCTATCGCTTCAAGTACCTGCTTAACCTGATACGGCTTAGCTTTACCTTTCGCGTTTTGAATATTGACTCGAGGGTCACCAGCCCAAGGGGTTTTATACACCCGATGACTTGACCCTTTCTGCCTCGGTTCGCCAAAAAAATGCTCGCATACTTTGGCTAAATCATTAAAACGGACGCCTTTTGGGTTCCGTTTCATCTGTTCAAGAATATCGTCTATAGCTGCCATGCTTTTTTATTTAATGATATCACTATTGATACTATTTTCAAGCCATGCTAATTCACGCTCGAATCAGCAAAACCACCCTAAAGATGTTGCTTTGAGATCACATATTGTGATCTCAAATATCTAAGCCATTGTTTTAATAACAATAATCTAATGTGAGGGAATGCAACCAATATTCCAGTTTATCGGTTGCAGAGAGAGTTGATGTTGAGCTTGTCTTTGTGAACCGTCGTGCTTGTCTTTATAAACCGCAGAGCTTGTCTTTATAAAACCGCCGAGCTTATCGTTATAGTAAGCAATATCCATGGGTTCCCTCCCAGTTAAAGTCGATTCCGAAGAAAACAACGATAACGCCAGTAGAAATGAGATTCAACCCAAAAGCCACTGGATACCCGCGTTCGCGAGTATGGCGAAAAAATAAAGGTATGGATTCCCGTTTTGATGGGAGCCAAAGATGATAGAAAGACATTGCCTTACACGAGGCACCACCTTTTTGAACGCAATTTTAATTGTGGCTCCTCTCCCAAACCGCCTGGCACAAACATATTGAAAATATTTAGCGATTCGCTAAACTACGACTTGAATAGCGCCCTGGAAAGTACGGGCTTCGTTCATATCGAAGCACCTGAAATCCGGGGCTTTTTCGTTTTACTGAGGGAACAGGCATGTCGAAGTCAGCGATATTGGTTGATGGTGGATATTTTATAAAAAGATACAGACACTTATATCCAGACTGGAAGAACAAGTCATCCAATCAAGTTGCTCGAGATCTGTATGGAGGACTCTTACAAAACCTGAGAAAAAACCAATAATAAAAACAAACGAAAAGAGCTTTACAGAATATTTTTCTACGATTGCCCATCGCTCGATAAAAGGCTCCAACACCCAATTACTCAAGATGGTATTAGCTTTGGAAAAACTGACGAAGCAAGATTCCGCCTTCAATTCCTCAAAGAATTAAAACAAATTAGAAAAGTTGCCTTAAGGCTTGGCAGGCTAGCTGACGTTGGGCGCAGGTCGAAAAACTTGCCGCCCCAAACGCATTCGCCCTTCGGGTACCTAAAAATCAGCTCACTTGTTCCTAATGCAGCGTACTCGCTCCCAGCGCGACACTGCTAAAGTTGCGTCCATGCATCTTTCACGGAAACGCTTTACCAATTTTTAGCAAAAGCTAAAGGGGAGAAAAAACCAACCGTGCTCGAAATTAACGATTCCAATCCTTTTACAGCCATGAGCGCTTGATAACAGCCATGAGCGCTTGATAACAGCCTTGAGCGATTAATAACAAACCCTATCGAATAATAGCGACCGATTTTATCTGCGCGCAGAGTTCCATCCCCACGGTAACCTTTAAATCATGTAGCGATTTGCGTGTGACTCTTGCTAACAAATAGCTGTTTCCAACTTTTAACTGCACCAGCGCCGCGGCGCCCTCGCTTTCTTTTATTGCCGCCACTTGCGCAGGCAGCCGATTAAGAATACTTTGCTGGGTATTAGTATCTAACGCCAGGCTTATATCGCGCGCCTGCACTCTTATCCTGACACTGTCCCCTGTTTTTCTGCCGGTATCTGCCACCCAAAAATCAACCCCTGCTACGTCAACTCTCGCCAGCCCCCAACGTTGATCTTTATCGGCTATCAAACCTTCCAGAACAACATCTGCTTCGCTATCCGCTCGGCTGGGAAAGTCCAAACGCCCAAACACCGATCGCACATCGCCTTCCGCCGCTATCTCTCCGTGTTTCATCACCAAAACATGATCGGCGAGACGCGCAACCTCTTCCATCGCATGGCTAACATAGATAACGGGCGTACTAAAATCTTCGTGTAACTTCTCAAGGTGGGGCAATATTTCCTGCTTGCGCTGCGCGTCCAGCGAGGCAAGCGGTTCATCCATCAACATTAGTTTGGGCTGAATAAGCAATGCTCTTGCTATCGCGACGCGCTGCCGCTCACCGCCGGACAACTGCTGCGGAAGCTGGTCGAGCACGTTCTCTATACCCATCATATGCGAAACATGCTCAAACAGGCCCGGTGTATTTTGAGCTGAGCGTTTAATTGCATAATAAAGGTTTGCTTTTGCACTAAGATGAGGAAATAAACTGGCATCCTGAAAAACGACTCCCACCGGACGTTTATACGTCGGCAGGTAAATATCGTTAGATTCCCATGTTTCACTTCCGACCCGTAAAAAACCATCGGCAGGTTTTTCTAAACCTGCGATGCAGCGCAAAAGACTGGTCTTACCCGAGCCAGATGCACCCATTACAGCAGTCACGCCCTGGCCGGGAAGCTTTACATCGACATCCAGGTAAAAGTTTTTCCGCCCCAGCCGGTAGCGCGCATGAATATCCCCAGCGGACATATCGCTGTCCGCGAGATTAGGGTTTGATACCTGCGGGTCAAGGCTCATGTATCGCTATCCCTCGCCGAAGAATCCCCTGCGCGCCCGACACTAGCAAAACGCATTGCACGCACGCCATTTCGATGCTGTAACCCGTAGAGCAGTAACAACGCAATACAGGAAAACGCTAGCATCACAGCCGCTAACATGTGAGCCCTGGCGTACTCAAGCCCCTCGACGTGATCGTACAACTGCACTGAAACAACTCGCGTTTCACCCGGAATACTTCCTCCAATCATTAACACGACGCCAAACTCACCTACGGTATGAGCGAAACCTAATACCGCAGCGGTTAGATATCCTGACTTTGCCATGGGTAGAACGACGCTAAAAAATCGGTCTACTGGCCCCGCTCTTAGGGTCGCTGCCATTTCTATTGGCTGGTTTCCTATTGCCTGAAATGCATTTTGCAAAGGCTGAACGACAAATGGCAGCGAATAAATAATTGAACCTAGCACCAGCCCCCAAAAACTAAATGCCAATGTACCCAGGCCCAGTTTATAAGTCAGCCCACCCAAAACACCGGACGGCCCCATCGCAACCAGAAGATAAAAACCGATAACGGTGGGCGGCAGCACTAACGGTAGCGCCACCAATACATTGACGGGCGTTTTCAACCAGGAGCTTGTTCTCGCCAACCACCACGCTAATGGCGTACCGATCACCAACAAAATTACGGTAACGGTTATCGCCAACCGCAATGTCAGCAAAATTGCGACGACATCGGAATCTAGCATTTGCTACCGGTATGTTTTTGCATTTTAATTTTTCTTTCGCGCAACATAAATTATTCGTTATTCAACAGCCAGATAGCCCATTTCCATTATTTGACGCTTAATATCATCCGTTTTAAGAAAAGCAATAAATGCGTGGGCCACTCGACTATCCTCCCCTTGCGATAACACAACAGCATCCTGATTAATCGGGCTGTACAAGCCGTGGGGCACAAGCCAACCATCGCTGACGTTTTTTCTGGTCTGTTGATAAGCCCTAACCTGCGCTAACGCGACAAAGCCAAGTTCGGCATTTTGCGTAGCTGTAAACTGAAAAGCCTGGGCGATATTTTCTCCTTGCACCCGCTTATCCTGCGTAAAATCGCCTAACTCAAGATTATCCAGCACCTCAACAGCTGCAACACCATACGGCGCCAGTTTTGCATTAGCAAGTGCAATGCGCCGAAACGATCGATCAAACAACTGTTGTTTCTCGCCTCCCTTCAACGACTTAACATTAGACCACAGTACTAGCTGGCCGCGCGCGTAGGTGAACCGGCTTTCTTCGAGCGCAAAACCATTTTCTACTAACTGTTGAGGAATTTTTTGATCCGCCGACAGCAACACCTGGTACGGCGCGCCGTTGAGTATTTGTGCGTAGAGTTTGCCCGACGAGGCATAGGTAACATCCAATGCATGCCCGCTATGCTGCTCAAACGCCTGGGCAATCGGTTTCATCGCGCCTGAAAAGTTTGAAGCAACCGCAACAGACAAGCGCTCGGCAAACGCCGGACTGATACCGACCCCAAGCGAAAGCGTGATTAATAAGAAAAAGCGAAGCAACATCGTAGCGAGCCGTCGTTATGTACCGATAGCATTTGCAGTAAGTAACGACAGGTTAGCTAAGACTTTCCCAGATTGCAAAATCAGGGTTCGCGATCAAAATAATGCTGAGCGCACAACGTTTAGTGCTGTGCGTAAGGCTTACCCTGGCTCTCGCGAATAGTATTTCGACCCAGTTGCGCCATATGTACTTCGTCGGGCCCATCTGCCAGACGAACAAAGCGCGCATACGTGAATAACTCTGGTAACACGGTATCGTCCGAAAGACCCATACCACCAAAAGCCTGCATTGCTCGGTCCACAACTTCCTGGCACATACGCGGCGCAACAATTTTAATCATTGCGATCAAATCTTTTGCTTCGATATTGCCATGCTTATCCAGCTTGTCTGCCGCACTAAGGGTTAGTAGTCTGGCCTGCTGGACATCACATAACGATTTAGCCACTTCCTGGCGAATACTGCCCTGCTCGGAAATCTTTTTACCAAACGCTACGCGGTTTTCTACTCGCTGACACATCAAGTCCACCGCTCGCTGTGCGCCGCCGATCAGCCTCATACAATGATGAATACGACCTGGCCCGAGACGACCTTGTGCAATTTCAAATCCACGCCCTTCGCCCAGCACCATGTTTTCGGCAGGCACGCGCACATTTTCTAACAGAACTTCTGCGTGGCCGGAAGGTGAATGCAACTCACTCATAACCTTTAGCGGCCGCACGACTGTTACACCTTCTGCATCCCTGGGGACGATAATCGTGGATTGCTGAACATAAGTAGCAGCGTTAGGATCGGTTTTACCCATGACAAACATAAAACCGGTGCGAGGATCACACATCCCACTCGACCACCACTTACGGCCGTTGATAACATACTCGTCGCCATCGCGGACAATCGAGCATTCGACATTGGTGGCGTCGGAACAGGCTTTTTGAGGCTCAGTCATCAAATATGCCGAGCGTATCTCACCGGCCAAAAGTGGCTTAAGCCATTTTTCCTGCTGCTCTGGAGTTCCATAACGTGCTAACACTTCCATATTGCCGGTATCTGGCGCGCTACAGTTAAATACCTCTGCCATCCAGGTGTTCCAGCCCATAATCTCGGCCAGCGGTGCATATTCTAAATTGGTAAGGCCGGGGCTGTACTCACCGTACTCTTCAGGCAAAAATAAATTCCACAAACCTTGCGCTTTCGCCCTGGCTTTCAGGTCTTCCATTATTGGCGGCACGACCCAGAGGTTTTCTGGATCGTTAACAAATCTGGAATAGTCTTCTTCGACCGGGAGAATTTCCTGGTTATAAAAAGCGGTAAGCTTTTCAATCAAACTTTGGACTTTTTCGGTATGATCAAAATTCATATATTTCACCTTATGCTTTTTTGCCATCAGGTTGAGCTTTATTGTAAAGATCTTCAACCTGTCATAAAGCAGCGCAAAACATTTCACGCGCTCTAATCTGTCGCTCACTAATAGTTACCTGCCATTATGCGGCTACTTTCATTTTTGAATGGTATCCCAACACGACTTTCTTATTAGCCCATCCAGCGAATCGGCTTGCGCAGCGATGCAATAGTAGCCGCAACCCGTTATCATATCCGGCCTGCAAAACGCGGCGAACACCACAAAAGCAAAACTAAATCTTATATCTGAGCGTTACCCTATGAGTGAACCTGTTGTTGATTCAAGCCTGGTTAATCTCGACAAACTAGGCGACTGGATGTCCAGTGCCGGGCTGCCGGATGGCGAGTTCAAAAACCAGCGCCTTCTCACTGGCGGCACACAAAACATCTTGCTTTACTTCGAGCGCGGTAACGAAGCTTTTGTTCTACGGCGCCCACCGGCACACTTGAGAGACAGCAGCAACCAGGCGATGTTGCGCGAAGCGATGGTGCTAAAGGCAATAAAAGATACCGATGTACCCAACCCCGGTTATGTCGGCCATTGCGAAGATACCGATGTTATTGGTGCTTTCTTTTTTTTAATGCGACCCGTTGATGGTTTTAATCCAACGACTGGATTGCCTTCTCCACACAAAGACGACCCCAGCATCCGTCGCCGCATGGCTGAGTCGCATGTTGAAGCATTGATCAAACTTGGCGCGCTCGACTACAAAGCAATAGGGCTCGAAAGCTTTGGGAAACCTGATGGTTATCTCGAGCGACAGGCGCCTCGCTGGTTAGCGCAACTTAATAGCTACGAAAAACTGGACGGCTACAGTAAGCAAAACTTACCGCATCTCGATTTTATTGTGGACTGGATTAGCAATAATGTCCCGACAGGCTTTAAACCCGGTCTAATTCATGGCGACTGCCATCTGGCAAACACCATGTTTCGTTATGACAGCGGCGAGCTTGCCGCACTGATCGACTGGGAGCTAAGTACGATAGGCGACCCGCTAATCGATCTGGGCTACCTGATCTGCTCATGGCGCGAAGGTGACGAGGTAATGATCGATCACACTTCCGTCGAACCGTGGGATGGTTTTCTTACTATTCCGGAACTGGTTAAGCACTATCGACAGCATAGCAATCGCAATATCGATTCCGTGCAATGGTATGCGGTACTAAGCTGCTTTAAGCTGGCAGTTATTCTCGAAAGCACTTACGCCCGTTCATGCGCTGGGAAAGCGGATAAGTCGTTAGGCAAAAGCTTTTATATAGTTGTTAGAAAGCTTTTAGAACGAGCTAACCGCTGGATTCGAAACGGCATTCCCGAGTAATGTCGCAAAACCAGTATTAAGAAAACCTGTTTTAGGAAACGCTTATATGTCTACCTACCAATCGCTCGCAAGCGCATTGAACTTTCAGGGCAAAACCGTGCTGGTAACCGGCGGCTCAGATGGCATAGGGCTGGGCATTGCAAAGTCTTTTTTAGCGGCGGGTGCCAGTGTTTCGGTGACCGGTACAAAGCGAAAAGAAAGTTATACCGATAGCTTTGACGGCCTCGATTTTTATACGCTAGACGTTACCAAACACGAAAGTATCGCTGCCTTAACTGAGCAATTTAGCACGCTGGACGTGCTCGTAAATTGTGTTGGCACCGTACTTTATAAAAAGCAGGAGTTTGATCGAGAAGGGTTTGAATGGGTGCTCAACGTCAACCTGACAGGCGTTATGGATGTCTGCCAGTCTTTTTCTGAGCTGCTAATCGCTTCGAAAGGTAATATCGTAAATTTAGATTCTGTCGTTTCCATAAGGCCCGCAATTAATAATCCCGCCTATTCAGCGAGCAAAGCTGGCCTGGTACAACTCACAAAGAGTTTAGCGATGAAGTGGGGACGAAAACAGCTGCGCGTCAATACTATCGCGCCGGGCATGGTTCCAACAAAGCTTACCGCAAACCAGCAAGACGAGAAAACACTCGCCGCCTTTTTACAACAAACACCTTTGAACCGAGTTGGCACTCCAGAAGATATCGCTGGTGCCGCTTTGTTTTTTGCCTCGCCGCTAGCTGCCTATGTTACAGGGCAGCATATTGCGGTAGACGGAGGGATGACACTTTAATTTTAGTGTACTGCCCTTACTAGGCATTGTCTTGAGCAACGGAGTCATGAGCAACGGAATCTTGAACACTCGACTCTTGAACAATGGACTCTTTAACAACAGGCTCTTTAACAACTGAGCCTAACGCGCCTGGATTATTTTTAGTGCTTCCTGCCGCATTAACCTCACTTGCTGTGCCAGCATTTAGCTTCGGCTCGGTTTTTGGCTCCGCTTTCACTTTTGTTTCAGCTTTTGCCTTTGGCTCGGCTTTAGCCTTTGGTCTGGCTTTTGTCTCAGCTTTTGACGCGGCCTTTGATTTAGCCTTTGGCTTCGCTTTAGCTTTGGTCTTTTTTTCGACACTCGCCTTAGCTAACGGTTTTTTTTTGCCTACCGGGGTCTCTTTGCTTTTTTTAAGTAAAGCATCAAATGCCTCGCCCAAACATTTCTGATAGTGCTCAGGATCAGGCATTTGTTTGCGACATGATAAAAACGTTATTGCCAAACTGCCCTGATAACTGCTGACGGTGTTAAACAAGCCAGCACCCTCGGTCAATATGCCCACACCATAACCCTGGACACATTTGGCACCAGCCATATACAGCGGCGCTGGAGGCCCAGGCACGTTGCTCACTGTCAAGCTTGCACCTAAAGGACTACTCCCTCCCATGCGAACAGTTAGCGAGATAGCCCTACTTGCCAGGCCCTGCATTAGCGCTGGCATCTGGCGAGAAAAGTCTACCAATGCCCCCGCCGGATGCGCCTCACGGAAAGCTTTATGTGCAGCGGTAGTCCGGGTTATTTCCCTTAGCACCTCAGCTGGATTACTAACGTCAGTTGGAAACGATACTGCTATTGTTTCAATATCATTTCCTCCCGCATCAACTGCATTTTGCTGGTCTCTCATGCTGACGGGCACACAAGCTTTGACCCTCGTCTCCGGCAAATCGCCTCGGCTCAATAAATAATTGCGCACCGCGATACTTACAACCGCACACGCAACATCGTTTACCGTCGCGCCTTCACATAGACCGCGGATTGTTTTTATTTCAGAAAACGGTCTTGAAATACCGCCAAACACGCGGTTAGGCGACAATGGCGCGTCAAATGGCGTGCGCCCCCGTGGGCCATCTTCAACACCAAAATCTTTAATGGAGTCAAAGTTCAGAAGGTCGGGTACAACCGAGCGAATATGATTGATCGCCTTACCGGGTCGGCGTAGCGAATTTTGAAATGATTTGGTCAACAAAGAAACCATGCTAGGCGTTCTTATTGTTCGTCCAACATCTTCGCCGTCTTCAAATAGCGAAACTCGCTCGGATGGCTTTTTCTCTTCCGGGAATTCTGAAATAACTGGCGACAATTCGTGCAAGGCCGCATAAAGACCAAGCCCCCCCATTCCATCAGCTACCGCATGATGAAACTTCAGATACATGCCAAATGCCCCTTCAGGCACACCCTCAACATGATCGAGGCCTTCGATGATATAGGCTTCCCATAACGGTCGATTTCGATCCAGCGGACGAGAATGAAGGCGCGCAATTAGAATACATAACTGCCGCCAGTCACCAGGTTTTGGTAACGCGATATGCCGCACATGAAATTCAAGGTCAAAATCTGGGTCTTCGATCCAGAACGGGTAATCGACATCGAGCGGCAAATGCGCCAGCTTTCGGGTAAACGCTTTCGAGCTATCAATATTGGCTTCGAAATTGCGCAGTAAATCTTTAAACCTGACGAATTGGCCTGGCGCGGTCGAGGGGTCGTAAATACTTAAAGTTGCAATATGCTGCGGCGCTGCGTTCGTTTCCAACGATAAAAATGTGCTGTCGAGAGCAGAGAGCTGCTGCATAGAAAATTCTCCTGGACTTGCGTTAAGTTTTGCGTTTGGATCACCCTAGCGCTCTTTTTGAATTATTACGCTATGGTGTCAACACTACCATCAGAGCACGAGCATGCCAAGCGCTTTTAAGCTTTCAACTATAGAGGAAGTCGGTGATCCCTGGCCTCAAGTCGCACGTCATTAACAACCAGGCATCTGAAACACCGCCATTAGCGCTGTCTCTTTTTCATGACAAACACCTGCTCACTCTTGACCACAGGAAGCCATCAAACGAATATGGCTAACCAATTGAAAACAACGAATAAATCCGATTCAAACACAGCATAATAAAATGAGCACTCAATCAGGGGATGCTAATGATTACCATTCACTTTAAGCAGCACAACAATGAATGTATTGACGTTACCGCCGAGCCTGGCGATAACCTGATGGAAGTTGCGCGCGACAATGATATTGAAGGCGTGTCGGCAGAGTGCGGTGGTGCTTGCGCCTGTGCAACCTGTCACTGCATACCTGGCCAGGAATGGCAGCCTCTGCTTCCAGGTAAAAGCGACAACGAAACCATGATACTTGAGGGCGCATTTAATGTAGAAGATGGGTCCAGGTTGGCTTGCCAGATAACGGTAAGTGAAGAAATGGACGGTATGCAGGTCACCATACCCGAAGGTTTAATTTAATGGGTTGCTCTCAACCCAACAGAGCCGCGCCCCACAATCAATAACGCTTTAAGTATAAGGGCATCTAACAAATAAACTATGGTAATAAAATTATGAGCGCTACCCTAAAAGCCGAAACCATTAAGCCATTTGACCCGCTCAGCCAATATTATCTGGACAACCCCTGGGCCGAACTAAAACGCATGCGAGACAGCTGCCGTGCCTATCGTCATGAAGGTACGATTATGCCAGCGGTCTCCTTTTTCCATGATCGAGACATACGAGAGATGCGTGCAGACTGGCAGACATGGTCCAGCTCTCGCGGCGAAGAGTCCAATAAACTAGGACTCGGCTCTTCCGCCGTGATGATAGGCCAGGACCCTCCGGAGCATACGTTTTATCGCAGCAAAGTTGCTCCTCATTTTATGCCAGGCAAGGTCGGCGCGTTGCAACCCATGATCGACAAATCCGTCAACAAACTACTCGATCAATGGATTGATAACGGTGAGGTGGACTTTCACGAGCAAATCTCTGCCTCGCTCGCGACATCGATAATTGGCACCATTTGCGGTATCGATGAAAAAGACTGGGATTTTATTCGGCAGCAAACGGTAGAAACGTCTCGCGATTACGGAAAGGGCCCTTTCTTTAAAGAACCGCAGCCCGAAATTGAAGCACGCCTGCAAAAAGTTGCAATGGCCCTCGGCCCGTTTGTCGTCGAGCACATCAAGTCATTAAACAAAGCGCAGACGCCCAGCATACTCACGCAAATCGCTGACGAAATTGACAACGAAATGGCCGTTATCGGGCTGTGTAGTTTGATTATCGGTGCAGGCAACGACACCTCTTCTAACCTGATGACAAATGGTTTATGGGAGCTGATGCAAAAGCCAGAACAAATGCAATGGCTGCGAGAAAACCCTGACAAAGTCGACCAGGCCGTCGAAGAAATGCTGCGCTGCCGTGGTTCACTGCGCCGCTCCGAGCGTGTTGCCGCGAAAGACCTTGTTTTTGATGGCGTAGAAGTCAATAAAGGCGACGTTGTAATTTTATGGAATGCCTCCGCGAGCCGTGACCCTGAGATAGTGCCCGATCGCCCCGACGAGTTTGACATCACACGCAAACCCATTCGGCATATGGGCTTTGGTGCGGGCATTCACATGTGTATCGGCAATATCCTCGCTAGACTGGAAGCCCGCACACTTCTGCGTGAATTATTAAAACGCAGCTCGAAGATTGAAGAAGTCGGTGATGGTTATCAGAGCTGGGGTAATGGCGTGTTAGATGCGGCTAAAAGTTATCGCTTAAAAATCAGTAGCTAACTCGTTGAAAGTATCGAGCTTAAAAAAGGCGGGGATTAACCTGCCTTTTTTCGTTCGTGCTACTCAACGAAAACGTTTCGCTCTCAATTTAAATTCATTGTGTATTGGACAAACCGTAATAAAAAGTATTAGAATTTTTGCAGCGAGCAGTTCAGGATTGTTTAACCGGCGTGTCATACGTTTGCGTTAACTTGTTCGTTGTGCGGTAACCAAATCCACCTATCAATGATTATGCAGGGAAGCTTCTATGAAAATCCTTTCCGTCACCCCTAAGCAGTTCTTAGCGGTTTTTCTATTATCCCTTTTTTCCTGCACAGCTTTAGCGCAGGGCGCTATTTCAAATGGCGATTCTCCTACGGGTTCAATTTCTCCCATCGGGAATATTGATCAGTGGACATTTAGCGCAAATGCAGGCGAGTCGATTCTTGTTCAAGTTGCCGAGCTTTCCGGCACCAATTTCCAGCCTTTTTTAAGGCTCTACGATCCGCTAGGAAATGAAATATCCAGCAATTCAGGAAACACTGCTACCAATCTCGTTTCGCAAGCTGCAATAGCAGGCACCTATACCATCGAAGTTTTAGACGCAACAGCTACACCAGATGGAACAGCCAATTATCAGCTCTACCTCTATGTTGCTGGGAGCAGTTTTACTGTTCCCGCTGGCGACGAAGGTGGCGCGCTCACGAACGGCGGTGTTCATGCGGGTGAGATTGAACTGGCCGATATCGATGCCTGGAGTTTTAATGCCGACGCGCTGGACACCGTGTTAATCCAGGTCGGCGAAGTGACCGGTGCCAGCGGCTTCCAACCTTACCTGCTATTGTACGATGCCGATGGCAACCTGATCGCCGACAACTCAGGCAATAGCGCTACCAATCTAAACGTGCAATTATCCGAGGGCGGACAACATACGGTTGTCGTCCGCGAAGCAAGCTCCGATGTCGAATCAACCGGCACTTACAACCTGTACTTTACCAACGTTGGGCAGAGCTTTGTGGTTCCCGCTGGCGACGAAGGTGGCGTGCTCACGAACGGCGGTGTTCATGCGGGTGAGATTGAACTGGCCGATATCGATGCCTGGAGTTTTAATGCCGACGCGCTGGACACCGTGTTAATCCAGGTCGGCGAAGTGACCGGTGCCAGCGGCTTCCAACCTTACCTGCTATTGTACGATGCCGATGGCAACCTGATCGCCGACAACTCAGGCAATAGCGCTACCAATCTAAACGTGCAATTATCCGAAGGCGGACAACATACGGTTGTCGTCCGCGAAGCAAGCTCCGATGTCGAATCAACCGGCACTTACAACCTGTACTTTACCAACGTTGGGCAGAGCTTTGTGGTTCCCGCTGGCGACGAAGGTGGCGCGCTCACGAACGGCGGCGTTCATGCGGGTGAGATTGAACTGGCCGATATAGACACATGGTCGATCGAGGTAGATGCCAACGACCAAATCAATCTCAGCATAGTCGAAACGTTAGACAACGGTGGATTCGAACCATTTATTTTGCTGTACGATACGTTTGGAAGGCTCTTAGCAAGTGACTCAGGTTCAACGTCCGCGTCATTGTCAGTTTTCGCACCAACTAAAGGCAGCTACATCATCGCGGTTAGAGAAGCCAGTTCAGATGTAGAATCAACCGGAGAATATGACCTTTCGTACAATATGGTAGAAGATGGTTCAACGGTGCCTTCAGGTTCTGTGCTCGCAACTTTAAGCAATGGCGGTGTAGTCTCTGGCCAGTTCGCGGGTTCTACCGACGTCGATAAATTCGACCTATCGTTAACGGCAGGCCAACATGTCAGACTCCAGGCCGGAGATGCCAGTAGCACTTCGGGTAATTCGCCTACTATTAATGTTTTCTCACCTGCCGGAAATCTGATGTCTGCGGATTCCAGCGGCTCGGTTGCAATATCAAATTTCGTTGCACCGGCGTCCGGGACCTACACGGTTGCATTGCAAAATGCCGTTACCACTACGGTCACCTATGATTACGCGCTACACACCGCTATATCCCAGCAGGCGTTTGTCGTTCCGTCCGGCGACGAAGGTGGTGTACTCAGTAACGGCGATATTGCCACCGGTACACTCTCCGTCGCGGATCTCGACCTGTACAGCCTGGCCGTGAATGTCGGCGATGAAGTCCGCTTACAGCTTGGTGATGTCAGCGGCAGCAGTGGGCATACGCCGGCGCTGCAAGTCTATCGTGCCGATGGCAGCTTACTGGCCGGGAATGCGCAGAGCTCCGTTGCCAATACCAGCTTTATTGCAGACGCTGATGAGACATTAACCGTCGTCGTTCGTAACGATGTCCTGACCACGGTAAGCTACGACTATGCGCTGCATACCGCTATATCCCAGCAGGCGTTTGTCGTTCCGTCCGGCGATGAAGGCGGTGTACTCAGTAACGGCGATATTGCCACCGGTACACTCTCCGTCGCGGATCTCGACCTGTACAGCCTGGCCGTGAATGCCGGTGATGAAGTCCGCTTACGGCTTGGTGATGTCAGCGGCAGCAGTGGGCATACGCCGGCGCTGCAAGTCTATCGTGCCGATGGCAGCTTACTGGCCGGGAATACGCAGGGCTCCGTTGCCAATACCAGCTTTATTGCAGACGCTGATGAGACATTAACCGTCGTCGTTCGTAACGATGTCCTGACCACGGTAAGCTACGACTATGCGCTGCATACCGCTATATCCCAGCAGGCGTTTGTCGTTCCGTCCGGCGATGAAGGCGGTGTACTCAGTAACGGCGATATTGCCACCGGTACACTCTCCGTCGCGGATCTCGACCTGTACAGCCTGGCCGTGAATGCCGGTGATGAAGTCCGCTTACGGCTTGGTGATGTCAGCGGCAGCAGTGGGCATACGCCAGCACTGCAAGTCTATCGTGCCGATGGCAGCTTACTGGCCGGGAATGCGCAGGGCTCCGTTGCCAATACCAGCTTTATTGCAGACGCTGATGAGACATTAACCGTCGTCGTTCGTAACGATGTCCTGACCACGGTAAGCTATAACTATGCGTTGCATACCGCCGTGTCGCAACAGGGTTTTGGGGTACCAGCTGGTGATCAAGGAGGCATTCTGAACAATAACGTGACCGAAAATGGTACGACAACTGTTGCAGATCTGGACCTATATAGCCTATCGGTTTCGAGCGGCGATAGCATAACGATTTCGGTCACTGACGAGAGTTCGAGCTCCGGGCATACGCCCGCGTTCGAAGTGTTTCAGGCCAACGGTGCGTTAGTCGCGTTTGCTTCTGGTAGCACTACTGCATCTATCAGCTTCGAATCTCAGTCCGACCAGGCGTTATTCATCGTGGTGCGAAACAATGTTTCCACTACTGCCAGCTACGATTACTCGATACTAGCGACAGGTACAAATGGTGTCGCGGATACCGACAACGATGGACTCAGTGACTTCGATGAGGTGACAAACTCCACCAATATCAATCTACCTGATAGTGATGGTGATGCGATAAATGATGGTGACGAAGTTAATAGCCTGGGAACCGATCCACTAAACCCGGACACGGATGGCGACGACTTCGATGACGGCACGGAAGTTCTCGCCGGCTCAGATCCACTCGATCCAAATTCGACACCAGCAGTCAACGTTCCAATCCTACCCTGGGCGCCATGGATAGTAGGCTTACTAACGGTCTACATTGTCCTACAACAACGCAAAGTCAGGTAACGGCAATCAACAAAAAGGCAGGCTCTAAAGCCTGCCTTTTTTAATCATGCATTTTTCTTTAATTAACTATTCTTTTTAAAAAAGCTTATTGCACTTCCCATATGGAAAAGAACATCAAGCGTTAAGAGAGAATGCCTTACTCTTTATTAGTTGATATTCCAGCCTACGCTTCATACACGACCTTTTCGTCACTGTCTGCTGTTTTCGCTTCAAAAACCGGTAAATAACTGCTTTCAATATTATCTCGCAGCATTTTAAGCGTATGCGTAAGCAGGCCGTTCTCCACGGTCCAGGCGTCCTTACAAACCAGAACGTGACTGATTTTTTCATGCGATTCAAGCTGGTTGTTAACACTATCCAGTTGCTGCTGAATAGCTTCCGCCGAAGGCTTAACCGCCTCGTCTTCAACCATTAACATGATCGTTTGCGGCAAACCTCGTCCGATCAAACAGGCTTGGGCAACGCCTACCAGGGTACTAAACTTGCCTTCTATTGGCGCGGGCGCAACATACTTCCCTTTTGCGGTCTTAAATATCTCCTTTACTCGCCCGGTGATGGTATAAAACCCGTCTTCATCTTTCTTCACCCGATCGCCGGTTCTAATCCAGCCATCGACAATTGTCTCTTTGGTTTTTTCAGGTTCCTTATAGTAACCAAGCATATTTCCCAGGGACTTCAACAGTAGTTCACCCTCTTCGGAAACCCTTGCTTCGTCCTCTTCCAGCGCTCGCCCGACCGTACCAATTTTGTAGTTGTCGGGCTCATTACATAAGCCATTCATGGTTTCCGACTGGCCATAGCCTTCAACTAACGGCAAACCTATGTTGATCCATTCCTGGATCAGGCCTGGCGCGATTGGTGCCGAACCACTTTGCGCCCATGTGCATTCATCCAGGCCCATCGACTCCAGAATGCCAGCGCCAACCTGCTTACCAAGCTCTGGATCACTTTGTATTGCTTGCCACTTCTCAGCTCCCAACTGCGCAACAATGCCCGCTTTCAAATTCGCCCAAATACGTGGCACAGAGTTAAAGTAGTGCGGTCGGATACGGCGTAAATCATCCATAAATGTTTCGAGGTTTTGGTTGAACCCAATCATTCCGCCGCAATAAATACAGTGCATTTCAACCACGCAGCGCTCAGCAATATGTGCGAGCGGCAGGTAAGAATAAAAGCGCGTTCCTGTATTTGCCCCTGTCGAATCAACTAACACATGCGCCGAAAAAGGAATACTGGACATGCTGTGCATCACGCCTTTTGGCCTACCGGTTGTGCCTGAGGTGTAGGTGATTGTCCATAGCTTATCCATCGGCCAATCAGGATCGCCGCTAAGCGGCTCTGCTTTACCAAAAAGATCGTCCCATTCCAAACGCGCGCCGGTACCAACCACTTTTGCCAAACCATCGAACGCCGCTTCGGCCTCAACTGGGCTCATATTGCATTGGTCACCAACAAACATGAGCTTCATCTCGCTATGTTCGGCAACATACCTGATTTTGTCTTCTGGCATCGTCGCGTAAATTGGCACACTGACTAGCCCTGCCATCATCAACGCCAGATCAAGCAACAGCCAACGCGCCGTGTTGGTGCTATAAATACCTACCTTGTCTTCGGGCTCCAGCCCCATTGCTAGCAAATTCGCTGCAAGTTCTCGCGAGATCTTGCCTGCTTCGCCGTAAGTGTATGTTGTATCCCCTGCAGTATCACATTGGTGCAGCCACACTGCATCGGGCTGGGTTTTTTCCCAGTGATAAAACATGCCTAACGGGGTTTTAAAGTCAGCCGGTAATTGATCCACTGAGTTCTCCTTTCGTTTGTATTTATTTCTGGTGCAAACTATTTAAAGCCATAACTAACGCATTAACCAACGCAGTAACTAACGCAGTAGCTAATACAACAACAACGACCGCGACTATCACTGGTCGCCAGGCGAAAAGGCAATTTTTATAACTGATAACCGGCTTTGCTAAATCAAAACCTGCAATCACACAATTTATTTTAAAGCGAGCCTGATGATAACGCCTTTTTTTACCACGCCATATAGTTTACGGCGCCATGTTTTTATCGCGTCATACCGCCGGGCAGGTTATTTGCTCGTAAACGCGGCAATTCGCTCCATCATATCCGGCCCAATACCTTCGCCTTCCATTACTTCGATCAACAAGCCTGCTTCGATACTCTGGCCGTCGGTGCGCTCGATCAAACGCTTGTTGGCCGCATGTGAGAATGGTGAGTTTGCAACGATACTCTGGCAAAGTTTATCCAGGTCTTTTTCATAGCTTTCTTCTGGATAGACAAACTCTGTCAGTCCAATCCGCAGCGCTTCTTGCGCCTTAAACATTTCGCAGGTAAACATTAGCCGCTTGGCTGTTGCCTCGCCGACTCGCCTGACCAATCGCTGGCTCATACCCCATATCGGCGTTAACGCCCATTTGGCGTGCGTATCGCCAAAGCGCGCGTTCTCACACGCAACAATAAAGTCTGCCGCTAGCGCGACTTCTAACGCTCCTGTATAGCAGTGGCCGTGTACCGCTGCTATCACTGGTTGAGGCAGCCTCCCCAGCATGAGCAAGGTCTCTGAATGCCAAAAAGGGGAAGGCACTACTTCGCCCTCTTCTATTGCTTCCAGATCATGTCCCGCAGAAAAACACGAGCCCGCGCCGCGAATCACCACCACCTTAACAGACTCGTCAGTTTGCAAGTCCTGAATATGAGCTCGCAACTCTTCAAATAACTCTACGCTGAGCGCGTTAAGCTTATCAGGGCGGTTAAATATTAAATGCGCTACATTGTTTTTATCTTCGCGTAAAACCAACTTACCGGACATAGCTACTCTCTAATTTTGCGTTTTCTCTTCTAGGCCTGGCTTTCTTCGGGCGCATTCCAGATTTTCTTAAGATGAAGATCATCACTGCCTAACAGAACACTTAAGGCCATCACCCGTTTCAAATAGTGCCCAACGACTAACTCGTCAGTCATACCAATACCACCATGCAACTGAACGGCAGAATCGGCAATATAACGGCCAGATCGGTTTACCTGAACTTTCAATTGCGACAAAGAAAGCTCATCAATCGGTTGCCCGGACTTAAGCTGCTCTGAAAGCATCTCCAGTTGGCAACTCGCTGCCTGCAGTGCGATATACATTTCCGCCATGCGATGGCGTAAAACCTGGAAGTTTGCGATTGGTACGCCAAATTGCTTTCGAGTCGAGGTGTATTCAACCGTTATCTTTAACAGCGCCTCCTGCATTCCAACAGACTCGGCGCAATACATAATCGTGGCATCAGCCATCACCTTTTGGAGAATGCTGGTTGCAAGCTCGCCCTCTGCAATAAGAGCATTGCCATCTACCTGAACATCGATCTCAAGGTCTGCCGCTCTTTGGCCATCAACCGTCGGGTAACCCAAAGGCTTTATACCTTCTACACCACCAGCGACTAAAAACAAGCCAATACCACTTTTATCGCCATCAGCGCCGCTTACCCTGGCCGTTATAAATAAATAATCAGCCTGCTCAGCATAGGCAACCGCCTGTTTTTTACCTTTTATGCTAAATCCAGAGTCTAACGCCTCAGCCTTTGTTTGAATAAAAAATGGATTGCCGCGTGAATGCATTTCTTCCGAGGCGAGCGCGACCGTCGCACTGCCAGACACGATTTCTGACAATACTTTTTCTTTTAACGCGTGGTTTTCGGACATTGCCAGCGCACCAGCGGCTATGCCCACCGTACTAACGTAAGGCTCAAGCACCAGCGCTCGACCAAACAGTTTCATAATCGTTAACGTATCCGAGACACCTCCGCCTACGCCGCCGTAAGCCTCATCGACGGGGATTGCGGCCCAACCTAACTCGGCAAACTTGCCCCAAACCTCTTTTGAAAAACCTTCTTCAGATGCACTTACAGCCTGGCGTTTTTCAAAGCCGTACTCGTCTTGTAAAAAACGTTCGGCGCTGTCATCCAGCATGGATTTAATTTCTTGACTTAATGCAGACACGATTTATAAATCTACCAAATAATATTTCTAGTTAATTAACTAACAACGCTTATTTTTTTGCTTAGAAAGCAACGTGAAACGTTATATGCCACAACCTGCTAATAAAGACTTTGCGATGATGTCTCGCTGAATTTCGTTGGTACCACCAAAGATACTGGTGGCATGGTTATTTAAGTATCGCGGCGTGACGGTTAGCGCTTCGTCGACACCGATTGGTTCAACGCCGCTGCCAACTGCCAGTGCCTGAAGTTGCAGTGGCAACGATAGCGTCCCACAGGTATCAATCGAAAACTCCGATATTTTCTGAGACAGCTCAGTCCAGTAAACTTTTTGCAGTGAACTGAGCATTGGCGATTCCGGGCTGCCCATATCCATCGAGCTCAATTTAGTTTCGATCGCCAGCACCGACCTTATATCGACAGAAAGCTCGGCGAAACGCTTCTGGAAATAAGGGTCATCAACAATTAACCCACCCTGGCCATCACCAAGCTTTTCAGCTATCAGTCGACAGCGATCTAACTCTTGTTTGAGCATCCAGGAAAAACCTGCACCACCGCCTCGCTCGTGTTCCAGCAGGTATTTTGCAACTGACCAGCCTTTATTTTCTTCACCAAGCACCGAGCTCACAGGCACTCGCACGTTGTCAAAAAACACTTCACACTGCTCTAGCTCGCCGTCCAACCCTACAATTGGGCGCACTTCCATTCCCGGCAGATCTAACGAATCTACTAAAAGGAAGGTAATACCTGCCTGGGGCCTGCATTCGACATCGGTTTTCACCAACATGAACAAGCGGTTAGACAGGTGCGCAAAGGTCGTCCAGATCTTGCTTCCGTTTATCACATATTCATCGCCTTCCCGAACCGCGCGACATTTTAGCGATACCAAATCCGATCCCGCGTTAGGCTCTGAATAACCTTGCGCCCAGTAGTCGTCACCAGACAGTATGGGCGGAAGATACTTTTGTTTTTGTTCGTCAGTGCCGTATTTCATTATTGCCGGCCCCACCATTTGCAAGGCGTTGGGCAACAGTGATGGCAACTCACGCTTACGGCACTCTTCACTAAAAATATTCTGCTGCTCTATTGACCAGCCTGTACCACCATACTCTTTGGGCCAGGCAACGCCGGACCACCCTTTTGTATTGAGTATCTTGACAAATTCCTGTGCCTGGTCGAAAGGCGAAAAAACACTCGTTGTTTTCTTACCCGCTTCACGAATCAAATCGTTTGCTTCTGCATCAAGAAATGACGCAACTTCGTCTCTAAACGCTGCTAAATCAGTGGATTCTGTCGTCAATGCCGCTTGCATAAATACTCTCTCAGGCTACAGCGTTACGCAACGGAAGCGCCATACGAGGAAACATGTGGTTAATGATAAAAGTGAATCTGCACAGGAACCTGCGATCCCAGTGCAACAAAGCCGGCCATGTTACCAAACCCGGGCAGCGCCGCAAACCTCTCCAGGGCACATTACGCCAATACGCTGCCCAGGAGGAAGGCCGCGTGAACTGGCAAGACATAATTTTATCTCGACTTTTCCCGTTGAATATTCTTTTTTCTGTCACAGAAGTTTCGCCAAAACAGCATATTCCTAGACTATCGTTGAAGCAGCTAAATCTAAAGTGCCGCTAAGGTTAGACCTGTGAAAGACAACACTACTGGCTATTCAACATTGCGCTGCAATACCGTCTGGATTTCGGACACACATCTCGGCTCTAAAGACTGTCAGGTCGAACAGCTAAAGAACTTTCTTCTCTCCGTTGAATGCGACAAACTTTACCTGTTAGGGGATATTGTCGACTTCTGGGCGCTTAGAAAAAAGTTCTGGTGGCCGCAAAGCCATTACGAAATTCTAAAAATACTCTTTAATAAAGCGCAGAATGGCACCAGGGTTATTTATATTCCGGGCAATCATGACATCCCGATTCGCGACTACGCAACGACCTTTTTTGGGCCGATAGAAATCAAACCTGAAGACGTGCACCAGACTGCCGACGGCAAGCGTTATCTGCTGTTTCACGGCGACATTCTGGACGAACAGATTCGCCTGGCAAAATGGATAAAATGGATTGGTGATGTTGGCTATCAATACCTGATGAAAGCCAATCGAATTGTCTCTTTCTGGCGGCGAATCACCGGCAAAGACTATTGGTCGCTGGCTTCCTACCTTAAAAATAGAATGAAGAACGCGCGCGACGCAATCGACATTTACGCCACAGCCGCAGCACGCGAAGCCAAACAGCGTAATCTGGACGGCGTAATATGCGGGCACATACACCTTCCCGAAATAAAAACAATCGACGGTATTAGCTACTGTAACGACGGAGACTGGGTCGAACATTGCTCGGCACTGATCGAAAACCCATCAGGCCAGCTCTCGCTTATCCATTGGGCTCAAGAACAAACAAGCACTACCAGCCGCAGACCAGCGTTAGCTGCTTAAGCCTTATTTTTCAATAAGATACGGCAGCAATCCGCTCAAAAATTCGCCTCAGGCCCCACACGCCAAGCGCCGCGCCCCCGACCCAGCGCTTTTGGTAAAAAAAGCTATTATTAAGCCTGTTAGCGATTGTTTTTAATGTACAATCACCGAACAGTCGTAAACTCGGTTTACACATCCCGCGTCCAACGACTAC
The DNA here is from genome assembly GCA_965263235.1 of Pseudomonadales bacterium. Lineage (GTDB taxonomy): Bacteria > Pseudomonadota > Gammaproteobacteria > Pseudomonadales > UBA7434 > UBA7434. The sequence continues at coordinate 2,486,692 of OZ253667.1, forward strand.
CATTTTTGGCTTAGATGACAGTACGGACTCAGCGCATCTTGTTTTCCGAAGCTAACGTTAAGGTGTACTCAGTGTGGCGATAATCAAATTAAAACCACTTCAGAATGTAGAGCGCCAGATGGCGAAGGCGGCCAGCTATAGCGAATGGGCCGAGCTCGCCAAACGTCATGATGAGCTTTCTGGCATGGCGCGCTGGAAAAGTCGTGAACAAAGCAACGACTACGACTACAGCGAAATTTCGATGCGCCTGCAACGCCTGAGACAGCTGCTTGGAAGACAGGACTTGCACGGCCTGCTTTTTACGCTAAACGAAGGCATCCATGGCAATATGGGTGGGATGGGCAACCCGCGACTTTATAATCGCGCAAAGTTTGGCACCAAAGATCTCATCAACGACTATATCGATGCGTTAGCTGAATCGGTGGAACGTATTGTTAGCGATGAGTGCGAAATCCCTATAGAAGAAAAGCTCGATTTCTTACATCGCGCGAGTCACTGCTTTGGCCGTTCAGCATTAATGCTAAGTGGCGCTGGCAATCTCGGCCACTTCCACATCGGCGTTGTTCGAGCGCTATTAGAGGCAAACCTGCTACCCAATGTTATTTCCGGCTCTAGTGCAGGCGCACTGGCTGCTGCGATTGTTGGCACCAATGACGAAGCAACCATTCATAAGCTGCTCGATCATGAAAACACTTACTCGGCCATTGATCCCAAAGGCGGCGCGACCAACTTATCCTCCAAAATCCTTTTTGGCGAGTACAGTTGGGCAGACCTGGATTATCTTGAAGCCGCATTAGAGCAGTATATTCAGGATATAACCTTCGCCGAAGCGTTTGAACTAACCGGCCGCGCAATTAACGTTTCGATATCGCCGCTGGAAGAACACCAAACCCCAAGACTACTTAACGCCATCACCGCGCCTAATGTGTTGGTGCGTTCAGCCGTACGTGCTTCTTGCGCAGTGCCTGGCGCTTTTCCGGCAGTGAATCTGGAAGCGAAAGCCTCAAACGGTGATCGCATTCCCTACCTCCCTTCTCGCAAGTGGATAGATGGTTCTGTTGTGGGCGATTTGCCAGCAAAACGATTGGCGCGCCTTTACGGCGTCAACCACTTTATCGCGAGCCAGGCAAACCCGATGGTGTTGTGGGCGCGAAACGATATAAAAACCGCGCATGGTATTAGAGCTAACGCCATGCGGTATTTCACTCAAGCCACGAAAGAAAGTTTTAACACCGGCTACCGATTATCAAAGAACCAGCTAAAACGGTTCCCTGCCGTTCGTCATGCTGCCAATCTCATGCACTCCATCGTGAATCAGGAGTATTCCGGCGATGTAAACATTTACCCAACGTTCCGGTTTTTCGACCCAAGGGTATTACTCAAACGACTATCAAAGCAGGAAGCTATTGACCTTGCCGAAAACGGTGAACGCTCTACCTGGTCAAAAATTGAGATGATCCGGAACTGCATGCGCTTAAGCACCATTCTTGATGATGGACTGGCGCATTTCGGAAACGACTACAGCGAATCGGCTGTTCCTAATATTGTTCACAGACCCAAAAAACCCAAGTCTAATTCAAACAAAAACGCCGCTTAACAGCGGCGTTTTTTCTTATTGCGTTTATTTTTTCTTATCGTATTTGATAACCCGTTCGTTCACGATCGTCATCATCGCCTGGCCGTGTGCAAAGAAACTGTCAGTACAGAAACAGTCAGCACTGAAACCGCCGGCGAAGACACCCTCTAGACACTTATGCGCCCTCCCAAACTACAGCAGACGGAAAGTCTCTATTAATCGAATCACTGTATTTACTTTCAATCGCATCACGCTTTAATTTTAAGGTGGGCGTCAGCAATTCGTTTTCGATTGACCAGGGATCGCGAACAATAATCAAGTGCTTAAGTCGTTGGTGCGACTCCAGACGGCTATTCACATCGCTAATTAACGTGGCGAGTGTTTTTCCACCAGCGCTTTATCGTTCTCAGCGCCTTCAGCCAAAACAATCAGCGCGGAGGGCTGTGGTCTTCCCGCACCAACAACACAAGCCTGTTCAACAAGGGTATCTGCCAAAAGACTGCTTTCTATTGGCACAGGAACAACGTACTTCCCTTTTGCGGTTTTAAACTGCTCTTTTACCCGACCGGTTATACTCCATGCTCCATTGGCATGCTTTGTCGCGCAATCACCGGTTCTAAACCAGCCGTCAACAAATGCGCTACCGGTTGCCTCCGGGTTTTTATAGTAAGACTTGAATACGGAGTCTCCGCGAATTAACAGCTCGCTTCCCTCGCCAATTTTCAATTCAACATTGGGCAGCGGCACACCTATCGTGCCCAACATATCTTCGGAATAAGGCGCATTCGAACACGAACAACCACTTGTTTCCGACATCCCCCAACCTTCGGTGATGTCGACGCCTAAGCGAGAATACCAACGCAATAAGCCTGGTGAAATCGGGGCGCTACCGGACAAAAATATCTTGGCAGAGTCGATACCCAGGGTCTGACGAATTTTCTTAGCGACTCTCGCTCCCAAAAAAGGAATCTTGAGTAAAAATTGTAATCGCCGGTTCGACATTTTCGCCAAAACGCCAGACTGAAAACGAGACCACAATCGTGGCACCGATAAAAACAACGTTGGTCGCGTGTGTTGGAGATCATTTAAAAAGGTATCGAGCGATTCATTAAAAAACAACTCGGCACTGTAGTAGAGCGCGGCCATCGACACTACCGAACGTTCGGTGATATGCGCCATTGGCAGGTAAGACAGTACGCGGTTATCTCCTGCTGGCACAAACTCCGCGAGATCCTGGGCGGCAGAGGCCATATTCAAACCGGATAACATCACGCCCTTGGGTTTACCCGTGCTGCCCGAGGTATAGACAATGGTGTACAGATCTTCCATTTCGGGCGACGCGATGTCAGCCACTGGGCTATGCGCTCCCAACCATGTATTCCAGTCGTGTTGTGCGCTTATATTTTCGTAGGGAAAACCGACGGTAACAACATTATGCCTGGCTGCCTGATAGGCTTTTGTATTGTCCAGCCGCCCGACAAACAATAACTTCGCCTCGCTGTGCTCCAGAACGTACTCTATCGTATCCACTCCGGCAGTTGCGTAAATCGGCACGCTAACCATGCCGGCCATCGCTATCGCAAAATCACAGATCACCCACTCTGCCGAGTTTTTACCGAGGATGGCCACCTTGTCACCAGCCTGCAAGCCTTGCGCCTTCAATGCCGCTGCCACACGCCGGGCAAGCTCATCGGCCTCGCGCCAGGTATAAGTCGTCCATTGACCACTAACCGGCTGATGCAAATAGGGTTTGCCGGCATCAATTTTTGCTCGGCGTTCGAACTGGACAAGCGGATGAATATATTCAGTCATTATTTTTTTCCGTCAATTCGATGTTAACTAAAGGTATTAAATTAAACCGTGTTGATAGCATTGCAAAGCGGGACCCATGAACCAGCCGCGACTTGACGTCAACCGCCAATATAAACATATGTTTATTAAATCACCGTCCTTTTGCACAAGCAAGCTTCAGCATTGCCGAGGACAGCCCATCACAATGTTCGCCAGCGGATTCCCGCTTAACGAAAACGGTTAATCTCTTCTTTTAATTCTATCGCCGCATTCCACGCACTCTCAGCGAAATGCTTATCGGCGCCAGCATAAATAATCGAGCGAGATGCGTTTATCATCAAGCCTTTACCTGCAATGGCGCCCGCTTCTAATATCGCTTTCACATCGCCGCCCTGAGCGCCCACACCGGGCACAAGCAACAACATATTACCCACTGCGTTGCGTACAGCTGCGAGTTGTTCGGGGGCGGTAGCCCCGGTAACCAGACAGCAATTATTGTTTTTATTCCAGTCGCGGGCAATAGTTTCCGCAACAGTTTGATAGAGCGGCTGACCGTCGCAGTTCAGATCCTGGAAATCCGCCGCCCCCGGGTTAGATGTGCGACAAAGAAAAATACAGCCTTTATCCGCATAGTTTAAAAACGGTTCGGCAGAGTCATAACCCATGTAAGGATTTAAAGTAACCGCGTCGGCATCGTATCTTTCGAACGCCTCTTTGGCATATTGCTCTGCGGTTGCCCCTATATCTCCGCGCTTTGCATCCAGCAACACCGGTATTCCAGGATAGTTCTGTTTGATGTAAGCGATAATTCGCTTCAAAGCATCATCCGCGTCCTGCCCTGAAAAATAGGCAATCTGTGGCTTATACGCGCACACGACATCATGAGTTGCATCTACAATTTGCTTACAAAACTCGAATATTGCTTCGCTACCAGAACCAAGATGCTTTGGCATCTTTTCTAACAATGGATCTAAGCCGACACACAACAGCGAATTATTTTTTTCAACCGCCGTATCAACCTGCTGATAAAAACTCATAACTTTGCCTTTTTAAAAACGGTGTCGCCTACTTAAACTCTGGCTTGCGTTTTTCTGCAAAAGCGGTTGTTCCCTCAACCCCGTCGGCGCTAAGCAGCGCTTTGGTGATCGTTCGGCTTTCAATTTCCATTTGCGCCTCAAGACTAGTGTTATCACTACTGAGCGTCAATGTTTTTACATCCCCGCTCGCTCTTTTAGAACCTGCTACAAACATCTTTGCCAGCTTGTTTGCCTCGTCCAGAACTTTGTCGTCATCGACGACAGCATTAACAATGCCCCAGTCCAGCGCTTCATCCGCAGTGAGCATCCGGTTCGTCAGCCAAAGTTCTTTCGCTCTGCGCTCACCAACAAGGCGCGGCAGAAAATAGCTGGAACCACCATCCGGGCTAAGGCCCGCCGCTGTATATGCCATGGTAAAAGAAGCTGATTTTGCCGCAATAGCCATATCCCCGGCCAACGCAAAGCTAAATCCTGCGCCCGCAGCAACCCCGTTTACCGCCACAATCACCGGCGCCTCCATACGTGCAAAAATGGCGATCGCCTTATGCAGATAGTCAGCAACGTCTTTGATGTATGCACCGGGGTCAAATGAATCATCACCGGGATTCATTGCCTTTAAATCACCACCTGCCGAAAAAAAGCGCCCTTCCGCAGTGACAATAACCGCTTTAATATCGTTATCTGCATCGCAACGAGCAGCGACGGCGGCAAGCTCTTGAGTAAGCTCCAGATTCATGCCGTTGGCAGCTTGAGGGCGATCAAGCACAATGGTAGCCACCCGGTTTTCCTTACTGAACTTTATTGTGTTGTAACTCATTGAAACCGCCTCTCACTCTTTAAAATGCGCTTACTGGCGCAGGCAAATAAATGGAGGCGTACTTTAACAGTTTAAGGGATTGTCCTCTAGCAGGGATTAGCCAAAGCTGTCGCGTGACACCTTGATTAATAGAAAGATTTGTGGGCCGTCGGCCGCAAATAATGCTCGTTGTTATTCTTCAATATCTTCGGTGGCTGGCTCCACCGCCAAGCCATCTTGCGGTGCGGCGTCGTTTGCTGGATTGTTATTTGTAGGAGAATGCGGAGAATAATCTTGCGACTGGCTCTCGCGATTAATTTCTAGCGTTCTATCAATTGCCGACTCGACACTGTTTAAAAACAATACTAACAAATCGTTAAATGACTGCTCGCTGAACGCCACGCCTCGACGCGCCGAAAATGCCTCTATACGACTCTCTGCGCGAGCAAGCAAATCCGCTGCGGATAGACCTTTACTGGATTCAGATGACGGAACCAACTGGCCGACAGATGCGGCATTGATATTCTGGATTCCCTGATAGGTTTCCTGGGCACTATACGCCTGGCGTGACTGCAGCTCAAAATCAATGGCGGCAAACTCATTCGTATCCAGCTGAAATCCCGCCGCCAACTTTTGTGCCGAAGCGGTATCGCCCTCAAAGAACAACTGTGAGAGATCAGCCAGCTCGGTAAACAAAGCCTGCAAAGCTTGCAGTTCGCTTTCGTCTAACTCCCCGTTAACTCGTATATCAAAAGACTGAAGATGGCTTAAGTTAAGCTCAGCGCCAAACAAACGCTCGCTAACGGCAACACTTGTTAAAGGACTGCGCGATGCTATCGACGCCTGCGCGCTACGCTCCCTGAAATCGAGCACACTCGCGAGATCAAAACTGATTGAAACCACATCACCATCCTGGGTCACCAGCTCCAGATCAAAACTACGCTGCTGCTCAACACGCGCCGCCAGCTCATAACGCTGTGTCGCTAATCTGGAAAACGATGGCTGTGTATTTGTCGTCTCGCCACCACTCGCGACCTGATCCTCACCAAAGGCGTTTGTGCGAGAAACATTCTCCTGAGAAGAAAGGCCAGATAAATTGCGATAGAATGAATCAATGCTCGTGGAAATTTGCGTCATAACAGCGTCGATATTGTAGGGTAGTCCATAAGGATAGCGGCCAAAGCACGAGAAGCTTTAGCGCCTGGCGACCACAAGCGAGCACCGTATAAAGAACTAAACTAAAGGAATTCCTGTTTGAAAATCCCTTTCTATCAAATTGACGCATTTACTCACCACGTTTTTGGCGGCAACCCAGCAGCGGTAATGCCCCTGGAAGAATGGCTAGATGACGAGGCGCTACAAAACATCGCAGCAGAAAACAATTTGTCCGAAACCGTGTTTTTTGTCCCGAGCAATTCGCCACAATCCGATTTTGATATTCGCTGGTTTACACCAACTGCAGAGGTAGATCTGTGCGGTCACGCCACGCTGGCAGCGGCACACCTGTTATTTACCACCACCGTATTTTCCAGTCCGGCGCTTGAAGGAAACATCCGGTTTTCCTCGCGATCCGGCATCCTGACCTTGTCCAAAAGCGGCGACAAAATCATGATGGATTTTCCGACAGCCAGATTAAATAGCTGCAAAGACAATGAAAGCCTATCTAACACAATCACTCAGTGTTTTGGAACCAGCCCAATTAGCCTTTGTCATTGTGACGACCTAATCGTCGAGTTTGCAACCCGCGGTGACGTTGCCAGTGCGAAGCCTGATATAAACGCGATTAAACAACTGCCCTATCGCGGCGTTCTTATCACTGCCAGGGGAGAACAGGAAGATTTCGTCGCACGCTTTTTCGCACCGAACGTCGGTATTGACGAAGACCCTGCCACCGGATCAGCGTATACCGCGCTCGCGCCCTTTTGGGCCGAAAAGCTAGGAAAGCAGGAGTTTCATGCCCGCCAACTCTCAGCACGCGGAGCAGAGATACACTGTGCGCTCAAAGGTGATCGGGTTCACATTTCTGGCGCTGCAACGCATGTGATAGAGGGAAGTTTTAGGGTTTAACAAATAAAAACCCCGAATTACTGCTTAAATTATAGTCAGCAGCGCAAATATTTTCGGAGGTTGCTATGTCAGGCATTGGTCCCATCCAGCTAGGCACGCTAGGCATCCAGGCAGGTGTCGAACAAGCTGAAAACGCGGCACATGACATTTCCAAAATTGGCAGCGTAGAAAACGAAGGGGATTCGGCGCTAGCTGATCTTAGCGACGCGTCGGTTGACTTACTACGAGCTAAAAACCAGGTTCAGGCATCAGCAAATGTTGTACGAACCGGTGACGACATCCTGGGATCCATCATTAACACGACAGCTTAGTTCGCTGCTTACCATCTTTATTCCCTTTCTTATTATATTTACCGACTCCGCCTGCCCTTCGCTTTTCATCACTAAATAATAGTTAGGGTACAGAGGCCGTATACGTTACTCGACCGGCATATGTTCCCGCTACCGGTATCTGGTCGTTTCTATAACGATATGTCCATGTTGCATTGTAGTCAGCTACGCGACCAGAAAAATGATTACCCGTAACAGTTACTGCATTAGCAGAGCCAACCGCGGCCCCCGCATTATCCAGTATCGGCGCGGATAAGCCTGCATCGCTTGACTCGGTAATAATCTGGTCGAAACCAATATAGTTTCCGGCACCATCACCCAAACCATTGCTATCGCTGACGGTATACGAAATATCGACCGGCGCAACGTTTGAGACTAAATAAACGGATAACTGACCGTTAGAACTGGCATCAATCACATTGCCGTCACCCAATGCCAATGGGCTGCCATCGTAACTGCTGTTGTTGGCCTGGAGCGACTGAGCTTGAGAAAGATCAAAATCAACTTGCTCGACCGCGCCTATACCACCAATTCGAAAGAACAGGATCTGCGGTATTTCAACTTCGTGGTGCAAATCGACCGACACGCTCAGCCCGTTGCCGGGGTTTGTATCACGATCTTGCGCGGCATGGCAAAAATTAAATACTGCTTGCAAAACAAAAAGCGTTACGAGCACTCTTAGCATTTTTCTTTTCGCGTTCTGTCGCGGCATCATAGTCCCTGCTCTCAAGAGCCCGCCCCGTTTATTGTCACCGTCCCCCTATAGGTTCCCGCCGGGTAAATGACATTGTTAATATAGCGATAGCGGTAAAAATTTCGGTGCCGGGTATCTGTCGCGTTGTTTGCCGGATTGCTGTCTGCCTGCGTTTGAAAAACCTGGTTGGCGCTGCCATCGTATTGCAGCACACTATTCAACGTATCATTATCGCGTGCATCCCAGGCGATATGCGTGAAGGAAATATTAGTCGTGCCGCAACTTGCCGGGGTTATACACGTCATACCTGCGGACGAGTCATAACTAAAACTCGCATTTACATTCGCCTCGGCGGCACCTTTACGGTTGGCATCGGTAATATATCGAACTGTATAAGAACCACTACCTCCGGCGATAACGTTGGTACTGGTGTGTTCAGCTTCAGAAGCAAATCCCCCGATTGCTGTAAATAGCGGCGGCAATCCTGGCGCGTACTCTACCGTATCTCCACTGCCAGCATTTGAACCAACACGAATCCTAAGTTGCGGTGTATTGCGATCGAAAATGTCAGCGCAAGCGTACTGCACGTCTAACACCACCAATACCGTCGCAAGCAACAGAGTAAAGCAAACGCGCACATTACTTTTAATTACGTTTTCAAACAACATAACACTTTCGCTATATCGCTATTAGTTGAGTTGTGTATCGATACTAAACGCATTGTTATCCGAATAGAGCTTACCTTTAATTGAGAGCGGGTAGGTCAGCTTTTGGCTTGCCTTTGTCGGTCTAAGCTCGAGGAGACGTGTTTGCTGAGCCAGGATTGGTGAACTTGCAATCGATAGTTCTACTTTCTTTCCCTCAGCTGTCCTGGCAAAAAGCTCACTCTCCAAACGGCCATGTGCATCGCCGCCGTTATAAACCTCTAGCGTTGGCAACGGAGAATCCAGTTTTCTATCAACCAATAGTTTGTTAATGGTAATATCCGGCTCTACACCATTAACGCCTAGATAGACGATAACGGCAATGCGGCCATTGATTGGCATCGCGATGTTTTTATGCTTTCCAAGCTGGGTAACGTACTCGCTATCGACTCCCTCTATCATTAGCGCAAATCGACATTCAGCTTTGGGAGCATCCTCCGGGACATGAATTTCAAAGCGAAAGTTACGAGGCGTTTGCGCGCTTGGTAAGACTTGAATCTCACGCTTTTCCAGGCGAACCCAGGGCCGGCAGCTATTTTCGGCAAGCTCTTCCGAAAAACTGATATTCCCCTCGTCTGAATAGTTCCAGTCAACGGTGCGCACACTATAACGGGAAGGCTTAGTCCCCAGGTTATAAACTTCCATAGAGCGGCGAACAACCGTATTCGATGTAGTAGAAAGTTCAAATCGCGAAGGCGTTACGCCACCGGTAAAGCCTTCGTTAGCGTACGCAAAGTGAGATAACCCAAACAGGAAGAGGCCAACAACGCAGCCGAAGAAAGCAGAAATACTTTCCGAAGAAATAATACATTTCATAGCAATGGTCCAAAATATGTTTGCTCCCTGCTAATCGGCTCGCTTAGGCGAGCGCTTTGTATCAATCCCTTACTTTACTTTTTCGACGGTTTCCGTCGTTAATACCTGTATAAACCGCTGGCACGAACGCTTCACCCCAAAGTGGACGTACCAGTTACGTCAAGCCAGAAAACGCCTTGAATAAGGCGCTCTCTGCTGCCGCTTACCTACAATAGCTTATGGCTGCGCTGCAACATAGGTAATACGCGCTTCGTAAACCCCTGCTGCTGGTGTCGATGATGGCGTGTAGGTGTAAGTCCACACATCCGAAGCATTAACAATACCTGAGCCATCAACTGGCGTGTCAGCCGTTTGCGTAGACGCAAGGGTTGGGTGCAAGATGTTGCCACCATCGCCACTGCTAAAATCGGCTATTGGAATCGTGTTTGCCAACGTTTGATGATCGAGCGCATCGGCTGTGCCGCCGCCCGTTGCTCCACCGCTTACCGTTGTCGTTATCGTCACTGCGGAACCGTTGTTGCTAAACAAAAATACTGGCAGCGACACCTGGTTACCAGCAGCGCTGGACCCCGTACCACCGTTGGCGGCAATAGAGGCTGTCGCGGTATTTGCATAAGGGTCGGGAGCAACAAACGGCGCCGCTGCCCCAGTGTAGTTCTGGTCATTACCAATACCAACGCCAGAAGCGTTATCAACCGTCCAGACCAGATCGGCAATCGCAGTGCCTGTCGCACCAATACCAAAGGTTAGAATTTCTGGAACCTCTACCGATATATCAACGTTCGCCGTTGCCTGCGCCGCATTTCCCGGAAGCTGCACAGAGATATCTGCGTCAGCTAATGTAAGCGGGCTCGCTATCGCGAACGATGAACACAAAAATATTTTTTTGATGTGCGTCGAGTACTGCATGTTCGACCTCCAAATAGTAATTCAGGCGATGTTTATTGCCCCGCCAAATATTCTGATTGGCTTATGGACACTCATATAGTGATAACGCCGAAGGCGCTGCCACGCGATTCAGCTAGTTGGTTCAAATATCCTTAGAGAACGAAACCGGCTAATAAAAACATATCCTTATTTTTAAACTGCTATTTAGCCGTGCATCCTTAGCATAGAACCCCAGCCTTTTCGTTGCCGTTCACATCACTCGTTGCCATAAGTTTTTTTGAACTGGTGCACAATTCCTGCCACAGATACGTTAAACCTGCGTTTTAAGCGTTTTTTTGGCCTGCGTGAGGTCGCAAACAAAGTGCCAACTCCGTTCATGCTGCTAGTCTAAAACTGACAACATATAGAGTAGCGATCAAAAGCGCGTACCCCGATATGCGAAAAGCAAAGCGCTACCACCTCACACGACCTTGAGTGAAACAAAATCCACAACAGGGATTGACCAGCTAAAACGGATTTTTGTAAACACCTCTCGACGACTACTTGCGCTTCTGCTTTGGTTGTTATTCTTAGGTGTTGTTTCGCTGCGCCTGTTGCATTCCTGCCAGGACAACACTTTTTCAGCTAGCTCATCACTTTTAATTAACGAAGCGCCCGTTAACAGCGTAACTGTCGAGCCCCCCAACACTGGCATCGGCAATTCCACTGCGAACATCACCATAGGGTCAACGCAAGCAAGCCAAACTACGCGCACCGAGAAAAATCAGTCGGCGTACATAAGCGAGGCAGATGCGCCCGAACGCTATTACGGCGTTATCAATAGGGAAATCTTCACCTACGACAGCGGCTCGGGTGTTAGCGACGTAAAAGGAAAACCAACTACCATCGCTCTCGAAAAACAGGATAGCGAAAGAAACAACGAGCTTACCCAGGTGGCCACGGGCTATTACTTCGGCAGTATTCGCCGCATCGATATTGATGAGCTACCACTGCCCGACAAGCTGGAACCCAGTTACATCGACTTGTTGATAGACCCCGATGACTCGCCCGCCGACAAATCGAACACGGAGAAAACGCAATCCAGCAGCAACACTCTGCATACCGTCTTTAGCGGCGCGCTTTATCGCAAGGACGAGCAAGGCGAAACGCTGGATAGCGGCGCGGAATACCGAAGCAGCACGCAAACTGCAAATGCCGGAAACATACGCGTAAGCCTTGTCGCCTTGCATGAGGATGAGCCGTTCTCAACTGGTTCAGGTAGCTCTACGAGTGAAAACACGCAACGAGGTTTGTCGCGCGCCAGTATCGAACAGCTCGATTTGCCGCTCACCAGTCACCTGAGCATGGACAACATCATCGGCACGCATCGATCCTCACGCTACCGTTTTAGCGGTAGCACCCGGGCGACAATCAACCAGCGATTCAGCCTGACTAATCCCGACATACTCGGCCTAACGTCAAGACTAAGAGGTGAAAACAACGCCCTCGCTATTAGCATTGGAGAGCTTGGCAATGTAGAGGGCAACTTCTTGAGTGGATTTAACGGACTAGACCGAAGCCTATACCGCATGCAGTTTGACCACGCTTCACAGGGTCTGGGAATAAGCTCGGAAATCTGGCAAACCGATGATAGTGATATTACTAACGAAAACCGGTTTGGGTCACGGGTTAATCTCGCAAAGCAGCTAGGCGAGAGCAACGAAGTACAGGCAACCATAGCCAGCTCCGAAGATAGCTATTCGGCTCTACTGGACTGGTATATTAGTGGCGACAGCAACCATGAGTTTGGCGCTTACTACTTTGATCCCGAGTTTGTCTGGATTAACACCACCATCGGTAACGACAGCCTTGGCGCTTTTTATCGGCTATACGGGCGCTGGTTAGGCAGCGATATTAGTTTTAATACCGAGCATCGCCGCGATGGTTTATCCGGCGACTCCAGTAATAAGAACCGCACGCATTTTGCCAGCTTGAGTATGAACAATCGCTTGAGTCGACGATTGCGATTGTCCGGCTACTATAGTTTTCGCCGCAACATCGACGGTGGCAGCAATGCGACTGACACGACTGGCAACGATCATACGCTACGAAGCTTAGCGGTACTGCAACATAGCGACGATCAAAGCAGTACCTTTGGTGCGAACTACCGCTACCGGCAACAAAACCAGCAGAACTCGCAAACGCATGACCTACAGCTTAACTACACCTGGCGTCGACAATTCAATGACAACAGCAACTTTGACCTGGGGCTTGAGCTAGGTCGGTCATCTCAGCGCTCGGACGCGCAGCAAACCAGTAGCGACGACAACGTAAGCATTTCCCTGGTTTATAAAACGCATTTTCGTCATAACGCGACGCTCAGTGCAGGGCTCAACTACGACTGGGAAAACAATGACGGATCGTCGACAAGCAGTCAGTTAGGCGGACACATCAACTATGACTGGGCCATTAGCCCCAGCCTGAGCCTAAATGCACAGATCGATCACAACCTAAGCACAATAGAAACACAGTCTGACGACATTAGCGATTCGTTAGTTACCGCGACACCGCTCGATATCGTCGAGCAAAATACCAGGACCACAAGCGCCCTGCTCACCTTGCGTTATAGTGTCGGCGGCAACAGCGAGCCCGTGCTTATTGGCAATGGTAACGGCACGCGAGGAGCAGGATCGTTGTCAGGCAGGCTTTATATCGACGAAAATAACGATGGCAGCTACCAGGAAAACGAGCCAGGACTAAAAGGCATCACCGTGTATTTAGATAGCATTTTCGCAACCGTCACCAATAGCGAAGGCTACTTTCAATTTACCAGGGTAAAAACCGGCAAGCATCATATTTATATCGACGAGAGTAACCTACCGCTACCCTGGACCTTACGAGGCAAAGAGTTCTACGAAACCACGATTGATCTCCGCCAGAACAGCAAGCTAGAGATACCTGTTAGTAGCCTGTAACGCTCTTGTTTAGGAAACACCTTTGGGCTTCTGCTGCTTCATAAAACCGAACAAATAACCTGCTGCACGCCGCATCTGAATCTCATCCGCGCCTTCGGTAATACGATAGCGGCGATGGTGGCGATAAATATGCTCAAACGGCTTGTAACGCGAATACCCCATACCGCCGTGTACCTGGATGGCAAAGTCTGCGGCCTCACAACACAAGCGGTTCGCCTGGTAATTACAGATAGATACTTTATCCGACACCGAAAACGTACCGTATTTATCCATTTGCCACGCGGTCTTGTGGATAAGCGCGCGTATCATTTCGGCGCGCGCGTTGAGCTCAACCAGTGGAAACTGAATACCCTGATTAACCGAAAGCGCTTTGCCAAACGGCTTGCGCTCATTCGCCCACTTAACGGATTCGTTAATACAATACTGCGCAGCGCCCAGGCTAGATGCTGCCTGGCGAATGCGGTTTTCATTAAAGAAGTGCTGCACGATCTGTAAGCCTTTCCCCTCACCACCAAACACCGCGCTAGCGGGCACGCGAACATCCTTGAACGTCACATGCGCATGGTCTGTGGGCATATTAAAAGTCCAGAGATATTCCTCAATCGTTAGACCTTTGGCGTCGATCGGTACCAGAAACGCCGTAATCCCCGCACCATCGCCCGCTTTGCCTGAAGTCCGCGCTAAAATCAGGTCGTGCGACGCAGAATGCACTCCGGAATTCCAGTATTTTTCGCCGTTAAGCACCCACTCATCACCATCCCTGTGTGCGACTGACTCCATATGCGTGGCATCTGAGCCGTGATTCGGTTCGGTGATACCAAAGGCAAACGCGCGGGAAAGATTTTTTAGCGGTTCAATCCATTCAGCCTTTTGCTCGTCGGTGCCATAAATCATCATTAGCAACAGGCAAAGGTTGTTGCCTACAATCGAGTGCTCATTTTGTAAATCGCAATGCAAGCCCAGCCCCTTGGCAGTCATATACTCCCGCACCAGGGCCATACCAAGATTACTGCCACCACGACCGCCTGCTTCTTCGGGCATTTGGTAATTAAACAGGCCGGCTTCAACGGCCATTTCCCTCACCTCTGTTAGCAAATCCTCCCACTCATCATCCGGCGTGCCGCCATTTTCCCAATCCGTTCGCGAATATTCGCGGCGATGATCAAAAAAGCGAATATTGTCGTCTTTTTCTTCTAACGGTTTTATTTTGTCCTCAATAAACCGGTCTATTTCTGCAAACAATTGGGTTATATGTTCTGGAATATCAAAGTTCATCGCTACACCCTGGAATTATAAAATGATGGACGCTATTCGAAGCGTCAACTTAAGCTTAGCTGTCCGTTGGTTGCGGATGATTATAAGACTCCCGAGAAGGCCGGGCTATAAAAGGAATTCGTTACGCGCCTAAATAATATACGTACCTAAACAATATATGCGCTTAAACAATAGGGACGCACTGGAACGATTACGATTTAAACCTTGCCCTGGCTCGACCCAGGACAATAGACGCTCACGTTGTTAAAGCCTTCGGCAAGCAAATGCGCGACATGCAGTTTGCTAATCACACCTCGCTCACAATAAAGCAGATAGCTTTTTTCCTGGTCCAGGGTTGCAAAAGTATGATTAATTTTATAAGCCGGCACTGCAAGCGTTTTGTTATGAATCAGTTCAAGCGGCCTGCGCTCTATTTCGTCGTCGTTGCGTATATCAATAATAACCTGCCCTGCCTTCGGCACCGCCACCTGCACCACGTTATCCAGCAAAGCAGAGTGTTCGTAAACCTGATCAACGCCACTTACCTTCCTCTGTGCAATTGCGTTAGACAAAACAGCGGCATCTATCTTCTCTTCTTCGTGCAACAATAGCTCTGGTTTGGCAGCGGTTGTGGGTTTGTCAGATATCACCGCACAGTACTCAGGCATATGCTCGGCGTATTGGTCGACACCCACGGCCACCGCCTGAGCGATAATTTGTGTTTTATCGCTTGCCACTAGCGGGCGTAACACCAGATGATCGGTGGCTTTGTCAATCAGCGACAGATTTATAATTGTCTGGCTGCTTACCTGCGCCATACTCTCGCCGGTCACCAGGGCTGGAATTTTCATCTCTTCTGCAATTTGGCTAGCAGCACGCATCATCAGGCGCTTTAACACAACACCCATATAAGCGTTGTTGACGTTCTCCAAAATAGCCTGCACCACCCCTTCAAACGGCACATTCACAAAAGCAACCCTATGTGAGGCGCCATAGCGCTGCCACAAATAATGTGCCGCCTGCTTAACCCCAACTTCGTGAGCCAAACCGCCCAGGTTAAAAAACAGATAATGCACCTGCATACCGCGCTGAATACATTGATAACTCGCCACGCAGGAATCGTATCCCCCAGAGATCAACGACAATACCTGACCGACACTACCAATCGGATAGCCTCCCAGGCCACTCACTTTTTGGGTGCTGACAAAATAGCGCTCACGTTTAACTTCGATGGATACCGTAACGTCTGGCTGTTTTAATCTAACACGACTGTCCTTGTTGGCCGCTAAAATCACGCCACCAACATAACGCTCAACATCACTGGAGCGAAAATCATGCTCGCCATGGCGCTTACATCGAACCGCAAAACTACGCTCGCCGAGCTTGTCGGTCATTAGTTTGCCAACCGCCTCGCCGATTTGCTCTAGCGCTGGCGTGCCGGAATCGTCATTCAGACTGAATTCGCTGGCTTGAAAAAAATGTGCGATACCGGGTATTTCTTTTAATGCCTGCGCAATGGCCTGGCCTCGGATATCAAGCGCTGCATCAGTTTCTTCAAACTTTTTGTCGACAACAATCTCAACCATATCCCAACGCTTGATGACGTCGGCACTCAAGTCACGCACAGCAAATACTTTGCGAATATTGCCGCACAAACGCTGTATGAACTGGATTCGCACGGCGCGGCTTTTGATGGTAATTTCGGGAGAGACTTTAACAATAAACTTCATGAAAGCAGCTTTGCCGCAGTGGTCAATCATGACAACCCGGCAATAAGTGTCGATAGCATTGAATTTGCCGCGTATTATAGTCACTCCAATCTATTACAATAGGGCTTTCTGCCGTGCTTTTATGTTAACAATGGGTTTTCAGCGTCGTGATCACCCTCCGCTAGCGGCAGGCCTTTAAAGCATTTGTAGCTAAACAATCGTTTTCACCCAATACCATGTCAGTTCCCTTCCACCAGCCCAGCACCGCCCCCCACCTGTTTGGCTATACGCCATATTGGGCGGAGTGCTATGGCACCGCGCCGTTTTTACCGATGTCGCGGGCGGAGATGGACGAGCTTGGCTGGGATAGCTGCGACATTATCCTTGTTACCGGCGATGCCTATGTAGACCACCCAAGCTTTGGTATGGCGGTTATCGGCCGCCTGCTCGAAGCGCAAGGCTTTCGCGTTGGCATTATCAGTCAGCCGGACTGGACATCCGCGGAACCATTTAAAGCGCTGGGCAAACCCAACCTGTTCTATGGTGTGACTGGCGGCAATATGGATTCGATGATCAACCGTTATACCGCCGATTTAAAAATCAGAAGTGATGATGCCTATACGCCAGAAGGCGCAGGCGGAAAACGCCCGGATCGCTGCGTGATTGTTTACAGCCAGCGCTGCAAAGAATCGTTCCCCGATGTGCCAGTGGTTATTGGCGGCATAGAAGCCAGCCTGCGTCGGATTGCCCAGTTCGATTACTGGAGCGATAGTGTTAGGCGTTCGGTACTGGTCGACGCAACCGCCGATATTTTGCTGTACGGCAACGCCGAGCGCGCTATTGTTGATGTCGCCCATGGCTTTGCGCAGGGTAAATCGGCAGAAGACTTTTTGCAGTTACGCGGTGTAACGCTGATTCGTAATGCTGTTCCTAACGGCTGGATCGAAATCGACTCCACTCGCATCGACTGGCCTGGGCATATCAGCAAACTGCCTAACCCCTATGAATACACCGGCGGCGAAGTTAACTGCGATAAACAGGCCAATAACGCCCAGCCTCCGATAGATAACAACGAAGAACAGGCAGTAAAAATTGTTCCGCTGCCGTTAGAAAGCAAAGTACTTGGCCACGCCCCCATCGACAATGCCTACATCCGGCTACCCTCGTTCGAAAAAGTATCTAACGATCCGGTTTTGTATGCACATGCTTCGCGCGTATTGCATCAGGAAAGCAACCCGCATAATGCGCGCGTGTTGGTACAAAAACATGGCCATCGCGAAATCTGGGTAAGCAAACCGCCGATTCCTTTAAGCACCGAAGAAATGGACGCGGTGTTTGATTTGCCTTTCCAGCGCGTACCGCATCCTGCTTATGGCCAGGCGAAAATTCCTGCCTACGACATGATTAAAACCTCGGTGAATATCATGCGTGGCTGTTTTGGCGGCTGTACTTTTTGTTCGATCACCGAACACGAGGGCCGCGTGATTCAAAGCCGCTCGGAAGAGTCGGTTTTACGAGAGATAGAAAAAATTCGCGATCAGGTACCCGGCTTTACCGGCACCATCTCAGACCTCGGTGGCCCTACCGCGAATATGTATCACCTTAATTGTAAAGACGAAACCATCCACGCCAATTGCCGGCGCTTGTCCTGTGTCTACCCGACCATTTGCAAAAACCTGGTGACCGACCACAGTCCCACGACTAATCTCTATCGTAAAGCGCGTGATATTCCAGGCATTAAACGTATTCTTATTGCCTCAGGCCTGCGCTACGACCTTGCAGTGCTTGATGAAGAATATGTTAAGGAGCTGGTAACACATCATGTTGGTGGTTATTTAAAAATAGCGCCCGAACACAGCGAAGACGCCACGCTAAGCAAAATGATGAAACCCGGTATGGGTAGTTACTATGCATTTAAACGCATGTTCGAAAAATATTCCAAACAGGCTGGCAAAAAACAGTATCTTATTCCGTACTTTATTGCCGCGCATCCAGGCTGTACCGATGAAGATATGATGAACCTTGCGCTATGGCTTAAACAAAACAGGTTTAAAGTAGACCAGGTACAAACCTTTTACCCCTCACCCATGGCGTTAGCGACTGCCATGTATCATTCGGGCCGCAACCCGCTTAAAAAGCTGCATTACAAAAAAGGCGAGCGGATATTTACCGCAAGAAAACTGGAACAACGCCGCCTGCAAAAAGCGTTTTTGCGTTATCACGATGAAAACAATTGGGGCTATTTGCGAGATTCGTTAATAAAAATGAACCGACGTGATTTAATCGGTGATGGCGATAATCAACTAGTACCCGCAGAAAAGCGTAACAAGCGACAGGCCAGACCCGCGAAAAACAAAAACAATCGGTTTAATAAAGCTCGGGGTGGGCAGTGGAGTAGCCCGAAGGGTTAGCGGAAAATAACCAACTTTTAAATTTGTATTAACCCCTAACAACTCCAATAAGCGGACACACTAACAAGTAAACCGCCCACGATTTTCTTTAAAATCCGAAGGCTTGCTGCAAGAGGAAAAACCCCTACAGCAAGCCTCAATTCCACTACACCAATTTATGCAGCAATTTATTGTCGTAGGGTCTGGCGTCTTTCAAGCGGTTTTCTTTTAACAATTGCGGCCAATCTGGATTAGCAATAAAAGCGCGGCCAACAGCAACCAAATCAAATTCGCCGCGATCAAAGCGCTCTATTAAATTAGCGACGTCGGCAACTTCAGCTTCCTGGAAATCCTGCGAGCCAACGGGGGGAAGAAAGTCGGTAGTAAGGCCAACACTGCCAACCGTAATGGTGGGTTTACCAGAGAGTTTTTTCACCCAACCCGCCAGGTTTAGATCGCTGCCTTCAAACTCAGGCTCCCAGTAGCGGCGAGTACTACAGTGGAAAATATCAACGCCAGCATCAACAAGCGCCGATAAAAACGCTTGTAGTTGCTCAGGGGTATCGACCAGCCTTGCCGAGTAGTCCTGTTGCTTCCACTGCGACCAGCGAAATACGATCGGAAAATCAGGCGATACCACCGCTCTAATGGCTTTAACAATTTCAGCAGCAAAACGTATACGGCCAGGCATGTCCCCGCCAAACTCATCTTCACGTTCATTAGTGCCGTCCCAAAAGAACTGGTCAATGAGGTAGCCATGAGCACCGTGAATTTCAATGCCATCAAAACCTATCGCTTCAGCATTTTTTGCACCTTTGGCAAACGCATCGATAACATCTTGAATGTCATCGGGGGTCATTGTATGGCCGGTGGTTTTTCCGGGCTTTGCCTTGCCGGAGGGGCTATAGCCTGGAACCTCAGGATCAGGCGCTGCCCCTGGGCGACGAATACCCCCCACATGCCATAGTTGCGGGATAATTTTGCCTCCTTCAGCATGCACCGCATCAACGACCTTCTTCCAGCCATCAAGAGCTTCTCCATAAAAGAAAGGTACGTCAGGGTCGCCACTAGAGGCCACATGATCGACACATGTGCCTTCAGTAATAATCAGCCCAGTACCACCAGCGGCGCGCTTGCGGTAGTACTCCACTACTTTTTCATTTGGGATATTGCCCGGTGATTGAGCGCGGGTCATTGGCGCCATCACGATGCGGTTGGCTAAAGTCAAAGAGCCCAGGCTAAAGGGCTGAAACAGGGAGTCAGGGCTTAAGGGAGTGTTACCCATAATATATTCGCTCTCGTCAATTGTCTGATCAAAACCACGCAGCCCTCGCGCTGCATAATTCATTCACGCTTATGTTCGACAGTACACTGAAAACTGGAATCCCTGGGAAGGACTTTCAATCAGCTTATTAGCAACTTAAAGCCGCGGATGAACTGCAATAAGTTTAGGCCGGTGCCGAACTTAGCCGGAACAATATAAAGAACCAGCATAAGCAAGGTCAACCAGATACGATGAATTTTTTAAAAAGGAAATACTGAACGCCGCCATAAAAGGCGAGCAGCCTGTTGCGAGTCCGGCGCTGAAAGCGCGATTTTTGATGGCCTTGCTATGTGCTTTGTTTGAAATACCAAAATAGTAAGCTTATAAAAATTACAAATTCAGCACCCAGCCAATACCACTGTTTCAGACTGCTACCATCTAAAGTGATGCCAATAACTCGGGCTGTAATTATTCCAAGAGTTAAAGATGCACCAACGGCAGACAGTGTTAATAACCAGGGCTTCAACTGGTGATGAAACACCAATAGGATCCCAAGGCCAATAATAAGCCCCCATTTTATTCGACGTTCTACAGCTTTAAATATATCTTCTGGTATCGGGTTGCTACTTACCAACTCTGGATTCCATGCTAAAAGAACTCCGCTGATAAGTATTAAAAACCCAAATAATCTTAATATAACGATTAAATCCATAGTGTTTCTCTGATGAAAGGCACATGACGCTTTGCACGCGGGCTGTCCGAGCTGCGCAGCCTCGTTGTGCTGCACCTTATTATAATCTTGGAACAAATAAATCACCGAACCCCCAAATGAAGGTACCGAGCGCAATTAAGACAAATGCAGTGCTATTTAGTACTGCAGGCCGGCTACCGTACTTTTCTTTTGCGTCTTTAAAGGTTACTTCAACAATTCCGCTAGGGTTGAGAATGTTGTAAGTACTGATCGCTCTTGATTCTGCCAGCAGTGAAAAGACTACCATTAAAGCGCCACTACGCGGAAACCAAGTTTTGAGAGTCTCGCCGGGAGGCAGCCAAGGAACCAATAGAAAAGCGATGGGCGCCAATACCGCCAATACCGCTGACCTTTCCCCCAAGAACCACACCATGACGACGATGAGATTTCCTGTTAATTTAACGAAGAGGAGATCTCAACATGAAGAAAAAACGATTTACCGAAGAACAGATTATTGGTGCGCTGAAGGCACACGAAGCTGGCGAGAAGGTTGCCGATATCTGTCGCCGAATCGGCGTGGCGCAGGGTACGTTCTACAACTGGCGAGCCAAGTTTGGTGGGATGGAAGTGAACGAAGCTAGGCGGCTGCGTGAATTGGAATCAGAGAACACCAAGCTCAAAAAGCTGTTAGCCGATAAGCTCCTTGAAGTTGAAGCGATGAAGGATGTGTTGTCAAAAAAGTGGTGAAACCTGCGAGCAAGAAGTTGGCGATCTCGCATATGAAGACAACACATCGTGTGAGTGAACGAACAGCTTGTCAGCTCGTAGGTTTGAGCCGAAGCGGTTATCGCTATCAAGCACAACCCAAAGGTGATGAATCACTGACGAAAAGGCTCAGTGAGCTGGCCACGCAATATCCTCGCTACGGCTACCTGATGTTGCACAGTCTACTCAAACAGGAAGGGTTAGTCGTTAACAAGAAACGCACCTATCGCTTGTATACAGCAATGGGCTTGCAGGTTCGCACGAAGAAACGTAAGAAGCTCACAAGACCACGACAACCGCTAGCAGTCCCGATTGGCAAAGATATTCGTTGGTCGATGGACTTTGTCTCCGATCAATTGAGTAATGGCAGACGCTTTCGAGTGCTCAATGTGGTCGATGACCATACACGCGAGCTGGTCGGCCAGCTCACAGCGTTTTCGATATCCGGCCAGCAAGTCGCGGGCTTCTTAAATCAACTGTTAGCAGCCCGTAACAAGCCCGATCAAGTGATCTGCGATAACGGCACGGAGTTTACGAGTAAGGCGATGTTCTTTTGGCAGAAGGATGCAGGCATAAAGCTTGGCTTTATTCAGCCAGGCAAACCGACACAGAATGCGTTTGTAGAAAGTTTAAATGGCAAGTTCCGAAACGAATGTTTAAACCAGCATTGGTTCCGTAGCATCGATGAAGCGAGACACATCATTAACGACTGGCGAGAGCACTACAATCATAAAAGGCCGCATAGCTCACTCAATTATATGACGCCTGTGGCCTTTGCGAATCGAGCAGCATAGAATGAAAATCTCATCCAAGCTGTGGTGTTAATCGTGGGGAAAGGTCACCGCCAATACCGCCAATACCGCCAATACCGCCAATACCGCCAATACCGCCAATACCGCCAATACCGCCAATACCGCCAATACCGCCAATACAGTGAAACCGAGAAAAAACTTTGTTTCCCTTCTAAGTTCATTAATGTAAGTATTTTTGACTTCCATAATTAGGGCGTATAACGCCGCCAGTTGCCCTAAATTACGGGGCCGAAGGCGCAGTAATTTGTCTGCGACCCGGTCTTGTTATAATTATTGGTATTCGACTTCGTAGACACCAGACTCTATACCCCTCTGTGTTTCTTCCAAGTTTCTGCAGCGCTCGGGGATGACAAAATCGTCTGCCTCGTTACACACACCGTCCTTTACAACAGAATACACACACCTACCATACCGAACGCCGAGCTGATAACAAGATTCCGTATCGATGAAGCTTGCGCTTTTGACGTACGAAAATTTAGCTTCTATGATTTTCCCCTCAAAAGGGTCAGCGCTAACCACGAACTCGCCGGAAAGATTTTTACCATTTTCGCCTAATACTTTTTGAACGGATTCAGGCTGCAATGGCGTGACCGTAAATGTTATATCTAGCTGATAGTTTCCTGCGGGTAAGCCTTGATCTGTTCCAAATGGCCCGCCAGAAAACACCCCTTTAGTTACGTAAGATTTATCTTGGTACTGTTTATTTTTTTCGTAGTCGATCAAGCTTAATAGTAATTTGGCTTGATCAGGCATGTTGGTTTTTCCTTTTATTATAAGCCTTCCTTGACTATCTTCGTTAAAGTCTACACTTACCATTACTTCTATTGGTTCAGCCTCACTAAAAACTAAGCAAGATCTTAAAGCAAAGAGAGAGACTAATAAAATCCGTATGCTTTCTCTCATAGGGCTTGATTCCTTGGGTAGTTATAACGTCGCAAACACGAGCGCGCGGTAGCTTGTCCGAGCGGCGCATCGGCGTTGTGCTGCAACTGGTTAATTGTCGTTTTCATTGATGTCTAATCTATTCTTCAAGTTTTTCTCAAGACGAGGAATCGCATCGCCGGGTGGATTGCAGACTGAGATGGACTTGAAAGAAAAATGGTTTGATATAAGAAAAAAACATGTGCCATCAGTAGTAAAGTCCGTGAGCCCATTTTCGATCAGTGCAAGATCAGTTTCAGAAACTTCTTTAACAGCATTCACTGCTAATATAGCAATCTCTTCTAAATCTTCCCTTGATAGCTTCAAAGCGGATATCTGCGTTGGTTTTCCCCAATCATAGCCACCCTCGCCTGAATATTTTTGAACTGTAAGATCATAACCATAGATTCTGTAGTCAATCGGAGCATCGAAAGAAGGCGCGGTAGCAAAGTAGAAGTATGGCGCGTTATTCCCCGCCTTTATCCCGGTGTATTTCGGCTGGGCGTTGCAAGCTATTGTAGTACCAGCGACAATTAAAAGTATTGATAGAATCTTCATAGATATTTAGCGCTTCAATATTGAGCAGCCGAAACAGAGCGAAGCGGCGTGTAGGCTGTCCCAGCCCTCGTTTTTCGCGGGCGACATGACTGACTTGTTACATTTCATGTCGAATCATGATGGAAGATTAAAATTTTGGCTTTGACATATTTTTAAGATTCTCTTCAGCTTGCTTTACGTTTTTAGCAAACTCGATGAGGCTCTCTTTAGCTTTTTGGCCCTCTTCTGACCCCCCCCCAATCACTTAATGCTTGTGACAAGACCTTAGTATCTTGAACAAACTGGGACTTTGAAAGCTCTTCCGAGAACGCTTTCATGATTCTAGGAATGTCTTCAATTTTTATATCGTCATTCTGATCGGTCATTCTATCCATCCTTAATTAGTTGGTGATGTTCTTAGGAAATGTAACGCCTTTGTAAACGGCAAGCACGCAGTGCTTGTCCAGTGGAGCGCAGCGGAACGGTGTTTAACAAACTTATTAAGCGCTTTACCATGAAAACTAGAAAAAGATTAAACCCGCAACAATGATGATTACTACTGCTGTCGCTTTTAATATAGCAGTACGTTTTTCTTTGCTGTCATAGTCCATACCACTGAGGGTTTTTAAAGAACCGGGGTGAAACTTGTCAAGCTCTGCGTGATATACACATGCCCACATGCAAACCAGACCGAAGAGTATGGCTAGAAATAGCGCACTCTTGAGCGCAATCTCGGTGATGTAAATTGCCTGCTCATAACCGTCAAAAAAGAGAGAAATTGGGAAACCCAGTAGTATTGAACAGCCCAATAGGTAGTAAAGCCAATTACCCATTGTAAATGAATCATATAATCTTTCGATAAGGCGTATAGCCTCTACGTGCTTCTTTCTTGTGTATTCCATCTTATCTCGTGCGCTTAACAGTTAAATACCGAGCCAGCCGCTCGGTATCTCTTCGTCCCAGTATCTGGGAAGTGATTTTTGAATTTACAAGAAAAGCACTTAGAAATCATACCCTTCGACCCTGTTGTTTATTGATGCTCCCGTACAAAGTGAACAAAGCTTTACTGGATGCTTTGTTCACTAGCCTCATATTACGGAAACGCGGTTTTTAAAATCAGTCACTTACACAGTTTTTCCCTGGGTAAGAGGTTTTTTTCCTCTGATTTAATGGTTCGGTTTGTAATGAGAATTTGGAACCAGAGTAAAAACTCTAATATCCGTTTTGGGTCGTTTTCAAACCCAGCCCAACTCTTCCTAAAAAACCTTCTACCCACAAAAAGCCTTATACCCCATCAAAACAAACGAGAGTCTCGATAGAAGATTTAGCTATATAAATTAAAAAGAACAGAAAAACGGGTTTTGGTATGACACCGAATTCATTTTGGGCAAAAAAAAGACTGAGCTGGCGCCAGAACCCAGCTACATAGTAAGTTGATTTGTTTTTAACTTGCATCGCCTCCCTACTCCCACGCTGCACTTACAACACTACCTATATAAGCCGCAATATACATCGAAAAAACCAACAGCGCAGCTAAAAGATCATTCAGTTATAACGGCACAACATTGGTTAATTACGCAGCACAAGCCGGCAGTTTGCTTTTTTCTTTATATACTTAATATATGGATATTTCAGAAAAGGCCAGCGCGCAGATACTTTTTGAAATAAAAAAGCTACGGGAAGCTTTTCCGGAAGACTATCTGTGCAGGCTTTCAGGAAAGGGTTGCTTCGCCTTTAGCTACAATAAAGACGCTATCGATAATAAGCGTGGCAAGAATGGCGAAAACATATTTTTTGTCGCCAAAGCTGCACACTGGTCAATCAGCTTTTCAGCCGACACTACCGGACTGCCAGAAAACATGCTTATAGACTTAGGCCCTTATTGGCTTTATGGGCGCATGGCACTGGACGCAACGCTCGATTATGACGGCGGCAAGTTTATCGCCAACGGCGAGCCGGTAGAAAAAATATGCTAACGCGCCAGGTTAGACGCGCAGTATGATGATAGGAAATAGCTATCCAGTGATTGAGGATGTACTGGGCGCTGGGGATTGTTCTTCTTTTTGATACTCTTTTAACTTACGCCACACGGTTGTTGGCGGTAAGTTTAAAAGCTCGGCTGCCTGCTTTTGATTTCCTTCGGTAAAGTCTATCGCCATGTGAATTAAGACTTCTTCCACCTTTCTTTGTATTTCCCTGGCATCAATGCCTGCGCCATAAATTGAGGGCGTAACTTTGGTAATGCTTTCCAGCTCTTTTTTGTACCGGTACTCTTTTGACCATGGCAGATAGGAATAAATAAAAAATAGCTGGTGCTTAGTTTCTGTATACAACAGCATCGCTATCATGCCCGTAATCGACAGCGATAAAGCGCAGGTTGCATTCACCTCATAGCCCATCGCCATCATTGATAAAGATACGACAACAACGAGCGCCGGCGGAACAACAGCTATCAACATAGCCATACATCTTTTTGCCTTTAGCCTGTCGTTTTGCCTTGTGCCAAATGCTAACAGGCCTAGAGAAGATAGGAGCCCAATGATAAAAAAGGTGGTAAGCAGATAGTAGTAATCACCGGCTACAGCGCGAACCGAATAGCCTATTGATTGAGTTCCCGCTACAGTCCATGGAGTCAAAGCAAGCACAGCCAGACATGCAGCCACTAAAAAAAGCAAACCTTTGAATAACGTGTGGGCTTTAACGCCCGCCATTTCTACGCTTAACAGTAAAAGCGCAGAAACAGCAACGACCGAGGCAGAATAACCAAACCTCATCCATCCTAGCGCATCTTCAGGGTTGCCCACCAACAGCGAATACATAAGCTCGCAAACATTGATTGCAAACAACGAAACAAAGAATACAACTACAGGCCCGTTTTTAAAGAGGCTCTTATAGTCAATATGAATAGCTATAAGAAACTTTATGATGATCGCCGCGATTGACGGCAGTGAATAGATGGTCAACATTATTATCGAACGAGCAAACCATGCTCGTATATCCTATCGTTAAACCGCTTCCCCCTGACAAGATCAGCATCTTATCATTCCGGTTAAACCCGGTCAATGAAATCGAAACGGGCATGGTGGCCGAGGTAATGTTGCCAAGCAACGGGTATGTTTGCGTGGACTTATCCAGCGGCACACCAGCAATCTTGCACCAAAGTTTGTGCGGAGCCTCACCAACCTGGTGACAAACAAAGTGATCGATATCTTCTGGAGTGCGACCCAACGTTTTATAAACATTTTTTATTCTGTTCTTATGCATGCGCGCAAAGGTCTGGGAAATACTTTTCATATGCATATGCCCGTGAAGCCCATGCTCGTTACGAGTGTAGCTACACAAATCAGCATACTCTCCGGCAGAATAAAACTGCATATACTCCAGGCCAGTATTGTCATTCCCACGCTGAACCACAAAAGCGCCACCGGCATCGCCGACGGTCAAGATGCCAACCCACTTATCAAATTCCTCTCTTGTGACTTTCGGCTCGCTTAGCCTGTTGAGCGCAGCGTAGGCCAGCTCAGATGACTTCTCTCCAGTACATACCAGCGCTGTCTCGATCTTACCGCTAAGGATTTTTTCATTAGCGTAATCCAGCCCATTCATCATGCCGTGACAGGCGTTGCTGACATCGAAACAGTACGCATTTTTGGCGCCGATAAAATCCTGCACTCTATGCGCGGTGGCCGGCTCCACCCAGTCACCATCAATCCCGCAATAGACAATGAGATCGATATCCAACGCCTCGACGCCGCTTTGGCACATGGCATTGATCGAAGCTTCGATTGCCAGGTCGGACGGCTTGGTTAATAAATCGGCTACGCGCCGCTCGATGATGCCTACCTTGTTCGAAATAAAGTTATGCGGTACTCCAAAGCGCTTTTCGCTATCAATTGACTGTAAAAGGTCATCAGAGTGAACACGCTTTTCAGGAATTGCAGCGCCCACACCGACAATTTGGGTTTTGAATAAACTTTTCATCTTTAGCTCCTTTAAATATTGTTGAATAAGCATGAATTCCATTATGAAATCGCCAAAAACAAGCCGATTTCATAAAAAAATTCATCGCTAATATATCAAGGAAACTATCGATATCCGCTCGCCATGGCGTTCCAAAATAAAATTTGCATGGCCAGTAAATAAGCAGTTGACACCTTTTTTACCCCATGAAATAGTCATTTTGTGTCATGTATGACGATTGAGCGGCATTGCCCCTCTGGTTTTGTTACGGCGCTGTAACATTTGCGCCCGCTGTTTAGTTTTTAATCTTCAGGCTTTACCAGAATGCATGCTATGCCCCTTTACATTGGGGCGGCCAGGTCGTATTTCTTAAATAAAAGGGAATAGCAGACGTGCAAGAAGTAGATTGTTTTTTCGACAAGGTTTACCACATTTCGGGTGATACGGTCTTTGCTCTGAAGAAACATGCTGACGACCGCGTAGAGGTAGTCATCATTTCTCCACAAGATGTTAGACGCGATCGTGATGATGCGGCTAGCGATGCACCTGAATCCTGTGAGATTTACGAGCTAGATCGCTTTCTTAAGACATAACATGAATAAGCGCAACGCTGCTGATCGGGTTAATTCTGGTGGTTCAATTTCCACCGTAAGCTGTCAGGAAGGCGTTTTACTTCCGATAACAGGTAAATAGGTATGTTGATTTTTACGAGGCGTGTGGGCGAGTCATTTTATATTGGTGACGATGTCAAAGTGACCGTTTTGGGTATAAGCGGGAACCAGACCAGGCTCGGCATAAAAGCGCCGATGGACGTGGCGGTAGATCGCGAAGAGATCTACAGAAAGAAACAGCTCGAAAATAGCCGACGTGTTGCGGCTTACGTTAGCAACGGCAACCGGTAACCCTTATCCGTTTGATTCTCGTAACGCCCGGGTATTTTCGTGATATCTGGGCGAATGCTCGTTTGCTTTGCACCGAAAGCTTAGGCGACAAAAGCAGGATGCGCTTTACACCTTTCCACTCTACTTCACGCCCTCCCTTCTAAAAGCCGCACTTTACAAAGCCACGCTTAAGAAGATCACTCTTCACAACAAAGAGTCCCGCACAAAACAATCAATCCAGCTTATAGCTGGTTTAACAACATTAACTGTTTGGGGTGAGGGTTGAGATACCAGGAACGCTGAATATAGTCGTCGGGATAGTAGCGAAAGTAATGCCTCAACAAGGTCAAGGGAACGATTAAGGGCAGCAGCCCGAGTCGATAGTCTTCGATACTGTCGGAGAGCTCTTTTTTATCCTCTTTACTAAGCTCATTTTTTAAATAGCCGCGAATGTGCTCTAACACATTAACGTGGTTTTTTCGCGTGGCGGGTATTTGCATCAGGCGCATAAACTCGCCTATGTACCAGTCGAGCGTGTCGTTTAGTGATTCCTGATGCCTTTGTGCCAGGCTGGAACCCAGGGCCCTGGCCTGGTCCTGATCATGGCTAAACAAAATCCACTTATGCCTTGCATGGAAATCGGTAATTGCTTTCCAGCTAGCGCTGGCCAGCACGTCTTCGCGCCAGCGTTTATAGGCAAACACGCGATTGACGAAATTCTCGCGTAAGACCGGGTCGCAAAGGCGCCCCTCTTCTTCCAGCGGCAAGTTCGGCATACGCTGTTTTAAACTTTGCGCAAATAAGCCGGTGCCAATACGCTCTACATGATAGCACCAGTCTTGCGAATCATTTTCTGGATTGGTCACCCGATACTGCTTAACGCGCTCCATACCACAACTGGGCGAATCCTTTTTTAAGATATAGCCATAGACATTAGGCAACCACGCATCCTGATCGTCAACAATAGATGAAAGTTTATCGGTGACATCAAAGGAAGGGTCTTTTGCGCCTAGCGCACGCGTCTGCGGTTTTTTATCGTCGGCATCGAGCGCTACCAGTCGAATAGTCTCACGTGGCACGCCCATGCCAATCGACATTTCGGGACAAAATGAGCGAAAAGAAAAGTACTGGCCGAGCGTATCGCGAATATAGTTATTCTTTTTATGCCCACCGTCGTAGCGAACCTTTTCGCCGAGCAGGCAACTGGAAATACCTAGCGGAATTTTCTCCTGCTCGTTATCGTCCATAAACGCAATGTTTTAAAGTGAGACCGTGAAACTAATAGTAAGCGTTAGTCTTGTCGCTGTGATCAGTCATATCTTTAACGCCGGCAAGATCAGGCAAATGCTCCATCAGCGTTTTTTCTACTCCGCCTTTTAAGGTCATGTCCACCGCGCTGCACCCCTGACAACCTCCGCCAAAACGCAGCACAGCGTAGTTTTCGTCATCAACCGTCACCAGTGAGACATCGCCCCCGTGAGCAGCCAAAGATGGATTGACCTCGGTGTGGAGCAGATAGTTTATCCGATCAGCGAGCGGGCTATTGGCGTGAACCTGCGGCACCTTTGAATTGGGCGCCTTAATGGTGAGCTGGCCACCCATGCGATCTTCTGCGTAGTCAATCTTTGCAGAATCCAGAAAGTCCCAGCTTTGCGGGTCGAAATATGCGGTGAATTTCTTCTCGCCGTCCCGCGTTTCGTACGCGCGAACGATGGCATCGTCGGTGGCGTCTCCGTCACGACAATAAGCGATACAGGTTTCTGCTCGTGGCGTACCTGGATCATTGATAAATACACGAATACCGATCACTTCATCTTCCTGAGAGTCGAGCAAACCATGTAGATAGTTACGCGCGCCATCAGTGAACTCGATTTCGGTAAAGTCACTGTTATCGAGTTCTTCAGGATCTTTAAATATTGAGCTGGTCATAAAATCTTTCTCCCCGGGTACGAGCATTTTAATCCATATTCGGCCCCTACAGTAATAATTGACCCCTAGTAATTACGTTTGTTCAGACTATTAGACGCTGAGCGACTTTCCGTTTGCTAGAATAGCCGCCCTTGAATACAACCATTTTTTAACATCGAAAACGGTCAGTTAAATCAGCAATGAGCCACCCATCGAACACCGCCTACGACGCATTACGACGCGCGCTCGAACAACGCATCCTCGTTATTGATGGTGCGATGGGTTCTATGATCCAGACATATAGCTTGCAGGAAAATGATTACCGCGGCGAGCGCTTTGCTGACTACCATAAAGACCTGAAAGGCAACAACGATCTGCTTAACCTTACAAAACCTAAGGTTATTCGCGAAATTCACCAGGCTTACCTGGAAGCTGGCGCAGACATAATAGAAACCAACACCTTTAACGGCACTCGTGTAGCACAAGGTGATTACGAGCTGGAAGAAGTTGCGCGTGAAATCTCGTTAAAGGGCGCCCAAATTGCTCGCGAGATTTGCGATGAGTATACGGCCGCAAACCCTTCTAAACCGCGCTTTGTTGCTGGCGTGCTCGGACCAACGCCGCGTACAGCATCAATCTCTCCCGATGTGAATGACCCTGCCGCACGCAACATCAACTTTGATCAACTTGTTGACGACTATAAGGAGTCGGTAGATGCGCTGGTTGAGGGTAAGGTCGATATTCTACTGATCGAAACGATTTTCGATACGCTGAATGCAAAAGCAGCCATTTTTGCAATTAAAGAATACTACGCTGAAAACGAGGATGCAGGTCCTCCCCTGCCAATTATGATTTCGGTAACTTACCCGGACAACAGCGGCCGAAACCTGTCGGGGCAAACCCCGAGTGCATTCTGGAATTCAATTGCGCACGCGAAACCGCTGATAGTCGGCGTTAATTGCGGCCAGCGATTTTCGGCGATACGCCCCTTTGTAGAAGAACTTGCCAACCAGTCGGACTGTTATTTTAGCGGCCACTTTAACGCCGGCCTGCCTAACGCTTTTGGTGAGTACGACGAAACTCCCCAGGACATGCAACAGGAACTCACCGAGTTCGCTAAACGGGGATTGCTTAACGCGGTGGGTGGCTGTTGTGGAACGACGCCCGACCATATCCGCGCGATTGGCATGGCAGCAGAGGCAGGAGAACCACGTCAGCTAAACAAGGAAAGCCACAATTTGCAATTAAGTGGCCTGGAACCTTTCGAAGTTAAAGAAGATTCGCTATTTGTGAATGTTGGTGAGCGCTGTAACGTTACCGGGTCAGCCAAGTTTAAACGGCTAATACTCGAAGGTGACTATGCAACAGCGTTAGAAGTGGCAACTGAGCAGGTTGAAAACGGCGCGCAGGTAATTGACGTCAACATGGACGAAGGCATGCTCGACGCCCATGTTGCGATGCGGACGTTTTTAAACCTAATCGCTTCCGAACCCGACATCAGCCGATTACCGGTAATGATCGACTCGTCGAAATGGGACGTGATAGAAACCGGCCTCAAGTGCGTGCAAGGCAAAGCGATAGTTAACTCCATCAGCTTAAAAGAAGGCGAAGAAAGCTTTTTAAGCCAGGCGTCACTGTGCCAACGCTATGGCGCAGCCGTTGTCGTTATGGCGTTCGACACCGATGGCCAGGCAGATACCGCCGCAAGAAAGATCGAAATCTGTGAACGCTCATACAGGCTTTTAACCGAAAAATTAAACTTTAACCCGCAAGATATTATTTTTGACCCTAACATCTTTGCGGTAGCAACCGGCATAGAAGAACACAACAACTACGCGGTAGATTTTATTGAGGCGACGCGCTGGATAAAACAAAACCTGCCACACG
The DNA here is from genome assembly GCA_965263235.1 of Pseudomonadales bacterium. Lineage (GTDB taxonomy): Bacteria > Pseudomonadota > Gammaproteobacteria > Pseudomonadales > UBA7434 > UBA7434. Next base: position 2,519,323 of record OZ253667.1, read on the forward strand.
CTAAAGTGTCTGGTGGAGTAAGTAATGTTTCGTTTTCTTTCCGTGGAAACAACCCGGTGCGTGAAGCGATTCATTCGGTGTTTTTATACCATGCCATTAAAGCCGGCATGGATATGGGGATTGTTAACGCGGGACAACTGGCCATTTACGATGACCTGCCCGAACAGCTAAAAGAACGTGTGGAAGACGTCATCCTCAATCGCCGCAGCGATGCAACAGAGCGCTTGCTCGATATTGCCGAAGAGTACCGCGGTGCCAACGATGCAAAAGGTGACACCGCCGATCCCGAGTGGCGCAGCTACGATACTGCCAAGCGACTGGAATACTCGTTGGTTAAAGGCATTAACACCTTTATCGAAGAGGACGCTGAAGCCGCGCGCCAGAGTTTCGATCGCCCGATAGAAGTCATCGAAGGGCCGTTGATGGATGGCATGAATGTAGTCGGCGACCTTTTTGGCGAAGGGAAAATGTTTTTACCGCAGGTGGTAAAGAGCGCTCGCGTGATGAAGCAGGCAGTCGCGTATTTACAGCCTTATATCGAAGCGGAAAAAACTGGGGGCGCTAAGGCACAAGGAAAAATTTTAATGGCAACCGTCAAAGGCGATGTCCACGATATTGGAAAAAATATCGTAGGAGTTGTTTTGCAGTGTAATAACTTTGAAGTTATCGACATGGGCGTTATGGTGCCATGCAACGATATCCTTGCCAAAGCAAAAGAAGAAAACGTCGACATGATTGGCCTGAGCGGGCTAATCACCCCCTCGCTCGACGAAATGGTTTATGTTGCCAGCGAAATGCAACGGCTTGATTTTAATGTGCCTTTGCTTATCGGCGGCGCGACGACCTCTAAAGCACATACTGCTGTTAAGATCGAACAGCAATACGATAACGATCAGGTAGTGTATGTCGCTGACGCATCGCGTAGTGTTGCAGTGGCTACCAAGCTCATTAGCCAGGAATTAAAAACCGGCTTTGTCGCGGACACTCGTGCCGAGTACGACAAGATTCGTGACCGCCATGCCAACCGAAAAAGCAAAGACAACAAGCTCAGCTATGAAGAAGCTGTCGCCAACAAGCTTAGTATTGACTGGCAGAACTATACCCCGCCTGCGCCAAAGGTAAAGGGAAAACAGATACTCCTGGATTACCCAATAGAGAAACTGTTAGACACAATAGACTGGACACCTTTCTTCATCACCTGGGATCTTGCAGGGAAATACCCGAGGATTCTTTCTGACGAAACCGTTGGAGAGGCAGCCACGCAGTTGTTTAACGACGCCCAGGCAATGCTAAAGCGCATTGTTGACGAGAAACTGCTTGAAGCTCGTGCGGTTTTTGAAATTTGGCCAGCCAACCAGATCAACGATGACAGCCTCGAAGTATATGATGATTCTGGGCAGACGATTGCAACGCTGCACCATATACGCCAGCAAAAACAGAAGCCACAACACAACCTGTCGCTAGCTGACTATATTGCGCCAAAAGCAACTGGCAAGCGCGATTACCTGGGCGGCTTTGTCGTTACTGTTGGTATTAACGCTGAAACCATCGCCAAGGAGTATGAAAGCAAAGGCGATGATTACAACAGTATTATGATTAAAGCCCTGGCAGACCGACTGGCTGAATCGTTTGCCGAGCATCTACACCAGCTTGTGCGCACCGAGTACTGGGCCTATGCAAGCGACGAGCACTTTAGTAACGAAGAGCTGATTAAAGAGCAGTATCGTGGCATTCGCCCGGCGCCTGGCTATCCCGCCTGTCCCGATCACACCGAGAAAGCGACGCTTTTCAAGCTGCTTGATGCAGAAACAAATATCGGTGTGAAACTGACCGAGCATTTTGCGATGACCCCGGCAGCCTCGGTAAGTGGTTTTTACTACTCCCACCCGGAAGCCAAATACTTCGCAACAGGAAAGATCGACCGCGACCAGCTCAAGTCACTTTCGAAGCGCAAAGGGCTAAGCGAAGACGAGCTTGAGCGCTGGCTACGACCGATCCTCGACTAGAACAGGTAATACCTGATACCACAAACCCTAACAAAGTAGTTAGATTTATGAGCAGCGACGACACCTCAAAACAAGAGGACAAAGAGCCGCGCGAAAGCGATCAAAAGCGTTTGAGTGTTTGGAGCGTAATCCAATCAGTATTTGCAGCGGCTATTGGGGTACAAAATGAAAAAAGCCGCCAACAGGACTTTGGCGCTAAAAACAGTATCTATATTTATATCCTGGCGGGGATTATTTTTACTGCCGGTTTTGTACTAACCGTAGCGATGGTAGTGCGCTGGGTTCTAGCATCTCAATAATCAGTAAAACAGCGCTAGTAGCGTGCGGCAAACACAAGGAAAAAAACCCAGAGCATTACAAACGCAATGCCCTGGGCGAAATGGGGATACATCGAAGCATACTTCGGAACCTCATAACCGAAGTGCCCATCACCACTTTAAAAAGTGGTGGGTACTGGATATAGATACGACTCACCGCTATTTGCACTACCACTGCCGGCTTCTCTACCCGAATACCCCACGGCTTGACTTGGGCGTTCTACTCCTGAGACCGCTATCCCGAAACTGTTTTACATCTCGATTTGTATTGATCGACTTGCATTGGCGTCGCACTGTTTTAACCATACTTCGCGCCGCCTTCCGCAATACTTCCGATGCTATATTTCGCTCTGCAATGTGCGCTTACTTCGCGAAAGAGCTATACCAGGCAAGTCTCTCGCATAGCGTCCACTGCAGGCGAAATGCTTTTTCTGCCCTGACTTTATCAGGTCAATGCAGACGTTAAACTGGCTCGACGAAAGACCTTTGAGCGCCTGTCGCCACCACGCTGTTTTTCTCTAAGGCAAATGCCAAAACGTTTTTCAATGATTTCTCTAAAAGTCTCACTGCCAATTACCTGAGACCGGTTAGTTTGCTTGCGAATAATGTTTAGCTGCTCGCTATCCTGCTCGCGATCAAAGAACGATAAATAATGTTCCTTACGACGCTCATCACAGTCGCCAAGATTTAAATACTCAGGCGCGGGCGCAATAACAGGATCAGCAACTCCAAGTGCGTTCGCGTGAAAACTGCTCCATTGATACTGTGAGGGCTCTTCACACAACCTCGATCGAACCGGGTTATCTTCTATATAGCGATACACTTCCAGCACCGACCTGCCCTGCTCAACTAACGCTGATCGATAGCGGGCATTAAATAACGCGCCTGAACGTTCGTAGCGCTGGTTAAAATAAGGGACATAGTGACGAGCGAGCGCCTGGATTGTTCGACTAACACCGTCATCCTGCTGCGAACTAATTAGCAGATGGATATGGTTAGCCATCAATATATAGGCGTGAACTGAAGACTGGTATTTCTCGGCGGCGTCCTGCAAAAAAATAAGATAGCTCTTGCAGTCATGAGCCCTTTTGAACACTGACTCACCTTTGTTTCCACGAACAATGACATGTTGTGGAACGTTAGCGACGCTCAATCTAGGTAGTCTCATATTCAATTCTCCGCTCAGTAGATTAGGGTTTTATTCCGAACGTAATCGTGGCGATACTTTCCGCAACGCTTTGATCGCCTGGGTGCGTAACGTTACGTCCACCCTTAGCTTGTTACGAATGCTATCTCAGATGATTAATTTATTAAATACTTTTAATGAAAAATTTGTAATACTTTAGTCGTATTACGTGAATTTTTTGTAATTCTTGGGGTGGGCGGCACGCAGACTGGGGCTGGGTGCGCACTTTGAGAAGAGGCTAACTATCTGTTATTGAACAAAAAGCAACCAAAAAAGCGGAGAATGTTTCAATGCTGGCTTTACTGGCCTAATCCACTCGATTAAAGCCGCCGAGCGATGCAAGTGTAAATCTAAAAGCTAGAACAGGGGTGGCGGACCTATTGACCAGCGACCCAAAAAATGGCAATCGCCCATGCGAGCACTACCAAAGCGACCGCACTCCACATATCAACGCGGCTATCAGCATCACTTTCGTCAATTACCGGCTCGTTAATGTCGTTACCTTCAACCACAATAGACTCCTAAATCTATTTACTTTTCAGTACGTTACAATCGTCAACATATCTTTCACGCATTGCCTTACCAACCGCCATGGTCGACCGCGCTCGCGCAAAAAGCTTAACGGCGGCGCAGTATAGCAAGCGGTCCCGCTTTGCCGAACGCGATGCTGGGCAATATGCCCTATTTTCCCCTTCACTTTTTACCGCAAATCATAAAAGTCAGTGGATCAAGTCCGGAAAGTACGATGTCTAACCACTATTAAGCGGTGCAACGACGTAAATAAGGGCCGCAACGACTTAAAAGATAGCGGCAGCCAACCAGCCTCGATCCCTTTTACTGATTTAATCGAAGGTAAGCCTCACGATCCTGCTGATTCCCACAGTATTTTTTGCTACAGTGTGCGGCCTTTTGCGGGCGGTGAATCACCTTCGCGCAAACAAACTTAGCCATTACCAATTTTTATCGCTTTTTCTATATGTATCAATACGATAGCTACGACAAGCAAATACTTCAGGAGCGCGTCGCACAATTTCGCGGACAAACCCAGCGGTATCTGGACGGCCAACTAAGCGAAGCAGAATTTTTGCCCCTGCGCCTGCAAAACGGGCTATACGTTCAGCGCCTGGCGCCAATGCTGCGCATTGCCGTCCCCTACGGCCTGTACAACACCACGCAGCTGCGAACGTTAGCCAGAATTACTCGCGATTACGACAAAGGCTACGCTCATGTTTCGACGAGGCAAAATTTTCAAATTAACTGGCCCAAGCTAGAAGATGTGCCCGACATTCTTGCCGAGCTGGCCGAAGTTGAAATGCACGCTATCCAAACCAGCGGTAACTGCATCCGCAATACCACCACCGACCAGTTCGCTGGTGTTGCACCCGACGAAATCGAAGATCCTCGTCCCTGGTGTGAGCTCATCCGCCAGTGGTCGACGTTTCACCCAGAGTTTGCGCTGCTCCCTCGAAAATTCAAGATAGCGGTTTGCGCTTCGAAAGATGATCGTGCGGCATTTCAGTTTCACGATATTGGGGTGGAGCTGATCCACGACGACGAAGGCCACACTCGCTTTAATGTCTACGTTGGTGGCGGCCTGGGACGAACCCCGGTCATCGCGCAACTGGTGAAAGAAAACTTACACTGGAAGCACTTGCTTACTTATCTGGAAGCCGTGCTCCGTGTTTACAACATCCACGGGCGGCGTGATAACAAATATAAAGCCAGAATCAAGATTCTGGTGAAAGCGATGGGGGTTGAAGCTTTTGCTGCCAAAGTCGAAGAAGAGTGGAAGTACACGCGTGAAAGCAACAACACCATAAAGGAAAGCGCGATTGACAGAGTTCGCAGCTTTTTCAACAAGGTCACATACGAAGACCTCGACGACTCTTCAGCCAACCGCGAGCTAGCGGGACAAAGAATGGATGCGCCGGAGTTTTCTCGGTGGCTAGACAAAAACGTTAGACCGCATAAACGGTCAGGCTATGCCATAGTGACCTTGTCGCTAAAGCCGACAGGGATAGCACCCGGTGACATTACCGACGTCCAGATGGAAGCAATAGCCGACCTGGCCGACGAATATAGTGGCGGTACGCTGCGCAATACTCACCAACAAAATATAGTCTTCGCAGACGTTAAGAAATCCCAGCTATACACGTTGTGGAAAGCGCTAGCGGCTCTTAATTTGGCTACTCCTAATATCGGCCATTTAACCGACCCTATTTGCTGTCCAGGTGGTGACTACTGCGCGCTTGCCAACGCCAAATCAATTCCCGTCGCTGAGGCAATCCAGCGCAAGTTTGACGACATTGACTATGTCTACGACCTTGGCCATATCGACCTTAACATCTCGGGCTGCATGAATGCCTGTGGTCATCACCACGTTGGGCATATCGGCATTCTAGGCGTCGACAAAAAAGGGCAGGAGTTTTACCAGGTGTCGCTCGGTGGCGAAATGGGCCGAGATGCTTCGATTGCCAAAATTCTCGGGCCATCATTCTCTCAGGAAGCGATACCCGACATTATCGAAAAGATATTAGATACCTATGTTGAGCTAAGAACCGAAGGTGAAGCGTTTTTGACCACATACCAACGTGTTGGCATCAAGCCTTTTAAGGAGCGAGTGTATGCAGAAAATAATTAACGATGCCTCAGCGCAAGTTGAAGACCCATGGACGTTAATCGATAGCGCAGACGCGGACCTCACTTCCGCGATGGCGCAAGCACCTGTCATCTTGCCGCTTCAATTATGGCTTGATAACAGCGAGACACTGTCAGGAAACCAGGATGTCGGCGTTTGGCTCGAGTCAGACCAGCAGCCGGATGAGCTTAAAGAGCACCTCCAGAGCATTCCGCTGGTTGCAATACACTTCCCCGCGTTTGCCGATGGGCGAGGCTACTCACAGGCAAGACGTTTACGCCTCAACTTCGACTACAAAGGCGAGCTACGCGCCTTTGGCGATGTGTTAAGAGACCAGCTACTGTTTTATAAGCGCTGCGGTTTTAATAGTTTCTGCTTAAGGGACGACAGTGACTCAGAAAACGCAGTTCAGGGCCTCAACGACTTCAGTGTTTTCTACCAGGACGCTGCGGATGATATTGTTCCGCCTTTTGCCCGTCACTAGCCGCACACTTTGCAAGCATCTAAAAAATAAGCGTTAAACACTCTCCAGTACGATCCGCACCGCACTTCACTTTAGTTATGAGTTAGAATCGCGGTGTGGATCACAATACGCTGACATTTTCATTTTTCCTGATATTTACCGGAGCCGCCGCGCTGGCTTCCGCTGCGCTTTACACTCGGCAGCCGCTTATCCTTGCCTATATTGTCTTGGGTGCAATCATCGGCCCTTACGGAATCGGTTGGGTTACCGATATAGAACTGCTAGAAGACAGCGGACACATTGGCATCGTCTTTCTGCTTTTCCTGCTTGGCCTGGACATGCAACCGAAAGCGCTACGCGCTGTTGCACGCAAAGCCACACTAATCGCGCTCGCCTCCTCACTGCTGTTTTTTGCTACGGGTTTCATTGTCGCCGCGCTTTTTGGCTTTGGTCGCCTGGAGTCTGTGATCGTCGGGCTAAGCATGATGTTCTCAAGCACGATAATCAGTATTAAGCTTTTGCCAACCACCATTCTGCATCACAAATATACGGGTGATTTAATTGTCGGGCTTTTATTGCTGCAAGATTTGATTGCTATTTTCACGCTTATTATTTTGTTTAGCGGCTCCGAAGGCAGCATGGATTATCGACAGCTCATCGTCGCTTTAGTTTGTCTACCAATCCTCGCGGTAGGCGCGTATTTATTCGTTAGATATTTACTGCTCAACCTCATTAGCAAATTCGATCGCGTACAGGAGTATATATTCCTCGTCGCCATAGGCTGGTGCCTGGGCATGGCGGAGCTTGCCGCGTACTTTAATCTTTCTGCCGAAATCGGCGCTTTTATTGCAGGCGTTACGCTGGCAACCAGCCCGATATCACAATACATTGCGATCAACCTCAAACCGTTGCGCGATTTCTTTTTGGTCATGTTTTTTTTCGCGCTGGGCGCGCGCTTTAACCTGGGCCTTGTTCAAGATATTTTGCTGCCGGCCGTTACCCTAACCGTGCTAGTGATAGCGCTCAAACCGTTAGTATTCCGATTGTTACTGGGAAGGGTTCGCGAGCGAAAAGCACTAGCCTGGAGCGTTGGTTTTAGGTTAGGCCAAAACAGCGAGTTCGCACTATTAATCGCGTATGTTGCAACAAGCGTTGGACTCATCGGACAACAGGCATCGCATTTAATACAGGCTGTCGCCATATTGAGTTTTGTTATATCAACTTACATAGTTATTCTAAACTTTCCTACCCCGCTTTCACTTAACGACAAATTGCGTAGAGACTAAATCGCAACCACTATTTGTGTAGCACCGTTTTTAATAATTTAGCTAACCAACGGGGTATCTCAAATGGAAGTGTTAGAAATATATTGTCATTCGCTGCTTGGCAACACGCGCACTGATACCGCCAAAAAACACTCCTCCAAATCTGCTCGCTTAGACAGCTTAAACAGAGCGTTAGAAAAACGCCTTAGCGAAAAGCTTGACCAGCCGCAATCGCAGGCAAACCAACAAATGCCGGACAGCCCACGGTCGTCGCCAGGTCAGACGTCCAGGAAGCTACAATCATCGCGCGCTCGACTGCTTTCTGAGCTGAATTCTGCTTCGAATGAGCTATTTGATCATACCCCTCGCGCCCCTTGTAAAAAGCAGGCGCAACCATTGTCGACCGACCCAACTTTAGTAGCGCAGGACAGCAATCATCAGGCGCCAACCGTTACGGCGTTTATATGCAACAAGGGAGGCACAGGAAAGACAACCGCGTGCATCAACATTGCGGGATGGCTAGCCAAACAGGGTAAGCGAGTGCTAATTATTGACCTCGATCCGCAGCGCAGCGCGAGCTCTTATATTTCGGAAGAAGATAACGCCAACGCAACGTGTAGCTCCGCCTTACTGCTTAATACGGCGCTCACCGACCTCACAATTCCCAACGCATTTGACAACATCGATATTCTTCCTGCCGACGCCAGCCTGTTGATGGCAGAACGTGACATGCAAATCAACCAGGACTCCCCACAAATCCTGTCTCGCCAACTGCAATCGCTCAACGCACTCACCGCCAGGGATAGCGCCTACGACTATATTTTCCTGGATACCCCGGCTGGTGTCGGCCTAACCACGCTTAGTGCTGCCGTTAGTGCAGACAACATCGTGCTTCCAATGGACAACAGCACTTACTCGGAACGCGCCTGCGAGATGCTGCTGACGCTATTTGGGCATTGCGAAAAGTACGCCAACAGAAGACCGGAGCTGGCGCTGGTACTTTTAAAACAACAGACAGGAAACTATTTGGAGCGGGTATTAAAAGAAGATCAAAAGCGAATTTCGGCACTGCTGGAACAATACTCGTCGCGCGCGCTAGAGATTACCGCAATCCCCTACTCCGCGAGCTGCCAACGCGCAGCAAGGGCAAATATGACAATGGCCGAGTACGCGCCGGTCGACAAGTTAAGCCGCGCTTTCCAAAGAGCCGCCCGCGTACTGGATATTCAAAATGCTCTTTGTAAGACTGCAAACGCATAGCGCGACGAATAGAACTCGACGCGCCGAAAAATAAAAACAAACCAGTAAGACTATTCTTCGATACTAGCCAAATAGTCGTCGCTATTCAGCAAATTATCCAAATCACTTTCGTCTGAAGGCTTAAGCTTGAACATCCAGCCACCATCATAGGGCTGGGCGTTGATCAGCTCAGGCTCATCTTCCAAACCTTCGTTTACGGCTACCACCTCACCCGATACTGGCGCGTAAATATCGGACGCTGCCTTAACAGACTCGACAACGCCCGCCTCATCACCGGCTGCAAAACTGGCGCCTACCTCAGGAACTTCAACGTAGACTACATCGCCTAACTGATCCTGCGCGTGCTCAGTAATACCCACACTCACGGTTCCATCATCGTCAACGCGCGCCCATTCGTGGCTTGATGCATATCTGAGTTCGCTTGGGACGTTGGACATTGGTTTCTCCAATTCAATCAGGTTAGTAAAGTGCGTTAGTGCAACAGCCGCCGTGCATTTTCTGGTGACAGGCGCTGGAATAAAACTACATTAAATTTTCGCTGTGCGTGATCAATTCGTCCAGTGTTAAGTCGAAACTCTGTAAAAAATGCTCGCGAAAATAATCGACCTCTGGCATCTGCATCCGCTCCAGCCGCTCCTCGACGTCGATCAGCGCCTTGGCAAACTCTTTGTTGCCTGCGTTCACTTCCGCTTTACACTTCACCAGCGACGCCAGAGTATCTGCCGCTTTTACAAGCCGGGAAATCTGCGGATCTTGCATATGGTGTAGCAACAATGGCTCGTAAGGTTTGCGCAGCTCATCAGGCAGTGTTTCGAGCATCTCTTCTTCCGCTGCTCGCTCCACCCCCTTATACGCGTCACGAATGGTTTTATTATGATATTTAATCGGGGACGGCAAGTCGCCTGTTAAGGCTTCGGACGCATCGTGAAAGAGCGCTGCCGTGGTTACCTCGTTGGGGTCAATCTTATTGTCAAAGACACGCTGGCTGATAACCGCCAGGCCATGTGCAATGACCGCCACTTCAAACGAATGCTCCATGACGTTTTCTTTGATTGCATTTCGCTTCATTCCCCAGCGAAATACCCAGCGCATTTTGCTCAAATAAGCAAAAAAATGAAAATGCTTCACACCAGCCTCTCAGCGATTCTACACCACAAATCGTTATTCGATCCCCATAGCGTAGCCGACAATTTTTTGCTTAAGCCACTTTTGGCGATCGGTAAACGCCATTCCTCGGTTCCGCAGGGTAATGATTTCGGGAGGCAATGGCGAAAACAGACGCTTAAATCCTTCCATTGCCGCCATCATTGCCAGGTTATCTGTTTTGCGCGCTCGACTGTAGCGGCCCAGCGCGCGAGAACTACCTGGCGCTTTACCACGAGCAACATCAGTAGCTAACTGCTCTGCCAGACGTATCGCATCCTTAATGCCAAGATTAATACCTTGCCCCGCAAGCGGATGGATACTATGCGCCGCGTCGCCCACTAGAACAACACCATTTCGATAATAATCAACCGCATGTCGCTGGCGTAATGGAAAGCTGAAACGTTTTGAACACGCAAGCACCGCGCCTAAGCGAGACTCAAATGCTCGCTCAAGCTCGTCGATAAACTCCTGCTCACTAATCGCCATCAATGCCTGGGCCTGATCACGCGTCTGCGACCAGACAATTGATGAAAACCGGCGTGACGCTTGCCCGTTGCCAGCTTCGCCTAGTGGCAAAAAGGCAAGCGGCCCGTATTTGGTAAAACATTGCCAGGCAGTATTCTGGTGTTCTTTTTCGGTTTCGACCGTACAAACAATCGCGTCGTGATTATAGTCCCATTCACGCGTTTCAATATCTGCTGCACTACGCATCATCGATTTCGCGCCATCAGCGGCGATGACCAATTCAGCACTTAGAATATCGCCATTACTCAGGTCAAGCTGGGTGCCTTGTGCTTTGGAATCGGCTTTAGCTCCCATCACTTTGCACTCATCAACCATGACCTCATTCAAAATGTCTATGCACCCCGCATCTAACAGCTTTTTAAGTAACGCATGGCATAGCACACTATTTTCTACTACCGCTCCAAGCCGGTCGGCATTGTTTCGACTGGTATCAAAAGAAATCGCCGCAGTGCCTTCTCCATCCCAAACTGACATCGCCACAAAGTCTGCGCTGCGCTGCGAATTTACCTGCTCCCAAACACCCATTTCTGCAAAACGCTCGCAGCTATACTGCGTTAGCGCACTTACTCTTGGATCATACCCATCAACGAGGTTTTTCAATTCCGCCCCTGTCAACGACAAGGGCGCCGGATCTAACAAAGCAACCGAGGGGAGCTTAACACCTTTGTTCGAAAACTGATGAATTAACGAACAAGCAGTTGTCAGGCCAGCGATTCCGGCTCCAACAATAACAATATCGTAACGACGCTGCATTTTTTATCGCCTGGCTTTTTTGAACTCTACGCGCTCTTTCTTTTTACTTTAGGGCGCTTACCCGCCACCGCTTTAGCGTTTGCGGCCTTTTTTCTGGTTACAGTCTTTTTCTTTACCGCTGATTTTTTAGCGGGTGCTTTTTTATTGCGCTTCGCACTTTTAGCAGTGTGCGTCCCAGATTTCATTTGCGTTTCTACTTCAGTTACCGTCTTGACTGCCGCGGCCGTCATAACCTCGTTACCTTTACGGGTAACAGCAACGTTATCTTCGATTCGAACGCCAATCCCGCGCCATTTTGCGGCCACAGACTTATTCGTTGGTGAAACGTAGATGCCTGGCTCGACTGTCATCACCATCCCCGGCTCCAGCACTCGCCATTCGTCGTGAATTTTATAGTCACCTACATCATGTACATCCAGCCCCAACCAATGACCCACACGATGCATATAAAACTCTTTATATTTTTCAGTTTCGATTATCTCGTTTAGGTCGCCACTAAGCAGCTTGAGATCAATCAAACCTTGCGCGATAACCCTAACGGATTGATTATGCGGATCATCCCAGTGATTGCCAGCCTGCGTAGCTTCGATAGCAGCGTACTGGGCCTCAAGAACCAATTCGTAGATCGCCTGTTGCGGCTTACTAAATTTACCGTTGGCCGGGAAGGTTCGCGTGATGTCGGCCGCATAACCACGCAGCTCACAACCCGCGTCAACCAGCACCAAATCGCCATCCTGGATTTTTTGATTGTTCTCGACGTAATGCAACACGCAGGCATTTGCACCTGAACCCACAATAGTATTGTAAGCGGCCGCGTTAGCACCACGCGCTCCAAACTGGTACAGATATTCCGCTTCGAGCTGCCCTTCGTACATGCCGGGCACACAAACAGACATCGCGTGATTATGTGCGGTACACGAGATGTCTGCGGCGTCGCGCATAATTTTCAATTCCTGCTGGCTCTTGAACAAGCGCATATCGTGCAGTAGGTGATTTAAGTCAGAAAATTCGCCGGGCGGATGACTGCCAGAACGCACGTTCGCGCGCAACGCGTTTAACCAGTTCATCACTCTCTGGTCGAACTCCGGCCTATGCCCCATGGCGTAGTAAAGACGGTCGCGCCCTTCGAGAAGACCGGGCAAAATATCATCCATATCATTGATGGGGAAAGCGTCGTCTGCGCCAAATGCTTCTTGCATCCCATCAGGCCCAACGCGATAACCGTCCCATAGTTCTTTACTCGGATCCTTTTCACGGACAAAGTAAATAACCTCTCCCTGCGGCCGGTCTGGAACCAAAACCAGCACCGAGTCGGGCTCCATAAAACCCGTTAGATAGTAAAAATCGCTATCCTGACGAAACTTATGCTCGGTGTCGTTGGAACGGATTTGCAGCTGGCCAGATGGAACAATCGCAATGCTTTTGTCATCCATTTGCGCCATTAGATTTTGGCGACGCCTGGTGTATTCACCTTGCTTAATGTCGGTCTGGTGATATCGATAGGGGTAAGATTTTCGCATTAGCCTTAATTCTTAGTTCACAAAAATAGCCAACATTTAGTGGATGCTCGTCGACGGCGAATCGGGAGAATCGCCCGGGCCCTCACCCTCGAGGACTTCTACCCAGCCAAACTCGGTAAACACGGTTAAAGCTGCAAGACGCACGTACTCGGAGACCTGCAAATAATCGTTTTCTGCGAGTTCATCGTCTGCTGGCGCATTCTCCGCGCTGATAGATAAAGGGTCGTCACTGTGATCGAACTCTTCTATTTGATCATCTTCCGGCGACGGCGACTCACCCTGCCTTTCGCCACGATAAGTCGCCCTGGCAATCTCGGTTATATCCTTGATTGCTTCCTGGACTGCATCTGGGTAAGCCGAAGGCACGCTAAAATCTTCTCGCTGGCGATGCACCTGCGATTCCGCAAAACCACCTAAAAAGCCTCGACACCAGCTACCTAGCGACTCGGTACGCAACGCCAGTTCGACATCATCGTCCGGTAAATACGGGCTAAAACTCATCTCATCCCCAGCCAGCGCTTGCAGCTGTGCTTCGACAAAGTCGTTCGCTACCTGATGCTGCTCACGGTCTTGCACGGCCGGCTGACCGGGGTCAACGCCCATAATTGCAAACACGAAACCTTGCCACTCACTATCTTTTTGCCGTACACCACCAGACAGCAGCCCAATAACCGCTCCATGCAGCTCCGACGGTGAAAAATGACTGTTAAGCGTGACAAACCAGTTGGCCAAATCGTCAAAATCTTTAAACACTAACTTACTTTCTCTCAGCTAAATTTCCGGTCTTTCGACCCAACATACCACCTGCGAAAACAATTGACCCTAAACGGCTAGCCACAGATAATGGCCCATCATTGTAGTCACGTTGTTGATTTCGCGAAATGGCTATTATGCAACGAAGCGTACCCGCTGACTAAGCTGTATTCGGTAATATGTGTTCGGTAACAAATATACAGCCAGTCAAAAATAGCACTGTTATACGCAAAGTGTGCTGACCACCATTCGTTAACCACATTGTTTATTATGAAGAATCAATTGGAAAGTATCGCGTTCAAGGTTGAGGAGCTCGCAAAAGTTTGCGAACAACTCGATCGCGAAAACAAGGCCCTAAGAAAAAAAGAAATAGACTGGAACAATGAGCGCCGACAGTTAATGATAAAAAACGAATCTGCGCGAACAAAAGTTGAGGCCATGATTAATCGTTTAAAGGCGATGGAAACCACCAGTTAGTTTTGCCATGAATCAAGACACGTTAAAGAAACACGATTTATCTCGCGGACACCTGCCTAACACCGATACCTCGAAAGGCGATTACGATATGACAAACAGCAGCGACGATGTAATAGAAACATTACCTGTTAAAATTCTCGATAAAGAGTTTCAGGTTTCCTGCCCCAAAAGCGAACAGGCAGATCTGCTCAATGCAGCAAATGTGTTAGATCAACGCATTCGTGAAATCCGCGCATCAGGTAAAGTGGTAGGCCTGGAGCGCATGGCTATCATCGCCGGGCTAAACATTACCCACGAAATGCTACAGGCGCGATCGATTACGGATAGCAAAGAAACCAAGTCGCTCCTTAAAAACGTCAACAACACGCTAGACACTGCACTGCAAAATATAAAACAGTTCGAGATTTAACACTCCCGCCCATAAACCCTACTTTACCCCTCGCCGATTAGCGCAATCCAGCGTATACCGTTCGTCGCATTATCTATTAGTAAACATTGTTTTATTCAGGGCAATGTTAACCATGCGCGCCACTTAAGGCACAAAGACACAGTCAATCAGGATGAGGAAGCTTCGCTAACACTCGGCAAATAAACTATTTTTTTATGTGCAGCGCTTCACTCGCAAGCACCAACTATGTTTGCAAACAAGCAAACATGTCAGACAATAATATTTTGCTAACTTTTTCCGCCAACCATTAAATTTTTTCATCAAGCAGCACAACGCAAAGAAATTGGTTTATACTGTTGCAACACCCTGAGGTATTTGCGAGCCAGCATGTCCTTGAGCCGATAATACCGCTACGGAGCCTGCTCGTGCACGTCGATGCGCACGCTTGACTCTCCCTCGGAAGTCTTCGGGCTATCCTGATAGAGCCAAGACGCCTGGAACGTGTCAGCTACCTCCCCCTTGAACCTTTCGGTTCAAGGCCGCAAAGGCCGCGGTACCCTGGGGTGCTTAATAGTTTCGACCTGATATCTCACCATTGTAAATTCCTTCCTTTTTTATACGTTGTACTTTTAAGCTACTTTTACGGCTACCCGCCCCTACCTTATAAACAAATCACTTTGATAAACCTGTCTGGTTTTTCAGTTTTATTCACCTGCATTAGTTTTGGAAAGTATTTCTAGGGTTTTTCGGTCAACAGCGCTTTCGCCACGTGGGATAATTAGCCCATGCCAGCCCAAACTGACACTCAACAAATAAAAAGAGCGATGCGCAGAAGCCTGCGCAGCAGGCGGCGAGCGTTAAGCAAACACGCGCAAGCCAAAGCTGCACACGCGCTGGCAAAAAACCTTCCGTCATCAGTGCGCTGGAGAGGCTCCGCGGTCAGTATTTATCACGCGCAAGACGGTGAAATAGGCACTAGCGAAATCATTCTTGCACTGCAACATGCAAAAAAAGCGGTCTACCTGCCATTTGTTGACCCTAACGGCCGCATGCGTTTTATCCTGTACAAACACCGAAAACGAGCGCCCGGGAAAAGCCTTGTTAAAGGGCGCTGGGGAATTTTGCACCCCTCTGCCCGAAACGGGCGCTTTGCGTGCAACAGCCTTTTGCGTGTTGTATTTTTACCGCTGGTCGCGTTTGATAGTACCGGCAAGCGGCTGGGGCGTGGCGGGGGTTTTTACGATAAACTGCTCACCAGGCCTGCCGACCACAGGAAAATTATCGGCCTTGCCCACCATTTCCAACAGGTCGACAGCGTGCCAATAAACGATTGGGACCAACCGTTACACGCTGTTATTTCAGATCGATCCACTTTTCATTTTTAATACTACTGCGCCATATTAATCAACGAGTACTTTTTATGCTCTCACCTCAAGACCAACTAAAACAACAGGCTGCAATTGCAGCACGCGATAAAATTAAGCCCTGGCTTGAAAATGATAGCGTTATCGGTGTTGGCACGGGTTCAACCGTTAATTTTTTTATCGATGCGTTGGCAGAGATAAAAGGTTACTTTAGGGCTGCGGTATCCAGCTCTGAAGCCAGCTCAGAACGAATGCGTTCTCATGGAATTGCAGTAATGAATTTAAATGAGGTCTCCGAACTCGAATACTACGTTGATGGTGCAGATGAGTCTAACGAGCATCTTCAGTTGATAAAAGGAGGTGGTGCAGCGCTTACCAGAGAAAAAATAGTTGCCGCCGCCGCAAGAAAATTTATCTGCATCGCCGATGAAAGCAAATATGTCGGTGTGCTCGGTGAATTCCCCTTGCCTGTAGAGGTAATCCCGATGGCGCGTAGTTTTGTCGCGCGTAAACTCGCCGGAATGGGCGCCAGGCCAAAGTATCGCGAGGGAGTAATTACCGACAATGGCAACGAAATTATCGACTTATATAATTTTAAAATTTTAAATCCATTAGAAACTGAAAAATCGATCAATAATATCCCCGGCGTAGTCTGCAACGGAATTTTCGCGCTTAACGCCGCGAATACTTTAATTCTGGCCGGAAAAAACGGCATTAAAGAGCTCAACCGCTAAGCACTTCCCGCTTACCTCTCAACCTTTTTTCGTGAAAATCGCGTACTTTTAAAAGATGAACAACAGCACTAAATTAAGCTTCACCGACCAGTTAATTGGCCATTTTGACCGGGCGGTAAGAACACTTCATCCTGGCGTTACCAAAGCAAGACGCCCTTCGCCAAGCTCAGAAAAACCGTTAGACTCACCTCATATCAATCGAACCGAAAACAAACATGTCGCCGGTCTTATGCGCATCAATCACACTGGCGAAGTGTGCGCGCAGGCACTTTATTCAAGCCAGGCGCTCACTGCCAGGAACCCCCACGTTCGAAAAGAAATGCAAGTGTCAGCGCTTGAAGAAGAAGACCATTTGGCGTGGTGTGAAGAACGCTTAAGGGAACTCGATAGCCAGCCAAGCTACCTCAACCCACTCTTTTACGCCGGCTCATTTGTGCTTGGGGCCGCGGCAGGATTGGTAGGCGACAAATTCAGCTTAGGTTTTATCGCTGCCACCGAAGATCGTGTTTGTGCGCATTTGCGCGCGCATCTCGCCGATATTCCCGAGGACGATTTGCGCTCTCGGGCGATTCTGGAACAAATGGTTGTCGACGAAGAGCATCACGGGCAAAAAGCGCTAGAAGCTGGCGGCGTCGAATTTAGCGAAGCACAAACAAATATTATGATGCTTATGTCTAAGGTAATGACCTCGACGACCTACCACATCTAAAGCCTGCTAATAACATCTAGCAGCGCTACGACACATCTATTATTTTGTAGCTGTGCGTAACCTCTACTCCTGCCGCCTGCATCATAATTGATGCTGAGCAGTACTTTTCGGCGGATAAGCTTACCGCTCGTTTTACCTGCGACTCTTTCAGCGACTTTCCGCTCACGCTAAAGCACAAATCGATCCTGGTGAATACGGCTGGCACCGCGTCAGCACGTTCTGCGTTCACCTCAGCAACGCAATCAGTAACTTCCTGCCGCCCCTTTTGGAGCATTGTGACCACGTCGTATGAAGCGCAGGCACCCATCCCCATCAGCAACATTTCCATGGGGCGCGGACCACGATTTTTCCCGCCAGCGTCTTCAGGGCCATCAGTGCATACTTTATGACCTGTACCAGACTCTGTTTCAAAGCCCACTGCATCCAACCAGCGCACAGTCGCTTTCATATTTTTCTCCAAATTCAAAAGTACCGCATTCTACGCATTGCGATGAGGAAAGGCTCGCAACTTTTTCGTGGCACAGGCGACAAAAGGAATGCAAAGCAATAGCGCTTCTGGCGATTACTGATCACGATTTAATCGCTTACGATCATTATTTGACTACTATTTAATCGATATGCACACAAATTTCGATGGGTTCACGTTTTTGCTGTAGCGTGATTTGTATCACAGCAAATATGAACAATACTTAAATTCAAGTTTGCACAGTTTGACGCATATCGGTTTGCCTCGCTGGCCAGCGCAATAGAAATAGTAGCCATCACAGACTTAGGAATCTTGTTGTATTATGCACGCACATAACAGCCCCGCTTACTCTTCATCATCCTCTCACTCAACTGGTTCCGGCATCGTGTTTAAGAATCCGCTCACACCCCATATTGAAAATGCCGAGACGTTGATTAATGCCAGCCATAAACGCCGGTATCCGAGCAAGAGCACCATTATTTATGCTGGCGACGAGTCAGAGACTTTGTATTACATCATCAAAGGCTCGGTGACTGTTGCGATTGAAGATGACGACGGCAAAGAGATGATCGTCGCATATCTTAATGAGGGTGATTTCTTTGGCGAGATGAGCTTGTTTGAGCAAGAAGATTCACGTAGCGCGTGGGTTCGCGCAAAAACAGAATGTGAAGTTGCCGAAATTAGCTTCAATAAATTTCACGAACTTGTTAAAGATCATCCAGACCTGATGTTTTCTGTTAGCAAGCAGATGGCAGAACGTTTGCGTAAAACAACCCGCAAAGTAGGCGACCTTGCATTCCTTGATGTTACTGGACGCGTTGCACACACGCTTCTTGAGCTTTGCAAAGAACCTGACGCAATGACTCACCCTGACGGCATGCAGATTAAGATTACGCGTCAGGAAATTGGACGTATCGTTGGTTGTTCACGCGAAATGGTAGGCCGCGTGCTTAAAGACCTGGAAGAACAAGGCCTTGTCCATGTTAAAGGTAAAACCATGGTGGTCTACGGTACACGCTAATACCGTTTCGTACTTAACACTCCGAATTAGAGCCCGGCCAAGCCGGGCTTTTTTATGGAGTTTTAAATACAATATATTGAGTGTTTTTCAACTAGCGATTAGCCGAAGAATAGTTGACAACATCCTGAGCAATGCTCTCCAACATCATATTATCGGCAGCTCCGATACTCCAACTACCTGCATAAGCATTACCCTTCCTAAGGAAACCTGCTTTCGCTACAGAGTCACCCGTTGCGGCGTCCTCGTAATCTACATCCATAATCACTACCGAGCTACCAGCCATCGCACCCACCCAGAAACGTGTAGCCCCTCCAATAAACTTGATCTGCTTTATGAACGGTTTGATGATAAGCACTTCTTGTGCCCCACCGGCCTGAGCTTTCACAGAGTCGCGATCTTCGTAATTGACAACCTGAAGGTCTGGAAAAATCAACCGAAGCCCATTATTCAGATGCTCATCAATCTTTTTAACCGCTTTTTGGTTTGCCTCCGACTCTTGATATTCGACGGCCATTTCGCTCTTTAATAGTACCACCTTGTTAAAAGCACGAAACTCCGTCGTCGCTTTTTGCGGAGGCGCAGGCTCCTCCGTAATCTGCGTAGCACACCCTACGACCGACAAGACTAACAAAACCATCACTACCATTTTTAACTTTGTATAGATAAACCCTTTCATACCCTTAATCCTCGTTATAAATAAAATTACGCTGAGCCCAGCTTTTATTCTATTGTTGAATAACTTCGCCGCCACCTCAAATCTTAGATCTGCTTCGAGATGCCATAATACACTTCCGCAATATAAAAATATCGTTTTAAACCAGAAAACATACTCAATATAAAAAAGCGCTCGATCCTAGTAGAGCGCTTTTCTTCGCACTCCAAAAATCTATTCTTGGGTATCGTTGACGAGATCATAAGTAATATTCGGGTTCAATCCGGTAGGCCAATAAATAGTTGCTGCTGGAGGCCAGAATATTGAAGCCGGACGGAACACCGCTCTCAGTCGCCCAGATTTCACAACTTCTCCATCTTTCTCTAAACGATATTTAATACCTCCGCCAGGTGGAACCCCCATCGCGGTCCAAAAGAAGGGCGTACTTACCACCGTACCATCATCACCAATTTCTACCGGCTCAGGACGCTCATGGAGATAGAGCTCCGTGCCTGAGGGCACAACAAACTTTCCAGTTGTTGTGCACCCTACTACCCCAACCACCATTATTAAAACCATTAAAATCTTGTACGCTTTCACTTGATTGACTCCTTTGACTAAGTAACCTTTTACTTTTCTATGCCGACCCTACTTCACCGGCACACCACAACCTCACCGATAATTGAACAACGGCGGCCAGCCTCTCGACACGATCCTCCAGACGACCAACTCGCTCTTTATAGCTAAATCCACTGACTAAGACAACCTCTAACTCAACGCACTTGTGTTTAGCAATAATATCCAAACCGCATATCCCCGCCATTAAGGTTGACAACTCCGAGCTATTCTTTGAGCATTTAGGAATCATCATTTGAGTAGCTTATTGAGCTTATAATTCAGCCAGTCGGGAAACCCTTATGATGTTTTGAAATTTATTTTTGACAAAGCCCAACGAATAAGACTTATCTTAAACTGGCTTTATAAAACAACCTTTTCAACACTACAATCAATCTAGATATATGAAGCTTTTAAAAACAATTGTTTTGAGCATTGTCGTTGTTCTCGGCCTGTTGATCACCGGGGTAAAACTTAAGTACGGAAACGGAGAGGCTTTTCCTGAAATTGCTACCGCGCCAACTATCCCGGAGGAGCAATATCAAATCGCAATTGAAACTGAGTTTCCTCCAGGCATGATCGCTGCGGATCCAAATAGCGATAGACTCTTTTATACCTATCACTTTCTTCATCAGCCAGAACGTGCCGGCGTCGCTACACTGTACGAACTCATCGACGGAAAGGGCCAACCGTTCCCATCTTCAGACCCAGAAATCCAACGTCTTTTTGATCGATCAATGGGTGTCATTGTCGACCGTCAGGGGCGCTTGTGGGTAGTTATTCCCGGCGGTACAGGCGGTGTCGAAACTCGTTTATTAGCGATAGATATCAATTCAAAAGAGGTCATTTATGAACATACGTTTGAAGGCGACGACGCAGCGTTTGGCCAGGATATGCGTGTCTCATCCGATGGTAAAAAAATGTATTTCGCTGACACCGGCTTCCTGGACATCGCTGACGCTTACATTGGCGTATTTGACATTGATACTCGTAAGTTCCGAAAAGCCCTGGTCAATCATCCAAGTGTCTCGGCGCAAAACTACAAGCTGCTAAAGCGGGATGGGAGCACTCACGGGCTGGCGTGGGGACTGCTTGATTTTCGCGTAGGCGTTGACGGGATTTCCATTTCTGCGGACGACAAGTGGCTTTATTACGCCGCTATGACTAATGACAGCGCTTACCGAATAGAAACTCGCTTCCTTAATGACGAGTCACTGGACAGCGAAACCCTGGCCAAAAAAGTCGAGAAAATAGGGGAAAAGCCTTCCAGCGACGCGATCGAACTCGACGCAAATAACAACCTTATCATTACCAACGCTTTGCTTGGCGGACTATCGATGATTACGCCACAGGGCGAACATGTTACTCTTGTCGAAAACGCGGCTGTCAGCTGGTCTGATAGCGTCACTGTCGCGAAAGACGGAAGCATTTATTACACCGATAGCGAACTGGCTACTTTTCTCGATCAAAGCGGTCAGCCCGCTGATATTGAACGCTATCAATCCGCTGGCCCCTTTCAAATCTATCGCGTTCGACCAAACCCTACCTGGTAGCGAGCGTTGCAGTTTAATTTATCAAATAGCTTTTATCACGAATTCGACGAAGGGAGCTTTTATGCTTCGTGTTCTCCCGAAAAAAGTGCCTCCCCGTCTCTCGTTTATTTGAACGAGCCCCTGACTGAATCCCTCGATCTTAAAACAGAAGGCAGCCAAGAAAATGAACTTGCCGAGATTTTCGCGGGTAACAAAGTACCAGACTCCGCAAGACCTATCGCGCAAGCTTATGCGGGTCATCAATTTGGGCAGTTCAACCCGCAACTCGGTGATGGTCGTGCATTAATTCTCGGTGAAATCGTTGATAAACATGGGCAACGGCAGGACTTGTGTCTTAAGGGTTCTGGAAAAACCCCTTTCTCGCGCGGCGGTGATGGTCGGGCAGCACTTGGCCCAATGCTGAGAGAAGTTATTATTTCGGAGGCCATGCATTCTCTTGGCATCCCCACAACGCGATCGTTAGCAGTTGTTGGCACCGGCGATTATGTTTTTCGCGAACCCATCCAGTACGGCGCAATTCTGGCACGCACGGCTGAAAGCCATTTACGCATAGGTACGTTTCAGTTTTTTGCGGCGCGAGGTATGGAAAAACAGTTACGACAATTAACTGATTACTCAATCCAACGCCATTTCCCAGAGCTCGACAGCATCAATGATCCGCAGGAAAAATATATCCGCTTTTTGCGAAAAGTATGCGAGAGACAAGCTATGACGGTCGCCAAGTGGATGGGCGTAGGATTTATTCATGGCGTCATGAACACGGACAACATGCTCATTTCTGGCGAAACCATTGATTATGGTCCTTGCGCATTTATTGATGAATACAATCCAGAAGCTGTATTTAGCTCAATCGATCACCACGGTCGCTATGCGTATCAAAACCAGCCCAAGATAGCGCAATGGAATTTGGCGCGGCTTGCGGAATGCCTGATTCCGCTAATAGATAAAGACGCCGAAAGAGCCACTACGCTTGCAACGACTGAAATCACTTACTTTGAAACCTTGTATCAAGACGCATGGCTAACGGTTTTCTCAAAAAAACTGGGGCTTTCCGATGTGGCGCCAGAAGAAATACGGACTGAGCTAATTAACGACTGGCTCGCGCTACTTGAGCAACAGCAAATAGATTTCACCAATAGCGTTAGACTTCTAACGGATTATCTAATGGGATATACGGAGCCGCTTACCGAGCTTTTCCCGGACACACAAGCACTCGATCGCTGGCTTACGCGCTGGCAAAAGCAACTAGCTGCAGAAAATCGCGACCAAACCTCAATCGCACTCCAGCTAAAGCAAACCAACCCCTGGGTTATTCCTCGCAACCATCTTGTTGAAAGCGCTCTGCAAAAAGTGATTCCACAAGAAGAGGCCGGCGTGGATTTATCATTGTTTGAAGAGCTGCTAAGCATCACAGCAACGCCGTTTAATATGCCCGACTTTACCAAAGAACCAGAAAAAAGGGCTTATACTGCGCCGGCAGACGCTGAATTTAATGCAAGCTTCAAAACCTTTTGCGGAACATAAGCCTCTGCTTAGTGTTCTCTCGAGACTGCGCTAAGTACATAATAAGCAAACAAGTTTTCCAAACCGCTAACCTAATCAAACGCTTTCTATCCCTGCCTGCATAGTACTTTTGTCGCCTGGCCAGGCTCCCTTGCGATGCTCAATCATTGCAATAAAGGCTATTTTATATACAATAACCACACTAAAAATAATGTTTTACCAGCGCACTTGCACTACCCCTCTACAAGGCAAGTAAACTGTCGAACATGTGCTGGGTACTGGCGAGGAAGGCGACATGAAAAAAACAAAAAGCGGCTCACATTCATTAAGGTTTTTACTGCTGGCAAGCGCCTTATCTTTTGCGTTACCGGCAGCTGCAAACAGCGACCTACAATCCCAGCTAAAACAGAAATCGGTTTCGCCCACGCGAGGCATTCTTCACTCTCCGCAACGACTACTGGAAAAGCCCGTAAGTAAGCGAACGACTAACCAGCGATACCGTAGTATCAGCGGCTATGGTAACAACCGGCGCTGGCCAGAAACCGGCGCTGCTGGAACGCAGTTACTGCGAATGCACGCCCCAGATTATTCTGATGGCTTGTCAGCAATTGCTGGCGATGAACGCCCTGGTGCAAGAGAGGTGAGCAATATCGTTCTTGGCCAGCATGACTCTACCCTAAACCCTTATACAGCTTCCGACTACCTTTGGCAGTGGGGGCAGTTTCTTGATCACGATATAGATCTTACCGATGGCGCTGACCCCGCCGAAGAAGCACCAATACTTGTGCCGCCCCATGATGAGCATTTTGCACCCGGTTCAACCATCTCGTTTAACCGCTCAATCTACGATCCCGAAACTGGCACGCAGAACAGCAGGCAGCAATTAAATGAAATTAGCGCATGGATA
This sequence comes from Pseudomonadales bacterium, assembly GCA_965263235.1. Lineage (GTDB taxonomy): Bacteria > Pseudomonadota > Gammaproteobacteria > Pseudomonadales > UBA7434 > UBA7434. The sequence continues at coordinate 2,543,544 of OZ253667.1, forward strand.
GACGCCTCTAATGTATACGGTTCAGACGAAGCGCGCGCTACAGCACTCCGAACCATGGACGGATCCGGCAAGCTCAAAACAAGCGCTGGCAACCTCCTTCCATTTAACACCGAAGGCTTGCCCAATGCTGGCGGCGACTCAGAAACGCTATTCCTGGCCGGTGACGTTCGTGCTAACGAGCAAGTTGGCCTGACCGCAATGCACACGGTTTTTGTTCGTGAGCATAACCGCCTGGCGGAAAAGCTGGCTCGTAGAAACAGACGCTGGGATGGCGAAAAGATTTATCAAGAGGCAAGAAAAATAGTGGGTGCTCAGATGCAGGTCATCACCTATAACGAGTTTTTGCCAGCATTACTCGGCAAAAATGCGCTGTCACGCTATCGCGGCTATCAGAGAACGTTAGACGCAGGCATTGCAAATATATTTTCTACCGCCGCTTATCGGTTTGGCCACAGTGCGCTAAGCCCAACTCTGAAGAGGCTTGATGAAAACGGTGCTAGCATCCCCCAGGGGGACCTTCCGTTAAAAGATGCATTTTTCTCGCCCAGCCGGATCATTGACGAAGGCGGCATAGAACCTATCCTCAGAGGGCTGGCAGCGCAACAATGCCAGCAAGTAGACAACCTGGTCATCGATGATGTCCGCAACTTCCTTTTTGGGCGCCCCGGCAGTGGTGGTTTTGATTTAGCCTCACTGAATATTCAACGCGGTCGAGACCATGGTTTACCTTCATACAACGACGTACGTGAAGCGTTAGGTTTTCCAAGAGCAACTACCTTCTCTGATATCTCCCAGAACGAAGAGACGCAAGAAAAACTTGAGACTGCCTACGGCCATGTCGACATGGTAGATGTATGGGTTGGCGGACTCGCCGAAGACCGGTTTTTAGACTCTCATTTAGGCCCACTCTTTCACTTTATTGTAAAAGAGCAGTTTGAAGCATTACGAGACGGCGATCGTTATTGGTATGAAAGAAAATTTTCCAGGGCACAGAGAAGAGCACTTGAGAGAACACGTCTTTCAGATATCATCCGGCGAAACACCACCATAGGCGACGAGCTTCCCGACGATGTGTTTACTGCGAACATTGGCAGCTAAAACCTGCCGAAACGATTAAGGCTTGTATTTGGCACTAATTCGTAAGGCAGGCCGGAAGGATAGTCTAGCGAAGACAGTCAATTAGTACGATTGAATAAATCGCGCGAAACAAATTGTTCAATAGCAGACTCGTTGAAACGCAGCCCCAAAACAACGCACAGCTTTTCAAAAGTCGATAACTCTCCTTGTGCTATTTTCATGGCGTCTATCACATAAGTTCGCCGCTCCGTCGATTTAAGCGCGCGCAGCCGTTTGGTGTATTCCTCAAAAAGCGCCGCCCAATACTCACGCTCCATTGAGTGCTGCTTCATAAACGATGTCCTTAAACAGGAGTCGATAAACTGCTCTTGTTCGCGCCGCACGATAACCCATCTAGCGTTGGGGAAGGCGTTTGCAAAAATTGGCCACAAAAGTGTGAGCTTAGCGTCTTTATATAGCCACTTGTTAGGGCCTTTATAACCATCATCACGAACAATTTTCTTTATCCGGCTTTGCAAGTTTGGGACTTTTTGGTTCAGCATTGATTCGGTCGGCAGCACCCGGACGCCAAGAGGGTCGCAGCCCATGCTTGATAACATCGGCTTAATGACCTGCTCGCGAATAATTGCATGCTCGAAAAACCCTTTGGGGTTTGCATCATTCGGCGCAATTGTCGTTCCAGTCCATACGCCGCATGCAGCCAAGCTACCAGCGACCATAGAAGTACCTGATCTGGGCAGCCCTAAAACAAAAATTGGAGAATCAAATTTATCGGCCATGGCACAAAGAAATTATTTTTCACTAATATCCGATAGCATACATTGAAATCAATCATGGATTAGCAATCGATTTTACTCATTGCTTACTCTTGACTAAAATCTACACTTAAACGCTAATACGATACAGGCTAACGCGATGATTGTGGTTGCAACGGTGCTCTCCGGCACCAAGTATTCTCCCGAGTATGTAGGTCGGCTTGAGTCCGCTGTCCGTCGCCACCTTAGCGTGGAACACGAGTTCGTTTGCCTTACCGATAGACCCAACGAAGTGGACTGTACAAGCCTGGAAATCCCCTTAAAGCTAAAAAGCTGGTGGGGAAAGGTTGCTCTGTTCAGCGATATTATTCCAGAGCGTATTCTTTTCTTCGACCTGGATACGGTGATTACCGGCAATATAGACGATTTCGCAAAGTACGAAGGCGAGCTCGCTCTTATCAAACCTTTTTACCGCGACACAGGATATGCGTCGGGCGTTATGAATATAGGGCCTATGGCGCATCAAAAGGCATGGAACCTGTTTTCTAAAGATCCAAAAAAAGCAATCGCCTACTGTAAAAAGCATGCCGAACCCGCATGGAACCACGGCGACCAACGGTGGCTAGAATTTTCCGCGAAAGGTGCCCATTACTGGCAGGACTTGCTACCTGGGCAATTAGTTTCTTATAAAGTACATTGTCAACAGCAGGGAAAACTCCCTGACAACGCACGCATATTATGCTTTCATGGCAAACCAGATCCGCACGAAGTGACGGATTCTTTTGTCACAGATAACTGGGTTATCTAGACAAGGTTTCCCCTGGCTGCAAACGGTTTTTTAAATGCAACCATGGCTTACCCTGCCGAATCTCATCGATGTGCCATTGAGTATAAGCCAGCCGATTAGCCCAGGCTTCTCGCTCAAAGGTAGGTGGGTTGTCCAATGTTTTAAAGCTGTGACTAGTCACCTCATAGGCCATGGATCTTTTATCAAAGCTATAAGTGGGTATACCAGCGATTACCGAGTCTACCGCAGTGGTAGAGTTGAACGTAACCACAGCAAACGCTCGCTCAAAGTCCTCAATTAGCGTTCTGTTTGAACGCTCTACTCCCTCTATCTCAATATCCTGAAACAAGGGGTGAGGGCGAAACACAATTTTGCGACCGCTGCGCTTTAGCAATTCCCTGGCGGCTGCGGTCAACCATTTTCGATAATCGATATGTTGAACAGAAGTATCATGAGGAACCTGCCCGCATAATAAAATCACCTCACCAGTTGTTTTCCATTCACGCAGTTCAACCTTCAACTTGCTCCAACGATCATCACTATATATATCTGAATTAAAATAGTCGCCCAGCCCACCCGTGTTATACCAGCCCACAGAATAATAGTTCTCTCGGTTGACGAAACCTCGCTCTATACAAATCGTATTATTTTGTTGCTGCCTCACGGCATCCCGATAAGCAGTATTTTGCAAAGCTCGTTTTGAAGTAATTCCCCATATAACGGCGACATCACAGGGCTCGTATTCGGTACCGACAAAGAAGTTTTCACCTAAATGCTCCAGGCCTTGTGCAAACGCGTCAACTGTTGCGTTTACTCTTTTGTCTGTTGAATAACCTTTAAAAACGCCCAATCGCATCGTAAAGTCTTAGCTACCTTGTTGTCTCTATCTCGCCAAGCTAAACTTGGCGACTAAAGCTTCCATTATAAACAGCAAACACTATGAGCACCCTTTTTAAATCGGACACGCACAAGTTTCTATTTGTACACATTCCAAAAACAGGAGGCACAAGTGTTAAAGCGGCGCTTAACCCCTACACCGAAAAAGACCAGTTGCAATTCGACGGTGAGAAAGTTACCGATTTAAATGGTTACCGGCCACACCTTCCGCTGACACCGGAAATATCGTCGCAATATCGAGATTATTATAAATTTGTTTGTATTCGCAATCCTTGGAGTTGGCATGCGTCAATTTGGAAGTTCGCGCAATTAAGAAAGATGAAAGGTCTTGTCATGCCCTTTCCAGACTATATCGCCGATGTATGCAACTGGAAGAATAGGTATTCTCCGCCGCAGTCGATGTATTTTTCCGCGAATGGAAAAATACTTACCGATGGAATAATACGTTTCGAAAATATTACAGAAGACTTTCAAACAGTCTGCAATCACATCGGGCTAGAGAACGTAACCCTTGGCCACTTTAAAAACCAGGGCTCATATGATTATCGAAATATGTATACAAAAAAGACTTACGCGATGATTAAGGAACACTGCAAAGAAGATATATTAGCCTTCGGATGGAAATACTAGTCACCAAAGCGATACCCGAATAACTCGATATCTTTTTTATAGTACTCGTCTATAAAAGCAATTCCTTTTTTTGAAAAGGCCTCAGAGTAATGTTGTTTTGCCGAGGTTTTATGAACATGTTGTAGACTCGGTTTTTCCAAGCCCAATTTACGACAAACAAACCCAAAATCAGCGTTAAGCGTTTCATAGCGTCCGACATAATCAACAAGCAATTCACCGTCCTTGTCAACTAACCAATCAACCTGGGGCCTTCTTTGTATCGGTTGATTCGCATCACGAAAGTGTTGCGCCCACGGATGATATTTCTTTTTATTCATTAGAAAATCGTCAAAACCTGAGCCTGTATCGTCATGATAGAGCCCCTTACGTTCGAGATTAAAGTTATAAAGCGACCACATCCTTTCCCATGGGTTTCTTACAAATGCGAACGTAAAATACTTTTTCCAGCGGCTCGAATCACGCTGAGCCAACAAATCAGCGGGTGTGTGTTGAAAAGCCCAGTCTGGCTTTTGCGCAGACGAGCTCTCACTCAACAGCAAACGAATCGAGCCACCCGCAGTCTTAGGAATATGCACAAAAAAGAATTTATTTTGATCAGATATAAGACACATAAAGTCTAACGATACTTAAGCTGTAGTGAGAACCCGCAACCGCCTTTGATCTTGAACGAATTTAAGATAGATGTCCAACGAGTATGAATAGGGTTCACCTCATAAAATCGCGGAGTTCTGCCAGCGTATTATAAAACCTCCACTTTTATCTACGCAGTGTCCTCGTTTGCATCGATTCCATTCCCAGGTTCCAGCGAACCAATAAAAAACCCCGCCTCTTTCGAGACGGGGTTTCTTTATTTAAAGCCTGACGATGACCTACTCTCACATGGGACCTCCCACACTACCATCGGCGAGGTGTCGTTTCACTTCTGAGTTCGGGATGGGATCAGGTGGTTCCAACACTCTATTGTCGTCAGGCAAACTGGTTGTTAATAAGCTGTCTTTGTAGAGCGCGCTTACCAACTGATTAGTTTGCCAGCTAACATAGCTACTAAGTCTTAACTTAGCGTTAGCAGCAATCAAGTAAATTAGTTTTTCGTTCTCTCGGTTAGGTCGAGAGTTTCAGAATCTGAGCAATTTAATGCACCGACATTAAATGACGCTTATTCGCTGTTCAGCTGATTTCTCTCTCGGGGGCTGACCCGAGTTGCGCTGAACGAATAAGCGAACTTAAAGTTCAACAGCAAAGTGTGCATAACATGCTTGTTCTGTAAAAACAGAATATATCTGAAGAGTTATCCGGACAATACTTAACGTATTGAACCAATCACTTATCTTATATAGTCAAGCCGCACGGGCAATTAGTACTGGTTAGCTTCACGCCTCACAACGCTTCCACACCCAGCCTATCAACGTGGTAGTCTTCCACGGCCCTACAGGAGAATTAAATTCTCAGGGAGACCTAATCTTGGAGGGGGCTTCCCGCTTAGATGCTTTCAGCGGTTATCCTGTCCGAACATAGCTACCCGGCAATGCGTCTGGCGACACAACCGGAACACCAGAGGTTCGTCCACTCCGGTCCTCTCGTACTAGGAGCAGCTCTCCTCAAGTCTCCAACGCCCACAGCAGATAGGGACCGAACTGTCTCACGACGTTCTAAACCCAGCTCGCGTACCACTTTAAATGGCGAACAGCCATACCCTTGGGACCGGCTTCAGCCCCAGGATGTGATGAGCCGACATCGAGGTGCCAAACACCGCCGTCGATGTGAACTCTTGGGCGGTATCAGCCTGTTATCCCCGGAGTACCTTTTATCCGTTGAGCGACGACCCTTCCATACAGAATCGCCGGATCACTATGACCTACTTTCGTACCTGCTCGACTTGTCAGTCTCGCAGTTAAGCTGGCTTGTGCCATTACACTAACCTCCTGATTTCCGACCAGGATTAGCCAACCTTCGTGCTCCTCCGTTACTCTTTGGGAGGAGACCGCCCCAGTCAAACTACCCACCAGACACTGTCCTCGATCCCGATAAGGGACCTGAGTTAGAACCCCAACATAAACAGGCTGGTATTTCAAGGTTGGCTCCACCTCATCTGGCGACAAGGTTTCAAAGCCTCCCAGCTATCCTACACAATTTATGTCAGAGTCCAGTGCCAAGCTATAGTAAAGGTTCACGGGGTCTTTCCGTCTAGCTGCGGGAACACGGCATCTTGACCGCGAGTTCAATTTCACTGAGTCTCGGGTGGAGACAGTGTGGCCATCATTACGCCATTCGTGCAGGTCGGAACTTACCCGACAAGGAATTTCGCTACCTTAGGACCGTTATAGTTACGGCCGCCGTTTACCGGGGCTTCGATCAAGAGCTTCGCCGAAGCTAACCCCATCAATTAACCTTCCGGCACCGGGCAGGCGTCACACCCTATACTTCCACTTACGTGTTTGCAGAGTGCTATGTTTTTAATAAACAGTTGCAGCCACCTGGTCACTGCGACCGGCCTCAGCTTAGGGAGCAAGTCCCATCACCAAAACCGGCGTACCTTCTCCCGAAGTTACGGTACCATTTTGCCTAGTTCCTTCACCCGAGTTCTCTCAAGCGCCTTGGTATTCTCTACCTGACCACCTGTGTCGGTTTGGGGTACGGTTACGTGTAGCTGAAGCTTAGAAGATTTTCTTGGAAGCATGGCATCGACCACTTCTCCCGACCTCGCGGAGGGGATCGTTATCACCTCTCGGCCTTAAAGGGAACCGGATTTACCTAATTCCCAAGCCTACAAGCTTGAACGCGGACAACCAACGCCGCGCTGGCCTAGCCTTCTCCGTCTCTCCATCGCACTACACTGTAGTACAGGAATATTAACCTGTTTCCCATCGACTACGCATTTCTGCCTCGCCTTAGGGGCCGACTCACCCTGCCCTGATTAGCATGGGGCAGGAAACCTTGGTCTTCCGGCGTGGGGGTTTTTCACCCCCATTATCGTTACTCATGTCAGCATTCGCACTTGTGATATGTCCAGCAGACCTCTCGATCCACCTTCAGCCACTTACACAACGCTCCGCTACCGCTCATACAAAGTATGAACCCAAAGCTTCGGTTACCAATTTAGCCCCGTTACATCTTCCGCGCGGGCCGACTCGACTAGTGAGCTATTACGCTTTCTTTAAAGGGTGGCTGCTTCTAAGCCAACCTCCTAGCTGTCTGGGCCTTCCCACATCGTTTCCCACTTAATTGGTATTTGGGACCTTAGCTGTTGGTCTGGGTTGTTTCCCTCTCCACGACGGACGTTAGCACCCGCCGTGTGTCTGCCAAGCTGCACTCCCAGGTATTCGGAGTTTGCATCGGTTTGGTAAGCCGGGATGGCCCCCTAGCCGAAACAGTGCTCTACCCCCTGGGGTGATACTTGACGCTCTACCTAAATAGATTTCGCGGAGAACCAGCTATCTCCGAGCTTGATTAGCCTTTCACTCCGATCCACAGCTCATCCCCTCATTTTTCAACATAAGTGGGTTCGGTCCTCCAGTTGATGTTACTCAACCTTCAACCTGGCCATGGATAGATCGCTCGGTTTCGGGTCTAACGCCTGCAACTAAGTCGCCCTATTAAGACTCGCTTTCGCTACGCCTCCCCTAAACGGTTAAGCTTGCTACAAACGTTAAGTCGCTGACCCATTATACAAAAGGTACGCAGTCACCCCGAAGGGCTCCCACTGCTTGTATGCATACGGTTTCAGGTTCTATTTCACTCCCCTCTCCGGGGTTCTTTTCGCCTTTCCCTCACGGTACTGGTTCACTATCGGTCAGCTAGGAGTATTTAGCCTTGGAGGATGGTCCCCCCACATTCAGACAACATATCACGTGTGCCGTCCTACTCGATTTCACCCAAAAGACGTTTTCGTGTACGGGGCTATCACCCTGTATCGCCGGACTTTCCAGACCGTTCCACTAACGTCAAATGAGCTTAAGGGCTGTTCCCCGTTCGCTCGCCGCTACTAAGGGAATATCGGTTGATATCTTTTCCTTCGGTTACTTAGATGTTTCAGTTCACCGAGTTCGCCTCTACAACCTATGTATTCAGTTGCAGATACCTGGCTGGACCAGGTGGGTTTCCCCATTCAGAAATCTCCGGATCAAAGGTTGGTTACCACCTCCCCGAAGCTTATCGCAGGTTCCTACGTCTTTCATCGCCTCTAGCTGCCAAGGCATCCACCGTATGCACTTAGTCGCTTGACTATATAAGACAAACGACTGGTTCTTTCGCCGGATAAAACTTAACAGATTTATGACTCTAACGGTTTAGATTAGAGTCAAATGTTGTTTCGCTTTGCTATTACATCTTGTTGGCACGGGTGCTGACAGGCTCCCATGTAGATCCCAAAAAGACTTGTCGTAATAACAAGTTGATTCCAACATGTCATTGACACTTTTTGATTGAACTCTAAGTCTTTAATGCGGTGCATTAAATTTCTCAGACTCAAAAAAACTAATTTACTTTGTTAAAGAACATCTGGTGCAGAGACCAGAAAGCAATGCTCTCGCTTCTTACTCAAAAGCATTGCTTTCTGATTTCTAGTTGTATCACTTGCTTTTTAATGAAGAGACGCTGAAGGCTCTTTGGAAGCGCCCGCGGCGTGCCTGTGTCGAGAGCAACGGAAAGATGGTGGAGCTATGCGGGATCGAACCGCAGACCTTCTGGATGCAAACCAGACGCTCTCCCAGCTGAGCTATAGCCCCATATTCGGTATTTCAGCTTAGCCAACATTGAAGTGTTCAATAATTGAATTCGTCCAAAGTTTTCGTAAATGCGCTGGAAACTTTGGT
>OZ253667.1:2555000-2978486 GCA_965263235.1 Pseudomonadales bacterium
ATTAGCCGTCCCCTCCAAACGACAAGCTATGCCCTGCTGCTAGTCGCGAACACACACGCGTCACCTTTCGATTCAGCCGAGACAGGCATTTTTCGATCAACCATTGCACCATTGAGCGCTTACCAGCAGGATACTTCGCCATACTTAGACACGCTATCACCGTTGTACGTTTCTAATAATGGATTAACCGTAACACAACACGCACTTCAAGCACGCGGACTCGGTCAAACCAGCTTTTCCGCAAGTTATCAGTCGCCAGTATCACTTTTTATTAATAACCAGCAACGAAACACTCGCTCTATCCAGCTGCTAGATCTCGTCGATATTGCATCAGCCGAATGGGCCTCACCGGCCAACCTGGAAAGCCGCCCGATCGGAATAGGTGGAAGCCTTACAATAACTAGTTCGCCGCCTGAACCTGGCGTTCACCGGCTAACGACAACCAGTAACGTTGAACGTTTTTCCAGCCGCCGCATCGTCAGCATATGGAACCACGGTTTTTCTGATGATGTTTCAGCGATGCGAATCGCAGCGAGCTATCGAGAATCTATAGGCTCAGTCTCAAGCGCTGATGACCCGATCACCGAGGATGCGCAAGCCGACAGTAATCATCGGGAACGTGTTGCCTTGCGAGGACAATATCTGCTTACACCAAATGACAACGTCCATTTTTATTTCAATTCCGACTATAACAAAACGTTAGAAAACTGCTGCTCCGTGGGCATATTAGCCGATAACACAAACTTGCGCTCACCCACACCATTAGGAAGCAGCAGCTATTTCGCAGCCATCGGCCTACCTAACGACGGCGGAGCTCCCAATACCGGCACGCCAGCATTCGATAACCGATTAAGCAACAACAGTCAAAACACTGTTCGCCTTGAGTCTGCAAACTTCTCCCTAACAACCAAGATTAGCTTTGAAAACACATACATTACCTACACACCTGCCTACTCCGAATACAGCAGCAAAACACGCCGAACCACGGACTTTACAACCCTGGATATTACCAACATTCAGTCATCTTCTGGCACTACCGGTAGTGGCGATATTTTTGATCAACGCACTACAAACCATCATTTTAAATTTCACAACGACGCCAACGAGGCTGTCTATTGGGAAATCGGTTTTCACTATACGAAAGACAAAACTGATCGAACGTTAACAACGGTGCTTGGCGCCGACTACCAGGCATATAGCTCAGCCAGCTTACTAAGCGCGTTAGATGCCATCGGCCTCCAATCGATAAGCGAAGGCTTATTCACCAACATTACTGATTTTTATTCGAGTTTTAGTGGCGTCTTTCCTAGTCTGAACCCACTAACATCTACCAATCTCGCCCTGACGGCAACCTCTTCTACCCCATCCAAAATAAACGCTAACGGAAACTTTGCGAGCAATCAATTTACAGAAGACCGCAGTGTTACATCAATGTATCTCCGCAACGCCTACCGCCTCGCACCTGGCGTAAAACTCGCCTGGAGCTTAAGATCGAACATAGAAAAAGCTGACACTGACTTTTCCCAGCTCGCCAGCAACTCAACCGCCTGCATTGGCACGCTAACTAACCCCGACCTCCAAAACCTGCAAGTCGAGTCGCAAAACGCCTCTAACTCTTTACAGGTCAACGCCGGTTACGCTGCTCTATACAACACCCTTCAAGCAACCGCCTGCCCATTTGATGCCACTGCCGCCAGCACTATCGACATCGACGGTGACGCTATCAGTGAAGCATTTTCGACGTTCCACAAAAGCACACACTGGAGCGGAAACCTCGCGTTAACAGTCGACATCAGCCCTCAAACCAGAAGTTGGATAAAGCTCAGCAACAAAACAAAATCGGGCGGCGTGAATCTGCACCCAAGTGCTAACGCTTTAAATATGGGTCGCTTCAAAGAAGAAACTCACGACATCTATGAGGTCGGCCTCGCAGCAAGCATCAACAATGAACTGAATAGCCGTGTTCAGCTTACGTTATTTCATCACGACATTAAAAACCTGCAAACCGAAGCGCCATACCCCGCCTCAACAGGTAACGCGCGCCTTAGAGGCATGATAATTAATCTCGACAAAGCGATGACATCTGGCCTACATCTTTCGGGTGAGTCAACAATATATGGCAGGCTGTCAGGGAAAATTGGCTACAGCTATGTCGATGCCCGCAGCGCAGCCAATTGCTCTGCAAATATTGCAACGCTAGACACTACAACACTATGCGATCGTAAAATCAGCCTCACACCAGAAAATAAAGCGCATTTAAGCCTAAAATATAAGGGAGAATGGAACACCTCAACTGATTGGACTTTGCAAACCGACTTTTTATACGAGTCCGCGCGCGACCTTGGAGAAACTATTGGGTTTTCTGAGGATATAGACCTAACACTTGAACAAACGTTAACGACCAATCTTTCACTAACGCTTTCTGGCAAAAACAATTTCTGGTCTGTCAGTATTTATGGAAAGAACATCACTGACGAGCAAACAGGCAGACAGGTTTTCAATATTCCTAATCGACCAGGCGCCGTTGCCGCCTATTTTGATGAGCCAAAACAATATGGGGTCAGCTTTACGCTGCGCTTAGAGCCAGAAGCCGACAAATAAAATCTCACGACTGACACGTTAAAAACGAGCCAACCCAACACGACTCTTAACAGCGGAAATTTTTTCGCCAGCTATCGCACGCGCTTTTTCAGCGCCATATTGGAGCACCTCTTCCAAACGATCTGGCGCCGCCATCCATTCATTATATTTTTCGCGCGCCTCGGCAAGCTCCATATTCACCAGCTCAAACAGTTGCTTTTTAGCCTCACCCCACGCTATACCTTCCGCAAACGCGTTACGCATTTCAGTAGTTTTCGCTTCCGAGGCAAACGCCTGCCAAACCTGAAACACGGTTGATTCGTCTGGGTCTTTTGGTTCTCCTGGCTCAAGCAAATTAGTTTTAATTTTATTAATCGATTTTTTCAGCTTTTTTTCCGTATCGAATAACGGAATCGTATTGTGGTAGCTTTTACTCATCTTGCGGCCATCCAAACCCTGCAACACGGCGACCTGATCTTCAACCGCTGCTTCTGGAAGTACAAACGTTTCGCCATAATGATGATTAAAGCGCTGGGCAATATCGCGCGCCATCTCTACGTGCTGTATTTGGTCTCTACCAACAGGGATACTTTCACCATCAAAAATCAATATGTCTGCTGCCATCAGTATTGGATAACTAAAAAGCCCCATGGTAATTGCGTAATCTGGATCTTCACCATTTTCCTCGTTTGCCTGCACTGCAGCTTTATACGCGTGCGCGCGATTCATCAACCCTTTGGCGGTCCAACAGGTCAACACCCAGGCAAGCTCAGTAATTTGTGGAACATCAGACTGCCGATAAAATGTTACCTGCTCAGCATCAAGACCCAGCGCCAACCAGGTCGCTGCAATTTCCTTGCTCGATTGCGCGATTGCCTCCGCGTCGCGGCTTTTTATCAGCGCATGGTAATCTGCCAGAAACAAAAATGAATCAACATTGCTTTCTTTGCTGGCCTCGATAGCTGGCTTAATCGCACCCACATAATTGCCTAAGTGCGGCGTTCCGGTGGTGGTAATTCCTGTGAGTACACGTTTTTTTGCAGCCATGGTGCGGAAATATCCTAATCAATTACTAGTGTGTTTAAAATACGACGAACAGTATTGCAAATACTAACCCACCGCGAATCGATGAAACATAAGGAAAGCTGTGATTTCTCTTTCAATTCTTAAACGCTCAACGGCTAAAGCTGGCAAGTTAGCAGGGCCACTGGCAATTGTGGCTGTATGCTCGCTGACAGGCTCCTGCTATTCGGCAAAGTCGTCGTGCGAATTCGATCAAACCCGGATCGGCCTGAAGAAAGGCATTCGCGCCAACGCTGGCTGTATCGTGATAAGAGACCAAAAACTTCTTGTAATCGAGTCTCGCGAACGCGCAGTTAGCGTACCTGGCGGCGCAAAACGAATGGGGGAAAGCGCAGCCTGTACTGCAATACGAGAAACAAAAGAAGAAACAGGGTTAGAAGTGCTGCCCGTCGCGCTAACCAAAGTTTGGGACAATGGTTTTTACTTATTTGAATGCAACGCAGAGAATACCGCCACGCATATACGGCAGCCACAGGAAGTAAGCGCTATTCACTGGCTCGATATCCAAAGCTTTGAAAACCATGAATGGCGTTTTCCGCAGCAGCGAGACTGGTTAAAAGATTATTTAGCCAGTGAGGGAAGAGAATAGTTAGCGGATGATGCGCTTGAGAGAAAGCGCCATCGTCTTTGTTAGACATTCCAAGCGTCCACACGCTTACCGTTATAGAATCACAAGGACGCTCCTGGACAGCCTGATGTTGGAGAAAGCCAGGGAAAACCATGGGCAGAGCAAAACTCCCGGCCCTTCTAATGCGTGCATACTGATTCAAGCTAGAGCAGCGGACATTTGTTTGAAGGTTATATGTTCTGACACGGTATCCGCTAACGCTTTGCCCAACAGCAGATGCTGGCGCTCATCCAAATGGATACCATCAACGGCGCTAGCTTCCGTTACCACCCCAGCATTAACGTAGTGCACCGAATAATCCCTGGCTACAGCCTCTAGCTCAGCAGCTAAACCAACGCATCGTTTTTCTGCTCCCTCAAACTTTCTGGCGATAGTACCTTTGGGCTCAACAATAGGCGGAGGCGCAATCACCATAATTTCGGGCACAGCCATACCCGGCTCAATAGGCGCCTGTTTAATTATTTGAATTAACTTCGCAGTACCTTGTGCTGACAGCCATGCGTTATTGTCGTGGGTGCATTGAAAATCATTTGATCCAAGCATTATCATCACAAGCGTCAATGGAGAATGCATTTCTATCACCTGCGCCAGGCCTTCCGATCCATCACGACCCTCTTTGAATGGATCATTCCATACCGTTCTTCGACCATTCAGGCAGTTTTCAATCACTCGAATATTTATCCCCTTTTCAACGAGCGACGTTTCAAAAACACCGGACCAGCGCTTATCGAATGGTAACCTCTTTCGAGTGTCAGGGATTATTCCCCAGGTGAGACTATCTGAATATACAAGAACCTGATTCATAGCTTTGAGATTAATTGCGTTCTAACGCGTTAACAAAGGGCGGCTTAATTGCAGAACCCATGATAACCATCCAATGATTCCGCCCGCAATTTCTTAAGCAAATTCAGCGAACCGAGCGGGCTAGTTAATACGATATACCAAGAGAAGCACTCACCCATTGTTGCCTATACAGCAAAATAGCCCCGTGTTAGCGAGAATTTTTTCAATATTTTTACTCGATACATAATACTTGATTACGAAGTTTAGTTGCCTGCTGATATATCCCCTGAAAAGAACTAATTCTTTCTTGGGTGCACTGTTTGTCGACAACTTTTTCGAAGGATGTTGCGATAGCTGATTCAAGTTGAAGTGTTGCTGTTTCAGAATGAATCTCACCGATTGCAGCCCGCAAAACGCGAATCGTTCTACTTATTTCGATCACTTGTTTCTCATTTGTAAATTTGCATTGCGCTGTTTCCAGCCGCGCCAAATAAAACCTTGCATAGACAGATGCCAAAACATCTAGATGCTTACTAACTCCCACAGGATCTGAGAAGCTTGGAGAAGCGCAGCTATTCGGCCATACAATTTGTTTTGTTTGTTGGTAATTCCTATAAACTTGCGCCATTCTTACAACTCGTCTTTCAGCTTTCATCCTGTTGGACGGAACGAACAAGTTTGTTTCAAGCATTTTTTCTAGAGCACTTATCTGAATGACGGGCAATTGCGCTGTTATTTTCTTAAGAGGACTCGCCATACCTTTCACTGCACCCATCATCTCATCTAACACTTCATCACCAGTTATCGAAATTTCATTGAGATTTATATTCTCCATAATCAATAGACCCAGTAGCGAAGAGGCCAAACTATAGTCATAAATATCTAGCATTTCCTCGTTGTACTTATCCGGATCCGCACCAAAGGCCTGAGTATAAGATTGCGTGATCACCGTTAACCGGTCGATCTGGTCGCCTACTAACTTTTGATTATTTGCGTCTGCGTCGTTCTGGTTTGGGCTGGCATAATAATTAAAAACATCTCGCATTAGCTCTTTATCGAATATCCGCTTAACCACAATGCCACAAGTATCAACATAACGAATAAGCCTCGCATTTCCAAAATCTTCTTGAGCTAGCTCATATTGATCGATTCGACCGGTAAGCTCAGCTATTGGGCTTTTAAATATTTGTTCCTCATCGAAATTACAAACTTCATTACCCGGGGGCTGACTTACACAACCGACAAGGAGAAACAATAAAAAAGCCATATAGCCAATATTTGACAGATTACTGCGAATCATGCTTTATCCTTTGAGCGAGCAAGTATTTTCAAAACAGGTATTTAAGGAAGTTCAAGCCATTTACTTCCGGTATTTTAGTTTTCTTTCGAAGACTAGACTAATGAATATCATATTTTAATCGGACCCCTAACTCTTTAACAACATAGTACCTGAAGAAGCAGAAGCGCCGCACTAAAGCATCCAGCGAGGGGAACTACGCTGGATGCTTTTAAAAATTGACGAAAACAATGCTACAGACAAAAGCTTTAATTAAAACGCTAAGCATAAAACACACGCTCTCTTGCTCTTGCCAGGCTTTAGACGTATGAGTAACGCTGCAGCACTTAACAAACCACCACACCAACAAAAAAGCCCCATTAATGTGGGGCTTCCTGAGCTTTTAAATAGCTATTTAACTGCTTACTGCAATTCGCGGTTCACTTAGCGCACCTAGTCGATTGTCACTGACACAGGATTGGTAAAGGCAGAGACATTACCTAGCGTATCCACTGCTGCAACCGCAAACTCGTACGTTCCAGCTTCGAGGCTTTGCACCACATAGTGATTTACTAGCCCGCTATTTCCATCGACTGCTGCAACATTAATGCTCACACCAGAAGCTGTTTGCCCTGCACGATAGTAGTAGAGTTCGAAGCTGTCGATTTCGTTAGCATCTAACACTGTATCGTCTTCACGTGTTGTAGGCCATACCCAGCTAAACTCTACATCTGCTGTAACGGTACTTGTGTCAGAACCTGTGTCCTTATTGCCTGAGCCATTATCACCGGAACTGTTGTCACCAGTATCACTGGAACCATCGCTACCAGAACCGCTGTCAGAGCCACTGTTGTCACCTGAGTCGCTTCCCGAATCTCCGTTACCAGTATCACCAGAACCCGGTACCGCAGTGACTGTAAGCGTTGTTGCTAAGGTCGCGGAAAGACTTGCATCCGACTTATTTGCACAGTTGATATCAAGCGTATACTCGCCAGCTGGCACTGCACCTGCTTTTGAAAGAACAAAATCAAAGGGCGCCCAGTTTTCGCGAATAGTTGTACCTGCCTGGCTACCTGACTCATCGACTATATCTAACGTACAGCTTGTATTACCTGCGTTATTGTCGTCTACGACAACCGTAACAGTAGCGTCGCCACCCTCAACGATTGCAGGGTTTGCGCTACTGCTAGCCAATGTTATCTCTAACGCTGAAGCAGAACTCCCAGAGTCGCCTGAGCCCGAACTATCTGAGCCAGAGCTATCCGAACCAGAGTCGCTTCCACCAGTATTATCACTGTCGCTATTGCCTGAGCCACTGTCGCCACTACCATTGTCCGCACCACTGTCAGCACCACTTGAGTCACTGCTATCGGTAGAGTCATCATCGTTTCCAGACGCGCCCGAATCACCGCCTTCATTCCCACCATTGCTAGAAGACTCTCCACCACTTTGCCCGTCGCCGGAGCCTCCAGCGCTAGAGTCCGAGTCGCTGTTACCATCGTTAGCTGAGCCATCATTAGCTGAGCCCTCGTCCGCACCTTCGGTATCAACAAAGTCTTCGCTAATGCCTACCAGGTTCGAAGGCGTTGCAGCTGCGATGGCGAGCATCTCTTTAGCGCCATTCGACACTATGTTTTGCAGTGATTCCGCTTCGTCTAACAATACGTCATCAAGCTCGGTAAAGCTTACCGAAGTGCCTGGAATTGTTAATGACGCTGGGTCAATTGTTAGCGTACCCGACAAATCGTTTACACTAGAGAACTCTGTTAGCGGCAAACCATTCTCTGACCCGTCGAACTCTCCATCACTCAAGTCTTTAGCAAGCAATTCAACAATCGTAGCACCTGACTGAGGCAAGCCATCACTGTTCAGTTCTATTCTCAGGTTATCCACCGAGGCCGCAAACAACTCGTTCGCACGGCGCAATACGAACGTAACATCCGCCGCTTCTGATCGATTGAGTATCGGGGAGCTTTCAAACAGATCCAGGTCAAGACGATCAGCCATGCCAAATGCTGCTTTTACAGTATCTTCCGCGTCGCCCAATTGCTCTATAAAGTCGTCAGCAGTAACAGAACCACTAGCACTATCAAGATCTTCGCGCGCAAGAAAGATCGCCAATGAACTCAAAGGCGTAGCAAAAACCGGCGAACCATCGTTAAGCTGTGCCGTCGTTACAATCGTTTGCAGACCATCGATAACTGGGGCCTCGCCACCTAGCTCGCGACCTCCCTGATACTCAAGCAGGAAAGGACCGCGCGAAACATCACTGCCTCTAATCTGCATTTGCAATTGTGCTAGCTCGTCGGTATAGCCAGTTGCGATGATATCGCCCTTGAGGTCGCTTCGTTCTACATCAACCTGGTATGCAACTACTATCGCATCAACGAGCGGACCTTTAATACCAGCACCAAATATTGATATATCACCGCTACTGCTATCAAAACCATTTTCGCCACAAGCCGAAATGAGCATGACAACAAATAACGATGCCACTAAGCGTTGCAAACGAGCAACACTTTTCGCAAAGTTGACAGTTTTATTACAGAACATTGACGCAAACCTTAATTGAGGCGTTAGTGCCTTAGGAACACGGCTAATGTACTGGCTAAGCTTTTGACTTACTGTGATGAGCGTCACGATAGACGCTGAGATAATCACCACCGCGATATTTCGCGGCGCGTTGCGGCCAAAAAGTCGATGCTTGAACGAATGCATTAAGACAAACCTCATTAGGAGATGGGACTTTCTTCGGGAACATCTCTAATGTAGCGCCTTTATCGATCACTTTTTGATCTAACTGGTTGTTTTGCGAACTGCGTGAGATTGTGGGGACAATAGCGTGCTCAAGGCCACAATTGGCCTGTGAAGCGGCTCCTCATGGCGCTCAGCGGTGCTATTTGTACATTCACACAAGCATAAAAAAACCCGCGCTTCGCTTTCGCGAAACACGGGTTGTAGTACTAACTTAAACGAGTATTAGCTTATAGCTGAGAACTTTCAGCTTCGCCTTCCTCTCCAGCACTTTGGCCAGCTTGAAGATCAATGCTGGGTTCTACTGCCGCAGATTCCCCTTCAATGTCTTCAGTCAGCGCTTGCTGTAACTCAGCTTCCAGCTCGTCCGTACTGCGACCGTCAAACAATTCATCCTGATCGCGACGCTCCTTACGCTCAGCGTGATACGCCAGGCCAGTACCCGCAGGAATCAAGCGACCCACAACGACATTTTCTTTCAAGCCACGCAAGTAGTCTCGCTTGCCTGTGACTGCCGCTTCGGTCAATACACGGGTTGTTTCCTGGAACGATGCCGCAGAAATAAAGCTCTCAGTCGCAAGTGAGGCCTTGGTAATACCCAACAGCTCACGTTCAAACTGCGCTGGCTCTTTATCTTCAGCAATCGCTTTATCGTTTTCCTCTAACAGCTGGTTGTACTGCACCTGGTCGCCGCGAATAAACGTCGTATCACCGCTGTTAGTGATCGTAACTTTACGCAGCATTTGGCGAAGAATAACTTCAATGTGCTTATCGTTAATCTTTACACCCTGTAGGCGATAAACTTCCTGGATACCGTTAACGATGTATTTTGCCAACTCGATAACACCTTTGAGTCGTAAAATATCGTGCGGTGAAAGCGGTCCTTCTGAAACAACTTCACCCTTCTCAACATATTCGCCTTCGAAAACGCTTAGCGTACGCCACTTGGGAATCAGTGCTTCGTAGTGATCCTTTCCGTTAGGAAGCGGCTTGCCGTCGGTAGGCGTAATCACCAATCGACGCTTGCCTTTTGTTTCCTTACCGAAGCTGAAGGTACCGCTGATCTCAGCAAGAATCGCAGGCTCTTTAGGTTTACGCGCTTCGAACAAATCGGCAACACGCGGCAAACCACCCGTGATGTCACCGGTTTTCGATCCCTCTTGAGGAATCCTTGCGATAACTTCACCGATGCCCACTTCTGCACCATCAGCCAGGCTAAAGATTGCTCCCGCTGGCAAGAAGTAGTGAGCAGGCACGTTGCTTCCGGCCAGTCGCAGCTCTTCGCCATCTTCGCCAACCAGGCTAATAGCAGGACGAATGTCCTTACCGGCTGCTGGACGTTCTGCTGGATCGATTACCGAGTTAGACGACAGGCCTGTTAGCTCATCAGTTTGGCTCTTAATGGTAATGCCATCTTCCATACCGATGTGCTTAACGGTACCCGCGACCTCTGTAATGATTGGGTGCGTATGCGGATCCCATGTGGCAACAGTGTCGCCCGCATTAACCGATGCCTGGTCTTTAACGTTAAGTACCGCACCGTAAGGCAGTTTGTAACGCTCTCTCTCACGGCCGTCTTTACCAGCCAATGACATTTCACTAGAACGTGACACCACAACGTCTCGGCCATCAGGACGCTCGACCGACTTAATATTGTGAAGGCGCACGGTACCGTCTTGCTTGACCTGCACGCTATCAACCGCCGTTGCTCGCGATGCCGCACCACCAATGTGGAACGTACGCATTGTTAGCTGTGTACCCGGCTCCCCTATCGATTGCGCTGCGATAACACCAACAGCTTCACCACGGTTAACCAAGTGTCCGCGCGCGAGATCACGCCCGTAACACAAAGAACAAACACCATAACGTGTTTTACAAGTGATTGTTGAACGAACCAATACCTCATCGATGCTTGAATTCTCGAGCTTGGCAACCAGATGCTCATCAATCATCTCACCTGCCGCGACAACAATTTCTTGCGTCTCGGGATGAAGAACATCTTGGGCAACCACTCGCCCTAGCACTCGATCACCTAACGACTCTATCATGTCGCCGCCTTCGATAACCGGTGTCATCAGCATGCCTTCATCGGTACCACAATCTTGTTCAGTGATAACCAAATCCTGCGCCACATCAACCAGACGTCGAGTCAAATAACCCGAGTTTGCCGTTTTCAATGCAGTATCAGCCAAACCTTTACGAGCACCGTGAGTCGAAATAAAGTACTGAAGTACGTTCAAGCCTTCACGGAAGTTCGCGGTAATTGGCGCCTCGATGATCGAGCCATCCGGCTTCGCCATCAAGCCACGCATACCTGCGAGCTGACGAATCTGCGCTGGAGAACCACGAGCACCTGAATCGGCGTACATGTAAACGGAGTTAAACGAATCTTGCT
Organism: Pseudomonadales bacterium; assembly: GCA_965263235.1. Taxonomy (GTDB): domain Bacteria; phylum Pseudomonadota; class Gammaproteobacteria; order Pseudomonadales; family UBA7434; genus UBA7434. Next base: position 2,566,500 of record OZ253667.1, read on the forward strand.
GCTCTTCTTCGCCGTCACGGTTAATAACGGGCTCTTTAGATAGCCCATCCATCATCGATTTCGACACCAGGTCGTTTGCTCGTGACCAGATATCAATAACCTTGTTGTACTTCTCACCTTGCGTCACAAGACCTGAAGCGTATTGTTCTTCGATCTCTGCAACTTCATCGTCAGCCTTAGCGATAATACTTTGCTTCTCTTCTGGAATTTCGAAGTCGTTAACACCAATCGAACTACCCGACTTGGTCGAGTACTCAAAACCGGTATACATCAACTTATCCGCGAAGATAACGGTATCTTTAAGCCCAACAGTACGATAACAGGCGTTGAGAATGCGCGAGATTGCCTTTTTATTCATAGGCAAGTTAACCAAAGAGAAGTCGAGCGCGTTTGGAACAATCTCCCACAACAATGCGCGACCAACAGTGGTATCAACCAGCTCTACGCGGCGATCATCACCTTCTCCCAGCTCCAGACGCACTTTGATACGCGCCTGAAGATGTACTTTTTTAGCGCCGAATGCACGCGAAACTTCAGTCGTGTCGGCAAAGACCATTCCCTCACCTAACGCATTCACTCGTTCGCGAGTCATCCAGTACAAACCGAGCACAACGTCTTGCGAAGGAACAATAATCGGCTCACCCGATGCAGGAGAAAGAATATTGTTCGTTGACATCATCAAGGCACGTGCTTCTAACTGCGCCTCGATTGTTAGCGGTACGTGGACCGCCATTTGGTCACCGTCAAAGTCAGCGTTGTATGCTGCACAAACCAATGGATGAAGCTGGATTGCCTTACCTTCGATAAGTGTTGGCTCAAAAGCTTGGATACCCAAACGGTGTAGCGTCGGTGCACGGTTGAGCAGTACAGGATGTTCGCGAATAACCTCAGCGAGGATATCCCAAACCTCTGGCGGCTCTTTTTCAACCATTTTCTTGGCGGCCTTAATCGTAGTCGCCATACCACGTGCTTCCAGCTTACCGAAGATAAATGGCTTAAATAACTCTAGCGCCATCTTTTTCGGCAAACCACATTGATGCAATCTTAAAGTAGGCCCAACAACGATAACTGAACGGCCTGAGTAGTCTACCCGCTTACCCAAAAGGTTTTGACGGAATCGACCCTGCTTACCTTTAATCATGTCAGCAAGCGACTTTAATGGACGCTTGTTCGAGCCCGTAATTGCGCGGCCTCGACGGCCATTATCAAGTAGTGCGTCGACCGATTCTTGCAACATACGCTTTTCGTTTCGAACGATAATATCTGGCGCATTCAACTCTAACAGGCGCTTTAAGCGGTTGTTACGGTTAATAACGCGACGATATAAATCATTCAGGTCAGAGGTAGCAAAACGGCCTCCGTCCAGCGGGACTAAGGGGCGCAAATCGGGTGGAAGAACCGGCAACACTTCCAGAACCATCCACTCGGGATGGTTACCCGAATGCAAAAAGGCTTCCATCAGTTTAAGTCGCTTGGAAAGCTTTTTAATTTTGGTTTCAGAGTTAGTATTAGGAATTTCTTCGCGAAGCTCGGCAACCAGTTCTTCCAGATCAATTGACTTTAGCAAGTCCTGGACTGCTTCAGCCCCCATCTTGGCAACAAACTCGTCACCAAACTCTTCCATTGCTTCAAAATACTGTTCATCGTTAAGCAGTTGACCACGCTCTAGTGTTGTCAACCCAGGCTCGATAACCACGTATGATTCAAAATATAAGATACGCTCGATCTCTCGCAGCGGCATATCCAGAAACAAACCGATACGCGAAGGAAGCGATTTCAAGAACCAGATATGTGCAACCGGGCTTGCCAACTCGATATGCCCCATACGATCACGGCGAACTTTTGCGAGCGCTACTTCTACGCCACACTTTTCACATATGACACCGCGATGCTTTAGACGCTTGTATTTTCCGCAAAGACATTCGTAGTCTTTTACGGGGCCAAAAATTTTGGCGCAGAACAAACCGTCACGCTCTGGCTTGAACGTACGATAGTTAATTGTCTCAGGCTTTTTAACTTCACCATAAGACCACGAACGCACTAAACCGGGAGAGGCCAAGCCAATTCGAATTGAGTCGAACTCGTCTGCCTGCCCTTGTGCTTTTAGTAAATTTAGTAAGTCTTTCAAAGGTCAATCCTCCGTAGGATGTGACAATTCAGTGTTACCTGGTGCCTTAACCAGGCAACACCGTTAATTACCTGCCTCAGCAGTGTGTCTCTTTGACAAAAGTCTTCGAACTCAACACTATTCGTTGTCGAGTTCGATATCGATACCCAGTGAACGTATTTCTTTCACGAGTACGTTAAACGACTCTGGCATTCCCGGTTCCATACGATGATCACCGTCGACGATGTTTTTGTACATCTTGGTTCGACCGTTAACATCATCAGATTTCACCGTTAGCATTTCCTGCAAGGTGTAAGCTGCGCCGTATGCTTCTAGCGCCCATACCTCCATCTCACCGAAACGCTGACCACCAAACTGAGCTTTACCACCGAGAGGTTGCTGCGTAACCAGGCTGTATGAGCCTGTTGAACGCGCATGCATCTTGTCGTCCACCAGATGGTTCAACTTCAGCATGTACATGTAACCAACGGTGACCGGTCGCTCGAACGGATCACCGGTACGACCATCATATAAAGTCATTTGGCCACTGTCTGGCATATCAGCCAGGCGAAGCAAAGACTTGATCTCTTCTTCGGCTGCACCATCAAAAACGCTGGTTGCCATCGGTACACCTTCGCGAAGATTTTCCGCTAGCTCAACAACATCTTGATCGCTAAAGCTGTCAATTTCTTCGACACGCTGCCCCTGACCAGTTTCGTTATAAACTTCGTTTAAGAAGCCACGCAACTCCGCAACAGTTTGCTGGGCTTTAACCATCTCATCGATTTTTTCGCCCAGACCTTTCGCTGCGAGGCCCAAATGCATTTCGAGAACCTGACCCACGTTCATCCTCGAGGGAACACCCAGTGGGTTTAGGACGATATCAACCGGTACACCGTTCTCGTCGCAAGGCATATCTTCCTCAGGAACGATGACGGAGATTACCCCTTTGTTTCCATGACGCCCTGCCATCTTATCGCCAGGCTGAATGCGTCGCTTAACCGCAAGATAAACCTTAACAATCTTGAGAACACCAGGTGCCAAATCGTCACCAGTCTCAATTTTGCCTCGCTTATCCGCCAAACGAGCATCAAGCTTTTCACGCTGCTCTTCTAGCTGTGTCTTGGCAGCATCCAGAAGTTCATTTAACTCGCCGTCTTCCATGCGCAGCTTGAACCAGTCTTCGGCTGGAAGCTCGTCCAATGCAGGCTGGTCTAACACGGTACCTTTGGCGACACCTGCTCCACTTGTTACTTTCTTACCTAGTAACGCAGCGCGCAAACGCTCGTAAGTAGCAGACTCAACAATGCGGTACTCTTCCTGGAAGTCTTTACGATATTTCTCGATTTCAGACTTCTGAATAGAAAGCGAACGCTCGTCTTTTTCCAGGCCGTCACGAGTAAAGATTTGCACGTCTATAACGGTTCCTTTCACACTGGAAGGAACACGCAAAGAAGTATCTTTAACGTCTGACGCTTTCTCACCGAAGATTGCACGCAACAATTTTTCTTCTGGCGTAAGCTGAGTCTCACCTTTAGGCGTTACCTTACCAACAAGGATGTCACCGGCCTTAACTTCTGCACCGATGTAAACAACGCCCGATTCATCAAGCTTGCCTAGTGCGGCCTCACCAACGTTAGGAATATCTGAGGTAATCTCTTCAGAACCCAACTTGGTATCTCGCGCTATACAGGTCAGCTCTTGAATATGAATGGTGGTAAAGCGATCTTCGCGAACAACGCGCTCGGAAACACAAATCGAATCCTCGAAGTTGTATCCATTCCAGGGCATAAAGGCGATTCGCATATTTTGCCCAAGCGCTAGCTCACCCATATCGACAGAAGGACCATCGGCGAGGATGTCACCACGAGCAACTTTATCACCAGCTTTAACTAATGGACGCTGGTTAATGCAGGTGTTCTGGTTCGAGCGGGTGTATTTGGTAAGGTTATAAATATCCACACCAGCTTCGCCACGCTCGATTTCGTCGGGGCTAACGTGAACAACAATACGACTCGCATCGACACTCTCGATCACACCACCGCGTCTGGCAACTTCACAAACACCAGAGTCACGTGCTACTGCACGTTCAATACCTGTACCCACTAAAGGTTTTTGTGCCTTCAGGGTTGGTACTGCCTGACGTTGCATGTTTGAACCCATCAACGCACGGTTAGCATCATCGTGCTCCAAAAATGGAATCAACGATGCAGCAACCGATACCACCTGTCGAGCAGATACGTCCATATATTGAACGCGCTCTTTGGGCATTACCGTAAATTCGTTGAGGTGACGAACAGGAACCAGATCATCGACCAGCTCACCACTTTCATTCAGGTTTGCCGACACCTGCGCAATAACATTCTCTGCTTCGTTGATCGCGGAGAGATACTCGATCTCATTGGTGACCTTACCATCAACAACTTTACGGTAAGGGCTTTCCAAAAATCCGTAGGCATTTGTGCGCGAGAATGTCGCTAACGAGTTAATCAAGCCGATGTTTGGACCTTCAGGCGTTTCGATTGGGCAAACGCGACCATAATGCGTTGGATGCACGTCGCGAACCTCAAAACCGGCTCGCTCACGGGTTAAACCACCCGGTCCTAATGCAGAAACGCGACGCTTATGCGTAACTTCCGATAACGGGTTGTTTTGATCCATAAACTGCGACAATTGGCTTGAACCAAAAAACTCTTTGATCGCAGCTGCAACTGGCTTAGCGTTAATTAAATCCTGCGGCATCAAGCCTTCGCTTTCAGCAACAGACAAACGCTCTTTAACAGCTCGCTCAACGCGCACCAGACCAACACGGAACTGGTTTTCTGCCATTTCACCAACAGAGCGAATACGACGGTTACCAAGGTGATCAATATCGTCAACCACGCCTTTACCGTTACGAATATCGATCAATGTTTTAAGCACATCGATAATATCCTGGTTTGACAGGATGCCTTCGCCTTTCTCGTCTTCACGACCAAGACGGCGATTGAACTTCATGCGACCTACCGCTGAAAGGTCATAACGCTCAGGCGAAAAGAACAAGTTTGCAAAAAGGTTTTCAGCAGACTCTTTAGTCGGCGGCTCACCAGGGCGCATCATTCGATAGATTTCGACTAACGCTTCTAGTTGCGTGCGCGTGATATCAGAACGCAAGGTATCTGAGATAAACGAACCACAATCAAGCTCGTTGGTATACAGCGTATCGATTTCGGTGATCCCGAGCTCTTGCAAGCGCTGTAGCACTTCTTCGTCGATTTCAGTGTTGCATTCCAACACAACTTCGCCGGTAGCTTCGTCAATCAGGTCTTTCGCCAATATTCGACCGCAAATATACTCGATCGGGCACGCTAGCTTATCCAGCTTACTCTCTTCGAGTTTGCGGATATGGCGAACCGTAATACGACGACCTTGCTCTACAACTGTTTTACCTTTGGCGTCTTTAATTTCAAACGCCGCGATTTCGCCACGAAGTCTTTCTGGCACCAGCTCCATTGCGTAGCTGTCTTCGCCAATACTGAAAGTATTGGTATCGAAAAACATTTCCAGAATTTGCTGGGAGCTCATACCCAGCGCGCGCAACAATACGGTTGCCGGCAATTTACGACGACGATCTATTCGTACGTAAACCAGGTCTTTAGGATCAAACTCAAAGTCCAACCACGAACCACGGTAAGGAATTACGCGAGCCGAATACAGCAGCTTTCCGGAAGAGTGTGTTTTACCTTTATCGTGGTCGAAGAACACACCTGGCGAACGGTGTAGCTGAGAAACGATTACACGCTCAGTACCGTTAACAACAAATGTACCGTTTTCCGTCATCAATGGGATTTCGCCCATGTAGACTTCTTGCTCTTTGATGTCTTTTATTGATTTTGTCGTTGACTCTTTATCATAAACAATCAAACGGACTTTTACGCGAAGCGGCGCGGCATAAGTGTAACCGCGAGCCTGGCTTTCTTTAACATCCCAGGTGGGCTCGCCAAGCTTATAGTCAACGTATTCCAAAGCGGCGTTACCTGAGTAACTAATAATTGGAAATACGGATTTAAAGGCAGCGTGCAAACCAATTTCGCCACGCTCGCCGGACTCTGCACGGGATTCTGTGAATTTTCGGTAGGAATCAAGCTGTATCGCCAACAAGAATGGTTCATCCATTACGTGTGGCAGCTTGCTAAAATCCTTACGGATTCGCTTACGTTCGGTATAGGTGTAAGGCATTTGCGCTCCTCTGCTGAACGACTAACTGTAATACTGATAAAACAAAACAGTGATGTAGTGTTAACAGTAACGATGTAGTGTTTAACTGCTACAACAACCGGTGGACGGCATTGCAACAGCAGCTGTGCACAGGCAGATCAGTAATCGCTATCCGCTGTGCGCGTCCGTGCAAAAATCATCTTTAGGAAAAGTGATTTTGCTTAACCTGCAGTGCCTGGGGAGCGGCATAACAAACTAAGCAAAAACACCTTTAAAACTGGGAGCAAAGTCGAACCCGACTCTGCTCCCAATCTGTTCGCTTACTTAAGCTCTGCAGAAGCACCTGCTTCTTCAAGTTGCTTAACAGCTTCTTCTGCGTCAGCCTTAGAAGCAGCTTCTTTAACGGTTGCCGGAGCACCGTCAACCATACCTTTTGCTTCTTTAAGACCAAGACCAGTGATTGCGCGAACCGCTTTGATGACATTTACTTTCTTGTCACCTGCTGAAGTCAAGACAACATCAAACTCTGTCTTTTCTTCTGCTGCGCCGCCAGCGTCACCGCCGCCAGCAGCTGGAGCTGCTACTGCAACTGCCGCTTGCGCTGATACACCAAACTTTTCTTCCATAGCTGAAACAAGTTCAACTACATCCATGACGCTCATATCTGCAATCGCGTCGAGAATTTCATCTTTAGAAAGAGCCATTACTCAATACTCCAAATAAAATAACGTTAGAAAAACAAAAACTGCTTAAGGCGTTAACCTTACGCTGCTTCCGCCTCTTTTTTGTCTTTGACAGCCGCTACAACACGTGTAACTTTCGTTGGAACCTCGTTGAAAGTACGAACGAGCTTGGTGACTGGTGCGATCATTACCGCAGCCAGCGAAGCCAATGCCTGATCGCGCGTAGGCAATTTAGCCAATACGTCGATCTTGTCCGCACCCATCATTTCGCCACCGACGGCTAAAGCTTTTACCTCAAAGTTTTCATTCTCTTTGGCAAAATCTTTAAATAACCGCGCACAGGCGCCTGGGTCTTCCATTGAAAAACCGAAAAGCGATGGTCCGGTGAGTGCATCATTTACGCACTCATACTCGGTATCGGTGAACGCTCGTTTTGCTAGCGTATTGCGAACAACACGAAGTTCTATTTTTTCGGCACGTGCCTTGGCGCGGAGTTCTGTGATGTCTGTAACGGTTACGCCACGCGCATCCGCAACAACCAACGACAGCGCTGCACTTGCGGTCTCATTGACTTCAGAAACAATTTGTTTCTTGCCTTCGAGTGCTAATGCCATAGACAGTCTCCTATGCCAGGGTTTAAAAAAAGCTGCAGAATTATTTTCCTGCAACCACCGTAAAGGTGGGTTTGATCGCTCTTTAAATTAACATCCGGTTCAAACTTGTCGAACCGACATTATTTAAAAAATTCTCGCACTCACCATCTGCGTAGGTTAGATACCGAAATACCCGATTAAGCCTGAAAGATACTTACAGTTTTCCGTTTGCGAAATTCGCGAACATCAACCGATCATCTATCAATAACACCTACGGTCTTTGACGGCCTGCCGTTTAATCTGGATAAACCAAATCAAAATCAGCAGAGCGCCTAAGTCGTTTCGTTACTTGATACCTAATAAATTAAGCTTCAAGTGACGCTTGATCTACAACAAGCCCGGGCCCCATCGTCGTGGAAACCGCGATCTTCTTGAGATAAATACCTTTTGCTGAAGCAGGCTTGGCTTTTTTAAGGTCAGCCAACAATGCCTCAAGATTTTCTTTAATAGCCTTTGCATCAAAGCCTACGCGGCCAATCGCGCCGTGGATGATGCCGTTCTTGTCAACGCGATAGCGAACCTGACCAGATTTAGCATTCTTAACCGCTGCAGCAACATCAGGCGTTACCGTGCCAGTTTTAGGGTTAGGCATTAAGCCACGAGGCCCCAAAACCTGGCCAAGCTGGCCAACTACTCGCATTGCATCAGGAGATGCGATAACAACGTCAAAGTCGAGATTACCGCCTTTGACCTGCTCCGCTAAATCTTCCATACCAACAATATCTGCGCCAGCTTCTTTAGCAGCATCGGCATTTGCACCAGCGGTGAATACCGCGACGCGAATATCTTTACCAGTACCATTAGGCAGCGTCGTTGCACCACGAACAGCCTGATCCGATTTACGTGGGTCAATGCCAAGGTTGATTGACACGTCAATCGACTCTTTAAATTTAACAGTCGATAACTCAGTCAACAAATTCACCGCGTCTTCGATCGCATACGCTTTGCCAGGCTCTACTTTTTCCGCGATTGCCTTAGCTCTTTTCGATAATTTCGCCATATCTTAACCCTCCACCTCGATACCGGCAGAACGCGCGCTGCCAGCAATAATACGTACCGCAGCGTCCATATCAGCGGCATTCAGGTCCGCCATTTTTGCTTCTGCAATTTCTTCCAGCTGAGCACGAGTCACCTTACCTACTTTGTTAGTGTTAGGGGTGCCGCTACCTTTTTTAATACCGGCTGCTTTGCGAAGCAAAACGGCGGCAGGTGGGGTTTTCTTGATAAAGCTGAAGCTACGGTCACCATAAACAGTGATAACCACTGGTACAGGAAGACCGGGCTCCATGCCTTGAGTTTCAGCGTTAAACGCCTTACAAAACTCCATGATATTTACACCATGCTGACCCAACGCTGGGCCAACTGGTGGACTTGGGTTGGCCTGACCAGCAGGCACTTGCAGCTTAATATAAGCTTCTACTTTTTTAGCCATAGTTTATAAAGCCAAAAGGCTCTCCTCGTTTGGGTGTAACGCCTCGAAAGTGCTGAGACACTTCGTCACTGGCTTCCCGGTTAACAAAAGGGCAGCAATCCGGTTAGATAGGCCCTTCTCTTTAAATCAGGTTTTTTCTACCTGACCAAATTCAAGCTCGACCGGTGTAGACCGACCAAAAATAAGAACAGACACTTGAATCCTGCTCTTTTCGTAATTCACTTCTTCAACAACACCATTAAAGTCGTTGAACGGACCGTCCGTTACGCGAACCATCTCACCTGGCTCGAACAAGGTCTTCGGCTTCGGCGCTTCGCCGCTATCTTCAATACGCTGGAGAATGGCGTCGGCTTCTTTCTTGGTAATTGGTGCAGGCTTATCTGCCTTACCACCAATAAAGCCCATCACACGAGGCGTTTCTTTTACCAGGTGCCATGTCTCATCATCCAGAGCCATCTCTACCAAAACGTAGCCCGGAAAAAATTTGCGCTCGCTTTTGCGTTTTTGCCCGCTCTTCATCTCGACCACTTCTTCAGTCGGGACAAGAATCTCACCAAACCGATCTTGCATGCCGGCAAGCTCAATACGCTCTTTTAACGAACTTTGAACGCGCTTTTCAAAGCCTGAGAACGCATGAACTACATACCAGCGCTTCTTGATCTCGCCTTCTGTAGAAGTCGCTGTCTTGTCTGTAGTGTCGTCTGTCACTTTATCCACTCGGTTTTGTTAGCCAATAATCGTCGATGCCAGCCACCCCAATACAGTATCGAGCAGCCAAAGAATTAAACCCGCGACCACCACAACGAGAAGAACAATCATCGTCGTTTGTGTTGTTTCCTGACGGGTGGGCCAAACCACTTTTCGTATTTCGGTTCTTGCGCCTTTCAACAATTCCCAAAAGCTTTTCCCCTGGGTAGTTTGCAGGGCAATTACCGCTGCCACTGCTGCAAGCGCGAGCAATGCCAATACGCGATACAGCAACGAATCGGTACCAAACAAATCGCTGAAATTACTATTGCCGTAAACACCTGCAGCAATAATTGCTACTGTTATTACCCAAAACACTGTATTCAGCGCTGGGTTGGCGGTGCCTTCTGTTTTACTCATAGTTTGTAACGCTTTTTCTATAAACTTTTGTCACTTAAAACCCGGCTCGGCGTGATGCGCATCAGTAACTGGTAAATGGCAGGCCAGGAGGGAATCGAACCCCCAACCTACGGTTTTGGAGACCGTCGCTCTGCCAATTGAGCTACTGGCCTATTTACCTTGCCTGACCACACGCGGTTCGGAAGCTAATCGCAACCGCCTCAAACCACTTTTCGGCTGGACTTAAAACGCACCTTTCAAAGACGAAAAAGCGGGGACGGCAAAAACCGCCCCCGATCAAGCTTTAAGTTATTGAGCTTTAACTAATTACTCAATAATTTTTGCCACGACGCCTGCACCAACCGTACGACCACCTTCGCGGATCGCAAAGCGTAGACCTTCGTCCATCGCAATTGGGCAGATCAGTTCAACTTTCATTTGAACATTGTCACCTGGCATTACCATTTCGGTGCCTTCTGGCAATTCACAAGCACCTGTCACATCAGTCGTACGGAAGTAGAACTGTGGACGGTAACCTTTAAAGAATGGTGTGTGACGACCACCTTCATCTTTGCTCAACACGTAAACTTCTGCTTCGAACTTGGTGTGTGGCTTGATTGAACCAGGCTTGGCCAATACCTGACCACGCTCCACTTCTTCACGCTTGGTACCACGAAGTAGTGCACCAATGTTCTCACCTGCGCGACCTTCGTCCAGCATCTTGCGGAACATCTCTACACCCGTACAGGTAGTCGTCGTGGTGTCTTTAATTCCCACAATCTCAACTTCGTCACCAGTGTTGATGATGCCGCGCTCAACACGACCCGTAACCACCGTACCACGACCTGAGATCGAAAATACGTCTTCGATTGGCATGATGAAGTCACCGTCAATCGCACGCTCTGGCTCAGGGATGTACTCGTCCAAAGTCAAAAGCAATTTCTTAACAGCGGTCGTGCCCAACTCGTTGTCGTCTTTGCCTTCCAGTGCCATCAACGCAGAACCTGGAATAATCGGCGTGTCGTCGCCTGGGAACTCGTAGGTATCAAGCAGCTCACGCAGCTCCATTTCTACCAGCTCTAGCATCTCGTTGTATTCTTCTGAACCCGCACCGCCGCAGTCTTCCGCCAACAGGTCAGCTTTGTTCAGGAACACCACAATGTAAGGAACGCCTACCTGACGTGACAACAGGATGTGCTCACGCGTCTGAGGCATTGGCCCGTCTGTCGCACCACAGACCAGGATCGCGCCGTCCATCTGGGCAGCACCAGTGATCATGTTCTTCACATAGTCCGCGTGCCCTGGGCAGTCAACGTGGGCGTAGTGACGATCTGGTGTATCGTACTCAACGTGTGACGTCGCAATCGTGATACCACGCTCGCGCTCTTCAGGGGCGTTATCGATACCGTCGAACGCTACCGCTTCACCGCCAAACTGCTCAGCCGCTACGCGGGTCAACGCCGCCGTCAACGTGGTTTTACCATGGTCTACGTGACCAATCGTGCCCACGTTTACGTGGGGTTTCGTGCGTTCAAACTTTTCTTTTGCCATTTCGATTAACCTCGAGCGTGCGATCTAACAATGCGAATTAACTATAAAAACTAGTCTTAAAAAACTACGTCTATAAATTTTGCTGAATACAGCCGACTTCAAAATACTCTTTTAAAACCGGTTGCGCTCCAGCGCCAAAATACCAAGCCCAAGACAGAAAGATGGAGCTCATAACCGGATTTGAACCGGTGACCTCTTCCTTACCAAGGAAGTGCTCTACCTACTGAGCTATATGAGCACGTTATATCTCTTAACAAGCTCCCGTCCTGGTCTCTAAAACTATGCCGCGCGCGACTTCACTCAACGCACGGATAGATAGCCTGGAGCGGGTAGCGGGAATCGAACCCGCATATTCAGCTTGGAAGGCTGATGTTCTACCACTGAACTATACCCGCGAGAACAACAAAAACACTGAGCCGCTCATATCAGCTACTTCTATAACTCACTGATATCTATCTAAAACATAGCTGGTGGTGGGGGGTGGATTTGAACCACCGAAGCTTTCGCGTCAGATTTACAGTCTGATCCCTTTGGCCACTCGGGAACCCCACCTGAAAAAGAGCGCGCCATTCTCGTTATCTAAGCTATTGATGTCAACTGCAATTTCGGTAAATTTAGGGCGTTTGGTGAGCCTTGTTGCAATAAAAAAAACATCTGCTTTGCAAAGCCTCACACGCTGCCCAAATGACGCTGCCAAATCTGGTCAAACGAGACCAAAAAAACCTAACCTCAAGCACGCATTCAGTCACCGAAAAACAACAACCGCAAACCTCACACACGAACCCTAAAACTGTCGATTTTTTGTACATTTTTTAAGCGGATAGAATGTAATCATCGGTAAAATCAATGAGTTATGGAGATGGCATGGAGTTTGAATTATGTACAATAGCTCACAGCTTAGCGCACATTCCTTCTACCTGGATTGGCGCAACAGCAGATAGTGACCTTTAATTTTATTGAAACTGGAGATGTGCTGTACCATGAAATCTATAAAATCAATCCTGACCGCTGTCGTAATTACCAGTGCCACCGCTTCTGCCAATGCTGGCATCACCTCTTATGAAGCTACGAGCTACTCCGACGGCAAAAAATCTCACGCGCTTTGGACCAACAAGGATTTTGGCGACAATCGGTTCAAGGCGACAAAACTCTTTCTGGATGTTGACGACATGGGCTCTGAAGACATCGCCGACGACACTGCTCGTTTATATGGCCGCGTAAAATCCGGTTCGAGAACAGCGAGAATAGACCTGGTCTTTTCTGGTGCCATGTCAGAAATCGACAAATCAATCTACCGCTACAAAAAAGAGCGCGGCCTGGGTTACAACGACCTACTCGCCAACAATACCAACCCACTATTCTGGGCTAACGTAGAAGGCATTATTAGAGTAGGAAGCAACACCTATGATGTAGACCGACACGTGCTGCACAACTCCAAGCTGTTCACCTTCCAAATGGGTTACGGTGCAAACGCAAAGAGCAAAACCGACTTTGGCGGCTCATCGTGGATTCAAACCTGCAAAAACGGCGTTGAGGACGACTTAAGCTGCATGGACTCTCATCACTGGGATCTTAACCTTAAACTCACGCCGGTCGATGTACCAGAGCCTGGCTCTCTCGCGTTGATCGCGCTCGGCTTAGCAGGTGTGTTATCTGGACGCAGGTTTATTAAAAAATAAATCTAATCGTTAGAAACCCTCAAACAAAAAAAGCCCCGTCAACCGACAGGGCTTTTTTTATACCCATTTAAAAAACGGTTCGTAAGTTTCTAATCAGTAGTTCGGCGCTTGCGCAAATGGCGCAGAACCAATAGTGATTACAAATAGAAAAAACGCACTGAAATAGCGCAGAGAAAACATGGCAACCCTCCAGGCCTTTAGCCATATTAAAATTATTACTTTTGGCTCAATAACGTTTAGGGGAAAACTGATTTGAGCTGGTCAAATATAATCCTGACAGGCAGAGAAAAAAAGACTTCCGCAAAGGAATTTACAATTGAAACTTAAGCAAACGTGCGTTTACCAAACAAGGAAGCGTAGCCACTTTAATATACCCGAGGGCATTAAAATGAAAAAGTTGAACTCAAGCCCCAAATGCTTACAATCCCAACATCTCAACAATAAAAGATAAGTTTGGCAAAAGCTTAAAGGGAAAACTTTATTTATGTTCACGATACAAAGGATTATTTTATTAGTCGCCGCAATGGCCGTGACATGCTTAAGTGCCAACGCTAGCGCGACATTCCTGTCGCGAACATTACCGGACAACGCTTTACAGAACACCAGGCTACCCGTGTTGCCTCGTGATCTAACCCCCAACCCGAGTCAATCACGCCCTCTTGCGTTTTGTGGAGAGCAATGCGGCTTCAACCGCCCTCCACCCGATTTCCTTCCTCCAACGGAATGCGCACTTCACTCCCTGTGCGACTCTGTTCCCATCACTTATCCAGCCCCTGAGCGCCCCATAAGCGTCAACGAGCCGGGGATATTCTTCCTGCTAATATCCAGCTTGCTTCTGAGCTTCACAGCTATCTTTCGGAACAAAAAATTAGATCGCTGACTTGTCGGCCTCATATCGCAGACCAACCATAAACAGCACGGTCTTAAAAAATAATAAAGTGCGCAGAAACAACCGCTAACATTTTCGGCAGTTTGTCAACGTTGATCGCAAGCGCCTGTTTAGTAAACTATGGCCCCAATCAGGCTCAGCCAGTGTGATGGCCAGTCTTTATAAATAATCGTGCTCACCAGGCAATTTCTCCCGAATGACATATTGTCTCGCAATCAAACTCGAAGACGGTCTCGTTTACTGCTCAGACTCACGCACCAATGCCGGTGTGGACCAGGTGAGCAGCTATAGCAAACTCCACCGGTTTCCCATCTCTGCCTCATCATCAGAAATCTGTTTACTTAGCGCAGGCAATCTAGGCACCACTCAAGCCGTAGTATCCGCCATCAGGAGAGACCTTCAGGAAAGCAAAAAATTTAACCTCTCCTCGGCAACATACATGTCGGACATTGCGGATTACATTGGCCAACTGAGCACCGAGATGCAGGAGAAGTATGCGCCCGCTGGACCGAATGCTGGTTTCGATGCAAGCGCATCATTTATTGTTGGTGGCCAGCTGCCCGGGCAGGAACCTCAGGTTTATATGATCTACCCGCAGGGCAACTACATAACCGCGTCAAAACAACACCCCTTCTTGCAAATCGGGGAAACAAAATACGGTAAGCCTATTCTGGAACGCATCATTCGAAACGATACCCGACCAGAAGTCGCCATGCGATGCGCGCTGGTTTCAATGGACTCGACAATGAAAAGCAATGTGACGGTTGGACCGCCAATCGAAGTGTTGTTTTACCCGAACAACTCCACCGGCCTGGCACCTCGCCACCATATACTGGAAGAAAACGACCCCTACCTTATCGAACTAGGCAAGCAGTGGGATGAGCAAATCCAAAGAGCATTTAACGACTTACCCTCGCTTGAAAAAATGTAGGCTCATGCTCACAAGGAAAACACCTAAAAGCTAAGCACTACAATCGCTCAACCCGAACATCCACCTCAAGCGTATGCGAGTCGCCGCCCCCTGAAATCGTACCCTTCAGCGGCGACACATCTGAATAATCCCTTCCCCACGCCGTAACAATATGCTGTTGCGCTGGCACCTGATTATTGGTTGGATCAAAGTCAAACCAGCCTTGATTGGGTACATAAACCGAAAACCAGGAATGCGATGCGTGAGCGCCTACAAGTTCGTTGCCCGTACCGTCGTTTGCGCTTTCTATGTAACCCGATACATATCGCGCGGGAAAGCCCATTGCGCGCAAACAGCAAATCGCCAACTGCGTAAAATCCTGGCACACTCCCCGGCGATGTTTTAACACCTCCGATAGCGGTGTGCTTATCTCGCTAAATTCCGGGTCGTACTCAAATTCCGCATATATTTTTTGATTGAGTTGCTTAACCGCATCCAGGAAATCATTTTGCGTAAAAAAGAGTGGGCGCGCGAATTCCGCGATAGATTCAACATAAGGTATTAGGGGCGACGCAAACAAAAAGTCACTCGCCGAAATGGTTTCGTCGCTAGACGAATAGAACAGTTGCTCACGAACCTGGCCACAGCTTTGTTTTTCATATGCGAGAATATCGAGCGGATTAGTTTCAATAGTAACTTCGCTGGTAGCGACAATTCTCAGGCTATCGTGTGGTTTAAGAATGGAAAAGTCATACGCCCTGTTACCAAACGCATCAATGCGTTCTTGTGCAGTACAAGCGTCCGGCGACACCACGACAGAAGAAAAAATACAGGACTGCACATGCGTATCACGCGGCAACATGTAAGCCTGGTTATGACAATGATCTACCGGCTGTTCATATTGATAACGCGTCTCGTGAGTCACTCTATAGTGCATACAATAAAATCCAGCCCAGCGATTTGGACATTCGCAAGCAACTAAAACCAGTTCTCAGTCATTATATCGTTAATTGCGCGCAGTCTCTTTTGGACGTTTCGCATCTTTTTTTCAAGCCTTTCAGGTTTATTAATATTCATACGAAATGCCCCCAACTCTTCAATCGCTTTATCAATTTCTGCAATAACCAGCGTATTACCATGAAATGAAAAAAGCTCCTCGCGGATTCTTCTTAAACAAAA
Organism: Pseudomonadales bacterium; assembly: GCA_965263235.1. Classification (GTDB taxonomy): domain Bacteria; phylum Pseudomonadota; class Gammaproteobacteria; order Pseudomonadales; family UBA7434; genus UBA7434. The sequence continues at coordinate 2,582,866 of OZ253667.1, forward strand.
TATGACCGAGCGAGGATGTGAAGACTCTTTAAGCGAAAAATCCACCGCAGAGTTTGGTTCCATAACCGGGCCGATATATTGCCGATAACTGGTTATTGCCGATATGGAGTGAAGCAATGAGCGCCACAAAACCGCATCGTTAGCCGGGTTCTCTTCACCCCGGTTTAAAATTGCATTTGCACCCACATTAATAACACGCGTTGTCATATCAGCGCGTTCAACCAGTTGACCCAGGGTAATAAAACTATAGGCGTGATGGCGACTTAAACTTGTCATGATTAACCCGTTTATCTGCTGGCAACGCGTAATTACCTCATCCAGAAATGAGTAACGATTTCTCCTTCCAACGGATTTATCGGCAAACTCGGTCGCATACAAATAAAGCTCGTTAGTATATTCCCACACCTCCGAGGGCAATACGTCGCGGGTGGTTCGAACATTTTCCCTGGCACTAATTAACGACGCAAGAATACTTGAAGGATTATCAGTATCCGCAATAAGAAATTTCAACACGCTCTGCTCGCTAACAGTACGATACCGTCGACTAAAAGATTCCTCTGCATCGAATACATTCACCAACATATTCCAATCCATTCCAGCGTCTTCTGGCAAGTCCATTAGCAGGTGTGTATAAGCAGTGGTTAGCCGTGCGGTATCCTCAGCTCGTTCCTTGTAGCGCGCCATCCAGTAAAGTCTTTCTGCAACTCTCGATAACATAGCTATTTCCTAGGACTCGCGATTACTGGTTTTACGTGAGTTAACGATCCACGTGTCCTTGCTACCCCCACCCTGCGACGAATTGACAACAAGCGACCCCTCTTTCATAGCAACCCGCGTCAGCCCACCCGCAGTGACCCAGGTCTTCTTGCCATGGAGGATAAAAGGCCTCAAGTCGAGGTGACGCGGAACAACTTTTTCTTTAATCGCAGTTGGCGCGGTCGATAACCGCAACGTGGGTTGAGCAATATAGTTGCGAGGATTTTTCTCAATTAATTTTTTGCACTTATTCTGTTCTGCAACGCTGGAATGTGGCCCTACCATTACCCCATAACCGCCAGATTCATTAACCGGCTTAACCACCAGCTCATGAATATTTTCTAACACATAATCCCTGTCTCTCGGTTCGGCACAAAGATAAGTCTTTACACTATCCAGCAACGGCTTCTGCTTCAGATAGTATTGAATCATCTTAGGCACGTAGGCGTAAATAAACTTATCGTCGGCCACCCCGCTGCCAGGCGCGTTGGCTATGGCAACTTTACCCGCTTTCCATGCGCGCATTAAACCCGCGACCCCAAGCTGGGAATCTTCCCTGAACACTTCAGGGTCTAAAAAATCATCGTCAATTCGACGATAAATCACGTCTACACGCACGGGCCCTTCTACCGTGCGCATAAACACAAAATCATCCTCACTGGTAAAGAGATCTGCACCTTCAACTAATTCCACACCCATACTCTGCGCCAAAAAGGAGTGTTCGAAATAGGCCGAATTATAGATACCGGGTGTGAGTACAACTATCTCCGGATGTTTTTGACGACGCGGTGACAACAACTTGAGCGTTTCATAGAGCTTTGAGGGATAGTTGTCGACGGGCTGGATACTATAGTTTTCGAACAACTCGGGCAGCACTCGCTTGGTGATCTCCCTGTTTTCCAACATATAGGAAACGCCAGATGGCACTCGCAGATTATCTTCCAGCACGTAGAACTTGCCATCAATATTACGGATCAGGTCAGAACCACAAATGTGCGCCCACGCACCATAACGAGGCGAAACATTTCGACAAGGCTTTTTAAAGTTTGGCGATTCGAGCACTGCTTCTGCGGGTATAACGCCATCTGCAAAAATCTTTTGGCGGTTATAAACGTCGTCGATAAACATATTCAACGCGCGACTGCGTTGTTTTAGACCACGGGCGACTTTGCTCCATTCTCTCGCGGTAATCACCCTCGGGATAATATCGAACGGCCAGTTTCGATCAATGTTTCCCTCCTCACCGTAGACGGTAAACGTAATACCCATATCCCTTATAGTTAGCTCAGCAGCTTCCTGGCGGTACTTCATCTCCTCGCTCGAAAGGTTTCGCAACATATTGATCATTGGTCTTGCAGCAACCCTGGGGTTTCCTGCGGATGTCAGCAGCTCATCATAAAAATGCTTGCTCTCGTAGTTTTTCCAGCTCTCTTGCATACAGTTACCCTAATAAAATGAGCATCATACAGACGAACAAATCTCAACTTCAATTGACGGCATTGCCTCTCTCACTGGTTAAGTATGCAATAATGTTACCGATCTGTTCGCCTCGGATAAATTTTTGCGGGTGCAAAAGAAAACCCCGGCGCCTCCAACCTGGTACTTCTCACCGCAATTTCCAGGAGGATTCTTTCAGGAAATCGGCATCTACGATGACACAGTCGAGTCTAAAAGCAGTTCTAAAAAGTTCAAGAGCTCCCTTCCTGTTGCTAACGCCTGCCTGCATTTCGCTCGGGTTAGCGGCAGTGCATTTAGAAGGACAACCGGTATTAACTTTTGAAACAGCACTAGTAGCGATTTGTGCGCTAGCCGCTCATATTTGCGTAAACACGCTCAACGAGTATTCCGATTTTAAAAGCGGGCTGGATTTCAACACAGATAAAACTGCCTTTAGCGGCGGAAGTGGTGCTCTGGTAGAAAACCCCGATGCCTCCAACCTGGTGCTTCTCACCGCAATTTCCAGTGCGATAGTAACGCTGATAATAGGGAGCTATTTTGTTTTTGAGCTTGGGGCTGGTGCATTTGTTATTGGCGTTATGGGCCTTGTGATTATTCTAACGTACACAAACTGGTTCAATCGCCACGCGATACCCTGTCTAATCGCACCAGGATTCTGTTTTGGCCCACTAATGGTAATCGGCACCCAACTGGCACTCCTTTCAGAGATAAGCCACCAGGCCGTTTTCGCGTCCCTTGTGCCTTTTTTTCTCGTAAACAACCTGCTACTTCTTAATCAAATCCCCGATAGAGCGCCAGACAAAGCAGTTGGCAGAAATCACTTTTCGATTGCATTCGGCCTGAATAAAACCTGCGCTGTTTACGGCGCTTTTGCGGCAGCGGCATGTGTGCAAATTATCTTTGGCAGCGTCGCAGGGCTTTTGCCGTCAAGCTCAATAATTGCGCTATTGCCAGCCAGTCTTTCACTATTCGTTTTTACAAAGCTTATACGCATTATTAAAGATGACTTTTCTAACGAAAAACTAATGCCGCTTCTGGTCATAAATACTGTTTCGGTTTTATTAACTCCACCAACCATAGCTCTGGGGATCTGGATATCATGAAAGCATCTACCTTTTTGTTAGCACTACTACTTTCTTCAAATATTTTGATGGCTGAAACCGTTGACGACATAAACCAGCTAAAGCTCGAGGCTGATAGCATTGCAATGGAATATGCCTCACGCCTAAAACCTCAGTTAAAAACCGCGATAAAAACAGGCGGCCTTTCCCACGCAGCAAAAGTCTGCTCGGTTGAAGCGCCAAAAATTGCAGCAAGTCTGGAAAAAAGTACAGGATGGAAAATCAAGCGCGTAAGCCTACAGCCTCGCAACGCAGCTATTGCCAGCCCCGACGAGTACGAATACGCAGTACTAAAACAGTTTGAGGAAGCAGTCGCACGCAAAGACATTGAACCGAAGCTTATACAACACGAGGTTGTCGACAACGAATTCAGATATCTTAAAGCCCAACGGGTAGAAGGTATTTGCCTGAATTGCCACGGCCAAACGCTTTCAGCAGACGTAGCAAAAACCATCGGTGATCTATACCCCGAGGACACAGCCACAGGATATCTTTTAGGTCAGGTTAGAGGCGCTATAAGCCTTAGAATGCAGCTAGTCAACTAGACGGTTCTAAAATTAAGCGGCGTCGACTAACTTGCAACTTCAGCAGCCATTCAATCAAACGAGCATTGGCCTGTAAAAACCAAAGGCAGCAACGACGATGATAAAAGCGGAGTTCAAGTCCTTTATTGATCCCTGTATAATTACCCTCTAGTCGCAACATAAATACTCAAGGAAAACCAATAGTTGAGGTAAGGAGTTTTGAAAATGATATTAAGGATGCTAGCGATAATTCAACTACTGAACTCCCCCTCTACATTTGGCGCATTGGAAGCTCGCGACCTCGATAATAATTTTGATAATGGGCACGAAGCCGTTTATGACGACATTCTAGATATTACCTGGCTAGCGGATGCCAACTTAGCAAGCACTAACACTTTTGGAATATCTGGCATAAACTCTTATGGCGAAATGCACTGGGATACGGCAGAAAACTTTATCCAAGCCATGAATCAGGTCGATGCCCACTTGGGTTATTTAGGGGTAAATACGTGGCGGCAAAGTAAAGTCAATCCAGTGAATGGCAACCGGCACGATGTTACCCTCACCTACGACGGTAGCACCGATTCGAGTTATCAGTTAAGCGCCCCCGTTTCCAGCTACAATCCCTGGGGCGCAAGTGCTGGCTTCACTGGTTCAGAGTTGGCGTATCATTATCACAACAACTTCGATGGGGTAGGAGATTGTTTTGGTATTGGAAATGTTGCTCCTGCTTGCAATCCACACCATATCGTAGGTATCCAGAACGCTGGCAACTCCGAAAATCTATCGCTATTCAACAACATTAGGCCCTGGCCATATTGGACAGGTACAGAGCTACCGCAAAATACGAACAATAGTTTCGCTTTTGACTTTTCCCAAGGTTTTCAAGACGCGATTGATAAAGAGACCGACATAGTTACTACCTACGTTGGCAAACTCGCCGTTTGGCCAGTATCTGATGGCGATGTAGGAACGCCAATGCCAGCTACCGATGTTTTGGAGGTGGTAGTGCCAATACCACTGTTGTCTTCTGCAATTCTGTTCGTCGTTCTGACGGTAATAGCTTTGAAACGAGTCAGGGAGAACCATTGAGAGAATGACAAAGGGACCGTTGTAAAAGCCGGCTTATTAAAACCCATTTATCTGAGCATTCCGAGTTGATCTGTCGAACCTATATAAAGATTTGCGCCCAGCAAATCTTTCACGCCTTACCTCAAAAGCTCGCCACCCAAACCATAACAGCAGTCCAATAAAAAACCCTTGCTTGAGGAATCAAGCAAGGGTTCTTATATGGAGCTGGCGAGACAATTCACCTTACCCATTACAAATTAAGATAGACGCCTTTTAAGGCCTGTTAATCCTAATAGCGCAGAGCCGAAAAGCCAAAAAGCAGCGGGAACAGGAACAACGCCACTTATATTGCCGTCGTGAACGGCCCATGCACGCGGGGCGAAGAAAGTAGAGCTAACTGCATCATTAGTGTAAGTGCCCAGGGCGTAGTTCACGATCCATCGTTTACTCGTATCCGTGCCAAATTGCTCACTAGTCCAGAACCTTTGTGTGTTTAGTCCTGGAAACAATGCGAGATCCGGGTCACCGATTGCCGCTACCGAGCTGCCTACGATTCCACTCATATTGTTGTAAAACATATAGCCGAGTTCATCAGTCAGGCAGAGTGGGTCAGACGCGCCGACCGCGCAACCAGGCTGCCCCATAGCATTAACGCCGAGCGCAGGTAGCCTCCAGCCACTTACTCCGCCCAAGGTCAGTCCTGCTACCCATGCGCTTGCGTCATTCCAGTCTCGAATAGTGGTATCAGGTTGTGCCCACGTAATATCCAGGACAGTGTCATAAATCAAACCGCCACCATTGTCGACAAGTACAGCGTTTGATGTTGTAGAAAACAGGAATAGACTAGCTGCGCACAACGCGTCGGTAAAATGACGAAGTCTCACGGCAATTCTCCAGGCGCCCAGTTGAAACGAATCAATACCACGAAATCGCAGGGCATCACATTTTTTTGCTATTGGCTCCTCGTGGGAGGGGGGAGACTTCAAGGGAGGAAATCTTCCAACTACGAGCGTATATTGATTGGCAAACAAACTCAAGAGAGGAATTGAATTACCTCCGTTATACGAGAGCAGATTTTGAGTTGGTTATTAACTTCAACTTGCCCGTATGGAAGTCAGCCATACAACCCTTCGACCAACTGACTACCCGTCAGCTAGCAGTAACTGCCAAAACCAAAGGGGGGGGGCAAGTTCGCTAACTTATTGATATTGAAGGCTAATCGGGTGAATTGGAGGCTTTTTAGGTGGGGTGGGGGGTGAGGCCAGAAAAGATCTGCTAAAACAACGAGTTACCTACAAAGTATGGGCTCGGTAAGTCTTTAAAAATCAGTAGGTTGTGAGGCTAAAATTTGCTTCTAATTGACTCAATGTTTTTGCGGTATATTATCGGGATAAAAAATGGATATGGACTTGTTTATGAAAAAAGCATTTGGATTATTTACTATCTCGTCGCTATTTCTAGTTGTTTTAGCTAAAGTGGCCACTATAATTAACCTAAAGGTTAACTGGTGGATTTAATCACTCTTGAAGATAGGCAATATGCTGTTGGTGTTTTAGGCAAGGCTGTAAACGGCAAGACTGAAAGTGAGCTCATGGAATATTTGGCGACCGAGAAAATCGGAAACGCTTCGCTCGCTCAAGCATTCGGGCCTATGTTTGAACAATATGCCGAATACGGCAGAGATGGTGTGACCAAAAAAATGTTCCACGAGGCGAGTAGTGAACATAATATTTGGCAGTTTAAGAAAGGTAACTACAGACTTTATTGTTTTAAAGACCCAGCAGAAAAACGCTTGATAGTCCTTTGTCACGGAGCTTTGAAACGATCAAAAAAAGCCAAGAAAGCTGACATAGAAAATGCCATCCAAGTTAGAGATCGGTATATTGATCAGAAGCGCCGTGGCTTATTACGGCGACGAACATTGAAAGAAGTGGAAGCAGAAGCAAGTAATTAGGAGCGCGATATGTCAAACAAATCTCCATTCGTAAGCTATTCAAATGCAAAGAATAGCAAAGAGTTTTTAGTAGAGCGTCTAAAAACTAAGTTTGCGGTATCAATCGAGCATCTACTTGATTATAGAGGCTTGAAAAGAAAAGATTTGGCGGAGCAGATGAATGTTAGCCGCCCATATGTCTCTAAGATGCTTTGTGGTGATGCTAACGTTACCATTGAAACTCTTGGCTCGCTTGCTTATGAGCTCGATGCAAATATTTCAATTGATCTTACGCCCAAAGAGCATATGGCAAACACTTGGCTATTACTTGCAAGAAAAGATTTTATAGCTCCAAAGTACGAACATCTAGTTTCGAGCAATGATAGTGTTGCGTTTCTCAAAGACCATGAAGAGCCAAACTACACCTCGCCACATTTATGGATAGACCGTACGCAAGATACCCCAAAGGTTGCCAATGGATAAGATAAAAGTCGATGATGTCTTATTAAAGAAATATTTCTTTACATCGACCCATATCGACGCTAACCCGAAGCATACTCCAAATGAAAAAACCATGAGCATATTCTCTGTAGATGCTCATATAGAGAAGCTTGATGATGACGAAGGTAGGATTTTTGGTATTAGCGTAAGAATCTTTTCCGATGATGAAAAGAGTACCAATCTCCCCTACGCGTTTGATATATCAGCGATAGCAAATCTAATTGTCCAGGCGGAAGAATTTGAGCCAGAGAATGCTAGAGAGGCTTGTTACATGCTCGGTCAACAGATTCTTATTGGAGCTATTCGGGAGCAGCTCGCGTCGCAAACAGGCCACGGCCCCTGGGACACAGTGCAATTACGTCCTGTTTCTAACCCATACAAGCCGCAAGATGAGAGTAGTGAGAATGAAAAAAATTAAATCGCTTACTAATTATTGACCCCAAGACCAACTTTAAGTTAGGAAGCCTCTGACGAATAAATAAACTCACACTGGAGGTGAATCATGTCTTTAGTTTTATTTCGTAAAGAAACAGCCGCCCAATAAAAAACCCTGCCCGAAATCGGACAGGGTTTTTTCATATATGGAGCTGGCGAGAGGAGTCGAACCCCCGACCGGCTGATTACAAGTCAGCTGCTCTACCAACTGAGCTACGCCAGCGCATCCTATTGAAATTCTAGCTAAATTTACGGAGCGCGCAATGTTTGTGCGGCTTCGACTTAGCTAAGGCGCGGCATTCTAAAGAAGAACTCAGCCTTGTGCAACAACGCTGTTGCAATATTTTTTTTCCCTGCGCGCTCCTTGCCATTGACTTTCCATTGAGCCCCACAATTCGGTCAGGCCCTCTGTATTCCGGTCATCAACCCGTAACATAGGGTCAACGCTATGCGTCCGCCAGGGGGATAATTGGGCATCCAGACCCTTTTGCTGGAATTTTTCACGCATTTCTTCGGCAAGGTTCTTGTTGGAGTAGAACCCTAGAGAAATCGCGTTGCGAAATTCGCCTTCGCGAAATACGAAGGCATCATAACCTTCTTTTAGCAACGCTTTGAGATCGGTCAACGCCTGCTTATAGGTTTCACGCGCAGGCAAATAGATAACATGCTTGCTGACCTTGACCACTTCAACGCTAACCAACTCAGACTGTACACCTAGCGAATAGAAGTAATTACTTATCGCATCCAGCTGCTGCTGGCGCTGGGCCGCTAACGTTGCGTCCTGCTCATCGGCTAGATCGACAAACCAGCATAAATCACCATCCTCAAAATTCTGTGGCAGGGCACTACGTATGGCCACCTGGCTAGCAGGGTTTTCGCTATTGCCATGCGAATTTACGTGAGTCGTTTCTGCATCGCCCTTCACAGATGCAGGGACATCCGCTTTAGCAACGCGATCAGGCGCAGACACTTGCATTGGGAGTTCGGGTTCTTTTGGCTCGACCTGTGAGCCACTATCCGCTATTTCGGCAGATTGCTCGTGCAGCAACACTATTTGCGGGGCTGCCTCAAACGCGGGCGAGACACTCGGCGCTCGGGTAGACGAGTGCGCGGTTTGCAGCCAAAAGTAAGTGGCACAATTTGCGGCAATCAACAAAATAATCAGTAAGCGCATGTTAATAACAAGTACTTTCGATCAATTCCCAGATAAGTCCCAATTCAACCACAAAAACAAAGGGTTATGGTAACAGATAACACAAACCGTCGAATACCAAACTGTCACTAGTGCAGACAGGTGAACATTTTGTATCGTCCCGGAGCAGTTTACTTAACAACAGCGCATCGCCGCCCCCAATCAGTAGCGGCACGGCCTGGTCAGATACCTGGCTGCACGCATGATGAATCGCCCCAGCTAGATTAATCAGCACCCCTGCCCTGACCGCATCAGTCGTATTATTTGCAGCAGAAATTAACTGGTCATCATTGTCTGGCAAGGTCAAAACATCCTCTGCCGTAATTCTATCGGTCTTGGCCAGCAATGTTTTTACCTGTTGCTCAAAACCTGGAAGAATATAGCCACCCAAATGTTGCGCTTCGCCATTGATAAAATCGATGGTCATTGCGGTTCCTGCATCAACGACAGCGCAGAGCTGCCCGGCGAAGCGATTGGCCAACGCTGCAATTGCACACCAGCGATCAACACCCATATCTTGCGGCTTTGTATAACTGTTTTTTATCGTTATGGCGCCCGACAGTGCCTGGGAAGTGCTTCGAGAAAACTCGGCGAGAATACCCAATTCGTTTTCCAATGCACGCGCCAATTGGGCATCAAAATCATCGCTGCGCACCGAGGCCACGCGGATTCTGGCGATTTGATTACTTCGATTGTACTGCTGCTCAACACCACTCTTCAGACGCTGTGCAATACCTTCTGGCGTTAGTAGTGCGTCGCCGGCCTGCCCATTCGAATAAAAACCTTGAATGTTCGAAGCTCGCTGTATCTGTTGATCCAACGCAATTGCATAGGGAACCAGCCGCCACTTAACGCGCGTGTTACCAAGATCAATATCTAAGATTTCCATCAACGCAACTATCCCGTATTGCGAACGCTAATTTCGCCACCGTTTAAATGAATGGTTTCACCGCCACATTCTACCTGAATCGCCCCGTCGCCAAGTACACCAAGGTAATTACCCTCAAGCAAGTCACCACCATACTCCACTCTCACGGGCTTACCCTGCAAATAATCTGCTCGCTGCCAGCGCTCAACAAACGGCTCAAACCCTTTACTTTGAAACTCAAGCAACGCGGTTGCGATAGCATCAACAAGCTTTGCTGCAAGATGATTTCTATCGATAAGCTCTGTCTTGTCCGCGTCTGGGCTTAACTGTTTCAGGTCTATCCAGGGCTGGCTTATTTCCTCGCAGAAATCGTCAGCAATATCAGAAAGCGAAACATTTAAACCAACGCCAATCACAACATCGCAGGGACCTGTTGCTTCGCCTTGCAGCTCGATTAAAATCCCACCGAGTTTGCGCGACTGAGCAATCAAATCATTTGGCCACTTGAGTTCTACACCCGTTAGCTCGCAGGAATCAAGCGCCTCTTTGATCGCAATCGCCACCACCAGACTCAACCCGGAAAGCTCCCCGAGGCCGCTGTTAAATCGCCACGCTAACGAAAAATACAAGCTACGGCCAAGTGGGCTTACCCAGGCCCGTCCGCGCCGACCTCTGCCCGCGGTTTGGTGGTCTGCAAAAAGAACAAACGGCAATTGCAAGTTTTTAGCGGTTAATTTATTTAACAGTTGCGTGTTGGTTGAATCTACCGAAAGCTCACTCTCTACCGATATGGGTACTGGAGAAGCCATCAACGACTGTATAACCGACGCATCGCAAAGTTGAATAGTATCGCATAGTCGATAACCCTTACCTCGATCCGCTTCGACCGTGAGGCCATAACTGCGAATCGATTCAATTTGCTTCCATATCGCGGCGCGGCTAACGTTAAAACGCTCGCCAATCGCCTCGCCTGAGTGCCAACGATTATCCGACAGTAACTGCAACAATTCTTGACTAAACATTTTTACCCTTACAACTATTTTCCCCTGCAACTATTTTACCCTTGGCAACTACCGGGTACGCTTCTTGAGCGTTTCAATCGCTAGATTAACGAAAAATATAGTACGGAGGATATCAATAAGGCCATCATGAGATTGAGCGTGATACCTTCACGCACCATACGCTTGATGGTCACATGTCCGGTTCCAAAAGCGATGACATTTGGGGCGGTTGCAACTGGCAACATAAATGCACAGCTGGCAGACATCGCGGCAGGCAGCATCATAAGCTCTAACGGCAAACCCGAAGCTGTCGCTGCAGCGGCCATTATCGGCATAAACAGCGTTGTTGTCGCGACATTGGACGTCATCTCGGTTAGAAATGTAATGGCCAGACAAATGCCTAAAACCAACAAAAACGGATGCCAGCTCTCAATACCCTGCAACATGTCGCCTAGCATCTGCGCTGTCCCGCTTTCCTGAAATGCCTTCGCAACGACAATACCCCCGGCAAACAACATCAACATACCCCAGGGGATATCCACCGCTTGCCGCCATGTGAGCAAGGGCTCTAGTGAACCTTTTTGCGCGGGTACAACGCACATCAATATCACGCCAAGTAACGCTATCGTAGAGTCGCCCACGCCGACCAAACCCAACCAGCCCGAATAACCGCCAAATGGCTCCAGGCGGAATACCCACAACAAAATCACTAACCCAAACACCGCAAACACGCGACGTTCGTGAGACTGCCACGCTCCCTGACCCGGTAAAACAACAATATCTCCTGTACTTAGATGCCGGGTTAGCCACAACCAGGTCAACGGCAGGCCCAATAATACGACTGGCATGCCTAGCTGAAACCACCGAAAAAAACTAAATTCCTCACCAGCATAGGTCTCGTAAACCCCGACGAAAATCAAGTTGGGAGGCGTACCTATTAAAGTTGCCATGCCGCCAATATTGCATGAAAAAGCCACTCCTAACACCAAAGGTAAGGCGAGCCGGTTATCATCCAGCTGCTTTAGCACCGCGAGCGCGATGGGCATCAGCACCAGACAGCTTGCGGTGTTTGAGATCCACATTGAAAGCAATGCGCCTGTCGCCATAAAAGCGAACACCAACGGCTTTCCGGAGCGACTGCCCGTTGCCCTTAGCAACGATAATGCGAGTCGCCTGTGCAGGCCCGAATGTTCTATACTCCTGGCAAGCATAAAGCCGCCCATCAACAAAAGAATCACATGCGAGCCCAAACCCGCCGCTGCCTGTTTGTGCGTTAGAACACCGGCGCCAGGAAATAATACAAAGGGCAATAGCGATGTGACGGGAATTGGAACTGGCTCGAAAATCCACCACAGTGCCACCCAGGATGTAATCGCCAAGGTAAAAACAATCGGTTGAGCAAGTTGAAGATAGAAACACGCCAGCGCCACAACGACCGCTAAACATGGCCCAGCTAACAGTGCTGCTAATTGATGCTTTTGCGCCGAATCTTCTTGTTCTACCATTTTTATTTTTCTAGTTTGCGAGTAAGACCAGGCTACTCTTCTTCCTCGGCAGGTTCGCGCACCAGTGTATCTAACACCTGATCAATCATCGAATCATCAAGCCCTTGCTGCTCTAACTCGGTGTTATAGGTGACCATTAATATGAGTTGCTGATCGGCCAGGTACCACTCTCGCCACGCAAGACCATCAGCGTCGTAAGCCAGCGTATAACCATTAAAACCTGCCATCGCAACAGTCTCTAATGGAGGTAACTTCTGCACCGAATCATCTAACACGCTGTCGGCAATAAATTGCGTTAGCGCATCGTCTTCCACAAAAGTGTCGGACTCTATAGTCAGAAGGTCAAGACAACCAACATCATCGGGGTCACTGATACTGACAGTCCCTGTTTCCTCGTCGTGTTCAACTTGCCAGTCGTCAGGAACCTCTAACGACCAGTAATGGGTATGGATATGCGGCATGCGGGTATTTGGATGAGTTAAATAAAGGAAAGCGGCATTCTACACAATATGCAAGCGATAAAGTATCGCGGCCTCACTACCTGCCTGCGTATTCAAAACCCCAGTTGGTGATGCGCCCGTTTTTGCAGGATAGTAATTTTCTCGCCGACCGACTTCGACAAAGCCGCAATTTTCATAGAGACTTCGCGCCGCACCGTTTGACTCACGAACCTCCAGCTCCAGACAATTCGAACCTGCACTCTGCCCGTGCTCGATAAGATCTCGTATTAGTAGCCTGCCAACACCTTGCGTTCGAGCCTCTTTGGCTACACAAACATAGAGCAGCTCGTAAAAGTCCGCCACTTTCCTGGCAATATAAAAACCGCGCAATACACCCTGCGAATCAAGCCATTTTCTCAACAGATAGTTTGGAGTATCAAGCGCCGAGATGAGGTCACCGGCCTGCCACGTGGTTTGCTCGTCACCAATGCAAGCGATTAACGCATCGCGATCAGATGCACTCAAAGAGGTAAGCACTGAAGTCAAACGCTCACTCAGCTTGCTTAAGAGAAACCAGCGCCTGCCAGAATGCTTTTTTGCTTTCCGCTGATGACCAAATGACACTTGAAACGGGCGCCAGCAAAAGTGACGCATCGGAAAACATCGTCATAACGTTAGATAAAGCGCCCGCCTTACCTTCCACAGTCTTGTTATTCAATATTACCTTGTATGAAGCGGTCGTTTCTTTGCTTTCAAGAAAAGCTCGCTGTGCCTGCTCGCCCATGAGCACCATATACTTTACATCCCGCCCCAGAAGCGAATGCTGCCTTTCGAACCAGCCCTCAACGTATTCTGCTTTTGAGCGTTGACTTAGCGCTTCGTTATGACGTGCGCCGTGACCTTTGGAAGTAGAGAGCGACTGCGCCAAATTTTGCGTCGGCGGCCACTTTAAACGACGAATAGGTAATTCAGCAGTAAATGCTTTGGAGTGATTATCGCGATACAGCCCCAACGAGAACAACAGCGCTTGCATCCAGTCGCTATAAGCACTTTTAACGGTGTTCAGCCCCGTAACATCATCGACGAACAGCCAGTCTTTGTAGAATAGGCAAAGCCACTCCAGGGAAGGAGCACGTTCCACCGCTGCCGAGTCATTCACTGACTCCGATTTATTAGTGCTATGTTGATTATTCGGCCGTCGGTTAGTTGACCGCTCGCTATCCGAAGGCTGGATCAACGCAGATACGTCGGCCGCACGAGACACTCTTTGCGCAGGCGCCGACGGCTCATTACTTAGAGCTGAGGGCTCTTTATGCGGGGCTGAAGGCTCTGTATGTAGAGCTGAAGGCTCTTTCCCCAGTGGCGACCGCCCGGGTGGCGACTCCTGCTCGACATAGAAAAAATGCTCGGCCACGCGTCCGCCCAAAGGCTGCCGCGGCACCCAAACGTCTATGTCCAGCGCCTGCAAAGCACTAGCTGTTTCTTGCTTGATCAACTACGTAAGCTCAACGCCAAATTTAATATGAAGGCCAATAGCCAAGTGCTAAGACGCTTGCGCCGTGGCTGCCTCGGTCATAAACAAGTTTACCGCACACAGTATTGCTCTTAATGTGGCGTCCACTATATCACTACTCATACCAACGCCACAGTATCGCTCACCCTGAATATTCATTTGAACATAACAGGCAGCGTCCGAACTGGCACTGTGACTCACAGCGTGCTCGTTATAGTCCACAAGCACTAGCGGCACACCAAGTTGCTGCGACATTGCTGAAACAAACGATTCAACCACCCCTGCGCCAGCTCCTTTTATTGTTAACGCACCAGAATCACTTTCTAGCATTGCCTCTAAAGTATCGCGACCATCGCTATGGCTAAGCGCAAAACTTGCTAATCGATACGGTGTCTCGCGCTTGATATAGTGCTGTTCAAACAGACTCCAGATTTCGGAGCTTTCTACTTCGCGCTCGGTTCGCTCGGCATGGTTTTGCACAACGCTACTAAAATCAATTTGCAACCAACGCGGCAACTGCAACCCTTTAGACTGCTCAACCACGTAAGCAATCCCGCCCTTACCGGACTGGCTATTGATACGAATAACTTCTTGATAAGAACGACCCAAATCACGAGGATCAATTGGCAAGTACGCCACATCCCAGGGCTCATCGTCAGATTGCAAGGCTAACGATTTTTTTATGGCGTCCTGGTGACTGCCAGAAAAAGCAGTAAACACCAATTCGCCCGCATAAGGATGACGCGGATGCACAGGCAAGTTTGTTACGCGTTTAACCACCTGGATAATTTCGTCGATATTCGAAAAATCCAACTCAGGATCAACACCACGACTGTACAAGTTCATACCCATAGTCACAATATCCATATTGCCAGTGCGCTCGCCATTACCAAGCAAAGTACCCTCTACCCGATCAGCACCGCCCTGCACAGCGAGCTCTGCAGCAGCGACCGCACAACCTCTATCGTTATGCGTATGTAAACTCAAGACTATTGCATCCCGTTTCTGTACGTTGCGGCTAAAGTACTCGATTTGGTCGGCGTATACATTTGGCGTGGTCATCTCCACCGTTGCAGGCAAATTAATAATGGCTTTATTTTCTGGTGTAGGCTGCCAAACATCGATAACCGCGTTACAAACATCGACCGCGTAATCAATTTCGGTACCCGTAAAACTTTCGGGTGAGTACTGGAACACCCATTGGGTCTCACTGGCTTGCGCGGCACAACGCTTAACAACCTCCGCGCCTTTAACCGCAATCGCCTTAATACCTTCTTCGTCTAACTGAAATACCTTTTTGCGCTGTACGGTCGAGGTAGAGTTGTACACGTGGACAATCGCGCGCTTTACGCCCTTTAATGCCTCGAACGTTCGCAAAATAAGATCTTCACGCGTTTGCGAGAGCACCTGAACCGTCACGTCGTCTGGAATAAGGTCTTCTTCGATCAGGCGCCGCACAAAATCAAAATCGGTTTGCGACGCAGCGGGGTAACCTACCTCTATTTCTTTAAACCCTACCTTGACCAACAGTAAATATAAATCCATCTTCTGGGCTACGGTCATCGGCTCAATTAAAGCCTGGTTACCATCGCGCAAATCGACACTGCACCATAGCGGCGCCTTTTCGATTACTTTATCCGGCCAGGTACGATCTTTTAGTACTACTGGGCAATGCGGCTGGTATTTATGATGATCAAATGTATTTTGTTTAGACATGAGTGCACTTGAATTAACTAATAATCTGGGAAGCTAGTAGTATAAGTGGCGCTTTCGCCAAATACCCACCAATTTAACTATTTAAATAGGTATAAAATAGTGATTTAAACTACAATTTTTAATATTATTGGATTTTATCACCAAGCAAAGCATTAGTCATGGCGATCTCTATTGATTCTACCGACAAACGCATTCTGGAAGCGCTAATCGTAGACGGACGCATTAGCAATCTACAACTTGCCGACAAGATCAACCTTTCACCCACTCCCTGCGCTCGCCGCGTGAAACGCCTGGAAGAAGAAGGTGTGATTAAAAATTACACCGTTTCGATCGACGAACAAAAACTGGGCCTAACGCTCACCGCTCTCATTAGCATCAGCATGGATCGCCACACGCCGGACAGATTTGAAAAGTTCGAAAAAGCGGTAAATAGCATGCCTGAAATCATCGAGTGCAATCTGGTGACAGGACAAAGCGCAGATTATTTGCTCAAGGCGCTATTACCAGATATGGCGCACTACGAGGCCTTTTTACTCGGCAAGCTGACTAAAATAGCGGGTGTTACCGGGGTTCACTCCAGCTTTGTCCTGCGACAGGTTATTGATCAAAAACGCCTGCCACTTTAAAGCCCCCAAAAGCGCTATTGCGCCACTATAAAGGGCAAAGTCGCTTGACAGTGAATCAGGTGCTACCTAGCATGCCAGCCGCCAATGCAGTGCTAAAATACTCTGAATTCAAAACGCAAAGTCCGCAAACTTAGACAATCAAATCCGGGAAAGCTTTGACAATCCAACCTATCTATCAATTGGTCGCTGAACAGTTCGAATCAGTAAACCAAATTATTCTGGGCAACCTTCATTCAGAAATCGATCTGGTAGAAGAAATAAGCGAATACCTCGTCACCAGCGGGGGTAAACGCGTTCGCCCACTAGTGACCCTGCTATGCGCCGGCTCACTCGGCGATGTAGACAACCCACAGCAACACAAGCTCGCCGCTGCGATAGAGTTTTTACACACCGCGACGCTGCTTCACGACGACGTAGTCGACATGTCAGACCTGCGCCGGGGCAAGCCCACCGCAAATGCCAACTGGGGAAACGCGTCAAGCGTGCTCGTTGGTGACTTCGTGTATAGCCGCGCGTTCCAGATTATGGTGTCGATTGGCAACATCGAGGTTTTGGAAGTGCTAAGCAATACCACGGCTAAAATAGCCGAAGGCGAAGTGAAGCAGCTAATCCATATTGGCGACACGCAGCTAAGTGAAGCTGACTATTTTGAAGTGATTGAAAACAAAACCGCGATTTTGTTTTCCGCGGCCTGTGAAGCCGCCGCAATTCTTGCGAAAAGCTCGGAAAGCCAACGCAAAGCGTGCGCGGCTTACGGCATGGAACTCGGCAAGGCTTTCCAGTTAGTTGACGATTCCCTCGATTACGTTGGCGAAGCCGACGCCCTCGGAAAAAACGTCGGCGACGACTTAGCCGAAGGTAAAGTCACCCTACCGCTGATTTATGCGCTCCAGTCCACATTGGAAAACAACCCAGCGGCACACGAACAACTACAAAAAAGCATTCTGGAAAAAAGTGCAGACAATATCGAGCATGTCGTAAAACTCATTAAGCAAACGGACGCCGTCGAAAAAGCGATGGCTTACGCAGACCGAATTATCCAGAACGGCGCGTCTAACCTAAAACTGCTAGCGAGCAATGGCTACACCTCTGCCATGCAAGACCTTGGACAGTATGTGCTTAACAGAAGCAGCTAGCAACGCTGGCCTCCACCTGCTTGCAGAATTTCTGCAGTGTTGATTTTTTGATCGAGCTAGACCATACATCCTCATTATTCCACTGCTTTTTTGCAAGAAAGTACCATCCACAAAAATAAATAATGCAAATGTGAACTGCACCTCACATGTTTGCCATTGTTCTGCCGACAATACCCCTATACCGCGCTAGCTGATACCGCTCTTCGCAACAGCTGGGCCTTCAAAACCATGGCTCTTCGCATCAATTAAAAGCGCCATCTCGCGTAAACTATCAACCGTTTGGAATTTTCTAACTGTGAACCCTGGTGAGAACAACCACCCTGTCGCCGCTTTGCCAGCTAAACTGTGCTCGTTAGTGATATTCGCACTCTGCCTGATAATCTCTGGCTGCGGAGACTCTGTGTCAGTTAGCGATAACGACGACGCACCATTTAGTGGCCCACCTAACAACAACACCCCCGTCAACGTCGAACGCCCTACCTCTAGCGACACTGTTAGTGCAGCGTCCGAACAAATATCGGCAGTAGAAGTAAGCTGGGACGCACCTTCTGCGAGGTCTGATGGCTCATCGCTGCCACTGTCGGAAATAGGCGGATACGAGATTCTATCGGTAAATCTCGATACACAAGAACAGCAGCGCTATATTATCGAAAGCGCCAATCAATCCCGCTACGTGCTATCCGCGCTGTCGCCCGGCGACTATCAACTCTACCTGTTTGCCTACGATACCGACAATCGCTTGTCGGAACCCAGCGTTCTCCCCAGACTTTTAATTGAAGGCTAACTGACACCAGCTCTTTATTTACCGCACACTACTCCCTTAGGCCTTTACGGCCTATTTTTTTATCTTTACTTTTGCCTTTCTAGCGAATCCGTCAAAGCTTCTCTGTTAAACTTGACGCTTACCTTTGGCGCTCGACATTGGCTCGATCGATTTCACGCCTCCAGATAAATAAAGCACGTTCTGCCCTAATCGAAAATATCGTTTATGAGCACGGTACAGTCGTTACTAAAACAATCTACTTCGACACTGTTGTCACTGCTGGACGACATGTTTGCCTCCTGTGACGATCTATATTTCGATCTTGCATCCTCCGCGGGCAACAACCAGGAGCAAAACCTCTATTTTGAATCGATGCGCGAAGTTCGCGTGTGCGCTAATGGCGCCAAGCAAGCTTACCAAAAATCGCTAGAATCGGGCTTCAACCAGCTATCAAGCGCTGATAAGGCTTTAGCCGACAAAAATCCCAACAGCGATAACGATTCTGTTTCGCTCGATAGCATGGAACTGCTGGACGACGAACAAACTGAGCGTGACGTCACGCTCACCGCAATGATCTCCAGGGCTCGCGCAATTTCAAAGTCAGCCCTGCACGAAATCGAAGCACGCTTTAAGCATATCCTTCCCGAAAACGTTGTACTGGATGAAGACAATAATCCGATAGACCCTGCCCAGATTATTAACGGATTCGCTGCGTCAATTGACGATATGACGCTAGAAATCAAAGCGCGAATTATTTTATACAAGCAATTCGAACGTATCGTGGTAAAGCGTCTGCCAGAGTTTTATGGCAACGTAAACAAGAAGCTTGAAGAAGCCGGTGCCGTTTTTAAACGAGAGAGCGCAAGCCGTGCGGGCCAGGCTGGTCGCGGCGGACCAGGCGCTACCGCAGAGTCGGCAGTCGCTGGCCTGGACGAAGGCGAAAGTCTTGTCAGCCCCTACAACAATTCCGTGGTTCAAATTCCGTTGGGCGAACTAACAGGCCTGCTTAGGCAACAGCGCGCATCGGCCTCACCACAATTTCCGCTGTTTACTTCCAGCAAATCCGGCCCAGCCATAAACAGCGAAGAACTGCTCAATCTGCTTGACGCCACAGGCCCGGTTTACGACGACCCGGCAACACCGTTCGACCTTCGAACATTTGTCGCTCAAACATTGGGTCGAGCGAAGAAAAAAGGCCAAAGCCACAATGTGGCCCAGGTAGATGAAGACGTTATCAATTTGGTGGCAATGTTTTTTGACTTCGCACTGGAAGACGATGACATCCCCGATACCGTTAAAGCGCAACTCAGCCGCTTGCAAATGCCGACCTTGAAAATAGCGCTAAAGGACAATACGTTTTTTTCCGAGGCCAAACACCCTTGCCGCGAATTTATCAACCGCGTTGCCAAAGCCAGCATTGGATTAACTGCAGATGACAAAGGAAGTGATGCATTGATCGAACATATAGAATCCCTCGTACACAACATTCAAACCTCTGGAAACAACGTAGAACAAGCTTTTAATGAAGCCTTGCAGGATATCGACCATTACGTTAAGAAAATAGACAAACGCAGTGCACTTGTCGAAAAACGTACGAGTGAAACTGCGGAAGGCGAAGCAATTAAGCAGGTTGCCAAACTCAAAACTCAGCGCGCAATCCACGAGATGCTTAATGACAAGAAGGTCGAGGTAGAAACAAGCCAGTTTATTTTAGAACATTGGCAGCAAGCACTTTACAGCGCCTACATCCGCTTCGGCGATGAAAGTGCCGAATGGACGTCCTGCCTGCAACTTATGCAGGATCTGGTTTGGTGTGCACAACATCGAACGGAAGATAAAAAATCAACGAGCCGGCTAAACCGCATACTCGAAGATCTAGAACCGCGATTAGCTGAAGGGCTTAAACTTACCTCTCTCGATGACACAAGCGCACAAAAACAAGCAAAGAAAGTCATTGCCGTGATCAATAACTTTCATCGCAAACCCGAGGGAGAAGAGCCGACATCTACCAACGAAGAAGCCACCGCTGTCTTTGAATCGGCCAACGCGGCCGAGCTTGATCTTTTAAACGAAGATACAGCAGATACTAAAGACCAATGGGAATCCATGTCGGCACTGGAAAAACAAAAATATCAACATGAGCAGGCAACGTTTGAATTTGTCGAAAAAGCAGGACAAATAAAGCTGGGCACCTGGGTTGAGTTCAAAGTACCGGAAACCGGCAGCGTGGTTCGTTGTAAATTGGCGACAAAAATTGACGAAAATGACATCTACATTTTTGTTAATCGTCTAGGCTTTAAAACAATGGAAAAAACCATCAAGGAATTTGCCTACGACATGCAAAAAAAGAGAGCGCGGCTGCTTAAATCCGGCCCATTCTTTGACCGCTCACTAAGCAGCATGATAAGCAACTTACGCCGTACCTCTTAGCACCTCACTACAGCAAGCGAGTAATGCACGCAGAGTTTTATCAATCGCTATTTAATTTTTCTGCCAGTATCCACTTACTGGCTTGTGCGCTGCTCTTACTTGTAGCCATTATTCTTCTTTCACCAAATACCGAAAATATCCCCGGCAAGCG
Organism: Pseudomonadales bacterium; assembly: GCA_965263235.1. Taxonomy (GTDB): domain Bacteria; phylum Pseudomonadota; class Gammaproteobacteria; order Pseudomonadales; family UBA7434; genus UBA7434. The sequence goes on from OZ253667.1 coordinate 2,604,006, forward strand.
ATTCAGTTTTTTTGTGCTCGCCATCGGTCTTTCGCAAGCAGCTGCATATGCTAACAAAGCACACTGGGTAGACTTTAGTATATTCATGCTCAGCGAAACAGTCGTGATGCTCGCCATAGCGATCACCTTGTGGCGTTTGGTGCCTGGCGAGAATAAAACGAGCTTAAAGCGCTGGTGCGCGGCCAGCTTCCTGATCGTATTGATTGGTGAAGCGGTATGGATAATCCCTTTCTACATGCCTGCTCTACTGGCACATTCTCCGTTTCTAACCGAAAGCCCTCAGCTACTCCTTATTGGCCGACTGGTCGCAAAACTCTTTGTGCTATTGCTGAGCGAACAAGTCTTTCGCAATGCCGACCGAAAAAGCCGAATATTAACCCGGCCCTTTTTTCTAGCCGTTTGGATATGGATGGCTGCCGATATTTACAGCACAGGTTATGGCATTCTCATCGGGGACAAAGACGATTATTTATTTTTGCTAAGCGGCTACTACGTTACTTTTATCGCTATTCTGCTGCTTATTGGCTCATCTAGAAGCACTCATGATCAAACCTTTTCGATGTCACGCGACAGTGCATTTTACGGCACTTCGCTGAGTTTAAGCAGCTCCGCTCTTATTCTTATGTCGCTAATCAGCTATTTGATTAGCCTAACTGAAGCGAGCTGGGTAGACAGTTTGCAGCTAATATTTATTGTGGTTGCGCTCGCGTTGGTAACCTACCTGATTGTGTCGAGTAAGGCGCGAGCCAGTATTCGCGTTCTTATCAATAAAAACCTGTTTGGCAGTAAATACGATTATCGAAATATCTGGTTGACGTTAATAAACCGTCTTTCCTCTTCTGATCATACCGAAAGCTTTTATCAAATCAGCTTATCGTCGCTTGTTGACATACTTAACGCCGACGGCGGTGCGCTCTGGATAGAACGTCACGCAGCTGAATTTTCGCTAGCGCATTGCGAGAACCTGTCGCTACCAGAGAGCAGTCATCACATCCCATCCAACGCTGCTTTTATTAGCCCGATGTTAGAGAAAGGCTGGATTTATACGCTTTCAGGAACAAACGATAGTAGCGCCATAGAGCATAACAATCTGGTGCCATACTGGCTTAGTTCAATTCCTAACGCATGGATCGTTGGGCCACTAATCATTGCTGGTGAGATTGTAGGATTCTTTTTGCTGACACGCGGCTCAACTGATGAAAGCATGATTTGGGAAGATCTTGATGTTGCGCGAAGCGCGGGCCGACAAATCGCCAGCTATATATCAAGGCAGCAGTCCGCTGAAAAAATTGCCGAATCAAAACAGTTTGACACCTATAACCAGCTAACTGCATTCATCATGCACGATTTGAAAAACCTGATCGCGCAGCAAGCCCTGGTCGTCAAAAACGCCGATAAACATAAAGACAACCCCGCGTTTGTAGAAGACATGATTCGCACCGTAGACAACTCTGTACAACGGATGAATACGTTGCTGCTACGGCTTAAGCGCAAAGGCGAAAGCAGCCAGATGCGCAGCGCAGATTTAAAACGATTGCTACTTGATGTTATTCGCAAATCAACGGATCGGCAGCCCATCCCCACGCTACGAAATCAAAATGCCAAGCTAGCAATAAAAGCAGATATTGAACAGCTTACGATGGTACTAACCCACTTGATTCGCAATGCACAAGACGCAACGGCGAACGATGGGTTTATTGACATTGATATCGAACACCAATCAAACGAACAAGTGCTAGTCTCTATAGAAGACAACGGTTGCGGAATGTCGCGAGACTTTATAAAAAACCGCCTCTTCAAGCCGTTTGAGTCAACGAAATCCGGAATGGGCATGGGTATAGGTGCGTACCAGGCTAGAGACTTTATACGAGGTATGGGCGGCGATATCATCGTCGAAAGCGAAGAAAATGTCGGCACCACCATCAACATACTATTGCCTATTTCTTAAATAGCTGGTGAAGCTCAAGCAGTTTTCAAGCCGAACCAGTGATGTACTGGGCGCCCAAGCACACTGAGAAAACGCAAAACACTACGAGCCTAACATGAGTGAACAAAATCCTACGCTGCTTATTGTCGAAGACGACCCTGGGCTTCAAAGCCAGCTGAAATGGCACTTTGAAAACTATAACGTCGTTATTGCCAGCACCAGGGATGAAGCATTAGCAAGCGTTCGCAGAGAACAGCCCTCTGTTGTACTCCAGGACCTTGGCCTCCCACCTGACGATGAAGGTGTTGAAGAAGGCTTTGCCACGCTTGAGGAAAGCTTGCGTATCGACCCAAACCTTAAGGTTATCGTTATTACCGGTCACTCAGACTACGAAAACGCGCTTAGGGCGGTCGCAGGCGGCGCATACGACTTTTATCAAAAGCCGGTTGAAACAGATATTCTGGATCTTATCGTTCAACGCGCATTCCAGATGGCAAATCTCGAAAAACAACTGCGCGAAGCAAAAAACGAACAACAGTCACCACTTGAAGGCGTAATTGGCTCCAGCCCTAAGATGTTAGAAATTTGCCGAACCGTCGAAAAAATCGCCCCAACCAATGTCACAACATTATTGCTAGGCGAAAGCGGCACGGGAAAAGAAGTTTTTGCGAAAGCCATTCATCGGTTAAGCCCGCAGAAAGAGCACGAGTTTGTTGCCATCAATTGCGCAGCGGTTCCCGAGAACCTTATCGAAAGCGAGTTATTTGGTTACGAGAAAGGCGCGTTTACTGGTGCCAATAAAACCACAATCGGCAAGGTCGAGCAGGCAAACAACGGAACATTGTTCTTAGACGAAATCGGAGACATGCCACTTGCACTGCAAGCAAAATTGCTGCGTTTTTTACAAGAAAGAACAATCGAACGAGTTGGCGGGAGAAAAGAAATTCCCGTAGAAGTGCGCGTCATATGCGCCACAAATAAAAACCTCGAGCAAATGGTAGCCGACGGCGAGTTTCGCGAAGACCTGTATTATCGCATCAGCGAAATTGTCATCAACATTCCCTCATTGCGTGAAAGGCTCGGTGACAAAGTACTTATTGCCAGAGCACTTCTTAAAAAGTATGCCGATGAGCACAATAAAAATATTTCAGGGTTCAGCCCGGCCGCGGCCGCCGCAATCGAAAGTTATGGTTGGCCTGGAAACGTTCGCGAACTGGAAAACAAGGTTAAGCGAGCCGTCATTATGGCCGATGGAAAATCCATTCAAGCTGATGACTTAAGTATGAATGAAGCTGAAGGGCTGGCAATCAACTTAAAAACCGTTAGAAGCAATGCAGAGATAAGTGCGATAAAAACCGCTCTATCCATTGCCGAGGGAAATATGTCGGCCGCCGCTAAGCTTTTAGGTATTACCCGACCAACGCTTTATGATTTAATGGGCAAGTATCAACTCACAGCAGACAAATAAACTGCATGTGAAGAACGTTCGCTCACCCGGGCAACTTCCATTTGTCACCACTAAACATAAGATGGCGCAATTGAAAAAAATTCTTTGGCTATTGGTTACGCTTGCCGCCACGAGCTACGGTTGCAAGCCTGCGCCAGACACACAATCGTCCGCAGCTATTGATCAGATAAAACTAAAACAGGCCGAACGTTATTTACAATCTGGCCAAATACAAGTAGCACAAGATCAGGCAAGAAGCATACTTATTGAAAACCCGGAATCGATAGCAGCAAAAAAAATCCTAATTGAATCTGCACTGGTCACTGGTGATGATCAAACTGCGAGCGAAGTACTGTCCAGTCTAAGCAGCGAGATAACAACCGATAGAGATGTCACCTCGCTTACCATTAGAACCAGACTACTTCGCGGCGAGTCACAGCGCGTCCTAAAGTTACTTGATGAGACAGCGCCACTTTGGTCTGGACAGACTGGAGAGCGAATACGCTACCACGCTATGGCATTGAATAATGGCGGCCGATTCGAGGAGGCAAACGAGCTCCTTGCCACCTCCACAGAAGCAACAAACGCCATTCTGTATGAAAAAATAAAGCTAGCACTTCTTTTTGAGAATGCCAGTGAGGCAGACGCGTTGTTGAAAACAGCGCATGAACAACCAGGCTCACCCAGTCCTGACTGGTTGATTTTATCGGCAGAACGGCACATCATGAAAGAGGAATGGAAAGATGCCGAAGAAGCGCTAACGACAGCACTGTCAACACTGCCAAACACGGACTCGACCACTTTGCTTAAGGCCGCTATTTTTCGCTCTCTATCAGACGTTTTAGTCCAAACTAACCGGCTTAGTGAGGTTGTTGTCTATGATCGCCTACTAAGTAGCGCAATACCAGACAGAGAGGCGAATAATCGAAAGCTCAAGCACGCTTTGCAACTTATCGATGAGCAAAAAGAAGAAGAGGCGGTGGGCATTCTCGATGAGCTAATACTGGAAACGCCAAAGCCTAAAAGCGCACAACGATTGATATGTCAGTTCTATTTCCAGCAAATGCGTATCAACAAAGCTGCCGGACACTGCTCTAAAACTTAAACCATAAAAAAAGCAGGCTCTTTAGCCTGCTTTTTCATGCTAGAACAAAGCTTAGTTTGTAACGAGTATTCGCAACTGAGTTGAGCCAGGTGCGGCTGGCGGGGCAATACCAGAGGCGACGCCACTAAACTCAATCGCGCCAACATCAATACTGCCTGACGTTCGCGCCACACCGTTTAAGTCCTTAAGTATCGTTGTCGCGCCTTCAAACATACCTCGATAAACTGCATCAAACTGCGCGAGCGTGCTTGTTGCAGAATCGATAGCGGTACTGCCTGCTCGTGGCGAAAAGTCCGGGGTTGAACCCAGCGATACGAGGTTAGGATTCGCTAGCTGGTTATCAACCTTTACTTCACCGGAAAGCCCGTTTAACTGCGCAGAGCTGCTAATTGACTGGTTGTTTGGCCAATTAACCGATACGCTACCAGTCGAATTCCAGAAAATATTACTCTCTAATACACTCTGCTCGGCAACGTCTCGATCTTCGTAGTTAATACTCTTATCAATATCCAGGAAGATATTGTCTTTTACGACAAGATCAAAGTTTTCCCGCCAATATTGATCGATACCTGTTTTCATATCGTAAAAGGTATTACCAATAAGATTTACTGGCTCACCTCGTTTTTGCAGCGCCAGGCCTGAGCTGTTTAAATCATAAACCAGGTTACCAATAATATTGACGTTAGAACCCGCCTCTTCTATGCGAATACCTGTATTGCTATCGTAAATCCTGTTAAACATAACCCAAACGTTAGTTGGTGCACCGTCAGAACCCACGACCACCGCAGCACCATCAGAGCCACTTGAATACACGCCACAGCCAGATCCGTCATCAAAGCACCAGTTCTTATCTTTTTCGGCTTTAGCATATGAATGAATGGTGTTTTCGGAAATCACTATATTTCTTGAGTACTTTAGGTCAACGCCGTTTTCACGATCACTATGCATCAGGTTACGGCCGATAAACACTGTATCGGGTGGATTAGAACTACAACCGTGACAAAACTGTACCGCGTCTCCGCCGTTGTGATGATAATAGTTGTCAAGTATCCACACCCGGAAACTACCGCTACCGACATAAGTTCCGTGGCGGTCATTACCCTGGTTGTGGTCTACTTCGTTTTCCCAAAACAGCAGGTTATCACCGTAAAGGTTCGAACCATTCTTTGATGCGTGATCGTGGATACGATTATTTCGCGCCGCAGCAAACTCTGCATGCCCGTCACTAAAGCCTAACAACATGCGGGTTTTATCAAGGTCAAACCCTTCGAAAACAAAATATTGGCCATACAGCTTTATCTGGTTGCTATTTTTAATTTTCGGCGCGCCATTACCATCATCTATCCCACGGATAAAAATCGGCTTCGCCGCCGTGCCATTAGAGGTCAACACCGGATCAATCTTTGTATACGGCCCACCATGAACCTCCAGAACGTCCCCGGCACTCAAGGACGAAGGCAGGTCACAACGTGGCTGCTGTGCAGTAGCGGGCCCAGAGTTAGAACAATTCGAAGCTGTACTATCAACATAAATTGTATAGGGGCCATTACCCGCGTCCGAATAACCCGCCTGGCCGCTATACATCGTATGCGACTCATCGATGCCAAATGCCGGATAAGGGATCCCAATAGGCGGCTCATAGGCTATGGCGAGAGGAGCGAATGCAAAGCCAATAAGTAGGTTCAAAACTGCTAAATTTCGCATTTTCTATTTCCGATAGATAAAAAGAACTTTAGGGTTGGTCAGCAGTACATTGGAATGTCAGGCTGCCAGACGGAGTTTGCAATTTGTTGACGTTGGTAATTATCGCAGCTTAAGCCATCGACAGTGCAAAGCGCTTCACATTTTAGGTCCGGTGATTTCGCTAGTTTTCACGAATCCCCCTTAGCTCTCAGCTTTTAAGGACTAATGTCACAGTATGTTTTTTAACCACTCGATCACTTCTACTCCTCGCTTACTCCAGCAGGCGGGCTATAATGATTCCAAGGCTCCACACAAGTTCACCGCGCCTACTGCTCGGTTCTTGCCCCAAACTCCATAATGCGCTTACTTGCCAAATTAACCTTGTCGTTGATTTGGATGCCCAAATATATGTTGTAAACAATGAGCGAGCAAAATTTGCCAAATACCGCCACCTATCCAAAGCAAGGGCCGCAATTTATTGGCATCGGCGCTGCGCGCTCCGGCTCCACATGGGTGTTCAAACAGTTAGAGCGCAACCCAAATGTCAGAGTTCCTAGACTAAAAGAATTACACTATTTTTCGAGAGCGCTGGAACAAAAAGGGCCGAGTTTTTTGGCCGAGGACTCCTTTAGCCGTCGACTGCTGAGCCGCTCAGAACATAATACCGATTTTAGAAAGCGCTTTATCAAGGCTGTAGGCTCCAATATTCTTAAACCTTCGTTAGCAAAACTTCGCTGGGATTGTAAGTACTTTCTCGGCCGCCCAAATGACGATTGGTATCGCAGCTTGTTCGCTCAGTACAACGGTTATGTTTGCGGCGAGATTACACCTGCGTATTCGGCACTTGACGATCTAAGTGTCGCGCGGCTAAAACAACTGCTTCCTTCTGTTAAAGTGATCCACTTTTTACGCGACCCGGTTGATCGCGCCTGGTCACTGGTTCGCTACCATGAGCAAAGAGAAAACATCAGTTATTCGGAAGCAAGCATCGAAGAAATGTTTGAAAAAACAATGCACCCGAATATTATTGCTCAATCAAACTATCTTGAGGTTATTCAGCGTTGGGAAAAACACTTTAGTAGCGAACAATATTTTGTAGGGTTTTATGATGACATCATGGAGAAACCGCATGAGGTCATACACGATATCTACCAGTTTCTTGCGCTAGAGCCCCAAAACATTGACGCGGACCAAAACGCAGCAACTGCCAGGGTCAACAGTTCTTTCGAGAAGGATATGCCCATAACGCTTAAACAAAAGCTTATTAACCACTATCGTCCTATGGTCGAGCAGCTCGCTGCCGAACGCGGTAGCGTATTTGAACTGTGGCTCAAACGCTACGATGAAACCGTAACCTGACTAAATATTCGGAAACATTCTGTATTTGAAGCATTCCGTATTTGAGAATAAGGCCTGTAGCATTGAAAGTTTGCACCGTAACAACACTAAGAGAATCCGTTATACAGACACTCGCGTTTGTGAACTACCATCTTAACGTTGGCATCGATAAAGTCATCTTATTCCTGGATGACCCGAAAGACCCCGCTTACGCAAAACTCGAAAACCATCCAAATGTACTGTGTTATCGTTGCGACGATGATTACTGGAATCAATTTGATATCGAAGACTCACCTCCGATAGAAGTTCGCCAGGACTGCAATACAAGAACAGCGTTAGACTGGGCAAGAGAACATGATTACCAATGGATAATACATATTGATAGCGACGAGCTGATCTACTGCAACTCCGATATAAAACAGGAACTCGATAAGTTTGACAACACCGTCGACAGCGTTCGCTTTTCGTTGCTAGAAGCCTCACCGCAAGATCTTCACTACAAACTTCCATTTAGCGAAGTATCCTTATTTAAAAGGCAACCGAGTCGCCTACAGCGAATATTGGCCAGGGCGCTTAACCAAAACAGCATCTACTATCACGATAAGTTTTTAATTGGGCATCGCATCTCCAAAGTTGCGACCAGGGTGACTCCTAACATCGGCTCAATTGGCATACACCACGCACATAGAAAAGATGAAAGTGTAATTGATGCAAGCATCTCCAAAGGTATTACGCTGCTTCATTTCGACTGCTGCGGCTTGGATATTTTTCGGCAAAAGTGGGCACGCAGAGTCACAGGAAGCGGCGAGTGTGAAAGACTGGGTAAAAAGAGAAGCAAACAACTACAGGAATTTAGCGACGCGCATGACGACTCACCAGAAGCGGTCGAAAACCTGTATAAAAGAATTTATTATTTCGCCGAACATGAAATTCGCTACCTGAAACTAATCGGCATGGCTCAAGAGCTTAGCGTTCCACATACACTATTCGAACAGCCTATCACTTTGCCATAGTACTTTCTTTCAGCGAAAGACCGCTACTCTACAAAAAAATCGGCCCAACCGCTTCCGGCAAACTGGCTTTTAAGCTCAGCGTAATTTTCTATTTCATTAATTAAACTTTTACCGCCCTGTCGCTCATTCGCTGGTGCTAAATCTTCACTGGCATCCAGGCCAAGAAAATCCGCCACACGGCTAAGTTCGCCCGGCAAATCTGCAACCAGGCTCTCATACTGGAGCGTCATAGTATCGTGATTTGCAAAGCGCTCCGCGCAACGCTGTTCCTGTTCGGTGATCGCTTCAAATGCCTGCAAACACTCATCATAACCAAGGTATAGTGGCGCTTCACTTTGCCGCTGCTTCCTTTCTTTCCAACCTAACGGATTTCGAAAAATATTTCTGACTGCTCTTTTTAAATGAACATTTTTATTCTTTGCCCAACGACTTGATCGGAAAGCTTTGCGCAAAGACAAATGGGTTTTAAGTTTGTTTGCTCGCTTCAGATGAATGATTTTAATGCTGGTATCCTGCTCGATACTGCGCCAGACGTCGGCAAGTTTTTCTGCGAGTTCGTCTACATCATACGACTGCTCCACCAATTGGTGAAAGCCATTTATTTTCCGTTGTATCTGGGCAGAACCAAACTGTACCAGGTTATCGGGATAATAGCCTGGCATAAGCTGCTCTTTAACCGCATGAAAATAAAACAGCTTAAAACCAACAGCAGTTGTTGTTGGCTTCTCGGGGGTAAACTTCTTATTCAAATACCCCAGGGGATCTTGCAGAGCAAAACGCTGATCATCGCCCTTTAATGAGTTCAAGTTGAATATCTCACCATGCATCTCAACCGAAGGATGAGCTTTCAGCAAATTAAGCAACAGGTTAGAACCGGTACGAGCGCTTCCCACAATCACAAATTTCATCACAAAAACTGTAGCCCTTTTTTACCGGCGTCTGAATACTTAAAGGTTGACATAAAGAAAACTCTCCATTCAACTTCCCGAATCATCTCTTGAAGAAAACGTTAGAACAAACGCCGAAAGCGCTTTTATTTCTTCTTCACTCAACTCGATTTTAGCTAAATCGTGATCGACACCGCGCTCCCCTTCGCGAGAAACATCAACATAGTGCCTTAGCACTGCTTCTATGTTCGCATGCCTTCCATCGTGAAAATAAGGCGCCGTCAAAGCTAGCTCCCGCAAGCTGGGCACTTTGAACGCGCCCGCCAATGTTTGATGCCCATGTTTATTTAAAAAGCGAAGCGCGGTACATTCTTCTGGCTTCGCGTCGCTGTAGCGCCCCATACAATTGAACTCATCAATCACGACTGACTGCACACCAAAATAACGCCCATAATCGAGATCCTGCCCTTCAAACCTTCCAGACTTAACGTTATGAAATTCGTGACTCGTTAACAATGGGCCGTTGTGACACTGCAAGCACTGTGTTTTAGCTTCGTCTAAAAACAACGACAAACCGTGTAATTCCTGCTCACTCAATAATTGTCGAGCCGCTTTTGACTGGCCTTTTAATAGCGCGTCTGCAAACTTGTCGAAACGCGCCTCTGGCAAACTTATCGTGCGCTCATAAGCCGCTATCGCTTTTCCTAGATTTGCATAAACATGATTAACTGTTTGCTTAGTCAATTCATCCAGCCGATACCAGGCGTCCTGGTAAGCAGCGTTCCCTAACGGCCCAGCTTGTGCCGGAAGCGCGTTCAGATCAAGCGAGGCTGGAAATCGACCAAAAATACTTTCATAGGTTTGCAGCAAGGTCTTATCACTGCCCACAAGTCTGATAGCGGCCACACGACTGCTTCCCATCTCCTTGCCGGCCTCTATAGGCACCAACGCCTGTGCCCATAGAGAATCTCTACGCCCGTCCCAATATAACCACGGATGATACGCGACACCTACCAAACCCAACGAGTTGCGCGGCAAAACATCAACACCCTCTCCTACGGCTTTACCATCCGAAAAGGCAAGTTCTGGTACATGACAACTGGAACATGAAATGTCGCCGTTTAGACTCAAGCGCTGGTCAAAAAACAACGTTTCGCCAAACGCTGCTGCCGCTTTATTATTGGCAAAACGATTAGATGGTGATGCAGGAACTTCTGGAAGGCTATGTAAAGAAAGGGAGCGAATTATTTCTCGCTCGCGTTCTGAAAACTCGACTGCATTGTCAGAGCAAGAGAAACACGCTAGTGCTACCGCTGACCAGAACAAAACCAGGAATGATATTTTCGACCGGATCAATATTCTGCTCGTCACGTTTTGATGGCTTAGCACGGAGACTAATGTGAGACTTGCAACTCGTAGCGAACAACATCTCGATTCGCTGGGGTTTGGATACCGAACAGTACAACCCATTCGCCCGACATACCGAACTTTAACCCTTCGACTAAATACTTTCCTTCACCCAGATAGCGGCTGACCTGAGGTTGTGTGGGCAAGCCATGACGGTGAGCAGGCATTCCTCCGCTTACACCGATTTGCGCTGGAAACACTGCATCTCCCTTACGGTCTCTAACAATGATCTCCCAGCTGAGAAACTGCCCGATTGATAGCGACTCCTTTTGCACGACAGCCACGTCAAAATGCCCCTGCTCTGAGGTGAGATTGACGATCGAGGTCTTCTCTTCCGCAAAAACCAGCGACGAAAGCACGAGAAATATGTGTAGTAGGTAATGACGCAAACCAAACATGAACGATTTAATTTAAGCTTATCCAGACCCAAAAAAGAAGCCCGCTTTCACAAGCGAGCTTCCTAATTATAGCTGGTGTAAATAAAACTGAGTAACTACACGCAGCTAAGGTGTCAGTACTAGCTGCTCAAACTCTGCGGTTGTTGACTCGCCTTCCTCGCGAGAGCTCACCGACAAACCGCGACGAGCGCTGTTTGCCATGACGACATTTACACTACCTATTTCAACCCAGGCATCACCAACGCTCTGCTTATAGTAGCCGGTGAACGTATCACCAACGCGCGTGAGGCGGAGATACTTGCCTAAACCACTTGCCGATGATGGGTTGATTTGAACAGAAGCACTGCCGGTCGCGTCACGATACTGCAAGTAGGCTTTTCCGTTAGATCGGACATAAACAATGACCATCGCAGAATCAACAGCATTGGACTCACGATACATCACACCCGCTTTCGCCCACTTGTCCGAGTTGACTAACGAATTTACCTGCGCTTCGATCTCGCCATCACCCGAAACCCCTGAAGAAACATAGTGGAACTCGTCCGCTGTACCAGTCACGTCATAACCAAAGCTTGTCACGGTGTAGACACCAGCATCTTCGGTGGCGTCACCGGGAGCAGGTACCGCGCCGATGTCTTCACTCGTTTCAAACTCACCAACCAGGTTTTGAGGAGTAACCTCAACCACCTCGTCGAGATAAGCAGTCAACGAAGACAATTCAGCAGGCGTTAAACTGATTGTGGTATGTGCCGTAATAGCATCTTCGACAGTAGCCGCAGAACCATCATGGAGGTAAGGCGCCGTAGCCCAAAGCCCCAAAATCGTCGGCGTATCAAAGCCATCAAGCGGCCCGCCCATGCGAGAACCACTGGTCGCTAACGAGATCGTACCAACATCATGTCGCGCACCAGTCGCCGAATCAGTAAAGACTGCGCCGGTGTGACAGCTCGCACAAAGGTTATTGAAGACCGTCTCACCAGCCTGCGCTTCGCTGCTTAATGTCTCAGAACTGTTTGGCCCTTCAGGCATCATCAAGTTTTCGACATAGTGCGCAAGCGCATCGAGATCAGTGCTCAAACCTGCTTTGGAAGCTCCCAGCGTTTGCTCGGTCGCATCAAACGCCGACTGTTCCATCAATCCGCTGCCTTCTGCAAAACTACGAATCTGATTTTCGAAGTCCTGTACTTCATCGAAGTTAGCCGTCCAGTGCAACAGGCCATGTCCCGCCTTGCCACGAAGGTCAATAGTATTTCTCAGTCCTTCACCAAACTGGCTGAAATCCCATACACGACCATCTTGCGCACCGTCATTGTGACACGACGCACAGCTCATGTAGTTATCTTTAGCCAATCGATCGTCGGCAGCATCATAGAATAGCTGCTTACCATTCAGATCAATTGCAGCAAGCGCTTCCGAACCGACAACCGAAACTGTCGCCAGAAGGGGAACGTTAGGCAAAGCATTGTCGATAACATCAGCAAGATCATGCACCGAAACGGTTCTATCCATAAAGTTGTAGACATAAAGTACGCGATTGTCTGGTGACAACGCAACACCTTGCGGCGCTCGACCAACTTGTGCACGCGTTACTTCAAAACCGGACTGCAGGTTATAGATTGCAACTTCACGGCTAGTCTCAAGCGCAACATATAAAAACTTGCCGTCGTTACTAATCACGGCGCCTGTCGCCAGACCAGCATTATCGTGATCGATACGCTGCCCTGTGAGCTCAGTGTTGGTTGACAAATCTACGCGTGAAGTGACGGCTCTAACTGTTTGCTCAAAGCTAAGCAGATTACTGCCACTTCGGAAATTACCTGCCAATATATTGTCCTGCTTGGAGGGTAAATAAGCGAACGCTCCATCAGGTGAAATAACAGGCGCATTAACGTAGTTTGGCAAACCAGGCCCACTATCTTCCGTGACTGGCGCTGCGCTATGCATTAATGGAATCAAGTCCGTCAACGTCATTGCAGCAGCATCAACCTCAAGCAACTCACCGCCTAAGGCAGAAACGTCTGGGCTAAGGGTAGATTCGTCTGGCAGCAATGGCGTAATGAAACGCGAAACATACAGCGTACTGCCATCACCACTAACCGCCAGGTGTCGAATATGCGGCCCCAGATTAATTCTGCCCAACTCCTGATCGTTTTGGGTATCAATCTTGAGCAAATCACCGGTTGCCTCTAACGCAACATATGCGGTTGTGCCTTTTATCACGATGCCGTGCGGCTGCGCCCTGTTGTCCAGAAGCAATGTTCTATCAACCGCCAATGTCGAGACATCAATGATTGCAATAGAGGCGTCACCTTTATTGGTCACCCACATTTGATTACTGTTGTAATCCATCGCCAACGAGTGAGGGTTATCCCCAACTGCGATTTCAGCGAGCAAAGTATTGGTGGCGATATCAATCACCGAAACACTGTCGTTATCCGGGTTAACGTTCCATACCGTCAGACTCAAACTCAGTACAGGTACCGAATGAATAGGCAGCGTTGCTGCTCCATTAGTCGCATCGTTAGGGAATAGATCAGCGTTATCACCAATACCATCGCCATCACTATCTGCGGATTCATTCGGGTCATTCGGGAAAGCATCCGCGTTATCACCAACACCATCGCCATCCGTATCGGTAGTTTCCGTTGGATCATTAGGGAAGGCGTCTGATTCATCAGGCACGCCATCACCGTCCGAATCAACTGGCGCAGAAGGTATCGCGTAATCAAACACTTCCTGGCTTGCCAGTTCGGAGGTATCTCTACCTGAAGCAACGTATATCTTATCTTGATACAGCGCCGCACCCGGAGCATTTCGCTTTTCAACCATTGATGGAAGCGCTGACCACTGCTCGGTTACAACATCGAGAACCTCTACACTTGCAAGCGCACCACTAGTGTTCTCACCCCCGATCACAACCAATCGGCCTTGCTGGTTGACAACTGCCACACCACCACGAGGAGTAGGAATACCATCGACCAGCGATGACCATTGGCCGGTGACGAAGTCATACACGTCCACTACTGACTCGGTATCACCTAACGGATTACCTGTATCGACACTTGATCGTCGACCGGCAAGCACGTAAAGCTTGCTTCCAACGACCGCTGCGCGATGATGGTCGCGAGCATGCGGCGCATCAGTAAGCGGTGTCCATGTTTGTGTTGCAGGGTCATATTCATCAAACCATGCTACCGCACCAGCGTTATGCCCCTGGGTATTACCACCGACAATATACAGCTTGCCCTGATACTCAGCGACCGCAGCAGAACCACGCTGCCGGGCAACAGGAATAACGGGGCCCGTCGTCCAATCAGCTGGGGTTGCCTGGTCAAAAGAGTAGATGTTGGCAACCGGTGTTTCCGCAGGGAAGCTTCCCTCAAACGCACCAATCACATAAAAGGTTCCGTTAACTTCTGCCGCCTGGAAATGATGAATCTGTAACTCATTACTGTTTTCATCGGTCGGCACGCCAAGATCAGACCACTCGTCTCCTGTAGGATCGTATGACTGTACTTGCCGGCTCGAACGTCCACCAACAAGGTACAGGGAGTCGCCCGCACGAACATAGTCGTGCTCATGCCGTTCTATCACCGAACCTGTGCTCGAGTTAAGCAACTGCCAGGCATTAGGCGTATTAGGATCTGGATCCGAGTTGTCACCAATGCCATCACCGTCAGTATCGACCGTCTCGTTTGGATCATTGGGGAACGCATCCGCATTATCGCCAACACCATCACCATCGGTATCCGCCCACTCATTCGGGTCGTTAGGGAAGGCATCATTTGCATCCGGCACACCATCACCATCAGTGTCAGGGCCGCCTGAGGTAGGCTCACCATCATAAACACAGATACCCGCTACCATTGCATTGCCCGTCGATGACTTGAACTTAATATCCAGCACGCCGTCGCTCACCGTTTTCGACAAGGTCTCGACATGTGCCGTCGATGCCGCCACTTGCGCGCGAATATCAAAATCGTCCAGCTCGGTGTCGCCTTCAAGCAGCACATCAAAAACATGCTCACCGACATCGTTGGTACTATCAAAATACAACTCAACACTGTAATCACTGGCCGCTGGCACAGGAATTAAATAATCAAACTTCTTCCATCGCGTCGTGTGATACAGCGTGTCATCTTCCGTCGCCGCTACTGCATGAACATTCTCGGAGGTTCTACCACCGTCAAAATAAACATCCGCTTCAAACAATTTGCCGTCTGTCGCCGTGTATTGACCACCACCCGCATTGATACAGGCCACCAGTTCACCCGAGCCACTTGATCCACCATTGGTTGGATCGTTAGGGAATGGATCTGAGTTATCACCAATGCCATCACCGTCAGTATCGACCGTCTCGTTTGGATCATTCGGGAACGCATCGGCATTGTCACCAACACCATCGCCATCAGTATCCGCTGACTCATTCGGATCGTTAGGGAAGGCATCATTCGCATCCGGCACGCCATCACCGTCGGCATCAGGGTTACCGTTAGTAGGGTCATTCGGGAATGGATCCGAGTTGTCACCAATGCCATCACCGTCAGTATCGACCGTCTCGTTTGGATCATTCGGGAACGCATCGGCATTGTCACCAACACCATCACCATCGGTATCCGCCCACTCATTCGGGTCGTTAGGGAAGGCATCATTTGCATCCGGCACACCATCACCATCAGTGTCAGGGCCGCCTGAGGTAGGCTCACCATCATAAACACAGATACCCGCTACCATTGCATTGCCCGTCGATGACTTGAACTTAATATCCAGCACGCCGTCGCTCACCGTTTTCGACAAGGTCTCGACATGTGCCGTCGATGCCGCCACTTGCGCGCGAATATCAAAGTCGTCCAGCTCGGTGTCGCCTTCAAGCAGCACATCAAAGACATGCTCACCGACATCGTTGGTACTATCAAAATACAACTCAACACTGTAATCACTGGCCGCTGGCACAGGAATTAAATAATCAAACTTCTTCCATCGCGTCGTGTGATACAGCGTGTCATCTTCCGTCGCCGCTACTGCATGAACATTCTCGGAGGTTCTACCACCGTCAAAATAAACATCCGCTTCAAACAATTTGCCGTCTGTCGCCGTGTATTGACCACCACCCGCATTGATACAGGCCACCAGTTCACCCGAGCCACTTGATCCACCATTGGTTGGATCGTTAGGGAATGGATCTGAGTTATCACCAATGCCATCACCGTCAGTATCGACCGTCTCGTTTGGATCATTCGGGAACGCATCGGCATTGTCACCAACACCATCGCCATCAGTATCCGCTGACTCATTCGGATCGTTAGGGAAGGCATCATTCGCATCCGGCACGCCATCACCGTCGGCATCAGGGTTACCGTTAGTAGGGTCATTCGGGAATGGATCCGAGTTGTCACCAATGCCATCACCGTCAGTATCGACCGTCTCGTTTGGATCATTCGGGAACGCATCGGCATTGTCACCAACACCATCACCATCGGTATCCGCCCACTCATTCGGGTCGTTAGGGAAGGCATCATTTGCATCCGGCACACCATCACCATCAGTGTCAGGGCCCAGATTACGTTGCACCTGGATCGTATGACCAACGGAAGGCACGCCGTTCGCGTCGACCGCAAACAACCAGTAGTACCCTGGAATCATAACGTTAGGGTTTGCATGCACATCGACGCTATAGTTACCACCACCGTTATCGCTATAAACCAGAGGAATATAACGCTGATCAGTGTTAATAGAGTGCGTTGTTCCGGACAAACGAATCATTGCAAACTTGGCAATACCGTTAGACGCCGAAACGGTCAGCTGCTCGCCAGCTTCTGTTGTCGCTGGTGCTGAGCTTATTGATGGACGAGCCGCTGGATTTCCGTTTGAATCAAAGAGATAAGGTGGAGAAAAAATTTGACCATCCTGGTGATCAGCATCGCATGGATCACAAACACCGCCACCTGCTGATAGTACACGCCCATCCTTCAACAATAACGCTGTCGAATGATAGTTTCTTGGAACCCACAAAGAAGTCATTGAGGTCCAGGTATCAGTAGCCGGGTCCCAGATTTCCGGCGCAAAAACTGACCCTTCATCGCTGAAGAGTTTTGCGGCTTCAGTTCCGCCAATTACCAGTACCTTCCCATCGGGGAGTACCACAGAATCGTGGAAGGTACGCTTTGAGGTCATATTCGAAATTTCGGTCGCGACCGGTGCAGCGCCATTGACATCTACCGATATCGCTCGATTTGACGATGGGTCGGACAAGCGCTGGTCATTACCGCCAGAAACCAATATCTTGCCGATGTCATACATGATTGCGGAACCAAACATTCTCGCCTGATCCCCCGGCAAGCGCGCTCCCATATTCTCAACACCGCCATTGCCCTGAGGATCGAACCAGTGCATTGTTTCGGTCGGGCCGGTATGCGCGATTTTTCCGTTCGGCGCTACGTGCATAAATCCGTACCACTGCATATCGGTACTGCCGTTTCCGAACGGCGCATTGTTTACCGCATTTTGCTCGGCAAGCAAGTCGGCCATATCTGCGCCAGTTGTCTGTACCCAACTGCTACCAGTGAAGCGCTCAGAAGACTCACCCGCACCTTTCGCAAACGTAGAAAAAACCTGGTTGTCAGGCATCGTAACGTTGGTCGGGTACCAACGAGGGAAAATCATATCCGGCTCGGCTACCCAGGACATTGTTGCGATGTCAAACCGGCTTGTTGTATCAACCGTAGCTCCACCGCCGGAAACCACAATCGAACCATCTTCTAAAAGTGAAATTCCGGGGCAGAAATTATTGTGGCGATTATTATCGACCGGGGTCTGGAAGCTTTCGTCATCCGGATTAAATATTGAAGCGTGGGTATATTCGGCCGATCCGTTTGATGAATCTTCCTTGGTAGAAGACCAGGTTAATATTCGCCCATCGGGAAGCTGTGCCGACGCAACCGCAATTTCAGGCCACTCAATCACATCACCCCACGAACCACCTATTTCTGGCGCTAATGGCGCTGGCGGTGGCGTTAGTGGATTTGTCAGCGTTGTTCCATCAAATAAAACCAGTTCGGAATAGTCAACGTCCCAAGGATTTACCAACCCTTTACCAGCCGAGATCTCAACCGTCGCGCCACCAAAGTCCTGAAAGTAAAGCACCTCTACCGGATAAACACCGGGGTCGAGAAAAATACTGCCGACAGTTTGCTTAGGTGGATGCGAGTCGTCATCTTCCAGCACCACCTGGTTATTAATAGTTAAACGAACCCCATCGTCTGAGACGGCGACAAAACTATAGTAATCGCTTTCGGTAACCGTGAGATTACCCGTCACCTGACCCGCAAAGCGGTCACCTGAAAACGGAAACGCCATATCACTCGCGAAGTGACCCACATTTCCGCTGGCACCCGCACCACTATCATAGTTAATAGCGCTTACTTGCTGGGTAACCGAAGGGTTCGACGCCGCGTCTGCAATCAGGTTTTCCGCCCTGAAAAGCGAATTCATCTTCGCATCAGTATCAACAAAGATGGCTGTCAGGTTTTGGCCGTACGACTTGGCCGAGAGCAGCGCAACAACAACTAACAAGAATTTCCTATTCGATGTAAACAATTGTCCACCTCATTTGGTTTTCGGTAACGATTGCGGCAAAAAGGCTCGCCGCTGAACATGTTCAACCCCGCTCATTCAGCTTGAGCCGGGTAGCCTAAAATAACTTTTATGTCTCGCCAGAATCGCGAGTTGAGGCGAGAAGCACAAGAGTATACGGTCTCGCCTACACGTCTTTATTTCGCCTAGCTTTATTTCGTCTTACATTCTTATTTATTGCATTTTCTATGCCTAGTTTCCGAAAACACCCTGAACACCAGAAGTTGGCTTAGTTTCGAAACTAAGGTACAAATAGCCACCGCCTTGCACATCCGCAAACTGTAACTTTTTTCGACACCCAGAGCGTCACCGGCCGAAAAACTGATCAAAATACAAACGATTGCCAATTACAAGCAGAGCACCTTAAAGCTTGAAATACACAACAGAAAAAGCGCCTCGAAAGGCGCTTTTTGCTAAGAACGAAGAGGACGCGAGCAGCTATTTACTAAAAAGATAATCGAGTGTTGACCCCGGAACCAGGTTATCCGGGTCGTAGTTTTCGTAGAATTTGTGCAATTTCCAGTTCAGCTTGTAAACCGCATTTAGCTGGGCATCAATATCTCGCCTTGCAACTTCGCTCACAGGATCTAGAAGGCCCTGCTGCTGCAATATATGTGGAGGCTCTCCAGACAATCGCCCACTCTCCTGCCATATCTCGGCAGCGCGCTTATCCTCCTCAACCAGTAAGGCAAATAAATAGTGGAACCAGAAATAAGGTTTGATCCGAAGCCAGCGCCTAACCGGATACGAAAACCAGAATCGTGTTATCCATGCGTTTGCGTTCAGCAGCTTTTTAACTCGGCTATAAAGCCAAAGCCTCGATTTGGTCGGAAAACGATTCTCACGCCAGTAGCGATTTACGCGCTCGGTCAACTGTTCAACCAAATAGTTTTCTTTCCTGGCCGCCAAAAACCAGCTCGACATAATGGTATCTTTACGATGGCCGGTATAAGCAAAAAAACCGGATGGCATCATCGCTGGAAGCCAGTCATCTAATGGCGTACTGCAAAAACAGGTCGCGTCCACCCACACACCACCAAAACGAGCCAATAAATTGATTCTGATAATATCGGACAACGCAGCTAGCGGAATATCATCTCGGCCCTCGCCAACAACGGTACTCACGTCAAAATAATCGTTAAGCGTCGATGCTTCCAACAATACCACTTTCCACTCCGGGTTTTTATCCACCCATGAGCGATAGCAGTTTTTTACCACCAAAGGCGCGGCATCGATGCCTTGATGCCATAGCATCCAAATGATTTTTTCGGCACCTGGACCATCAGTATGATTTTGGTTATCTGTCATCGTTTTCCCCATCAACGAATTGTATTCTTACCGCCAGCAACCTAACATGACTAACCATATGAACACCTAAGCGACAACATTGTTTGAACTTTCATTCACATTAAACTCAATACGAAATATCTAGTTTATGCTCAGCGCGCTGTTTTCAATCATCATCTTTCTCTTCTCCCTTACTCTTATTGCGCTAGCCGTACTGTTTTATAAGCGTCAACAGACCGAAAACTTTTTAGTCGACCAGGCGCTAAAAGAATTTGGTCACGAAAACACGTCGCTTGACTGGCGCTCTGCTGTCGATCTGTCGCAAAAAATCAGGGCCGCATTCAACACCGACAAACAAACCTTCAAGTCACTGAATTTCTCAAGACAAGCTTTTTTACGTGATGATTGCTCAACACTGCTAACCCATCGCGAGGGTTTGTGCGGAGAGGGTACCCGCGTACTCGTCTGTCTATTTAACAGGCTTGGCGTCGACGCCACACGAGTGACATTATTTACTCGCTGGCTACACCCTTCCCACACCCTGGTGTCAATACAGCTAAACGGCGAAGAGTACTTTATCGACTCTATCAACAGCCAAACCCCGTTCAATGATTACGTTAACAATACCAGGCTCTCAAGCGACGACTTTAATATCATGGGTCACGTAAGCAACGTAAATGATCGACGCGAATTAAAAAAACAACTACGCGACAAAGCCATTGACGAAACACTTAACGAACTTGTACTTTCAAAATATTTGTTCTACTCATACGACGCCATACCATGGACAAAGCTCGCCAAGCTGGCGCGCATGGAAACGCGCGTTATATCGCTTAAACGCCCACACAAGATGGTTTCTGCTATCGCCGAAAAACCGAATCTCATCAAAGCCAATTTATCCTTAGCTGCTGGCGCCCTAACGTTTATCTTCTGGCTTGCTATTTAGAACAGCACTATACCAGGTCTTTTCTCGCATAGGCCTGAAAGCGACTTTGCGGCACTGCATTCATTTCTTGCCGCTGCGCGCCGTAACCAAAGGAAAAAAACAAACCTATCGCGCACCACATAAGCGTTGTCCCCTGCGCGGGATACAAAGACTGCGAACCTATACACGCCAACAGTTGCACAACAACAAAAGATAACGCAACACCTGCGACGGCGCTGTACAGAGGATCTACCGTTTTAGACACAAATACTTTCATCGCTTTTAAACTAACGCTAGCGTAGAAAGCTAACACAACCAAAAATGCAATAAGACCATTGTCTAACATAAACTCAAGAAAGGCGTTGTGCGAATGCCCCACGTTGTATTCAAAACCTATTTGGTCTACCACCTGCGCATTAACCCTTAGCCGCCAAAAACCATGCATACCATTGCCGATCCAGGGCGACTCAAGAATATTCTTGATTACTACCGGCCACAAAATCACTCGTCCAGAGGTGATCGAATACAAGTCGCGCCCCTGCGAGTCAACCGTGTTAATTTCACCCGCGCCACGCGCAGCGTAATTTGAATGCGACTCTTCAGAAAACCCCTGGAATACACGATCGCTTATACCGGGAACCGCGGCAAGCAACACTACTATTGCAAGAGGTGCAAGCAGCAACCATTTTCGCCAACGCAGCAGACACAAAAACGCGCCGCATAACACCCACGCAGCATAACCCGCTCTCCCCCCCGTTAAGGCCATTGCCAGGCTTGTCATTACAAAGCCGCCAAGTAGTAGTTGCGATAACATTGCATTCCTGGACGCGATCCTTACAGCAAAAAACGCCCACGCAGCACTGCCCATCAGCGCCGCCAAATCAACGCGGTGATAACCAATATTTCGATCGAGTACGCGCAATGCCCTGTCGCCAAGATCCTCAGACCCGATCAGGGCCGGCATCATGCGTGAAATTATTTGCGCGGCCAGCAGAAGACTGGTGATGGCAATGCTATACAACATCCATTGCCGACGTTCCGTTGTATTAGCGCCATAACAAACCAGCAAGCCTGGAATGATCCACTTGCCGATATTCAGGAAGTGATCCTTGAACAACGAACCGTAGCCTAATGCAGACGCACCTCTCGCGAGATGAAACTGGGAAACCTCGTCGATTGCCATTGCCATTCGCACGAACGCCACCAGGCAAATCAGGCCATAGATTATCCACAATCGATTGGTGCCAGATGGCACTGTCCACTTGAGCTGTTCTTTCCCCTTGTTAATGAAAAAACCAACCAATACACCAAGCAACATTATGTTGAATGGATTTAAACCGGGTATACCAAAAACCTCTCGCGGCATATCCGGCCGTTCAAGCACCGCCAGCAACACCAACGCCAGACATAGCCCCTTGTACCAGTTGTTAGTAACACTGATAACAAAAACCGCCAGGGTATAAAGTACTATCGCTATCGTAGTCATCAGGATTCTTAAGACTTACTGGTTAAGCTAACAAATACTTCTCGCCAACGCGACGATAAAAGCGGACGCGTGCAGGTATCCAGTATAAGGTTTCGCGCATTTTCTGCCATTCTTACACGACTCGACTCATCATCTAACAAGTCAGCTATATGGTTGGCAAAATCATGATTCTCGTCTTCCTGTAAAATATAACCCGTCTCACCTATGCGGATAAAATCCCGAAGATCACCAACGTCAGACACAATAGGCACTGTTCCCTGGCTCATTGCTTCAAGCATCGCAATAGAAACGCCTTCCCAGCGCGAAGTTAAAACAAATAACTTTGATTTTGCCATTAACGCTGGAACATCTTTCCTTTGACCCAAAAAATGAATATTCGATTCCAGGCCAAGCTCACTCACCCTGGCTTCTAGCTCAGCGCGATCGGGACCTTCACCCACCAGGATTGCATTAAAGCTAGTGTTGCGTTCAGCAACCTTCGCCAACACCTCAATTAGACGATCCGGCCTTTTATACTCGGTCAAACGACCAACAAAGATTACATCGTATTCTCGATTACCATGGTCAATACTGGCGGGAGCAATCACGCTGCCCGTTACTATCTCTAGCGCATTGCGATATCCCGCATCACGCACATATTTTTCTGCCCGGCTACCTCTTACAATTACAAGGTCAAATTCGCGAGTAACCGCGAGTGCCAACGCCTCAACCAGCCTTGAAGGCTTACCTAACATAACCATTAAGCGGTTTTCTGCATTCCAGCCACCACCTTCCAGCTCCAAAGGACCAGAAGTAACCTGGTACACCGCCTTTGCGCCAGTTAGCCGAGCACAAATTAGCGCAATAACTGCCGATGGAAAGATATGATAACCAACATAAACGTTCGCCCGACTTTTAAGCCCATACCAGAACGTCCAGAGCATCTTCGCGCCTGCGCGAGTAAACAAGGTATTTGCCCAAGGCGGCGGGCAGTAGTAATCGAGGCTGTCGTACTCGCCGACTTTTTCATCGGTCACCAGTGACACACGACCATGTTCGGACAACACCAGCGGTTCCACATGCGCATAAAACCAATTGGGGTTATGAAAAGTGCCATTGATAAACACCCCATCTTGCAATTTTCTATTGCGGATCAAAAACCCGGCAACACGCGCAATAATAATGGTAGTGCTATAGATAAGTACCAAAGCAACTACTGCGCATGCACGAGCGATATAGAACTTTAATGAAGCCTGCATTACAGCTGATACCCCAGTTGCTCTGCGACAGGCCCGGCAATTTGCTTGATCTGGTCCAGGTCGGCTGCCGTCAAGTTGTCTTGCCATGCTTTGTCTTCACGTATTTCATCTAAATCACGAAATCGCGTCCTGTTACCCGCGATCGTATGGCGCTTTTTTCGCTCCTGATCTGGGGTCAATGAAACGCGCTCTATACCTAGAAAGTCGTGAATGCGATCAAGCTCTCGATCTGGGTTTTCACATAAGGCCTCATAGCTGACCTGACACCATGCGCTCGTATCAACGTTTTTTAGCAGTTTCACAATTCGTCCGTTCAGTTTTTCCCACTCACTTGCTGCCTGCGGCACGGTTAAGCGTTTTTTTCGCAACGCCGACCAGGCTAACCCTCGCACATCACGCGTGAGAAAAATCACTTTTACTGGCAAAGAAGACCACTGCAAGATATCCCGCATCTGCAACGGATCCTTCGAAGCATCTACCACTGCGTTGACGCCAGCTTGCTCAGCGTAATAGCGCGCAACCATGTCTCGATTTTTTATCCAGGTATGATAGGTTTTATCAAATGGCTTAGAGAAAACCGAGTGAAATCGATAGGATAACGTCCTGACTAAGCGGTGAAATTTATACCATACCCAATGAGCCGGTGCCCTTACACCAAACTCTTCCTCCAGGCCCACATCTGAAATCCGCCAGGAGAAAGGCTTACTTACCAAATCAGCACCGTGATTTTGCTTTAGCTTTTCAAGTACTGGGCCCCACCTCTCACATTCCTGTGGTCGCTCCTCGCAACTACAGGTACCCACCCAGCGGGTACGATGATCCCGATAAATCTGCAAAGCGAGCATATCGATTTCGCCCATCGCAGCTATGTTTTCACTCCTGTTGAGCAAAAGCTCCAACATGGTCGATCCCGAATGGCCTCGTCCGACAATATAGACAAATGTCGGCTCTATCGGCGTGTTAGCTACTGACACTAAGAAACCACTCCATTGTCAAAGGTATAACCAAACATGTCGATTTCGTCGGCAAACTTCTTTTCAACATACTGCCTGGTCTGGTCGTCGTAAGCTTCTCGATAATCTTCTTTACTGCCTGCAATCAGGTGAGGCAACGCCGACTCTGGTAATTCCAGTTTTTTTCGCACCACATCAAGATCGTTTTCAAGATTCTCGAACCGACCCACAAAATCCACCGCTACCTTTCCGGAACGATCATTAATCCATGCCAGTTGTGATCTAAGCTCTGTCTGCCAGCCAAATTCGGTTAGAAACCGAGAAAAATCGCAGTCGTTCGGAACCCCGCGATTATTGCGATGAATCTCATCACGCATAACATTTTTATACCAGGAATGAACCCTGGCCCAGGGGTTACGAACAAAAGTAAATTTATAATAGCTCTGTAGCTTTTCTGACGAAACACGATTGGGATAGCGCAACAAACCACGAATCTCTCGCGCGAGCGCCACAGGGCCTTCGTTGCCTAGAAGAGCGAACGAATCTTTCACTCCCAGCGCTTGAATTTCCCTTAGGGTACGATGATCTTGTACACCTCTTTCCAACTCGTTGAAATGCCCCATCATCTGCTCGATGCTGGTTCCAGCGGTCTTGGGAATATGAATATAAAGAAACTTATGCGTGTCTGAAATCATTGTCCGTGAGCTCTAGTTCGCGACACGCTCTTTGGCGTGCAACGTGTCAAAACTTTCTATTGCCTCGCGGTAAGCCTCGATTGTTGCCGCCGCAACAGATGTTGGATGAAACCGCTGGTATGCCACGTCCTTGGCGCGGGAACCGAGTTGCGCGCGAAGCTCGTCATTCAACAACAAGCGTTTCACTGCGCCAGCAATCGCTTCAATATCAAACGGATCAACCAGATAGCCAGTATCGCCATCGTCGATCATATCCGGCATACCACATAAGTTAGACGCGACAACAGGTAGGCCGGCGGCCATACACTCAGCGACCACCATAGGTGCATTTTCCTGCAAAGAAGGCAAAACCATAATTGATGCCTGCTTAATTTCTTCGGCCACCTCGGACTGATTAAGCCGGCCGCAAACATCGACATACTCGCCCATCGAAAGCTGCTCTATGGTTTGTTCCAACCGGGCGGCGTATGCCTGGTCTGAAGCCTCACCGCACAAACGAACTTTTAGATATGGGAACTCCTCTATAAGCCTGGCCGCTGCCTCTACCACTGTAACCGCATTTTTGCGTGGATTTATCCAGCCCAAAAAAAGTATGCGGGCTGGCTGTTCCTGCCGCGACATTGAAAAATAGCCATCGCCTAACGAATTCCATATGTCATGTATCTTTGCCGTAGAGCGTTTGCGCAGCTCTCTGCCAACATAAGGTGCGATTGAAATTAAATGACGCTGTCGCCGGATACCAAAATTTTCGACTTTCGCCCAGATCCACGAACGGAGTCGCCACATGAAGGCCTGCTCGGTCGGTAAATTCAGGCTGTCAAAACCGTGCACGGTAAATATCGAGGGCAAATTCATGCGGTTTGCGCCAAGCCCCCACGTCTCATGAAAATGTACGATATCTGGATTCAAACCTTTTAAATACTGGTAGAGGCTCCTGAACCCCGGGCCGACAAAAACATCAATCATCATTGGCATTTTTGTGCGAGGCAAGCGATGAACAGTAATCCCTTCATGCTGCTCCACAGTCACGTCCTCTCGCCCTCTTTCCAACGCGACGATATGCAGATCTTCTATTCCAGAGGCTAATAGCGCCCGGGCGAGACTAACCGTCGCAGTCTCCACGCCACCTCGCGGGCTATTCGCGCCTCCAATGGGGAAGCGGCTGACGAAAACCACTTTCACAACGATGCAACCTTTTTACTGATGTGCTTACTCATATCTTCTTCAGCAATCAAACCAAACTTTTAAGGATCGGTAGCTTTTGCGCTTTATCGACAAAAAAGCCGCGAATCCCATCATCAAAAATCCAAAACCAGTAACAGACCAACAGTGCAATGCCTCCGCACGAAAACACAATTAACGCCTGCGCCCAGTCTGACACTAATATTGCCTGTCGAGCAAAATATCCGCCCGCCAGCAAAGGCGCCGCGCACAACAGGGGCCGCACAATTAGCTCGCTTAAATACGTCACAATGGGTACATCAAACCGAAGTTTGAGAAAAACCGGTACGACGACACCGCGGCTTGTAAAGAAAACAAAGGCAACAACGCCCCCTGCAACGGTTTCGTTCCAACCAATTTGGCTTGCGACAATAACTGATATGGTCATCGCGACCACCATCACCGCCAGGCTCGCCAGTGCCAGCTTCCCATGGGCATTAAACCCTTTAACAACACCAACTGCGCCGCTTTGCGAAACAGGCCAGATAACACCTGCAGAAATCAGCGCGAGCATTGTCCAGTTTGCATAGCCGTCCCCCATCCAGATCTGCAAGATGAAATCACCAAAACATAGTAGAACCGTCATAAAAGGTAGCGTCACCGCCATTCCATAGCGAGCCGCAGAAAGAATCATGCGTTTAGCTTCATCACTACGCTCTAAGCCGATCAGGCCACTAGCCATCGATAAAAATAAACTGGTGAACTTTCTAATGATGGTCTCAATTTGTCGATTGAGCGCAACCCCTCGATTAAACACCGCCACCATTGCCGGCCCTGTCGTTGCCGCTAACGCAAAAACCACTGTTTGAAAGGCGATAACCTTTTGCAAATCAAAAATGACCGACTTACCCCCGAAACTCAGCATTTTTCTCGCAGTTTTTGGGTTCCACTGTCTAAGATCAAGCGCAAGCTCTGGGCAGGCCTTAAATGCATATCGCCATCGAATCACCGCGGTCGCGATGCCCGACAACAACACAATCGCGCCCAGATGTAGCAGGCCTCCGCCAAGCGCGAGTGCACTACACATAAACACCGCCAGGAAAAAATCCTGCATCGCGTTAATTGTGTGCTGCGTATCCCATCGATGGCACCCAGCCAAAATCCCACCTGCCACACCACCAATCATCTTTACCGAGACCGCGAGCCCAAGAAGCACAAAAACATATTGCGCGTCACTCAGCATCTCGGGATCGTCAATCTTCACCCATGCTCCCAGACTAGAGCCTGTCGCCAATACAATGACGGCAACCAGCACAGCAATTGCCAATTGCCAGGCCAGTACCGCCACCACCGAGCGATTTAGGGCAGCGTAATCGCCAGACGCTCTATACATCGCGGTATAACGATTAAGTGAAGGCGCGACACCAAGACTAGCTAGTGTTAAATAGCGCACCAGACCCCAGCCGAGATCCCATACACCCAGCGCTTCCTGGCTTAGGTTATCGTTAATCTGTCGAGGAATAACGAACCCAGCGACAAGCACAATAAAGTGCATCGACCAGCTAACAACAACATTTTTAGCAAACTGTTGATGCCCTGTTAGCGCTGCGTCTTTACTCATGGCTGCGAGCTATACCCCAGCGATCGGTTCAGGTCACCCGCCACTCGCTCGAAAACATCAAACTCGTCGCTAGATATTTTTTCTGCCCAGCGCTGATCCAGCCGGATTTTTATTTCGTCTTTCATGCGCATCCGGTTACCTAATATATGGTGTTCCGATGCTTTCAGGTCGACATTCACCCAATTCCTTTCCAGGTTATCAACACCAAGAAAATCCCAAATTTCCTCAAGCTTTTTTTGCGGCTCCTGGCATAAGTCTTCGTATTTCAGGGTATGCAGTTTATCGGCCGGAAAACGTTTGCACACATGGTCCATTTGCTCGATTGTGTGCTTCCACTCGTTGCTGGCACCGAGAAAATCAACTGGATTTCGTGGCTTCTCTCGTCTTGAATTACTCTGTGCGCGACCGTCTCTGTGGATACGAATAACCTTAATATCAAAGCGCCCACTCTGCTGAAAATACAGTAGACGGTGCGGATCTTTCGAACCGTCTAAAAAGTACTGTCCTTGCTGAAGCTCGGTGATTATTTCAGCGAGCACAATATTCTTTTCAAGCACCGCCGAAAACTGTGCGCGTAGCCCAGGCAGCATACCAATCGATAACCGGCGAACAGCCTCAAACCACGGCGCTCGAACCTGCGCGCCTAATATTTTTCGGTAGAACGCGTTATCCGAAGAAAAGTGCGTTCCGAAATCTTCGACAGAAAAATTGATATTACGCGAGGCGGTTTCGCGACGAACGCCTTCCCAAAAACCGCAATCAGAAATACGCTCTCCGCAGGAACAAACGTAATCACTCACGTCGCCCATTGCCGTGGCCTTTAGCTCGCCAATGCTCGCAATCGCCTGATGCTGAGCAAGCAATAACGTTAGTAATGTCGACCCAGAAAAACTCGGCGACAATATATAAAGTAATTGTGGTTTAGTGTCTGTCATCAGGTGTCATGCAGTATCAATTGTCGATCGAACCGCAAATGATTTTTTCAAATTTACCCATCAGGTTTTCTACCTGATGATTTTCCAGATAGTATTCTCGCGCCTGTTTTGCTTTGCCCAGCCATACATCTTTGTCTCGCATAGACGATATACATGACACCAGACCGTCGATATCTTCTACCGAGCATCCATGCCCGTGACGATCGACCACGCCGTCGGGGTCAAACGTTGTTACCAGCGGCAAGCCCATACTCCAGGCTTCTAAAAACACGTTTGGAAAGCCTTCAAAAACAGAGGTCGAACATAAAACATGTGCGCGTTCATAAGCATGATGCATTTCCTTGTGAGGTAAACGACCACGCATAGTGACGTTAGGAAGTTGCTTTTCTTCTTCGTAGCAACGCTCCGCATACTCTGATTCGGCGTTAGGCGCACCTACTACATCAAACTCTACGTCCGGCAACCGCCTGGCGACTTCAAACAGCCATTCCAAACGCTTTTCTTCAATAATACGCCCGACCCACAGCACGCGAAATTTATCCAGGCTATCGACCTTACTTTCGATGGGCTGGTTTAATGGAAAGCCCTTGCTGGGCATTGAGATTACTTTTGCATCCAGGCCAAAATCACTTTTGAGCAACGTTTGCTGTCGCACAGTCTGCGTGACGATGGCATCGGCACGCTTGATACCGTAGCGATACAATAGCCTTTCGCGCATAGGCTTTAATGCTGGCAGATGCGCCTGGCAGTCAACGTCATTGGCAACGCTATAGACAACTTTTTTCCCGCGCTTTCCCGCCCATAGCGCGAGCTGGCCAAGACCCAGATCACCGCAGTTGTAGTAATAAACGTCGGCGTTTGCCCTTTCCAAAGCGCTATTAAAGCTCGTCCAACGAGGCCATACGAATCGCACGATCGGCACACCATCTTCCTTACGACAGAGCTTTCTTAACTTAACGCCTTTTATTTCCTGACCGTCTGGAAAACCAAAGTCCCAGGTAATCATGCTGACTTCATAGCCTTGCCGGGCAAACCACTTCGCCATCAATGGAACCTGCACCTCGATGCCTCCGGCGTGCGCCGTATCAACTTCGGCCAGCACACCATAGGCGTTGTGCGCAATAAAACAGATGGAAGGTGATGAAGGCACCCTGGATTTATCCTCTATCAAGGTTTGAAGTTCTAGCGCGGGCGTTAGCAATGCTCGCGTAGCTCAGATATTAATCAACGCGTATTTTTTAAGTACGCCATCGATAAATTGTAGATAAGTTCTGCGCGGCTCGCTGGGCGACCAATCGATATTCGCCGTAATCTGTACACATCACAGCCAATTTTGTTTGTCCCTCGCTCAACCGTCACCGCACTCTCGAAAGATGAGCCTCTTACACTCTCAACAACGGCGTCATTGTAGTTGCCATTTGGAAAACAAAAATGGCGCGGCTGATGATTAACAATATTTTGCAAAAGATCACGATAAGACTGCTCTAGCTCTTCGGCGAACTGTTCCTGGGGTATGTGAGTTGCTCTAAAATGATTCACAGTATGACTGCCAATCGATACCAGATCGGGCAGACCATTGGCCTCACTGGCGCTCATAACCCTGCTAAAACAATCCTCTTTAAGATCGCAAATACTTGCTCCAGCCTCAGTTTCCAGACGCTCGATCAGATGATCAAGATCGTTCAACATCTGCACATCGTCGTCGTAAAGCGCTTTAACCCACATGCGAAACGCTTTGTATGATTGTTCGAACGCCCTTCGTTCATGAAGCTGCACTGTGAATGACTGGCCTTTCAGCACAATCGCCTGGCTCGGCTTTTGCAGCTTTTGCAACACAAAATCCAGGCGATCAATCCAGTAGCGATGCTCTCCGCTTAACAAACCCTTTGTCGTTAAATAAAAAATCGCCGGGGTGTTATGCTCGACTAACAGGGGCGCAACACATGTGGCGTTATTGAGGTAGCCGTCGTCAAAGCTCAAAACCAAAGCATTGCTCGCTACGGTTTTGTCGCCTCGGAGCTGTGCAACGGCACTGCCCATCGAAATCACGGTTGTGCTTTGATTTAGCCAACGCAACAACGAGCTGAATTCACACTTGGTCGGTCGCGGCCACGAGGGCTGCCAGCTATTCTCGGTGCTTTGAGGTATATCGTCGGCCACCCCATGAAACATAAGAATGGCCACCGTTTTTCGTCGCCAAAAAAAAACCAGTCGCCAGAGCTGGCTCCAAAAAAAGAGCTGTATAGCAACATGCTTTAGCCGCTTTCGTAGATTCACGTTGTTATTAAACCAAATAACAAACGAAAGCTTTCGCAAACGGTACGATCATCAGCCACCCGCAAACCGGTTCCTGACAAAAGTTCTAAGTAGCATGATGCAAAATAAGGTGTTGGTCACAAGGTAACGCTTCCACAGCCTGCCTGGCTCCTGTTTCACGCGATAAAGCCACTCCAGACCCAGCTTTTGCCACCGTTCTGGCGCACGCTGTACTTTGCCTGCCATGACGTCGAACGAACCACCAACACCGTGAACCAACGGCACCCCGGCGTATTCGCTCCACTTCGCCATAAACTGCTCTTTTTTAGGCGAAGTAATCGCGACAAATAAAATATCAGCGTTTGACTCTTTTATCTGCCTCGCAACTTCGGCCTCTTCGTCAGCACCAAAATAGCCATTGCGATAGCCCGCCACCTGGGTGCCGGGATAGTTTTTTTCAATCTCAGCAACAACTTTCTGCACTACATCTTCAGTAGCACCAAGGCAGAACACGCGATAATTTTGCTTTTGTCCACGTCGCAAAAGCCCGTACATTAAGTCTATTCCGGTCACACGCTCGGGCAGTTTCCGCCCTAAAACTTTACTAGCCAATATAACGGCAGCACCGTCAGCCAAAATCACATCGGAACTGTTTACATCGGACGCGAGTTCAGGGTTGCGGTGCATATTGACCACCTTCGCTGCATTAACAACGCCCACGTGCAATTGTTTGCGCTCAGCAATGGCAGTGTGAGCCAAATCTAACATTTCATCTAAGGTAAGCTTTGCTACATCAACATCCATAATGTCGACCACATCAAAGTAACCCTCGTTAGCCCAATTAAGTTCTTGCAGCGATCGCGCAGCATCTGTCATAAAAAAGCCCTTATTTACCTGTAATACGCTGTAAGCGCGGATCAGAATTGCATTGCGCCAATTCAGAAAGCCATTGGTTATAGCTCGAAAACACAATATCACCTTGCCCACCTACCCAGTGAAGGTATTGTGCAAAATTGTCGCGTGACCAGCTGGTAAAATTCTTGTTGTGCCCAATTGCCACCAGGGGCACGGGATCGACGCTATTTGCAAATCGCTGCATATAGCGCTCTGTTATTTCTATCAACATCCACGCTGGCATGGTGCTGAAATCCAACATAACGCGCCCCATATTAAGTACTTTACCTAGCTTTGCCCTTAAGCTTTGTGCTCGCGAATTTGGCCCTGCATAGGTTCCAAAACAGCCATCGGGAAACGCAGGCTGCGACTTGTTTTCACGCAGCGCTTTTGCATGTGCACGAAACCCTACCTCTGCCGTTAGAATTGGAACTTCTAACATCCTGCCCTGTGCTGACTCGCTGAGAACCTCATCTTCAAAAAACCAGAACGGTTTATCGGGTGATCGCGAAAAATCATACCAATCACCTGCGGCGTGATTTTTTTGGCCCGGAGCGACAGTTGAATCGATAAACACGGCACGAGACTCAAGCGCCTCTGTTACCGGTTGGCTTGGCTGCAGAGTCCAGCCACCTGCCCTGAACACATTACAATGCTTAGTACTGTCGCTGGATTCTGCAACAACATTATTGAGCCATTCCACACCATTATCGATGCACTGTGCTGTATCGTCTGCACTTAAATCGCCCACTCGCCAGCGGGAAAAGTCGAGATCCCAGCCACCTTGCCCCCAGTTTGCTGCCGACCATTGCGGATGTAAATGTAACTGGAGTTCATGGCCGTTCTTAGCGCATTTTTCAAGCTGCTGCGCTACACTTTGATAGTACTCTGAGGTGGGCACATCATCTCGTGTTCGATGTTCAAACATTGCTCTAAACTCGAGCGTTTCAACAAACAACACAGCAGGCGCACCTACTTGCTCACAAGCCTCCAGAAACGATTCAGTAGGCCGCAGTAAACAATGATTTAAGCACCCCGAGCCATCGCCAAATAGCTCGTAATCCAAAGTTGTAATTAAGTGAAACTTCACAGTGAAATTCTCTTCATTAAGGATTATTCGAGCAGCGCGGCATCAACTACTCTTACAGTGCAACTTGAAAAGCGAAAAATACGTATCGTCTTTCAGTTTTAAACAGCATTAGGATATTGTAGCGAAGATCAATTCCTACGCTTAAGCAAACCAGTGCGACATATCGGAAAAAAGCACAATATGCCAACTACGCCAAGCCAGCGCTCTAAAACGGCGCCTGTTTCATATGATCCATACGATTTATGGATGACCGGTGCCGGCGTGCGCGCTCGTGACGCATTTTATAGAGGTAACCTGATCGGCAAGCTCGCCTGCGTGCTGATTGCCGTGGCCGACTGGCTCTTCCCTACGCTATCACGCAAACTCTTGCGGAGCAAAGAACGCGCCTACCCTATAACAGTCGCACAATGGATACTTTCCGACCACGCTGAAGATCCTGCATTAGCATTGGACCAGCTTCTCGATACCTCCGTACCAAACAAAGCCGAATATGGCTGCGCTTGGGGTCTTGGTTTTCCCTGGATGTCTAAAAATGGACTGTATGATGAAACACTACCTTTTATCACACACACACCATATGCCATGGAAGCGCTATTGCAGCTCAGCCAACATGAAATTACTGCAGCTAAAGCCATGGCGGCGTTTCACGACACATGGTCACTGTTAGAAGCCTTGCACGTTATGCATGATCAGGACGATCAACTTGCACTTTCTTACGCACCTGTCGAAGAGCCTCGCATTGTCGTCAATGCGAATGCTTACGCCGCACACGCTTACAGTCTGCACGGAAAATATGGTAAAGATGAGAATCGTGCGATTGCCAGGGAAAAAGCGAAGCGCCTGGCAAACTGGGTTGTTTCCCAACAAGAGGATAACGGCAGCTGGTACTACTACGCCGATGAAGAAGCTGGCAATTTTATCGATGGCTTCCACTCTTGTTTTGTACTGAAAAATTTAATTAAGGCTGGCGAACAACAAGCCGAAATTAAAGATCTATGCCAATCGGTAATTGAGTCGGGCTGCCGCTATCTTGAAAGCGAATTTTTATGCCCGGAAAAAAAACTGCTAAAACGCTTTTCAGTCAGGGATATAAAAGACCCTTTCGTTTGGGACATCTATGACCAGGCCGAATATATCGGATTACTAGCCTTGCTAGGCAGGGCCGAAGAAGCCTCTTCACTTTATAAAACCACTTATGAAACGTTTTATAAAAACGGGCACTGGTACGCGAGACAAGATTTTTTTGGCAGGCTTTGGGGAAAAGACTTTTTACGTTGGGGAATATACCCTCTGTTCCACAGTCTTCATTCGTTACAGGCGGATAACGGAAACTAACTATGTGCGGTATTTTTGGTACGACAAAAAACCTTAGCGAAGGCGAATTGCATTCGCTCAAGGCGCTAATACATCATCGTGGCCCCGATTCATCGGGAGAGGTACGCATACCTCTGGCGGACCAACGCCAACTAACTTTTGCACACACGCGACTAGCCATTCAGGACTTAACGCAAGCCGGACACCAACCAATGCCCAGCGCCGACAATCGCTGGACAGTTACTTTTAATGGCGAGATTTATAATCACCATCATATGCGTCATCAGCTTAACCGGCAGTTTCGCGGTAGCTCTGACACTGAAACACTGGTGGAAATGCTTGCAGACGTAGGCATTGAAAAAACACTGGAACAGCTCAACGGTATTTTTGGTTTTGCCGCCTATAACGCCGAAACAGGAATGCTTTACATCGTTCGCGATCACTTTGGAACCAAGCCTGTTTATTATCGCTTCGAGAACGAAGAGCTAAGCTTTTCTTCAGAAATAAAACCTTTGCTTGCGCTAGGCAATAAAGGCAAAAGTGGTTCGGCCAGCATCGATCAAGAGGGTTTAGAACTATTTTTAAATCTCCGTTATACCCCCTCAACAAAAACCTTGCTGTCAGGCATCGAGCGAATACCGCCCGGCCATTACCTATGCTATAACACTAAAACAAAGGCGCTATCCAGCCATTGCTATATTCAGCCGACAACGCTGCGATTTGTCGGCTCATTTGACGACGCTGTGTCTGCCTATCACGATGTCTTTAAACAAGCCGTTACAGACCAGTTATTATCTGACGTGCCGGTAGGCATTTTATTATCAGGTGGAATTGATTCTGCACTGGTCGCCACCTATGCAACCGAAGCCAGCAACGACCTCACGGCTTTCACTGTCGGCTTTGGAGGAATACACGACGAATGTGAAATTGCCGACGCCGCCGAAACAGCCCAGGTCCTGGGCTTAAAACATGAAAGCGTAACCGTAGACCCATTAAAGCTTGTCGACTGCCTGAGCGATATTATCCGAAGTGTCGAAGAACCACTTGGCACTACATCTATTATGCCCATGTGGTACCTCACTGAATGTGCCAAACGAAATTCAACAGTGGTACTCACCGGGCAGGGCAGCGACGAACCATGGGGCGGTTACAATCGCTACAAAATGGAACTGCTTCTGCAAAAAATGCCGTTTCTTAAATCCGCCATTTTCGGACCTCTACGTGGCGCGGAAAATCTTTTTAAGAACGACAGCATAAGACGCGGTTTAGCCAGTCTTGGCTACAGCAACACCTGCGAGCGGTTTCTAAGCCAATACCGGCTGTTCTCCAGGCAGGACGCAAACAAACTTGCCAACGCCAACGAGCAGTTAACGCTCGATAAAATCCAGTACTGGATGGATTGGCTGGACAAATGCAATCACGATGCAAGCTTACCTGAGCAAATGATGCGAGTTGATACTCGCATGAACCTTGCCGATGACTTACTGCTCTACGCCGATAAAATTTCTATGCACTATGCATTGGAAGCACGCGTACCGATGCTGGATAAAAACCTCGTCGAATTTGTAGAAACCCTGCCACTTGCCTACAAAAGTAATATCAAAAGCGGAAAGCTTGTCCACAAAGCACTGGCAAAACGCTATCTGCCAGCGCAAATTGTTAATCGAAAGAAAAAGGGCTTTCAAGTACCTTTTGGCGACTGGAGCAGAAATCAATGGCGCGACTACGTAGAAGCCGCCCTATGCCAAAGCAATAATAAGCTTTTTAATATACTCGACGAAAAGACCGTTCAGTCGATTTGGCAACAGCATGCCTCAGGCAAGCTAGATCGCTCCAGGCAGATATTTTCTCTACTCACACTTTCCTTATGGTGCGAACACTTTTTATAGCCCGTCCAGAATCGATGTGTGCGATAGCATATAAACAGAGAAAGTCATTCAGCGCGGCCGGTTTGAAGCCTTTTGGTAAACCCTTTCGGCCGCGCAAAAGGTTTCGAATTAGCTCTGTTTTTTTAATTGTGCAAAAACTGTGAAGGCAACGATTAGCCTTTCTACGAGGCGCCTTTCGCAAACAGCACGGTTGGAACGGTTTTCAGAAGGATCTTTATGTCTAAAGCGAACGACCAGTGGTGAATATAATGCAAATCCAACTCCAGCCATTGCTCAAATGGCAAATCACTTCGTCCTGACACTTGCCACAGGCACGTTAGGCCTGGGCGAACAGTAAATCGTCTGCGCTGAATAGACTGGTCAAACAGGGAAACATCTCGCATAGACATTGGACGCGGCCCTACAAGGCTCATATGGCCCATCAACACATTAAATAATTGAGGCAACTCATCAAGGCTTAACTTTCTGATCCATTTGCCCACTCGCGTCACACGCGGATCATCTTTTATTTTAAATATTGGGCCATCCGCCTCGTTTAAATGCTCTATTTCTTTTAAGCGCTCTTCTGCATCCGTGTACATAGAGCGAAACTTTATCATCGGGAAGGTGCGCTTACGCAAACCGACGCGTTCCTGAATAAAAAACACTGGGCCTTCTGAGTCCAGCTTAATCGCTAGTGCCACCAAACCCATAATCGGCAACACAATTGGCATAGAGATCAGCGTGACCATAAAGTCAAAAACTTGCTTGGCAAGAATAGCTAACTCATCGTGCGCCACTGGCTCGAATATTAAAATAGGTTTTTTACCCAACACGTCTAGCTCGATGCGCTCGGCATTAAAATCAAACAAGTCCGACATCAGCTTTAAGCGAACGCCTTCGATATCGCAAGCCTGGAAAACTGGTCCGAGCTCGCCCAGCATTGTTCGTGGCAGGGCGATGATTACTTCATCAACCACATTGTTCTTAAGAATATTTTCGATATCGTTAACAGACCCCAGATAACGATGCTCACTATCCGAAGGTGGACGATCATCAACCAGCCCGACGACATCAATATCCCATTCTGAAAAGCTCCTTAATAAACGCTCGGCTTCTTTCGCGCGGGCGCCCGACCCTACAATCAACACCCGATGATAGAACGAACTCTCACTACCAATAAGATTGAATGAAAACCAACTTAGAAACAGCCGTACAACAACGACAATCAAGGTTGTAATGCCAATAAATATGTAAGCAAAACTTCGGCTATAAAAATCCACTTCCGCCATAAATGTTGCGGTGAGCGTAACGCCCATTGCAAGCACGACCGAACTAAAAACACTCCAGGTTAGCGAGATGCTAGAAATTTTAAATCGTTGGTAACCACCCGCATATTTCATACCGGCAATAAAGATTACGATCACCATCGGCAAGAAACCAAGATGCTGCGACAAGGTAGCAAACTCACCGTTTCCACCAATTTCTCGGTTGATGTTAAACGCAACGACATAGGCTAGAATCAACAGCAAACAGTCCAGCACCGTTAACGTTCGTCCCATTCTGCGTGATCTTTGACTAACCATAAATTCTCGACAATTAAACGTTTTTACCAATGTTATCGGCCGGCAGTTTCATAAGACCGGACTCAGGCGATTGGTACTTCGCTATCACCTCGCAACGAGTGATATGCTATTCTGGCGAAAAGGGTCGCTAAAACGGCGACACGCCTAAACCCAAACCATATTCTGACTCGCAACACTTAGCGTTTGAAAACAACTCTTTACACCAGCACCGACGATCTCGAAAAGCTTGCAAGTATTTGGAACCAACTGCTTCGCCGCTCCGACACAAACACGCTCTATTTGACCTGGGAGTGGACACAAGCGTGGCTTGCGTGCCGTGAAAACCAGGTCACTCCGTTTGTTATCGTGGTGGAAAACGGCGATGGCCACGTGGTTGGCATTGCCCCATATTATCGCTGCACGCGAAAACTGGCCAAGCTCATCTCATATCGCTTCTTGCAACCGCTAGGTGACAGCCAATCTGGCGCAGAATACCCATGCTGGATAGCCGACAAAGACATTCAAAGCAATGTCTATTTGAGCATAGCCCAAGCGCTGCTCGCGCACAAATCACAGTGGGACGCAGTTTACATGCCGAACATTGCAATTTGGAATCCTGCATCCTCGGCAATGGTAAAAACTTTATCTACATTAAGAAAGACATCGGTTTCTTTGCGCGACAAAGATTTTAGTGCTTTTCGCATGCCAGAAAATAGAGAAGCGCTTCACAAAACCATGTCGAAATCGTGGGTAAAATCGCAAAAGCGTATTAACGCACGGTTTAAAAAACTCAACTGGTCAGTACACTCTTACCATTCGCTGACAGGGCCGGAACTTGCGCAAAAGCTCGAAACACTTTTCGCACTTCATAAAAAACGCTGGCAAGCCGCTGGAAAACCGGGCTCTTTTAGCAAGCATCGTTTGCTAGGCCCTTTTGTTGGGCTCTTCGCGCAAATGGCGGCAAAAAGCGGTTGGCTTCGCCTGTACTTCCTCGAAGTAGACGGCACACCTGTCGCTGCTCAGCTCGGCTACGTGTACGACGACATATATCACCAGCTTCACGAGGGTTTTGACAATTCACTCGCCAATGGCGCAGGAAATTTTTTGCGCGGAAAAATTTATGAGGCATGTATTGACGAGGGTATCGTCGAGTACGATTTTCTCGGTGACCATTCTGAACACAAGCGACGCTGGGGAGCAACCCAGCGCGATGGCAGCCATTTA
Organism: Pseudomonadales bacterium; assembly: GCA_965263235.1. Lineage (GTDB taxonomy): Bacteria > Pseudomonadota > Gammaproteobacteria > Pseudomonadales > UBA7434 > UBA7434. The sequence goes on from OZ253667.1 coordinate 2,643,355, forward strand.
TTCCTGGTAAACCATCGCCTTAAAAACCTCCCCTTACTTACTGGAAAGTTTTGGCCTACGGGCAGGTTTCTTGTGGCGCCAGAAAAATTTCGTTAGAAACCCATTCTCCTACACTGGCCGATTAATACTCCTCCTCGTTAACCAGCATCTGATCAGCCAGATCCAGCAGTATCGCCGACGCCTCCTGATGCGTTTGGCCTTTCACCGCTCGCATCCCCAAAGAGATCACCTGCGTGTTTGGATTACCTCCCAGTGTCGCCAACGCAGATTTTAATTTCGCGGTTCTTAAATCGGCATAATGGTGGCTACCAATTTTATAGGACGATAGTAAAAAGAATGTCTTCCCGCCTGCGCTTTGCAACGACTCAAAACTGTAGGTGCGGTTTGCGTCTAGAGATATTATCTCTTTTGAGCGCCGCTGCCAGGACTCAGGATAAAAACGATTTTCCTTATCGGTAATTTCAGCGCCTTCGCGCTGCAAACCGTAACTCGCTATAAACAACTCTACGCTCTGGACGGAGTTTCGCTTCAACATGAAATAACGAGACTCAGCAGCAGGAAAGTTGGGACTCATATCTCCCTTCGAAGCGGGGTTAAAAGAATAGCTTTTTGATTCGAAGCTAACTGAATAGGTTTTTTCCTTCTGCACCGCAAAGTGTTTTATTCCGTGGTTCACAGCCGGAAACAAGCTCACCAAACACGCGAATATAATTAGCAGTGGCATTCGCGAGGTATTAGTCGAATCAAAAAACAGTGCTTCGATACGTGATGCCAGTTTAAAAGAAGGCTGCTCAGACGACGCTTCGCCGTCATCTTCTTCCGATGCAAATCGCGTTAACACATAAAAAAGTGGAATAAATAAAACGAGATAAAGTATCCAACCAAAGGTAACGTGGTCGGCTACCAACGGGTGCTGCATCTGCGTTTCATTTCCGACAATAATAATTATAATCACGCGCAGCCAATTGCCGATTAGCGCAATCGCAATTGAAAAACCAATAACTAAAATGCTTTTTAGCAAGCTAAGCCGGTTGAGCGATGCAAAAACAATACTTAGCGTCAAGCCGATCATAAAAAAATTAAAGCCAGAGCAACCTGGTTCTACATCAAATATTCCTCCAGGCAACTCAAAACGATAGCCTGTACGTAAATACGGCAACGCTGACAATGAAAGTAATAGATCGGAGACCTCCGTCGTTATCGCCTGAAGCAACTCTTGCAACCATCGCCATATGGGAAGCGCAATAACGATTAAAGAAAAAGGGAACAACAAAATATTAAGCGCAACAACGCCATAAGCGCGCAACAGAAGCAGATACAACAGCGCAAAACTCACCGCGAGCTCTAACGTGCGTATATTTGCGATGGCAGTAAACTGCCAGGCCATAAACAGAGCTACTGCAACTGGCCAAAACCATATCACTTTTAACCTTGTTGATGGCTTGAGTTCGTGTTTACGTTGGTAAACTAGATAAGCGGCAATCGCGGTGTTAAATAATCCGTAGTTGTATGAGCCAGCACCCCACCACTCCGGCAGCAATATCGTAAGCGTTGGCAGGGAAAACGCCAACAGCCAAACACCAAGAACCGCAAGCAAAAGCCCTGCACCAACTTGTGTCGACGAATTGAAGTTTGAACTTTGCATTTGGAAAGCACTATCAATCGCAAGAATCGTCTGCGATCAACGGCGCACTCATTGCGGAAAAATAGAAAGAATTAATTATTAAATACAACGCCGGCAAGCTTATCAGGGCTTATCGCGTTAATGCTTGATTCAAGCGTTGCCTGGTTCACCTTACCATAGGGAACAACAAGTATCGCCATATCGCACAAACTGCTTAATATTAGCGATTCAGCAGAAGATGTAATTGGTGGCGCATCAATAATAATGTACCGATCTGAATAGCGTGCTTTGAGCGATACAATAAACTCTTTCATCTTTTGTGAAGAAAAGTATTCCGCTCCGCTTTCGCTATGCGTTCCGACGGGAACAACTCGCATCCGCGGCACACCCGACGCATAAACAATATCTTCGACGCGAACATTTGGACCGCTAAGGAAATCTGTTATACCCAGCTCTACATCCAAACCCAGGTATTTATCCACCGATGGCTCATAAAGATTACAGTCCATCCAGACCGACGTTTTCGCTGCGTCTAGTGCTATCGCTGCGGACAGGTTCATCGAAACATATGAGGCGCCACCATTTGGCACAGCCGAAGTTACGAGGCAGACAAAGTTTTTTCCGCCAGACATTCGCACCAGCTTGGTTCGCAAATCCCGAAAGGCATTGAGCACCTCTCGGTTTTCCATACCCGCGTAAACAATCTTTAGCTCGTCCAACTCAGCGTTAGAGAGTTTTCCTACCTCTCCCATCGCCTTGATTGGGGAAGCAACTGGGCTTATCGTCTGTTTATCCGCAGCGTGCATACGCCATTTTCTCCAGAAATTTCAACCAACCGCGCCTATTTACGCTCATTCGTTTACCGCGCTAAGAAAAACTTAGCTGCCCAGATATCCCAAGATACGCTGTCGCCGCGTATGCTGCTGCTAACAAAAGTATCATCAACAGCAGCACAATGATGTCCCGTCGCATAATCCGTTTGCTAATCGGCGTGCGAACATGAGGCACTACCGCCAAAATAGCAATTGGTGCAACAAACGACTCCAGCGAACGTTCAAAGCGATAACGCGAATCCAGGAAAAAATACAAAACCGCCACGCCGAAAATAAACATCAGTGCCAGTATCGGCCCAAGCACAACAAAGTGACTAAAGACTAACCCTTGCGGCGCCAACGGATAAACCACTGGCTCCTGGATACGGTAGACAACGCCCTGCCCTTCAAGACTCAGTGTCATCGACAAACGTGCTTTCTCTTTCCGAGCAAGCATATCTTCGTATATACCTTTAGTAACATCGTAGTCACGATTTAGTTCCGCTAACTGCGCTTCTCTCGCAGCGATACGTACCCGACGCTCATATTCCTGATCAAGCAGCTTTTCCTTGGATGCGTACCGACGCCTTAGGCCTTGCAACTGAACTTCCGCCTGCGACAACTTTGTTCGCAAATCGATATAAATCGGGTTCACACTTAACTGCTGGCTATCACCAGCAGCTTCACTCGATTCAGAGTTTTCTGCCTCAAGAATGGCAACTTCCATATCTGAGATTTGTGCATTGAGATTAACAACATCAGGGTGAGCTTCAGTCACGCTACGTAGTAAAGTATCTTTACGTGTTAATAACTCGCCTAAGCGCTCGCGGTAGATATCAGAGCGAAACTTTTGTGAACCAACCGAACTCTCACTGGCAAGTTGCGATCGCAGAGACACGACTATAGCTTGCGACTCTTCAATGCTTAGGCCTAACTCCTCAAGATCCATCCTAATGCGCGAAATGCTCGCATCCACATCGCGGTCACGCCCATCAAAGCTTTCGGCATTAAACTGTTTGAGCTTTGCTTCAGCATCGACTAACTGCGACTTATACGCCACCACTTGATTGTCGATAAACTCAAAGGCTTCGCGGCTTTCATTCCGTTTAGTGTTGGAACGATCTGCAATAAACGTATCCGTTAGCTGGCTAAGCACGGTAAACGCGCTTTCTGCTGAGGAATCACTGTAGCCAATACGAACATGCGACGCACCCAGGCCATTAACTTCGATGTGATTGCGAATACGATTAATTCGACTCTGCCGCTCCATAGGGTCTAGCGACTCGCCATATACCTGGGTTACCACTTCATCAAGAATACGTGGAGACTGCAAAACGTCGCGAACAAGATTTGTCCTGTCCTGCAATTTACTCACTTCCACCTGATCATCAAGTAGAGGTTTTAGGATGTTTTGGTTGTCTGCAAAAATGGTGGTAGACGTCTGGTAACTAACGGGCAGCATCAAGCCCACAAGCATCACCATAAAACTGATGGCAAAAAACGTTAGCGCGACAGTAAATTTTCGCTCGACAAGTTCGCGAAAAGCTGCGCGTACATACTCAACTATTGTTGCAAAATCCATGTTTTAAAATGCTCTGGAGGGGACAGTAATAATGTCAGAAGGAGCCAGCTCGTAATTCGTTTCTAACTTACCTTCTTCAAGAATATCGCGCAACAGAATTGAATACGCTTTTACACCTTCATTTGTTTTGCGATAAAGCAGTGCCCGGTTGGCTGATGCAAATGGCGTTAACCCGCCCGCTTGTAGTGCAACGTCTAATACTGTCATGCCACTGCGGTAAGATACCGACTGAGGGGCAGTTACCGCGCCTGTAATCCTTACGCGCTGTTGAAACTCTGCACTAACAGGGTTGGTAACGACAACGGTTACCTGAGGGCCTCGAACATAGTCTTCCAGTGCGGTTTCGATATTTTCAGCCAGTTGTTCGGCCGTCACACCAAGTGCAACTACATCACCAAGCAAAGGCACCGAGATTTTTCCATCAGGCCTAACGCCAACACTTACCGATAGCTCAGGATTTTTCCAGACCCCAACGCGTATCTGGTCACCAACACCGATACTGTACTCTGCAAGCGAACCCAGCTGAGGAGGGTCTACTTCAACTTGCTGTTGAGTGCAGCCAAACATTGCAAATAAAGTAAGAAAAACTGTAAATAACCTAAACATATTGATTACCATTCCTAACTCGCGAATTGATGAGTTGCCATATTAAGTCAGCGAAAATACTGCAACACTCTTGCGACTCGATGGGTTAGACACTTTGTAGGCCGAACGCCTACTTCGACGCACTTAAATTGAACAAAAAAACATCATCTTCAAATTTTGGCCAGCATCTTTATACAATAGCATCCGCTGCTGAGCTTTGCTCACCGAGCTCCGGGTATTTGACACATATCTAACCGCAGCTTGTGCTAGACTTCTTCAGATTCAGTGCACTGTAATCCCCATCAGATACAAATGATATAGCGATTAACGTCAAAACGCGTTAAGTCGGCTAAAAACTTTGCAAAATTAATTTCCCTCATCCTGGCGTCGTTATCCACTGTGAATACTCAGTCTCTTTGGCAAGGAAAAAATCCATTACAAACGCAAGCATGGCGCCACCTGGACCAGCAATTTACTAAAGAGAAATCGCTATCAATTTCTAAGCTCTTCGCGCAGGAGCCAAACCGACAAAAACAATTAAGTTTTAGCGCCGCAGGGCTAATTGTCGACTTTAGTAAACAACGCATTTCACACGACGGCTTACAAGCACTAGTAGCTTTGGCTGATGAATGCGAGATAAGCCGCGCAAAAACGCTACTTATGAGCGGCGATCCGATTAATCACACGGAAAAGCGTAGCGCGCTGCACGCTCCATTACGAAACAAAATGGCAGCAACGCCCGAGTATCAGGACGTAGTAAACCAGGCGTTTGAAAAAGTGAAGGCACTAAGCTCCAGACTGCGCAACGGTGATTGGCTGGGTCACAACGGCCAGGTGATAACCGACGTAGTTAATATTGGCATCGGCGGCTCGGACCTGGGCCCTCGCATGGTCTGCGATGCGCTAAAGCCTTGGCATAGCGATAATCTCAACGTGCACTTCGTGGCCAATATCGACCCTTGCGACTTTAACCATGCGGTGAAGGGCCTAAATCCAGACACCACTCTTTTTGTCATTTGCAGCAAAACTTTCTCTACACTGGAAACCCGCGAAAATGCCATGCGCGCCCGCGCGTGGATCAGGGAGGCCTGTTCCGACGACTCCAAACTCGAGCGCCACTTTATAGGGGTTTCAGCCAACGTAGACGGCGCAATCGCTTTTGGGATTTCTGCCGAGCATATCCTACCGATCTGGGACTGGATAGGCGGCCGTTATTCGCTTTGGTCTGCAATAGGATTTTCCATAGCCTGCGCTATTGGCTACGATGCCTTTTCGTCGCTGCTGGAAGGCGCGGCAGAAATGGATCACCACTTTTTAACAGAGCCAGCTGAAACCAATATACCCACCATTATGGGCCTGTTAGATATCTGGCACTGTAATTTCTGGAAGTGCCAGTCGCAAGCGGTTTTACCGTACTGCAATGATCTAAAATTGTTCCCCGAATACCTCCAGCAACTCACGATGGAAAGCAACGGTAAATCAGTGGACCGTGAAGGCAAGCCCATCGAATACCAAACCTCTCCTGTATTTTGGGGCGTAGCTGGTACTATGGGCCAGCACTCATTCCATCAAATGCTGCATCAGGGCACGCGATTTATTCCGGTCGACTTTATTCTCCCACTTAAAACCTCCAGTACCAACCCAGACCAACACCGGCACCTGGTTGCAAACTGCCTGGCGCAGGCGCAGGCCTTGCTGGAAGGAAAACCAGTTGAAAACGCGACAAGGGAAAATCTCGAAAAAAACATCCCAGAAGAAGAAGCAAAGTTTCTTGCGCAGCATCGTGCGGTTCCTGGCAATCGTCCCAGTACGATTATTGGTATGCAGGCACTAACGCCAAAGACACTAGGCGCACTTATTGCCGCATACGAGCACCGAGTGTTTGTTAGCAGTGTGATTTGGAATATTAACGCCTTCGATCAGTGGGGCGTAGAGCTAGGAAAGCAACTCAGCGCCCCATTATATAAAGCGTTAGAAAAAGAAGATACACCCACTGTAGACGACAGCACGGCATTCTGGATTGGCCAGTACCACCAGGCGAATCGTTAAAAACACCTTAAACCAACAACAAATAGCAGCAAAAGCAGCACTAAAAAACGAAAAGAGGCGACACCACTGTCGCCTCACAAGTAAATCCTGCCTTTAAAAAAACTATTTTTTGTAGAAGTTTTCGTAACAGAAATTGGTTGCATCAACAAACCCGTCGATACTGCCACAATCAAATCGTCTGCCCTTAAATTTATAGGCCATCACACAGCCACGCTTGGCCTGCGTTAGCAGCGCGTCGGTGATTTGCACTTCGCCATTAATACCTGGCGGCGTATTACGAAGTATTTCAAATATGTCCGGCGTTAAAATATAGCGCCCAATAATAGCGAGGTTACTTGGCGCTTCATCACGCTTTGGCTTTTCGACCATGTCTGTTACGCGGTACAGATCATCGCGAATTGGGTCGCCTGCAATCACACCAAACTTTTCTATCATATCGCTAGGCACTTCTTGAATCGCAACGATTGTGCAGCGAAATTGCTTGTACAAGTCAACCATTTGCGCAAGCACACCGTCCTCTTCACCAATACAAAGGTCGTCAGCTAGCACGACGCCAAAAGGCTCATCACCAATAAGTGTTTCGCCGGTAAGTATTGCATTACCCAAACCTAACATTTCACGTTGGCGAGTGGCGGAAAAGGTACCACGGTCAATCACGTCTCGTATGCCTGATAACAGACGCTCTTTACCCGAACCTTCGATTTCTTTCTCTAGTTCGTAGTTAGTATCAAAATGATCATTAATCGCTCTTTTGTTTCGACCAGTCACAAAGCCAACTTCGTATAGTCCCGCATCCAGCGCTTCTTCCACGCCATACTGCACCAGCGGCTTATTCACCACGGGAAGCATTTCTTTAGGCATGGATTTTGTCGCCGGTAAAAACCGCGTGCCGTATCCTGCGACGGGAAACAAACATTTCTTAATCATTCACAATTACCTGTAATATCCATACAATTTGTAACCTTACGGCTGTGCACGCAGTAAGAATACAGATGTTTAATTAAATAAAAGCCGGACGGCAAAGAAACCGCAATCTGTAGAAAAACCCGCAAGTTCTCGACAAAAAACAAACAATTACGAAAACCATAGCAGATTTTCCTGCCGTTAGAAGCTTAGCACGAGGTTTTTACAGAACGATGAGAAGCATGCCCCGCTAGACTTGCAGTCGATAAGCTATAGAATAGCGACCTTCTCCGCTCGTCGGATACGCCTGGCTAACACTTAACCAGCGTTAGACCTTCACATATAACATGCTTTTCGCCAAGCATCGATACGGATCGACCAATTATGACGCAGTCCAACCCTGATACAAAATCAAAACTGCCATTTCCTTCCAGCTTTACAAAGGAAGAACTCGTCGCATGCGGAATGGGTGAGTTGTTCGGGCCAGGAAATGCCCAGCTTCCCACCGACAACATGCTAATGTTTGACCGCATTATCACCATTAACGATACTGAAGGCGATTACGGCAAAGGGTTTATTCATGCCGAGCTAGACGTAAATCCCGATTTATGGTTTTTCGGCTGCCACTTCGTTGGCGACCCCGTTATGCCGGGCTGCCTCGGCCTGGATGCGATGTGGCAACTAGTCGGCTTCTTTTTGGGCTGGCGAGGAAACTTGGGCCGTGGGCGTGCATTAGGTGCTGGCGAAATTAAATTCAGCGGCCAGGTTGAACCAAAACACCAGCTAATCACCTACAAAATCCATTTAAAACGCGTGATCGAGCGCAAACTAGTTATGGGCATCGCCGACGGTGAAATGTTTGTCGATGGCGAACCTATTTACCAGGCAAAGGACTTGCGAGTCGGGCTGTTTCAGGCAGAAAAATAATTACCGCAACACCGCATGCCTTCTAAAGAGGCAGAAACATTTATTCGAACAGCATTGGTCTGTTAACACAGGTTTTAATAAAGTATGAAAAGAGTAGTCATCACCGGTATGGGAATTGTTTCTTGCTTAGGCGAAGAACTGGACAAAGTATCGGAATCACTGCGGCTTAGCCGCTCTGGCATAAAGGCTAAACCTGAGTACCAAGAAGTCGGCATGAAAAGCCATATTGCGGGCAGTGTCGACATTGATTTTAGCGAGCGTATAGACCGAAAAACACTTCGCTTTATGGGTGCCGCCGCTGGCTACGCACACATCGCATTACAAAATGCAATTGACGATGCCGGCCTGAACGAAGAACAGGTATCCAACCCACGAACGGGTATTATCGCCGGCTCAGGTGGCGCGTCGTCGTCTAGCCAGGTCGAGGCCGCTGATATATTGCGCGAGCGAGGCCTGAGACGCGTTGGCCCCTATCGCGTCACACAGACAATGGGAAGCACCGTTTCCGCATGCCTGGCCACTGCATTTAAAATTAAGGGCGTGAACTATTCCATTTCTTCTGCCTGCTCTACTAGCGCGCACTGTATCGGCAACGCATGCGAGCAAATCCAGTTAGGCAAGCAAGATATTGTCTTTGCGGGTGGTGGCGAAGAAGAACATTGGACACTTAGCTCGCTGTTCGACGCCATGGGGGCACTGAGTACCAAGTACAACGAAACCCCGGAAAAAGCCTCCAGGGCCTACGATGCAAACCGCGACGGATTTGTTATTGCAGGCGGCGGCGGTATGCTGGTGGTCGAAGAACTGGAGCACGCGAAAGCGCGCGGTGCAAAAATCTACGCCGAAATCGTCGGCTATGCGGCCACTGCAGATGGCGCAGATATGGTCGCACCATCAGGTGAAGGCGCCCTACGCTGCATGCAATTGGCATCGGCGCAGCTCGACCAACCCATCGACTATATTAATGCACATGGCACTAGCACGCCTGCTGGCGATATTGTCGAACTCAGAGCAATTCGCAACGCCTTCGGCGAAAACTGTCCAAAAATCAGCTCAACCAAATCACTCTCGGGTCATTCACTTGGCGCAGCAGGCGTACAAGAAGCCATCTATACTCTTTTAATGATGAGAGACGGTTTTGTCGCAGGCTCTGCCAATGTCGACACTTTAGATCCAGAAGCCGATGGCATGCCCGTCGTCACTCAAACACTTGAACAGCCCATCATGACTGCCATGTCAAATAGCTTTGGATTTGGCGGCACCAATGCAAGTCTGGTTCTTAAACAACTTGCTACATAGTCAAGATATCGAGCGCAAGTGACAACGCCTAACGGCGAACCTTATAACGTTCCCAGCAGCGCGCGAGGCGATGATGAACACATTCTGCAGCAATATCCCGACGGCTAGCTCTCGCGCCACGTTTTTTCTGTTAGTTAGTGGATTACTGTTTTCTTCTCACCTTGCCGCACTGGATTACGAGGCAACAATTGGTGCCGGCATAGCATACAATGATAACCTGCCTCGAAACCCCAGCCCCAATCGTGAAGATGATACAACTTACAACGTAGAACTAGACGCCTTTGCGTCGCACGAATCGAGACGAATCAAGTTCGATTCAAACTACCATCTAGAAGAAAACTACTACGAAAAAAACACTCTGGCAGACCGACCACGCAGGGACGGCAGCACCGATATAGCGGTTGCTCCCTGGGGCAGCTTTTTTCAATGGGTCGCATCGCACAGCGTAAGCCAGGAGCTTCAAGACGCGCGTCAGGTAGAAACCACCGAGAATATTGAACTAAGAAACCTTTACCAAACCGGCCCAGTTTTTTCCGCTACGGTATTTAAAACTGAAACGATAACGCTGCGCGGTTCATATACTCGAATCGATTTCGACAAAGCTAACGAAAGTGATACCAAACGGGTCAATGGGCAATTATCGTGGCGCCACGCGATAGCACCCTCAAGAAATGTTTCGCTTTCAGTGACTAGCTCCAACGCCGAACCAGATGATGAAGATCGCACAATAAAAAGAAACAACTACGCAGTCGAGTTTAAAACGGGCGCTGCAACCGGCGGCTTTGAAGCGAGCCTGGGCTTTAACACTATAGATAGCGGTATCGCAGGACAGAAAGAACGTGAGGGGGTTTCTGCTGATATTAACTACTTTCGGGATCGCGGGGAAACATCTCTGCGCATATCAGGGAAGCACCAGCTACTGGATAGCGGCATCACTTTCGCAACCCAGTCAGACGATGAGATAACAGTAAACAATAATACCTTTGGTACCATCTCAACGGTTGAGCGTACATTCCTAGAAGCCCAATACGCTAACAAAGCGAGCTTTATCTGTCGAACGTGCTCACACAGGCTTGCCGTAAAGTATTCGCAAGCCGACTTTGACGATAGCTCGGCAAATTCGGACGAATCACGCGTCACCTACACGGCTCGCGTCGGCATTAAGCTTGGCCCTCGCACCCGATTTAATTCCAGGTTCTCTTACCGACAACTCGATTTTGATGAAAGCCCTAAGCGACAAGATGAAGTCTACAGGGTACAGCTAAGCCTTTCCCATAAACTAAGCAAAGCATTTTCGACAAGATACGAAATTGGCGGGGGCTCGCGATCAAGTACGCAAGACCTTTCTGATTACGAAGACTATCTCGCCAAAGCAACATTTAGCTGGAAGTTTTTGCAAGACTAACAAAAGCCTTGTTTAAAGCTGTTGGTTAAGTGGAAATACGGTAAGTACATCCCCGGCAGATACTTCCTGACGGGGATGAACAACCGCTAGCGCATCGGCATACATTAGCGACGACAATACTCCAGACGACTGAGTACGAAATATATCTGCTTTAGGCAGGCACGCCGGTTCACTTCCCGCTTTTAATCGTACGCGAACAAACTCTCGCCTCGCACTATTATTGTGATACTCAAAGTCGGCTATCGCAGAACCTGCATCGTTTCCGCAATGACTAATACCCATTAGTTTTTTTAGCGCCGGCTTTGCAAACAAGAAGAACGTCACAAAACTTGAAACCGGATTTCCAGGCAAACCAAAAAAAAGCGCGCCACCAATTCGCCCAAAGCCAAGCGGCTTACCTGGCTTTATCGCCACTTTCCAAAAGTTTAAATCGCCTAACGCTTCTGCTTGCTCTCTAACATAATCTTCTTCGCCAACAGACATTCCCCCAATGGTGATGACCGCATCTGACTCCTTAGCCGCCTGCCGTAAAGCGTCACGAGTTGTTTCAGCACTATCAGTACAAATATCTGTCTCTATCACATCCGCACCCAGCGCCGACAACTCTGCATGCAGCATATAATAATTCGAGTTGTAGATTTGTCCTGACTCCAGCGTTTCGCCTGGCTTTTTTATTTCGTTACCCGTAGAAAGTAAGGTCACACGCGGGCGTCGAAAACAAGACACTGCTGCAATCCCCGCATTCGCCAACAAGCCAACACCGCGGGCATTTATTCTTTCCCCTTTTTCTATCAATAACGCGCCATTTTGGATATCGCCGCCAGCAGGCCTGACATGTTGCCCTGCCCTGAATTCCCCACCAAACGTAACCGTGCCGTCGTCCTCGACCCTGGCGTTCTCCTGAATGACCACCGAATCGGCGTTTTGCGGGATAGGCGCTCCCGTGAATATCCTGGCCACACTGCCCGGCTCCAACGCATCTGGCGCATCCCCGGCTTTTATTCGCTGCGAAACTTTGTAAGGCGTGCTGTTTTTGAAACCCGTTGATGAGACCGCATAGCCATCCATCGCGCTATTTGCAAATGGAGGAACATCTATTGCTGAATACTGACTACTAGCAACCACACGACCGAGCAAGGCCTCCAAATTAACCATCTCCTGCGGGAGATCATCAACTTTGAGCTGTCTTACCTGTTCTAACGCTTCTTCGTAACTTAACATCAGTTGAACCTGTTAATCCGCCCGAGTCTGATAACTCGCTTCATAAAGCCGAACTACGCTTTCAAGACCTTTAGGACGCCAACATAGTTGCAAGGCCTATGGCGACTGTCGAGCTGCTCGACAAGAATTTTTTCCCATGCAAGACGGCATGCACCGGTTGAACCAGGCATGGCGAAAATCACCGTGTTATTGGCAAGACCACCTAGCGCTCTCGACTGGATAGTAGAGGTGCCAATATCGGCAAGAGAGAAATGCCTGAAAAGCTCTCCAAACCCCTCAATGCGCTTGTCAAATAGCGGCTCAATCGCCTCTGGCGTTGAATCTCGCCCGCTAAAGCCAGTACCGCCAGTGATCAGCACCGCTTGCACATCTGCACTGGCAATCCAGTCGGATAAAACCGCTCTTATCTGGTATATGTCGTCAACCACTATCTTGCGGGTTGCGAGCTTATGGCCAGCCTGAACCAGCCCATCACACAGCATATCGCCGGATGTGTCGTTTTCGGACGTTCGCGTATCTGAAACCGTTAACACTGCTATCGAAAGTGGTGAAAATTCGTCACTCGCCTGCATTTAAACACCTCAGCGCAGCCGCGCTCAATATTTGGTTAATAATCAAAGAGTTAAACATAAATAATATGATTGCCTAGCTTACCGCCTCACCGGCAAACAAGCGATAAGGATTTAGGTATTCTGCAAGTCCAGTCGCAGGTTGACAAGTGCCCTCGAAATCTGAATAATCGCGCGCCTGCTCAAATTTGTGGATAGAGGATTTTCATCTTGGCCAACTCACCCCAGTCTAAAAAACGTGCTCGTCAGGCCGTAAAACGCCGTGCACACAACGCCAGCTTGCGCTCTATGGTTCGCACCTACGTGAAAAAAGTTGTTGCGGCGATAGGCAGCGGTGACGCGGAAACTGCCAAACAAGCTTACGCTGAAGCCGTTCCGGTAATCGACCGAATGGCCGACAAAGGCATCATCCACAAAAACAAGGCCGCGCGACACAAGTCACGCTTGAACGCGCAAATTAAAGCACTGGCCTAGGTTCATACGAATTTACCAGGCGTTTAACCTTTTATTTAACCGTTGCCTCAATCGAGTTAAGAACAATACATCAGGCGCCCAGCTCACTAGAGCGTCCTGCTGAAAAGCGAGAAAAGCAAATACTCGAAAGGCCGAATACGGAGTCAATATGTACGCAGTTATTAAGAGCGGTGGCAAGCAACACCGCGTTGTTGAAGGCGAACTTCTTAAAGTTGAAAAGCTTGAAGCCGCCACCGGCGAAACCATCACTTTCGATGAGATCCTTCTTATCGGTGAAGGCGACAATGTCGAGATCGGCGCGCCTCACGTATCAGGCAAAGCTGTCAGCGCCGAAGTTGTTCGCCACGGCCGTGGCGAAAAAGTTAAAATCGTTAAGTTCCGACGCCGCAAGCATCATCGCAAGCAGATGGGGCATCGCCAATGGTTTACCGAGATAAAGATCACTTCGGTTGGCGAAGCAGGTGCGAAGAAAAAAGCCGCGCCAAAAGCTAAAGCAGCAGAGCCTGCTAAATCTGAAGGCGCTGACGACCTGACCCGTATTTCTGGCGTTGGGCCCGTACTAGTAGGCAAGCTAAATGACGCGGGAATTACATCTTTCGCACAAATCGCGGCGTTTACTGCAGAAGATATTGCGCGCATCGACGAGCAACTCAACTTTAAAGGCAGAATCGAGCGCGATGACTGGATTGGCCAGGCAAAACAATTTTTATCCGAATAACAGTGGATTGCTATAATCCGTTGTCGAGATTTTTTTAAGAGGAAAGCAGTATGGCTCACAAGAAAGCTGGCGGTAGTACCCGTAATGGCCGCGATTCCGAGAGTAAACGCCTTGGTGTTAAAAAATATGGTGGTGAAAACGTTTTAGCGGGCAATATTCTTGTTCGTCAACGCGGCACTAAAGTACATCCTGGTGTAAACGTGGGTATTGGCAAGGACCACACACTCTTTGCCACTAGCGCGGGCGAAGTAAAGTTCGAGCAGAAGGGCCCTAAGAACCGAAAATATGTGAGTGTTATTACGCACTAAGCGTAAACTCTCAGATCGTTAGATTTATCAGGAAAGCCTCCGCAATGCGGGGGCTTTTTTGTTTCCCGATTACCCGCCTACAAAAACACTCGCTTCCCAATAGTGATGCGTGAGCTTCCTACGCGCTTCCCTTATTTCTGCCTCAAGACGAAACCAGCGCTTCTAGCGTGCATCCTGCACGAGAATCTTCTGCCCCGCCCCTAAATTTGTGATCTTGGTCATTAAAAAAGGAGCAAGCAATCTACACTTAAACGAGCACGCAGATATTTTTAATAGTTACAACGACTTAAGTAATATTTCTGCTCACCCCCAAACGGACTTGTCGCGTGAATAACTACCAGGCTGGAAACGCCTTATCTCAATGAACGATCACTTGCCCAACAATCAAGCCTTTACTGCCGATCAAAGCGGAGAAGGACTTCGTGGCAATGCTTCTCGCACGGCAATAATAACCATCGCAGTCTTAGCAGGCGCGGTGTCACTAACAGTTCTTGCGTCAAAGCAATTTCTAATCGGCTCAGTTGCTCTCTCATGGTGCATAGCATTTACGATGTTTGCAGGATTTCTAAAGCGCGGCAAACACATGGGCACCACCTCTAATACGCTTGCTTACTTTCTGTTGGCGTCCTACGCCGCGTCAATATACTTAAACGAGGGAGCAGACTGGTCAGCCTACGTTATCGCGCCGGCAATAATGGTGATTTGCTTGTACTTGCTAAACCATAGGCATGCGCTTTTTATCTCAGTTGCTCTCCTGGCAAGTATTTCTTTAAGTATTTACGGCGCGCTAAATACCAGTGCTCCAACGCTGCTAATTTCGACTGATTATGTTGCCGCGATATTCGTACCAAGTTTGTTTGCGTCATGCTCGCTGGTGTATTTGCTTTTTCGAAGCTATCAAAAGTCGCATGAGAGGATCCAGCGTGAACTACTACAGGCGCGACAAAAGTCAGAACGCAGCAACGAACAACTGGCGCTGGCATTAAAGCATCAGGAGCTCCTGGCAAAAATACAAATGCGGTTGCAACACGTTGGGAAATTATCTGGTTGGTGGCTAGATATCGAAAGCCGTCTGCTATCAATTAATATTCGTTACGAGGAGGGTGACTTTGAAGTTTGCGAACTTCATCTAGATGAAAACTTTGATCTGCCTGGTACCGAAAAAGCGAAATTACCTCAATCAAACGAAACATTAGCGTGGCTGGGCGCCCATATCCCCATGCTAAAAAATGCCGTCGAATGCGAAGCACCCTGGGACACCGAAATCACCCCTCAGGAAGACAGTCACCTGGCGCATAAACGTTGGTTCCGCTCCATTGGCGAAGTCGAATATGGCGATCAGGGAATAAACTATTTGTTTGGTGTCGTTCAAGATATTACCTCTACGAAATCGATTACAAGGCGGCTCGAGCATCAAGCTAACTACGACGACCTGACAAACCTCCACAACAGGCGATACATAGAAGAAACGTTAGACAAAATTGTTGACAACTCGGAAGGTGATGACGATATATTTTATCTCTTTATCGACCTCGACCGTTTTAAAACCGTTAACGATACCTCCGGGCATGCCGCTGGCGATGAGCTATTGCGTATCGTGGGAAAAATCATCTTGAGCTGTATCAACGAGAACGATATCGCAGCACGAATCGGCGGTGACGAGTTCGCCGTTATTATCAACGACGCAAAGGAAGAACAGGCATTAGCAACGGCAAATCGCATACGCGAGCAAATTGAAGCGTACTGTTTTTCCTGGGATGAAAGCCAGCACCGCATAGGGGCGACAATTGGCGCCGTGCAAGTCGACGATCGCATTGAATCACGAGACCATTTACAACTGCTAGCAGATGTCGCCTGCCTCGATGCAAAATCTGAGGGACGAAATCGAGTAAAACTAAGTTACGGTGACAACAACGTCGCGGTAGAAAAACGTGAGAACTCTCGCTGGCTACAGCGCGTCCAGGAAGCACTACAAAACGATCAGTTCGCACTTTTTGTGCAAGAGATTCATAGAGCCAGTGACCAGGAAAACTCCGGTAATACCTATGAAGTTCTTCTTCGCATGCGCACCCCCGACCGCCAACACATGATTTCCCCCGGAGCATTTCTGCCAATTGCAGAACGCTACAACCTTTCCGCTGACATCGATCGCTGGGTAGTAAAACAAGTCGTGGAGATCGCTAAGGGCCAACACGCTAGCGAGAGCGAAACAACAGATTCTTTCTGGATCAACCTGTCCGGCCAGAGTATCGGGGACAAGCTTTTTGGCGCGTTCCTTGTCGACACCATGAAGGAAGCAGGCCTGCCACCTTCTACCATTAATTTTGAGATTACAGAAACCGCTGTCATCGGCGACATGGAAACTGCAATAGAGCTTATGAGCCAGCTTCGAGTAATCGGCTGCCAGTTTGCACTGGATGATTTTGGCGCCGGACTGGCCTCCTTTGGTTACCTCAAAAAACTCCCCGTTGATGTGATAAAAATCGACGGAATGTTTATTCGGGAAATCGACGTAACGACCACAGATCGCGCATTCACCAAGTCAATAATTGATGTCGCGCACTCGATCGGTATCGAAACCGTCGCGGAATTTGTCGAAAACGACAATATCCGCCAGACGGTTACTGACCTGGGCGTAGATTACCTCCAGGGTTTTGGCATTCACCGCCCAGAAGAAATCGAAAGCACATTTTCTATCGACATATTAGCTACTGGATAACCAGTACGAGACGGACAGCAATAAAAAAACCGAGCATCGCTCGGTTTTTTTATTGCTTACAAATTCAAACCAGAAAAAATGCGTTAGAGGCTCAATACTTTTTCACCCCTGGCGATTCCCGCAACACCACTGCGCACCACTTCAAGGATAGTCGTTTCTTTCACTGCCGCAATAAACGCGTCCAATTTTTCCTGCGTACCTATCATCTGGATGGTATACAGTGAGCTGGTCACATCTACAATCTGTCCGCGAAAAATATCCGCCGTTCGCTTTACCTCTTCGCGCATAGCGCCAGTCGCACGTATTTTTATTAACATCAGCTCTCTTTCGATGTGCGCACCATCGGTTAAATCGATTAGCTTCGCGACATCTACCAACTTGTTGAGCTGCTTGGTAATCTGCTCTATGGTTTTATCGTCGCCATTAGTCGTTAACGTGAGCCTAGACAAAGAATGATCATCCGTTGGCGCGACATTTAGGCTTTCAATATTAAAGCCACGCTGCGAAAACAGGCCAACAACACGCGAAAGTGCGCCAGGCTCATTCTCTAACAGAATTGATAGGATGCGCTGGCCAGAATGTGCCGCTGTATTCATCTTAAGTTCTAACCCCTTTACCCAACCACATATCATTCATAGCGCCTTCTGGTGCTATTTGCATGGGATACACATGCTCATGCGGATCAACATATATATCCATAAAGACCAAACGGGTTTTGCTAAGCTCCAACCCACGCTGTACTTCTTCTTTCAGCTTAGCCTTATCTTCTACTTTAATGCCGACATGCCCATAGGCCTCAGCAAGCTTCACAAAATCCGGCAACGAATCCTGATATACAGACTGCGAATAACGACCTTCGTACTGCATATCCTGCCACTGTTTCACCATGCCAAGATAGCCATTGTTGAGGTTAAGAATCAGGAATGGAATGTCGTACTGCGTACATGTAGACATTTCCTGAATGCACATCTGGATACTGCCTTCGCCCGTAATACAGGCAACAACCGCGTCGGGATGAGCAAGCTTAACCCCCATAGCCGCTGGCAGTCCAAAACCCATCGTGCCAAGGCCACCGGAGTTAATCCATTGGCGAGGCTTGTCAAAACGAAAATACTGCGCAGCGAACATTTGGTGTTGGCCCACGTCAGAAGTTACGTAAGCATCACCGCCCGTAAGCTCATGCAACACCTGCACAACTTGCTGCGGTTTAATTAAGTTGCTGTCAGCGTCAAATCGGTCTGCATGATACAAACCATGTTCAGCGCGCCACTGGTCGATTCTTTCCCACCACTGGTTTATGGCGTCGGTATCAACTTTATTTCCAATACCTTCACTCGCTTCAAGGCGCTGGATTTGTTCGAACATTTCATCCAGAACACCCTTTGCCGGGCCAACGATTGGCACATGCGCGTGAATCGTTTTAGAAATGCTGGTTGGATCAACATCGATATGAATAACAGTCGCATCGGGACAAAACTTACTTAAGGTGTTAGTCACCCGATCATCAAAGCGCGCACCTACCGCCAAAATCACATCAGAATGATGCATAGCGTTGTTGGCTTCGTACGTGCCGTGCATACCCAGCATACCCAGAAACTGTCTATCGGTACCAGGATAGGCCCCTAAACCCATCAAAGTATTTGTGACCGGAAAGTTCAGATGCTTTGCGAGTTTGGTTAGTATCTCGCTGGCATCACCTTGAACCACACCACCGCCGGCATAAATCACCGGGCGCCGGGCCTTTATCAACAATTCAACCGCTTTACGAATTTGCCCAACATGCCCTTTTAACGAAGGCTGGTAAGAACGAATCGAAACCTCATCTGGATAACCATATGGCACCTTTGTCCAGGGCGCAGTAATGTCTTTTGGTATATCCACCACAACTGGCCCAGGACGGCCGGAATTAGCGATATAAAACGCTTTCTTCAACATCACTGCAATATCTTCGGGACGCTTGGCAAGAAAACTATGCTTAACGATTGGTCGCGAAATGCCGACCATATCAGTTTCCTGAAAGGCATCTTCACCGATCAAATGGCTTTGCACCTGACCTGAGATTACTACCATTGGAATCGAATCCATATACGCGGTCGCGATGCCTGTAATAGCATTGGTGGCACCCGGTCCAGAAGTGACAAGAACCACACCCGTTTTGCCAGTTGCTCGCGCGTATCCATCAGCTGCATGCGTCGCGGCCTGTTCGTGACGGACTAATATATGAGGGGTCGTTTTGCTTTTATGTAGCGCGTCATAGATGTGTAAGACGGCACCACCAGGGTAACCAAATATAAAATCAACGCCTTCGTCCTGTAACACGCGGGCTACAATGTCGCCGCCGGAAAGCATCTCCGCTCCCGCTACTTCACTCAAGTTAGTTTCCGCCTGAGAGGATGAAGGATTATTTTGATCTGACTGTTGCATGATTGCCAACCTCGATGAAAAATCATCGCTCTAGAATTCACTCACGACCCTATGCAGCTGCGTGGGTCGCGGATTATACCTTTTCATGCCGCCTGCACAGCAAGCTGTTTAGCGCCCAAGTGATAGAAATACCGCTTGTTTTTCAATAGGTTAAAGAGTAGCCTACGCAGCCTAACTCAAAGAAACATGAAGCAAGGGCAAAACCTGATTCCCGTTCACGGATTAATCCGAAAAAGCTGTCTATTATTTAATCTGACCACTCTGGTGTCAAACAGAATATGAGGCAAAAATCCAAAAGCCACGTAGCCAGATGCAGACTCAGGGTTAAGGAACAAAGTCGTAAGGGAAAGTCATTAGGTATTGATAAGAATGCTATACCATACTGTAGTATCAAGCGTTCTTTTTAAGCTCAGAATCAGGGCCGCCATCCACTAAGAATATGCATTAAGAACACGTTTATGCGCTTACACAACAACTTCGTTAAAACCTCCCTCAATTGCCTGTTCACGCTAAGCGCTCCGCTCTGCTTGATGCTCAGCGTATCGACAGCGGCACAAACGTATTACAAATGGCAGAACGATGAAGGAAACTGGGTCTACGGCTCACACCCACCTGTCGGAAGCGATGCTATCCCGGTAAAGACCTACGTTGAGTCTAGCGAACCCATTGGCGCGGATACCGCACCAACCGAAGAACAAATCGCACAAAAAGCTAACCAGGAAACCTGCGAGCGAGCAAAAGCTAACCTGAAAGCACTAAACAGCGACGCGATCATTCAAACTGTCGACGAAAACGGCGCGACGGTTACACTTAGCGACGCACAAAGAGAAGCAGAAAAAGGAAAGGCACAGCAAGCAATCGACCGCTACTGCTCTTAAGAAGATCGCCCGTTATTCCTGACCGACGGTTAGCTCCCTGAGTCGACTAATTGCCTCATCGCGATTCGCCAACTCACTACGCAAACGGCGATTTTCCGCCACCACACCATCTTTAGCCACATCGGCATCAAAAAGTACTTTCATCGCAGCGAGAAGCAGCCTGGCTTCTTCAGTCGCTCGCACATCGCCCGCCGCGGGCTCTGTCGCCTTTTGTAGCTTGTGATCGAGCACAGCTAACACCGTTTCGGCATTATCTCGGCTGTATTCTGAATAGTCCCTGTCCAGAAACAGCGTAATTAACCCCCACAATGCAAACGAATCGCTTTGCAGCCCAGCACCATCAGCAAGTACAGATTCGTAGGACTCACGCGATACATCATAATAACGACTGCGATGTGCTTCCATCGCCATTGCTAGTTTGCGCTTAACGTCTTCGCCCAAACGATCAACCACAACTTCTCGCTCTTTTATGACAATCTCAGGCTCACACACTGGCGTGGGCACGACTGGAACGGGCGCTTGCTGCGGAGAACTAGAACACCCCGCAAGCAGTATTAACGCCATCGAGATAATCGCATACAAAACTATTGATTTTTTATTGTTGCTGCTGTGTTCCAAGCTCGCCTAACCCTTCAAGAAAATACTATAGTACTGCGAGAAATTTATATTTAGCCATCATACACGCTGGATCAACGCTAGCCAATATTCTGTCGACATCTAAAAATTATTTTTGCGGCCGCATGGCAGGAAACAGCAACACATCTCGAATCGATGGCGAATCGGTTAACAACATTACTAAACGATCTATCCCGATACCTTCACCAGCAGTCGGCGGCAAACCATATTCTAGTGCTTTAATATAGTCTTCGTCGTAATGCATTGCCTCTAAATCACCCGCATCTTTTTCAGCCACTTGCGCTTTAAATCTTTCTGCCTGGTCTTCTGCATCGTTAAGCTCCGAAAAACCATTGGCAATCTCCCGGCCTGCGACAAAAAACTCAAATCGATCTGTGACAAAAGGATTGCTGTCACTGCGCCTGGCAAGTGGTGATACTTCCGTTGGATATTCAGTAATAAACGTTGGCTCAAACAAACGCTCTTCTACCGTTTTTTCAAAGATCTCGATTTGCACCTTGCCTAATCCATAGCTGTCTTTAAGCGGAATACCCAACTTATCGGCAACTGCCCTCGCACTTTCATCATTATCGATATCCGACGCCTTCAACTCAGGATTAAAATGCAAAATAGAGTCAAATACCGTCATCCGCGCAAACGGCCTGGCAAAGTCGATGAGCTTTTCGCCGTACTCCAGTTCTGATTTACCAAGAACTTTCTCGACTACTTCACGAAGCATCGCTTCGGTCAGATCCATCAAATCGCGATAGTCCGCATAGGCCTGATAAAACTCAAGCATGGTAAATTCTGGGTTATGTCGCGTAGACAGACCTTCGTTACGGAAGTTTCGGTTAATCTCGAAGACGCGCTCAAAACCACCGACCACCAACCTTTTCAAATACAGCTCAGGCGCAATACGTAAAAACATGTCTATATCTAACGCATTGTGATGAGTGACAAAAGGTCTCGCGGTAGCACCACCAGGAATTGCTTGCAACATCGGCGTTTCGACTTCCATAAAATCCCGCTCAAGCAAAAACTGTCGAATCGCAGAAACAATTTGGGATCGCAGCGCAAACACTGCTCGCACTTCTGGGTTCACTATTAAATCGACATAGCGCTGGCGATAGCGGATTTCGGTGTCCGCCAGACCATGAAACTTATCCGGCAGCGGGCGTAAAGCTTTCGTTAACAGTTGCGCCGACTCTATAAACACATATAAATCGCCTTTACCAGATTTATGCACAGGCCCAGTTGCGCCGACAATATCACCGATATCCCAGGCTTTAACTTGCTCAACCAGCTCTGCAGGAAGATTTTTTTTATCCACATAAAGCTGAATTCGCCCAGATACGTCTTGCAATACAAGAAACGGTCCGCGCTTGGCCATGAGCCTGCCGGCTACCGCAGCTTTGCGATCCAGCGCTTCGAGCTCTGCCTTTTCTTTATCGCCAAGCTCAGCTTGCAGCTCGCTCGCAAGGCTATCACGACGAAAATCGTTCGGAAATGCCAAACCTTGATCACGAATAACTTGCAGCTTTCCACGTCGCTCTGCAATTAACTTGTTGTCGTCGGTGGTATCAATTTGCTCTGTCATAATTTTCTCTGAGTTTAAACAGAAGGCGCGCCAATAAACGCCACTTCAATTTACCCGGCTTTACTCTAGCCCCGCTTTTAAGGAGGCTTCGATAAACATGTCGATATCGCCATCTAACACTTTTTGGCAGCTGCTTGTTTGCACATCGGTGCGCAAATCTTTTATGCGCTGGTCATCGAGTACGTACGAACGGATCTGGCTGCCCCAGCCAATATCAGACTTACTGTCTTCGACGGCTTGCTTTTCGTCGCTCAGCTTTTGTATTTCCAGCTCATAAAGCTTTGCCTTAAGCATTTTCCAGGCACGATCACGGTTTTGATGCTGCGACCGCTCGCTTTGGCACTGCGCCACAACGCCTGTAGGCTCGTGTGTCAGGCGCACGGCGGAGTCTGTTTTGTTTACGTGCTGGCCACCTGCGCCAGAGGCCCGGTAAGTATCGGTACGAACATCCGCGGGATTAATCTCTATCTCGATATTGTCGTCAACTTCGGGAGAGACAAACACAGAGGCAAACGATGTGTGTCTGCGGCTGCCTGAATCGAACGGTGATTTACGCACTAAACGGTGCACGCCGGTTTCTGTTCTAAGCCAACCGAAAGCATATTCGCCCTGAAAATGTATGGTCGCGCTTTTAATACCCGCAACCTCACCGGCGGAGGCCTCGATCAACTCGGTTTTAAAGCCTTTGCGCTCGCCCCAGCGCAAATACATGCGCAACAGCATTTCCCCCCAATCCTGCGCTTCGGTACCACCACTCCCTGCCTGAATATCCAAAAACGCATTGTTCGCGTCCATCCGGCCCGAGAACATTCGCCTAAACTCAAGTCCAGCCAGTTGGCTTTCCAGTTGCTCAAGCTCAGTGTCTACTTCGGTGAGCAGACTGGCATCGTCTTCCTCGATCGCCATTTCAAGCAACAGTCGGCCATCCTCTATGCCTGAATCGAGCTGATCAATCGTCAAGACCACGCCTTCAAGTAGCGCGCGTTCGCGTCCAAGCTCCTGCGCACGCTCCGGCTTATCCCAAACACTCGGCTCCGCCAGCTCTAATTCAACCTCTGCAAGCTGTTCTTTCTTGGTGGCATAGTCAAAGATACCCCCTAAGCAAAGCAACCCTCTGCTCCAGGTCTTTTAGCGACGATTGTTGAGGGTTCGTTTCTAACATAGGGTATTTATCTTCTCGAGCGAACTGGTGAGAACCAAACAGGCGCCCTTACGTATTCAGCACCTTATTCGAAGGCCGCGCAGTATAGCGAAAAGACTCAGCTATTACGAATCCCGCAAGGGGTTGAAACGCGACTATTCACTTGACTAAAACAGGCGCAAAGCGAGAATAGTCTATTCACTTTTCGCACCATACATCTAAGAGCCTGTCCCTGAGAGTACGCCTTATGCGAGCCGCTTTAAAAACCGTTGAAACACCATCCACCTTTGCATGCGACACCATTGTTGTACCCGTTTTACGCGAAAACGATACGGCAAAACTTTCCAAAGCTGGGAAAAATATCGACCAGGCAGCGGGCGGCGCAATTAAGCAACTCCTGGGCGGCGACTTTAGCGCAGACTGTGGCAGCACGCTACTAATCCCCGTGGCAGGAAAAAATAAGGCCAGCCGCATTCTTCTTTGGGGGCTGGGCGAGAAAAGCAAACTCGATACGCAACACTTTTTAAAAGCCTGCTCGGCGCTAGCGGGTGCAACCAGCAAATTAAAAGGCAAGCATCTTGCCCTTGTCGCAGATATTAAAACCAATCGGCATTTGCCATCCAGCCAATGGCTAAAAACGGTAATCGCTCAGCTTACGCGCTCAACATACACTTACACCGAAACAAAAGCGTCCGCAAAAGCCAAACAACCCGAATTAACCCGGATCAGTGTCATTAATGCTGACAACAACCGCGAGAATAAAACCGCGATTAGTCGAGGCACGGCTATCGGCGCAGGCATAAATGCCGCTCGACGCCTTGGTGATCTACCAGGCAATATCTGCACGCCAAAGTTCCTCTCCAGCGAAGCACGAAAGCTCGGTCGCCAGTTCGCCAAAGTATCCACCAAAGTCCTGGGCGAAAAAGCTATGTCGGAGCTCGGCATGGGCTCGCTGCTTTCGGTAGGGCACGGCAGTGACCAGGAGTCACAATTCATTATTGTGGAGTATAAAGGCGGAGCAAAAAGTCAAAAGCCGCATGTCCTTGTCGGCAAAGGAATCACCTTTGACACCGGCGGAATCAGCCTAAAGCCAGGCGGCAAGATGGATGAAATGAAATTTGATATGTGCGGCGCTGCGAGCGTTATTGGCACCATGCAAGCACTGGCAGAAATGAATTTAAACATCAACGTCACAGGTGTTATTGCTGCCGCAGAGAACATGCCTTCAGGAAGGGCCACCAAACCCGGCGATGTAGTAACCAGCATGTCAGGAAAAACCATCGAAGTGCTAAACACAGACGCGGAAGGACGACTTGTACTTTGTGACGCACTTACTTACGTTGAGCGATTCAAGCCACAAAGCGTAGTGGATATGGCGACGTTAACTGGCGCCTGTATAGTGGCGTTAGGCCATCACGCCACCGGGCTAATGAGCAACAATGACGAACTCGCGCAAAGCCTGCTAGATGCTGGTAATTCTAGCGGCGACCGCGCGTGGCGACTGCCTATCTGGGACGACTATCAAAAGCAGCTTAACTCGCCGTTCGCGGATCTTGCCAATATCGGCGGCCCAGCAGCAGGCACAATTACGGCAGCATGCTTTCTTTCCAAATTCACTGAGAGTTACCCCTGGGCGCATCTTGATATAGCCGGTACAGCCTGGAACCAGGGGGGCGGCAAGGGCGCCAGTGGTCGACCTGTTAGTTTGCTTTGCCAGTATCTTATTGATCTCGCAAGCTAATGACCAAGATTGATTTTTACATTGCGGGCGAAGACATGGCCAACGAAGCTGCTGGCATTAAAAGCCACCAGCATGTCGCTTGCCGAATTATCGAAAAAGCGTACCGTAAAAACCTGTCTGTTTACGTGCACACCGACAGCGAGCAGGAAGCGACTGAAGTTGACGAGCTACTCTGGACGTTCAGAACTAATAGTTTTGTACCGCATAGCATGGACAACAGTACGGTTGATTCTAAGCAGCCATTAACCACAAGCACCAGCGCCACAGACGCAGTTTCGACCCCAGAAGTACTTATCTCCAGCAGTAACCACCCTCGCCATCATGCCGATGTACTCGTTAACCTTTCGTCCAAAACACCAGAATTTTACAGCCGCTTTTTGCGCCTTGCTGAAATTGTTAGCGCCGACGAAAAGGCTAAATCCCTGTCGAGAGAGCGATACAAGTATTATCGGGATCGCGGCTATCCGCTTAATGTGCACCAACTCTAGTTTTTTATAACCTTAAACTATTCGCTTATGAATGACCGACCTAACGCATCACTGCGCTCTTCGATTCACGACCAGCTATTGGGAGAACTCGATGAAATCAATAATGAACTCAGTGGCAATTTAGACCTGGATAATCTCGGCGGAAAGACTTGCAACGGCTCTGCCAGCAACACTGATGAAAAACATGAAACCACCCCACCCGCTTCGTATACTGAAAAATACGAATCAAGCGTGCTCGACGAGTTTACCCAGGCTGTTTGCGAAGAAGCTGAGTCATTAGCGTCGGTATATTTTGGTGAAGATGCTCACCAGCCCGTACCACAAGAAAGCATTGAGCAGCTTACTGAACAGGCTGCTGAAAAAATCCGTCGCTTTAGTCGCGACCTGCTTAGCGAATACTTGACCATCACCGAACCACAAGCGTAAGCCCATCATGGAAAAAACTTTTCAACCCGCAGAGATCGAAAACCGCTGGTACAGCGAGTGGGAATCCAAGGGCTACTTTACTCCAAATACTGAGCCAAATAGTCCGGCTGGCGCTTTTTCGATGATGATCCCGCCGCCAAATGTGACTGGCAGCCTGCATATGGGGCATGCGTTTCAACACACCATTATGGATGCGCTAGCCCGTTACCATCGAATGCGCGGCAAAGATACACTGTGGCAAGTCGGCACCGATCACGCTGGCATCGCTACGCAAATGGTGGTGGAACGAAAACTCGCCGCGGAAGAAAACCTGAGTAAAGAAGATTTGGGCCGCGATGCCTTTGTCGAAAAAATCTGGCAGTGGAAGGAAGAGTCCGGTGGAACCATCACCCGACAAATGCGCCGCTTGGGTAATTCGGTAGACTGGAGCAGCGAACGCTTCACGATGGATGACGGTTTTTACGCAGCAGTCCAGGAAGTATTCGTTCAGCTATACCAACAAGGGTTAATTTATAGAGGCAAACGCCTTGTAAACTGGGATCCTAAACTACAAACCGCAATTTCGGATCTTGAGGTAGAGAACAAAGAGAGCAAAGGCAAAATGTGGCACCTGCGTTACCCGCTAGCGGATGGTGCAAAAACAGCGGACGACAAAAACTACCTGATTGTTGCCACTACCCGGCCGGAAACAATGCTCGGTGATACCGCAGTCGCGGTAAACCCCGATGATCCACGCTTTCAGCATCTAATAGGACAGTATGTCGAGCTACCGTTGACCAACAGGCGTATCCCCATCGTGGGTGACACGCACGCCGATATGGAAAAAGGAACGGGCTGCGTCAAAATCACCCCTGCGCATGACTTCAATGACTATGCTGTTGGCAAACGCCACGAGCTTCCGATGATAAACGTGTTGGACTCCACGGGCCACATCAGGAAAGCAGCAGAAGTTTTCGATAGTAACGGCCGCGATAGCGACGCCTATGACGGTGAGCTCCCTTCTCAGTTTCAGGGACTAGAACGCTTCCAGGCTCGAAAGTCGGTTGTTGCAGCAATGGAAGAAGCTGAACTGTTAGACGAGATCAAAGATCATCAGCTGTCAGTCCCCTATGGCGACAGAGGCGGCGTTGTTATCGAGCCAATGCTTACCAACCAGTGGTATGTGGATGCCAAAACGCTTGCCAAACCCGCAATTGAAGCGGTCGAAAATGGCGATATAAAATTTGTCCCCAAACAATACGAAAATATGTATTTCTCCTGGATGCGCGATATTCAGGACTGGTGTATCTCGCGACAACTCTGGTGGGGACACCAGATACCTGCCTGGTACGATGAGCAAGGAAACGTTTATGTCGGACGCAGCGAAGCCGAGGTACGCAGCAGCCATAAACTTGCTGAAGACATAACGCTTAAACAAGATGACGACGTACTCGACACATGGTTTAGTTCTGCGCTGTGGACCTTTGCAACACTGGGCTGGCCAGAAAACACCGATAGACTACAGAAGTTTCACTCAAGCAATGTGTTAGTTACCGGATTTGATATTATTTTCTTCTGGGTAGCGCGCATGATCATGATGACCATGCACTTTGTTAAAAACGAGGACGGAACCCCGCAAGTACCATTCGATACCGTTTACGTTACCGGCCTTATTCGCGACGAGCAAGGCCAAAAGATGTCTAAATCGAAGGGCAATGTACTTGATCCGTTAGATATGATCGATGGCATTGACCTGTCTACGCTGCTGGAAAAAAGAACCGGCAACATGATGCAGCCGCAATTGCAGGATAAGATTAAAAAACGGACTGAAAAAGAATTTCCAGATGGTATAGCTGCACATGGCACCGACGCGCTTCGATTTACGCTCGCTGCGTTAGCGTCTACAGGCAGAGACATCAATTGGGATATGAGCCGTCTGGAAGGCTATCGCAATTTTTGTAACAAGCTGTGGAATGCTGCCCGCTATGTATTAATGAACGTAGAGGGTAAAGATTGCGGACAACGCGACGAGCCCTATGTTTTAAGCCTTGCTGACGAATGGATTATTAGTCGTTTACAGCAGGTAGAAAACGAAGTTATCAGCCACTTCGAAAGCTACCGTTTTGACCTGGCCAGCCAGGCGCTCTATGAGTTTATCTGGAATGAGTATTGCGACTGGTATCTGGAGCTCTCCAAACCCGCATTGGCAGACGAACAGGCATCCATCGAAGCCCTTCGCGGCACCCGCCGAACCCTGGTAAGAGTGTTAGAAGCCATCCTGCGTCTCGCACACCCAATAATGCCTTTTATCACCGAAGAAATATGGCAATCCATTAAAGGTCTGGCCGGTGTTGATGAAAATACAAAAACGATAATGCTTTGTCCTTTTCCCGAAGGCAAACAAACGCACGTCAATGAAGACGCGCTTGAAGCAATTGAGTGGCTTAAATCGATCATAGTTGCCGTGCGTAATATTCGCGGTGAACTCAATATCGCACCGGGCAAGCCATTACCATTGCTCTTTAATAATGCCTCTGAAAAAGACAAGGAGCTTTACCAGCAAACCAGCACACTCATCGAATCGCTGGCTCGCGTGGAAAACGCCCAGTGGCTTGAAGATAGCGAAGCACCACCTTGCGCCACTCAATTAGTTGGAACGTTAGATGTTATGGTTCCACTGGCAGGGCTGGTAGATGTCGAAGCAGAGGTCGCGCGTCTCGATAAAGAAATTTCCAAACTGGAAAAAGAGATTGGCCGGTTATCCGGCAAGCTAGGTAACGAAAAGTTTGTAGCAAATGCACCAGCGGACGTAGTCGCTAAAGAGCAGGAAAAACTCCAACTCGCTAGCACGGCCATCGACAAGCTAAACGCCCAAAAAGAAACGTTAGCAACACTGTAGCTACCGCGAGGCAACAAACGAAAAGTTTTTTCATTTGTGAATGCAGTGGCGCGTGATGCATTAAACACACCCGGCGCTATTGAACTCTTGCGCCACCTCGGCGGACTAAGACGCCTGGCATTCCCCTAAAGAGACATAATGATGAAAACAATATCCTCGTTGATAAAACCTCTCAAGATTCTATTACTCGCGCTCGGCACTAGCTTACTGCAAGCCTGTTTTTTGCTCGACATTACACCGGTTGATGATATCGCTATAACAAGCGGCGATGTTTCCGACGTAGAAAACATCGCCGTCGAAGTTGGCTCCATCGCGCCAGACTTTTCGTTAAAAGACGGGGAAGGCGTCGAGCACCGACTCAGCGACATCCTGAAAACCAAAAATGCGCTCGTCATTTTTTATCGTGGCGACTGGTGCCCCTTCTGTATCGATCAGCTCGATTCAATTAACGCAGTACTTGGAGATATTAGTGCAAAAGGCGTCCAGGTTATTGGCATCTCGCCAGACGAAGCAGCCGCAGTAACCAATACCCAACGTCGATTCGGGCAAGATTTTATTTTTCTTAGCGACGTCAACTCGCAAGTGATTCAGCGTTACGGTATACAGCGGGACGAAAAATTGCCTCACCCGGCACAATTCATCATAAACCAAAAGGGTGAAATCACCTGGCTTTACGCGGGCACCAACTACAGAGAACGCCCAACGGGCGCGCAACTGGTCGACGCTATCAATCAATCCCTGAACTAACACTAACAATTAGCACAAAGTTAAAAGCCCGCTAACAAAGCGGGCTTTTGCGTTTAAGCGCGTTGAAGTTCTTATGAGTTTATTGATGCTAATCAATATTCGTTAACGCAAGTTCGCTACGCTGCTACGATATAAACTCGGCAATCGGCCTCGCTTTTCCCCTTTACCCGTAACGTCAGAACTCGAGCGTAAACCCTATGGAAACACCAGAAAAATCGTATAAAAAAATGGCTGGCACATCCGCTGTGTTTATCGCCAGCGACTATTCAGGAGCGACCCCCGTTGAGAGAGATGGAATGCAATGGACAGCAAATGAGTTACATATGGATGATCTTCCCGCACCACAGGTACAAAAACCGGCAATGGCTAACGCTCTTGCACTAGAGGGTCTCGAGGAATACGACTCACCCAGCAATGGCGACAAACGTCATGTCGAATCCATTGGTGAAGATTTCGTGTACGTAGAAAAAATACGCGGATGGGTGCAAATAAGCTAACGCCAGATTCGAGTCACATCGATCAGGATGACGCTACTGCTCGACACAAATTATCAAGCAGCTACACTATCTTTCTTTAAATAGGCCGACGCTCGCCAGAAGAAAAAGATCGCGGGTATCACAACAATTAAGCAGTAACTCAATGCAGTTGCCAGCGCCGCCGCATCGCCCATGACCGCAACATTGCTGTCACTGATCCAGCCCACAAACAATGGGCCCAACCCAAGGCCAAGCAGATTAGAGGCAAAAAATACTAACGACGCTGCCTGGGCGCGCTGCGCGGGCTTAACACATGACTGCACCATCGCCAGTGTTGGGCCATGCTGCATGTTATAGAAGAACAGTCCTGCAGCAAGAAGAATTGCAGCCATCGTAAAGTTATTTTGCTGCAAAGCAAACCATAACAAAGGTAAAGCTATGATCAAAGCAACGACTGGAATACGAATCTGCAACCGGTTATCGAAACGAGAAAAGTATGTCGCGATGGCACCACCTGCGAACATGCCAAACGCACCACCAAACAAAACGATTAAGCCCATAGCACGGCCCACCTCTGCCTGACCGAGACCATAGGTTCGCATCAACACCTCTGGCAGCCAGGAGGTAAACGCATAACCTTTAAATACAATTAGCAGGTGACCAAGGTAAATAGCCATGTAAGGCCTGTTGGAGATTAAATCTTTAACGGTTTCCTTAAAGCTTTCTTTCTCTGTCTCTGTTTTGCTTTGCGTTTCGAACCTGCCGCGGACAGGTTCTTTGACGGTAAAGCCAAACAACAAGGCAAATAAAACGCCAGGCGCCCCAGCCGCAACAAAAGCCCATCGCCAACCGTAGGTTTCAGCGACATAGCCACCAAGCACCAGGCCCGAAACGGCTCCCAATGCGGTACCCAACGAAAAAATTGAAATTGCGAACGGGCGAGATTTCTCGTCAAAATAATCTGATATCACTGAGTGTGCTGGCGACAACCCACCTGCTTCACCCACGCCCACGCCCATGCGCCCTAAAAACAGTTGGAAAAAGTTTTGCGCGGCACCACATAACGCCGTCACGAAGCTCCATACGGTAATCGCGATTGTTATCACTCGTACCCGATTATTTCGATCTGCGTAGCGGGCAATAGGAATAGCCAGAAAAGAATAAAATAAGGCAAAAGACAGCCCCGACAACAAACCAAGCTGAGTATCGTTCAAGCCAAATTCAGCCTTGATATCCCCCAACAAGATGGACACGATTTGACGGTCCATATAACTGAAGGCATAAGAAAGCGCGAGCATGCCTAAAACATAGTTGCGATAACGTGTGGTCGGCGCTGCTAATGAAGCAGCCATTGCAGAATTAGAATTCACAGCTTTGCCTTAAGCAATCAGGTTAAAAGACTAGACTCAAGAGATTGTTATTAGCGAGTTTCAAATCTATCGACAGTTTACTCATTAGATTTGTCCTGCCAGCGGACACTGTATCACCCTTGGCGAAACAAAAAAACCTCTAGTTCCCTTTCAAGCGCACCTAAAAGGCGATCAGCGCAAGCCAGGCAACGAAAGGGACAGTCACTGTCATCGCAAGCGCATATAAAATACACTGCCTGATTAACACTTGTTGATCAAAGCGCTTTGCCGTCGCGACGAACAAGGCACCAAAGGTAGAAAACGGCGAAACATCTGTGACAGCAGAAGAAATTGCCAGCGCAGCAATGAGTGCCGTAGCCGGCAATTCACCCGAAACGATAAAAGGCGCAGCCATCGGTATCAGCACCCCAAACGCTCCAAATGTTGAAGAAACCGCGGTGACCGCCGCCGCGATTAAACAAAGCACCAAGCCAATGATTAGTGGAGATCCGATTAACTTTGCCTGATCAGCTAACCACAAAAAGGCGTTAGCCTCTTGAAGCACGCCGACCAGAATCAACACTCCGGAAACGATCATGATTACCGGCCAGGCCACCTGATTAACAATATCGTGCCTTACTTGCTTGTGGGAGAACAACAACAAAACCATAGCAATCGCCAGAGTCACCACGCCAATATCCCAGCGCATAATCCCTACCCCAACCACCATCGAGAAAATGCCCAACAGCGTTGCTCCCACCAGAGGCGTAAAAGATTGTTCTTCGCGGCTGGCATTAGTAACGTCCGATGCATGATCCTCGGCCGTCAAAGCACCCTGCAACATCCGCTTGCCACCTAACAAAAAGAATATCGGGATAACGAGTAAACAATGAGCGACAACAACTGCGACGTACATATTTAATCCATCAACATCGAAACCGCTAGCATTCGCCAGTTTGGCAAATAAAATGCCATACAGCGCTACGGGAGAAAACAAGCCTGCCTGACAACCATGAATAACCATCACACCCATCAATAAAGGGTTGACCCTATACTGCGCCGCAAAACCCACCGCGATAAACAAGAGTATTGGCGCTGTAACCGCACCGACACTGGTTGAAATCAACCCGATAAAAAACAAGGCCCAGGGCATCACTAGAAGATTGCCGCCAGTAGCTTTAACTAAAAAGCTCACCATAAAATCGGTCGTGCCGTTCAGGTTTGCAATGCCCATCAATAACGTCACGCCTATCAACATCGCAAACAAGCTGTCGGGGAAGCCGGATGCAACGTCGCTGGCGCTCATATCCAACAGGAACATGCCCGCCAAAAAGGCCACCAGCAGGGCGACGATGCCAATATTAATTTCCGACCAAATACCAACCACAAAGGTGGCAACAAGCAACAACAGTAAAACGAGCTCTACCGGCATTTTCTCTTTCCAGTTTTTCTGGGTAATCAGGGCAAAACAATCGCCTGGGTGAACGAACATCGAGATAGCCAGCACCAGCGATTATTATCCTTATCAGTATGAGGGCTTCATTCTATACCAGCAAGCACGAACCTTTTTGATCTAATATCATCTCTAGCTGCCAATATTCATTGACCAGTAAACGTTTATCTCGCGGCAAAAAGCTCTCAACCTTTTACGAATA
Organism: Pseudomonadales bacterium; assembly: GCA_965263235.1. GTDB lineage: Bacteria > Pseudomonadota > Gammaproteobacteria > Pseudomonadales > UBA7434 > UBA7434. The sequence goes on from OZ253667.1 coordinate 2,676,965, forward strand.
CATTGACCAACATCATCATGGGTTGCGACAATAGCCAGATCGCGGAATGCATCAACGACAAATAATTAGCAAAGAAACCAATCCGAGACACAACCATGAAAGCAGTATTTATAACTGGCGCCGCACAGGGAATCGGCCTTGCGACCGCTAAGCTTTTCGCCAACTACGGATGGTTTGTTGGCCTTTACGACATTAACACTTCAGCCATAAACGATTTGTTAGATAAAGAGCAGGCTTTTGACAACGCCTGTGGTGGCTATTGCGATGTTACCGATGCCGACTCCATCAAAGCGTCACTGGATGATTTTTCTCAACACAGTAATAATCGACTCGACCTTCTTATCAACAATGCTGGCGTACTTTCGTCAGGCCCTTTTGAAGATATTGCCGCAAACCAAAACAATCAAATGATAGATGTAAACATAAAGGGCTTAACTAACGTGGCGCTACAGGGGTTTCCGCTTTTAAAGAGTACCGCAGAAAAATACGGCAACTCTACGCTATTAAACTTATGCTCCGCATCGAGCATCACCGCAATTCCTGAGCTAACCGTATATAGCGCAAGCAAATACTACGTAAATGGAATTACTGAGGGTCTGCACAACGAGTGGAAAAAATATCGTATTAGAGTAACCTCCGTTAAGCCACCGATCGTAGACACTGCGCTAGGCAGGACCAACTCTGAGTCCATTCAAAAAAATTTCGGTGTAGAGTTTCTACCCGAAGAGGTAGCCACCCATATTTACCGCGCGGCCCACGGCAGCAAAGTAGCCTATCCGCTTGGTTTTAAAACCAGACTATGGGCATTAGTTAACCGGCTGGCACCAGATAGTGTACGCTGCTGGCTACTAAGACAAATGATGAGATAATACCCACAACTAACCGACCTACTATTTCTATGAGCCAACAGACACAAACCCTGGACCTGGACGCGCTTAACAATTATTTGAGCGAACAACCAATAGCTATCGGGCCAATTACCGGCTGCAAGAAGTTTAGCATCGGCCAGTCTAACCCCACGTTTTTACTTAACACTGAAGGTGAGTCGTTAGTTTTACGGCGCCAGCCACCGGGCAAGCTGCTCAAATCAGCCCATCAGGTTGATCGAGAGTTTCGTGTGATGCACGCATTACAAAACACAAAAATCCCCGTCCCGCCCTGCCTTCACCTTTGCACAGATAGCAATATTATTGGCAGCCAGTTTTTTATTATGGGGTATATACAAGGCGAACAATACACCAACCCAGCACTACACGAGGTTGATAAAAGTCAGCGCACCGCTTACTACAATGCGGTGATTGATAATCTGGCCGCCTTGCATCAACTTAACATCGTAGAAATTGGCCTTGAGGACTACGGCAAAGGCGACAACTTTTTTTCGCGACAGATCGAGTTATGGACTCGCCAATATCGGGCAGCAGAAACTGAAACACGAGAAAATATTGAGCGGCTAATCGAAAAGCTTCCAGCGCTTTTACCAAAAGACAACGGCGAGAAAACGCTAATTCACGGCGACTACAAATTTGACAATTTAATTTTTAGCCAGGATCGCCCTGAGATTATTGCCACACTAGACTGGGAGTTATCAACTATCGGCCATCCCCTTTCTGATCTCGCCTACTTCTGTATGAACCTACGCCTTCCACAAAACGTGGAAACGTCTAAAGGCCTGGATGGCATTGACAGAAACGCCCATGGAATTCCTGACGAGCGAGACTTAATTCAACGCTACTGTTCGCAACGCGAGGTTGCCTTGATTGAAGATATCGATTTTTATATCGCGTTCAGCTTTTTTCGCATGGCATCAATCTGCCAGGGCGTTTACAAAAGAGCGCTATCCGGGAATGCGTCTAACGAAAGTGGCAAACTTGCTGGCATGTTCACCGACAGTCTCGCCGAGAAAGGCCTTGATGCACTGAAAAAATTTGAAACACTAAACGCTTAAACAAGAGCTCACTCTAGCGAAAAGGTTGCCTGCACGCTTCTGGAAATAATGACGACGCCAGCGGACACCGTTGCGGCACTACTCATATCACTCTCCATAGCCATAGCGCGGTGCTGCGTTTTGTAGTGCGGCTGGGGATGGGAAGCACCGCCTTCAACCAGGACAATTAAATCCTTAATATTACGAGCACCCTTGCCTGCCAGGCGTTGGGCCTTTTCTTCGGCGTTAACATATGCTTTTTCCAGTGCCTGAATTGCCAGCTCTTCCTCATTGCTTACGCTCATTTGCACTTGATTAAACCGCGTTACCCCAAGCTCGGCAAGCTTCTGGACGGCCTCAGCATATACCGCAACGTCATTGACCTTCACCGAAATATCTCGCCTGACTTCGTGGCCAATGATATTTCTCTCTTTACTCTTGTAGTCAATCACCGGGATGATTTGCACCGCCATCGCCTGAATATCCCTTTCCTGAACGCCCAAACGCCGCAAAAGCTTTAGCACATCGGAAGTAAGTTTTTCGACACGCTCATAGGCGGGCTGGACCTGCGGTGCTTTATCATCGACACCGATACTAAAGCGCACCTCATCTGGCACAACTTCAATCTTTCCGACACCAACAACGGCAATGGTATCCAGCCTTTCAACATTGTCTGAATGCGCGAACAAGACACTGCTATACGACGCGAAAGCCAGCGCAAAAACTATTGCAAAACTAAGCCCCAGAAAACGCAAACTGCTTTGAGCAATCATAAACCGAACCTCTATAAAATATGCATCACATCGAATTTACAAATCAGGCAAAAGTATATCCGCTCAATTTGGACACCGGCAAAGCAAAAATAATTCCGCGTGTAAAATTATGTATCACACCAAAACTCGATGCCTTACAGTTTTCGACCAACAGTATGCGAGCCCTGTCAGCGTGAGCTGCCAGACCTAACGGTAAAATGTGACTGCGTCGTCTAACGAAGCTCTCTCGGTGCGCACCTGGTTTAAAGGGTTTTCGGGGTCGAAATACCCAAAGGAAATACCAAACAGCAATCTGAGACTATCGGGCAAGCCCAATACTTCGCGCACTGTTTCGGCGTTGAAGCCCAGTAACGTTTGCGGGCAGGAACCAATATTATGTGATCGCAATGCCAACATAACATTTTGCGCATACATCCCCGCATCACAAATTTCACGTGGCCCACACCAGTTTTGTACAAACAAAAAAGCAGCGTGTGGCGCGCCCCAAAAATCAATATTATTAAGAAGAAACTCGCCGCGACTTTTTTTATCGTTACGCTCAATCCCAGCGGCAGCATAGTATGCTTTTCCAGCTCCTCGCTGACGATCTTTATAAACGCCTTCATAAAGTGTATCGTCGTAAGGAAAATCCAGATTAAATTTACCCTGCCCCAGAGTCTGCCGCAACGCCTGCTTTAGTTCCTCAGCTTTTTCTCCGCCAACAATACACAGCTGCCAGGGCTGAGTGTTGCAGTTAGACGGTGCATACTGTGCCGCAGACAACACGTCTTCCAATATCTCCTGAGAAACGGCTTCCTGCGAAAAAGACCGCATTGATCTTCTGGCATCTAAAAGGTCCTTAAACGCTTCAAACTGCATCATCTTACATTCTCCAAACAACTATAAAATATATAAACTCGCCCAAACCTAAGCTGGTTTTATACGCTGGGTAAAGGCGCATAGATTGTCATAGGCACGCGCTTTTTCGGTAAATTCGTTGCTAATATCTACATCAATCATTCCCGTCAGCATGCCATACGCTGCCACATCCAGAGTCGACGGTTTGTCACCGAAAAAGTAGTCTTTATCACCCAGCAATACCGACAGACTCTTTAATGAACGATCGGCAATGGCTAACAACTCTTCTTTACTGTGCAGGCCAAATCCCTGCAACCGCAATTGCTTGTAAACGTTACGACGAATAACAGGCAACATTAACGGGCCCAGAACGCGCGGCATTGTCGCAGCCATTTGCGGCTTAAAGAGCTGCCATGTTTCTTCTATGCACCAACGCGAATAAACCAGGCACCAGTAAAGATTTTCATCCAGGGAGCGCGTTACAAGATGGCATATTGCTTGCTGCTCTTCATTAAGCTCAGCGTCCAGCGGATGCGGATTTAAAGATTCCAGATACTCGATAATAAAGTAGCTGTCGGCATAAAGTTGTCCATTATGCTTGATGTAGGGCAACTTACCTTTGGGTGCGTTTCGGAATGCCGAAAACCCACTTTCGTATTCGTATTCCATCCCAGTTACGTTTAGGTAGGCCTGTACTTTCAACACAAAAGGCCCTGCATCAAACAAGCCGAGCGCTGGCCCAAAACCATACAGAGTAATCATGACTCGTCATCTCCTTCAATAATTGCTTTAGGTCCCAACACCGTAAAATGCTTTAGCCACACCCACTGCCCATCCCGAAACTCATACAAGCGAACATACCAAACTTCGAAAATAACCTCTCGGCCATCGGCCAGGCTAACCTTTGCCTCAAAGTGACCGTGTGTCTTGGCCGTATTGCCAAAGACCTCCGCTTTTACCGAATCAAATTTTCGATACAGATAACCATGCTCTGCGATACCCGCTAGCCATGACTGGCGCGCTTCTCGCAAAAGTGCTTCACCACCGTCGCGCCATCCGTCGCCATGCACATACTCAAAATTATCGGCAATACGCAATGACAGGTAGCTAACGTCTCGCCGCATCAAGGCATCTTCCATCGCCCTTTCTGCTTCTATGACCGCCTGCGGCATTTTTAATAGCGCCATATCAATTTCGTTATTGTTTGTCGCACATCCATTTAACAAACAAATCAACAAGCACAACGCGCTAAGCCTTGTAGTCAAATGCGAATTAGATAGTCGTAGCAATCCAATGACAGTTTGCTGCATCTTTTACCTCTCCACCAAATGCTGGATTATTGGTTATAAAAAGTTCTAAAAGGTTTTGTAAGCACTTCATCTAGCTCACGATCGCTTAGTTCATCACGAAACCTGGTCATCATTTCTGGGCGCGGGGCAACCAAGTGCCTTACTTCAGATTGGTTATTCACAATTAAATCAATTATTTTTTCACCAATCACTGATGCAGGCAAAGCATTCTTTGCAGATGCAGCGAGTATTTGATCTGCTGCTTTTAACATCGGGCCAAAATCTGTTGCTAGTAGCTTAGGATCGAGAGTGTCTGAACCGTTTTTTGAATGTATCGCAGTTGCCACCGCCCCGGGTTGAATCACCAGCACATCAATGCCATATATGGATAGTTCACGGCGCAAGGCATCGCTCATGCTCTCAAGCGCATGTTTCGACATCGCGTAGGCACCAGAAAAAATGCCTGTTAAAAATCCAGAGACAGAGCTGATATTAATTATCTTACCCGGCGGGAAACGATTTGGCCGTTGCGCACCTAACAGCGGCAAAAAGGTTTGCACGACCTTGAGCGCGCCAAACGTATTGACCTCAAACTGATGTCGAATGTCATCGATATCCAAATGCATAAGCGGCCCGACAACGCTAACACCGGCGTTATTAACCACTGCCGCAAGCCCTTCACCCTGTAACTGGCTAACTACTTGCTGGCAAGCGTTTTCGATTGCAGGATGATCGCTAACGTCAAACAAAAGAGGCGTAAAACCGCTTCCAAACTCGTCTCGCAAGCGCTCAGCATCAGCTCGCTTACGCACACTACCAAACACCCTAACACCATTCGCCAACATCATACGAGCAGACTCATAGCCCATACCCGTGCTAACACCGGTAATCAGGACATTGGGATGACGGCCTTGCGCAATCAACTGCGCCGCAATATTTGAAGAGTCCACAACCTGGTTCTTAATGCTTGTTATTTGTTTGCTGGAGAGATTCATATTACCTCACTCACCAGACGATAAAAACGCCCGTACGCGCCAACCTTTGATACAGCGCTACAAAAATTGGCTGCGCGACAACCTGCTGCTCATCCAGAGCGCTATGTTGCTTTGGGCGCAAATCGCGAGCAAAATAGAACCTCACACACTCCACGCATTGATAGCCCTCAAGATATGCCATCAAATACACATTCACACCTGGTTTTTGGCGCTGGTTTAATTGGCGGTTTCCTGGGCGGCGCCCTGCATAACAAATCGGTGAATACCGTTCTAGTTGGCCGTGGTAAAGCGCTGAATCGCTTACGTCAGCCGCTTACCCTAAGTTCGGTCGATGGCGACAAATATACCGTTGAGAATCTCGTTACCTATTCCTCGGACGAAGCCGCCACAGCAAATGAAAACCACAACACCTTCGATGTCGTCTGGCTTACTACAAAGGCTGTCGGCATGGAAGAAACCCTGGATTCACTAACACCACTGATTAGTGGCGATACAATTATTATTTGCTGCCAAAACGGTCTGGGCAGCGCCGACATTGTAAAAAACCGCTTTCCTGACAATACGGTATTAAAATCACTGGTGGTTTTTAACGTAACCGCGCTTGACAACAATCGCTTGCATAGAGCAACCCAGGGCGAAATTTTGATCGAGCAACACCCTTCGCTGGACGATAGCTTTTTTAAACAAGTCAACTCTTCATTAACAACTGTTAAAGCGCACGAAAATATAGAGGGCGTAATATGGGCCAAGCTGCAAATGAATTTAATCAATGCCATTAACGCCGCCGCAAATCTTCCCGTAAAGGTCATGATGCGTGATCGCCGCTATCGATTGTTCTACGCCAACATGCTTAACGAGCTACCCCGCGTAGCCAGGGCTAAAGGCGTCAGGCTTGAGCAGCTGGTCAACGTACCAATGTGGATGATTCCAATAATCCTCCGCTTACCTGATTTTCTGTATAAGCTTATCGAAAATTCTGTCATCAAGATGGACGAAACCACCAAGGCTTCGATGTGGTGGGATATTAATGAGCAGCGTGCTACCGAAATAGACTTCCTTCAGGGTGCCCTCATCGCTGAGGCCAGGCAGCTAGGCATTGAGTGCCCCTACAACACAAAAGTATTGAACGTAATAAAAGCTTTAGAGCAAGGCTCGCTGCCGTGGGATGATGCCGGGGAGACTTTACTTCGCAACTAAAACGCGCAGGCAAACATCAATGACTGCGCCGATGCGCTGCAGAATTGCCGACGAACCGCCCGGCCCTCTCTTGCCAGATTCGCCAAATCCCCTGTTTTTTGTAAGGAATAATCTTGCGCAAACCGCTATAATTTCCGCCCTTTTGAAAAAAGGCTTGATGACGGTCACAACATTAGATATGCAGCGAATCAAATGTTAGGCGAATACGCAGCGCTATTAATCGGCGCAATTTTTATCAACAATTTTGTACTGGTTCAGTTTTTAGGACTGTGCCCGTTTATGGGTGTTTCCAATAAGCTTGAAACCGCCATAGGCATGTCCGCCGCGACCACCTTTGTACTAACGCTCGCCTCCATCTGCAGCTATCTCACCTTTACCTACATACTCGCGCCATTGGGACTGGAGTATTTGCGGACGCTTGCATTTATTCTTGTCATTGCCGTTGTTGTCCAGTTCACTGAAATGGTTGTGCATAAAACCAGTCCGCTGCTTTATAAAGTGCTGGGTATTTTTCTCCCGCTTATTACGACCAACTGCGCGGTACTTGGCGTTGCGTTACTCAACCTGAACAAACAACATAGCTTTGTTGAATCGGCCGTCTACGGCTTCGGCGCCGCCGTCGGCTTTTCGCTGGTTCTGGTCGCATTTTCAGCGATGCGCGAACGCCTTGCAGTTGCAAATATCCCTGCAGCCTTTCAAGGTTCGGCGATAGGCATGGTGACAGCCGGCCTAATGTCACTGGCGTTTATGGGCTTTGCGGGACTGGTATAGAGCACATACGTCGTGGAAGCTTTGTTGCACAATCCGTTCTTACTCGCATTGCTTGCGCTCTGCCTGCTGGGCCTTATTTTTGGCGCATTACTTGGCTTTGGCGCTGTTACCTTCAAAGTCGAAGGCGACCCGATTGTCGATCAAATCAACGCGATCTTGCCACAAACCCAATGCGGGCAATGCGGTTATCCTGGCTGTAAGCCCTACGCCGAAGCAATTGCGAATGGCGACGTTATCAACAAGTGCCCACCCGGCGGAGAAGCAGGCATTCACGCGCTTGCTGATCTCCTTGGCGTCGAACCAATGGAACTCGACGACGAACATGGCGAAGAGGACGTTAAAAAAGTTGCTTATATCCGCGAGGATGAGTGCATCGGCTGCACCAAATGCATCCAGGCTTGCCCGATAGACGCAATACTTGGCGCCGCTAAACAAATGCACACGGTCATCGTCAGCGAATGCACTGGCTGCGATTTATGCGTAGAGCCGTGCCCGGTAGATTGCATCGATATGCTGCCCGTTGCCCAGGGCCCTGGTGCATGGTCGTGGCAGCTGCCAGACCCGAACATTATCGCGACGGATCTACAACCCGTTCGACAAACCGCCACCGCGTAGAATTTTAGAGATAACTAAGTGCGCAAAATCTGGGACATACACGGCGGCATTCATCCCGCAGAGAACAAGCAACAATCGTTACAGGGCGAGATCGAGTATGCGGCAATTCCGCCACAGCTTGTTTTCCCCCTGTCGCAACATATAGGTGCGCCAGCTACACCTTGCGTTAAACCAGGCGACCATGTACTAAAAGGCCAGTGCATTGCCAATGCGACCGGGCCCGTAAGCGTACCCATCCACGCGTCATCTTCAGGGACCGTTTCAGCCATAGAAGATCGCGCAATCCCTCACGCCTCAGGCATTCACGATCGTTGTATCGTCATTGAGACCGACGGAAAGGATACATGGCGTAATCGCGAACCTCGCCCAGACTGGAACGCGCTGCCGCCTGAAGAACTAATTAATATTGTTAGAAGCTCGGGCATTACTGGCATGGGCGGCGCGGGTTTTCCTACTGCAATTAAGTTGAATGCCCCGCCAGAAAAGAACATTCATACGCTTATTATTAACGGTACAGAGTGCGAGCCCTATATAACGGCAGACCATGCACTTATGCGCGAACGCAGCGCTGCGCTGGCAGAAGGCATTGCCGTACTCGCCAAAATTATTTCGCCAGGCAAAATTATTGTTGGCATCGAAGACAATAAACTGGATGTTGTAGAAAACGTCAAACAGGCGCTGGACCAATGGGATTTCAGCCAGTTTTGTAGCGACGACAATACCAACAAAAAATTTTCGCTAGAAGTAGTTACCTTCCCAACCAAATATCCTTCGGGTGGCGAGAAACAACTTATCGAAATTCTAACTGGCAAACAGGTCCCCAGCGGCGGACTTCCCGCAGACCTGGGCATCGTTTGCCAAAACCTGGGTACAGCCGTTGCAATTCGCGATGCCGTAGTCGACGATATACCGCTGATTTCCAGAATCACAACGTTTACAGGCGATGCCATAAAAAACAAGGGCAATGTCGAAGTGTTGCTCGGCACCCCCATAAAGTTCATGTTAGATTCCAGAGACTACAATCAGGAAGTAAACAACCGCCTTATTATGGGCGGACCAATGATGGGCTTTGCTGTACAGGACCTCGCTGCGCCTATCGTAAAAACAACCAACTGTATTCTCGCCCCAAGCGAAAAAGAACTGCCGACACCCCCACTCGCGCAAGCCTGTATTCGATGCGGTATGTGCGCACAAGCATGTCCGGCATCGCTACTTCCCCAGCAACTGTTTTGGTTTGCACAAGGTAAAGAGCTAGACAAGCTGGTAGCACATAATATTTCTGATTGCATTGAATGTGGCGCGTGCTCTTACGTGTGCCCAAGCCACATACCATTGGTTCAATATTATCGCGCGTCCAAGTCTGAAATTCGCCAGCGTGAAATTGACATGAAAAACGCAGAGGCCAGCAAACTGCGATTTGACGCGCGACAAGAAAGACTGGAAAGACTGGAACAAGAAAAAATTGCTGCCCGCAAAGCACGCCAGGCCAAAGCGGCGGCCAACAAGGCAAAAACCGCTGCTGCAAAAAACAACAGCGGCGAAGATGACAAAGCTGCCGCGATCGCTGCTGCCGTTGAACGAACAAAAGCCAGGAAAGCGCAGCTGAATGAAAACCAGACCGCTGTAGATGCAAATGATCCTATTGCAAAAGCACTGGCGCAGCGACAGGCAAAAGCTAATGCGAAACCGTTAGACGAAGCCGGAAAGCTTAGAGAAGCAGTAGAAAAGGCCCAGCAACGTTTGGATAAAGCAAAGGAGCGTTTGAGCAATGCAGAAGCCAGCAACGACGAAAATATTGCGGCTTTCAAAACTGCTGTAGAAAAATGTGATTCAAAATTAAAAGCCGCACAAGAGGCCGCCAAAGACCTTCCGCCCCTGGAACCAGTTAAAAAAGAGCAGGAAAAGACATCGACCGCCGACGATCCAATCGCGAGAGCACTGGCAAAACGCCAGGCGCAAGCTAACGCTGCACCATTGGATAAACGCGCAAAAGCCGAACAAGCTGTAGAAAAAGCAGTGCAACGGTTAGAAAAAGCTAAACAACGCCTTTCAGATGCGCTGGAAAACAACGATGACAACGTAACCGCATTCGAAACGGCTGTGCAAAAATGCGAAGAGAAACTACAAACCGCCAAGCAGGCGCTCGACCAATTAAAACCAGAGTAATCCGCGACGCCTATGCCCTTGATGCAATTAACATCTCCTCACGCGTTCTCTAACAACAATACTGCTGTTGTTATGCAATGGGTGCTGCTCGCCACGCTACCCGGCGTTGCCATGCTTCTTCTTCACTTTGGCTGGGGCGTCATAAGTAATATCGTAATAGCATCCATATTCGCACTCGGCTTTGAAGCCATCGCCATAAAGATGCGACAAAAACCGGTGATGTTTTTTTTACGGGACTGCTCAGCATTAGTCACTGCCGTTTTACTCGCGATTGCATTACCCCCTTACTCTGCATGGTGGATCATTGGCGTAGGGATGTTTTTCGCGATTATTGTCGCCAAGCATCTGTACGGCGGCATGGGTTACAACCCGTTTAACCCGGCAATGGTAGGCTATGTGGTTTTGCTGATTTCGTTTCCCGTTGAAATGACACGCTGGGCCGCGCCGAACGGACTTCTTGATGGCAACACACCAAATTTGCTCGAAGCTTTTGCAATTACGCTACGCCTTATGGATTATCCAGTTATCGACGGCTTTAGTGCAGCAACACCACTAGATCTTATCCGGCAAAACAATGCGCTAATGGTAGAAGATCTAAAAAACAGCTCTCCACTATTTGGCAACTGGGGCGGCACTGGCTGGGAAGCTGCTAATGCCGGCTTTTTATTGGGCGGGCTATTTCTTTTATACCGACGCATCTACACATGGCACGCTCCTGTGAGCATGCTCGCAAGCCTCGCGTTGTTTTCCGCGCTCTTTTATGATGGTGGTTCATCTAACAGTATTGGTTCGCCACTGTTTAATCTCTTTAGCGGCGCGACAATGCTCGGCGCGTGGTTTATCGTTACCGACCCAGTTTCATCGGCCGTATCAAACAAAGGCCGCATTATCTATGGCGCGCTGATTGGTATGCTGGTATTTATTATTCGAAAATGGGGCAACTATCCAGACGCCGTAGCATTTGCAGTACTGCTCTTAAACTTTGCTGCGCCGCTGATCGATCATTACACCCAGCCGAAAACCTATGGCCACTGAAGCAGACAACGACACCAAGAAAACATCGGACTCAAACGACTCCCCCTTAAGCATGGGGAAGTCCATCAGCCAAAATGCCATCCGCCTTGGTGTTTTTGCGTTACTATGTACGCTGTTTATTGCTGGAACACAACTGCTTACCAACGACTCTATTCTCGAGCAACAACGCAAAGCGCAGTTAAAAGCGTTGCTGGAAATCGTTCCCGAAAATAAACACGATAACGATATGCTTAGCAGCTTTATTTTAACCACGGACAAAAAGCTCGGTCTGCGCGACGAGAAAAAAATTTTTGTCGCCATGCAAAATGGTCTGCCTAAGGCTTTGATCTATCCAGCAATTGCGCGTGACGGATACAGCGGCGACATTGTTTATATCGTTGGCGTCTCTACAAAAGACGACACCGTACAAGGTGTGCGCGTCCTATCACATAAGGAAACGCCAGGACTAGGAGACGCCATCGACCTTCGTAAATCCGACTGGATTCTGGACTTTAATGGCAAAAGCCTTCAGCAACCTGGCGAAGATAAGTGGACTGTAAAAAAAGAAGGCGGTGTGTTTGACGCATTTACTGGCGCAACAATTACCCCGCGGGCGCTAACCAAATCGGTTGCAAATACCCTACGCTTCCATCGCGACAATAAAAAAGAACTATTAAATACTTTTGAAGCGAACCCATCACTTTAAACACGGACAATCAACATGGCTGATTATCGTGAACTAACTATTAACGGCTTGTGGAAGAACAATCCAGCGCTGGTGCAGCTGTTGGGTCTCTGTCCGCTGCTCGGTGTTACCAACTCAGTAGTGAACTCCATTGGTCTCGGCCTCGCCACTATTTTTGTGTTAGTTGCCTCAAATAGCTGCGTCTCACTTATTCGCAATGTGACCCCGGACGAAATTCGTCTGCCAACATTCGTGATGATCATTGCCGCTGCGGTTACCTGCACCGAACTGCTAATGCAAGCCTATGCTTATGAGCTTTACCAAATACTAGGTATTTTCCTTCCGCTTATCACAACCAATTGCGTTATTCTTGGCCGAGCGGATGGATTTGCCTGCAAAAACAATTTAGCCGCATCAGCGTACGATGGTTTTATTATGGGTGTAGGCTTTGCGGTTGTGCTCTTTTTATTGGGCGCGTTGCGCGAACTGTTGGGCACGGGCGGCCTGTTCGCTAACATGGATTTACTGTTCGGTAGTGCCGCCGCTAGCTGGCACTGGCAACTCTCTGCGAACTACCCTCAGTTTTTGCTAGCAATCTTACCGCCGGGAGCATTTATCCTCACAGGGCTTCTCATTGCTGTCAAAAACAGAATTGATATTCGAATGGATGAAAAACGTAAAGCGCTTAAAGCCAGTGAGCCTAAAGAATCTAAACGCGTGAGAGTTACCGGAACCATAAGCTAGCCCATATTCGCCCTATGACGTTGCGCCTACACGCACTATATCTACTCTTACTCGGCCTGTGGTTAGGTCTGGGAGGCTGCAGTGACAATAACCTTCGCAATGCGAACAACCATTCAGGAAATACTACTTTGAATCCCGCTCAAACGATTGAACTAATCTTCCCGACGCAAGACGCAAAACCTGTAGAGCACGCTATTATCTGGCTACACGGGCTTGGCGCTACTGCCAATGACTTTCCTCCAATAGTGCCTCACCTGGGGCTAAATACCGAGCGCCCAATTCGCTTTATCTTTCCACAAGCACCGAACCGGCCAATAACAATCAATAACGGTTTTGTGATGCCGGGTTGGTACGATATTAAGGGGATCGAGCTTGCCTCAAAAGAAGATCGCGAAGGCGTAGAAGAATCAAAGCAGGCCGTTGAAACACTGATTGCCGAACAGATTGAACTTGGTATACCAAGCAGCAATATCATTTTGGCCGGGTTTTCACAGGGTGGTGCGGTTACCTATTACACGGGAGCTCGCAGCAAACATAAACTGGCGGGCATGCTTACCCTTTCAACCTACCTGGTGTTCTTGGATAGAACTGAGCAAGAGCAAAGTGGTAAAAACAAAAACACGCCTATATTTGCAAGCCACGGCACACAAGACCCGGTCGTGCCGTTGGCGCTGGGGCAGCAAAGCGCAGAAACAATGCAACGACTTGGCTACTCGGTGGATTGGCAAACCTACCCGATGCAGCATGAGGTTTCCTTGCCGCAGATAAAAGCCATCGGTAGCTGGATAAACAAAGTTTTTGATACAGTCGAGTAAAGGCTTATAAATAGAGCGTTTTGCCTTCCAGCACGGAGCAGAGAGGCCAACCTTCATAGGCTTAATGTTCTCAAAGGAAGGAGCGTCAAAAAAGCCCTATACCAAAAGCACGCTACGGCCTATTCCCCTCTCATCCAATATCTACTTGCACTCCCCTTTGGGTCAATTAAAATAGCCGCTCGGCGCTTTTCGCGCGACTTTTTCCACCCGAAATAAAGCGAGCACCAAGATGGGCAGAGCCTACCAAAACCGTAAAGACTCAATGGCCAAAACCTCAGACGCAAAGGCCAAGGTGTATAGCAAGTACGGTCGCGAAATTTACGTTGTGGCTAAATCGGGCGGCGTTGATCCTGATGGCAATCTTGCACTTCGCAGCTTAATTGATAGAGCCAAAAAAGATCAGGTTCCTTCCCACGTTATTGAAAAAGCCATCGACAAAGCCAGCGGAGCAGGTGGCGAAGATTTCGCACCTGCGCGATACGAAGGCTACGGCCCTGGTGGCAGCATGGTCATTATTGACTGCCTTACCGATAACCCTACTCGTACCTTTAACGATGTCCGTTTGTGCTTCACAAAAAACGACTGCAAGATCGGCACACAAGGCGCTGTTGTGCATATGTTTGATCACGTCGCTATTTTTGTGTTTAACGGCGATGACGAAGACAGCGTGTTAGAGGCGCTCGTTGAAGCTGATGTCGATGTTTCAGACATAGAGCTTGAAGATGGCGTTATTTCGGTGCTTACGCCAACCAACGACTTTTTCAAGGCCAAGCAGGCGCTCAACGGCATGGGTGTGAGTGATTTCGAAATCGAGGAAATCCAGTTTATCCCACAAAACACTACAGCGATCCCCGAAGATGCTAACGAGAAATTCGAACGCTTTATGCATATGCTTAACGATCTAGATGACGTACAGCGCGTATATCATAATGTTGAATAAATAAAGTCTTTACCCAAAACCAGTTTATACCCTATATAGGCATAGTATTATCGTTAGCATCTAAGAGATCTCAAACCTCTCACAAAGGACATGGAAAATGGAAGAACAACAGGGTACGACAGAAAACAAGGTGACACCAGACGTTCAAGTTTCTCACGATCTACCAGTCGATGCGAAATATACGTTTGAGTTTAGAGGTCAAGCAGGTGAATACTTTAGAATATGGATTGTTAACCTGCTCCTCACGGTAATAACACTAGGCATTTACTCGGCTTGGGCTAAGGTCAGAGATCAACGCTATATCAATGGTTCGACCGTACTCGCCGGCTCTAGCTTTGAATACACTGCCAACCCCGTAAGAATCTTAATAGGCCGCATTATCGCCCTGGTTTGTTTTGGTGTTTACAACGCCATCGGAACCTTTTATCCCACATTCGCATTTCTGGCCCTGGCAATCATTATGTGCCTGATCCCAGCAGCAATCGTACTATCGATGCAATTCAGGCACCGCAATACCGTTTGGCGCGGCATACGCTTTAGCTTCGCCAACTGTTTTAATCAGGCGTACCTCATTTTTTCACCTGTTTTAGTCATAGCCGTAATCCTGGCACTCGTGCCTTTTGTTGTGGACATGTCAAGCCTGATGGGTTCGGAAGAACAAACCTATTCTGAGCAGCAGATAGCCTGCCTTGAACAGCAAACCGATCTAGAGGAAATGCAAGATTGCATCGGAGAGGACACTCAAATTACGGCGACGCCAAGCGAGATTCCTCCTCACCTACAGTGGCTAGTGGCTGCCTTTGGATTCATTTACTTTATCGGTTTTGCTGCCTTTCCATGGTGGCAAACAAAGTACTATCAATTTTTGGCAAAAAACAGTCGCTACGGCCAGTCGTTATTTGATCTAAACATAGGAAGCGGGCCCTTTTATAAAATGTATCTTGTCGCTATAGGTATTGTTATTGTCGCCGCGTTGCTATCGGCAATACTTCAACCCCTGATCTTCTTTATCATTTTTCCTGCGATGCTACTAGCCAACGCATACATCGTCACCCGGCGAACCAATATTCTGTATACCGAGCTATCCGTGGACGGTGTACACTTTGAGTCCACACTTTCTACACGAAAAATGCTTTGGCTCTATTTATCTAACAGCATAGCGATATTGCTTAGCCTGGGCCTTCTCATTCCCTGGGCGAGAATTCGGACATTACGCTATAGAGCCAGCGAGACTCGCGTGTATTCGGTCGAACTAGATAATTTCGTCGCACGCACCAGCGATGATAAAAGTGCATTGGGCGAAGAGCTTGGAGAGGTTTTTGGCCTGGAAATAGGAATCTAACGGAAGGGTCGAGTAGGCTTACTTCAATAATGTTTCAATTTAATGCCAGTTTTATCGACGGAAAAGTTTCCGCGGCACGATCGGTGCAAGTAAGCGTCGATAGTACTGGCCTCATAAGCTTTATTGAAGAGCCCCCTCATCTTCCGGAACTCAATATTAATAACTCAGTGATCAGTGCGCGACTAGGAAATACGCCCCGAAAAATCACCTTCCCAGACAATGCACTTCTGGAAACGTCTAACAACGAAGTTGTCGACAAAATTATGGAGCACTTTGCGATTAACAAGTCGCAAAATATCTCTCACCGTTTGGAAAACAATCTAAAGCTAGCAGCAATAGGCATTTTTGTACTGATTGTAAGCGCAGGGCTTTTCTACCGATACGGCCTACCTGCAACCAGTAATCTAGTCACAGAGCTTATACCTACAAGCGTAGATGATATGCTGGGCGAAGAGGTACTACCGCAACTCGACGATTTTATTTTTGAACCCACCCAAATCACGCAAGAAAAACAACAAGCAATTAAAGCAGAGTTTAGTCAACTGCTAAAGATAGATGAGCTAACCACCAGAAACTATCAGCTTTTATTTCGCGACGCCCCAGCCATTGGCGCAAACGCGCTTGCCCTGCCCAATGCTACAATCATTGTCACTGATGATATTGTCAATCTATTGACCAAAGACGAGCTCAATAGCGTTCTGCTACACGAAATTGGTCACATTCAACACCGGCACAGTATGCGAATGCTGGTAAGACAAACTCTACTCTCTAGTATTGTTCTGCTCGCGACTGGCGACCCAGGCTTCGCAAACTCAATGGTTATATTCGTCCCTCAGGTTCTTCTCGAAACACAACATTCAAGAACCCTTGAAACCCAGTCTGATAGCTTTGCGCTCAACCACATGACATCGCTCAGCATCCCGCCAAAAGCTTTCGCCGAGGCGATGAAAAAAATAGCAAATATCCGCGATGCAGATATGCACAACAGCGACGATAATTCGGTTTTGGACTACCTCTCTACTCACCCTTCTTCGAAAGACCGCATTCAGCGGTTTCTAGAAGCACAACGTACATTTGAAGCCACCAATTCACATTAGCGTATGCACATTCTCTAGTGCTAAAATCCCGCATTATCGCGAGCACTAAATGTGCCCCTCTTGTCTTACTAGTTAACCAGCATACCTACCCATGGCTCAATACGTTTACACCATGAATCGCGTTGGCAAAGTTGTGCCACCAAAGCGCGAAATTTTAAAAGACATTTCTCTATCGTTTTTTCCAGGCGCAAAAATCGGCGTTTTAGGCTTAAACGGTGCCGGAAAATCGAGCTTGCTTCGAATTATGGCCGGCGTCGATAAGGACTACATTGGAGAAGCTCGACCACAACCCGATATTAAGGTCGGGTACTTACCGCAAGAGCCAGAGTTAGATGAAGGAAAAAGTGTACGTGAAAACGTTGAAGCGGGGATGGGTGAGGTCGTCGAAGCACAGGCGGAGCTAGAAAAAGTTTACGCCGCCTACGCAGAGCCGGACGCCGATTTCGATGCGCTGGCCAAACAGCAACAGCGCCTGGAAAACATTATCGCCACCGCTGACGCGCACAATATGGATCACAAGCTTGAGGTGGCGGCAGATGCATTGCGCTTGCCGCCCTGGGATGCAGACGTTTCCAAGCTTTCCGGTGGTGAGCGACGGCGTGTAGCACTGTGCCGTTTATTGCTGTCCAACCCTGACATGCTGCTACTAGACGAACCAACTAACCACCTGGACGCAGAGAGTGTACATTGGCTTGAGCGCTTTCTGGAAGAATACCCTGGAACCGTGGTGGCGATCACGCATGATCGTTATTTCCTGGATAACGCGGCGGGCTGGATTCTTGAGCTCGATCGCGGCCGAGGAATTCCTTACGAAGGAAACTATACGCAATGGTTAGAGCAAAAAGAAGCGCGACTCGAAATGGAAGAAAAGCAGGAAGCGTCACGCAAAAAATCTATTAAGGCCGAACTTGAATGGGTACGCTCAAATCCAAAAGGTCGACACGCCAAAAACAAAGCGCGGCTACAACGATTTGATGAGCTTAACTCACAGGACTTTCAACGCCGCAGTGAAACTAACGAAATTTATATACCGCCCGGCGACCGGCTCGGTGACAAAGTAATTGAAATTAATGGCATCAGCAAAAGCTTTGAAGGCCGCACCCTGGTTGATAACTTAAGTTTTACTGTGCCCAAGGGCGCAATTGTCGGAATAATCGGCGGTAACGGCGCGGGCAAGTCAACATTGTTCAAAATGATAGCCGGCAGCGAAACGCCCGATTCGGGCAACATCGATATTGGCGAAACCGTTAAGATCGTTCATGTCGAACAGCTGCGCGATGAATTACAGGACGATAAGTCCGTCTGGGAATGTGTCTCTGGCGGGCACGACCTTATTCAAATCGGGAACTACGAAGTTTCCTCACGTGCCTACGTTGGTAGGTTTAACTTTAAGGGAACCGACCAGCAAAAACGCGTTGGCGATTTATCTGGCGGTGAGCGCGGTCGACTGCAACTGGCATGCGTACTCAAACAAGGCGGCAACGTTTTGTTGCTCGATGAACCATCTAACGACCTGGATGTGGAAACGCTTCGTGCGCTTGAAGAGGCGCTTATGACCTTCCCAGGCAGTGCAATGATAATCTCACATGATCGCTGGTTCCTGGATCGCGTATGTACCCACATACTTGCGTATGAAGGCGATTCGGAGGTGGTTTTCTTTGAAGGCAATTACACCGAATACCACGAAGACTTTGTCGCGCGCAAAGGTAACGACGCTCAACCCAGGCGAGTCAGATACAAAAAGCTGGCGTAAGCAAGTTATTACTCTGGCTTGCGGAATTTAAGGGTAAAACGATCGGACTCGTTAGGTAGTGATTCGTGTCTCGAATCGTGCTGTAAATTGTCTTCGGGCCTGGCGTGGATATCAGAGAAAGACTCAAACACAAAACCTGCATCCAGCGCCTCTTTGATAATTATCACCGGATCAACTCGCCGCCATGTTTCACCAGCAAAGGGTTCCATGTGGCGTTTGGTATGATCAATAACACCATAGACCCCGCCTGGCTTTAACGCATCAAAAACGGCTTTATTCAAGATCGCCCGTGCGGCAGGCGTAAGGTTGTGCGCGTTTCTAAAGGTTAGCACCCGGTCTACATTACTCACACCAAGGTCTATTTTATCAACGCTATAAATGTAGCCCTCATCTTCGGTTTTGGTAAACCCTTCTACCGTTCCTACAACGTCGACGTTATCAAAACCCAAATCAGCCAACTGATCTTCGACGCGCTGCGTGCCTAAGGAAATATACAACTTTCCATTTTGTTTCAGATAAGGCGCTAGTAACTTCGTATACCAGCCTCGCCCCGGAAACAATTCGACGACTCGCATATCGTTTTCAACTTCAAAAAAAGCCAGTGTTTCGACAGGCTTTCGGTTTGCATCACGTGCTTTTTCTTCTGCGGTACGATTTGCATGATTTAATTCAAGCGGCACCGGCGTTGAGTTTTCTAAAACCAATACGGGGCTTGCTAAAACAAATACTGGGTTAAACGTAACAAAAGAAAACAACAAAATGGATAAACAATACTTTTTCATAATCTATGTTTTAAACTCCTGTGATACTCTGGGCCAATAACCCATCATACCCTAACTAATTAAAAATGACTGAATCCGCTATCACGCTAAACTGTCAAGATGGAACGCAGATAAACGCTATTGTATATCCGGCGGCGACAACTCAAACTTGCTCTACACTAATTATCGCCCCCGCTTTGGGTGTACCACAGTCTTTTTATAAAGACTTCGCCGAGTTCTGCAACAGCAAAGGCATACGCTGCCTAAGCTTTGACTATCGTGGCACCTATTATGAAAAGCCAGCGCAAAATAGCAATAACAACCATACTTCTTTAGCTGACTGGGGCCGCCAGGATCTTTGCGCCGCAATAGACTACTGCCAACAATGGCCTGAGCCCCTCCACTTTATTGGCCATAGCATCGGTGGGCAAGTCGTTGGCCTGGCCGCAAACGCCAATCAACTAAGTTCGATTAATCTCGTTGCCGCGTCGGCACCTTATTGGCAGCGATGGTCGTTTCCGCGCAACTTGTTGATGCTGGTTAACGCGCGAATTTTATTACCGATTATTTGTCGTCGAGCCAAAATCTTCGACAGCAAAAAATTTGGTTTAGGAACGCAGTGGATTGAATCCGCACTCATCCTAAACTGGTGCCACTGGATGCAACAATCGGACTATTTATTTTCAAAAAAGTTTAACCTGGACATTTCCAAATTTCACAGCGTCAATTGCCCCATTAACAGTTACGCAATCAGCGACGATTCATTAGCGCCCGCTAGAAACATTCGCAGTTTAAACCAAAATTTTCGGCAAGCGACACCTAAACTTATTGAAGTCAGCCCCGCTCAACTAGGCGCAAAAGCAATTGGCCATTCAGGCTTATTCAGGAAAAAGATTGCCAGCGCTTACTGGCCAACGATGACAGCGCCATTCTGCAACTAGGTTTT
This sequence comes from Pseudomonadales bacterium, assembly GCA_965263235.1. GTDB lineage: Bacteria > Pseudomonadota > Gammaproteobacteria > Pseudomonadales > UBA7434 > UBA7434. The sequence goes on from OZ253667.1 coordinate 2,697,629, forward strand.
TATTTTCTGCGCAAACATAAATCGATTATTGGCCTTTGCATTATTAGCGAACTATTAACTCGGCACTAAGGCATTTTAAAATTTGGCCGGCAATACCTGAAATCAACTAACACTCTAAAACAAACCAATAGCAGAAGGTAAAAACTATGTTTAGCCACATCATGGTCGGCACAAATGACCTCGAACAATCTCGCCAGTTTTATGATGCCACAATGGCCGAACTTGGCTATAAGCCCGGCATTCTCGACGATGACCGCCGTTACTTTTATGTTTCTCCTTCTGGCATCACGTTCTGCGTAACGAAACCTATCGACAACCAACCAGCTACTGTTTCCAACGGCAGTACTATCGGCCTGGGGGCAAAAAGCGCTGAAGCGGTTGATGCCTGGCACGCGGCCGGAGTTGCCAACGGTGGCACCGCCATTGAGGCACCACCTGGAATTCGCAGCGGCAATTCACGCGAGCTTTACCTGGCGTATCTTCGCGACCCAACTGGCAACAAACTTTGTGCACTCTACCGCCCACAAAAACCCTAAACTCGTGCGGTAAATTTAGACGCACATCACATTCACTCGTTTGGGGTTAGGCGATGACAGCGGCTTTATTTGGCTGCCAACTATACTTTTCAGGAGTATATTCTGGCAGCCAAACTAAGCACAAAACATGGAAAACAAGCGTAATTTCTATCGAGTGTTGCACCTGCAACCCGATGCACCTCAGGCAATGATTCGCGCTGCCTATCGAACTATCATGCAAAAGCTAAAAGCTCATCCGGACCTTGGTGGAGACGAATGGAACGCATCACTCATAAACGAAGCGTACGAAACACTTTCTGATCCAGTAAAACGCAAAGCTTATGACGATGCATTTTTTGCCTCGCGAGAAAAAGCACAGGCTTCTGCGCAAAACAACAGTCACCGAAAAGAAACCAACAAAAAGAAGAAAGACAACACTCAACAAAAAAAGAACAGCGAACAGGAAAAAAGCGCGAAAAACCATAGCGAGCCAAAAAGCCAATCGACGGGCAACAGCAATGGGCGCAAAGAAAAATTCCACACGCATAACAATCGCGGCAATATCTGCCTGTTTTGTGGCAGCCCCTGCTCATCCTTACCATCAGGAGACGACGAGTGCCCGACGTGCAAAAGCCCTTTGCAAGGTGTAGCAACCGCCCAGCAAAATAGCTCAGATCGTCGCGACTGGCTCAGAATGCCTGGCGGCAGCACACTAAACCTGCAAACTCGCAGCGGCTATCTAGCGCAGCAACAAGCGACATCACAGTCGTCTGGCCCGCGCTTTACTTCTAACATCTTTTCTTCGCTTGGGGTAAGCCATCGCCTTGCGGCTATACTTGTCGATATATCACTTACCGGACTCAGGCTTAAAGCAAACGCCAGACTTCCGTTGGGAGAAATTGTCCGCATCGAGTCTGATCGTTTTATCGCGCTGGCGGAAGTGTGTAACTGCGTCGGCGAACAGGAAAACACCTACGGCGTAAAGTTTGCCTCGCTCAAATTCAAACAGGATAGAGGCAGCTTTGTATCAACAGCGGTTTAAAGCAAGCACACCAAAAATCTAACGACTATTATTAGTGTTTATTCTGTCGTTTGATGGTCTTCCCAGTGATAATCATCTGGGTGCTCGCTTGAAATAAGCGTCCATAGATAAAAATAAACCAGCGCGCCAACAATAAGTAATGTTGGCAACACCCATTCGTGCATCAAGTCGAAATAGTCGGGGTTTAGTGTTTCGGTTACAGCCATTCCCGCTATGCGAAGAATGTTCAGCCCAAACATAATCGCTATTCCCAGTACCAACGCAGGCAATTTATACAACCAGCGACCGGGCCAGGCAGATATGGTCGACACCAGAACGGCAAAGACAATGCTTGCATCACAGCCCTGGGCAACAATGACATAGCGGCCCGGAACAGTAATCGAGTTAATACGAGAAAGCACACCGCCCTGGTATACCGTAGTGGTTTCCAGACTGGTAAAGGTGTTCACCCAGCTTGAAGCGAGCGCGGCGCTAAGCTCAAGATAGCGGTCGAACCATACCGTTTCAATAAGTACCTGCCCGTAAAAGAGATAGATCCCGCCGTAAATCAACAGGCACAGCGAGACAAACCGCAACATGCCGTAGTTCTCTTTAAATAACTGGTCGAAACTGTCGCTACTCATGGTTAGATATTTAGCTCATACATGCTTGACTCATCTGCGGGCTTGAACCTGAATTGCCTGCCAAAGTCGAATGATGCGAATTATTATAATAGACCGTAAATTTACGATAGCGTTGCTTTCAATTCCGCCAAACGTTTTTTTTGGCTTTCGGTATCAAGTACCGTACCGGCTTCCGGCTCGCTAGCAACTGCTTGAGGCAAGGCAAGCATGTCTCCCTCGCGAATACGCTCGCATTGCTCGGCGTAGCGTGCTCTAAATATTGGCCAGCTTTGGCTTTCGGGGTTATTTCTTAGCAAATACCAGCCACAGGCCTTACCAGCATGATAAACAACAGCATGCGACCATTTGTGCGATTGTAGATTACTGCCTGCGCGGCAGGCTTCCAGATAGGCGTCTCTGGCAGAAGGTAATGCAAACTGGATTTCATCGCAGGTACTAACAAACTTGCTAAGCGTTGGTAAATACTCGGAAGAGCCCACCAATGTGTTAGCCGCGCGCAACAACGTTTCTGCCTCAAACGGTGACAGCGATTGCAACCATAATTTTTTTGCGCTATTGAGCTTCTCGTCGTCAGTAAACGCCGAGTAAAACTGATTGTGATAGTTGATCCTGAATACCGAAAAGACCTGATTAATTGGATCAATCAAGTCTTCGCGGAATTTTGCGCCAGCGCTAGTTTGCCCAGCTTCGGTCGAAGAGGTCTTCTGCGAGCGAGCGATCTCTTGTTTTGCGCGGTCTAGATGTTGGTCTATTGTTGTCATTGCTATTCGCGTTAACGCTATAGGTTGAATGGTTCTCTCGATATTGCCGTGACCATTGATACTTTACGTACTGTAGAAACTTGGTGTTCCAGGAATGATGTAATTCGCCCCGATCACGCCAGTACATTACAAACTCCGGTATCAAGCTTTCGGCGAAATCGCGTTGTATATTGGCCAACGATAACACCTCGAACACTTCTTCGTCTGGTCGCCACTGATCGCTAATGGGCCGTGGCTCAGTATCGTGCCGCAATGCGTTGGTGAAACGAGCCCATTGCCGCTTGGTGTGGGCGACAAATTTGGAATTCCAGGTCGCTTGTGGTTCACCACGTTCTTGCCAATACAATACAAACTCCGGGATCGCATCAACAATAAAATTTTTGTGAATCCCCATGCGCTCTAAAATTTCGACTGCATCAATATTCGGTTGCCAGCCATCCTGCATGGCTAAAGTACTTTGCTCGGAGCGCGTTTGACGATCCTGCTTTTCTTTTTCACGCCTTTTTCTATCGGCCAACAATTGTTGCTCTGACTGCCATCGCCGCGCGACATGCTGCGCGAACTTGCTTCCCCACGCATGCGAAACTTCGTTGCGCTCACTCCAATACAAAATAAATTCGCCAATCGCCTGCTGGCTAAACTCGCGAGGCACACCCAAATTGTCGAGATGCGCAAGCGTTGCAGTATCGGGCTGCCAACGTGCTGAAATCTTATGGGCGCCTAATGCTTTCTGCGGCGACTCTACCGCAGGCTCTTCACGAGACGACAACTGATTTTGCATCACCGCGCAAAAGAAAGCTTGCTCTGCTGACTGCGGCACAATGCTTAGCGACACCATGCCCAAATCATTCAGGTTTTGCAAAATGCGTCGCACGGCACTGGCTTGCCAGAACGGCAACTGCAAACTCAACCCTTGCAGACTTGTCTGTATCCATGCGTAGGTCTTGCTTTTTAACTGCCGGGGCAATCCGCTTTTATCACAGGGTGACAATTCTCCTAGCGTTAGAATATGCTGCAAAAGAATCGCCTCTTCCACACCAATCACCGTCGCTAGCGAAGGTGAAAACTGAACATGGCGCTCAGGTAGGAGAGGTTCAGACATGATAAGCTGTGCACTAATTTCTTGATTTCTGGGAAGCGTTTTAGCATTCATTGTATGCGGTGAATGAGGCAAACTCTAGCTGTGAAAGCAGCTATTTTTCTACCATCAACGTTTCTTCGTACCAGCGCGACAACCAACAACGACTTTTTATGGCAAAGACCAAAACAGCTTACGTATGCAATGACTGCGGCTCTGAGCACAGTAAATGGCAGGGACAATGCCAGGACTGCGGTGCGTGGAATACGCTCTCAGAAATACGCATTAGCGGCGCTAGCGGACAACGCCAGGTGGGCTATGCAGGCACCACTGCCGAAGTCTGCTCATTGGATGCCATCAACCTTGATCAACTCCCCCGCACCAGCTCTGGACTCAGCGAGTTCGACCGCGTGCTGGGCGGCGGGCTGGTTGCCGGATCGGCCATTTTGATCGGTGGCGATCCGGGCGCAGGCAAATCCACATTACTCTTACAGGTGATGTGTCATCTTGCGAGTCAGGATAAAGCGTTGTACATCACTGGCGAAGAATCGCTACAGCAAGTTGCAATGCGTGCTCACCGCCTTGGCCTGCCATTAAGCGATCTCCAGTTGATGTCCGAAACCGATGTTGATGTCATGCTTGCATCGGTCGCCAACGCCAAGCCCAAAGCGATTGTGGTTGACTCGATTCAGGTAATGCATTGTGCCGACCTGCAATCTGCGCCCGGTAGTGTTTCGCAGGTAAGAGAGTGCGCAGCCAAGATTACCCAGTTTGCCAAGCAGACCAACACCGTGGTCTTTTTGGTAGGCCACGTGACAAAAGACGGCAACCTCGCCGGGCCGAAGGTTCTCGAACATATGATCGACTGCTCGCTGCTGCTTGAGGGCGGCGCGGACAACCGGTTTAGGACATTGCGCGGACAAAAAAATCGCTTTGGCGCAGTCAATGAGCTGGGCGTTTTCGCGATGACCGAGCAGGGAATGCGCGAAGTAAAAAATCCATCGGCGATATTTTTAAGTCGAGCTGACTTTGAGCAGTCCGGCAGCGTTGTTGTCGTGCTATGGGAAGGCACCCGACCGTTGTTAGTGGAAATACAGGCGCTAGTTGACGATATGCAATCAGGACATCCGCGCCGCATTGCGGTCGGCCTGGAACAAAACCGAATTGCAATGCTATTGGCGGTGTTACATCGCCATGGTGGCTTAATGGTCGGCAGCTCCGATGTATTCGTCAACGCCGTCGGCGGTATAAAAGTGTTAGAAACCAGTGCAGACCTCGCGCTTCTGCTAGCGGTGGTTTCGAGTTTTAAGGATCAAATTATTCCAAACGACTGGGTGGTGTTTGGCGAAGTTGGACTATCTGGAGAAATCCGCCCGGTACCCAGCGGACAAGAACGGATTCAGGAAGCAGCCAAACACGGGTTTAAACGCGCTATCGTGCCGGTTGCCAACAAACCGAAAAACAAGATTAGCGGAATCGAGGTTATTGGCGTTCAGCGCTTAAGTGAAGCGCTTGAGCTGCTGAACGACTAACAACACAACAAGCTCGAACGATACTACCTGCTTGATCACTAAAACTGATCGGGATTGCTGACGTAATTTTCAAAGCGGGTAAACTCACCGCGGAATGCAAGATTCACGGTGCCGATAGGGCCGTTTCTCTGCTTGCCAATGATTATTTCCGCCACACCTTTTTCGTCAGTCTCTTCGTTATACACCTCGTCGCGGTATATGAACATAATGACATCGGCATCCTGCTCGATCGCACCAGACTCACGAAGATCTGACATTACTGGTCGCTTATTGGGACGCTGCTCAAGACTACGGTTTAGCTGAGAAAGCGCAATAACCGGACAGTTAAATTCTTTTGCAATCGTTTTTAGGCTTCGAGAAATTTCGCTTATCTCTTGTGTACGGCCTTCTCCACCGCCCGCTACCTGCATTAGCTGTAGATAATCGAGCATAATCATACCCAGCTCGCCATGTTCGCGAACAATGCGCCTGGCCCGTGAACGCACCTCTGTCGGAGTGAGCGCTGGTGTATCATCAATAAATAAAGACTTGCCTTTCAGACGCTGTGTTGCGACTTGCAGCTTATCCCAATCGTCATTTTGCAGTTGGCCGTTGCGCACTCTCGTCTGGTCGATCTTACCAACCGACGACAGCATTCTTGTCATAAGTGAATGCGCCGGCATTTCCATACTAAACACCAGTACCGGGCGCTCATCGCCAAACAGTGCATTCTCGACCAGGTTCATGGCGAAAGATGTTTTACCCATCGAAGGCCGCCCTGCAACAATAACCAGGTCAGCCGGTTGCAAACCGGAAGTCATTTTATCCAGGTCGTTAAAGCCTGTGGTTAGACCGGTTATCGCGCCTTTTTTCTCAAAGAGTTCGCCAATTTTATCGATTGCTTCCTTGATCAGTGAATCGGCATCACGCGCACCGCCTTTTTTTGGCCCTTCTTCCCCCACCTGAAGAATCAAGCGCTCAGCAGAATCTAACACATCACTTGCTTCGCGGCCTTCAGGGTTAAAACTCATTTCCTGAATATCGGTTGCCACACTAATGATTCTTCTAAGCTTTGCCCTGTCCTGGACGATGTCAGCGTAGGCACGAATATTGGCTGCCGAAGGCGTGTTCTTAACCAACTCAATCAGATAACTTAATCCACCCGCCGACTCCAGCAAGTGCTTTTTTTCTAGCGCGCCCGCAAGCGTAACAATGTCCAGTGGCTCAGCGGCATCTGCCAAACTCGCCAGCTCGGCAAAAATCTGCTGATGCTTGGGCAAATAGAAATCAGTGTGATTAACAACATCGGACACAAAGTCCCAGGCTTCAACCGACAGCATCAGCCCGCCCAGCAGTGATCGCTCAGCTTCGATTGAATGCGGTGGAGTCTTCAGGTTTTTTAACTGCTGGGCAAAACGCGGATTAGTCGCGCCCGAGGAAGGAAGCTGCTCAGCTGGCAGCACATCGTCGACTGATGTTTCAAGCGAGCTTTGTGAATCGGAGTACTGCGCAGCGTATTCAGACGCCTGCGCTTCGAGATCTTCGGTGGCAAACGTCTCCGCTGGCGGCGCTTCGGTTAACTCGGGCCAATTGTCAGGTGTATCGCTCACGACGAAATATAATTTTCAGTTTTGTCATTACCGACTGGTTTAGCGGGTCGGCCATCATATCAAGTTTATTGCATCGAAAGTAGCGGAGGTTGCTGGACTCTCTTGCCGAAACGTTAAAGACTCGCGCCGAAACATCAAAGCCTCGCGCCAAAATGAAAGAAGCCCCGCGATCTGCGAGGCTTCTTATACTGTGGATTGCTTCGACGACAAGGTCTTAGCTGTCTTCAGGTACTACCTTCACCACAATCTCAACACTTACGTCGCTGTGCAGCTTGAGGCTAATTGGATAGTCACCTACTTCGCGAATCATTCCCAAAGGCATCAAAACTTCAGCCTTTTTAACTTCATTGCCAGCTTTGGTCACAGCGTCCGCAATGTCACGCGTACCAATCGAGCCAAATAGTTTGCCTTCATCGCCAGCATTAGCAGGAATTTCTACGCTGAACTCTGCCATACCTTCCGCACGGGCTTGAGCTTCAGCAAGTGCTTTGTCAGCAGCGGCCTGCAACTCAGCACGACGCGACTCAAAGTCAGCCAGGTTTGCTGCAGTGGCAGGTACTGCCTTGCCATATGGTATTAAAAAGTTACGGCCAAAGCCTGACTTAACGTTTACTTTGTCACCCAAACCACCAAGCTTGGCAACTTTTTCCAGCAATATAACTTCCATCGTACTTAACCTCATCTAGACGGCTTATATCTTAGCGACTTTGCACTTGCGCCAGACATTCAACCTGGGAATACACTTACTAAAATCTGATAACTCTAACCTAACAACATAACCTAGCTGCGATCTATACGCTTGCCAATTCCCACAAAGGAATCAACGACGGCTAACCCAGCCAGGGCCGCGACAGAGAAAGGAAACCACACTAACAATGTCGCGTAAAAAACAAACTTCCAAAAAACCGATCCTCGCCTGCCGGTTAGGAGGCGATGCGCCAGAACAAAACCGACAAAGCCGAGCGGCAATACACATAGCCCGAACCAGCTAAGGCTCCACCAGTTTCCATCGAAACTGGAAAGCATAACCCCTGCGGCGGCAACCAGGACCACAGCATGCACGGCGTTAAACCGCAATGCAGCCATTTCTATCGCAAAACCGCCCGGGTTATACAATAGTGCTTGCCACCACCTGGCGACGAGCAAACTGAGTATGGTCATCCCGGACTGCATCGCTGCAAACCAGCCAAGCATCGACCAACCATCGGGAACCGGCCAATCACGAATTGCGTCAATCTGCTCGGGCGACGTATTCTCTACGTCTAGCTGGCTAATAAACTCTTGCTTAAATTGCTCGAACACTTGCGCGAGCATTTGTTGCAAGCTATCAATATAACCAGGCGACACCAGCATCAATGCGGCGTACAAACCACCGACTGCTAATGGCAGCAACAACAAGGTTGCCGACCAGTTGCGCGTACCGCGCAAAACTATCGCTAGAATCGTTGCAGCCAACAAGTTATTAATTGGCCCCAACTCTCCTCTTAACGCCCATCCTGCGGCTCCAGCCAGGCCAGCCGCAAATACCGGCAAGGCTGCATTAAATCCAAACCTTAAGATCCAGAGCGCAGTCACTGCTGCGCCGACCCAGGCCAACATTAAACTGGCCTCTAATAACGCGACAACTATCGATGCCTGAATCGCGCTACGTACAAAAAACTCCGCTAGCTGCCTCATTTAATAGCTTAAACGTTGGCTCGAAACGAAGCGTTATCTCGCGGTTGGCGAAATAATTAAACTTCGTGCGAATCGGTATAAGGTAATAGCGCCAGGTGCCGTGCCTGCTTAACGGCGGTCGCTAATTGACGTTGATACTTTGCCTTTGTGCCTGTAATGCGGCTAGGAACTATTTTTCCAGTATCAGAAATATAATCTTTTAAGATATCGAGATCTTTGTAATCGATATGGTCAATGCCTTCGGCAGTGAACCGGCAATACTTTCTGCGTCTAAAGAAACGTGCCATGAAACCTTCTCCTAAACTCTATTCGGCTTTCGCTGCAGCTTTATCGCCTGCAGAGTCTGCTTTGTTGTCGTAACGTGCTTTACGCTCACGCTGTTCTTTTTCTGCTTTCATAATGGCAGATTCTTCAGTGATCGCTTCGTTACGACGAATCACCAAATCACGAATTACAGCATCGTTATAGCGGAAGTTAGTAGTGAGTTCGTCAACAGCTTCTTGCGTCGCTTCGACGTTCATCAACACGTAGTGCGCTTTAGGAAGTTTGTCTATTGGATAAGCCAGGTGTCTGCGGCCCCAATCTTCCAGGCGATGAACAGTGCCACCGTCTTTGGTAACTGCAGCGGAATAACGCTCGATCATTCCGGGAACTTGCTCGCTCTGGTCAGGATGAACCAGAAATACGATCTCGTAGTGTCGCATCAAATGCTCCTCATGGGTTAAAGCTTCTCGTCAGTTCGATGCCTTCAGCAACCGCCTTAGGTCATTCATGTAGGAACTGCGATGAAGCAAGGAGATTCCGACCTCGTCAGCAAGGCCGAAAAAAGTGCGCGGATTCTACGCTAGCCATATACCAATAGCAAGCGACAAATACGCACTAATAGTTAGCCTCTCCCTCTCTCAGCCCAGCAGCCAAAACCCACCTCCGACACAACCAATATCTCTTTGTTTTTATTGTATTTTTCAACGGAACAACGAGATGGGCTCTCGAATGCTCTGGCAAACCACTCTCGCTAGAAATCGCAGCAAGTTAAGCGTGACGTATGCTTTCTCTCAATAATGCGCGCCTCGGGCATGCGCTTAGCTCCTAAATAACCGAGCCTTGCTTTAAGATAGTCGACCATGTTCAGGGAGCGCCTCCTTCCATGCTCTACCCGGCGCACCGCTGCCACAACGTATAACCAAAAACAAATTAGCCATAAGAGAACAGCCGTATGAATGACCGCGTCGAGATAAGCCTTAAAGATCACGTTGCACACGTCAAACTGAACCGCCCCAAAAAAATGAACGCCTTGGATGACCAGATGTTTGAAGCCATCTGCAGTGTTGGCGAAAAAATCAGCAAGCTTGATGACGTGAGAGCCGTGGTACTTTCCGGCGAAGGCCCGAGTTTTTGTGCAGGCCTGGATATGTCGAACTTCGACAAATTGGTTGACTCTGATGCATCAGGCCTTTTTGGGACACTTGAAGAGCGAACAAAGGGAATCTACAACGACTACCAGTATGCTTCCTGGGTTTGGCGCGAGATTGAGGTGCCTGTCATCGCAGCACTACATGGCGTAACTATCGGCGGTGGCATTCAAATAGCGCTTGGCGCAGACATGCGATATGCAGCGCCTGATACCAAAATATCAATCTTCGAAATTAAGTGGGGGCTTATTCCCGACATGGGAGGCTCACAATTACTACGAGGGCTTCTCCGCGACGACGTAATTCGTGAACTTGGATACACTGGCCGAATGCTGGCGGCCGATGAAGCGCTGGCTCTGGGACTGGTCACAGGTGTAGTGGAAAACCCGCTAGAGCACGCCATGGGTCTGGCGAAAACTATCGCCAGCAAAAGCCCTGACGCGATCAAAGCAAGCAAAGCACTCTATAACGATGTGCACTACAAAAGTGTTGCCGAAGGCATGATGCAGGAATCCACTTTGCAGGACAAAATTGTCGGAAAGGCTAACCACCTGGAAGCAGTTATGTCCGGGCTGGAAAAACGCGAACCTAATTTCAAGGCTTAGCTGTTTGGCCAGGAAATGCTTTAAGCAAGCGTAGTAAAAACTTTTATGATCAAACGTTTTTACTACGCAGCGCACGCGTCATCATCGTCTTCTTCCCGCACATAAACCGCAAGCTGTTCGGAAATCTCGCCATTCCGCCAGAAGTTAATCAGTCGCGTTGCCATAGTCTCGCTGACCTCAAAACCATTCTCTATCAATAAGGCGCCAGATACTGTCAGGACATCTTGCGCTAACACCATGCCCGCTTTTATCTGGCTAACATTAATATTTGTCGCAACGCCTTTGGCGTCATCCTCAAGCAGCGTTTCAACTGCGGCAAGAACATCAGCGTCATAAGCGTCCTCATTTCCGAGCAGCATAGCTCGCGCTGCTCCCATATCTTTTACTTGCGCATAAAAGCAAAGATAGTCATTAAGCACTTTAATAACGCGAGCACCTATCGGAATATCAGTCCCCGTTGGCGCTTCTGGCGCAATTGATTGGTTAAACTCAGCCTGCTGCCAGCGAATCGCCTCAGCTACGCTCTCTAACTTGGCAATCTTACCCACCAGGCTTGCAGCAACCTGCGGGTGCGCAGCTACTAGCTCCCTCTCTTGATCACTTAGTACATCTCCGTTGATCACCTTTTGCTGTAGTGCGTCTGGCAATGAAACAATGCCTATTTGTGACAATGATGCGATACTTTCTATTTCCCACACATTATCCAACCCGAGCTGGGTAGCACAGCGACTGGCCAGGGTTTTTAAACGATTTACCCTGCCAAATATTTTAGGTTGCGCCATGGAAAGTATTTCACTCAATGCAGAAATACTTCCTCTAACAGTATTCTCTAGCATATCCTTTTCGGCATTCTGCACATAGTAATAACCTAATGCATCATTTATCGCCTCAGTCATTTTATCAGGCGGACAAGGCTTATTAAGGAAACGATATACATCCCCGACATTAATAGCTTCTGACGCTGTTTTCTGGTCAGCATTTCCCGTCAGCATAATCCTTACTGACTGCGGATACCGTTTTTTAACCTCCGATAGAAATTGAACACCATTCATCTCCGGCATATTCATGTCGGATACAATCACTGGAAATGGGCCTTCAGCTTCTAATATTTGCAGACCTTCACTACCACCCTCAGCTGACACCACTTTAAAATCTTTTCTTAAAGTACGCCTGTATGCCTCTAAAATTTTTGGCTCGTCATCAACAAACAGCACTTTTTCCATCACTACTCGTCCCTTTATCTTCTAAAAATTCATTCCCAATTTCGATACATTCATTTAGTAGCGGTAAATCGATTACCCGACTAACATAATCTCTTTGCAAAAATGGATTATTTATATCAATCGGCTCACCGCTGTTACTTGCCTGCACAATACTCCACGCCAGGTGCAAAATAATTGCCGGGCATAGATCCTTCATCCCACTCGCTTCAGGATTAGTGTGCCACCGCACTGCCTCAACCACTGGAAATGGCAGGTTCCAGATACTCAGCAAGTAAGCACCTAGCAAGTTCCTGTCGACATCTTCGCAGCCGGCCTTTTCTAAGCCTTTTCGATATCGCAATCCAATAAGCTGGCCGATACCCGAAAGCATTGCCGCTATTTGCGCATGGTCAAGAGCGAAACCAGTTAACCCGACCTTTTTCGACAGTTTTTCAACCAACAAGCCAAGCCGCTGCGCTTCCATATTAAGCCTGGCGACTTGCGCGTCGGACTGACGATCACCCTCGAACTGGGAAGCAATACTGGTCGACAACGCTAAATTTTTTAATGTGGACATCCCCAGGATCGTCGCTGCCTGCTCGGGAGACTCTACATGCCGCGACAAACCAAAAAAGGCTGAGTTGACGATTTTAAGAATGTTACTGGTCAAGCCAACATCTCGCGAAATAATTCGCGCCACTGTTTCCATGCTGCTATCTTCAGATGACAGCTCTCTCATAAGAAGGCTATAAATTTCGGGCAAGGTCGGAAGCCCATCAATATGCCCCAGCAGTTCTTTCAACTTAGGCTGGTTCAACCAACTTTGCGTCGCAAGCGCTCGCTCGATTGCGTTCACTACCTTCTCGCCTTCGGCGGGCTTGGCAATAAACTGGTGCGTTGCGTTTACGCACTCTAACGTCATCTCCGCATCGCTATACCCAGAGAGCGCAATACGAATTGTCTCAGGCGACATTGTCCTGACCTTTGTTAGAAGCTGTGCCCCATCCATTCCCGGCATACGCATGTCGCTAACCATAACATCACAATGGTTTTCACCAAGCTGATCTATAGCGTCCTGCCCCGATATGAAGAACTGCATATCCCACTCTTTGCGCTTACCACGAAGGGAGCGCCTGAGCCCATCAAGTATGCCTTGCTCATCATCGACAAAAAATATCGATTTCTTGCTATCGTTCAAGTCCTAAACCTCTCGCGTAGTCGAAGGTATTCAACATTACTGCTCGCTTCATCCAAAAAACCTGCCGCACGTCTCTCTCATCTTCATGCGACCCTTTCTTCCACCATCGTACTTTCTTCGTTGCCGGTTGATGGCTGCACGATAGGAAGGGTTATATTAAACGTCGTGCCTTCCCCAACCGTACTTTCAACATCAATTTTTCCTGAATGTTTTTCTACCACTAACTTGTAGGCAATGCTTAAACCCTGCCCTGTGCCTTTACCAACCTCTTTAGTAGTAAAAAACTGGTCAAATATTTTTGAGCGAACCTCTTCACTCATACCGCTGCCATTGTCACTAATTTTTATTATTATGCTGTCATCGGAAGATTGGGTTGACACGCGTATCTCCCCCTTACTCTCGGAGTTGTCGCTCTTGTGATCAGCAATTGCATGCGCAGCGTTAACAACCATATTCAAGACAACTTGATTAATATCGGACACCACACATTCAACCATCGGTAGATCAGGGTCAAATTCAGTTTCTAACTCCGCCGTGTATTTCCATTCGTTTCGACAAACAATAATCGCGCCTTCAATCGCCTGGTTAAGATCAGCCTGGCCGAATGACTCGCCGGGATGCGCATAATCTTTCATCGCTCTAACGATGGTGGTAACCCGCTGAATGCCATCGGAAGATTGGCTGAGTGCTGAGGGAACTTCTTCCGCAAGATACTCTACATCGACCTCTTCTATCTTTTTGGCGATGTCTTGCAAGCCTTCGTTTTCGCCAGCTTCCTTACATTGGTTTTCGATCTCTTCGAACAGCTCAAATATCTCGGCAACCGCATCTTTCAAAAAGAATAAATTGTCGGATATAAACTGCGCCGGTGTATTAATCTCATGTGCGATCCCCGCCGCTAACTGCCCTACCGATTCAAGCTTATGCGCTTGCGCGAGCTCCTCCTCAAGCAACTTCATGTCCGTAAAGTCGTGCATAATAATCGCATAAGAGTTCTCAAAGTTCTTTGTCTTAAACTGGTTCACCGAACACTTCATAGACAGCGTGTTGCCTTCTGTATCAACCGCCGTAATATCCTGGCCCGCGAGCGCTATCAGCTGATCAACGCTTGCTACCTGAGGAAAAATTTTTGAAATCGTACTGCCATCCCTACCATCCGGATTCACTCCAAAACTATTAACGGCGCGTGGGTTGGCATATGAAACCGCACCAAGCTCATCAATAAGGACAATTTGGTTGTTTGCGTTTTGAGTGATTGCTCTAAAAAATGCTTCGCTATTTGCCATCTCCCTATCTTTAATCTGCATCGCCTCGATCATCGATTGTTTTTTCTCGGTTTCCGAATGAATCCTGGCAAGCGCTCCCTGAAGATCTTGCGTTCGTCGAGCAATTTCCAATTCAAGGTTTTTATTCGCGTCTTCGATTTTGTGCGCGTAGTTAACCGATCTCCTCGCCTGGTAACCACCGTAAACCAGGACAAACCCTACAACAACAATAAATGCCAACCTATAGCGGTTTGTTAGCATCTCTGCATTTGCGTAATCCACGTCGAGTTTGTTCTGCAGTAGAACAATTTCTTCCCCCAACTTGTCCGCGATATGCATTTCGCTCATCACAAGTTGGTTCACTTTTGGCGAATATCGTCCAACATTTTCTATATGAATATCTAATAGGCTAAACGCACTCTTTTGCTGACTGCTTAGTACATTTGCTAAACCACTATCAAGTTCTTTCCACAGCCTAATCACGGTGCCATCATGTGCCGTTCCGTCCAGCGCAATTAGCGCCATCTGTAGTTCTCGTAAAGCCTCACCCCATTGCGATTCGTCACCGACAACCTCTTCTAGCTGCTCAAGAAATAGAAGCGCGGCGCTCTTAGCTGTGCTGACAATAGCAAAGTCAGACTTAAAGCGGTCAATAATCTCCAGTCGATCACTCTTCATCCGTTGCAATATGGTGCGATCAATTGCAACAGGCCCATCGACTAATCCTAGCTGCTCGAAAAACTGATCTACTCGCATGTTGTACCGTCTATGCGTATAAACGTCTGCACTAGAAGCCTTTTCTTCGAATAGTCTTGCCGCTTGAGCGAGCGCATCATAGTTTTTTGAGTAACCGCCTCGTAACCGAAGGATTTCGTCATCCAGCTCCAATGAAGCGATTGCAAGCTGGGCCAACCACTCACTGTTTTGCTGGTAGCGGAATTTATTTACATCCCTACTCAATGCGAAAAAAAAGACTAGCAGCACCGTGCAAACACCAAGGACGATTTTGGCCGAAACAGGTTTAATGTTCATTTCAGGCCCTCGTCTATGCTACCGGTGAGTGTCTTTAAAAACGCGACAATAGCATCGACATGATCATCTTCTATTGGCCTTCCTAACTGGAACTCGGCCATAATTCGGACCATCTCTTCTAACGTTTCTACTGAGCCATCGTGAAGATAGGGTGCGGTCTGGTCAATATTTCGCAGGCTTGGCACCTTAAACCGGTACTTGTCACTTAGATTCCCGGTAACATTAAACCGCCCGAAGTCTGCCTTTCTTACATATTCTTTTTCAGCAAAATAGTTTTTTGTGACACCAAATACTTGATACATATTGCCACCAACCGCTTTACCCTGGTGACAACTAATACAGCCATACGCTTTAAATAAATCGTATCCTGCACGCTCTTGTGCGTTGATCGCCGACTCATCACCACGCAAGTATCGATCAAACGCGGAGTCCAGCGTGACCAGGTTGTTTTCGTAACTAACTATTGCTCGAATGATATTTTCTGCTGATAACCCTTCGCCATATACCCTTCTAAACCGGGCAGCAAGTTGTTTGTCTTTTTTTAATTTTTCGACGACTTTCGGCCAGCTGCTATTCATTTCAGTTGGGTTGTGCACAGGGCCACTTACCTGCTCTTCCAACGATGAAGCTCGACCATCCCAGAATTGCGCGAAATGAAATCTGGTGTTGTACACACTGGGAGCGTTTAGCTTGCCTTTCACACCACCTATTCCGACAGACATAGGAAGGCCATCGTCGCCGCCATTGCTAACGTCATGGCAGGAAGCACAGGAAATACTATTGTCGGAAGATAAGCGCTTATCGTGGAATAGCGCCTTGCCCAGCATCACTTCTTCGGAGGAGGCAGTGTCCACCTTTTCTGGCAAAGGCTCTATCGTCAACGCAAAAACGTTGCCCGCCTGAACCAGATATAACAAGCCGAGCACAGCTACATGCCGTAGCCGAAGGCCATTTATTGTAAGATTATGTTTCACAGAATCCTTTCTTCCCTGTCTATATGTTTATACTAGCACGTACATTCGTACCCATATGGTTTAACAACCAATCTATTTGACCACTAAACGTTCTCGCCTTGCAAAAACCCCTCAAAGAAAACTGCGAGACAAACCACTGTATAAATATCATTCAAATAAACCGCGCTACGCTGCTAACGCCCTGGCCATGGGTAGTTTGATAATAAACGTCGTTCCTCTTCCCAGCCTTGTTTCAAACTCAAGCGATCCCCCGTACTGCGTGGTGACTATTTTGTGCGCTATCGCTAAGCCCTGGCCCGTACCTTTACCTACGCCCTTGGTCGTAAAAAACGGTTCAAATATTTTTTCCTGCACAACCGCCGGTATACCGGTGCCGGTATCTGATATGCGAATTTCAACGCTTTCGCCAACAGCAGCGGTCTCTATCGTGATTTTGTCCTTTTTGTCGACGCCCGAACTCTCCATACCATTTTTCTTTTCTTGCTCGATCCGGTCATAAATTGCGTGCGACGCGTTCACTATTATATTAACGATGACCTGGCTTAACTTGCCTGGGTTTCCGTGAACTACAGGCAAGCCCTCCGCAAGCTTGTCTTCAAGTTCAGCCACATATTTCCACTCATTGATCGTCAAGGTAATGGACGAAAGAACGATGTGATTAACATCGATATCCTGGGTCTCGTCATTTTCCGGGTGCGAAAACTCCTTCATTGACTTAACAATATTTCGTACGGATTGAATTCCCTGTATCGACTGGTCAATAGCAGGCGGTAACTCTTCCGCGAGATACTCTATATCTAGCTCCTCCAACTCCTTGCGTAACTCCTGATGAGATTCATCATGCGCAATTACGTCCCGCGTTTTTTTAATCGCCTCCAAAACGTTGCTCATTTCTTGCTGCAAGAAAAGGGTATTGTCCGATATATACTGCAAAGGAGTATTTATCTCGTGCGCGACACCGGCGGCAAGCTGTCCGATCGCTTCTAGCTTTCCAGCCTGCGCTAACTGGCCTTCTAGCTTTATTCGTTCAGAGACATCTAGATAAACCGCAATAACACCAGCTGTTTTTCCAGATTGATCGCGTAAAACATTTTTGCTTGCAATGAAATTAAAATTTTCGCCACGAGCATTACTATAAGTACGAAGCTGGTTCGCGAGTTCCATGCCCGCTTCGATAACCGATCTATCCTCTTCCACCTCCCCAACAAACTCTTTAACAACATCCGTCAAGTTAAAATGATTAAGCCCCTTAATAGCACCACTACTTTCCAGACCGAAAAAATTCGCAAATCGCTCGTTGCAACCAGTAAACTTTAGTGAGGTGTCCACGGTATAGGTAAGAACTGGAATAGCCCGATCAATACTAGCAAGCGTTAGCTCAAGCGCTTTATTCTGCTCAAGAACATCCTGGTACTGGCTGCGCAACTGACTGGTTTCACGCGACGCGCTGCGATAATCAATAAAATCACTAAAGAGTTGTTTTAGAACGGGACGAAAAACTAGCGTGGGAAGCGCAATAAATACTACACAAATGAAAACTATCAGTACGATGTCGACGGTTTTCTCAAAAGCAACACTCTCTTGAGCCTGATGTTCAAACTCTTTAACGATGTCATCCATGATAGAAAGAAATACGCCTTCGTTTACACGTATAACCGATAGCGCATTCTCTTTGTCTTGTGCGCCAAGCCCATCGCTCTCAAGTAAAACACTGGCGTGCGTGTATATATTTCGATAACTAAACTGGATTTGGTTGAACAAGCGCTTATTTTTTTCGGACAAGCCTACCAGCACACCGCTGGAAGGGCTTTGTCCCCGCTGCAATGACTCATGCGATAAAGACCAAAGCTCAAGCGCCTCTTTTAGCTCCTGCCTGGCGTCCGGTGCTAACACATGGTTAGTAGAAAGGTAATGCGAAGCCTTTGCAATCCTTTGGCTAAGCATTCGCTGCTTGCCCGCCACATTAATCACTGAGGCGAATTCGCTGGTAAATCCCTGACTATCCTGAACCAGCATCCGGCATGCAAAGGCCGCAACACCAATGATCAGTAGCGCCGCTATATATCGCACCGTAAGCTTGAATATGTAGTCCCTGACACCTAAAGTCACTCTCTTCTCCCTTGCTATATGACGGTCCGCCAACTAGCTTTTTACGCTCTACGTGGTTTGTCCTAAAACCATTTAAAATGAGCAAAAAGTTACGCTCATTACTTAAGTGTAAACGCCATTTCAGCTTACGTGGTTCGACACACTCACAGGTTGCTGCATTTCCCATCCTTATTCTTATTCTTTATTACACCTGCTTTTTATGGCGAATAGCAGTCTTTAAATGCAACAAATTGGTGCAAAAAACATCGAGTACAATATGCTACCGACGAATCAGCAAACTCATATATAGGCAATTGCCTGGCATGGTGCGAATAATCGCGGGAGGCGACTTGTGAGTAACAATAATTCTGACGACGTAAAGAGCCCAAAACAGCCCATTCAGTTATACCCAAGGCTTTCGGAGAACTTACAGTCACGGCTTAATGATATTGTTGTGATTGCGGCCGTAGAAACCGGTTCACCTATCGCGATCATCACCGAGAAAACCCTGGATGGCCTGCTTGTCCGCGCCGCTTACGATGATCCCGCAAACCCCTTCAAACCGGACGACATCATTCCATATGACTCAAACCTGTTTTGTTTGAAAGTGGTAAGCAATGCGGAGCCACTACATATCGATGAATCGGACGGAAAGCCTTCGCACTACCTGAGCACCCCTATACTAACGCCATCGAAAAAAGTATTCGGCGCACTTAGTGTAAAAGAAAGCACTCTTCGCCATGGACTTGAAGCCTGCGAAAAAGTTCTTGGTCGACTCAGAACATTGATAGAAAACGATTTAGCCGCCTTTCACCGCTAACAACTTTGGTTAGAATTCCTTAACGAATGGATGCCTGCTAATTTATTCTTAGAATAATTAGTGGCAGGACGATTGGTATATTTGCTTGCAGCCTGCCACTAGAGACTTACCAATATACGTTAGCCCAGGTCATCGCACAGCTTATAGAGCACTGAGTTCTCTTTATCAATACGGCCTCCTAGCGCATTAAAAAGACCGGAGGTTTCCCTTACAAAGGCTGACGCATTTTCCTGTATACTCGTTGCTGTTGGCCACCGCTGGTTATACTCTTCAACAGACCGGGCAATGCCACTCATTTCATTCTTAAACTGCCCAGCAACTGATTTTATTTTGTCATTATCATGTGAAATAAGCTGCGGGTACAACGACTTATCTTCCATAGCCAGATGCACTTTTAGCTTTCCCAGGAGTTTGGAAAGCAGGCTTCTTGCCTGACTAGCATCCTGGTTTAAAGCATTGACATCAAGCAAACCAGAAATATCGTTAACGATAGCTAAAAGCTCGTCGTGTTGCGTTCTAAATCGCGCTGTATTAATCATGTTATATCTCCATATAAATGCTAACTTTTTATATTCCCTGTTACTGACTATAGTGCAAACACATCAATCCTGACCTGTTAAAGCAAGACACCGCGTCAACGCAACGCAGGATTTGAGGCACTTCACAAGTCTATCGAGCAGCAACTCACAGCATATAATCACTAACTCATACCCAGGCACCTGAATATGCGATAACTTAAGTCACTGCACTGCTTGCCACATTCCCGGTACAATGTGCTGGTATCACGTCTCTCCCCCGACAACTTCAATCTACTTTAGCCGGCACCAATGCCTTATGCTTTCGTTACCTCGAAACGTTTATCTTTTAAGCTTTGTCATTATTTTCGTGCTTTGCATCATGCCTCTGCACGTATTGATTGGGGGGCTAGCTGGAAGCGCGCTCGCACCCTACAAATGGATGGCCACGCTACCAATTACGACTATTGTAGTCGGTACGGCTTTAGGCACCTTTCCTGCGGCATGGGTGATGGGCCGTATTGGCCGAAAAAACGGTTTAATCGTGGGGATATTACTGGGAATGGTTTCGCTGCACGTTGCTGCTGTTGCTATTCAACTAAAGGCCTTTTACCTGTTTTGCGGGTCTACATTGGCGATGGGATTTACAATCGCACTAAGCCAGCAAATGCGCTTTGCAGCAATAGAATATGCGGGTAAAGAAAAAGCCGCCCAGGCAATTTCCGCAACCATGCTAAGTGGCGTTATCGCAGCTTACATCGGCCCCGAGATTGGCAGTCTCGCGAACAATGAAGTTGCTCACCATATATTTAACGTTGTAATTGGCCGCCTTGCGCCCGAATGGGCAATGCAGAATCAATTAGCCTCTGGCGAGCCCAACTACAGTATCGCTTATTTCGCGTTAGCCTGCGTTTATTTATTTGCAGTTGTTCTTGCCGCAATACTTTTGCCTCGCGATAAACTTCAACGCGAAGATACTGCACAAGCGCGTAATACCAACGCGCACGCCGCAAAGTTTTGGCTTGCGGTAGTTTGCTCTGTTACGGCTTTCGGCGTAATGAGCTATGTAATGACCGCCACGCCGATCAGCATGCACCATAACTTTAATTTTTCGTTAGATGATGCAAAACAGGTAATTCAATGGCATATACTCGCGATGTTTTTACCGTCAATTGTTACCGGCGCAATTATCAGCAGAATCGGAAATGGCAATTCGATTTTTCTCGGGCTAGCTTTTTTTATTCTCAGCCTGGCAATCGCAATGAGCGGTCATAGTCACAGCCATTTTGCGCTGAGCCTTATCACCTTGGGCGTTGCGTGGAATATTCTGTTTACTACCGGAACCACCATTCTTGGCCAGGCCGATGCCAGCAAACAACAACAAGCTTACCACGACTTTTTTGTTTTCTCAGCGCAAGCCGTTACCACCCTGGTCGCAGGCGGCACTTTACTCAGCTTTGGGTGGCAAGGGGTTTTATGGGGTTCAGCGTTTGCGCTACTGCCTTGCATCTTATGGGTAACAGCGGGTCGCAAGGTGTTCGTACGAACATCGACGTAAATCGCCGCAAATGCCTACAACTAATATTCATAACTAACGCTTACAACCCAGGCTTAAACGTGAGCTCATTGCAACTAAATTGACCTTGGTTGACGCGCAGACGTAGAATTAGCAGCGCAGTACTACTTAATTGCCAACGATGGTTTCTACCCCCGCCGAGGCATATTGCGATGACACATATTAGCGACTACGTTAGCGCGACCGAACTAAAGCGGCTTTCGACAACATCTAATCGTAAAGCAACAATACTGGTTTCTGTAAACTGGTTGATTATTTTCTTCGCCTTTACCTTAGTACATCTATACCCAAATATTTTCACGGTTATTCTAGCGATACTGCTCATCGGTAGTCGACAGCTCGGCCTGGGTGTTCTTATGCACGAGGCGGGTCACGGCATCCTGTTTTCTACACCGCAATTCAACCAAAGCTTTGGACAATGGCTGTGCGCGTATCCGATATTGGCCGACCTAAACGCTTACGCCGCAACGCATCGAGAGCATCATCGTTTAGCAGGCACTGATCGCGATCCCGATTTAGCGAACTACCAGGCCTACCCCGTCAGTACCGCTAGCTTTAAACGTAAACTGTTTCGCGATTTGAGCGGACAAACCGGAATAAAACTACTTAGTGGTATCTTTGCTGGTGGTGGCAACCGGATGCTATCAACCGAAAGTACCCAACAGCATTTGCTCGGCGGTTTACTCATTAATTTGTTGCTTGCATTTATTGTTATCAGTATTTTTTCGCCAATGGTTTATCTGCTCTGGTGGATAGCCTATTTAACCACCTACACCTTGTTTGCACGATTGCGACAAGTTGCAGAACACGGCGCGGTTGAAAATCTTATGGATCCAGATCCTCGAAAACACACGCGCACTACATTACCAAATTTGTTAGAGCGAATTTTTATCTGCCCAAACTATGTTAACTATCACTGTGAGCATCATTTTATTCCCACTATTCCTTCTTACAATTTAAAGGAACTGCACGAACTATTGCTGGATAGAGGCTACTACCGCAACCACCCAACAGCGATAGAAGTCGGATACAAAAATGTGCTTAATCGTGCTACAAGCGCCGCGTAATTGATCTCTGCTTTATTCTCTCGACTTCAAAGCCGCTTAAGCGTTCCTAACTCTTCATATTTTTGGCAAACACCTGCCTACTCTATCCGCATCGTTATCCACTGTATCGCATTTTGTTATCCTCTATCGCTCATCTCCTAAAACCACAACTGATAAAAACCCCAAGTCCTGCGACTTGAGGTTCTGTCCCTTTATAAAGAGATTGGTGGTGACCTATCCCCAAAGAACCACTACTCTGCCAGCCATTCACAATGAATAGGATTCGCATTGACCTTTCCCCACGATTAACACCACAGCTTGGATGAGATTTTCATTCTATGCTGCTCGATTCGCAAAGGCCACTGGCGTCATATAGTTCAATGCGCTATGCGGCCTTTTATGATTGTAGTGCTCTCGCCAGTCGTTAATGATGTGTCTCGCTTCATCAATGCTGCGGAACCAATGCTGGTTTAAACATTCGTTTCGGAACTTGCCATTTAAACTTTCTACAAACGCATTCTGTGTCGGTTTGCCTGGCTGAATAAAGCCAAGCTTTATGCCTGCATCCTTCTGCCAAAAGAACATCGCCTTACTCGTAAACTCCGTGCCGTTATCGCAGATCACTTGATCGGGCTTGTTACGGGTTGCTAACAGTTGATTTAAGAAGCCCGCGACTTGCTGGCCGGATATCGAAAACGCTGTGAGCTGGCCGACCAGCTCGCGTGTATGGTCATCGACCACATTGAGCACTCGAAAGCGTCTGCCATTACTCAATTGATCGGAGACAAAGTCCATCGACCAACGAATATCTTTGCCAATCGGGACTGCTAGCGGTTGTCGTGGTCTTGTGAGCTTCTTACGTTTCTTCGTGCGAACCTGCAAGCCCATTGCTGTATACAAGCGATAGGTGCGTTTCTTGTTAACGACTAACCCTTCCTGTTTGAGTAGACTGTGCAACATCAGGTAGCCGTAGCGAGGATATTGCGTGGCCAGCTCACTGAGCCTTTTCGTCAGTGATTCATCACCTTTGGGTTGTGCTTGATAGCGATAACCGCTTCGGCTCAAACCTACGAGCTGACAAGCTGTTCGTTCACTCACACGATGTGTTGTCTTCATATGCGAGATCGCCAACTTCTTGCTCGCAGGTTTCACCACTTTTTTGACAACACATCCTTCATCGCTTCAACTTCAAGGAGCTTATCGGCTAACAGCTTTTTGAGCTTGGTGTTCTCTGATTCCAATTCACGCAGCCGCCTAGCTTCGTTCACTTCCATCCCACCAAATTTGGCTCGCCAATTGTAGAACGTACCCTGCGCCACGCCGATTCGTCGACAAATATCAGCGACCTTCTCGCCAGCTTCGTGTGCCTTCAGCGCACCAATAATCTGTTCTTCGGTAAATCGTTTCTTCTTCATGTTGAGATCTCCTCTTCGTTAAATTAACAGGAAATCTCATCGTCGTCATGGTGTGGTTCTTGGGGGAAAGGTCAGGACCAATGAAAAATATTTGCTATGAGGATATAACGAAGAATATCGCTGAAATAAAGCCTATTTAAAAAAACAGACAGTTAAATACAGCGTTAAGAAAAAAATAGTTTTGAAGCAATATCACTATAACCTTCGGAGTAGAGCCGTCATAAAAACGACACCAATCTAACGCCAAGCCTTCACTGTTCAAACTGAAAACATGACTATATCCCAATAACCTTTGCTTGAAGAACTCTACGCCAAAAAGATCTAAATCGCAAGATATGATTTTAAAAATATATTCACTGATACTTTTTTATAAAAAACCTATAGGCCTAACAAAAAGAAACAATAAAAGAAATAATTTAGTTATAGTATTAGCATAAGAGCCTTAGAGTAGAATAAACCAAGAATAGTATTTGATATATTCTTTTGCTACCGGTACCCAACTGCATTTATGCTCATCGCCACGAGTGTTAGACATGCAGCGAATAGCCTAAAACGATTGTTACCATGTACATCAAACCGCACACGGTTCAATCCAAATTGCGAGCATAAAAAAAGGCCACCCACAGGGTGACCTTTTAAATGGTGGAGCTAAGCGGGATCGAACCGCTGACCTCAACACTGCCAGTGTTGCGCTCTCCCAGCTGAGCTATAGCCCCATAATACGGAAATAAACCAACAACGTTGTTTGCTCGCTGTGGCTTATATGAAAAGGACGGCCATTCTAGCGTCTGGACTGTGTGAGTCAAGGCTTGGCTATAAGCGAATGTTCACGCCGTTATGCCAGTGCCCGATACTCTTTTTCCAAGGATTTCAGGCGCTTTTTCGACACGCCACCCAAAACACCTAGCGCATGGCGCAGACGCGCACGACTGATGTCCGAGCCTAATAGCACCATACTATCGGCGACCGAGAATGAGGCTGTACTTCCTGCAACCGCGATAAATATAGGCGCAAGAAAATCCTTAACTTTGTAGCCTGTCGCATCAGCTAACAACTTGAGCTCGCTAAAAATCGTGTCGCGCTGCCAATCGCCCAGCTGTTCCAGGCGCCACAGTGAAAACTGGAGGATTTTGAGTTGTTCGGCGGCGTCCAGTTTTAACTCAGCAAACTGTTCTTCTTGTATGTCGAGCATGCCTGAAGCCAAAAAACCAGCTTTAGGTACAAAGTCGCTGAGTGTTTCCATTCGCGACTGCACGTGAGGCAATACCTGCATCAAGACCTCTCGATTTAAACCCCATTCAATCAGTCGCTCTGAAAGCTGCTCGACACTCAGCGATTCACGTATCCATAATCCGTTAAGCCAACTTAGCTTTTCCAGATCGAAAATGGGCCCACCCAAAGACACGCGATTGATATCAAACTCGCTTTGCATTTCGGCCAACGAGAACTTCTCGCGCTCATCAGGCATCGACCATCCCATACGGCCCAGATAATTTACCAACGCTTCGGGGAGATAACCCATACGTTGATAATACAAAATGCTGGTTGGATTTTTCCGTTTACTTAACTTGCTTTTGTCTGGATTGCGCAACAAGGGCAAATGACAAAGCTGTGGCATATCCCAACCAAAGTATTCGTACAGCAGCTGATGTTTAGGCGCCGAGCTAATCCATTCTTCACCACGCAGGACGTGAGAGATTTTCATAAGATGATCATCTACCACATTAGCTAAGTGGTAGGTAGGCATGCCATCTGACTTTAATAGAATCTGCGCGTCGATATTCGCCCAATCAAGTTCGATATCGCCCCGCAACATATCGCTTACTTTTACTTTTCCCTCTTCTGGCACCAACATCCGCACAACATAGGGCGCTCCGCCCTGCTCCCGCGCTGCCACTTCATCTTCGCTTAAGTGCAAATCGGCTGGTTTTATCGCCCTGTTTTCACCACTTGCTTTAATAGCCTGGCGAATATCGTCCAGTTCTTCTGGCGTTCTATAACACTTAAACGCTTTACCGCTGGCCAGCAGCTCATTAACGTATTTAGCATAGATATCACCGCGCTCGCTTTGCCGGTAGGGGCCATAATCGCCACCAACATCGGGGCCTTCGTGCCAGTCGAGACCAAGCCAGCGCAACGAGTCATAAATTTTTTGTTCTGATGCCTCGGTAGTTCGTGCCTTATCCGTATCTTCGATGCGCAAAACAAATTCGCCACCGTGCTGTTTGGCAAAGCACAAATTAAACAATGCTACGTAGGCAGTTCCAACATGGGGATCGCCTGTTGGCGATGGCGCGATACGGGTACGAACAGTCATGCAACTCGCTCAAATGAAGTCTGGAAAAACTGGCTGCATTATAGCGAGCTATTAAGGACATGCAGCTCGGACTCGTGGGAGAAATTACGGTTTAGCGGAGCTTTAACCCCGTTTTTATTATTAGCCTAATCATGTCGATGGAGCGATGAGAGCATTTGGCGTCATCTGCTTCCCGATAAAGCAGTGTTTCTTTTTTATAAAGCAACGCGTATCTTCAAAAATGCCACGCATGTACTCAATAAAACAACGCTTGTCTTGAAGAAAAACAATCGCAACAAAAAGAGGCTCGAATCACTCCAGGTCGAAATCGTCGAATCCGAGTTCGTCTTTAAGCATTTTTAGCTCCTGACGTTCCTCGATTTTCCGGCGCATTTCTTTTTTTCTTGCATCCGTCGATCCCGAGTACTTGCTATCGTTTGCGCTCGTCACCGCGATGCTTTCGTCATCTAACTCGACCATCTCTTCGATATCGGACAGGTCGGTAACACCGTCTGGGTCACCAACTGCCTCGACTGAAGACTCTCCGACGTCAGTCATGTGCTCCCCAAACTCGGGAACGCTTTCTTCTTCTGTTACTTCGTTTTTTCGTGCAGGCCTTGCCATTTTCCCACCTCACATTACGTTGACACGAGATGCCATCCAATGCGTTTACCCTTCCGGGTCTCCGAATACTGCTTCAATCAAAGTAGTTTGATCACCCTATCCAACAACCAATCTCGCCCTCTTCGGACGCGGCTATTGAACGGCATGATTGTTACAGTTTGGCGCTCACTAGTTACTAAAAAACTAGCTGATTCAGATAATTTTTATATTATTTAAAGATTACAGAAATTAAAAGTGCTAACTGGTTCACTTGATTTTATTAGTCGGTTAGCAAGATAAATGTGGGGAGCACTTCAAGCACCCACACCACACAGTTTACTTATGGCAGCGCTTAAAGCAGCATTCTACGCAGCTCTCCTAATTGCACAGTGAGCGTTGTCATAAAGCGACCCGCGTCGCCGCCGTTGATAACACGGTGATCGTAGGACAAGGCCAGCGGGAGCAATTTCCTGGGCTGGAATTCTCCGTCGATAAAAACCGGGCTAACACTCGCGTTCGAGACTCCCAGAATACCCACCTCCGGCGAATTCACGATTGGCGTAAAACCTGTTCCGCCGATGCCACCCAAACTGGAAATGGTGAAACACGCACCTTGCATTTCGTCGGGACGTAACTTGCGTGTCTTTGCTTTCTCGGCAAGCTCGGTAATATCGGCCGCTATTTCCCAAAGCCCTTTTTTATCAGCGTCGCGAATAACTGGCACCAATAATCCGTGCTCGGTATCGACCGCCATGCCGACATGAACATAGCGCTTAAACACCAGGCTCTCACCATCGGCACCTAATGAGCTGTTCATCACCGGGTTTAACTTAAGACTAGTGGCGACTGCTTTTACGATGAACGCAACGGGCGATATCTTTACTCCGCGAGATTGCATTTCTGGCTTGAGCGACGCTCTAAACACTTCTAGCTCCGTAATGTCGGCATTGTCAAAATGCGTAACATGAGGAACCGTTAGCCAATTCCGCTGCATGTTTGCAGCCGTTAGCTTTTGCATTTTGGTCATCGCAACGGTTTCGACTTCGCCGAACTTCGCAAAATCAACGGCAGGAGCGTCTGCGACTTGCAGACCACCGGCTGGCTGGTTAACTTTCTCGTTAACGTAGGCGTGTAAGTCTTCCTTGGCAATACGGCCCTTAGGCCCAGTAGCTTTCACTTTCGCCAAATCAACGCCCAGTTCACGAGCCAGCTTCCGAACCGCGGGGCCGGCATGCACCATGCCACCTTTGCCATTGCTGCTGTGTTTTGTCTGGGAAGGCTCAACCGACTGGCCAGGACTTACCTTGTTTTCTGGAGCGGCAGTTGCCTCTTTAGCTGGCTCGCTTTTACCAACGGGAGAGGCTTCTTGAGAAGGAGCGGCCGCAGGTTGCGGCTTCGAAGCATCGGCGCCTATCGACTGGGCAACAAAAACCCGGTCACCTTCAGATACGCTTGCCCCAACCTCAACCAGAACCTGCAATATCGTACCTGCCGAGGGTGCAGGCATATCCATCGACGCCTTATCGGACTCTAACACCAATACGCTGTCGCCTTCGCTCACCGAATCGCCGGCAGCAACACAAACTTCTATAACTTCTACGCTATCTGCACCGCCCAAATCGGGAACAACTATATCAATCTCTGCGGGAGCAACGTCACTGGATGCTGTGACTGGCGGCGCTTCGCTAACCGAGCTCTCTTGCTCAGGCGCTTTACTTTCTTCTTGCGGCGCTGGCTCCGCCTCAGTTGCGGCAGCTGCATCATCACTCGCGGCGATAACAACCAACGGATCACCCTCGGCGATGGATGCACCTTCGCTCACCAGGATCTGCTCGACCTTACCTGAATAAGTCGAAGGAATATCCATCGAGGCCTTGTCAGACTCGACAACGAGTAACGAATCCCCTTCCTGAACAATATCCCCTTGCGCAACACTAATTTCGATTACTTCAACCGAATCGGTACCGCCGAGATCAGGAACCTTAACAATTAATTCGCTCAATACTTTCACCTTTTCTGTAGAAGCACTTGTGACTCTTCAATTATTAAACATAAGACGGATCAGGCTTATCGCCTTTAATACCGTATTTTTTAAGTGCATCGTCAACTACTGCTGGCTTGATACTACCCTCTTCCACCAATGCCTTAAGTGCTGCCACAACGATAAAGAAGCGGTCAACCTCAAAAAAGCTACGCAAGTTTTCACGAGTATCACTGCGCCCAAACCCGTCGGTTCCCAGCGCAACAAATTTTCCAGGAATGTATGCCCGTAACTGATCAGAGTACACCTTCATGTAATCCGTTGCCGCAATAAAAGGCCCACCGCTATCACTGAGAACACTCGTTAGGTAAGGTGTTTTTTCAGGCTTACTGGGATTAAGCATATTCCAACGCTCACAGGCCAGGGCCTCACGGCGCAGCTCATTCGCACTGGTAACGCTCCACACATCAGCGGCAACACCCCAGTCGGCACTCAACAGGTCTGCTGCTTCGCGCACCTCTTGCAAAATCGTGCCAGAACCCATCAACTGTACGCGCTTTTTAGCCTTACTCTTGCTTTTCGAAAGCTGGTAAATCCCTTTTAAAATGCCTTCTTCAACACCTAAAGGCATTTCCGGATGAACGTAGTTCTCGTTCATCGCAGTGATGTAATAAAAGCAGTTTTCCTGCTCGTTCACCATGCGCCGCAAGCCATCCTGGATAATGACCGCCATCTCATAGCCATAGGTAGGGTCGTACGAAATGCAGTTAGGAATAGTAGATGCCACCAGATGACTATGGCCATCCTGGTGTTGGAGGCCTTCGCCATTCAGTGTTGTACGGCCCGCAGTCGCACCAATCAAAAACCCGCGCGCCTGGCTGTCTCCCGATGCCCATGCCAAATCACCAATACGCTGGAACCCGAACATGGAATAAAAGATATAAAAAGGTACTAACGGTTTATTATTGGTGCTATAAGATGTCGCTGCCGCTATCCACGCTGCCATCGCACCACTTTCATTAATGCCTTCTTCGAGTATCTGGCCTTTTTCGTCTTCTTTGTAGTACATGATTCCGCCCGAATCATGCGGCACATAAATTTGCCCCTGCGACGAATAAATGCCTAGCTGGCGGAACATGCCTTCCATCCCAAACGTTCGCGCCTCATCGGGCACAATAGGCACGATACGCTCACCGATTTCCTTATCTTTCACCAATGTCGATAAAATCCGGACGAATGCCATCGTGCTGGAAATTTCACGTTTGCCCGAGCCTTTTAACTGAGCAGAAAATGCGTCTAGCGCGGGCACCGGCAAAG
Organism: Pseudomonadales bacterium; assembly: GCA_965263235.1. GTDB lineage: Bacteria > Pseudomonadota > Gammaproteobacteria > Pseudomonadales > UBA7434 > UBA7434. The sequence goes on from OZ253667.1 coordinate 2,727,791, forward strand.
ATTCTGATTCGCGGCGACGCTTGGGAATATAGCCGCCAAGCATTTCACGCCTGCTGCGCATGTATGAGATTTCGGGGCTGTCTGGAGCAGGCCTGTAATATGGCACGTTTTCCAGCTCTTTATCCGAAAGCGGAATGTTAAACCTATCCCTGAACTGTTTAAGGCTTTCCATATCGAGCTTCTTCAACGAATGCGCTTCGTTGTTGGATTCACCAGCTTCGCCAGTACCATAACCTTTAATGGTCTGCGCCAGAATTACCGTTGGCTGCCCTTTGTGTTCGACAGCTTGCGCGTAAGCCGCGTAAACTTTTTGCGGGTCGTGACCACCCCTGTTGAGTTCCTGGATCGCGTCATCACTTAAATCGGCAACCAGCTCAGCGGTTTCAGGGTATTTACCAAAGAAATGCTCTCTAGTATATGCGCCGCCGTTAAACTTAAAGTTCTGAAGTTCGCCGTCACAAACCTCATCCATTACTTGTTGTAAGCGGCCGCTCTTGTCTTTTTCGAGTAGGGGATCCCACAAACCACCCCAAAGCACTTTAACTACATTCCAACCCGCTCCACGGAATACGCCTTCCAGCTCCTGGACAATCTTACCGTTTCCTCTAACAGGCCCATCAAGGCGCTGAAGGTTACAATTAATAACAAAGATAAGATTGTCGAGATTTTCTCTACCGGCCAGCGCGATAGAACCTAACGATTCTGGCTCGTCGCACTCTCCGTCTCCCAGAAAGCACCAGACCTTACGATCCGAGCGACTCGCCAGCTCACGCTTGTCGAGATACTTCATCACGTGCGCCTGGTAAATCGCCTGAATGGGGCCCAGCCCCATCGATACTGTCGGAAACTGCCAGTAATCTGGCATTAACCAGGGGTGAGGATAAGAAGATAAACCGTTACCATGAACTTCGCGACGGAAGTTGTCCAGCTGGTCTTCGCTGATACGCCCCTCAAGGTAGGAGCGCGCATAAACACCTGGCGCTATATGGCCTTGATAGTAAATAAGGTCGCCTTCCTGGTCGCCGTCAGAACCTCTAAAAAAGTAGTTAAATCCAATATCGTAAAGCAGCGCAGAAGAAGAAAAGCTGGAGATATGACCACCGAGACCGTCGTCATTGTCATTGGCCCGCATCACCATCGCCAGAGCATTCCACCGCATCAGGGAACGAATCCGGCGCTCCATAAACATATCGCCGGGCATTCGCTTTTCATCCTCAGGCGAGATGGTGTTTCGGTACGGCGTAGTAATCGCCGCAGGCATGCGTACGCGCGAATCGACCGCCCGATCAACCAACTGCTGGATTAAAAATGCCGCTCGCCCCCGCCCTTCGCTACGAATGACCGACTCTAACGAGTCAAGCCACTCCTGCGTTTCCTGCGGATCGCTATCTGCTGAAAGGGTATCGTTTAGAACCTCGCCTTTAAGGACGTTTGTCACTATTTCCTCCAATGCGCGCAAGTATCAATTATTCGTTATTAAGACTTAGTGGAGTCTAGCGGATCATTTCAAGACAATCTATCTAATTAATACGGTTGTCTTAATCAGATTAGCCTAAGCTGTAGTTTCGGCGCAAGCTTCGGTCAAAGCGCCTGGAAAGTGAGCATTAATACTCCTGCAACGGCTTTGCGCCCAACTTGAAGGAAGGCTCACCCGATGACAACAGCAGCTCAACTGCTCGCATCAAAGACGGATAACTCATCGCCTGGAGCGCGGCTTCGAGCTGCGCACGACGCTTGAAATCAGTATCGTCAAGCATCAGCTGCCCCCACCAGCGGCCTGCCCATTCGCTCACACTGGAAGGCGGCTTACTAATTTCCTCCAGCAGAGACGCCTTGTATCGGTCGAAATTCGCCTCACTCAGCGGACTGTCTGGCGAGCCAGTCTTCGCTAAGTCACTTAACCACTGTTGAATCGCGGCGTTAATTTCTTCACTACTATAGTCCGCAGATTGAATTGAGAGCGATAGGCCAGGTCGCCGATAGAAAGGCTGGTAGCCCACAGAAACAATATAACCAAGCTGGCGTTGCGTGCGCATCTCTTTAAAAAAAGGTTTTCGAAGCATATGCGCCAGCAGCCAGGTTTCGGCGGTTGCGTCTATTCCGGATTCTGACGACTGAAAGTACCATAAGCTAGCGTGGTCCTGATGCTCTGCATCAACCCATTCACGCTTTCCGCTTCCAACCGGCACCAACCTTGGCTGCACCGCAGCAAGCGACGGCCTGACTAAATTGCAAGGGAAAGCTCGGCAAAGGATGCGCTCGTAGGCAATCACATCATCTAACGCAAGATTTCCTACCAGCATTAACTCAGCACGCATTGCCTGTCGAAACTGCTCCGCATAGTCCAGCATATCTTGATAGCTAACCGACTGAAGCGCCGCCAACTTTTGTGCGGATGACACCACATCTGGCAATATCTGTCGGGTGAGATGCGATGCTAAACGCTTGTGCGGCGCAGCAAGCGTCTGGCGCTCCAAACTATCTTTGAGCGAACGATGGATGTCTAAATACGCTTTCTCCTCAACAAACGCGCTGATCCGCGCTACATCAAATGCACTTAGCACATCTTCCACAAGCAAAGGAAGGCGATCGTTGAAGCCCGCAAACCTAACGACGATGCCCTTTCTATCGCGGCTAATCCCATAGTCGACGCCCGCAATTGACGCCTGGTACGTTTTTGACCGTAACACCTCGTTAATAGCGCGAATATATAGCGACTTCAGAACATCTTGCCTTGCCAGAAAGATCGGTGATTTACCCGCCAATGATTCTTGCTCTAACAAGATAGATATATCGGCTCGAGGGGTTAAAAAATTTCGGTCAGTTGCCCAGTAGACTTCGCCCCACGGCCTTGAGTACCGGTTGGGCTGATCTTGCGGAGAAAGCCCAGACACACTGTTACAGCGATTTCCGTTTGAACTCTCACAACGCAGTGAAAAATCGTTAGGAAGATAGTCATTCAGCTTTGGTAAAAATGGTTGCCTTTCAGCATTTTGACTCAACACCGCTTTCTTGCAGCTCTTGTGTGCGCAACACGTTCCACTTTGCAAACACATATCTCGCAATGGAAACAAGCCATAGGCAGCTTTGTACCAGCGCGTTTTTTTATCAAGCTTATATAAACTGGATATATCGTCGCCAGCTAATACAACTGCGCTATTGGCAGGCGTGATCTTATTCAGAACCTCCTCAATCGCGCTAACATCAAAAGGCGGAAAAACGGCATTACCGACTATCATTTTGGGTATGTCGTAATACTCCACCGCATTTATCGCGCTAAGCACAGAATCTACGGGGCTGACTGGCTCCATAAAGCGTATAGCCGTTTGCGAAATATTCTCATACTGGCGATAACGCTGTTTAGCGGTGTTTAGCCTGTCTGGATCATTTATTTCTCCGCGAATACTGTCAACTGCCCGGTAAAATTGCTCGACAATCCCATCAACATTATTCAAGCCTTCTGGCGTTAACGACATTTCAACCCTAAGCTCTGCCTGCCCCAGATATAAAGGCCCCACGCCAGCACTCAAGGCATTCACCCAGCCCCGGTTCTTTAGCTCAGTCAGCAAGCTTGCTTCACCTTCATCACCGAGAATACTCGCCACGTAATCTGCCGAATGATTGTTGAGATAGTTTTTAATGTCATCCAGGGCAAATCTGAGAGACACTTGCCGACCAGGCCTTATTTTTTCAACCACAAGCAAGGGGCTATCGTTCAGTTTCCGGCGCAAGTCAGCACTTACAGGCGAAAAATCCAGCCTGGATAATACGCTCTTATTGTTAGCAATCCCGCCAAAGTGTCTAACGTATTTCTCTAGCGTCTCTATATCTTGTGGTCCCGCAACCGCCAGCATCATCCGCGATGCCGAGTAGTGCGTTTTAAAAAAAGCTTTTAACTGGCTTAAAAGCGCCTCTTGATCTTCAACCGATTTATTAACCAGCGTCTCGCGATTCCCCACTGACAATTTGCGCAACGGATGCCCTGTCGGCAAAAGCGCATCCGTTGCCTCATCAATGCGGCGGCTATCGAATCGAACTTTTGACTTATACTCGGCGTCAACCGCGTTAATTTCCTTGTTCATGTAGGTTGCTTCGAGCTTGGGTGCGCGAAACATATCCGCGAATCGTGCTAACCCTTGATCTAAGGCGCTACTATTTATTTGAAAAAAGTACTGCGTATTTTCGAAACTCGTATAAGCGTTGTCATACCCCCCATTTTTCGCCACAAACGCACTAAATTCGCCAGCTTCCGGATAGCGCTCGCTGCCCAAAAACAACATATGCTCCAGAAAATGCGCCAGCCCCTGATAGTTCTCAGGATCATGACGACTCCCCGCCGAGATACTTAACGCCGCGGCCGATTCCTTTGCGTTTGGATCATGAATCAAAATTACCGGCATCTGGTTATCCAGCGTTAGATACCGAAATTGACGGCTATCCGACTGCCCCGTGTAGATCACATGCTCGCCACCGTTGTCTGCACGCCTGAATATGTCGCGATTTTTAAACCCGTCTTCGACAGCTTGCGCATGATCATTTTTAGTAAGAGGCAAGCTTTGCTGACAGGCAGTTAGCCCGCAACCAAAACCAAGCACAATAAACACAAGCGACAAAACACGGGATGAAGTCATAGCGAAAAAAAAGGTATCAGAAAGGCGCCTATACGTAACTCACTTTGTTCGCCACGCACACGAAGTACTAGCCCCAGCTTATTTCTTGTTATGGCTATTATTAAAAAGCAGTTACGAATAGTTTCGGCTAGGCCAGGCATTTAAAACCGCGCTAACCAACGTCGCTAATGGAATGGCGAAAAATACGCCCCACAAGCCCCAGATTCCGCCAAAAAACATAATCGCCACCAGAATGGCTATCGGATGAAGATTGACTGCTTCGGAAAACAATAAGGGAACCAGCGCGTTGCCATCTAATATTTGAATAACCAGATACCACAACAGCAACCAGATAAACTCACCACTCCAACCCCACTGTAAGTAGGCAACAAGCGCAACAGGTAGCGTCACCAGAAACGCACCAACGTAGGGGACAATTACCGAGAGACCAACCGCAAGACCAAGCAAAGCGGCGTAATTTAAGCCAAAGAAGCTAAAGACAAAAAATGATACGCCGCCAACAATAAACATCTCTATAACTTTGCCGCGCACGTAATTGGCCATTTGCCTGTCCATCTCCACCCAAAGCGTATCAAGCAGTGGACGCTCCTGGGGCAGCATACGCGCGAACCATTGCAAAATAATATCTTTGTCCTTTAACAGGAAGAACGCCAACACTGGCACAAGCACCAAATACAGGAAGAAGCTAAATACGTTTGTAATATTGGCTTGCGAGTAAGACACCACCCATTGGCCAAGATTCGCAATTTCGAGATTGGCAAACTCCGTCCATTCGTCCAGCCGCCGCTGATCGATTAGTTCTGGATACCGTTCCTGCAACGCAGCAAGTTGATCACGTAGCAAAACAATAAGCTGAGGGAGTTCTTGCACGAGGTTAGTAAGCTGCCCAAGCAACAGCGTGCCGCCCAAAAACACAAATACCACTTCTATCACCAACAGCACCGCAATCGCGACCAGCACCGAAACGATGTGTGGAAGCTGCCACGAACATAAGCGCTTCACAATCCCTTGCAATAGATAGGCAACAACCAACGCGGCGATGATTGGCGTCATGATCTGCCCGAAAAAAATAACCAACAACACGCCTACGACGAGAATAAACGTGAGGATGATTGCCTCTTCGTCATGAAATCGACTATCGAACCATCGCTTTAGTACATCCAACATAATGTCGCCTGGCTATATTTGATCAAAATGTAACGGTTTATCGGAACCACTTTGCGCTTAGAGTATCGAAGAGTGTGGTGCTACACAATGCGCTATAGGCGTTCAGTTCTGATAAAATTCCTGACAATTCGCAACCATTTGTCGCAATACTGGCATCAACTCAACAAATTTGTCGACTGAATCGCTCACGACGTTATATAAACCGCCACGCCGATAATTACCAGCAAAGATGCCAAACCAACTCTTCTGTTTTTTTTCAAAACGAGCGATTGCGCCCATCGTTTTAACGTTACTTATGGTGAGCACGCTCGTCCCCACACGGACACACGCAGAGAGTATAGAGCTCCCTACAATTGGAGAGGCTGGATTGGGAGCGATGTCTCCTAACGAAGAGGAAGTGTTAGGCCAGGCGTGGCTAAAAGCCTTCCGCAGCAGCGTGCGACTATATGACGACCCTATTGTTTACGAATATGTTGAAAACCTCTTATACACCCTCGCAAGCCAGAGTGAGATCGGAGATAAATCGCTCGATCTTATCGTTGTCGACAACAGCGTTCTCAATGCCTTCGCCGTGCCTGGCGGCGTAATTGGTGTTCACACTGGCCTGCTCGACGCCGCAGAAAACGAGGCGCAACTTGCGTCAGTGCTATCGCACGAACTTGCGCATTTATTTCAGCGCCACTTTGCGAGAAGCACCGACGCCGCCAAACGAGCCAATCTTGTTTCTATTTTAGGTGCGCTTGCGGGCGTGGCGATTGCAGCCAGCGGTGGTGGTAGCGACGCAGCAACAGCCGCAATTGTTGCCGGGCAAGCTGCCGCGGTAGACAATCAATTGCGCTATAGCCGCGCGCATGAAAGAGAGGCTGATCGCCTGGGTATGCAAAACATGGTGTCGGCAGGTTATTCTGCGCAAGGCGCGGCGCAAATGTTTCAGGTAATGCAAAACGCATCTCGCCTATACGGCCAGGAAATTCCCGAGTTCCTGCTGACCCACCCAATAACACAAAGCCGTATTTCCGATGCCCGTTTACGTGCACGCAACATTGCCCGCGAGCACGAAAAAGAAAATCGACCCCTTCCGAAAAAACTCGACAGCACGGACTTTCAGCTTATAAAAGCCCGGCTTGCTGTGATTAACAGCGCGACAGCTGAAAATGCAGCAAAAACGTTTAAGCATCGACTAAAACAGGAAAGCGCTAACGGCGCCGAACCTTCCGATGCGACTCGCTATGGCCTGGCGATGGCTTTACTAGAAAACAACCAATTTAAAGAAGCAAGAACAGCGCTGTCGCCCCTGCTTAGCCAGGTGCCGGGAAGGATACTGTACTCACTACTCGATATCGAGATCGATATCCAGGCTGGTAATACTCAAACGGCTGAGCGCCGATTACGCGACCTCTATGCACTCAACCCTAAAAACTACAGTATTGGCATGCGATTGTCGGAACTACTGTTACAGCTGGAGAAGTCTAATGATGCGGCAAGCGTACTTTACAATTTAACCAGGCGCTGGCCGAATAAATCCTCGATCTGGTATCACCTGGCCGAAGCGCAGGGGAAAGCCGGTGATATTCTAGGATTGCATCAATCGCGGGCGGAATTCTTTTTTCTAACCGGGCGCTACAACGAAGCATCCTTACAACTTCAGCAAGCGGCCCGCTATGCCAGGGACAATGTAAAAACCATTGCCAGCATCAGGCAGAGAACAAGGGAAATGCAGTCAATTATCGACAGAGAAAAAGCGTTAGGAATAGATCTAGGCTAGAAGCATCATCGACTGTAAACACAGGCTGAGTCGAGTTAAACTATGTCGAGTTAACTCGCTGCTTCTAAACGTTTAAAGTCCAACATCCTGCGTAAGGATTTTGACGCCTGTAAAGCCAGATCGGCATCCACAAAAATCTCGTTCGCGCCATGATCTAACGAGTCAATTAAATTGTCCAGACCGTTCATTGCCATCCACGGGCAGTTTGCACAACTTCGACAAGTCGCACCAGACCCACCAGTTGGCGCAATTAATATTTGCTTTTCGGGCGCCTCTCGGCAGAGCTTATAAAATATCCCCTGGTCTGTCGCAACAATAAACTGCTCTTGCGGCATATTACGGGCCGCCTGAATAATTTGCGTAGTTGACCCTACCGCGTCAGCCAGTGCCAATACAGCTTTTGGCGATTCCGGATGCGCCAGCACTGCAGCGTTAGGGTAAATAGCCTTCATGTCCTGAATACCCTTCGCTTTAAACTCTTCATGAACAATACAGGCCGAGTCCCAAAGCAGCATATCGGCACCCGTTTTCTGCTGTATATAACCACCCAGATGTTTGTCAGGCGCCCACAGGATTTTTTCTCCCTGCTCATCTAGATGCTCAATAACGTCCAGCGCGATACTGGAAGTGACTACCCAATCAGCTCGCGCTTTAACGGCGGCAGAGGTATTGGCATAAACCACCACTGTGCGATCAGGATGGTTGTCACAAAATTCTGAAAAGGTGCCTATGGGGCAACCAAGATCGAGCGAACAGGTAGCCTCAAGCGTTGGCATCAAAACCCGTTTTTCCGGGCTAAGGATTTTCGCGGTCTCTCCCATAAATTTCACGCCAGCAACTACCAGCGTTTGCGCATCGGTTTGAGCACCATAGCGCGCCATTTCCAAAGAGTCGGAAACAACACCACCAGTCTCTTCCGCGAGACGCTGCAAGATCGGGTGGGTATAGTAGTGCGCCACAATTACCGCATTTTCGCGCTCTAGCAAGGGCTTAACTTTTTCCAGCGCGGCTTCATAGTCCCGCTCATCAATTTCGTTTATCGCCGGCTCATAAAGATAGCGCTTGACGATATCTTCTGCCGAACCATCATAGCCTTCGGGCATTGGCGTTTTGGGGAAATCAGTCGCGCAAAGAAGTTGCGCATTGTCTTGCTCGCGAATATTCATTACCGTTGGAGATAATCAACCATAGAAAAATCAGGACGTCTTACGTCGGATATTTAGACAGAGAAGTTTACCACAACTCGCTTTTTATACTTATATGTCTGGGACGACACTGTTAACCTGGAAACGATCATTCCTTGTCGGTTAAACACCAAAAAAGCGGGGAACCACCTGGGTTGCGGGCCCGTAGTCGCCGTGATCAAAAACGGTCGCGGTGGCGCCTGGCTCCATATTTAGCTCGACGCATGTCGCACCATAAGCTTTAGCCATTTGGCTAAAACCCGCCGCCGGATAAACCACGCTGGATGTACCGATAGAAACAAATACATCGCATTGACTCAAATGTGATTCGATCGCTGGCATTTGCATTGGCATTTCACCAAACCACACGATGTTTGGCCTACACCGCCCAATCGAGTGACAAGCGTTGCAACTAGTATCGTCCGTTAGATCACTGTCCACACTAAACACCGATTCACATTGCACACAGCGCGCTTTAAGCAACTCACCGTGCATAGGTAATACATGTTTTGAGCCAGCGCGCTGATGAAGATCATCAACATTTTGCGTGACCAGACAAAAGCCACCGCGATGTTGCGCCTCAAACTCTGCCAATGCAAGGTGTGCAGCGTTCGGCAAAACTTCACCCGATAAAAGCTGTGTGCGACGCTGATTATAAAACGACTGAACCATTTCGGGATTCGCCGCAAACGCTTCGGGAGTCGCTACCTCTTCTACACGATGGCCTTCCCATAAGCCGTCGTTATCGCGAAAGGTTTTAAGACCAGACTCTGCCGAGACTCCTGCTCCGGTCAACACTACGATATTCTTATCCGCTAATTCCATTATTTAATACCTGCTCTCTGGAATCGCCAAAATACTGACTGAATATTTATTGAAGTAAACGATTTTTACACCAGCGTAAAAATCAACTTGAGCAATAAGCCAGCCATCAGTCCAGCGACAAGATCATCGATCATAATGCCAAAGCCTCCATGCACACGCTTATCGAGCCACTTTATAGGCCACGGTTTTGCAATATCGAAAAAACGAAAGGCGATAAAGCCCAGCAATAAGTGCAGCCAGCTCGTTCCAACAAACGCCAGCGTTACCCACAGCCCAACAAATTCGTCCCAGACGATACCACCGTGATCATGAACTTTTAGGTCACTGCTAGTACGTCCACAAATAAAAATGCCAATCAGAAAGAAAAACCCCAACAGCGGTAACAACACCATTGGCGGAAGCCCGGCCAATAAAAACCAAAACGGTATTGCAGCTGCAGTACCTAAGGTGCCAGGCGCTTTTGGAGATAAACCACTACCAAACCCAAAAGCCAGTAGATGAACAGGGTTAGTAAAAACAAATCTTATATCTGGGTGGGACATAAACCAACCATAAACATATTGACCTTAAAAACCAAAAGCCACGCCAGGCCGCAAATTCCTAAATCGCAGCGACTTTTCACCGCAGCGACCTTTCGCCTAAACGGCTTTTTAACTGCGGCAACTTCTTAAAAGCAGCGATTCCTTAAACGCCGCAGCGCTACTAAAAATGCTGAAAACCTGACACTTCACTAAATGTTTCCTTTCCCTGCTCGTCTAACAACCTGACCACTGGCGCTTCGCCAGCGCAATCTAGTACTTCCCCCACTTTACTTAGAGGGATATTAAGCGAGGTTGCAACGTTGGAAATCGCATCACCATCGCTTGGATTCGCCGTAAACAACAATTCATAATCGTCACCTGCCGACAGCATATAGCGCTCGTAACGATCCTTGCTGTATAAACGCTTTAAAACTGAATGTACCGGCAATAGCGGTTTTTGCAACTGAATATCACAGCCACTTTGTTCGGCGATATGGCTCGCGTCTGCTAACAGGCCATCGGAGATGTCAATGGCCGCATTCACGTATGGATGCAGTTTTTCGCTTAACGCTAATCGAGCGACCGGAGAATAGAAGCACGCTTTTAAAAACGCTCGCTGTTCATCGTCCGGCAAGACAGAAAAATGCTCATCGCGTTCAAGCACAACATCCAGCCCGGCGCCGCCCAACCCAGTATAACCACTTAACCAAACATCATCGCCACTCTCCGCGGCTGAACGAAGCCATAGCTTGCTGGCTATCGGCTCTCCCATTAGTGTCATACTTATCGCCAACGGGCCTTTGGTGGTATCCCCACCAACTAGCTTAACACCAACGCTGTCAAGCCCCTCGAATAATGCGTTAGAAAAGCAACCGATCCAGGCCTCATCTACTCCCGGCATCGTCAACGACAACGTTGCCCAACGGGGCATAGCTGCCATCGCAGCAAAATCACTTAAATTAACAGCAAGAACCCGCCTGGCAATATCTGTCGGGCCAGCGGTATCGGGAAAATGCGCGCCACTATTTAGCGTATCTGTGGCTACCACTAAACGATTGGCGCTTAGGTTTACTGCGGCTGCATCATCGCCAACCCCCACCAACACATCGTCGCAGCTATTTTTATCGTGCCTGTCGAGCCGGGCACCACCGAAGTATTTATTTATTATGTCAAACTCGCCCGGAGCTTTGTCAGCCATTATCAGCTCTTGGTATTCGCTTCCGCATTCACTTCTATAGCGCGCAAATCTCGCGCTGCTTTGTCGAGAATGCCATTCACAAACTTTTGGCTATCCTCTGGACCAAATTTTTTTGCCAAATTGACCGCTTCATGAATCACCACCCGATAAGGAACATCGATTCGTTCCTGCAACTCATAAAGGCTCATCCGAAGTAGCGAGAGTGTTACCGGGTCGAGTTCATCCAGTGAGCGATCTTTTGCCAACGGTTTGATAATCTCGTCCAATGCCTCCGCTGATCTTGACGCACCAGCGAGCAACTCGTGGAAATACCCCAGGTCGACGCCCTTCATATTGTAGTCGACGCGAAACTGCGCTTCGATCTCATTTATCGCAGCTCGGTTAAGCTGCCACTGATATAAGCCTTGCACAGCGTAGTGCCGGGCTTTATGCCGCGTACTCGCTAACTGACGATTTTCCTGTTTATTCGACACGCGTTTACTCACTTATTCGTCATCTAGCAAGGCTTGTAGATCGGCAACCTCTAGCGCAGCCAAAACTGCCTCACGGCCTTTGTTTGACTCTCCTTTCTCAGATCGAGCCAACGCCTGCTCTACGGTATTCACCGTTAACAAACCAAAACCAACGGGTGTGCTTTCGCGAACTGCGAGCTCAGCCAGGCAACGAGAACATTCGCCAGCAACATAATCAAAATGAGGTGTCTCACCTTTGATCACAACACCTAACACTATCACCGCCTTGTAGTCTTCATTATCCAGCAAGGATTGAACCACTAACGGAAACTCATAAGCGCCCGGCGCCTGTACATAGTCTACCTGGTCGTCTTCTATGCCGTAGTCATTTAGGGTTTGCAATGCGCCTTCCAGCAGCGCGTCAACAATATAGCCATGCCAACGACCTGCAACCACCGCAACACGATAGTCGCTACGATCAGCACCCGGATCGATGCCTTCCAAAGTTGACTCTTCGTAAATATCTAACTCACGCAAACGCTCACTAAGCGCTGCACTGCGTTGATAATTCTCAAACCTAGGATCAACAGATTCTGTACTCACTTTTTACCCCTGCACTGTGCCAGTTTTAAGTTGCCACTTTACGAGCAGGCAACCCACTCGACCACTTCCAGATCAAACCCCGAAATTCCCTGGTAAGACTGCGGGCGATCCATCAAACGCATTTTGGTCACTCCCAGCTGCCGCAAAATTTGCGATCCAACACCTATATTTAACGAAGAGGTTCCTTTGGAAACCGGAGAGCTAGGCTTACGCTTTTTACCAAGTGCAATTTGCGCATCAGTCAGCCAGTCATCAGACAAGCGGAATCCTGCCAGCATAACTAACACGCCAGCCCCTTCTTCCGAAATTTTTCTTAGACAACGGCTGACATTCCACTCAGGCGAATTCGACAACTGAGTCGAAAATAAATCACGCACTGCGGAGCCGGTATGTACACGCACAAGCGTAGGGTCGGTTTCGCTCACCTCGCCCTTTTGTAACGCAAGGTGAGTATCGTCAGTAATCATGTCCTTAAAGGCATGCAACTGAAACTCACCGTAATCGGTCTGGATGATACCGCTTTCAATTTTTTCAATTGTTTTATCGTGCAGCAAACGATAATGAATTAGATCGGCGATAGTGCCAATTTTCAGGTCGTGTTTGCTGGCAAACAAATCCAGGTCATCACGGCGCGCCATATTGCCATCGTCATTTATGATCTCAACGATGACCGCACTTTCGTCAAGACCAGCCAGCCTTGCCAAATCTACACTCGCTTCGGTATGTCCCGCTCTAACCAACACGCCACCGGGCTGGGCCATCAAAGGAAAAATGTGGCCGGGCTGGACAATATCTGTCGGCTTGGCATTTCTGTTAGCCGCCGCTTTAACGGTATGCGCTCGATCCGCTGCTGATATTCCGGTAGTTACGCCAGTCGCGGCTTCTATCGACAAGGTGAAATTTGTACCGTGCGATGCTCGGTTATCGTCCACCATCAACGGCAGATCAAGCTGCTGGCAGCGTCTACGACTCATTGGCATACAAATAAGACCGCGGCCTTCTCTGGCCATGAAATTTACAATTTCCGGCGTAATGCACTCCGCTGCAACCACCAGGTCACCTTCATTCTCGCGATCTTCGTCATCCATCAGGATAACCATCTTGCCTTGACGAATATCCTGGATGAGTTCTTCTGTTGTATTGAGCCCGCTCACATTACCACCTGCTATTTTTGAGCTACCGAGAAAGTTGTTCTAACTACTGAGAGAAACTCGTCAAACGCTCGACATATCGAGCAATGAGATCAATTTCGACATTTACTAACGTGCCTTCTTGATACCCCCCAAACAAGGTATTCTCGAAGGTATGCGGAATAATATTGATACCGAAACTGCAACCATCGACATCGTTAACCGTCAGGCTAGTACCGTCGATACAAACTGAACCTTTCGCAGCAATATACCTGGCCAAATCGGCGGAAACCTCGAAGCGAAACCGCATTGATCGCGCATCTTTCTCTATCGAGGTTACCGTGCCCAATCCGTCTACATGGCCTGTTACGATATGGCCACCCATCGCCGTACTCGGCGTTAATGATTTTTCCAAATTAACCCGGCCACCTTCAGCTAACGTATTGAAGCTGGTGCACTGCAATGTTTCGACGGATACATCTGTCCAAAACGCGTTGCTTTCCAGTTCAACAACCGTCAGGCAAACACCGTTAACACAAATACTGTCGCCGAGTCTCACACCCTCAAAACCCAGGCCATCAGATTGAATTAAAAACCGCTTGTCGCCGCCTTTTTCTTCAACACTGGAAACAACACCAGCCGCCTGAACAATACCCGTAAACATAATCGCTATTAGCCTCTAATTTTCGCGGTAATCTTTGTATCCTGGCCAACAACTTCCTGGCTGAGAATTTCCAGCTCTATTGCGTCAGCCAAATGTGTAAATGAAAGGTCGACCACCGCTCGCGCCCCACTGCCAAGAATCTTAGGCGCTACATACCACACTACTTCGTCGACAAGCTCTTGCTTTAAAAATCCAGCCGACAAGCGAGGTCCGGCCTCGACGAGCAGCTCATTGATTTCTTTCTCTGCGGCCGCTTCAAGCAACAACGATAAATCGATATGCCCGTCGCTGCCAGCATTCACTGGCAACAATTCAACCCCTTGAGCGCGCAGTGCGCGTGCGTTAGTTTCGTTAGCAGCAATATCGTCGGCCAAACTCGCGTTGACCACATGCCGGCCTAACGCTTTAGACGTACTAAAAACATTTAGCGATGCTTGCGCGCGAAAATGGCTATCGCACACCCATAAGTCGGGCTGCCGCTGGACCGGACTCCCAAGTGACTCCTCTCGAAGCGTATAACGGGGGTCATCACATAGAATCGTATCAATGCCCGTCACGATTGCGCAGCTTTCGGCGCGCAGCTGCTGAGCGTTGTCTCGCGCCTCTGGGCCAGTTATCCACTGACTTTCGCCGCTAGCCATCGCACTTCTGCCATCAATACTCGAGGCTAATTTCATTCGAACGAACGGCAGTTTGCTTCGCATCCGTTTGATATACCCGCGATTGAGCAACTCCGCTTGATCTTCGAGCAAGCCAACGTCGACCTCAATACCCGCCGCCAGTAACCGCTTAACACCATCACCGGCAACCCTGTCATTAGGGTCGAGCATCGCGCAAATCACGCGCGAAACACCAGCATTGATCAGCGCTTCGGTACAGGGACCAGTTCGGCCCTGAAAGCAGCAGGGCTCAAGGGTGACGTATACCGTCGCCCCTTTACTCTGTTCGCCGGCTTCAGCAAGAGCCAAAACTTCGGCATGCGCTTCGCCAGCCTTGCGGTGCCAACCCGTGCCGACCACCCGCTCACCATGCGCAATAACAGAACCTACGCGAGGGTTTGGTGTTGTTGTATAACGACCTTGATCTGCTAGCTCTAACGCGAGAGCCATGTGGCGCTTATCAAGCTCGAGGAATTCACGATGGCTCATCAACCCCTGACTCCGCAGAGAGCTTGTCGATTTCCACCCTGAACTCTTCAAGATCCTGAAAACTGCGATAAACAGACGCAAAACGAACATAGGCAACGTGATCAAGCGCTCGCAGCTGCTCCATCACGCCTTCACCAATTTTCAGGGAGCTGACTTCGCGCTCGCCCGTCGCCATAAGTGTATGCTTAATATGGTTTACCGCCGCTTCAATTTGCTCGACGCTAACGGGACGTTTTTCTAAGGCACGCAAAATACCAGTACGCAGTTTGTCTTCATTAAACGGCTCACGTACGCCATCCTGCTTAACCACCTTGGGCAATAGCAGTTCTGCCGTTTCATACGAAGTAAAGCGTTCTGAGCAGGATTGACACTCTCGACGACGGCGCACCTGATCGCCCTCCGCGACCAGCCGGGAGTCGATTACCTTAGTATCTTCCGCAGAACAAAATGGGCAGCGCATAAATAATCTATTTGCCTACTAATTTTGGAAGCGATGGAGCAACCATCAACGACCATACAAGCTCTTTGCTGGACACTTATTTTCGATAAACCGGAAAACGTGCGCAAAGCGCGGCGACTTTTTCTCGTACTTCTTCAATTACTTTCTGGTTGTTAACATCTTCAAGAATGTCACACATCCAGTGAGTCAGCTCAATGGTCTCGCTTTCTTTAAAACCACGAGTAGTAATTGCGGGCGTTCCCACACGCAAACCACTGGTCACGAACGGCGAACGCGGATCATTGGGCACAGCATTTTTGTTAACCGTAATATGCGCCAGACCCAACGCTGCATCGGCGTCTTTACCGGTATATTCTTTGCCAATTAAATCGACAAGCATGAGGTGATTTTCGGTGCCGCCAGAAACAATCTTAATCCCACGCTCGATAAAGGTTTTCGCCATAGCTTTTGCGTTAGCCACAACCTGCTTCTGGTAGGCGACAAAGTCATCGCTCATTGCTTCTTTAAAGCTTACAGCTTTCGCCGCGATAACATGCATTAAGGGGCCGCCTTGACCACCGGGGAAAACCGCCGAGTTAAATTTCTTTTCTAAAGCCTCATTCGCTTTCGCCAAAATGATTCCACCACGAGGCCCGCGCAATGTTTTGTGGGTAGTCGATGTCACAACATCTGCAAATGGCACAGGGTTTGGGTAAACGCCTGCTGCAACCAGACCAGCGACGTGCGCCATATCTACCATGAGGTAAGCCTCAACTTTGTCAGCAATCTCACGAAACCGCGCCCAATCCACTATGCCTGAATACGCGGAAAACCCTGCGATAATCATTTTTGGCTTGTGCTCAAGCGCCAATGCCTCTACTTGCTCATAGTCGATCTCACCCGTTTCCGGATTTAAACCGTACTGCACCGCGTTATACATCTTGCCAGAGAAGTTAGGTGCCGCACCGTGCGTCAGGTGCCCGCCTGCATCCAGACTCATACCCAACACAGTATCACCGGCAGACAGCAAGGCCATATAAACTGCGGAGTTTGCTTGCGAACCAGAATGCGGCTGGACATTCGCATAATCGGCACCGAATAGTTTTTTCGCTCGCTCAATCGCCAGGTCTTCTGCCTTATCGACAAATTCGCAGCCACCATAGTAACGACGCCCTGAGTATCCTTCGGCGTACTTGTTGGTAAGCGCGGTACCTTGCGCTTCCAGTACACGAGGCGAACAGTAGTTCTCGGAGGCGATTAACTCGATATGCGCTTCCTGACGCGCTACTTCGTCTGCGATGGCTGTTGCTAATTCGTCGTCAAAGCCGGCAACTGTCATTTGGTTGTCAAACATGGAAAGGTAAACTCCGGGAGAAAAAGAATCGATGCGGGTAACAACGGCAAAGTGCGTCTTTAGCCATCGTTTTTCAGGACAGCGGATTCTAACCAACCAAAAGCGCTAAAACCACAGCAATCTTGGGCGATAATCCCACCCTGCCAGCAACCAAACCCACCTTTTTTTGGCGCCGCGACAGATAGGCAGGCTTTGTTCGCTATGAGAGAATGCCGACCGCGGAAACACCTGCCTTTTAAACAAACGAGAACACAGCATGAACATATTACTTACCGGGGCCTCTGGCATGATCGGCAGCCTGGTTTTAGAGCACTGCCTTGCCAGTGATAGTGTCGACCAGGTGTTTTCGTTTGTTCGCAGGGCTAGCGGCGACAGTCACGCAAAACTAGTGGAAGTAACCAAGCATGACTTTCACGACTGGGACGAGCTAGACGATCTGCCAACTATCGACGCGGCAATATTTTGCCTGGGTGCTTACACCGGTGCTGTTTCAACAGCTGAATTCAAAGAAATTACCGTCGACTACCCTGTCAGCCTCGGCAGCAAACTCCAGGAGCTTAATCCTGATGCCAAATTTTTATTGCTTAGTGGGCAGGGAGCAGACCGAAAGGGAATAAACCCGATGTCGTTTGCGCGCTTTAAAGGTATGGCAGAAAACCGACTAAGCGAGCTTGGCTTTAAGCAGTTCAATGCCTTTAGACCAGCCTACATCTACCCTGTCGCCGAGCGCGAAGAGCCGAATCTCAGCTATGTCATCAGCCGCAGGCTTTACCCTGTGCTAAAGCATCTGGGGCCTAGAGTATCGATCACCTCTGAAGCGCTGGCAGAGGCGATATTTCTCTGCGCTATCAGTGAAGAAAAACAAGAAATATTCGAAAACGCGGACATTCTCAAGCTGCTGGATGAATAACCATGTTATTCCGTGCGAGGCGGAATTGAATAGGTCCCAACGGCGTGCGCTACGGGTGCTTTTTTCTCGCCCGAATATATCGACACCTCGGCAACCGCCAGGACCTTCCCAAGTTTTAACAACTCACATTCTGCGATCAACGGCTCTCCTGCTTCGGGCTTGTGGAAAAAGTTGATCGACAGGTTTGTGGTCACCGCCAAACCTACCAGACCAATTTCCCCTAAAATTGCCGCATAGATGCTCGCATCAGCCATGGACATCATGGTTGGACCAGAGACAGTGCCGCCGGGGCGCAAATGACCCTCCTCGACATCGAGAACCAGTCTGGCGCAACGATTACCCACCGATTGAATGGAAAATTTTGCCTGTGGGAATTCCCGCTTAAAAAAAGCTGCAACCTCTTCGGTTGTTGCCATACACCTATCCTCAAATTAGTTAACGCACTCTTTTTTAATTTTGCTGCGCAATGCTATGCTAGCGTATCTCTTTCATTTGGAATAGCGGCAAAAAAATATGAATCATCGCTTTCATGAAGACAAAATCGACCAGCTTGGCTGTGCTGACGGTATAGACCGCGACATTCATATCTGGGAAGCCAACAATGCAAAAGGGATACTCATTGCGATTCATGGTGCGATGGCTCATGGTGGCGATTACGGCACAATGGCAAAGTCGTTTAACCAGAAAGGATGGCATATGGTGAGCTTCGATATGCGCGGACACAATAAGCAACGCAAAGTACATATTCGACGCTTCGAAGACTATCTGGACGACTTAAAACTGTTTATCGGATGGGCACAACGAGCCTACCCCAACCTGCCAGTCTTTATAGTCGGGCATTCTATGGGTGGATTGGTCGCTGGCCTGTATGCCCTATACCGAGAAACACCAGATGACACCATCCAGGGTTATATTCTGTCAGCGCCGTATTGGGCAAACGCTGTGCCTTTATCACCTGTTTTAAAATGGCTTTCCGGCCTTTTGGCTTTTCTCACACCCTCATTGTCCGCGCCAACAGAAGACTTTCTAGATGTGCTTACACATGATGCTCAGATCACCGCGCGACACAGGCAAGATGAAGCCGATGACATTCGTGCGCGCAAAGTAAGCTGTCGCTTTGCGAACGAACTCTTTAAAGCCCATAGCTTGCTAGAACAAAAGATCGATCAATGGCAGGCACCATTGTTTGCCGTAATTGCTGGCGACGACCGCCTCACCGACTCAAAAGCCGTCCTCAAATACCTGGACACCATTCCCGATGGACTGGTTGACAGCAGGGTTTACCCAGATAATTTTCACGAAAACTTTAACGAAACCAATCGCGAGGAAATCTTTGACCAAATTGAGCATTGGTTAAACAAGCAGTGCTCATCATCCGGGCAACAAGGCTAAAACCCTACCGCAAGCTTGCTTCAATACCGATCCAGAACATCGCATCAAATAGCTTTTTACAGCGTTTAACACATTAACTTTCTGCAATCCGATAAGGTACAACCTGTGTGGGTGGTCCTGGTCTGCCTGCGCCACTGCTTATCACTCAGGCATTGATCGCAAAAACAAAAAAGCCAGAGCAAGACCCTGGCTTTTCGAACCAATTGAACTGGTTTTATTCTAACGGTTTAGGCAAGGCGAAGATTGAGGTGTTAGCTGATTATCTGTTGTTCGGTTGTTTTCCAGCTTTGTAGTCACGATGTACAAACTCCGCCTTGCTCTTTTTTTCTTACGCTCCTGACCGCCTAGCTTCCCGTAAACTTGGGTTTAGGCTGCTTGGTCAAAAATGCCTGCACCGCAAGCCCGGAATCTTTACTCGTTGATGCCGTTATCTGGTGCCTGGCCTCAAGGTCGATAACATCCGAGAGACTTCCATCCGTCGCCAACTGCAAACATTCTTTACCTAGTCGATGCGCAATAGGTGCTCCAGTCGCCAACTCTTCAGCCCACTCTTTTGTCGCGGCCCGCAAAGCATCAGCTTCGACCACGCGATTAACCAGCCCATAGGCTTCTGCCTGTTTTGCTGGCACCCTGCCCGCCGCTAAAAATACTTCCATCGCTTTTTTATAGCCCAGGTTTCGAACCAGGTGATAACTCACACCACCATCTGGCACCATACCAATCCCCGCAAACGGGAAAAAGAAAAACGCGTCTTCACTAGCGATAGCTAAATCGCAGGTCAGGATAATTCCTGACGTAACACCAGCACACACTCCGTGAATTGAAGCCATTACCAGTTTAGGGCTAGCGTAAATTGCATCGATAATAGGCTTGTACTCTTCCTGGATCTGGTCTTCGATAGTGTCGAACCCAGCAAGACCTTCGGACAAATCGGTTCCCGACGAAAGGCCTTTCCCTTCCCCAGAAATAACGATCACACGCACTTCATCATTTGCGACGCTCTCGTTTAAAGCTGCCAACCACTCATGACGAGTTTTTTGACTCACCGCATTAATGGTCTTTGGTCGGTTCAAGCTAATTGTTGCTACGCCGTTTTCTACTGAATATAAGATTGTTTCGTATGTACTCATTTTCACACCGGTATTTAAATATCCAATCGTTAGAATGGAAAAGAATGAAGTTTTAAAGTCTGGTTCACCTGCTCGGCAAGCTCGTCACTAAACGGCATATCGAAAGCTGCAATATCTTCTTTCAATTGCGCCATGCTGGTTGCACCAATAATTGTCGAGGTCACTCCTTCGACCGAATCAACCCATCGCAAAGCTAACTGCGATGCGGTCATGCCATTTTCTTCAGCGAGCTGTTTGTAAGCCGTAATAGCAGCATCCGCCTGCGACGTATTCCTAAACAACCCCATGCGCTGCCCCATTGTCCAACGACTTCCTTCTGGTCTTGCGCCGTCTAGATACTTCCCAGACAAAGAACCACCAGCTAATGGAGACCAGGGCAAGTAAGCGATATTTTCTCTAACACATTGCTCTAGCACGAAAGGAAAGTCCTTTGTACACAGCAAGCTAAACTCGTTTTGAATCGACACCATCGCAGGCAGGTTATGCTCTTTAGCCAGGCGCATGTAGTGCCCAATCCCCCATGGCGTATCATCTGACAAACCACAGTGGCGTACTTTCCCGGCCGCCACGCATTCGGCAAGCCCTCTTAAAATATCGTGCTTACCATCAAGTTCTTGCTGGGTATCTGTCGAGGAAAACTCGACCTTATCCGGCCAGTGATTACCAAAATGCGGGGTCGAGCGATTAGGCCAATGCAA
This sequence comes from Pseudomonadales bacterium, assembly GCA_965263235.1. Lineage (GTDB taxonomy): Bacteria > Pseudomonadota > Gammaproteobacteria > Pseudomonadales > UBA7434 > UBA7434. The sequence continues at coordinate 2,749,002 of OZ253667.1, forward strand.
TTGATACACGTCGATATAGTCAGTCTGCAATCGCTGAAGCGAGTTATCGACAGATGCTACAACAGCATCTCCGGTAATTGGTTTGCCGTCTCTTATCCAGGGTATGCCAATTCCAGCAATTTTTGTTGCTAATACAAATTCACTGCGACGGCTTTGATTTCTGGAAATCCAGTCTCCAATGATCGACTCTGTTTTTCCATAAGTCTCAGGCCTGGGAGGCACTGCGTACATTTCCGCCGTGTCAATAAAATTGATTCCTTGATCCAGCGCATAATTAATTTGTTCGTCTGCATCTTGCTGATTGTTTTGCACGCCCCACGTCATGCTACCCAAACAAACGCGTGAGACCGAAACACCGCTGCTGCCCAGTGGCGAATATTTCATAGATAAAGTCCAGCTGTAAAAAAGAGCCGCCACACTACCAAAAGCAACCATAGCTGTAAAACATTTGCGCGCGCTTGAAAAAGATTTTGGTAGCTAAAGCGACGATCGCCCGCCAGCTGGCACTGCTTCTGGCACAAAAGACCGCCGCAAACGGTCTTAGCGATTAGTCTTTTTTTGGGGGGAGGGGAGGGGAGGGGGAGATTAAGCGGGTGGGCGCGATCACGGACAAACTGACGCTTGTCCTCAAAAACTTTTCCCTTAAGAACTTTTCCCTTAAAAACAATGAAAAAGCGCGTAGCGCTTAATTGCCGTTAGCTTTTTTCCACAATCAGCAACATCCCTTCATGCGATGTCACCACAACCGTATCACCAACGCAGAGCGGCGTACCGCAGCGTATGCGCCAGAAAGTATCGCCAATGACTACTTTCCCTTCGCCAGAAGGGAAGTCCTCGGTTAACTCTACACGGCGACCAACCAGCTGTGCGGCGCGATTATTCAACTGGCCGTTATCAGTTTTTTGATTAAAGCCTTTAAATACGCGCCAGTAGAGCACTGTAAACAAAATCGAATTAAAGGCAAAAATAAACAACTGAAAATCCCAGTTGAGTCCAGGCCATAAAAAGCTGATGGCGCTCTGCACCAGACATGCGATCGCGATCCCGATAACAAAACCGCCGATTCCAACGGTTTCTGCCAATAACAAAAGCACCCCGAGTGTCAGCCATTGCCATGGTTCTATAGTCGCAAACCAGCCCAGCGATTCACTGCCGGAAATTACCGCGTACGTTGCTTGCTCGTTCATGCGTTGTTCTGGGCATCCGAAGATGACCCTTTTCCAATAATTTCTTTGCTGATTTCAGAAATACCAGCGATAGAACCGATAACGCTGCTGGCCTCTAGCGGGATCATCATTACCTTATTGTTGTCTGAATCGGCCAGGCGACCCAATGCATCAACATATTTCTGCGCAACAAAATAGTTAATTGCTCGCCCATCGCCCTTAGAAATCGCCTCCGACACCACTTTGGTCGCCTCAGCTTCCGCCTGCGCAAGGCGTTCTCTTGCCTCTGCTTCCCGCTTGGCTGCCTCCAACTGGCCTTCGGCCTTGAGGATTTCTGATCGCTTTTGCCCTTCCGCGACCTGTATTGCAGCTTCGCGTTCACCTTCTGCTTCCAGAATCTGCGCACGCTTTTCCCGCTCCGCTTTCATCTGCCTCGCCATGGACTCAACCAGATCACCGGGAGGCGAAATATCGCGAATTTCTATCCGGGTAACTTTAACGCCCCAGGGATCGGTAGCTTCATCAACTTTATTCAGCAAGGCAATGTTTATTTTATCGCGGTTAGACAACATCTCATCAAGCTCCATTGAGCCCAACACAGCACGGATGTTAGTCATCACCAAATTTTGCATCGCACGGTACAGATCGTTGACCTCGTAAGAGGACTTTACCGCATCCTGAACCTGGAAGAAGCACACTGCATCAGTGGTTACCATCGCGTTATCGCTGGAAATAACTTCCTGCGGCGGAATATCCAGCACTTGCTCCATCATATTTTGCTTGTTACCGATGCCATCGATAAACGGAACAATAATGCTCAAACCCGGAGTTAACGTACGCGTGTATTTACCAAACCGCTCGACCGTCCAGTAATAACCCTGCGGCACCATCTTTGCGCCACTCCATATAACCACAATGGCGAACACGATAAGGACAATAGCCGTAGTCCCAAAACCATCCATACTTTTCTCCTTGTTTAAAAATCTTTTTTAAAATGGCAGGCCGGCGAGCGTAACGCGGCATGCTGCGAGCTAAAGGACAGAGAATAAACTCAAACGCCTGCAAAACCAAGCGTAGAACGAAGGATAAAAGATTAGGGACTAAGCCTGTGCCAGAAAGCACTGCTTGTCAGGAAATGCCGCAGCCGTGAAACACTGCGGCCATAAAAAGAGCAGTCTGCTACGAAGAACCGCGCGTCCGGACTAACCAGTAGTCGGCGCTGGCATATCTGCCGCCGCCATAGATCAACAGCACAAACAGCATGAGAAAATAGGTAGCAGAAAACTCTATTCCATTTTTAAGTACGGTGATAGGACCAGCACTAGTGAGCCACTTATAGTTACCATGCTCACGCAATATGCTTTTTGCCTTTTCCTTGCGCTCATTGGCTTCCTCAATAAGGTCAACTCGCCATTCCCATGGCACCGTCAACGTGGTTTCAGGCAGGGCATGCCAACCGTTTTCCCAGTGAGCGGTGGTTGCAGCAATGATCATCGTAAACATCAATACCAGACCCGATAAACGCGTAAGCAAACCAAATAACAGCAGCCAGCCTCCCAGCAGCTCTGACCAGCCTGCCAAAAATGCCATGACTTCGGGCATTGGCATGCCAAGCGTATTGCCAAACCACCAAACAGTGCCAGGATCAGCCGTTATTCTCTCCAGCAGGCCCAGCTCCGCGTTACCAAGCTGGAGCTTGCCGTAACCGGCCAATATAAATATTGGGGCTAGAAAAACCCTCATCAGCACAAGCATCACAGGCGCAAGCGCAGGCAACTGATCTACACAGCGGGAGTAAAGAGAGAAGACTGATTTCATAACGTAATCCTTATTGTTTGAGGCGCACGACGCCGTGCACGGATGCACAAGAGTTGGAAACGATGCCCGTGAGACCTCCTCGATTAAGAATAGTTGCCTGTGGCGCCTCACTTATGAAATACCACGCGCGACTCGATCAATGGAGCATATGCAGGATTTAACTGGTCAAATTGCAAACATAGCGTTTAAAATATGGCCTAACAACAGGTGCGAGGCCTTGCGTGCTGCCAGAAACACGCTCGCCGCTAGAGGACTAACCTTTTGTTTTTAAAAACAAAATCAGAAAAATCTTGAGCTTTAGATGGGACCAGATTCCAGTCATGGGCAAACAGCGCTGTCTCAGACAGGGATTCAGGCCGCCCAAATTCTGGTTCTGAGCGACAACGACACGCTAATCAACTCAATTCAGTCGCTGCTACAACTAAGTCGCTCGCCACGCTGCGAAGTCAGTGTTTATCGCTCACCACAGTTTGCGCCAGAACAAACCCTGACTGCAGACTGCATATTTGTTGATCGCATCTACGGTGGCCGCAGTCCCGAATGGGCGCTCAACGACATTGCCGAGATAACCTCCACGCTCAGTGCACAACCTCCAAGAATCATTCTGCTCGCCGATCCTGACACACTTGCACAGGATCTTGGTTTGTTGCCAGCGCTGGTGCGCGCCGGTGTCGACAACTTCTTGTTACGCACTGAAATGTCCTGCCAATCGCTGCTAGCCACCGCCGGACTTATCGGTACGCCAACATCCGCGAACAATTTTCTGCTCGCTAATAACCCGCGCGAAAATCACGACTCGCACCCACGGTCTCCCTCACTGGCAAATATTTTTGATAGCCCGCATACAGACAACGACGTAGCGGGAGAAGACTCGTTTTTAAACCAGTTTAACAATGCGGCTACCGCCCAACACGGTGACGACTGGATCAACCACGACATCACCATCGACCTGGATCTGGGCCAGCTACATATCACAGGAAGCTATGCGAGTCCGTTATTCGCAAAAGGGACATCGCTAGAAATTAAAGAGTGGCTGGCACTACTAACGCCCAAAAGCCGCGAAGAACTAGAAAACGTCTTTGCTCGGGCACAAAACTATCAAACGCTTCCCTCCTCAATAAGCTGCCACTTCAATAAAGGACTCACAGTTACCGTGTTAGGTAACCTGGTTAATATCCGGGTGCTGAACAACGGACAAGGACGCGTAGGCGGCATAGAGGCCAACCTGATGCTGCCGCACGAAAGCAAACTAAGCGAGGTCGTTAGCAACCCAGCTCAGCCCGCTTTGGCCGAATACGATGCAGATCGTTCGAATGCGAGCACGCCATCACTTGCGCCTGAAGCAATTTTCTCACTGCCAATGACCTGTTTGCTACTGGATGAGCAAGGGCAAGTTAAAGAAGTAGTCCACAATCCACTGAGCACTGCAAACCAGCTTCCACCTATAGAGACAGGCAAAGACCTAAGCGAGTTGCTTGATGAGGATCAACAAAAGCAACTACAGGAAAGCATAAAGCGCACTTTAAATACCGGCCAAAATCATCAATCAGTGGTGAGCTATGCTGGCGACATTGGCCTGCGCTGGCTGGATACTCACGTTTGCAAAATTCGCGGTCAATCTGGTTTGCAGCGCGAAGTACTATGGCTGGCCTTCGATATCACCGAAGCGCGACGCGATTTACAAGAGGCAGTTAAAAAACACGAGCGGCTTAATCAAATTTTGCGGCTTTCGCCAATATTATTCTTTGAGAAATCAAACAACGGCCACTATCGCCATGCTAACTCTGCGTTTGGCAAACTTACAGGCCTCGCGCCAGAACAAATTCTTGGCCGTAATGATGCCGAGCTGTTTGACGGGCCCCTGCTTCATCACCTGGCAACGCTTGAAAAAAAGCTTCTTGAAAATACCGATGAAACAACCCAGTTTTCTGGCAGCATATCCGATGACGAGCAGCGCACACCCACGTCGATAACGTGGAAGGGCATGACGATCAAGCACCCGCAAGGAAAAGCGATAGAGTCGATAGTTGGCTTTGGCATGATTAACCACACAAAGCTTGCGGAGCCCTCGAGCCCCAACCCTCAAAACACCCCGACGAAATTTGCCGATCTTGAATCTGCGCGCACCAGTAAACTTGAGCAAGAGCTCGAACAAGCAAGCCACTATGAAGCGAGCGGCATAATGCAGCTCGACTTTAACGCCATGCAAACCAGCGTCACCAACTACACCGAAATGGCGCTCAACCAAAAGTTTGCCAACCGACAAAGATCCCTGCTCGACAAATTAGAAGAACTCGGCAACGCCACTTCGCGCGCGAAATCATTGTTGGAAAATAAAATTGGCACGGGCGAAAGCGCCTCCAACGACCCAGAAGCCAACCCAGGGAAAACCATAGAGCCTTACCCGCTCACAGCACAAATCGTTGACGCTGAGACAAGCCAGCTTCCTGCCAATTTACTGTTTAGCTTTGAACTCGACAAAAATGTGGGAAAAGCCAAAGCAGAGCGAAACAAGTTCCAGCAGATAGTGCGGCAAATTGTTGCTAGCGCGAAAGACAATGCCGCCAGGAATTCTAACGAAAGCATCAAGTCCCCACATCTCACCTTAAAAAATGCAACCGTTAAAAAACGCTGCGATGCCTGTGGTGAAATGTTAGATGGCAACTTTATAGAGCTAGCTGTGCACACCAAGGAGCCCTCCCTTAGCAAAGATGATCTTGACACTCTGCTAAACAACGCAAAACAGGCAATGAAAAAGCCAGGTGGAACAGGCGAGACAGCAAATATCATTGCGCTTGCTCATGCACAGGAAGGCCACGCCATTATCGAACACAAAAACTCAACACTATCTCTTAAGTTGCTGTTTAAAAAGGTGGACGATTAGCGCAGCCTCTTTTCCGACCATAGAAGAAAACCAAAGTCAATATTGTCTTCACATCCTGCACCACGTAGAATCCGCGCGTCATGTAAGCAAGGATCAGCTTCAATCCAAATTCAACGCTATCTTCAAGGTCGTGATCGCATGCAAGCATCTCATATATTTGTTATTGAAAGCGAAGCAAAACTCAGTAGCACCATTCAAGACTGCATCGATAGCCGCTGCCTGGATTCACAAGAAGAAAAACGACTTTTTAAAGTTGAAACCCATACCGATAACAGCTCCGCTAGTGAAGCTTTTAAAACGCATTTTGGTGATATGAATTTTTCGCCGATCAGCAATACCATTGTGTTTGTCGATTTATATTTTGATGATTGCGATGGGCTCTCACTTATCGAACAACTGCGTAATGATTATCACCAGCTAAACATTATTGCGTTCTTGCCAGAAAGCAATATCACGCAAGGTGCGCTGGAAAATCTTGAGCTCCGCAATCAAGCTGAAGCTGCAGGCGCTAACGCAACACTAATCGCACCTTTTAATCTTCGCGAGGTGGTCTCTACCGTAAACCGCTTAATGGAGACAGAGACCAAACCATACGTTTCATCGGAAGCTGCCAGTCTTAGACCTGCGATCTAAAAACCAGAAACGCCCGATCGACACACTTAAGCACTAACAACCTGCGCGGCGAACCCGCGACTCTTACCTGAGCAGTCAGAAACGGTTTGCAGCGAAGAATAAACCTTACCTTCAAAGTCTAACTGGGCTGCCAGCGCCGTCACAGCGTCATGCTGTTGAAAGCCGTGCTCTAATAAAACCCACCCACCGGGCTTTAAGCAACGCAATGCCTGCTCAAGCAAACAGGCAATATCTTTCATTCCATTGTTGTCACTAAACAATGCCTGCTCAGGCTCAGCTTTCGTGTGTCCGGCAATAGCAGGATCAGATCTATCGATATAGGGAGGGTTGGCCACAACAAGGTCGAAGCAGTTGCCCGGCGAGGCCGACATCCAGCTCGCACAGACTAGCGCAGGCACATTTGGCGCTTCACAATAATCAATAATATTTTTTTGCGCCACCTTCAACGCATCGAAGCTTAGGTCGCTAGCTAACACCTGCCACTTTTTTTGTTCTCGGCATAGGGCGATAGCAATAGCACCACTGCCGGTACCTAAGTCGATAACCCTGGCGTTTTCCGGCAACGGCAGGCGTAGCGCATGCTCGACAATACTTTCGGTATCCGCCCTGGGAATCAATACATTGTTGTCGACGTATAACGGCATCGACCAGAATTCTTTTCTATTAACGATATACGCTAAAGGCTCACCGCCCTGTCTTCGCGCTAACGCCCTTTCCAGGTTTTCCAGCTCTGCGTCAGTGAGTCGATATTCTGGAAAAGCAAATATAAAACCCGACGTTTTCCCCAACACATGACAAAGTAAAGTTACGAGCTCTGCTTTAGCTTCTGCTTTCGCTTCCACTAAGGGGAAATCATCACGCAAGCAATCTTCCAGTAAGCGTAGTCCTCGCTTCTGAAAGTCTTCTAACAACATAATCGAGCGTATTAGCCAGAAAGCTCTGTTAGCTGATCCGCCTGGTGTTCACGCACTAACGGATCGACCACTTCTTCCAACGATCCATCCATCACCTCAGACAGTTTATACAACGTAAGATTAATCCGATGATCCGTTATTCGGCCCTGCGGAAAGTTATATGTTCTTATTCTTTCTGAACGGTCACCGCTGCCAACCAGGTTTCGACGCTCACTTGCCTGAGCCTGGTCCTGCGCGATTTTTTGCGCGTCATTTAACCTTGCCTGCAACAAAGACATAGCCCGCGCTCGATTCTTATGCTGCGAACGCTCATCCTGACACTCAACAACAATGCCTGTTGGCAAGTGCGTCAAGCGAATTGCAGAATCAGTTTTGTTAACGTGCTGCCCACCAGCACCAGAGGCACGAAAAGTATCGACACGCAAATCAGCTTTGTTAATTTCAATCGCTTCGAGTTGATCCGCCTCTGGCATGATAGCAACGGTACATGCCGAGGTATGGATGCGCCCCTGTGATTCCGTTTCGGGCACACGCTGCACACGATGCGCACCAGACTCGAATTTAAGACTTGCATACACATCCTGGCCAACCACTCGGCTAATAACTTCTTTGTAGCCGCCATGCTCGCCAGGCCTTTCACTCAGCAACTCTACCTTCCAGCCACGATTTTCTGCGTAACGGCAGTACATACGAAACAAGTCGCCTGCAAATATCGCAGCCTCATCCCCGCCAGTACCCGCTCGCACCTCGAGAAAAACGTTATTCTTGTCATTTGGATCTCGCGGCAATAACAGCACTTGCAAGCGATCTTCTATCTCGCCAATTGAACCCCGCGCACTTGCGAGATCCTCTTCTGCCAGCTCCCGCATCTCTGGATCGTCATCATCAAGCAACAACTCTGCCTCAGCTATGCGCTCTTTGGTCTGGTTATAGTGCTGAAAACACTTAACCACATCTTCCAGCTCTGCATATTCCTGCGAAAACACTCGGAACTTATCCTGATCCTGAATAACTTCCTGATCGCCGAGCAGTGCCGCGAGCTCTTCGTAGCGCTCGGCAAGAATATCCAATTTACTTAATAAACTTTCTTTCATTTATACACTCAATGATTGCTAGCGATCGCGCCTGGTAAAGCCGAGTAGCTTTTCTACTGTTTCTATAAACTTACGATCGTTCTTCGTCGCCGCTTCTCGTATCGCAACAGTAGGATCGTGCATTAGCTTGCGGCTTATATTTCGCGTTAGATTCTCAAGAACCTCATCGGTATCTTGCCCGGAAGCCAGCTGCCGCCTCGCCTTATCAAGCTCTTGCTGGGCCAGCGCGTCCATTGTTTTACGATAATCAACCAACAGGGTCGAGACAGTTCGCTGTTTCTGTCGCTGTAAAAATTCTTTTAAGCCCTGCTCTATAAGCGCTTCAGCTTTACTCAACTCTCGCTTACGCAACATAATATTCTGGTCGATAACATCTCTCAGGTCATCGACCGAATACAGATAAACATCTGGCAGGCTTGCGACCTCATGCTCTATATCGCGTGGAACCGCAAGGTCAAGCATAAACATGGGCTTACGCTTTCGCTGTTTAATCGCAGTTTCAACCGTTCCCTTACCCAGAAGCGGTAGTTGACTCGCAGTAGAACTAATAACGATGTCGTGCTCAGCCAGGCGATCTGGAATATCTGCCAAAATAATCGGACTGCCATTGAACTGCTCAGCCAGGTCACTGGCATTTACCAGGTTACGGTTCGCAACCGTCATTCCCGATACACCTGCATCTTTGAGATGCGTGGCCACCAACGTGACCGTTTCCCCAGCGCCTATTAATAAAACTCGCGTTTCTTCCAATGCCGAAAAAATGCGTTTAACCAGCGAAACCGCCGCATAGGCGATTGAGATAGGGTTTTCACCAATCGCAGTGTCATGTCGAACGCGCTTGGCCACTAAAAACAGGTGCTGAAACGTTGCATCTAGCTGCTCGCCAACCGCGTCGACCTCCTTCGCAATCGCGTAGGCTGATTTGAGCTGGCCAAATATTTGCGGCTCGCCTAACGCCAGCGAATCTAGACCGCTTGCCACGCTGGCGAGATGTCGCCAGGCCATTTCTTCTGTATGAACAAAAAAGTGCTCGTGCGACACCGGCTGGCCACAGAAGTCGCCTAGCCACTGAAGCAAGGCCTCGGCATGATCTGGGCGATTAGCGATAATCTCGGTGCGATTACATGTCGATAAAACCGCGACCTCTGGGGGCGCCTCGACAAGCTCGCTGTTCGCCTGGGAAGCGCTTTTACCGTCAGCAGCTTGCAGCACATTGATCGCGTCGGTTAACGCAGATTTATGGCGCTCTGGCGCGATGGCAAACTTCTCGCGCATTTCAATACTGGCAGTGACATGATTAATGCCAATCACCACAAGCTGCATAGGAACATCCAGAGTCGTTTGAGCGCCTGCGTGTCCGGCAAGCCACTCAGGCAAGTGTAGGTAACTAATCCATGATGGACGGCAGCGAATTTTAGCAAGTTAGGCGCCACATAGCATGGCTCTATTACCGCTTATCGGGCAATGATCTGCCAAAACACGCTAAGCGGTCGATGAATGTTCACGTTACCAGACAAATCGGTACAATAGCGATGAAGTGAACTAGGCTTGTCTGTGGGGACTCTAAACTGTTCCTCCTTCGTTTCACGAGCCACTCTTCTTAAAGGTGCTTAACGACACGCTATTATGCTTGCTCTGCCAATGATAAAACCTGCCGCTCTTTTAACTCTGCTCATGCCTGGCCTGATACTTTCTGGCTGCAGCTCACTTTTGCCGTCGCCTGACGCAGACAAGCCGGCAGCTGAGAGTATCGACAGCCCAAAAGTTGCCGAGCAGCAAATCGACGAGAAAGACACTAGCGAAGTAAGCCCTCCTCCACCACGCCCGTTCGAACCGGATACTTTATTCAACCTGCTGGTCGGCGAACTAGCGATTGTCGAGCAGGATCTGGGGCGAGGCGTAAAACTGTATAGCCAGGAGGCAAAATCGAGCCAGGACCGTGGTGTCGCAGAGCGCGCAGCACTTTTAGCACGGTACTACCGAGATTCCGAAACTGCGCTGGAAATGGCACAGCTCTGGCACGAGCTATCACCAAGCTCCGCCAAAGCGGTCGAAAACTACGCAGATATTCTTACCCGAACCAACCAGCCGCTCAAAGCGCTCGATATCCTGGAAAGTGCTTTTACGCCAGTACCAGGCGTAAATTTTGAGGTGTTGCGAAACGGTCGCCTGAGCCCTGACCAAAGAACTCAAATCTTACAACGACTAGAGCACCTGAATACGCAACCGCATAGCAACGAATCACTGGTTTTTACCTACACACTTCTATTGCAGGCGAGCGAAAGAAACGAAGAAGCGCTGGCACAGGTCAGTCGCTTGCGCGACATGATAGACAACTCGCTAAAGCTCGCACAGCTCGAGGCCACTTTACTTAGCCGATTAGATCGCGATAGCGACGCAGCAAAAGTGTTAGAAAAAGAGCTGAACAACAACCCAAACAATAGACGACTACATCTGCAATACGCGCGCTCGTTAGCAAAGTTTGACATGCCCGCTGCCGAAAAAGAATTTTCCCGCTTGCTGGAATCAACCCCTCACGACGTCAAACTGCTAATGGCACACGCGTTGGCCGCTATTGAAAATAAGCATTTCGATGCCGCCAGAACAAGCCTTAACCAACTGCTGGCCATGCATCGAAGTTACGACTTCGCCAACTATCATCTTGGCGAGATCGCCAGCGTAGAAGCCGACGATGAAAAAGCGATTGCGCAGTACCAAAAGGTTCAACTGGGCGACTACTTTGGCGCAGCCACAGAAGCGATTCTTGAGATTCACCAAAAAAATGGACAGGACGCCCAGGCCATTGCCTACCTTGAGTTATTGCGAGAGCAGTTTCCCCAACATGCGGCACGACTCTGGTCATTTCAATCTATTTACTACCGCAAGAGCGATAACCTGAATGCCGCATATGATGCGCTGTCAGCCGGTATTGAGGCGATTCCCGACAGCTCTGAACTCCGCATTGAGCGTTCGTATATCAGCGACATGCTCGATAACCTCGACCTTGCTGAAAATGACTTACGCTGGGTGATCGCGCAAGAACCCAATAACGCCTCGGCGCTCAACGCGCTAGGTTACATGCTAACGATCAAAACCGACCGCTATACAGAAGCGCTGGATTTGATTGAAAAAGCGATCATTTTGCAGCCCGACGACCCGGCCATCCGCGATAGTCTCGGCTGGGTGTATTACAAACTCGGTCGTCACGACGAAGCAGAAACCGAACTGGTCAGGGCATTTCAGGGTTACCCGGACGATGAAATCGCTGCGCACCTTATCGAGTTATATTGGCAGACTAACCAGAAAAAAAAGGCCAGGGAGCTCTACCGCTCACTTCAAAAAAACAATGGCGAATTCCCCAAAGTGGAAGAAACCCTGAAAAAACTGGCGATCCGCTGGTAATTGCACGTGATTAATTTTTTACGCCTGGCGGTCATCGTCTCGATAGCGGCGTGGCTCGCTGGCTGCCAAAACATCTTCCTGGCACAAAAAAAGGCGACCGGCCTCGATGCTTACTACTGGGAAGCCAGCGGAAAAGTCTCGGTCACTATTGACCCTCAAATTTACCCACAAAGCGAAACTCGCCAGCAAACGCTGCAATTTAGCTGGCTACAAACGGGGGATGACTTTCTTATCGAGCTAAGCGGCAACTTCGGCTTTGGAAAAACCAACATTCGCAAAGCGGGCGATCTTGTTTACGTTGAGCGCGGCGGAGAAATACTCGATTCAGCGGACAACCCTAACCTCCTACTAGAACAGACAACAGGGTTGTACTTACCGGTATCCGGGATGCGTTTTTGGATTCTTGGGCTAGCCTCCGACCAGTCTGATACCGCTCAGCTAAACACAGTCGCAGGGCTTGGCTGTATAGATACGGACAACTGCGCGATTGAAGGCTTTAACGACGACAGCTGGTCGATTGCTTTCCCGCGCGTTCAAATGATCGAAAACGGGGAAGCAGGCGAGCCAACTGACAGCGCTAACCACTATATCTTGCCTAAGCGACTGACGGCGTCCACCGACGGGATTTCACTGAATACTGCGATCACAAGCTGGAAAAGCTCCATGCCCGCCAAACGCTAAGCCTTCGACATGCCTTCTCACCCCCCTGCCAAAAACCAGCTCAGCATACCTTCGCCGGCCAAGCTAAACCTGTTTCTGTCTATTACCGGTCGCCGCAAGGATGGCTATCACGAACTGCAAACACTTTTTCAGCTTCTGGATACTGGCGATACAGTCGATCTCACAAGAACGACTAACGGCAGCATTCAAGTTTCTCCCGAATTGGAAGGCGTTCCGCACGAGCAAAACCTTGCCTACCGCGCGGCAAAACTCCTGCAAACACACACCAACAGCTCGTTTGGCGCTTCCATTCTTATCCACAAACAACTTCCTATGGGTGGAGGGCTAGGCGGCGGCAGCTCCAACGCGGCAAGCACACTACTGGGACTAAACGCACTGTGGGGAACAGGGCTTTCCCTTGAGGAACTCGCCACTCTCGGCGTGACGCTTGGTGCCGATGTTCCGGTGTTCATCGGGGGCAGAAGTTGCCTTGCGGAGGGCATTGGCGAACAACTTTACCCTGTTGAACTTGTTCAAAATTACTATTTGGTTCTCAAGCCCGCTGTAGAGGTCTCTACTGCCAAAATTTTTGCTGATCCCGCATTGACACGAAACAGCCCAGCCATCAGAATAGCCGCCTTTTTTCAGCAGGCCACTTTCGAGGCTTTTAACGCTGGTGACGGCGCTCAAAAAGCCGATTTAGAGGAGAAGCAGCTTCTGCTTCAAGAGTGGCAAAAAACGCTGAACAATGACTGCGAAGCGGTTGTACGCGCGGGCTATCCCGATGTGGATAGCGCACTCAACTGGCTCGGTCAGCATGGAGATGCGAAACTTACCGGCACCGGAAGTTGTATCTTTGCGCGATTTGATCGCAAAGTGGATGCCGAAAAAGTACTAGCACAGTCTCCTCTACCCGGGTTTGTAGCGCGAGCCGAGAATATTTCTCCCGCTCACCAAAAACTGCAGAAGATTGCCCAAATAGACTAAAGGGCATTCAATCATTGTCAGCTATGCTTTCAGCATTACTGGGGCGTCGCCAAGCGGCAAGGCACGGGGTTTTGATCTCCGCATTCGAAGGTTCGAATCCTTCCGCCCCAGCCATTTTTTAACAACGGCTGTGCGACTGTCAGTGTTTAGCAACAACGCGCAAGCGGAAGATTGAGAACCTTCGCCAGGTTCGACCAATTGCAACGCAATTGGCACCGAAGCCCGCAGGGAATAAAACGCCTTAGCGTTTTATTGTCATCCTTCCGCCCCAGCCATTTTCTTGTCTCACTGAGACAATCGAACAAAACAAGCAGACTGCCCACACAATATGGCTAAATACAGCCTGGATTTAGCTAAAAGCAGCTAAGAAACAACCTTCTATTTATTATCGGAGAGAACACGGTGGCAAAGCACTTAATGCTATTTTCCGGCAATGCCAACCCTTCCCTTGCGGCAAAGGTTGCTGCACAGATTGGCGTTCTCCTCGGAAAAGCTGACTGCGATAAATTTAGCGATGGCGAAATCTCAGTAGAAATACATGAGAACGTGCGCGGTAAAGACGTTTTTATCATTCAGCCTACCTGCGCTCCAACCAATGACAACTTGATGGAGCTGCTAGTACTCACCGATGCGCTGCGACGCGCCTCAGCTTCTCGTATCACCGCAGTCGTTCCGTACTTCGGCTATGCCAGGCAAGATCGACGCGTTCGCTCTGCCCGCGTGCCAATTACCGCAAAAGTTGTAGCCGACATGATGGTGCGGGTAGGCGTTGACCGCGTACTCACGGTTGATCTTCACGCAGAGCAGATCCAGGGCTTTTTCGACTGCCCAGTAGACAACGTTTATGGTGCTCCGGTACTCGTTTCGGACATTGAGCGCCAGCGCTACGAAGACCTTCTGGTTGTATCGCCCGATATAGGCGGTGTTGTTCGCGCACGCGCAGTAGCAAAACAGCTTGATACCGACCTTGCGATTATCGATAAACGTCGACCGCAAGCAAACGTTGCCGAAGTCATGAATATCATCGGCGATGTAAAAGGCAAAACCTGCCTGATGATCGACGACATCGTCGACACTGCCGGCACACTGTGCACCGCGGCAGGCGCCTTAAAAGAACACGGTGCTGCGAGAGTTGTCGCATACTGTACGCACCCGGTACTGTCGGGCCCAGCGATTGATCGACTAAATGACTCTGCGCTCGATGAGCTGGTCGTGACCGACACCATTCCGCTCACAGAAGCAGGCGAAGCGTGTAAGGCCATTCGCGTTATATCGATGGCCAGTGTTCTTGCAGAATCTATTCGCCGCGTTAGTAACGAAGAGTCAATTAGCGCGATGTTTTTAACGCCCTAGACGAGTCAAAGCTCAGCTTATCGTCAGGCAAACAGAATTTGCTCGTTTGAATATCCGTTAAAGCTGTTCAAACGACAAAAACCGGGGCTAACATTTTTGGTTAGCTCTCAACTTTAACCCAACGAGTAACCCGGTCGCAGGGCCTCGTTGAATAAGACAGAGGATACTACTATGTCTGATGCATTTGAGCTCGAAGGCCAAAGCCGAGCTGACGTAGGGAAAGGTGCGAGCCGCCGCTTACGTCGTTTAGAAGGCCGGATTCCAGCAATTGTTTACGGTGGCAAAGCCGATCCGGTAAAGATCACTTTGGATCACGATGACCTTTGGCACCATCTGGAAAACGAAGCGTTTTTCTCACATATTATTGATTTAAAAATCGATGGTAAGACAGAGAACGTATTGCTGAAAGATCTTCAGCGCCATCCCGCCAAAAACATTGTTCTTCACGCAGACTTTCTACGCGTCGATAAATCGCAGCCTATCGTTGTGAACGTACCATTGCACTTTATCAACGAAGAAGCATGTCACGGCGTTAAAATGCAAGGCGGCCGTATTTCGCATACGATGACCGAGCTGGAAGTTCGCTGCTTGCCAGGTGACTTGCCAGAATTTATCGAAGTCGATATGACCGACGTTGAAACTGGCCAGGTGCTTCATATTTCGGACCTTACCCTTCCAAAAGGTGTCGAAAGTGTTGCCCTGTCACACGGACCTGACCATGACCTTGGCGTTGTAAACGTCGCCGCACCTAAAGGTGGTGATAGTGACGATGAAGAGCCAACTGAAAATGGCGAAGACAAGCCTGAAGGAGAAAGCGAAGATAACGCTTAGTTTTACTCCTTAAGTAGAAAGGCCGGGCCGCATCATCGCTAAAAGACGATGTTCGTTCCGGCTTTTTTGCTTTTGCCTACAAGGCAGCTCGCGGATGACCCGCTAGCCCAGGGCAATCCACTACGATTTTTTGCGTTTAGCTCACAATGACCAAAGCACCAGACATAAAGCTGATCGTCGGCCTTGGAAACCCAGGAACCGAGTTCCAGTACACCAGGCATAACGCCGGGTTCTGGTTTGTCGATGCGCTCGCCAACCAGTTTGGCAATGGCGCTTTGCAAGCTGATCAAAAGTTTAAAGGCCTGGTCGGTAGTATCAACTTGGGCGGCAAATCTGTTCGTCTACTCAAGCCCAATACCTTTATGAACTTGAGCGGCCAATCAGTCGCCGCGTTAGCAAACTTTTATAAAATCGATTACGAGCAAATCCTGGTTGCGCATGACGAGCTGGATATTCTTCCTGGTAGCGCACGCCTGAAAATAGGCGGCGGTCACGGCGGCCACAATGGCTTGCGCGATATTATTTCCTCGTTAGGCAACCAGAAAAACTTTGCTCGATTGCGCATAGGTATTGGTCATCCAGGCAACGCCAAACAAGTATCAAACTTTGTACTGAAAAAAGCGCCAGAAAAAGAACAGGACTATATCGACCAAACCATCGTCGAGTGCGTCAAACATATGGAACCAGTGCTTCGCGGTGACTGGCAAATCGCGATGAATACGCTGCATAGCTTTAACGCCAACCCCGAAGCTAGGGCCAAAGCCGAAGCGGCGCGGCTGGAAAAAGAGCAGAAAAAGCAGGCACGAGCCGAGCAACGCGCTGCGCAGCGAGCACAGCAAACCATCGCGCAACAACAATCTACCAGTACGGATACTAATAATCCGCCTGATCAAGAGGAATCCTAATGGGCTTTAACTGCGGTATTGTCGGCCTTCCAAACGTTGGCAAATCAACTCTATTTAACGCACTAACAAAAGCGGGTATCGATGCAGAGAATTTTCCCTTTTGCACCATCGAGCCAAACACTGGCATTGTGCCAATTCCCGATCAGCGTATCGACAAAATTTCGGCCATCGTTAAGCCCGAAAAAATCATTCCCACGACGATGGAGTTTGTGGATATTGCTGGGCTCGTCGCAGGCGCATCTAAAGGCGAAGGGCTGGGTAACCAGTTCCTGGGCAACATCCGCGAAACCGATGCGATCGCCCATGTAGTGCGCTGCTTTAACGACGAAAACGTTATCCATGTCGATGGCAGCGTAGACCCGGAAAGCGATATCGAAGTAATCAATACTGAGCTTGCGCTCGCCGATCTCGATACGGTTGAAAAAGCACTGCAACGGTATAGCAAAGCCGCCAAAGGCCAGGACAAAGACGCAATAAAAATGGTGGGTTTGCTGGAAAAAATTCTCCCGCATCTCAACGATGCAAAGCCCCTACGCGCATTCGGCTTAAATGACGATGAGCTAAAAGAATTACGCGTGCTAAACCTGCTTACAGTGAAACCCACGATGTATATTGCAAATGTCGATGAAGAAGGCTTTGAAAACAACCCGCTTCTCGAAAAAGTAAACGCTATTGCCGCCGACGAAGGCGCCGTGGTCGTCGCAATTTGCAACAAATTAGAAGCCGAGATTGCCGAGCTGGACGACGAAGAACGCAGCGAATTTTTAGCCGACCTGGGTATGGAAGAAGCTGGGCTAGACCGGGTAATTCGCGCGGGCTACGAGCTGCTTGGGCTGCACACCTACTTTACCGCAGGCCCAAAAGAAGTTCGCGCCTGGACAATCCCATTAGCAGCGACCGCGCCGCAAGCAGCGGGAAAAATCCACACCGACTTCGAAAAAGGCTTTATCCGCGCCGAAGTGGTTGGATATGACGACTATATCGAATACAACGGTGAACAAGGCGCAAAAGACGCTGGTAAATGGCGACTCGAAGGCAAAGACTACGTCGTAGCCGATGGTGACGTCGTGCACTTTCGATTTAATGTCTAAACCAGTACAAGAAGCGAATTCCTTATCTTGACAAATTCCGTCTCAATCAGCAGAATTCGCCTCCCTTTTTGGAGACGACGCTCGGTTAAGCGCTTAGGGTATTAGCTCCAAATCAGGGTTAAAAACAGTTTTTATGGCAAGGTAGCTCAGTTGGTTAGAGCACATCACTCATAATGATGGGGTCGGCAGTTCGAATCTGCCCCTTGCTACCATAAACAAAACAGGTCACTTTCAGGTGGCCTTTTTTGTTTATCGCTAATACGGCAAATTTGAACTGTCGAAATGAGGCAGTTCGACAAAATGCGAGAGCATTTTGGACGACACAGTCGCCCCGTAGGGGTGAAAAAAATGCATTAGCATTTTTGAATCAATCTGCCCCTCTCTACAAAAACAGCTACCACACAAAAAGACCACCAATCGGTGGCCTTTTACTGTCTACTAACCAGGCTTTAAACCAAACTAGAAGATCGCTGTAACAATATTAAACAGGCTGACCACCAACAAACCAACCTGGGCGAGAAAGCCTATCATCATCCCTTTGCCGCGTTTACTCGGCTCTTGCACATAACCTACCGCATACAAAATTCTGCCTACCAGGTAAGCTGCCCCTAATACAGCAGCGATTATCGGCGCGCCTGTGTATGCGCAAGCTGCGAGCAATGGAAAGAAAATAACCGCTTGCTCCACAGAGTTTTGATGTACTCGATTATGACGCTCGAACATCTCATTGCCGGTCATTGCGGGCGCCTGAATCTGATACGTCCCCCTCGCCTTACCAACCTGCCCCATCAAAAATATTATGTGCGCTGACACTGCTACAACAACCAACCATACCCAAGTCATATCTATACCTTTTAATCGTTATATCAACCAAGTTTGTCTACTGACATTATACAAAGAAGCGCCAAACGGGATAGCTGCCTTACAACATTTTAAGAGAACTCATTGAGTTAAAAAAAAGCCCGCAATATCGCGGGCTTTCTCTTTCTACATTTTTAGCTGCTTTGATACAGATGAACATCGCGCTGCGGAAATGGTATCGTGCAACCAGCCGCCTCAAGCGCGAGCTTGCCTCGCTCCTGTATATCAAAAAAGTAACTCCAGTAATCATTAGTCTTTACAAACGCGCGGTACAAAATATTTACCGAGCTATCACCAAGCTCACAAACCGCAATAAGATTGCTGCCATGCCCCTGAATAACACGCTCGTCACTGTTCATCAGATGCGCTAACGCTTCTCTGGCACCTTTCATATCGTCGTCGTATGAAATGCCGAAGGTGATTTCTACTGCGCGCTCTTCGCTAGACGTATAGTTTACAAGATCGCCGTTACTAAGCGGGCCGTTAGGTAAAATAATATGGCGCTTATCAAAGGTTTCGAGCCGGGTAACGAATATTCCTATTTCTTTAACCGTTCCTTCATGGCCTTGCGCACCTATATAATCGCCTACGCGGATCGGCCTGAATATTAGCAGCATCACCCCACCTGCAAGATTTGCCAGGCTGCCTTGCAACGCCATCCCTATAGCCAATCCGGCCGCACCTAAAACAGCAAGAAAAGACGTTGTCTGAATACCCACCATCGAGGCTACGCTAATAAACAGCATTGCCTTTAGCGCGATATTAGTTGCACTACTTAAAAAGTTTGCCAGCGTCTCATCATTTAACCGAGCGACAAGCAGGTTATGTATAAACCGACTGAAGCGGCCAATCACCCACAAACCTATCCAGAGTACGACTAACGCCGCCAACAATTGAACACCATAAGTTGTGGCAAAAGTCAGTATCGATTCATAGTACGTTTCGAAATTAATATCCTCAAACATAATCATCACTCGCTAACGTTCGGAAAATAGTGGACAACAAGTTAATTAGGCAGCAAGTCAATTAAGCGACAAGCCAAATAAAAAATACGCGTGCCAATACGCAGCCAGGTAAGAGTCTAACATCAAGTTATACGACTATTAAAAGTGAAAGAAAGTATTTTTATATTTTTTAACACTCGAAAAAACAGAAGATAGTGCTTAAAAAATTATTTTCGAACATTATCGTTTAAATTCCAGTCGTATTGATAAACGACGTTTCTTCTTGTCGGTTTTAATAGCTGCAGTTTCTCAAGGGTTTTCCCCTTAGCGCAAGCCATCAGGTGTGGCAACAACGTTTTAACCTCGCCGCCAAAATCATCGATATACCATTTATAAATACTCGACAACCTTAAACGATTATCTTCGAAACGAAGCGCTCGCGGGTGCTGCACAAACTCGCAGGCAGCGGTATTGAGCTGCGCATCTATCTTTTCGCCAACATATGCATCAATAGCAAGATTTGGACAACCTATGCTCGCGCAGTTGACCGCGTAATGAATGCGATTGTCATTGAACACTGGGCGAATGATTCGGTGTTCTATATCGTTCAGGCTTAATTGTTCTCCACCGACCTTAACCAGCAGCTCATCCCAGGGACCGAAGGCGAAAAAGCCTCGTCCTAACTTACGTATGCTGGTAGTGGGATAGCGATCGATAACCAGGCGAACGGTTACCGCGTTATATAGATTGATCCAGTAGGCGAGCTGCTCATGTTTGTTAAGTGCCTTAACTTCGACATCCGACAACATTTTGATATAGCTATCCAATAGCACATAGTCCGCGTCAGTTACCACGCCATAACCAAACCGATTAACTCCTTCGGCATCAGGCTCGATATACTTGCCTAACAGGCTTTGCCAGGCTGTATGATCAACAATGATCTGCGAGTCAGGATCAAACGCTCGCCAAATATTGGTATCAGTTTTTGACGATGCAAGCGGTGAATGCACGGACAAACACAATACAAAGGTAATTAATAAAAAGTCAATCTTCCGCAACATCTCGTTTCCTTCTTTTACCTCAAGCTTCTTTTACCTGAAGCCTCTTTTACGTAAAGCTTAAAAATAACTCGCTCATGCTGGCGGTATTAGGATTTACTATCTTTGATTTTGTTCCCGATTTTTTCAACACCAAATATACGCAACCATAATACTGTCGACTGTAGAGCGATCCCTGGACTATGGATTGTATCTCCGCGAGACATCCCGGTATGTAAAAAATACGTCTTCAAACTTTAATTATTATTGAAAACGGAAAATGGGTTTTAGTGGTTTAGAAATACTTATTAAATCTGCTACGAAATACTACGCCGCCATAGACGAAGCAGCCCTTCTAACTGTACCGTTTCTTTTGGCATAAAATCGTAGCCTAAAATACCGGGCTGCTGCTTAGTGCCATCCATAAATAGAACTAACAAGAGTGGTGTGGAAAAACGATCAAGCTCTACACGATAAAGATAGGCTGGCAACATTAGCGTTGTATCCGTAAACTCGTCGTGAACCTTCCTAAATGTCGTACTTATTTTTTTGTAGCCACTCCATGCACCGACCTTCGTGGCAAAGTATTGATTCATTGCGACAAACTGCTCTCGACTATAGCTCTCGGCGTTCGGATCAAATAGCTTGAACGCTTCAGTATAGTCTGCGCGGCTTAAGGCTCTCACAAAGCTTTCGACATACCTGTCGCTATCGCTTGTAAAAGTATAAGGAACCGTAGGAAATGATTCTGCACGCGCAATAGAAACGGCCGCGAAAGGCGCTACAGCAATACAACACGTATTGATGATCAAATCCCTTCTACCGATTCTTACTTTTTTTAGCTTTATATCGCTCATGACGCTAGTGCAACAAGTGATCAATCCCATCTACTACGTCGACAGCCATCGCTCGACCCGGCTGCTCGACGTAACATTATCTAGTTGAGCATAGCTGATGTAGCGCACCCAATACGCGAACCAATTCGTTTATTACAGTATTTAGCTCGACAAAAGTGGGCGCTTTATATATAAATCGCGTTTTCTATCCCATCGTTTAGAGATTTACCTTATGCCCACTAGCAACCGGTTTGGCGCTACGGATTTTTTGGTTCGCCTTATATTTGCAATCGTTTTGGTGCTCGCCACCTATAACCCAGGCGAATATTCTTTTTTTAGCTGGGTGCAAAATGTCGAAAGCTCACCACTAGTCTATAAGGCAACCGCCGGAATTATTTTGGTTATCGGGTGGGTAATTTTCTTGAGGGCAACTATAAATTCGCTAGGTGTTGTTGGCATTGGGCTAACTGCGCTATTGCTTGGCTGCGCTATATGGCTGTTGGTGGAATGGAAGCTATTTGACCCAAGCAACGTGACCGCAATGACATGGGCCATTGAAGTTGTTATTGCATTTCTTCTTGCCACTGGTATGAGCTGGTCACATATCCGCAGGCAAATGTCGGGACAGTACGACACCGATGAAATCGACGGCTAACAACATCGCCCAATATTTTTTTATGTTGCAGCTAGCCAAAACAGACGAGCACAGCATACTAACGCCACTACAAAGCTGATCGAGCGAAGCGTGGATAAGTTAGCAAGGTAGAAAAAGAGATGCAATATCCTCGCCGCACAAAAAACAAGACAAATCGTTAGCGCCTGCTCCGATGTCACCCCAGAAAGATGCGCGACTAACGCAGCGGCCGAAAATAAAATTGCAGATTCCCATGCGTTTTCCTGGGCGGCCCAGGATCTTGCAACAATGCCATCGGCATTAGCATACTGGTCGCGAGGACGCTCGTTGTCCAGCTTCCCCATCTTCGTTATCCTTAATACGTCACCCACTAAAGCAATAATCAGTGGCATGGATACCGCGAATATGATTGTATAAAAAAGTGCATTCATCATAGTACCTCGTTTATATTTAATGTCCTGAGCGACAATTGTTAGATCAAAAGTAACCAACTAAACGTGAAGCGCCCGCTAATAAACCTTTTAAATAACCGATTCAAAGTAAGCTTTCGTTTTTTCGTCAGTTGGGTAGAACGCTTCCACGCGCAATTCATCAGTCGTAATGTCCTGCGGCGTCCCAAAGGTTGAAATCACGCTAAACAAACTTAACTCCAGGCCGTTGATGTTCAATTCCAAAGGCAAAACAGGAAGAATTGGCTGGCTTACCGAAAACGCCACTTCAACCTCTCCCGCCGCTTCAACTATCCCCATCAATCGCTGCTGGAGTTTTCTATCCCCTGAGGCAAAGGCTTCATTTTTTAATCGTCGAATAAACTCTGGAGCAGCCACTTCCCAATTCGTAATAAATGGCCGAAAGCCCTCTGGGTGAAGCGTCATATACGCAAGGTTTAAAGGCTCCGACGTTGCATCACTCTTTCCTTCGTCGCTACTTGCAAATAACCCGGATGAAAACAATGCCTGCGCCGATTCGTTGAGCATAAGAACATCCCAGGCCTTATCGATCACTACTGCTGGAAAAGGCTGGTGATGATCGAGAACCCTGCGCAACGCACCTAACACCGGTTCCATGCTGGGGTCGCCCAATTGTGATTCAGCGTACATCGCAGAGAAACCGGCGGCTTGCAGTAATACGTTTCGCTCCCGAAGTGGAATATCCATCGCCTCACAAAGCCTGACCACCATCTCTCGACTGGGGGAGCTTTTGCCAGTTTCCAGCCAGCTAACGTGCCGCTGCGAAACATCTGCAGCCAATGCCAACTCCAACTGCGAAAGCTTTCTTGTCTGTCGCCAACTACGACACATCGTGTTAAACGACGCTCCGCTCAATGAAGCAGCAGCTGCAGTCATCGTTTACCTCCCAAACAGCGTCATCATTCAACTAGACGCAATCTTAAAATTATTATCGGCGCCCAACAATAACCTCTCAGGTAATTGCAGGTATACAAGTCAGCCTGCATGATAAACCAGAACGAATGAACCAAACCATCTGGAGGCTACTATGAATATACGAATCATCGCTATTGCACTGCTCATACCGTTCCTGGCACTGACTATTTACGCAGTATCGCAGGTCGGTTATTTCGGGATTTTCGAATACCACTTACACAGCCCCGCAGGCTGGCAAGTATTTGCTGATCTTGTAATCGCGCTTATTTTAGTTATCTGCCTGCTTGTACCGCACGCTCAAAAGGCCGGACGAAACCCCTGGCCATGGATTGTTGGAACGTTGTTTCTCGGTTCGATAAGCCCACTGCTATATTTTGCACTAAGCGACAGTAAGGACAACAATACCGACGAGCGCTACGCAAAGCCGCAAACCAGCACAACTATCTAAAAGTGGGTATCAATTTTTCTCGGATTGCAGGGCCAGCGTGAAGTGTTTTTACATCAGGCCCTGCCGTTTTTATCGTTATAAATTTTTCGCACGGTTTTTTCCAATATCGCAATACCCTGCTCGACAACCGCTTGTTCACCCGCAAAATTAATTCTTATGCATTCGTGTTTATGCTGCCAATCAGCAGCAAGCCCAGGAAAAAAATGCTGGCCAGCAAGCACGTACACAGATTCCTGCTTTAGCCGCTGGTACAACATATCGCTGCTAATAGGCAGACCTTCAAACCAGAGCCACAAAAACAGCGCGCCCTCAGGTTGATGGATCTTTACCGGTAAATCGTGCATAGCGTTTTTCACCAACTCTACTGCGCGCAGCATTTTGCGTTGGTAGTAAGGCTTGATCCACTGATCACCTAGCGAAAAAAGCTGATTGCCAGCAATCAGCTTTGCAGCCAGTGTTGGCCCAACGCTGCCGGGCGCCAGGGCATTGGATGCATTAGCAGCGCGCACCAAAGCAATCATCTCTTCACTCGCTACGATAATACCGGTGCGCGCACCTGGAAGCCCTAGCTTAGACAGGCTTAAACAGAGAATAACGCTTTCATCCCAGTAAAAAGAAGCATCGGTAAATACCATCCCTGGGAAAGGCAGACCATAGGCACCATCAATAATTAGCGGAATGCCCACTGCCCGACAACGTGAAGAGAGCTCCCTTAATTCCGTATCGGAAATAACATTACCACTGGGGTTTGTCGGCCTCGAAACACAAACCGCACCGTAGCGCTGATCAATATTTAAATTTTCAAAATCGATGTGATACTTAAAAAAGACATCGTCAACGTGTTCTACCAACGGCTTGCGTGCATCTATCAGTGACTGGTTACTTTCATGTGCAGACGCATCTGCATAACCAATATACTCAGGTGTAACAGGCAATAAAATTTTTCGGAACATGCCATCGTCAAATTCGCCGGCCAACAAATTAAAAATCAGCCCAAAACTACTTTGGCTGCCATTTGTAAGTGCTATATTGTATGCGCTAATAGGCAAGCCGTACTGGCTGGAGAGCTGCTCGGCGAACAACTCGATGAACGCTGCATTTCCCTGAGGACCGTCGTAATCACCAAGCATTGCACCAAGCGCATCGCGATCGGTAGCAATGTCAAGCAAAGTCTTCTGGAACAATAGCTCAACCTCGGGGATATGAGATGGGTTTCCACCCCCCAGCATAAGTACTTCTTCATCAGAAGCGTTGGCGGCACCAAGATCATCCATGAGCTGTAAGGTTCCGCTGTTACTTAAAAAACGCTGGGCATATTTAGAAAATTTCATGGCCAAATAACAACCGAAAATTATGAGATATTTTAATAACGTTTTTTATATGTCGTTCTAAAAAAACAGAAAATTCGCTTTTACGCTGACACGGAATATACGCCCGATAGAGCATATGCAGCCAGCGTTACCGCCTAATGCACAGGCGAGCTCGAAGTAGCGTTCATTACGACCACGCCCGCTACGACAAGCACCATACCAATAATTTCTTGTGACTGGAGCTTTTGATTAAACAAAAGCAATCCGGCGAGCGCAATTAAAACAATGCCCAGCCCCGACCAAATAGCATAGGCAACACCAACCGGAATAGTTTTTAACACGACGGAAAGACAATAAAAAGATATTGCGTAGGCACATACAACAATAAGACTTGGAAGCAGCTTCGAAAATTGATCCGACGATTTTAATGCAGTTGTGCCAATCACCTCTGCCACAATCGCGACGGCAAGATAGATATACCCCATACTTGTGCTCTCTTACTTTCTGCTCAGAAGCGCATTTTACCTCTTAGCAGCGCTCTCCGCACACACTTTTACGAGCATGTCGAAAGCCAGCTTTTTGGGAGTACTGCGGAAGGCAGCCTTATGAAACACGCCTATAGTCGGCTATAAGCCTTGGGATATAACTATTTTTTTTAGCTGACAAGACATGGTTATCGATAATATCGACTTTCGCATCAATCATTTTTATAAATTTTTTAAGCGCCTTTACACGCTGGTCTAGCCACGACGTCTTTTTTCGATCCTTATAGCGGGTTTTGAGAATGATGCGGTCACCGGCATGGCTGTAAAATGGCTCTGGCGGAACATGCGGAACCACATCTCCATCATTGACCACACGATAATGCGGACCAACAACGGCTGCATTTAGCTGATTAGCAAAACTCGCTGTCCCGGCGCGCGGACTGGCGAACGTGTAAAGCCCATAAATGCTATAGCCGTTTTCGATCAGCATCGCAGCGTATAACGAACTTAAGGCTCCACCCAGGCTATGACCTGTTACCCATATTTTTTTATTTCTTGCGTCAACGCGGCCAAGTGTTTCGGTAATCGAAATCACCGCCGGGAACAGCGCATCCTGAAAACCCTCATGCGCGCTGGTTTTTATTAGCGGGCCGGGGTCATAAGACGCCTGAAAATTAGCTAGCCAATCGGATATTTTATCGCTGCCACGAAACACAACTACAACATTATTTGCATCGCTCATCACGAAGCATTGTGTATTTATATCCAGCCCTTTATCGATATTAAAAAACGCAACATCGGGAAAACCCCATGATCTCGCTGTTTTTTCAATTGTAGTTCTGCCGTTGTAAGCGAGGTCCGTTGCAATCGCTAGCGATAGCGCGGTCCCTTCATCATATGCTGACTTCGCCACAAGCCCAACAAACTTATCTGCGTATTTAATTCCCATAAACCCTCTTGTTATATGGCCCGGAGCATCTTGGGCAAACTACTTCCGTACCGCTTGGAATAATTCAAGAACATTAAATTCAAGCTTAATTCCACGCTCGTCTTCAAGCTTGTCTTCGTAGAAATTAGTATATTTATTGGAAATATATATTTCGACAGATCCAAACTCTTTGACATCTTCAGTCCCTTCGCCCCTGATCACACGATAGGGATAGAGAGGAACCTTAATGCCAAAACTAAAGTGGGTAGCCGTTTCATCAACCCTGCTGACATTACCGTCGGCATCAGTAGTTTTCGTATTAATATCCTCTATCCCTATCGCAATAAATGGGTGAAAGACAGGAAATTTAAAAACCACCTTTGCGGCGTCAATCCCGAACTCTTTTTTTTCCGTCTCTTCGGATAAAAGCTCGGTATCAGTGAACTTATAATACGGCTTTGATGAAATCATAACATCGGTTTTGCCGTCATTGATTGTTAGTGGTTCCCTGAACTTCCACTCTGCCTCCCAGGCTAGCTCTATCTTAGTCACATCAGAATCAGTATTGTCCTCCTCAATCAATGACGCTTTTATTTTAGCCTTTTCGTAATCTAGCGACGCTGCCCACACATTTGAACCAACAAAAAAGTATGAAAACAAACCAAAAGTTATTAAAAGTTTCATATCTCCTCCTGCCTTCCTTAGACATACAGTAATTAGTGTCAAGTTCACCGAACACATACCTACTTGCACTTTCTAAAAGTCAAACTTCAAATTCAGTGAGCTAGATCCGTTGAGCCGCTCTGGTCTATAGAGTGCTACAAAAAAAGGAATTTCAATGGACCTGTCGTCTACTTCTGATGCCACCTGATACATCACTTTCGCTGACTCTCCAGGCTATTGGTGTCTGGTTTGCCATGTTTAAAAATGGGAATCTCTTAAACTTAAAATCAAAATAAAAGTTATTTACGTTTATTGTTCTAGCGCCAAATTTCTCTTCCGACAACACATCAATCACCCCGGTCGAATCCTTATCCTCCGCCAAATCAATTTCAAAATCCCCAAGAAACCAATGACTACCTACAAATTTATTTTGATACCAATGCATGTTAACTTGAGTTTGCTCATGGTTGGTATTAAATACGTTCTTTGTATTTTCTGGTATCGTAGCTACACCCGTTCCAACGAAACGAACATTAAATTCTCCCGGAATGCCTGGCAGCTTCATTCTTGCCTCCCCCGTCCTGGCAGCAGCGCAAGCGGCCTTACCTGCATCCGTAAAAGGCAGATCATTTTCATCAATTGCTGTTATTTTCATATAGACCTCCACTATAAAAACACCCCTAACCATGTTGATTTAGAGTACCACCCTACGAACAAATTAGCGCGGTCACCATTATTGCTCTTTACTTATGTACATCACTCTACATGCCAAACACTCCACCACAGTGACACTTTCGTATACCCCTGCCGCGGTTAGAGTAACTAGAAACCACGTAATTAAAACTCAGATTTTATTTCCCCTCCCTTGGGCCGACTACCTATAACAATTGATGCATGCTATTACCTCCATGGAAATACACACCTTCTGCAAGCCTTTTAGCAGTTTTTAGAGCTAAACCATACGCTCGAGATCCGTGGGAATCAAGCTGCCTTCACAGAACTGCCAGCTCGTTATGCTTTTTCTTTTTGTAACAGGCTGGTGAAATAACCTACCAATATAAGCATACACGCACATTTATAATGCGAATATTAAAACGTGATACTTCTCAGATAGAGTAAGCGCAGCGGAAATTATGCCTCAACTGGCTTCAATTCAACTTCGATAGCACCGAGGAAGTCCTGCTTGCCGATGTCGACGCCATTTTTGCGGAGTAAATTGTATGCGGTGGTAAGATGAAAATATAAGTTTGGCAAAACAAAGCCTTGCACATAGGCAACTCCATTTTTAAATGTCGCCTCCATCCCAGGCCCTGCTTGCATAGTTATCGCCTTATCTTCCGCACCAGCAAAATCGCCAGCACTAAAGCGCTCAACAAGTTCGAGTGTTTTTTCTACACGAGCTACTAACTGCTCTAACGTTGTTTCATTGTCTTCCATTACTACTGGTTCTTGCGAAGACAGACGTGCGACAGCATTTTTGGCAGTGTCGGTGAGTATCTGGATCTGGCGCTTGAAGTCGTGCATCGTTGCCACAAGGCGATCATTAATTAGCACTGTGTTTTCAATATCATTCTCTTGCGCAAACTTGTCTGCCTTTTCCAGCAAATTCAAAGCGACATTGAGCGCCCTGCAAATTTGTGGAACTGAATAATCGTAAATCGCTTGACTCATTTTTTTCTCCTGGGCTCAAAAAGCCTGATTATGACACAAACAAAAAAGCCACCCAAAAAGGTGGCTTTTACTTATCTAAGCGGCATCTCAGTTCTAAGCAGCGGTTTCGGTCGCCGCATCGATTGGCTTGGCTTCACTATCTTTTCCCATCGTGGTTAGATCGGCGCCAGATGACACTTCTTTTTTGCCTTTAGCTGCACTTCCCTTTTCGTCTGCTTCTTTGTCCGCAACTTCCAGCTTAGCTTCAAGCTCCTTAACTTTTGCTTTAAGCTCACTGTTTTCGCTTTTAAATTTGTTGTAGTTCTTCTGTAGCAAATCGTTAGAACTATTTAACTCGGCGATTTTCTTTTTGTTCGCGTCAAGATTCTTTTTCATCTTTTTAACATCGAACTGCTTAAGCTCTTTTAACTCTGTGCGATCTGCTTGCGAATCTCTCTGTATCACTTTGTTTTTCTTCTTTTGGGCTTCTAACTCTTCTTGCAACTTAGCGGTACGGCTCATTAACTCGCGATTAACCTGCTCCAAACGCTTGGTATCGTTATCAGCGCTTTTAAGATCCATCATCTCTTGCTGCTGCTTGACCAGCGAAGCTTTTTGCTTATCAATCGTTGCTTGCAGTTCACTTTGCTGCGCTTCGGCTTTAGCGATTTCCTCGTCTTTGGCTTTTAACTTATCTTCGTACTGTTCTTTAAGTTCGGCTTCGATTTCTAAAAGTCTTTCGAGGTTCTTCGCTGCAAGCATAAAAAAATTCCTAAATTCAGAGAGTTAACGTTAAATCGCTATAAAGTCGTCCCGCTGCCTACGTGAGGCAAATTTCGGTGCAAAGGGAGAAAAAGCTGTGCTGGTTAAATATTGCTCAGCCTAGGGCGGGCAATTCTACACGATATAGGCTGCCGAAAACTGGCAAAAAATAACAATTTGATTTCTGACTGGCGGCAAAAGCAGGAGCGACCGGGAATCGACTTATTTTGATGCCTCGCTAGAATAAATAACCAAGCGAGATACCAATATTACTGCCATCAAACGTATCGCCTGCGAATATTCCAGGCGCATTCGACTCTGTAACAGTATATTCGATGTCCGTGTAACGAAGACCCAATGTGAGAGCCCCTGCCTTCGAAAAATCAAATATGTAATCGGCTTGAATGACGAAGCCTGTCTCGTCGTCAAAATCGGCACTGACTTTCGGATCGTCATCAACGTCTCTTTCATATTCGGGATTTAAGTGATGAGACACTCCGGCACCAACTCTAAACTTTTCGAACTTGGCGAATGCAATTACTTCAAGAGGGAAACGCCAAAATCCGGTGTCCCCATTTGAGCCATTAATAAGGTCAGCGTGATAACCAATCGTCGCTTGAACCTGCCAGTTCTCACGACCAGCGTGAATGCCACCGGCAAAATATATTAGCTCACCAGTGTCAATAGTTTCAGTATCCTCACCACCAAACACAAGATCTAGCGTCTCACGCGATATTTCATCACCGCCAAAAGTTAGCGCGGTGGTCAATACCGCTCCAAATTCCACCTCGGGACTGGCACTGTCAACTTCCAAGTACTCGGGCTCACGTGCCTGAGCACTAGCTGCGAAAGCGATGAATAAAGAGGCGACCGTGAAGCGGCAAAATTTAAATGCCAGAAAAAATATATCCTTAGCCCTTAGCGACAACATTTTATTGATCTCCCTTAACCAAAGACGAATTTATTACTAAAGACCCTGAGCCTAACATAAAAATCCTAAACACAATATCGCTCCCAAAAACGCGACCCGTTCTAACAGACGCTGTTTCTGACTCAGAATGGATCAGCGTAATTAGTAAGCTACGCGCAAATTAAAGCTTGTTAACGGTCATAAAAAACTTATGGAACCGCTGGACTACCTAAAGCAAATAACTTAAATTAACACTTGTATACATTGCGAGGTGTCCCATGTCTGCATCCGATAGCCCAGATTGGCAGCTCTCTGCCTGCAATCTTTGCAATATTAATTGCGGGATTAAAGTTCAGCTAGGCGGCGAGAACAACCAGGAATTTATAAAAATAAAGGGCGACGAACAACACCCGATGTCTAAGGGTTATATTTGTAACAAAGCTGCTCGTCTCAATTTTTATCAAAACAATAGCGCGCGATTACATCACCCCATGCGGCGCAAGCCCGATGGAAGCTACGAAGCCATTGACTGGGATACTGCCATTGGCGAAATCGCCCAAAAACTGAAAACAATAAAAGATAACCATGGCGGTGAGCGTATTCTTTATTATGGCGGTGGTGGTCAGGGCAATCATTTATGTGGCGTCTATGCCGCATCGCTACGCAACGCGCTTGGTGTACGCTACAAAGCAAGCGCGCTTTCTCAGGAAAAAACGGGATTAGCCTGGGTATTTAACCGGATGGTTGGTGGCATTTACTATCAGGATATCGAAAACGCCGATGTCGTCATGTTTGCCGGAAAAAATCCGTTTATGAGTAACGGAATCGATAAGGCGCGTGAGTTTTTAAGGGAGATAAAAAAAGATCCAAATCGAAAACTTATCGTGCTTGATCCACGCCGAACAGAAACCTGCGATTATGCCGATATTCACTTGCAAGTAACGCCCGGGCGCGACGCATGGTGTATGGCTGCAATTGTTGGCCATCTGGTGCAAAGCGACTTACTTCCTATGGCCTGGCTAAGTAAGCATACAGATGGTGCGGAAAAAATCATCACAACCTTTAAATCAATTCCTGTAGATGCGTTTTCACAATTTTCCGGCATAGAGCCTTCGCTATTAAAAGCAACGGCAGAAATAATTGCCAACGCTAAAGCGTTTGCGTTAGAGGAAGATCTGGGCGTGCAAATGGCACCTCACTCAACCCTGATTACCTACCTGAACTTCTTGTCATTCTTGCTAACCGGACACTATGGCCGAAAAGGTACAACGCTGCTGGTTGCACCATTCATCAATATTATGAGTACAGATATAAAACCAGTTGATGAAAATGGTTACGAAAGTGGCAGGCGCTGCCTACCTGTTACGGGCGCGCCCATTGTCTCTGCTTTTCCCCGGCAACTTCCTGAATGAGGAAATCCTGAACGACCACCCTGAACGACCGCGGGCAATAATTGTTGAAAGTAGTAACCCCGTGCATTCACTCGCGGATGCAAAGACAACTCGCAAAGCGATTCGTTCGCTTGATGTCAGCGTTGCAATTGATATCGCAATGACTGAAACCGCGCGCGAGTGCGACTATGTGCTACCAACGCATACGCAATATGAAAAATGGGAAGGCACCTTTTTCCCTCGAAAATACCCTTCCAGTTTCTATCATCTGCGCGCCCCTATTATTGAAAAGGATAAGAGTAAAGGCAGTGACACACTCCCAGAGGCCGAAATACATAGTCGGCTTATCGACAAGTTAGGGACTATCAAACCGCGACAACTATGGCTTCTCAAGCTCGCTGCGAAGGCCGGCTTACGCGCTTACACCCTGGCATTTATGCTTCATTTAACGCTAAACCCCAAGCTCGCCGGGCTAGCCTCTTATATTCTTTACAAGACGCTGGGACCCGTACTGCCTGAAGGACAGGAGGCGACCGCGGCAGTTTGGGGCATCGCACAATCTTACGCACGAAAACACCAAAAGCCGCTAGAACGAATAGGACTGCACGGATTATTTTCTGGCACAAAATTGTTTCAAAAGATTGTAAGCGCCCCTAACGGAACAATTATTGGGCGATCAGAGTACGAAGACAGCTTTTCCAGCATTCCTCACAAAGACAATAAAATCCAGTTAGTTATTGGTGAGCTGCTTGACGAACTCGAAACATTAAAGGAAATGCAGCCGCTAATCCGGCCCGAAACCGATTATCCCTTTGCCCTGGCCGCAGGCTCACGCACTGCGTACACAGCTAACTGCAATATACGCGATCCAAGGTGGGCAAAAGGTAAGAACGTAACTGCGATGAGCGTTCACCCTTTGGACGCTGCCTCACAAAATCTTAACGAAGGTGATGAGGTACTCCTTGAAACGAAAACCGGCAGCGTCAAGGTGAGTCTCTGCTATGACGAGCGCATGCATAGAGGTACGCTATCCATACCCAACGGTCAGGGAATGGCTTTTTGTGATGAGAACGGTCAGGAAATGGCGACTGGTGTATTTATCAACGAACTTACCGCAGCCGATCATCGCGACAAGTTTATTGGCACACCATTGCACAAATATGTGCCGGCAAAGATTTCACGCCTGGCAATTTAGCGCATAAACTTCGACGGCATTTAAAAAAGAACGTCGAAAATACAAAGTCTGCTTTTTATTACAAGACAAACTCTACGCCCGCGTTAACCCGAAAATCATCATCGCGATGGCTCGAAGGACGCGTTAAAGGCTTGTCGGTTTCGACATAAAGTCGTATGTGATTACCTCTTATACGGAAGCCAAGACCTGCCGAAGCCGCAGATTGCTCAAATGATGAACCAGCTATCGCAGAGCTCACCGTACCAATACCGTAGTAGCTATAAGGGATTAGCAAGAACTGCTTGCCCAGATCAAACCGATACCGAAATTCGATATTGCCTGCCGCTCCACGATCGCCCACCAGCTCGCCGGGCTGATAAGCGCGAACGTAGGACTGCCCACCCAGGACGAAGCTTTGCGACACAGGTAAAATGTCATTGCTGTATTGCGCCCTGACATCAAGCTTGGCCGAGAGTTTTTTTCTTACCGGAAGCCAACTCACAACGCGCGCCTTCCACACCAGAAAATCCAACGCAATCTCATTCCCAGTGCCTATTGCTAAGAGCGAGTCTCTACTCTTAGCGCCAAAATCATTGACGCCTTGCTCCACATTCATATCAACCCAAACACTGGAACGCTGCCCAAAGTAGTTATACGCGCCCCCAAGAACCGCCGAATTTAATCGTTGCTCAGCTTCACGCGCGGCATCACCAAAGCTGCTGTGATCACGCTGTTTTAGGCGACCGTATACTTCCCATTCATGGGCCCTAACACTTTTATTTGTGTATCTAAACTCAAATGACCAATTGTCAGTATCATACTCTATATCTTGAGATGCATCACTTACAGCGACGTCTAATGAATCCGAATTACTGTATTCTAGTGTTGCTTTAAGCGCGCGCGTAACATCCCATTCGATGTAGCCGCCGACCTGATCATATAAACTATTGTCAATCGTTTTAGCACCGAATACGCCCAGAGCCAGCGGCGCACCAAAAACTTGATTAAGCTTTAGTTCAACGTCAACAATCTCCGGGCCAAGCAGTTCTCCTCCTTCGTTAGATATCTCCATCCACGCCTGAACCTTTTGGCTGGCATCGATAACCAGATCATAAATAGCCGGGTTTTCTTGTCGGGGAGAAAAACGCGCATCGATCACTGCGCCGTTAATGTTAGAAAGTGCTTGCAGTAAGCTTTCTGTCTCTGATTGTTTAAGCGGCTTGGAAAATCGTTTACCTGACACGGTTGCCCGGATCTTTTGAGCGAGCGAACCATAACCTGGCTGCAGATCAAACTGGCCAACACGGGCCTCTTCTAACTCGACCACTAGTACGTCAGCGTATTCCGGGTGAAGCTCAACGCGTATTGCCGGAGCAAGGAATCCGTGACCTAAATAGGCCTGGCGAAAGCTATCGCTGAGATTTTCGACCAGCTCTCGACCAAAGTGCTGACCTAAATAATTTTGATAGATAGCCAACTGCTGATCGTAATCAAATTGTGTACTGCCCGTGACTACCACCGCGCCAATTGCGGCGTCATCACCACCGAGCGCCAGGCTCTCTTCAGCGGCAATACGCTGCGCATGTGACACAGTTAACACAATACTAACTACAGCGACTAATACCCCTCGTAATGTCCCCATCATTTCGTTCCAAAAATTGTTTCTTATCTCGCTAGTCTAGTATTAAAACAGCACTTCGAAGCAATTTAACAATACCGAGTTATCATTATGTCAGTTTCAATTGCTAGCCTGGGCAAAAGGACTCAGGAACTTAAGCATCTCGTCTTTATTTATATGACTTTACTAGTGGTCTTTTGGCTGCCAATGGCCAGCGCTCTGGACTTATCAATTGAGCAGGGAAACGAATCACTAGAAGTTAAACAAGATGATGGTCAATGGATAAAACCCGACTCAAATAAACTGTCGCTACCAGTGACAGTTAGAACGCAAAGCTCGGGCAAGGCTGAAATCAGCCAGGGCGATACAAAAATTACGCTTAACCCAAACACAGAGCTAACACTTGCGGCAACATCAAGCCGGGCCGCCAAGCTACTTGGTCTGGTTAAACAGCGAGTCGGAAGCGCCATATATAAAGTCGAAAAACATCCCGGGGACTTTGTCGTCGAAACCCCCTATCTTGTTTCCGTTGTTAAAGGCACGCGATTTAGCGTAGTTACCAATTCCGCTGACTCGTTTATCACCGTTACCGAGGGGCTGGTGGAGGTTCGCGATGTGCGCTCTGGCGACATCAACATGGCCCGCCCGGGGGATATTTTACGCAGCAGCCAACGCTCAGATAAAAGAGCTACTAGCAGCGCTGCTACAACAAAAGCGATAAACAAATCCCAACAGGATAAAGCGAGCATCAACCCGGATAACAACCGCGTTAAGGCACAAGGCTCACTAACCGCATTAAAAGTATCATCTGAAAAAACCGGTTCGCTAAAAGATACTGCAACCAACAACAAACCCGGCGCAAACAAATTGGTTAGTATTTCCGAGTCCAGAGAGCGGAAAGTTGATAAAAGCAGGCCGTCGCTTAAGGATCGAGAAACCAGCAAGAGTGATATCCAGCTTAATGCAAATGTTCGCTCAACAATAAACGAAAAGGCAATATCCCTAATTGAAAACAATGACCAACTAAGCCTCGACTTGCTAAAGGCGGCCGAGGAACGCGGCATCGATCTTTCAATGCAAGACGACATTGTGGACATCGTCGATAAGGGCTGCAATTTTGCGGCAAGCACTGGAGAGGCCGTGGCCGGCTGTGAATAAACGGCTAACGCACTAGCATAGACTCGCTTTGTAATATGAAGCTAATCCCCATATCGCGAGAGCAAACGCGGCCACTTATCGTCGCCGCGTTATTTACCTTAGTGCTGCTCAGCTTAAACATCGACAAAACGCTTGGGAACTGGCTTAACGATACTTTCGCAGGCTGGCTGGCACACAAAAGTGAATCGTCAGTTGTTGTCCTCTCGATAGATACCAAAAGCCTGAACGCTATTGGAACGTGGCCCTGGTCAAGAGACGTATACGCTAGTGCCATTGACAGCCTCTCAGCGGCAGACGTCAAAAACCTGTTTATCGATATCGACTTTAGTTCACCTCGCCAACCAGAGCAGGACTTAGCCCTATGGCGCTCTGTACGAGCGTTCTCTAACAACAGACCTTTGTTTCTGCCTGCTTTTTTGCAACACACAGAGCATGGCGGAGATACCATCTCTATTACCAGGCCTGAACACCATCTTATTGGCAATGCTCAGCTCGTTTCAGTCAATATAAGACCTGCCAGCGATAGCCTTGTAAGAGATGTTTCTGCTGGATTCTCGTTTGAAGGCCAAAATTACTTTACCGCTGGCGCGGTACTCGCAAATGCAGCAGGCGCAAAAACCCAAATCGACTATTCTATTAGCCCTCAGTCATTCCAGTACCTCTCATTCATTGATTTACTTGAGGGGCGATACCAACACGATCAACTAAAAGGCAAGACTGTACTGTTAGGTGCCACGGCAATCGAGCTTGGCGATAACGTTGCTGTTCCAGTTTACGGTTCGCTACCTGGTGTAGTTGTGCAGGCGCTGGTGACAGAAACCCTTTACCGTGGCGGGCTTTCAACCTTCAATCGCACTCAAGAAACTGCTGCTGCACTAGCATTGCTCAGTTTGCTTTCAATATTTATTCTTCGTCGACAATGGCGCGCAGCGCTCGCTGGCTTGTTTATACTCGCACTAGGCTCTCAGCTATTGGCGATAGCGTTTCAATTTGTTTTTCGCATTCAACCTAACTACGCGCTACCGGTTATTTATATCGCCTCACTGTCACTATTTTTGCTTACGAACAAAATCAACCGAAGCACGTTCGAGGCGATCGAGCTGAAACTCAATATTCGGCGAAAAAACTCGGTGCTTAACGCCCTGTTCGACAACTCTAACGATAATATCTTGTGTATCAACGAAAGCGGGGCAATTACCCAATCCAGTGCGAGCTTCTGCCGCCTGGTTGGCAAGACCGAGCAAATGCTTATAGGCATCGACGCAACCCAGCTTATTCCCGAATTAAAAGCATCATCACTTGATGCTTCAAAACACCAGCTTACAAACATAAGTCTCAATCAATTAGACAAAATTCCGGTAGAGCTTTCGGTCAACCCAATACATATCGGTAATGAAATCTCGTACGCATTAATTATCCGCGACCGAAGAGAGCAACTAAAGCGTGAGGCCACTCTTCGTCATGATTCGCTCCACGACAAGCGAACCGGACTTCCAAACAGGCGATATCTGTTAGATGAACTTGACTTACGCATATCCAATAGCAAAACAGTTACGCTAGCGCTTTTAGATATAAGCTATTTCAAGGAGGTCAACGACCACTTCGGCCACAATATCGGCGACAGCGTTCTTGTTGAATTAGCAAATCGTATCGAAAGCGTGGTAGGCGACCATGCGCGTTGCTTTCGCCTTGATGGGGCTGAGTTTGCCGTACTGTTCAAAGATTCATTGAGTCACAATCAAGTCGAAAATTTCGCCAAAGAGGTTCACCATCTAACCAGCCAGCCGATTTGTGTCGAACAATACTCTGTTGAACTTGGGCTATACATTGGCTGCGCGCGCCTGGCTAATTCAGAAAGTGATCGCGTAGAACTGTTTCGGCATGCCGATATCGCGCTACAGCGAAGCAAGGCAAATCACACTCTCTTTGCGATATTTGATTCAGAGATAGACAATGAACAATATAACTTTTTAGAGCTACTTCCAAAGCTAGGTCACGCTATAGAAACAAACCAGCTGAGGCCCGTATTTCAACCAAAGGTCTGCTTAAAAGATGAGACTCCCGCAGGTTGCGAAATGCTATTACGCTGGACAGATGATAAAGGCCAATCAATTCCCCCTGACGTTTTTATTGATGTGGCTGAGAATTCCCAGCTAATGGAGCCCCTCATCGTTAATAGCATGAAGCAGCTATTAGATCTTGAAGCGCTATGGCTGGAAGCCCAGCTTCCACGACATGTTGCAGTAAACCTTTCTGCGAGGCTTCTGGGCAATCCAGCATTTATTAATGAGCTGATTAATCTGGCGAAAACAAGCATGGGATACATCGAGCTTGAGTTTGAGATTACAGAAACCGCATTAATGGCCAATCAGTCTATCGCTATCAAGTCCGCTAATGCGCTACGAGCAGCGGGCTTTAACGTCGCGATCGATGACTATGGAACTGGTTATTCATCACTATCATACATCCGTGATTTAGGAGCCGGCACGCTAAAAATAGACAAGTCGTTTATCGACAATATATTGCAGGATGAAAACAACAGGACAATCGTCAGGTCGACGGTCAGTATGGCACGAGAGCTAAGATTAAAAACGGTCGCAGAAGGCATAGAAACAAGAGAGCAGGCTGAGTTTCTACAGTCTATCAATTGCGATCTGGCGCAGGGTTACCTGTACAGCAAACCGCTTTCCGCTGATGATTACATCTCATGGTGCACACAGTCACTCGAGAAAGGCACATTCGAGCAAGATATGCAGATAAAAAAATGCGGATAAGCATCTGCGCTAAGACCACTGCCGCACCGCTGATTACTAATTATTCATAAACCATACTACTTGCCATAATAATCCGCCAGTCGGAAGCTGAAAATAGTAGCTTCATGTATATGACGATAAGGGTAATAGCTGCTAAATTATTGCATGGGTATTTGATCCAAATCTGGCTGTTTAACTCAGGGCAACTTATAATGCTAAGAGGTATTAACGTAATGCAGCCCCTTTGCGCCGAGTCAGGTTTTGTGCGCATCAATCGGTACTGCCATCGGCTCACGTTAAACTGGAGGCTATATGTCTAAAGAAAGAATTCAACAGCTATTGGTCGATTTGCGCAAAGAAGTAAATGCAACAAACGTCGACGATACTACTAAAGCGAAACTTGAAGAGCTTTGCTCAACGTTTGATGCAGGACAGTCGGCTGGCGAGGTAAATGAAGCCATTAAAAAAGCCGAGGAGTTAGAAGTCGAGTTTGCGGTAAGGCATCCCGTTGCCGAAAACTGCTTACGCGAAATTATTGATATGCTCGCAAAAATGGGCGTTTAGCCCACTACCTTTATCGCCGTAGCGGGTAAATTACCACGCGGGCCAAAGCGGAGAGAACCATGTTAAAAATATTAGTTATTGCTGATCCTTCAGGTGATACCGAGCAGGGAAGTAATGCCCACGAACCGCAGCCCGCACTAAAAAAAGCTTTAGATCTGGCGCAGTCAACAGAAGCCAATATTCATGTTGTCAGCTTCTGCTACGAGTCGCTGTATGAAGTCGATGCCAGTTACAAGCTAGACCGACAACCAAAACATGCAAGCTTAAAAGAATTATTAATTGATCACACAAAGTCGGAGTGGGAAAAACAATCGCAGTCGCTACCACAAGACATTAGCCTGACGCACGAGGTTGTGTGGGAAAAGTATATTCACCAGTGGGTTATTGAGCATTGCAAGTCAAACCAGTACGACCTTGTGGTCAAAACCGGGCATCGCAGTGAAAGCTGGATATACACCCCCACAGACTGGCAATTATTTCGAGAAACCGTCACACCGGTTTACAGCGTTTATGCGCCGGGTAAAAAAACCAGGTCCAACATTCTTGTTGCGCTTGACCTGTTAAGCGGCAGCAAAGATAAACAATCCAAGAACGAGCGACTACTCGAAGAGGCAGCTCGTCTCGCCGAGGTAACCGGCGCCACACTCCATGTTTGCGCCGCACTGGTCATTCCCACGCTGGTAAAAGACTTTGACCTGGTCGACGTCACCGCCAAAGTGCATGAGCTAGAAGACGATGCCAGGGAAGCGGCAGAATCTTATCTGTCCCGATACGGAATAGATGCGAAAAACCTGCATCTGCGTGAAGGAAAGCCCTGGCATGTGATCAATAATTTTGCCCACAAACTGAATGCACAATGCATCGTGGTTGGCACCATGGGCCGAACCGGCGTCAAAGGTAAACTCATAGGCAACACCGCAGAAAAAGTCATTCAGCAGGCAAGAACTGACCTACTCGTCGTCTAAAAGCGCAAAAAATGCGTGGGCTCACGGCTTTTAGGCGAGTTTCACGCTATTTTTTACATTACTGTAATAATGAGTAACAATCCAATTTGTTACGATGTTCATCCCCTATACAAATCGAAGTTGTTTGCAGCCTTCCTTGTTCGAGCCAGAATGCTGGCTTGTCCAATGTAGCGGCTGAGCGTTTCGGCTCTCCCTGGATAAATGTGTAACTGCACCTTAATTGGGCGCGGTTAAGCAAAATAATATCTAGATCCTTCAGGGAGAAATCGTCATGAAATTTATTACCAAAAAACAGATCGTTCAGTGGGCGTTTGCTTCGCTTGCTGCGATTAGTACGCTTC
Organism: Pseudomonadales bacterium; assembly: GCA_965263235.1. GTDB lineage: Bacteria > Pseudomonadota > Gammaproteobacteria > Pseudomonadales > UBA7434 > UBA7434. The sequence continues at coordinate 2,789,557 of OZ253667.1, forward strand.
CCAGTGTTAACGCTGCGGTTATCGGCCAGCTTACTTTTCGTGATCCGACCGGTACGGTCGCGCCTGACGAAACAATTGAAGTTTGGGCGACCCTGACTTTGGATCCAGGTTCTGACCCTCTGAACTTCGACGATAGCTTCGCACCCGACGACCAGCCGTTCGCCATTCCTTTGGAATTACCACTTGAGGGTAACGAGCTGTTTGGGCCGCCAGATCCAACGTATCCGTTTAGCTACTACGATAGTTTTTCTGGCTCACATGGTAGAAGCTGTAGCGATACGTTCAGCGGCGCGGGCGCCTGCAGTGGCGGCGAATACACCATCACGTCAACTGCATCGTTTGGCGAGCCAACCAACTGGCTTAGCCTGATAAGCTCAGCATTTGTTTTAGCGCCGGGCGACAGCATCGATATGCTGCTGTACGAACTAACTCCCAGCGATGGTAGCGCTGCGGCAGGCACCTACGAAATGTTTTCTATATTCGTAAGCCTGAATGTTGAAGGTGGATTCGAAGAAGAAATATGCCTTGGTGATGTCGACGAGTTTGGCGAGTGCCTGGACGATACTGATTTTAATGTGGTCGATCTCGAAGCCATCTTGTTCGAATTTTCTACTGACTGCCCAGATGCGAACTGTACTTTTACTCGAACTGTTGTCCCCGTACCGGCTGCAGCATGGCTATTTGCCTCAGCGCTGTTAGGTCTGATGGGTATAAAACGCAAGACACAATAAATAATCTCTTCTAGCTAAAAATATATGGGCCTCTTTGCATTCAGCAAGAGGCCTTTTTTATTGTTCAAAGCCGACCTCCGCCCCTCCTCCTGAATTCCGCACCGGCTGATTAACCGCTCATCGCGCAAACAAGCCATAAAACTGTTACGGTTGTCGTCAGCTGCCAGTAAACGCATTCGACTAAGACGTATAATGGGCAATTCAGCGGCCTGTATCGTAAGCTACATTTTTTCAGCCGAGCAATCAAACTAGTAATTAAACTTATGCCTCCATCCATTTGGCTTCCGTGCCGAGCACTAACACTTTACGCACTTTTAGTATCTTCGGCATTTGCTCAAACACCGGTTAGCGTCGCCCGAGTCGAGTCTCAGGCAATCACAAGCACGCTACAGCTCAACGCAAACCTGGTTGCATTTAATGAGACCATCATCGCCTCAGAAGTGAGCGCACGAGTGAAGAAAGTTTTCTTCGAAGCAGGCGACGAGGTCGACACGGGTCAACTTCTTATTCAACTTGACGATACGCAGCAACGTTTGCTGCTTACGCAGGCCACGGCAGTTCTGCAACGACTGGAAGCCGAGGTTAAGCTCGCACAACTCGACGAAAAAAGACTGGCGAGACTATTGCGTTCAAAATCCGTATCGCAAGAACAATACGACCAGGCGATCGCTAAAACCCAGCAAGCTGTTGCCGATGTTAGCGCCCAACAAGCCAGTGTTGCCCTGGCAGAAGACACCTTAAAAAAATACGCGATACATGCGCCATTTGACGGAATCGTTAGTTCGAAGCTGGCAAATATCGGCACACTGCTACAATCTGGCAACGCGATTACCACGCTAACCGCCATCGACCCGCTTAAAGTTGAAATAGGTGTACCACAAAGATACTTTGGTCTCATTCGCGAGAACGCAACCTTAGAGCTTGCACCAACAACGTTGCAACATGAGGAGCGCAACGTTTCCCTACCTGTCGAAACCGTTATCGCACGTACAGATAACAACAGGCTCTTTACCATTTGGGCAAAGCTCGAAAACAGCCAGCGCTTGTGGACTCATGGCATGTCTGCCAAAGCTACTGTTCGCTGGCAGACTCCAAACGGTAATCACGTGGTCGTTCCTTCAGACGCAATCCTACAAAAACCTGATGGCAGCCAAATGCTCTGGAAAGTAACTACCGATGCCGAGAATAACAACGCTGTCGAACCAATTAATGTCCAGGTTAAAGCGCGCGAAGGAAAACAGGTGTCCATATTGACTGTTGTGCCCAACGCACTATTAGGCGGCGATATGGTTGTGGTCAACGGCAACGAAGCACTCCAGCCAGGGCAGCAGGTCAGTTATGAAAAATAACTCGCCAAGAACATTCCAATTCATTTTTGAGCGGTGACGTAGTGCTTCGTTTTACCATCGAAAAAGGCATTATCGTCTCTGTAGCCACCTGCATCCTTATGCTATTTGGCCTGGTCGCCGTATTTGAAGTGCCTATACAAATGACACCAGACGTCGAACGGCGAGTAATTAAAGTCGACACTCGATGGCCAGGCGCAACTCCGCATGAGGTGGAATCAGAGATTATTATTGAGCAAGAGCAGCATCTAAAACGCGTGCAAGGTTTGTTGCGAATGACAAGCAATGCCTCAATGGGCAGCGCACGGATCAACCTGGAATTTTCGTCAACGGCCAATGTTCAAGATATTTTATTGCGCGTCAACAATGCCTTGTCACAAGTGGCGCGATATCCAGAAAATGTTGACCCCCCTCAACTTCTTAGCAGCTCAAGCTCCCAGGAAGCTTTTATATTTATTGGTCTCGAAGCAGAAGACCCAAACCGTTACCAACGCGCCGAACTAACAACCCTAATAGAAACGCACGTTAAAAGCGCGATGGAGCGCATCCCGGGAGTGGCAGAATTCGTAATCTTCGGCGGCGCCAAACAGCAAGTGCATATCGAAGTAGACACTGCCGAACTTGCTGCTCGTGGTATTACCATCACGCAACTTCGCGACGCAATTAGAGCACGAAACAATGACTTTTCAGGCGGCGATATCCATAGCGGAAAACGCCGCTATCTGGTTAGAACTGTCGGCCGGTTTGAAACGCTAGACGATATTCGCGCAACGATTATAGAAGGAAAAGACGGTAAGTTTATTTCGGTCGCCGACATTGCAACCGTAAAGCTGGCATCGGAAGAAGCCAACTTCCATACTTACCTTGAAGGTGAACCGGCTATTTACATGGGCATTGAGCGAAGTGCCGGCGCCAACGTCATCGAAATTCTTGAGAGCGTGAAGTCGGAAATCGCCAACGTTAACCGCAATAAATTAATACCTCTCGGCCTGAGTATTCGAATCTACAGCGATGACGTACGCTACGTGAGTGATGCGATAGCTGTGGTACAAAAAAACCTTCTTCTCGGTGCGATGCTCGCATGCGTTGTTTTATTTTTATTTTTCCGACAGCTAACGCCGACCCTATTGGGCACCATTGGCATTCCAATCTGCACGCTTGGCGCGTTCCTTGGCCTGTTATTAATGGGAAGAACGCTAAACGTTATCTCACTAGCAGGCGTTGCGTTTGCCATAGGCATGACGCTCGACAACAGCATTGTAGTGATGGAAAACATTTTTCGTCATCGATCGATGAAAAAAGATCGCTTTACCGCGGCGCTTGATGGTGTCAGTGAGGTATGGCCAGCCGTACTAGCATCCACCCTGACAACCATATTTGTTTTCTCGCCAATCATTTTAATCCAGGAAGAAGTTGGCCAGCTATATTCTGATATTGCTATAGCGATATCTACCGCCATCATTATGTCGATGCTGGTAGCCGTTGCGGTGCTACCTTCGATTACCGCTAGGGTTCCCGAAATCAATGGCAGCAGGCTAAAACAAAATAACGGGATGACGTTCTCACTACAAACGCTCGCGGTTTACTTTCAGCGTGCGGTTAACGCCGTCGTTACACGACTACTACAGTCTCGCATGCTGTCTACGAGCTACGTTCTACTTACCTTATTCATTGCCGCTTCGTTAATATATTTTTTAACGCCCGACGCCGAATACCTCCCTGAAGGCGAGGAGAACAAATTATTTTTCTTTAGTATGGCTCCAGCAGGCTACAACGCTATCGAGGTTAATAAAGTTGGCGCCACTTACGATAAGCTTTTGTACCCAGCACTAACCAAACACCAGCAAACAAGCGAAAGCGACCAGACCAGCGTCCCTCCAATCGCAACTTATCTAAGAAGCGCGAATGCGAAAACTGCATTCGCTATTATTGAGCCAGAAAATACCGAAGATACCGAAAAAGTAAAAGCGTTAGTTACCGAGGAAATGCGTAAACATCCTGGGTTCATAGTGTTTGCGAATCGCGGCTCGTTGTTTTCTGGCAATACAGGCGGTTCAAGAAGCATAAAGCTCGATATTAGTGGCGATGATTTGCCAACACTTTACGAGGTAGCACGCGAGGTCTACGCCTCAAGCCAAACCGCAATGCCGGGCGTACAAATTCGCCCTATTCCCAGCCTGAGCCTTGGCCAACCAACGCTTGAACTTGTTCCAAACTGGGAGCGCGCTGAAGAACTAGGTCTCTCTGGCCCGGCTCTGGGGTATACGATATGGTCAATGGTCGATGGCGCTTTTCTCGACGAATACTTTCTTGATGGCAAGAAAATCGATATTTACCTCCATAGCCAGAAAAACACTATCGAATACCCGTCAGACATCTCAAACCTTTCGATATTCACCCCGTCGGGTGCCGTTGTTCCGCTTAATGCCGTCGCATCACTAACTCACACAGTAAGCTCGGATTCGATCAGACGCGTTGAAAGTGAAAGAACTGTCACACTAAGAATCGTTCCACCCAAAGCTATACCGCTAGAAAAAGCCGTTAGCATTATCCAGACTGACGTCGTTGACATAGTAAATGCTAGCGGGCTGCTCACTGGCACAACCAGCATTGAGATCGGCGGTGCATCTGACAAACTCACCCGAGCGATGCAGGCCTTATCAAACAACATTCTTCTTGCCGTAGCACTTGCCTATTTACTAATGGTCGCGATTTTCTCCCACTGGGGCTTTCCCCTTCTCATTTTGCTAAATATTCCGCTTGGTGTCAGCGGCGGCATTCTGGGGCTATGGATTATTAATCACATCTTTGGTATTACAGCGCCGTTCGACATGATCACCATGCTAGGTACGATTGTTTTAATTGGCACTGTTGTCAACAACCCAATCCTGCTCGTCGAACAAACCCGGCGCCTGCTAGCCGAAGGGCTTTCTCCTAACGATGCCATACTGGGAGGCGTCAACATAAGGATGCGGCCTATTATGATGTCGATGCTGACCACCATTTTCGGCTTATCGCCGGTGGTTTTTTTGGCGGGCGCCGGAACAGAACTTTATCGAGGGTTAGGTGCTATTGTTCTTTTCGGTTTATTGTTCTCGACATTTATCACGTTAACCTTTATTCCCGCTGCACTAAGCATGATTTTGCGGCCCTCAGCCGAGAGAACCACCGTGCGCGACTAGCAAAGTTAGCGGGCACTAATAAAACCAACCCGTCCTGAAAGAAACTCCGGCGACAACAAATAGCACCGAAAACAGGGTGACAGGAATGATATGCCAGGCCATCGCATTCAAGTTGCGCTGCGACAAAACCGGGATGATTCGAAACCGTGCGTCAATCGCAAAACACATCGTTAGCGAAAGCAATATTAGTTTAATAAGAATTGAGTGTGAAAGCGGATTACTCCAGTTAAACCACTCGCGCACATCAGGCAATAATCGATGAGCCAGCATCAACCCAGTCACAACCTGGATAATCAGCGCCGGCATTCCTATTCTTTCATAACGCGATTCAAATTCGAGTAACATTGAAGGGTCAGACCTAACCAGGACTCTGGGCAAAATAACTACCGCCAGGACGATATGCCCACCTGTCCAGACTGTTGCGGCCAAAAGATGCAGCACTAAAAGCGTGCCATACATTATCGTTACCCTGCCTTCAGCAAAAAAACCCCGGCCGATCACTAAAACGATCTAACGATGCTATATTAGCTTTCTAAATTCACAACTCACAGTAGGGTTGCTTCTCGCCGATATTATTTTCTACGGCCCATATCGCAGCCTCGACACGCGACCGTAAAGAGAGTTTCTTAAGCAGGTTTTTTACATGAACCTTTACGGTTGATTCAGTGATATTCAAATTGCGCGCTATGTGTTTATTAGTTTTTCCTGTTGCAATAAGCTTGAGTATGGTTTTCTCCCTCGGTGTCATATCCGGCACAACTGAAACTTCTTTTTGATTGTTTTTCGTTAGCGCTCTGGCCATTATCTCAGCGAGCTGCGGGCTAAATACCTGTTCATCTTCTTCTGCCGCGCGCTTGATGTCTCGCAATAACTCTTCCGGCTCACAATCTTTTAATAGATAGCCATCCGCTCCTTCACAAAGCGCAGCGGACATATCATCCTCGTTATCAGACACGGTGTAGATGACGACTTTGGTGTTAATTTTTCGACGCCTAAGCTCTACCAGGGTATCAATACCTCCCAAACCTTTCATATTTAAATCGAGAAGCACCATATCCGGTTTTAGTTTAATCGCTTTCTCAATCGCTTCGCGGCCATCACTTGCCTCACCAACTACACAAAGGTTTTCCTCCATCGCTATTAGCTGAGCTACTCCCTGACGCAACATTGGGTGATCGTCGGCAAGCAAAATAGTTTTCATGATACCGCCTCGTTAAAACGTAATGTCTTACGCGCACTTTCGGGACTGAAGACCAGACGAACCTCAACCCCTCCCTGGGGCCGGTTAGTAAACTCTATTTGACCTGAAAGGGTTTGAGCGCGTTCCTGCATAATTATCTTGCCATAGTGGCTACTGCTTATGTCATTGCTCTTTAAACCCACCCCGTTGTCGCGAATACAAACAACAATACAACCAGCCTCGTCCAAATGCAGCGCTATTGTCGCAAGCGTTGCTTCTGAATGCCTAACGATATTGGATAGCGATTCACGAACAATCTGCAAAATATGAATCTCTTCATTAGGGGTTAGCTGAACTCCTTCTATCTGGTTATCGAGGTCAATCGCAAGCTCGCCCCTTTGCGAAAATTCATTGGTCGCTTTTTCCAGCGCCACACCGAGACCTTCGTCCGACAAGCGGAGGCGAAATGTCACCAGCAACTCTCTAAGTTGGCGATATGCACTGTCGATACCGCTCTTAATTGAAAGTATTACCTCGTCAATTGTTTTCGCGTCAGCCTCCCTGTCTCTTAACATATGCAAACGGCTAATCTGTATTTTAAGGTACGAAAGCGATTGAGCGAGCGAATCGTGGAGCTCACGCGCAATAACAGCGCGCTCTTCCATCAAGCCAATTCTTCTTAGATGCACTTGTTGTAATTCACCTTTTTGTGCGACTGCAATATTTTCCGCAATAGTCTGGAATAGATTACGAAGTTGCTCCTGCAATGGTTTGTCAGAATAAACGGACATCTTTCCGTAATGCAATGTATCACTGTCAACATCAAACTCAGCGTGATATTTATTTTTTGCTGCCACAACATCCTCGCCTTGCGGATATTGATTCACTTCATTGGCGTCATCGTCAGCTTCGAGAATAAAAATAAACCCAGGAAAGTAGTTACTGACATTTATCATACTTTCGTTAATTCGTTCCCGAATCGGCAACTCGGAGCTCAACAACCTCGAGGTTTCATACAATAGCGACAGGTTATCTCTCGCCTGGCCTAAATGAAGCGTTTTCTCCTCGACCTTATATTCTAGATCTCGATACATTGCCTCCAGGCTTTCTGACATTTCGTTAAATGTTCGCGACAACGTAGAAAGCTCGTCATCACCATTAACCGGTAAACGCTGACTAAATTCTCCTGCCTGAAGACGCCCCGCCATCGCGAGTAGTTTTTGCAGTGGCACAACAACATTACTGTTTATATCCACAAGCGCGATTACAACAACGATGATCGTTACCAGCAAGCTAACCAACTGCAACAAGCGCAACAACCTAAATTTACTTTCTGTCTGTGCCTCTAACCGACTTACTAAGCCGTCGATAAGCGCTACAAAGCGGTCTATCTCGACAAGCGTATCCTGTAACGGCGTTTGGTTGTCGCTCAACATAGCCTTAAGTGACGACCACTCTCGCTGCAAACTGAGAACGCTATCTTTTAGGCTTTTATTGCGAGATTGCTCTATATGCCCGATAAGTACGGGGCGATTAAAGCGCGCCTCGAACTCGGCAATCTCTCGCTCTAGCGAATGATCTTCTCCTATAAAAATATCAGCGTTATCACGAATCAATACGGCCTCTGCAATGCGATAAGACTGCATACGCAATGACCCTGCGAGATTAATGCGCACAGCATCATTCTCCACGTTCTCCGAGGTCAGAAACGAGGCCACCATATTGGCTAGCGTAATAAACAGAATAACCCCAAGAACCAGTGCGGTTCTAAAGAGCAAGGGCTGCTTTAAAGCGCTGGCTGAGTTTTTATTTATCACTTACTTACCGCCATTCCAGCTTTTTATCTACCACCTTAGTAGTAACCCGCTAACTATTAAGTAGTAGAGAAATATCGGCTTTGATGCAGATCAAGCGCTGTTAACAAATAGCTGACGATTATGTAGCTGTTTACAACAAGTAAAGGGGATAAACAGCATGCCGACTCACCAGCAAAAGCAGTGGTCTGTTCTGTCGATGAACACTCTGGCGTTCGCCTGTAACTTCGCAGTTTGGACCATGTTTTCCATTATTGGTATAAAAATCAAAGGCGAACTAGGCCTATCCGATACGCAATTTGGCATCCTGGTCGCCACGCCTATATTGACTGGATCAATCACGCGGCTACCACTGGGGATCATGACTGACCGTTTTGGTGGCAGATTGGTGTTCTTTATCCAGATGCTGCTTGTTGCCATTCCCACTTACGGGCTGGCATTCGCGACGGAGTACTGGCAATACCTGGTCATCGGGCTATTTGTCGGGCTAGCTGGCGGCTCCTTTGCGATTGGTATCGCCTACACCTCAGCCTGGTTTGAAAAAGAGCGCCAGGGAACCGCAATGGGAATATTCGGCGCGGGTAACGCAGGTGCGGCAATTACCAACCTCGTTGCGCCTATGATTGTGGTTGCGTTTGGCTGGCGAATGGTGCCGCAAGTTTACTCTGTGGCCATGATCATCATGGCGATCATCTTCTGGATTTTCACCTACCCCGATCCTGCACAACAAGCACGCGCGAAATCGGGACAGCACATTTCACTCAGCGACCAGCTCGCACCGCTTAAAGAGATGCGCGTATGGCGCTTTGGCCTCTATTACTACTTTGTATTTGGTGGGTTTGTTGCGCTGGCGTTGTGGCTGCCCAAATACTATGTCGGCGAGTACAACATGGATTTAAAAACGGCGTCGTTAATTACCATGTGTTTTACGTTGCCCTCTGGACTCATCCGCGCACTAGGCGGTTGGCTATCGGACAAATACGGCGCTCGTAACGTTAACTGGGGCGTATTCTGGACCTGCCTTGTTTGCCTGTTCTTCGTCTCTTACCCGCACACCGCCTATACCGTTCACGGTATTACTGCTGATCACACTTTTTCGATCGGCCTAAATGTCTGGGCATTTACTTTCCTGGTCTTTGTTATCGGCATCGCCCAGGGTATCGGCAAGGCAAGTGTGTATCGAATCATTCATGACTACTACCCCAACAACATGGGCTCGGTAGGCGGAATGGTCGGTGTGATAGGCGGTCTGGGTGGATTCACCCTCCCCATTCTTTTTGGCCTGGCTTCAGATCTGCTCGACGTTCGCAGCTCCTGCTTCATGCTGCTTTTTGGCGTGGTGGCGATCTGCATGATCCTAATGAACACCGCCATTAGAAATTTACGCAGACAGGAAAACCTGGAACTGGAAGGCAATATCGCCTAACGATACCAATATGCTGCCACCCCGGTGGCAGCGCTAACTCCTTTAGAGGATCCTACTATGGCTGACATAAAAAACTGGGATGTAGAAGACCCCAAATTCTGGGAGAGCACAGGAAAGAAAATTGCGACGCGCAACCTGTGGATATCAATTCCCAGCTTGCTGTGCGGATTTGCAGTATGGCTCTACTGGGGAATCATCACCGTACAAATGCTAAACCTTGGGTTTCCGTTTCCCAAGTCAGAGCTCTTCACACTAATGGCGATTGCCGGCTTAACGGGCGCAACACTTCGTATCCCAAGCAGCTTCTTTATAAGGCTGTGCGGCGGGCGAAATACTATATTCTTTACCACGGCCTTACTAATGATACCTGCAGCAGGTGCAGGCATTGCGTTGCAAAACCCCGAAACACCTCTTTGGGTATTCCAGTTGCTGGCGTTGCTTTCGGGTTTTGGTGGAGGCAACTTCGCGTCAAGCATGTCAAACATCAGCTTCTTCTTTCCTAAAAAACAACAGGGATTAGCGCTGGGCCTAAATGCGGGGCTCGGCAATTTTGGTGTGACCACCATGCAGGTTCTTGTACCACTAGCGATGACCTTCGGACTCTTTGGTGCACTCGGCGGCGACTCGATGACGCTCCAGCAAACATCAGGAACGCTTATCGGAAAAATCCCCGCAGGAAGTGAAACCTGGATTCAAAACGCAGGATTAATCTGGTTGGTATTTCTTATCCCGCTGGCGTTTCTTGGCTGGCTTGGCATGAATAATCTGCGAACACAGGAAGCCTCCCCAGAGATACCCAACGCCATTGGCAGTTTTACAATTATCAGCGGCATGCTGCTGATAGGTTTTATCACCGCATCTTTTGGGCTGTGGCTCCTACTCCCCGCCTCGGCTAACGGATCAGGGCTGGGGATACCCAAAGAAATAGTATTGGTGATTGTTATTGCGTCTACGGTTTTTTTACTAAAGCTTTTACCCGGACAAATCAGAACCAATCTGCAACACCAATATAAAATTTTTGACAACAAGCACACCTGGGTAATGAGTGTGATCTACACCATGACCTTCGGATCATTCATCGGCTTTTCGGCCGCCTTCCCGCTAGCCATCAAAGTTATCTTTGGCTACTCACACGTTGTCGGTGCCGACGGTGTAATGACACACGATACGATCAACCCTAACGGACCTAGCGCATTAATGTACGCATGGATGGGCGCATTTATCGGCGCATTGATTCGACCATTGGGCGGATGGATCTCAGACAAGGTGGGCGGTGCACTGGTCACGCAAGTAGTTTCGGTGATCATGCTACTAAGCGCAGTGGGCGTAGCGTACTTTATGAAGGCCGCTTACAACTCGGCGACGCCTGAAGAGTACTTCGTCCCCTTCTTTATGCTATTCCTGCTGTTGTTCGCTGCGACAGGTATAGGAAATGGCTCCACCTTCCGCACCATATCCCAGGTGTTTAGCAAGGAACAGGCCGGGCCTGTGCTTGGTTGGACATCGGCTGTCGCTGCCTATGGTGCCTTCTATATTCCCAAAGTATTTGGCGAACAGATAAAAGCAACAACCCCAGAGCTAGCACTGTATGGATTTGCCGCATTCTACGGCGTGTGCATCCTTATTAACTGGTGGTTTTATCTGCGCAAAGATGCAGAGTTCCACAACCCTTAACGGCAGGAGAGGCAAAAGAACATGAGCCACTTTATCGATAGACTACAGTTCTTTAAGAAAAAAACAGGCGAATTCTCCAACGGCCATGGGGAGGTGAGCAATGAGTCCCGCGCCTGGGAAGATGCCTATCGCCAACGATGGCAGCACGATAAAATTGTTAGGTCAACACATGGCGTAAACTGCACGGGATCATGCAGCTGGAAAATCTACGTGAAGAACGGCCTGGTAACCTGGGAAACCCAGCAAACAGACTATCCTCGCACGCGACCTGATTTGCCCAATCATGAGCCTCGAGGCTGTCCGCGCGGCGCCAGCTATTCATGGTATCTGTACAGTGCAAATCGTCTTAAATACCCTAAAGTGCGCAAACCTTTGCTTAAGCTTTGGCGGGAGATGCGTAGCGCACACGAAAACCCTGTCGATGCGTGGGCGGCGATAGTAGAAGACCCTAAGCGTTGCAAAGCTTATAAAGCAGCGCGAGGGCTAGGCGGTTTTGTACGCTCAAGCTGGGACGAAGTAAACGAAATTATTGCTTCGGCGAATGTGTACACGGCTAAAAAATACGGCCCGGACCGCATCATCGGTTTCTCGCCTATTCCGGCTATGTCGATGGTTTCCTACGCGGCCGGCTCTCGCTACCTTTCGCTTATTGGCGGGGTATGTATGAGCTTTTACGACTGGTACTGCGATTTGCCACCAGCATCACCTATGACATGGGGCGAACAAACCGACGTACCTGAATCGGCTGACTGGTACAACTCTAACTATATTATTGCGTGGGGCTCTAACGTTCCACAAACGCGTACTCCGGATGCCCACTTCCTAACGGAAGTACGGTACAAAGGCGCCAAAACCGTCGCAATTACACCAGACTATTCTGAGGTAGCAAAACTCACCGACATCTGGCTCAACCCCAAACAGGGCACCGACGCCGCACTGGCCATGGCATTTGGGCACGTGATCCTCAAAGAGTTTCATCTGGAACACCCCAGCGAATACTTCGTTGACTATGTTCGTCGCTATACCGACATGCCAATGTTGGTATTACTCGAGCCTTTCGAGGATGGCTTTCGCCCCAGTCGTTTCCTTCGCGCCAGCGACCTTTCAGACAACCTCGGCCAGCAGGAACACCCCGAGTGGAAAACAATTGCATTTGATGAAACCCGCGACGGTCTGGTTTCACCTTTGGGTTCTGTAGGCTATCGCTGGGACAAAAGTGGTAAGTGGAATATCGAAAATCGTGAAGGTGGCGAAAACCGCGAAACAAAGCTTCAACTTTCGCTGATTGACGAGCAGGGAAATCATAGCTCTGTCGCTTTCCCTTATTTTGCTAACGAAGAGCATGACCATTGGCAGCACCAGGAAGGCGATAGTGTTCAGTTTCGAAACGTACCCACGCGCAGCATTACGCTGGCGGATGGTTCCTCGGCAAACGTAGCGACGGTTTACGATCTCACGCTAGCCAACTACGCAATTGACCGAGGTTTGGGTGGAGCGAACGTTGCAAACAATTACGATGATGACAGCGTACCTAACACTCCTGCCTGGCAGGAAAAAATAACCGGTGTTCCTCGCAGCTCGGTTATTCAGGTAGCGCGGGAATTTGCCGACACCGCCAATAAAACTCGCGGCAAATCGATGGTTATCGTTGGCGCAGCAATGAACCACTGGTATCACATGGATATGAACTACCGCGGGCTGATAAATATGCTGATGATGTGCGGATGCGTCGGACAAAGCGGCGGCGGCTGGGCGCACTACGTGGGCCAAGAAAAACTGCGCCCTCAAACTGGCTGGCTACCACTGGCGTTTGGTTTGGACTGGTCTCGCCCTCCTCGGCAGATGAACTCAACCTCTTTCTTTTATAACCATAGTTCTCAGTGGCGACACGAGAAAGTAAACGTACACGACGTGCTGTCACCACTCGCCGAAAAATCTGATTTTCCAGAGCACATGCTCGACTACAACATCAAGGCAGAGCGTATGGGCTGGCTTCCAAGCGCACCACAGCTTAATCGTAATCCGTTAGAAATAACGCGCGAAGCAGAAGCTATGGGAATAGATCCCAAAGATTACGTGGTTGATCAACTGAAAAAAGGCGACTTACGATTTGCCTGCGAGTCGCCTGATGACCCCAACAACTTTCCGCGCAATTTATATATCTGGCGCTCAAATTTGCTCGGTTCCTCCGGCAAAGGTCACGAGTACATGCTCAAGTACCTCTTGGGTACCAACAACGGCGTGATGAACGATGACAACGGCAGCAGGGATGGGCTTATCCCTAACGAAGCAGATTGGGTTGATGAAGGCGCCCAGGGCAAACTGGATCTTGTCACCACGCTGGATTTCCGTATGTCGTCAACCTGTTTGTATTCCGACATCGTACTACCCACTGCATGCTGGTACGAAAAGAACGATCTCAATACCTCTGACATGCACCCGTTTATTCATCCACTCTCTAAAGCGACCGATCCCGCCTGGGAAGCGCGCTCGGATTGGGATATCTATAAAGGCATCGCCAAAAAGTTTTCGGAAATTGCTGAGGGCAATCTGGGCGTAGAAAAAGATGTTGTTACCGTTCCTATTCTGCACGACACACCGGCCGAAATTGCTCAGCCTTTTGATGTCAAAGACTGGAAAAAAGGCGAATGCGACCTGGTGCCGGGAAAAACCGCCCCGAACATCGCAGTAGTTGAACGCGACTATCCGGCAACTTATAAAAAATTTACCTCCCTGGGTCCAGCGCTGGAAAAACTGGGCAACGGTGGTAAAGGGATTAGCTGGGATACAAGCGACGAAGTTAATCTGTTAGGTCAACTTAACTATACGGTGACAGAAAATGGAATTCACGAAAACCGTCCAAAAATAGAGTCGGCAATTGATGCGGCTGAAGTGATTCTTACGCTCGCCCCCGAGACTAATGGGCAGGTTGCAGTCAAGGCCTGGGAGGCATTAAGCAAAGTGACCGGTCGCGATCACGCTCACCTGGCCAAACCAAAAGAAGATGAAAAAATACGCTTTCGCGATGTGCAAGCTCAACCACGAAAAATAATTTCATCACCAACCTGGTCTGGCCTTGAGGATGAACACGTTAGCTATAACGCGGGATATACCAATGTTCACGAATTAATTCCGTGGCGCACCATCACCGGTCGACAACAGTTTTATCAAGACCATAAGTGGATGCAGGCGTTCGGCGAGCAGATGATTGGCTATCGTCCACCCATCAAAACTCGTGCGGTTGAACTAATGAAAAACCACGAACCCAACGGAAACAAAGAGCTGGTACTTAACTTTCTCACACCACACCAGAAGTGGGGAATTCACAGTACCTATTCCGACAACCTTCTTATGCTAACGCTGTCTCGCGGCGGTCCGATTGTCTGGATGAGCGAAGAAGACGCAAAATCTGCAGGCATAAAAGATAACGACTGGATCGACGTGTTTAACGCTAACGGCGGCATCGCCTGTCGCGCGGTCGTCAGCCAGCGCGTGAAACCTGGCATGGTAATGATGTATCACGCACAGGAGAGAATCGTCAACACGCCAGGATCTGTGGTTACTGGTACACGCGGCGGCCACCATAATTCGGTTACGCGAGTGGTCATGAAGCCAACTCATATGATTGGCGGCTACGCGCAGCAGTCATGGGGGTTCAACTATTACGGAACCGTTGGCTGTAACCGAGACGAAATGGTCGTGGTACGAAAAATGGCTAACGTCGAATGGCTGGAAGGTTCCGACAGTGACGAACCGCCTCAACCTTTGCCCGAAACTGTTTAGGGAGCACATACGATGAAAATACGATCTCAAATTGGCATGGTGCTCAACCTCGACAAATGTATTGGTTGCCACACCTGCTCCATCACCTGCAAAAATGTATGGACTTCACGTGAAGGCATGGAGTACGCGTGGTTTAACAATGTCGAATCCAAACCTGGCGTTGGTTATCCAAACCATTGGGAAGACCAGGACAAGTGGAAAGGCGGTTGGGAAAGAAACTCTAACGGAAAAATACAGCCGCGCGTCGGCGGCAAGATGAAGGTACTGTCAAAGATTTTTGCCAACCCGGACATGCCGCAAATCGACGACTACTATGAACCTTTCGATTTCGACTACCAGCACTTGCATACGGCGCCGCAAGGCAAACACCAGCCCACTGCCAGACCACGTTCATTGGTGAGCGGTAAAAGGATGGAAAAAATCGAGAGCGGCCCAAACTGGGAAGAAATCCTCGGCGGCGAATTTGAAAAAAGGGGGGAGGATAAAAACTTCAACCATGTAGAAAAGCAGATGTACGGTGAGTACGAAAATACTTTTATGATGTACATGCCTCGCCTTTGCGAGCATTGCCTCAACCCGGCATGTGTTGCTTCTTGCCCAAGCGGTGCGATCTACAAGCGCGAAGAAGACGGTATTGTTCTTATCGATCAGGATAAGTGCCGCGGCTGGCGGATGTGTGTTAGTGGCTGCCCTTACAAGAAAATATACTTTAACTGGAAGAGCGGCAAGTCCGAGAAATGTATCTTCTGCTACCCTCGTATTGAGGCCGGTGAACCAACAGTTTGTTCAGAAACCTGCGTAGGTCGCATTCGTTACCTCGGCGTGTTGCTTTACGACGCCGACCAAATTCATCAGGCTGCCTCTACCGAAGCAGAAACCGACTTATATCAAGAGCAGCTTTCTGTATTTCTCGACCCCAACGACCCAAAAGTTATTGCGCAAGCGAAAGCCGACGGTATTCCAGACTCGGTCATCGAGGCCGCTCAACAGTCACCGGTGTATAAACTCGCCGTCGACTGGCAGCTGGCACTTCCGCTTCATCCAGAGTACCGAACCCTGCCAATGGTTTGGTATGTGCCTCCACTTTCCCCGATACAAGGCGCCGCCGACGCAGGTGCAATCGGAATGAACGGCGTCATCCCCGATGTTGATTCGTTGCGAATACCTATTAAGTATCTAGCCAATATGCTTACTGCGGGGGACGAAGCGCCTGTTCGCTTAGCGCTAAAACGCATGTTAGCCATGCGTGCTTTTAAACGCTCGCAAAACGTGGAGCAGCAGGTCGATTCAAGCGTTCTTGAAGAAGTTGGTCTGAACAAACACCAGGCCGAAGAAATGTACCGTTATCTGGCGATCGCCAACTATGAAGATCGCTTTGTTATCCCAACCGCGCACCGTGAAGAAGCCATGAAGTACGCACAGCACGAAAGCAACGGCTGCGGTTTCAGTTTTGGCAATGGCTGCAGCGATGGCAATAGCGACGTCAACATTTTTGGCGGCAAAAAAGCTAATCGCAAAGACATAATTGCATCAGTGCAAATCTGGGAGGATTGATTATGGAAATTTTAAAAATTATTGCCCGCCTGATGGATTACCCCAGACAGGAGGTTAGCGAGTACAAAGCGGACCTGGCCCTACTAATAGGGCGCACCAGTGAACTACCCCCAGACAGTCGCGCGCAATTGCTTGAGACGCTGGAAAGTATCTACAGTAGTGAATTGTTAGATGCCGAAGAGCAATACACAGGGCTCTTTGAACAAGGTCGTTCGCTTTCGCTGCATATCTTTGAGCATGTGCATGGCGAATCACGCGACCGCGGACAGGCGATGGTGGACCTTATGGAAGAATATTCCCGCAATGGATTCGAAATTAACTGTCACGAATTGCCAGACTATATTCCACTGTTCCTGGAGTACCTGTCGACACGCAATTCAATTGAAGCACGGGAGTGGCTTGCGGATGTGAGTCACATTCTCGCCTTACTCGCTGCCCGTTTACTCGAACGTGGCAGCTGCTACGCTCACCTGTTTGAGGCACTGCTTATTATTGCAGGCCGTAGCGAGCAATTGTCCGAATCGAAAGCAAAGGTAGCTAACGAGGAGCCTGATTACACGGCAGAGGCAATTGATAAGGAGTGGGAAGAAATTGCAGTAACGTTTGATGGTACAGATAAGCCATGCCAATCACCTGCAACCGCCACGCCAGCGGACAGCCCGCAGCCAGTGCGGTGGGTCGATCCTGCTAGTCCTAACACTCAAAATACAGGGGTGCAATGACCATGAACTTCTCTCTAAACACACTATTATTTGGGCTGTATCCATATATCGCTATCATTATCTGCGTCGCGGTATCAATCGTCCGGTTCGATCGCGAGCAATACACATGGAAAGCCAGTTCAAGCCAGATATTTCGCACCAAAAACATGGTGTTAGCCAGCAATCTATTCCACGTTGGAATTATTTTTATCCTGCTTGGCCACTTTGTTGGACTCCTGACACCTGAGTCAATTTATCACTACGCCATTAGCACCCCCAACAAACAGTTACTTGCGATGGTCTCCGGTGGGCTATTTGGGGTTCTCTGCTTCATCGGCCTGAGCATGCTAATCTATCGTCGACTGACCGACCCAAGGGTTCGCGCCAACAGCAGCTTTAGTGATATCGCTGTGCTATTTCTACTCTACATACAACTGATACTGGGCCTGGCGACCATTGTAGTATCCGCCGAACATATGGATGGCTCCGTAATGTTGCTACTCGCAAACTGGGCCCAAAGCATCGTCACGCTACAACCAGCGCAAGCTAGCGCTGCAATTGCCAGTGTGCATATTATCTACAAGCTACACGTCTTTTTTGGCCTGACGATATTATTAGTCTTTCCCTACACCAGGCTGGTTCACATCATTAGCGCACCAGTATGGTACCTTGGCAGGCGTTATCAAATCGTCCGAAAAAAATATGGTTAAAGCATAAGCGTTTTCTAACGGTACGCTCTATTGCATACCGTTAGAAAAACTATTAACTTACCACCAAGAGGCCACCGCGCGGAGACTTTAACTTTTATTCACCAGCTTTATGTCAAGCTTATGATTGAAGAAAAAGAAAAGGCATCAGCGATAGCGATACAAAAAACAAGCGAGCTTATTTGGCAAGATGCCCAGCACCAGGTTTTATTTGACCTTATAAAAAAAATGGATGCCGATCCTTTTGACCCTTCGATTCTGGTCAAACTGGAGCAATACGCAGATCAGCACTTCTCGTTAGAAGAGCTTTACATGAAAGAGCTGAATTATCCGCACGCCAAAGAACACGTACTTGCGCACGCACAATTTAGAAAAGAGCTGTCTGACATGCGCAAAATAGAGCCCGCACTCTACGAACAGCTAAGAAGTTCGCTTTCCAAGTTTTTATACGAATGGCTAAAGCGCCATGTTCTCGGCATCGACAAAAAGCTAGAAGCCTATGTACTGCAATCCAGCCAAAAGTAGTGTGAAGCACAGACAGATGGCCACCTGAGCTGGTTGGCCATCTGTTTTAGTCTTTTATCACCAATCTTATTGATCTAACACTTTTTATATTTAGCGCGCTAATAGGCTACGCCTGTTAGCTCTTCAGAAAGCGTCCAAAGCTTTTGCGCTACTTCACGATCATGAGACTCTTTGCTCGATTCGACTTTAATTGGCGAACCGTGCATCTCAAAAAACCTGGAAGGACCGTAGTAGTCGCCCGAAGATGCCTCGCTGTCTACCGCTGCGCGCAAGGTAGGCAATGCTCCGTCTTCAGTACCTTGTGCGAGAAACACATTCATAAACCGCATGATTCCCGAATGACGCTGAAGATCGGTTCCTGTCCAGCCAGGGTGCGCCGCTGTCACTTTTGGGTTACCACCCGAGGACTCTAGCCGACGCGATAATTCGTAGGCAAAATAAAGGTTGGCCAATTTGCTGTCGAAATAAGCCTGGTTAGCATTGTACTTACGCTTCTCCCAATTCAAGTCGTCCAGATCTATCTTTCCGGGTTTATGCCCCATACTAGAAAGCACCACGACGCGAGAATCTGCCGTGCTTTTTAGCATTGGTAATAAAAGCCCCGTTAACGCAAAGTGCCCCAAATGGTTGGTGCCTATTTGCATTTCAAACTGGTCAGCCGTTTTACTAAATGGGCACATCATTACGCCAGCATTGTTAACCAACAAATCGAGTTGATTAAAATCAGACGAAAAGCGTTCGCAAAAACTCTTAACCGAACTCAGGTCGGAAAGGTCGAGTTGAGAAACAGAAACATCAGCCGAAGGACAGCCGCTTTTTATCTGCTCCGCAACACCTTCACCTTTCGATATATTTCGAACAGCCAGCACCACTTTGGCACCCTTTTCCGCAAGTACTTTAGCCGCTTCAAGTCCAATACCACTGGTTGAACCAGTGACAATAGCAACCCGACCATTTTGCTCTGGTATATCTGCTGTATTCCAAGTTTTCTTTGACATATGCAATCCCGTATTTACTGGTATCGATTGTTGAAAAGGTTGAGTAACGAGAGCCTCAAGGCTGGACTCATGAATTGTTCTAACGCCTGGGATTTTAACCGCTAATTAGCGGCGGGGCATAGATGTTCACCCAGGCCTTTATTTAGGTTAAGCCAAGCCTGGGGGTTAAACTATTCTTCAAATAACTGCTCAGATTTAAGCCTGCCCGTTTACAAAGCAATCAAACGCTGCCAACTATTCTGATTAAGTTTCAAAGAGCCTTTGATAGGGTTTGGCGGTTTCCGTTCAGTTTTATGTCAGCACCTTAGCTAACAGGCGGCTTAGTTCCGCTGACTCTCTAGCAGTCAACTTTTCGCCAAACTCTTCCTGTATCGATTGGGCATAGACTGGCCAAATCTGTTTAATGGTTTTTTCGCCTTTAGTGGTGATTTTAATCCTGTTCCCTCTCCCGTCCTCCTCACAGCTGTAACGCGCAACGAGCCCCTGGTTCTCTAAGCGGTCAATCAGGCGCGACAGATTATGCTTGTTGAGTAGTATTTTTTGGCCAATTTCGTACTGCCGCAAACCAGACCCTTTCTCACGGTGTAGTTCGAGCAAAACATCGTACCAGTCCAGAGAAGGCAGACCATTGGATTTGAGCGAATTCTCTACCTTTTCCAGTAGATGGCGATGTGAGCGATGCAGATGTATCCAGGCGTTTATCGTTTCATTTGACGGTTTATTTTTCATAGTTTGTATTTTGCGGCAAAGTGGTTGCATTCGCAACCATAAAAGACTAGGATGAATAGTAGTTGCATTTGCAACCATACTGAAAAGGAGAGTCGACATGAAGAAAATCATTTCGCGAGAACAGATTAAGGCAAACCTCGATACCAATGCCCCAATGACATTGATAGAAGCGCTACCCGCACAGTACTTTGAAACCGAGCACTTGCCGGGCGCGTTAAATATTCCACACGAAGAAATAGCCGCCCGCGCCCCAGAATTACTTACTGATAAAGATGCTCTTATCGTTGTGTACTGTGCCAGTTCTACTTGCGCTAATTCCGATATTGCCGCGACCACACTGGACGGCCTCGGCTATACCAATACGCAAATATACAAGGGCGGCAAATCGGATTGGTTAGAAGCGGATTATCCCGTCGAATCAACTAAGTGAGATAAATGATCATGAACACTATAGACGAAACTTATGCCGCTTATGGCACAACCGTGCTTAGGGTAAGCCTGGGTATTATGTGGATAGCCCATGCGCTTCTAAAATGGTTTGTCTTTACCATTCCCGGGTTTGCAGCCTGGCTCGAAGGCCATGGTATTCATGCGCTTATGGCGTGGCCAGTATTCTTAATCGAGCTGGTAGGCGGCATCATGATCTTAACCGGCATTTATGGTCGCTATGTATCCGCGCTGATGCTGCCTGTTTTACTCGTTGCGGCATGGACGCATCTGCCAAATGGCTGGCTGCATACCAGTGAAGGTGGAGGATGGGAATACCCGATATTTTTAATGTCTGCATCAATCGCACACTTCCTTCTAGGCGACGGAAAGCTTGCGATGCGATCGGCTTAGGTGCTTAATTCATGCAATGACAATCACGCTCCTACTACATTCATCATCCAGGCTATCAATAAAACCTGGGGAACAGTAAGTAACGGCAAGAAAAATGCGATTTTCCAGGATCGCGTATAGTCTTTTAACACCATAATTTCAGTGTAATCAGTCGAAACGCCTGTCATCAAAAACGCAAAACTGTTTCCGGGAGCGTTTGCGCGGTTAAGCAAATCGGCGGCAATAGGTGCAGAACCCTCGGAGCAAACTTCAATGATAGTTGCGACAAGCACTGTTAGGCCAAGACCCGCTACTGTCGGCCCGAAGTATGTACCAAACTGATCCGGTGAAATAAAGGCGCGAACCAAACCCGCCAACAGTACACCAAACAATATCCAGCGAATAACCATGCGAGATTCCTTGATGCCATCGACTAACGTTGCCAGGCAAAAACCCGGTGTAATCTGAGCGTTGGATAAGCCCTCTTTGGCGCTTTTCCAGAACTTGAAATCAGCCGGTAAATCTAGCCTTTGCGGATTAGCTGGCAGTGTTCCACGATCAACGAGTTTATTAAAAAGCATCCCCACGACGATGGCGATCAGCATAGATAGTGCAATAAATGCAAGCGTCCACCATATCCCTATAAGGGCAATAAGAATTAAGGTGAGAGAAAAAGAGTTCCAGGGACTGGCAATTAAGAAGGCCATCACCTGTCCGACGCTGGCACCCCGCTCATACAATTTTGCGCCGACCATCAGAATGCCGTGACTACATAAATCCAGCAACACACCAGCAGCGGTGGCGCGCACAAGGCCTTTTAGGCCGCGATGCGTACCTAAAATAGAAACCACAAATTCTCTGGGGATTTTGGATAACAGCGACACCATCAATATGCCGATAAGAATACCCCACCAGATGGTGTTGATTATCTCAAAGACTGAAGAGGCCAGTACTTCATACCACGAGATAACTTGTGCAGACTCTCTAAACCAGCCGAAGTGGGTATACAAAGCGACAGTCGCAAGCAGTGAGCCCCAAAGCAAATAGTCAAATCGATGTTTAGGCTCATGGCAAGAAGGAACATGCGAGCTTTGTTGTTTCGTGTCTTTATCTGCGTTTTCGCTGTGACAGTCAGGCATGTTTTTCCGTTCTGTTTCACTCTTCTAATTGGCTGTATATCTGTCGCCGAGTAGCAGTTTATTCGACATTTGTAGCCATGCTCCGATTTTTCGATAAGCTTTTTGACATCAGACAAATAAATACTTGTGCGGAATCCAGAGACCGTATAATTGTTTAGAATGCCTTAGCTAAAAGGAGAGGAGAATATTTAGTGAATAACCAGGAACAAATTGACTACTGGAATGGCGAGTCGGGTCAACGCTGGGCGGAACAGGACAGAGTTATGGCACGCCTGTTACAACCCATTGGCGATGCATTGTTAGATCACGCAGAATTGGATCAATGTCTTCATGTGGTTGATGTTGGCTGCGGCGGCGGGAGCCAAAGCCGCTTGCTGGCGAAAAGACTCAGCTCAGACGCGACAGTAACCGGGATCGATATTTCTGAGCCACTCTTGGCAGTCGCACAAGCCAATAACCAGGCAACAGAAAATGCGGCTAATATCGAATACCTGCTCGCCGATGCTGCCGAGTACGATTTTCCAACCGGCAAGTTTGACGGTCTGTTCTCACGTTTTGGTGTTATGTTTTTCAGTGACCCAGTGGCTGCATTCACCAACTTACGTAAAGCCTTATGCGACGGAGGTAAGCTGGCGTTTAGCTGCTGGCAGGGAATAGATAAAAACGACTGGGCACGCATCCCTGTCGAAACAGCCATGCAATATGTGTCCTTGCCTGACAACATGGTGCCGGATGCAGAAGGTCCTGGCCCGTTCGCGTTTGCCAGAGCCGAGCGAATTGAAAGCATTTTGCAACAGGCGGGCTTTTCCAATATTCAAATAACTTCCCGTATTCAACAAATTCGAATTGGCGAAGCACCAACACTGCCAGAAAGCATAAGGGAAATGGCGGGCGCTGGACCTGTACAACGTCTACTGGTCGGTCAGGATGACTCCGTTAAGGAAAAGGTCTATAAAGCGTTGGAAAGTACCATGGCGCCGTATTACCAGAACGGCGCTATCACCCTGCCAAGCGCGATTTGGTTTGTAACAGCGAGAGCGTTAGATTAACGCAGGAAATCCATCGTCGTCATGGTGTTTTCGGGGATCCCTCAATAGAATGAAAATCTCATCCAAGCTGTGATGTTAATCGTGGGAAAGGTCACTGAATAGAGAAGTTTAAAAGCGCGAATGACAAGAGCGCAGGCAAAAGCTAGACGCTGTTTCACAACATTGAGCACACTTTAATGCAATACTTGTAAGCTCGGGAGCCTTACCTAGGGAATAGCACGTCCAGTCAGTGCATACCCTCAATGAAGCTTAGGCGCATAAAAACTGACAGGTCTCATCAATCAAAATTTTTGCCTTTCAAATTAAAAACCTATCGCATCAAGCAATATCTCACACTCTGCATCAATATCTGCATTCAAGCCAAAGTCAGGATTCCCATCAAAGTGGCTGCTATAGTACTTCACACAATCTACTCTGAGCGACTCGTAGGTCGCGCCTTCGGGAATTTTATAATCCACATTTTGCAGTGACTGCACTAGCTGGTCGGTCACGCGAGTAACCGCAGAAGGTATTTCAGAATTTTGGTCTGGCGGTAAGATATGCGCCTGTGGGGGATCAGACTCCTCGATAGATAGCGCTGGTATAGAGGCCGGGGCACTTTTTATTTCGGGTTCTTTTTCAGCAGAATCCTCAACTGCTTCGTGTGCGACATAGCCGAACTGGAGGCTGCCATTTTTATTATTACTGAAGCCAAGCTGGTTGCTGCTTGCTTCGGGTGAAAGGCTCGCAGTTTTGTTGGCAGAGGCACTCTTTTCTGGATTATTCTGAATATTTGCAGCAGGCGCAACTTCTGTGACGACGGGATTTCCGCCTACGCTCACCCCCCCTGCGACATACAGTCCCATTATCGTTGCGATGGTACCGGCACCCAACGTCACAATTCGACTTATCATAACCGCTCCTGAACCCACTTAATTTAAACTACTACGCACACTGCAGTAGGATTTAGGTTTTTACTTTGACTTCAAATTTCCCTTTAAACAGCAACCAAGCCACAGATTGATTAGTTTGCCCAAAGTAAATTCTGAAATTATTTTTACTCTGGCCCCAAACCTCTCAGTGTAAGTTAGGTTTTCACTCTGACCCCAAACTTCCATTATTTCACATCAACTAAACAACTGAATATTTTAGCTTTGATTACCTAGCGCTTTCGCTTATCAATAACATTTACTTGATAAATTGCGAGGATTTTTTGTTCTAACAGCTTGCTGTCATAAAAGTCGGGGAACTGATTTGATACATCTATCCAAAATTTTCGACTTTGAAGCCCTATCACAAGAGTTTTCCTAGTGTATTTAATTCCGACACCACGACCATAAGCTTTAGACTTGTCTTCATAAATCAGATCGACACCATCAACGTCTTCATGTTTACAACAAAATTCCCCCAACCTATTTTTTATTATAATCTTAGATCTAGTAATACATATCGATAACGGCGGGAACAATCTAAAGCGATTGCTAAAATGCCCTCTTTTCCAGAAAGACATTCTTATAAATTCAACACTATCTCTCGTATTTACTTTTGCAAGCGTATTTCCCACGCTCGCTTGTTTTTCCAAAACGTCCTCCCAAGTAAAATCTGCTCGGAGTTTCATACCAGTTTTTTTTTGAAATTCTTTGAATATGTTTCGTACTTCATCGTATTGCCCAGCGAGGTAAAAATAGCCAGCTACTTCCGCATATAAATTATTATGCGCGCCCACCTCACCAAACAAATGTTGTTTTAGCTCTTTGGCCTCTTCAATCTTATTTTCTTCACAAAGTCGACCAATTTGAGAAGAAAATTCCTCCACATTCTCAGGGCTCATTCATCACTTACCGCCAATGTTGGCAATCCCAGCACCAATTGCGCTGCTAGCTCCAGTCTGAATTATGGTCTTCTTAGTATTAGGACCAAAGTGTGCCGCTGTAGTTCGATTCTTAGTCAAACTTGGCATAAACGTCCCTGGCTTAATCGGAGCAACCCTACTCGCTGCACCTGCAGAGAAGGATCCGAGTGCAGTTGATACAGCTAACTCCCCTAAACTAAACTCATCCCCTGACAAATACTGCGATACACCATTACCTGCTGCCCCAGCTACAGCCCCTCCCACCAACGGATTTCCAGATATTAACCCAACACCAGTACCAACAAATCCACTCGCGAAGCCCAATCCACCCGCTTTGAGAACATCTCCGAAATCACCCCCAGCAAAGAAGGCATCTGCTGCGGACAACCCCCCTGATACAGCACCGCCCACAAGAGGAAGAATCGCCAACAGAGGCAGCTCTCCGTTGGGGTCTACAAAACTGATAGGATTTCCACCAACATATGCGTAGAGATTAATCCCACCATCAAAATCAATCGGATCCTCACTCAAAAACTGCTGCAACTCAGACGAATAATACCTGGCCCGCATGTAGTACATATCGCCAGTTTCGCGATAGATACCTACCTGGCCCGCATAGGTAAATGGCTGAGGTACTGCCTCAGTAGCAGCCAAAACCGCGCCATAAGGTGAGTACGCATAACTATGACTAACTGCTCCTGTGCTATCAGTCATTGCTACGGTATGGCCTGTTCCATCAAAGTGATAAACATATAGTTCGCCCGTGGCGGCATCCACCATCGCCATCAGACCGATACCGTGGATGAAGTATTTCTGGATGTTGCCGGAATCATCTGTTTCTGCCAAAAGATTACCCGCTGCATCATAGACAAATTCAGTTGTTACACTGTTAATTGTTGAGGATAAACGATTGCCTGCCCCATCGTAGGTATAAAGCTGCACCGGAGCACTACCTGCACCATGCGCGCGCATGACGACCCGGCCGGCGCCATCGAATACTGTCAACCTGAGCGGAGTTCCACCGGGTAGCGCACCCTCAAAGGTCTGAAAATTAAGGCCTCCCATTGGGTCATAAGTGAATGTATCCAGGACACCGGCAGTGAGAATGCGATTTCGCTCGGTATTAAATGTTTTGGTTTGCGAGTCATCGATTAAACCTGAAGGCTTAACATTCTCGTTCGCAACCTCCTGGATGCGATTTCCCGTAGGGTCCAGCGTGAACTGATAATCAGCGATTAATGTTGTGCCATGATCATGACTAAGCGACGTCAGTCGATTGGCGGCATCGTAACCAAAGGTGGTGTCGGTACCATTAAACTGCTGTACATCTTGAATTCGGCCAGCAGCATCGTAATTGATAGTCGCGTTCACTGACAACCAGTCAACGCTCACATCTACTAAACGGCTAGCTGCATCGTACTGGTAACTGACAGTATTGCCATCCGGATACGTTACCCGCGTAATACGGCCATTGGCATCGTAGTCGTATTGCACCTGGTTTCCGTTGGCGTCCGTATGACCAGTTAAGCGATCGGCCGCGTCGTAGGTATTAGTCAGCGTGCCGTGCTGATCAGCCATAGATACGAGTCGGTCTTTATCGTCATAAGTGTAACTTACGCTAAAGGCTGGCTGTACTATGGTGGTACCCACGAACAACGGCGGCATATTGGCCGTTCTGGACGGATAGCTGATGCTATTGATTTTATTCGTTGGCGTGTAAGTAATCGTTGTTGTTTCACCGTCTCGAGCGCTTGACGAAGTGACCATACCATTGTTGTTGTAAATATAGGTATCCGTTGAACTTAGCGCGTCGGTACGCGTTGTAACCAGGCTTCTATCATTGTGCGCGAATTGTGTTTGCGCACCGGCCTGGTCGGTCAACGAAATCAATTCACCAATATTTGAATAAACATAATTTACCGCGGGCTCTGTGGCAACCTGCACGCTGTCAGGCTGGCCATAACTACCGTAAGTTGTGGTGGCGACAATACCTCTCGGGTCTTCGCTCGTTAGCGGCAGTCCATCAGCTCGATAGGTTAATGCCACTTCATTATCCAACGCATCGCGCTGGGCAATGACGTGGTGCTCGGCGTCGTAGTCCGTCTCGGAGTCGTTCAGTAAAGGATCAATCGTGCGGATCAGGCGATCCTGCACGTCGTACTGGTAGGTGATCTCCTCATCCTCAGGGTTTATTACGCTAACAAGGTTTTTGCGATTATCAAAGCTGCGCGTAGTTTCGTTGCCCAACGGATCAATCGACTTAACCAGGCGCCCAAGACCGTCATATTCACTGCGCGCAATATTCCCCAGTGCATCTTCTACGGCGAGTGGACGACCAGAGTAGTCGTAATAATAGGTCGTCCGCCCACCAAAGGGATCTTCCTCAGCGGTACTCAAGCCAGCGGCATAATGGATATTGTACGTGGGACTGCCGGTCTGGCGAGGCGCAATCTGCGACACCACCCTGTCAAACTCATCATAGGTGTTGTCAACCAACGTTGATCCTTCGCCGTCAACCATAGTCAGCATACGATGCAAACTATCGTAGGTATACGATTGGGTGATGCTATCGAGCCCGGTAACGCCTGTAAGTTCCTCACCTGCAATACTGTAACTGACTGTTCGACCAGTAAAGTCACTCACTGACGTTAAATCATCACCTGTATAGTTCAGGGTCAAAGCTCGGCTAAACGCGTCCTGCACTTGGGTGAGCTTGTCACCACTGTAAGTGAAGTTCAGCGAATTACCATCGATATCGGTTACATCGCTGATACGATTGTCGCTGTTGAAGTTGGTAACCGTGCCGAAACGACCGGTGATGCGGTAGTTACCTTCCACCTGGGTCAATGTATCAGTGCTATCACCTGGGGCGACATAGCTACCGTCTGGCATCTGGATAAAGGTACTCGCAGATGAGCCAGACTGAATGGTAACTGCATTATTTAACAGCTCATCGGTCGCCCAGTTTGCCGCTAATGCACCAACCACCCACTCCTGTACATCGGGCTGATTGGGCGCTACCAGGCTCCTGGCGGCGTGAGCGGCAATAATCATTGGCAGCGCTGCAAAAGAAGACTTGTCTCCCAGCGCGCCCTCAACATCAGTGTGTTCGACTGCCTCAGTGTAATAATTGTGCGTCCAGCCGTGACCCAGACCTGCTTTGTTATCGGCAGCATTTTTGCCATTGTAGCTTCGCGTAAAGCTCAAACCTCTTACACCAGCGGCCCCTAGGCTCAGATCGTTAGTGTCTGAAACGAACGCCCCACTAAACAGATCAACCGGATCCAGGCCAAAAGTCTGAGTGATATTTGTTGGCGGTAAAGTAAATGGCTGGTAGGAATCGATCGTGGTAATCGGGTTGATAAACGACGGCGTACTCGCAAATCCGCCGTTGAGGCCTCCGCCTAT
Organism: Pseudomonadales bacterium; assembly: GCA_965263235.1. Classification (GTDB taxonomy): domain Bacteria; phylum Pseudomonadota; class Gammaproteobacteria; order Pseudomonadales; family UBA7434; genus UBA7434. Next base: position 2,818,153 of record OZ253667.1, read on the forward strand.
GATCATGCCCTGAGAGCGCGCTGTAGGGCTATAACGATAGTCAATATAGCCGACGCCCTTCCAGTCGTTGAGCTGGACTTCTCCGCTGCTGGGAAGAATAAGCGTACTACCACCATTAACTGCTGTCTGGAATGCGCTGATACGTGCCGAAGAATAATTCGTCAGGAGTGGCGATACCGTAGAAAAATTCGAACTATTCATCAAATAAATATTTCCGCCCGCCTGGTTATGGATATCGAAGATCCTGATCGTAGAGATTCCAGGCGTATCCGTACCCTGCAATTGCTCGAGCACGGAATGCTCCATAGCGCTGGCAACAAACCCTGAAGCCTGGAAAGCACCTTCAACTGCAGACGATCTGAGAGTCAAGGTCGTACCTCCCTGTACTTTCACATCAACAAAATAACTATCCTCCTGACCGACAATACCAAAGCGATGATGCGGATAAGTTCTTTTACCAGATATCGCAGAGAGAATACCGTCGTTCAGTTCAGTCTGTCGCAACCACGACTGCCCAATAATATTCAGTGTTTCCGAGTAATATTCCGGTGCTGTTGGCGATGTCCCATCTATACTCATCTTAGCCAGCCGCCGTTGCCTCTCAGCCAGAAGCGCGCTGTTCTGGTCGCCCCCAAAGCCTGACGCCAATACATAAATGCCGTCTCGCACGACATTAAATGTTTCAGACTGGTCCAAGTAGGTACCGCCACCACTCATGTAAGGATGATCGACAGAAACAGTTAAATCGTTCAGGGTCCCTGTTGCAGCGGTCTCAGCAATTAACAGTGTGTCATCGAGATAAATGTTAGCCAGACGATTCTCCACTACACCCGTAATTGCAGTATCCGACGGATTCGATGAAGAGCCCCCTGCCGTCAACACGATCCTCAAGGTCGCATTTTTCCGACCAGCAGTCTCTCCTACACCAGACAGCCTCAAACCGATTGTTGTGGAAGCACCAGCAGCCAGGCCGACAGAAGCGCCTTGGGTAACATCATAGGCACCCGCGCCCGATCCGACTACCGTCGTATTCAACGTTACAGCAATCGGGTTTGAATTGGTGAATGAGAAAGTCACTTCTGGACCTAATTGCCCGATACCCACTGAACCAAGATCTTGAGCACCGGCAGGTGGATCAGGAATTGTACCCGTACCGATATAGCGGATACTGAGCTTCTTGCCCGCCACCTCTGGCATATCGATCTCAAAATCGACGATACCACCGTGATCAATTTCGAGTTTATGTACATAACTGTCTGGTACTTCGGTCCACGCTGGCTGACTTGAACTAACGGTAAACGGCAAATTCGCTGGCAATGCGCTTGAGTAATCTTGGACGATACTGTAGCCGCCAATAACATCTTTAATATCACCTTCAGGATGATTGGCATCGAGATAATTTTTTAACTGTGTCACACGAGCAGTAAGATAACTGTCTATGCCCGCTGTATCGACATTGCTAATAGAATTTGCGCCCAGAGTTCCTCCTGCAGCTGCAAGAAACCCTGACTTGCTAAACCCTGAAGCGGCATCAAGATCCACGCCACTCACCAAATCTAGGGGCTTGAACGCAGGATCAAGGCTATAAACTGTGCCACCTACATCAACCTCTACCCAGATCCTGCTAAAAATAATAGTTGACCCTGAACTTGTTACCGGAATACCTGAATTCGCCATATTCCCAATAATCAGAGACTGAACTGAGTCTGTTGATAGTGCATTGGCCAACACAGCTCGCTCTGCGGAAGGGACAGAGTACTCACCGAACTTGTAGTTTGCGGTGTATCCCGCCGCACGTAACAACTCAACCAATAAAGCCGCCTGGTCGAAATCGTTGCCCGCCCTTTCCATGAGGGTAAGATAGGGGCCTTTCATCAAGCCAAAGTAAGGTGCGTAGTCAAAATTATTGCGAACGAACTGATAAATCCTCAGCGCATCGTTCTCGAGAGCGGCTGCTACCTGGGAATAATCTGATGACGAAGCCAGAGCCTGACTGAAAGATTGAACGCCAACAGTAGAGGGCACCAGAGTAGCTGAGGATGCCGCCGCTGGTGCCTGTGCGCTCGAGGAACTAAGCAAGTTAATCGCGTCACTCGGAGATACAGATTCGACGTCGTCGTAAATATACCAGCCGGGTGTGAAAGGTTCGCTCGATTCACCCACATCCAAATCTATCGGACCAACCTGGATTTCCTGCGCATCAGCTCCAACCGCAAATGCCGATAGGGCTAGCGCCAGCGCAACACCTTTAAGTCCGAATTCAAATACCTTTTCTCTGCTGTTATTTGTTAGTTGTTTGATCATTACCCTTTAACCCCACTAAGAAGCGCTATTCTTGTATTGACTTCGCGAAACTTACTAATTGACCCAATCATTTTTAGCACCACTATTATAGTGTGGCGCTCTGATTTCAGTTGTTGAATAACAACTTTTGCAGGACAATCAGATCTGCCAAATCGACAGTACCATTACCATTGTTCGGCGCAATATCGGCAAGGATATCAATCTGCGCAGAACTCGAGTCCACCCCCAAGACAACCCTTTGCAACACAATGTAATCGCCAAGGTCTAAAAAGCCATCCAAGTTGATATCCCCGATTGTGTAGTCAACCAGAGAAGGGTTTAGCCCTAGCTGAAATTCCTCAAGGTTTGTTAGCGAGTCGGAATCGGAATCCAGACCAGCGTCACCTGCGTCTAGTGGATCGAATCCATACGCGAGCTCCCAACTATCCGGTAATAGATCATTGTCATCATCCAGATCAGTAAAATTGGCTTCGCCATCGCCGTCGGTATCTGGACTGTTCGTAATAGCCCTGGTTACAACGTTACCAACACTATCGTAGGTGAAATTAATATTTGGGCCATCATTTCTATCGATACTGATCAACCGTCCAAGATCATCGTAAACATAGTCTATCGTTACGGAAGTATTTGCGATCGGAGGAAGCACTACCAAACTAGCGCACACAGTGCTCATCAAAGTCAATTTATTCATAGAGACATCCTTCAAAAATATCAGAAATATTGATAGCCAAATAAAAATCCAATTTACCTGCGGGACTAAAAGTGCTGAGTTTTTTCCACATTTGAAGCACAGCGTTACCTTCTATTTTTTATAAAACTTAGGAAGCCAAACGCAAACAATTATCTATCTAGCGACAATGAGGTGATATCGCTGTGATATCCTAAAAGAGATATTTGTTAATGAGAAAGGAAAAGATACATCGCCCCAAATCCCGTTGCCTTGGCTTTTTTTAAATAATTTAAGCCAATTCTAAGAAACTATTTAGCAATATGTAAAGCAGTTTTTTGCGTCAGCTCCATCACAGGTAAGCGGTAATGAGAATGCCTTTCTGTAGATCTTGAGTAAATCAACCAGCAACCAGCAGAATTGGTTGGAATTCACATAATAATTTTTAGCTTTGCGCTCTAGTAAAACGAGTATTCGAAAATCTATAAATTGCTTGGGAAGCCACCATGTGGTCACGAAAGGTTCAAATCACACAATACTATTGACTCACAAATCCTAAGGGATTTGTTCGGCCCTTCGGGCCAGCCTTCGGCTGTCTAAATCGCTCGCGCAATTTATCGAACAGTAGAGGAACTAAACCAGTATGAGCGACCATTAAAAAAGGCCACCCTATGGGTGACCTTTTTTAATGGTGGGTCGTACTGGATTCGAACCAGTGACCAATTGGTTAAAAGCCAACTGCTCTACCGACTGAGCTAACGACCCTAAAACTGTGCTCCGACCTATGATTGACCCTACATTGTAGAGGTGCTATCCGGCGGGGAGGGCGTATATTACTCATGCCGATGACAAACTCAAGCTTTTTACGCCGCTAGGGCAATATTTCCCCAACTTGATACGAATACTGACCTAAATCAACGAGTTAGCGCCGCTTTAATCGGTTTTATAGCGCGTTGGGTCTGCCACTCCTGCCGCTTCAAAGCCTTCTCGCCGCAACCGACAGCTTTCGCATTTTCCGCAGGCGCGGCCTTTTTGGTCGGCTTGATAGCAGCTTACTGACTGCGCATAGTCTACGCCCAGTGCTACCCCTTGCTGAATAATCTCAGCTTTACTCATATTGATAAGAGGCGCTTCGATTGATGCGCCTTTACCTTCAATTCCAGCGCGGGTTGCCAAATCGGCGACAGACTGAAACGCGTTGACATATTCCGGTCGGCAATCCGGATAGCCACTGTAGTCAACAGCGTTGACCCCAACGAAAATCGCCTTTGCATCTAACACTTCTGCATAGCCAAGTGCAAAACTCAGGAATATTGTATTTCTTGCCGGCACGTAAGTTACGGGTATCCCTTCCGTGGGCGTCGTTGGGACAGCAATTGCCTCATCTGTTAATGCCGAACCACTGATCGCACTAAAATCAAACTGAATAACTTTGTGCGAAACGCCTTGTGATTCTGCAATCAGTTTTGCCGCCTTAAGCTCGGCCCGGTGTCGCTGCCCATAGTCAAAACTAAGGGTATGGCATTGATAATCCGTTGCTTGCGCAATCGCTAATACCGTTGACGAGTCCAGTCCTCCAGACAACAATACGACAGCTTTGGGCGATGAATCAGGCATGGTGGTTAACGTACTCTCTGTTTATCGTCCAGGCTGATCGCCCCAAAGCAATTTATGTATTTGAAGCTGGTATCGAATGGGTAAACCGGATTCCAGCACCCACGCTGCGAGCTGGTTTTTGACTTCGCTTTGCACCTGCCCCTGATCACTCGCCTCCAAACTAAAAACAGGCGAAAACAAAATGGTTGCACCGATATTTTGTAACTGATGCTTTTTAATAAGCGCAATGCTCCAGTCAAAATCTTCCCTGTTGGCTATGACAAACTTCAGCTCATCCAGCGACTGCAAAAGCGCAAAGTTATCATAGCAATTTTTTTCCGCCTCTTGCGAACTCGGCGTTTTAACATCAACCACTCGCTTTACTCGAGCATCCACATTGGAAATATCAAGCGCCCCGCTAGTTTCTAACGAAACGATATAGCCCTGGTCACATAAATTTCGTAGCAGATGCAAGCAATCTGGCTGCGCCAAGGGCTCGCCGCCAGTCACGCAAACGTAGATATTTCCAAGCGCTGATACGCGAGCAAGAATATTTTCCAGACTTTGTAATTCGCCGCCCGAAAAAGCATAAGCACTATCGCAATACACGCAGCGCAAGGGACAACCTGTTAGGCGAACAAAGGTTGTGGGGAAACCACTATAACCAGATTCACCCTGAAGGGAGGAAAAAATCTCTGTAATGCGCAGAGTAGCGTCACTCGCTAGCATTTACATCTAACTACTGGTTAATTTATTTAATACTATTATCAAGATAATCGCGCGCAGGCTTGGCGACACGACTGGAGGCGTGGTCGTTGATCACGGACTCTAATAATACCTTTGCCTTCTTTGGCTCGCCCAACTGATGAAAGACTTTCGCCAGCTTAAATTTGGCGTCTGGGACTTTTCGGTGGTCGGGGTAGCTTTCAACCAATACGTTAAACGCGTCTCTCGATTGATTCAGATTTGAATCGTGATAGTGCAACTCGCCTAACCAAAAGTAGGCATTGGGCACGTAGCGATGCTCTGGATAGTCACCAACAAACGCAACCATCGCTATTTTTGCGTCGTCGAACTGCCTGTCTTTGACCTTTTCGTAAGCCGCCTTGTAAGCTGCCCGCCCCTTTTCATCAGCTTCGCTGTTGTCACCTACTTTAATAGTTGTCACCGAACTACCGTCCACCGCAGTGACCGGTTTTGAGACAGCAGGCTTATTGGAAATAACGTTTGTTGAGGGTTTGGAAGAAGGACTTGCCGCCGCGGGAGCAGCAGGCTGACTGGTTGCAGTAGGGTTGTCACCCGTTGGCCTGGTCGCACTACCCGCAAGCTCGCTGATACGACGATCCAGATCCACATAATCATCTAGCCTGCGCTGCTGAAGCTGCTCGATGTGATGAGCTTGCTCCTCAACCATACCTCGCAAGTTCATCACCTCAGTTTGCAATACCTGTAACTGCAAAAGCAATTCCGTTTGAGTATCTACCGGCCTGTCATCCAGCTCGTACGACACATCAGCATTGTTGTAGACAGTGGCGGGTGCTCGATAATCGGATGATGGCTGCTGTTCAACAGCACCAACCGAATCTGGCTGCCCTTCGACAACTTCGATATCCACCGCTATTGCGCTAGAGCAATAAAGCGCCAGACCGAGAAAAACTGATACGAGCTTTGCTAGTGCCCGGCCTAAAAATTCTCTATTCGTATTTACCTTGCAACTGATCATAATCATTTTCTATCAACAATAATAAGTGATTGGGAAAAGCGCGAGCATTGAGTGCTAAACCAAACAGCTAAGGCCTTATGCGCTGTAGATTCACCCCAAATTGCAGCCTAAAGGATAATAGATTTCTAACAGGAGGTGAGCGGAACGAGCAGTTTATCGGCAGGTTTACCATGATTTGCCGCAAAACCCAGGAGCTCGAAACAACGCCTTTAGTAGGGATGAGTAACAGACAGGAACAAAAAAGCCGGTGCAACCTACAGGCTACACCGGCTTGATATGGGGAAAAGCTATTTCAATTCTACACGACGGTTTGCAGCATACGCCGCTTCGTCAGAACCCAGGCTTGCTGGCTTTTCTTCACCATAGCTGACTATTTCGATCACGCTACGAGAAACACCCTGGATCGCAAGATAGTCTGCCACTGCCTTGGCACGACGCTCGCCCAGTGCAAGGTTATAGTCACGAGTACCGCGCTCATCAGCGTGGCCTTCCAGTCTTACTGAACGATCAGTAGCCTTAATGGCTGTTGCATGCGCAGACAAGGCAGCGCGCGCCGCAGCAGAAAGATTTGATTTATCAAATTCGAAGTAGAACACGGTGTCTACACCAGGTGCCAGACCGTCTTCGTACAATGTTTCTTCAACATCGCCGTCATCAGTGGCTGAAGTAATTACCTCAGGCTCGATAACTTCTGTTGTTGTTTCTACAGGCTCCTCTACAGGCTGGTTAGAACCACAAGCAACCAATACCACGCTAAATAGCGCAACCAAAATAAGCTTAAGATGATCAGTCATTAGACACCCCTTTTTGTTCGACAAACACACACGTTGCGAAAGCGTATAAATCAGCCGAGCTGTTTACGCCACACTAAACTCAAGGAAAACCCCAACACCCCAAGGATTTCACTAACACTGCCGACCAAACACTTTAAAGTAAAAGCCGACATTACGAGTATTGAGCCCTGCTCCAACAGTCGCAGATCGCAACTTTGGTACACCCGCGCATTATGCACTAAGCGCGAAGCAATATCTCCCTTATTACAATAATTTTCAGATTCTTAAGCTATCTTTTTAGGGAAATTTAAACACTCTGTAAGATAGCCACACAAAATGCGACCCATTGCACGCTAAAAGGGCGACCAGGCAGGCTCTCGAACATCACTATTTGCAGAGGGCAAACGATATTTAAAGCCTCCATCAATCGCAACGGCGGCCAGTTCAGCCCGGCCTTTTTCTTTAGTTGCGTACAATAACATCGCGCTATTCGGTGCAATACTCGGAGATTCATCCAGCGTCGATTGCGTTAATGGGATGAGCCGCCCTGTCCGAAACTCAAACCACGCAATTTGATAACCGCTGTTTCCGCGATGAACAAGCACCATGCTACTGCCATCTGGCGATACATCTGCACCAGCGTTGTATCGGCCCTCAAAGGTCAACCGCTTAACCTTACCGCTGGCAATATTGACCTGGTAAATCTGGGGAGAGCCACCTCTATCCGAGGTAAAGACCAGGGTTTCCCCATCGGGCATCCAGTCGGGCTCGGTATCAATCGCGTAATGATTTGTTAAACGAGTAAGCGCTTTGGTGCGAAGGTCCATTACGTAGATCTCGGGGTTTCCGTCCTTGGACAAAACCATCGCCATGCGCTTACCGTCTGGCGACCATGCAGGAGAACTATTCAGCCCCTTAAAATTTGTTAGCTGCTCGCGCTGCTGGGTTTTCAGGTTTTGTCGATAAATGGCAGGGCGGTCATTTTCAAAAGACACGTATGCGATGTCTTCGCCATTTGGCGCCCAAACTGGCGACATGATCGGCTGCTTACTTTCCAGCACGACACGATAATTCGCGCCATCCGAATCAGCAACATACAAACGGTTAGGCCGTGGAGAGTTGAGCTCCTTCGCACCGGATACATACATCAACCGCGTCGCAAATGCACCTGGGATGCCAGTCAGGCTTTGATAAATCGCGTCACTGATTTTATGTGCCAGCTTTCGAGCAAAACGATCATCCGTTGAAAAGCCTCTTACAAAAATACTGCTTTCGTTAGTTACATCAAGAAGTTCGAACTTTGCCTCGCGATTTCCGTCTACCAAATTCGACTGGCCAATCACCAGGTATTCCACACCCAACGCTCGCCAATCACGATAAAACACTTCTTCACGTGTTGCTGGTGAGCTAAGCATCAAATCACGATCTAACACTTCAAATCGACCGCTGCGGGACAGATCCGAACTAACAACCGAGGCCAGATCCAGCCCGTCGACATGATCCCGACGAAACGGCACTATCGCAACACGCGTTGGATTATCAACACCGCGCGTAATTTCGATTGTCAGCTTGTTAGCCTGTACCGAGGCACTCGCCAGGAACAAACTAGCGAAAACAAACCACACCACAATCGTTAGTGAAGAGACCTTTCTGAAAGCGCCTTGCATTACAACCTCATATCTTGCGGGGAAAACCGCATTTCAAACTCTCTAAAATAAGCTTCAAATAATCGGAGTTCCATTTCCCGAATAAACTCAAAACGTTGCACGCGCTTAACAGCCGATACTGCAGATCGATCTAGCGCGTCGTTACCACTTCCTTCCAGGACAGTAACCGAAACAATATCCCCGCTCGGCAACAGCCGTAGCCCAAGTAAAACCACCATATTATTACGCGCAGAAGGCGGCCTGCTCCAACGTCGATACACCTGGTTTTCGATCGCCAACGAATAGCGTTGAATTTCTGTTAGATCCTCTTCTGCCTGGATCTCGCTGGCATCCTCCGCCAGCCATTCGTCGAGACTTTCCTCTATTGAAGGCTCTTCGGGTATAACTTCTTCAACTTTTTTGCTTTTATTTTTTTCAAGCGGAATAACTTCTTTTTCCGGAGCAATCTGCTTAGGCTTAGGTTTGGCTACTGTCTTTTCGACTGGCCTGGGTTTTTCTTTCTTTGGCGGCGCCGGCTTTTTTTTGGGTTTTGGTTTTTCTATTTGGACTAAGGAGGCTTTTATTGCCTTAGGCTGAACATAAGTATGCTCTTGCGCTTGCTCTGACCAACCGATCAGCAACGTCGCCAACAGCGCATGAACCATTAACGCTAAAAAAACAGCAAAATAATAGCTGGCCGCAAGCCGATAAAAGAATGGCGCCAACTTAAGACTCTCCAAAAGAGCCAGGCTCAGTCACCAACCCAACGCTTTGCGCGCCCGCAGCTTGCAACAAGGACATAAGGCTAACAACCTGACCGTAGCTTGCCTTTTGATCTCCCCAAACCATTACCTGCGTCTGCGGATTGGCTTTTAAAACTTTTTGCACACTCGCTTTTAATGTATTGCTATCGACGGCCTCTTCCGGCGCCTGGCCTAAATTCACAAAAAGTTCACCGCTGGAATTAATCGTTACCACCAACGGCTCTTCCACCTGGGTATTAATTGGCTTAGCAGATACCTTGGGCAAATCAACGTCGACTGCCTGCATCACCAGCGGCACGGCGGCCATAAACACGATAAGCAAAACCAACGTAACGTCTATATAAGGCACGACGTTAATCTCAGCGATTAACTTTCTCTTCTGTCTACGCCGCATGCTGTTCTCTCAAATATCGACTGGGCTGCAAGCTTCTCACCCCTGGCTCGATCGCTGAAAATGCGCCTGTCGGTGCAAAATACTGGAAAACTCATCAGCAAATGTTTCGTAACGGCCAAGCAACATATCCAGACGCGCGGAAAAGCGGTTATAAGCAATTACCGCGGGAATAGCGGCAAACAATCCCATCGCGGTCGCAACTAACGCTTCTGTTATGCCCGGCGCTACTTCAGCCAGGGTGGGATTGGGAATACCTGCCAATCCGTAGAAGGCGTTCATAATTCCCCAGACCGTACCAAACAAACCAATATACGGGCTGGCCGACCCTACGTTTGCCAAAAACGGTAAATGCCGAGCGAGCGATTCTTCTTCTCTTGCCAACGCAACACGCATAGAGCGCTCCGCGCCCGCCATTAGCGCCTGCGAATCTACCGAACCTTGCTGCCTAAGCCGCGTAAATTCTTTAAACCCGTTGCGAAAAATAGCCTCGACGCCACCAGCGGCTTCGTTTTGCGTACTCCGTTGATACAGCTTGCCCAAGTCGATCCCCGACCAGAACTCTTCCTCAAAGCTCTCCAGCTCGCGGCGCGCCTGTCGATACGTTCCGGCGCGCTGAAAAATCATGACCCAGGAAATAACTGAGCCCATGAGCAACAGCAACATCACCAGCTGTACGGGCAACGTAGCATCCAGGACTAGATCGACAACGGAAAGTGTTTCAACTGCACTCGACATATATTCGGTTATTCCTAATGAATCGATAATAAATGGAGGTTATTTCAACATCTCTAGCAACTCGGCCGGCATGGGCTTTGGTTTACGCTCTTGCCGACTTACACATGCAATTTTGATTTTTGAACGACATAGCAATCGTTCGCCTTGACCACCCGGATCCGTTCGTGCGACGCGCTGCTCAAAAATCACGGTCGCTTTCGCAACACGAATTATCGTAGCACTGACAGTAAGCACGTCATCGAGTTCCGCCGATTGCAAATATTCCGCTTCCACAGAATGCACAACAAACATCAATGAATCAGAAAACACTGCAGGCTTTTCGCAACCTAACGCGCGAAACATATCTGTACGCGCTCGCTCCATGTACTTCAGATAGTTTACGTAATAGACAATGCCGCCCGCATCGGTGTCTTCCATGTATACGCGCACAGGAATCGTAAACGTCAATCGGTTTTGCGGGTCTCTAGTCGGCACCGACATTACTCACCTAACGCCCTTAAACTGTAAAACAGAACAAATTCCACACTTAAACGTCTGATCCACCTGGCTGAATACCGAAGTGCTCATAAGCCTTAACGGTGGCCATTCGGCCTCTTTGCGTGCGCTGCAAAAACCCTTGCTGAATAAGATATGGCTCTAACACATCTTCTATAGTAGCGCGCTCCTCACTAATAGCAGTTGCCAGGTTTTCAACACCGACTGGGCCACCATCAAACTTTTCAATAATCGCCAACAGCAAACGGCGATCCATATGGTCAAACCCCAACGCATCGATGTTTAGACTGTCCAGCGCACTTTTTGCCACCAGCTCGCTAACAACTCCATTATGTTTTACATCAGCAAAATCTCGTACCCGACGCAATAAGCGGTTCGCAATACGCGGCGTCCCTCTTGAGCGTCGAGCAATTTCTGCGCCCCCTAACTGCTCTATTTCGATATTCAAAAGCGCGGCTGCACGCTCAACAATACGCGCCAGATCAGCCAACGCATAAAACTCAAGCCGTTGCACAATGCCAAAGCGATCGCGCAAAGGCGAGGTTAGCGAGCCAGCGCGCGTCGTAGCACCTACCAATGTAAAAGGCGGCAACTCCAGCTTTAACGAACGGGCAGAAGGGCCTTCGCCCACCACAATATCAAGCTGGTAGTCTTCCATCGCGGGGTATAAAACCTCCTCGACGACAGGCGAAAGACGATGAATCTCATCAATAAACAATACATCGCCGGGGTTTAGATTGGTCAGCATTGCCGCCAAATCTCCCGGTCGCTCTAACACCGGCCCAGAGGTGGAATGTAGAGCCACACCCATTTCGTTAGCAACAATATGCGCAAGGGTGGTCTTTCCAAGACCAGGCGGGCCAAAGACCAGGCAATGATCGAGCACATCTTTGCGTTTTAGCGCGGCGGCGATAAAGATTTCCATCTGCTCACGCACAACAGGCTGGCCCTGATAGTCTTGCAACGATTTCGGTCGCAATGCCCGGTCGTGCTCCCTATCGTCAACTCGCTTATTCTCGGCGCCTCTAACTTCCGAGTTTACGCTGGCCGCACCGGCATCAGCACTGTCGGACTTACTGGCTTTGATGTTGTCAGGCTCGATCATGCTTACACTAACCAATTACGTATGGTGCAAAATTATCTATTTAGCATCGTTTTAAGGGCCGCGCGAATTAGCGCCTCGGTATCGGCATACTCGCTCAAATCAAATTTGCTTAGTGCCTTGCTCGCCTCAGTCGGCGAATAACCCAGGGCAATTAACGCCGTCTCAGCTTCGGCCAGCACGGTATTACTATCGGCGGCCGCTACAGCCACACCTTGCTCCTGGCGAGGACTAGACCACTCGGCCATGCGGTCTTTCATCTCGACCACCAAACGTTCCGCCGTTTTTTTGCCCACCCCCGGCAAGCGAACAAGCGACTTTATATCCTGCTCGATAATACATTGCGCAAAAACGTTGCTATCCATTCCTGACAGAATCGCTAACGCCAGTTTTGGCCCAACGCCATTAACTTTAATCAGGGCGCGGAACAGTTTACGCTCGCCCTCCTCGGCAAAACCGAATAAAAGCTGCGCATCTTCGCGAACCACAAAATGCGTTAGCAACCGTACCGGCTCACCAAGCGCGGGCAATGCCGAAAATGTGGTGAGAGAAGCCTGGACTTCGTAGCCCACGCCATTCACTTCCACTACGAGAAACGGCGCTGATTTGTCCGCTAACACTCCGCTCAAAAATGCGATCATACTGCTGCATCCGCCTCTTGTGCGACTAAAACACGTTGAAAATTAGCACTGTAAGCGTGACACAGCGCAATCGCGAGCGCATCGGCCGCATCGGGAGAGGGCCGATTGTCGAGCTTTAAGGTGCGAACCACCATATCTATCATTTGGGTTTTATCCGCAGCACCGCTGCCTGTTACGGTATGCTTTATCGAGCGTGGCGCGTACTCCTGAACCGGAATATCCGCTTGCGCCAATGCCAGCAAAGCCACGCCACGAGCCTGGCCTAGCTTAAGCGCAGAGTCAGCACTTTTACCGACAAACACTTTTTCTATAGCCGCTTCTTGTGGATTAAATTCTGCAAGCAACTGTTGAACGCTCGCATGTAGCGTAACTAGTCGCTCACGCAGGGAGGCGCTTTCCAGGCGGATAACACCACTGGCAATGTATTCAGGTTTTTTGTTGTTTACAGTGATCACCCCGTAGCCCGCGACGCGAGAACCAGGGTCGATGCCAAGAACAACGCTCACGCAGACTCACCACCAAGTTCAGCAGTAAAAAAACACTTACTGATTGTAGTCATGAAACAGCTCTTTCCCGCGCGGGATATTTTCGAGTGCCACAATTGAAAAGTCATCACAATACGCTACGTTTGGAACCTCAGAGTGGTTGATATAACGAAAGTCACATTTCACTTCGTAGCCTTGCTCATCAACCCACAGGGTATACATCCCGTCATTATCCGTTTCAATCGCGTCACAAAACCCAATAACCATCCCTTTAGGAATACGCTTGGTACTAAACAACCCCCTTCCATGAACGCGACTTTTTCGAACCTGATACATCTTGCCTTACAACTCTCTACTACTAACTGCATCTACTACTTATACTGCCAAAATACCGAGCGGCCAATATAATCGCCAATCGCGCGGGCAAGTTTACTGTATTTAACTCAAAAGCGTTAGTTGGCGAGCAACGCATCAGGCAAAATATTATTGTGCTAGCACAACAAGACCTAATCGATTTAGCCAGTTGGAAAATGCCCTATGGCAAATATTCCGGCAGCGTATTGATCGACCTTCCCGAAGAATATTTATTGTGGTTTAACCAGAAAGGTTGGCCCGAAGGCAGGCTTGGCTATTTGTTGCAAGTTTGCCTGGAAATAAAGGTGGATGGGAGTGAAGGAGTGGTGAAAGCTATTAAAAAGAAGTTGGAGAAGGCCTGAGAGGATTAAATAACGTCATCTGGCGCTAAATTTGCGGGTAAGCGGTGCCTCCCTTTCTTTAATAAGCCTTTCTTCAACATGGTAGTGACAGTCAGATGACCGACGCTTTTTCGCAGTGATGCATATGCCAGAGAAACAAACTACCTGCCGAGCGATAAGGTTGCCACGGCTCGACCAACTCCCTCGCCTGCTTCGCATTAAGCTTCGATTGAATACCTTTAAGCTTTTGCAATGAAGATCGCAGAATCAGATCGTCCGCGGCAAACACATCAGGCCGCTGCAATGAAAACATCAAATAGATTTCTGCACTCCAGCGACCAAAGCCTCTAAGAGCTGTGATTGATTCAATGACGGCTTCATCATCCATGCTGGTGAATGAACCGGGGTCAATACTGCCATCGCAAAATGCTTTAGCCACCCCCTTTGCGTATTCTGCTTTGCGTTCAGACATACCGAGCTTACGGAGAGTGGCAATGCGGCTACGCGATACTTTTTCTGCATCAATGCCTGAATCACTGCCAATACCAACGCCGCTATCAACAGCATCAAAATGTTTTAGCACTCTGCTCCAAATTGAATCTGCCGCTCGCACAGAAATTTGCTGGCTGACAATCGTGTGTAGAAAAACCGAGAAACCAGGATCACGCAATCGCGGCTCTGGATAACCAATACGATTAATGGTCTCAGCAATGTCAGAATCTATGGTGGCAAGTGACTTGAGGTGTCGACGCAATTTCCGACGAGCTGTGTCTAATTGTTTCTTGTTGGGCAAAACTTTTGCTCTTGGTGCTTTGGTGTGCCCAGTTTGAGGGCTATTCAGAAATAGTTTTTACACTGACCCCAAATTTCCGGCTGTCCAGCGCTGTAGGCGCGATGCACCATTGACTTGTTAAGCGTCAGGTCGAACATGATAAGCCTCAAGTACTTCGTGCGACTTGCCACTCAAAAATGCATCGCATGATTGACATATTATATCCATGTTGCGCAACGCTAATGCCGTTTCACTACGATACTCGTCCAGCATCAATTCGACCTCGTTGCTTTTTCCAGTAATCTTAAACTGGTCAATGGCAGCGTTTGCGATTTCAGCAATCTCATCTAATTGATCGTCGGTCGCTTTGGCCCAAAAATGAATAACATCCAAAGCCTGTTTTTCGTTTGAATTTAATCTAGTGAGAACCTCAATGGTTAGCGTATCTAAGTGATCCGTTTTGAAAGGTATATATCCAGCCTTTGTGATCGTACCGTTATCTTCAAGATATTGACGATTTAAGCTAACCATTTCGATTTTTTTCCTCGCTTGATCAGCTGTATCGGAAACTAGCGATCGCAGCACGGCAACTTCGTTACCTTTGCGTATCCAATCTACAACTGAAACCAATAAAAAGGCTGAAAACGCACCTACGAAAGCTGCTACAGACGGGTTTTTAAAAAATAGTTCGAAATCTTCCATACGCTTAACAGCCAAATATACGGCACATTGACATGTTCAAACACATCAAATCGATCAACAACTCCGAACTCTTATAATTCATACCGCCCTTACCCACTGATTTTATTAATTCTTTGCTTACCAAACCCTGGCTACTATGGAGTAAACCATCAAGATGATCGCATATTACAACCGACCTAAAATTCTCTCAAGCGCCTATTAACTCCCATCGCCTAAACAAAAAAGAGCCACCCTAAGGCAGCTCTTTCTAAACAACATTTATTAAATCACCAAAACTAAGACTCTTTGGAAGACTCCTTAGTCCGCAACTTAATATGCAATTCCCGTAGCTGCTTGGCATCCACATCGCCAGGTGCTTCGGTCATAACACACGCAGCGGTTTGCGTTTTGGGGAAGGCAATAACATCCCGGATTGATGTCGCGCCTGTCATTAACATTACCAGGCGATCCAAACCAAATGCTAAGCCACCGTGCGGCGGCGCACCGAACTTAAGTGCATCGAGCAAAAAGCCGAACTTCTCGCGCTGCTCTTCTTCACTAATATTCAGCAATTCAAAAACGGCTTGCTGCATCGCAGGATTATGAATACGAATCGAGCCTCCGCCTAACTCGGTTCCATTAAGTACCATGTCGTACGCCTGCGACAACGCTGTGCCGGGGTTTGCTTGTAATTCCTCGGCCGAACAGGAAGGTGCGGTAAATGGATGGTGCAACGCAGTCCAGTCGCCCTGGTCGGTTTTCTCAAACATGGGGAAATCAACAACCCAAAGCGGTGCCCATTCACAGGTGTAAAGATCAAGGTCTTCACCAACTTTGCAACGCAATGCACCTAACGCTTCGTTAACGATATTGGTTTTATCTGCGCCAAAGAAAACGATATCACCATCTTTCGCTTCAAGCCGCTCCATAAGTGCCAGCACCGTTTTGTCCGGCATAAATTTAATTATTGGTGACTGTAGACCTTCGATACCTTTCGCGATCTCATTCACTTTTATCCAGGCCAAACCTTTAGCACCATAGATACCAACAAAGTCGGTATAGCCGTCGATTTCTTTGCGGCTGAGCTTGGCGCCACCATCAACTTTTAACGCTGCAACACGACCCTCTGGGTCGTTGGCTGGGCCGTTAAACACTTTAAAGTCGACGCCTGCCATTAGGTCATCAACACTAACGAGTTTAAGCGGGATGCGAAGATCTGGCTTGTCACTGCCGTAATCTTCCATGGCTTCGGCATAGGGCATTTGCGGGAAGTCGCCCAAATCCACATCTAACACATCTTTAAACAGGTTGCTGACGAGCGCCTGTGCCGATCCCATAATGTCGTCTTGCGACATAAAGGAGGTTTCGATATCGATCTGTGTAAACTCAGGCTGACGATCTGCACGCAAGTCTTCATCCCGAAAACACTTGGCAATTTGGTAGTAACGATCAAACCCGGAGACCATCAACAACTGCTTAAATAGCTGCGGTGACTGCGGCAGCGCAAAAAACCGCCCGTCATGCGTTCGACTGGGCACCAGATAATCCCGCGCTCCTTCCGGCGTTGCACGAGTAAGAATAGGCGTTTCTATATCCAGGTAACCCTGGTTTTCCAAATTGCGTCGAATGGAAGAAACGACGTTTGAGCGCAGCATGAGTTTTTGCTGCATTTCGGGCCGCCGCAAATCCATAAAGCGATACTTTAAACGAACGTCCTCACCAACATCGGTATGACTGTCGAGCTGGAACGGTGGCGTTTCTGCAACGCTAAGTATTTCTAATTCTTTTGCGTAGACTTCAACCTTGCCCGTCGCCATGTCGGGGTTAATCGTCCCCTCACTGCGCAAACGCACAACGCCCTTAACATGAAGCACGTACTCACTACGCACTTTGTCGGCTTTCTTAAAATATTCACCAGCGTCAGGATCAAATACGACCTGCACAATGCCGCTACGATCGCGTAAATCAACAAAAATGACTCCCCCATGATCACGACGTCGGTCGACCCAACCGGCCAGGCTGATCGTTTGCTCGACATGCTGTTCAGAAACCTGGCTGCAATACAGACTGCGTAAAGCGGTGGACTGAAGATTACTACTCATGGGATATCTCTTTATAAACAAAAATTATTTAGCGTTTTAACAGCGGGCTTGCTTTTAACCAGTATCACGCAGAAGCGTCTTTATCTGCGCTGGCCGCAGCAGGCTTGGCCGTCGCCGCATCGGTTTTAGCGGTTGCTCCGGATTCGCCCTTACCATCAGCAGATTTTGCCGCTGGCTTACCGCTGTTTTTAAAATCGGTCTCATACCAACCCGTGCCGGTGAGCTTGAATGCTGCTGCGGTCACCAGTTTCTTTAATTCTGGCTTTCCACAAACAGGGCAGTCAACCAGGGGAGCATCTGCAATTTTCTGCAAGGCCTCGAACTGGTGCTCGCAGGACTGACATTGATATTCGTAAATCGGCATACTTTATCAAACCTTCACAAAGTACTTTAACTCTAGCCTTTCAGATAGCGCATATTAGGGCGCGGTATCAAACACAACTGCTGAAAGGGCGGCGATTATACTGCAAGATTTTCGACCCGCTCCATCTTTAAAACGCTTTAAAACTGCTAAAAAGCCGCATTTTTACTGGCTCATGTAGTTAGTAGATACTCGCATCAATTCGATGCGTCAAAACCTCTCGTACGCGAGTTGAGCCTTCACCCTATTTTTTCGGCTTTTTTGCTGGCCACCAGGTTAAACAACGAATTTGCTGCTTTCTGTTTTATCTAACACTTTTTTCAAAAAAACCTTAAAAATAAGGGTTTTTTTATTTGCCAGCCAAAAAAAATTGCGATATATATACACCTGCTGAGTACAAGTGTTATGGAGTTTAGATACTCATCGACAAAAAGGGCTTTTTTTAAAGCGTTTTAAGCCGATGTGTGCAATATCCCTTAACGTGGCTTCTGCCGGCAAAAAGCTAAACCCCTGGATTGCTCAAATGTTTTTTGGATACCGAAATAACGTATTGTGCGACAGGGGTTTTATTCAATGCCTACTTGAAAACTGTGAGGAATGATCATGGCCGCGAAGAAAAAAGCGCCTGCTAAGAAAAAAGCTAAAGCTAAAAAAGCACCTGCTAAAAAATTGACAGCTGTTAGAGACCGCTACAGCAAAACTCAACTACTATCTGAAATCGCTGACAAAACTGAATTAAGCCGTAAGCAAGTTGGTGCTGTAATCGACGAACTGTCTGACTTGATCGAACGTCACGTTAAAAAAGGTTCATGTGGCGAGTTTGTTTTGCCTGGCATGATGAAAATCACTACTGTTAAAAAACCTGCTCGTAAAGCTCGTAAAGGTATCAACCCCTTTACTGGCGAAGAGACTATGTTTAAAGCCAAGCCTGCAAGCATTCAGGTTAAAGTACGTCCTTTGAAAAAGCTCAAAGAGATGGCTGGCTAACATCGCTTTCTAGCAAAAAAGACCGAAGCGAAATGCTTCGGTTTTTTTTGCTTTATCATCCGGCAATAAACTAACTTAAAATACCGCCTACACATTCACCTCACTTGTAACTAAACCAGATGCGCACCAGCCAATACCTTATTAGCACACTCAAAGAAACTCCCTCAGACGCCGAGGTGATCAGCCATCAACTGATGCTTCGCGCGGGGCTAATCCGCAAACTCGCCTCTGGCTTGTATTCATGGATGCCGCTGGGTTTACGTGTGTTGCGCAAAGTGGAAGGGATTATTCGCGAGGAAATGAACAAAAGCGGTGCACAGGAATTACTGATGCCAGTTGTTCAACCGGCGGAACTCTGGGAAGAATCAGGCCGCTGGGCACAATATGGGCCTGAGCTTTTACGCATCGTTGATCGCCATCAACGCGACTTCTGCCTCGGCCCCACCCACGAGGAAGTTATTACTGACATCGTACGTAACGAAATTCAAAGCTATAAGCAACTACCGATAAATTTGTACCAGATTCAGACGAAATTTCGCGACGAAATTCGTCCACGCTTTGGTGTGATGCGCGCACGCGAGTTCACAATGAAAGACTCGTATTCTTTTCACACCAGCGAATCCTGTCTGGAAACGACTTACCAGAAAATGTATGACGCTTATACAGCAATTTTTTCTCGGCTGGGGCTGGATTTTCGTGCAGTCGATGCCGACACGGGATCAATCGGGGGCAATGCCAGTCACGAATTTCATGTGTTAGCTGAATCGGGCGAAGATGCTATCGCATTTTCTGATAGCAGTGATTTTGCGGCCAATGTTGAATTGGCAGAAAGCTTGCCCAACACAGCTCACGCAACACAAGAATGCAGTGAGCCACTAACTAAAGTTGAAACCGGCGCGGCAAAAAGTATTGATGAAGTCAGTGAAAAGCTGGGCATAGCTCCTGACACCAGCGTAAAAACATTAGTGGTGAAAGCAGCCGATGACTACGAGGCAAGTGACTATATTGCGCTGGTTCTAAGAGGCGATCACAGCCTGAACGAAATCAAGGCCGAAAAGCTCCCGCAAATTGCTGCGCCGCTGTCATTTGCATCCGAGCAGGCAATCCAGTCGCTACTTAACTGCAACCCTGGCTGCATTGGCCCGGTACTTGGCGATAAGAAAAATCTAACAGTTATTGTTGATCGCTACGCGGCTCAATTGCCGGAGTTTTGTTGTGGCGCCAACAAAGATGGCTTTCACTTTTTGCACGCTGTTTGGGGGCGTGACGCCGAGCATGATGCGGTTGAAGACTTACGAAACGTAGCCGAAGGCGACCCTAGCCCAGACGGAAAGGGCAATATCGTAATTAAACGTGGCATAGAAGTAGGACACATCTTCCAGCTTGGCAAAAAATATTCCGAAGCACTCAACGCGACAGTACTCAACGAGCAAGGTAAAAGCGAAACTGTCACCATGGGTTGCTATGGCATTGGGGTTTCCCGCGTGGTTGCCGCCGCAATCGAACAAAACTACGACGAAAATGGCATTTGCTGGCCCGCTGCGATGGCGCCGTTTCAAATTGCGCTAATCCCTTTAAATATGCATAAATCAGAGGCTGTTAAAGCGGCGACCGAACAGCTTTACGATGCGCTGGTCGCGGAAGGCGTCGAAGTTTTACTCGATGATCGCAACGAGCGCCCCGGGGTCAAGTTTGCCGACATAGAACTGATCGGCATTCCACATAAAATCATCATTGGCGATAAAAGCCTTGCCAAAGGTGTGCTTGAATACAAAAATCGAGACGGCAGTCGTCAGGATGAAATCGCACCAGATGATGCGCTTGCATTTGTTAATAGCATTCTGTAAAACGTGAGCAACACACAAGCCATAAGCATTTTTTTAGCAATTGCATCGTCGCTTGTTGTGGCTGCGACCTGTGTCGCTGGCGACACTCCAGACATACCTGATAACACTGCGTACCATCAAATAAACGACGCTGCGCTCAAACAGTTTTTGCAAAATAGTTTCGCCGCCCAGGCTTCAACCCCAACTGGCGCATTCGATAAATATGATGCCGAAGTCTGGCTTGAGCGTTCGCTAGCGAATATGCGACGGTTCAAGGTCGAAAAAGCAGACGCGCTAAAAATTCTTAAATCGGTCTATGTCCAATCGCAGGCTCATCAGTTACCACCCGATCTGGTTCTGGCGGTTATCGAAATCGAAAGCCATTTTCAGCGGTTTGCGGTTTCAAGCGCAGGTGCGCAAGGCTTGATGCAGGTGATGCCTTTTTGGAAGCAGGAAATTGGTCGGCCAAACGATAACCTGACCGACATCAAAACCAACATTCAGTACGGCTGTAACATACTCGCGTATTATCTGAAGGTCGCTAATCAAAATTGGAGCGAAGCGCTCGCCAGATACAACGGCAGTTTTGGACGAACGGTGTATAGCGAAAAAGTCCTGACAGTTTGGGGGGATAGCTGGCGAAATAGCAGCGCGCATTAAAATTTTGTGCACCAGTCGACCATATTGAACAATTTCTCAGACCGGTTTTTGCCTGCGATTATTAAAATTACTTAATAATTATGTAAATCCGGTTGTTTTCACACGAAGCGTCACGAATTCACAAGCATCGAAATTAAATTTCTCTATACTAATCAAGAGCTAATCGTAACGTCTGGCTATTGAAATGAGCGTCAAACGCACGACCTCGCCAGCCGACAAGCGGTGTACGTATTGCATCAGAGGTAATGTTGCAAGGAAGCTTGAACAAGGTGAGATGATTACTCACACGGAATTATGTTAATCGCGAATGTTTGGATATAACAAAAATATTATATCTCTGCTGTTAGTACTCACTGGTTGTTTTGGTGCGGGCATTGTCTCGGCCGCGCAACGACAGCTTCCAAACATCGACGCCATTTTTGACAACCCCTCCAATTTCCACATAACACAAAACTCTGCAACTACCCTGACCGCCTCTTCGGAGCCCCAAAATGCAACGCTGACCGCCGAGCAGAAAAAAGCTGAGCTGATGCAAAAGGTCTTGTTGAAGATTTATCATTCGAATTTGCTGAAAAAAACCTACAAGCACGTCGTCTATCCCGAGTCCTCTATCGAGCTGAACGAAGAGGGCGAGGTCATTCTTATTGTTCAGGTTGATCGAAGCGGCGATGTCCTGGGCGTTGAGTACGAGAGCAAGTCCAGCTCTATCGCGCTTAATCGCGCTGCAAAAAACGCCGTAAAAATGGCCAAGCCTTTTAGCTCGCCTCCCGACGCGCTTGATGGCGAGCAGTTTGATATCCGTATGCCCATTCGTTTTCGTCTAACGAATTAAGACACTCTTAGCTGCACATTCCGCATGAACAAAAAAACCGCTTCCTGCACACACAGGAAGCGGTTTTTTTAATTGGCTTATAGCCTAGTAGTTAAGCGCTTCTTCCGCTTTTTTCTTTGCATCGTCTGCTGAATCATCAACCGAGCTGGCGATATCGCCCAGCGTGTCGCCTGCTGAATCAGCTACATCGCTGGCCATATCTTTTGCACCATCAACCATATCCTTACCGGTATCAACTACTTTGTCCGAAGCTGCTTTAGCAGTGTCAACCGTTGCGTCGACAACGTCGTTTGCTGCATCGACAGTTGCATCAACGGCACCGCCCACTGCATCAGCAGTTGCGTCCGCTGCATCTTTTGCGGCGTCTACTGTCGAGTCAACCATATCACCCGTGGTTTCAGCTACGTTATTTGCTGCATCTTTTGTCGCTTCTACTACGCTGCCAGCAGCATCAGAAACACTATTTACGGCGTCACCTAAAACTGACGACTCACCTTCTTCCGACGATCCGCACGCAGTTAAACTAATAGCCAGAATGCTGGCAAACATCGTTTTTGAGGTAAATAGGTTTTTCATGGTTTTCTCCTATGGAAGTTACTACTACTTTCGCCTTATCCATCCGGGCAACCACCCTACCGGGATCTGCCCTTCACTACTGAAGGCTAATAAAAAGTAGCTTTTCTAAAATACTTTCGATAAGTGCATTGTAAATATCGCGTCTTTCTATAGCCAGCCGCGACAAGCGCTCATTCGTAAAGCCTTGTAAACGAAATAACGGCGAAGCCACACACCCACGCAAAGCTTTTTAGCACCGATTTCGTGCAAAACAGCGTAACTCAGCTATCGTTTAATAACCGCCGGAAAAACGTGCGCTTTGTCACACTTTTCTGCGGCAGGAGAGTTATTTTTACGCAATAAGGACAATTGCTGCGCATACTTAGAGATGTCCTTAAAAGCGATAGATAATCTTCCATAAGCCCACAAACCTCGATGCAAATTTTACCGGCAAATCAAAGCTCTGCAGACGCGCCCCCAATACCGCGCGCACGGCTGTCTATGCCTTTAAAAGTTAGCTTTTACTTCGGCGTGCCACTGTTATTTGGTATTGGCCTGCTCGCATTGTTAATGCTAAATACGCAGCGAGAGTTTCAAAGTGAACAGCTAGACGATTTTGCTTATGTCCTGTCAGGACAACTGGCCGCTAGTGCAGCCGAGCCATTGTTTGCAGATGCCAATATGGAGCTTTCGGTGCTCACCCAACGAGTGCCGCTGGACTCAACACTGATTGGCGTTGGAATCTACAACCATTTAGGTGAGCCACTCGCTTCAAATGGCAAAGTGCCGCTGCCCGGACAATTCAATTACAAACAAGCGCGCTCGTACATCTCTGCCGCAAATTTTTATCCTGAAATGGGAAAACGCGTTGCCAATATTGATAGAGAAGCGTTAGATCACTCGCTGGTTTATTCAACACCGATCAAGTTTCGCGATGTTGTTGGCGGCCATGCGATTTTTGTATTCAATCAAAGCGCTATGAATCGCGCCTTTGAACAAATGGCGATGGCGCTAGTTTCTACTGCGATTATTATTTTCGTTCTGCTTTGCGCCGCACTTATCTATTGCAGTTACCGAATAACCTCACCTGTACGCAGTATTGTTGATGCGGCCAGCCGCATGCAAAGCCAGGGCAACACGGTGAAACTGGAACGGCGCAACGATGAACTCGGCCAGCTTATCGATGCGCTCAACTCAATGAACGAGGGGCTTGCGCATAAGTCACAAATAGAAGATGTGTTAGGTCGCTTCCTTGACCCGGACATCTCATCCAAGATTCTCAACGAACTAGATCCTGTCCATCTTCGCGGTGAAAACGTAGAAGCCACTGTGCTGTTCGCCGACATTGTTGGCTTTACCTCCATGTCTGAACGGATGGCGCCAGGCGAGGTGAGTGAACTGCTTAACGAGTACTTCGGTTACTACTCAGCGTGCGCAAAACTCTATTTTGGAACGGTTGATAAATTTTTGGGCGATTGCATTATGCTTGTATTCGGCGCGTCAAAGAGCGACGCGGAACACGAATATCATGCCGCAGCCTGCGCTGTCCTCATGCAACAGCTTACTTCTAAAATCAACAAGCTCCGTCGCAACGCGGGTAAAGACCCCATTTACCTGCGTATCGGTATTAACAGCGGCCCTATGCTTGCAGGCTTGCTTGGCTCGGCCGATCGTATGGAATATACCGTTATTGGTGATTCGGTAAACCTCGCTTCGCGCCTTTGCAACGAAGCGAAAAAGAGCGAGATTATTATTCAACAAAGCTTGTACGATGACCTTAAGAGCGCAAATCGCGTTCATGTTGCGGATGCAAAAACCATTCGAGTACGTGGTAAAGTCGAACCGGTGCCAATCTACAATCTGCTCGACGTTAGTCAATCGCGTAGCAACGGCAATCGCGCGCTAATTGAAGATATCATCCAGAATACCGAAGCCAGACTTCGACAGGAATCCAGCGACATTGTCCTGCTTCAGGGCAGCAGCGCGAACCCGCCAGACAAAAAGCGCTGTGCATAGCGGCTTTCCACTTTCCACTTTCCACTTTCATTAATGCTCGCGTGTAGAACGGAACTGAATATCCGGCCAACGCTCCTGGGTTAAGCTTAGATTCACGCGTGTAGGTGCCAGGTAACTCAAATGCCCGCCGCCATCCAGGGCCAAATTGTCAGCCTGCTTTTTCGTAAAATCGGCTAACATTTTTTCATCGTCGCACTCTACCCAATGCGCGGTAAAGACATTGACCGGCTCGTAGATCGCCTCAACGTTGTACTCGTCCTTTAATCGATAAGCGACAACATCGAACTGCAGGGTACCAACCGCCCCCACAATTAAATCGTTATTGTTTGTCGGCATAAATACCTGCGTGGAACCTTCCTCCGCTAACTGCTGCAAGCCTTTTTGTAGTTGCTTGGTTTTAAGTGGGTCTTTTAAGCGAATACGCTTAAACAATTCGGGAGCAAAGTGCGGAATGCCGGTAAACTTAAGCTCTTCGCCGGTACTAAAGGTATCACCGATCTGAATCGTGCCGTGGTTGTGCAAACCGATAATATCGCCCGATACTGCAATATCTACCGCTTCACGATCCCCGGCCTTAAAGTTAACCGCATCAGAAATTTTTATGTCTTTGCCAATACGCACGTGCCGCATTTTTGTGCCTTTGGTGTAGGCACCTGAACAAATACGCATAAATGCAATTCGATCACGGTGCTTGGGGTCCATATTGGCCTGGATCTTAAACACAAAACCCGAAAACTTATCTTCGGTTGGCCCCACTTCCCGGCTTTCGGTCTTACGGGCAAGAGGCGATGGCGCCCACTCAACAAACCCATCCAGCATTTCTCTAACACCAAAATTAGCGAGCGCCGTACCAAAAAACACAGGGGTTAGTTCGCCGGAAAGATAGGCTTCCAAATCAAATTCGTGGCTTGCGCCCTTTACCAACTCAATTTCTTCGACAAAATCTTCGTGATAGACCCCTAACAGTGCTTTAGCTTCATCACTGTCGAGACCCTTAATTTGAATATCTTCATGCACAACAAAGTTGTGGCCAGATTCAAAGACATGAATAGTATCGGTATAAAGGTTATAAACGCCCTTAAATTCCTTACCCATACCAATTGGCCAGTTGATCGGCGCGGCTCCGATTTTAAGCACCGACTCAATATCATCTAACAGGTCTATTGCGTCGCGAATATCACGATCAAGCTTATTGACAAAACTGACGATGGGTGTATCACGAAGACGGCAGACCTCCATTAATTTTATCGTTCTTTCCTCAACGCCCTTAGCGCCATCGACAACCATGAGCGCAGAATCCACAGCGGTTAATGTACGATAAGTATCTTCAGAAAAGTCTTCGTGCCCTGGCGTATCCAATAGATTGACAACACGCTCCTTGTAGGGAAACTGCATCACCGAGGAAGTCACCGAAATTCCACGCTCTTGCTCCATGCCCATCCAATCGGAGGTCGCATGACGGTCTGCTTTTTTCCCCTTCACGGAACCAGCTACCTGAATCAGCTTACCCAGCAAAAGCAGCTTTTCAGTGATCGTAGTTTTACCCGCATCGGGGTGCGAAATGATGGCAAACGTCCTACGTCGTTGAATTTCCTCAGAAAATTTGCTGTCACTCACCACTCAAACCCTAGTATGTACTCAAATATGTACTTGTTGCTTCTATTGCCTCTCTGACCCCATATCAGAGAGCGCGACATTCTACATGCTCACCCAATCGTGAGTCTAATCCCCACCATCAAGTAGAGCGCCGTCTACCGAAATGTGTTTACGGGTCAGAAGCAGAGTCGGCAGAGTCGCTATAACTCGTTTATAACTCTCTAGTGCGTCGCCACTTTTCTTACAGGGGTTTATTCCTGATATTCACTCTATAAACTCTTCCTCCAAGCTGTGGTGTTAAGACGGGGAAAGGTCATTTCCGATACACGAAGCGCTTTCATCGATAATTTCATTGTTTAGACAAACCAGCAACTGAGCCCGTAGTTTATAATTAGACCCTAACCAGGAAGAATTGACCTATAACATCAACAGCATGAAAAAAATAGAAATTGTAAGCGCAACCAGACTGAACAAAGATGAGTTCTGGAATAAATCAGCTCTAGGCCTGTCTCTGAAGCGTTTAGCCGCTGACAAACGAATTGTACCTAGAATTTTTTTATCCAATACTAAAGGCCTGCCCTACCTTTTTAACTCTCGGATTCAGGCAGAAAATTCGCATGACGCTTTAGTTTTTATTCATGATGACGTATGGATAGACGACTATTTCTTTATAGAAAGAATTATCGAAGGCTTAGATAATTTTGATGTGATTGGACTCGCGGGGAATAAACGCCGAGTACCCAAACAGCCTGGCTGGGCATTTATCGACGAACAATTCACGTGGGATAATATCGAAAATTTATCGGGCGCTGTTGCCCATGGAAGCTCTCCTTTCGGCCGAATAAGTTTTTTTGGCACTAGCCCCGCTCAATGCGAGCTAATCGACGGAGTTTTAATGGCCGCTAAAAAGTCCACTCTTACCGACAATAAGGTGCTATTTGATACCAAGTTTAATTTCCACTTTTATGATCTCGATTTTTGTCGTTCAGCTCGAGAAAAGAACCTGACCATTGGCACCTGGCCCATTGCCGTAACACATCAAAGCGGCGGTAATTTCAAATCTGACAACTGGGCAAAGAAATACCAGACGTATCTGGACAAATGGAAATCCTAAAACAAATATCCAACTAGCTCCCCACCTAATCCACTAGTTACATAAAACGGATACGAGCTATACCCTATAATAGCCCCGCGCACAAATAATAGTGATCTCAGGTTTTTCTAATGCAAGAATTTTTTATAATTGGTAGCCAAAGAAGCGGAACCACCATGGTTCGACTGGCTCTCGACTCACATCCAAATGCAACAGTACATGATGAGATTTTGGGATATAAATTACTATGCTCCAACGAGTCGTTCAGTTATGAGCAAGGCACTACGCATGCAGGTTACAAAGTTCCCAGATTTACAGAACAGCTAGCAAACCGCAAATTGGCGGATACGGGCATTGAGGAAAACACCTCCTGGAAATACGACGGCAGGCCAATTATCTATCTCGTTAGAGATGTTAGAGATACTATTTGCTCAATGATGAATTTAAAAGTAGGCCAAAACACAAGCTGGCTCGATACTTATGGGCGACAAGGGCTAAAAGCGCAGCTTGCCAATCAGGGGTTCGTCAACAAATATCGCAACGAACTTACCATCGCCAAATCTCATGGCTGGACCCCGCTCGATGTCGGCGCTTTGCTTTGGCAATATAAAACCCAGCCGCTATCAGACTACCTTGATAAGGGCTGGCCGGTTCTTCCAATAAGGTATGAAACGCTCGTCAAAAACCCTGAGCAGAGTCTTAAAAAGGCCGCCGAATTTTTAGGTCTGGAGTGGTCAGATAAAGTACTTCAACATCACAAAAGCTCACATGATGAGCTCTATGGTAACGGCCTTGCGGTCGGTAATACTGATCCCAAAAGGGCGATTGATGATAGCTCTGTAGACCAGTGGAAAAATCAGCTCAGTGAAGAAAACTGTAAAGCGATTCTCGAGATCAGTGGAGAGCTAAACAGTAGAACGTGGGAACTAGCCCCTTAAAACTCAGCCACCTAACCAATCACTTGTGATGAACTTAGAAACGTTCGAGCCAAACCTAATAGCGTTAGTAAAAGCGCTGCGCAATCATAGAGAACCCAAAAAAAACTGGGCAGCTTTTCGAAAGCTTGTCGAAGGCAATATCGATCTTATCAGCACTGAGTTATCCACACGCTGGATAATATCGATTGTTGATACCTATATCGATTATGCTGAAAAAGAACAAGCAAGGCACGCCATGACGATTTCAATGTTTATGAATATGATGCGCCTTGGCGAAACTGTTAAATTTGTGCGACCGGTATTAGACAACGAGAGAATCAAACAAGCCAGCAAAGGCCCCATAATGTTTAATAATGGGCTAAATACTTTTTCCATTCAGCGTCAAGATGTCTTTCTAAATCTAACTAAACGATTTTACCGTCAAGTAAAAGACGACGCTGTCATGTTTCCAATATGGCAAACGTTATTAAAAAGACTGCACGAATCAGAAAACATTATTACAGACTTCTCTAGTAATTCTGCGGTAAAACAACGCTATTTCCCGCTAAACCCAGAAGACCTAACCGATAACTATGGCCTGTAGCTGCGGTTAAAATGACAACCGAAAAAGGGCTCGCGAGCCTACGTTTGTTGCTGAACAATCTCGTAGTGCGAATCAATCGAAGGCTTGGAAATTGCCTCTACATATAAAAAGCCAGCTGAAGTAATTATGAGCGCAAAACAAAAACCTGCCCACCATGATGAAGCCAGCAAAACCACGAGCAAACCAACCACAACCAACCCGGCGTTAACCCATTGATATCTGGGAAAATCGTTTACCACCTTTTGCATACGCTCCGTTTCGCTTACCACAAATGCTGCGGTGTCAGCGTTGAAGTCGTCAAGCAGCGCCTGGTGATTCTTTCCGTTAAACTGGTAGTAACCAACGCCCGAACCAAGTTGTAGCAAACCAAAGATCAAAGCACCAATCTTTAAGCCCTGATGAAGCGCCAATTCACTGCCTCGCAATTGCAGATAAAGTGCAATGGAAAGTAAAGCCACACCAATAGTTAGAAAGCCCAACGCTACAACGCGTTGCGAATTGGTATAGGCTTCAATAGATTCAATTAGACTCACGGGGTTGTTCTCCTGCTTTTTAACTTGAGTATTTGCACTGCCGCGCCATGATACTTCGAAAAAAAATTGCTTGCACGTGAACTAGCCAAGCAAATTAACGCCTACAAGCATCTCATGCAGCCAAAAAATAGTTGCTACATATACTGCCAGCCCAATGACAACGACAATGACATCGTTTGCCTTCGATTGAGCCGCACTGGGCACCGAGCGAACCACACGGCTTTTCATCGATATACGATCCGCAACTGCCCAAAGCAAAAACGACCCAAACAAAAGCACATCGACTAACGTGCCATTCACCAACAAGTGCGATACCGCCCAAATTTTTACTGCAACAAGTTGCGGATGTTTTACAACATTACTCAGTCGCCCAGGGAAGTACGGAGCAAGAAAAAGAATAAATGTTGGCAGTAAAAGAATAACTGCTAAATGCCGCACCCAGATGGGAGATACATACAATAAAGTGGCCGACTGCCTTAGCTCAGCATAACCCTTTGAAATAAGAATAATCCCAACGAGCGAAACACCGCCATACAGCAGCTTCCATCCTAACTCGCTTCTTTCTGCTAATTTGTCTCTTAGTGGCAGCGCGATTATAGACATCGAATGCATACCAAAGAACAAAGCCAGGCCGACTATAAATTGAAGCATATGAATAACTCCTACCTGCAAGCTATAACACCCTTAAATACGAGCGCTAAAATACTTTTCGCAAATTGCTATTCTATAGCGTTAAACGCAGCAATACTAACTGCTGATTCTTCATTAGAATTTTATCTCGCCGCGTCAAGTTCGTCGAACCAGTTCAACAAAGCGTTAGCTAACTGTACAGGGTTTTCTTCGGGAAGGAAGAAACCGCCTTCAACGACAACATCTTTTTGATTTAGAAAGTCGTTAGCCACAAGCTGATAGCTTTTTAGTAAATCTTCTGTTATTTCCGCGCTCTTAATACGCAGTTTCGGTATTGGCGAATGTCGAAGCCAATCGGTATAGCTTAATACTCTGTCGTGCTCTAGCAGCGGCTCACCATAGGAAGGAACGTTAAAGATATATCCAGCGATAGCACTTCGGGTTTCTCTATCTCCAAACATGGGGCGCAAAAAATCCGTTAAAACATCTTCAGGCAACTTGCCGCCAAACAGGCGCTTAACGATCTTCCCAATAAGGTAGCCGTGATTGAGGAAAAGCTCATGAGCACCAGGCGTACGTCGTCGGCAAAGGAAGCCAAGCCCCGCTTCTTTTTTATTATCCACAAAACACACGGCCGCATGTGCTACCGCTTTGATGGAATCCGAATTGCGAAAAACCCAGTCGAGTACGGACATCCCCGTGATCCCATGAACGAAAAGCGTAATGTTGTCCGTGACACCCAGTGCTTCTAAAATATCGCCAAATGCTTCCCGCTGTAAATCGATAAATTGGTCGACGTTTGTTGATTGCGAGACAGGAGCACTATCCCCGTAGCCAGGCAAGTCGATTGCGATACAGCGTCCGGCATGTGACATTAAAGGAAGCAACTTACGCCAGACAAGAGCAGACCCAAACCCTCCATGAATAAAAACAATTGGATCACCAGAACCCTGCTCGATGTACGTCACTTGCTTACCATTTACACGCACGCATTTCTTACTACTCTGAGGTATAACAGAAATATCGTTGTGCGATGAGGGCGGCTCTAATTCAGCAACAATGTTGCCAGATATCACATTAACTTCAGACATAAATGTATTCTAACAACAGATTTTTGCTGAGCTAGAATCCAAATAAAATTTAATAAACGAGAGCTTTTTACGCCCCGTATTGGGTCACTGTTTTAGTTATCTCCAGAAGACCTCATTGTTTTTGATATTTTTGTGCTATAAAAAAACCTTCATCATCCGTCCTGAATGACTTATTAAGTTACGAACAAGCATTAAGTCTATCATTCAACTTTCTAGAAAGCGGAATTTGTTTTGAAAACGCCTCAGCTTCCCACGGCTGTCTTTTATAATCTGGGTGATCACCTGATAATACCTGAAATTGATCTCCCTTCCAGATTGCAACATTAGCCGGCTTTAAAACCAGATCTCCTTTACAGAGCTGGGCAAGATGAACGGCTTCATGTGCAACTAATAGGATAATTTTATCCCTAGTTAAACCTTTTTGTTCTAGTAGTTCAGCATTAAATTTCATTACCGGTCGGCCATATTGATCTAGCGTAGCCACAGCAGCATATATTCCGTTTTCAAGGTCTTTCAATGTAGCTTCTTTGACTGAAAATTTTTCGTGCACTTGCGATAAGCTGACAAAACCGTCGTCCACAAGAATCTTTAGACATTCAACAACTAGGTTTTCAACCATTGATTTGTATTTCTGGCTCATTTTCCCAAGTAACTTAACGCCGTGAGCAAAGCAGAGCAACCCTCGTTACGTCGTTATAAAACGTCAAAATGAATCCGAAACTATTCTTCGAAAAGTAATTCATCTAGCTTTTGAATTTGAGAATGATGCAGTAAAAACACATCAAGACTTTCCGCTAATTGCTTGGCCGACTTTGTGAATCCCTGATTGGAAATTACAGCGCTATAGCTTCCAAAGTAAAAACCTTTCGCAGCGGCAACCTCTTGCACTGCCTTGTTTCCTACAGGGGAGGAATACAATTTACACTGCACAATCAATTTTTCACCATTTTTCTCCGCGATAACGTCTGCACCTTGATCGCCAGACCCAGTGGTTGTTCTACTATTCCATCCAAATTTTACTAACTCGTTTGATATAGCTTGCTCATACTGGTAAGGGTCAACAACATTATCCAACTCAGTTTCGCAATACCCCTCCACGAGCATATCTGAATATGCATTAACAATAAGCGATAAAGTGAACAGTGCGTCTTCCATCGTTTCTCTAGCACTTTTTTCACAATCGCCAAAGCTTAAGCAATACGACGAATCCAACTTTTCAGCAAAGGCCCTAAATTTTTCTGGAATATTCTGGTCTAGCTCCGCTTCAATAAGATACAGCCTTTTTTCCAAAAATGATTTTAGCTCTCTCTCCCAGTCGTCATCACAAATATCACCGTAGTCGTCCACATATAACAGTTGTGATTCTTTTTCGGCAAGTCGATCACCATAATTCGTTTGTTCTAGCCACAAATAGAAATAAATATCACGTAGAGCTGAAAAAAGATGATAAATTTTGTACTTACGATCACTAAATTCATCAGGTTGGATCGCTGCATCTAACCCCTCACTTATTCTTTGTCTGACTCTGGCTTTGATTGGATCTCTAAAGTTATTTAAAAATTTGTCATCTTCTAGATAATCACTCTTAAACTCTTGCGCTGCCTGCTCGCAAGTTTTCTCACAAAGAGGGACCCGTCCACTAAAAGTTTCCTGTGGCTCAAAGATACTTTTAAAAAAATCAAACATTGAAACCTCCTAATTGTCACTTACTATAGCAGAACAAATACCAGCCAATCCTGAAAAACGAAAACGCAGTATCAATCATTCTCTTAATCTTATTTTTCCATTTACCATTTTCAAAAAATACCACATATACCTGCAGTACTTCAACCAACAAGTCAGATTTATCAGGGGCTTTACAAGAGCATTATTAGCATCCTTCTATAAGCTCTACGTGTTTTTCGTCTACACGCATCAAGGTTTTTTTATTCTTATCCAGCTACGCACAAATTATCAACCGAAAAAATATAAACCTGAACGGTCAATAGTATTTATGGTGTAGCGCCAGCGACTTACAAATTAGCAAGCAAGCCGCTGGCCACCATTTAGCAGGAGCAATCCTTTTTTCTTCCTGCATCCCCTACTAAACTACAGCGGCCTAAGTACTACCGGCAGCTCGGAATACCCATTAAAGTGATTGTTAGCCATACGAACGGGCTCACCTACAACCTCTACAGTTTTGAAGCGTTTCATGATCTCTTCCCACAGAATTCTAA
This sequence comes from Pseudomonadales bacterium, assembly GCA_965263235.1. GTDB lineage: Bacteria > Pseudomonadota > Gammaproteobacteria > Pseudomonadales > UBA7434 > UBA7434. The sequence continues at coordinate 2,851,645 of OZ253667.1, forward strand.
GTTGCAATTCTGCCAGGCGGTTACCCATACAACGATGGACACCAAAACCAAACGAAGCATGAAAACGAGGGTTTTTGCGGTCGATAATAAACTGGTCCGCATTTTCGATCGCGGACTCATCTCTATTAGCTGAAACCCACCACATAATAACCTGGTCACCTTTGCGAATAGTCTTTCCGCCAAACTCAACGTCTTTTGTTGCTGTTCGACGGTGATGCATAATAGGCGTTTGCCAGCGAATAATTTCTGACACCATACCTGGAATTAAACAGACGTTCTTACGTAGCTTTTCGTATTCGTCAGGGTTTTCATTTAACGCCAGTACCCCACCAGTAATTGAGTTTCTTGTGGTATCGTTACCACCAACGATAAGCAAACCCAGATTAGTTAAGAAACTCGCCGGGTTATCAATCATATCTTTGGTTGCATCGGACTGTTGCAACAGGGAGATAAGATCGTAAGCGGGCGGTTCCTTTAGGCGTTGCTCCCAAATGGCTTTAAAGGTTGTATAGGTTTTTTCCGTTAGCTGTAGGCGATGAGCCTTGTGCTCTTCACTCTCTTCAACACCAATTGAACCACTAGAAAGTTCGGAGATTTCGATAAGCTCAGCGCGTCGTTCAATGGGATATCCTAATAGCGTTGCTAACATCTGGCTGGTAAGGTCAATCGACACCTTATCTACCCAGTTAAATGTCTCACCGATGGGCAGTGCATCAAGAATTGAAATTACTCGCTCTCGAATGAGGAGCTCGAGTTCCTTCAGGTTTTTTGGCGCCACAACGGGTTGCACCGACATGCGCAAAGGTTCGTGCTCGGGCGGGTCCATAAAAATAAATGCTGGCTCAGTGGTGCCTTCTGGTGGCTCGCCGATTATCCCCCACGGCGATGCACTGAATGTTTTAAAGTCCCTGTCGACCGCCATCACGTCTTGCATTTTTGTGATAGACCAAAAAGCGCCAAATGGACTTTCGCTGCAGTAATGAACTGGCGCCTCTTTTCGCAGACGCTTGAACCATTGATGATGCTCATTGCGCAGAAACAACTCGCCGTCACTCATATTGATTTTATCGAGAGGCAAGGTTGAACAATCCTTGCCAACCATTGACCACTTATTGTTTGTGTTAGTCGCTATCATGATTGCCTCCCTCTACATTTGCATTTCGGGAAGCGAAACGGTCATACCATCTAAATCAGGCGTTACCGTAATTTGGCACGCTAATCGCGAACCAGCCTGTCCATCGGGGCGTGTCGACAGCAGCCCCTCCTCCATCACATCGGGGGTAGGAAGCGCATTGACCCACTCATCCCCAACATAGACATGACAGGTACCGCAGGCACAAGAGCCACCACAGTCACCATCAATTCCGGGAATAGCATTGTCCACGACTCCCTGCATCAGGCTTTCGCCTTCGTCTAGCTCTACACTGTGCTCGGTACCATCAAATTCAACGACTTTTATTATGGGCATAACTAATCTCCTGCATTTTGGAAGCCGCTAAGATAGCGCCTGGGATGGGCGGCGATAACTGTTGCTAACGACAGCTATTCGTCATATATTGCCAAAAACACAACAAACCGATCCTTTGTTGCCCGATGCAAACAAATATCGATATCCAGGTTCCTCCCGGATGGCTAGAGCCGACACTTCACCCTTCTTATTTGAAGCTAATGTTGCGCTTTAGAGGGTATTCCATCGCGCAGATTTCAAAACACTTTGATAGCCGCACGGGACTTTATAGCTATCTGGAGATACACAATATTCTTCAGCATTTTGAAGTAGGCAGTACGGCCGAAACTGCCGTCGATTTTGGCCTGAACACTTCGCTTGCCGCACACGGGTTGTTTGGCCAGGCGGCGGTAGCAAGCGCTAATCTTGACCAGGCCATGACGGTGATCGCAACCTATAAACCAACTCGCAACAACGTGTTTACCTACGACTGGCGCGTAAGCGATAAGTACGGCGTATTCACGATGACCCCGCGCTTTGACTTACGAGAGCATCAGGAGACCAGCACCACTACTTCGTTAGTTAACCTGGTGCATATAGCGGCTTTTCTTTGTGGCGATGAGCTGGTGCCAGAGATGGAGCTATCTGTGCCCTGGGAAAATATTGCGCAGGCGCTTTCTTTTCAAAATGCAAAGAGTATTCGCGTAAAAAAAGTTTTAACCAAAGGCAAAGTGAGCCTGAGAATACCGGTCGAATTCCTGCATAGCGAAAATATTTTTGCAGACGCCCGGCAATATCATCTTGCTAGCAGAGGCTGTGAAGAGGAGCTTAATATATTGCGTGGCAGATTTACGGAGCGCGTTAGAAGCCTCATTACGCATACGGACTATACGCAAGTAAGCGAAGGAAATATTCGCTGGCTTTCGCTAGGAGAAGTAGCTGAAAGCCTTGCAGTTTCGCCGCGCTCCTTAAACCGTAAGCTTAAGAATGAAAATACCAGCTACAGTCAAATTCTTGACCAAACGAGAAGTGACATGGCTTGCTGGTACCTAAGGCATTCGGAGGTAAGCGTTTCAACAATTAGCCGACTACTAGGTTTTAGCGACGACACAAATTTTGGGCGAACATTTAAACGCTGGAAAAACACCGCACCGACGAGTTATCGCGCACAGCGTTTTTAAGTTAATGTTGTTAAGTAAATGGTTCGCAAGATGAACGCGCTGAGGAGTTAATCGACCAGCTTTTTGGATTTAAACAAATATCGACTATAAAGCAGTCCGACCGAAAAACCGTTATTCGTCTCGACCAGGGGAGAGTCTGAAAATACTGCATCGCCAATATTTTCGTAGCGAGCAAATAAAACAATCAGCCGCGAGTTGTTTTTGGACACCGCCGAGGCAGTTAATCGATAGCCAGCGTAGCCATCGTCTGACTGGTAGCGCGGCCTTTGCGGAGTTGCAAACTGCTGGTCAACACCGTAGTAAACGTCGTGATAGTCGGCCGAACCAAACTGAATTGAGCCAATCATCCCCATGCGCCACGGTATATTTTTATAACTCACAAAACGATAGTAGCTAATGGCTGGGCTGAAGGTAAATCCTGCGCTTGATAAGCTGTTTTCCTGTATCTCGGTTACATATCTAACAGGGAAGTTAAGCGTCAATTGCTCGCGATCAGTTTTCTTTAAGTTAACCTCCAGGGAAGGGCCAATTTGCAAAAGCGAACCGATATCTTCCATGCCCTGGCGAAGCTCGATATCATCGCTATCGATAGAGAAATTAAAATCGAGACTTAAATCCAGCTTATAGCGCGGATCTTTAATAACTTCCGCCCGAAGACCATCGTCATCCGACTTGAATAACTCACCACGATACACAGGCATAATAACTGGAAAGCCAATCGCTCGCTCCTGGTTAGTACCGGTGTAATAAGCTTGATTGATCCCGCCTGCACCCAGCCCTATCTCCCACAGTGGTTTTTTCTCGGCAGCGGCAAGCGCGCTACAACCAAAATAGATAATTAACAAAACTAGCGGTAGTTTACCCATAGCTGCCTTCAAAAAATGCATCCCTAACTCACCTAAGCCATACACCCAGGCAATGACACTTGTCGCGCGATTCTAGCGCCGAAGACAAGATAGTTCCATAAATCTTCCAGGAAGCAGTAGTCAATTTGAAAATCTTTTTATTTCGCTGTCACTTTTTCTGCATGCGTTACGAATATTAGCAATGGACCCACTATCTTCTTGTACAGAGAACCACGGAGAACAAAACAATGTTTAAAAAACTCAACATCTTGCTCGCATGCAGCGCTTTGTTGTTTGCAGGAATCAGTCCCGCTTCGGCAGATAATTTCAGGTATTATAAACGCGCATACGAAGTAACGCTCACCAACATAACGAAGGGCCAACGCTTTACACCGCAGCTCTTTACCACCCATAGCCGCTCGGTTTCACTCTTTGAAGTAGGCGAACCCGCCAGTGAGGAAATTGCTACGCTCGCAGAATCCGGCTCTACCGCTCCAATCACGGAAACACTGTTAGCGCAGGGCCATCGCGTTACCGAGGCGCAAACCAACGGCGCTCTACTTGGCCCTGGAGAATCCATCACGGTAACGGTTGAAGCGCTGCCAAACACCAATCGCTTAAGCATTGCGGCAATGCTAATTCCTACCAACGACACCTTTGTTGCTGCTAACAGCGAACGATTGCCACGCCGTGGCAGCCGAACCTTTTACCTACAGGCATATGACGCAGGGTCGGAATTTAACGACCAGCTTTGCGCAAATATCCCAGGGCCTCCGTGCTTTGGCGCCGCTATTTCCGAGCCCGATGTAACGGACGAAGGCTTTGTCCATATCAGCAACGGCATCCATAACCTTGGCGATGTCGAAGGGCTAATTGGCCCACTGGAATACGATTGGCGGAACCCTGTGGCAAAAGTGGTTGTCAAACGCATCCAGTAAAACATACGCAAGCGCTTGCCATCTTTGTTGACCGAAAAACCGTTAACGGAGAAGCAAACGTGCTCGCGGTGCTTAACAACCTCAGCTCGGCTGCTTCTCGCGGCCGGGCTTTTACTTTTCATATGGCGGCAGAAAATAACAACCAGCGTTGGGCAAAGCTGATGTGCCTGGCACAATCCGGCAACGAAAAAGCGTATGAAGAGCTGCTCACTGAGCTAGCCCCCGTCATCGAGCGATCGCTATTACAAAAGTTTGGTCGATTTCCCTTCCTTGAAGACTGTGTGCAAGAGTCCTTACTGGCCATCCACCAGGCACGCCACACCTACAACCCTGGCCGCCCCTTTCAACCCTGGATGAATGCGCTGGTTAAGCACAAAACAATCGATTTCTTCAGGTCGCAAAAAAGGCATCATCACACAGACGCCGAACTTGAAGCCGATAATATTGCCCGTACCACTGAGTTCGATATGGATGATTATCTTTCAGGGGCAGAACTGCTCGCGCTTCTGGACAAACCCAATCGTGAAGCATTGGTGTACACTAAATTTATGGGATTCAGCATAGAAGATACTGCGGCAAAACTGGAGACCACGCCAGCCGCTATCAAACAACGAGTTAAACGAGCGATTGCTAAAACCAGCCGTCTTTTGGCACTAAGCCTGGATTAGCAATATACGAAAGAGTTCTTATCTATCATGAATCAATCGCGTAAAGAACTAATTAGTAAACTTGCGGGTGACGCGAACAACCACAAGGTGTCGGCAGTCAAACCCATTTACATTAGCGGCTTGTTATTCGCACTTGCCGTAATCGGGCTTAGCGCACTGTTCATGTATACCAGGCAACCCTTTCGACCGCAGTTAATTTCGCAACTTAGCTCAGCCAGTTTATTTCCTTTGGAGTTCGCCAGCGGGCTAATCTCAATTTTATTACTTGTTTTTGCGGCTTACCGTAGTGTAACGCCTGGCGAAAAAATTACCCCGCTACTATTCGCAATACCGCTTTACCTAATCTGGCTCTTAATAATAATGAGCGGCTTTATACAGCCGGTACTCCCGGTATCAATGGATGGCAAACGTGAACAGTGCTACCTGGAGGCAGTTTTTTATTCTTCTTCAATCGCTGTACTGATAAGCTTTTTGCTGCGACGGCGCTGGCCACTAAAACCGGTATTAACCGCTTTTATCGCGGCTTTGGTAGCGTCAACCGTTCCAGCATTTTTAATGCAATCGTATTGTATGCACGACGCTCATCACGCCTTAACACACCATCTTTTGCCCATGTTTTTGTCTGCCGTGGTGCTTACGCCTATTATTTATATTCTTATCACTGTAAAGCCGGCGCGTAATCTTAAAGGCCCTTATCGCGAATAAACTTCTCCCTGCCTCGCTCCCCTTTAGCAAGCAAGTAGTTATAAAACCTGGGCAATAGGCCGGGAAAACTGGTCACAAGCTTATTCACCCATGAGTCGGATGCGGGCACAAAATACTCCAATTTCCGTTGTTTAACCGCCTTCTTAACCACCCAGACTATCTCCTCGGTACTGGATGGCTCGCTTAGAAAATTAAGTGCGCTGCCATTGTTCTTAGCCTCATAACGCAGCATTGGCGTATCAATAGCGTTTGGATAAATACCTGACACCGCAACTCCCGCTGCTGACAACTCCTGCGCTAACGAAAGCACAAAGCCTCGCAAACCAAACTTACTAGCGGAATAGGCGGCATTTTCTGGCAAAGCAATCATCGCCGCGGCTGAGAGCGTATTAATGATATGTCCGTACCGTTGAGAAACCATTTTTCTTGCAATCGCATGATTTAAGTGTGCAGCGGCCTTTAGATTAATATCCAGCTGAAAATCAATATCGTTTCGCGTTAACGCTATTACCTCTCCAGGCTTTATTACGCCAGCGTTAACAAAGGCCAGATCCAAAGACTCGTCAAACCCCTCTATTTCCTCGCACAATTTCTCTAGAGCATCACTCGTGGAAAGATCAACCACACTGACCTTGATCGCGCCAAGTTCATCGCCGAGCGCTAATACCCCGTCCTGATTTACATCCGTTAGCCAAAGCTCGTAACCCTCTGCGGCGAAATATTTTGCTACAGCCTGGCCTATCCCTCCCGCTGCTCCACTTACAAATGCTAGCTTTGTTTTCATCGCAAATGCTTTCCCGGATAAACCCTAATAATTTTATTTTGAGTAAAATACTTCCGGCGTAGCCCATCCTAACGTTTTTCTCATATCACGCATCATCTTATTGAATTTATCAACATCGGTGTAATTAGTATGCCGAGCACTGTTTACGTAACTGGTATTGCCACCCAAATTCGGCTCGTCCTTTTCAAGGTAGCGATTTAACGCCAACAAATCGCTACCGCCCTGCGCCTGCTTCGATATCGACATCGCCAACAACATGGCCATTTCGTCAAATAGTTTATATGCTCCGCCCGCGAGCTCTATATAGCCGTTTAAAAACAGCGTAGGCTCTGAAGGGATAAACATCTTACGGCTGGTGCGAGGCCGGTCGTTTACCCAGTCAAGCGAAGGACAATTAAGATATGGAATGTGCCAGCGATAACCTGTCGCCAGGATAATCAGATCGACCTCCTCACAGCTTCCGTCGTTAAAATAAACCTTATCACCTTCGGCATAATCGATATCGGGCCTAACGCTTAAATCGCCATGCTGCAGGTAATGCAATACCTGGGTATTTAAAATAGGATGACTTTCGAAAACGCGGTGATCTGGCCTGGGCAATCCCAGGCGTGACAAATCCCCATTGAGCAACCTGAGCAAAACACCAAATATTCTTTGACGTAACCAAAACGGCATCCATTTTGATTGCGCGCCAAAAACATCGGAGGGAATACCAAAAATATTTTTAGGAATAAAATGATATCCGCGGCGTAAACTAATAAGCGCTTTTTTTGACGCGTATGCCGCATCGCAGGCAATATCGACTCCCGAGTTACCAGCACCTACAATCAGAACACGCTTGTCGCGCAAAATATCACTATCGTTATATTCAACCGAATGAATAATCTCACCAGCAAATGATTCCTCACCTTTAATCGCTGGACGATTGGGAAACCAGTTAGTACCACTCGCGCAAACCAGCCAACGGTATCGCTCATGCTTCGGTTCATTTTCACCGCTAGCACCTAACGTTTTTGAAGTAACAAGCCAATAATCACGCTCTCGCTTTGCCTCTTCGACCACCGTATTAAAACGAATCGCCGGAAGGAGCTCTTCACTGGTCGCAAAGCTTTTAATATAGGCGAGCACCTGCTGGTTGGAAGGGTAGTCCGGATAGTGCTGTGGCATTGGGTGGCCGATGTGGCCAGACATGGTTTTTGACGAAATAAAATGCGCTGATCGATAAACCGGCGAGCCCTGGTTGTCTTTGTCCCAAATACCACCAACATCGGAGTGTTTCTCGTATATGGTAAATGGAATACCAACTACTTTCAGCGCTCTCGCAACAGATAAACCCGCAGGTCCAGCGCCAACAATAGCAACACGATTTAGATTTTCCTGGCTAGACATAGACAACACCCAAGTTAATTGCTATCGAAAACACATCACTTTTTCTTTTTCTAATGCGCAACTGTCTGGACAACCGACTGGCATCAAATCCATTTGCTAACACTTAAATAGACGTGCTACCAAATTATTGTGAAAAAACAAAATCATCCAATACTGGATTTTTAGTGCGTCGCCAATACTCCCGCGCGGTACCCGGCCAGTTGTTAGTTACACGCTTGCCATCCTTGTACCAACTATTTTCAACTTTTTCCCAGGCCGTTTTTGCCAGGCGCACCTGCATTTCGTGGTTAAACTTTTCTTCCGCAGATGCTGATATAGCTATCGTCGCGTTTTCACCTACATTTCTGGCACGATCCAACAACTCAAGAATTAGCTGGCACTGTGCCTCCAGCTTAAAAATAATCGACGTATGTCCCGTGTTAGTGTTCGGCCCATACAGCATAAACATGTTAGGGAAACCCGCTGTCTGTACGCCCAGGTAGGCGAATGCGCCATCTTTCCAGTGCTCTTCGATTGTCGATCCATTAACACCTTGAACTTTGATATGACGCAAAAACGGATTGGTATGGAAGCCCGTAGCATAAACAATAACATCGTGCTTCCTAAAACCGCCTTCTGCACCAGCCTCAGGATTGCTTATGCGAATACCGTCGCCCTCAATCGCTTCTATTCTATCGGTCACGAGCTCGACATTACTTTGATTGAGAGCACTGAAATAGTCTGTTGCAAAGAGTATTCGCTTAGCGCCAATTGGGTAGTCAGGTACAAGTTTTTTTCTAAGCTCAGGGTCATCTACCAATTTATTAAGCTGGCGCTTACAAGCCCATTCACCCAAACGATTCATCAACCATCTTGATCTAATCATGTTGTAAAGGCCGTATTCACCCTGCGCCCATAGATTAAATCGGTAGATACGCGTAAGTGAAGGCACACGATCGCCTAGCCAATGCTCGAACCTGGTGTATTCTCTATTAGGTTTCGGCAAACACCAGTTTGGCGAACGCTGATAAACCGTAAGATGCTTCGCCGTCCGGGCAATTTCCGGTATTAGCTGCACCGCGCTCGCGGCGTTCCCAATCACTGCCACCGACTTACCGATACCATCAAAATCTTCCGGCCAACACGCAGAATGAAAACTCTGCCCAGAAAAACTTTCCTTGCCTGAAATATCCGGCAAACGGGGATGATGCAATTGACCAACTGCGAAGGTTATAAAACGTGTTTTAAACGATTGCTTGTCGCTATCAACCGTCCAGCCATGTGCAGCTTCATCGTAGATCGCTCGCTGTATTTCGTGGCCATACTCTATGTGATTTCGTAACTCGTGCGCATCAGTAAATGCATTAATGTATTCGATAATCTGCTTTTGATCCGACCACTTGTGTTTCCAGTTTTGGTTTGGCCAGAATGAATAACTATATAGCGCAGAAGGCACGTCACACTCAGCACCAGGATAAATATTGTCACGCCAGGTTCCTCCGACGCGATTCGACTTTTCAAGAATAATAAAGTCGTCTATCCCACGCTTTTTTAACTGCGCAGCCAGGCACAGGCCTCCAAAGCCTGCGCCGACAATAAGATGTTGGTAGCGTCGCTCTTGCATTTTGTTATTTATCAAATTGTCATTTTATCGGCACATCAGCGCCCTCGAACATTAACAACTCTACCATACCGCGTCGTAGCAAATTTACTATCTGCGCCACAAAACGCCGTCTTTAGGGCCGCGATGCAAGAGTAATCAACTCGCGAGAAAGCTCAACTGCCGAGCGCAAGCTGTCTACACCGATGCGCTCATTAGTACCATGAATACTCGATGCCATTGTTAGATGCATCGCGAACGAATGAAAGCGATAAATATTATCGCTGACATCCGCATAATGAGGTGTATCGGTGGTTGCTACTAGCAATCCCGGCACTGTTAACACGCGGTTCAACGACTTTTCTACTGCGGCTTCGATTACCTTGTAGCCTTTACCGTTAACGTCGGCAACGGGTGGCGGCTTAGACCATGTGTCGACAGTGACGAAAATACCTGGATCATCGATTACTGATTCGACATGGGAGAGAAGTTCTTCGGGTGTATAGCCAGGCAACAAGCGGAAATTTATTTTTGCCGTCGCAATTTGCGGCACAACGTTTTCCTTAACACCCCCATTAAACATGGTCACTGCGGTTGTTGACTGAGTCATCGCGCGCATCGCAGGGTTTTCCTGAAGCTGACGGATTAACAACGGCGCGGTTAACCATTGATTGCTCATCACCCAGCCTGAGAATCCACCAACTTCGCTACCAATGACCTCAAACATATTGGATACCGGACTTACCAGGGTTGGCGGTATAGGGTTTTGATGCACTTTGGCAACGGCATTCGCCAGGCTCACAATACTATTCTGCTTCGGCGGCATTGATGAATGACCACCCTCGCCTCGCACAACCAGGCTTAAGGTTACGTAGTTTTTTTCGGCGAGATTAATCATCGCAACAGTTTTATTCTTAACCATCGGAAAGCCTTCAAGCAAATAACCGCCTTCAGCAATCATGTACTCAAAATGCATGCCCTGGCTTTTAAAAAAACGGGCAATGTTTGCAGCGCCCTCTCTGCCACCAATTTCTTCATCGTGTGCAAACGAAAAAACCATGGTTCTCGTTGGCCGATAACCTTCCTTCACCAAACTCTCTAGCGCTTCTAATGTTGCAATAACCGAAGCTTTATCATCCAGCGCACCTCGCCCCCAGATATACCCTTCAGCCACTTCGCCAGAAAACGGCTTATGCTGCCAGTCAACTTCGGTATTCGGCTCAATTGGTACGACATCGTAATGTGAGTCAAACAAGACGGGCAGCGCTATTTTATCCGTACCTTGCCATATTAGAACCAGGCTATAGTCCGCTATTCGTTCAACACGCAATGAGGCGAAAGTATTGGGATAGATGTCTTTAAGAAATTCAATAAAGCCATCGAACACGGGATAATCGATATCTTGCTTGCTTTGATAACTAACGGTATCGAACTGGATTGCGCGAGAAAGGTGCTCGACTGGATCGCTATGCGCCCAACCAGAATAAAATAGAAAACACATGGGGTACAACGCCATGAACAATCTGCGAATACCAGAACGCATAACTACCTCATCAACCATTATTTTCCTCATCCTATCATAGTGGTAGCAGGCATCCACATTGCAATTTATTCACCCAAATTAACACTTATAAAAAGCGTTAGAATTCATATTTCCAAATCTTTTTACACACCGCTCTCCAGGCTTATCAAAAATAAAGCCCGCTAAAAGAGACAATGGCGAAAAACCACTTGCATGTCACCAAATAGTGACTTATATTGTCACCACAGAGTGACATACATCGATAGCCATGAGAGATACCACCACAACCAAGCAAAAACTTATTGAAGCAGTTGGTGCAGTTTTGGCCGAACACGGCTTCCAGAAGCTTGGTGTCAATGCTGTCGCCAAGGCTGCAGGCGTCGATAAGGTATTGATTTATAGGTACTTTGATGGCCTACCCAATCTGGTCAGTGCTTTTGCAAAATCTGCAGATTTTTGGCCAGGGATCGATGAGCTATTAGGCGACATTGACCCACAAAAACCGAAGACGCAGGCTGAACTCTGTGCTGCCCTTGGCGACATGTGTGAGCTTTATGTTCGGGCGATTAGGCGTCGCCCACTCACGCTGGAGATCCTTGCCTGGGAAACAGTCGAGCGGAATGAACTCACCATTCCTTTTGAAAGCATTCGTGAAGAAGTTGGGCAGCAGCTCTCCTGCCTATTTGAACAACACACCGGAACCAAAGGAGACCTTCAAGCAACGTTCGCGCTGTTTTCGGCGGCAATCAATTACCTGGCTGTTAGAGCCAGAAAAATCAAACGTTTTGTGGGCGTTCCCATTGATCAGGATCAGGGCTGGAAACAGTTAATAACAGCGATGCGGACAATGATTGATGCCACTTTCGGCGACTGAACAAAAAGAAATTTCACCATATTAATAAGAGCACACTCGAAATGAACTTTAGAATTTTAACCACAGTCGCACTTTCGACCGGCTTTATCACCCTGCTTGTGACAGGGCTACTTCTTTACATTACTCCATACAGCTATTTTCAGTCATCATTACACGTATGGTCCGCTGTATTAGTAATTAGCGGATTTATCTTTCATTTACGAAACAACTGGACCGCATACAAACGGCACATATCGCAGCCGTTAGGACGCCGTGTACTATTGATCACCTTAATAGGCCTGCTGCCAATTTCCTATGGCCTGATTGCCGATAAAAAACCTGTGGTCTCGCTTATTCAATTTGGCGAAAAACTCAGAAAATCCAGCTTGCAACGCGAAGGCGAGTATACGCATATTACAATTGCCGACCACCTGGGAGAAACAAGCGCTGAACTATCGCTGTTTATTAAAGCAGGCGCACATTACCAATCCGAACAACAGCCTGGCCCCCTCGGAATAAGCTACCGCTCAGTACCACAGATGGCTGTTTGGCTTGAAACGCCTGAGGGCGAATATCTTGAAACACTCTATATCACTAGCAAGATAGCCAACTCAAGCTTTATCAACGCAGATTTATTTTCTAACGATGTTATCAGGCGGCCCGAGGCACTTCCGGTTTGGGGCTATCGCAGTGGGGTAGTTTCAAGTGATGGCCTGCGCGTTCCCGAAGCAGGCTCTAACGAGTTTGACGGATTAACTGCCGCAACGCCGTTAGGCGATCAGCTACTCGACCTTCACCCCACGCTTACCAAAACGGAAAGCACAGCAAAACACGATAAGGTTAAACTTTTTGTAGAAGTGAATCGAAGCTATGACTTTAATAGCTACTACTCAAGAGACCGCTTTCCCGACGACCTTATTTACAGCGGGTCTGGCTCATCAGGCCAACCTTCATTAATTTATAGCGCTAGCATAGATCTTAACCACGAAGAACAAGCCATTCTAAAACTTAACGGACGAGGGCATCATTCTGGAAAACATGGCAGAATGATTCATGAAATGCAGGGCATCACCACTGCGAAGGCGATAATTGATTTTGCAATCGTTAACGTAAAACCATTGAGCAAAAATAAATAAGATTTTGAAACAACAGAGCGAGGAACTCACCAGCATGCACTACACGCGAACCGGGCCAACGCAAGCACCTACGATTTTACTTGTGCACGGCTATACATGTGATCATAGCGACTGGTCACAACAAATAGTATCACTCGCACAACATTTTGATGTGATCGCAGTGGACCTGTTAGGACATGGAAAATCAGCGCCGCCAAATGGCACTAACAAGGAGCCGACGATCGAAGGCTATGCCAATGACATAGCAGACTTTATACGTTCGCTCGATAAGAAACTGCATGCCTTTATTGGCCACAGCATGGGCTGTCGAATAGGTATCGACTTTGCGGCCAACAATCCAGAATTGCTAGCTAATCTAGTTCTTATCGACGGTTCACAAAGTGCTACTGCAGAAACTCTTCCCATTATCGAAGAAGTTAGTCGATCAGCCGAAGCAAGTGAACAATTTAGCGCGCAAATTAAGACGATGTTCGAGCACATGTTTACCGCTTCTGAAAATGCTAACCATCGAGAAGCTATTATCCAACGAGCATTGGCAATGCCTTCACCAATCGCAAAGCCACTAGCGATCAATTTACTTCGTTGGGATGCATTGCAGTGCGACAAACAACTTGCAGCTTTAGGCAGGCACGACATAAATTGTCAGGTTATTCAAAGCACAAAACCTAACGCCGAAGGCGGGCGCGATAGTTTAAGCGCTGGCGAGAGCTCGGAATGGATAGATAAGATCAGGCAGCGTAAGCCTGATGCGCGTGTTGATATTATTGAGAATAGCGGTCATTTTCCTATGCTCTACAAGCCCGAAGACATCAATACCGCACTGCTAGGCTTTTTATCAGGCTAGTTGTTTCAACTTATTTGCTTAGCAACTATGAGCAAGGACTAGTTTTCCAGGTTTTGAATCACCGGGACAAGAGCAGGATTACTGGTAAGGATCACGCCCGAAAGGTTCATATAGGTTGACTCTTTTCGATTCAACGCCAGTGATCTTCCTTTAAAATCACTAACGTGCAAGCCTAACTCCTGATAAATACATGAGGTAGCTGCAAAATCCCAGATACTTCCACCACCTGTATTTGGTTTCGGTAATTTAAAGTAACAACCGTGCGGATTTTCGGCCACCCAGATTGCGCTCATTACCGCCCCTGCGTGGCGCACTTGTGTAAGCCGGATCAATTCACTCGATTCTACCCATTGCTCTAACGCATCAAGTATGGCGGAAAAATCATCACGCTTATGTAACCCGTCATCCACTGGTATCGTTAACTGCGTTGAATCGGGTGCTGATAGCTCCCAGGACCCCCCGTTACGAAATGCACCCAGGCCTTTTACGGCCGAAGATACTGTTTGAGTAACAGGGTCATAAACTACACCTATAAGAGGTGTAGCGTCGCGAGCCACAAGCGCGATTGAGACCGCATAACCCGGCTTGCCCTGGGTAAAAGCCAACGTGCCATCAAGCGGATCTACACACCAGAAATACTCTTTGTATAAACGCTGTTGGTCATCGTCCTCTTCTTCGCTAAGCAGCGCAAAATCATAAGTCTCACACGAAGGCAAAAGGCATTCGCGTATTAACTTGTCGCATTCCCGATCGATAGCTGTCACAACCTGAGATGCCAATGTATCGCCAGCCTGCTTATACAAAACCTCAATGGGCCTGGTGCGTGCAGCTGAGATAATATCTCCTGCTTTCATCGCGGTGTTGCAGGCTAATTCGTGTAACAGTTGTAAATCGCTGTTTTTCAGGCGCATCGCTACCAATTAGTACTATCCAGTCATTTATTGTGCTGCAATTTTTTTCAAAACTTGCTGTGTCAGCCGCTCACTGTAGTCGTTTACCTTCCAGTGGCCCGGACTCCAGCCTTTAATAAAACGGTGGAAGTCCGCCCACGCGTAAGAAAATAAGTCTCGCCACTCATTTTCTATACTCTGAGTATTTATATCAGGGTGAAATATCGTTAGCGCCCGGGAAAGCTCTCTAAAATAATACGTTAGAAGTCGCTCTTCATATTCTTCACAAGCGCTTTCATCAAAACAGCTTCCAATGAAGTAGGCAACGTCTTTCATCCCACAGCCGCCACCAACGTATTGAAAGTCGACTGCCGCGACTCGACTATCATCACCAAAACAAAAATTTGCTAGCTTAGCGTCACCGTGGACGAGAGTAAGGTATTCACAGGAAGAGAGTATTTGGTCGATTTGAGATGCGGACGCCTTCAGCGCAGTATCTTTCAACGCTGCCAGCTCGTCTGGGCGCGTTTCCAAATGCCAATAGGTACCCACTTCCCATAAGCCATCTGGTGATACCTGCATAAATTGTGCGTGAAAACAGGCCAGCCAGCGCAAACAGGCTTTGGCATCTTCGAGACTCGCAACCTGTTTTCGAGCGGCGTATCCAGCCGCGTCAAGATCCTCCAAAACAATAATGTATTCATCGCGTTGATGATAACTACCATAGCAACGCGCGACACGCGAATCTACGCTACAAGATGCCGAGAAATCCCGATACCAATTTGTTTCCACCTGATACGAGCGAACTTTGCGCTCGTGAGAAATATCACTATTCCATCCACGTGGATGATCGCGCTCATCGCGTTGCTCTTCACTGGGAAGACAGACATGTTTCACTATTACGCTAGTCGCAACAGCTGCATTCCCTTCCAGCGTATATCGCTTAATGCTGCCGTAGTCGTTCCAGAGCGACTGGATCATCTCAACACATGCAATACCTGACGCCTGCATGATGTCGAGAATCATTCTTTCCGTATCTGCACCCATACTTTCGACTACGCCTAAATAAATACCGTACAATACATTGCTAAATAATTTTAAGCGTTTTGTTTTAATACTGCCAATCAAGTATCGTTACGCTTACGCCTCGGAAAAAACGTGTAATGCCAAACTCTATTCGAAGAAAACGTATTCTAATTTTTCTACTGGTTTTTGGTACGCTCATATTGCTCGGCGTCGGGTTTATTTATTGGCTAATTATCACAGCGGACGAACGCGAGCCCTCTCGAGTCGCATTTAATCAATATTGTGCGAGCTGTCACGGCGATCAATTACAGGGTACTCAATCAGGCCCCGCTCTTGTCGAGCGCCATCTGACTTATGGCGACGATGTAGAGTCGCTAACTAAAAGCATTTTGCATGGCGTGCCTGCGCATCAGGAAGAACAATTTGTCACCTCTGCTGGTGACGCATCAAACGATGTAATTGACAATGTTTTGGCAAAGGCGATTGCGCTTTATATTAGCGAGCACCGTCAGGACTTTCCTACCACCCGCAGCTCTTATGCAAATAGCTTCGTACCTCAAAAGATCACTACCCTGCATCATCAATTTAATACCGAACTATTTAGCACACTTAAAAGCCGGCCTTATTCGCTAGCAGCGTTGCCCGATGGGCGCTTGCTCGTGACTGAGAAAGTTCGAGGGCTTTCGATTGTGGACACGCAAGGCATCCAAAGCGCACCTATTGAAAATACGCCGCAAGTTTGGAAACAGCTGGCAAACGTTCAAGGCAGCTACATCACTATCGGAAGCATGCTAGAAGTTGTATTGCATCCCGATTTTAAGCAGAACGGCTGGGTATATCTCTCTTTTGCCGAGCGCTGTCAGCTCGACTGCCAGTCACTGGTGCCGCAATCAATGGTAAAGGTGATACGGGGAAAAATTCGTGACAATAAATGGGTGGATAACGAGGTAGTTTGGTCGGTTGATCATGAGCACTATACGGTTGTACCGGATGGTGTAGCCGCTGGCAGGCTCACCTTTGACAACAGCAACCATTTATATATTTCTATCGGTGGCAAAAGCGTTTATTCCGACTTACATAAGCTGGATACGCCCTATGGAAAAGTCCATCGAGTTAAGGATAATGGCGATATCCCTTCAGACAATCCATTCCTACAGGACAAAGACTCCCCAAACTCTACCGCTCACACCGTATGGAGCTATGGCCATCGAACCATTCAGGGCCTTGAGGCGCACCCGCTAACAGGAGATATATGGGGAGCAGAGATGGGGCCTCGCGGCGGTGACGAGGTTAATCTAATAGCCAAAGGTGGCAATTACGGCTGGCCGCTGTATACCAACGGGCTTGACTACGACGCGACGCCGGTAACTCTCGGTAATGACCTGGGTTTAGACTTTAGGCTAGAAGATACCGTGCTGCCGGTTGTCGATTTCACTCCAGCACCAGCACTTTCAAACTTTAGCTTTCACCATGGAAATGTGTTTACCGGCTGGAAAGACGATATGCTGCTAGGCAGTTTGAAAGCACAAACCCTTTACCGGTTACGTTTTGAAGCGCGACAACTGGTCGAGCAGGAAAAACTGGTGACCGACCTTGGTCGTATCCGTGATGTAGCCATGGGTGCTGACGGACTAGTCTATATACTTATCGAACATGATGATAACGGCTCGATTATTCGCTTAACCCCTACTGATGCCTCTCATTAATCAGCAATCATTACCAACAAAAAAGCCAGCGTAATGCTGGCTTTTTTTGTTTTTTAAGCGTCGCTTTTAAAAACTGTAAGAAACATTTGCGTAAGTTGTTGTATCGGTATCTTCAAGATCAGGATCCAAACCTTCCGCTGCATCTTGGGCGTCTCCGCCGCGCTGGGTAATATCAATACCAACTTTAAGCGACAGCGCTGTCGAAAGCTTGGACTGCACAAAGCCGCCAAACTTTAAGGTTGATAAGTCACTACCACCTTCATAAGTCAGGTACTGACTTAACTCACTTGTCTCACTAAAGTTCCATGTAAAACCCTCGCCAATGCGATAGTTAAACTCTTCAATATGGCCTGACTCGCCGTTACGCAACTCTGGCGACAGCAGGCTATGAGTATAACCAGGGCCAACTTCAAACAACAAAGTCATCGTTTCTTCTGCAATTACCTTATAGCCGTAACCAAAACCGGTGTTTGCCTGAAACTCATATCCACTAAACCGATCATCGGTATAGTCCGCTAAAACATAAAGGTAACTGCGATCATCAAGTTTACGGTCCGACTTTAAACTAACGGCATATTTTTCCGCAGTCGTCTCATCGTTACCTGCGTCATTTTCGCTACTGCTACCAGCTGCACTCAGGTCAACTTTATGCGTCCACTTTTCGGTATCTTTTTCTAAGCCCAACTGCGCATTCAAGCTTGTTGACTCTGAATTACCGCTATTAGACAACCAGCCTAAATCTGCCTGCCCCTTCCAGGGCTCAGCGACTGCCGACGAGCACACGACAAGCCCAGACATTAGCAATATATATGATTTATTCAACACACCAATTCTCCAATGTTTTAACGTAAACTAGAAAAACAATGATTCTATACTATGAACATTCCATAAAAAAACTCGCCGCAACATTCATTTATTGCGGCGAGCTCCAAGTGTCACTATTATTCAGCGCGCTTTTGAACAGTGGCTGAAATAATAGCTACTACCCTTCGATTTTCGGCACGCCCTTCTAGCGTTCCGTTATCCGAAATCGGCTTCGACTCTCCATAACCTACAGACGATACGCGACTTGCGTCAACGTTAAAACGACTAACCAGCATCGCAGCAACATTTTTTGCGCGCTCTTCAGACAGAATCAAGTTGTAGCCTGCTTTACCACGGTCATCGGTATGACCCTCGATTACAACATCGGTCTTGGGGTGCTCTCGCATAAACTGGGCAACTTCCTGAATTTTGTCGAGATAGTTTTCGTCGACCTTAGAAGAGTTGTTAGCGAACTTCACATCCAGGCGAACGTTACGGCTTTCGGTGAGAATGATATAACAACCAACGGCATCAACCTTTGCACCAAGCTCAGTGTCAGGACATTCGTCTTTTGAATTAACTATGCCGTCGCTATCGCTGTCTAGCTCGCAGCCGTTGGCATCGACCTCTACACCCGCTGGCGTGTTAGCACATTGATCAACATCATCGGGCACACCATCGCCATCGCTATCAACTACCACTGGCTCAGGTACTGGTTCTGGCTCGGACTCACCACCAATTAAAAACTGGAAGCCAATAGAGCTGGCAAAATCTAGAAGCTGATCATCAAATTCGCGAATCGCTCGAAAGTCGGTACGAATATTTAAAATATCATTCACGGCAAACTTAAGGCCCAAACCGGCGTTAACGCTTGACTCATGACTAGTCGCCGCCGCTCCTTCAAATTCGCTGTAGCCGGTACCAATCGCAAGGTAAGGCGTTACTGTTTGCGAGTCTATATCCAAGTGGTAAAGCCCATCCAAACGGTAGGTAGAGTAATCCAGCTCTGCACCGCTGTCCTCTAAGTCGCCCTGCGCGTAAACCAGCTCTAATTGCCAGGGGCTGTCAAACCGATAACCCAGACCCAAAGAACCAAACGTGTCATCGAAATCTCCGCTACGCTCTGAATCCGCATTAAAGTAACCGAGACTTGGGGTAATAGTAAAACCACTCGGATCCGCTGCCAACGGCATTGAAACCGCCGCGCTTGCGCAGATTGCCAAAGCAAGCCTGGATGATTTTATAAACGTATTTTTCATAGCATTTTCTCTCTTTGGTTATGCGATAGAACACAGTAAAAAAAGCATTAAGGTAATTTAAAAACCCACCAATTGATGTTCAGATCAGCACAAAATTTTTCTGCCTCGCTGCCACCATTGTCAAACTGCATCATCGCCCTTTTACAACACTACCGTGACGACACAAAGCCATTTTCTACGAAAGCAGCCAGCGAGCGTCATGGTAATCAAACGGCAGTGAATTCTAACGACTATTGTTTGTTATTAATTGCGTCCTTTGTAAAACACTATTAAATATACGTATTACGCTCTGTTTAATGGCACTATTCATGTTCCACAGCTGTAAAATACAGCTTGAATTCTGTACCTACATCTGGCGTTGAATCTACTACGATACGACCACCTAGCCTTGTAACAACGGTATGCACAAAGCTCAAACCTAACCCATAACTGTTTACACCGTACATCGCGCGGCCACTTTCTGATCGATTTTTACGCCGCGTCCTGACTCGAAAATAAGGTTCGAATAACTTTTCAAGTGTGTCTGTTTCCATCCCTATTCCCTGATCTTTAATTGAAATCATCAGTTCTGAATCAAGTCGCAATCCAACCGTAACCTCAGAGTCTGCAGCACTATGTTGGATAGCATTAGCAACAAGGTTTGACACGGCGCGCTCGAGCAACTGCGCATCACCTTCTATCCATGCATCATCCATACAACGGTTAATCTTGATCTTGATATTTTTTTGCAACGCGAAACCCTGCTGCTCTGCGACTGCACCATCAACAACGCCATGCAGGTCTACCAGATAGAATTCTTTTTTATCGATATTTTCTGCGCGGGTTAACTGCAAGAAGTCTTCTGAATACTTAAGGCTTCGCCGCCCAAACTGAGCAAGCTTATCAAGCATATCGTTATAGTCAGGGCTTAATGCTTTGGATTCGCGGGCGCGCGTAATAGTGGCTAGCTGTGACACGATGGGAGACCGCATATCGTGTGATAAGAACGCCAGCGTTTCTCGCTTGCTTTGCTCGGCTTCACGTAATTGCGAAACATCCGTGAACACGTAAAGATAGTAACTCCCAGCCGAGCTATTTTGTTCTTCGTTGTCTGTTTGCTCCTTCTCGATGACCAATCGACTAGCCTGGCACAATAGAATTTTGCTTTTACCTGCCTCAAGACTCGATAATACACCAACCTTCACGCTTGCCGACAAGATAAGCTCTTGATAGATAGCCTCATCTTCCACTAACAGACGGCAACATATATTCGGCCATAGCTTACCCGAGAAATACTGCTCTAACGATGCAACTGAGTCGCCCTCATACATCTTATCAAAAAGCTTCTCGGCAGCGAGATTTTTAAAGACAATCCTGCCTGACAAATCGCTTAATAACACTGCATCTTGCAATAAGGCCATGCTATTGTTCATTCGCTGTTGAACATGCTCGACCTCTGACTGCGCTTCCCTTATCTGGCTAATTGTATATTCAACCAATTCGAAAGAATCGGAGGAGGCATTGCTTGCCTCCCCTGTATCTCCTAACAGGCTATCGACCATCTCACAGGTCTTACGCCTGTTTAGAACGGTGCTAAAACTTAACGCCTGAGCTCGACCATCCTGTAAATAAGTAGTGCTAAATAACCAATCATCGCCATTTATGTTAAAAAAGTGCTCCGGCCAGCACTTATCTTCTGTCGCAGCGCTGGCCTCTTCTATTGTCCAGTCATGAATAACTCCGGCTTTTTCCAGACCTGCTAACTGAACATCAACTGAATGACCTGCATTCGAAAACGCTGGCATGGATTGCGCCTGAGTTAAATCGTTTAACTCTTTTTGCAGAAAGCGAAGTGCCAATTCGATTCTACGCCAGCTCCACAGCGGATAAAGAATTATCATTGCCACGCTGAAAGGCAAAACAGAAGCCCACCAGCCGAACACAACAAAACCCAGGAATGCAACGACCAAAGACGCAAGAACCGAAGATACAGTCGCTATTAAAAAGTTTTTGGGAGACAACCTGAGCGCGTAAAACGCGAATAAAATAAATATTGCCGTTAGGTAAACAGTATTGTTCGTCAACGGCATTATTTTTATAAATCCTTGTTGTCGTATCGCATGGAGCACATTTGCATGAAACTCCACACCTGACATATAACCGACAGGCGTCGGAATATAATCACCCAAACCCTGGGCAGTAGCGCCAACAAAAACAAATTTACCGGCCCACTGCTCTCTCGGTATTTTCCCGGCAATTACGTCACTGTAAGAGACGCTAGCAATACTGGAAGGCCCCCCTACAAATTGAATATGTTTTTGCTCCCGCCCGATAACAGAAAAAGGGTTACTCTTGCTTTCAACCTCTACGCGATCCTTTACAGGCTCGTCGCCTGCGGCTTGCAGCCCCGCAAGTGACAATTGCGGCCAATAAGCCTCTCCCACACCGTAATATAGGAACACTTTTCTTACAATGCCATCTTCATCAAATGGCAGCTGGACATGACCCATAGCTTTGGCGTTAGACGCCAACAGGGGAATAGGCAGCACTTCTTTGGGAAGCGTAAGGCTGAAACTTTCGTTGATATATACAGGCAGAACGACTTTTTTATGTTGAGCTATCGCGCGAGAAAACTGTTGATCAGCTCCTTTTAGCGCATCTTCCTGACCCTGTGAAGCGTCTAAAACTGTTGATTGAGGCTCGGGGAAGACGATATCAAATATGACCGACTTTGCATGCGAAAGCTCTGACAACAACTTTGCGTGAACATCACGACTCCATGGCCAGGCACCCAGATCTGCCAGCGACTCATCATCAATCTCGACAATAATCACGTCGTCGGAAATGGATATCAGGTCATTGCTTAGCAATGTGTCGTAAAGCAATACCTCTATTGATCGCAGCCACTGCTGCTGCGAAGCCGACGCCACAAAAAGAGCAAGCGCACCGATCAGCAGTAACGGAACGACACGGCTATTTATCCGATTACGCATCTATATGGCGAGCAGGTTAGCTGTACCGTAGGTATTAAGCGCTAAAGAATTAAGACTGCCGCAATGACAGCGAGGATACCCCAAACCGCCGCAAACGGCTGATCTTCGCCAAGCGTATGCACTTTACTGTAGTCGGAGAACTCTCCATTTCTACCCAGGGTTCGAGCACGCATATAATTCGCATCACCCACGTTTACCTCCGTAGTTTCCTGCTGGATCACCAACGTTTTGCTAACGCTCGAAAAATCTGCGCTCTCAGAAAGCTCTATCTCTATGGACTCCCCATACTGCATTTGAAAGAGCTCCAGCGACAGCACTTTGTCTTCAAGAATTGCATTTTTTATCTCTGGTGCAGAAATTTCGTATTCATAGCAGTAAGGCATACGGCTTTCATAACCATAAAAGCCCTGACGCACACCTTTAAGTGCGAGCTCATAGCATCCATTGTCCAACTGCTCGAAGCGATTAAAACTGTCCGACGTTTGCATGCTATCGACAAGCTGGGCTCCGCCTTCTTCGGGGCTATAGACATCCAGCAGATAATAATCAGCGTTATCGATGGGGTACCATTCGACCATGCCTGGCGCTTCACACTGTTCCACCCATTGCGGCGGAGGCAATAACTTAACGGGTTCAGAAGGCGCTTTACCTTTTTCTGCGAGCGCACCAAAACCTTCTTCAATATCCACGGTGACTGCCTGAGCGCGAAAACCAACACGACCTTCGACCACCTCACTGCGTGCCAACGTTTGCGCTTCATTATTACGCACCCTAAACTCGGTTCCTCGAACCGCTGCAACGCCCGACGAGGTTTTTACCCTAAAGCGATTACGTGGCTCAGCCCTGGGAACGCGAACCGTTGCACTTCCTTTTGGTAAACTCACCTCTACGGTAGATTGTCTTGTTTGTTTAATTGCCGACACGGCATCGATAACGATTTCACTTTGCCGCGAGACGCTCATCGTGCTTCCATCAGAAAATCGTAGATCCAGCTGACCTTCACCAACCAGCAGGCGATCACCGACTTCCAACTGCATGTCTCTTACCAACGTCTTTGGCTTTCCTTTTTTATCGTGTACGCTAACATCACCTGAAAAATATGTTACGTGCGCCGCAGCAACCGGAAGCTGCAGCCATTCGACCGGCAACCGCAACTGGGCGCCAACAGCTAGCCGGTCCGCACTGGTCATATCGTTGTACTCACCTAGCTCCAGCCAGCAAGGCTCGTAATATGCGTAGCGTTCACAAATCTTCCAGATACTATCGCCAGGCTTTACCGAATACACCCAGTCTTTGGCAAAGCCTAACGGCGCAACCATTAACGCAAATAGTAAAACTATCGCCTGGATTAAAAAGTGGATTCGAGTAAACATAGTTAACCTGCTTAACGAGCTACACTGACACTAACTGCCGCTCGATTATTATCGATAGAAAAAACAGCAAACAGCTACGCTGCTTCTGAAGAAAAATTATATACGCTTATCGATATTCGTGACGACGTAATACGCCACGTGATTGCGAAAGCCAAATAGCAAAAAGAGGGATATTAAGGAGAGAAGCTAGCCAACTACCTGGGCAACTCGTTCAAGTCGGTAGCCGTGCTGGTAAATAGTTTTTACAAGATAGCCGTTTTCAGGAACGAGATTGAGGCTGCGCCTTACGCGAGACACATGAACGTCCACGGTACGCGTATTTAACGGTACGTCGATACCCCACACTTCACGTAAGAGATATTCACGTGACAACATCTTGCCGATATTTTTTAGTAAACACACCGCCAGTTTATAGTCTTTTGGGGTCATTTTTACCGGACTGCCATTAACGCTTATCGATTCCGAACTTAAATCGATAGAAATCGCACCCACCTCTATAACGGTGTCGCTATTGCTAATCCCCGATCTACGAGCAATAGCGTCAATACGCGCTAGCAATTCATTTTTACCTAGCGGCTTTTTAATATAATCATCCGCGCCTGCATTGAGCGCATTTACAATATCCTGCTCGGCATCTCTTTGCGTGGCAAATATTACCGGCGTATCAAGGCGCATCGCACCTCGGATTTTACCAAGTACATCTGTTCCTTCCATATCCGGCAGCTGCCAGTCCAGAAGAAAAATATCCACCGGATTGTCCCTCAATAACTTAAGAAACTCATCGCCGGTATCAGCGTGCAGAACGTCATAGCCCTCGGCCTCCAGCCAAGAAGTTACGAGTTCCATCTGCGATGGATCATCTTCGAGATAACCTATACGCATAAATTTATCTTCCCACGCCTTTATTCGTTTAATCTCAATACACTATCGGCTTTGCCCAGTGCACGGAAAGACCATTAAAACTCCATCTTCCATTGGCAAATAACTAAGGGCCATACGACGCCAACGCCACTGTTCTACTTCCACTATGCACTATAAGCACAAAATAGGGTTTTCTAGATTTTTAGTCCGTCCAATTCTAACGGCAGATTTACGCTTTGTAACGGATATAACTGGCTGGCGCATGTCCGCCCAAACAAGATTTTACATTTGATACATTATTCTTCGGCTGGCTGCGTCGCATGACAACAAAGCTGACTTACTACAGGACCAGGCTTGCAATCAATATACTTAATCCACCCAACGACATAACGGTCGCAACCAACATTGCCATCATTAGCCAGGGCCTAAATGGTTTTCGCTCAACCTGATGAATGGGAGAGGCTAAGTATTTTTCTACCCGCTTGATGTCTTCCGAAGACAGCTTCGATTCTGGCTGCGCCTTATCTTCTTCTATTTGATGCTTAAATTCTGACATCTTTACCTCTTATTCACTCATCATTAAGCAGCAAGCTCAATAAATCAGGCCTTATATACTCGCTAAGCGCTTCGAACTGCTTTGATAAATCAGTATCTTTTACTTGCGGTGTACGTTCAAGATAGGGAATACGACCAAGCATAGGCGCGCCCAGGCGATGCTGTAATGTTGCGATATTCTCTTCAATCTCTTGCGCATCCGGCTCACAACAATTCGCTATCCAGCCTAGAAGTGGCAAGCCATCTCGCTCAATCGCCTCAGCAGTCAAAAGCGCATGATTCAGGCAACCTAAACGTATCGCCACAACTATAATAACACCTGCGTCAAGCCTTCCCGCGATATCCGCAATGGTCTGGTTGTTATTGAGCGGCACGCGCCAGCCGCCAGCGCCTTCGATAACCACGGCGTCAACTTCATCCCCACAACCCAAACGGCTAACTTCCTGCTCAATGTGCGCCGCACAATCGTCGGCATTCATACTAACGGACTCGTTAACCGACGCAATATGGGGTGCAATAGGCTGCGAAAACAGTATCGGGTTTACGCTTGGGTAGTCTTGCTTAAAATCGCTACAACTTTGAATGAGCAACGCATCTTCATTACCTTGCTTTACGAGCGTCTTATTGGCGTCGCTAGTGGATACCAAACCACCAGCGGCAACCGGTTTGAACCCCGCCACCCGACAACCTGCACGACGAAGGGCGCTCATAAAAGCAACGGTAAATACCGTTTTGCCAACATCAGTATCTGTGCCAGTGATAAAAAAGCGTTTCGTCATTTACTTAGTTGCCTGCAAGCTAATCGCCCTTGCCCAGAACTCAATGAGCCGGGGTTTATTTGCTGTTTTTGAGCACCGCATAAAAAACACGGTAACTGAGCGCATACTTACCCGATGAAGAATCTCTTGCGGTGCTAGCGAGCGCCTCTTTAAATAATTCGTAAGAGGCTTTCCCCAAAAAGGACTTGCGCCGATTCATCCGATGATCACTTGCCCCAATCGAACGTACACTTGCGAGCAAATCAGCAATCTCCTCAAAGTGCTGGACTTCCGTCTTATCCTCTATCGCCATGCACTCACCAAAATCGTTAGCGCATTTCGACCAAAACTCATAAGAAGGATAACCCAGCCCATGCTGTTTTCCGTCAATAGTTTCCCACGCAGCATTCAGCTCTTTTACACTACCCTCAAGCAGACTGTTAAAAACCAGCAAGCCGTTAGGCTTGATAACTCGCTGCATATCTTTAATTAGGCGCTCCGGATAATTACTCCACTGCATGGACATGCTCGAAAACACCAGGTCAACACTATTGTCAGCAAGTGGCAGCGCATCAAAATCTGCGGCGATCGGATGGATCCGTTGTGAAACTGGAATCGCACTTAGCATCCCCTGCGCGAGATCTAACGGAATTAAACAGTCTGGTTCAGCAAGCTCCGACAATGCAGGAAGCAAAGGGCCGGAACCAGAACCCAGGTCAACCACAACGCCTGAAGCGCCCTGCTCTGCAAGATGCGGCGCCATTAGATCGCAAAGGTTTTGCGCGATACGTCGCTGCACCTGCGCGGTTTCGCCATACCTGCTTGCGGCCTGCGAAAATGATCTCGCGACCGCTTGCTTATCGACGCCTGCACCGGCGAAAGTTTCACTCAATCGAGCCACGGCAGTCATACCTTCGCAAAAGTATTCGCGGCAAATCGATTTACCGACTCGACCCAACGCTGAGGCTCAGATAAAAAAGGCTGGTGCGCAGACTCCTTAAACACCTCTGTATCAACACCAAGCGACTGGGAAGCCTGCCTTTCTGCGTCTAAAGGAACCAGACTGTCGTACCGACCAAATTGATGAAGCGCCGGCACCGGCAAATGCCTCCACGTTTCGCGCAAATCGCTACGAAGCAGGCATTCCAATCCTTGCTTTAACGTCTCTACGCTAACACTCGCGCTCATCAATCGTTGCTTCTGGCGCAAGTAGGCAATCTCCTCTCGCATTGCCGGCGAACCCTTACACTGTAAGGCAGCAAATCGGCGCAATGTTTTTTCTGTAGACTCGCTGGAAGAATCCAGCGCGCTAGAAAAGCCTTCAAACTCGTTTCTTGCTAACGCACAGGGCCAACCGTCGCACTCGATAAATTTCGCGTTTGTCGAAACCGTGATAAGTCCCTCGCATCCGTTAAACAAAGACGATAGCTCGTTGCTTGCAACCACACCACCCAACGAAAAACCTATTACAAAATAGTTCGTTGGAAACGCTCGTGACTCGCGCTCAACATTACCCGCGTCATAACCTGGCAAACTAAGAGTATAAACATCGCGATAAACCGTAAGCTCTGGGATTACACTATCCCACACTGCAGCGCCCAGCCCCCAACCATGAACCAGCACTACAGGCAAACACTCACTAGCTGATTTATTTTTAGCCTGGCAAGGATAATGTTTAATCGCTGACATCATCACCTTCGCCAAGTGTTGCCGGGTCAATCGCTAAACGCTTCACGACGTCCTCGAGCGCCGCCAACATACCGTCGACTTGCTCAATAGTGTGAGCCGCAGATAAGGTTATCCTGAGCCTTGCTGTTTTAGGCGGAACCGTCGGTGGCCGAATAGCGGTAATCCAATACCCACGTTCGCGCAAGTCTTCACTTATTTTTAACGCTAACGCATTTTCGCCAACAACCAATATTTGAATAGCCGTATCACTGGGCGCTAAAGAAAACCCCATGCCGTGAGCGCGCTTTTTAAAATGCGCTATTAACGCTCGCAAATGCTCGCGTCTTTGCGGTTCTTCCTGAACTATTTTTAAGCTTGCTCTAGCAGCCGCGGCAAGCGCTGGCGGCATCGCCGTGCTGTAAATATAGTTTCTTGCCCCATCGACTAACGTATCAACTAATTCGCGAGAACCAGCGACAAAAGCGCCGCTCACCCCAAACGCCTTACCTAGTGTCGCCATAAGGACAGGAAGCTCTTTTTGAGATAAATTTACGTGCTCAACGATACCCGCACCTTTTTCCCCCAGCACACCGAAACCGTGGGCATCATCCAGCATCAGTGCTGCATCATATTTTTTTGACAATGCTGCAAGCGACTTCACCGGCGCAATATCGCCGTCCATACTGAATACCGAATCACTAACAATTAATTGCCGCCGCGATTCTGCATCTTTTGGTTGGTTTTTTAATAACAGGGTTTCTAGATGCGCGGTATCCACGTGTCGATAGCGCTGCATTTTAGCGCCGCAATACCTGCCCCCATCAATAAGCGAAGCGTGGTTTAATTTGTCCTGATAGAGGCAGTCATTTTTTCCCAACAATGTCTCTAGCACCGCATTGTTTGCTTTAAAACCACTGCCAAAAACAATTGCTGCTTCGCGCTGGGTAAACTCTGCAAGTGCTTCCTCTAACTGTTCATATTCAACGTTATAGCCAGTCACGAGTGGCGATGCACCCGCACCCACACCATATTTATCTATAGCATCGATCGCCGCCTTCTTTAGCGCGGGATGGTCGGCCAGCCCGAGATAGTCGTTGCTGGAAAAGTTAGCATAAACCCGGTCCTTTATCTTAATATTTGCACCGCATGGGCTACTACTAGAAACACGAGTGCGCAACGCACTACGCTGCTGCTTTCCGCGCAGCTCACTACCTAACTGATTAACCCAGGAAGCCATCCCAACAGCTGTATTTAGCTTTTTACTGTATGAGCGATTTTATCAGGAGGCAGCATCATAGAATTGCGAAGCTCTAGCTTCTTTAACCGCACGCTCGGCAGGGTCACTGTTGACCACCAGGGATTCACGATTTATCCCTAGCTCATCAAACAAAGCCATATCGTCATTGGAGCTTGGGTTTGGCGTGGTGAGCAGTTTCTCTCCGTAGAAAATTGAATTGGCTCCAGCAAAATATGCCAGCGCATGCATTTCCTTATTCATCTCTTCGCGCCCAGCAGACAAGCGCACATAAGACTTAGGCATGGTTATACGTGCCACTGCAATACAACGGATAAAATCAAAACTATTAAAATCGTCTTCACCCGCTAGCGGAGTGCCTTCAACTCTAACCAACTGGTTAATGGGCACACTTTCTGGGTGCTCAGGCAGGTTGGCAAGCGTCCTGATAAATGCCACTCGATCTTCTATTGTTTCGCCCATCCCCATAATCCCGCCGGAACACACATTAATACCCGCGTCGCGGACACGCTGAAGCGTATTCAGGCGATCTTCAAATGTGCGAGTTGTGATGATGTCCTTGTAGTATTCAGGCGAGGTATCGATATTGTGGTTGTAATAATCAAGGCCCGCTTCGGCAAGTGCTTCAGTCTGGCTGTCAGTAAGCATGCCAAGCGTCATGCAGGTCTCTAAACCTAAGGCCTTTACCCCCTCAACCATCGCCAGCACGGCGGGCATATCCCTGTCTTTTGGCGATCGCCAAGCAGCACCCATACAAAAGCGGGTGGAACCAGCCTCTTTTGCTCGCCTGGCCTGGTCAATAACTTTGCGCACCTCCATCAACTGCTCAGGCTTCAACCCAGTATCAAAGCGAGTACTTTGCGGGCAATACGCACAATCTTCCGGGCAAGCGCCGGTTTTAATCGATAACAGTGTACTGACCTGAACCTGGTTATGCTCAAAATGCTGGCGATGACTGCTATGAGCGTAAAACAGCAGGTCGTTAAACGGCATATCAAACAGCTGCCGTATTTCTTTGTCCGACCAGTCATGATAGACCTCACCAAGCTCTTTTTCTTTTAAAAACATAGACTTAATTACCACACGATCAACACGCTTACGGCCTGCCAGAAGACTCGCAGCCCAAAATGACTCGGCCACATTAATCGTAGACCGCGCAAAAAACATACGGATATAATTCCCGACACAGGGATAATAGCGGTGCACGGACTTATGTCAACTTTGTAAAATCCCATTGGTTGACAGGGATGCGACAACACCCACGTGCAAGAAAGCAGTCATTGGAGGGCAGGAAGCCATGAATCTAAAACAGTTATTTCAATCTTCAAAAGCGCTCTCACCGAGTAACAGTGCTGAATCCTGGCCGACCAGGCTTTGCAGACAACTGGCCAGCCCCTGCTGCATTATTTGTCGTCACCCTCTCGAAAGCAGTAATACGCTTTGCTCGTACTGCATGCATCTTCACGAACGCTCCTTGCTAAAGCCCGCATCAACCTGCCTGCGTTGCGCTCTACCTCTTGAATCAGCGCACGAAGCAAACAAGACCTTAACCGCAGCTCCCTCATTGATTTGTGCTGAATGCCAAAATCAGCCACCCTTGTTCAAGCGTTGCATCGCCGCAGCGACCTTCGAAGCTCTACCCGCCCAACTTATCCGACGCTGCAAACATCATGGAAAAGCAAGTGCGGCGAATTTTATGGGCACGCAGCTATGTGCAGCAATAGAATCTCGGCTACCAGAACAAACGCACCAGCAAATCGCGGATTGTATTATTCCGGTTCCATTGCACCCCTTGCGTATGCGCCAACGAGGCTTTAACCAGGCGAGCCTGATTGCCGCGCCAATTGCTAAAGCGCTTGGCATCCCGCTGGAAGAAAACGCATGTACTCGTCTGCAAATGAACGATTCGCAACAATCGCTAAATCGCGCAGCAAGAAAAAAGAATCTCGAAAATGCATTCGCAGCAAAGCCGGGCAGTGTGGCTGGGAAACGCGTTGCCATTGTCGATGATGTCGTCACCACGGGGACGACAGCGAATGAACTTGCCAAAACGCTACTTAAGGCAGGAGCAGTCCATTGTGAGATATGGAGCTATGCGCGAACGCCAAGCCCGAACGAGACCATTTCAAAGGCAAAACCAGAGACAAGGAACAACAGCGCTAGGTAATATTCGCTTTGACAGTCCATTTTCCGGACTCCATCATTAGCCTCCACTCACAATACGGGCAACAATCCAGGCCATGAAAGCGCTTTTAAAAGTCTGCTTTTCTCTCATCCTTATCTTATTCGTAATCGCCGCATTATGTTACAGCGCAATTCGCGTACTCATTAATAATGTCGTGCAAGACAACCCACTCGTCGCGAGCTTTGCCAAGCCAAACCTGGAAGACCTGCATAGAATAAAAGATATTGCGATTGGCGTAAGCGAACAGCAGAACAGGCTCACCGGCGAACCGAATAAAATCAGCCTGAATGAAAAAGACATTAACCTGGCGATCAGTCATTTTGGGCCAAGACAAATAAACATACCTGAGGACTCATTCGCCCGCGTTCGCCTCGATGGAGAACAAGCCTATGCTGACGCAACTATAAGCTTTGATGCAGTGGTAATGCCGCTGTACGAACAGAACAAATCCCAGCTAAGCCCAATGCAGCTAAACCTGGCAAATCATTTTATTCCACAACTCAGTGGCCGCTGGATTAACGCGAGCATCCCTTTACATGTCGAAAACAGCGATGACTCTATCACCATTAAACACGGAGCGTTGAGTATTGGCGGTATAACGCTTTCACAAAGCATCACCGATCAACTCGTTGAACGCGGCATGAGCGAAGCGCGCAAACAAAAAGAGTACAAGTTGGCCGTTGAATCATGGAAAAACATTCGCTCTCTGGCGATACGCGATTCGATACTACACGCCAGTTTTGTTATACCAACCGAAGGTGGCTTACAGATTGAAGACTACCGCACGCTGGTACTCGAAAAAGACGAAATAGAGTTGGTCGACCTGTACACAGAAGAACTCAACAAATACCCCAGGCGCGGCCCGTTAGTGCGCGTATTAGCGCGCCTGTTCGACCTCGCCAAACAGCGCTCATCACAAACCAACAACCCTGTTGGCGAAAACCGAGCCGCGTTGCTCGCACTTTCTCAACTATACGGTGGCGAACAGCTACTCGCGATAATTGCCGAAAGCGGCTTCGGCAATCAGGTGCAAACACCTAAACCTTTCTCTATATTTCGCCGCCAGGACCTGGCACAGCACCTTGTACTATCTTCTGGAGCAACGCTTGCGGCTAGCGGAGACATAGCAGAATTGTTAGGAATCAATAAAGAGCTAAGCGACCTGCTCGACGGACGCCATATAAGTGCATGGGATTTACTGGCTGACAAAGCAGGCGTCAGGCTGGCAGAAAACGCTACACGCGATGCGCGATCTGCCCGAAACATCCAGATTCTGCTAAGCGGTGCGCGGCGTGACTCTGACATTCTCCCCGATATCGGCGCAGATTTTGAAGGCACCAATGACCTGTTTCGAAGCGATGAGCTGGACGACCTTAACGAGCTCATCGACCTTTATCTGGACCAGCACAAGCTTTACCGTCAGTAACATCACGATCAACGATACCATGTAGTTGTCCTGTTTTTATTATGGAAAATCTATCTCGTGAAGTGACGAGCAACCAACAATCGATCCACAAAAATCTGGACCACGTTGTTCGCAAGCACCTTGAGACGGATTTACTAAGACCGTTCGCAAAACACAACATCTCCGCTTTCGAAAGTTTTATACAACACTACAAAAACCAGCCATTAATCTTTGACTCTGGCTGCGGCACGGGGCGCAGCACGCTTATGCTTGCGCAAAAACACCCCGAAGCATTTGTTGTTGGTATCGATAAATCGGAAACCCGCTTGACGAAACTCCTGGGTGCTCTCAACGATGAGATGCTGGAGAAGCAAAACAATCTTTGCATCGTTAGAGCTGATCACGACGACTTTCTTAGAATTGCCGCACGGGAAAATCTTAAACTTTGGAAACACAAACTTTACTACCCAAACCCGTGGCCCAAGAGCCAACATCTTAAACGCCGCTGGCATGGCTCCCCTCTGTTTAAAACGCTTCTCGCCCTGGGTGGTGAAATCGAATTGCGCAGCAACTGGAAGCTGTATATTGACGAATTTGCGGTTGCTATTGAAATCAGCGCCCACTGTGCGAGTGTGCAACCACTAGCGTTAAACAGCCATCAATACGTCAGCGATTTCGAAGAAAAATACCATAAGAGTCATCAAAAGCTATGGCAATTGCGCTGCCAGCTATAAACTAGTCACAAGATTCAGGCAATGAGCTGGCAAACAAAGTGAAAAATAATGTGATGAACAACGTCATCGAAGAAACATGGCTTTGCATGCGAAAAGAGGCTGAGCGAGAAGCTGCGGCTGAACCTATCCTTGCTTCGCACCTCCACGCGACCATTTTAAATCACAGCAGTTTTGGCGAGGCGCTAAGCTTTCACATTTCTAACCTGGTTGATTCCAGCACGCTGCCCTCACTTGCTATTCGCGAGATGATGGAGCATGCGTATAACGACGAACCCAATCTGGTCAAAGCCGCAGCCTATGATGTCGCAGCCATTCGCGATCGGGATTCTGCCTGCAACGAATGCGGAACGCCTTTTTTGTATTACAAAGGTTTTCATGCATTGCAAACACATCGCGTCGCCAACTACTTATGGCGGCAAGGCCGCAAAGAACTCGCCACCTATCTACAAAGTGTTTGCTCTATCAAGTTTGGCGTTGACATTCACCCCGCGGCGAAACTAGGTATCGGGCTTATGTTCGATCACGCAACCGGCATCGTGATTGGAGAAACGAGTACCGTGGGCGACAACGTTTCGATTATGCAGTCTGTCACGCTTGGCGGAACCGGGAAATCATCTGGCGATCGACACCCTAAAGTTGGCTCCGGCGTTCTTATTGGTGCGGGAAGCAAGGTGCTCGGCAACATAAGTATTGGTGAGGGAGCGCAAGTATGCGCTGGCAGTGTTGTTCTTGAGGCCGTCGCACCGCACACGATGGTCGCAGGTGTGCCAGCAAAACTGGTTGGCGCTATCGAAGATCCAATGCCATCACTGTCGATGAATCAAACCATCACCGCTAACGACTAAATCATATCGCGATTTTTTAACGCCTTGCCTTAAACGTTTTTATTAGCTCGGCATTACTGTCTAAACCGGCTCGAACGGCCTTATCCCGGCATTCGGCGTTAACCGGCACATCATTTAAACGTGACTTGGCATTTGCCAAACCTTGCGCATCATAACTGGCAAGCTTTTCCACAAGCGCAACGCAACGTTGATCCAGTTGATCCTCTGGAACGACCAGGTTAACCAGACCCATTGCCAATGCTTGTTCAGCAGGGACAGACTCACCGGTTAAAATCATCCATCCCGCGTGTTTTTTTGGAATAGTAAGCTGCGTTAACGCTCCCGCTATCGCCGGGTATATCCCGTACGCGATTTCGGGCATGCCAAAACTTGCTCCTTCTGCGGCCACTGACAGGTCACATGCGTCGACAAGGCTGACACCACCCCCTCGCGCCGCACCGTTAACTTTTGCAATAACTACAGCCGGCAAGTCATATATTGTTCGCGCCAGCGCCCACATCTCGTCGCCAGGCTCGACGCCTTCAATATCCTCTTCAAGATCAAGCCCAGCACAAAAATGCTTTGAAGAAGACTGCAATACAATCACACTGGCGCTTCCAGACAGGTGATCCAGGCACTCTATTAATGCTATCCGCATTTCATGATTAAGTGCGTTGCTTTTATCGGAACGGCAAAGGGTAATGTAAGCGACACTTCCCTCTTGCTGACAACGAATTAGCTCAGTTTTTTCCACCACCTAACCTTTGTCTTTTAACTGGTTTTCCAAACGTGATAACTGCGCCTGAATACCTTCGAGCTGTTGCGCGAGCTTGTCTCGTTCCAGGTGCGCCTGCTCAATCTCTTCTGAATTCTGCTCGGCGGTCATTACCTCCAGAATACTACCAACCATCATATTTAAAAACACAAACGCAGCAATAAAAATGAAAGAAACAAAATAAACCCAGCTTATTGGGAATATCTCCATCGTTTCATACATGACATCCGTCCAATCCTCAAACGTTGCAACACGAAACAGAGTAAGCATGGCAATGGAAACGTCACCCCACAGTTGCTCGTTGATTTTTGAGAAAAACAGCGAGCCTATCGCCGCATAGATATAAAAAATGATAAACATTAGCAACGCTATATAAGACATTTTTGGGATAGCCTTAAGCAAAGCATTAATAAGCAGGCGAAGCTGGGGAAGCACAGATACCAGACGCAGAACACGGAAGACCCGCAGCAAGCGGCCAATCAAAACTGCCTCAGCGTTTTCTAACGGAATTAAACTGCCGACAACAACAATGGTATCAAACACATTCCATCCGTCTTTAAAAAACGCGCGCTTGTTCTCGTACACAGCAAAACGTAGTAGCAGCTCAACTAAAAAGAAAATCGTAATCGCGACATCAAGCATTCCAAGCACCTGGATCGCGCCAGGTGGCAAGTCATAAGTCTTTGCGCCAATAGCCAGCGCAGACAGCACGATAATAAAAATAACCGCTGCCTGAAAAACAGCGCTACGCTCGAGAGTATTAAGCCCCTCGGTTAAACTGGAAATAAACGGTCTATCGATCGAACTACTCATCTTTACCAATCACAAAATTATGTCTAAACCATCAGCATCCTGCGGTTTTCTGAATCTAGCTATTGTTTCACGCAAAAAAATCTTTTTGTTAATTTGTGGAGACACCCAATAGTCATCTACACTAAGCTCTCACACTTTCGTGTTTGAGACAAAGACCACACAGAGCAGGCGGTTAAATCTATGAACCCACTTGAATTGCGCGCTAAGCAAGACAGCAATCTTTTTGAGCAACTAAAACAGACCCAGGAAGTCGAGGAAATCAATCGACAAATTGCTAAAAAAGAAAAAGAAGGCCCTTTGGGTACTCGCCGCCGCTTACTGGCGACCTCGATTAAACTCAGCAAAACCATGGCGCCATCACTACACAAGATTGCTGACGCCTGCATCGAACGACTTGATGTGGATATACCGATAGAGCTTTATGCCTATAACAGCCCGCAGTTCAATGCAGCTTGCGTCAAACCTGAAGACGGCAAGCTGTTTATCATGTTCTCATCGAGTTTACTCGACAACTTCGACGACGACGAACTCAAGTTTGTCATGGGTCACGAACTCGGCCATTTTATTTATAACCACCACGATATACCAGTGGGGTATTTACTTGGCGGCCAAAGCCGGATCGACCCGGCGCTTGCGCTTAAGCTAACCAGCTGGTCCCGATACGCGGAGATCTCTTCTGATCGCGCAGGCGCTTACTGCGTACAGGACTTTAACGCTGTCGCACGCAGCTTATTTAAACTGTCTTCCGGAGTTACCAGCGGTATAGTCAAATTTAATTTGCAGGAATTCCTGACGCAGGTAGATGAGATGCAGATCGAAGATGAAAATGCTTCGCACACATCTCAGCAGGACTGGTTTATGACGCATCCGTTCAGCCCCTTGCGGGTAAGAGCGCTAGACTATTTTCACCGCTCACACCATATCGCGGGCGACGCGGGCTTATCCCAGGCAGAACTGGAGCTGGGTATAGAAAGCCTTATGCAGCTGATGTCACCATCATACCTTGAGGCAAAAACTGAGGGCGATAAGGCAATGCGAAATATGTTATTTGCGGGCTCACTAACTATCGCCAACGCTGATGGACATATTTCCGACGAAGAAATCGCCTTGTTCGAATCATTTTTTGGGAAGTACGAGTTCAGTGAAAAGCTTGATTTAGATAAGCTGAGCGACAGACTGGAAAAACGCGCTAACGCGGTCAAAGAACTCACAACCGTTGGCAAACGTATGCAGCTAATTCGCGACCTTTGCGCGATTGCCAAAGCCGATGGTTATATCAAGCCACCAGAAGTAATTGTGTTAAACCACATTGCCGATTTATTAGAAGTACCGGCAATTTTTATTGAGCAGTCATTAGAAACTGTTGAGGCGCTCGACTAAACGCAAACTGCTCAGAGCCTTCTTATAGGATGACTTAGTGCAGCGCGTGGGCAGCGCGTGCTTCGAGCTGCGCTGCATGATTCATGATATGAAAAACCATGTGTTGCTCCATAACACCTGAAACCAGATGTGCCCCCGGCCCGGCCGCGTAAATCGCAACGTCTTCGCCGCCATGCGTTTCGGCCGCTAATGGAACCAGAGCCTCCTGATGATAACCTTTTTTGGTTACATTAAAGCGCACAGAGCTCCGACCTGCCTCAGGTTTATACTTATATATCTCGTCTGCGCTTAGCGTTTCATTTAATTGCCGGACTCCCCGGCCATTGGCATAGCTTAGCGTAGTATAGGGCAAGCCATCTTCGGCCAGCCCCGACATGCCTTGCACGGGCTCCACAAAACCCAGGATAGAATTACCACGTCTTGGATAACCAGCCATGGTCATGACATGACTGTGATCTGCGGTCACCAACACCAGGGTCTCGCTCAGGTCAACCGCGTCTAACACAGCACTAATTGCGTTAGAAAACTCTACCGTCTCGACCAGGGCTGTCCGCGCACTCCCAGCATGATGCCCATGATCGATACGAGCCGATTCGATTTGCAGAAAGTAGCCATTAGTATTTGTTTTGACTACTTCCAGCGCGCGCAAGCTCATCGCCGTTAACGACGGCTGGTCCGAGTAACGTTCGTTGCGATCCTCTTCGTAGGCCATATGAGAGCCAGAAAACAAACCTAACAGTTTTGTTTTTTCGTTAATCTCAAGGCTAGTCAGCTCGTCAGCATTGCTAACATAGTAACGATTTTCATCGCCTGACAACCATGAGGTCAGCAGGTCCTTCCCATCTAATCGTTTACCGCCATTATCTTCGGCAATAAAATTTCGGCTTCCGCCACCCAAGACGACGTCTAAACCATCAATATGGGCAGTGTCCACCCCAGGCTGCTTAACGCTGACACCCGTTTTTAGGCGTGCTTCGAAATCCAGCAACTGCTGCGCAATATCGGCACAGCCCATATCAGGGGTTGTATATTCCCAGTCTCGTTCAACGGCTTTTGCGTAATTTGCCGCTGGCGTTGCGTGAGTAATGCGCGCAGTCGAAACAATGCCGGTCGCCATTCCCGCAAGCTCGGCAAGCTCCAGCGCAGACATTAACTCTTTCCCTTTTTGTGAAGCACAATTTCCGCGCTGGCTCTGTTCGTCTACACCGACCGCGCCAAAATTAGTCTTTACGCCCGTTACCAAGGCTGTCATTGTGCCAGCAGAATCTGGCACCTGAGCGTTAACGTTATAGGTTTTTACCAACCCGGTATAAGGAAGTTTTTCAAAGCTTAATAAGTTTTCTTCTCCTGGCGCACCTGCCTGCTGGCCAGCGTAAATACGTGAGGCGGTTACGGTACTCACGCCCATGCCGTCGCCAACAAATAAAATAATATTCTTAGCCTTTGCCTGAGAATCCAGGCCCGACGAACAGTACACGCATTCCAGCTTTTCTCGCAAACGACTTTGCGCCTGAGCAAACCAACCGTTCTGGGTTTGGTGCGTAGGAAGAACACCATAAGATGAAGCAGAATCCAGCTCATCTACCGCGCGCGTGGGCGACTGAAATTGGCAGCCTGATAGAAAGCAAGCTGTTAGTACGCCAGCTTTAATCCAGTGTTTTTTTATAAATACAATCGACACTAGCAGCACTATGCAATGGTTTATCAATCCTAAAATTGATCTTCTCGCAACTGCATCACACACTCACTGCCCGCCTTGACAGAGTCCGCATGGGCGAGCGTGCGCGGCATAATTGACCGGGCATAGAACTCTGCGACTTTTATTTTGGCGTCGTAAAAATCGTTATCTTCTGGAGTATCTTGCTCGGCCAGCTTACCAGCCGAAACAACTGCACCCTTTGCCAGATAAAAACCACCAATCACATAACCGTTTAGCATCATGAGGTGAAAAGCTACAGCGCCCGAAAAATCTGTTTGGCTGTCGGCATTCTCTACAATCCACTTTGTGGTTTGCTCTAGTCGATCTATACCAGACTGCACAGAATCTACAATCGCTATAGTTTGATCGTTAGTCTGCCAGGAAGCCAGCTCAGCTTTCATTTCGCCCACCAGAATATTAAACCGGCCGCAGTTGTCGCTTAGTAATTTACGCCCAATTAAATCCATCGCCTGAATACCATTAGTACCTTCGTATATAGGCATAATTCGCGCGTCACGATAATACTGCGCCGCACCTGTTTCTTCGACAAAGCCCATACCTCCGTGCACTTGCACCCCAAGGCTAGTAATTTCTTGTGCGACTTCGGTACAAAACCCTTTAACTATCGGCGTCAGATATTCAACACGAGCAAGCGCATTATCTTCACCTTGCTCAACCCGATCGAGTTGTGAGAACGCAACATAAGTAATTGCTCGTGACGCCTCTGTTAACGCACGCATCTCCAACAACATGCGGCGCACATCCGCATGCCCGATAATTGTTTCGCTCGCATTATCGGCAGGCGCGCCCTGCACACGTTCTTTTGCGTAATCACGCGCATGCTGATAAGCACGCTCGCCAACCCCTACGCCTTCAAGGCCAATATGCAGCCTTGCCGAATTCATCATTACAAACATGTGCATTAAGCCGCGGTTTTCCTGCCCCACAAGATATCCGACAGCTCCCCCACTTGCATCAGATTGGCCAAAGCCCATCACGCAGGTTGGGCTCGCGTGAATACCCATTTTGTGTTCAACCGACATTGGATAAACATCGTTGCGTTCGCCAAGGCTTCCATCGTCATTGACCAGATATTTTGGCACCACAAACAGCGAAATACCTTTTACGCCCTCCGGAGCGTCTGGCAACCGAGCCAATACCAGGTGGACGATGTTATCCGTCATTTGATGATCGCCCCAGGTGATAAAAATCTTTGTCCCTTTAATACGGTAGTGATCGCCTTCTGGCACAGCCTTGGTACGAATAACCGATAAATCAGAACCTGCCTGCGCTTCGGTTAAGTTCATAGTGCCCGTCCACTCACCACTTATTAATTTTGGTAGATAGATATCTTTAAGTTCTTCACTAGCGCTAGCTTTGATGGCATTTATTGCGCCATGAGTTAACGTTGGGCAAAGCGAAAAACTAACGTTTGAGCCTATCCACATCTCCAGACAAGCGGCGTCGACGGCTTCCGGCAAACCCATCCCTCCGTAAGCAGGATCGCAGGCGACAGATCCCCATCCCCCCTCGATAAATTGCTGGTAAGCATCCGCAAAGCCAGGTGTTTCGACCACCTTTGCATCAACAACCCTGGCAGGATTTAGATCACCCACACGATTCAAGGGCGAAAAGACCCCACCAGCCAATTTGCCTGCCTCATCTAAAACAGATGGCACCAGCTCCATAGAAACACCTTCGTGTGTTGACTGCTGACAAATCTTTTCCAGGCCAACCAGCTCGCGCAGAACAAAGTTCATTTCATTTAGTGGTGCTATATATTCAGCCATACGTCAATAACCTACTCGCTTGATTCACACTTAACAATAATTAATTCAAAAGGTCGTCCAACCGCTTGCCAGTATCGCTGCTCCCGCAACAAATCCGCTTCGACCAGTGGATTTTCCTGAACAAACTCTGCCGTCAACTCACAATTTATGCTCTTATTAATCGTAAGCTTAATAGGCGCCAGGTCTACTGCCTTTCTTGATACATTAAATAAAACCGACAATCGTAAAACAGTAAGTAGATCCCACAACTCATGCTTTTTAATATGCGCAAAATCGTCAACACCTTCTAACGATATACTCTTGCGATACCTGCCCACTAACCAGGCCAATAACTCCTGCTCTTCACGCGAAAAACCTGGCAAGTCGCTGTACCTTAATATGTAGGCCGAGTGCCGTTGTATCCCCCCCGCGCTAATCTGCAAACCAACTTCGTGCAAATAACCTGCCTTTAACAAAATCGTGCGATACGGGAAAAGTTTTTCCTGCTGCTTTGTTGTCAGGCACTGGCGATACAGCCAGTCGCACGTTTGCACCACTCTAGCCGCCTGCGCAACATCAACCTGATACCTGGCGTGAAGGCTTTTTCTCGTGCGCTGTTTGATGTCTGCATAGCGCATTTCTTCGTCCAGCTCGTAGAGCACGCCTTCGCGCAGCGCTACATCCAGATACCGTATCTCTTCGACACCTAGCGCCTCCATTAATGTGATCAAAATACTTAAACCACTTGGCACAAGCGGCAATCTCGACTCACCAAGAGGAATATCATCCAACACTCCCAGGCCATTGCTAATTATTTTTTTTCGCAGCCGCTTCAGGAATGCGAGCTGCAAAAAATTAGGCGAGATATTTCCGGCGTCTTCTTCTGAGTAATGATTAACGATTTTTTCCAACGCCTTGGCAGTTCCCGAAGTTGCAAATACCTGCGACCAACACTCTTTCGTGATCGTGGGCATACACGCATCTAGTCTTTGCAAAGCCGCCAACTCCGCCGCCCTGAATTCTTTTGGTCCACAACCTTGCGAAAAATATCTATCCCGATAGCTCACACAACCCATTGGGCAACTAATCGCAGCGCGCAGCTCGAAACCCTTGCCTATCGCAATTTCGGTACTGCCACCACCAATATCGATCACCATTGTGTCGCGATCCAGTGTTCGTGAATGCGCCACACCAAAGTAAATGATCCTGGCTTCTTCTGAACCCGATATCACATCAAGAGAAAAGCCTAAGGCTTGCTCGGCAAGCGCAATAAATTGATTACGATTTTTAGCCGAACGAATGGTGTGCGTGGCAACCACTCGAACCTGGTCAAGTGCGTAATCGGCAAGGATTTTTCCCATTCGCTGCAAGCAGGCAACCCCGCGGTCAATTGCTTCTTGACTCAAGATCTGCTCGGCCGATAAACCCGCCGCAAGTTGAATACGCTCTCGATAGGCTTGTACCGGCTGCAATGCACCTTTGGAAATTCGCGCAACCATTAAATGAATACTGTTCGACCCAATATCCACCGCAGCAAATAACTTATTATCGGGCAAGCTCTCGCTTGCTGGCTCACTCATCTACACACCACCAGACAAAGCCGTTTAAAGCACCTTCTATGGAGTGGTAGAACGCCAGTCTTAGGTATTTGCTTTATGTTCAAGTTTTTTATAACGCTCATAAGTTGCTAGCTGTGATCGTATCTTGCGCTTATTACCGCGAGGCTTGTATTGATTATCCTGGTTTTCGTTAATCACTCTGGCTTTTGTAGTATCGGACCACTGCAGCTCGAAATCGTCGATCACCTGCTTGCGCGGTGCCTCGCTATAAAGCGGAACCCCTACTTCCACGCGCATATCCAGGTTACGCAACATTAAATCACAGGATGCGATAAATACCTGCGCTTTCTCGCCTTTAGTCTCCTTACCAAAGATCAATACACGCGGGTGCTCTAAAAATCGATCGACCACAGACAGAATCTGGATGTTTTCGCTGACGCCCTTCACGCCAGGCACGATCGAGCACATACCTCTCACAATCATTCGTATTTTTACGCCAGCACGACTCGCTTCATAGAGCTTTTTAATTATAAGCCGATCATCGATATTGTTTACCTTAATCGCAAT
Organism: Pseudomonadales bacterium; assembly: GCA_965263235.1. GTDB lineage: Bacteria > Pseudomonadota > Gammaproteobacteria > Pseudomonadales > UBA7434 > UBA7434. The sequence goes on from OZ253667.1 coordinate 2,894,373, forward strand.
TTCGCCGCCTTTACCGTGGTTAGCGAGCGTTATCTCCTGATCGATAAATTTAAGAATTTTATTTCGCGTGTTCTTGGGTGAAACCAATAGGTGTTTAAACCGGTAATCGCGATAACCATAGCTAATAAACTGGAAGACATCAGCAACCTCCTTGGTTATGCGTGGGTCACAGGTAAAAAGCGCGTAATCGGTATAAGTTTTCGCCGTTTTTTCGTTGAAGTTCCCGGTACCTATACACGCGTAGTTTTCACGATCTCCCTCTTTACCAACTCGCCGTGACACCAGGCAAATTTTCGAATGGCATTTTAGGCTGGGAATCCCAAACACTACTTTAACGTTTGCGTCTGTAAGTGTTTTCGCCCACTCGATATTGGCTTCTTCATCAAATCGCGCAGCAAGCTCAATATAAACCGTCACCGTTTTTCCGTTTTCTACGGCATCAATTAGCGATTTAACAATACGACTCCGCTTAGCCAGACGGTAAACACAAATCTTTATATCCACCACCTCAGGATCAAATGCAGCCTGACGCAACAACTCAGTAAAGTGGCGAAATTTATGGTAGGGATAATATAAGAGAATATCCTTCTTCTTGATCGCCTCAAATATATTGCGTGCACTCTCAAACGCGTGGCTATTAAGCGCCGAGATCTTTTCATGCTCTAAATACTCACGGCCAGGATTAGGGAAACTCATAAAGTCACGGAAATTATGGTAGCGCCCACCCGGCACAACCGAGTCTATGCTACTCATTCCGAGTCGCTGGCCGATTAACTCGATCATCGCGCGAGGCATACTTCGGTCGTGAACAAACCTTACAGGCTTAGCGGTTAAGCGCTGCTTTAAACCTTCTGACATCTGTTCTACTAACGATTGATCTATGTCGTCAGCAAGTCCGTATTCTGCATCACGCGTCATTTTCATTGAATAGCTGGCACAACTATCGTATTTAAAAAAAGGCCGGTAGATTTCATCTGAGCAGACACGAATAATATTATCCAAAAGGATAAAATCTTTTCGCTTGCTTCCCTTAACGCGCGGTAGCGCAACAAACCGCGAGGTTTCGTCGGTTGGCACTTCTATCGCCGCGTAGCGAATCGTGCCTTTGCGATGTATCTCAGTGATCAAGTACGTCATGTCGTCTTTCAACACGCTACTTAGATCGGTGTTTTCTCGAATAATGGTCGGCGCAATGTAGCGAAGTAGTTTGTCTTTAAAATAACGGTGGAGCCAGGTGGTCTGCTCCGGGGTTAAGTCTTCTTCGGTAAGAAGATAGATGCGATGCTTTGCGAGCGCCTTTAGCACTTCTGCGTAGATCTCATCAAATTCTTCTTGCAGCTCCAGCACTTTGTTCTGGATTTTCGCCAGGGTTTCGCGTGCGGCGTCTGCCTCACCACTTTCTGAGCCAATCACTATGCGTCGTCTCAACCCCGCGACCCTCACGCGGAAGAATTCGTCCATATTGTTCGAGAAGATGCCCAAAAACCGGGCGCGCTCTATCACGGGCACGGTTTTATCAATCGCCTCCTGTAATACGCGTTCGTTAAATGCGAGCCAACTGAGCTCTTTTTCGATGTAGGGAAAGGGCTTATTCATATACAACTGTTTACTAATGTGTTTATCCTATCAGACCAGCGTCCACTTTTCACGCCTATCCTAGCGGCTGGTAACAATGCTTATTGCTGCAACCCGAAAAAAAAGATGGTTAATTTCACGATTTCGTCAAAATTAGCCGGCTGTCATATTTATGAAGCATAAATGTCATTTAAAGGCAACAGCGACTATCTAGCCTTTTAAATTATGGATTGGTTAATGCGAATTTCTCTAATAGATCAACAGATGTTCCTGGCGTTTTCAGCGCTGAGCGAGCGCCTGTCTCTGCACCATCCTGCTCGTTACATCTCCAAAACAGGTGACGGCTACCTCCAGGTAATACTGCCGCTGCTGCTATGCCTGTTTATGGAAGATGGCGCCGCGATCCACTTTCTTTCTGTCGTTGTAGTAGCGTTTGCTATTGAACGCACGCTTTACAAGATTCTAAAAAACTCTCTCAAGCGTCGGCGTCCACCGCAATTTTTCCCGTCCTTTCAATCGGTAGTAGAAGCGTCGGACGAGTTCAGCTTTCCTTCGGGCCACACTTGCGCAGCATTTTTGCTCATGGCGCTATGCAGCACAGCGATCCCCGTTCTTACCGTTCCACTCGCTATCTGGGCAGTAGCGGTAGGATGTTCTCGCGTGATACTGGGTGTTCACTTCCCCGCCGATATTCTCGCCGGAATGGCCATCGGCTATAGCATCGGCACTATCGCAGTTTCTTTCCTTTAGCCAACATTTTACTTTAAATAAGCGCGCTTCGATGCCTTCCAATCCAGTGAGGTTAGATTTGTTTGTCTCAAATGATTGGCAATGCTATAAACGACCTTTCTATCTCCAGGCTTTAAGGGCTAAACGAATCCAAACACTTCAACTGTAAGCAATCACTATGAAAATTTTGTACGGTGTCCAAGGTACTGGCAATGGGCATATTAGTCGAGCACGTGAAATGGCGAAATGCCTTGACGCCAAAAATATCGACGTTGACTATTTATTCTCCGGCCGCAATTCAGATCAATACTTTGATATGGAGGTTTTTGGAAATTACCGCTGCTTCAAAGGACTCACGTTTCACAGCAAAAACGGTCGTCTTAGCTATGTGAAAACCGCTCTTTCTAACAATATCATACAGTTCTTTCGCGACCTTTTTTCACTAGACCTCAATCAATACGATTTAATTCTGAGCGACTTTGAGCCCGTTACAGCCTGGGCTGGAAAGTTAAGAGGCAAGAAGGTCATCGGCATTGGCCACCAATATGCGTTTGGCCACCCGATACCGCGAGCTGGCGATAATTTTATATCCAATATCACAATGCGTTATTTTGCGCCCGCTGAGCAATCGCTGGGCCTACACTGGAGCGCATTTGACAGCCCTATCCTGCCGCCGATTATTGATACGCATCTTGCCCGATCCCCAGAACGCAGCAAGGCCGTGGTTGTGTATTTACCTTTTGAAAACCAGGCAACCATCCAGGAAATGCTGGGAGTAATCAAGAACCAGCATTTTATAATTTACTCGCCAGAACTTGAGGACAGAGAGCTGGGGAATCTGTCGCTGAGAAAAACCAGCCACGACGGCTTTAAGCGGGACCTGAGCCAGGCAGAAGCTGTGATTTGTAATTCTGGGTTTGAACTGATTAGTGAGTGCCTGCAGTTAGGCCTGGCTATTCTCACAAAGCCGCAATTGGCGCAAACCGAGCAGATGTCTAACGCGTCTGCACTAGCGAAGCTCGGCTACGCAACAACCTGCAAAACACTTTCAACCAATGCCGTGAACGAATGGCTTCAAAACCTGGGGCCAAAACCCCGCTGCAATTTCCGGATGTAGCCGCAGAGATTACCGACTGGCTACTTGAGAGTCCGCAAACCTCACCACAGGCGCTTAGTGATAAACTTTGGGCACAGGTGCGGTATGTTGATGAAAGCCGCGACCCGTATTCATCCAGGATCGCGGCAAAAAACTAGTGTTAGCGATAGTGTGACAACTAAAACGTCAGCCGCATCCCTACTAACAAGCCATCAACGATATCAGCATCGCCACCATTATCGACTTCAACTTCAAACTGTCTGTAGCCGACAAAAACGGTGCCATTTTCAATAACCTGGTACGATGCTCTGGCCTCTATATCAAGGGTGCTATCGATATCGCCGCTGGTTAAAATATCTGGAGAGTAGTAAACCTCTACCCCAGTCGTTAGTTTTGGTATCACTTCGTAACCAACGCCAAAACCCAGCGCCAGACCCAGCGTGTTATCGCTCTCTATATCCGCCCAAAACAATCTTCCGCCAAGCGAAATATCAAAGCCTTCACGTTCACCCTGCGTCCCAAAGGTGTAACTCACAACATTTGCGTCGGCGTCATCTTCATCGCCATGCATCAATGCTAGCCTACCGATAAAATCTTGCTCAAAGTCGGAAGTAAAGCGAAAGTCCACATGATCGCCGCCAAGCGATGCTTCCAATTCATTTGCTACCGTGATGTTTGGCGCCGATACGGCTATTAACAACGCTGCTGACAAACTAATGCCGCTCAGCACTCTTTTTTGAAGCGCACTCATATAACGACCGGAAGTTCCTGTTAACATCTCGATTTCCTCTTAAATTGGTTTATAACTGACGAATAAGAAGCGTTTTTTTATCGCCAATGATTTAGTTATTGCTGACAATTTAGTTTCTCGCCAGCTACTCACCACCACTTGCTTTCAGTGACGAATGCATCACATCAAGCTCATTTTGATTCATTCTGACACGCTTTAAGACCTGAGAAAAAGGCAATAAATGCATTGATTTATGCCTATTTTCCTTCGCAATTTTTACCAAATACTGACCATGCTTTAAAAATATCTGGTAACAACGAAATACACTGTACCCTGGATCAAACATATGGGTAGGAAGCGAAGATATGCCATTTATCTCGATAATCGTAAACTCACCGCGTTTAAAAGCTTCTTCGTCTTTGGTTTTTACATCGAGCCGACCATAATTAAACCCGTCTTGTGGATCAAGCACCGAAAAAGTTGCGTGCGCTAGCTCAGGTGTTAGCAAATGGCTGTCATCAGTAAACTTGCAACCCATGGTGTGCGAGCCGATAAACGACAGCCGCTTTTCAATACCGTCGGGTAACACTTCCTTCTTTTCAAGATACTGTAAAAACGTATCCCAATGTGGCGAGTACCGTTCGTGTTGTTTTGCTAAAGTAGCAATATCATCGACACCATTACCTATGACTGTTGGAAAATGCTTTCGGTTAATTCCAGAGATACGTGACTCTCCGTTATAACGCATATAAAACACGCCAAACTCCATTGGGTCAGCCGTAAACTTCTGCAATAGATACGCACCATAAAGCTCATGTATTCGCCGCTCCAACTCTTCGGCTGAGCTAATTTTTAGTATGCCCTTGCCCACCATTCCAATATCAGGTTTAAAGATAATTGGGTAGCCGTTGCGATCGGCGAACGACAAAGTTGCCTGGAGATTGGAGCGAATAGAGGCCTCGCGCTTTTCCTTCGGCCAGGAACGCTCACCAAAATCCAACAATTCGGTGGGCAAAAAGCGTTCCTGACTAAACTGCTGTTGGGTATGAAATTTAGAGCCTATGCCTATTTCGCCGTGATCAAGTGCGCTGTTGGCCTTGGCGAGGGTTGTCGGTGTTATACGGTGACGCAAACATAGATAAGCGAGATAACAATATAGCGGCGTCTCAAATATCTTGGGCGGCCAAAATTCGTGGTGTTTAATAATTTGCACAATGATTTCGTTAGTTTTCGAAATTAATCTGACTTCGCGCCTTCAGTATCACGCTCTTCGTCGCGATTAGCGAGTGACAATATCACCGACCCTGCACTTGACGGTGGCTTCTGGCCAACCGTAAACGGCTTTGCAAACCCCTTGCTATTTATCAGGAACAATGGAATACGACGGCCCTGATACTTGTCCAAAAAATCTTCCCAGCCAAAACTATCGCTCAGGGTTGTGCTTTTAATACTCCAGCCCTGTGCCACTTTCCCCAGCAAGCTCGCGTAACTTATATCAGTGCCGAATAACTGCCCGCCAAGAAAACGAGAAGAAGCCGTATGCTTTTCCGCACCGCTTATATCGGTGGTAGAAGCCAGGCGAAACACCCTCCGCTCGCCAAAATCGGCACTAAAGTGCAATGCAGAAATCGCATTCACATAGCGCTGGTGCGAGATCGCCAGCAAATTCCCGACTCCGGTTAAATCAAGATGAATGTCTGCGTGCTCCGACACCGGATTGCCATAAAAAGTTTCCAGCCCGGCCATTCTGGCGGCGGCAATATTGTCCCAGTTAGAGTCTGCAACAATGCAGCGGATATCATACTTGCTTAGCTCCACCGCCAATTCTCGTGCAAAAAGATTTGCACCGACAATTAAGAACCCTTTGGGCTCTGGCTCAGCAACACCCAACCACCGGGCTAACGTTCCGGCAGTGGCGCTCTGCAAAACCACTGTTCCCACAATCACCGAAAATGTGAGCGGAACCAACATCTCGGCTTCCTGGTAACCGACCGCCACCAGCCGCTCGGCAAATATCGCAGAAATTGCCGCTGCGACTATGCCTCTGGGAGCAATCCACGACAACAACGTTTTTTCCTGCCACGAAAACCCCTGCCCCCAGGTGCTCACCAAAATCTTTAGTGGCCTGGCAACAAACTGAAGTATCAACAGCAAGATAATTGCAGAAAAACCGATAGAGACTAGCTGGTTGAGATCGATGCGGGCCGCAAGCACAATAAACAACACCGATATTAATAAGATGCTTAAATGCTCCTTAAAATTTAGCAGCGGATGGATATTAATATTTGGCCTGTTTGCCAACCACATTCCCATCACCGTTACTGCGAGCAAACCAGACTCGTGCTGCAAGTAATTCGACAGGCTAAAGGATATAAGCACCAAACTAAGCGCCGCAAGATTTTGCAGGTATTCGGGAACCAGGTTTCGCTCGATTAGTTCACCAAAAGCCCAGCCAGCTACCAGGCCGATTAGCAAGCCAGTTGCAATAGTTAAACAAAACAAACGAATAATATGTCCCAGCGCATCTTGCCCAGCACTAGCCAAAATAAATTCGTAAGTCATCACCGCCATCAATGCGCCAACAGGGTCAATAGCAATACCTTCCCAGCGCAGGACGTTAGCAATTTTTTTGGAAGGCTTAACGGTGCGAAGCATTGGCACGATAACCGTTGGCCCTGTCACAATAACCACCGCGCCAAATAAGGTACTTATCTGCCACGAAAAATCAAACAAGAAATGAACCGCAACTGCGACCACCACCCAGGTAACCAATGCACCTATTGAAACCAGCCGCTGCACGATACGCGACTCACTGCGAATCTCCGCAACGTTAAGGGTCAGGCTGCCCTCAAAGAGAATGATCGCCACGGATAGCGAAACCATTGGCATCAACAACTCCCCAAAAACATGGTCTGGATTCAACAGGCCACTTACCGGGCCAACCGCCAGCCCCGCCAATAAGAGAAAGAGTATTGCAGGCAAACGAATGCGCCACGCCAACCACTGGCATAGCATGCCCCCTAATACAATCAGGGATGTAACCAAGGGTATGTCGTCCATAATCCGCCGAAGAGAGTGCGCTACAGAAAAGATTTTTTACTTTAACGTGCCGAGATCAGCGATGCTAGCACTATAAAACAGAAGTACCAAAATATTTTGCACATACGCTACAATTCAGGCTTTGCATTTCGGCGAAACGTTCCGGCCTTTCGCTGAATTGACCATTCGGTTTACTAATATCCATCCGCCTCAATTCATCTGGTATCGCTGTGACCAAGTCCGTTAATGTCAACAGAAGCCCACTTAAAAAGTTTGCTGTATTACTTTTCTTTTTGTTCGTCGCCTTATTCTTTGTCGCGATTATCATTTTGGCCACGATATCGTGGACAGCTCCGCGACTTGCAAGCGAATATCTTCGCTCACAGGGTTACGACTTAACGTTTGGACAAGTGTCAATAAACATTTTTCGGGGACGCGCACAACTTGAAGATGTGTCGTTTTTTGCTCACGATGAAAAAAACGGCGACGAAAGCGCAATAAATAACCCAGTTCATCTAAATAGCATTGGTGTTGATGTTGGCATCTGGGAGCTTTTAAAAAACCAGCGTTTGGTCGTTAGCCACTTTACGGTCGACGGCCTTTCTGTTCCCATCGTTAAGTACGAGGATCACTACCGCGTTGCCAACATCGATTTGACATCGCAGAAAGCACCTGAAGCCAAGCCTGAAACCACGCCAGAAAATAGCGACGCAGCAGAACCTCCAGCTTTAAAATGGAAATCCATAAATTTTAAAAATATTGCTTTCGTCTTATCGGATAGCGCATCCGAAGCTGACAGCCTGACCATAACAATTAAGCAATTCCTGGTTGGCAGGTTTAATTCGGCAGAGCCACTAAAAAGCACGCCGTTTAACGCAAATATCCTGGTTACAGAAAGCTCGCTAGACGTTGATGGACAAACCACCATCCTGGCCGATAGCATTACTGGGGCCGCAAAACTCTACGCTAATAACTTGAACACCGATCTTGTAAAAAACGCTGCTAAATTTCTACCTGAGGGAACGTTTGACAGCGATAGCATATCTCCCCTGACAGCAAACGTTAGCTACAGAACCGCAGCACTGTGGTCTTTGGGTGGCGACTCACAATCGATAGGAATAGAAAACAGCCAGCTCGATATTCATCAGTTTTTGTTTGAGCAGCAAGAAGGTGATATCGACAGATCCGTTAGCGCTTCAGGCCAGATCAAGATTAACAATATTAGTATTTCTCCCGAAACATCTACCGTAGTGCTCGCCGATCTCGCTCTGTCTAATTCGACCATTCAAGTTATCGAGAAGCATCCACAAGCCGATATTCAAATCGACCTAAGCGAGCTTCAGTTGTCGATAGACGCGATTGATACTTCCAATACCAACCAGCCAAGCACGCTGGCGCTATCTACTAACTACAAAGAGTTCGGAAAAATCGAGGGCAATGGGTCGAGCACATTACTTGATCCCGCTGCTGATACAAAATTTACACTCACGACCAATCAGGTTGATCTCATTTCGATCTCCCCAATCGTTGAAAGCGCACTCGGCCGATCTATAGACTCTGGGCTGCTTGGCAGCGAAAGCAATATCGTAATTCAGCAGCGAGAACTGGATGTTAAAAACAAACTGCGGCTTGACCAGTTACAACTTGCCACTTTGGAAAACCAGGAGGGCGACGAAGACTTACTGGAACTGGGTATCCCACTCAATACTGCGTTAAATTTGCTGCGTGACAAAAATGACCGCATACAACTTGAATTGCCTGTTAGTGGGAGCATAGACGACCCAACGTTCAAACTACAGCCAATCGTTAATAAAGCGCTACTCAAATCCATTCAAACCGGTGTGATGACACAAGTTGGTCCGCTGCTCGCAGTGTCAGCCCTGGGTAAAGCGCGTGATCTCAAAGACGCGCTTTCGCTAAAACCAATCGATTTTAGTAATGGATCGAGCGAACTTAACGAAGCCGCGAACGACAACATCCTCAAGCTCACTCAACTGATGCAAAAGCGAGAAAAAATTAGTATTCGTCTTTGTCCGCGCATCACTCCCGAGGAAAACTTATCCCCTCAAGATAGCGATACCGGCAAATTGAGCGATACCGGCAAAAAACTGGGTGAAGAGAGGCTCGCAATCATCAAACAGAGCCTTTTATCCGCTGATATTAACGGCCAGCGCATTGTTCCGTGTGCGGCGAAGATGATTGAAGAACCCGGCCAAACCCCATATGTTCAGGCAAGTTTTTGAACATAATTTACACCATTTAATTATTAATTTTTGGTGACAGTCAAGCAGATACAAACCATCATCCCGACATAAAACCCCTTTAAATTCATATAGTTAATAACCCAAGCCGGCTCCACCCCAAAAAATAAACTAGCAAAATCGCGATTTGACTTACTGACCAAAATACCTACAATTTAGCTCCCCCTTAGCAATACCTACGTGCACCTTGTGCACACCTCCTGGAGCAACCGCCGGAATGGCGGATCCATTGCTCGAAGATAGACAAATGAATAAACGTGTCTTCGGGCTTGAATATCGAGCTTCGGGGGAGAGCCATGCTGTTCAAAAATATAATCGCGGTTGCGTTCGCGCTATCGCTAGTCGCACCAACGTTTGCTTCATACACTCATCAGGATGACGACAGGGATTACAATCAAAAGCCACACCAGTCAGAAGACTTTACTGGCGAGTGGGAAAACGATTTCGAAGACTACGTTTGGGATTTATCGGTTTGGTGGAGCGCCTGGTTTACCCCGAAAGAAGAGCTCGACCCCGACTACAGCGGCGACTGGGGCTGGGGCGATGGCTGGAATAGTGACGATAGCGGCGACGGTAACGACAATCAGGAACACTTTGATTTCGAAGCAATCAGCGAGTACCACGCCGATCTGGCTTACTGGTGGCTGGAATGGTTATGCCCGCCCGATGGCCATCTAAGCCGAAAAGAAATGCGTAAGCGCCTGAAAAAATTCAAGCGTTGGAAACGAAACCATGGCGGCGGACATCACGGCGGTGGTAATGGTGACCCGGTTTCAGAAGTTCCTGTACCGGCAGCATTTATTCTCTTTGCATCTTCACTGGGTTTACTTGCGGCGCGTAAAAAGCTTGCGCGCTAACCTGGCCGTTGCAGCAAAACAAAAAGCCCGATCTTCTGATCGGGCTTTTTTATTGGGTCGTGCTCGACTAAAACAGCTTATAAAATTTCGAGAAGCTCGACATCAAATACCAGTGTTGCGTAAGGCCCAATATCTGCGCCAGCACCGCGCTCACCGTATGCAAGATTATAGGGAATCGTTAGTTTCCACTTACTCCCCACAGGCATCATCTGCAATGCTTCTGTCCAACCTGCTATAACGCCATTAACCGGAAACTCAGCAGGCTGACCACGATCGTAGGAACTATCAAACACAGTGCCATCAATCAACGTACCATGATAGTGAGTACGAACTTTTGAAGTGAGCCCTGGTTTTTCACCACTACCTTCAGTAATGACTTCGTACTGCAAACCCGATTCAGTAGTGGTCACACTATCTTTTTTCGCATTTTCTTCAAGATACTTCGTACCTTCTTTTGAAAGCGCCTCTTGCTTGCTGGCTTGTTCTGCCTGAACAATTTTTTGAATCGCCTGAAACGCCTGGTTAATTTGATCGGGCTGAACCTGCAACGTTTTTCCACCGAGACTATCGGCAATTCCCGCAATACAGGATTCAGGACAAAAACCGGGGAACGGCTCATTTGCCAGCTGCTCCGCAACTTGCAAACCAATACCGTAAGAAGCCTGTTGCTCCTGACTAGAAAAATTTTCTGACATAGATAAACCTACTAACGAGTAATACGAGAATGTAGCGTCATGACAGCAAAAACTACTGCCACTCAACCAGGTGAAATAATTTTTTACCGCGCTTTAGCAGATGGTAACGTCCGTGCAGCGCGCTGCTTTTAGATAGCTGCGCGTCAATATCGGTTACTTTTTCGCCGTTGACCGATACTGCGTTGCTACTGACGAATTTGCGTGCCTGGCCAATAGTCACTTCACCCCTTGGCGTCGCGGCCAGACCGGTATCCACTAAAAGTTCCAGCAACGGTTTTTCATCAACATCAATTTGGGTACATGGCAAACCATCAAGCGCCAGCTGCGCCATATCATCCAGCGATAAACCGCGAAGATCTCCCGCAAACAGCGCTTCGCTAATTCGTTGCGCAGCTTGCAAACCTTCATTGCCGTGAACAAGCTCCGTTATTTCAGCCGCTAACAAACCTTGTGCTGCACGCCGCCCGGTTGCCTGCTCATCGGCAAGCTCTATAGCCTGCAACTCCTCCACTGGCTTGAACGAAAAATAACGCAGGAATTTATATACATCGGCGTCGGCAGTATTAATCCAAAACTGATAAAAGCTGTAGGGCGAAGTTTTTGCAGCGTCTAACCAAATCGTACCGCTTTCAGTCTTACCAAATTTGGTGCCATCCGCTTTGGTCACCAGCGGCAATGTTGCACCAAACACCTGTGCTCGATGCATGCGGCGAGTGAGATCGATTCCGCCCGTAATATTGCCCCATTGGTCACTGCCGCCAATTTGCAGTGTACAGTTGTATCGCTTGTACAGCTCAGCAAAGTCGTAGCTTTGAAGAATCATATAAGAAAATTCAGTAAACGATATACCCTCACCTTCGCGCTCGATACGTTGCCGAACAGACTCTTTTTGTATCATGCTGTTTACGGCAAAGTGCTTGCCAGTATCGCGCAAGAAATCCAGCACACTAACATTGCCAATCCAGTCCAGATTGTTAACTACTTCTGCGCTACTCGCGCCTTCGTCGAAATCCACAAACTGGCCAGTTTGCTGCTTGAGCTTTTCAACCCATCCTGCGACAACATCGGCGGTATTGAGCTTGCGTTCCTGCGCTTTAAAGCTCGGATCACCAATCAGGCCGGTCGCGCCCCCGACCAACACGATTGGCTTGTGACCAGCCAACTGAAACCGGCGCAACGCAAGTAACGGCACCAACGAACCTATGTGCAAACTGTCGGCCGTCGGATCAAAACCGCAGTAAAGTGTACGCTTGTCCGACGCCAAATGTGCTTTTAGCTCTTCCCCCGCCGTGCATTGTGCGAGAAGTTCGCGGCTGGTTAAATCGCCAAGAATATCGTTCATGAAATAAGCCTACGTTCGAGCGGTGGTACTGAAAACGAGCAATAATAAAATTTGAGCGGGAATTATTCAGGAATGTGACTTTCGATCAACTCAGCACCCAAAGAAACTTGAGTAATTTGTTATACTTTTGCGGTCGATCACTCCTCGACACACTGGTTATGGACTAGATTAAAGCATGGCTTGGGAATTATCCCAGTTTTCAACCCAAAATACCCGCTGCTTGACCGCCAGCAGGCGCAGTACTTAACGGAGACGTTTATCGATTCCGGAACAAAAAGTACTCGAATGAATCGCTATTAGAAAAAATCTGTCGATGAATAAACGACGCAGGCACGCAACACGCATTAGCGAATCTTCCGCTCTAAGCACCCGCCTTAAAGCTCACCTAGCCCGTGGATACGAGCAGGCCAACATTCTTGCGTCCACGCGTCTTGCCCGGGTTACGATGATCCCCGCACTATTAATTGGTGCCGCTGCGTGCTCACTCGTACTTGGCATTAGCGGTTCCGAGTCCGAGCAGATTGCAGAGAAAGCGCAACCGTCAAGCCAGTCAATTACGATTCCGCTACCGCTCACTCAAGATCCAGAACCACAAACAGAAGATCGCGCAGTTGCCGTTGACGGTGATCGCTACCAACTCGATCTGGACCTGCAAGCGAGCCTGTCCCAACAAACCGAAACAGTTGCGAGCGCGGCGCCACCACAATGGCGAGAAGAACGTGCCAGCGTTAAATCCGGAGATACCCTTTCCGAACTGTTCCAACAAGTTGGCTTAGGTGCAAATACTGTTTACCGGATTACCAACAGCAGCAAAGCCGGCAAGGATCTCACTCGTATGTATCCGGGTGAGGAACTGGTTTTTGAGTTTGGCCCGGAAAATGAACTCCACGCGATTACCCGTATTAAAAGCCAGCTAGAGCAAATAAAGTTCTCGGTTGACGGTGAAGGCTTTCGCCACGAAACCATTAGCTTCGAACCAGAAATCAGGCAGGTTAACCGCAGCGCCGCGGTGAATTCATCCTTGTCCCAGGCCGCTTTTAAAGCAGGGCTTTCTTCATCTATTACGATGAATATGGCAAACATCTTTGGTGGCGTGATGGACTTTGCACTGGATGTCCGCCCTGGCGATCAATTTACGATAATCTACGAAGAGCTATACCTAAACGGCGAAAAAATTGATGATGGCAATATCGTCGCTGCCCAGTACGTCAACAGTGGCAAAATCTTCAACGCGTTTCGCTATATCGACAACAACGGCGATGTTGGCTACTTTAATGAAGACGGCGAGAGCATGCGTAAAGTCTTTTTACGCGCACCACTAGATTTCACGCGCGTAAGCTCAGGCTTCAACCTAAAACGCTTGCATCCAATCACCAAAAAGGTAAAACCACATCGTGGCATTGACTACTCTGCACCAACTGGTACGCCAATTTTTTCAGTTGGCGACGGGCGCGTCTCTGCCTCAGGCTACAGTAAGGCCAACGGCAACTACGTATTTATCCGCCACGGCGAGTCCTATGTAACAAAATATTTGCACCTGAAAAAACGTAGCGTTAAATCCGGGCAACGGGTAAAACAGGGCCAGATTATCGGCAGCGTCGGTTGCACAGGGCTTTGTACCGGCCCCCATCTCCACTACGAGTTCCTGGTCAACGGTGTGCACCGTAACCCGAGAACGATTGTCTCCAAACTGCCCAAAGCCAAGCGCCTGGCCAAATCTGAGCTGAGCCAGTTTGCCCAAACAACACGGGGCCAACAAGATTTACTGCAACATTACGGCTATAAAACGACCATTGCGCTTAGCAACTAGCGCCCTTTTTCTTCGGCCTATCGCCGCCTAGCCAATGAGCAACCTCTATATCGGCCTGATTTCGGGAACCAGTATCGACGCCGTTGACGCTGTTCTACTCGACAGCGCGGACCAGCAGCGCGTGATTGCCACCTACTCCCACCCTATTCCTGATGAGCTTAAGTCGCAGCTTCACGCGCTATGCAACCCCGGCCTTTATGCGACGATAAGCGACCATGAAGGTGATAGCGAACTGGAGCGTATGGCAAGCGCCGATATAGCCGTCGGCGAACTGTTTGCCCAGGCGGTCAATATATTACTGGAAAAGTCAGGCTATTCGGGCAGCGAGATTGCCGCTATCGGAAGCCACGGGCAAACTGTCAGACACCGCCCACCATCAGAAGACCAGAAAGGTTTTAGTGTGCAAATCGGCGACCCAAATACCCTGGCCGCGCTAACCGGTATCACAACAGTGGCGGATTTTAGACGCCGAGACATGGCGCTAGGTGGTGAAGGCGCACCGCTTGCTCCCCTGTTTCATGCTGCCATTACGCCCACTACGCAAACCGCTTGTGCTTTTTTAAATCTGGGTGGTATCGCTAACATTAGTCATATTGTTAGCGGCGAGGTTATCGCTGGCTTCGATACGGGACCAGCAAACGGGCTTATGGACGCGTGGATAAGGGCAACGCTAAACAACGAGTACGATGAAGATGGAAAATGGGCTTCGTCTGGCACGGTTAGCAGCGAACTCCTAACACTAATACAAAGCGAGCCTTATTTTTTTGTAGCGCCCCCAAAAAGCACTGGGCGCGAGCTATTTAACCTGGACTGGCTTAAGCGACACTTACAAAAACCGGAAATCGCCTCACTCAATTTATCCGCTGCTGATGTACAAGCCACGCTTCTACAACTAAGTGTCTCCAGCATCGCAGCATGCATAGAGCAACTAAGCCCACCACCAACCATTATCTATGCTTGCGGCGGTGGCACTAAAAACAAAGCATTTATCGACAAATTAAGTAGTGCAGTTGAAAAATATGGTCTTGAGCTCACTACTACAGCAGCGCTAAACGTCGACCCCGATTACGTAGAAGCAGCACTATTTGCCTGGCTTGCCAAACAACGACTGAACAATACGCCGCTTAAGATAAAGCAAATAACTGGCAGTACAAAAAACCATATTGCGGGCGCAATATATTCGCCGCTCTAGAACACCAAAACACTAAAAGTATTGGTAGCCTTCTTCCTTAACCAGGCGCCGCTTCTCGCCAGGAGCAAACGGAACCGTACTCACAAAGGGTTGTAGCCGGTTATTATCCAGACCTTTATTTTTTGACCAGACTTCACAAACCTTTATATCCACCACGCCAAAAGCAGAAAGCTTGGCGGCCAAATCGATGACATTTTTATTTTGATCGTAGTTTTGTTTATAAAGCGTTAGTGCTTCGTTTCCGTGCAGCAAAAAAACCACCGGCTCGTCCTGCTCGCTAATGCCACCATCAACAAATAACTCATCAACCTTACCAAGCACACGACCTAACTCCTCAGCGGAATGCACACGAATATCCGCCAGACGCTTGAGCAAGTCATCATCGACCTCATCAGCACTAACGTTTACTTCTTGCTCTATATGATCGGCCTGAACAGCGGCACCGCTATGCACGCTGCCCAACGTCGCCTCCAAACCTACTACAGCCTGGCTGGAGAAAACTGACAGCAGCAAGAACAGCACATTTTTTTTATTCATAAGCATGATTAATTTTTTCAACCGTCAAACTAATAGCGAGTAGTGCCAGCTATATCGCAAACGAGGAGCCACAACCACATGTTGTTTCAGCGTTAGGGTTGTCGACAATAAAACGCGAACCCTCAAGCCCTTCTACATAATCAACGGTGCCGCCAACCAGATAGGGATAGCTCATAGAATCGACCACCAGCTGCACACCATCCTTCTCGATTATGGCGTCATCTTCCGCAACTAACTCGTCAAACGTAAAGCCGTACTGAAACCCAGCGCAGCCGCCACCGGTCACAAAAACGCGAAGCTTCAGCTCATCGTTGCCCTCATCTTCCACCAGGAAACGAACCTTGGCGGCGGCTTTTTCTGTAAACACTAACGTGGAATCAACACTCACAACTTTTCTCCTAAGAATCAGGCAAACCTAACTGACTCTCCAACTTCACTATCCAGAACACTTCTGGCGATATCTAGGAGGCTTCAGCATCAAACTGCGCGGATCCCAGCAATGCCGACCAATCAAAATATTGCTCGAAGGCATTGCTGCCACGCTTTAGATTGGAGCTTCCTTTAACGATTATCGTATCAGGCTCGAAATTAGCAGGCAATTTGATTTGCCCTGACACGCGCTGGAAAAAGCGAAAACCCAGGCGATGAGAAACTTTCTCTTTAAAAACAGCAGGTTGCGATCCGTCATCCGCTGCACTCGCATCGGACTGCAACTCTTGAGGAAATGCCTCTATTGCCGGAATCAAGCTTAATTGCAGATTTCCAGCAACTTTACGCCCGCGACCGTCAACATGTGCCACGACCACCTCGTACTCATAGATGTCCGGCTGATCCGTGGTAAATAGTGAAACCGTGTGTAGCTTGAAGCCACGCTCCAGCTCTTCTGGCGACAATAGGCCGCGATAAAAAGTGACGTCACGTTCTCGCTCGAGCAATTCACGCCGCGCCGCGAGTAAATCTTCTTGTAGCAGCTCGCTACTTCTGGTCACCTCTTGCAATTGCAACTGCAAAAGCTCTTTTTCACTTTCGAGCGCGCGAGTCGCTTTAGCCTGCTCATGCAACGCCTTACGTAAGGTATCACCGCGGTTAGCCGATGGGTAGGTCAGGATAAGCGCAACCAAAACGCCAATCAGCGCGGCCGCGATTAAGGAAAAAACCAGCATCTGCGGCGCTTGCATCCAAAGCCGCCTAAATGCAGAAAGGCTGACGCCTGATTCCTGAGATGAATTGTCCAAACTAGTCTTCTTCCGGTTTGCCTTTAACAACTTTGCCTATAACAGCGCGCATCGATCTTTTGTCCGGCCCGATAACCGCTAAGGCAACAAGGCCAGTTGTTCAAGCCCAGTGATTTCGGGAAGCTGGTACATAATATTCATCGCTTGCACAGCCTGGCCAGCAGCGCCTTTGGTGAGATTGTCTTCGGCGCTCATCACGCATAATCGTCCGGAGTGCTCGATATACTGAACACTAATTTTGCAAACATTCGTCCCTTTAACGCTACGGGTTTCAGGGTAATCGCCAGCTGCCAGCACATCAACAAAAGGCTCATCGGCATAACGCGCTTCAAAAACCGCCTGCCAATCCACGCCATCCTGTTTGGGGATGCAATAAATGGTCGAAAGAATTCCACGTATCAAAGGCAAGAGGTGAGGAACAAAGGTTATGTTCAACGCCTCGCTTGCGACCGAATTCAAGGTGGCCGCTATTTCGGGCAAGTGTCTGTGCCCGGCAACACCGTAAGGTTTAAAGTTGTCACTCAACTCGGCAAAAAGGCTGCCCACCTTTGCCTGGCGACCTGCACCGCTCACACCCGAAGCTGCATTAACAATAATCTCGGTCTCTATCAGGTCTTTTTCGAGCAGCGGGATGAGTGCCAACTCAGTCGCAGTCGGATAACAGCCAGGACAGGCGATTAAGTTCGCAGATTTAATCGCTTCACGATTGAGCTCTGGCAGCCCGTAAACCGCCTGGGCAATATAGTCGGGACAGCTATGTTCAACGCCATACCACTTTTCCCAAACAGCAACGTCTTTAATTCTGAAATCGGCCGATAAATCAATAACCTTACAGCCCGCATCCAATAACGATGGCGTCATACTCATCGCTACCGTGTGCGGCGTGGCAAAAAATACAACATCACTTGCCTGCGCGATATCGGCCATATCGGGCGCGCTGTAGTTGAGGTTCACCTTTCCGCGCAGATGCGGCCAGCTTTCGGCAACAGGCTTACCCGCATCAGCACGCGAAGTCACCCTGGCCAGCTCGACTTGCGGATGCTGGGCCAAAAGGCGAAGCAACTCGGCCCCCGTATAACCGGTTGCACCTACTACGCTAACGCGAATTTTGCTGGAACTAGACACCTGACTACCCATTTTTAAACAAACGACTACTTGAACGAACTACCGTGCAAACTATTTAGCCAACCATGCGTGGCGGCTTTTGTACTCGCTTACCACCACAAAACGCTGGCAAAAGAACAAAACAAAGTATAATTCAACACCTCATACTCTTGTAACACTACCGTACAGAAGCGGTATTTATTGATGATTTATTACTGGCTCAAAGCCTTTCATATTATTTTTGTCGTTTGCTGGTTCGCAGGCATCTTTTACCTGCCCCGGCTAATGGTGAATCATTCAATGGTCAACGACGCAGCCACGCGCGCGCAGTTGTTACAGATGGAGCAAAAGCTCTACCGATTTATCACTCCATTTGCGTTTATCACCGTCGTGCTGGGCATCTGGCTCACCACGCTTAATTGGGGCCACTATAAAGGCCAGCTTTGGTACTGGATCAAAATTCTTTTAGTGCTTTCACTACTTGCCTATCACTGGCAATGCGGGCGTTACATCAAACAATTTGCGCGCGGGGAAATAAAGCACGGCCATGTATTTTTTAGATGGTTTAACGAAATCCCTGTCTTCGCGCTATTTGGTATTGTTATTCTGGCAGTGTTAAAGCCATTCTAGCTGCTGGTTTTGAGACGCTCACAATAAAGTAATGTCCCGCCACATACCGCAGCGGGAACTACAAAAATGGATACGACGGGAACCATTAGCGCGAACTGAGTGATCGCCCCAAAGGATAACGTCAGACGTCGATTGGCTTTAAGACTTTTACGCATAGTCGCGAAATCAATAGCATCATTATCGAACGCAAAATCAATATACTGGATGGAAAGCATTCTCGACCCAAATATAAACCACAGTATTGAAACCACCGGCTGGATAACTGCGATCAATAACCCTATCAACCATAAAATCGCTAGCGGTACGACGCGCAAAAGATAATAAAGTAGTTTTTGTAATTCTCTTTTTGTCGTTCTAGGGATTAGCCCAATAATCGACTTCAGCGTCAACGGCATCGCAGGTGCCTCACCCGTTTTAATTACCGCTATCTGTTCAGACAGCAACCCATAAAAAGGTGCCCCGATTAATGTCGATACGCTAGAAAAGGTTAAAGCGATAATCACAATAATTAATGCGATAAATAAATAACGCAATAGCGTTATTAAAAAGCCTAACCATTCCGGCAGCCTCGCTAGCCACCCCTCCATTTCCGCGACACCTGCAACGTAGAGACTGGTGAATAGAAAATAGTAAAGCACCGCGTTTAGCAAAATGGGTAACCACACAAAAGGTAGCACCTTGCGATGAGCCAGAAACTTTAACCCTTGAAAGAAATAGCCTACGCCGGCGGTTATTTTTTCCATCTTAGAATCAAGTAATTTATTAAATTCCGGGAAGAGGGACGATAAGACTGCCTATGATATCTGAACATAGACTTTGAAGCTTCTCAAAATGATTCGAAGGGCTTTTAAGAATTAATATATTGCCGCGTCCATTAGATCATCTTAAGGATGACCATCTAATCTTCCGCCAATACATAATAAAGTCTTTGTACTTAAAACATGAATGGCAAACTTAATCTAATGCAGAAAACGCCTTATCTGCAGCGTTAAGCGTTTTATCAATAATGTCCCGATCATGACAAGCAGATAAAAATCCTGCTTCGTAACAAGCAGGTGCAAAGTAAACACCATTTTCTAACATGAGATGGAAGAATTGGTTAAAGCGCTTGATGTTACCCGCCATCACCTGACCGTAATTTGTTACCTGCTTATCTTCAGTAAAGAAAAAACCAAACATGCTCCCGACATGGTTCGTGGTAAAAGGGATGCCATGTTTTTCAGCAAGCTTCGTCAAACCTTCGGCTAAAGCGGTCGTCATTTCAAAAATGGGCTGGTAAAAACCCTGCTCGCTGATCAGCTCTAAGGTTTTTAATCCTGCGGCCATAGCTACCGGATTACCCGATAATGTCCCCGCCTGGTAGATAGGCCCTGATGGCGCTAACTGCTCCATAATATCTTGCCGACCGCCAAACGCACCTACAGGCATACCGCCACCAATCACTTTACCCAGGGTCGTAATATCGGGCGTTATATTGTAGTGTGCCTGGGCACCGCCCTGAGCCACGCGAAAGCCTGTCATTACCTCATCAAAAATTAACAGCGCGCCAGACTCATCGCAGCATGCCCGCATCGCCTCCAGAAAACCTTCGACGGGCGGAATGCAGTTCATATTTCCCGCCACCGGCTCCACAATGATGCAGGCGACCTCACTACCAATTTCTTTCATGGTAGATTGCAGCTGATCAATATCGTTATAAGTAAGCGTTACTGTATGCTGCGCGAGCGAATCCGGTACGCCGGGCGAACTGGGCACACCGAATGTCAACGCGCCTGAGCCTGCCTTTACCAGCAATGAGTCCGAGTGTCCGTGGTAACAGCCTTCGAACTTAATAATTTTGTCTCGACCGGTTGCGCCTCGCGCAAGACGGATAGCGCTCATTGTGGCCTCTGTGCCTGAGCTGACCATACGAATCAGGTCGATTGATGGAATAATCGACTTTATTTTTTCAGCCAATACCGTTTCGATTTCCGAGGGAGCACCAAAGCTCAACCCGTTTTGCATCTGCGCCTGGACTGCCGCCAGGACCTCAGGATGAGCATGGCCAAGCAGCATTGGCCCCCATGAAAGCACGTAATCAATATACGCCTTGTCATCGACATCGTAGATATAAGCGCCCTGCGCTTTTCGAATAAATAATGGCGTACCGCTAACTGCCTTAAACGCGCGAACCGGAGAGTTCACGCCACCGGGAATGGATTGAACCGCGCGCTCAAATTGAATTTCAGAACTAGACATATATAAATTTCGGATAAATGCGTTTTACTTAAACAGCAAGCAAAACAGATTGATGGGCAGGCTTGAATCCTGCAACTTTAAATAGCATAACCTCAAGCATGGTCCAGGCGATTTCTGTTTCGCTACGCTTGCTGTGTTTATCGGCCTGGTAGCAAAGCTTAACGCACTCGTCGATATCCGAGGCCTCTAAACGCTTTAAAGCCTGCTCAAAAAGGCGTTGCTGGTTGTAAAACACACGCTCTTCTTTAAACCCTTGCGCCAGGCGATTTCGCTGCTTGAAATCTTCCAGGCTTGCTAAAGTCACTAAACGATTAGAAAGATAACCCGTGATCTGTGGCACCACGGCGCCCTCTTCACGCAAATGGTTTAGCGCTCGACAACTAGCCTTAATATCTCCTTGCATTGCGGTATCGAACAAATTGAACACAGAGTAACGAGCATTGTCGGCCACCCACTCTTCGATATTTTCTAACGAAATTGTTGATCCGGGTTCAAGCAACAATGATAGTTTTTCTAATTCCTGATCGGCTGCTATCGAATTCCCTTCAACGCGCTCTGCAAGTAAAGCGGCGTTTTCCGCTGATAGCTCCAGCTTTTTTCTACGTGCCCGCTGAATCAACCATTGATTTAACTGATCGCCCGCCAAAGGATATATTGGCAAATATACGCCGCTATCAATGGTTCGCGTCAACCACTTTGGCTTGCCCTTTATCGCTGGGCTCACAACGACTAACAGTGTTTCCTCACCGAGATTATCTATAAAGGTAGCAATTGCATTACTGCCTTCGACACCAATTGCGCTATTACTTAAGTGCAGCTCGACAATACGCTGGCTGGCGAACAACGACATCGCCTGGCTGGCGCTAACAAACTCATCCCAACTGAACTGCTTATCCTGAAAATATTTTTCAGATTCTTCGAAGCCTTTTTGCTTTGCGCATTGGCGCAACCACGCAACCGCCTCATTGCGCTGCAAAATACTATCACCCGCAATACAATAGATCGACGCAAGTGTGTCCTTGAAATGCGTTTTAAACTGCTGTAGTTTCAGTTGCACTTGCGATAACCGTATTTATTAATACGTCTGTGGCTCGCCGTGAACCACAAGCTGACCAGCCATTATTGAAATAAATTCCTGGCTCAGCTTTTTCTCAAGCAATTGCTGCGCACGTCTTACCTCGCTACGTTCAGCACCAGGATTTGAGGGGTTGCTATAAATAATTGTTTCGGCTGATAAGCGTCGTCGAAGCAACACATTATCATCGTTAGCGCTTTCGTCAAACTCGCCATCACTTAAACTAACGTTCAATTCCCGCCACACAAAGTCTGCTGTCAGAATCAAAAGAAACTCTGCGTTTTTACCGCCCAAACTAACCGAATTATTTCGTTGTTGCCGCTGGATGTTATTAATAGAAATTTTGCTCTGCGGCGTGCTGGCTTTAACAGCATTGTTATCGCCATAGTTTTTCGAATTGAAGGTAGTGTCTGCGATTGCTATTTTTCGCGCTAGCAATTCGCGTTTAAAGGTTACTTCCAGCGAATCATGGGCGCTTAATTCTATCGGCTGCCATTCCGACGCCAGTTGCAATGGCTTAACTGATTGAAACCCGCACCCTGCCAGCAATATCGATAAAACTAACGCGACCGCTATGCGCACTGCGTACAGTACATGTAATCTATTCGCAGACAAAACAGTTTTAGGTCGCAGTAGCATAAAGCTTAATTAGCAACAATATTGATTAACTTGCCGGGCACAACAATGACTTTGCGCACTGTTTTTCCATCAATGAACTTCTGCGAGTTCTCCTGCGCAAGTGCTATCGCTTCTACTTCGTCCTTGCTCGCATCCGGGTTTACATTAATTTTGGCGCGCACTTTTCCGTTTATTTGCACAACCATTTCAATACTAGTTTGGGTGAGCGCGGCCTGATCGACAGTAGGCCAGTCAGATGACAGCACATCTTCCCCATAACCAAGATCACGCCACAACACATGACAAATATGCGGCGCAATCGGCGAAAGTAGTCGCAATAATATCGACAGGCCTTCAGCCACGACTGACGGCTGCGTTTCTGGTTTACTCAGGACATTTAGCATTGTCATGCACGCGGCAATAACAGTATTGAATTGATTGCGCTCGAAGTCTGCTAGCGCTTTTTGCAGACTGCTATGAATTTCACGACGGTTATCATCGCCTTCTGGAAAACTTATCTCGCCGTCCAAACACGCTTTTACTGTTTGTTTTTGCGCTTGTGACAAAGACCAAAGCCTCTTTAAAAAGCGCATGGCGCCAGATACGCCGTCATCATTCCACTCCAGGGTTTGCTCTGGTGGCGCTGCAAACATCGTAAACACGCGAACCGTATCCGCGCCGTATCGATCAATCGCCTCTTGTGGATCGACACCGTTGTTTTTGGATTTTGACATCTTGGTCATGCCGCCAACGGTGACCGCTTCGCCAGATGACTTTAAAGATGCCGCTATAATTTTTCCCTTATCGTCTCGCTCTAATACAACCTCGCCTTGATTAAACCAATCTTTACCGCCATCTTCACGCTCTTGATAAAACGAGTCTGCCAGCACCATACCTTGACACAGTAGCCGCTTAAATGGCTCGTTAGACGAGACAAACCCCTCGTCGCGCAGCAGCTTGTGATAAAAGCGTGCATACAGCAAATGCAAAATAGCGTGCTCAATCCCGCCCACATATTGATCCACCGGCAGCCAGTAGTTTGCACGCTCAGGATCGAGAATACCTTCGTTAAAATCGGGACAGGTAAACCGCGCGTAATACCAACTTGATTCCATAAAAGTATCAAACGTATCGGTTTCGAATTCCGCCGGCTCTCCATCTACTTTGCCATTGACGGTTGTTTTCCGCCACTCGGGATCAGCTTTTATTGGCGACTGAACACCGTCCATTTCTACATCTTCTGGCAAATCAACTGGCAGGCGATCTAGCGGCACCGGAATTTCCGTGCCGTTACTGAGATTGAGCATCGGAATTGGCGCACCCCAATAACGCTGCCGGGAAACACCCCAGTCCCGCAAGCGGAAGTTCACCGTTTTCTTACCTGCATCTTTATCTTCCAGTGCTTTAGTCACCGCATCAAAGCATTGCTGAAAATCCAGGCCATCAAATTCAGCGGCATTGACCGCGCGAGTGTCAGTCTTTCTGGCGTACCATTCTTGCCATTGATCGGTGGTAAAAGCCGGGTCGCTATCCAGGGTCGAAGCAATCACTTGCTCAATAGTTAGCTGATAACGTGTAGCAAACGCAAAGTCTCGCTCATCGTGTGCTGGCACGGCCATTACCGCGCCTGAGCCATAATCCATTAACACATAATTCGCAATCCAGACCGGTATTTCACGACCTGTCAGCGGATGCAAAACAGTCAAACCGGTGTCGGCGCCACGTTTTTCCATCGTCGCCATATCGGCTTCTGCAATCGATTGCGCTTTGCATTCCTCGAGGAACGTTTGTAGCTCGCTATTATCTGCCGCCAACGCCTGTGCGATTGGGTGCTCAGCAGCAATACTGACATAAGTGGCGCCAGGAAGTGTGTCGGGACGCGTAGTGTAGACTTCAAGAGAATCAAAACCTGCAAAGCTTGAAGAAAGCGCAAATTTAATTTCGGCGCCGTGGCTTTTACCGATCCAGTTGCGCTGCATGGTGCGCACCTGTTCTGGCCACTCGTCTAGCTCATCCAGACTGCTTAACAACTCGTCTGCGTAGTCGGTGATCCGGATAAACCATTGCGGAATTTCTCGACGCTCAACCAACGCACCCGAACGCCAACCTCTGCCATCAATAACCTGTTCATTCGCGAGCACCGTGCAATCTACCGGGTCCCAGTTCACTGCCGACATTTTCTTGTACACCAGGCCCTTTTCATAAAGCCGCGTGAAAAACCACTGCTCCCACTTGTAGTAATCTGGTTGGCAAGTCGCAAACTCTCGCGACCAGTCAAAGCCAAAGCCCAACGACTTTAGCTGCTGCTTCATGTAATCAATATTTTGATAGGTCCACTTTGCTGGCGCTGTTTTGTTTTTTATGGCCGCATTTTCGGCAGGCAGGCCAAACGCGTCCCAACCCATCGGATGCAATACATTTTTACCCAGCATTTTTTGATAGCGCGCAATCACATCGGTTATGGTGTAATTTCGCACGTGCCCCATATGCAACTTGCCACTTGGATAGGGGAACATCGCAAGGCAATAAAATTTCTCCTGCCCGGCAAGTTCTTTTGCCTCAAAGCTCTTTTCGCTCGCCCAATACGTTTGTGCGGAAGATTCGATTTCTGAAGGCTGGTATTCGTTTGGCGCGTCTGACATAACACTACAACTTAAAAGATGACAACTTGGCGTAGCTATGAAAAGCTGGTTTTGGGGGCGAAAGGATACCGCGAACCACCGAACCACTTCCAATAAAAGCACCATCAAGTTATGGTAAGAATCACTTCCAGTCGAATTCGAGGATCTCGCAGCTTTGCCCTATCGCGCGCTTCTAAAAATGTGGCTTTTGCCGCCGCTGTTAAACATCGGCCTGATCGTTCTGGGGCTGATTCTTATCCGCCGCTGGCGCAGGCTTGGTACATCATTAATACTGCTTGGCAGCGTGTCGCTGTATCTGTTCTCGACCCCATGGTTTGCCGACCATCTTAGGCAAAGCATCGAAACATATCCCGCAATCTCCACGGAGCAACACGCAACATTAAAGCGCCAGACAGAAGAACAGGCGACCGCCATTGTTATGCTCGGCTCATCTCATAAGGAAAGCGCAGCCGAGTACGAAGGCACCTCGCTGGATGCAAGTGCTATTAAACGGATTAATTATGCGGTTTGGCTCGCCAAACAAATAGGGGCCCCCGTGCTGGCCTCGGGTGGAGCCTGGGCCGAAGGTGACACTCCCCACGCCAAAGCTGTTGCTGACTACGCGAAAAAACACCTCAACTTTGAACTGCGCTGGCAAGAAAACCGGGCCCGGACAACGTACGAAAACGCCTTGTACTCCAAAACCATGCTAGCCAAAGATAATATCAACCAGGTTATTTTAGTGACGCAGTCATACCATATGCGCCGCTCGGTTGAGCTCTTCGAAGCGCAAGGGTTTGAAGTTATTGCCGCGCCTACCGACCTGGCTAACCCGCTGCCATTCGCTGATATTCGCAACTGGATACCTGGCGTTAAGGCGTATTCGGATAGTTATCGAGCAATGCACGAACAAATGGGCTGGGCATGGTACAAACTGGTGGGCTTTGACTAGCTCAGATATATCTAACGCTTTGGAGCTAACTGCTTTTCAAGAAAACAAAAAGAGATTACGTTGAATATCCAGATAACCACCGCTGACTACCAGAATCCCCAGCATCGGGCTGCGATTCCGCAGTTGCTTGATGCCTATGCGCAAGACCCGATGGGTGGTGGCAACCCCTTGCCAGAATCAGTGAAAGAAAACCTCGTGTCAGAACTTGCAGCCAGACCTTATGCTTTTTCTATTTTAGCGTTTGCTGACGGCACTCCCGTGGGGCTAACTAACTGTTTCGAAAGCTTTTCAAGCTTTTACTGCTCGCCGCTAATTAATATTCATGATATAGCCGTACTAAACACGCATCGCCGCAAAGGCATCGCCCAACGAATGTTAGCGAAGATCGAGGAGATCGCGCGCAACAGGGGCAGCTGCAAAATCACGCTAGAGGTTCTTAGTAACAACCACAACGCCAAAGCTGCTTACCAAAAGTTTGGTTTTAGCGATTACCAGCTTGACCCCAATGCAGGATCAGCGTTATTTTGGCAAAAAATACTGCAACCAAAACCATAGATTTCCTTAATGTCAGCGCAGCCCCTTCGGCCCTTAATAGCGGGGCCCTTAAAAACAGACTCTTAAAGGGGGCGTTGACGATAACAAAAATGAAACACATAAAAGAGGTACGTAGTGATTTTTCTAATTTCCGGCCTTGCACTTTGGATTTTTGCACATTTCTTCCAGTTTGTTTTTCCTGAAACCCGCCAAAGGCTCGGCATGCCGTTTAAAGGGGTTGTATCACTACTGCTTGTTTTTGCGCTTGTTTTGATCGTTGTTGGCTGGCGGCAAATTGACCCTCGCTACTACTACGCCCCAGAGTCAACACCGAGACTACTACTTATCGCCGCTTCCTTCCTGGGCTTAAGCTTGTTTTTTGTGAGCTTGAGCAAAACGCGAATTAATCAATACTTGCGACACCCGCAACTAACGGGATTTATTATTTGGTCGCTGGCGCATTGTGCACTCAACGGCGACTCTCGCTCGTTAACGCTTTTCCTGACCATGACTTTATGGGCGTTTGCGCAACTACTTTTTATTAACCACCGAGATGGCGCATGGACCAGGCCGTCTATCAATACCAGCTTATTGCTCGACAGCTCAAAAATAGCATTAGCTTTACTCCTGACCTCAGTACTATTTTACCTTCACCAGTACTTATCCGGAATCCCAATCCATTGACCAAACAAACAGGGCATAGAAGAAATAACATATAGAGGATAGCTGCAATGATAAAAATCGTTGGCTCATATATTTCCCCCTACGTTAGAAAGGTGTTGGTTTGCCTGGACTTAAAGGGAATTGAATACGAAGTAGACCCCATCATTCCTTTTTTTGGCAACGACCAATTTAGCGCGATCAGTCCGGTCAGGCGAATACCTGTTTTGATCGATGGCGAGCTGGCGCTACCCGACTCCACCATTATTTGTGAATATCTGGAAGAAAAATATCCCAACCCTTCACTGTATCCACAATCACCCGAGTTACGGGCAAAAGCGCGCTGGCTTGAAGAATATTCTGACTCGAGAATAGGCGAGGTTTTTATCTGGCAATACTTTAACCAGTTGGTCATTCGGCCTTACGTCTGGGGAGAAGAAACCGACCATGCTGCGCTAGACATAACCGTGTCCAGAGATATACCTGACGTGTTAGATTTTATTGAAGAACAACTGTCAGAAGCCGGGTTTATACTTGATGAGCTTTCCATTGCCGACATAGCCGTCGCTTCTTTTTTTAGAAACATCTTCCTGGCTCGCTTCAAACTCAACAACAAACGCTGGCCAAAAACAGCCCGCTATATCGACGAAATGCTTAGCTTGCCAAGCTTTAAAAAACTTAATCACTACGAAGAGCTTTCGGCATCCACGCCAATATTAAACCACAGGGATGCACTCATCGAGGCAGGTGCACCCATTTCTGCTACCAGTTATTTCGACAGCAAGCCTAGAAAAGGTATCCTTTCGACATAAACCAGGCACTAAATAAAGTCAGATGCTCAGTATTATGAAAGACGAGCGACAGTGACCAGCGTGAAAACCATCAATACTATTGCTTGTCGTCTTTTATATAAGCAACCACGCCACCCTTAAGCGCCAGGATGGTTTTATTGGGTAGATTTTCACTGGCCCATGCTGCCGCCTGATCACTGCGCATTCCTGAATGACAATAAAAAACCAGCGACTTACCTTCATCAATATCGGCAGATAACAGCATATCTAACGGAATATTTCTTCCGCCGATATTAAACGCCTTGTGCTCATCCGCATTACGCACATCAATGCACAAATAGCTATCTTCGTTTACATAGGTCTTAAATTGCTCTGGGCTGATATGGATCACGCTTAGGTTTCCATCTTCGTTAGCACCACCTGAAACTGAACATGTGTCTGGCACAATTGAATCAATCGCTTTCCGGCCACCTTCATCACCACAGCATGGGCAACTTTTATCACGCGTTAGATTTATTTTACGCACACTAAAGGGCAGCGTTTCGATCAATAACAAAGCCTCTCCCTGCTCCTCCTCTAGCCCCGACAAATATTTAATTGCCTCTAACGCCTGTATGGTGCCGAGAATTCCAGGCAACACCCCGATTACACCCGCAGTATTGCAATCCACCGCCTGCGTCGAAGGGTTTGGGAACAAACACCGATAACAACTACCTTCAGGCTTAAACAATGCACACTGCCCACTAAACTGGAAAATACTCGCATAAACCCAGGGCGTTTTACTAGCCTTGCAATAATCGTTAATAGCGTACCGCGTACTGAAGTTATCGCAGCAATCAATAACCAAATCTGCATCTACCAGCAACACATTAGTATTTTCGGCAGTTAAGCGCTGCTGGTGTACCGCGACCGAGATGCTGCTGTTCAGGCTTTCCAGTCGCTTTTGCGTTTGTAGTGCTTTGTTCTGACCAATATCTTCTTCGCTAAAACTAATTTGTCGCTGTAGATTACTGAGCTCCACAACATCATCGTCAATTAAAACCAGATGCCCAACACCTGCAGCGGCAAGGTAAAGCCCAACCGGCGCACCGAGGCCACCACAGCCAACGACGCAAACCCTCGCACGCTTTAATTTTTCCTGACCTTCAACGCCCACATTTGGCAATTGAAAATGACGGGTATAACGTAAGTACTCGTCAGACGAAAAAGTAGTTTTGTTTTCCATCGTGGCTTTACTAACCTTTGTGCTCTCGATCCTTATTGAGATACTTTGCTATGAGCACCACAGCGTCGTCTTCTTCGAAAACAACTCTACTCGCCTGTTGAACAGCCTCCATAACCGTATCGTACTCGCCAAAAACTTCGGTACTCATTGCATTGGTTTTTACTGCAAGACCTTCGATGCGACTTATCCGAGCAATAAACTGCTTAATCAACGGCTTATAGTCTGCGGATAGCGGGTACAAACTTAATTCAGCGGATATTTTCATAAGCTGTTTCTAAACGTTCAGCAGTGGGATTCGACATTATACTTAACATCTTTTTTGTAACGATATCCGGGCTATCAGCGCGAGTTATTGCACTTATTAAAGCAATCCCGTCAGTGCTATCGCAGCAAATTGACGCAGCAACATCGCTAATATTTGCAAGGTTAATACCCCCAATTGCAACCAGCGGTATTGAATCGCCAAGCATTTCTTTCCAGTATCGCAGGCGGCGAATACCCTGTGTTTCCCACGGCATAGGCTTGCTGTCAGTCGGAAAGACGGGACCACAGGCAATATAGGATGGATTAAATGCAAGAACACGACAAACTTCATAGTGACAATGCGTGCTCACCCCCAGACGCAAACCCGCACTGGCTATTGCCGTTAAATCAACATCGATCAAATCTTCCTGACCCAGGTGCACGCCATAAGCGCCGTGCTTTATCGCCAACTGCCAGTAGTCATTAATAAAAAGCCGAGCGTTATACTTTTTTACCAGACGAATCGACTCAATAATTTCTTCAGCGATAAAATCTGGATCACCGGTTTTTATCCGCAACTGAATGGTACTAACCCCCAACGCTAACAACCGCGCGACCCACTTGCTTGAATCTACCACAGGGTACAAGCCGATTGGCGCGGCTTCACCATTTGGCAGATCACAGGAAGGAAACGTTAACGCAGGCTGGTCCGAACGCTCGGCCAAGAAAATCGCCGGTAAGTCTTTTTTGCTAATGCAATCGCTCAAAACCAGGGAGCCTTTTTGCACCCCATCTACACTAAAGCTTTGCGAAAGCCCTCTATTTATTATCGATTTCGCAACAACGACTGCATCTTCCAAAAATATTCCACGCGCAAGGCAGGCAGAAATAATCGACGCCAACTGGCATCCTGTCCCTCGAGTATTGCAGGTTGTCTGCACCGGACTGACTAACGAAAACGACGTAATACCACCGCCTTGATTAAACCCAGCCTCAAAACCAAGCACATCTTCGCAAACGTCTGCATCAACATCGTTCATATCCCCATTACCAATACCGCCCGTCACCAACACCGCCTTGGCGCCCGCTCCAACTAACGCATTGACCAATTGGCGATTTGAATAGGAAAACGCCTCTTCCCTGCCAAGCATTTTAGCTAGCGCGATTGCCTCTGCGCGATTTGGCGTAACTAGATCACAGGCAGCTAACAACCTTAACTGCGCGCGCCGCAGACACTCCTCATTATTTTCGGAGCCTATTAATGATACCTGGCTACTTGCTATCGTCACGGGATCCCAAACAAGCTTTTGCTCGGTTTTTTTATTCTTTAAAATAAATTCTATTTGCTCGGAACTACATAGCAGCCCGCATTTAATGGTTTTCGCCCTAAACGCCTGGACTGCCTGCCACTGTTTTGCAAAAACATCTGTGTCTACTGGCTCGACCGCCACCACACATTCATTATTTTGCGCCGTAACCGCGCTCACAATATTTAATCCGTGACAGCCCATAGCGCCCAACGCTCGATTGTCCGCCTGCAAACCTGCCAGGCCAGCAGAGTCGCTGCCACCAATAGCCAATACAGCCGAGCGTGTAGTTACAGCTGCCGAGGCATTGCTTGCAAAATAATTAAATATCGAGGGCATTTAATTTTGGTGCCAAAAAGGCTTGCCGATTTCCGGCGTGCTTGGAGAAGCGAGTTGGCGTTCTTGCATCACACCCGCCAAATACGCAGCACGTCCTGCATTTACTGCGTGCTTGAAGGCTTCTGCCATGGCAACAGGATTTAGCGCATTGGCAATTGCGGTGTTTAAAAGCACCGCGTCGTAACCAAGCTCTAACGCTTGCGCTGCGTGCGAAGGCTTTCCTATCCCTGCATCGACTACCAGCGTTAATTCTGGAAAGTTTTTACGAATAACCGACAACGCGTAGGGATTGATTAGCCCTTTGCCCGTACCAATCGGCGCCCCCCAGGGCATTAAAATCTTACAGCCGGACTCAACCAACTTTTCGCAGAGCACTAAATCATCGGTGCAGTAAGGGAACACCTCAAAGCCCTGCTGAATTAACTCCGCACTCGCTTCGACAAGTGCGAACGGGTCGGGCTGAAGGTTGTATTCGTTACCAATAACTTCGAGCTTAATCCAGTGAGTACCAAAAACTTCTCTGGCCATCTGCGCAGTCGTAATCGCTTCCTTAGCGCTCTGGCAACCCGCTGTGTTGGGTAGCACGTCAATCGACTCATGCTTTAAGAGATTCCAGAAATCACTTCCGGCGCTTAGATTGCTGGCTTGACGCCTCAACGACACGGTGACTATCTGCGAGCCAGACTGCCGAATTGAATCAAGCATTATCTGGGGAGAAGGATAAAGCGCACTACCTATTAGCAAGCGGCTTGAAAACTGCTTTCCACCTAGCGCTAAATTGTCTGTCGCGAAATCTGTCGTCATGGCGCCAACTAACCTCCCACCATTGGTGCCAATAGCTCTACGCGATCATTTGGCTCAAGCAGAATATCGCCATAGCTAGAACGCGGGATAAATTCCTGATTAACGGCGACTGCATAGTTCTCGCACGCGGCGTGCTTAACAACAAAATCGCTTAAGCTTTGCGGCTCAATCTCAACTTCGTTGCCATTTAAATAAACTAACATGGATTTTAAGCTCTCTAGTATTACGTTGCCGCCACAGATTCTAGCGAACAATCATCTTCTGTTAGGCTACTGCTTTGGAACAATAAGTTTTTGTGCTCGCACAACGAGCCGCTTCCTTTTTCAAGCAGTACTAGCGCACGCTCTGCAATTGCCGGAGATATCATCACACCATGCCTATACAGGCCGTTGATTCTAAATACGCGCTTGTCTAGCGACAAAACGGGACTATTGTCTGGCATCGCCGGCCTACAGGCAGCGTATGAACGAAGCACCCTCGCCTCGGCAAAACCCTCATCTACGCTATAAACCGCTGATAACAATTCGAGCGCCGAGCGCACACTAATTGGTGATTCATCATTGCTTTCGATTTGTGTAGCGCCAATTAAATACTGGTGATTCGCTCTTGGCACAATGTAGAGCTTGTATCTGGGGTGCATCAACCTAACTACTTTATTTAGCTCTACTTCAGGCGCGTGTAGCAATACGCTTTCGCCACGCACCCCTCTAAGCGCTTGCATATCCCCCTTGGCACCCAGACCTCTACAGTCAAATACCGCGTCGTACTTGCCATAAGGCACCAGGCTATTTTCGTTAAGATGCGCGAACGACACCCCCTCATAGAACGATGCATTTTTTTGCACCAGAAACCGGCGAATAGCTGTCATCACACACACCGGCGAAACACACGCTTCTTCGCGAATATATAGCGCGCGACCAAACCGTTTGCTCAACGACGCACCTAGCTCTCGCAAAGCAGGCCGCTCTAACGATGCTATCGCCTGCCGCGATGAAACAGGAATATTATTTTTTAGGGCCCGTTTAAACTGATCGAGATCTGCTTCGTCTTGCGGATGAGCAACAATCAGGCTACCACATGCGCGATAGTCGACACCCAAACCCGTCAATTTCTCTAACGATTCAGCTATATCCTTCCACAATGGCAACGCTTCTATGCCTAATTTAAAAACCAGCGAGTCGGCACTGTCCATTTCGCTGTAAGGCGCAATCATCCCGGCGGCAGCGTGGGCAGCCGAACTCTGCGCGTATACCTCGCTTTGAGCAAATGCACTACCACTTACATCTGCATCTGGAACAAAGCGAGACTTGTCGAACAAATGAATCTCGTGACCGGCACGAGATAACCGAAAGGCTAGAACATGACCCATCATTCCAGCGCCGACAATTGCAATTTTCATACGCGGACTAGATACCTTGCGCTAAACTGCTCGCTTACTCAACAACTTCGACGTAAATATCGCCGCCAGATTGCAGAAACTCCCGGGATTTTTCTGCCATGCCGCTTTCGGCATATTCCCTAACGTCCTGACTTATTTTCATCGAACAGAACTTCGGCCCACACATCGAACAAAAGTGCGCAACTTTGGCAGAGTCTTTTGGTAACGTTTCGTCGTGATAGGCTCGGGCTGTGTCCGGATCCAGGCCCAAATTAAACTGGTCTTCCCAACGAAACTCGAATCTCGCCTGCGATAATAAGTCGTCGCGATAACGCGCCCCAGGGTGACCTTTTGCCACATCCGCCGCGTGCGCAGCGATCTTATAAGTAATAATGCCCTGCTTAACATCATCACGATTTGGCAGCCCCAGATGTTCTTTTGGCGTGACATAACAAAGCATTGCGCAACCGTACCAGCCTATCATTGC
The DNA here is from genome assembly GCA_965263235.1 of Pseudomonadales bacterium. Classification (GTDB taxonomy): domain Bacteria; phylum Pseudomonadota; class Gammaproteobacteria; order Pseudomonadales; family UBA7434; genus UBA7434. Next base: position 2,928,477 of record OZ253667.1, read on the forward strand.
CGCGCCAATGCCACTGGTAAAATGGTCATAGCCCGGTGCAATATCTGTCGTCAAAGGCCCCAGGGTATAAAACGGCGCCTCATCGCAATGCTCTAACTGTTTGTCCATGTTTTCCTTGATCATATGCATAGGAACATGACCCGGACCTTCTATCATAGTTTGTACATCATGCTTCCAGGCTATTTTTGAGAGCTCTCCCAGCGTTTCCAGTTCGCCAAACTGCGCCGCATCATTTGCATCTGCCAGCGAACCTGGGCGCAAGCCATCGCCTAGCGAAAAGCTTACATCGTAGGCTTTCATAATCTCGCAAATATCTTCAAAGTGCGTATAGAGAAAATTTTCTTTGTGGTGCGCTATACACCACTTAGCCATAATCGAACCGCCACGAGAGACAATTCCCGTCACACGCTGCGCCGTTAAGGGCACATAACGCAAAAGCACGCCAGCATGAATAGTAAAATAGTCAACGCCTTGCTCGGCCTGCTCAATTAAAGTGTCTCTAAAAACTTCCCAGTTAAGATCTTCAGCAATACCATCCACCTTTTCTAACGCCTGATATATAGGGACGGTGCCAATTGGGACAGGCGAATTCCTTAAAATATAATCTCGCGTGGCATGAATATGCTTACCGGTAGACAGATCCATTACCGTATCTCCGCCCCAGCGAATGGACCATACAAGCTTTTCGACCTCTTCTTCGATACTGGATGTCACCGCCGAATTTCCAATATTAGCGTTGATCTTAACCAAAAAGTTTCGACCAATGATCATTGGCTCTAATTCGGGGTGATTAATGTTGGCGGGAATTATCGCGCGACCACAGGCAACTTCATCGCGGACGAACTCGGCTGTTATCATTTTTAACTGATGGTTGTGGGCGCCAAAGTTATTGCCGGCCAAACGCTGTTCCCGCTCTGCGGTACTTAAACTATTGTGTTTTTCTCTCGCCTGGTTTTCACGAATAGCAATGTATTCCATCTCTGCCGTCACTATACCTTGCCTGGCATAGTGCATTTGCGAAACGTTTTTTCCCGGCTTGGCGCGCAGAGGCTTACGCTGTAAATCCTGGTTGAAAAACTGGAATGCCTTTTCTTCGTCGCTATGACCATTATCTTCCGGCAGCATCACCCGACCCTGGTATTGTTCTGTATCACCCCGCTCGGTTATCCAGCCAGCCCTGACACTTTGTAAACCCTTGTGTACATCAATCGAAACCGCAGGATCAGTGTAGGGTCCGGAGCAATCGTAAACAGAGACTGACTCGCCGTTAGTCAATGCGATTTCTCGCATAGGCACCTTTACGCTCGCAATATTCTGCGAGGACACATATATTTTTTTGCTGGCGGCGAGCGGCGTGCGGGTAATGCCTACATTTCCACTTACCGAATCTTTAATTGGGGCTTTGGTATTCATAATTAGTGTTCTTGCAAATGGATTAAATTAAGACAAAACGATTGTGCACAAAGACGCGACGATTTAACGCGCAAAAATCAATGGCAGGGTTTGTTAAGGAAAAATACAGGTCGGCCCAGAAATAGGCCAGAGAATAAAAGCGATTGCTCGAAAGAATTGACACTCAGTTTTCCTATTCCTACGCCGGTACTAACCGGATCAGGTTCGAAGGGTTCTCTAATGATACGAGTCTCAGACCTTCGCGCTATTGCTGCGTTTAACCAGCGCGCTCGGCCACCCCTAAGGACGTGGCGATTATTATATGAGCACAACGCAGCGTTGCCAACAGCGCTTTAACAAGCCGCTCACAGCAGAATTAAAACGAGTGGCTGCAAGCAAGTTACGGGCAAGCACCCCGCGGTCAAACCTCAACTATTAAAGCCGGGTTACAGTAAAGTTACACTTATTGCGCAACTGTGAACTAATCGTAATCGATTGATTTTAAAGAAATATCGCCTACAAAATATCCTTTGCGAATTAAAAATATACCAATAACGCCCAAATTGACTAATCCACAACCTCTGCAATAAAAAAGGCGTCGCGTAACAGCACTTAAGGTATTGGAGTTATTTTTATTCCTAAGGTATTGTTCAGCCAATCGGACGCATTTTGGTGTACTCGCCTCAAGGTGCGCTTTAGTACACGGATAGTTGGAGAAAGCTTGTCCGATGCTTGCTCTCCGATCTCTCCAACAGTCTTCATAGTTTTAGCCCGCTTTCTTAAGCGGGCTTTTTTATCCCTGCCATTTACTCTTTCTCTATAACCTCTATCATCAACAAATAAGCCCAAAACCTTTTGCCCACCAACCTCACTCACATCAATTTTTTCAATTCAACGGCCTGTAAAGCTCACATTGGAGCGATGAAACGGATAAAATACGTCCCCTACCGTTGCACGGAAAGCATAGAAGAAATCTCGCGCGACCAGCGCCCGAATTGTTGTTGATAGGCAGATTGAGAACCAAGAATATGAACAAGTTTTTTTTGCTCGTTTTATCATTTACGTCTTTTGTGTCGTTGGCTTTTGCTCAAAACAGCAACAGCTTTGATCTAACCACCGCCCCAGATGGGATGTATGTTTTAGACAAAACACACGGCTACGTGACATTTAGTTACTCTCATCAAGGTTACTCTAAACCCTGGCTACGCTTTCGGTCGGTTGACGCAAACCTGGATCTCAATGTTGAAGATATCAGCAAGAGCACGCTCGACGTTACCATTGATCCAGCAAGTATCGACTCTGGCGTCGACATTTTCGACGAACACCTTTTGGGTAAAAACCATTTTGATGTCAACAACCACCCGCAAATTACTTTTGTAGCGACTGATATCAGCGCTGACGGCAACAATATTCGCGTAAAAGGAGATCTTTCGATTAAGGAAAACAAAGCACCCATCACCCTAACAGGTCAATTTAACCGCGGTGGCTTACACTTCCGGTCGAAAAAACCAACATTGGGCTTCTCCGCGACCACGCGACTCAACCGTGACGAATGGGGCTTGGGCTATGCCGTACCTATCGTTGGCAACGAAGTCGATGTCGTTATTGAAGTTGAGTTCAACCGTATTCAACCGCTCGCGAGAATTAAGGGTCAGCCCATTAATCAATAGCCGTTTCCGAGACAATTTAAACACTTCATGCTAACGCCCTATCCCTGTCCAGTTTAGGGCGCACTTACTCAACGCAAACCAATACTGCCTTGCCTGAGCAGCAACGCAAAGTTCTGACTGGAACCCTGATATGCGTAATCCTTCAATTACTCAATACAACCAACTTGCGAAAACTATTCACTGGTTAGTCGTGGCGTTTATCCTCGGCCAGTGGATGATCGCAGAAGTGGCTGAATCAACTGACAGCCAAATGCTTTCGTTAGGCCTGATTGCACTGCATAAATCGCTGGGAATGACGGTATTACTTTTAGCCATCATTCGTCTCGCCGTGCGAATGCTAAGTGATCAACCCGCCTACCCCTCAACTATGACCACGTGGCAAAAGCGAGCTGCTAGCGGAACCCATGGCGCGCTCTACGGCTTGCTATTTGCCTTGCCACTTTCAGGCTGGTTAGGCTCATCTGCTTCAGCCTATTCCGTAAGCTGGTTTAATCTATTTAGCTTTCCCGATTTTGTTAAACCAGACGATACACTTAAAGATTTCTTTTTTGCTATACACGAATGGAGCTGGCGACTGCTTTGCTTGCTAGTTGTTATTCACGTAGCTGCGGCATTAAAGCACCAGTTTTTCAACAAAAACGGAGTACTAACGCAGATGTCGAGCAGAATATCTCTGCTAGCCGCTGCAATTACAATCTGCGTTATAGGATTTTTCACTTACAAGCTACAGGAAGAAAAAAACATCCAGCAAGCAAGCGACCCGGTATCGCTATCAAATAACTCCAGTGGCAAAGATTTATTCAGCTCTATTACAGCAGCTAACGCCTGGAACGTGGATTACGCGAACAGCAATTTAAAATTTGAAGCTGAGCAAGCGGGCGCAAATTTTAGCGGCGAGTTTAGTCAGTGGCGCACTAGAATTGTTTTTGATCCTGACATGCCGTCTAAGGGACGTATAGAAACAGAGATTGAACTGGCCTCGGTTGACACTAAGGATCAGGAGCGCGACGAAACACTGGCCACCGAAGCATTTTTTGCAACCTCCCTATTTCCTGTTGCGAGGTTTACGACAAGTAATTTTGAGTTAGATAGTGTCACCAAAAAGATAAAAAGCCGTAGTACACTGGAGATTAAAGGCCGACCGTTCCCTGTTGATTTTGAGTTTGAAATAACGGAATCAGAATCAAATAAAACCCTGATTGGCTTGGCACGGCTTGATCGCCTGCAACTTATGATCGGAACAGGTGAGTGGCTGGACACCACCTGGATTGGTCAATATGTTGATGTTCACGTCGTAGTGAGCAGCCTTGGCAAGTAAGCTCGCGATAACCTGATACCAATTTTTATATCCTTTATATCGAAACCCATGAAAAGTATTTTATTTTTATGCACCGGAAATTCATGCCGTAGCCAAATGGCCGAAGGCTGGTGCAATCATCTCTTCACGGGAAAAATACAAGGCTATTCGGCTGGCGTGAAAGCGCAGGGCCTCAACCCAAACGCCGTCGAAGTAATGGCCGAAGCCGGCGTTGATATCTCGAATCAGAAAAGCGAATTACTCGACCAGTTTACCAGCCAGTCTTTCGACCTGGTTCTCACGGTCTGCGACAATGCCGCAAACAATTGCCCGATATTTCATGGCGCCACAAAAACAGTTCACCACTCATTTGACGACCCGCCCGCGCTGGCCAAAGCTGAGACAGACGCTGAATTAAAACTCAACCACTACCGACGTGTTCGAGACGAAATTGGCGACTATGTGAAAGCTTTGGGTGAAGATTTACTCGCCTGATGCGTGAAGAACGGCCAATCTATCCCGATATAACTCGCACAAGACGCCACCTCAATTCGGCCATTTACCAATCGATCGCGCTCAGGACGACGCCTAGAGGTATGATAGAATTCGCGCCCCTCGCCGACAATCCACTTTCACAACAGGCGAGTTGTGCTGAGCCACACCTAATAGCGTGACCGGAGTTAGATTTGAGTGTCGAGTTACAAAGCGCCTGCCGCTTACCAACAGCATTTGGCGATTTCCAGATGCTGGGATTTTGGGACGACGAAAACCAGAAAGAACACATCGCGCTCACCATGGGCGACCTCCAAAATGAAAAAGCCGTTTTGACTCGTATTCATTCTGAGTGCTTAACTGGCGATGCCTTGTTCAGTCAACGCTGCGACTGCGGTGCCCAGCTAAGTTTTGCGATGAAAAAAATTGCCGAGCATGGCGCAGGCGTTATTTTATATCTGCGCCAGGAAGGCCGAGGCATAGGCTTGCTCAATAAAGTAAAAGCCTATGCGTTACAGGACAAAGGGGCCGACACCGTAGAAGCGAATGAGAGCCTTGGATTTGGCGCCGACCAGAGGGACTACTCAATGTGCGGCCCGATGCTCGCCGAGCTAAAGGTTGAGCGCGTAAAGCTTATGACCAACAACCCGAGAAAAGTCGACGCCCTCACCGCGCTCGGAATCAACGTTGTTGATCGCCTACCGATAGAAACCGGGCAAACACCTCACAACGCGAAATACCTCGCCACCAAAGCTGGCAAACTTGGTCACTTACTGGATAGCGAATAAATAAAAGCCCGACGATCTTTTGCACAGCCAAAAGGTTTCACCAACAGGCCGCCAACGAGCCGACTCGTATCCGAGCGGTTTTTTATCGGTGTGAGGTGCGATGAGGTAATTCCAGACTACCACCTCGCATTTTTAGGAAAGCAAAAAAATCGAGCTATGACTCAGATACGACGGTCAATTTATTTTTAGCAGCGCCAATACTGGCTGCTGATTTACCCTCTGTACTAACAACCGATTCTATTGTTTTTTTTTGCGGCTGGGGTGTTGAAGCATTAATTGCCTGTAAGCGATTCAAGATACTTGCCTGGATTCCTTTACCATCTAAACCGCAGTTTGCGAGCATATCAGCGTGCGTACCATGATCGATATAGCTATCAGGCAAACCAAGCTGCAATATTGGCTTAACGAATCCCTGGCCATTTAGATATTCTGCTACAGCACTGCCAGCACCACCCATCACGGCGTTTTCTTCTATTGTCACTAATAGATCATGTTCTTGCGCCAACTGTTCAATTAGCGCTTGATCTAACGGTTTTACGAAGCGCATATCTGCAATGCTATAGTCCAGCGCCTCCGCAACTTCTAGCGCCGGGTTAAACAATGTTCCAAAAGCAAGAATTGCGACGCTACTACCACGACGACGCAATACACCTTTGCCAATTTCAACAGTTGATAGCTCTTTAGCAATCGACTCGCCAGGCCCTGTTCCTCTTGGGTAGCGCACCGCCGCTGGCCCCTGGTATTCATAAGCAGTTTGCAACAACAAACGTGTTTCAGCTTCGCTTGATGGCGCCATTACTATCATGTTAGGAACGCAACGCAAATACGACAAGTCATACGCGCCTGCATGCGAAGGGCCGTCTTCGCCGACCAGCCCCGCACGATCGATTCCAAATGTCACATCAAGATTCTGTAACGCAACGTCGTGAATGAGCTGGTCATAGGCTCGTTGCAAAAATGTCGAATAGATCGCTACTACCGGCTTGGTATTTCCAGTTGCCATGCCAGCTGCCAATGTCACCGCATGCTGCTCAGCGATAGCAACATCGTAGAAGCGTTCAGGAAACTGTTTGGCGTACTCAACCATGCCGGAGCCTTCACACATAGCCGGAGTAATTGCAACCATTCGCTCATCCTGCGCTGCGAGGTCACACAACCACTCACCAAAAATGGCTTGATACTTGGGCTTTGGTGTAGAAACTGAAGGTGCTTTCTCTACTATTGGCTCGGCTGGCGTACTTTCTATCTTGTTTATCGCGTGGTAACCGACGGGATCCTGTTCGGCAGGTAAAAACCCCTTACCCTTTACCGTAGTAATATGCAGAAGCTTGGGCCCGGAAGTATCTAGCAAGTTTTTTAGCGCAGGAACCAGCTCGTCAAGATCATGGCCGTCGATAAGCCCTACATAATTGAACCCCAGCTCTTCAAACAACGTACCGGGAGAAACCATGCCTTTCATATGTTCTTCCGTTCGCCGCGCTATTGCAGAAGCGTTAGGAATTTTTGATAAAACTTTTTTGCTATTCTCTCTAAACGATAAATACGGTTTACTCGCCCATATTTTGGCAAAGTAGTTCGCCAGGCCGCCAGAGCTTTTGGAGATCGACATCTGGTTATCGTTTAACACGATCAACAGGTTGGCACGTGTTTCAGCAGCATGCGTTAAGGCTTCAAACGCCATACCCGCCGTCATCGCTCCATCGCCAATAACAGCAACCGTTTTTTGCTCCGGGTTAGTCTTCGCGGCATTTAGCGCCATGCCTAACGCTGCACTAATGCTGGTACTCGAATGGCCAGTTCCAAAAGTATCGTACTCACTCTCAGCGCGCTTTGGAAAACCTGAAGGCCCACCGGCTTTACGCACGTTTTTCATCTGCGAGCGTCGGCCAGTAAGAATTTTGTGCGGATAGGTTTGATGGCCCACGTCCCAGACTAGCTGATCGCTCGGCGTGTTAAGCACATAGTGCAAGGCGACTGTCAGCTCAACCACACCGAGCCCCGCGCCAAAATGCCCACCCGACTGGGACACCTGGAAAAGCAGCTCTTCGCGCAGCTCATCAGCCAGGTTGCCCAACTGATCTGTTGACAGCTTTCGCAGGTCAGCCGGCAGCCCCGCCACATCTAATAATGGCGTACGTGGTGCCTCCGATGGAAAGCGATCGAACAGCTTAGGTTTACTCATGATGGGTTTAGTCCTGCATTGGTGCGCTATTTTATCCTGTTTAGCGTCTTACCGCCCGCCCTCTGGTATCGGGCTCACACTTTTTTCCACAGTTTTGCTCCCTCAGTGCTCCCGGCGCACGAAAAACTCAGCTAATCCCTTCAATATCTGGGCACGGTCACCAAATGCGGCAAGCGCATCCAGGGCTTCATCGTACAAGGCTTCGGCCTTTTCACGCGCCCCATCGAGACCTAGCAACGACGGGTATGTACTCTTACTGGCATTTTGATCCGCCCCCTGCGGCTTGCCCAGTTTTTCTGAGCTGGAGGTGATATCGATAATATCGTCTCGAACCTGAAACGCCAGCCCAATGGCACTGGCGTAACGCGCAAGATCCTGCCGGCGTGCCGGGCTTGCACCGACGCAGTTGGCACCCATCGATACGGCGGCTTCAATCAATCGGCCAGTCTTTAAATGATGCAAGGTGGAAAGCTGCTTTTCGACAAGTTGCTGGTTTTCGGCGCTAAGATCGATGGCTTGCCCACCAACCATGCCAAGCACTCCCGCGGCACTCGACAGATCGTGTACCAGGGCAAGCTGCCTGCTCGGTTCGCCCAATTCTGGGTTCGAAATAGTTTCAAATGCCAGTGACTGAAGGCCATCACCCGCCAAAATCGCCAGCGCCTCTCCATATTTGATATGACAGGTCGGCTGGCCTCGACGCAGATCATCGTTATCCATTGCGGGCAAGTCATCATGAATCAACGAATAGCAATGCATCATCTCGATGGCGAGCGCCGCGGCGTGCACTATCTGGGGGTAAGTATCTAAATCGGGCGCGCTCGACGAAAATTCTTCGCTACACGCGTCGGCCACTAAATAGACCAACAGCGCTCGCATTCGTTTGCCGCCCGCCAGGCTGCTATAGCTAACCGCCTCTAAAAGCTGGTCTAACGCCTTGCTCTCTATATTATTTTGGAAGGCGTCACTTAAAGTACGAGCTAAAAGCTTATCAAAACTGGGCAACCATACCTGCCAGCGGGACTGAAAGTTTTTCAGCATAATGAGTATGCCTTGCTAACGAACAACGAGCCGTTATTCGTCGTCTGAATCGTAATCAACTAGCGCAGGCTCGCCAGCTTTTTCGACAAGGAGCTGAATTTTCTGCTCGGCTTCGGCCAACGCTTCCTGGCATGCGCGGGTTAGACTTACGCCCTCTTCGAACTTTTTCATCGACTGCTCCAAAGATAAATCGCCGCCCTCGAGCGCACCGACGATAGACTCGAGTTTATCGAGTGATTTTTCTAAATCGAATTGATTTTTTTTTGCAGTCGCCATGACGGGTACTATCAGCCCTGTTAAGAAACAAGCGCCTATTCTACGCCCAAAAAACAAATTTGCGACCAACAACCAGGGTAAAAAACAACCAACTTATACGCTGCGAATCATTCATTCTGCCCCCGCAACCAATAAAATAAAAAGACGCTCTATTTATTGGTATTAAAGGACTTTTTTTGTCTACACTAGATTTATGTGTAACGGCGTTGCGCGATTTCATGCGAGCGCCAGATAGCGAACATTTTTTAAACAGGACCTAAAGCAAAATAATAAAAATAGCGCTTAAGTATTAAGGAGTAATACTTTGGATTTAGCAACGCTAGTCGGAATTCTGGGAGCATTTGGCATCATCATCGGTGCGATGGTGATGAGTGGAGGCGTCGGACTATTTGTCGATGTCCCGTCTGTTCTGATCGTTCTGGTCGGAACCATTTTCGTTGTACTGATGAAGTTTAGTCTCGGCCAGTTTCTGGGCTGCTTTAAGGTCGCAGGCAAAGCCTTTATGTTTAAGATTGTTGCGCCCGCCGACCTTATCCAGGAAGTTGTCGATCTCGCCGATGATGCACGTAAAAATGGCTTGCTCGCACTTGAAGGAAAAGAAGTGAGCGACGACTTCTTGCAAAGCGGTATTCAACTGTTAGTAGATGGTCACGAACCCGACGTCGTGAAAAATCTGCTCACCAAAGACATGAATGAAACCGTCAAACGACACGACATCGGATCGCAAATATGGAAGCAAATGGGCGACACCGCACCTGCGATGGGAATGGTGGGAACGCTTATCGGTCTTGTGGCGATGCTTTCAAACATGTCTGACCCGGCATCGATAGGGCCGGCGATGGCGGTAGCACTTTTAACAACACTCTATGGTGCGATGATTGCCAACATGGTTGCGCTACCTATTTCCGACAAGGTAGCACTGCGCAAAGCGGAAGAAGGCACCGTTAAAAATATGATTATCGATGCCATTATGGGGATACAAGCCGGGCAAAACCCACGCGTAATTGATTCGATGCTCCGAAACTACTTGCCAGCAAGTAAACGTGATGAAAGCAACGGCGACTAGCATTCGCCAACGCTTTCGCGAAATCATTAACCGATCTAAACCCATCACCGGCTAAGTAAGAATGTCAGAAGAAGAACATGACTGCAATTGTCCTCCTGAAGGCCTGCCGGCCTACATGGGGACGTTTGCCGACTTGATGGCACTACTGATGTGCTTCTTCGTCCTTTTGTTATCTTTTGCCGAAATGGACGTGCTTAAATTCAAACGTCTTGCCGGCTCTATGCAATCGGCATTCGGTGTGCAGCGCGACATAGAAGCAAATCAGGTTCCAATGGGCACCAGCATTATCGCGCAGGAATTTAGTCCTGGCCGCCCTGAGCCGACACCCATTAACGAAATAAAACAACGCACTTCTGACCAGGCGCAAAGAAACCTGCAAACACAATGTACGCCGGATCAGCTTACGCCAGAGCTAGAAATTACTGAAGATCAAAATAACCCGCAGAGCGCGGAAGAATCGGCGTTTATTGATCAAATCGCGGAGCTAATCCAGAACACGCGACTTAACGCAATTAGTATTGCAAACAAGCTTGCAAAACAAATTGACTCTGGCGACATAGAAATCGAAACGCAAGGACGGACAATCACGATTCGCATCAAGGAAAAAGGGTCGTTCGCATCTGGTTCGGCAAAACTAAAACCTGACTTTGATATTGTGCTGCACGATGTTCGCGATGTGCTCGCAACTATGGAAGGACAAATTCTGGTTCAGGGGCACAGTGACAACATATCTATCTCGACCTCTCGATTCCGTTCAAATTGGGAGTTATCTGCCGCACGTGCGGTAAGCGTTGCACAAGAACTTCTTAGCGAAAGCGTGCTTAACCCGCTGCGCCTGACTATTAGTGGTCACGGCTATACCAGACCGTTAGTAGAAAACGACTCAGCAGAGAATCGCGCGAAAAATCGTCGTGTGGAAATCGTTATCGATCAAGAAGCACCGGCAGTTGCCGAACTTCCCCAGCCAGATTTGGCCGAGCAAGATCCACCGCCACCCAGGGTGCTCGATATTCCAAAAACGCCTATCTTTAAAATACTGCCCGAAGAGATCTTCTAGTGCCACTGGATAAGGCTAGATACACAGGCCTTATGAGGCATTAGCCACACAATCTGTTTAACACACTAAATAAGTGCCGGTTTGACTCGCAAAAACGCTCTGGCTTAGCGAGCATTGAAGGTAGCGGCTGAACAAAAGGTTCACAACCCGCGAGTTCTTGCGGGCTGTTTTCTGCAACCCGCATGGTCGTACAGGTATCAAAGTCTAAATGGAATTGTAATCCAACAATATTGTCACCCACCGCAAACGCCTGGTTTTCGCAGCCTTCGCTGCTATAAAGATGGGAGGCGCCTTCTGGAATTTCAAAGTTATCGCCATGCCAGTGAAACGGCGAGAATACCTGCGGCAAACATTGGTGCAGCCAATGCGGCTGCTCAGTTTTGTTCACCGGATGCCAGCCGATCTCCCTGGTTGCCATGCTAAATACTTCTGCGCCCAGCGCTTTTGCAATCAGCTGTGCTCCGAGGCATATTCCCAAAACAGGTTTGTTAAGCGAAACCAACTGCTGGATATACTGTGTTTCGGACGCAAGCCAGGGTAACGAATCATTGACCCCCATCGGCCCGCCCATAATAATAAAAGCGTCAAATTCGCTTGTACCAGGATAATCGTTGCGCTCAGCGCAGGAAAAAAACGATAGAGCATGATTATTTTCATCGCCCCAACGCTTAATCACGTTTGGCTGATGGGGAACATGATGTAATACAAGTACGCGCATTTGCTAAACCTCTTAATTAGTATAGAGCTTTGAGCGAAACTTAAACTTTAGGGGAATTCAATATTGAGTGAAGAAGACGATTTTTTCTCGCAAATGCGAGACGTTAAGCCTTTAAAGCCCGATAACAAAATTGATCGAACGCGATCAAAACCCGCAAACGAGCTTAGCCAGCAAGCGAGATCACTTCGCCAACGACTTGCGGAAGGCGAGAACGTAACCAAAAGCGAAAATATCGACGAGGATTTACAACGCGACTTCGTTTCTGACGAGTATATCGAGCGTGTAAAGCCCGACGATATTTTGGCCTTTAAGCGCAGCGGCATACAAGATGGTGTGTATCGTAAATTTCGCCTGGGAAAGTACCCCATCGAAGCCAGGCTGGATCTTCACCGCATGACGGTAAAAGAAGCGAAGGATGAAGTAGATTCATTTATTCATGAAGCGATCGAAAGAGACCACAGAACAGTTCTGGTTTTGCATGGTAAAGGGGAAAGAAACCCCGACCAGGAAAAGCAAGCGGTACTAAAAAGCTACCTGGCCAAATGGTTAAAAGAGCTAAAAGTGGTGTTAGCCTACCACAGCGCCCAACAACAACACGGCGGCCGCGGCGCAGTTTATGTGATGTTAAAAAAGAGCGAAACAATGAAAGAAAAAACCCGGGAAATGTTTCGTGGCGGGAGAGAATAGATTAACTTTTATCGCATGCGCAATTCCCGATCTTGCGACAGAATTTTATTCACGCATAAAAAAAGGCGGATAAAATAACTATCCGCCCCTAACCTCATTCGCTTGTATTTAAAGCTTTTAACGAGTTGCTTTGCGCCGTGCAAAGCCAAGACCCACTATACCAAGACCCAACAGACCGAATATCCCGGGCTCTGGAACGTCAACCGTACATTGATCGCTTTGTGCAATAGAAAGATTACCTACACCCCATTGACGAGGATCGATAACGACCGAAGTAATGGAATCACAACCACCTTCGCTATTATCTGCGTAGACTCCAAAACCTGGAGTAGCATCTGGCGACAGACCAAACTTGAGGTAATCACTACGCTCGTTGTTTGAGTAGCCTACCATCCAGCCTCTACCATAAAAGTCTGATCCAACGCTAAAAGACAGCGCTCGCGTATTTTCGGGTAACACTAACTCAACCCAGTTTACGCCTGTTGTAAATACTTCGTAATCGGAAGACTCATAGTTTGTCCACCATCCTGCAATATTGCTGGCATCAGTTCGGTACATATCCAGCGCGTTACCGTGGTAGTCCGTAAAATCGATCGTGCCGGCAAACGCGCTCGAGGAAATTGAACTGGTCAACGTTCCTGAAGGACCGGTATCGCCAATATCAGTCATACTCCAGCCGCCTACTGTTGAAGGCGTAGCTGCATCACCGTATGTTTCGATAATGACGCCTGCAGAGCTAGCAAGCGGTGCAGCCAGGAGAGCGGCAGCAAATAAGTTATAAATAAGCTTCTGTTTTTTCATGGTTTTGTTCCTTTAACAGCTTGGAAGCGATGCCCATTGAATGAATAAACGGCTAACATCTGAAAAATATAGCCAACTTAAAATTGATCACTATTTAACCAGCATGCTGCGTACCAAAATTAATAAATTCTTATAAAACAATATGTTATCCATCTGATAGGTTATTTTTTAACCATCCTTTGTAAAGTAACCTGACACCGAAGCTTATCGAATAAGGTTGGCTCATCGCACGAAACAACGCGCCGCTGCGCTAACTCGCGCCAGGAGAGCAGTTCAAACACAGAGCGTCTATGCGCATTGGGAAAGCAGTGTGAAAATATTGGCGGGAAAAAAGGAAATGATCGCCCAGGCCGTCTTTGAGCGCTAGCCGCTTATTTTATTTGCTAGAGCGGTTCTAGTTTAGGGCTTTGTTGTTTAACCAGACATTTAAGCGTATCTGGTCTTTTTGGTCGAATTGCTGTTTGCGTAGTTCCTGAATGCGAGCTTGTTTTTGAGAATCGGATAGATTTATATCGTTTGTTATCTTGTCTGACGACGCCCGAAAGACCTCCACACGTTGCCGCCAGCTTTCGCGTTGCTCATCAAGTTGCGCCAATCGCTGCGCCGCATCGCGACCGACCGTTTTTTCCCTGAGCTCAAAAACCTTTTGCTTATCAGCACCTGCAGTGCGCATGCTTTTCACCTCTTGATCCAGCGACTGATGCAGCATAGCACTACTACGATAACGAGCCTGTAGCTCTGACAACTGTACTTCGGTTCCCGTTAAACCCGATACGGAACTTTCACCTTCACCACGCCTGGCCGCTAGCGTATAGGCATCATATTGGTGGGCATCTTTATAAAAAACTTCATATATTTCGCTGCCTAGCTCTTCCTGCATTAGCGCATTTCGCGCCATGAGAAAGCTTTCAACATCGACGTTCTGGCCATGACGACTCTCTTCAAAGTCCTGCAAACGAATCTTCATGCTTAAATAGCGCAACAGGACTTCTTGCGCCTGATCATTTGCGTTAGCCTCAAGGCTAGAATGAATATAAGCGATAATTCTTGCAATCGAAACATCCAGCGGCTCTTCGGTTATTCCAGATAAAAAATAGTCAAAGATTTCTTTAATATCTGAAGTAAGCAGTAAGCTACCATCTTCTGCTGTTTGAAATCGATATAGAAGAGCAACGTCCTGCAAAGAGGCTGGCAGTTGATAAAACGGATCTTCGGCTATTTTGTTTAACAGATCTTCGCCTGGCGCCTGCGACTCAAATTTTGGCTGCGCGGGAAGACTGGAAATCAGGCTGGAAATCCGGGTATCAGTTTTATTATTTAGCTCATCAGCCTGATTGCTCTGTCTTTGTGTTTGATCGCCAAGAATAAAAGCCATCAGAGCAACAACAAACAGAACAACCAGACCGGAACTTAAGGCAAGCTTTGCCCTCATGAGTAACAGTACGTTAGTGAGGACGCGGTATTACAAACCCAGGCCTTTTAATCGCACTGCCTGATTGCGATACAAAGTCAGGGGATCAACCTCAAAGATATGGTGTATGCCATAGAGATGGTTAACCGTATCCAGATGGTTCATATTGTAATCGAGCCCAATAACCTTACCCCAGGGCATATCACAGGTAGCAAGAACCCCATCGCTCTCCAGGGTTGGATAGGCAATAAGATCCAGGATACTCAGCGACAGATCGCCAGCATCCAATATATTTGTAGCCGCCCTGTCTCCCGCCCAGGAAAAGTAGTGCACGCCATTCACCAATTGTGGGCCAGAGCCGCAATAACTGGTAGGCATCCCGTCCGGGAACGACTGGTTAAACGCATCCGCTCCTGCTGTCGTCAAAGAGCTAGCGGCTGCCACCGCATCAACTGCGTCATCAGGTGTCCCTGATAACACTTCGACTAGTTGAAAAATTGCTTCGCCAATATCCGTCGCGAGCTGCCCAATAGGCGTGCCCGGGTTTAGCAAACCCTCCTGTAAAAGATCAGATAGGTCTGCACCAAAGTTGGCGCCGCTGACGGAAGTAACAGATGCCACTACGTCTGGCATAACGCCGGCTACATAACGGCTCGTTGGTGCTCCATGACTATGGCCGATTAAGTTAACCTTTTCGGCACCGGTAATTGCCAACACTTGCTGCACTTGCGCCAGAAGTTGCTCGCCACGAACTTCAGTTGAGTTTACAGCAGATACGTTGGCCACAAACACAGTTGCGCCTCGCTCCTGCAAGACCTCAGGCACACGATAGAAATAGTCAAAACCCAATAATGAATCAAAGCCACCAAAGCCGTGAACGAGAACAATTGGATACTTAGTCTGGTATTGAGTACAGTCTTGCCACCACCAGCAAATAGAGTGCGCCTGCATACTTACTAACAGCCCAAGTAAAGCAACGCTGAGCCTGCGCCTGATTAAAAAAAGCACCAAAAAGCTAAGTGATGAAAATATATTTGACATAAGAAGCTCCCATAAATTTGTTGTTGTTTTAAGAGAAACGGTTTTACTTGCTCACTAACTTTATTATTGGCGTACTTGTTAGAAAACACCTACTCCCAGGTTCAGCAATTAAGATATGCGCCAGTAGCCATTGTTTTGCCCTTGCAACATACGATTATCACCATGATGTTAGTCTTATAATTACACTATCGAGTTTAACCAAATAAGAAGATTAACTATAAAAAAGCAGTTAACCCGGCCAAACTCTTTGGGACGCCCTGAACCTTCGCCATACAACTATAATCGCAAGCGGCGGCATTATATACAGAGGCATGCACGCGCCTGCTAATTAATTTATTGTAACCTTTAGTGCACTACGCAGTTTATATAAACGTCGTTATGCCTTATTCAGCCGACGCATATTTATCTTTCGATATATATAAATCGTTAGGATACAAACCAAAAAAAGACAAAAAACACTAACGACAATTTATCGCCGCCTCAATAGTATTTATTTATAAATCTGGGCTTAGTAAACCGTGATACCAAAGCCCAGCAACGCTTTTGGTAAGGTCTGATCCAGCTTATCGATGGTGTCTGACTGTATTTCGATAAGGTTTGCACCATTCTTTTTGTAATAGTCCAGCCTCGCTAGCTTTTGACTAATCGCCTGGCCTTGCTCCCCCTGCTTCTCCGACTTATGCCAAACCTCAATATAGACTTGCGAGCTCGGCAAATAAAAATCGGCAAGCCCTAACGACTCATCCGGCATTTGGTAGCGATAGCAGTGCGTAACACCCATCAGGTACAACCAGTTGTCGACTAACGCGTCCTCAACAAATAACGCTGCATGTCCATCCATCGTATTATATGGCGGTGTGTGCTCCTCAAAATCCAAACCTAATTCGGCTTGAGGCTGCTCCGGGGTTTGCTCGGTTGCCTGGTCTGGCAAGGTGCTGAATGCAGGGTTTTTTAGCTTTGCTAGCGCTACCTGAAGCCATTCGACATTTAAAATTTCACGTGGCCATAAGGTATATGGCACGCCCGTTTCTTCGTCTTGCCCTTCAGAACCGCCTATCCTCCTCCCCTCACTGGTAAGCACCCAGCCGCGATGGAAAGATTTTTGCCAGCCGCGCTCAACTAACAGCGCATTAAAGCGGTGCGAGGAAATACCCACATCTTCTGCGATAATTCTTGTTCGCAAAGGTCGGTTAAACAACTCATCGAAAACTTTGTGCTCGATAATTGATTCAGGCCAACCAATATACTCACCAAACTTCTTGCTCTGAATATAATCACCGCCCTCAAACTGCCCCTTGCCCGTTAGCTTCCACTGCTCACCAACACGATCTATCCAGCCCTTATCCTTTAAAAGCTGAAACAAAACCTTAGACGAAAGCTCAAGGCGTTTTGCCAGGGCGCTGGTAGACATCAAGTTATTTTTTGATTTACTCATAACCAACAAATCTTTCTATTTATTTCCTCTGTACGCCATATATTCCTGTCTTTGACTAATTATACGCATAATCAAAACCCATCGCTTTTGCGGATAGTGCACTACGATTGTGCCTATATTTTAGACTAAAACCCAAACAGTGCCGAAACGGACAGCCTAAGCTGAATATGCTTTGAAAACCGTTGATCGACCAGCAGAGAGTGTCTTATTATCACCGGTACTAGCCTTAGTGGTCAGGAGCTATATATCAGGCCAAAGCCAAACGCGAGTATCTTTTTAAACTATTGGGAGAACAATCATGAGAGATCTACTTTTTTTCGATTCTATGCTAACCCCAAAAATAATTACTTTTGTTTACTGGCTTTTATTAGCCGGAGTAATACTTGGGGCTCTTGGTGCTATTTTTAGCGGGCAAATATTATCAGGCATCGGCGTGCTAGTAGGAGGCCTTGTCGGGGTAAGAATATGGTGCGAGCTTTTAATTGTTCTGTTTAAAGTTAACGACAATATAAAAGCGTTAGCCGATAAATAGTTTTAGTGGATTGCTACTTTTTTTGTGCCGCCAGAGCGCGGCCTTTCTCTTTCGACGACCAAACTAACGCGCAGAAACTTTCGGGATCGGAACTTAAGGGATTCTCGCCAAATCCCTGGTCCCGGGCTTAACCAAAAATAAATTAGCTATAAAAGGAGAAAAACAATGTCAAACGAAGGTTATCACGAACCAGTTGACGAGCTCTCTGATGAAACGAGAGACATGCATAGAGCCATTACGTCGTTAATGGAAGAATTAGAAGCTGTCGACTGGTACAACCAGCGTATAGACGCCTGCAAAGATAATGAACTAAAGGAAATACTTGCTCATAATCGCGACGAAGAAAAAGAACACGCCGCGATGGTACTTGAGTGGATTCGGCGCAGAGATCCGGTTCTTGATAGTGAATTAAAGGATTACCTGTTTACCGAAAAGCCGATAGCCCACAAATAAAAAACGACCAGGCTAGACTGGGGCGCTCCGGGATCGAAAAATTTGTTATGCCTTTAGATAAGGACAAAGAAGGGCTTGAGCTAAAAGCAAAACTTACTCATTAGCTTCTTGTGTTGAGGGAATTCTTTTACCATTCGCTCCCTGTCTGCCGTTTCCATATCGGCATAATCGAAGCCTGGAACAACGACCTCGCACAAGAGCCCAAAATCACTACGCGAATTATCATCCAGGCTCAACTCCGTCGCTTTCCACACACCACCAGGCACTACAAACTGCAACTGATGCCCTAACCACGGGTTCGGCCCTAATACTCGGGTTTCAAATTCACCGCTTTCACTAAGCAAGTAATAAGTTAGTGCTTCACCACCACAATACACATGCATGATATCGGACTTATTCTTATGCATGCAGCCAACAGGCTTGTCTGCCGTCAACATGTAGTAGATTGCGGTCATACTAAAACGCGGACCGTCGGGCGTGACTACTGGCGCTCTATGCTCTGCCTGATAAATGCGACGAAAATACCCGCCTTCACGATGGGGTTCTAATTGTAATTGTTGTATCCAGTCTGCTGCGCTACGCATATCGCCAGGTTAAACAAGCAACTCTGCCGGTGGCTGTTCGCAATTTAACTTACTACCGAGCAGCGCTTCGATATCCGGCAACATAAAGGCATCATCTTCGCAGGCAAGGCTTATAGATATACCACTTGCACCCGCCCTTCCGGTGCGACCTATTCGATGTACATAATCTTCCGGGTCTTCGGGCAGGTTATAGTTCACCACATGACTAATATCATCGATGTGAATACCACGCCCCGCAACATCGGTCGCGACTAACACCTTGAGCTCGCCAGACTTAAATCGCTCCAATGTTTTTGTCCGTTTTTGTTGAGCGATCTCG
Source organism: Pseudomonadales bacterium (assembly GCA_965263235.1). Taxonomy (GTDB): domain Bacteria; phylum Pseudomonadota; class Gammaproteobacteria; order Pseudomonadales; family UBA7434; genus UBA7434. Next base: position 2,947,719 of record OZ253667.1, read on the forward strand.
CCCGAAAGAATGCCGCAATTAACGCCGGTTTTTCTTAGCTGATCATATACATCCCTGGTTTGATCACGACGATTAGCAAATACAATAATGCTCTTAATGCCTTCACCGGCAATAATATTTTTAAGCACGGTAAACTTCTCTTCACTGCTTACCATATAAACTTTTTGCTCGACCGTATTGGCCGCAACGTTTTCAGGTTCAATTTCGATGCGAACAGGATCGACCATCCAGCTATCGATCATATTTCTTACGTCATAATTAAACGTTGCACTAAACAGCATTGTCTGGCGCTGTTCTCGGTGCGGCGTGGCACGGACAATCTTTCGCACTTGCGGGATAAAACCCATATCCAGCATTCGATCCGCCTCATCGAGCACTAACACTTCAACTACGCCAAGGTTAATATGTCCGCGCTGAATAAAATCTATCAAGCGACCTGGCGTTGCGGCGACAATATCAACATAGCCTCTATTGAGCTTGTCGAGCTGCTTCTGGTAGTCCATACCACCAACTAACGACACCACCTGCAAACCGGAATACTTGGCAAGATCTATCGCATCTTTAGCAATTTGCATCACCAGCTCGCGCGTAGGCGCGAGCACAATCACGCGAGGCTCAGCAATATAACGCTCTTCTTCAATAGGGTTCAGCAAGCACTCATTCATCGCCGCTAATAAAAACGCCGCGGTTTTGCCTGTACCCGTTTGCGCTTTACCCACAGCGTCAAAACCATCCAGCGTGTGCGGAAGCACCTGGGCCTGAATCGGTGAGCAATATTGAAATCCCAAATCTGCAATTGCATGCATGAGCGCTTTAGGCAAATCGAGGTCGTGAAACCGTGTCTTGCCTTCTTGTGGCTCTACAACAAACTGTTCAACACTCCAGTTAGCATGTTGCTGACGCAACGATGGTTTACGTTGACGGTCTCGGCCTCTATTTCGGTTTCTTCCGCCAGAGGACGATCCGGCCTTCTGGTTCTGAGCGTCTGCCGATTTGTTTTTGGCTGATTTTTGAGAGGGCGCCCTCGGTTCGGCAGCAGCGTTATGTGGTTTTTTTTGCGCTTGAGCACTATCAGATGAAGCTTCTAACTTTTGATCTACCGGCTTTCGCCCAAACAACTTTTTAAACAACGCAAGGTACCCACTAGGATTTGTATGCCGAGCGTGGAGCGCAAGCCGCGCGCCAACCCTATCTCGGCTTCATTTTGTCTCTACTAAAAAAGCGACATTTTACGCTATGGATCAACCCACCCCCAGTAATAACTGCACAAGGCAAGTCGCTTATAGGCGCCAGCAGGCTGAATTAAGCAGTTTTAGTACCGATACGGCATTAAGGCATAGGAATATTGGCTAAACTCAGTCAAAATCCGCGCTCGACCTGTAGCCTTCCATATCGCTGGACGCTTCCAGTTTTACCGTTGTTTTGCCATGAAATTTGTTGATGAAGCCACTATTTCTGTAACCGCTGGTCGCGGTGGCAACGGCTGCCTGAGTTTCCGTCGAGAGAAATATATTCCGAAAGGTGGGCCCGACGGCGGCGACGGCGGCGATGGCGGCAGCGTCTATCTGCTCGCCGACGAAAACTTTAACACACTGGTCGATTATCGCTACCAAACACGCTATCGCGCTGAGAGTGGCAAAAGCGGGCAAGGCAAAAACTGCACTGGCGCAGCAGGCGAAGACAAAATACTCAAAGTACCAGTTGGCACCACCGTCATCAATACGGAAACCAATGAAGTTATCGGCGACTTAACCGAAGCAGGACAAAAACTGCTTGTTGCACAAGGTGGGTTTCACGGGCTTGGCAACACAAGGTTTAAGTCCAGCACTAACCGAGCGCCACGACAAACCACGCCGGGCAGCGAGGGCGAGTCACGCACAATTAAGCTAGAACTGAAAGTGCTTGCAGATGTTGGATTGCTGGGGTTACCCAATGCGGGAAAATCCAGTCTTATTGCCGCGGTATCAGCGGCAAAACCGAAGATTGCAAACTATCCGTTTACAACGCTGGTACCAAATTTAGGTGTAGTTAGCATTGAGAAACACCGCAGCTTTGTGATGGCCGATATTCCCGGGCTAATCGAAGGCGCGGCAGAAGGTGCTGGACTGGGGATACGCTTTCTTAAACACCTCACACGAACGCGGGTATTGCTGCATATTGTCGACTGTAGCGCAAATCTATTTGGCCAGGAAGACACACCAATCGAAGCAATAGAAAAACTCGAAAACGAAATAGCGCAATTCAGCCCAACGCTTGCAGAGCGAGAACGATGGCTCGTGCTAAACAAAATCGACCTGCTGCCGGAGGAAGAGCTGGCGACACTAAGGTCAGAGATAAAGGCGAGGGCAGATGCAAAAACTGCCGCTGGCGAAAAAGAGCAGCCTGTGTACTTTATCTCGGCACTCGCCAAACAGGGCGTTGACGAATTAAGCTATCACTTAATGGAAATGTTAGAGCAGACCTGGGCAGAAGAACAAGCCAGCGACGAAGCAAAAGCCACCGAACTAAATATGCAACAGCGTATGCAGTCAGAGGGGCGACACCGAATTGCCGAACTCGGCGCGCTCCGCGCGCTAGAGCGAAAGATGCAAAAACAGGGTATCGATCCAAATAGCGAAGCCGCGAAAATCATGCGCGAGGAAACACTGGCAAGCCTAAATGACGACCTCCCCTCCTTCGCCATTAAAAATGGAACGCTAGAAACAGATACCAGCGACCATTCCGGCAATGACGACGATGACTGGGATGTTGAAGTTGAATACGTGAGAGATTAGCTAGCAGCCAGGTTAACCACGACAGATGTCAGACTAGCGAATTTAGAGAACATGAACACCGGCAATAAAAAACCTGTATGGGTAGTCAAAATAGGCTCTGCACTGTTAACACAAGACGGCAGGGCACTTGCGCGTGAAGCACTCGATACCTGGGTCCCTCAACTCGCCAAACTTGTAAAGCAAGATATTCAGGTAGTACTGGTTTCCTCAGGTGCAGTTTCTGAAGGCATGACACGCCTTGGCTGGAAAACAAGGCCTAACTACTTACATGAGCTACAAGCCGCGGCTGCGGTTGGACAATCGGGACTAATTCGCGCATACGAAGACCGGTTTGAAGCGCATGGCATTCACACCGCACAAATTTTGTTAGTGCATGCGGATCTGAATGATAGAACCCGTTATATCAACGCGAGACAAACCATAACCCAGCTGTTAGATATCGGTGTTATTCCAATTGTCAACGAGAACGATACCGTTGCCACCGACGAGATCCGTTTTGGCGATAATGACACATTGGCTGGCCTGGTTGCCAACCTCGTAGACGCAGACAGGCTCATCATCTTGACAGACCAGGATGGTGTCTTTACCGACGACCCTCGCAAGAACCCGGAAGCAACGCTGATAAAGAGCTGTAATGTTGAAGACGACGCGCTAACCCAGTCAGCAAAAGGCAGCGGCGGCGCACTGGGTCGAGGCGGGATGACAACTAAAATTAAATCGGCCAGGCTGGCTGCACGCTCCGGCACAACGACGGTAATTGCAAACGGTCTTGAGAAAGATATTTTGTTAAGGCTAGCCAAAGGCGAAAACCTGGGCACAACACTGCAAAGTGAAGGCCGAACTATAAAATCCCGTAAACAATGGCTGGGCGGCGCAAAGCCAAACGGGGTACTTCATCTGGATGATGGCGCGGTTAATGCGCTACTTAATCATGGTGTTAGCCTACTGGCCGTCGGCGTACAAAAGTCTAGCGGAAAATTTCAACGCGGCGATTTGGTCAGCTGCGTAGACAGCAGTAACAACGAAATTGCCCGGGGCCTTGTCGCTTACAACAGCGAAGACACCGCCCGAATTATTGGCCATCCCAGCGATAAGCTTTCTACCATTCTTGGCTACGACTATGGCGATGAACTAATCCATCGCAATGACCTGGTAGTTCTTTGAAAACAGGAATTAATATTAATGACGGCGCTTAGCAACACCCTAACCCTCGCATGCGAATTAATCAGCAAACGATCGGTCACGCCCAATGACGCAGGCTGCCAATCTTTAATGATTGAGCGACTTGAAAAGGTAGGCTTTTGTGTAGAACGTTTGCGCTTTGATGACGTCGATAATTTCTGGGCAGTTCATGGCAACGAAGGCCCCATACTCGCTTTTGCAGGGCATACCGACGTGGTTCCCGAGGGCGACCCCGAGCAGTGGGACAACCCACCCTATGAACCAAAGGTTTCTAACAATATATTGTATGGGCGCGGGGCCGCCGACATGAAAGGCAGCCTGGCGGCAATGCTGGTAGCCGCCGAAACATTTGTTACCGAAAACCCCTCTCACTCTGGAAGACTGGCTTTTTTAATAACCAGTGACGAAGAAGGCATTGCAGTTAATGGTACCGTTAAGGTTGTAGATCACCTTAACAGCCGGAATGAAAAAATAGACTGGTGCGTAGTAGGCGAACCTTCCAGCACAAATACGGCTGGCGATGTCATAAAAAATGGCCGCCGTGGTTCGTTGGGCTTACAGCTTACCGTGCAAGGTATTCAAGGCCACGTTGCCTACCCTCACCTGGCCAAGAATCCCGCCCATTTATTTGCGCCTGCGCTCCACGAATTGGCCACCACGGTTTGGGACAATGGCAACGCGTACTTCCCCGCTACGAGCTTCCAGGTTTCCAACATCAATGGCGGCACGGGCGCTACTAACGTTATTCCCGGCGAACTCGAAGTGATTGCAAATTTTCGCTTTTCGACCGAATTAACGCCCGAAACTATCCAGGAACGATTCATCGCCATACTCGATAAGCACGGACTGGATTACGAAGTTCGCTGGAATCTTAGCGGCATGCCTTTTTTAACCGAACCCGGCGCATTAGTTAACGCGACGCAAGAAGCGATCAAAGACGTTCGAGGCATTGATGCTGAACTTAGCACTGCCGGAGGCACTTCGGACGGCCGATTTATTGCGCCAACCGGCGCACAAGTGGTTGAGCTCGGGCCGGTAAACGCAACGATCCACAAAGTGAATGAGCAAGTTTCGGCCAGCGAACTCGACGATTTAACGCTAATCTATAAAGGTATCATACAAAAACTATTGGCTTAATTTTGGCCAGCATGGACAGCTAGCTGCGTATTACTATAAATGAGTAATGCGTTTGCAAGAAAACGGATAGACACCGCTATTAATGGACAAAGGCGACACAAACAGGCAAATACACTTGCTTAAACGCGCGAAAAACGGCGTCAAAAAGAAGTATCTCGCGCTGGCTAACAATGACCGAATGCGATTAAAGCATTTCTCAATTGCGTCGCTAGTGTTCTTTACCAGCTATGGCATGATCTATCACGCGAACAAAAATCTAACACCTTCGCTTGAGCAAGAAGTTACCGCACTCGCGTCACTCGTAGTGTGCGCTATCAGCCTTCTCTGGGCCATCAACTTACAGATTTTGTTTGTTTTAAAAAACACTGGTTTATTAAAACCGTAACGCCTGCATTAGACTGATCTCCGCGCCCATTTGCCACCCTTATCTGTAAAAGCTGGCGCTGTAGTGCAATCAAAGCTTTGCCTGCTGCTCTGGCTCAATGATATTCTTTAGGGACAGTCGATTCGGTCACCACCAAAACGAGGATTAAACGATGGCTAAGTCACTTTTAACATTATGCGCTTTCTTTTTTAGCAGCTCTCTGCTGGCTGACAATATTCAGGACGCAGTTGATGACATTTGCAATTGCTACAAGGAACCGTATGCACTGGTCGATAAATCTGTCGCCGCGATACAACAAGCACAAGCAAGTGGTGACTACGCCAAAATGGCCGAGCTGCAGGGAGAAATGATGGGAATTATGAATGCGGCAAGCAATTGTTTCGAGACTTTGCCCACGAAGTATCCCAATATCGACGCCAGCAAAGAACTGCAGGACAAAGTGATGTCAAAAGCAAACGAGCAGTGCCCAAACCCTGCGCGAAGGATAATTCAGGGTAACTAAGTTACGGCCACTCTCAATGCAGGGTATTGTGCAACGCCAAGAATAGCGGTTAGCGAGAAACGCCTGCAAGTTCGACGAGCTGCTCTACCGCATTTTCTTCCAGCTCTTCGTATCTGCCTGCCTTAAGGCGTGATGGAATAAATACGTTTCCGTAGCGCACGCGTTTGAGTCGGCTAACTCGCACACCCTGGGACTCCCAAAGTCGGCGCACTTCCCGGTTACGGCCTTCCATTAGCACAACGTAAAACCAGTTGTTTTTACCACTACCTTCACGCCCTTGTTGTATGTCGGTAAAGCGCGCCTGGCCATCTTCCAGCAGCACACCTTCTTTAAGCCGGGCAATCATTTCCTCGGTCACGTTACCGTTTACGCGCACGGCATATTCGCGATCAATTTTGCTGGATGGATGCATCAAGGCATTGGCCAACTCACCGTCGTTGGTAAACATCAACAAACCGGAGGTGTTCATATCCAGCCGACCAACCGCAATCCAGCGCTCGCTATTTTTTACCGGTAGGCGATCGAAAACTGTTTTCCGCCCTTCGGTATCCCGGCGAGTACTAACTTCGCCTTCGGGCTTGTTGTAGATGATAATCCGGCGCTTGAATTCTTTCTGGGACAGCTTCAGGCGCTTGTTATCGAGGTCGATCTTATCGCTAATATCAACCTTCACGCCAAGCGTAGCCGTTTCGGAATTAACTTTGAGGCGACCTTCTTCGATCCAACGCTCTATTTCGCGTCGCGATCCGAGGCCATGGGAGGCTAAAAATTTTTGTAAGCGTTGTTTCACAACAATACTCTTTTTGGTTTTAAATTCTTCTAAGTAATCAACAGTCTAGCGGAGTTTTTCCGTCGTGCCCGCCAGACGCCATCAATTCATATCCGGCCTGATCAGGAAGCGCACTCTCTTGCCCTTCGATATCAGAATCTGTTAACTGCGTAGCAGTTTCCGCGCTCGCGATTTCCACCGACTCTTGCTCGGCCTCTTCACTTAAATCTGAGCTAATCACTTCCAGATCGCCGAACGTTTCGCTTTGCTCTGCGTCGTCTTCAGCGTGAACGGATACTTCTTCACTGTCATCCTCTACAGATTCGGCTGCCACCGGTTCAGCCTCAACGTCAGCATCGTTTTCCATATCGCCTGTTTCAGCAGTTTCTCCTTCAATGTTTTCTCTCGCAGTGCTTTCGCCCTCTGCACCTTCTCCTTCTGCACTCTCTTCCTCGGCAACAACTTCCTGCATTTCCGGGGGTATTTCGATATCGAACTCCTGACTAATGGCGTTGATATCACGCACCTCCGCCAACGGGGGTAGCTGATCGAGACTTTTTAGATTGAAGTAATCCAAAAATATTTTTGTTGTTGCATATATTGCTGGGCGGCCTGGCACATCACGATGACCGACAGCCTTAATCCAGTCGCGCTCAAGCAGCGTTCGAATTATTTGTGAACTTACTGCAACGCCACGGATATTTTCTATTTCACCACGTGTTATTGGCTGGCGATAGGCAATTAACGCAAGGGTTTCTAACAGTGCTCTTGAGTAGCGCGGCGCTTTTTCTTTCCACAATTTGCTTACCCAACGAGAAAGCTCCTGCTTTACCTGGAAGCGATAGCCACTGGCAACCTTAACCAGCTCATAGCCACGCTTTTCGCAATCAGCTGTCAATGCCTCCAGGGCTTCGTCAATTAGCTGATCGTCTGGGCATTCAAGCTCGTCAAAAAGCTGCTTGATATCCTTTTTTGGCAACGGCTTATCTGCCGCCATAATCGCCGCTTCGAGAATACGCTTTATGAGAATAGGATCTTCGAGTTTCATTGTCTTATCGTTCCCGCGTGTTATCGATACGCACACTGCCTAGGCAGACCGCGCCCTTACATGAATAGGCGCAAAAGGCTCAGCTTGCACTATTTCTATCAATGATTCTTTTATCAGCTCCATGATCGCAAGAAAAGTTACAACCACACCGCTGCGACCTTCTTCCGGGCGGAAAAACGCATCAAAAGAAACAAAGTTTTCGGAATCGCCTGCGCCAAGAAAATCGAGAATATTCCCCATGCGCTCACGCGTTGAAAGTGGCTCCAGATTAACATGGTGACTTTCAAACATATCTGCGCGATGCAACACATCACCCAGCGCAACTAACAATTCTTTTAAGTTGATATCTGGCTGCGGACGCGGACGATCATCTGCTGGGGGCTTAACATCGGCGACAAAAATATCTCGCTCTTCTCTTGGCAAATCGCCAATGTCACCCGCTGCTTTTTTAAAGCGCTCGTATTCCTGTAAACGACGAATAAGCTGTGCACGCGGGTCGTCGTCATCTTCATCGATTTCTTGCGAGCGGGGCAGCAACATGCGCGATTTTATTTCGGCCAACATCGCAGCCATGACCAAATACTCTGCCGCCAGCTCGAATTGCATAGAGTCCATCATGCGCACGTACTGCATGTACTGTTCGGTCAGCTCCGAGACATCGATCTCCATGATGTCGAGGTTCTGGCGCTTAATCAGGTATAAGAGCAGATCAAGCGGGCCTTCAAACGCATCGAGAAATACCTCAAGCGCTGCGGGCGGAATATAGAGATCAGCAGGGATTTCGGTTACCAGCTCACCTTGAACCAGGGCAAAGGGAAACTCCTCCTGGCGTGGTGACAAACTCTCTGGCGTCAGCTCGGGCGCAACTCCGTGACTGTCACCTTCGTTTGCGTCAGCGTCATTCTTGTCTGAGAGATTTTTTTGCCTAAGCGTGATTAGCCGTGGCAACGCAACCTGGTCGTTGCTGCGCATTGCTAGCGCTTCTTCTTCACGGTGGTCTTCGTGTTGATCAGTTGACCCGGCTTGCCCGGCCTCTGAAAGTCCACCCTCAATAACGCGCAATGGTGTATCAGTATCAGCAGTCATATAGTTAGGAATCTTAAACGCCAGGCCTCTCGCCTGTCGTGGATGATGTCAGCTAATTGTTCGTGTATTGTACATTGTTGTATCGGCACTTGGCCTCAGCAAATCCAAGCAAAAACACCTAAAAAAGTTTACTCTAAGCCTTCCGTCGAACCTGCGCCTATCCGAATAAGTTCTGGGGTCTCGTGGGTTAGATCTACCACCGTCGTCGGTTCCATCCCGCAATAACCACCATCGACAATCAGGTCAAGCTGCGATCCGAGCTCCTGCTTTATTTCCCAGGCGTCGAGCAACGGCTGATCCTGCCCAGGCATAATCAACGTGACGCTCATCATCGGCTCACCCAGCTCCGCCAATAGGCCTTGCGCAATTGCATTGTCCGGCACCCGCAGACCAATCGTTTTACGCTTAGCGTGCTTTAATCGACGCGGCACCTCGTTAGTGGCATTAAGTATGAACGTGTAGGCACCCGGCGTATGGCTCTTGAGCAATCGATAAGCGACATTGTCCACCTTCGCGTAAGTTGCCAACTCGGAAAGATCCCGGCACATCAGGGTAAAGTTGTGCTTGCTGTCAAGCTGGCGAATTCTACGAATCTTATCGACCGCCGCTTTGTCATCAAGGTGGCAACCTAAAGCGTATCCCGAATCCGTGGGGTAAGCGATAACGCCCCCCTGTCGAACAACCTCTCCCGCTTTGGCCAACAGGCGCAGCTGAGGTGTATCAGGGTGTATGGACAACAACTGAGTCATAGGGTTATCAAATAGGTGACGGGCAGAGCCTCGCAAAAGGGAGGCATAATTACCGCATCACCAAGATCGAGCAAGCCCATTTATTAACAAATTTGGCGCAGAAGCAAACAACAGAAAAACCAATCGGCGTAAGCGCTTACTACCTGCAAACTGCTAATCAACAGCTACGTTGAGCGCTTCATTGAGCTCCCATATCGGCACGCATGCCTCCGGCAACAAAGGCTGGCGCCCGAGATCACACCACACTTGCTTAGGCGAATGAAAGTCACTCCCCGTTGATGCTGCCAAATCCAGACGATCTGAGATGCGTGCTAGATCTTTGGTTTCTTTTATTCTTTGCGCTCCAGAAACAACCTCAATTGCGTCGCCTCCCAATGCCTTGAATTGCTCGCACAGCGTATATATTTTTCCGTAACCCAGCTTGTATTTATGCGGATGCGCTAATACTGCCTTCCCACCAGCAGCTTGAATCACTTCAACGACGCGTGCCAAAGTCGGCCACTCAATCCCTACGTCTCCCGGTTTGCCCGCTCCCAGCCAGTGCTTGAATGCATGCCCCAGCTCGTTAACCACGCCAATTTCTTGCATATAGCGCGCAAAATGCGGCCTTCCTAGTGCGGAACCGTCAGCCTGCAACATGGCGCCATCGTAAGTTGGAGGCAATCCTTTAGCTTCGAGCCGGTCACTTATCTCTCTACCACGCAAGCGCCGCAACTCCTGCTGCTCACTCAACAGGCTCTCCAGGGGTTGGGAATCTATATCAATCCAGAGCCCAACAACATGCACAACCTGGCTTTCCGCTCGAGCGGTGATCTCTACCCCGTTGACCAGCGCCGGTGGTGTATGAAGCGCGGCCACCGTCGAAGGAAGCGCCGGCGGGGTACTGAGCTCGGCACGAAGCTCTCGAATACCCTCAACTGAATCATGATCAGTAATTGCCAAATGCGCCACACCACAACCCGCAGCACGCAAATATAACTGAGAAGGGCTGAGAACGCCGTCAGAGGCGGTGGTATGACAATGAAGATCCCAAATCGACAACAAAAAAACCTGCTACATCTGATTATTATTCAACGGCTGCTGCACACGGCAAACGAACCGAAACGACTTTATTTTATGCGGGCCGGCCATTATATTCCCAATTACAGCCACACGGTATATTGTTAACCAGTTTTACTATTCGCCGTGTATTTTAGGCAATTCCGCAATCACGCAACTGCGGCACAACAATGACGCTGGCACACAGCGATTGAGTCGCTACAATAGCGCGGCGCTGGTACTTCCGAATACACTCGGACGAATGGCCAAAAACACGTAGCTTGTTGAATTCCTTGTGATATTTTTATTTGCACAGGCCGTATAGGCCCATGACATCTACAATAGTACTAGCGCAAAAAAATAGCATTAAGGTGCAAACAAACACCTCTTAAGCAAACGCCTCTTAAACAAACAGCAACGACGCAAGTAATCAGTAACCATGGCCGATAACCAACCACAACAGCCCCAGACACAAAATCTGCTGGTAGAGCTTGGTGCTTGCATCATTCTCCCCACGATCGTGCTGAAGCAATTGAGTGACGAGAGCGCCCTGGGACCGATACTTGCTTTGATCGTTGCGCTGTCACTACCTCTAGGTTTCGGTATCTATCACTTTACCAAAGAGAGAAAATTTGGCTTTGTTCCTATTTTAGGGTTTATCAGTATTTTGCTTACCGGCGGAATCGCATTACTGGAGCTAGACCCAAAATACATCGCCATTAAAGAGGCCGCCATACCGCTTATTATTGGCGTTGCGACTGTCGGCTCGCTGTTTACACCCTACCCGCTGGTGAAAACCTTTATTTACAACGAACGTATATTGCAGGTAAAAAAAGTTGATGCTGCGCTTGAGACTGATAACAAGCACGCGGCGTTTAACCGCGCCCTGACCAATGCTACTTATTTGCTGGCTAGCTCATTTTTACTTTCAGCGATATTAAATTATGGCCTGGCCAAATACATTGTCACCAGCCCTGCTGGCACTGCTGAGTTTAATGATCAGCTCGGCACAATGACGCTGCTTAGCTACCCCGTTATTATGGTGCCAAGCATGATTATTATGATCGGCGCGATGCTGTATTTATTTCGACAAATTAAACAGCTTACCGGCCTGTCACTGGACGACATCATTATCCAGTAACCTGAACACCGGAAACACACACTTACACATTTGATTTGAGAACGCGATGAACTCCCTGCTATCCACTGCGCGAAAAAATATCATCCTGTTAATGGCTCTCGCTAGCTGCCTGTCATGGCTAGTCGCACCTGCGCACAGCGAAGAACTACGCTACATATCGGACCAGTTTTATGTACCACTGCGAAGCGGCCCCTCAAACAAACATCGCATTATCGACTCATCACTGAGGACCGGTACCAAACTTACGCTACTCAAGACCGACACAGAAGCCGGCTATAGCAAAGTAGCCACGCCTAAAGGCAAAGAGGGCTGGATAGAAAACCAATATCTTTCCGCCCAGCCTATCGCGCGCATTTTGTTAGCAAATGAGCGAGCACGAAATAAATCGCTACAGCAACAGGTATCCAACTTACAACAGCATAATCAGGCTACGTCAGCCCAAAGCGGCGATTTGCAAAAGAAAGTGTCAGCACTTTCTACCGACAATCAAAAACTCAGCAACGAACTGGCAAATTTAAAACGAATTTCATCTAACGCTGTTAATCTGGATATCAGTAATAGAGATCTATTGCAAAAAAACGAAATGCTTAAAATTGAGATTTCTGAACTCCAGTCAGAAAATGACCGGCTCTCTAGCAAAAGCGATAAAGAATGGTTTTTGCGCGGGGCTTTCGCTGTTCTTATTGGGGTAGTACTTACCATTGTGATTCCGCTTTTAAAACCAAAACCCAAAAGCAGTGAATGGACATAATCTTAAACAGCTATTCAACTAAAAGGTTTCTTAAAGTTATGAGTAATGTTTTTAAAATTCGGTTTTTATTGGTCGCTTTATTTTCGGTCTTTATCAATCTCGCCCACGCCGAAACGCATAGCGAAAACACTGAGAGCAAGGAAACTGCAACAGCAGCTCCAACGGTTACCCATAAGGTGCTATTTAAAACCTCACAGGGCGACATCATGATTGGCCTGTACGGCGAACAAGCCCCCCTTAGCGTAGAGAACTTTCTTAAATACACCAGCGATGGTTTTTACAACGGAACCATTTTTCATCGGGTTATCGACGGCTTTATGATCCAGGGCGGCGGTTTCGATAAAAACTACAAACAGAAGGCAACACAAGCGCCTATTAAAAACGAAGCAACCAACGGCTTAAAAAATAGTGTTGGAACAATAGCGATGGCGCGCACTAACATTATTCACTCAGCGACATCACAGTTTTTTATCAATGTGGTCGACAACCCTTTTCTTGACTACAGAAACGACACGCCAAGAGGTTACGGCTACGCGGTTTTTGGTAGAGTGCTAGACGGCATGGATGTGGTAGAAAAAATAAAAACGACTGCGATAAAACCACGCGGCATGCACGCAAATGCACCAGCCGAAAATATCGACGTAATTTCGGCTGAACTGCAAGAGTAGTTCGCACGCAAGTTATGAGAGAAATCGCGCTCAGTGTTAATGTCAACAAGATTGCACTGATCCGAAATTCGAGAGAGGGCGACAACCCAAATCTTGTTCAGTACGCCGAACGTTGTATTGAATTTGGGGCGCAGGGAATCACCGTCCACCCTCGCCCTGACCAACGGCATATTCGACCTGAAGACTGTTATCAGCTTGCCGAGCTAATCAAAAAGCGCAAGCGCGATTACCCAACACTTGAATTTAATATCGAAGGAAACCCTTCAGCACAATTTTTAGCGAGCAACCGCCACGACTTTAACGACTACCCAGGCTTTCTAGCAATTGTAGAAAAATGCCTTCCCGACCAGGCAACACTTGTTCCCGACGGCGACGACCAACTTACCTCTGATCACGGCTTTGATTTGTCAGGTGACAACCAACAGCTCACTCATAGCATCAATCAACTAACGCAACTTGGCATACGTGTTAGCCTGTTTATGGATCCAGACATTGAACAGATAAGTCGCGCACGTGATATTGGTACTGACAGAATCGAACTTTATACCGGGCCGTTTGCAAATGCTTTCGAAACCAGCGACCAGGACAGACTGGAATTAATTCTGGAAAAACATATCCAGGCTGCGGAACACGCGAGCAAATGTGGCCTGGATGTTAATGCTGGCCACGATCTAAACCTGAAAAACTTGCTGCGCTACAAACAGGTGCCTAACTTATTAGAAGTGTCCATAGGACATGCCCTAACTATCGACAGCCTGGATATGGGCTTAAAAAATACGATTCAAGCCTATCGGAAGGCCCTTGAATTAAACGAGTCGCCCCTCTAACACCGTTGCTCATCCAATAAGTGTTTAGTCACTACCTCTACAACCTGCGCTTCTGTTAGTGCATCGGTATCAAGCGACCAATCGGCATACTTCTGGTAGAGCGGCTCGCGCTCCTTATAAAGCGCTACTAACGTTTGCTTCGCTGGCTTTGCCAAACCTCTACCAGAATAATCGGGAACGCGTTGTTTTAACGTTTCAAGCGAGCATCTCAGATATAGACAACAGGCCTGCGATGTTAGATTCGTCATAGCCGCCGAACTATAAACAGCGCTACCACCAGTCGCTAAGACCGTATTTTCTAGCTGTAATCCACCAAGAATTTCCTGCTCAAGCGTTCGCAAGTATAGATAGCCGTGAGCATCAACAATCGCCTGAAGGTTTTCCCCAACTGACTCTTCAATTAGATCATCGCCGTCGACAAAACGCTTATTTAATTTGTTAGCTAATAGTCGGCCAATCGTGCTTTTACCCGACCCGGGCATACCGACCAGCACAAGATTGGAGAGTTTATTTTTAGTCAAGTAAAGCCCTTGCCTGCCATTTGCCGACTAAACCATCAGCAAGAATATATACACGACAAGAAATATACCCTTTTTTTTGCGATATATATACCGGCCTAACTCAAGCGACAACGTTATTCACAGCAATAAAAACAGACCGAGAAACAGGAACAAAACCGACCCCGAAACCTTTGAGCCAGGGTTTTGGTCAGGGTCGGCTTACTCGTGCTAGCGGCTAAGTACAACCGGTACGCGAATAAAACTTCCTGCTCGTTCAGATTCATTGATCACGGCAAGATCATTAAACTCGGGACCCACAAGGTACGCGCTTCCAACGACGTCACCGCGAGATGCGCAGGTCACCTTGCCCAAATAGTCTTCGCCATCGGCAATGTCCGAGGCGAAAACCAGCCTTACACCATCTCCTGGCAGCTTCGTGCGCACTTTACCGACAATATTGCCGCGCGCGTTAAAACCAACGCAACGAACAACCTGGTCTCTACCTTGATAACTCGTTAGAACGATTGCAGTGTTGAAAACATCCTGATCTGGTCGCGGATCTACCGGCCGAGGGTCCAGCTCAGAAACATCTCTATCGATTTCTTTCTCAACCACGGTGTCAGCCAACTCTTGCGCTACAACCACACTACTACAAAGCGCAAGGCCACACCCAAACGCTAGTAATTGTTTTATAGACATAATAATTCTCCTCATACAGTTAGTAAGATAACAATTGGGGCTTTCTAACTCTTACTAACGTTTAAGAAGACGAGCGGTTGACACTTGAGAACTTGAAAATCATCACATTTTCAAAGCGGGCAAGTATTCTTGCGCTATTCACTTCACACCAGCTTGCTTAACAGGCGCTCTCTAATACTTTCGATCTGAGGCTTTTCGTTTTGTAGTTCTTCACGACTTAAGCCTTCCAGCTCATGCGGAAACACCAGCCAACTGTCGGTTTCATACAAGTAGTAATCAGGAACCCGGCCCACCAACGAACGCTCGGGCTTATAGTAAACCGTGGCCAGGCGGATATCTTCTGGCAGGCTGCTACATTGGGTTTTGAGTTGCGCTATAAGCTCTTCTACACTCAAACCACTGTCGTGGACATCGTCTACAATCAACACGCGGTCGTTGCCATCCAATGCGTTAACGACATACTCAAGACCGCTGACAACAACTTTTTTATTGCGTTGGTCTATACCGGAATAAGAAGCCGTCCGAATAGCGATATGATCCAGCTCAATACCACACAACTGTAATACCTCTTGAATCGCGATACCAATTGGGGTTCCACCGCGCCATATCGCAAGCAAAAAAGTGGGGCGAAAGTCGCTATCAACAATATCTAAGGCTAGCCGATAAGCGTCTTCAAGAAGCTGGTTGGCCGTGATGTAGTGTTTTTTCAATTTTCTATTCTTGGCTTATTGTTTCTATCGCAACTGCAATCGACTTAAATGCAGGGGTTTTACTGCGCGGATCGACATGCGTGCCGATAAGGCAATTGGCCTCCGGGTAATACAACATAAGATCACCTGAAGGCAAATCGTACGCTTTTACCTCTAACGCTTTCATTACGCCATACCTGGATATTATATTAATTTTGTTACCATCTTCCAAACCAAGCACCCGCATATCTTCTATAGAGAGCATCACCGTCCACCGATGCTCAACACCACGGTAACTGTCACGCTCTTCATAAACGATAGAGTTAAACTGCCCTTCACTTCGCACGCTCATTGCGCGAAAAGGAAACGTTTCTGATTCAAATAATTCTGGTAGTGGCTGGGTAATAAAGTTTGCCCTGCCAGACTCGGTAAAAAATACTGGCTCATGAAGCAACCTGTTTCGAATATGAAACTCCTTTTTTGCCACATCAATATCCGCCAATGCCTCCATTCCGGGAATAACCTCGGCTATAGTTTTGCGCAAGGACTGGCGTGACTGCAGCGTAGAAAAATCGAATGGCGTCGACGCATCTCGATAATGCTGAATTTTATTACCCAATTCGGCAAGTATATCCAATTCTGATTTAGCGTTCGCAATGCGCTGAATACCGCCATCACTCAGGCGTACAAAATTAAACATGGATTCCTGGGTAGTCGGTTCAGGCTCTTCATCGCGAGCAGCTACCGGAAAAATCAAAGACTCACTTTCCGCCGACAACGGCTTAGAGACATCGCCGCCAAGCAAGCTATGGATATGTCCCTTGTTTAAAGTAGTCGTTAAAAACAATTTAAAGTCGATGTTATTTAACGCTTCGCCCGCCCAATGAGAATTTGGCGTCGCTTCAAACAGGTTGCCGCCCATAATTAGCGCAGCATCGATATCGCCTTCGTGTGCCGCTTCAAGGCATGCCAGCGTATCCAGCCCCCTCGCTTCCTGCCCAACCATCTTCACCTGGAGATGCTGTTCAATCTTTTGATAAACATCCTCGGCAAGCACGGGCTTAACGCCTATTGTTCCAATCCCCTGGACATTCGAATGCCCACGCAGTGGAAGCAATCCGCTACCCGCTCGCCCCATCATGCCGCGCATCAAAGCCAGGTTACTAATGTACTCGACATTTTCGACTCCGTGGCGATGATGTGTAATACCCATTCCCCACGCAAACACGGTCGAGTTTGACCTGGCATAAGCCTGAGCAAGCTGATCTATTTTTTCCTTTGAGATACCTGTTCGCGACTCTATGCTTGACCAATCCGATTTGGCGAGATCTTCTAAAAACGCGGAATAACCAGTAGTGTGCGCTTGAATAAACGACATGTCTATATCGTTAGATTCAACCAGAGACTTTGCAATACCCTTAAATAACGCCAGGTCACTCCCTATTTTTGGCTGCACATAGAGCGAGGCTATCTCACTGCCTCCGGCAATTAATGAGCGTGCGCTTTTTGGCAAGGCAAATTTAACCAGCCCCGACTCCCTGGCAGGGTTGATAACAATCACCTGTCCACCGCGATCGCGACATGCTTTTAGCTGATGGATAAATCGCGGATGATTGGAAGCGGGGTTAGCGCCTATGACAAAAATACAATCAGCAAGAGGTAGATCCGCAAGTTCTACCGTCGCAGTGCCAGTACCAATTGCATTGCCTAAACCTACGCCGGTGGCCTGGTGACAGTAGTATGAGCAGTTGTTAACGTTGTTAGTGCCGTAAATTCTCGCCAGCAACTGCAAAACAAAACCAGCTTCGTTTGACGAGCGCCCTGACGAATAAAAGAAACTTTTTTTGGGTTCGGTCGCAGCGAACTTTTTTGCCGCATAATTAAGCGCCCAACCCCAATCAACCACCGAAAACCGATCTGCCCCCCTGGCGCAGTAAATCGGCGATCCCAGACGACCGAGATGCTCCATTTCTTTCGCGCTAAGCGCCGCAAAATCTTCCAGCGAAAAATCGAATATCCTCTCGGGAATAGGCGGTTGAATATCAGTGGACTGCGCTTGAACGCTCTTATTACAAACCGCGGGGAACTCACCTAACTCATTGGTCATGCCGCCCGCTTGACCTCCCATCCCTAACCCACAGGCTTTACACGTGTTTCTGGCAACCAGCGCTTTTGCCGAATGGCTAACGCCAATTTTCCGCATCGTATTCAATGCGTAAAGAATTTTTTTTCCGCCACCGCCCACTATATTTTCATCGTTATTGGGTATTGGCATATCGAGAGTCTCGCTCCGCATACTGTTAATAATGTTTTGGCTAAAAGCCATGGCTGAGTTGCCAGCCAGCTTACACCACTTTTAAACGCAGCCGTGCGAAGAAACAGCTAACCCAGCTTTTAGGCGATACCCGCCTGCATCTTTGCCGCAGTTACAGTGTTATGCATAAGGCAGGCGATTGTCATTGGGCCAACGCCTCCTGGCACAGGCGTAATCGCCGACGCTTTCTCAAGTACCGCTGAATATTCGACATCACCGACCAGGCGGCTCTTGCCATTTTCCTCGATACGATTTATCCCGACATCTATTATAACGGCGCCATCTTTGACCCAGTCAGACTTGACGAAGTGTGGCCTACCAACCGCTGCAACAATAATATCTGCCTGACGACAAATCGATTCGATATTTTTTGTGCGCGAATGAACAACCGTCACCGTGCAGTTTTCCTGCAAGAGCAGCAGCGCCATTGGCTTACCCACAATGTTAGAACGACCAATAACAACCGCATGCATACCCGATAAATCACCAATACGATCTTGCAGCAGCATAAGCGAGCCTAGCGGCGTACAAGGTAACAATTGAGGCGCACCAACAGTCAACGCACCAACATTTTCTATATGGAAACCGTCAACGTCTTTTCGCGAATCAATCGCCGCGAGTATCGCGCCATCGTCGATATGCTCAGGCACCGGCAACTGGCAAAGAATGCCATGTACAGACTTATCGTTATTTAATTGCTCAATTAGCTCCAATAGTTCTTGCTGGCTGGTTGACGTATCTAACCGATGCTCAACAGACTTTATCCCTAACTGCTCACAGCGCCTGATTTTATTGCGCACATAAACCTGGCTGGCAGGGTCTTCGCCAACCAGGATCACAGCTATACAAGGCTCTAACGCATGTACCTGCTTTAACTGCGAGACCTCTTCGGCAAGCTCGCGACACAGGCGATCAGCAAATGCCTTGCCGTCAATTTTTTTGTCGGAACTATTTTTGTCGTTACTGGAAGCTGGGTCGGACACGCTGTTGCTATCTCCAATTAGATGAAAACCAAGGCTTATTACCAGCCAACTATTATAGGGTCTTGTCGTTGCCTGAGGTAGACTGCGCTGCGGCAGAATTCCCCGTGTTTGGGCAAGAATGACGGCTTAGACACAACGAACACCAGCGACAAAATTCGGCTTTTTCATGCTCGACACAATCAACAAGCATTGGCGACTTCTCGGCTTCGGCATACTGATGACCTTTTGGTCCGCACCCGGCCAAACTTTTTTTATCTCGCTTTTTGGCTCTGATATTCGCGCATCGCTAGAACTGTCACATGCAGAATTCGGGGGGCTCTATTCTGCCGCAACCTTACTATCAGCACTAGTGATACTGTGGAGCGGGCGATTTACCGACTCTGTCCCCACCCCGCTTCTAAGCCGAATCGTCATTGTGAGCCTGGCGTTTGGCATGATTTTGCTCGGTGCCAGCCAGCATGTGCTTACGCTATTTATTGCGCTATTCGTTTTACGTCAATTTGGCCAAAGCCTGATGATGCTAATCTCCAGCACCACTATACTGCGCTACCTGCCCGACCTTCGCGGCAAAGCTACGGCATTGTCCAGCACAGGCTATATTGGTGCCGAAGCACTACTGCCTGTGCTGGTAGTTACAGCATCAACATTTCTAGATTGGCGACAAACGCTTTTCGCTGTAGCTGGCTTACTCGTAATATCGATGTTTCTGGCAATTCCTCAATTACTTAGCCAATACCCTAAACATCGCGCCGAGTATTTAAAAAGGCATTCCCTGACGAAAAGTAAAGAAGAAACGCTCGTTTTTAACGAGACCTCTCAACGCCAATGGAAACGTGAAGAAGTCTTGCGCGACCCTCGGTTTTATCTGCTATTACCTGCTTTGCTCGCACAAGCCCTGCTGTTTACGGGGTTTATTTTTCACCAGGGATTTATTGTCGAAAGTAAAAACTGGGACTGGCAATGGTGGGCGGCGCTATTTAGCATTTACGCTATTATCTCGCTCGTTAGCAAGCTTATTGCCGGCGTGATGATAGACCGCTTTTCTGCACAATCCATTTTACCCGTAAGCCCTATACCCTTTGCGCTAGGCTTAAGCAGCCTGGCAATGGGCGACAGTAATTTACATGCACTCGGTTTTTTTATTGGCATGGGTATCACTGCCGGCATTCAAACCACCTTAACCGGGCCAATCCTCGTAGAGTTATATGGTGACAAGCATTTGGGCGCTACCAAGTCGCTAATTTCTTCACTTATTGCTTTTGCAACCGCGCTAACGCCTCTTGCTATGGGGATTTTTATCGATGCGGGCGCCAGTATCGAATTACTTGCCTGGAGCGCAGTCGCCTATTCGATACTCGCGATTACGCTTGTCGTAATCGCGTACAAAACGCCGTCGCTAAAATCTAAACAGGATTATCAACATCAATAAAATCGACCGCTAGACCAAGCTCATCTGCAATATGCTCGCCTAACGCTTTTACTCCATAGCGCTCGGTAGCATGATGGCCTGCCGCGTAGTAGTGAACATTATTTTCCCTGGCGATATGAGTAGTCGCTTCAGATACCTCGCCACTGATAAAAGCATCGACACCAAGATTAATCGCCTGCTCAAAATAACTCTGCGCTGCACCTGTACACCAGGCAACTTTTTTGATTTCTCTGTCGGCTGCGATATGCAAAGGCTCCCTGCCTAACGCATTCCCCAAGGCTTGCGCTATCATTTCCGCGCTTTGTGGAGACTCGAATACGGTAGTTCGCAACAATGGAAGCGGATACTTGTTCGCAACAGGCTCTGGCTCCCAACCCAGAACGCGTGCCAGCTGTACGTTGTTACCAAGTTCGGTGTGAGCATCAAGCGGCAAATGATAGGCCAACAGACTGATTTTGTGCTCTAACAACAACTGTATTCGCTTCCGCTTCATACCAGTAATGACCGGCGGTTCTCCCTTCCAGAAATAACCGTGATGAACAAGCAAAGCGTCGGCATTAACGGCTATTGCTGACTCGATTAGCGCCTGGCTTGCAGTTACTCCTGTGACAATTTTTTGAATTGCTGGCTTTCCTTCCACCTGTAGTCCGTTAGGACAGTAGTCATCAAAACGCTCCGGTCTCAACACCTGATTCAGGTACGAAACCAGGCGATTCAATTCTATGCTCATCAGGGCATCCCCTTATATGGATTGCGTCAACGGTTATTCTTCCACTACTAAAGAATAACCCTTCATTCTCGTGTATTCTATGCCGGACTGTTTTTATCGGCGGAGCATTTCTGCCAACAGCCTGGGTACTACCTACATGTTATATGGATTTTCGCACCATGCAGCGATTTTTTAGTCATTTCGGTTGGCCGGTTATCTGCGGGCTGCTACTGGCGCTCGCCTATCTAAGCTGGGAACAAAACCGACAGCTCAAAGAAATGCTAAGCAATGAAACGCTGATCTCTGGTTACGTGGGCAACCTGGAATCCGAGCCCGATGTCGATATCCGCGCTGATAGTATGCCAGTCACTTCCGGCCCTGCCAGCTATGCGGCGGCCGTTGAGTCAGCATTACCGTCGGTAGTTAAAATATTTACCGCGCGTGTGGTGGAAAACGAAGCTCATCCACTTCTACGCGATCCGCTTTTTAGCCAACTTTATCGAAACCGCCAGCAACCCAGACAACGGGTAGAAAGAGGACTTGGCTCGGGCGTCATTGTCGATACCAACGGCCTTATTCTTACCAACTATCATGTGATACGCGACGCCGATCAAATTCAGGTAAGACTCGCCGATGGCCGGCAAAGAAATGCAACCATCGTGGGTTCGGATGAAGCAACCGACCTCACGGTACTGCGGATCGATTTAGACCGGCTGCCCACGGTCAATTTTGGCGACCCCAACTCGCTACGCATTGGTGATGTCGTTCTTGCAATCGGAAATCCTTATGGGATTGGCCAAACGGTCACACAGGGAATCGTATCCGCGCTCGGTCGCTACGGGCTAAACCTCAACACCTACGAAAACTATATCCAGACTGATGCTGCAATTAACGAAGGTAACTCGGGTGGCGCCCTGATTAACGCGCGCGGCGAACTTGTTGGGATTAATAGCGGCCTCTACAGTAGATCGGGCGGCTCAACCGGCATTGGCTTCGCCATCCCTATCGACGTCGCAAATTTCGTCCTGGGTGACCTGCTTGCCTATGGCCATGTTAAACGGGGTTGGCTGGGCGTTTCCGCAGAAGAACTCACGCCCTCACTTGCCGAACAGTTTGGCCTGGATTTAACGCAAGGGCTGATACTCGTCTCGATCGCCTCAGGTGGCCCAGCCGCCCAGGCCGGCTTGCGGGTAGGAGACATTATTACTCACATTGAAAAAGAGGCCATTGGCAGTGGTAACGCGGGAATGCACATCATTGCCCAAACCCCGCCGGGCGAAGCTATAACAGTACGCATCATTCGCGGCTCGATGGCGATGAGTGTTGCTGTTACGTTGAGTGAGCGTCCAAAACCGATCAATCAATCACGCGCGTAACAACCATGTTAGCTGACAGTAACTAAGTTAGCGCCTCACGAAAATAACCTAATATTTCTTTTAAAGCGTCGCTTGTTGGATGGCCCTCTTCGTCAACAAAATCTAACGTAAGCACCGAGTGACCATCACCAGGCAGTACATTGCATTGCACCCGCTCCCTGTCGTCGTTAAACGCCTGGTGAATGCATTGAAATTTTTTCTCGGTTGACAGCTTGTCACCTTCAAAGCGATAAGCTTTCATCGGTTTTTTACTATCGAGCGCCGACTTGACTGCCTGCACTTCATCTTCGCTCATATGCAACGCGTCCTGCTTGTGAAAGGGCATTGCTGGCTGCGAAGATACGGCTGCCAACACACTGTCATCGGCAATCAGTGAAATTGCAAAGTTTCCCGTAAGGCACATGCCAATAGCACCCACACCCTTAGCGCCCGTATCCTGCTTTACCTTCTGGCATAGCGCTTTTAACCAGTCAACGATTGGGCTGGTCTTATTCGCACTAAACAGGCTAAATTCCTTGCGCATGCAAAACACTCGCAACAGATTTCCGCCAAGTGAGGTTTTTCCAATAGGGCCAAAAAGGTGAGGCATAAAAACCGTGTGGCCGGCATCGATTAATTTTTTTGCTAACGATAATGTTTCCTGGCCAATACCCGGCAGCTCCTGGATGAGAACAACCGGCGCACCTTTACCTTTATGGTAGACATTGTGCGAAATTTTCTGGCTGCCTGCTGGCGCTGCAAAAGTAAATACAGAATATCCTTGTTCGAGAAGATCAGTCATATATTACTCTTATACTGTGCTAACTATTTTTCTATAGGTTAAGTTAATTCTGGCCTCCTGACAACGCTTACGTCTCGGTACACAATGCAACCAATGCTGCTGTGTTTGCCCCGCCATCAACAATATGCTGCCTGAATTTAGCGCTATATCGTAGCGTTCTTTTGTGACGCGATGTTTTAACTGGAAATCTCGCGACGCACCAAAACTAAGCGAGGCGATAACAGGTGCCTCACCCAGCTCTGGCTCATTGTCGGCGTGCCAACCATTTGCATCTTCTCCATTGCGGTACAGGTTAGCCAGCACAGAATTAAAGTTGAACTTAATTTGAGCAGTTATTCTTTTATTTAATTTGCTTAACGTCGGCGTCCAACGCTTCGCCTCGTCTGTATAGCCTGAATAGGTGTACTTCAAACCAGGCTCGCCATAAAGCGCACTCAACCGAGGCACTTTATGTCGCTTACCAAATAGTGTGATCTCACTTTCTTGCCACGCGATTTCCTTATACAGCGTCTCATATAGCGATTTCGCCTCGCCTGCTTCGATAAAGGATGACAAAAAATAAATCTCGGCATCCTTTATCGGCAAACGTGCTAAACCTGCGGTTGCCAAACACTCAGCCTGAAAAGCGTTTGCCATACCGTGTGCTAACGCTTTTTATTATTTGATAATCCCGTATTCACTGTTAAGCACATCAATAACCTCTTGTGCAGGATCATCTGATAGACGAATTTCCTTACCGGTAATTTTTTCGGCGATCGAAACATAGGTGTTTGATACATCCATCATCGCCTGGGCTGGAAGCTCATTATTCCTGGCTAGGTCGTACCGCTCTTCCATTCTGTTTTTATTGGTAAGAATATCGGGATCATCAAAGTGATTGAGCAAAAACTGCCTAAAGCCTTCTTTAGAGTTCTCTACAATTTTACCCTGCTCATACTGCTCCGCATCCCAGATGCGCGATGAATCCGGTGTGCCAACTTCATCCATATAGATAAGTTGCTCTTCACCATTTGCTTTGGTGACATAACCAAACTCGAACTTAGTGTCGACAAATATTTGCTGTTGCTCTGCAAGTGCCTTGTCGATCAGGGCAAAACCTTCGGTTAATAACTTCTCGTAAGTGTTGATGTCTTCGACGTTATTAAACTTAAATGCCTTATAGTTATTTTCTATATCCGCACGTGTTACGTTAACGTCATCGGTTTCAGGCACGCCGGGAATTCCCGTCAAAATACCCTTGGTAGAAGGCGTAATCAATAGCTCAGGCAAGCGCTGATCGCGGTTTAACCCATCAGGAATGGCGATACCACAAAATTCTCGCTCACCTTTAGCGTACGCGCGCCACATCGAACCTGTTATATACTGGCGGGCAATTGCTTCTATCATCACCGGACGCGCTTTTTGCACTACCCAAACCAGTGGGTGCGGCACATCAAGAATATGATTCTCGGCCAGACCATTTTCGCGAAACATTTCAAACCAGTGGCTGGAAATCATATTTAACGCGGCGCCCTTTCCGGGCACACCCTGCAAACCACCTTCTGCACGCCAAATACATTCGAAAGCTGAAATACGGTCGGATATCACCATAACCGCTAAATCCGAACCAGGGGCAACATCGTAGTTTTTCTCGGCAATCAGGCGATCACTGTCTGCGCGATCAAGCCAGTATACCGAACGCACTTTACCGCTATGAACGGGCAGCTGGGTTCGAATGGGCAGGTTGTTGTTCTGGGATAAGGTACGGCTGGGAATCGACATTTCTGGCACTCAGACTAAAAAAAGCGACCATTATAGTCGAGCTTGAAAACAGGCTCAAAGTCGAAACTGACAATCAAACCGTTAAACGGGGTAGATATCAAACCGCAAGGCTTTTCCGTCGACGGTCGATGCTGGTGCCACCCCCGCGAGTGGCGCCGCTTTTGGTGCGCGCTTTACCACCACTTTTTTAGTGGCCAGCGCCCGAGCGGCTTCCAACAGGTCAAGCTCCGAAGAGCCGTCGGGTGACCAACCGAGATAGCTATTAATACCCTGCAAAAAAACCATCTCTTTTTTTAACGCCGCACTCGATTTCATCCCCTGTTGATACATTGGGTCAAGATAAACGACATCTGGAGGCGCCTGCCAATCAGGCGTTAACTCAATATGCTCCCCCGATCGGTGCCAATCAGACAACAGCTGTTTACTATCAGCCGATACAATACCGAGGTTCGCTATCTGGTTAACCTCAGCACTATACTTAAGCAGCTCTGCCAACAATGGTATCCGCTCAATCGCCAGCACCTGGCATCCGGCTGCTGCCAATAATGAGGCATCTCGCATCAATCCCGCCGTTGCGTCAACCACTCTGAGCCCGGCGAGACGACCACGCCCCTTTACCGCTTTCAAAAGCAACTCGTGCTGCAAGTTTGACTTTCCGCAACGATACCTTAAGCGAGAATCACTAAAACCAATCGTTAGGCTCGCCTGCAAATGCGACAGCCAACAATGCCAGTCAGGAACGCAGCTAACATCTGCGCTAGCCAGATAAAACATCCATGAGTCTGGCAGTTGATTTAGCTGGGCGCTAAACGCTTTTTTGTAATCAGCGTGCCCAAACGGATAAAGACTACTAAACAAAATCGCAGGCGCGTCAAGTGTCGCAAAACTGTTTTGACGATCCAACGAAAGCTCTCGACAATCCAGGTAAAGCTGGTCAGGATGCGAAACGTCCACCGCGATATTATTGAATTTGCATCCAGCTAAACCCTTGCTCCTGTGTGGCAACGTTTAGCTTTTTTTCGTCGTTTAGGCTTTGGCTAAAAACTTCCGCTACTTTTTTTACGCAGTTATTATTTTCGCTCACGTGCGCAGCCACCAACCATTGCAACTTGTCCTGATCGATAGTACTGACAAACTGGGCGGCCTGCTCGTTGCTCAAGTGTCCCCAGTCACTCCCCACTCTTCTTTTTACAGAAGGCGGATAAGGCCCCGCTTGCAACATTGCCAGGTCATAGTTTGCCTCCACAACCAGCGCATCACAGCGACCATAGGCTTTAGCAACGTAAGGCGGTACGGAACCCAAATCAGTTAATACGCCCAGCGAACGGGGTGCTGATTGCTGGCAACGGGTTTCGATCACAAATTGATAAGGTTCACGCGCGTCGTGAGGCACGGTGACCGGAAGAATCTGCAAATCTCCAACCGTTATATTTTGCCCGTCGCCAATGTAGTTGATGCGCGGCAGACTCAAGGATTTACTCGCCACAGCCGTACCAAACGACATATAAATTGCTGCCTCGGTATTTCTAGCAAAAGTCTTGAGGCCAGAAATATGATCGCTATGTTCATGCGTGATAAAAACAGCATCGATATCCTCCAGGCTTTTTCCCAGCCTGGTCAAGCTCGATTTAAAGTGCTTTAGGGAAAATCCGCAATCTAACAGGATAGTTGTGTGATTATGTTCAACGAGCAGGGCATTACCCTTACTGCCACTTCCTATCGACGCGCAGCGCATAACGTATTATTTGAACCTTAAGACAGTTTTACCAAAATACGATTGAGCAAATATGCCTGCTCATTGTTTTGCAATGGCCGTTCCGCATTGGATTTGATTCTAATGCTTAAAACCTGGCCATCTGCGCTTTCTGCGTTCGCTTCCGGTGCGATGGAGATATGGTACTCCCCGCGAATATCCTCGTCGCGATCTGTTCGCCAAAACGCCAGGCGAGAAAACCATCCGCGCCTGGTTTGCTGGCGCTCGCTGGATGGCGAATAGTTTGCGTAATACAGCCCCTGGTCGTTATCTTTATCCGTAACATCAAACTCCGCTTTTTCCAGAGCCAATCCCAGCGATGCCCAGCCACGCTGATAAGGCAGCTGCAATGCAATATAAGGCTGCCCTTCTGCGGTATATGTCAGGTTTGCCTTGTTGGCGTTGCTGATACCCTGGGCCAAAAGTGAATAGCTTGCCTCTTGTGGCGAAGCGGCCAAAAACTGCGCCAGTAAATTAGCCATTGATGCTTCACGTTCCTGGTCGCTGGACTTCAACCACGTCGCCGACCCAGGCTGGTCTTGCTCCTGCTGCTTGATTAAAACTTCTGTTGTATTTTTCTGCACTCCTGAACGCAACTGATAGCGATAACGCTCGCGAAACGTGGCCGACTTGTCGGCGTCTTTTAACCACTCAGTTTCAATTAAACCGGCATCGGCATCACTAAGCGCGAGCTGCACATTGTTGCCTTCTAAAAAACGTACGATCAGTGGCCAGGTTTGGGTGGGTGCTCGATTGACCAAAACCCAGCGGTCGTCTAGCAAGTGTTGAATGCGCACAGAACCTTTAGATTCAACATCACCCAGAGATTCCACTCTTGGCACACTAAATTTGTCAGGAAGCACGCTGGCGTACTTCAGCGTTGGAACAGGATAAGCGTCCGCAAGGTTGGCGCCATCAACACCGTCGGGCACGTCTAACGCCGGATCTTCGGTCGCCTCCAGATAGTCGCTCGCGCGGCTGGGAAACAAGCCCTCATCACCAAATAGCGCGCCGCAACCCGAAAGCGAAACACCTATCGCCACAATTAGAAGACTGTTTACCAAACGCATTTTTAAGAGCCGCCTTATTTTTGCTCGTACTACTTTTTGTTTAATCACGTTTTTGTTCATTCACGAACGCTTTTACAGCACCGCGAGTACTTCTGCGCGATAGCTTTGCGATAAAGGTGTGAGCGGCAGGCGAATTCCAGCTGTGATCCGCCCCATCTCATGCAGTGCCCACTTAACGGGAATGGGATTCGCTTCGACAAACATTGCGCCGTGAGTGCTCATTAACGCATCGTTGAGTTCGCGAACCAATGACTCGCTCACGACCTGACCATCGATACTTTCACCCGTTCTGCCTTCACCAACCGCTAGCGCTAGCTTGCACATCTGTGCGATTGCATCAGGCTTAATATTTGCGGTTACCGAAATATCACCCTTACCACCCAACATGATTAATTCGGCAGCGGTAGCATCGTCACCAGAGTAAATGGCGAAATCATCTGGACAGCCCGCAATTAACGCTTTCGCTCGGCTTAGATCACCCGTAGCATCTTTAATTCCGACAATGTTAGGGATTTCTGCCAAACGAATCGTCGTATCGACGGACATATCCACCGCAGTACGCCCGGGCACGTTGTACAGGATATTGGGAATATCGACCGCTTCAGCAATGGCCTTGTGATGCAGGTATAAACCTTCCTGGGTAGGTTTGTTGTAGTAAGGCGTAACGCTCAAACAGGCATCTGCGCCAACACGATGCGCCGATTCGGTAAGCTCTATCGCCTCTGTCGTCGAGTTGGCACCCGTACCCGCGATAACCGCGATTCGGCCGGCGACCTTATCTACCACACGTTTGATCACCGCGCAGTGCTCTTCAACATTTAACGTGGCCGACTCACCCGTTGTGCCCACAGCGACAATCGCCGACGTTCCCGACGCAATATGCCATTCGACCAGGGCATCTAGCGCCTCAAAATCTAGCGAACCGTCGTCCAACATAGGGGTAACCAAAGCCACCATACTGCCGGTAATCATTGTGCTTCTGGACATATCTCTTTGCGACCTTACTAACTATTAGCGCTGCCAAACTAAAATGGGCGGCTATTATAGCTAGCTCGGGAGCGTATCTATACCGAACTTTGACCGCCATCTGTTATCCTATTGCCATGTTTTTAAAGCTCAATCCCAAATACCGGCATCTCCCACAAACCACCCTGTCCAGTGAGCTGGTGATGATTATTGCGCTTTGCCTGGCTCTGTTTAGTGGCCCGGCGCCGGCGCAGGACCATCTGGACCCCGATAAGCCACAAATCATGGAGTTTCGTGATGCCGATAAGCGCTACGTCGAAAATGCCGTCACGCGCATAAGTGATATGACCGCCCGGTTTTACGGTAGCGCCCTAAAAGGAGAGCCGGAAAAAGACGTGCGATTGATCCAGCGACTTCTGGACGACGAGAGAATCACCTCCAATCAATTGCTTCTGCTGCAATCGGCAGGCATCGCCCTCGGTGTTGCGCTGGCTAACGACAGACGCCTTCGCTGGATCAGATACAGCGACAAACAAGGCACATCCCGAGCGCTGCTGATCAAGGAAACCGGCGATATCGTCTTTCCGGCAACCATTATCTCGCGCCGGTTTAAGGTTGGGCTAGATGTCAATGTGCGGCGCCTTTATGACAAAACCGCGTCATTTGTGGATCAATCACGCCAAATCGCCGCCGAAACGTACTAGCAATCAATTGCACCGCAAAAAACTTTTGCTCAGCTCGCTTTCCGCTTCGCTTGCGCGAGAACTTTTGCTTATAATGCGCTACTCAGACTTTTGGATATAATGACCAAAAAACAAAGTTACCGTAGTTGGAGTCCTCTCGATGGCTAGCAAACGCCACGCCGCGCAAAACCAAGAAGAATCAGATATCGACCTGACCCCCATGCTGGACGTGGTGTTCATCATGCTGATCTTCTTTATCGTGACCGCATCGTTTATCAAAGAAGCCGGTCTTGAGATTGAGCGCCCAGACAGCACCACAAATGCGCCACCGCCGCCAAGCAGCGACAACCAGAATATCCTCATTCGAATTACCGCATCGAGTGATATAGAAATAGATGCGCGTCGGGTAGATGTACGCTCGGTACGGTCAGTGATTCAAAGAAAGCTCGCTGAAAACCCCAAAGGCTCGGTTATCATTAATGCTCACCCCGAAGCCAAAAGCGACACTTATACACAAGTCGCGGATGCCGCCAAACTCGCCAAAATTGGCGTACCTGTTTCGTTGGTTGTAAAAGAATAAAGCTAGTTGGGAACCAACCGGGGCCGGCGTCCCCTCAGGTTAGCACTCTACGACAGACGATTGCGAGTCTCACCACAGCGTGAGCACCGCTCGATGGTGACCAGCTTACCTTGCTTCACGTCAAACTTTGGCTTTTTATCCACCACCCAGCGATGATGACCGTTGGCGCACAATGATGATCGCTTATTTTTAGCGCGCCTGGCCTGGGCGCCAAACTCGGCACGAATGACATTGTCGTTGTTACTTTGCTTTGTCATTGCCAAACTCCAAACCTTTAAAGAATGCCGCCTGCCGCCACCGTGGTCCTCCTGCCTTAAAGACAGCCTGCTCTGCGAGTGAGCCTCCAAACCAATACCTATATATCGACGCTTGCTGCAATGGCATTTATGCTAACTGGCGTACGATAGCAACTCAGTCC